>NZ_CP104562.2:0-2400000 GCF_025398155.2 Roseateles amylovorans
GGAGGGCACGACTCTTGGAAGCGAATCGGAGGCCCACGCATTGACGTCCGGGCGTCCGGAAAACCCGCGATTACAGCAAAGATTCGTTGGTCGGTCAATGCAGGCGCGGCACAAGCCCGGCATCGGCGGGGGAATACCTGGGCTTGACCCCGCCAAAAAATCTGTGGATAACCTTGGTTCCGCGGCCTCGGGTCAGTACAATCTGGCCGCTCGAAGAATAAGTTTTCCACAATGAGCGCAGACTTGTCAGGGGCGGCCCTGTGGCAGCGCGGCTGCGAACGGCTGGCCGCCGAACTGCCTGAACAGCAATTCAACACCTGGATCCGCCCGCTGCCCGCAGCGGAAGTGGTCCACATGCAAGAAAAGAACGGCGATGACGCCGTCCTGGTGTCGCTGCGCGTGCCCAATCGCTTCAAGCTGGACTGGATCCGCAGCCAGTACGCCAGCCGCATCGAAACCATCCTGAGCGAACTCGCCGGCAAGCCCGCCCGGCTGGAACTGGCGCTCGCCCCGCGCGAACCGATCGTCCCGCTGCCGCGCAACAGCGCGCCAGCCCTGGGCATGGGCCAGGTGCTGCAGCAGCACGGCCTGCGCAGCGGCCCGAACGCGGCCCCCGGCGCCGAGACGGCCTCATCCGCCGCCCGCGCACGTCCCACGCCAGCGGCCGCGCCCATGAATCCGCCCACTGCGGCCGGCCTGATCAGCAACATGGCGCCGATGGCGCCGCAGAATCTGCCGCCCAGCGCCACCCGTCACCGCATCAACTCCAGCCTGACCTTCGACACGCTGGTGCCTGGCCGCGCCAACCAGATGGCCCGCACGGCGGCCCTGCACGTGGCCGGCGCGCCCGGCCAGATGTACAACCCGCTGTTCATCTATGGCGGCGTCGGCCTGGGCAAGACCCACCTGATCCATGCGGTCGGCAATGCGCTGCTGAAGGATCGCCCGGATGCGCGCGTGCTGTATCTGCATGCGGAGCAGTTCATCTCGGACGTCGTCAAGAACTACCAGCGCAAGACCTTCGACGAGCTCAAGGCCAAGTACCACTCGCTGGACCTGCTGCTGATCGATGATGTGCAGTTCTTCGCCGGCAAGGACCGCACGCAGGAAGAATTCTTCAACGCCTTTGAGGCGCTGCTGGCCAAGCGGGCCCACATCATCATGACCAGCGACACCTACCCCAAGGGGCTGGTCGACATCGACGAGCGCCTGACCAGCCGCTTCGACGCCGGTCTGACGGTGGCCATCGAGCCGCCCGAGTTGGAAATGCGGGTCGCCATCCTGATCAAGAAGGCTGACGCCGAGGGCGCGCCGATGCCTGAGGATGTGGCGTTCTTCATCGCCAAGAATGTGCGCGCCAACGTCCGGGAACTGGAAGGTGCCCTGCGAAAGGTGCTGGCCTACAGCCGCTTCTCGCACAAGGAAATCAACATTCAGCTGGCCCGCGAGGCGCTGAAGGACCTGCTGTCGATCCAGAACCGGCAGATCTCGGTGGAGAACATCCAGAAGACCGTGGCCGATTTCTACAAGATCAAGGTCGCGGACATGTATTCGAAGAAGCGCCCGGCCAGCATTGCCCGCCCGCGCCAGATCGCGATGTACCTGGCCAAGGAACTGACCCAGAAGAGCCTGCCGGAGATCGGCGAGCTGTTTGGCGGCCGCGACCACACCACGGTGTTGCATGCGGTTCGCAAGATCGGCGGTGAGCGCCAGAAGAACACCGAACTGAACCAGCAGTTGCACGTGCTGGAGCAGACGCTGAAGGGATGACGAAAAATCACTCGGCCATCAGCGAAAATGCCGCGTTCGCCCGAACAGCCAACAGTGGAGAGAGGTTGACATGATCGTGTTGAAAGCCAGCCAGGACAAAGTGCTTGCCGCACTGCAGGCCGTGTCCGGCATTGTGGAGAGGCGCCACACCCTGCCTATCCTGGCCAATGTGCTGATCCGCAAGCAAGGCCCGCAGGTGGAGCTGACCACCAGCGATCTGGAGATCCAGGTCCGCACGACCGTCGAGTTCGATGGCGACGCGGGCGACTTCTCGACCACAGTGGGCGCACGCAAGCTGATCGACATCCTGCGTTCGATGCCCTCGGACCAGACCGTCAGCCTGACCTCCAACCAGAGCAAGATGACCCTGCAGGGCGGCAAGAGCCGCTTCACGCTGCAGACGCTGCCGGCCGACGACTTCCCGCTGGTGCAGGAAGCCGCCGACTTCGGCCCGGCGTTCAGCGTGCCGCAGAAGACGCTCAAGGGACTGATCAACCAGGTCCACTTCGCGATGGCGGTGCATGACATCCGCTACTACCTGAACGGCATCCTGTTCGTCGCCGAAGGCAAGACGCTGACGCTGGTCGCCACCGACGGCCACCGCCTGGGCCTGGCCCAGGCCGAAACCGACACCGAAATGCCCAAGCAGGAAGTGATCCTGCCCCGCAAGACGGTGCTGGAGCTGATGCGCCTGCTGAAGGACGGCGGCAAGGGCGAGGAAGAAAACGCGCCCATCGAGATGCGCTTTGCCGGCAATCAGGCCAAGTTCAGCTTCAGCGGCATGGAATTCGTGACCAAGCTGGTCGAGGGCAAGTTCCCCGACTACAACCGTGTCATCCCGAAGAACCACAAGTTCCACGTCATCCTGGGCCGTCAGCAACTGCTGGCCGCGTTGCAACGCGCCGCCATCCTGACCAGCGAGAAGTTCAAGGCGGTGCGCCTAGCCTTCGATCCGGGTCTGCTGTCGATTGCCTCCAGCAATGCCGAGCAGGAAGAGGCCAAGGAAGAGATCGAGATTGACTACGGCGGCGACCAGATCGAAACCGGTTTCAATGTGACCTACCTGATGGACGTGCTGGCCAACATGAGCCAGGACATGGTGCGCATCGATCTGAACGACAGTTCGTCCAGCGCGCTGCTGAGCATCCCGGATCACGCCGGCTTCAAGTACGTGGTCATGCCGATGAGGATTTAAGGTCGTTGCGCACCGGTCGCTCCTCGTCGGGAGCGGTGGGTCGCGCATCCCCTGCCCCCGCCAGGCGGGGGTTCTAGCCAGATTGACAAACGGCCGCGTGGCGGCCTCGAGTACCCCCTGATGAGCGACACTCCGAATACCGAGAACACCCCCGTGCCCGCACCGCAAGGCGACGGCACGGGTTACGGCGAGTCCAGCATCCAGATCCTGGAAGGCCTGGAGGCGGTCCGCAAGCGCCCCGGCATGTACATCGGCGACACGTCCGACGGCACAGGCCTGCATCACCTGGTCTTCGAGGTCGTCGACAACTCCATCGACGAGGCGCTCGCGGGCTACTGCGACGACATCGTCGTCACGATCCACACCGACAATTCGATCTCCGTCATCGACAACGGCCGCGGCATCCCGACCGGCGTGAAGATGGACGACAAGCACGAGCCCAAGCGCTCGGCCGCCGAGATCGCGCTGACCGAGCTGCATGCCGGCGGCAAGTTCAACCAGAACAGCTACAAGGTCTCGGGCGGTCTGCACGGCGTGGGCGTGTCCTGCGTGAATGCGCTGTCCAAGACGCTGCGCCTGACGGTGCGCCGCGAGGGCAAGGTCCATCAGATCGAATTCAAGAAGGGCATCCCGCAGGATCGCCTGATCGAAGTCCGCGACGGCTTCGAGACCAGCCCGATGCGCGTGGTCGGCGAGACCGACAAGCGCGGCACGGAAGTCCACTTCCTGCCCGACACCGAGATCTTCACCCAGAACAGCGAGTTCCACTACGACATCCTGGCCAAGCGCCTGCGTGAGCTCTCGTTCCTGAACAACGGCGTGAAGATCCGCCTGGTCGACGAGCGCAACAACAAGGAAGACAACTTCGCCTACGCGGGCGGCGTGAAGGGCTTCGTCGAGTTCATCAACAAGGGCAAGACGACGCTGCATCCCAACATCTTCCATGCGCAGGGCGACAAGCTCTCGGACCAGGGCACCAACATTGGTGTGGAGGTCTCGATGCAGTGGAACGACGGGTTCAATGAAAACGTCCTGTGCTTCACCAACAACATTCCGCAGCGTGACGGCGGCACCCATCTGACCGGCCTGCGCGCGGCGATGACACGGGTGATCAACAAGTACATCGAAGACAACGAGCTGGCCAAGAAGGCCAAGGTCGAGGTCGCCGGCGACGACATGCGCGAAGGCCTGGCCTGCGTGGTCAGCGTCAAGGTGCCGGAGCCGAAGTTCAGCTCGCAGACCAAGGACAAGCTGGTGTCGAGCGAAGTGCGCGCGCCGGTGGAAGACATCGTCTCGCGCCTGCTGACCGACTACCTGCTCGAGAACCCGCTGGATGCCAAGACCATCTGCGGCAAGATCCTGGACGCCGCCCGCGCCCGCGAGGCGGCCCGCAAGGCCCGCGAAATGACGCGTCGCAAGGGCGTGCTGGACGGCCTGGGCCTGCCCGGCAAGCTCGCCGACTGCCAGGAGAAGGATCCCGCCCTGTGCGAGATCTACATCGTGGAGGGTGACTCCGCCGGCGGATCCGCCAAGCAGGGCCGCGACCGCAAGTTCCAGGCGATCCTGCCGCTGCGCGGCAAGATCCTGAACGTCGAGAAAGCGCGCTACGAGAAGCTGCTGACCAGCAACGAAATCATCACGCTGATCACGGCGCTGGGCACCGGCATCGGCCGCGGCGCCGGCAGCGACGACTTCAATCCGGACAAGCTTCGCTACCACCGCATCATCATCATGACCGACGCGGACGTGGACGGTGCCCACATCCGCACGCTGCTGCTGACCTTCTTCTACCGGCAGATGCCGGAGCTGGTCGAGCGCGGCCACATCTACATTGCGCAGCCGCCGCTCTACAAGGTGAAGGTCGGCAAGCAGGAGCAGTACCTGAAGGACGGCCATGAGCTCGATGGCTTCCTGTTGAAGGTCGCGCTCAACGATGCCGAGCTGCACACCGCGGGCGTGGGCAATGGGCCAGTGCTCAAGGGTGAAGACCTGGAAGGCAAGGCGCGCCAGTACGTCGCCGCGCAGAACGTGATCCAGCGCCTTTCCGCCTGGATGGACGGCGAAGCGCTGCACCTGCTGGCCTCCGGCCTGGCGATCAACCTCGACACCAAGGATGCAGCCGACATCGCCGCCACCGCGCTGCAGTCCCAACTGCACGACGCCACCGTGACGGCAGAGACCGATCCTCGCACCGACAAGCTGCTGCTGCGCATCTCGCGCCGCCATCACGGCAATGTGCGATCGAGCATCATCACCGCGGACTTCGTGCACGGCGCGGACTACGAGGTGCTGGCCACGGCGGGCAAGACCTTCAAGGGTCTGGTCACCGAAGAGGCTGTGATCCGCAAGGGCGAGGGCGAGAAGGCCAAGGAATCCAAGGTCGGCGACTTCCGCGCCGCGATGGCTTGGCTGATGACGCAGGCGGAATCCAGCGTCGGCCGCCAGCGCTACAAGGGCCTGGGTGAGATGAACCCGGAACAGCTGTGGGAGACGACGATGGATCCGACGGTTCGTCGCCTGTTGCGCGTGCAGATCGAGGATGCGATCGAGGCCGATCGCGTGTTCACGATGCTGATGGGTGATGAGGTCGAGCCGCGGCGTGAGTTCATTGAGCAGAATGCGCTGAGGGCGGCGAATATTGACGTTTGATCTGCCGGTTTGTTAGATGACGGTTTTAGCCGGACAGGTCTTGAATTCGCTGGACGGAGATGCTGGATAGCGCCGGACTTTCCGTCTGATGACGCGCACAAGCCTCTGATTCGTAAAGAGTCAGGGGCTTTTTTCTTTGATGATGGCGGAGGGGATGTCCATGTGCTTGACTCCACTCGCGCTGGGTGAGCTGGCGCCCGCGGGTGGGCGCTTCAGGCTGCCAGCGGACCTTAGCCGCTTGCGAACTGCGTAGCCTTTGGAGGTGTACCGAGACGCCGCCACTCACTGAGCACTTTGCCTGCAGCCTTCTTAAACCTGGCGTCTTCGTTATCGCCGTTCATAGCTCGCAGCAAGGACACGGCCATCGATTCCTTGTCAACGCGGAACAAGCCTCTGTGCTCTCCAATGAGCAATCCATCGATTGCTGAACCTGGGGTCCTTCGCTCTGACGTCAGCAAAGAAGACGTAGTCCACATACTGTTCGGTCTCTGTTGTCCATGCGAATCGACAGCGGCGGGCCGTACCAGTCCACCAGCCGGTCCATAGTGCGAATCAGCATCGAGGCCGGCAGCGATTGGCCCACCTGGATGGTAAGCGCCTCGCGGTCGGCCTCGTCGATCACGTTGAACGTTCGGAACCGGCGACCGTCGTAAAGCACGTCATTCATGAAGTCCAAGGCCCACCCCTGATTGACGTACGAACCCGCAGCCAGCGGCACGGGTTCTCGATTGGGAATGCGGCGGTTCATTCGGCGGCGGATGTTCAGCCCCAGCTCGCAGTACACCCGCCAAACCCGCTTGTGGTTCCATGGCCGGCCGTCCAGGCGTAGCCGGTCAAAGCACTTCCAGAAGCCCCAACGGCCATTGCGCTCAACGACGCCGTTAAGCGCATCAGTGACCTCGGCGTCCCTTTCCATCGGCTGCAGCGGCACTTTGTAATACGCCGCCCGCAACAAGCCTGCGGCCCTGCAGGCTCGTAAGATCGACAGGCTGTGCTCGGTCACCAAGACCTCGATCACCTGCCGCTTCGCGGACGGCGTCAGGTTTTTTTGTCTTCACGGCGTCCATGGGCAAGATTCGGTCATTTCACTGTGTGGTCGTCGCCGACTGTCGAATATCCAAGGCACCGGCCGGGCCAGCGACCACCGTTAGGTGCGCACGATACGACCCCACCACGGTTCGGCTCCCTCACTGCGGGCTGGACAGCACGCTGCTGATCCCTTTAAGCCCCCCGGTGCGGCCAAACTACATCGGCGGACGTACTGAATGTCCGTCTCGCCTTCATATTCCCGCGTGAAGCCATGCCGCTCGTAGAACCGAGTGGCGTCGCTGAGCCGAAGCGCCCGAAGCCGCACGTCGAGCTGATGTGCATCCGAGAGCGCCAGCACCCGCGCCAGTGCGCAAGCGCCAAGCCCTTGCCTCTGAAGATCCGGATCCACGTACAGGTGGTCCAGATAGAGGTCGGTATCCCGACGCCGCAGGACGTAGAACCCAGCGATCCTCCCGCTCAGCTGCATGACCGTTGCGTCATGCGGGCGCAGCGTCTGAAGAAAATGGTCACGCGTCCGAAGAGGATCGAGGGCGCTGTCCTCCAGGCTCTGCCGCATAGCCCGCAACAGCACGCCCGCCAGGTCGGATTTGATCTCGTCCGTGGCCGTCACCCATTCAACTTGCATCGGCTATCTCCGTGTGAGTGCTGGTATGCCAGCATGTCCAAAGCCGCGTACACGCTGCCGCTGCGGTTCTGCCCCGTAGAATTGCGCTCTTCTGTATTCATGAGGCAGCGCCGCTTGCGCGGACAAGGGCCGGAGGGAATGGTCCTGAAGAACGGCGGCTGTCTCGTTGCCCTCTTTACTGCGCCAGTAAAAGGTAGTTTCTTGTCTGAGCATGACTCCATAGGAGCCCCCGCGGTGCGCAGCGTCAGGTTCGGCGCCTATGAGCTGTCCCCCGCTCTGCGGCTGTTGTCCAGGGACGGACAAGCCGTCTCGCTGGGCGCGCGCGCATTCGATATCCTTGTGGCGCTTGTGGAGCGGCACGGGCGCGTCGTGTCCAAACACGAGCTGATGACGATCGTCTGGCCGACCACGGTCGTTGACGAGGGCAGCGTGCGGGTTGCCATGAGCGCCCTGCGAAAGGAACTGGGGCCGGAGCTCATTGCGACTGTCCCCGGGCGGGGCTACCAGTTCACCGCCCAATTGCAGGCGGATGAATCGTCGGCAAGCTGTGGCCAGATCAGCGTCACCGGGCCCGCCGGCCAGCGCGCGGCTACCGATGAAACCCGCAGACTGCTGGGCCGGGATGCCTTGCTCGAACAGATCCGTGAAGCATTTGGTCTTGGCCGACTCGTGACGTTGACGGGCCATCCCGGCACCGGCAAGACCGCCCTCGCTCGGGCGCTCCGCTCTGGCCACGCGCATGGCATGGGCGCTCAGGAAGCCGCGCCGGTGTACTGGATCGATCTCGCAGCGCTCAGCAGCGACCAGCATCTGGTTGCCGCCATCGCCCAGGCTTCTGATGTGGCGGTCACGGACCACGCGAGCGCCAAAGCCTTGGTGGCGGCGCTGCGCAGCTCGCAGGCGCTGCTCATTCTCGACAATGCGGAGCACATGGTCGACGCCGTGGCGTCCATGGCCCACCAACTTCTGGAAGGGTGTCCCCAGGTTCACTTGTTGGTCACGAGCCAGGTTCGCCTCAAGATTGCCGGCGAGCTGGTGGTTCTCGTGCCTCCTTTGGAGGTGGCGCAGACGGGCATGGATCATGGTCAGGCGCAGCAATGGCCCGCACAGGCTCTGTTTCTGCGGCACTGCAGACAGTTCGGCCGCCCGCTGCCCATCACCCAGCAGAACCTGGACCTTGTCTCCGACATCTGCCTGCGGGTCGACGGCGTACCACTGGCCATTGAATACGCCGCCGCGGCCGTGCCGCTGCTGGGGCTCAAGGGCGTGGCGGACGCGCTTGATGCACGCCGACTGGCGATGAGCGCCGGCCGGCGAGACGCCCCTGATCGCCAGCGCACGTTGCGCGCCGCACTGTCCTGGAGCGTGTCTTTGCTGGGGCCGTACGAGCAGTCCGTTGTTCGGCGCATGGGCGTCTTCCTTGGCAGCACCTCGATGCAGCTGCTCGAGCCGGTCGTGAATATTGAAGGCGAAGATCCTTGGCGTGTCATGGAGGCGCTCTCCGAGCTCATTGATCGTTCCTTGGTGGTTCCCGAGGACGACGGCATCGTCACGCGCTACAGATTGCTGGAAAGCACACGCGCGTTTGCGCTGGAAGTGCTGGGTTCAACCCGTGAGCTTTCGCCGATGCGACAGCGTCACGCTCAGGTGATGGAAGCGTTCTTCTCCCGCGTTCGCAAAGCTGCCCTGGACGGAACCATGCGGCTGGACGACGGCGTCCGCGAGCTTCAGGCCGAGCTGCACAATGCCCGTCCCGCCCTGCAATGGGCGATGGACCATGACGGCCTGCTGGCCCTCGGCCTGGCCTCCAGCCTCGCGTTCGTGTTGCGAAGGTCGGGCGGCATCTGGGAATCCGGACAATACCTCGCGAAAACGGAGTGCTTCGCGACTGAACACGTTGACCATGCAATCTCCTGCGGCTGGGTCCGCGAGGCCATCATCCACTGGACCTACGGCAATCGCGCCAAGGCCGTGCATTGGCTTGGCCTGGCCGACCCCGCCTACAGGGCCGCGGCCAACAGCGTCGCGCTCATCGACCTTCTCGTCCTGAAGGCCAATTGCCTCGACCTGGCCCGCAACAACGACGACGCCCTGGCCGCCGTGCTGGACGAGATTGCCGCCATGGACAAATCCGGCTTGCCCGACCGACTGCTCACCTTCTGCGCCTCTGGGCTGGTCATGGCGGCCCACCGCCTGGGACGGACCCAGGAGGTCCAGACCGCTGAGCGTTGGGCGGCCGTGGTTCCTGACGGGGACGCTCATGGACGAATGGGCCTGGTCACCCGCCTGATGAGCATTCAGATTTCGAGCGGCCGCGCCGCACAAGCTATCGCGCTGGGGCAACCGCTGTTCGACGAACACAAGAACGGCCAGTACCGTCAGGCCCTGCACTGGCTGCCGATCAGTCTCGCGGCCGCCTATCTCAGCATCGGCGAGCCGCTCATGGCCGCCCACATGGCCAAGGAGCGCCTCGAGGTGGACGTGGGCAACGAACTGCTCTATGCCTGGACAGATGTGCTCGCGCAGCTGGCATGCCTGACCAATAACCATGCGCTGGCAGCGAGCCTCACCGCATACGGCGACCGCATTTATGCTGCCGCAGGCATTCAGCGTCCCGCCGTGGAAGCGAACCTTCGAGCCGATTCCATCCAGACCGCATTAACAGCCCTGCCACCCGAACAGTATCAAGCGGCATGCGAAGCTGGCGGGCTATGGGATGTCAACGCCATGCAGGCGGCAGCGGAGGCGGTGCTGCTCGCAATCGACCCTGTCAGACCACTGGACGACCTCAAGACGTGAGTGAGAAGGACCGGCGATCGCTGACAGGTGCCTCCGCCTGAAGCAGATCAAAGGCGTAGAGCTGAGTCATCAGCTCCGCCACCGTTCGGCAGGCCATCTTGCGCATGCCATTGCTGCGATGAATCTTCGCCGTGATCTCGGCAATCCCGAGGTCGGCCGCGATCTGTTTGCTCAGGCGGCCTTTGGCCACCGCGGCCAGCACTTCCTTCTCCCTGCGGGTGAGCGAGTACCAGCGCGCGACCACGACTTCACGAGAACGCTCAGTGTTTCTCCGCCGTTCGTCATGCTCAAGCGCACCGACCACCGAGTCGATCATCTCCTGGGTGCGCAGGGGCTTCTCGAGGAAGTCCCAAGCGCCTGCTTTCATGGCCTTGACGGTCGTTGACACGTCGCAGTGTCCACTGACGAAGATCAGCGGCATACTGGCCAGGGCGGTGCTCTTGAGCGTCTGCTGAAGCAGCAACCCGCTGCCCCCGTGCGGACGGATCTCGGCCACCAGGCAAGAAGGCACCTTTGGCGCAGGCCCCGCCAGGAACTCCGGGACGGAGGCGAACTCCCGCACATCGATCATCATGCTGCGAAGGGCACTGGCCAGACCAAGACGCAGCGATGGGTCCTGATCCAGGAGAAAGACGGTGCGGCTGGGCATCGAGGCGCTCGTGCTCGTGCGCCGCCCTGATTCATACGCTCGCAACGCGCTTGCATTCATTACGTGCCCGTCAGCGACGAATGCATCTCGAACCATGGAGGCAGGCATTGAAGAGTCGGTCATTTGTCGTTTCCACTGATGAAGGCCAGGAGCTCAACATTGAGGCGGTCCTTATGCGTGTCGATGAGTCCATGGGGAGCCTGCGCGTATCGTCGCAGTGACGCACAGCGCAGCAGGGGTGCCGCGTCCGCGCAGCCAGCGCCCGCAGGGACGATCTGATCGTCGTCCCCCTGCACCAGCAGGGTGGGCACTGTCAACATCTTCAGATCAGCACTGAGATCGGTGTCTGTGAGCGCTCCCAGGCAAGCGTGGGCGCTTCGATGGCTGGCCTGCAGACCTTGTGCAAGGAACTTCTCAACCAGACCTTTCGGGCGAACCGCACCCTCCCGGTTCAAACCATATTGAGGCCCTGCCGCCAGTTCCGCATATAGCGCTGCCCTGTTGTCCCGTTCACGATCCTGCAGGTCCAGCAGGACACTGCGCAGTGGAGCGGCCGTGTCTGCGTCAGCGCTCACGGCCAGGGGCAACAGGCCGCTTATCAGCACGAGCTTGGCCACCCGGCGAAGACCGTGGCGCGCCACACACCGGACCACCTCTGCCGCACCGGCCGCGAATCCCACCAGAACGGCTTGGCGAAGATCCAGAACCTCGAGCAGGGTGCTGAGGTCGTCCGCATAGGAGTCCAGATCGTTGCCGTCCCAGGTCTGGGTCGAGCGTCCATGACCACGGCGGTCATGGGCGATGGTCCGCAGGCCTCTGGAGGACAGGAACATCATCTGGGATTCCCAGCTGTCAGCGTTCGTGGGCCAACCATGGCTGAAGACCACGGGCGGACCACTGCCCCAATCCTTGTAGAAGATTCGAGCGCCATCTCGGGCGGTGATGTAGTACGTCACGGGGAAACTCCGGGTGTTCAGGCGCGTATGCGCGGGCCTTGAGGGCCCACGGCATGACCGGCCATTCCCCGGCCGCAGCGCACGGCCGGGGGCTCCTCATGCCAAGCAGTCAGCCTGGCTTGCGGCTGGCGTCCTGAAACCGCGTCAGCAGCGTCTGGTAGCGGCTACCGCTGCGCAGCGATTCGTACTTGGCCAGAGCGGCCTGATAGGCGGCAGTTTCCACGGCAGGGCCGGCGTCAGCGCGGTCAAGGTCGACGAGCCCCGACTCCTGGTAGATGTGCAGGTCAGCCAGCACCTCGGCCCGCGACAAAGAGCGCCCGGACATCGCGCGGATTCCGCTGAGGGCCTCGTACCGGGCCAGCGCGGCTTCGCGCTCGCTTGATTCGTGCGATGCCTCACCATCGCGACGTTCGATGGCCGCCAGGCCGGAGTCGCGATAGCGCATGAGGTCTGCAAGCACCTGCGCGCGGGTCGTGCCCGTCATGCTGTCAGGCTGGGTGGAGATCATCCGCAGCATCAGGTAACGATCTCGTGCTGCCGTCCACTGGGGGGAACCAATCTGCGAGCGGGAGTCGTCCCGCTCCAGCGCGGCAAGGCCGGAGTCCTGGTAATCCTTCAGATCCATCAGGACCGACGCGCGGGTGGTGGGCACTGAGGCTTGGTCAGGCGCAGCCAGCGCGGCTGTTGTGAGCCCCGACAACAGCGAACCTCCGAGCACCAGGGTGAAGAGCAGCCGCGAACTGGCAGTGCGCGCGGCGGGGGCAAGTGGATTGAACGTCATGTGAATTTCCGTTGTAGTGAAGGCACAGGGATGGCTCAGCTACGCAGGAACGCCAGCAGGTCCTGATTCAAGCGGTCCTTGTGGGTGTCGGTAATGCCGTGCGGGCCACCGGGGTACTCAATGAGGCGGGCGCCCTTCACCAGGCGGGCGGTTGCACGACCGGTCGTCTCGATGGGGACGATCTGGTCTTCGACGCCATGCACCACAAGCGTCGGGACGGTGAACTTCTTCAAGTCCTCACGGAAGTCCGAATAGAAGAAGGCGTCGATGCAGTCATAAGTGGCCTTGCTGCTGGCTTGCATGCCCTGCACGTAGAAAGTGTCGACGAGGCCGGAGGACAGCTTGGCACCTTCACGGTTGAAGCCGAAGAAGGGGCCCGAGGCGATGTCCTTGTACAGCTGTGCCCGGTTGTCGAGCGATCCCTGGCGCAGGCTGTCGAAGACGGCCTTGGGAACACCGTTCGGATTGGTGGGCGTCTGGCCCATGATCGGGGTGATGGCGCTCACGAGGACCGCCTTTTCCACGCGGCCCGTCCCGTGACGGCCGATGTAGCGGGCAACTTCGCCCCCGCCGGTGGAAAAGCCCACCAGCGTTGCACGCTTGATGCCCAGGGCCTTGAGTACTACGTCCAGATCGTCAGCGTACTGGTCGATGTTGTTGCCCGCCCAGGGCTGGCCGGACCGCCCGTGGCCGCGCCGGTCGTGCGCCACGACCCGGTAGCCCTTCTCTGCCAGGAACTGCATCTGGGACTCCCAGCTGTCGGCATTCAGCGGCCATCCATGGCTGAACACCACCACCTGGCCATCGCGAGGGCCCCAGTCCTTCACGTACAGCGCCGTGCCATCGGCGGCTGCGACGTACTGGGCGGTCAGTGCAGCCGGCGAAGATGCCGGGGTCTGAGGCGCCGCTTGGGCGCCGGCCTGCGCGGCCAGGCTGGCTGCCAGTGTGGTGGTCACGGCGAGGCGAGAAAGGGAAGTCATGAAGGGTGCTCCTGAGTAAGCGGGACTGTTGGCAAGGCCGCACCGGGTCGGCGGCTGGGATGAAGTCTCGAAGCGCAGTCCCGTTAACACCAGTTAAGCGATGAAAATCCTTCGGCGCCAGCGCCGGCCGAGCCCCATGTCATACCAAGGCGTCGGTCGCATACGGCTCGCGTTCAATGGCGCCAACGCCATCTAAAGGATCTGATCCGTGCTGACGGCGAGCCACCGAGATCAAAAGGGGCGCGCCATCGACTCGATCAACCGTTATGGAGAACTGACTCATGAATCAACTGTCCGCCGCGCTTGTGCTGGCCCTGGTGACGGGCCTTGCCGGCGCCGTGCATGCCGCCGACTCCCGTCCCCCCCAAGCGCCCAGCATGCAGAAGTGGCAAAAGGGCCTGTCCCGCACGGATCTTGCACAGCAAGCCCTGTCAGCGCCCGGTTTCGAACTCATTCAATCTCGCGTGGACTTCGAGCCAGGGGTGGTGTCGCCCAGGCATTCCCACCCCGGGGAGGAGGTCGCCTTCGTGATCGAAGGCGTGATGGAGTACCAGTTGGCGGGTCGGCCGCCAGTGGTGCTCAAAGCCGGAAGCTCACTCGTCATTCCGGCCGGCACGGCGCATGTGGCACGCAACATTGGGGCCGGACGCGCTTCCGAACTGGCCACCTACGTCGTGAAGACCGGCGCCCCGCTCGTCAAGATCGAGAAATGAGGGCTTGGGGGGCTGGCCAAGTGACCATGGCCCCCCAACGAAGGTTACAGAGAGTGCGGGATCCGCAGCTCGGCACGCAGCCTGCAAGTATTTTCAACGCTTTACTGGCGTAAAACGCTCGTCGTTTCGACACTCGCCTGCCTTGACCGGCGATCGGTCGTCGGCCACGAAACGAAGCTGATCGGCACCCCCACCATAGCGTGCCGCTGGAATTTCCTGCACATGCGATCCCTGAACTGGCTGGCCACGCGAAACGGCCGCGTGAGTGCCTTCTTCTTCCTCTACCTCGCGGAGGGCTTGCCACTGGGCTTCGCCGTGACCGCTGTGGTCACCCAGCTGCGGCGGCAAGGAGCAGGGGCCGCCGAGATCGGCGCCTTCGTCGGTGCGTTGCTGCTGCCGTGGGCGCTCAAGTGGGCGTTTGGTCCCCTCATCGATACCTTCGCGATCAAGGGCCTGGGGCGGCGCCGAGGCTGGATACTGGCCTCGCAGGTGATGATGGCCTTGACGCTGATCCCGCTGATGTTCATCGATTTGCCGACGCAGCTGAGCCTGTTCAGCGCCGTCCTGCTGATTCATAACTGCTTCGGCGCCCTGCAGGACGTCGCGATAGACGCCTTGGCCTGTTCCACGCTTGCGCAGAGCGAGCGCGGAGTGGCGAGCGGAGCGATGCTGGCTGGTGCGACGCTCGGTCAGGCGATTGGCGGGGGCGGCGTGCTGTTCCTGAGCGGCTTTACGGGGTTTCAGCCGACTTTCCTCTTCGTTGCCGCAGCGATCCTCCTGGTCACCCTCTTCATCGCGTTGCCGATGAAGGAGGCGCCGGCCGATGCGCCGGCCGCGCTGGCCGGCTCCCGCTTGAGCGCGGCGGTCACCGCGCTGCATGACAGTGCGGTGATGTCGTTTCGTTCCCTGCTCAGCACACGAGGCGCGTTCGCCGGCATGCTCTTCGCGCTGCTGCCTATGGGTGCGATGTGCCTGGGGCTGACGCTGCAGTCCAATCTTGCAGTCGAATTTGGCCTGAAGGACGACCAGATCGGCCTGCTTCAGATCTTGGGCACCGTCGTGAGCGTGGCCACGTGCGTGCTGGGCGGGTGGTTGTCCGACCGCTGGGGGCGGCGCCGCGCCATGGCCACCTTCATTGCGCTGACGAGTCTGCCGGTCGGCTGGCTCGCCTGGGAGATGCAGGGCTATGGATGGGTCATGCCGCGCCCGGCGGGCACCTCGGCTGCGCCCGCGTCCCTCATCGCCGCGTTCCTGGTGGCCTGTTTCTTCTATGCGGCGTTCCAAGGGCTGGTGCTGAGCACTCGGTCCGCGATCTTCATGGACGTCACCGATCCAAGGACCGCCGCCACCCAGTTCGCCGCGTATGCGGCCCTGGCGAACGTTGCGACTGCGCTGAGCGCCACATGGCAGGGTGTGGCCATTGAAGCGTGGGGCTATCCGGTCACCATGACCGTCGACGTCGTCGCCGGCCTGCTGTGTCTGCTGCCGCTGGCGTTCGTGAGCACGCCCCGGACCATCGATGCAGAGGTGACTGGCGATGGCGGGGCAGCCGGACGGGCGCGCAAGCTGGCGCTGGCGCTGGGAGTCGGGTGCCTGGCGTGGCTGCCGGCGTGGCACGCGAGTGCTCAGCTCGGCGCGCTGCTGCCCATCGCCAATACCTTCTTCAGTTTGGTCTTCGTCTGCGCGGCACTGTTTCTGTTCGCGGGTACGCCGCTGCTCGGCGACAGCACCGTATTGCGAAGGTCGCGCTGGCTGGGGCTGGCACTGCTGGCCATGGAGCTGCGCCGCTTCGCAGGTAGCAGTGCCGGTGGGATGCAAGGCCTTGCAGGTGTTCCAGGTTTGGCGCTGGACGTCTATCTCTACGCGGTTCCGCTCCTGGCAGCAGGATGGCTGTCGGCGCTCACGCGCCGGCCGCAACTAACGCAAGGTCGTGGTCAACGCCCGGTGAGCGTGGGGGCCGACGCCTGAGTTAGGGCGCTTGCCCAGCCCGTTTGCATCGGGGTCTACTCAGACACACCGGTCGCAGCACAGTCAGCGCCTGTGCGCGGAGTCGCAATGACTTGCAGGCCCGCGCGTTGCATGTCGAGGTCGGCCCACCATCCGCCGGCCTCATGGGCCTGCGCGTAGTGCGCTTGGCCCATCTGCTCCCGAGCAAGTGCGATGGCCTTTTCTCGGAAGTACATCTGTGCGGTCAGCCGGTGCCCCCCGGTCGCCTGGTAGTGGGCATCCCCATAGCCGATCATGCGGGCGCCGCATTCATGTTGTCCGGCAAGGCAGGCGAGGTAGGCCAGGGCATCTACCCAAGCATGCAACGTGTCACTGCAGGCGTCTTCCTTGAAGCAGTCGCTCGCCAGGGCAAGCGCGCAATCAAGCCTGTCCGCCGCAAGGTACGCCCGCACGAGACTGATGGGCGCCCAATAGATCGCGCGCTTGAAGCGGCTCTGGCTCAGCTGCGCATAGAGCGTTTCTCCCAGTTCAACGGCTTGGGCGGCCTGTCCCTGTGTCAGGTAGGTGCCCATCAGCGCGCAAACAAGGCTCGCATGCCCAAAGGTGTCGCCTGCCGAGCATCGGCCGGCCAGACCCGCCGCCCAGGCGAAGTCCTGAGTGCGACCCAGGCGGAGGGAGCAATACATCACTGCAGCGGCACAGAACACACGCAGCTGAGCCGGAAACTGCGGCCCATCCAACCTGAGGATCTCGTCCAGCAGGGCGTTGATCAGCAGCTCGTCACCTTGAGCACGATTGAGGACAAACGCGCGTAGAGCCAAGGTCTCCATCAAGCCTGCTTCGTCCCCGAGTTCCCGGTAGCCGAGCTCGGCGACGTTGATCCAGCGGCTGGCCCTGGAAAGGTCGGTCATGGTCCAGTGGTAGATCGCTTCACGTAACCAACCGCTTCGGAGCGCCGCCTCTGGACAGCGCTCCGCCAGTGGCTCGGTGAGCAGCAGATGCCGTCTGGCTTCTGGGTCCCCGCCAGCACGCCGGAGCACGAAGGCCAGGCTGGCACTCAGACTCAACGCCATATCGTCGTCGCGCGCCAATGCCCATTGAAGCGCTGCGCGTGCGTTGTCGATGTCAGGCTGCATCGAGTCGATGGCTTCATCCACGGCGATGTGGCCCGCAAGGGCGGCGGCCCTGGCCCTAGTGAACATGCGTTCCACGGCAAGTGCGTGTCTTGCACGCAGGTCCGTCATTTCGTTACGCTCCTGGAGTTGCTCCATCGCGAAGGAGCGCGAGGTCTCGAGCAGCCGATACCGGGGCGACAAGTCGCCGGGAGCCACAACCAACGACCGGTCAATCAGCTCCGACAGCGCTTCCATCAAGCTCCACGGATCGGCCCCTTCGAGGTTGACCACTGCATCAAACAGTTCGGCGGAGCAGCTGCCGGCAAACACACCCAGACGGCGGAAAACCAACTGTTCCAGTGGCGAGAGCAGGGAGACGCTCCAGGACAGCGCGGTGCGGAGATTGCGGTGACGCTGCGGTGCGTCCCGCCGATTGGCGCTCAAAGACAAACGCCGCGACTCCAGCGACGAGGCCACGCCCCGCAAGCCGAGAACGGGAACCGCAGCTGCCGCGTATTCGATAGCCAACGGCAGGCCATCAAGCCGGCTGCAGATGTCTGCCACCAGATCAAGCGTCTGCTGATCGGCTACCAGGGATCGGCCCGCCTGCCAGCAATGACGCATGAACAGCGCTTGTGCCGGAGTTTTCAAGGCTTCCTCGAACGGCGTACCGGCACTTGCCACTTCCAGCGCCGGCACCTGCAGCGCCACTTCCCCCGACAGCTTCAGGCGCACCTGGCTCGTGACCAACAGACGGAGATGCGAACAGGCATCAAGCAGCGCATGAGCCACCGTCGCAACAGCGTCCACCAGGTGCTCTGCGTTGTCCAGGATCACCAGGGCGTGCGAGGACCGGAGCGCCGCTGTCAGATCCCTGTGTCCACCATCGTCGCCCAGCGTCACTCCGCAAGCCTGAGCGATGCTGGCGGCAAGCAATTCCCCGTCGGCGAGTGCTGCAAGTTCCACCCAGTAGATGGGCCGAGGGACGCCGTTCCGATGCATGCCGCCGGCCTGAAGTTCGCGCGCGAGACTTGTCTTCCCGGCTCCTGCCGGGCCAATGAGCGTGAGCAATCGCGCTTCTTCGAAGGCCGCATGCAGTTGCGCAAACAAGGCCTCCCGGCCCAGCAGTTGAAGCGCCGACGCGGGCGCCGGGCCCGGTTCTACCTCTTGGGCGTTGTGGGCCGTGGCGTTCGCGACACGGGCGGTGAACTGGTAGCCACGCCCAGGAATGGTGGCGATGACGTCGGGCCCCAGGATCTTTCGGACCGCGCTCATGCAAACGCGCAGGTTGGCTTCCTCCACCACCGTGCTGGGCCAGACGAGCGACATCAACTCGCGCTTGGACACCACTCGCCCCCGGCGCTCGATCAGGGCTACCAGGAGATCAAACGACCGGGTACCAAGGCTCACCGCCTGACCTGCGCTCAGTAGTTGGCGGGTATCGAGGCGCAACTCGTGGGCGCCGAAACAGATGCGGTTTCCTGCCGGTTCGATACTGGCGGGCGCGGGCGCGCCCGTTGGACTTTCGTGCATACCTCTGTGCCGCCTTGCAAAGATGCATTTTCCTACAAGCATGGTCGGCACCGGCGAACTGGGCATCCACCACGTGTCTGAGCCAGATTCAGGGCGGCGCCTGCGCGCAAATCACCAAATGGGGCAGGCAGGTGGCCCCCTATACCAAGGCACGATGGTCCGGCGGGTGGGCTACCTCTAAGCTTTGGGCTACATCGCGACATGACCGCAATGAAGTTTGTGCAAAGAGAGGCGCCATGTTTTCCGACCAGTTCCACCGCATCCGCGTTCGCGTCGCCCATCGAGACCCCGTCGTTGCGATCGGCCTGAAGACGGTGTTCTCCCGCCATCCGGACATTGAAGTACTTGACGAATCAAGCACCAGTGCCCCCACGGTGAAAATCACTGAGGCCGAGGTGGTGGTGACCGATTACGACCGCGGGCTGCACCTCGCACAGCGCCGCGGCGGCGCTCTGGTGCGCCCGTACGGCAAGCGCGGTTCAGACGGGGCGCGGGTGCTCGTGCTGACCGGCAATGACCGTGAACACGACGTGCGCAGCGCCTTGGAGGCCGGGGTGGAAGGCTACCTGGAAATGGGCTGCGACCCGCAGGAACTGTTGACCGGCGTGCGGCAACTCGCAGGGGGATCTTGCTACCTCAGCGCCCTGGCGGCGCAGCGGGTGGCAGCCAGCATGGGGCGCTGCCGTCTGACCGAGCGCGAACGCGAAGTGCTCACACTTGTTGCATTCGGAAGAAGCAACAAGGCGGCGGCGCTGGTCCTCAAGATCACCGCCGGCACCGTGAAGGCCCATATGAAGTCCATCCTCAGCAAGCTCGGGGCGCGGACCCGCACGCAGGCGGCCAGCATCGGCCGGGAGCGCGGCCTGATTGGTGCACCCCACCACCGGGACTGAGCCTGTCTCGGTGGATTCACTTTTACAACCAACGGGGTCCGCACTAGGCGCTGAACATGAGCCCCCGGGTGAGGCGTTTGCATTAGCAGCTTGACCAGAGCAGGGCTTGCTGGGTCAATACACACAGCGCGAATTCGTCGAACATTCCTGGGTAAGGCTGGTAGCGTGCAAGAGAGACGGATCGTGCTGTCAGAGATCGTCCAGCGTTCTCCGCTCAATAGGCGAAGAATGTCGAGGCAATTCGTCAAACTGTGGCGAATGGTCACCAATAAATAGCTGGACAGCGCTTGATCCACATGAATGGGCCGTCCAGCTATATTCGTGACCCCTCACGGTTGTAAGGGCACGGTTTTAGTCGGACAGCTCACGAAAAACCTGTCTGCAAAGCCTCGATATCGCTGGACCGTCTACCAGCGCACATGGAATAAGCCCTTGATTCATCACGAATCAAGGGCTTTTTTGCTACTGGCGAGATGGGGATGTCGACGGAAACCAGCAGCTCCCCATCGACTTCGTCGAGCATCTCCTGCAGCGCCTGCAGCGCCTGCAGTGACGCGTCGCGCCGCTTGATTCGCCACGGGTTGGTTGGACATCTCAGCGCCCCAAACGGCGGGCGGCCCTCACACGGTATGTCGATGACCGACACCTGACCATCGATGACAACTGGATCGAGAACCAGAACGTGCGGCCGCGATCATGAGGCTTGTCCAGTCGACCAAGTCGAACGGATTCGAGCCACGCGCACTCGAAAGCCGCTCACACAGTGGCCCCCGCACAAGGCCAGCCGGGTTGGCGAACGGCTGCCTCATCAATGGGTGCCAAGCGGCGGCTGGCTACAGGCGTCAAGAGACGACGGCCGGACGCGCAGACGGCCATCAGCGCACCGTGAGGACCGTTCCAGAACGAAAGGCTCCGAGGCTCGCGTCCCAGGACTGCGCCTTCGCGGCGTTATCCGCGTTGGCCGGCCGCACGCTGTAGCGCACGTCGCTGCGCAGCGATGCCGCACTATCCGGGAGTGCGAGCAAAACGTCGTAAGCACCTGTCGGCGTGCCGGTCGGCACCGTGAACCGGGCCGATGCTCTGCTGATGTTGTTGGGCAGCCAGGTGCGCGGATCGATGGTCGGCAGCGCGATGCGGATCACGGCGCCGGTCGTGCGGTGCTTGAGCACCAGTTCGACCGAACGCGGGTTGAAGGCGCGTGCCCAGCCAGTGTTCCGGACGGTGATCACAAGGTCGCCGGACTGGCCTGAGGACAGCGCATTGGTGTGCCGCAGGGTCGCCAGCTCGAAGCGATAGCCCATCCGGCGCTTCACCTCGGCCATGCAGCCTTGTGCCTCCCAGCGGGAGTGGAACAGCTCGCGGTAGTAGCTGTTGTTGAGGTAGGTCAGCCCGTACTGCTGGCCTTCGCGCAGGATGTCGTCACACGTGGTGCGCGGCGTGGGGTTGTTCTCATCCGCGGGGTTGCAGGTTTCGCCTCCGAACGGCGCCACGGTGCCGAGGGCGGCGACGTAGTCGCGCTCCTTCTGGCGCGTGGTGGCGTTCTCGCTGTAGGTGCCGACGTCGGTCGTCGAGGCGAGGAAGCAGTCGTTGTGTACGCCGACGCGGGAGGCTGAGGAGCCATCGCGCCAGCTGGGCGTCTGCGGCGCCCACTGCATCAGGTAGGCGGGGTAGCGGAGCTGCAGGAACTTGTCGGCTGGCAGAGCGGCCAGCAGGGCATCGCGGATCTGCGTACGTGGGCCGGTGGCTGTGAGGTTGTTGGACGAGGTGTGCCATTCGCCCCAGGCGCCGACGAATCCGGCCTGCAGGTAGGCGATCACGTCGGCGTTGGCGGCCAACACCGGTTTGAGCTGGTCAATGTGGCCGAGCACGCGGTCGAGAGGGGCGTCCTTCACGTTGCGGTACTCGGTTTCGTTTGCCGGGTAGTTATAGAGGAAGCGCGGCACGAGCTTCAGGCCCGCGCGCCTTGCCTTGGCGAAGCCGTCACTGAGCTGCGTGAGCAGGGATGCCGGCAAGGTGGTGCTGGCGTAGGCGTCCAGCCTCACCGGTGCATATATGAGGCGGTAGCCTGCCTTGAACTGCGCATTGGCGTCGTCCTGAGTCCACTGCAGCAGGTTGTCAGCGGCCCACACGTACATGCCGCGGTCCGGGTTGGGGATCTCGGCGGTGCTGACGGTGAAGTCGGTTTCGACGGCCGAGGGTGCTGGTGTCGGGGCTGGGGCTGGGGCTGGGGCTGGCGTTGGTGCTGGTGCTGGTGCCGGCGCTGGCGTTGGGGTTGGTGCCGGCGCGGGCGTTGGTGCCGGGGATGGCGCGGGCGCCGGAGTTGGAGCAGGCCCAGGAGCCGGTGTGGGGGCGTTCAACCGCCAAGCTTGACGTGCGTTGGTGGTACTGCACGTGGCAAGTGCGAAGCCCACGGCGCCGACTTGCGCTGGCGCGGTCAGGCAAAGGTTGTTGCCAGCCAGTTTGAATTGCGCTGTGGCGCCGCCTGAGAGCGGGGTGCGCTGGAAGCGCTGCAGCGACTGGCTGGACTTGCATTCGGCGAGCTCGACGAACGCGTTGTTCCGGGCGGCCGTCGCGGCGACGCACAGCCCGGCTTGGGTGTTCTTGAGCGTGAACGTGCTGCTGTTGGTGCTGGTCGGGACGAAGGCGAAGTCCTGCAGGGAGCTTGCGCTGCATTTCGACAGGCGGATGTCCCAGGTGTCGATCTTTGCTTCCAGGCAAGTGGCTGAAGGTTGGGAGACGAGGGGCGCGGCGGTCGCGAAGGCCGGTGAGAGCGCGAGCAGGCCGGCGCTGAGGCATCCTGCGACGAACGGGAGCGTGCGCTTGGCCGGTGATACGTTCGGCGGCAAGGGGCAAGGGGTGGTGATGCGCATCGCGGATCCTGGAAGGTGGCTGGAGTGTTTCAGCGCACGGGCCGGGTGGGCGCCGCGCTTTTAGTTCCGTGGAGTCTAGGTCGGCGGTGCAATGCGGCTTACGACGCAGCGAGGTAACACGGCGTGATGTTTGTTATGAACCGCCCCGGGATTCCGCGGGGGCCAGTTGGTTTAAGTCAGGCTGCCGCGGCGACGGTTGGACTGCCCTTAGTCGGGCAGACAACCTGTCCCTGTCCTTTGAGCATCGGAGGCAGTCAGTAGGCACACCGAGGTTTACCCCGGAACTCAAGGAAGAAGCAGTCAAGCAGGTGACCGAGGGTGGGTACTCGGTCGCAGAGGTCGCAGCCCGGATCCGGGTGTCGGCACACAGCCTGTACAAGTGGGTCTCCACCAGCAGGCTCTGGTTTTCGGCCCCGCGCGCAGATTTTTCGTCCAGGCGGCCCCGCAGCACCGGCCCGATCAGCAGGCTGAGCAGTACGTACAGCGGCAGGGCGATCAGGACGATCCACGTCAATGTGGCCCTGTAGCTGAACATCACGGCAATGAAAACCACCGAGAACTGCACGTCGAGCACCAGCGTGAGGACGTTACGGTCGCTTACGCCGTGCTCCACGCGCTTGCATTTCTGGTGGCCACAACGGCGGCGCGACATCAGGTCTCTGTGGCGATGGGCTTGCCGGCTATCGATTCGGGGAGGGCGCTGCCCCTAGGGCGAGACTGAGCCCTAGCGGTCAACGCGTCTGCGAGATGCAGGTTCTTTCACCGACCTCCCGCTCGCCTTGAGCAACCGCCCTATGCGATGAAGCCAGCGCGGAACGCGGCCCCTCCCGAGGCAGCGTTCGCGCTCGCGATGGAAGCAGCCATCGCGCAGTCCAGGGTGGGGAACCGCCATCCTTGCAAGGACGCGGCCCCACGCACCCGGCGGCGGCTCCACCGCCGCTCAGTTAAAGCTCGGCGATCCGCTCTCCGCGTTGGTCAGCGTCTTGGCCTTGAAATCAATCACGAAGTGGCCACTCGGCTTGCCCGAGCCCAGCCCCTTCAGGATCGAGAACACCTGCTTGAACTGATCCTGGAACGCCACCTGCACGGCGTTCTGGTCAGACAGCTTGTCGCCGATCTTGACCGGCTTGACCGGAGCGGCCGGGAAGGCGCTCATCAGCAGCTTGTACTGCTTGACGCGCTCGGCACCCATGTCGCGCAGGGAAAGCTCGCCCGCGTAGACCGTGCGGTGGAAATCACCGTGGAACTCATAGGCGCTGACCTTGGCCATGGCGTCGAAATCCACGCCGGCTGCCGTGGCGAGTTGCCGTGCCTTGGCGGTGGCCGTGGCCCAGTCGGCCGCGAGTTGTCCAGCCGGCGCAGGCGCACCCGCGGACGCGTCGGCGGCATAGCAGGTGGCTGTCAGCGGGATCACGCCCGTCTGGTCCTTGAGCTGCGCGATGGTGACCGACGTCTGCAGCTGCGACATCGTCAGCATCTGCGCCAGGTTCAGGCTGGTGGCGGCTTCCTTCATCTCGCACGGCCAGTATTCGTCCATGAAGCGCAGCCGCGAAAGTTCACCGAAATAAAAGCGCGTGAAGTCACCGTAGCTGGTGGTGTCCAGCACCGCGCGGTTCCAGCGCTTGGCCACGTCGGCCGGGACGGCGCTCGATTGCAGGTACTTGTATTCCGTCTCGTAATGGGGGAACAGCTCCTTGAACCGCGGCACGTTGTTGACGGCAATGGTCTGCACATCGACCGTGTCGGCCGCCTGGTAGGTGACGATCTTGTACGCCGCGCCATACACCGCCAGCGACGGCGACTGCACATTCACCAGGTAATTGCCCGACGCATCGGTGATGTCGTTCGTCCCGTTGAAATGCATATGGCCGCCGATGTGCAGACGCAGGCCGGTGGCCGCCACTGCCGCCGCCGTGGCCGCCTCGGGCACACGCGCCGTCTGGAAGGCGCCCGACTTGAAGACCGCCTTCATCGCATTCGTCTGGTTGGCGTAGAAGTCCATGGTCGGGTAATGCGAGAACGCCATGAGCTGTTTGCCCTGGGCCTTCGCCCGCGCGCTGACCGACTGGATCCATTCCATCAGGTGGCGCTTGTGTGTCAGCACCTTGTTCCAGCCCGCATTGCCGGCGCCGTCGAATCCCTTGAAGTTCTTGGGATTGGACGGATCGAACCGGGCATTGGGCAGGTAGACGTTGGCGTCGATGCTCAGCAGCCACACACCCTTGACCGGCTCCACCAGGTAGCTGGCGTCCATCACGGTGCTGCACTTCGTGTAGGGCTTGCCCAGCGCCGACTCACCGGCCGCCTTGTACGCGCCGCCTTCACCTTCGGCGCAAAGCTCGAACTGGCGGTTGGCGGCGGTGGCGCTCTTCTGGGCCTCGGCCAATGAGTACTTGCCATCCGGATAACGGCTGAACGGCGTTTCCCAATGCAGGTCGCCGGCCTGCGGCATGTAGCCGAAGTCTGCCAGTTTGGCGATCAGGGCGTCATAGCCCAGTTCCTTGAGCTGATCGGTGCAAGCCACCGCCGGATCACCCGACTTGCAGCCGGCATTGCCGGTCGCATAAACCTTCTGCTCCTTGCCCTCGCGGGTCAGGAAATCGTTCTTGCCGGCTTCGTCGTCGTCATACGGCTCGTTGGGATCGTGATTGCCCGGCGCAATGAAAAAGCGCATGCCTTTGGCCTGGTACTCCTTGAGGATCGCCGCAATGCCGTCGATGTTGACCGGCTGCGCATCGTCCGAGAAGTCGCCCGGCAGCGCGACCAGCCGCACGCCCTTGGCGAAGGCGTCGTCCAGCGCGGCACGGAAGGCAAAGTAGTTCTCGTTGAACAGGCGCGTCGAGGTCAGCTGCGCATACATCGTGCGGATGGTCGCGTTCTTGCCGTCCGCAGTCGGGATGCCGGTGTAGGCGGTGGTCTTGAAATCACCGTAGACGTCTTCGAAATGCACATCGGTCATGAACGCCACGGGCGTCGAAAACGCGGCGGGCGGGGCACTCGGCTCGCTGCTCTTGGTGTCACTGTTGCAGCCGGCCAGCGAGGCAGCAGCCAGGGCCGTCAGTGCGGCCAGGCGAGGGGTGGAGAGCATAGGAAAACGCTTACCGAATGGAAAGCGCGCATGGTCGGCGGCCGGGGTGACGTGGCCGTGACAATGCGGCGTCGCCCACATGACACCCATACCCTGCGCTGCCAGTTCGGCATCGGCGCTGCTACTTTGCCGACGGCGACGGCCGCTTCAACGCCCTCGACCCCAACCGCATCGACCCAACCACCGTCGGCACGACGATGTACATTCACCGCGGCGGCACGCAGGCGTCGGGCAACACCTGATCCGCCGGCTGCCAGACCATCCCCAACGATATCTATCCGCGCCTCCTCGCTTCCATGGGCCGGATCTCGTCGTTCCACCATGTCCTCGTCGATGGCTACTGACCACCGCCTGCGCAACGCCGCCCTGCTGCTCGCGACCGCCAGCTTCGCCACGCTGGCAAGCTGCGCAGGCCTCAGCGACCAAGTGCAGCCGTCATCGCCCACTGCGGCTGCCGAACCGGTCGCCAGCACCTGCAGCTTCGGTGCCTTCGTCGCTGAGACCGATCCCGCCGGACTCAATGTCCGCGCAGCGCCGAACGCCACCGCCAAGGTCATCGGCAAGCTGCCCCCCACCTTCGTCGAGCCGTCGATGAACGACGGCGTGCGCGTCGAGGTCGAGGTCCTCGGCGCGCGCAACGGCTGGTTCCTGATCCGCAACGCCACAGACAACGAGGTCTTGACCGACCGCCCCGCGCGTCCGATGTACGCGGGCGAAGGCTGGGTCAGCGGCAACAAGCTGACCGTGAAGTCACAGGCCGACGTCGGTCGTGCGCAGCCGAACCTGAAAGCAAAAGCCGTGCTGCGGGTCGGCGACAACGAGACCTTCGACAGCGACGTCCTCATCGAGGCCGGACGCCTCGCCGACTGCACCGGCAAGTGGGCTCAGGTGGAGTTCGTCGATCAGCGCGTCCCCTCCAAGCATCGAAGCTCGCTGAAGGTCGACGCCGGCGCGCGCGCCGGTCTGCCGGCCGGCCGCTTCCGGGCCTGGGTAAACCGGATCTGCGCGATCCAGGAAACCAGCTGCGACGGCCTCGCCAGCGACAGCGACGTCGACACCCAGCCCTGACCGCGCTGCCACACGGATCAGCGCAACAGGGCCTGGGTGGGTAGAGCCGGTGTCGGCCGCGTTCGACGCCCCCCCTCCGCAACAACCAGGCTCGTCGAGCGCTTCATCGGCGCGCTCGCTTCGGCCGCTCGCACCGATGGCATCACCCTCCGCCGAGCCCAGTTGGCCGGCAGGCGGCGAGCCGTTGTCGCCCCGCCGCCGCTGACCCGGAAAGGATTCGGTAATTCAGCCGACGGGAGACTGCACCGTCGCGCAGCGCCGTTCCTGGGTGTTGTTTGCCGTTGCTGGCGGGCGCACGACGGCGACGCTGCCATGTCCCCGCACCGGATTCAAGCCTGCGGGTCCGCCTCCATGCGCCGCGAACCCGACCGCGTCGCCCCCTTTTCCGCGCCGCGTGCGGGTCCCCCGGTGCCTCTCGCGGCGCCCGCCGATGCCACTGATGTCTCCGCTCTCTCGCTTCTAAGATGACACCATGAACCGGATCGCGATCGTCGAGGATCTTGAACGGATGGCCGAGCTGGTCCGGGAGGCGCTGCTGGCGTCCCACATCGCGGTCGACACCTTTGCCACCCTGGCCCAGGCCTGCGAGGCGGCGCAGCAGATGGATTTCGCCGTCTGGATCATCGACCGGGGACTGCCCGACGGCGACGGACTTGAGCTCGTGCGCCGGCTGCGCGCCGACGGCAAGACCACGCCCTGCCTGATGCTGACCGCCCGCGACGCGCTGCACGACCGTGTCGCCGGACTGGACTCGGGCGCTGACGACTACCTCACCAAACCCTTCTCGATGGAAGAACTGGTCGCTCGGGTGCGGGCCCTCATGCGCCGCCCGGCCACGCTGCTCGAGCGCACGGCCCGGCATGCCGACCTGCGGCTGGAGCTGGATTCGGGGAGGCTGCACTGCGCCACGGAATCGGTGTCCCTGGCGCCGACCGAACTGCAGATCGTGATCTCCCTGCTCCGCGCAGCGGGCCAGCCGGTGCGCCGCGCGACGTTGGAGCTGGCGGCCTGGGGGCTGGGCGAGGCCGTCACGCCCAATGCCCTGGATGTGGCGCTGCACCGCATCCGTCGCAAGCTGCTGGCCATCGGCTCCAGGCAGTCGATCGAGAACATCCGCAACTATGGCTTTGCCCTCCGTGAACATCCATCGTCTTAGCCTGCAAGGCCGGCTGCGTCTCTTCTTCCTGCTGGGCATGGGCGCGAGTGCGCTGATCGTGGTGCTGGTGGTCGCGGTGGTCGGCGACCTCTACCGGCGAGACCTGCTGGCCAAGAAGACCGATGAGCTTGCCGATGCCTTGTCGTCTCACATGCTCGTCGATGCGCAGGGCAGGCTGACGGGCTTCGATCCCCAGGTCATCAAGCCCTGGATCCTGTCGAGCCTGGCCGCCGAGATCCCGGTACGGGTGGCCGACGACCAGGGCCGTATCCACTACACCAACGGCGAGCCGCACCTGCTGGTGAAAGGCCCGCCCGGCCGTGCTGCGCCCGCCGCCTCGGGCGATTTCCTTCACAACGGCGCGGCCATGTACCTCACCACCCGCGTCACCGAGCAGGGTGGGCGACGGTGGACGGTGCAGGTCGCCGCCAGCGACCGCCTTGTCGGCCTGATGCGCGACGCCTTCGGCGCGCCGGGCATGCGACGCGGGGTGCTGGCGATGTCGGCGGTCTTCCTCGCCGTGTTTCTCCTGTCCTTTCAGTGGCTGTTGCGACGCAGCCTGGCGCCCCTGCATGCGGCCTCGCAGGCGGCGCAGCGCATCTCACCCAGCGCCTTGGGCGAGCGTCTGGATGCGACGGCGCAACCGGCTGAAATCCAACCGTTGGTGGAGGCCTTCAACCAGGCCCTTGATCGTCTGCAGCACGGCTTTGAAGCACAGCAGCAGTTCCTGGCCAATGCCGCCCATGAGCTCAAGACGCCGTTGGCACTGGTGCGGGCCCAGGTTGAGCTGGGCCACCGTCCCGAGGGCCGTGCTCGGGTGCTGGCCGACATCGACCGCATGGCGCGGCAGGTACAGCAACTGCTGCTGCTGGCGGAAACCAGCGAGCCGCTGAACTACCAGCGCGACCGGATCGATCCCCATCCGATCCTCGAGGAGGTCTGCGATGTGATGGCCCGCGTGGCGGACCGGCGTTCGGTCATCCTGCAGCTGCAGGTGGACCCGGCGCTGCAGACCTGGAACGCCGATCGCGGTGCGCTGTTCACGCTGCTCAAGAACCTTCTGGAGAACGCGATTCAGCACAGCTCGCCTGGCGATGTGGTGACCCTGCGGGCAGCGGTCGACGGATTCGGCGTCCAAGACCAGGGACCCGGCGTGGCGCCGCAGCACCTGTCGCGCATCTTCGAGCGCTTCTGGCGCGGCCCGGGGCGCCGCGACGAGGGTGCCGGGCTGGGCCTTTCGATCTGCGGCGCCATCGCGAGTGCGCATGGTTGGCGGATCAACGCCCGCGCGCTGCCCCGGGGCTTGTGGGTCGGCGTCGAAATGGGCGAGGCGCTGACGTCAAAATCGGAGGCGGCCGCCTCACAACGGCCCCCTGCCGCCCACGCCCAAAGGTTCGCATGAAGTCCCTCCTCCTTATTGCCTGTCTGCTGGTGATGGGTCTCCTCGCAAGCGGCTGTTCTTCGCCCGGCAAGGTGCCCCCACCGGCCAACTATCAGCGCTTCGAGGACTACCAGCAGCAGACCCTGGCCTGGCTGACCCGCCGCCGTGCCGAGGTGGGCCGGGCGGACCCGGCCGAAGCGGCCCTCAACGCGCCGCAGGAGTGGCGGCCGGCCGGTGCGATCCGTGGTGGCGTGCTGCTGGTGCATGGGCTGGGCGATTCGCCGTGGTCGTTCCACGACCTCGGGCCCGCGCTGGCACGACAGGGCTTTGTCGCCCGGACGGTGCTATTGCCAGGGCATGGCACCCAAGCCGGCGACATGCTGGACGTGACGCTCGAACAATGGCGCGACGTAGTGGACGAGCAGGCGGACCTGCTGCGCCGGGATGCAGGCACGCTCTATCTCGGTGGTTTCTCCACCGGCGCCAACCTGGTGCTGGATCACGCCTATCGTCGCCAGGATGTGGCGGGGCTGCTGCTGTTCTCGCCGGCGTTCCGGTCGTCCGTTCCGCTGGGCTGGCTGGCGCCGGTGCTGCGGCACGTCAGGCCCTGGCTGATCGATCCCGAGCCCGCTGCGCAGGCCTTGCCGGTTCGCTATGGCATGGTGCCCACCAACGGCTTTGCCCAGTTCCATCGCAGCAGCCTCCTGGCACAGGCGCATCTGGCATCGGGCGCCTTTCACCAGCCGGTGCTGATGGTGCTGGCCGAAGGGGACTCGGTGGTGGACGTGGCTCATGCCGCCGACGCGTTTCACCGTCAGTTCACTCATCCGGCCAGCCGCCTCGTGTGGTACGGGAGCCATCCGCCGCAGGGAGGGCCAGCCTCGCGCCTCACCGCTTTGCCGGATGCCTTGCCCGCCTGGCGCATCAGCCAGTTCTCCCACATGGGCATCCTCTTCTCGCCGGACAACCCGCTCTACGGTCAGCACGGCGCCCTCAAGCTGTGCCGCAACAGTCGGGATGAGCAGGCCATCGCGGCCTGCCTGGAAGGCGCCGAGGTCTGGTATTCGGATTGGGGCTATGCCGAACCAGGCAAGGTCCACGCCAGGCTGACCTTCAACCCCTACTTCGAGCAGTTGACCCGCACCATGGCCGACGTGCTCGCCGTCGGCGGCGGAAGCTGACGCCCCAGCCACACCCTGACTCGGTCCGGTTGCCCCCGGTGGATCTCCGTCCGAGGTACTGCGGCGCGGACGGGTGAGGGCGTGTCACGCGCGGTTGCACAACGAACTGTTGCAGGAGTCGGGCTCACCCGGGTGATCGGTGAGAACGCTTGCAAGCCGTTGCAATCCAAAACCCCCAAATGCTGAAAGCGCTTTCAGAATCCGGCTTTCTTGCCTAGGATGGTGGTCGCAGGAGACAAGTCACGGACCCGGACGAGCGCCACCAGAGCGCTGGCCGGCCCGCGCCCATCGGTGCCCTGCAGCACACCATCGAAACCTCTTGGAGACTTGAATGGGATTGCAGAACCGCTTCGATGCGCAGGGCCTCCTGCGCGCTACCGCGCTGGGCTTGTTGGTCACTGCCGCCGCGCAGTCCAACGCCAGCGTCACCAATCCGACGATCGGCCGCCTGCTGTGGTCGGAAGAGTTCAACGGCGCCTCGTTGAACACCTCGCTCTGGAACACCTTCGACGGCAACGGCTGCCAGATCAACCTCTGCGGCTACGGCAATGCCGAGCTCCAGTACTACAGCCCGAACAATCTCTCCATCGCCGATGTGCCCTTTGAAGGGGGCACCCGGGCGCTGGCGATCCGCGCGGCGCGGCAGACCATCGGCAGCAACCAGTTCACCTCCGGCAAGATCGACACCCTCAACAAGGTGCAGGTGAAGTACGGAATGATTGAAATCCGTATGGCGACGCCGCATCTGCAGACCGGTCTGTGGCCGGCCGCCTGGATGCTGGGCACCAGCCCGCAGGTCTGGCCGCGCAAGGGCGAGATCGACATCGCCGAGTTGGGCCACAAGTCGGCGGCCTGGTCCGCTGCGGGCGCACCGGGGCCGGATTACTACGTCGGCGCCAACGTGATCACCTGGGCCCAGGCCGCCTGCGTGCCGGGCAATGAATCGTGCGCCGCCTCCACGGCGTGGCAGACCAAGAACTGGTACCGCCCGGCCAACTCGCTGGCCAACCGCTTCGTGAAGTACCGCTTCTATTGGACGGAAAGCCAGATGCGGTTCACCGTCGTCGACACCGACGGCGAGCACGACATGTACAACCAGCCGCTGCCGGTGAACACGGACGCCCTGCGGGCGCCGTTCTACTTCCTGCTGAACCTGGCGGTCGGCGGCAACTTCACCGACGCCGCGAATCCCTCCCAGGTCACCGCACCGCTGCCGAGCACGATGTACGTGGACTACGTCCGCGTGTATGAACTCGACGGCAAGGGCGAAGTGAAGCTGGGCAACCAGACCCTGCCGGAAGCCGGTGGCAAGTTCGGCGTGTTCACCGACAACACCTCGATCAGCAACAAGCTGGTGGCGGGCAGCACGTCCGACATCTTCCTGTGGAACGGCGCATCGACCGGTGCGGGCAACACCGCGCCGGCCGAGGGCAGCAACGTCATCGCGTGGAGCTACAACACGCCGGGACAGTGGTTCGGCGGCGGCATCCAGTCGCGTCAGCTGCGTGACCTGACCAACTACCGCAATGGTAATCTGAAGTTCAAGATCAAGATCCCGGCGAACGTGTCGTTCAACATCGGCATCGGCGACAGCTACACCAACCAGAACTGGGTGAACTTCCCGGCGAACACGACGGCCTTCGGCCTGGTCCGCAATGGCGACTGGGCCACGGCCACGGTGCCGGTGTCGACGCTGATCGGACCGAAGGTGGCGCTGCAGTCGATCGCGGACATCTTCATGTTCTCGGGCGACAACAACCAGCTGCCGACGCAGACCTTCCAGTTCGCGATCGATGATGTGGTGTGGGAATCCGGCACGACGACGCCGCAGGACCCGCCCCCGGCCACCACGCCGGACGGCATCACCCAACCGACGGCCACGACGGTGAAGTTCACGCAAGCCACCGGCAGCTGGGCCGATGTGCATTACACGGTCAACGGCGGTGGCCAGTTGAACGTGCGCATGCTCAAGGAAGGCAGCGGCAACGCCTACACGGTGTCCGGCCTGAAGAAGGGCGACGTCGTGCGCTACAACTTCACCTACTGGGATCCGGCGCGCAACGGGGCGTATGACACCGCGCAGCAGAGCTACACGCTGAAGTGACCCTCAGGTCGCTGCAGTCACTGCGGTGTGACTGAGCCAAGGGCCTCGCGACATGCGAGGCCCTTTTTCATTGGATCGCCGGATCGCCGGATCGGTGAACGATGCCTCGCGCTCGGCGCTGCGGGCGCAGCAAGGATCAACGGGCGGGTGGCGGACGGATGGCGACCGGACGTCAGGAAGATGGCGAGCCGCCGCCGGACGTCGCGTTCAATCCACCGCCGCAGGCCTCACACCCAGCCGCTTGGCCAACCGCAGCAGATTGCTGCGGTCCATGCCCGCGTCGCGCGCCGCGGCGGCCAGACTGCCGCCATGGCGGCTCATCGCCGCCTCGATCCATTGCCGCTGAAAGGCCTCGGTGGCCTCGCGCAGCCCCTGGCCTGGCGTCAGAGCCGGCAGCGCAGCGCTGCTCACAGGCGCAGCGAGCGCCCCGACCCCAGTCGCTTCCCGAGCCTCCAGCCCGAGATGCCTCAGTTCGATCGCCGTCCAGCGCCCGCCGCGAGAAGGCTCTGACCAGGCGCGCAACGCCGCGCGGCTGATGAGGTGCTCCAGTTCACGGACATTGCCCGGCCATCGCTGAGTCAGCAGCGCCGCCGATGCGGCCGGTTCCAGTCGAAGATTGCGCGCGCCCAGCCGGTGTTGGTTCTCCTCCAGAAAGCCACCGGCCAGCGTCAAGACATCGCGACCGCGCTCCCGCAACGCCGGCACCTGCAGCGGAAAGACCGACAGCCGGTGATAGAGGTCGGCGCGGAAACGCCCGCGCGCGACTTCCTGGCCCAGGTCGCGGTTGGTCGCGGCCAGCACGCGCACATCCACCCGCTGCAACCGATCACTGCCGGGGCGCTGCAGTTCGCCGCTCTGCAGCACCCGCAGCAACTTGGCCTGCACCGACAGCGGCAGCTCACCGACCTCATCCAGGAACAGGGTGCCGCCGTCGGCCAGTTCGAACTTGCCGACGCGATCGGCCACCGCGCCGGTGAAGGCGCCGCGCTTGTGGCCGAACAGCTCGCTGTCGGCCAGCGTTTCCGGCAGCGCCGCGCAGTTGATTTGCACCAAGGGCCGCGCCTGGCGCGCTGAGCGGGCATGAAGACGTTGTGCGACCAGCTCCTTGCCCACGCCGGTCTCGCCGAGGATGAGCACCGTCAGGTCCGAGCCCGCCACCGTGTCGATCTCGCGCTTGAGCTGCATCATCGCCGCGCTTTTGCCCAGCAGCTCCCGTGGCCGCCCCGACTGCCATTGCGCCTGCGCGACGGCTTGCGCCTGCGCCGCATGATCAGCCAAGGCCTGGATGGTGTGCTGGGCAGCAATGCCCGCTTCCAGCAGGCGGGCGATGGCCTGCCGGCGCGCCGGCTCGATGGCGTCGAACGCATGCGGATCCAACGCGTCCAGGGTCACCAATCCCCACAGCTGTCCCTCGCATCTCAGCGGCACGCCCATGCAATCGTGCACCGCCTTCAGTTCCTGCTGACCATCAAGCAGGCCGTCGTAAGGATCGGGCAGCCCGGCATCTGCGGAGAATCTCAGGCCACACGGACCACTGGCCAACAGGCGCGCCAGACGCGGGTGCGCGGCGGCGGAAAACCGCCGTCCCAGCGCCTCCTCGGCCAGCCCGTCGACGGCCACCGGCTGCAGCACCGCTTCGCCGGCAGGTTCGGGCAGCAGGCGCAACAGGGCCACCGCGTCGCAGGCCACCAGGCTGCGCACCGCCGAGAGCCACTCGCCGTAGGGCGCTTCCGTTGTCAAAGTGACCATGTGTTGTCTTTACGACCTGGGTTTCGCACAGGTCGATTTGACCTTCTCTCTAAAAACTTGTTGTACAGCAAGGGCTTAGGGCCAGAAGGTATTTGGCACGGTTCTTGGCTATGCAAGGGGTGTCAATCACCCAGGAGCGCTTGCATGTTCTCGCCCGAAACCATCTCCCTGATCCAGGCCACCGTTCCGCTGCTGAAGGCACGCGGCGAGGAGATCACCCAACACTTCTACCGGACGATGCTGGACGAGCACCCCGAGCTGAAGGCTTTCTTCAATGAGGCGCATCAGGTCCACGGTACGCAGGCTCGGGCGCTGGCCGGAGCGGTGCTGGCCTACGCCAGCCACATCGACCGGCTGGAGGCACTGGCCCCGGCATTGCCACGCATCGTGCAAAAGCATGTGTCCCTGGGGGTGCAGCCCGATCACTACCCCATCGTCGGAGACTGCCTGCTGCGCGCGATTCGCCACGTGCTGGGTGAGGTCGCCACCGACGCCATCATTGCCGCATGGGCCGAGGCCTACGGGAGTCTGGCGCAGTTGCTCATCGACGCCGAAGAAGCGGTCTATGTCCAGACGGCTGCGCAAGCCGGCGGCTGGCGCGGCGAGCGCCGCTTGCGTGTGGCCCGCAAGGTGCCCGAAAGCGACATCATCACGTCCTTCTACCTGGTGGCTGACGACGGCGAGCCGTTGGCGCCGTTCCTGGCCGGGCAGTACCTGACCCTCGTCCTGAACATCGCCGGGCAGCCCCTGCGTCGTCAGTATTCGCTGTCCGATGCGCCGGATCAGCCCTGGTACCGCATCAGCGTCAAGCGGGAGCCCGGCGGCACGGCGTCCAACTGGCTGCATGATCAGGTGGAGGTCGGCGCGTTCCTGCAGGTCCAGCCGCCTGCGGGCGAGTTCACGCTGGACGATCAGGCCCGGCGGCCCCTGCTGCTGGTGACCGGCGGCGTCGGCATCACGCCCGCGATGGCCATGCTGGAGAAGACGGCGGCCAGCGGCCGGCCCATTCGCTTCATCCACGCGGCTCGACATGGCGGCGTCCACGCCTTCCGCGAGCGGGTGGACCAACTGGCGCAGGCCCATCGCAATGTCGAGGCGGTGTACCTCTATGACTCGCCCCGCGTCGGTGATCGTCCCCACGCCGTGGGCCACATCGACCGCGACCTCCTGGCCCGCCACATGCCCGACGACCGCGATGTCGACCTCTATCTGCTGGGTCCCAAGCCATTCATGCAGGCCATCTATGCCCACGGGTTGGCGCTCGGTGTGCCGGTGGCGCAACTGCGCTACGAGTTCTTCGGGCCCACCGAAGCGCTGCTGCCCGGCTGACGTGGGATGACGGCATCACCGTCCGTGCGTCGCGCACGCCTCGTGCCTCAGTGCGCTTGCCTTGCCGCTTCTGAATGGGACACGACGTCGCATCGGCACCCGACGCGAGGGCATGTTCATTGCCGCTGCAGCGCCATCGGCCCCAATCCGCATGCGGCGGGGTCCTGTTGCCCTCGGCGTTGTCACGCGGCTATCCTGGGGCGTACCGAAGACCGACCGGGAGAGCCACTTGATGTCACAGGTCTGGAGAGCCATCGGATTGGCCGCGCTGTGGCTGTCGGCGGCGATGCTTTCGTTGTCGATGGTGCATGTCCAGACGCAGACCACCCCCGTCTGGTTGAGCAGCGGCATCACCTTCGCTGCGCTGCTGGTCAGCGCTCGGTGGCAGTGGCCCGCCTGGCTGATCGGCGCCGTCCTGGCGGCATGGCTCTGGGGCCTGACCGCGCATGAGCTGCCGCTCGCGGGGGCTGCGGCACTGGCCGTGGCGGAGACCTTCAGCGTGGTGCTGGGGGTCTGGGTGGCGCGGCTGTCACGACCTGACCCTTTATCGCCTCACGGTGTCGCCCTGTTGCTGACCGGCGTGGGGGTGACCGCCGTCGTGGGCGCCAGCCTGGCCACCGGAATCTGGAGCTGGCAGCGGCCCGATGCGCAACTGAGTTGGGAATGGCGCACCTGGGCCTTGTCGACGGCGGTCGGGCTGCTGCTGGTCGTGCCGTTGGTCACCGCATTCCGGGGGTTTCGGGTGCGACGTTCCGGTGGACTGCGCATGCCGCCCTTTCTCGCCGGCGCGGCCACCTTCCTGATCTTCGGCAGCACGGTGCTGCTGGTGTTTGCCAACCAGCCGGCGCAACGCTGGGGGACCGCCGCGTCCACGCTGGCCTATGTGCCCATGCCTTTCCTGCTGCTCACGGCGTTGTTCTGGGGCCCGCGCGGCGGCGCGCTGGCTGCCCTGCTGGGCGCATTGCTGATCATCGAGCGAACCGCCCACGGTGGCGGCCCCTTTGCGCTGCATGAGAGCTTTCCCGGCGAAGCGGTGGTGGAGGTTCAGGGCTTTGTGCTGGCCTGGGCCATGGTGCTGCTGGTCAGCCACGCACTGGCCGAGGCGGGCCGGGTGGCCGCCCGACAGGCGCAGGAATGGCGGCTGAGGTATGAACGCACCCTGCAGGCCGTCGCGGTGGCCAGCGTGGAGTACGACGCACGCACCGGCCAGGCCACCTGGGGCGAAGCCGCCCGCGCCGTGCTGGGATCGGCCATTGATGGCGTGACCTCGGTGCAGGCCTGGCTGGACCTGATCGATCCCGCAGACCGCGCGCTGGTGCAGGCCACCTGGCAGGAGGTCAGCGAGGGACGCCGCGCGTCCAGCGAGCAGAGCTATCAGGTGAGGGGCCCCGCCGGCAGCACCTTGCGCGTGCGCGAGCGTCTGGCCAGCGTGCGCGGCGGGGACGGCGAGATCGAACAGGTGGTGGCCCTGCTGTCGCCCGTGCGCCAGGAGCCGATCCATGGCTGAGCCGGCCGTCTTCCTGATCCACGGCCTGGGAGGGACGCAATATGACCTCGGCTCGCTGCACAAGCGACTGAAGAACGCCGGCTTCGTCACCTACTCCATTACCTTGCCAGGCCATGGCGGCCAGCCGCAGGACCTGATCGGCGTACGCGCCGAGGACTGGCTCGATGCGGTCCGAGCCAAGTACCGGGAGATCATCGATCAGCATGAGGTGCTGCATGTGATGGGGATGTGCATGGGCTCCCTGCTGGCCATCGAAACCTGCAAGCGGGAGCAGCACCGCAAAGGACGGCTGGTCGCTCTGGCGCCGCCAGTGTTCATCGATGGCTGGTCCACGCCCTGGTACCGCGACCTGCGGCATCTGCTGTATTACCTGCCCGGTGTGGCCGAACGCATGCGCGTGGACGAAGAAGAGCCCTACGGCATCAAGAACGACCAGTTGAGAGCGATCGTGCGGGCCAAGTTCGAACGCGGCGATGCCTTCGCCTACAGCTGGGTGCCGCTGGCCTGCATCCGCGAGGTCGACCGCCTGCGTCACTGGGTCATGCAGGGACTCCCCCGCATCGCCTGTCCCACCCTGGTCATCCATGCCCGACACGATGAACTGACCAGCCTGCGCTCGGCGCACTACCTGATCGAACACATGGCCCGTGGCGAACGCGCCGGTCAGGCGCGCATGGTGATCCTGGAGAACAGCTACCACTTGATCTGCGTGGACAACGACAAAGAGCTGGTGGCGCAGCGGATCCTCGAGTTCTTCGGCAGCAGCGACCTGGGTCTGGGCGTCCGAAACGACGACCCCCGAATGACGCCGGAAGACATCCGGTCACTGGTCACCGCCGCCTGCGAGGACCTGATGCGCGGCGACTGGCCAGCCCTCTACGACCGCGGCGTGCCTGACTTTGCCTGGTACCAGCCGGGATGCAATCGGAGCACCGGCATCTACCGCGGACCGAAGGGCCTGGGCCGCTGGCAATCCAACGCAGGCCGGGGACTGCGGTTCACTGCCTTGGGAACGCCGGTGCACAACACCGGTGTGGTGGTGGTTCCCGCCGCGCTGGTGGACGACGCCTGGACCTCACGCGGCGTGATGTCGTTGAGCCTGTCCCGCGGCCGGCTGCTGGAAGCACGCTGGTTCCCCGACGAGCCCGCCGAAGAGGACCGGCACTTTGGCGGGGAACCCGTGCCCGACGGCCCGTCGCCGCTGGAACAGGCCTTCGAGGCCGCGGCCGCGCTGTCTCACACCCTGCACAAGACACCGGACGAGCGCACCCTGCTCGAGCTTTATGCGCTCTACAAGCAGGCCAGCCAGGGAGATGCCGGGAACGACCGTCCAGGCCCGCTGGACGTCGTGGGACGCGCCAAGTACGACGCCTGGCGAGCCCGGCAGGGTCAGACACGTGAGCAGGCGATGGCCGCCTACGCAGACCTCGTCCGCCAGCTGAAGGCCGACGAGGACGCCTCGGTGACCGCATGAGGTCGATCCTGTCGCCGATCCAACATGGCTGGGCCGTCTGTAAGGCCTTCATTCGCAGCGGCCGTCGGCGCATCCGCAGCCGATCGATGGTCCCCCCTGAGCGGTGCCCAGGCAGGACGCCGCCGCCGCCGAATCGGTGGACGCACCGGTTCCTGAGCCTGTGGTTGGGGGCGGCACTGGCCGGTGCGGCCCATGCCGACGATGAAGACATCGCCCCCATCGCCCAGCGGGCCGATGGCCAGCGGCCGCGTGTGGCGCTGGTGCTGTCCGGCGGCGGCGCCAAGGGCGGGGCGCATCTGGGCGTGCTCAAGACCCTGCAGCGACTTCGGGTGCCGGTGGACCTGGTGGTGGGCACCAGCGCCGGGTCAATTGCGGGCGCCGCCTATGCCAGTGGCATGCCGCTGGCGGACATCGAGGCGGAGCTTCGGCCCCTGAACACGGCGGTGCTGCTGCACGACGTGGACCGCCGCCATCTCCCCATGCGGCTCAAAGGCGATGAGGCCAGCAATTTCATCGGCCCCGAGCTGGGCATCAATCCTCGTCATCAACTGGCTCTGCCCAAGGGCGCGGTGGCTGGTGTGTCGCTGGAGGCGGTGCTGCGCCGCTTCACCTCGCGCCAGCGCGTCGACGCGTTTGATGACCTGCCGCTGCCGTTTCGCGCCATCGCCACCGACCTGAGCACCGCCGAGATGGTGGTGCTGGACCACGGCAGCTTGAGCCTGGCGGTGCGCGCCAGCATGGCGCTGCCCGCGCTGGTGAATCCGGTGGATCTGGACGGTCGGCTGCTGGTGGACGGCGGGGTGAGCCGCAACCTGCCGGTCGACGTGGCGCGCGCCATGGGCGCGGATGTGGTGATCGCGGTGAACATCGGCGCCCCGCTCCATACCCGCGAGGCGCTCACCTCCTTGCTGTCGGTCTCGGATCAGATGGTGCGGATCCTGACGGCCCGCAATGTGGCGCAATCGCTCAGCGAGCTTCGCGAGACCGATGTGCTGATCTCGCCCGACGTCGGCGACATCAGCGTGACCGATTTCGATCGGCTGATGGAGGCCGAAGCCGCCGGCGAGATCGCAACCCTGGCACAAGCGCGCCGGCTGGCGGCGCTGGCGGTGGACGCGCCGCGCTACGCTGCCTACGAACAGCGCCGCGTGCAGGGCACCGCGCTGGCGGGTCGGATCGATGCCATCGAGATCGACGGCCTGAGTCGCGTCAGTGAACGCAGCGTGCGTGACAGCCTGGGCCTTCGCGATGGCGATGTCTTCGATGCGGCCACGGCCGACGACAGCATCAAGCGGCTGTATGCCCGCGGCGATTTCGAACGCGTGGGCTATGCCTTCGCAGAGGTGCCGGACGGCCGTCGGGTGCTCACCGTCATCATGAACGAGAAGAGCTGGGGGCCGCAGTACCTGCGCTTTGGCCTGGGCCTCTCGTCGGACTTCCAGGGCAGCGCCAACTTTGATCTGCGGCTGGACCACCGGGCGACCTGGCTGAATGCCTGGGGAGCGGAATGGCGCAACGACCTGCAGGTCGGCCACTCCGACCGGGTGCGAACCGAGTGGTACCAGCCCCTCCTGACCAGCCAACGGCTGTTCGTGTCCGCCAGTGCCCAGGCGTCGGCAGAGCCGTTCGACCTCTACAACGACCGGGAACGGGTGGCGCGGTTTCGCAAGGAGTCCGGCGATCTGCGGCTGGAGCTGGGCGGGGTGGTTTCGGATGCAGGCGAGCTGCGTGTGGGGCTGCGACGCGGCAAGACCCGGCTGGGCAACGACACCGGCCCCGTGGCCGGCCGGGACTTGATTCCCACCACGAACACCGGCGGTGTCGAAGCCCGAGTGCAGGCGGACACCCTGGACAGCCTGAAGTTCCCGCGGCAGGGCTATGCGGCCGATTTCCGGCTGTACCGAAGCCTGCCGTCCCTGGGCGCGCAGGACGCCTACAGCAAGCTCGACGTCTCGCTGAGAGCCGCACGGTCCTGGCAGGCGCACTCGCTGCGCGCGGCCTATTTCGCCAGCCACGGCATCGGCGGCACGGAGGTGCCGGGCTACGAACTGGCGCAGTTGGGGGGATTCCTGCGGCTGTCGGGCTACCGCACCGGACAGTTTCTCGGCACGGAAATGCGCATGGCACGGCTGGTGTACAGCTACCGGATCGCCTCGCCGGGATTGCTGGACGGCATCCACCTGGGCGGCTCGATCGAAGTCGGTCGGGTGAGCGACTCACGTGGACTGCTGTCCGACGGACGGACCCTGCGCAGCAATGCCGCCTTCCTGGCGGTGGACACGCCCATCGGACCGCTTTATCTCGCCTATGGCCGGGCCAGCGCCAAGGACAGCACCGTCTACCTGTTCCTGGGCGTGCCTTGAGCCGCTGGGCGCCTCATCCGGGACCTGCCCCCTGGGACGGGGCCAAGCACGGCCACTCATCCACAGAAGACCCCGGGTCATCCACCGTCGATCCACTGGCCATCCACTGGTCATCCACCGGCAAACCACGAGATACACACAACTCGCCCACAGCTTTTTCACAAGCCATCCACCCAATCACCCACAGAAATGGGCGACCCATCCACCGCCAAATCACTGGCTGTACACAGGCTTATCCACAGGCCGAACCAAGAAGCCGTGTGGCTCAAGCGGGCATTGAGCCAGCGTTCGATCTGGTTCGATCTCGTTCGGTCGCGCTGTCGTTCGGTCTCACCCGTCAGGCCGCCGTCACGCCCGTTGGAGGACGCGACCATGCACGGCGGGGCCGCGCGGCTCAGCGCAGCGCGGCGGCGGGCCACGGCCCTTCAGGCGAGTCGACGGAACCTCAGGTCGCAGATCAACGGATCCTCGCCCACGCGATCCAGCCGCTGCTGAACCACCACGGCCCGGCCTTCTGCGGCCAGGCGGTGGATCTCCTGGGCCGCGCTGTTGAACACCAACGGATGTTCCAGGCCGGAGCCGGCATGCGGCAGGTCGACCAACTCGCCAGGCGAGGAGTCGAGGAAGACATTCATCGCAATCGACGTCATACGGACCTCACGCATAGGTTGACGTGAGCGCACTCTATGCTGCGTTGCAGCATCGACAGGTGGATTTAAATCAAAGACCCCGTGCCTCTGTTGGCGATCGTTCGCAGCGCGGCCATTGCCCCAAGACGGGGCGGCGCGAAGGGCGAGGCCGGCACCACGGACCGCCTCGGATTACTGCACGGCGCTGACCGGACGGGGCGGCTTCTGGGGGTTGAGCGGGTTTTGCGGGTTTTGCGGGTTCTGCGGGTTCTGCGGGGGCTGCGGGGGCTGCTGGTTTTGCAGACGCTGTTCCAGCCGGCGTTGTGCTTCTCGCTGGGCCTGTTCCTGCTCCCGCTGGCGGGCAATGCGGTCGCCTTCGCTCGCATCCGCGGCGCTGTGCATCGATTCGGCACGTCGACGGGCATCTGCACCGCCGCTGAGGCTGCTTTGCGCGTCCTGTGCCTGACGGCTGATCTCCCAATCCGCCGCGCTGTAGTTGCCCTGACCCTTTCGGCATTGCCGGGCACGACGGATTTCGTCCTGCATGAAGGTCTTGGCCTCCGGGCTGAGGCTGTTGGAATTGGCCCGGGTCTCCATCGACGTGAGGTCGCGGTCGGACGGGCACACGTTGGCGGGCGGTCGGGGCGGCTCCGAACTGCCGATCGGCGCCGGCTCGCTCGGTCCCGGGCGCCGGGCGTTGTCGCCCGAGGTGTCCACCACATTGCCCTGCAGCGCCCGCGCCGTCAGCGGTTCACCTTGGGTGGCGCACGGCTGGTCCGAATAGCGGATCTTGTCGCCGATCCGGCATTTCCAGACCTCGCCGGCCCACGCCGGACTGGCCGCCAACGCGACCCACAGCAGCACGACGGCCTTGGACATCCTGGTCTCCCCTTCTGCAAGCACCTTGGGCGACGTCGTTCCACGTCGCCACCTCCGTCTCAACGGGCCAGCTGGAAATGAAGTTGACACATCAGCAACGCCCGGACGTTTCCGGCGGTAACGATCGCACCGGCGACGGATCAGCCCGCCACCAGTCCGGCCTCCACGAGGAACTTGGACGGCCGCGCCGGGTCGAAGCCCAAGGTCAGCCGATGCCGTGCGCGGGTCATCGCGACATACAGCAGGTTGCGGTTCTCGGTGGCGCCCACCTCACCGGCGAACTCGCCACGCGACAAATACGGAATCACGACGTGGTCGAACTCCAGTCCCTTGGACGCCTCGATGCTGGACAAGCTCACGCGCCGATTGGCCCGCATCCGCGATCGGCGTCCGTCCAGCTCATGCAGCAGTCGGAACACATCGGGCAGGTCGCGGTCCGCTTCCAGCAGGGCCATCTGCACCAGGGCCTCCAGGTTATCGCGGACCTCGGCGATGTCATCTTGACGCACCAGCACCAGACCGGCCAGCCGACGCGGCTGCAACGCCCGCAGGAACGCATCGCCAAAGGTCTGCAGGTCGCCGTGGGCCAGCACCGCCATAGCAGCGCCGAGCAGTTCCAAGGCGGTGGGATCGCCGTTGCGCAGGATCTGGCCGTCGATGAAGATGCGCATGCCATCAGGATGCGCCACCGCCTCCTGGATGGCCTGGCGCTGCGCCGTCACGGCATCGACCTGGCGGAGTTCATCGCTCTCGATCCAGGCCCCGGCAAACAGCAGCATGGCCGCCAAGGTGTCGGCGCGCAGTGCGGGATCCTCGAATCCCGAATAGTCGCCGCTGCAATAGGCCTGCATGCCGCGCACCAGCAGGATCTCCCGCCGGCGCAGGAAGGACTGGAAGCCGTCGCTGACGTAGTCCACGCCCAAGGCCAGCAGCGATCGCTCCAGCAGGACCGACTGCGCCGGCCGGCGCAGCAGGATGCGCAGCGAATGCAGCTCGTGCTGCGCCATGTGCGATTGCGCCAGACGCGCCACCAGGGTCGCCATCACCGCCGGCGATTCGGCATGCAGCGCCTGGATCTCGGTGTCCTGATGGCCGAAGGCGGCATAGGGCTTGCGCGCGAGCCCACCCGCAGCACGCGCCAGCGACGGGCCGAACCGGTGGCTGGCGGTCAGCGGCAGTCGCTCCGGCTGGCCGATCTCGCGCACGAAATGCTCCCGCATGAAGCCGGCCTCGGCACCGGCCTGCGAATGGATCACCTGGTCCCGATCACCCACGCCGACAAAGGCCGCGCGTCGGTTGTGCGTGAGCAGCGCCTGAAGCAGCGTGAACATCACCCGGTTGGTGTCGTGCATCTCGTCCACCACGATCAAGGCCAAGCCGAGCTGCAGCGGCGAATCCTCATAGGACAGCAAACCGCCCAGCACCGCGCAGGCCAGGTCGTAGCTCGCATCGCCCGCATGGCGGAAGGCGGGATGGTCGGCTTGCGGACTGCGGCGGATCGACTCGAAGGCATTGCGCACCCGCAGCGTCAGGTAGTCCACGCCCAACTCGTCCGCCACGTCCGGACTCATCGGCTGGTCCTCGGGCAGTTGCTCGATCAGCATGCGGCCCTTGAGCACCGCGAAGGATTTCAGCAGGCCTTCCACCAGCGCGGCCGGCGAAGCCCCGGTGGCCAGCAGCTCGGGATGCCGCTCCAGCGGTTGGGTCAGTGCATGGTCGATCGCCCTGAGCACGTAAGGCCGCACCTGTTCCTGCGTGCGCAGCGTCAGCACCGGCGTGCCTTCCATCTGCTGCAGGATCCAGGCGCTGAAAGATTCGAAGGTGTGCAGGCGCAGCGCGGCGATGTGGTCCGGCGAGACACCGATGTGCCGCAGTTGGTCGATCAGCGCCTGCACCGCCGGTTCGGTGTAGGTGAGCGCCAGGATCATGTCCGGGCGCGCGCCGCGCACCAGCGCCTGGCCGATGCGCAGCGCCAGCGTGGTCGTCTTGGCTGCGCCGGCATTGGCTTCCACCAGGAGGTGGCGCACCCGCGCGGTCTGGATGGCGAGCTGCTCCGGCGTCGGATGAAGGGAGGCGGGGACAAAGATCGGATCGGACATCGCGGCAGGCTCAGGAGAACGCCCCCCGAGCGGGTGGCGGTGGCCGCCATCGAGGGGTGATGCGCTGCATTGTCCGCGCATCCCGGGCAGGCATGAGGCAGGCACCAGGTGCGCGTCCGATCCGAGACCCGCCACGCCGCTGGCCGGCTGCCGTCAAGGCGACGGTGGCGCCTCGGTCATCAGTCTCAACAGGTGTTCCCGCACGACCTGCACATGCTCTTGCATTGCCGCCGCGGCGTGGGCCGGATGGCGCGCGATCAAGGCCCGGACCAGCCGACGGGCGCGGCGTCCCCACCGATCCGGATCCCGTGGCGAATGCTCGCCGAACGAGCGACGGAAGGCTTCCACCAGGCAGTTGCGTGGATGCATGAGTTCAATCGCATGCGGGTTGTCGCCCAGGGTGTCGATGAACTCGTACAGCCCGCGCTCGGCGTCGAAGAAGTCGGTGCTCCCGCTGCGTCGGCAGGCCGCCTCGAACACGACGAGAAGCGCCTCGGCCTGCACCAGTTGCTCGTCGGTGCGCAGCGCGCAGGCCTTGCGCACCAACATGGTCTGCAGCGCCTGGCGAATGTCGAAAAATCGATTCAACGTCGCTTCATCGATGTCGCGGACGACCGCCCCGCGATTCATCTTCATCTCGACCATGCCGTCGCCTTGCAACTGCAACAGCGCCTCACGCACCGGCACATTGCTCACTTCGTAATGAAGGCCGAGTTCGCGCAGTGTCAGATGCCGGCCCAATGCCCATTGGCCGGCCACGATGTCCTCCCTGATCTGTTGCCGAAGACGCAAATAGGTGGGGGTGTTGATCGGCGTTTTCTTGGCGGCCATGAAGATTCGGCATTGAGCGATCGGCTGGCCACTTTAGCCACCGAAGTGCAGCCCATGTCCTCGCGCGCCAGACCCGCGACTCGGTCCTTGCCGTTCATCAAGCATTGAATCAACGACAAAGCCCACTTCCGCTATTGCCCACCTGTCATGGCTAGAAAATCCCGGCGGTCCATCTCAATGTGAGCCATGGCCGCCTGGACCGCTGTTTCCGAATCGCCACACTCCAGCGCCGCCATCAGGCGCTCGATGTCGAGGCCGCGGCGTGCCGCATCCCGAATCAGCGGCGAGCCGCCGCAGATTCGCGCCAGGCATTCCTGCCCGATGCGCAGCAGGTCCAACGCCAGATCGTTGTGCCCCATTTGCAGGACACGCCACCGAAACGCTGACTCCGCCGAAGTGATGGCGCCCAGGTCGCCCTGTCGCACGGCCGCCTGAAACGCCGCAGCCAACGCCTTCGCATCGGCCCAGACCTCAGGCGCCGCGGCCGGCGAGGCGGTGCGAATCAGGAGCTCGGTCAGCGCCGCGCGCGTTTGCAGAATGTCCTCTGCCAGCTTGTGTTGCGGCGACATCGCGGCAGTCAACAACCGGGTGGGCAATGGCGGTGGGGCGCGCGTCATGCAGACTCCTGAATGGATCGCCATTCTGAATTTGATAATCTGCGCGCCGAGGCATTTCGAAGCGTTTCGAGTCGTTTGGCGGCCTCGCTGTCAAACAATCGGCCGTTGCTTGATCTTGCACAAGCGGGGTGCACATTCCACTTGCATTCAAGGACGAGCTACATTCTCGGCTGGGAGACATCGCGACACAGAGGCAAACGCCCGTCGCTCATTCCGGAGTTGGCCGAATGCCAAAGTCTCTGAAACAAGTCCTCAACCAGATCGAAAAACTTCAAAAAGAAGCGGACGCCATGCGGGCCCGCGAAGTGTCGGGCGTGGTCGCGCGAATCCGCGAGGCCATTGAACACTATGGACTGACGCCGGAAGAGCTGTTCGGATCCACTGGCCGTGCGCCGGTGCGGGGCCGTGTCGGCGCCAAGGCCGCTGCGTCGAAACCGGGTCGCCGTGGTGGTGCCGCCAAACGCGGCCCGGCGGTGCGCAAGTCTGCCGGCTCGCCGAAATATCAGGACGGCGCCGGCCGCACCTGGACCGGTGTGGGCAAGCGTCCCAACTGGTTCAAGGAAGCCATCGCTTCCGGCAAGACGGCGGAAGATCTGCTCATCCAGGGCTGAAGCCGACGAAGAAACGCCCGGGTGGATCGGGCCCGATCCCCGGGCGTGTCGGCGTGTGAAGCCTGGCAGAGCCCGGCGCCTTTGGCAGACCCGGGCCAGGCTCGAATCGCCGGTTCTGCCGCCCGTGCTCTGGGCATGGACGCGCCGGGGCACGTCCATCCGTCGAAAGCCTTCAGGCTTTTGATGGGCGGTGAATCTCCGCCACTTCCTTCATCGCGACCAGTGTCGTCATCGCCAACCAGGCGGAATGCATCTTGGCTGCCATCTCGTCATAAGACTCGGAATGGCTTTGTGCCCCCTGGAGTGCATCGGCCATCTTGGCCTGCAGCTTCACGATCGAACGGGACACCTCCCCTCGCGATTCGGAACGCTTGAGCCACTTCTGCTGCTGCGCCTCGCCCAGGTGGGAGAAGTGGTCCTCGAGGATCGACTTCAGCAGCTGAGTGGCCAGTTGGTCGTTGCCAGTGACCTCGGGATCCAAATCCCCGCCGGCGCCGAGCAGCTGTTGGCCGAGCGCCGAGGCCTTGTCAGCCGCCTCGTTCACCCGCTTGGCACCGGCGCCCGCGCCATAGGAGTCCTTCGACTTCCACAACTTCATGGGGCCCGCGTTCGCCTCCGCCACGAAGCCGCGGGCTGCGTTCACCACGAATTCGGACATCTGTTGGCCCTGCTCGGTGTTGCGGTCGGTCCATTTGGACCTGAGATCCTGCAGCCGGGCGGATTGGGGGCTGGGCGAAGTGGAACGCTCGGGCAACCCAGGCGCCGCCTCCAGCGCCCGTGCGGCCCACCTCGTCGAGACCCGCACACTGGCACGATGCATCTGCTGGAGTCGCGGCGGCAATGCCGGGGCCGCATCTGCCGCTTCGCTCGCGCTCAGGGGGGACGACCGTCCGCTGGAGAAGGTGGAATCAGAGAGCGATGAAACGCCCGGACTCATCGGTGTGGAGGGCGACACCGGCGAGCGTCTCGGCAATGGCGGCGTTTCAACGCCCACGCGCTCGCGCACCGGCGGCGAGCGCGTGGGCAGCGGCGGCCGCGAGCCGCTGATGGTGGCGTATTCCACGGTGGACTCGTCCACTTGCGCGGCGCCCTTGGCGCGCGACGCCACCGCGCCCCGGGAAGCCTCGCCCGAGTTTCCCCAGTCGACGGTGGTGTAGTTGAGATCGCCGCCGACTTTGCGAACGGTGGTGTAGACGACGCCCGAATCGGCCGAATCCGCCGAATCTGCCGAGTCTGCCAATCGGACAGGCCGGCGCGTCGCGAGTTTTGACGCTTCGGCGTGATGTTGCAGATCGAGATCGGCGTAGACCAGCTCCTTGCTGCCCGGCTCCCCCACCGGTGAACCGGGACGCGAGCCCGGCGGCGCGCCGGCTGCCGGGAGCGCAGCGGTGGCGATCGGCTGCAGCTTGGGTTTTGCGGCCAGCATGGGGCGTGGACCCGATGGCCTGGTGCCGGGCGTCCCACCGCCCACCGGTTTCGTGCCGCCCAACTCAAGTTGTGAGGGACGCAAGCCGACACCGCCGAACTTCTGGGCCAGAGCGCGCACAGGCAGGGCCGCCGCGGACGTTTCCGAGGCACGGGCGCCCGCGAATTCCTCGGCGACGGCCTGCGCATGCGCCATCAGCACGGCTTCGCGACTGCCGCCGGGCTTGAGCGCTCGCGCAAACGCGGAGCCCCGCAGGGCCTGCCCGTTCTTCAACATCTCCAGACCCGCGCGTTCCAACGCCTGGGCTGTGACCGGTCTGCCCTGTGCCTGCAGCGCCGCGGCCGTCTCGCGTTGATGCAGCAGCACCGCCACCTCGCCGGACTCGTCCTGACCGCTGTTGCAGCCGATGGCGATGGTCCCGTCGGGGCTGGCCTCGTGAATGGTCTTGATCTGCTGCGTCAGCGTCGGGACATCGCTGCCCAGTGCGACGCGATGCAGCCGCATCTCGGCGACCTGAGGTCCATCCACGATCCGGTCCACCGACACCTGAACCAGGTCAGGCAACCCGCCGTCCGTCATCATGGGTTGCCACGACGCCTTCGCATTGGGATCGAATTTGCGGAGGTCAAAGGCCCGGTCCAGCATCTGCTGCGGACGGCCCTTCTTGGCGGTGTTCTCCACCATCACGACATCGCCGACCTTCTGTTCCAGAAATCCCGCCAGCAGGGTCGCCATCCCGCGAGGCGTCCCGTTCGACATGTTCGAGTAACTGGGCACCAAGGGCTGGAACACCAAGGCCTCGCGCGCGCCGTCGGTGCCCAGTGGAATCCGTGTGGCATTCGCTCGGGCGTTCGGGCTGTCGACCAACGACGCCAGCTCCGGGCTCAGGGTCTGGCCATACTGCTCGTGCACCTGCAGCAAGTGCTCGGCACGGACCGGCGAACAGCCGCTGTAAGGCACCAGGCTCCGATCCGTGAAGCTGACCTCCGCGGCCAAGGACGGACCCGGAGCGGGACGACTCGTTTTGTGGACAGTCGCGTAGTCGACCGAATCACCGGCGTCGACATGGGCTGGCGCGCCGCCGCCCAACGTGGGGCGAAAGGCGAGGCTTGAGTGGGGCATGGGCAGAGACTCCTGAACTGCGATTGAACGGCCCGTGCGATGCAGGGATCGACCAGGCGTGAGCCCTTGTAGTCGCCGCTCCCCGCCCACCGTTCAGCAGCAGCTGTCACCCGATTACCACCCAAATCTCTGTTCAGCTCGCATGAACAAGTGATGCCGGCCTGGATGGCCGCGTCAGGAGCGCGCCTTCACCAGACCTTGCAGCGCTCCGCCGCTGGCTTGACCATCTTTTGGCCCGGCTTGCACTGGAAGGCCTTTTCGAACTCCGGCATGTTCACCGCGACGCCGTTGATGCGATAGCGCCCCGGCGAGTGCGGATCGGTCAACGCCTTGACGCGTTCGTACTCGGGCCGCGCCTGGCTGCAATCCCACTGGGCAAAGCCCACGAAGAAGCGCTGCTCGGGGGTGAGACCGTCGACCGACACCGGCGACAGGTCCGCCACCTGGGCCTTCCAGGCCGCATAGGCCAGCACCAGGCCGCCGAGATCGGCCAGGTCTTCGCCCAGCGTCAGCTTGCTGTTGATGCGGATGTCGTCCACCACCACATAGCGGGCGTACTGGTTGGCGACGCAGGCCGCGCGCTGTTCGAAGGCCTTGCCATCCTTCTGGGTCCACCAGTCGCGCAGATTGCCCTGGGCGTCGAACTGGCGGCCTTCGTCATCGAAACCGTGGATCAACTCGTGACCGATGGTGCCGCCTGTGTTGCCGTAGTTGGGCGCGTCATCCATCTTCGGGTCGAACAGCGGCGGCTGCAGCACGCCGGCCGGGAAGTTGATGTCGTTCATCTGCGCGTCGTAATAGGCATTGACGGTCTGCGGCGTCATGCCCCACTCGCCGCGGTCCAGCGGCTTGCCGATCTTGGCCAGTTGCCGACGCAGCTCGAAGGCATTGCCGCGCATGACATTGCCGGCGAGGTCGTCCCGGGTGACCGACAGCGCGCTGTAGTCACGCCAGCGATCCGGGTAGCCCACCTTGTTGACGATGGCATGGAGCTTCTCGGCCGCCCGCTTGCGGGTGGCGCCACTCATCCAGGTCAGCGACTCGATGCGCGCGGCCATCGCGTCCTCGATCTGGCGGGTCATCATCAGCGTCTTCTCTTTCAGCTCGGGGCTGAAGTTGCGCGAGACGAATTCCTGGCCCAGCGCTTCGCCCAGTTGCGCATCCACCAGCTCCACGCAGCGCTTCCAGCGCGCCTTGAGCTGGGGCACGCCCTGCAGCGTCTGGCCGAAGAAGTCGAAGTTGGCCCGCACCACGTCAGCCGACAGCGTCGGCGCCTGGCTGCTCAGCAGCTGCCAGCGCAGGTAATGGCGAATCTGCGCGAGATCGCGCCGCTTGAGCTGGGCCGCGAACGCTTTGAAGAAGGCGGGGTCAGTGACGTTGAAGGTGGCAAGCGGCGCCAGGCCCAAGGCGCGCTGATAGGCGGACCAGTCAAAGCCCGGCGTCAGGGCCTGCAGGCCGGCGGCGCGGGTGGGATGGAAGCTCTTGTAGGGATCTCGCTTGTCCACCCGGCTCAGCGAGGCACGTGCCAGCGCGGTCTCCAGTGACAGCACCTGGGCGGCCTGCTCGCGGGCGGCGTTCGGCGCATCCCCCAGCAGCTCGAAGCCCCGGGCCACATGGGCCACGAACTGCTCACGCAGCCGACGGGATTTCTCATCGTCCTTGAAGTAGTACGCGCGGTCCGGCAGGCTCAGGCCGCCGGCGTAGGCGAAGGCGATCACCTGGGTCGACGCCTTCAGATCCTGTCCGGATGCGAAGTGGAAAAACAGCCGTTCGTTGTTGGTTGCGAGATGCAGTGCGGCGAGCAGGGCGGGCAGCTCGGACCGGTGCTTGAGCGCGTCGATGCGCGACAACAGCGGACGCAACGGCGCCACGCCATGACGTTCGGCCGCGTCTTCGTCCATGCAGGCCGCGAAGTAATCGCCCATGCGGGCCTGGTTGGCGGTTCGCGCGGGATCCGCGGCGGACAGCTTGTCCAGGATGCCCCAGAGGTAGCGCTGATTCTCATTGGCCATCTTGGCGTAGACCGACCAGCGCGCCTGGTCCGAGGGGATCGGATTGTTGGCCATCCAGCCGCCGCAGGCGAACTGGTAGAGGTCTTCGCAAGGATCGGCGGTCCGGTCCATCGACGCGGTGTCGAGGCTGGGCGTGTAGGGCAGCCGATCCAGCGGCTGCTCCGTCACGGATGCGGAAGCCGGCGCCGAGGCCGCCGCTGCGGTCTGTGCCACGGCGGGCCCGACCCCGAGCGTCCCCAACACGCCGAGGGCGCCGAGCCCTGCCAACACAAGCGCACCCAGGCGCGGACGGAAGAACTCGGGCTCGCGCGACGCGCGGACCTGCTGCAGGCGTTGGTGAGAGGCGGACATGCTGAAGGGCGTGTTGATGCTGTGCGGCATTCTCCGGCAGCGGCCCTCGCCCGACCATGTCCATGCGTCAACGGCCGGGAAAGCGTTGTATCCGGGCCCAGACCCGTACGGCCGCACGGCCACCGGGCGGGCACCCAGGGTCAGCGATGACCGGCCTCTTCCAATGCCACCTCTTTCAGTGCGGCCAGGGTCGTGAGCGCCAGCAACCGGCGGTTCATCGCCGACGAAGGAGGGGGTCGCGACGCGGCGCCATGGAGCGCGGTTGCCGTATGGAGCTGCACCTCGCTTTGCAATGCCTGAAGCTGCCTGCGAAGTTGGCCGCGTGACTCGACCCGCTTGCGCCACCTGCTCTGGGCCTGAGGCGGCAGGGTTTGAAAGTGGGACTTCAGCAGGAATTTCATCAGGTCGACAGCGCGGTCGGCCGTGCCGCGTTGTTGAACAGACAGCGGCTTGTGGTCGCCGAACAGGCCATCGGCCACCCGTTTCGCTCGCACGGCGGCGGCACAAACGTCAGCGACCGCCACCTGCGACCTAGAGGACCCCCTCGACGGGAGCAGCTGGCGCAGGCCCCTTTCAGCCTGCGTGAATGCCCGGACGGTCTGGGCGAGGAAGCTGTCCATGTCCAGACCGTCGCGCTGCCGCAGATCCGTCCAATGTTCAGCAAGCCTGACGGTGCTGTGGAACATCCGCTCAGGCCCTTGCGGGCCTGTTTCCAAGATCGTCTCCAGCTCGCGGGCGACGATTCGATTCGCAAAGTCCCTGAGACCCGTCATCGAACGTTGAAGGGGTGGCAACGACTGAAATGGCGGCATCTCGGGCGGGCGGAAAGGGGCCAGGGTTTCGTAGACGTTCTCGTTCTCGCTCGCGCTCTCGACTTGGGCGTTCAGCACGCTGTAGGGTGATTCGTCTCGCCCAGTTCCGGAGGCCGCCAGCGCTGCTCCGAGCGAAGCGACGTCAGCCGGGTCCGGCGTCGGGCGGGGGCGCGGCGGCAGCGCCGGAGGCGGCCCGAACGGCAGCGACGCCGTGTGCAACCCGACGGGTGATTGGAGAGGCGACGAGCGCCGCGCTTTCGCTGCCGTCACCGGCAGCGCCTGCAGGCGGGTGCCAGCCGGCATGCCGGTCGCCTGGGCCCTGGGCCCGCCGTCAGTCCGTTCAAGTGACGGTACGCCGGGTGCGGTGTGGGCTGGCCGACGCGGCGGAACCTGGGGGGGCCGGCTTTCGATGCCCCTCAGCGGGACCGGTATTCCTCGCCGAGAGGGACTGAATTCCGCCGCCAGCGCTTCGGCATGGCGCCGCGGCAGATCGCGCAGATCCCCGAGCGCGCAAGAAGCGAACGTCGGCCCTCGACGGGCCTGTCCGAGTTCGATCATCTCCCGTGCCGCTTGGGTCAATGCCCGCTCGACCACCGGGGCACCCAGATCGTGCAGCCGTTGCGCCTGGGCGCGCTGATGCAACAGCACAGTGAACAGGCCCGATCGGTTCTGGCCACCGCGACATCCCACGGCCACGGTACCCCCATCGGCACTGCGCTGATGGAGGGTCCTGATGCACTCGAACAGGCCGGGCTCGTCCTCCGTCAACTGCAGCCGATGCACCTGCATGTCGGTCCGCTCCTCAACGCCATCGGCGCGATAGGCGGCGACTTGCACCTCCGTCGGCGCCTGCGCGCGCTGGCCCGGCTTCAGGATCGGACAACTGCTGACGGGCAGCGGCGCATCGGCCTGCCTGAGGTCGAGCGGCTGATCCAGCATCCTCAACACGCGGTCCTGGGGCGTGCTGCTGTGCACCATCACGATGTCGCGCACGCCCTCCTGAAGAAATCCGCACAGCAGAAGGGCCTGGCCGCGCGACGGGTCCGGGCGCTTGGCCGCCAGGCCTTCCGAATGGCCGCCCAGAGGTTGGAAGACCAGCACCGCGCGGCCGTGTGGACCGGCCGGGTCCGAGCCGATCGCGATGCGGGTCGCATTGGCGCGCGCGGCGTCGCCGTCGACCCAGCGCGTCAACTCCGGCTCCAGGGTCATGCCGTATCGCGGATGGAGCGCGAGGAAATGGCCCGGGCGAACCAGGGCACTTTGCACATGGGCGACCATCGCGGGGCTTTGGAGGACCACCTCGGCAAGGAGCGGTGCCGACGCCACCGACGCCGCGTCAGGCCGAGACGCTGTACCGGGCGATGCGGCGGCTGACTCGGCACCTCCAGACCCAGCCGGGTCGAGGGCATGCACCGACAAAGGGCTGAGGGACGATGTCAGCTCGACGATGTTCACGAGGTGGCTCTCCTTGACGATTGAAGCCACCGCGCCGGCACCGGACCGGCCAGCGCGGTGACCTCCTAGTCATCGGAGCAGCGCAATCGTTCGATCGCTCATCCGCGTGCCCGCGCCGATCTCGACCACCGACCCGTGGGATGCTCTGGCGTCGCTCGCTGGATCGATCGAGCGAAATGACGATCGAGGAGGGTCGGGCGTGCCCGGCACACGACGACTCAGGGCACGCTGAAGCCGGTGAGCGCCTTCGGGAACTTCAGCAGCCACAGCCGGGTGGTGCGGTCGATCTCGCTGCCACGCGTCACCCGCACGCCCACCGCGCCGGCGGTGCAGGCGCCGTTGCTGGCGATCACGCCGTTGACGTCCACGCTGCATTCGGTCGGATCGCCGGCGATCGGCTTGCCGGCGGCATCGACCAGGCTGGTACGCAAGCCGAAGTCGTTGTCGTTGATCAGGGCCAGCGTCTGCGTGTCCACCAAGGCCAGGCCTTCGGCCTTCTCGGCCTTCCAGCCAGCGGCATTCAGGTCCAGCAACACCGTCTTCTTCAGCTTCACGACATTGGCCCAGGTCGTGGCGGCCGCCGTGCTGCCGTCGATGCTGTTCTTCTCCAGATCGATGCCGATGGCCGCGATGTCCGTCGCCGCGGCCGGCACCTCCACCAGCATCAGGAAGTTGCGCACCGCACCGGACGCATCCGCACCTTGTTCGATGACGATGAACTTGCCGCCGCCCAGCGACACCAGGTCACCCAGCTTGGCGCTGCCGGTGCGGTTGCGGTCCCACTTCTCGCCCTTGGCGGCCAGCGGATAGCTCAGCGGATAGGCGTAGAGCCGGGAGGTCTCGGTCTTGGGATCGAACTCGATCCAGCGCGCGAACTGCGCAAAGTCGCGCACCTTGACCTTGTCGGTGTTCTTGCCGTCCTGGTCCAGGTCACTGCTGTCCACCACCTCGACGCTCTTGCCGGCGGTGTCCACCGGGTCGATCGGGCTTTGCAGGAAGCCGTGCAGCTTGCCGGTGGCGGTGTCCAGCGCGAGGCCTTCCATGCCGCGATTGGGGCGCCGGTGCTTGAGCACTTCGGGCAGGCTGCCGGCGGTGCTGCCGGGCGCATAGCGCTTGAGGATCTGGCCGGTGGCCGCGTCGATCTTGACGATGAACGGCCCGTATTCGTCGGACGTCCAGAACACCTTGGCAGCGGCGTCATAGACCAGGGTCTCGCTGTCCAGGCCCTGGGCATCGAAGCCGGCTTTGTCGCCGTCGTATTTCAGGCTGTCATTCAAAGGGACTTCCGCACTGCTGCCGACGGCACCGAACGGCAGCGGGCGGCCGCTGATGCGTGCGCCGGCCTCGCTCTTGATCGGGGTGAGGCTGGAGATCACCGCCCCTTGCGCGCCCAGCGTGACGACGCCGATGGACGGCGTGAAGCTGGGCGACGGGAACATCTTGGTCGCCACCACGGCGCCGGTGTCCGGGCGGGGCGCCATCGGGCTGTCGCCGTTGGGACCGCGGTCGGTGATGCCCCAGAACTCCATCGCGCCATCGGCATTGCGGCCCTTGTAGACCAGGCCCGAGCCGACCGCCGGGAAGAAGCCCTTCGGAAAGTCCTTCTTCGCCCCGGCATTGCCGCCTTCATAAGGCACGTACTGGCTGTCGGTGGCCTGCACCTGGAATTTGGTGATGGTGACGGTTCCACCCGCGCTGTCCTGGGCGCTGCTGCTGGTGCCGGTCTTGCCGAGGTAGGCCGCCAGCGTGGCCTCGTAATGCTCGACAGCGGCTCCGCGACGGGTGGCGCTCATCGCGCGGGCGCTATAGGGCTGGCCATAGGCGTCGGTCTGTGCGGCGGGCAGCAGGCTGGCGAGAGCGGTGTCGAAGGCAGTCGCGGCGGCCGCGAAGTCCAGGGTCTTGCCGGCCAAGGTGTCCGCAACAGCGGCGGGGATCCGGATGCCGTTGGACGGGTCATCGTCCTCGTCCAGCGTTTGCAGGAACACGAGTCGGTTCTGCAGCGGCGCATCGGTCAGGGTATTGGTTCCAGCGAGGTCCGACACCGCGATGTTGGGGGTGCACGCAGCAGTCCCCAGCGCAATGCCGCCGACGCTGAAGCTCACCGTGTCCCCGGTTTTGCAGGACAGGACACCGCCCGCGGCGGTCTTGCCCACCGTGGCCGATGGCGACGCGCTGAAGCTCACGCCCTCCACCGGACCATCCAGCAGCCGCGCCTGGATCACCGCAGGAGAGGGCGTCTGGTTGGTGTTGCCATCGCCACCGCAACCGGCCAGCAGCGCCGCGCTCAACGCGAGCAGTGCCGGCGGTGCGGTGCGAACGGTGGCCGAGCTGAAGCGGCGCATGCCAGTGGTTGGCGGGGCGGTCGTGACGGCTGCGGCGGAGGCGTTGGGGGTGGAGGTCGGCGTGCGGGTCGGCGTGGTGGGCATGGCGCTGTGGACGGATGATCAGAACAGCCCGGCACGCTAGGCAACGCCCATGACAGCGCCATGAATCCGCAACAAAACCGACACACGGAACAACCCTGATCGACAGGCGTCCAGGCCCCTCCACGCGCCTCTCAGCGAGCCATTGCCCAGCCATCAGCGGGGCATCAGCGAGCCATCAGCCATTCATCAGCCAGGCATCAGCAGGCAACCGCGTCCAACGGCGACGAAACGCGCCCCACAGCGATGGGAAGCAAGGCGGACAAACAATGCCCCAGCGGAGTCCCGCGACGATCGCATTCCCCAACGAGAAAGCCCCGGGAACGCGCGCCATCGACGCGGTCCCGGGGCCCCGGTCCAACGGCTGGAGAGGGATCAGCCGTTGACCTTGATGCGGTTGTTGACCGACTGCACGCCCTTGGCGGCCAGCGCCAGGGAACCGGCACGGTCGCGCGCGGCCAGGTCCGGTGCGGTGCCGTCGAGCACCACATGACCCCGTTCGGTTTCCACCTTCACATCAAGGGCGCTGAGCTTCGGATCGCCGGCCAGTGCGGTCTTGATGGTGGTGGTGATCTGGGCGTCATCGACGGCGGCGCCCACCTTGTCGGCGGTCCGGTCCATCTTGTTGCCCATGTTGTCCATGGCCTGCCGAGTGTCTTCCTTGGCCTGCTCGGACTTCTGTTCCATCTTCGCCATGCCGTCGTCCAGGCGCTGGCCGGCGGTGCGGCCATCGTCCTCACGGCCACAGGCGGCCAGGGCGACGGCAGCAATGACGGCGGGCAGGATCATCAGGGCGGGGCGGGCGTGTCGGTCTTGCTTCATGTCGGGCTCCTTGGGAGGTCTTCACGGTGTGTCCGGGATCCGGATGCGGCGCGAAGCGCAGACATCGGTGCGACGTCGTGCATCGGTCCTGAGTCGAGATGGCTCGAGGCCATGGCTTCACTGTAGGCAGCCCGTCGGCGGCGCGGGGTCGGCTCGCGCCACGATGTCAGGTCGTACGGCGACGCGGTGGGCTGTAGGCCCGCACCTACAGCCGCAGCGCGCGGATGACCGGCAGCGCAAAGCGCTCTTCGCCGTCCACTAGCCCGCGATCCGCAACGCGACGAGCGACGAGCGGATTGCGGATTGCGGAGTGCGGGATTCGGGAAGAGGGAAGCGCTCGAAGATTCAGAGCGACGTCGCCGAGCGCGCCAGCGTAGCCGGCGCAATGAACGCCGTCGTCAGAAGGTCGGGAGGTCCGCCGGCACCGGCGGTGCATCCTCGGACAGCGGCAACCAGGCGCGGATCACGGTGCCCTGCCCCGGCGCGCTTTGCAGCTGCAGCTGTCCCCGTTCCGCCTCGACCCGGAAGCGCATGCCCAGCAGACCGTGGGAGCCGAGGTTCATCTGCGCCGGATCGAAGCCGCAGCCGTTGTCGCTCACGCTGACCAGCGCCTGCGCGTACTCGCGCTTGAGCATGACCTTCGCATGAGTGGCCTGGGCATATTTGGACATGTTGGTGAGCGCCTCCTGCACCAGGCGGAAGGCGGTGAGCTGCGCGCTGCGCGGGAGCTGCACGCCCTCTTCCAGCTCCAGGTCGATCGGCACGCCCAGACGCTCCGCGCTTTCCCGGCAGAGGATTTCCAGCGCCGCCACCAGACCCAGTTGATCCAAGGTGGACGGACGCAGGTCCTCGATGATCCGGCGCTTCAGCGCAATGCCGCTGTTGAGCGTTTCGGTCAGGTGGGTGAGCCGTTGCATCAGCTCCGGTGCGCCCGCCTGCAGCTTGGGCCGCAGCCGCGCCACATCCAGCTTGGCCGCGGTGAGCAGGGCGCCGAGCTCGTCGTGCAGGTCGCGCGCCAGGCGGGCCCGCTCGTCCTCGCGGGCCGTCTGCAGATGTCGGGCCAGCTGGGTGAGTTCGGCGGTGCGCCGGCCGACCTCCACTTCCAGCAGGTCCCGCTCCGCACGCATGTCCTGCTGCTGGCGCTCGCGCTGCTCATCCATTGCGCGGCTCTTGCGCAGGAACAGGCCGAAGACAAGCAGGCTGATCAGCGTCATCGCCGCCACGCCAATGCGATTGAGCATCAGCGTGTCGTAGACCTGCGCCGTGCCGAGGGCGATGCGGTTGTTCTCGTCGGCCAGCAGCTCGGCCGAACGCCGCCGGATCAGCTCCATCTGGTCGCGGCCGATGTCGGTCATCATGAGCGTCTGGGCCGCCTGGACCCGGCCGTCCTGGTGAAGCTTGAGCACCTCCTGCAGCTCGCTCAGCTTGGCGCTGACGGCGGCCGCGATCTCCTTGCTGCGGCGCTCCGCATCCGGCGCGTCCACCTGCGAGTACATGCGCTGCAGCGCATCCAGGCCCTTGGACGCGTCTTCCGCCGCGAAGCGGTAGGGATCCAGGTATTCGGGTCGACCAGTGATGAGGTAGCCGCGCTGGCCGGACTCGGCATCGGTCACCCGCGCCGTCAGCCGGACCAGTTCCACCCGGGCGCGGTTAAGCGTGGCCAAGCGATCCATCTGCGAGATCGCGCCGAAATAGGCGAGCTCACTGATGAGCACCATCAACAGCGCGACAAACAATCCGAGCGGCAAGGCCCAGGTCTTGCTTCCGATATTGGCGACAGTCTCTTTCAGACTCATCCTCTACACTCCCTTGAGCGATACGCTCACTAGAAATCGCCACCATGATCCGAATCGCCATCGTTGATGACCACGCAATTGTCCGTGCCGGTTTACGGCAATTTCTTTCCGAACAGGTCGATTTGCGCGTCACCGGCGAAGCCAGCTCCGGCCGTGAAGCGCTGGACCTGCTGCGCGCGGGCGAAGTCGACGTCATGTTGATGGACCTCTCCCTGCCGGACCAGAGCGGGGTGGAAACGCTGGCGGCCATCAAGGCGCGCAAGCCGGAACTGCCGGTGCTGATCCTCAGCGGCTTTCCCGAAACCCACTACGCCACCACCTTGCTGCGCCAGGGCGCGAGCGGCTATCTGAACAAGGAATGCGATCCCGAAGAGATCGCCACGGCCATCCGCACCGTGTTCCGCGGCCGCAAGTACATCACGCCCGCCGTGGCCGAACTGCTGGCCGAAGGGCTGGGGGCTTCCCCCGATCAGGCCGCTCACGACACGCTGTCCGAGCGCGAACTGCAGGTCTTCCTGCGACTGGCCCGCGGCGAGACCGTCGGCCACATCGCCGACGGCATGTCGCTGAGCGTGAAGACCGTCAGCACCTACCGTTCCCGGGTGCTGGAAAAGCTCAGTCTCAACACCAACAGCGAACTCACCTACTACGCGTTGAAGAACGGCCTGATCGAGTGAGGCCGTGAGCGGGCGGCCGCAGGCGCCTGCGCCTGCCGTCCCCGCGTCAAGCGACGGGCACGGCATGGCCGTCGCCGTCCGGATCGCGTCCGTCCGCCAACGTGCGGCAGTAGGCCAGCAGGTCCTCCAGCTCCTCGGATTTGTCGAACACCTTGTGCGCGCCCAGCGCCATGCAGCGCTGCCGCATGTCCGGCGTGGCGTAGTTGCTCAGCACCACGCGGTGCGCGCCGGGCAACTCCTGACTGGCGGCGCGAAGCACATTCAGCCCGGTGCCCTGCTGCAGGAAGATGTCGATGATCAGGAGATCGCAGCGGCGATCCGGCTCGGACGACAGCCAACGGATCGCGCTGCCTTCGTCCACCGCATGGCCGAGCACACGCAGATCGACCATCTCTTCGAGCGTCGCGACCAGGTTCTCCCGGATCACGGCGTTGTCCTCGACCAGAAAGCAGGTGAGCGCAGCGGTGTCGGGGTGGACGTCCATGGCGAAGGGGGGCTCGGGGGCTGAAGCGATGCGGGCGCCAGGTCACCAGCTCAGTCAGGCCGGTCCAGGGGATCGGTCAACGTGGCACGGTGGACGATGCGCACAACCTGCGGGAATCGAGGCGACATCGACGCGAAGCCGGCACGGGGCCGAACGCGGCGGGCACCAGAAATGGGGGCGCGCGAACGGTCAGCGCACCGAAGCACGCGGACTGTTCGCGCTGTCCGGCGATGGGCATTCACCCATCCGCCGGGATCAGGGTCGCGGCATCAGTTACGGATGGCGATCTCGTTCTTGACGCGCTTCACGCCCTTCACATCGCGGGCGATGCGCTCGGCCATGCTCTTTTCCGTGGCGCTCTTGGCAAAGCCCGACAGCATCACCTCGCCCTGCAGCGTTTCCACGCTGATGGACGACGCGTCGACCGTCTTGGCTTCGACGAACTTGGCCTTCACCGCGGTGGTGATGCCGGCATCGTCGACATACTCGCCGACCGACGACTGTCCGCGGGTGACCGCGCAGCCGGGCAACAAGGTCAGGGCGCCCACAGCAGTGGCCAGGGCGAGAACGGTGGCTCGAATCATCATGTTGATCTCCTTGTCGATGACAGACACTGGCTCACGCGGCGTGGCGGGGATTCGACACGACGGCAGGGGCCGGTTCGGCAAACGTCACGGGGGCGTGGTCCAGCAGATAGGGCAATGCCGCTTCCAGTCCCAGCACCGGATCGCTGTCATCGAGGGCGGTCCAAAGGACCTGGCAATCGCTGCTCGCGGTGAGGGTGGCGTAAGACTGGAAATGATCGGCGTGGCTCATCTGTCGGCTCCTTGCGTCCCGTTTGACGCGCTGGAACTCACTTTACGCATGCCGAACATGGCGGCCTGTAGTCAGCGTCCGCGACCGCTTGTAGGACAAACGGCTGTGCGGCTGCGTCCTACATCTGCTCGCGCCGGACCCCGACAGGCCCCGCCACGGGTGCTGCCTACGATTCAGGCCATGGACAAGAACATCATGAGCGCGACGTTGGGCAGCGCCACTCCCCCGCTTTCGATCCCGACCCCCCACGCTTGCGCGCAGGCAGGCATGTCGTTTGCGGCGGCACCGGCCGCGCCGGGATTCAAGACCTCTCGTTGTGTGGATGCGGAGTTGCTGCTGTCGACGCCGCTGACCGTGGTGGTCTGCGCCCGCCTGGACTACGCCGTGGCCGATGGCACGTTGACGTCGCACGAGGTGGCCCTGGTGATCCCGCGCAGCCGCTGCCAGGGCGATCATCCTTACTGGCCGGCCCTGCTGGCCGCCGCGCAGGAACACTGGCACCGCTGCCCGGGCCATGCGCATCGACTGCTGGTGCGGGTCCACGGCGAATGGCAGACCATCCTGTCGGCCCAGATGCTGGAACGCGCGCACTGAGGGTCAGCGCCCACCCGGCGCGCGACGCTGCTTCTTCTTTACAGCGCGGCAGCAAAGCCGACAGCCAGCAGACGGCCGGACGGGCAGGCCAGTGGGGATAATGCGCTGTGGGCCGTCCAGGTCCGATGACGATGATGATCCAGCGCCCCATCCCCACTCCATCCACGATCCCCTCCGTTCCCCCTGTCCGAGCCGCCGGACATGAGCGATCCGCGCGCCCTATGCGCTGGCTGCGGCGCACCTGCGTGGCCTGCGCCGTGGCGCTGGTCGCCGGCTGTAGCGGCTTTGGGGGCGACGGCGCGGGCGCCCGCAAGAACTCGGTCTATCAGAATGAGCGTTTCCAGGCGGATGAGACCTTCTCCCGGCTGTTCGACGCCAATGTTGAAGACACCTGCGAAGCGGCGCGCCGGGCCCTGTTGAGCCAGGGCTATGTGATCAACCTCGCCCAGCCAGCGTCCATCACTGGCAGCAAGCGCTTCCAGCCGGAAGGCGAAGTGCATGTGGAGATCAGCTTCAACATCGTCTGCGTGCCTGAGGCCGGCGGCGGCAAGTTGGCGACCGCCTATGTGTCGGCGCTGCAGGACCGCTACACCGTCAAGCGGAGCACCAACTCCACCAGCCTGGGGGTGAGCGCGATCGGCTCGATCTCGGTCCCCTTGTCGTCGACCTCCGAATCGCTGGTGAAGGTCGCCTCGGAAACCATCCCCGCCGGCCAGTTCTACGACCGCTTCTTTGCCCTCATGCAGCGGCTGTTGAAGGACCAGAGCGGCGGCACTCCGGAATCCTTCGGCGGCGGCGGCGGGAATCCATGAAAAAGGCGTCCCGCAGGACGCCTGGTTGAGCCTGCGCAATCGCGCACTCGACCTTACTTTGTCGCCGCCTTCTCGGCGCTCTTCACACGGTCCTTGGCCGCATCTTTGGACGCAGCGGTGGCCGATGGCTTGCCCGCGGCGCTGGACGCGCCCTTGGATGGCTTCTTGTCGGTGTCGAGCACCAAGCCGCGACGCTGCAGCAGCGGCTGGATCTGCGGCTCGTGGCCGACCAGGCTGCGGAACAGCGTGATGGCATCCTGGCTGCCGCCTTGGGACAGCAGCTTGGCGCGGAAGGCATCGCCCAGCTCGCGCTTGAGCCCGCCGTTGGCCTTGAACCACTGCACCGTGTTGGCGTCCAGCACCTCGGACCACACATAGGCGTAATAGCCTGCCGCGTAGCCGCCCATGATGTGGCTGAAGTAAGGCGTGCGATAACGCGGCGGCACGGCGGCGTAGTCATAACCTTCCTCGCGCAGGACCTGGCTCTCAAAGGCCATCACCCGGTCGGCGGCCGGAATCTGCTCCAGCGCCAGTTGGTGCCAGCGCTGGTCCAGCATCGCCGCGCTGAGGTACTCGGTGGTGGCAAAGCCCTGGTTGAACTGCTTGGCCGCCAGCACCTTGTCCAGCAGCGCGCGGGGCATCGGCTCGCCGGTCTTGTAGTGCTTGGCATAGTTGGCCAGGATGCTGGGCCAGTCGGCCCACATCTCGTTGACCTGCGACGGATATTCGACAAAGTCGCGCGGCACGCGGGTGCCGGCCATGCTGGGATAACGCACGTTCGAGAACATGCCGTGCAGCGCATGGCCGAACTCATGGAACATGGTGTTCACCTCGTCCCAGGTCAGCAGCGTGGGCTTGCCATCCGCCGGCTTGGGAATGTTGAGGTGATTGGCCACGACCGGCTTCTGGTCCATCAGACCGCTCTGGTCGACATACGCATTCATCCACGCACCACCGCGCTTGGACGGACGGGCGTACATGTCGGCGATGAAGATCGCCAGCTGCGAGCCGTCGGCATTGAAGACGTCGTAGACCAGCACGTCGGGGTGGTAGACGGGCAGGTCGTGGCGCTCCTTGAAGCGCAGGCCGTACAGCTGGCCGGCGGCATAGAACACGCCGTTCTCCAGCACGTTCTTCATCTCGAAGTAGGGCTTGAGCTGGGACTCGTCAAAGCCGTACTTCGCCGCGCGCACCTTCTCGCTGTAGAAGCTCCAGTCCCAGGCCGCGACCTGGAAGCTCGGCTGGCCCTTGGCGGCCTGCTCCTTGTCGACCATCGCCTGCAGCTCGGCGCCTTCGCGACGTGCCGAGGCCACTGCAGCAGGCGCCAGCTGGCGCAGCATCGCGTTGACGGCCTGCGGGGTCTGAGCGGTCTCGTCCTTCAGCACGAAGTCGGCATGGGTGGCGAAGCCCAGCAGCCGGGCGCGTTCGGCGCGCAAGGTCACCACGCGCGACACCAGGGCGGTGTTGTCGAAGGCATTGCCGCGGCTGCCGCGTGCGATCGAGGTGGTGTAGATCCGCTCGCGCAGGGCCCGGTTCTCCAACTGCGTCAGGGCCGGCTGGCCGGTGGTGTTGAGCAGGGCGATGACGTACTTGCCCTCCAGGCCACGCGCCTTGGCGGCCGCGGCGGCGGCGGAGATCTGCTCCTCGCTCAGACCGGCGAGCGCCTCCACCGAGTCCACCACCACGGCGGAATCATTGACCTCGGACAGCACGTTCTGGTTGAAGCGGGCGCCCAGTCCGGCCAGTTCGGCGTTGATCGCCTTCATGCGGGATTTGCCGGCCTCGTCCAGCTTGGCGCCGGCGCGGATCAGGTTGTTGTAGTAGCGCTCGACCAGGCGCTGCTCCTGGGCACCCAGATTCAGGCTGGCCCGGCGCTGGTAGAGCGACTCGATGCGGGCAAACAGCTTCGGATTGAGCGAGATCGCATCCCGATGGGCCGACAGCCGCGTGGCGTAGTCGGCCTGCAGCTTCAGCCGCGCGGGATTGGCGTCCGCACCCAGCAGGCTGAAGAGCAGCGTGCTGGCGCGACCCAGGGTGCTTCCGCCGCGCTCCAGCGCGACGATGGTGTTCTCGAAGGTTGCCGGCTCGGGGTTGTCGGCAATCGTGGCCACTTCCGCCAGTTGCTCCGTCATGCCCTGGTCCAGCGCCGGACCGATGTCGGCGTCGCGGATCTTGTCGAACGGGGGATAGCGCAGCGGCAGCGGGCTGGGTGTCAGCAGCGCATTGGCGGTGGCGGGCACCGGGGCCGAGGCCGCGGTGGCGGCGGTGGTCTGCGCCAGCACCGGCGCAGCAAGGGCCAGGGTGGCGGCCAGGACGAAGGGAATCCTCATGGGAAGCGGCCCGCCGGAGCGGGGCAGTCTGGGGGACAAGGCCGCGAGCCTAGCCCATCGGCGTCGGATTGCCGAACGGCATGGGCGCGGTCCGCCCCTCACCGGCCTGGAAAGCGCCCCCCGTGCGCGCCGCCTCACTGTCTCGTCGACGGACCTCGGGGTAACCCTGAGACGCACGCTGCCGGCGGTCGGGTCTCGACGCGCGGAGCGGCCATCGGCGGCGGGACGCATTAGCATCGGCACGCATTGCCGGACCCCTCGGTCCCGCGCGCCATCTGCGAGGTTTCTTCCCATGTCCCACATCGGCTCCGTGGCCGCTGCGGCCAGCGACGCCGCGCGCCCCTTGCGCACCTTCCAATGGGCGCTGATCGGGCCCGGCTCGATCGCCCATCGATTCGCCGAGGCGGTCACCCGTCTCGACGGCTGCCGGCTGCATGCGGTCTGCGGCCGCGATGCCCACCGCACCCAGCAGTTCGCCGATCGCTGGTCCCAGCCCGGCGACACCGCGGTGCAGGCGCACACCGATCCGGCCGCGGTGATGAATGATCCGGCGGTGGACGGGGTCTACATCGCCACGCCGCATGGACAGCATTTCGAGTACGCGCTGGCCGCTCTGCAGGCCGGCAAGCCGGTGCTGTGCGAGAAGTCGCTGGTGCCCAATCAGGCGATGGGGCAGCGGCTGGTGGACGTGGCCCGGGAGCGGCGGATCTTCCTGATGGAGGCGGTCTGGACCCGCTTCCTGCCGCTGTACCGTGATCTGGCCGTATGGCTGCGCGAGGGCCGCATCGGGGCCTTGCGCGGATTGCAGTCGAGCTTCTGCTTCCCCGCCCCGTATGACCCCGATGGCCGCCTGTTCAACCCGGCGCTGGCCGGCGGCGCCTTGCTCGATGTCGGCATCTACAACCTCACCGCGACCCGCTGGGTGCTGCAGCAAGCCTATGGCCAGGTGCCGCCGCTGCAGGACCTCCAGTTGAGCGCGGTGCTGGCGCCGACGGGGGTGGACAGCCGGCTGTCGGTGTCGATGGATTTCGGCGGGGGCCTGGTGTCGCAGTTCATCTGCGGCATCGACACCGCCGCCCCCAACACCCTGCAAGTGATGGGCGAGACTGGCAGCATCGTGCTGCCGAAGACCTTCTGGCAGGCCACCCAGGCGGTGCTGCAACCGGCGCGAGGTCCTGCCGAAACCCTGGAGCGCCCGTTCGAGATCAACGGCTTCGAGAACGAGATCCGTGAAGCGATGCGCTGCGTGCGCGCGGGCGAGATCGAAAGCCCGATCATTCCCCATGACGAGACCCTGGCGGTGCTGGGCTGGATGGACCGCATCCGCGCCATGGCCAGGGTCAGGTATCCGTTCGACGATCCTCAGTGAGACCGGCGGCGGACGACGACTGTCCTCGCCTTCCCCGTCACCTTTCACCCGACAGAGGTCCCGCCATGCAGCTCATCGGCATGCTTGATTCCCCCTACGTCCGCCGCACCGCGATCGCGATGCTGCTCCTGGGCCTGCGCTTTGAGCACCGATCGCTGTCGGTGTTCCGGACCTTCGATGCATTCAGCCAGATCAATCCGGTGGTCAAGGCCCCGACGCTGGTCTGTGACGACGGCACGGTGCTGATGGATTCGACGCTGATCCTGCAGTATGCGCAGTCCCTGTCGCCGGGGCGCCTGCTGCTCCCGCCCAGCGATCCCAACCTGCGACGCGCGCTGCGATTGATCGGACTGGCGCTGGCCGTCTGCGACAAGAGCGTACAGGCGGTCTATGAGCAGGCTTTGCGACCCGAGGACAAGCAGCACGAACCCTGGCTGGCTCGGGTGACGACGCAGTTGGGCACTGCCTTGTTGGAACTGGAGGCGGAGCTGAAGAAGGCGCCGCTGTCCGCGCAGCGCGACACGATCGGGCTGGCCGGCGTGAGCATCGGCGTGGCGTGGACGTTTGTTCGCCAGAGCGTGCCGGAGCGGCTGCCGGAGCTGTCCCGGTTGCCGACCTTGGTGGCCTATGCGCAGGCGGTCGAGCAGTTGCCGGAGTTCCGGGCGGCCCCGCATGGGGACGGCGAGGTGGCGCCGGTCGACGGCTGAAAGAACAACGCCGCGGACGAAGCCGCGGCGTGGCAGGGACCGAGTAGGTCCCCGGGGCGCTGTCCTTCGGACAGACACCCAAGTCGATGCGTCGGACCTGACGCGACCCGGGGCCCAGTCGGCGGGAGGGCTCTGGGACCTCTCAGGCGGCGACCATGCCGGTCTTGGGCAGTCGCTTGATCAACACATGCAGTACGCCTGCGATCACCAGCAGCACCAGCAGGCCGATGCCCCAGGTGCCCCAGACCAGCGGCACCAGCCAGCCGATCAGCGAGCCCGCCAGCGGCGCGCCGGAGCCGGCCATCTCCAGCAGCCATTGGGTCAGGCCCTGCACCATCGTCACCAGCCCGGTATCAACGAAGGGCTCCAACCAGACCGGCAACTTGAAGCTGACCGCCGTTTGGCCCAGCTCGGTGACGCGACCGGTGGAGAGTGCCTCCACCGTCCATCGCACCACCGCAGCCGTGGCCCAGGCCAGGCCGCTCCACAGCAGGGCCAGCACGCCGGTCACCGCCCACAGGAAGGTGGTCATCAGTCGTCGCTGCTGCCAGCGAAGCCGAAGATGCTCAGCAGGCTGGTGAACAGGTTGAACAGCGACACGAACAGGCTGACCGTCGCCATCACATAGTTGCGCTCACCACCGTTCACGATCGAGCTGGTGTGGAACAGGATCATGCCCACCGACAGCAGCGCCACCACACCCGAGACCACCATCGACAGCAACGGCAGCTGGAAGAACAGGTTGGCCAGCGACGCCAGGATCGCGATGATCATGCCGGCGAACAGGAATCCGCCCATGAAGCTGAAGTCCTTCTTCGTGGCCAGCACATAGGCCGACAGGACGAGGAAGGTGCCGCCGGTGGTGCCCAGCGCCAGCGCGATGGTGTTGGCGCCGCCCGGCAGGTTCAGGATGGCACTCAGCAAGGGGCCGAGCGTGTAGCCCATGAAGCCGGTCAGGGCGAACACCAGCGGCACCGCCGCCCCGCTGTTCTGGGTCTTGTGGATCGCAAACAGCAGGCCGAAGTAGCCGATCAGCGTCAGGATCATGCCCGGCGCGGGCAGGCGGTAGGCCACCGCTGCCGCCGCCACCGCGCCGCTGAACAGCAGCGTCATGGCCAGCAGCGCATAGGTGTTGCGCAGCACCCGTGCCACGTCGGCACGCTGGGAGAAGACGGACGCGCCGCCCGAGGCGGTCACAGGCGTCCAGGTCGTGGGGGACGCCGAGGGTCGTTGGTAGTCGCTCATGACTGAACTCCTTGAGACGGTGGAACAGGGCGCGGAGACGATGACCTCAGTGCCATCACATCATCGCGCGCATGGAAGCCGAACTTACCGGCAATACGACTTCTAAAAAACCAGCTATTAACTCAATTAACCGCTTGTTTTTACGAATCGATTTCAACCTCGGCGGGATCGTCGACCACGGATGCCGGCGTGAGGGCCGCGCCCGTCAGCCCCCGTCGGTGCGCCAGCAGCGTCGCCACCAAGGGATGGTTCTGTCCCCGTCGCGAATAGATGCCGTGGACGTCTTCCACCACCTCCGTCTGGCCCAGCAGATGCAGGCCACTCATCATGGAGAGGTCATCCGCGCCCAGTCGGCTGACCGGAAACACGCCCAGGCCACGGGCCGCAAACACGCTCATCAGGGCGCTGTCCTCGAACTCGCCCACCACATGCGGGCGGATGTGATGCTGTTCGAACCAGCGCTCCAGGCCGGCGCGCAGCGAGGCATGCCGAGTGGGCAGCAGGACCGGCAGCGTCTCCAGGTTGTAGGGGAAGGACTTGCCCGGCGCGCGGCGGGCCCGCTCGATCAGTTCCACCGGTCCCCACCAGTCCACCGACGTGCTGGCCAGCAGCTGGCTGGTGATGCGGAGTGTCGGATTGACGGGGGCTGGCTGGTCAGTGAGTACTAAATCCAGATGATGCAGCGCCAACTCGCCCAGCAGCTGATCCACCTCGCCTTCATGGCAGACGAGGCGCAGATGCGGGGTTTCCAGCACCGGTGCCAGCAAGGCATGGGCCGCCAGTTTGGACAGCCCGTCAGACAGGCCGACCGAGAGCCGCACCACCCGTTGGGTGGCGGCTTCATGCACCTCGTGCGGGACCAGTTGGCCGATCTGGAAGATCTCCTCGGCGCGGGCAAAGGCGGCCTGGCCGGCCTCGGTCAGCACCAGCCCCCGACCTTCCGGCTTGAGCAGTTGATGGCCCAGCGAACGCTCGAGCTCGCGCACCTGGGCGCTGATGGTCTGGACCGCCATGCCCAGCCGATCAGCCGCGCGGGCAAAGCCGCCTTCTTTGGCGACGACCCAGAAATAGTGCAGGTGGCGGTAGTTCAGCGCAGTCATGAGAGCCTCACGAAAAAACGAACCTGGATGATACTCAACTTCGTTTTATTAGAAGTATTGACAGCCCAATCACCCGAAAAACGGATGGGATTGCTGAGCACTTGTGGGCGCACTCCCCGATTCAGGCAGTCGCTCGATGGCGCAGTCTGGGGACCGCCTGCTTCAGTTCGTCGCTCAGCGGGGTGGGGAAGGCGCGCTGTTCCGTAGAGTCTGTTTCTGCAACGCCGGGCCGGGCTCATCCCGGGGGCCTACCGGGCCCCGCCGGCAGGGCGTTGCGCTCGGACAAGGCGTTCCCCCGCCCGCCACACCGGTAGCGGGGGGGGCGTCCACCCTGCAGGTAGCGGGGCTTCACGGCCCGGGAACGGTGCGCGTCACAACGCTCAGAAGGAAGGAAGCAACACCATGGGATTCGTCGGCCTGATGTTCTGGCTGCTGCTGTTCGTGCTGTGCTGGCCGCTGGCGCTGCTCGCACTGGTGCTATGGCCGCTGGTGTGGCTGATCACGCTGCCGTTCCGGCTGATCGGGCTCAGCGTGGAGGCTGTCTTCGCGCTGCTGAAAGCGGTGCTGTTCCTGCCCGCCCGACTGCTGGGCTGGCGCGAGGCGCGCTGACACCGGCGGCACGGAACGCTGCAGAGGATGCCTCAGCCGCGCCCGTCCATGTCGCAAAACGAGGCGGACGGCTCTCCGCCATCGGAGGGCGGAGGGCGGAGGGCGGAGGCGGGCAGCGTCGGGGCACGGCGGTCCTCCCGGAGCGCCGTGCCCGTCATCGGTTCACAACAACCTCAGACCGCGTCCAGGCCCGCCTGCAGGTCGGCGCGCAGGTCCTCGACATCCTCGATGCCGGCAGAGATGCGCACCAACGAATCGGTGATGCCGAGCCGCTCACGGGTTTCGAGCGGGATGGACGCATGCGTCATCAGCGCGGGCAGCGAGATCAGGCTCTCCACGCCGCCCAGGCTCTCCGCCAGCGAGAAGATCTGCACCCGTTCGAGGAACCGTCGCGCGCCAGCCAGGTCGGTGTCCAGCTGGACGCTGATCATGCCGCCACCGCCGCGCATCTGCTGCTTGGCGAGGGCCTGCTGGGGATGGCTTTCCAGCCCGGGATAGTGAACCCGCCGGACCTTGGGTTGGCCCTCCAGCCAGCGCGCCAATGTCAGCGCGCTCTCGTTATGGCGGGCCATGCGCAAGGCCAGCGTCTTCAGTCCGCGCAGCGCGAGGAAGCTGTCGAAGGGTCCCGCGATCGAGCCAATGGCGTTGTGCAGGAACTCAAGCTGCTCACGCAGCGCCGCCTGGCGCGCCTCGCCGCCCACCACCACCACGCCCGAAATCACATCACTGTGACCGTTGAGGTACTTGGTGGCGGAGTGCATCACCGCATCAAAGCCCAGCTCCAGCGGACGTTGCGCCCAGGGGCTGGCGAAGGTGTTATCGGCAATGGCGAGCGCCCCATGCGCCCGCGCGATCCGGGCGACGGCCGCCAGGTCGGTGAGCTTGAGCAAGGGATTGCTGGGCGTCTCGATCCAGATCATCTTGGTCTCGGGACGCAGGGCAGCTCGCACATTCTCCGGATCACTGCTGTCCACATAGGTGACCTGCAGCCCGGCGCTGCGCTTGCGCACCCGCTCGAACAGGCGATAGCTGCCGCCATACAGGTCGTCGCCGGCGACGATGTGCGATCCGGCATCCAGCGTGTCCAGCACGGTGGCCATCGCTGCCAGGCCGGAGGAGAACGCATAGCCCTGCACGCCGCTCTCCAGGCTGGCGATGGCCCGCTCGTAGGCCTGGCGGGTCGGGTTGTGGGTGCGGCCGTATTCATAGCCCTGGTGCACGCCGGGGCTCTGCTGCCGGTAGGTGCTGGTCGCATAGATCGGCGGCATGACCGCACCAGTCAGCGGATCGGGATGCTGGCCGCCATGGATGGCGCGGGTATCGAAACGCAGCGAGGCGTCGTCGTGGCCGTGCGCAGCGCCGGCGGTATCGTTCTTGGGAGACTGGCTCATGACAAGCCCTTTCGCAGGTGGTTCAACAGGTCGAATCGAGTGACGAGGCCGTAGAAGCCGCGATCGTCGGCAATCACGGCCACCAGGCCCTTGCGCAGTTGCGCGATCAGGTCGGACAGCGGCGCATTCGGCGGCAACGTCTGCACATCATGGCTCATGGCGCTGTCGACGCGGTCCTTGAAGTGACGCGCATCCATGTGCATCTGGGCCAGCAGATCCGACTCGTCCAGCAGGCCCACCAGGCGGCCCTCGCGCAGCACCGGCAGTTGCGAGACCTCGGCCTGGCGCATGCGGGAGAAGGCGGTCGCGAGCGTGTCTTCCGGGCTCACGCTGACCACCGCACCGTCCTCGGTCCGCCGCGCGATCAGGTCGCGCAGGTCACCCTGGCTCGCGCGCTTGAGCAGGCCCTGGTCGAACATCCAGGGATCGTTGTAGACCTTGGACAGATAACGGGTGCCGGTGTCGCAGACAAAGGTGACGACCCGCTTGGGCGTGGTCTGCGCCCGGCAGTACTTCAGCGCGGCCGCCAGCAGCGTGCCGGTGGACGAGCCGGCGAGGATGCCCTCGGCCTTGTAGAGCGCCCGCGCGGTGGCGAAGCTTTCTTCATCGGTGATGGTGTAGGCGTGGCGCACCCCGCTCAGGTCGGCGATGGGCGGGACGAAGTCCTCGCCGATGCCTTCGACCGCCCAGGAGCCGGCCTCGCCGTAAGTACCGGTCTCGACATAGTCCTTGAGGATGGATCCGGCCGGATCGGCCAGCACCATGTCCATGCCCGGCCTCACCTTCGAGAAGAACCGCGACAGACCGGTCAGGGTGCCGCCAGAGCCCACGCCGCACACCATCGCATCGATCCGGTGGCCGACCTGCTGCCAGATCTCGGGACCGGTGGTGGTCTCGTGGGCCAGCGGATTGTTGGGATTGTTGAACTGGTCGGCATACCAGGCACCGGGGATGTCGAGCACCAATTTCGCCGCGCGGTCCTGGTAGTAGTCGGGATGGCCCTTGCCCACATCGGACCGGGTGATGTGCACCTCGGCGCCGAGCGCCTTGAGCTGCAGCACCTTTTCCGCGGACATCTTGTCCGGCACCACCAACGCCACCCGGTAGCCCTTGGCTCGCGCCACGAGCGCCAGACCCAGGCCGGTGTTGCCGGCGGTGGCCTCGACCACGGTGCCGCCGGGTTGCAGCAGGCCGTCACGCTCGGCGGCCTCGATCATGGACAGCCCGATGCGATCCTTGATCGATCCGCCGGGGTTCTGCGATTCCAGCTTCAGGAAGAGTTGGCAGGGGCCGGTGTCGAGCCGGTGGACGGGCACCAGCGGCGTGTTGCCGATCAGGTCCAGCACGGCGGGGCGATCGGGTCGAGGCGGTGTCGAGTGGACAGCCGCCGTGGCGGTGGAAGAGGTCTCCGTGGCACGCATGGGCGCTCCTTTTTATCCTGATGGGATGGGGATCGGCGCCGCGCTCGTCCGGGTAGGTCGGGCGCGGGCAAACCGCGCAGGCTATCCGTGGCGGGCGGCGAGGGCAAGCGCGGTTCACGCAACAGCTTATCTGCGGATCTCATAAGCCGGGCCACAGCGCAGCACCACAACCGGGTGCACGGTGACCAGTGTCGGCTTCGGCGAAGGGGCGAGCAGGCCGCATGCCCGATGTCCGACGCCGCGGCGGGGATGTGCGGATCCCGCGCATGCATATGCCCATCGCTTCGTTCGTGTCCGCCGCCGCGCTGCCTAAGCTGGCGCCCATCCTGACTCGTTTCTCTCCTACAAGGACCTGCCGCCATGACCCTGACCCGTCGCGCCCTGCTCATCATCGCCACGTCCGCTTCGCTGATGGGCATTGCCCATGCCGACCAACTGGACGACATCCGCAAGAAGGGGGAGCTGGTGGTGGGCGTGCTTGGCACCGACGAGCCCAACAGCTTCATCGATCCGAAAACCCGGGAGATCGTCGGTTATGAGGTCGACTTGGCCAAGGCGATCGCGGACAAGCTGGGAGTCAAGCTGCGGCTCAAGCAATTGGCCGTCGCCGCCCGCATTCCCGAACTGCAGCAGGGGCATGTGGACCTGCTGGCCGCCAGCCTGACCCACAACAAGGAACGTGAGGCGGTGATCGATTTTTCGCTCACCACCTTCGTCACCGGACAGAAGGTGCTGGTCAAGAAGGAGAGCGGGATCAAGTCGCTGAGCCAGCTTGGCGGCAAGAAGGTGGTGACCGTGAAGGGCGGCACCCAGGAACCCAACATCCGCAAAGCGGTGTCGACCGTCGACGTCGTCACCTTCGACACCGGCCCGCTGGCCTTCCAGGCGTTGCAGCAAGGCAAGGGCGTGGCCTTCGTGAACGACGAGGTGTCGCTGCTGGACCAGTTCGCCAAGCTGGGCCCCGCTGCCGCACAGTATGAAATCCTGCCGACCAACCTGAGCGTCGAACCCTTGGCACTGGGCCTGCGAAAAGGCGAAACCAAGCTCAAGGCGCAGGTTGACGGCACGCTGCGTGAGCTGGAGAAGAGCGGCGCGGCGGAACAGCTGTTCCAGAAATGGTACGGACCGCAGACGCGCCTGAAGTTCCAGACGCGCAGCTTCAAGATCGACAGCGACCAGGTGGAGGGCTGAACACGACCCAGCGATGAACCGATCACTTTGACATCCGATGCAAGCACGCCCCGGCTTCGGCCGGGGCGTTCCTTTGTGGGCAGCGATCTGCCGACCCTATCGCTATCGCTATCGCCATCGCCATCGCCATCACCGTCCCCAACGCCACCCCATGGCCAACCCCATGCCCCTTCTCGATTTCTCGCCGCTGCTGCACGGACAGTTTCTGGATTGGCTGCTCGCGGGGGTGCGGCTGTCGCTGCTACTGACCCTGTTCGCGCTGTGCCTGGCCTTGCCGCTGGGCACCCTGATCGCGCTGGCGCGACTCGCCCCCTTCGCGCCGCTGCGTGCCGTGGCTTGGGGCTATGTGGAGGCCGTGCGCAATGTGCCGTTGCTGGCACACATGCTGTTCTGGTATTTCGCCGTGCCGGAACTGCTGCCGGATGGGCTGAAGGCCTGGCTCTATGCGGGCCACATCGAAGCCGTCGCAGCCCTGGCCGCGCTGGTGACCTACACCGCGGCCTACATGGCCGAAGACGTGCGCTCCGGCCTGCGTTCGGTGCCGCAGGGTCAATGGCTGGCCGCCCGGGCGCTCGGGCTTCGCCACCGCGATGCGATGCGGTGGATCGTGCTGCCGCAGGCGCTACGGGCCACCGTACCGCCCTTGATCTCACAGACCCTCAACCTCTGGAAGAACACCAGCATTGCCACCGTGGTCGGTGCGGCCGAGCTGATGTATCAGGCGCAGCGGGTCGAGACGGCGAGCTTTCGCGGTTTCGAGACCTTTGCATTGGCCACGGCGACCTACCTGGGCGTGTCGCTGCTGATCACCGCCGCCGGGGTGCTGTACCAGCGGCGCTATCCGGCCCGACCAGCAGCGCGATGAGGTGACCGTCATGAGCGTGCTTGAAATGATCGACACCTACTGGCTCTACGTGCTGATCGGCCAGTATCCCAACGGACCTCTGGGCGGCTTGGCGCTGACGGTGCTGCTGGCCGGCTCCGGCCTGCTGCTGGCGCTGCCGCTGGGCGTGCTGCTCGGCGTGGCGCGGGTCAGCCCCAGGGCGCTGGTGCGTCGGCCGGTGACCGCGCTGGTATACGGGGTGCGGGGCACGCCGTTGCTGATGGTGGTGTTCTGGGCCTATTTCTTCCTGCCTGCGGTCACCGGTCACAAGACCGACCAGTTCAACACCATGCTGGCGGCCTTGGTGATCTTCGACGCCGCCTACCTGGCGGAGATCGTGCGGGCCGGATTGCAATCCCTGCCCGATGGGCAATGGCAGGCGGCGCGTGCGCTGGGGATGAGCCGGGGTCAGGCCTTGCGGCTGGTGCTGCTGCCGCAGGCCCTGCGCCACATGCTGCCCTCGCTGGTCAACCAGTTTGCCTCCACGATCAAGGCCACGTCCTTGGGCACCATCATCGGCCTGTCGGAGCTCTCGTTCATTGCCGGTCAGGTCAATGCGCAGGTGCTGGTGCAACCGGTCGCGGTGTATGGCACGCTGGCCTTGTGCTACTTCGTGATGTGCTTCGGGCTGTCGCAGTGGGCCCAGGGCATGGAGCGCCGTTCGCGCGTGTGACGGTTCGCCGTCATCGGTTCGCAGATGTCAGTGGTGAACACCTGAATCACTGCGGATACAGGTCAATGACGACCGCAGCCATCGAGGTCAATCTATGGGCCTGACAACTCGGCGCGCTCGGTAGCCACTCAGACAGAATCGTCTGGATCTGAGGAGCCCGCGCCATGGAGATGACCATCATGATTGACGAAGCGCTGTACCGGGAGGCCCTCGAAGTGGTCGGCCGGCCCATGCCGGTCGACGAACTCGTAACCACGGCACTGAGAACCTTCATCCGGGTCGAGGCCGGCCGGCGTCTGGCCGCACTGGGCGGCACCGCGCCGGACATGCCAGACATTCCTCGCCGAAGAGAGGCGCCAGACGAATCATGAACATCGTGGTGGACACCTCGGTATGGATCGACTTTTTCCGCGCCGGCAATGACCGCTTGCTGCATCTGCTGGACGCCGACGTCGTGCTTGCGCACCCGATGATTATTGGGGAGCTGGCCTGCGGCACGCCACGGTCCCCCAGGACGGCGTCGCTGAGTATGCTCCGTCGTCTCGGGCTCAGCCGTGCGGTGGCGATGGAGGAGGTCCTCAGACTGGTCGAGCAGGAGAAGCTCTACGGCAAGGGCTGCGGACTGGTGGACATGGTGGTCCTGGCCTCCACCCTCAAGACGCCAGGCGCGGTGCTGTGGTCGCTGGACAAGCGGTTGACCCTGCTTGCAGAGCAGTTCCAGATCGCCATGCCAAGCGTGCATTGAGCCACGGCCCTGGCACCCCTCAGCGCTGCATCCCCCAGCGCCGGACAGTGAGCCGCTCCACCGTGCTGAACACCAGCCGCTCGGCCAACCATCCGATCAGGATGACCATCGCAAGACCGGCGAAGACATGATCGGTCATCAGCTCATTGCGGTTCTGGAAGATGTACCAGCCCAGCCCGCCCTGTCCGGAGGACGCGCCGAAGAACAGCTCCGCCGCGATCAGGGTGCGCCACGCAAAGGCCCAGCCCACCCGCAGACCGGAGAGGATGGAAGGCAATGCCGCCGGCAGCAGGATCTGCCACACAAACCGCGGCCCATTCAGCCCATAGTTGCGGCCCGCCATGCGCAGCGTCTCGGGGACTGACGCGAATCCCGCCGAGGCCGCCAGCGCCAAGGGCCACAGCACCGCATGGATCAGCACGAAGATCAGGCTCTTCGCGCCCAGGCCGAACCACAGCAGCGCCAGCGGCAACAGCGCGATCGCCGGCAAGGGGTTGAACATCGCGGTCAGGCTGGCCAGCAGGTCCCGGCCCCATCGCGAGGAGGTGGCCAGGCCCGTCAGCCCCAGCGCCAGCACCACGCCCAACAGGTAGCCCTGAAGCAGCAGCTTCAATGACAGGCCCGCACGCACCAGCAGCTCACCGCCGGCCAGGCCGGAGGCCAGCGCCTTCGCTGCCGCCGTGAAGGTAGGCAGCAACAGGTCGTTGTCCGCGGCTCGGGCGGCGGCCTCCCACAGCGCGGCCAGGATCACCAACAGCGCGGCCTGTCGCCAGGCGCTGGCGTCCACCAGCCGGCGCCAGCGTGACGCCGCTGGCAGCCGTTCGGCACGATAAGGCGCTGGCGAATATTCACGCTCAGGTCGTGGCGGCGGTGGGGCGGGTGCGCGCTCCGAGGGCCACCCTGGCGCAGGCCGGGTGACCACGTCAGACGGACGGTCAGCGGTGGCCGCCCAGCCCGGCGATGCGGTCGGCAGTCGGGTGATGCTCATGCGTGGGCTCCGCGCGGGGTGGCGTGAGCCGGGGCGGACGTCGAGAGACCGCAGTCGAGACACGCGGCCACACCGCCATCGGCACCGGCACCGACATCGCCCTCGGTCGACCTGCCGGACGGCGGTTCAGCCTCGAACAGCAATCGCTCGATGCGTTCGGATTGCGCCAGGCGCTGCGACGGCGTCAGGCCTTGCGCATTCAGTTCCGCCCGCACCCGCCCAGGATGCGGAGACAGCAGCAGGATGCGGTGCCCGACGGTCAGCGCCTCGTCGATGGCATGGGTCACGAACAGCAGCGTGAAGCGCTCCTGCTCCCACAACGCCAGCAGTTCGTCCTGCATGCGCCGGCGGGTCAGGGCGTCCAGCGCGGCGAATGGCTCGTCCATCAGCAGAATGCGCGGCTGCATCGCCAGCGCCCGCGCAATCGCCACCCGCTGCTTCATGCCGCCCGAGAGCTGGTGCGGATAGGCGGAGGCAAAGTCCGACAGCCCGACGCGGGAAAGCCAATCGCGTGCGCGCTCACGCGCCTGCGCCTTGCTGGCGGTGCGGGACGCGATCAGGGGGAAGGCCACGTTCTCCAGCACCGTCTTCCAGGGCGGCAACTGGTCGAACTCCTGGAACACCGCGATGCGATCGGGTCCGGGACCTTGCACCGGACGGCCATCGATCAAGATCCGTCCCTCACTCGGCGCCACAAATCCGCCAACCGCCTTGAGCAGCGAGGACTTGCCACAGCCCGAGGCACCCAACAGCACAAAGCGCTCGGAGGGAAAGACATCGAAGTCCACCCGATGGGTCGCCCGCACCACGCCGCGCTCACTGCGGTAGTCCAGGCTCAGTCCCTGGACCCGAAGCAGGGCCTCCTCGGCACCGGGGCGCGGCGGGACCGTCGGATCGTCATCGGTCCGCCCCGCCGGGGTAGGAGAAACGGCAGACACTGCGCGCACAGGCAGGGGTGAGGTTGCAGGGCACGCTGCCCCTGTGTCCACCTCACGGTCATCCGATGGGCCGGGCAGGTCGACGCGATCCAGGCGAGCGCTCATGCTCAGCTCCCGCTCGCGTTGTGCGGATCGTCGAAGAAGTAATCCTTCACCGAGGTCGGCTTGTTCTTGATCGCGCCGACCCGGTGCATGAATTCGGCCAGTGCCAAGGTGTTCTGGGGCGCCACCTTGAACTGGACCTCCGGATTCTTGATGACCTTGAGCAGCAGCTCGCGCGAGGCCTTCGAGCCCTCATTGCGCAAATAGATGTCGGCGGCGCGCTCCGGATTCCGGGTGATGAAGTCGGCCGCTTCGACCAGCGCCGCGATGAAGGCCTTGTAGGTCTTCGGATTCTCGTTGCGGAATTTCTCGGTCGTATAGAGCACCGTGGCCGACGCCGGCCCGCCCAGCACCTCGTAACTGTTCAGCACCACATGCACATGGGGATTGCCCGCCAGGCCTTGCTCCTGGAAGGGCGGATTGCCGAAGTGCGCATTGATCTCGGTGCCGCCCTTGATCAGCGCGGCGGTGGCCTCCGGATGCGGCAGCGCCACCTGGAGCTTGTCCAGCCGGTTGAACTGGGCATCACCCCATCGCTTGGCAGAGGCCAGTTGCAGGATGCGGGCCTGCACCGACACGCCCACCGCCGGCAGCGCGATCCGGTCCTGGTCAGTGAAATCCGCGATCGTCTTGACGGCGGGATTGCTGCTCGTCAGGTAGTACGGGAAGTTGCCCAGCGAGGCAATGCCCCGCACGTTCTGCCGGCCCTTGGTGCGATCCCAGAGCGTCAGCAGCGGACCGACACCCGCGCCGGCGATGTCGATGCTGCCCGACAGCAGCGCCTCGTTGATCGCCGGCCCGCCGGAGAGCTGCACGCTCTGCACCTTGATGTCGACGCCCTCGGCCTTGCCGTGCTTCTCGATCAGCTTCTGGTCCTGCGCCACATTGAGCAGCAGATAGACGATGCCGAACTGCTCGGCGATGCGCAATTGGCCTTCGGCCCGGGCTGGCAAGGCCGTGGTGGCCATCACGGCGGCCAGCAGGCCCGCTGATGCGGCGCGCAAAAGAGGTGTCATGTCAGTCCTTGGGAAACTGGCACCGAGCCCTTCACCGTGGTGCGATGCAGATGTCGGCGCAGGTGGTCCGGACAGCCGGTGGCCAGGTGCATCAGCGACCGGTTGTCCCAGAAGATCAGGTCATGCGGCTGCCAGCGATGGCGATAGACCAGCCGCGGCCGGGTGCTGTGGTCGAAGAGCTGGGTCAGCAGGTCCCGGCTTTCGGACTCGGGCAGGCCCACGATCCGGGTGGTGAAGTGCTCGCTGACGAACAGCGCAGGCCGGCCGTTCTCCGCATGCACCTGCACCACCGGATGGACAGCCGGCTTGACCTCGGCGATCTGCTCGGGCGTGAGCTTCGGCCGCCAAGGGTTGCGGGCACGAAGCTCCTCATAACGAGCCAGGTAACTGTGCTCGGCCGAACGGCCTTCCACCGCCCGGCGCAAGGCCAGCGGCAACTGGTCATAGGACAAGTGCTGGTTGGCAAACAGCGTGTCGCCGCCTTCGGACGGCAGCTCCTGGGCGTGCAGCAGAGAGCCCAGACTGGGCGCTTCCTTGTAGGAGAGGTCGGAATGCCAGAACAGGCCCGCGTCGCCCAGGCCGAGCGGCTGGCCGTCGGCATCGCGCAGGTTGGACACCTGCAGGATCTCCGGATGACCTGGCAGCTGGAAGTTGCGCAGCACATGGATTTCCAGCGGCCCCCATCGGCGGCTGAAGGCGACATGCTGTTCGGGCGTGATGCGCTGGTCCCTGAACACCAGCAGATGGTGGTCCAGGTGAGCCCGATGGAGACGGGCGAAATCCACGTCGGACAGCGGGCGGTTCAGATCCAGGCCCAGCACCTCGGCGCCCAGTGGCGCATCCAGCGGGCGGATCTCAAAGCCGGCGAACTGGGCTGGAGCGACCGGAGCAGCGCGCCGCACATCGGCGTTGGAATCGGCGTTGGAATCGGCGCTGGACAAGGGCAGGCGGGGGGCGAGGGCAGTCATGCGGTCGCACTCTAGGGACCACCGACCCCAGCGAGAACGAATAAGGCCGCATGTCGTCGCTCGGTTCGCGCATAACGAATGCGGCGCGACGCATCCGCGGATCGCACGGAACGAGGACGTCTCCAGGCCGGTCCTGTCCCTGTTTCAAGGCAAATCTGGCGGAGAGCCCCGGTGCATAGTGCGAATACAGAGACACAGCAACCTATCTTTACCCCTAGACCCACACAAGAAAGCGAGGATCCCTACAGTGAGCAGTAGTACGACAGCCTCTTGCTGTCAAAGGGAGTAGTCGCACGATGAAACAAATCATCTGCGTGAAATGGGGGACGGCATACGGCCCCGAATACGTGAATCGCCTGTACGGCATGGTCCGCCGGCATGTCACCGGCGACTTCCGCCTGGTGTGCCTGACCGACGACAAGGTCGGTCTGCGGCCCGAGGTGGATGCCTATGACCTGCCGGAGCTGGGCTGCGAATGGCCCCGCAAATCCATGGGCAAGTGGCGCAAGCTGGTGCTGTGGAGCGAGGACCTGGGCGCCACCACCGGCCTGTCCGGCCCGGTGTTGTTCATCGATCTGGATTCGGTGATCGTCGACAACATCGACGGCTATTTCTCCTACGGAGAGCCGGACGATGTGGTGCTGGCGCGCAACTGGGCCAAGCCGATGCAGAAGCTGGGACAGACCTCGGTCTTCCGCTTCCCGGTGGGCCGTTACCCGCACATCATCCGCAACTTCCGCGCCGATCCGCAGGGTGTGGCGGACAAGCACGGCTTCGAGCAGCATTTCGTGACCGCGTCGGTGCCGGGCGGCATCAAGTTCTGGCCGCACCTGTGGACGCGGCATTTCCGCCTGCACTGTCTGCCGCCGTTCCCGCTGCGCTACTTCAGGCCGGCGAAGCTGCCCAAGGGTTCGCGCATCGTGACCTTCCCCGGCGGTCCGAACCCCAGCGATGTGCTGGTGGGGCGGTGGACGCAGAAGGAGCCGGCGTTCGAAACCCCGTGGGCGCACTTCCGCGCCACCTTCTCCTCCGGCATGCGCAACCGGTGGAAGCACATGACCCGTTATGTGCGGCCCACCCCGTGGCTGACCCAGCACTGGGTGGAGTGAGCCTGACCGCCCTCGTGGGGGGCGAATTCATGGCGGCGGATTCGGCCCTGTTCCTTTCGCCGCCACAGGGGACGCCGAAGGCGAGGGCCCGGTCGCGCTCCCCGGCGCTGACGGCGGGGCGGCCTGGGCCAGGTCCCGGATCACCTCCAGCGCCGTCTTCACCTTGAAGGGCTTGAGCATGATGCGGCGGATCTCCAGCTCCTTGTAGAGCTGCGCGGTCGCCAGGTCGCAGGCCTCGGCAGTCAAGGCGATCGGCATGCGGGCGCTGCAGCGCAGGGCGCCGGCGCGCACGCTCTGCACCAGCGCGAGCGCCTCCAGTCCTTCGCCGATGTCGAGCAGCAAGCCATCCATGGGTCGGTGTTCCAGCAGACGCTGGGCGGCCTCATGGCTGCTGCATTCGTGCACGTCGGCGAGCTGCAGCTCCCGCGCCACCATGGCGACGGTGCGCCGAAACAGCGAATGCCCATCGACGACCAGGAACTGTCGATGCGGCATCAGCCCGCCTCCGTCGACTGGCCCAGGAACTCGGCCAGTGCCAAGTCCCGCAGGCTCATCAGGATGGCCAGGTCGGTGTCGTCCAGCGTGCGACGGCGCCGATCGATCAGGCACAAGGTGCCGATGCGCACCCCGGGACGGGGCTCCAGCGGCGCGCCGGCATAAAAGCGGATGTGCGGCGGGCCGACGACCATCGGATTGTCGGCAAAGCGCGGATCCTCGGTGGCGTCAGGCACCACCATCACCTGCGGCGCATGGATCGCATGCCCGCAGAACGAGACATCCCGGCTGGTCTCACACACCGCCAGGCCGAAACGCGCCTTGAACCACTGGCGGTTCTCATCGATCAGACTCAACAGCGCAATCGGCACGCCGAACTCCTCGGCGGCGAATTGGACGATGCGATCGAAGCGCGCCTCCGGCGGTGTATCCAGGATGAGCATCTCCCGCAAGGTCTGCAGGCGCTCGGCTTCGTTGGCGGGGAGGGGAGGACGGAGCATGGACAGGCTTTCTCCAGAAGTCCGGCGGCCGCGGGACCGCTTAGCAACAGCCATTGCCTCAGGGTAATGGCGGGCATGGCGCTCAGCCTAGCTCAGAAGGAATTGACCACAGAACCGGCACGCCGAGCTGCACACATCGGCGGCGGGACAAATTGGCAAAACACATTCCCGCACCGGTTTGACAGACCCGCGGGCCCACAGGCCCACAGGCCCACAGGCATGCGGGTCGGCGGGTCGGCGGGTCCACCGAGCCGCACCGCCGCAGCGCCGCCGTTTATTTAGTTCCGCTACATCCATGCGCCGATATCGCATTGGCGCTCGCGCAGGGCGCCGATCAGACTTCCGTTCACGGGGCGCGCCCATGTCGCCCCCGCCGACGGCAGCCGACTCTGCCGCCGGGAAGGCATGGTGAAAGCCCAGGTCGTGACTGGTGCCGCCCTCGGGGTCTTGGGGGAGGCGCTTCAGGCGGAAACAGTCACGGTCCTGGCGTCTTTCCACGCCTGCATATTCCTTATTCGGGATAAGCAAATACTTAAACAATCGTTCCGCGAATAAGGACTTGTTGGCAAGCTACACAGCCCGACAAGACTGTCGCCTGTTCTCGCCTGTTCGCCATGACCGATCACCCACGCAAGACCCGCTTCCCACGCCTCGAGGGACTCACCCGTCGGCATGCGCTGATGTGGGCGGCCGCCGTGCCGCTGCTGGCCTCGCAATCCCTGCAGACTGCGCAGGCGCAAGAACCGACCACGCTGCTGAATGTCTCCTATGACGTCGCCCGCGAGCTGTACAAGCAGGTGAATCCGGCCTTCGTGACCCACTGGAAGGCCAAGACCGGCCAGACGGTGACGGTCAACCAGTCTCACGGCGGATCGTCCAAGCAGATCGGTTCCGTCATCGGCGGCCTGGAGGCGGACGTGGTGACGATGAACCAGGCCACCGACGTCGACGCCCTGGCCGAGAAGGGCCTCACCGGCGCCGACTGGCGCAGCAAGTTCCCCAATGGCGCCGCGCCCTACAGCTCGACCATGCTGTTCCTGGTGCGCAAGGGCAATCCCAAGCAGATCAAGGACTGGAATGACCTGGCGCGCGCCGGTGTGCAGGTGATCATTCCCAATCCCAAGGTGACCGGCAACGGCCGTTACGGCTACCTGGCCGCCTGGGGCAGCGTGATTGCCAAGGGCGGCTCCGACGCTCAGGCCAAGGACCTGCTGACCAAGATCCTTGGCAATGTGCCGGTGCTGGACGGCGGCGGCCGCGGTGCCACCACCACCTTCACCCAGCGCGGCATCGGCGATGTGCTGCTGACCTTCGAATCCGAGGCCGAGCTGATCGAGAACGAGTTCGGCAAGGGCCAGTTCGAGGTGGTCTATCCCAGCATCTCGATCGAGGCGGATGCGCCGGTCGCCGTGGTGGACAAGGTGGTTGCCAAGAAGGGCAGCGCCGCCCTGGCCAAGGGCTATCTGGACTTCCTGTGGACGCCCGAGGCCCAGGAAATCATCGCCAAGAACAACTTCAGGCCGCGTGATCCGGCCGTGTTCAAGCGACATGTGCAGCGCTTCGCGCCGATTAAGCTGTTCAGCGTTGACCAGACGCTCGGCGGCTGGAGCAAGGTCAGCAAGACCCACTTCGCCGATGGTGGCCAATACGACCAGATCATGGCCGGCCTGAAGCGCTGATCCCCCGCATCGGATCGAATCACGCATGAACACCGCCGTGCTCCCGGCCTCGGCCACGCCGACGCCCGCCCGCAAACGCCGCCGAGTGCTGCCTGGCTTCGCCCCGACGCTGGGCTTCACCCTGTTCTATCTGTCGCTGCTGGTGCTGATCCCACTGTGCGCGGTGTTCCTGAAATCCGCGAGCCACGGGTTCGACGCTTTCTGGGCGGCCGCCACCTCGCCCCGGGTGCTGGCCTCGTACCGCCTGAGCTTCGGCGCGGCGCTGCTGGCCGCGGCGATCAACGTCGTGTTCGGTTTCATCCTGGCCTGGTCCCTGGTGCGCTATGACTTCTTCGGCAAGAAGCTGGTGGATGCGCTGATCGACCTGCCCTTCGCCCTGCCCACCGCCGTCGCCGGCATCGCGCTGACGGCGCTGTACGCGCCCAACGGATGGATGGGCAGTTGGCTGGAGCCGCTGGGCATCAAGGTGGCCTTCAAGCCACTGGGCGTGCTGGTGGCGCTGATCTTCATCGGCCTGCCGTTTGTGGTGCGCACGGTGCAGCCGGTGCTGGAGGACCTGGACACCGAACTCGAAGAGGCGGCGGCCTCGCTCGGCGCGCACCGCTGGCAGGCCTTCCGCCTGGTGGTGCTGCCGATGCTGACCCCGGCGCTGCTGACCGGCTTCGCGCTGGCCTTTGCCCGTGCCGTGGGCGAGTACGGTTCGGTGATCTTCATCGCCGGCAACATGCCGATGGTCAGCGAGATCACCCCGCTGATGATCATCACCAAGCTGGAGCAGTACGACTATGTCGGCGCCACCGCGATCGCCGTGGTGATGCTGGTGTTCTCGTTCCTGCTGCTGCTCGGCGTCAACGGCCTGCAAGCCTGGAGCGCTCGCCGCAACGGCATGGATGGTCGGAAATGAACTGCGCCGCACCCAGCCCCCGCATCGCGACCGCTGTCAGGGCCGCTCACGCCGCTCTCCACCCATCGGGGCCGCTCACCGCATCGCCAGGTCCGACGGATTTCCTTTCGACGTCGACTTTCGACGCCGCCCCTGCGCTTTCCGGAGCGAGTGACTGACATGGCTGGATCTGCTGCAACCCTGGGCCGCGCGCGAAGCGCCGGCCATTACCAAGGCAACCCGGCCACCGCGGAGCGTCGCTGGGTGCGCTGGACCCTGCTCACGCTGGGACTCGGCTTCTTCGCGCTGTTCCTGGTGCTGCCACTGGTGGCGGTCTTCAGTGAAGCGTTGCGCAAAGGCTGGGACACCTACCTGGCCGCGCTGGTCGAACCCGATGCCATCTCCGCCATCCAGCTGACCTTGACCGCCGCCGTGATCTCGGTGCCGTTGAATGTGGTGTTCGGCGTGTCGGCGGCCTGGGCCATCACCAAGCATGACTTCCGCGGCAAGCAGTTGCTGATCACCCTGATCGACCTGCCGTTCTCGGTGTCGCCCGTGGTGGCCGGTCTGATCTATGTGCTGATCTTCGGGGCGCAGGGCTGGTTCGGTCCCTGGCTGCAGGAGCACGATGTCAAGATCATCTTCGCCGTGCCCGGCATTGTGCTGGCCACCGTGTTCGTGACCTTCCCATTCGTGGCCCGCGAGCTGATCCCGCTGATGCAGGCCCAGGGCCGTGATGAGGAAGAGGCTGCCACCGTGCTGGGCGCCAGCGGCTGGCGCACCTTCTGGCATGTGACGTTGCCCAACATCAAGTGGGGCCTGCTGTACGGGGTGATCCTGTGCAATGCCCGCGCCTTCGGCGAGTTCGGCGCGGTGTCGGTGGTGTCGGGCCACATCCGCGGACAGACCAACACGCTGCCGCTGCAGGTCGAGATCCTCTACAACGAGTACCAGTTCGCGGCGGCCTTTGCGGTCGCGTCGCTGCTGGCCCTGCTGGCCCTGGTCACGCTGGGATTGAAGCAGTTGGTCGAATGGCAGGCCCAGCGCGCGGCACCCACGAACTGAAGACGTCGCGGTGGACCCCTCGTCCGCCCGGTGATGAAGGAACAAGCATGAGCATCCAAGTCCGCAACATCCACAAGTCCTTCGGCGCCTTCACCGCGCTGGGGGATGTCAGCCTGGACTTTCCCACCGGCGAACTGACCGCGCTGCTGGGCCCCTCGGGCTGCGGCAAGACCACCCTGCTGCGCATCATCGCCGGCCTGGAAACGGCGGATCGCGGCCAGGTGCTGCTGGACGGCACCGATGCCTCCGACACCCATGTGCGTGAGCGGGAGGTCGGCTTCGTCTTCCAGCATTACGCGCTGTTCCGCCACATGACGGTGTTCGACAACGTGGCCTTCGGCCTGCGGGTCAAGCCGCGCAAGCACCGCCCGCCCGAAGCCGAGATCAAGCGCAAGGTGCATGAGCTGCTGCAGCTGGTGCAACTGGACTGGCTGGCCGACCGCTATCCGCCGCAGCTCTCCGGCGGCCAGCGTCAGCGCATTGCGCTGGCCCGTGCGCTGGCGGTGGAGCCGCGGGTGCTGCTGCTGGACGAACCGTTCGGTGCGCTGGATGCCAAGGTCCGCAAGGAATTGCGCCGCTGGCTGCGACGGCTGCATGACGAGCTGCACATCACCAGCGTCTTTGTGACCCACGACCAGGAAGAAGCGCTGGAAGTGGCCGACCGGGTGGTGCTGATGGACCACGGTCGCGTCGAGCAGGTGGGTTCGCCCACCGAGGTCTACGAACGCCCGGCAACGCCCTTCGTCTATGGCTTCCTGGGCGCGGTCAACCGCTTCGAGGGACGCTCCGAAGGCGGCGTGGTGCGCGTCGGCGAACAGACGCTGGCGCAAGACCTGGCCGGTGCCGCGCAACCGCAGGGACTGGTGCAGGCCTATGCGCGTCCGCATGAGCTGCGCATCGTGCTCAGTCAGGACGCGCCCGGTTTGCCGGCGACCGTCGAGCGGGTGCTGAGCTTCGGCGCGGCGGCCCGCATCGAACTCCGCGGCCCTCAGGGCGAGCACCTGGAAGCCGAAGTGAGCCGCGAACAGGCCGAAGCGCTGCAGCTGGCCAGTGGCCAGCAAGTGCGACTCCAGGCCTCGCGCCTGAGCCTCTTCGCCACCCAGGCGGCATGAGCCGAACCGTGTCTGCGGCCTCACAGCTCAATCACCTGATACAGCGCCAGATACAGCGTCGACCGCGCGCGCTCTTCCCGTGCACCGAGGAGCCCTGGCCTGGCCAGGCGACCCGTCCAGCGGAGCACGGGCGATCTGGCTCCGCCAGTCCCCGGCTCGCCCCCTCGGGGGGCCGGCGCAGCCGGTAGGGGGGCCAATGAATCTTCAGCAATTGCGCATCGTCCGCGAGGCGGTGCAACAGAACTTCAACCTGACCGACGTGGCAGCGGCGCTGTTCACCTCGCAGTCCGGTGTCAGCAAGCACATCAAGGACCTGGAAGACGAGCTCGGCGTCGAGCTCTTCCAGCGCCGTGGCAAACGTCTGCTGGGACTCACCGAGCCAGGCAAGGAGCTGGCGGTCGTCGTCGACCGCATGCTTCAGGACGTGCGCAACATCAAACGCCTGGCCGAGCAGTTCTCCGGCGCCGACCGCGGCCAGCTCACCATCGCCACAACGCACACCCAGGCGCGTTATGCGCTGCCGCAGATCGTGGCGCGCTTCAAGGCGGCCTATCCGCGGGTCCATCTGGTGCTGCATCAGGGCAGCCCGGCGGAGATCGTCTCACTGCTGCAATCGGGCGAGGCGGACATCGGCATCGCCACCGAAGCGCTGGGCAAGGACGATGCGTTCGTCACCTTCCCCTTCTATGCCTGGCACCACTCGGTGGTGGTGCCGAAAGGCCATGCACTGGAAGGCCGTCCGCTCACGCTGGAAACCCTGGCCGAACAGCCGCTGATCACCTATCACGAGGGCTACACCGGCCGCGCGCGCATCGATGCGAGCTTCGCCGCGGCGGGCCTGGCGCCCGACATCGTGATGTCCGCACTCGATGCCGACGTCATCAAGACCTACGTGCAGGTGGGTCTGGGCGTGGGGATCATCGCGGCGATGGCCTTCGAGCCGGCACGTGATCCCGGACTCTCCCTGTTGGATGCGAGCCACCTCTTCCCGGCCAACACCACCCGCATCGCGCTCAAGCGCGGCCACTATCTGCGGGGCTTCGCCTATCGCTTCCTGCAGGAATGCGTCGACACGCTGACCGAGGACGTCGTTCGCGACGCGATGGAACTCGACGGCTGAATCGCCGGGCAGGCGCGTCGGCGCCATCTGCCTTCAGCCGCATGGCGCATCAGCACATGCGAGAAACGCAGAAATGCTTATCGATATTTGTTGGAGGACAGGTCCGGGCCGGATTCGAATAATGAATTCGCATCAGCCCCATGACCGTCCACCACGATAGCGACCGATGAACTTCCAGCAATTGCGTTCCGTCCGCGAAGCTCAGCGCCGCGGCTTCAATCTCACCGAGGTGGCGCAGGCGCTGCACACCTCGCAGCCCGGCGTCAGCCGTCAGATCCGCGAACTGGAAGACGAACTCGGCATCGACATCTTCATCCGCGCCGGCAAGCGGCTCACCGGGCTGACCGAGCCGGGTCGCAATGTGATGCCCATCGTCGAGCGGCTGCTGCGCGAAGCGGAGAACCTGCGCCGCGCCGGCGAGGACTTCGCCCGCGCCGACCGCGGCCACCTGCGCATTGCCGCCACCCACAGCCAGGCGCGCTACGCCTTGCCGCCCGCGGTGCGCGATTTCCGCAACACCCATCCCGATGTCAGCCTGCAGTTCCAGCAGGGCACGCCGCAGCAGGTGGCCCGGCTGCTGATCGACGGCGAAGCGGACATCGGCATCGCCACCGAAGCGCTGGCGCTGCATCCCGAGTTGCTGACGCTGCCCTGCTACCGCTGGACCCACACCGTGCTGGTGCCGCCGGATCACCCGCTTGCGGCCGAAGCCGCCGAGGGCCGGCCACTGACGCTGGAGCGGCTGGCGGAGTTCCCCATCATCACCTACGAGACCGGCTACACCGGCCGCTCCCACATCGATGAGGCGTTCTCGCGCGCCGGCATCGACCTGAACGTGGTGCTGGTGGCCATGGATGCGGACGTGATCAAGACCTATGTCGAGCTGGGCCTGGGCGTGGGCATCGTCGCGGCGATCGCCTATGACGAAGAGCGCGACCGACTGCTGCGTGCGATCGATGCCCGTCATCTGTTCGCCGACAACCTGACCCGCCTGGCGATGCGCCGTGACGCGTACCTGCGCGACTATGTCTATGACTTCGTCGAGACCTTCGCGCCACCGCTTCATCGCGCCATCGTCGAGCAGGCGCGGCTGGGGTCAGGTCTTTCGGACTGACGGCGCGCCGGGACTCATCGCCTTCGCCTTCAATTGCCACGCCGACCGAGCACGGCGGGTGCAAGGAGGGCGCGCGGCGGCGCCCATCAGGCACATCTCGACCCCGCGGCCGACCCTCTCCTGACTGCGGTATCCACACCACAACGCGTGGATCGATCGCCCGGAACGCCGATGGCATCGGCCTTCCGACGCATTGCGTCGCCGGTGCAATGCAAAGCAGAAACGATTGGTTCACCGCGACGACACGGATTCCTAGAGTGCGGCCTCACCGCGTCGCTGAGCGCTCATCCGGCGACCGGTGATTCCGGATCCGACGTCCCCACCACGACGGTCGGTCCCGGTTCGTCACCTCACCAAGGAAACGCTCTTGAAGCTGCACGTCGAGGTCGCTCAAGCGACCGGTTGGGCCGCCGCATTGGCCGCGGCCCTGGCCACCGGCTGGCCCCTGTCCGCGGCCCGCGCCGCTGAACTCGCCGCCCCGGCCCCCTCCGCCTCCGCGCCCACCTCCTCACCCACTCCAGCGCCCGCTGCGCCGTCGACCAGCGACACCGCACTGCCTGCGGTGGTCGTGACCGGTTCGCGGATTTCCCGCATCCAGAATGAAGGTCCCAGTCCGGTCACCATCATCCGGTCGGAAGACCTCGATCGCCTGGGCTATCGGAATGTCTCCGATGCGCTCAACGGCCTGACGGAGAACACCGGCTTCACCCAGGGAGAGGACTTCGGCAACACCTTCACCCCGGCCGCCAATGCAATCAGCCTGCGTGGCCTCGGTCCCAACCACACGCTGGTGCTGGTGAACGGACGCCGGGTGGCGGACTACCCGAGTCCCTACAACGGCTCGACCAACTTCGTGAACATTGCCAACATCCCGTCGGCCTTGATCGATCGGATCGAGGTGCTCAGCGGGGGCGCCTCCTCGGTCTATGGCTCCGATGCAATCGCCGGCGTGGTCAACATCGTGCTCAAGCGCAAAGTGGAGGGCGTGACCGTCAATCTGCGCGCCGGTGGCACCGAGCGCGGTGGCGGCGAGAACGCCCGCGCGCAGATCACCGGCGGCTTCGAGTCCGGAGCGTGGCAGGGCGTGCTGGGCGTGGAGTTCAGCGGGCGCGAGCCGATCTGGAGCCGTCAGCGCGACTTCATGTCCGACAGCTCGGTCAACGGCGCGGCACCCTCGGTGGTGTTCGGCCGACGCAATGCCGCCACCGGGCGCTACCTCGATCCGGGCGCCGCCTGCGAGGCGGTCCAGCCGCTGTTCGACGGATCGGTGAAGGCCGTCAGCTCCCGCACCGGGGTGTACTGCGGCAGCGGCCGCGCGTCGCCGAGCTTCTGGACCACCCAGACCGGCAACCGCAGCGCCCAGGCCGCCGGCTCGCTGACCTACACGGTTCACAGCGGGCTGGAGTTGTTCGTGGAAGGCCAGTTCGGCTGGGCCCGTACCGAGAACAACACCCGGGGTCCGAGCTGGACCTCGGAAGCGGCCGGCAAGGGCTATTTCCGCAACAGCACCACCGGCCTGCTGGAGACCTGGACGCGTCGCCTGTCGCCGGAGGAGATCGGCGGGGCCGACCGCTTCAACCGTCGCTGGCAAGATGCCACCCACAACGTCGCCGTCGGCGCACGGGGCGAGCTGTCGCCGACCTGGACCTACGAGGTCGCCGCCACCAGCGCCTACTACCTCAACCGCACCACCACGCCGCGCCTGCTCGCGGGTGTGGACACCCTGCTGCTCGGGCCGAAGCAAGGTGTGGACGCCGACGGCGTGGCCGTCTATGCGGCTGATCCGCAGCGTCTGTTCCGTCCGCTGACCACCGCCGAGTACGACAGCATCATCGGCGCGAGCAAGGGTCGCAACAGCAGCTGGAACCAACAGCTCAGCGCCAGTGCCAGCGGGAACTGGCTGACGCTGCCCGGCGGTCCGCTGCGTGCGGCATTGGTCGCGGAGGCGGGCAAGCAGGGCTTTGCCAACCTGACCGATCCGCGACTGGGCCAGGGCGTGTTCTACAACACCACCGAATCGGCCTCGATCCGCGGCACCCGCGATCGTCTGGCACTCGGCGGCGAGCTGAATGCACCGATCACCCGCCAGCTCACCGCAACCCTGGCGGCGCGGCATGACCGCTATCACTTTGCCGGCCGCAACGATGCCAGCACCACCTACAACGCGGGGCTGGAGTTCCGTCCGCTGTCGTCGCTGCTGCTGCGTGCGCAGCATGCCACCAGCTTCCGGGCGCCGGACATGAACTACATCTTCTCGCAGCAGACGCGGGGCTATTACTCGTCCTCGACCGACTATTACCGCTGCGCGCAGGCCGGCCAGCCGATCGACACCTGCGAGTTCACCGACCTCTCACCAGGCTTCAACTTCTCGCGCAACGGCTCGAAGGATCTGAAGGCGGAGCGCGGTCGTTCCTGGGGCCTGGGCGCGGTGTGGCAACCGTCGCAGTCCTTCGATGCCTCGCTGGACCTGTGGAAGATTGCCATCCGCGACCTGGTCACCGATCTGAGTGCGGACCGCGTGCTGCGTGACGAGGCCGACTGCCGGACCGGCATCAAGGACATCAACTCGCCGAGCTGCCAGGATGCAATCGGCCGCGTGCGCCGCAATCCGGCCGATGCGCTGGTGCGTCCGGGCGAGGTGGCGGAAATCCTGGTCAATCCGATCAATGCCTCCAAGGAATCCACCTGGGGCTTCGACATCGGCGCGCGTTACAGCTGGGCGACGCAGGATTGGGGCCGCTTCGTGCTGAACGCCAAATACACCGAGGTGCGGAGCTATCGCTATCAGCAGTTCGCCGGCGACAGCAACAACAACATGGTGGGCACGCCGGACTTCGGCGACTGGCCGAACAAGTTCAATGCCGGTCTGACCTGGCAGGTCGGCGCCTGGACGCACGCGCTGGCCGCGCAGCGCAACGGCAAGATCGCCCGGGAAGACCGCGAAGGCTGGCTGGGACCGTACTGGAACGTCAATGCCAGCACCGCGTGGCAGGTGGACCGCCGCACAAGCGTCGGCCTGACGGTCAACAACCTGTTCGACAAGGTGCGGCGCGACCCGAGCGCGACCTGGCCGTTCTATCCGGTGGGCTACTACCTGCCGTACGGCCGGCAGGCCTGGATCGAAGTGACGCATCGATTCGGCGGCTGATCGGGCTGCCAGGGCGCCGCCAGCCGGCGGCGGCAGCGGCAGCGCCGACGCCCGACATCCAAGGGAAGGGACAGACTCCTCAGGGAGCGGTCCCTTTTTCATGCAAAGCAAAGCAGATCTTGTTGGTTCACTTTCCGGTAGGGATTGCCTACATTGGGGGCACCCCCAACACTGCCCAGAGAAGACCCAGTGAACGCTCTCCGCCGCACCCTCTCGCTGCTTGCTGCCGCCACCCTCCTGGGCGGGGCCACGTGGGCCCAGGCCCAGACCACGCTGCTGAACGTCTCCTACGACCCGACGCGCGAGCTGTACCAGGACTTCAATGCCGCCTTCGCCAAATCGTGGAAGGCCAAGACGGGGGAGACCGTCACCATCAAGAACTCCCACGGCGGTTCGGGCAAGCAGGCCCGCTCGGTGATCGACGGCCTGGATGCCGACATCGTCACCCTGGCATTGGCCTACGACATCGACGCGCTGTACGACCACGGCAAGCTGGTGCCCGCAGACTGGCAAAAGCGCCTGCCCAGCAATGCCTCGCCCTACACCTCGACCATCGTGTTCCTGGTCCGCAAGGGCAATCCCAAGCACATCAACGACTGGCCGGATCTGGCCCGCAGCGGCGTGGACGTGATCACGCCCAACCCCAAGACGTCCGGCGGCGCCCGTTGGAACTACCTGGCGGCCTGGGGCTATGCCCTGAAGCAGCCGGGCGGCAATGCCGAGTCGGCCAAGGCCTTCGTCAAGCGCATCTATGCCAACACCAAGGTACTGGACTCCGGCGCCCGCGGTTCAACCACCACCTTCGTGGAACGCGGCATCGGCGATGTGCTGATCGCCTGGGAGAACGAGGCCTACCTGGCGGTCAAGGAACTCGGTCCGAACAAGTTCGAGATCGTCACCCCCAGCCTGTCCATCCTGGCCGAGCCGCCGGTGTCGGTGGTCGACAAGAACGTCGACAAGAAGGGCACCCGCAAGGTGGCCCAGGCCTACCTGGAATATCTCTATTCGCCCGAAGGCCAGACCATTGCAGCGAAGAACTACTACCGGCCGCGCGATACCAAGGTGGCGGCGCAGTTTGCCAAGCAGTTCGCGCCGGTGAAGCTGTTCACCATCGACGAGCTCTTCGGCGGCTGGCGCAATGCCCAAAAGACCCATTTCGACGATGGCGGCGTATTCGATCAGATCAGCGCCGCCCGCTGATCAGCGATCCGCTCTCCCCACCTGACCCGTTTGTCTCCTCGGTCGGTCGATCCGCGCACCCGCAAGGTTAAGGACACCACGACCGTTTGCTCTGTGCGAGCAGCCCCGCCCTGGCGCCCACGCCGGCGGGGTTCTTTTTTTTGGGTTTGACGGGCATCCATCTGTCCTGCGGAATCGAACGACCGTGCGTGGATGGATTGCGACACCCCCCAGAGGGCGCGCGCCGCGCAGTGCGGTCGGCCATCCGACACCGTTATGCTGCGGACGTGATGAGTCTTGCCCGCCCGCACCAATTCCTGGCGCCTCCACCGTCTCTGGCCGGACGCCCCCCGGGCGCGGCGATTGCGGTGTCCATGCGCGCCGCCGTGCAGGCCTTGGCGGTCATCCTGGCCGCGACGGTGGTGTCACCCACGGCGGCACTGGCGGCCGGACCGGCAGTGGAGCGCATCACTTGGCTCACCTCGGACAACACCGGCATGCCGGGGGTCTCCGACCCGACCGGCGTCACCGGCGCCATGATCCGGCTCATCAGCAAGCACTGGCCCCAGGTCAAGCACGACATCCTGATCGCCAACACCAAGCGCAGCTGGCAGATGATCGAGAACGGTCAGCAGGTCTGCCGCGCCAATGTGGTCCGCACGCCCGACCGGGAGAAGGTGGCCTATTTCATCAACACCCAGCTGACGCCGCCGCCGCAGTTGATCGTGCGTCGGGATCAAGTCGCTCGCCTGCCGAGGCTGGCATCCGGCGAGGTCCAGTTGCCGCAGCTGCTCGCGAATCCGCAGTTGCGCGGCGCGCTGATCGATGGCCGCAGCTACGGCACCGCCCTGGACGAGCTGCTGGCGCACCGGCCTGCGAATGCGGCGGTGACCTTCTATGCGCCGCGCGATTTCGGCGGACGCGTGCTGCAGATGCTCAGCCTCGATCGTGCGGACTACTCGATCGACTACGACATGGCCCTGGTGATGGCAGGCGACCCCAAGGGCCTGGTGAGCGCGCCGATTCACGGCGCCAGCGACTTGGTGATGGCCGGGATTGCCTGCCCCCGGACCGCCTGGGGGCTGGAAGCCATCCGGGGGCTCGATCGGGCGCTGGGGCGACCCGAGGCGGCGGCTTCCTTGCGTCGTGGACTGATGCGCTGGGTCACGCCGGAGACCCAGGCTCACTACGCCGCCCAGTTCGACGCCTTCTACCGCGAACGGGCCAAGCCTTCAAAAATCGAGCCATGAGCCCCGCCACGGGCAGGACACTGTGGTCCACCCGAGGTAGATCGCATCAAGGCATCAAGGCGTCGAACGGTCGGGGCGCCGGACAGGATCCAGCGCCGCACCTGCTCAGGCTCAGCTCGCGTACTTGATGGAGCAGCCGTAGGGACGGGTGTTGGCTTGCGACACCTTCTTGCCTGCGGCCAGTTCACCGAGCGCGACCTTCACATAGGGCTCGGCCTTGGCGATGTCCTCAGGCTTGGCCGTGGCGATGCTGTCGATGCCGCCCTTGTAGACCAGCACCCCTTGCGGATTGATGATGTAGAGATGGGGCGAGGTCTGCGCGCCATAGAGCTTGCCGATCTGGCCGCTGGGATCCAGCAGGGTGCCGCTGGGCGCCGAGCCGCGCTGCTCATTGAGCTTGATCGCCGTCGGGCCGTCGACGAAACCCTGCTGGCCCGGCGCCGACGAGATCACCTGCAGCCACACCACGCCCTTGGCGACCGCCTCCTTCTGCTGCGCCGGAATGTTGCCGCTGCCGTAATGCTTCTTGACGTAGGGGCAGTCGTGATTGGTCCATTCCAGCACCACCGTCTTGCCGCGCAGGCTCTCCAGGGAGAGCGTGCGGCCGTCTGCCGTCGTGGCGTTGAAGGCCGGCGCGGGTTGATCGATCTGAGCCTGAGCATGTGCCTGGCCCACGGCAGCAGCCAGCAGCGCGCCCATCAGCACGGTGCGGCGGGACACAACGGAGAACAGCGAGGTGGGGTTCATGGGAACTCTCCTTCAAATGATCAGAGGACCTGACGATGAGTGGACCCGAGCATCAAGCGACCACGTGGGTCCCTGGCTCAGGTGGCGTTGCCCTGCAGCGCCGAGGTGACGATGCCGGGCGTGAGGATCTGCGGCAGGACTTGCGCGTTGTCGCCAGTTCCCGCCGGGTAGTACAGATACAGCGGCACGCCGCTGCGTCCATGGCGTGAAAGCAGCTCGGTGATGCGCGGATCCTGGCGCGTCCAGTCGCCCTTCAGATAGGTCACGCCGGTGTTCTGAAAGGCCTGTCGCACCTCGGGCGTCGACAACGCGACCTTTTCATTGACCAGGCAGGTGATGCACCAGGACGCAGTGAGGTTGACGAACACCGGCTTGCCCTGCGCCCGCAACTCGGTGAGGCGTTCCGGGGAATACGGTTCGTAGTCCGCGCCGGCCTTGGCCTGGGCACCGACGGAATCGGTCGACTCCGAGCTGAGCAGCGGCAACAAGGCAAGCGCGGCGGCGACCGAGGCTGCGGCGGTGAGTGCGCCTGTCCAGCGCCCACGCGGACCGGCAAAGCGGCTGATGGTGCGCAGCCACGCGGCCAGCGCCATCAGACCCATGCCCACCAGCGCCAGCAACACGCCTTGCGGGCCCGCTTGCTGCGCCAGCACCCAGACCAGCCAGATTGCCGCGCCGAACATGGGGAAGGCCAGGCCCTGCTTCAGTACGTCCATCCAGGCGCCAGGCCGCGGCATCATGCGCTGCAGCGAGGGCCACCACGCCAAGGCCAGATAAGGCAGCGCCAGGCCCAGACCCAGGGCCAGGAACACCGCCAGCAAGGGCAGCGGGGGCTGGGCCAGTGCGTAGGCCATGGCCGCGCCCATGAACGGCGCGGTGCACGGCGTGGCGACGACCGTGGCCAGCACGCCGGTGAAGAAACTGCCCGTCAGACCCGGTCGGCTGGCCAGCCCTTGCCCGACCCCGGCCAATCCGGCGCCGATCTGAAGCGCACCCGCCAGCGACAGCCCCATCAGGAACATGAGCCAGGCCAGCAGCATCACAAACAGCGGGGAATGGAACTGGAAGCCCCAACCGACGCTGCCGCCCGCACTGCGCACCGCGATCAGCACACCCGCCAGGGCCGCGAACGCCACCAGCACCCCCGCGGTGTACGCCAGACCTTGACGGCGATGTTCACCGGCATGGCCATGCAGGAAACCCAAGGCCTTGATGGCCAGCACCGGGAACACACAGGGCATCAGGTTGAGCACCAGACCGCCGGCGAGCGCAAGCAGAAGGGCGGTCCACAGGCTCAGGTTGTCCGCACCGCCGAGCGCCGGATCGGCGACGACGCCCGCATTCGCACCGGTCGCCCCGTCGGCCTTGGGTGCGGCACTGCCGCCCAGCGGACTGCTCACCTGCCAGGCTTGTCCGTCCACCAGCAACAGGCCCTCCAGCGTGTCCCCCACCTTGGCCGGTTGCTCGCCCACCGGCATGCGGAGGCGCCATTCATCGCCCTGTCGATCCAGCACCGCCTTGGCGGCATGCTGGATGCGGCCCCAGTCCTGGGGCATGAAGAGGGCTTCGGTGGTCGCCTTGCCGCGCTCGGAAGTCTGAGCAGGCCAGGTCAGTTGCAGCTCGGTGCCATCCAGGCGGCTTTGCACCTGGAACGGTGCCGGCTTCGGCAACCGGGCCCGTGCCTCGTTCAGTCGCGCCGACTGGTCACCCGCAGCCGACTGAGCGGCCACCGGCAATTGAAGCATCAGCGTGGCCTGCTGGGGAATGCACTCTTCGCGGCAGACCAGCCAGGTCGCGTCGGCCTTCAAGGTCACCGGTCGATCCAGGGGCAGGTCTTGCGGGAGTTTCAGTTCCGTCAGTAGAAGCGCCTGGTCTTCGTAGCCGTAGTTGGTGATGGGACCGACATCGAAACGGCGCGGTGCGGGCCAGAGGATCTGCCCGGCTTGCGCGCCAGCGGGCAGCGTCCATTCGATGCTGGTGGGCTGACCGGAATCGCCCGGGTTGCGCCAGTAGGTATGCCAATGCGGCGCGATGCGCTGCTCCAGCGCCAGCAGCACGGTCTGACCGGGCTGCACGCGCGACGACGCGCTGATCAGCCGGACCTCGACCTCGTCGGTCCTGGAACGATCGGAGACCGGCGCGGCCGGCGATGCGGCAGCGGGAACCTGAGCCCAGGCCAGGGCGGCCTGCAAGGCCAGAGAGCTGAAAAGAATCAGAGAACGCATGGCCGCGATGCTAGAGGCTGCGGATGTCCCTCACAAGCCGGCGGCTTCTGTGTGGTGCGCTGGCTCGCCGCCCCCTTTGTCCGCTTCGTCTGCTTCCCCCTCGTCGCCCGCTGCGCCCTTTCCGCCCGCGACTCGCATGCAAGGGTACGGACCGCGGTCCCAATGAAGCGTTCTGCCGCGGTCCGCGGGATCGCATGCCTCAGGCGAATCGCACCGTCGATTCGTGTGAGGGCTGCGTTGGTTTGATGGGCCATCATTCCTTGTTTCCTTACTTTCGGAGAACCTTGAATCCAGGTTCACTGGACTGCGGAAATCGACCTCTCCTTGTTGCCATTGGGCGGCGTCTGGTTCCAACGTCGATGCGCGCCCGGCCAGACCGCCGCATGGTCCCCAAAATTCGGGTTTTCGAGCCCAAAATCGCCGTCAAAAAATGGGCAGAGCCTGACAGCTACTGACGCCGTCGATGGGCTTCGGACACGCAAGGCACGCGGAGCTTCAGCAGGCCATCTCCGAGCCACTGACGGGCTCGCAGGTTCCGGAGAAATCGGCCCGGAAAAATGCCCGGACACTGACAGCTCCTGACGAATGAATCGACGCAGAAATGAGGGGATCCGGAAGCTCTCAAAGACAGTGGCGAAAACGGGGTTTGAGGCCACGATCGGGCGGCACCCAGCGTCATTCAACGACGCCAGGTGCTTCGGAAAAATGCGCGGAAGCTGACAACTCCTGACGGGGTTATCGCCGGGAACCGCGTCGACCCACCAAGTACGAGCACCGCTCCCAGAAACTCCGCAACGTGCGTCAGATGCGTTTCATCGCGACGGGACAAGGGGTCGAGAGGGCGCCGCCGCTCGTCAAAAAATGGGCAGACCCTGACAGTTCCTGACGACGTGCGATCGGTCGCGAACAGGATCAACCGTTCGGAATATCGGGCTCGACCAGTTGGGTCAGCAGCAGCAGCGACTCTTGCCAGCCCAGATGGCAGGCCTCGGGCGGGATCAACTCGGGAATGCCTTCCTGGGTGACTTCCATCTCGGTGCCGCAGAAAACGGATCGCAGCTGGACGGTGGTGATCATTTCTCCGCGGAGATTGGGATCGTCGAAGCGGCTGCTGTAGCGCAGGAAACGTCCGAATTCGAGCTCCAGGTACTGGCCACCGAACGAGTGCACCGCCTGCGTCGACAAGTTGGTGAACGACATCCGCCATTCGCCGCCCACGCGCACCTCCATCTGATGCATCTCACCGGTGAACCCATGCGGCGGCAGCCATTTGCACATCGCCTGCGCGGTGGTGAACGCGCGATAGACGCGCTCCGGCGGTGCCTTGAGCACCCGGTGAAATCGAACGGTATGGGTCATGGTGACTCCCGAGGTGGGGCCCAGGACCGAACGGTCCTGCCGGGCCATGCCGGCGCTATGGGTCGGCACGCGGCATGGTCCACCATATCCCCATGGCATGTCCGTCAGGAGACACCCTGACGACCTTGCGGTTTCCGGAAGTGCGGGGGCCGGCACCGACCTGAGCGGCCCCTCGCGCGCGCCCTCACTTCGTGGCGGGTCCGGTCCAGACCCGCATCACGCGGTAGGGCGGCCGTCCCTCGTCAGCGCCGCCGGTGAAGGCGGGCGTCTTGTAGAGCTGGTTCACCGAGATGTAGAGCCAGGCGTCGCCGCCGAAGTGCACGCTGTCCGGCCAGTCCAGACGCGCGTCGCGAACAACCGGCGTGAGCTTGCCATCGGCTCCCAGGCGGTCGATACCGCTTTCGTTGAGGTTGGTGAAGAAGTGACTGCCCGTGCGGCTGGTGGTGGCGCCATCGGACACCGGCTTCGGGCCCACGCGTCGCACGGCCGCTGCCGTCTGTTCGTCGCTCACGCCGGTGCGCAGCAGACGCGCCGGGACCGAGTACCAAGTCTTGCCATTCATCGCGCCGAAGAAAACCGTGCGGCGGTCGGCCGACAATGTGATCGGATTCACCGCCACCTTGGCCGGCGCGCCCTGGAACTGGATCGCCTTGCCACCAATGACCATGGTGGCATCCGGCTCTGCCTGCAGTGACGGGTGACCGCCGAAGCGGCGGGCCTGTCCGGTGGCGATCTCGACCGCGATCAGGCCGGGATTGGCAATATCGGCCAGGTAAACCCAACCCTCATTGGCATCGACGGCGAGATCCTGGACGAAGCTCCCCTTGGGCGCCACCTCCGCCGGCAGTTCGATGCGATGCACCGTGCGTCCGCTGGCGATGTCGAAGGCCCACAGGCGGGTCTTGCCGAGGTTCAGGCCCATGTCGGTGATCCAGAGGCGCTGGCGGCTGTCGATGGTGATGCCCAACGGGGTGTCGATCTGATCGTCGTTGGCCGTGCCGGTACCGCGTTGCAGGGCCGCGCTGGGCCAGGGCTTGTAGCTGTCGCGACCGGAGATCTCGATCAGTTGCACATCCGTTGGCGCGCCCAGCGGATGCACCGTCGCGAAGAGACGGCCCTTCGGCGCTGGGGCAACGTTGCCGGGGCGGATCGGCAACTCGGCCACGACTTCCAGCGCACCGGGTTCGATGGCGAATGCGGACGAGGCGCCGCCCATCGCGATCACCGTCGCGAGTGCGAATCGACGCAGCGCGGAAAGCGATGTCAGTCGGGAAGCGACACGTGGATGCGCTTGGGGACTTCCGGTGTGGGCGCAGGCGCCGAAGGCGGGGGTTTCGGGGTGGCGGGATGAGGCCGCGGAACGAGTCGACATGATGGGCACGCTTTGCAGTGAGAACAGATGAACTGCAGTCTGGTGCGCGTCTGGTTTTCAATGAAGCCGTTGGGGGCGGAACATCTTTCAAAGGAAATTTGAAGATGCTCACGCTCAGGTTTGCCGATGAAATCCTTCCGCAGACAACAACACGGCCGGGCTTCAGGCCCCAGCAGTGTGGTCGCCTTCCAGCCTGATGGCCGGCCGAGCGGTTGTTCAGCCAGGCCCTGCGTGGATCAGTCCATCACTCCGCTCGCTTGGGCAGCGAGGTGTAGCGAAGGTAGGGGCGCACTGCTTCCCATCCCTTGGGGAACTTCTTGCGCAGGAGCTCCGGGTCTTGCAGGGAGGGCACGATGACCACATCGTCGCCTTCCTTCCAGTTCGCCGGCGTGGCCACGCTCTGGTATTCGGTCAGTTGCAGGGAATCGATGACGCGCAGCAGTTCGTCGAAGTTGCGGCCGGTGGAGGCGGGATAGGTGATCGTCAGACGGATCTTCTTGGCCGGATCGATGACGAAGACCGACCTCACCGTGGCGGTGGCGCTCGCATTGGGATGGATGAGGTCGTAGAGCTCGGCCACCTTGCGATCGGCATCCGCCAGGATCGGAAAGTTGACTTCAGTGCCTTGGGTGTCGTTGATGTCCGCGATCCAGCGGTGATGCGACGCCAGGGAATCCACCGACAGTGCGATCACCTTCACATTGCGGCGCTCAAACTCCTGCTTGAGCTTGGCCGTGGTGCCCAGTTCCGTGGTGCACACCGGGGTGAAGTCCGCAGGGTGCGAGAAGAGCACGCCCCAGCTGTCGCCCAGCCATTGGTGGAAGTGGATCCGACCTTCGGTGGAATCCTGTTCAAAGTCGGGCGCGAGGTCGCCCAGACGCAACGTGGCCATGAGATCTCCAATCGAGAGAAAGGGGGAAGGGTGGTGTGACGCCGGTGGCGTCGGTCGAGCTCAAGCGGGGTCGCTCAGATGGAAAAGGACCATTCCAGGATGCTCGCGCGCTCCGGGCGGCGAGCCCGGGCCGCGCGGGCACGGGCGGCCTCCACCCATCGCTTGGCCAGCGGAAAGGGGCCGAAACCGGATTCCGAGTTGATGTGGCCCACCAGCCCCAGGTTGCTGTAGCTGCTGCCCCAGCGGGTGGCCCAGCGCAGGGCGCTGGCGGCGCTCATCCAGGGGTCGTTCTGGCTGGCGATGAGGCTGCTGGGTCGGCCCAGTCGCTGATGCGGCAGGCGCTCGGACAAGCCGAACTTCTCCGGTTCCGCGGGGGCCACCAGCAACACCTCGCGCACCGGGGAATCCGGATGCTGTTGCAGATGGTGGGTCAATGCCAGGCAGCCGAAGCTGTGGGCCACGGCGATCCATTCGCCCTCGCCCGCATGGTCCAGGCGCGCCTGGATGCGGTCGGCCCAACGGTCGAGGTCGGGATGGCTGAAATCGCGTTGCCGCACCCGGTGAGCGTCGCGGTACTGCTGTTCGAGCCAGGTCTGCCAGTGGGCCGGCCCGCTGTCATGCAGCCCCGGGATGATCAGCAGCCGGGGTGCATCGCCGCCGGGACGGGCGGTGCGAGAAACCGTCGATGCGGTCGGTGCGGCATGCAGGGCTTGGGCCATGACGTTCTCCTCAGGCTCAGAGCGTGGCGATGGACACCTCGGTCGACTTGACCAGGGCGACCACTTCCTTGCCCACCGTCAGGTTCAATTCCTTGACCGAGCGGGTGGTGATCACCGAGGTCACCACCAGACCGGCCGCGGTCTGGACGTCGACCTCGGAGACCACGGGGCCTTCGATGATCTCTTTGATGGTGCCGCGGAACTGGTTGCGGACATTGATCGCGCTGATGCTCATGGGAGTCCTCCCTGGTAGATGGCCCCCAGCTTAGGCAGCTCGGCTTCGTCGCCGAACGAAGCCTTGTGACCATCTTCATGCGAGGACTGCATAAGGCGGCGCACCGCGGCATGGAGGTGGTCCTGAGATCCATCGTTGGGCGAATGGCTCTGGCGGCCGCCCTGTGCGAGCTGCGCGTTGAGCGGTTGGTAAAGCCGCCGTAAAGCGCAAGGATCCCGGGAATGCCCCTCAATGGCTGTCATGTGCGCGCATGCACAATTCCCGGCATCCCTGCGGCCTGGTGCTGTCAGGCCCATCGACAGACAAGCCGCCCGCTCGGGCACCCGGTCCATGTTCAGTTCTCTTGCCCGCGGCGCGGCCGCACTCACGCTTCTTGCTGCTTGCTGCGGTCAGGCCTTCGGCTTCGGCGCAGTGGGTCACAACACGGTCGGCGAGATCGCGGCCCAGCTCATCAAAGGTCATCGGGCCGAAACGGAGGTCCGACGGATTCTGGGCACGGTGTCGCTGCGCGACATAGCGGTCTGGGACGACTGCGTGAAGGGCATCGACGTCAACAATGACTTCAAGTACGCCGTCACCGGCCGCTTTCCGGAATGCGCGGTGTTCGAGAACAACGCGGACGAGGAAGCCCGGATGCGGGACTACGTCAGGCGCAACAACGAGCAATGCCATCCGAAGCCCGGTGATGAGAACTGCCACAAGCAGTATCACTACGCCAATGTGGCGATCCAGCGGGGTCGGTATGTGGCTGGTGCGATCGGGACCAGCGACCATGACCTGGTGCCGGCGCTGCTGGCCGCCATCCAGGTGCTGAAGGGGCAGAAGGCCCCCGCACCGATGGACTTCAATGAACGAGAAGCCCTCGCCCTGATCGTTCATGCGCTGGGTGACATGCATCAACCGCTGCACGTGGGTTCGCTCTATCTGGACGCGGATGGCAAGCCCTACGATCCCGATGAAAAGGGGCCGGATGCCCAGACCCACACGGTCGGCGGCAATGCCATCACCCTGCCACGACCGGACGGCACGCCCGGGGGCAATCTGCACAGCTACTGGGACGGTCTGCCCAACCGGTTGAGCGCCGAGCAACTGGCGGCCCTGCCTGACCTGGCGCGCAAGCTGCCCCCATCTGGCGGCAACCCGGACAGCTGGGTGATGGACTGGGCCAGCGAATCGCTGCTGCAAGCCCGTGAATCCTTCGACGGGATGACGTTCGGTCCGCGTCAGCAAAGCCTGCGCGGACCGCGCTGGCTCGCGACACCGCCGGCCGGCTATGACGCCCGCAGCACCGAACAGATCCGTCTTCAGTTGGTCAAGGGCGGCGCACGGTTGGCGCAATTGCTGGAGAGCATCTGGCCGGACAAGCGCTGAAGGCAGCCGATGGGATGATGGCGCCGATCAAGACCGGAAAGCCCCGCAATCGCGGGGCTTTTTCATTGCCGGTGTGCCAGAACATCGCGCCCAAGGCGTGAGCGATCCCATCGCCAAGGGGTTTCCTAGACGATCAGGGCTTCGATCCCGCGGGACTCGAGAATCTGCAGCAGCCGGACAGCGGCCCCATGAGGCGGCTTCCCCGCAGTGGGAGACTCCCACTTCTGCACCGTCGACACGCTGACATTCAGCATCGCCGCAAACACCGATTGGCTCATCCGGGCAATTCGCGTTCGGATGGCCACGACCTGTTGCGGTGAATAGGGCGGCGGAGGCTCACACAGGGCCTTGACCTGGGACAGCGTGGTCTTGCACAGCACACCGTAGCCGTTGAGGCTGCTGGCCGTCTCCAGCAGCTCCTTCAGCATGCGTGCTTCTTCAGGATCGTTGCTGCTCATGGCAGATCTCCATCAGTTCGCCCATTCGCATCGGCCCTTCCAGGCGCACCAGAGTCTGACCTTCGAACCACAGTGCGAGTGCCTTCGCGGCATCCACGACCGGCTTGGTGAAATCGGTGCCTGGCTCATTCTTGGTGCGCCCGACCAGAAAGATGATGGCTTCAGCATGCCTCTTGGCCACCAACGCCCGAGTCCCGCCGCGTTTGCCGCGCCCTGCAACGGCAATCCGCTTCTTGCAGAGACCGGCCCCTAGATCGGCCTCAAAGCGGCCCTCTTCAATCTCTCTTGCAGCAACGCAAAGCTAACAGTCGTCGAGCAGGTCTTTCGCCCAGCGGGCGAAAGTTCGTGTCTTGAGTACGCGCTTCATCGTCCATCGATCTCAGAACTATAGCACCCAGTGCTATAGGGTTCATGACGCACCACAGCGCTTGGGCTGTCGCTACGGCCTCTGACTGAGTCGATCCTCCCGGTCCCGAGTGCCATCAGTGGAGGGCAGCGCGGTAACCAGAAGTTGGTTTCACAACCCTGTGGACGGATCCGGGACAACCGCCTGCTTGTCCACAGCACGGCGCGTGTTCTGAAAGTTGTTGTCTGCGAGTCCCGCGATCCAAGCCTGTCCACCCACATGGTTTGACGGCACGCAAGTGATTGAAAGCAAAGGCGTTTCGGGGCTTTTCCACAGAAGTGGCCAAACACCTATTAATACGACCAAGGAGATATTTAAGACAAGGAATAAGAAAAAGCGGACATGTCACACTCTCGGGATGTCTTCTTCCCCCTCTCATTTGTTCACCGCCTCGGCGGCGTTCGAATCGGCTTGCCAGATCGATGCGCTGCCGGTCGGGCACCGAAGTCGCGGCCTGCATGGCCACAGTTATCTGGCCACGGTTCGCGCACAGCTGCCGGACGGGTGGTCGCCGTTCCCCGGCTCCGAGGTGCATGCCCTTCGGGAGTGTCTGGAGCGCTGTATTGCCCCGTTGGACCACGCCCTGCTGAACGCGCACATTGCTCAGCCGACCGATGAAAACATCGCGCGCTGGATCCGGCAGCGGCTGGAGAACGAGTTTGGTGTGCCGGGGATCACCCAGGTCGGCATCCACAGCACCGCCAACGCCGGGGTCGACCTGGATGCGAACGGTCAAGCCCACGTCTGGCGCCGATACCGCTTCCAGGCCGCCCATCAGCTGCCCAACGTGCCCATGGGGCACAAGTGCGGCCGGATGCATGGACATGGGTTTGAACTCATCCTGCATGCCAACCAGGACCTGGGCGAGCGTGACCTGAGCATCGACTACGACCATCTGGACGCGATCTGGGCGCCTTATCACGCGCAGCTGAACTACCAATGCCTCAATGAGATCGAGGGACTGTCCAATCCCACCAGCGAGGTGATCTCGTCCTGGTTATGGGAACGGATCAAACCGCAGCTGCCGGAGCTGAGCTGGGTGACGGTCTACGAGACCGGATCCAGCGGCGCCAATTTCGACGGCGAGCGCTATCGGATCTGGAAGGAGTTCACCCTCGACAGTGCGGTGAAGCTCAAACGGGCACCGAACGGGCACCCGCTGGCCGGCATCCATGGCCATACCTTCACCCTTCGGCTGCATCTGAGCGCGCTGCTGGACGAGGTCTACGGCTGGGCGATGGACTTCGGCGATGTGAAGCGGCTGTTCGATCCGATCTTCAAGTCGCTCGACCACCACCCGCTGCACGAACTGCCCGGCCTGGAAGACGCCGACACGGCCAGCCTGGCCGCCTGGGTGCTTCGCGAAGCGCAGACGCAGCTCAAGCCGCTGGAGCGGGTGGACCTGTACGAGACCCGCGGCAGCGGGGTGATCGTCAGCCAAGGGCCCTTCGAGGAGCTGATCCCGGTATGAGCTACGCCGTCAAGGAAATGTTCTACACGCTGCAAGGCGAAGGCGCTCAGGCCGGCCGCGCGGCCGTGTTCTGTCGATTCGCCGGCTGCAACCTCTGGAGCGGTCGGGAGCAGGACCGCGGCGCGGCCGTCTGCAATTTCTGCGATACCGATTTCGTCGGCACCGATGGCCAGGGCGGCGGCAAGTTCCCGACCGCCCTGGCGCTGGCCGACGCCATCGCCGCGAAATGGCCGTCAGGGCAGCCGGGCAGGCCTTACGTGGTCTGCACCGGCGGTGAGCCGCTGCTGCAACTGGATGCGCCGTTGATCGAGGCCCTGCATGCGCGTGGTTTCGAGGTGGCGGTGGAGACCAACGGCACCCAGCCCGCGCCGGAAGGACTGGACTGGATCTGCGTCAGCCCCAAGGCGGATGCAGAACTGGTGCTGACCCGTGGGCATGAGCTCAAGCTGGTCTATCCGCAGCCCTTGGCTCCACCCGAACGATTCGCAGGTCTGGCCTTCGACAACTTCTTCCTGCAGCCGATGGATTCGGTCCTGCAGAAGCAGAACACCAAGGCCGCCGTCGCCTATTGCATGGCCCATCCGCAGTGGCGCTTGTCGATCCAGATGCACAAGGTGGTCGGCATAGACTGAAAGCGATCCCGCTGTAAAGCCAACAAGGCTGTGGACAAGTTTTTCACAACCGGGTGGTTGTCCACAGCGGATTGGGTTTCCGCCAGCTTGTTGTCATGTCATGCAAGTGCAAACAAGGCCTTCGCGCACAGTGTTTGAGGTGATCTAAAGCGCTGTTTTTCAACGGTTTTTTGAGGTTGTCCACAGAAAGTGGCTCCCTCTACTAAGACAACTAAAGAGATATCTTTAAAACCTATGTTGAAAAGAGAGCGGGGAAATTTCCTGAAGACGTTGTTGCCACACGGCCGGTGTGCACACGGCGCTTGAGCCGAGCCGCTCGCAACTGCACACTGCGGACCCATGGACATCGCCGATCTGCAACGCCGCCTGCGGGATTTCGCTCAAGCCCGCGACTGGGAGCCCTTCCTCACGCCGAAGAATCTGGCCATGGCGCTGGTCGTGGAGGCCGCCGAGCTGGTCGAAATCTTCCAGTGGCAGACCCCCGAACAATCCCAGGCGCTGGACGCACCGACGCAGCAACACCTGGGCGAAGAGATCGCAGACGTGCTGATGTACCTGATGCAGATCGCCGACCGAAGCGGTGTGGATGTGGCGGCGGCTGTGGAACGCAAGTTGCTGATGAACGCCCAGAAGTACCCGGAGACCCGCGCCGCCAGCTGAATCGGACAGATTCACGTCATCGTCGATTGCCATCGACGCCTGTCGGACAAGCTGAACCTCCGTTCCTGGGTGAGGGCTGACCGGATGGCGGATGACCCGGCTCTCTTTCGCTCAGTCTCCAGTCGCTTCCAGTCGCCTCAAGCCGCCTCGCTCCGCATGAAACGCACCATCGCCGTCATCGACTTCGAAACCACCGGGCACTCGCCACAGGGCGGCGGCCGGGCGACGGAAATCGCTGCTGTGCTGCTGCGTGACGGTCAGATCGTCGGGCAGTATCAGAGCCTGATGCGCAGCGGCGCCTGGGTGCCGCCGATGATCGAGCGGCTGACCGGCATCAGCAACGAGATGCTGGAGGACGCACCAGATGCGGCGCGCGTCATGCGCGAAGTGGCCGAGTTCACCGCCGGCTGCGGCTTTGTGGCGCACAACGCGGCCTTCGATCGCGGCTTCTGGATCGCCGAGCTGGCACGGGTGGAGGAGGGCGACGGGACGATGACGCGTCACAGCCGTTTCGCGCCGGAATTCGCATGTACGGTCAAGTTGGCCCGTCGTCTTTACCCTGAATCCCCCAATTGCAAACTCGGCACACTGGCGCGATATCACCAACTGCCCGACAATGGTCGGGCCCACCGTGCGCTCGCCGATGCGCTGACAACCGCTCAACTGGTCCAGCGCATGCAACGCGACATCGGCCTTGAACTGGCCGATCCGTTGGCGGAACTGAGCGTCGAACATGAACTGCTGCTGCGTCTGCAGGCGGTGGCCAAACCCTTGTGGCAGAAGGCGGCGACGGGCTACGCCCGAGATATGCGTCGTCATCTGCAGGAATCACTCGTCTGATCGGCTGACCTGATCTCCGGCGTTGCCGCGAAATCAGGTCAGCAAATCAATTGCTGTCAAGATGTCCGATCGGCCGCATTGGCTGGGACAATCTTGCCCTTTCCCGTTTTGCGTTTGTTCTCAGGTATGTCGAGTATTCAGGTTCGCCCGGCCACGTTGCGTGATGCCAAGGCCATTGCCCAGATCCAGGTTGCCGCGGCGCAAGACGCTTACAAGGAATTCTGGCCCGACACCGCCCTCAACGGGCTGTCGATTGCTCAGCGGCAAGCGTACTGGCGCGAAGCCATCAACATGTGCGAGCCGCAAGTGCTTGTGGCCCATCTGGACAACGAAGTGATGGGCTTCGTCGGTTTCGACCGTTCCCGTGATCGCGGCACACCGTCGACCACGGGCGAGATCTGGGCCATGTACGCGTCGCCGTCCCACTGGGACAAGGGCGTCGGCCAGGCGCTGGTCGAGGCGGCTCAGGAAGGCCTTCATGAAGAGGGTTGCACCCGGGTCACGCTGTGGACCTACAAGAACAACAAGCGCGCCCTGCGCTTCTTCGAGATCGCAGGCTTCCGCGCCGAAAACGACACCGTCAAGGCGGTGGATGTCGAAGGCAAGGCGCTTGAGCAACTGCGCCTGCAGCGTTCGCTGGTTTGATCGCGGGTGACGGCTCATTGCGCGGTCGCGTGATGGGCCAGAGGTTGCTTCGTATGCGGATGCGGTGAACCGATCGAATTCACCACGACCGCACCAAGAATCTGCCGCGACGGCCGCTTTCGGGCGGCCTTCTTTTCGCCTTGTCGCGCTGACAAGGATTCCTTGTTTCACGGATCCAGGTGCCCGGGTGCTCAACGAGCCGGCAGCTGTCGCAACGCTTTGGTGTGGCGGCACGGTCGATCGGATGAGGCGCTGTGGCCCCTGACTCACTCATCGTGCTGGCCAAGCTCACCTCCAAGAATCAATTGACGCTTCCGAAGAGCGTGACCGATCAACTCGGCCCGGTGCAGTACTTCGAAGTGAAACTGCAAGCCGGCCAGGTGGTGCTGACCCCGGTGCGCATCCAGCGCGGTGATGCGGTTCGGGCCAAGCTCGCTGAACTTGAGCTCGATGAGGGTCTGTTGGACGACGCCTTGAACTGGGCCCAGCAGGCCGGCGATCGGCGCGTCCGTGCCACGGCGGCCAAGCGGTCTGGCAAAGCGACGGTGGCGAGCGGGGCGCTGGGAAGCACCGTGGCGTCAGCGGCTGCATCGACTGCCGCGGTCAAGAGGACGTCGAAGGTCGCCGCAGCCAGCGAGATGGCAACCGCGCCTGTGAAGGCGGGCAGAGGGGGCGTCAAGGCGGCGGGGACGAAGCGCGGGTCGAAGGCCGCGAAACTGGCCGCGAAACCGGCCGTTCCGCCGGCGCCGAAGGCCGCCAGGACCAAGGATCGCAAGGTGTCGAAGACGGCAGCGGCATCCATCGATGATTCGGTGGTGTCGGCGGGGGCGTCGGACGTCGCGATGTCGACGTCGATGCAGCAGCCCAAGGCAAGTGCCGCCACCAAGCGACGAGCGCGCTGATCGAATGAAACAGCGGCTTGACAGCGCGGAACGTGTGGTCGTGGACCCTGCGTGGTTGTTGCGCGGATTGCTAGCGTCGGACTTGCAGGCGCAGCGCTTGCGACGAGCGTGGCAGGCGGGAATCATCCGCCCGCTGGTGAGCGCCGAGAGCGTGACGCTCTTGATGCGCGCGATGGCCTACCCCGACTTGGGTTTGACGCCCGCGGATCAGCAAGAGCTGCTGGCCGACTTCCTGCCGTATGCGGACGTGGTGAAGCTCAAGCCCGTAGCGCCTGCGAAAACGTCTGGTGGGCGCTTTGGCGGCTTGCCGGAGGCGCTCGCTGCGCTGGTCGACCTGGCGCTTCAAGGTGGGGCGCAGCGCTTGCTCAGCGATCGCGAGGCCTTGCGTGCGTGGGCCGCACGGCGCCGCCATCCTGCGGCTCGGCAACTCTGCGCGATCAGCGATCTTTCCGCATGGATCCAAGCGTTGTCCCCCTCCCAGCGAGAGGTCGTGCTTTGCTAGATTGACGGCTCGCTATGGCCAGCTTTCAAGATCGCATTCCAACCAACATGTGGCGCGTGGTGTTCTATGAACGCCGCGGCAATCGCGTCCACGTCGACCGCACCGGCCCCTGGTTGCCGGAGAAGACCTTGGCCCAACACTGGGCTCGATGGTTCACCGAGCGGGGCTATCACGTGGCCTTGCAGGACCAAGGCGGTCAGCTGGAGAAAAGCACCCCCGGATTGCCGAGCTGATCTGAGCGCATCGGTGGCGCAATCCGCGATGGGGCAAGACCTGACGCTGCAGCGCCCCCGGCGCGGTCATCCAGACGGCTGAGCTGTGGGTGCGGCTGCTCAGCCGCCAATTGTTGATAGGTCGATCGGTCGATCGGTCGATCGGTCGATACGTCGACCGTTCCGCAGGCTGTCTACCTCAGAAGCGCGGGTTGCATCAGGCAGCCGCTGATGGGCTCAGCGTCAAGCAGCGGCGCGGAAGCCTTGTCGATCCAGCGCCCAACCGTCGGTGGCTGCTGCGCCGTGCTGTTGCACGCGCACATTGCTCAGTCGCTTGCTTGCGGCGCGTTGAACCAGTTGTTCGGCTTGTTGTGGCGTGAGCTGCAGGGCGAAGCGGGTCCAGCGCTTTTGCAGCAGCGGATCACGCCAGGCATCTTCCAGCGCCCAGCGGATGGCCATTGGATCGGTCAGCGACTGGCTGCGCAGCACGCGCGGCACCAGGGCCAGCACAAAGCGCGAGAAATCAGTGCGTTGCTGCGTATCCAGCAAGGCCTCGAGCCGCGTCAGGCGCTGGCTCCAGCCGGGGGTTGCCAACTGACGGGTGACCAGCGCCTGCAACGCCTGGATCGGATTGAACAAGCGCAGCCGGTTGGAGGGCAGCACCAGCATCGGCAACTGCGCGGCGAGTTCATGGGGCAGTTCGGTGACATAGCTCATCAGCAGGGCCATGCGCTCCCAGGCCTCCGCCCCAAGTCCGCCGGCCTGCACCATCGGACCTTGACGCAGGCTCTGCGCCATCGCCCAGGCCTGTTGCCAGGTGCGGTCTGCCTTGGCCTGGTTGGCGGCGCGGCTCATCAAGGCGAGGTTGCCGGCGGCGTAGCCAGCATCGTCACGCAGCCGGTCGATCGAAGCTTGTTGGGGATGCTGGGCTTCTTCGGTCAGCGGGAGTCGGCTGATCGGGCAGTGGGTGGTGTCCAACTGCTGCAGGTAGTTGGGGGTGACGAGCAGGGTCTCGAAATGCCGGCCGCGCAGCCAGGCATGCAGGCGCAGGGACAGCCACAGCTGGGTATGTCGATGCGACTTGAGCGTGCGGCTGCTGAAGGTGGCGCGTCCCAACTGCCAGCCTTGCTGCAGCGGCGATTGACGGAAGAGCTGCTCCACGGGTGGGGTCTGGCCGTGATGGGCATAGTCCCAGCCGAGTTCGAAGCCGACGTGCTCATGGCTGGAGGTGGCGGTGGACGCTTCGTCCGAGATCAGGGCGCTCAATGGGTCCCGGGCCGGGCTGAGGGCCTCGAGGTCGGCCGTGGTGTCCGTCGCCATGGGCAGGGCGAGTTGCTGGACATTGATGTCGTCGGCAGTGCGATGGATCACGGCAACCATGAGACTCTCCTTGAAGACAGGTGATTCGGGCGGTGGTTCAGGTTGGAGCCCAGTCTCTGCGCCAGGTGGCTCATAGAATGAGCCATTAAAAGATCGCTTCAGGTCAATCGTCAGAATTTGTCAGCAGTGGGTGCGAGGGCTCGAGGGTGTGAGCAGTTCGCCGATGCTCAACGTCAGGAAAGTCTTTCCCCATGGACCGTACCGAACGCTTCTACAAGATCGAGATGCTGATTCGCAGCCGTGTGTGCGTCAGCTTTGCTGCCCTGCGAGAAGCGCTCGAGGTGTCGCCTGCCACGCTCAAGCGGGATCTCCAGTACCTGCGGGAGCGGATGGATGCGCCGATCGAATACGACGCGGCGGAGAACGGCTATCGCTTCGGCCAGCAGTGGCGAGGACAGACGCATGAATTGCCGGGTGTCTGGTTCAGCGAAAAGGAGCTGCATGCGCTGTTGACGATGCATCAGCTGATGGCGAGCCTGGACGAGAACGGCCTGCTCAATCGGCATCTACAGCCGATGTTGGACAAGCTGATCGGCCTGCTCGGTGGGGATGAGACACAGGCCCAGGAGATGACGCGCCGCATCAAGCTGATCTCCACCGCGCGGCGGCGAGTGGCGTCCGAGCATTTCGAGACCGTGGGCAGTGCGGTGGTGAAACGGCAGCGATTGCAGCTGCGCTATCGCAAACGGGGGCAGGGCGGCGGCTCGGTCAGTGAGCGGGTGGTGTCGCCCCAGCGCTTGGTGCACTATCGCAACACCTGGTACCTGGACGCGTGGTGCCATGCGAGCAACGGGCTGCGTCGCTTTGCGCTGGATGCAATGGAAGACGCGACCGTGCTGGAGGATTCCGAGGCGCTGAGCCTGCCGCTCAAGCAGTTGGAAGGCGAACTGGACCAGGGCTATGGGATCTTCGCCGGGGGGGATCCGCAGTGGGCGACGCTGATCTTCAGCGAGAGCGCCGCGCCCTGGGTGGCCAGCGAGGAATGGCATCCGGCACAGCGCAGCGAATGGCTGCCGGAAGGGCGATGGCAGCTGGAACTGCCCTTTGTCGATGCCACCGAACTGCTGATGGACTTGCTTCGCCATGCCGGACAGGTGGAGGTGGTGGCCCCCACCTCACTCAGGGAAGCCTATGCGCAGCGCCTGAAAGCGGCCGTGGCAGGCTTATCGCCTTGAGCGGAAGGCAGGGGAGCCGCAGGCCTCCCGGAATCGATCAGGGCGCGGTCACGGCATCGCTGTCGTCGACGGGCTGTGCGGCATCGTTCGCCTCATAGCGGGCCATGCGTTCGCTTTTCCAATAGACATCGTCGCCCCCCTTGCCGTCCAGATTGGCGCGGTTGAGCACCCGCGCCAACACGAAGAGCAGGTCGGACAGGCGATTGAGATAGTGGCGCGGTGCGTGGTTGAGGGTCTCTTGTGCCGCCAGGGTGACCACGGCGCGCTCGGCGCGGCGCGCCACGGTGCGGCACACATGCGCAATCGCTGCGCTGCGGGTACCCGCCGGCAGGATGAACTCGGCCAGTCGGGGCAGCGTGGCGTTGTAGTCGGCCAGCGCCTGGTCCAGGTGCAGCACCGCGACGTTCTTCAGCAGGCTGTAGCCCGGCATGCAGAGCTCACCGCCCAGATTGAACAGCTCATGCTGGATGGTCACCAGCAGCTCACGCACGTCGTCGGGCAGGGGCTCCGCCAGGAGGACGCCGATCTGCGAGTTCAGCTCATCCACATCGCCCATGGCCTGGACCCGCAGATGGTCCTTGGGCACGCGGGTGCCGTCGCCCAGGCCGGTGGTGCCGTCGTCGCCGGTGCGGGTTGCGATCTGGGAAAGTCGGTTGGCCATGTCGGTCTCGCGCGAAGGCGCATCAGCTGCGGAAAACCCGCCATCTTGCCGCAGATCGATCGGACGTGTGGTTCGGCTCGCCCAGTGCGCCGATGGCGTCACGGGCTTTGAAGCGTCGTTCGGCGAAGTGGGGTGGCCCTGCGCGGCGGATCAACAGGGGCCGTGCTCAATGTCGGCGACCGCTGCGATGCAGCGCTGGGCGGTGCAGGGCCGCGGCGCCATGGGCCTGGGACGACGGATGCGGCGCATGGGCCGGTCTGGTGACACGGTGCGCCTGTGGGCGCTGCGCCAGCGTGGCGGGCTGGCCGGGATCGATGTCGTTGGTGTCGGGATCGTCGGTACCGGGCGGATGGCGCCACTGGTCTAACCACCAGACCTTCAGCCAATCCAGCCGCAAGGTGGCGACAGCCAGCAGTATCAGCAACACAGTGAACAGGGTCCACAACCAGGTGTAGGACATGGCGATCTCCTCAGGCGTGCGCGAACAGGCCGTCGGATGCCGCAGACCCCGCGCGTTCGCACGGAGCGAATCGGACATGACGGCCCAGTCATGCTGTCACTCCAACGGGCCAGACGCAAGTTAAAGCCCCTGCCCATTCATCTGAAGGCCGGTGCGGCGTCTGGTGGTGGCGTTGCTTCCTAGAATCGACGCCTGGGCCGCGAGGGCGGCATGGATGACCGGTCGCTCGCTGGTCCGCAGGAGACATCGATGAACGCGCCCCGTGACCCGCTTCTTCACCACGTCCCCGAACTCTTGCCCCGGCTGCTACCCACGGCGATGCTGGAAGCGCTGCGTGAGCGCTTCGGTGCTCGCTGCAGCACCGCCCTGGCCCTGCGCGAGCAGCACGGACGGGATGAATCGCCGTTTGATGTCCCGCCGCCTGAAGCGGTGGTGTTTGCCGAGTCCAATGAGGACATTGCTGCGGTGCTGGCGCTGGCCAATGCGCACCGGGTTCCGGTGATTCCGTACGGGGCGGGCACTTCGCTGGAAGGGCATCTGCTGGCGGTGCAGGGTGGCATCAGCCTGGATGTGTCGCGGATGAATCGCATCCTTCGCATTCATCCGGAGGACCTCACGGCCACGGTGCAGGCGGGCGTGACCCGGAACCAGTTGAATGCCGAGATCCGGCAGCAAGGCCTGTTCTTTCCGATCGACCCGGGCGCCGATGCGTCGCTCGGCGGCATGGCCGCGACGCGTGCCAGCGGCACGAACGCGGTGCGGTATGGAACGATGAAGGAAAACGTCCTGGGGCTCACCGTGGCCACGCCGGACGGTCGCTTGCTGCCCACCGGTTCTCGCGCCCGCAAGAGCAGTGCGGGCTATGACCTCACTCGCCTGTACGTCGGCAGCGAGGGCACCTTGGGCGTGATCTGCGACGTGACGGTGCGGCTGTACCCGCTGCCGGAGGCCGTGTCTGCGGCGGTCTGTTCCTTTGCGAGCATCGACGCGGCGGTGCGCACGACCATCGCCATCATCCAGATGGGCGTGCCGATCGCTCGCTGCGAACTGCTGGACGCCCATGCGGTGCGGGCCGTCAATCGACACGACAAGCTGACGCTGCGTGAAGCGCCGATGCTGCTGATGGAATTCCACGGTTCCGAGGCGAGCGTGGCGGAGCAAGCCGCGCTGGTGCAGGAGATCGCACGGGAGCATGACGGCACCGACTTTGAATGGGCCACCACCCCGGAAGACCGCACCCGTCTGTGGGCCGCGCGCCACCATGCCTATCTCTCTGCCCTGCAGATGAAGCCAGGCTGCCGCTGCGTCACCACCGACACCTGTGTGCCGATCTCCCAGCTGGCGGCGTCCATCCAGGCGTCGATCGACGAGGTGGAGGCCAGCGGCCTGCCTTATTTCATCGTCGGACACGTGGGCGATGGCAACTTTCACATGGGCTATCTGATCGACCCGGCGATTCCCGCCGAGCGCGCCACGGCGGAGCGGCTGAGTGCGCAGATGGTGTCGAGGGCGATTCGGCTGGAGGGCACCTGCACGGGGGAACACGGCATCGGCCTGCACAAGCAGGGTTTCCTGCTGGCGGAGGCCGGTGAGGATGCCGTGGATCAGATGCGCACGATCAAGCGCGCGCTGGATCCGAACAACATCATGAACCCCGGCAAGATCTTTGGCTGAACGGCACCGCGGGACCGCCGCGCCTCAGCAGCCGCACCTGTGAGGGCCGCAGTGGCCTTGCCCGCCCTGCGATTTCGTGATGCCGCAGTCCGAGCGCTGGAGAGCCCGCAGCGCGTGCGTGACCGGGGGGCAGCGAGTCAATGCTGCGGTCCCGGAACGCTCCACCGACGAGTGACATCCCCGCGTGCATTGACGCTCTCCATCTGCACGCCGAAGCCCCAGAGCCGCGCCACGTGCTTGAGCACCTCCTGGGCGTCGTCGTGGAGCGGACGGTCCAGATGCTGGGTGTGACGCAGCGTCAAGGAGCGATCGCCGCGCAGGTTGACATTCCAGACCTGGATGTTGGGCTCGCGGGTCGACAGGTCGTATTGCCGCGACAGCGCCTGCCGGACATGCTGGTAGCCGGGCTCGTCGTGGATGGCGGAGATTTCGTATTCGGCCTGGTGTTCGTCATCGAGGATGGAGAACAGCCGGAAGTCCCGCATCAGCTTGGGGCTGAGGTATTGGGCGATGAAGCTCTCGTCCTTGAAATTGCGCATCGCATGGTCGAGCGTGGGCAGCCAGTCGGCGCCGGCCACGCCGGGAAACCATTCGCGGTCTTCGTCGGTGGGGTGTTCGCAGATGCGCTTGAGGTCGGTGTACATCGCGAAGCCCAGCGCATAGGGATTGATCTGGGCCATCGGCGGCTGGGCCACGACATTGGTGTGGGACTTGAGCCACTCGATCATCATGCCGTCGGACAGATAGCCGTCGTCATACATGGTGTTGAGCAGCCGGTGATGCCAGAAGGTGGCCCAGCCTTCGTTCATCACCTGGGTCTGACGCTGCGGATAGAAGTACTGCGCGATCTTGCGGACGATGCGCACGATCTCGCGCTGCCAGGGCTCCAGCAGCGGCGCGTTCTTCTCGATGAAATACAGCAGGTTCTCCTGAGGCTCTTCGGGGAAGCGGCGCTTCTCTTCCGCCTTGGCTTCGTCCTCCGGGCGACGGGGCAGGGTGCGCCACATGTCGTTGACCTGGCGCTGGGCATAGGCTTCGCGGTCCTTGCGCAATGCCTGTTCCTGGGCGAGCGAGAGCTTGGCCGGCCGGCGGTAGCGGTCGACCCCATGGTTCATCAGCGCATGGCAGGAGTCCAGCGTGGATTCCACCGCATCCAGGCCGTGACGCTGCTCGCAATCGGCGACGTAGTTCTTCGCATAGACCAGGTAGTCGATGATGGAGGACGCATCGGTCCACATGCGGAACAGGTAGTTGTTCTTGAAGAAGCTGTTGTGGCCGTAGCAGGCATGCGCGATCACCAGCGCCTGCATCGCCATCGTGTTCTCCTCCATCAGGTAGGCGATGCACGGGTCGGAGTTGATGACGATTTCGTAGGCCAGACCCATCTGGCCGCGCTTGTAGTTGCGCTCGGTGGCGATGAACTCCTTGCCGTAGCTCCAGTGGCGATAGTTCACCGGCATGCCGACGGAGGCATAGGCGTCCATCATCTGCTCGGCGCTGATGACCTCCAGCTGGTTGGGATAGGTGTCCAGGCCGTAGCGCTCGGCGGTCTGGCGGATCACGTCGTGGTACTGCTCGACCAGCTCGAAGGTCCAATCACTGGGCGAGGGCAGGGGCTGCGCAGGACGCTTCTCCAGCGGCCGCATCTGCGTCAGCGGCGCGCGGACGCGACGTCCGCCGTATTCCCCCTGGGTGATGCCCAGGCCCACATGGCGGCGGTTTTCCAGACTGCTCATCGCTTCATCCTCCTGATCCATCGGGCCGACGGCTGCGTTCTCACGCGGCAGCGACGGCGCGGTCAAGCGCTGACCCCTTCCTTCTTGAAGAGGTCGCGGAACACCGGGTAGATCTGTGCCACCTCCACCGCCTTGCGCATCGCGAAGTGCGGTTCTTCGTCGGCCAGCTTGGCGTATTCCTCCCAGAGGTTCTGTTCCGCTTCGGCCACCTGCACATAGGCGTAGTAGCGGCACAGGGGAAGGATCTTTTCGGAGAGCAGTTCGCGGCAGCGGCCGCTGTCGTGATGCCAGTTGTCGCCGTCGCTGGCCTGGGCGCCGTAGATGTTCCAGTCGCCGGCCGGATAGCGGGCGCGGATGATCTCTTCCATCATCACCAGGGCAGAGGACACCACCGTGCCGCCGGTTTCGGTCGCATGGAAGAAGTTCTGCTCGTCGACCTCCTGCGCCTGGGTATGGTGGCGGATGAAGACCACCTCGATCTTCTCGTAGTGCCGGGTCAGGAACAGGTAGAGCAGGATGAAGAAGCGCTTGGCCAGATCCTTGCGGCTTTCGTCCATCGAGCCGGAAACGTCCATCAGGCAGAACATCACGGCGCGGGTCGTGGGCTGCGGCACCTTGATGCGATTGCGAAAGCGCAGATCGATCGGATCCAGGAACGGGATCGCGCCGATGCGCTGGCGCAGCAGCACGATGCGGGCCTCGGTCTCGGCCAGCAGGGCCTTGATGTCGGGCTTGGACAGGTCTTCCTCCTGCTGCAGTGTCAGCAGTCGGGCTTCCAGCTCATGCAACTCGCGCCGCTTGTCCATCCCCAGCGCGATGCGCCGGCCCAGGGCGCCGCGCATCGAGCGCACCACATGCAGGTTGGTGGGCGTGCCGTCGGTGACATAGCCGGCACGCACCGTCTTGTACTCCGGCGTTTCCGCCAGCGTCGTGCGGGCGAGGTTGGGCAAGGCGAGGTCCTCGAAGAAGACCTGCATGAACTCTTCCTTGCTGAGGTGGAAGACGAAATCGTCGTCCCCCTCGCCGGAATCGCTGGCCTGCGAGCCGCCCTGGCCTTTGCCGCCGCCTTGGGGCTTGGCGATGCGATCGCCCTTGATGTGCTCGGTATTGCCGGGACGCACCACCTCGCGGGTTCCGCCGTCGCCGTGGCTGAACACCGGTTCTTTCAGGTCGCGCTTGGGGATGTGGACATCCTCGCCGCGTTCCATGTCCCGGATGCCGCGGCTGTCCACGGCCCGGCGCACCGCATCGCGGATCTGGTCCTTGTAGCGGCGCAGAAAGCGTTCGCGGTTGCCGATCGATTTGTTCTTGCCCGACAGCCGTCTATCGATGATCTGTTGAAGCATGCACTACCTCGTTCAATGCGATCCACCCGCGGCCCGATCGCTTTAGAGCCGGCCCACCACCGGTCCAATCCCACACCCGCACCACCACGCGCCACCGAGGCCTTTCCCCAGCAGAGGCCAGGGACCGGGTCCGCCGGTCCCTCGTCCTCGCCCCCTGAGGGGGCTCGCGCAGCGAGTAGGGGGGGAGCCCATTCAGCTGGATTTGCGCACCCGCAGGTACCACTCGCAGAGCAGGCGCACCTGCTTGGGCGTGTAGCCCTTGTCGACCATGCGTTGCACGAAGTTCTCGTGCTTCTTCGCCTCGTCCGCGCTGGCCTTGGCATTGAAGCTGATCACCGGCAGCAGCTCTTCGGTGTTGGAGAACATCTTCTTCTCGATCACCGTGCGCAGCTTTTCGTAGCTGGTCCACGCCGGGTTCTTGCCCGCGTGATTGGCCCGGGCCCGCAGCACGAAGTTGACGATCTCGTTGCGGAAGTCCTTCGGATTGCTGATGCCGGCCGGCTTCTCGATCTTTTCGAGTTCCGCATTCAGGGCCGAGCGGTCGAACACCTCACCGGTGTCGGTGTCGCGGTATTCCTGGTCCTGGATCCAGTAGTCGGCGTAGGTCACATAGCGGTCGAAGATGTTCTGGCCGTATTCGCTGTAGCTCTCCAGGTAGGCGGTCTGGATCTCCTTGCCGATGAACTCGGCATAGCGCGGTGCCAGCACTTCCTTGATGAAGCCGACGTACTTCTGCTCCGCATCCTGCGCGAACTGCTCCCGTTCGATCTGCTGCTCCAGCACATACATCAGATGGACGGGATTGGCCGCGACCTCGGTCGAATCGAAGTTGAAGACCTTGGACAGGATCTTGTAGGCGAAGCGGGTGGAGATCCCGGACATGCCTTCATCCACGCCCGCATAGTCGCGGTACTCCTGGATGGACTTGGCCTTGGGATCGGTGTCCTTCAGGTTGTCGCCGTCATAGATCTGCATCTTGCTGAAGGCGCTGGAATTCTCCGGATCCTTCAGCCGCGTCAGCACCGCGAACTGGGCCATCATCTTCAGCGTGCCGGGCGCGCACTTGGCCTCGGCCAGCGAGGAATTGCGGATCAGCTTCTCGTAGATCTTCACCTCTTCACTGACGCGCAGGCAGTAGGGCACCTTCACGATGTAGATGCGGTCGAGGAAGGCCTCGTTGTTCTTGTTGTTGCGGAAGCTCTTCCATTCACTCTCGTTGCTGTGGGCCAGCACGATGCCGTCGAACGGAATGGCGCCGAAGCCTTCGGTGCCCTTGAAATTGCCTTCCTGCGTGGCCGTCAGCAGCGGATGCAGCACCTTGATTGGCGCCTTGAACATTTCCACGAACTCCAGCAGCCCCTGGTTGGCCAGGCACAGGCCGCCGGAATAGCTGTAGGCATCGGGGTCGTCCTGCGCATAAGTCTCCAGCTTGCGGATGTCGACCTTGCCCACCAGCGAGCTGATGTCCTGGTTGTTCTCGTCGCCGGGTTCGGTCTTGGCCACGCCGATCTGCTTGAGCACGCTCGGCAGACGCTTGACCACCTTGAACTTGCGGATGTCGCCGCCGAACTCGTCAAGCCGCTTCACCGCCCACGGACTGAGGATGCGGTTGAGGTAGCGACGCGGGATGCCGTATTCGCGCTCCAGCAGCGGGCCGTCCTCGACCGGGTCGAACAAGCCCAGCGGGGACTCGTTGACCGGCGAATCCTTCAAGGCATAGAAGGGCACATGTTCCATCAACTGCTTGAGGCGTTCCGCAATCGAGCTCTTGCCGCCGCCGACCGGGCCCAGCAGATAGAGGATCTGCTTCTTTTCTTCGAGCCCCTGCGCCGCATGGCGGAAGTAGCTCACCACCTGCTCGATCGCGTCCTCCATGCCGAAGAACTCGGCGAAGGCCGGATAGATCTTGATGACCTTGTTCTGGAAGATGCGCGACAAACGCGTGTCATTGCGCGTGTCCAGCATCTGCGGTTCGCCGATCGCCTTGAGCATGCGTTCGGCCGCCGTGGCATAGGCGAGGGGATTTCGCTTGCACTCCGCCAGGTACTCCTCCAGCGTGAGTTCCTCGACCTTGCTGCGTTCGTAGCGTGCCGCGAAATGGCTGATCACATCCATGCTGACCTCCAGGGTTGTCATTGGGAGGCGAAGCGCGGCCCGATAAGCATCGGTCCCCGCGTTCGTCCAGGAAGTTCTGGCGACGTCCATGACTCAAGGCGTCATCAGAGCTTTCCGAGCTCAGCGTGATCTCAGCAAGCGGCCAGCCTATGCTGGTCCAAACCGGGCCGGCTTGCAGCGCGTCCTGAAGGACGACCGCGTTGCCGGCGAGGCTTTGTGTCGGTTGATGCTACGCCCATCGGCGTCGATGCGCGATAGCAAGACGTGACCCTGCTACAACGTGTGGGGCGATACCGGGTTGACCGTCCCCCACCTGGGGGAAATACCCGTCGCAAGCATGAAAAAAGCCGCATCGGCGGGATGGCCGAAGGCGGCTTTTGCTCACATGATGCGAGCTTGGTTTCAGCGGCGATACAAAGCTTCAGTCGCCGGCGCCTTCTGCATCCGGCCCACGCAGCTTTTGCAGCAAGCCATTCAACTCATCCAGTGAGCCGAAGGCGATGGCGACCTCGCCTTGCTCACCGCGCTTGGTCTTTTTCTTCACCCGGATTTCGACTTCCGCGGTGAGCAGATCGGACAGCTCTTCCTCCAGCCGCAGCACGTCGCGGCTCTTGGACGCCTTCACCCGCAGCAGCGGCGCCTGACGACCGGACGATGCCTGTTGGCGCTGCACCAGTTTCTCGGCCTCGCGCACGCTGAGTTTCTTGGCGGCAATTTCGGTGGCGCTGGTGATCTGATGCGCGCCATCCAGCGACAGCAGGGCTCGGGCGTGACCCATGTCGATGTCGCCGGCCATCAGCATGTTCTGCACCGGCTCAGCCAGGTGCAGCAGCCGCAGCAGGTTGCTGGCTGCACTGCGCGAACGACCTACGGCCTGCGCCGCCTGATCGTGCGTCAAACCGAATTCATCCACCAGACGCTTCAGGCCTTGCGCCTCTTCCAGCGCATTGAGGTCTTCGCGCTGGATGTTCTCGATCAGCGCCATCGCGGCGGCGGATTCGTCGGGTACCGCCTTCACCAGGACCGGCACCTCCGCCAATCCGGCCAGGCGTGCGGCACGGAAGCGCCGCTCACCGGCGATGATTTCGTAGCGCACCGCCCCATTGGGCGCGATCGGGCGCACCAGGATCGGTTGCATGATCCCTTGCGCCTTGATGCTTTCGGCCAGCTCGTAGAGCGAGCCTTCATCCATGCGAGTCCGTGGCTGGTACTTGCCAGCCTGCATCTGCGCCAGCGGCAGCACACCGGGTTCGCCTTCGCGCGCCGCGGGCGCGTCGCTGACTTTGGGGCCGAGCAGGGCCTCCAGGCCCATGCCCAGGCCCTTGGGTTTCTTTGTCACCATGGGGCGGGATTGTCGGTGATCCTGCGCAACAGGTCGCGGCCTTCGGGCCAGTCGCCCAATTGCGAGGCCGCGTTGAGGTGACCCCGCGCACCGGCGACGACCAGGGTCGATCCCCAGTCGCTGGCCATGCCGGCCGTTCGCTCGGGGCTGCAGAACGGATCATTGGTCGATGCGACCAGGATGCTCGGGAAGGGCAGCCGCTGTCGGCGGATCGGGCGCCAGTTGTGCAGCTGGGGCGGCATGTCCTCGCGTTCGGTGTCGGGCGCGGCCACCAGCAGCGCGCCGGCCACCCGCGCCGTGTGCGCCGAATGCGCCGCCCAGGCCGCCACCAGCTGGCAGCCCAGGCTGTGGGCGACCAGCAGGGCGGGGCGTTCCAACAGGCTTGGCGTTTGCTGAAGCACCTCGTCCAGCCGCGCCATCCAGTCGCCCCGTCGCGGCCATTCCCAGTCGGCCTGATCGACGCGCTGATCGCCATGGCGCCGCTCCCAATGGCTCTGCCAATGGTCGGGGTCGGAGTTCAGCCAGCCGGGGAGCAGGAAGACCGGTCGATCGAGTGGTCGATCGGGGGAGGGGGGCGCCGAGGGATCCATCGGGACATCGGTCGGCGTGAGGATGTCGGACATCTATTGGCCTTATGCTTCGCGCTTCGTTTGACAGCAGCGGATTTTGCAGGAGCGGCGGTGATGAAGTACGCGGTCTATGTGGACGGGCAGGAAGGCACGACCGGCCTGCGCATCAATGAATACCTGGCGCAGCGCGCCGACATCGAGGTGCTTCGCATCGATGCCGACAAGCGCAAGGATGCCGATGAACGGGCCCGGCTCCTGAACGCCGCGGACGTCGCCTTCCTCTGCCTGCCGGACGCCGCTTCGCGCGAGGCCGCTGCGATGATCACCAATCCCCGCACCTGCCTGATCGATGCCAGCACGGCGCATCGCACGGTGGCCGGCTGGGCCTTCGGGCTGCCTGAGCTCGCCAAGGGCCAGCGGGATGCGATCCGGGCCTCCAAGCGCATTGCGAACCCGGGATGCCATGCCAGCGCCTTCATCCTGGCGGTGCGCCCGTTGGTGGATGCCGGTCTGCTCTCGCCCGAGGCGTTGATCACCGCCACGTCGATCACCGGCTATTCCGGTGGCGGCAAGTCCATGATTGCGGAATACGAGGCCGGCGGAAACCAGCAGCTGAAGTCGCCGCGTCCGTATGCGCTGGGTCTGGCGCACAAGCATCTGCCGGAGATGATGGCCCACACCGGCCTGCGGACGGCACCGGTGTTCATGCCCATCGTGGCCGACTTCTACAAGGGTCTGGCGGTGACGGTGCCGCTGCACCTGAGCCAACTGCGTGCGGGCACCACGCCCCAGCAGGTGCGGGATGCGCTGGCCGCGCATTACGAGGGCGAGCGCTTCATCCGCGTGCAACCGCTGCGGGACCCGGACACCCTGGCCTCCGGCTTCTTCGATGTGCAGGCCTGCAACGACACCAACAACGTCGATCTTTTCGTGTTCGGCAGTGAGCAGCAGATTCTGGTGATGGCGCGCCTGGACAACCTGGGCAAGGGCGCCAGCGGCGCCGCCGTGCAGAGCATGAACGTCCACCTGGGTGTGGATGAGACGCTCGGCCTGGTCTGATCCCCGCGTTCGCTCTCACACCCACGTGATGACCGCACCCCAGGAATGGCGCCGGGATGGCGCCGTTCCGCAAGCCGACCTGGACCTGATCCGCGATCGCGTCATCACCCACGGTCGGCAGCAGGCCCAGGGCAGTGATGCGGCGGACATCGCGGTCGCGCTGTATGAGCACGGCGAACTGGTCGCGGGCGCCTTTGGCCGGACCGAATTCCAGCGGCTCTACATCAGCTACCTGTGGGTGGCCGATGAGCGCCGCGGGCAGGGGTTGGGCGGCGACTGCCTTCGGCAGATCGAAGCGCTGGCCCTTCGCCGGGGATGCGTGGATGTGCTGGTCGAGACCCTGTTGGACGAGGTGGCTGAGCTCTATGAGCACCTCGGCTATGCCTGCATCAGCCATGTGCATGACTTCGTGCCGGGGTTCACCCGCCACACCTTGCTGAAGGTCTGGCAATCCAGGGACTGAGCCGGGTGCTCGGGACCTGAGCGGTCCTCTGAGCAGTCCCCATTCCTTCCTCGATGACGCCCGGTAACCCGGCACCGCTCGGCGTGGCCGGGCCGTCCTTACGCCCAGGCGCGTGGGTCGCTGCTGCGGTAGTGATAGCGGTAGGCCGTCAGGAAGCCCAGACGGGCGTACAGGCGCCGCGCCGTGTGGTTGTCAGCCCCAACCTGCAGGTAAGCGCTTTGAGCGCCTTGGCGACGCGATTCAGCCAGCAGGGCGGCACACAGGCGCTGTCCATGCCCGCGGCCCCGTTGAGCTTCCGGGGTGAAGATGTCGAACAGGCCGGCCATGGCACCGCTTCCGGGCGGTGTGGCGCCGCTGTCGTTCGCGGGCTCGGTGGCGGGCGTGATGGCAGGGTCGATGGCGATCTGCCCGCAGGCCAGTAATTCGCCGCGGTCCTCCAGCTTGAAGGCCTGATGCGGTACCGGCGCGTGCGCCAGCCGCTGGGCGTGGCCGTGGATGTCTTCCGCACTGGACCCTCGAAGCCGACCGATCAGCGCGGCGTAGTCGACGGGCGTGAGTGCCTGCAGGCGGCCGGTGTCTCCGAACCCTTCCAGTGTGGGCAGGACCATGACGTCGGCGGGATCGAAGGCGGTCCAACCCATCGCTGCGAGTCGATCGTCGAGGTCGCCGGGTTGGCTGAAAGGCGTGAGCCTCAGGATCAGCGGCAAGCCGGCGTGATCGAAGGGCATGCGGCAGCGGGCAAGAATCTCCTCCAACGGCAGCGTGCCGGCGGCCAGGGCATTGACGCAGCGGGAGCGCTTGGCCTTGCCGGGAGACAGCCGCAGCAGCCAGCCTTCCACGCGGGCCTCGTGTGGCGCGGCGGCGGCATTCAGGCCGGCCCGTTCAGCGCGGCGCCCCAGGGCGTCGAGTGCCTCGACGGAGAGGGACAGGGGCGGTGTGGGCGTCAGACTCACGGCGCTCTCGGGCAGGCGTGCCGTGGTGGGATCAGCGCATGGCGCTGACGCGCTGGACCATTTCTTTGGCGAAGTCGATGAAGGCCTGAGCGCCCTTGGAGGCGCCGTCGAACACCACGCCTGGCATGCCGTAGCTCGGCGCTTCCGCCAGCCGGACATTGCGCGGGATGACGCTGTCGAAGACCTTCTCGCCGAAATGCGCCTTCAGCTGCTCGCTGACCTGCTGCTGCAGGGTGATGCGGGGATCGAACATGACCCGGAGCAGGCCGATGATCTGCAGATCCGGATTGAGATTGGCGTGGATCTGCTTGATGGTGTTGACCAGGTCGGTGAGGCCTTCCAGCGCAAAGTACTCGCACTGCATCGGCACGACCACGCCATGCGCAGAGCACAGGCCGTTCAAGGTCAGCATGGACAGCGACGGCGGGCAGTCGATCAGGACGAAGTCGTAATCCGCGGCGGCAGCGGCCAGCGCGGTCTTCAGCCGCTGTTCGCGACGATCCAGCTCGACCAGTTCCACCTCGGCGCCGGCCAGTTCTCGGTTCGCGCCCAGCACGTCATAGCCTGCGGCCTCGCTGCGCTGCCGTGCCTCGGCGATGGTGGCGGACTCCAGCAGGACGTCGTAGACGGTCAGGGCCAAGGCACGTTTGTCGATGCCGGACCCCATGGTGGCATTGCCCTGGGGATCCAGATCCACCACCAGCACGCGCTGGCCCACCTTCGCCAAACCGGCGGCCAGATTCACGGTGGTGGTCGTCTTGCCGACGCCACCCTTTTGGTTTGCAACGCAGAAGATCTTGGCCATGACTATTTCGGGAGGCAGGGATTCGGGACCAGGCCGTTGGCTCAGGGCCCTTGCGGCGGAGCCGTCGACGCGGGGTCATTGGGACCAAAACACCACGATGGGCGTCGGGACGGGCAGGGGCGAGAGCTTAACCGCTACACCGTTGCGTGGTGATGCGGGCGCGCCCGAAGCGGGCGGCCTCAGGTCGAAGGTGTGGCTTCCGGGCGAATCCAGAGCAGGCACCGCTGGGCGTCGAGCCCGGGAACCTGGAGTTGTTCCACGTGGAACACCGTCAACTCGGGTGCTCGTTGGGCGAGTTCGTTCAGTTCCTCGGTCGGGTGCTGGCCCTTCATCGCCGCCCACACCGCGCCCGGTTTGAGGTGCATCCGGGTCCACTCGGTGAAGTCAGCCAAGGAGGCGAACGCGCGTGAGGTGATCACGTCGAAGGGAGCGGCCTTCAGTTTCTCGACCCGCGAATGCTCGCCATGAAGATTGGGCAGCCCGAGTTCGGCAGCCACCTGGGCGATGAAGAAGGCCTTCTTGCCCACCGCGTCCACGCAAGTCACATCGATGCTCGGGTCGCAAATCGCGATGACGACGCCAGGCAGTCCGCCGCCGCTGCCCACATCCATCAGACGAAGCTGTTGACCGGCCGCATGGCGACGCAGCGGGGGAATCAGGCTGAGGCTGTCGACCAGATGCTGGGTCAGCATGGCCGAAGGCTCCCGGACGGCCGTCAGGTTGTAGACCTTGTTCCACTTGGACAGAAGGCCGAGGTAGTCCATCAGCCGGTCCAGTTGGAGATCGGTCAGTCCGAGGCTCAGGGTCTCGGCGGCGGCGGCGAGAGGGGCGCGCAGGGCTTGTTCAGTCATCAGATCAAAGGATGGGACGCGGGCCCCGCTTCGGCAACGTTGACGTTGCGGGCGTCGGCCAGTGGATGGTGAAGGGAGCTGCAGTGAGGATTGGGGTGCAGTGCATCAGATGACGGGGGAGGCGCGCCGGGATCACAGCCGATGGGGCGCCTCGATCGTGATCCATTCAGGCCACTTGCGGCGTTGGGCTGTCGGTGCCGGCTTGATCAGCGAAACCCTTGAAGCGGCCCTTGCGCAGATGGATCAGCAACAGCGAGATCGCTGCCGGCGTGATCCCCGAGATTCTCGACGCCTGACCCAAGGTCTCCGGTCGGTGCTTGTTCAGCTTCTGGCGTGCCTCGAAGGAGAGGGCAGTGACCAGGCCGTAGTCCAGTTCGTCCGGCAGTCGCAGGTGCTCGTAGTTCGATGCGCGGGCCACGTCGTCCTGCTGCTTGCTGATGTAACCCGCGTATTTGACGCTGATCTCCACCTGTTCCACCACTGCATCCGCCAGGGTCTGACCGAGGGCGTCGACGAGCTGCGCCCGGGACACGCTGGCCTCAGGGCGAGCGATGGCGGCCACTTCGGCGACGGTGTCGTAGCTCACGCCAGGCCGCCGGAGCAGGTCGATGAGGTTGTACTCCCGTTCCAGCGCCTTGCCGACGAGACGTTCTGCGTCGCCGGCCGGCAGGATGTTGGGATGCACCCAAGTCGACTTCAGCTTCTCTGTTTCACGTGAAACAGCATCGCGCTTTCGGTTGAATGCGTCCCAGCGGGCATCGTCCACCAGGCCCAAGAGGCGGCCCGCTTCGGTGAGCCGCATGTCGGCGTTGTCCTCGCGCAGTTGCAGTCGGAACTCGGCACGGCTGGTGAACATCCGGTAGGGCTCGGTGACGCCCTTGGTGATCAGGTCGTCCACCAGCACGCCGAGATAGGCCTGGTCCCGGCTGGGCAGCCAGGCGTCCTTGCCTTGGACCTGGAGCGCCGCATTGAGACCGGCGAACAGTCCTTGCGCCGCAGCTTCCTCATAGCCGGTGGTGCCATTGATCTGGCCGGCGAAGAACAGGCCGCCGATGGCACGGGTCTCAAAGCTGGACCTCAGCTCGCGAGGATCGAAATAGTCATATTCGATCGCGTAGCCGGGGCGCAGGATGTGTGCGTTCTCCAGGCCGGGGATGGACTGGACGGCGGCGAGCTGGATGTCGAAGGGCAGGGAAGTGGAGATGCCGTTCGGATAGAACTCATGGGTGGTCAGGCCTTCGGGCTCCAGGAAGATCTGGTGGGAGTCCTTGTCGGCGAAGCGATTGACCTTGTCCTCGATGGACGGGCAATAGCGCGGGCCAACGCCTTCAATCACGCCGGTGAACATCGGGCTGCGCTCGAAGCCGGACCGGATGATGTCGTGGGTGCGGGTGTTGGTGTGGGTGATCCAGCAGGGGAGCTGTGTCGGATGCTGGGCCGCGTGACCCATGAAGCTGAACACCGGCACCGGATCGAGATCGCCGGGCTGCTCGGTGCACTTCGAGAAATCGATGGTGCGTCCATCCAGCCGCGGCGGTGTCCCGGTCTTCAGGCGACCTTGCGGCAGCCGGAGTTCCTTGAGCCGTGCCGATAGCGAGACCGCTGGCGGATCGCCCGCGCGGCCGGCGGCATAGTTCTGCAGTCCGATGTGAATGCGGCCATCCAGGAACGTGCCGGCCGTCAGCACCACGGCACGGGCGCGGAAGCGCAGGCCGGACTGGGTCACGGCGCCGACTACGCGATCGCCCTCGACCATCAGATCGTCAACCGCTTGCTGAAACAGCATCAGGTTGGGCTGGTTCTCAAGCCGAGACCGGATGGCCGCCTTGTAGAGCACCCGATCGGCCTGGGCCCGGGTGGCGCGCACCGCCGGTCCCTTGGAGCCATTGAGGATGCGGAACTGGATGCCGCCTTCGTCGGTGGCGGCGGCCATGGCGCCGCCGAGGGCGTCGACCTCCTTCACCAAATGGCCCTTGCCGATCCCGCCGATGGACGGGTTGCAGCTCATCTGGCCAAGCGTCTCGATGTTGTGGGTCAGCAGCAGCGTGCTGACGCCCATGCGGGCCGCCGCCAAGGCGGCTTCGGTGCCGGCATGGCCGCCGCCGACGACGATCACATCGAACTCTTTCGGATAAAGCATGGCAGCGCGGTCCAGCATCGCGGCGGAGCGGGCCGAAGCCATGACAGGCGAGGGCGGGCCGGGCTGGAGACCAGATGAGGGAAGGGCGCCGATTTTACGCGGGGGTGTGGATAAGTCACCCCGTCAGGGCCATCGATTGCAGTCCAGGTCCGCGAAGTTTTTGTCCATGAGCGCCCGGGTCTCATCAACCCCAAACGGTATCTCGGTCCCAGTCGGTGGGCATTCCCATAGCGTGCTTCTGAGAAGGTTGATTGGCCTCAGGAAATGAGCTTAGGAGCGCAAGCAAACCGGACTTGATGCCGTCTGTTATCCCTAGCCGCCTGGACATGACCCGCAATGCAATCAGCGCCGCATAGACAGTGTTCATTTTTGGGATGTTCGAACCGGTGTGCAAAACCGGAAATGGCGTCGACACCTTCTTGGCCAAGCCGGGTGGCGCGATCACGTTCCTGTTCCAGAGCCTTCCGTGATGGGCACAGACGTTGCGGATGTCCCTCAGCACATGCACCCATCTCACGAGGTCTCTGTAGTGATCGGCACCGAAGCGACGCTGCGCCATCTTGTCGAGGACGGTGCTTTTGGGCAACTTGGCTGGTGGAAACGGCGGTGCGCCTTCCCACAGTGATTCAAAAATTTCCTTCAACTGGCCCAGGGTGGTCAGCTCGCACAGTACCCAAAACGGTGGCAGATGCTTATAGGGGCCTGCGTGTTCGTTGAAATAGGTGGCTTGGTAGTGTTTGGCATAGGCTTCGCCCGACTCACAAAATGACGCGCTCAGCGAGTGAAGTAGACGCTTGGGATGCTGGTTCGTCTTGAACCACTCTGGCTGCAGATGCCAAAAACCATGTCCGGCAATTTGGCAAAGGGTGGCATCGAGTACCGATCTCAGCGCCACTTCAACTTCAGGAAGCAGTCCAAAGATCAGGCGCCTCAACCCTTCATCGAAGCGGTACATCTCCAAGGCCCGTTCGAAGGTGGCCCCCGCCTTGAAGGTCTTCCGCCCCTGGCGCAATCGCGCTGCATGGGACAGGTCGAGATAGGGATGGAGATACCCACGAAAGCGGAAGTAACTGATGCGATCCAAGATGCCGCCGGCGTATCCCGGGTCCGAAATTCCCAGGCCTTGCCCTTGCAATTTTGCAATCAGGTCGGGGGTGCTGAAGGCGGGCTTGTCATAGGAGCGGAATGGGCCAGTAATTGCCATCGCCAAGAAAGAAAAGCCGCTGGGTACGTCAGAGGCACAGTTGCACCTCATCAGCTTGAACCCAGCGGCGTTGTTGGAAAGGGACTTTAAGGAGGTCGTTCTGGGGAGTCAATGCTCACCGTTGCCGAATACGCTTCGTCCGATGATCAAACGCAAATGCGGACCTTGACTGCGCCTGCGCTTGATGTGCCTGCTTGTCGCGGGATGAAGGCTCCCAGCATAGGCAGAGCGGTAGGTTCGGGCGAGACCCAAATCCTTGCCAATCTGCCGGTCGGGATGCTTTATACAAGTCGTTCGTTCCCCCTGGTCCGCGCGACAATTTCGCCACCATGAACTGCCGTCCCCACTGCGCTGCCTGCTGCATCGCGCCTTCGATTTCCAGTCCGATTCCAGGCATGCCGAACGGCAAGCCCGCCGGGGTGCGGTGCATCCAGCTCGACGACGCGCTGCGATGCAAGATCTTTGGCCATCCGGATCGCCCCCAGGTCTGTGGCTCGCTACCGCCGTCGGAAGACATGTGCGGCGATAACCGTGAACAAGCCATGCGATGGCTGGGCTGGATGGAAGAGCAGACAGCACCGTGACAGCTGGGCTCCGTACATTCAGGGCACACAAGATCGACAAGATCCCTGACGGAGACGCCCATGACCCGATTCCCCTCGCTGCCCGCCGGCGCTGAGACCGACCTCGACGCGCCCGCCGCGCTCGACGACCCCCGTCGCCGATTCCTCCAGGCCGCCGCCGCCGGTTCCCTCATCGCCGGTCTGCCGGGGTGGGCCAGTGCCCAGGGCGCCGCGGGCTGGCCGACGCGTTCCGTGCGGTTGGTCGTGCCCTTTGCGCCGGGCGGCAGCAGCGAGATCGTCGCTCGTGCCACCGCGATCGAGCTGAGCAAGACCCTGGGTCAGACGGTCTATGTCGAGAACAAACCGGGTGGCAGCGGCAACATTGCGATGGTGGACGTCGCTCGAGCCGAAGATCAGCACACCCTGGTGCTCGGGCACATCGGGACGCTGGCGGTCAACCCGTTCATGTACGACAAGCTGCCCTACGACCCCATCAAGGATTTCAAGCCGATCACCCTGCTGGCCAAGGTGCCCAGCCTGTACGTGGTCCATCCGGATGTGCCGGCCCGCAATCTGAAGGAGTTCATCGCCCTGGTGAAGTCCAAGCCGGGACGCCTGAGCTACGGCTCGGCGGGCAACGGCAGCGCCGGCCATCTGGCGATGGAATACCTCAAGATGGTGTCCGACCTGTTCATCCTGCATGTGCCCTATCGGGGAACTGGGCCGCAGTTGACGGACCTGTTGGCCGGCCGCCTGGACGCCGCGTCGGTCGGTGCCCCGGCCATCATGCAGTTCATCAAGTCGGGCAAGCTGCGCTGCATCGCCACCGGGTCGAAGGAGCGGCTGCCTCAGTTGCCGGACGTGCCCACCGTCGCCGAGCAGGGCTTCCCCGGCTTCGAGATGACGCAGTGGTACGGCCTGTGCGCTCCCGCCAACCTCGCGCCGGCAGCGGTGGAGAAACTGGCCACGGAGTCGGTCAAGGCGATCAAGTCGAGCTCCTCGCGTGAGCGTCTCAGCCACGATGCCGCCGAAGCCATCGGCAATACGCCGGCACAGTTCGCGGCCTTCATCACCCAGGAACAACAGCGCTGGAAGGCCGTGGTCGCCCGCGCCAAGATCCGGCCGGATTGACCCGCGCAGTCGGCGGTCACCCAGCCCCGGCCGTGTGAGGCATCCACCAGGCGCCGTCGAGCGGGTTGAGGCTGGGCTCAGTCCCAGGACCGCTCAGACCGGATTGACCTTCGCCAGCACCGCCTCGGCCTCGCGCTGCGCACGTGCGGCGCGGCGCTGGGCCCACCAAGCCTTCAGCGAGGGGTGGCCCCAATATTTGTCGAAGAAGTGGTGCATCACCGTGTTGACCAAGGGCTCGACGAAGGTTACAGCACCGGCCACCGCGAGGTTGCCGGTCATCGCGTAGGTCACCCCAAAGGAAGTGCCCAAGTGGAGCACACCGAACGTGGCGGTCTTGGTCATTGCGTTCCCCTATCAATTTCGTTGATCAGATAGGTGGATGCTAATGATTCGCAACTGGAGCGACCAATTGGTCCCGTTGATGGCGGTCATAGCCATCTACAGTCGCGTTTCGCGTTTCGTGTCTCGCCGGGCTGACCACCGACGCCGGCAAGCGGCGACTTCCGAGACGCTCGAGGTTAGGGCGTTGTGAAACGGCGGGCAGGTGATGCACGCAAGCGCGCCGCTCGATCAAGCTGATCGGCGGTCCGGGTCGACTTGGCGACGTCTCAGCAAGCGCATGCGCACTGCCATGGACGGTGGCGGCGCGTGACGCTCGGGACGGCGTCCGGCAGCCTGCCGCATGATCATCCAGGAGCTCGGCTTGCAGGCCCAACGCCTCCCGCTGCAGGGGTCTGCGCATGCGCACGGACGGCCTGCCGTTGGGCCTGCAAACCAAGCAACTCCTCCCTTAGGGTTCGGACTTGCACACCGGGAGCCTTGGTCGTTGACCGAAGGCCCCAGCGGGCTCAGGCGGCACCTCGACGACGGAACATCGCCCGCCGGTCGAGGTCACAGATCCCGCGTTCGGCAGCCCGGTGGCGATGAAGATCGCGACACGAGCGGCGCGCTGAAGGCGCTGACCTGTTCATGACAGTGGCTGAACTACCGGGCACCGAGACGAGCAACGGTCCAATGCCGGGAGGATCAGCGACCGCAGCGGCGGGGATGCGGCGCTTGAGCGCCCCATGGTCCGCTGCGATTGGGGGAATTGGGGGGCAGAGGGGCGGAGGGACGATGCGCCCCGCCCGACTCGACCTGGACTTACCAGGTGCCCTTGGGGGTCGGCTCGGTGCCGGTGGCCAGGGAAGCGACCAGACTTTCTTCGCTCCAGGTGCCCTTGGGCGTGCCGCCGCCGACGAATTCAAGGAAGGCCGGATCCAGTTCGATCGGGCCGTTCAGCGGTTGGAAAACGACGGATTGGCGATGAGCTTGTTCGTGGGCTTGCATGAGAGGCTCCAGATTCGGTGACGTGCATCGGTTCAATCAGCACGGAACGAATTGAAGCAGCGGCAGGACCTGCCGGTAACTGTCAGCTCTTACAGTGTTTACCAGCGATCCGAGCAGGCAAGCTCAGCGGATCAGACCCATCCGCAAGGCCTTGAGCACGGCCTGATGCTTGTTGGTACAGCCCAGCTTGTGCATGGCGTTGTTGATGTGCAGCACCGCTGTGCGTTCGCTGATGGACAGGATGGTCCCCACCTCCCACGCAGTCTTTCCCTCCATCGTCCAGTGCAGGCACTGGAGCTCGCGCGGGGTCAGCCGAGGGGCATCGGTCTCCTGGCCGATGGGCAGCAGCACGCGCATCGCCGCGTCCACCGCATGCACCGCGAACAGCTGCAGGTCCGCCACCATGCGGGTGAGCGTCACCGGATTGCTGGGCAGGGTCTGCTCACGGTTCACGCCCAGCACGAAGTGCCGGCCTTCCGGGAGATGCAGCGCCAGCGAGATCCCGACCTTGTAGCCGAACGGTGCCTGGGCTTCCCAGAGCTCCGGCGCATCGTTCTTCACGTAGGTCTGCTGGTTCCAGACGATCGGGACGCTCTGCCGCTTGCAGTGCTGCATCACCGGATCCTTCTTGCCCAGTCGGGGGTCATTGAAGATGTCCGAGAACCCCGCCGGCGCGTTCTGCACCGAGATGAAATCGGAGCCGCCAATGGGGTGGTCCACGACCAGGATCGCCGAGAAGCGCTCGAAGTCGAGATCGTGGGCAAAGCGCGTGATCTCGCTGCGGAATTCATCCCGTGAGCGAGCTTCCAGCACTGATTGATATCCGCCTTGCAGCATGGATCGCCTCGGCACTGGGCCGGTCCTTGGGTCTCCGTGACAGGGGCACCGCAGGGTCTCGTGAAGGAGTCACGTCCGGCGCGCCCTGCTAGGGTTTACAGCTGGCGAGCTTGCCCCGTCGTGCCGACACTTCGGGACAGGGAGCTACAAGCCCACCAATTCAACTCAACAATTCTGACAAATGACTCCAGCCTGGATTGTGTACGCGTGGCCGCGAATATTGTGTGATGTCCAGCGCCTGCCTCGCTTGCAGTTCGCGCATTTGAGCACGCGCGTGTTGGTCACGGGAGACGATGACCGTCCAGCCATGGGGCAAACCCTGTGGTCGGGCGAGTCTGAACTGGGCGCCGCCGGCGTCGCCTGGGACTGGGTGTGCATGCCGTACGGCATGGTCTCCATGGTCGATCCCATGGCCCTGGTGACCAACCTGCAGTTCCTCAACCGCGCCGGCGAGGTGCTGGCACCGATGGAATCGGCCATCCAGCTCAACGGCATCGTGCACACGCTGCCCTGGCAGGAGCAGGTGCAGCGCGCGCTGGCCTTGCGCCATTGAGCCCCGAGGACCGCTGACGCCTCCACCGATCGACCGATCGACCGATCGATCGGTGAGAGACGGCGCCAGACGTGCATCGGTCCTCCTCTACCTCTCGGACCGACCGCTCAGCGCGCCACCGCGGCGCGCATCGAGCGGGTCACGAAGGCCAGGCCGGCCACCGTCAACAGCGCGCCGACCCCGATGGTGGGCAGCACCTGCGCCATCGTCAGGGCCTCTCCCTTGAGCACCTGCAGCATCAGCATGTTCTGGGCGAGCCCAGGCACCCACACATGCCAGGCCGAATCCGCGCCCGGATTCATGATTGAGATCATCGGCGTGAGCGACACCGCCGTCATCACCAGGGTGGCGCTGGCCTGAGCCTCCTTGAAGGTCTTGGTGCGGATCGCCAGCGCCATCAGCACGGCCGATAAGCCGGCGCCCAGCGGGATCTGCAGCAGCAGGAACTTCACCGCTTCCGGCCAGCCGAACTGGAACATCGCCTGCAGGCTGTCGCTGCGCATGAGCTGCTGCGCCGGCAGGAAGCTGATGTTGGACAGCAAGGCCACCGTCATTCCCATCAGCACCACCGCGCCCCACTTGCCCGCCACGATCGCCGCATGCGGCGCGGGATTGACCAGCAGCGGCTCCAGCGAGCCCCGCTCCCGCTCACCGGCGGTGCTGTCCAGCGCCGCGGTCAGCGCCCCGTAGAGCACCGCCATCATGATGAACATCGGCAGCATCGCGGTGATCCGTGTCGCGCGGGCCTGCACGCTGGCCAGATCACGGTCCTCGATCACCAGCGGCTGCAACTGGTCGCTGCCGATGCCCCGCAGCGCCAACGTCAGCATCGTGCGCTCGCGGCCGAAGCCCTGCAGCAGACGTTGCAGCGGCCCCACGCCCACTGAGGCGCGCTGGTTGGCGCTGTCGCTGACGATCTCCACCGTGACCGGCATGCCGCCGGCGAGCAGGACTTCGAAATCCTCCGGAATGATGAGCACCGGCTCCGGCAGTCGCGAGGCGCGCAGCTGGGCCTCGTAATCGGCCGGGGCGGTCTTGATGACGTAGGTCTGGCGCTCCAGGAAGTTGCGCAGCGTCGGCGCATGCTCGATGCCGATGACGCTGACCTCCCGCTTCTCGGCGCGCTCCTCGAAGGAGGCGACCAGGCTGGACATCATGAAGAGCATCAGCGGGCCCATCAGCAGCGCCGGAATCATCAGCCGCAGCAGGGTGCGGCGGTCACGCATCGCGTCGATGACTTCCTTGGCGAAGACGGTACGGAAGGCTTTGAGGAAGTCGCGGCTCATGCGGGCTGCTCCTGGCGGTCGGTGGCGGCGGCACCGGAGGCCGCCGTCGTGGCTTCAGGAAAGGCGAGGGCGACAAAGGCGTCCTCGAAGCGATCGCTGCCGGTCTGCGCCATCAGGTCCTCGACGCTGCCGGTGGCGACCGAGCGCCCGTGGGACATCACCACCACCTGGTCGCAGAGCTGCTCCACCTCCTGCATGATGTGGCTGGAAAAGACGATGCATTTGTTGCCGCCTTCCGGCGAGCGCAAATGCCGCAGCACCTCCCGCAGCGCGCGGGTGGCCAGCACGTCCAGGCCGTTGGTGGGCTCGTCCAGCACGATGTTGGCCGGGTCATGCACCAAGGCGCGGGCCAGCGAGGTCTTCATCCGCTCGCCCTGGCTGAAGCCGTCGGCGCGACGCTCCAGGATGCTCCGCATGTCCAGCAACTCCGCCAGCGCCTCGGCCCGGGCCTGGGCCTGGTCCATCGGCATGCCTTGCAGCCGGGCGTAGTAGACGATGTTCTCCCTTGCGGACAAGCGCGGATACAGGCCATGCGCATCCCCCAGCACGCCCATGCGGGCGAGCGCGGCGCGTGGCGCCTGGAGCACGTCGATCTCGTCGACCTGGATGGTGCCGCGATCGGGCAGGAACAGGCCCGCGAGCATGCGCAGCGAGGTGGTCTTGCCGGCGCCGTTAGGGCCCAGCAAGCCGGTGATGCGGCCGTTCGGGGCCTGCAGGTCCAGATGCTCGACGGCGGTGACCACCTTCTTGCCGCCACGCTTGAACAGGCCACCGCCGGTGCGGGCTTCGAATTCCTTGTGCAGGGCGTCGATGCGGATCATCGGGTGGCCTCCTTGGCATCGTCCTTGGCATCGGCCGCCTGGATGGCGGACGCGGCAGCGGCCACGGTGGCCGGGTCGGGGGGCAGGAAGATCGGCGGACGCGGAATGCGGGCGGCGCAGTCGGCCTCGACCTTCAGCGCCTGGTCGTCCTGTTCGGTGTCGATGAAGCGGAACACCACATCCCGCATGCAGCCCAGGGTCAGCGCGACGCCGTGGCCCGCTTGCGGCACCACCACATGCCGCGCCTTGGCGCCCAGGCGCTCGGTCACACGTGCACCGTGACGCGGTGGGGTGACGGGGTCGGCCCCACCGCTGAGCACCAGCACCGGCGTCTGCGCGGGTGGGATCTCGTAGAAGGCCGATGGCACCGTGCCGCGGGGCCAGTCCTTGCACACGCTGGTGTAGAGCGTGCGATCGGCCAGGCCGAAGTCGGCGCCCGGCACATCGGTGGACTGGGCCAGGCGGGGCATGTCCTCGGCGCAGATCACCGAGAAATGCATGCCCGCGGCCAGACGCGTGGCCTTGGGTCCGCCGCCGACCTGACCGGCCAGCGCGCCCAGGGCGCTGAAGCGACCCTGGCTGGCGTCATGGATGGCCGCCGGCAGTGCAGCCGCCAGAGGCGGGACATACAGCGGCGGACGCACCGCGCCGAGCAGCGATTCGCGGGTCAGCATCACCTCCTCGGATTGGCCGGTCATCGGATGCTGCAGGGTCACCCGTCGCGGCAGGCTCTTGAGCAGCGCCTGCCATTCGGTGCGCAGCGCCGGGAATCGTGCTTTACAGGCAGGGTCGGACTCGCAGGCGGTGAACACCGCATCCAGCGCGGCCTGGCCATCGCGTGAGAAGGCGGCCGGCAGGACCATGTCTGGCGGCGCGACGCCGTCGATCACCGCGCGGCGCACATGGGTCGGGAACTGGCGTTCGTACTCCAGCGCGGCACGGGTGCCGTAGGAGGCGCCGATCAGGTTCCACCGGCTCACGCCGAGCGCGTCGCGCACGGCGTCCATGTCCTGCATCGCGATGGTGGTGGTGTAGAAGCGCAGGTCGCCATGCGGCAGGGCTTCCAGTTGACGGCGGCACTCATCGAGCTGACGTTCGCGGGCCTGCGGCTCCATCGCTTCCTTCATCGTCAGCGGCAGGTCGCTGCGGCATTGCAGCGGCGCAGACCGTCCGGTGCCTCGCTGATCGATGAAGACCAGGTCGCGCCGGTAGTTCAGGCGAGACAGGCGAGGCAACACCGTGCCGGTCAGCGAGATCGCGCTCTGGCCCGGCCCGCCGGCCAGCAACAGCACCGGATCCGGCAGCTTGTTGCGCGCCAGCGCGGGCACCACCACGAAGTGCAGCTCGATGCGCTTGCCGTCCGGACGCGCCGGATCCAGCGGCCGCTGGATGCGGCCGCATTGGACCTCGGTGGAGACGCCCTCGATCCGGCAGGGCTTGAGCACGCTGGCGGCGTCGGCCGCCTGGGCAGCGGGGCTGGCCAGCAGACCGGCCGCCAGGCCGACGCCCAGGCCCAGCGACATGCCGATCGAGGCGATGGCCTGCGCCACACACCGTCCCGGTTGCTGCGGCTGCTGTGCCCGCTGCGCCGGCCTTGGCGATTGAATCCACGACCGGCCGGGGCCGGGTCTTGCCTGTGACGGCGCTTGATATCCCATGAACTCGCTCCTCTCCTAGGTGCCGGCGCATTATGGCCAGCGCGGCGCAGCGTGCGGGATGTCGCTGTGGCGGGCGGTCGACCAGCGGGATGGACCGACGCCCGGATGGGATGGATGGCAGCCATCAGCGGGCGGATGACTCCGTCGGCGAGAGTCGCCTCCCTCCCTGTGGGGGACGCAGCCCGCGCCCGGCAGAGACGGGCGGCGGTTGGTCCTCGCCGGGGTGGCCGCCATTGCGGATTCGTCGCCGGGCGCGTAACGTGCCACGCGTTTCGCCTTCCCCAAGAGGCCCCAAGCCTTTCCCGATGCAGGAACCCCAGGAGACCCCCATGAAGCTCTATTACAGCCCCGGCGCTTGCTCGCTGTCCCCGCACATCGTGCTGCAGGAGGCGGGCCTGGCCTACGACACCGTGCTGGCCAGCACCAAGACCCACCAGCTGCCCGACGGCACCGACTACTACGGCATCAATCCCAAGGGCTATGTGCCGTTGCTGGAGCTGGACGACGGCCAACGCCTGTCCGAAGGCCCGGCCATCGTGCAATACATCGCCGACCAGGTGCCGGACAAGCAGCTGGCACCGCCCAACGGCACGCTGGCGCGCTACCGCCTGCAGGAGTGGCTCAACTTCATCACCACCGAGCTGCACAAGAGCTTCAGCCCGCTGTTCAATCCGGCCATGCCGGAGGACGGCAAGGCGATCTACCGCGCCAAGCTGCATGAGCGCCTCAAGTGGGTCGACAGCCAGCTCGCAGGCCAGCCCTTCCTGATGGGCGACGCCTTCACCGTGGCCGACGCCTATCTGTTCACCGTCACCAACTGGGGCCAGCGCGTGGACGTCGACGTGTCGGGCTATCCCAACCTCGTCGCGTACCGCGCCCGGGTGGCCGCCCGGCCGGCAGTGCAGGCGGCGATGAAGGCCGAAGGCCTGCTGAAGTAAGCCGCACCACCCACGGCAACGCCCCCGCCCGAACGGCACGCCGACGGGCGGGATGCGTGGCATGACACGCACTGCACTCGCCCCGCGTGGCGCGCCGGCCGTCCATCCCACGTTGCCTGGATGCCCTTGCTCGCAGAGCGCGCCGCGGACCGGCCAAAGGTCCGACAGGGGCGTCCGAGAGGGCGAGGGCGCCTGACCGCTCAGGGAGAGCCTCACATGACGGAGATCGCTTCGGAGACCGGACACGCTGCAGCCCTTGAGGCCTCCTTCGACGGGGGGTGCGACTGCGGACGGATCCGTTACCGGCTGTCGAGCCGGCCGCTGTTTGTCCATTGCTGCCACTGCCGCTGGTGCCAGCGCGAGAGCGGTGGCGCTTTCGCCATCAACGCGATGATCGAAGCGGACCGGCTGCAATGGCTCGGAGACATGCCGCAGCGGGTCCCGACCCCGTCGGCCAGCGGCAAGGGGCAGATCTTCTGGCGGTGCCCGACCTGCTGGATTGCGCTCTCCAGCCATTACGCGGGCGCCGGTGAGTCGGTGCACTTCGTGCGGGTGGGCACGCTGGACCAGCCCGACCTGATGCCGCCGGACATCCACATCTTCACCGCCACCCGGCAGCCCTGGGTCCGCCTGCCTGAGGACGTGCCGGCCGTGCCCGAGTACTACGACCGCCTCGCGCACTGGCCCGCCGAGAGCCTGGCTCGACGCGAGCTCATGCGGGCCGCCATCCGGGCTGCGGCACCCGCGCCCGCACCGCCACCCGCACCCGCACCCGAGCCCGAGCGCTGACTCGCAGGCGAAGGCGGCTGTGGCGGCTCCGCCAGTCGCCCGTGCGCGCGCAAATCGGGCGCAAGCTTAGAAGCCACCCGCATATCGAGGACGCCCGGTCGGCGTCACAATGCCTGACCGCTGCCGGAACCCGCCGTTCCGGCCCGCCGCCGACCGCTCCGGCCGGCGTCGGACCTTCTGACGATCCACCTGATCCACCCGATCACGACGACCATGATCCGACGCGCCTCGCTGCAACGCCCGCTCCGCCTCAGCCTGCTGGCGGCGGCCCTGACCCTGTCCCTGGCCAGCGTGCCCTCGCTGATGCCGTCGGCGATGGCGGCCAGCGCCGCCTCGTCGGTGTCCTGGCAGAGCGCCTCGGCCGATGCGGACATCGAGCGCGCCTTCGCCCAGGCCCGCAGCGAGAAGAAGCCGGTGCTGCTGTACTGGGGCGCGAAATGGTGCCCGCCGTGCAACCAGCTCAAGGCGACGCTGTTCAACCGCGCCGACTTCATCGAGCAGTCGCGCGCCTTTGTGGCGGTTCACATCGACGGCGACAACCCCGGCGCCCAGCGCCTGGGCGCCCGCTTCAAGGTGCGCGGCTATCCGACCATGATCCTGTTCAACACCGACGGCCAGGAACTCACCCGGCTGCCGGGTGAGGCCGATGCGCCACAGGTGATGCGGGTGCTGCAGATCGGTCTGGCGGGTGGCCGGCCGGTGAAGACGGTGCTGGCCGATGCGCAGGCCGGTCGCAAGCTCAGCGCCAGCGAGTGGAAGCTGCTGGGCTTCTATTCGTGGGAGACCGACGAACAGCAGCTCGTGCCGATCGCCCAGCGTCCGGCCCTGCTGGCCAAGCTGGCGACCGCCAGCCAGGGCGTCGACGAGGAAACCGCTAGCCGCCTGTGGCTCAAGGCCCTGGCCATCACCGAAGACGGCAAGGGACTGAAGCCCGATGCCGCGCTGCGTGCCCGTGTCGACAGGCTGCTGGCTGATGCCGAGGCCTCCCGGGCGCAGATGGATGTGTTGGGCAACTATGCCGAAGACATCGCCCGCGCCCTGGCGCCCACGCCCGGTGCGGAGCGCCAGGCGCTGGTCGCCAAGCTGGATGTGGCGCTCAAGCGCTTCGAGGCGGATGCCACGCTCTCCCGCGCCGACCGTCTGCAAGCGCTGATCGCCCGGGTGGACCTGGCGCGACTGGACGCGCCCAAGACCGAGCTGCAGCCCAAGCTGAATCCCACCCTGCTGACGGAGGTGAAGGCCGCCGCCGCCAAGTCGGACAAGGAAATCACAGACGGCTATGAGCGTCAGTCTGTCATCACCTCGGCCGCGCACCTGCTCGGCCGCGCAGGTCTGTGGAACGAGAGCGACGCCCTGCTCAAGTCCAGCCTGACCAAGAGCCATTCGCCCTACTACCTGATGAGCCAGCTCGGCGGCAATGCCCGCAAGCAAGGCAAGAAGGACGAGGCGCTGCGTTGGTATGAAGAGGCCTTCAACAAGAGCGAAGGTCCGGCCACCCGCCTGCAATGGGGCTCGAACTACCTGGCCGCGCTGGTGGAACTGGCGCCCCAGGATGCTGCCCGCATCGAAAAGGCCGCCTCCCAGTTGCTGCTGGAGGCCGAGAAGGACAAGGGCGCCTTCTATGAGCGCAGCGCCCGGTCGCTGCAGAAGGTGGGCAGCCAGTTGGTCGCCTGGAATGCCGGCGGCCAGCATGACGCCAGCCTGGGCCGACTGCGCACCCAGCTGGACGCCGTCTGCGCCAAGCAGGACAGCGGCGACAAGGCTGCCTGCGAGGGGCTGCTGAAGAAGAAGGGCTGAGGCCGGGCTGCGGCGCGGTGGAGGTTCGGAGGCGATCCGGACGAGCTCCGGTTGAGGCCCGATTGAGGGCCGGGTGATCGCCCTTTGACCGCCGGTCGATCGCCGGTTGAGCGCGTGCCGATATGCCGTTGACAGCCGGTTGCGGCGGCTGCGCCGATGCCCGCGTGTGAGCGCAGCCCCCGCGGTCAGGCGTCGGCGAGCCCGTCCTGGCCATCGTCCAGGGGCGGCGCGACCGGTGTGGCGCGCGCCAGCGCCATCCAGGTGCCGAAGTCCGGCCGCATCGCGCGGCGTGGTGCCGGCCGCCCCAGCTCGAAGCGCAGGCCGCCGTCCTGACCCACCTCGTGCGCGATCAACACCCCGAACGACGGCGGGATCTCCTCGACCGTCGCAATGCCGGCGCGCAGCACATACCAGCACTGACCGCTCAGGGCGAGGTAGGCCAGGGACTTCGCCGGTCGCCGCAGCTCTCCCAACAGGTCGGCACGGCTGACCTTGATCTCATGCACCGCCGGCTCCAGGTAGTCCTCGACGGTGGTTTGACGCACCGAGTACAGATCCGGCATGGCGTTGACCCAGCGCATCTTCTCGGCCTCGTCCTCGCGCGGCAGACCGGCGCGCAGCGACAGGCCGCGCCAGACGATCCGCCCGGCCCGCTGCAGTTCCAGCGCCATGCGCTCGACCAGATCCTCGTGCCGGTTGCGCAGCGCGCGATTCTTCTGATGGCCCTGGTGCAGCACCGCCAGGCCCGCGTCGGTCAGGCGCAGGGTCTCGCGCCCCAAGCCGTCGCGTTGACGTTCCAGCCATCCCCGGGTGAGCAGCTCCACTTCCAGCAGGTCCTGGCACGGCCATCCCGCCGACCGCCAGAGCTGCCGCAGCCGCCGGATCTGAAAGACGGTCGGCGGCGGCATGGACGGTGCCGAAGGCGTTGCTTGCGCTGATGGCGCCGATGGCGAGGCAGGTGATGACGCCGAGGCCGATGTCGACGTTAATGGCAAGGGAGATGGCGACGACGACGGCGAAGGTTCCGGCGTGGCGGGCGATGCGGCACTCATGCTGCGATGTTGCCGCATGCCAGGGTCGAAGATCGTCAGCAGTCCGGAGGACACGTCCACGCCGGCGCGGCCGTCGGGTGAGCCGCGCCGCTGCCGTCGATGCGGTCCGATGAAACAAAAAAAAGGCCACGCCTCGGAAGAGGACGTGGCCAACAGGGAGGAACGTGGGGACCGGTCGCCCGAACGCCGCTGGCGGCGTCGGATCGAATCGGCCCCGATTCAGGAGGCTGCGCCATTCCAGGCGCTGCCGGGCTCAGCGCTCGCGGCGCAGCGAGCCGATCATGTTGGTGGTGTCGCCCAGCACGAACACGGTGTAGACGCCCGAGGACAGCAGCGTCAGGTCGGACAGCGAGTACACCGGCGTGGTCGCGGTTGGCGAGGTCACCGTCAACAGCGCCGTGGTGGAGGCTGCCGTCGACGTGGGCGAGGACGAATTGCCCGGCGTCACGTTGGAGGCGAGGGCGCTGTAGTCCACATTCAGCGTCAGGCCGGTGCTGCCGCTGGCCACGCCGTTGACCAGGCGGATCTTGGCGTAGCCGGTGCTGGTGGGCAGGCGGTTGTCGTCGCTCAGCACCTTCAGGGCCGGTCCGCTCGCGGAGCCCCACACCATCAGCGTGTAGTCGCCACCGGCGGCCAGGGTCGGGCTGCTCAGCGTCACCGGGCTGCCGTTCACATACACCGTCAGGGTGCTGGTGCCGGCGGTCAGGGTCTTGTAGGCGCCGATGGTGGGCGAGGTCGAATTGCCCATCAGCTCGGTGTCACCCAGCGTGCCGGCCACCACCGCGCTGCTGCCCACCGCGGCCACCAGACGCGCACGGGCGGTGGTGTTCGGGAAGTTGGTCACCGCGCCTTGCTGAATCATCTGCATGCCGTTGACCAGCACACCGCCGGAGGTGCCGGTCAGCACCAGCGTCGAGACGCCGGCGGAGGTCAGCGTCACCGCCGGGATGTCCAGGCGCACGTCGCTCTTGTCGGCGGTACCGGTCAGACGGATCCGATAGGTGCCGGCGTTGAGCGTGTTGTAGCCGCTGCCGCCACCGGCGGCGATGCCGGTGGACACCGCCGTGGCGGCATCCAGCGTCTCGTCGGCGGCGGTGATGTAGACATCCAGCGCGCCGGCATCCGGGGCCAGGTTCAGCACCAGCAACTTGGACTTGCCGGCGTCGGGCGCTTCCTGGTCTTCCTGCAGCAGCGCCGTCTTGGCCGAGCCGGCCGCACCGTAGGCGATCAGCGTGTACTTGGTGCCGGCGGTCAGCGAGGGTGTCGTGGACGCCACCGTGCTGCCGACCGAGCTGTTCTGGATCTCGGTGCCGGTGTCGCTGGTGCTGATGTTCGCGTAGTCGCCCACGCTCGCATAGGCCACCCCGGAGCTGACGGTGGTGTCGTCCACCGTCATGTCCAGCGAGGCATAGCCCACACTGGCGTTGAGCAGGCGCATCTGCGCCTTGTCGTCGTCGCCGCCACCCCCGCAAGCACTCAAAAGCGCCACGCCGGCCATGCTCAGGCCCCAGGCCCAGGTCTTCAATCGCATCGTCCTACTCCTAACAAGGATTCGGGCATTGAATCGGGGGCGTGTTGCTGCGGCTTGTGGCGCCTTGCCAGCTTTGTGAAGTTCGATATCGAGCCGGACACATCACGTCCCGGAGGTCCGCAAAGATGTCGAGGTCGCTACACACAAGGGTTGGCCGGGGCTTGCGCGGCCCCGGGGTTGCCCACTCCCGGCAGCGGCCGGACGCGCGCTAGCATCCGCGCGATGAACGCCTACCCACAGCTGCTCTCGCCCCTGGACCTCGGGTTCACCACGCTTCGCAACCGGGTGCTGATGGGCAGCATGCACACCGGACTCGAGGACTCGCGCCGGCATCTCGAGCGGCTGGCCGAGTACTTTGCCGAGCGTGCCCGCGGCCAGGTCGGCCTGATCGTCACCGGCGGCTACGCGCCCAACATCGAGGGCTGGGCCAAGCCCTTCGCCGGCACCCTGGCCACCGCCGGTGCCGCACGCCGCCATCAGGTGCTGACCCGCGCCGTGCACGCCGAAGGCGGCAAGATCGCCTTGCAGATCCTGCACACCGGCCGCTACGGTTACCACCCGCTGAGCGTGGCGCCCTCGGCGCTGCGCTCACCGATCTCGCCGTTCACCCCCCGTGCCTTGAGCGAGCGCGGCATCCAGCGGCAGATCCGCGCCTTCGTGCGTTGCGCCTCGCTCGCGCGCGACGCGGGCTATGACGGCGTGGAGGTCATGGGCTCCGAGGGCTACTTCATCAACCAGTTCCTCGCGGCCCACACCAACCACCGCACCGACGGCTGGGGCGGCAGCTATGCGAACCGGATGCGCCTGCCGATCGAGATCCTCAGCCGCATGCGGGAGGCGGTCGGGCCGGACTTCATCATCATCTACCGGCTGTCGATGCTGGACCTGGTGCCCGAGGGCAGCGACTGGTCGGAGGTGCTGCAACTGGCCCGCGCGGCGGTCCAGGCCGGCGCGACCCTGATCAACACCGGCATCGGCTGGCACGAGGCCCGCATTCCGACGATCGCCACCAGCGTGCCGCGTGCCGGCTTTGCCTGGGTGACCCGCCAACTGCGCGAGCAGTTGCAGGCCGAAGGGCTGCGGGTGCCGCTGATCACCAGCAACCGGATCAACACCCCCGAGGTCGCCGAATCGCTGCTGGCGGAGGGCGCCGCGGACATGGTCTCGATGGCGCGGCCGCTGCTGGCCGATCCCGCCTTCGTTCGCAAGGCCGCCGAAGGTCGGGCGGATGAGATCAACACCTGCATCGCCTGCAACCAGGCCTGCCTGGATCATGTGTTCAAGCAGGAGGTGGCCTCTTGCCTGGTGAATCCGCGGGCCGGCCATGAAACCCTGCTGCGCGTGCAGCCGATCCGCGTCGACCAGCCACGTCAGCGCGTGGCGGTGGTGGGCGCCGGACCCGCCGGCTTGGCTGCGGCCACCACGCTGGCCGAGCGCGGGCATGCGGTGACGCTGTTCGACGCCGCGGACGAGATCGGCGGCCAGTTCAACCTCGCCAAGCGCATTCCGGGCAAGGAAGAGTTCCACGAGACGCTGCGCTACTTCGCCCGGCGACTGGCGGTGCTGAAGGTGGAGATGCGGCTGGGTCGGCGGGTGGGCGTCGACGATCTGTCGGCGTTCGACCAGGTGGTGCTCGCCACTGGCGTCACGCCGCGCGATCCGCGCATTCCCGGCCAGGCGGAGGGTCAGGCACGGGGTCAGGTCGTGTCCTACCTGCAGGTGCTGCGGGGTGAGGCCACGGTGGGGCCGCGCGTGGCGGTGATCGGTGCCGGCGGCATCGGCTTCGATGTGTCGGAATTCTTGCTGGAGGCCGGGCACTCCCTAGCGCTGGATCCGGTGGCCTGGCGCGCCCATTGGGGCGTGGGCGATCCGACCCAGGTGCGCGGCGGGCTGGTGCCGCCTCGGCCGACGCCGCCCACCCGGGAGATCACGCTGCTGCAGCGCCGCAGCGGCAAGCCGGGCGAGGGTCTGGGCAAGACCACCGGCTGGATCCATCGCGCCGCATTGAAGATGAAGCAGGTGCGCATGCTCAGCGGGGTGCGCTATGAGCGCATTGATGAACAGGGCTTGTGGATCAGTCTGGGTGAACAGCGCACCGATCCCGAGCATCTGGCGGTGGACACCATCGTGCTGTGTGCCGGTCAGGAGCCGCTGCGTGAACTGGAGGCGCCTTTGCGTGCGGCCGGTCGGTCGGTGCATCTCATAGGTGGCGCCTTCGAGGCGAAAGAATTGGACGCAAAGCGTGCAATCCTGCAGGGAACTCGCCTCGCCGCATCGCTTTGAACACTGGCCGTGGGGCAACCGGCCGACCATACTCCGCCGTCGTCGAGCGAGAGGGAAGGGCCGCCATGCGCGGACCGACCGACGGATGCCGCCCCAAGGCGCATCCGACCTATAAAAACATGGGCCCACCATGCGTTCCAAGCGTTATCGCCTGCATTGTCGTTGGGGACGCCTTTGCGTGTCCGCGCTGGCTGCGAGCCTGCTCGCGCCCGCTGGCGTGCGCGCGTCGGTAACCGGACCACAGGATGGCTTGACCGCGGGCGCACCGGCCTGGCTCACCTCCGGTGGCGCCGTGTTCTGGCTGGTGCTGACCTGTGTGGTGGCTGGCTTGACGCTCGGCCTGCTGCTGAGCCTGTTCCTGCAGCAACGCCTTCGACTGCAGCGCCGCCGCGGCGAGCTGCAGCGGGTGCGCCGGGAACGGGCGCGCCTGAGTGCGCTGCTCAATGCCATCCCCGATCCGATGTTCTTCAAGGACGCCACCGGCGCCTATGAAGGCTGCAATCCGGCGTTCGAGCGGGTCATCGGTCTGACCGAAGGTCAACTGCTGGGCCGACGGGATGACGACCTGCCGCGCCCGCCGGCCTGGACGGTCGGCACCGCCATCGGCCGGTCCCAGATCTGGCAGGACGATGAACTCGGCGAGGCCCGCTGCCTGGATGTGCTGAGCGCCCCGGTGCATGACGAGGACCTCTGCCTGGGCCAGGTGGCCATCGCCCGCGACGTGACCCGGCTGCAGCTCGCCACCGAAGCCGCCCGGCGTGCCGCCACCGTCTTCGAGCACTGCGGCGAGGGCATCATGGTCATCGACGACCAGTTGCGCATCTGCGATGTCAATCCAGCCATGTGCAGCATGATCGGCCACGACCGCCAAACCCTGCTGGGCAAGCGACCGCTGTTGCTGCGGGACACCGAACAGGACGCCGACAAGCTGCGCGATCTCTGGAAGCAGGTCGAGACCCACGGCAAATGGAGCGGCGAGGTCACCGAGCGCCACAAGAACGGCGACGCCATTCCGATGTGGGTGACCTTTGTCCGGGTGCCCGGCGAATCGGCCGACCAGGTGCAGTACCTGAGCGTGCTCACCGACATCTCCCGCATCAAGCAGACCGAAGCCGAGCTGCTGCACCAGTCGCTGCATGACGGCCTGACCGGCCTGCCTAATGCGGCGCTGCTGCGGGACCGGATCGCCCGCCAGATCGGCATTGCCCAGCGCGAGCAGACCTGCGTGGCGGTGCTCTACATCGACCTGGACGGCTTTCGCGATGTCAACGACATCGCCGGCCATGCCGCTGGCAATCAGGTGCTGCTGACGGCGGCGGCGCGGTTCGTGAACGTGGTGCGTCTGTCCGATTCGGTGGCGCGCGTCGGGGCGGATGAATTCGTCGTCGTGCTCTCCGGATTGGTGGATGAAGAGACCGCGATGCGGCTCGGCGACCGCCTGATCCAGGCGATGGACGATCCCATCGTCATCGACCATCACCGCTTCAATGTCGGCGCCAGCATCGGGCTGGCGCTGTTCCCGGAGGACGGGGTGCAGGTGGACGATCTGCTGCGCAATGCCGAGGTGGCGATGTGCCGCGCCAAGCTGCAGGCGCGCGGCACGGTCCAGGCCTACCGGCCGGAGCTGACCCAGGCGGTGCAGCAACGCTTCGAGCTGACCCATGCGCTGCGCCAGGCCAACGAAGCGGCGCAGTTCCGCCTGGAGTATCAGCCCCAGGTGCGGCTGTCCGACGGCGCGCTGATCGGTGCCGAGGCCCTGCTGCGCTGGCGCCACCCAACCCGCGGTCCGATCTCGCCGGCCGACTTCATTCCGCTGGCCGAGGACACCGGCCTGATCATTCCGATCGGCCGTTGGGTGCTGGAACAGGCCTGTGCCCAGGTGTCGCGCTGGCAGGGCCAGGAGGGCAAGCCCCAGCAGATCGCGGTCAATGTCTCGGCGCGCCAACTGCGCCAGCCGGACTTCATCGAGATGGTGGACTTCATCCTCGCCGACACCGCCTGCCCGCCGCACGCCCTGGAGCTGGAGGTGACCGAAAGCCTGCTGCTGGAAGATGCGGAACAGGCCATCAGCCTGCTGAGCCGCCTGTCCAAGCGCGGCGTGCGGGTGGCGATCGATGATTTCGGTACTGGCTATTCCTCGCTGGCCTACCTGAGGCGCATGCCGGTCAACACGTTGAAGATCGACCGCAGCTTCGTCAACGAACTGAGCAGCGATGCCAACGTGGCGGCCATCGCGCGCACCGTGATCGTGCTGGCGCGCAGCCTGCATCTGGATGTCCTGGCCGAAGGCGTCGAGACCCTGGAACAGGCCGAATGGCTGCGCCGCGAGGGCTGCGACTGGGCGCAAGGCTGGTATTACGGCCGACCCATGGCGGCCGAGGACTTCACCTACACGCCGCCACCCGAGCCCCGGCGGCCGTCCAAGCGGCTGCAGCTGGCGTGAGCGTGGGTCGGTGAGCGCCGGAAGGCGGAGGCCGACCTTGCACCTTGGACGCTGAACGCCGAGCGCTGGACGCTGGACGCTGGACGCTGGACGCTGGACGCTGGACGCTGGACGCTGGACGCTGGACGCTGGACGCTGGACGCTGGACGCTGAGCGCCATCGACGCCGTCATTCCGTACGGCATACGTCGCGCTCATCCCTGGCTCACACGAGGCGGTCAGACTGCGACATTGCTGACGTTTGGAGCGGCTTCGGTTCCTGAAGCCGCAACGATCAGCCCTTAAGCTGACCCGCATGCCTGTTGACTTTGCTTCCACTGCGCTGTCCGTCGCGACCGCGGCGCCGTTGAGTCCGACCTCTCCGTTCGGCGTGGCCGGCTATGCCCCGCCGGAGGTCTCGCCGTGGATGCCGTTCTGGCATCTGCTCACCCGATTGGGCGAAGCCCAGGTGCTGTTGCCGCTCGCCGCCCTGGCCGCCATCGGTCTGTGGGCCTGCCCGCAGCAACGGCCGGTGGTACGCCGCTGGCTGCTGGGCTTCGTGGCCGCCTTCGTGCTCACCACCGTGTCCAAGATCGCCTTCATGGGCTGGGGCATGGGCATCGCCGCCTGGGACTTCACCGGCTTCTCGGGCCACGCCATGAGTGCGGCGTCGGTGCTGCCGCTGCTGGCCTGGCTGGGGCTGCAGGCGTGCCGGTCGCCCGGGCTTCGTGCGGCGGGTCTCGGCGCGGCGGTGGGTCTGGCGGCGGTGATCGCCTACTCACGTCTGCCGGTGGGGGCGCATTCCGCGTCGGAGGCGGTGCTGGGTTTCGGTCTGGGGGTGGCGGCCAGCCTGTATGCCCTGCAGGGGGCCCGACCCTCGATCAGCGATGCGGCCTCCGGGCGCGTCCTGCGCCGCAGCGCGGCCCTGGCGGTGGTGATGCTGGGCGTGCTGAGCGCGGCGCCCTGGGTCAGTCCCCCCACACGCACCCATCAGTGGGTGACGGCGCTCAGCCTCAAGCTGTCGGGGCGTCCGCATCCGTACACCCGGCACCAGTTGCACCACCGGGCGGCGATGCCTGAGCCGATGGCGATGGCCCGCCCGGCTTGAGACCGGCCCCTGCTGCGGAATGGCGCAGCGCCATGGCCTTGGCGCCCGATGTTGACCCTGGTCCAGGCTGAGGCTGAGGTTGGTGCTGGTGCTGGTGCTGGTGCTGGTGCTGGTGCTGGTGCTGGTGCTGGTGCTGGTGCGACTGCGATGCCGATGCCGATGCCGATGCCGATGCCGATGCCGAGGGCGAGGGCCGAGCCCGGATGGCGCCAATGCCCCACTCCTTGGCGCTGAGTTCGCGCACCTCCAGTCCGCGGCCCAGCACGTAGCTGGACTCATGCCAGTTGCTGTCGGCCGGCGTGGCGTCCTCGGTCAGGGCGCCCCCGGCGGCGACGGCGGGGCCGGTCAGTGGCGGTGCGCCATGGGGCTGCGGCGGCACTTGCGGCGGCACGGGGGTCCACACGGCGCCATCCGGAGACGGGCGCGGCGCTCGGCGGTGCGGGGGGCGATCGGTCATCGGCGATCCTCGACGAAGGGGCAGTGAACAGCCCTTCAATGTGGTCGAGCGCAGAGGGATCGCCCAGCCCGCCGAGGGCGGCGTTCTCGGGGGGCCAGAGGCTCCCCCGACGCCGACGTCTCAAAGCGGCAACGCGGTGGTGTGCTTGATCTCTTCCATCACCGCATAGGTGCGGGTCTCGCGCACGCCGGGCAACGTCCAGATCACCGCGCCGATGAACTCGCGGTAGGCCGCCATGTCCGACACCCGGGTCTTCAGCAGGTAATCGAAGCCGCCGGCCACCAGATGGCATTCCAGGATCTCCGGCCGGGCCTGGACCGCCGCGCGGAAGTTGTCCATCACGTCATGCACCGTGCGGTCCAACAGGATCTCGATGAACACCAGCATCGACGCCCCCAGCTTGGCCGGGTTCAGCCGCGCTTCATAGCCGAGGATGTAGCCCTCGCGCGTCAGGCGCTTGACCCGCTCCAGCACCGCCGTCGCCGAGAGATGCACCTCCTCGGCCAGCTTCAGGTTGCTGATGCGGCCATCCTGCTGCAGCACGCGCAGAATGCGCAGATCGATCTTGTCGAGGTCGTCGGGCGGGGTCATGGATGGTGTCGATGTCAGGTTGCGGCGCGACGGGTGACGGCACCGTATCGAACTGAAGTGCGGGGGTGTGGCCCGGGTCGGCTGGATTTTCGTCGGTCCAGACCCCTTCGAACCGAATTTAATCCAGATCGAGCCTCTCTACAGTCGCGCCATTCACTAGGGGTCCGGCCGCGCTTGTCTGCCGGGCCTTTGTCACGCCTTGAGGACGCCCATGACCGCCTTTGCCCTGCCGCCCGAAGTCTCCCGCCTGCCTGATCCCTATCGTGCCGAGCTTCCGCTGGTGCGATCCCTGGCGCAGGAGCTCCAGTCCCTGAACTGGTCGGCGGTGCTGGACCAGGCCCGGCCCTGGGTGAGCCAAGTGCGGGCCAATCCGGCGCCGTTCTGGGCGATGGAGTCGCTGCTGCGCGAATACCCGATCACCAGCGCGGAAGGCCTGGCCCTGATGCGTCTGGCCGAGGCGCTGCTGCGGGTGCCGGATGCCGAGACCGCCATCGCGCTGACGGCCGACCAGCTGGGCCGCGCCCAGTTCGACGGCAGCTCCGACGGTCCGCACAAGATGCTGGCCGGTCTGGCGGCCAGCGCGATCTCGCTGTCCAAGAAGTTCCTGCCCGATGCGGAATCCGAAGCCGGCCTGTTCAAGCGCCTCGGCGCGCAGACGGTGGTGGGCGCCACGGTCCGCGCGATCCAGCTCCTGGGCCGGCAGTTCGTGCTGGGTCGACACATCCAGGAGGCGATGAGCGAGGCCGACGCCGCCCGCCAGGCGCAGGACCGCGCCCTGGGCGGCAGCACCGGCCCGGCCGGCGCGGGTCATCAACTGCGCTTCTCCTACGACATGCTGGGCGAGGGCGCCCGCACCGAGAAGGACGCCGAGCGCTACCAGGCGTCCTACCTGGCTGCGATCGCCGCCATCGCCGGCGGCCGCAAGGCGGAATCGCCGGAAGGCAGCGACGGGATCTCGATCAAGCTCTCCGCGCTGTTCTCGCGCTACGAGGTGCTGCAACGCGAGCGGGTCTATGCCGAGCTGCTGCCGCGTGTGTGGCAGTTGGTGGAGAAGGCCGCACAGGCCAACATCAACCTGACCATCGACGCCGAGGAGGTCGATCGACTGGAGCTGTCGCTCGAGCTGCTGGACGCACTGGCGGCCCGCATCGCGACCCACTTCCCGCAGTGGCGCGGCTTCGGCCTGGCGGTGCAGGCCTACCAGACCCGTGCGCGGGCGGTGGTGGACGAGGTGGCGGCCATCGCGCGCCGTCACGGCCTGCGCTTCATGGTCCGTCTGGTCAAGGGCGCCTATTGGGATGGCGAGATCAAGCGCGCGCAGGAGCAAGGTCTGCCGTGCTATCCGGTCTACACCCACAAGCCGCACACCGATGTGTCCTACCTCGCCTGCGCCCAGGCGATGCTGCGCCACCACGACGTGATCTATCCGCAGTTCGCCAGCCACAACGCCGGCACCATCGCGGCCATCGTGCAGATGGCCCGGGCCCTGGGCGCCAAGTTCGAAATGCAGCGCCTGCACGGCATGGGCGAGGGCGTCTACCGCGAAGTGCTGAAGGACGGCAGCATCCCCTGCCGCGTCTACGCCCCGGTCGGTGAGCACCGCGACCTGCTGGCCTACCTGGTGCGTCGTCTGCTGGAAAACGGCGCGAACTCCTCCTTCGTGCACCAACTGGCCGATCCGTCGGTGGCGCCTGAGGAGCTGCTGGCCTCGCCGCTCACCCTGATCCAGGACCGTTCCAGCCTGCCGCTGCCGATCGACCTGTACCGCGACCACGCCGGGCGCGGTCGCGACAACTCCGCGGGCCTGGACCTGGCCGTGCCCACCCAGCGCCAGCCGCTGCTGGACGCGCTGGCCCAGTGCCAGGTCCCGACGCTGGTGGAGGCGTCGCCGGAGGAAGTCGACGCCACGATGTCGCGCCTGCAGGCCGGCTTCGGCACCTGGAACGCCACCCCGGTGACCGAACGCGCCGCGGTGCTGCGACGCGCTGCCGACGCGCTGCAGGCCCAACTGCCGCAGTACTGCGCCTTGCTGGTGAAGGAAGCCTTCAAGAGCCTGGGCGATGCGATTTCCGAAGTGCGTGAAGCCATCGACTTCATGCGCTATTACGCCGACGAGGCCGAACGCCTGGCCGCTGACGGCCTGGCCCTGAACGGCCGCGGTGTGTTCGTGTGCATCTCGCCGTGGAACTTCCCGCTGGCGATCTTCGCCGGTCAGGTGGTGGCGGCGCTGGCCGCGGGCAATGCGGTGGCGGCCAAGCCCGCCGAGCAAACCCCCGCCGTGGCCCGCGACTGCGTCGCCCTGCTGCATGCGGCCGGTGTGCCGGTCGACGCGCTGGCGCTGCTGCATGGCCGTGGCGAGACGGTGGGCGCGCGCTTGGTGGCGTCGCCCCAGACCGCCGGTGTCTGCTTCACCGGCTCGACCCAGGTGGCGCAGATCATCAACCGCCAACTGGCCGCCAAGCCGGGCACTGCGGTGCTGCCGCTGATCGCCGAGACCGGTGGCCTGAACGCGATGATCGTGGACTCGACCGCCCTGCCGGAGCAGGTGATCGATGCCGTGGTGCAGTCCGCCTTCCGCAGCGCGGGTCAGCGGTGCTCCGCACTTCGCCTGTTGGCGGTGCATGAGGCGGTGGCCGACGGCGTCATCGAGATGCTGCGTGGCGCGGTGCGAGAGCTGCGTGTCGGCGACACCGCCGATCTGGCCACCGACGTCGGTCCGCTGATCGACGACGAGGCCTTCCAGGCGATCTCCGGCGATGTCCAGCGCCTCAAGCGCGAGGCCACGCTGATTGCCGAGGCCGGGGTGGCCGATGCCTGCCCACGCCTGCTGCCGCCGGTGGCGGTGGAGCTGCCGTCGATCGACGCGCTGAAGAAGGAGATCTTCGGCCCGGTGCTGCATGTGGTGCGCTGGAACGGCGACGTCGACCAGGTGGTGCGCCAGATCAACGCTCTGGGCTACGGCCTGACGCTGGGCATCCAGACGCGGATCGACAGCCGCGCACTGCGTCTGGCGTCGGAAGCCCGCATCGGCAATGTCTATGTGAACCGCAACATCATCGGTGCGGTGGTGGGTGTGCAGCCGTTCGGCGGCGAGGGCATGTCCGGCACCGGACCGAAGGCCGGCGGCCCGCACTACCTGATGCGTTTCGTCGCGCCCGCCGAAGCCGGCGCCGCCGCAGCGGACGGCGCTGCCGGCTCGGCCAGTGCGGGCGCGGTGTCGACCACCACGCCGGGCGCCGACCTGGGGGCGCTCTTCCAGGCGCACGAGGCCTGGGCCGCTCGCCCGGTGGACCAGCGTGCCACCGCGCTGGAACGGGCCGTGGCCGGTCAGCGCGAGGACATCGCTGCCGCTTGGCGCGCGCTCGCGCAGGCTGCACGCACCGGGCTGGTCGACCAGACGCTGCCCGGCCCGACCGGTGAGAGCAATGAGCTGCGCCTGCATGGCCGCGGCGTGATGGCGGTGCTGGCGCAGGGCGCCTCGCCGCTGGAGCTGGCCCAGGCCTTGGGCGCGGCGCTGGTCGCCGGCAATGCCGTGGCGTTGGTGGGTGGTGGCGACATCGCGCAGGAGCTGCGCCAGACGCTGCTGCGCGGCGGCATCGCCGCCGGCGCCATCGCGCTGTTGCCGGCGGACCAACTGGGGGCGGTGCTGCGCGCGCCGCGCCTGGCCGGCGTGGTGGCAGCGGCCGCGGTGCTGCGACCGGTCCAGCGTGAGCTGGCCAGCCGTGACGGCGCCATCCTGCCGGTCATCGCCACCGCGGAGGCGGCTCAGCCGCGCCAGCTCTACCGCTTCGTGGCCGAGCAGACCCTCACCATCAACACCGCCGCTGCCGGCGGGAACGCCGCGCTGCTGGCGGGCGTTCACTGAGCCGGCCACCGTCGCCCGTCGCCTGACGCCTCTAGCCGCAGCCAGCGGCTTGTGGCGATGACTCAGACCTGACCCATGGACGATGTCCAACGCCGGGTCATTGCGGCGGGCGGCCAACGCTGCGGATCGATGCGGCGGGCCCATGGCCGTGCGGGGGCGCGGGCATCGGACTGATGCGCCGTCACGCAGGGCTACACTGCCGCCCCATGAGTCCCTGCATCGCATTCATCGGCGGCGGCAACATGGCCGGCGCGATCATTGGTGGCCTGCGCCGTGCGGGTCTTCCGGCCGAGGATCTGTTGGTGGTCGAGCCCGTCGCGGCCCAGCGTGAACGTCTGGCGGCCGAGTTCGGTGTGAGTCCGCTGGCGGCGGCCGATGCCTCGCTGGCCCGGGCCCAGGCGGTGGTGTGGGCGGTCAAGCCGCAGCTGTTCCAGGAGGCGGCCGTGCCGGTGGCGCCCTGGGTGGGCCAGGCCTTGCAACTGTCGGTGATGGCCGGCCTGCGCAGCGAGGCGATTGCCGCCGCCGTGGGTGCCGCGCGCGTGGTGCGCGGCATGCCCAATACGCCGGCGCTGATCGGCCAAGGCATCACCGGGCTGTATGCGCGCGATGAGGTCACCGCAGACGACCGAGCGCTCGTGGCCCGCATCCTGCAGCCGACCGGTCGCAGCGTCTGGGTCGATCGGGAAGCGGACCTCGACACCGTCACCGCGCTGTCGGGTTCCGGCCCCGCGTACTTCTTCTTCGTCATCGAGCATCTGGTCGCGGCCGCGCAGGCGCTGGGCCTGAGCGAGCCCCAGGCCCGCGAGCTGGCATTGGCCACCTGCGGCGGTGCGGCGGCCTTGGCGCAGCACTCGGGCGAGCCGCCCTCGGTGCTGCGCGAGAAGGTCACCTCCAAGGGCGGGACGACCCATGCCGCCATCTCCAGTCTCCAGGCCGACGGTGTTGGCCAGGCCGTCGAGCGGGCGGTTCAGGCGGCGCACCGACGCGCCCGCGAGCTGGGTGACGAGTTCGGCCGTGTCTGAGGCGATGCCGTTCGCGGCTTCGGTGTTCCTTTACCGTTCCTACTGACCTCGACCATTGCCGATGGGGATTGCCGATCGTTGGGGCCTGCGGGCCTGGCTGCGCGCACCGGGCTCGTTGAGCAAGCGGCTGGCGGCCACGGGGGCCCGCTTCGAGGTGCAGGTGCTGCGCCAGACCACGGCGCCGCTGCGGCCGCAGGAGCGCGCGGCGCTCGGGCTGCCGCGTCGCGGGCTGACGGTGGTGCGCGAGGTGCTGCTGCGGGTCGACGGCCAGCCGCTGGTGTGGGCCCGCTCGGCGGTGCACGGCGATTCGCTGAAGGGGCCGTGGAAGGCGCTGAAGGGCCTGGGCAGCCGTCCGCTCGGTCACCTGCTCTATGACGATCCACGCATCCACCGCAGCGAGCTGCAACCGCGGCGGGTCACCCGCCATGGCGCGACCCATGCGCAGATGCAGCGGCAGTGGCGGGAAGCCACCGGCACCGAGGCGCCAGCGGGCATGCAGTGGTCGCGCAATTCGGTCTTTCGTCGACACGGCAAGCTGTTGCGGGTGATGGAGTTGTTCGCACCCGCCGTGGCCGAGCGCCACCCCGGTCCGCTGCGGCTCAAGCGCCGACGACGGTGAGCACCTGCCGCATGATGGACGGCGATCCCCGGCGCGCTGGGTGACCGCTCGTCACGCGGCCTTCTCCAGGCTTTCGCGCTTTCACGCACTCTGGCCTTGCGGCCACGCCCATCGATGGACATCGACCCTGAAGAACTGATCGAGAACGCCCGGCAGGCCATGGAACCCGGCGAGGGACCTCCGCCGCGTTCGCCGCGCCTCAATGCCACCGTGGCGGTCACTGTGGCGCTGCTGGCCACCTTCATGGGCATCTGCAAGATCAAGGACGACAACATCGTCCAGGCCATGGAGCAGGCCCAGGCGGACCGCCTGGACCACTGGTCCTTCTACCAGGCCCGCAACACCCGGGAGGAAGTGGCCAAGGCCACGCTGACGCAGCTGGAGCTGCAGGCGCTGAGCGCGCCGGCCTCCGCGGCGGAGGGCTATCAGCAGGCGATTGCGAAGTACCGCGCCCTGGCCGCCGATCAGGCGCAGAAGAAGGAAGAACTGCGTCAGCTCGCCGCCGCCGATCAGAAGACCTATGACGCGCTGAACTACCGGGACGATCAGTTCGATCTCTCCGATGCGCTGCTGGCCATTGCCATCGCGATGCTGGCGGTGACCGCGCTCACCCAGCTCTGGTGGTTGTATGCCGCGGCGCTGGTGCCGACCGGCTTCGGTGTGCTGATGGGATTGGCCGGGCTGGGCGGCTGGGCCATCCACCCGGATGCCATCGTGCGTCTGCTGTCCTGAGGGACGGCAGCGGCGTTCAGCGCAGCGTCAGGTCCACGACCGTGCCGGCGAAGACGGCAAACCCCACCCAGTGGTTCTCGCGGAAGGCCTTGAAGCAGCCTTCCCGGGTGCGGTCCTTGATCAGCATGTAGTGCCAGACCACCTGGGCGGCGGCGATCGCCATGCCGGCCAGGAACCAGTGGCCCATGCCCAGGCGCAGGCCCAGGCCGGTCCACAGCGCCAGGAACACGCCGTAGAAGGTCATGACGCCGATGACGTCGAAGCGGCCGAGCGTGAGGGCGGAGGTTTTGATGCCGATGCGGATGTCGTCATCGCGATCGACCATCGCGTATTCAGTGTCGTAGGCCAGCACCCAGAACAGGTTGGCGACCAGCAGGCCCCAGGCGGCTAGCGGCACGGCGGCGTGGATCGCCTGCAAGCCCCATTCACGTCCGCCCAGCGTGGCGGAGAACGCCATCGGAATGCCGAACGAGAAGGCCACGCCCAGCACCGCCTGCGGCATCGACACCCAACGCTTGGTGAAGGGATAGAGGATGGTCACGGCCAGCGCAGCGACCGACAGCAGAATCGTCGGCGCATTGGTGGTGAGCACCAGCGCGAAGGCGACCAGCGTCAGCACCGCGCCCAGGCCGAGGGCCTGCTTGACGGTGATCTGGCCGGAGGTGACGGGCCGCTGTGCGGTGCGTTTGACGTGCTTGTCGAACTCGCGGTCGGCGACGTCATTGACCGCACAGCCGGCGCTGCGCATCAGCAGCGTGCCCAGGCCGAAGACCAGCAGCAGATGCCAACCGGGCCAGCCGTCGGCGGCCATCCAGAGCGCGGCGAGCGTGGGCCACAGCAGCAGATAGGTGCCGGCGGGCCGATCCCATCGGACCAGATTCAGATAGAGCGACAGGCGTGACGGCGCGGCGGAGGAGGGAGCGGCTGAGGTCATGCGGGGGATTGTCGCGCTGGATGTGCAGGACGAAGCGCGGGAAGGTGCGCTCAGGGCAACTTGCGCCGAAGCTCGTGGCTGGAGACGGTGTCAATGTGGCGAAAGGCGGGTGCGATGAGTTCGATTTCCGAGTCGGGCACGCCGTCGCGCTCGAAGTAGACACGCCACTCTCTCACGACGCCCCAAACTTGGCCGATCAGCAGGGCGGCTTCTCTTTCTGACAGTGTGAAGCGGGCATGTGAGGCTAACGCGTTGTCGAGCGTGGCAACGCGTCCTTGAGGGCCGATGCCCAAATGGAGAAATCGCTCAGTGGCGAGACTCGGACGGGGCATGACATCGTAGAGGGGGCTCAGTCTCCAACCTGGGAGGCGGGGATCCCAGATGAAGCCGTGGTTTCGGAGGTGGTCGTCATCGTTGCTGACCAGGATGTTGAAGATCATCCGTTTGAAGAGCTCTGCGTTGTCTGATCTGATCACGCTCGGATGGGCATAGCGTCGGATGGCCTCTGCCAAGTCGCCGTAGGACTTCTCTCGTGATTCGCTTTCGTCGCAGCCGACCCAGGTCAGACCGCTGTTGAACGCGAGTCGATGCTCAGCCGCCCCCGGCGTTGGGATGGTGTCCGTGAATGGGATGTGCGGGGTCGGGAGCTCTCCGGTGGAGGCCCAATATCGATCGAAGCGTCGGATCATCATGACGCGGCGGTCCCCCACCTGCAGCGTACGGACCGGTGGAACATTCAGCGAGGCTTCGCGGCCAAGCTGTAGCGCTGCATATTCGATGAGCGGCACGTCGATTCGATCCTGGCCACTGGCAAATTTCGCCAGCCAGAGCACGCCGGATTCGTCACGTACCGATGCCTTTGGCCGAGCACCGCCCATGGCCGTTCCGTTGATGAAGATGGCGTCCAACTGCGCCGGGACAGGCAATCCCGCTTCGATACGTTGGGCAGCCTCCATCAGATAAGCAAGCGTGTGAAGTTGGCCGGTCGCGGCGTTTGGCGCGTCGTTCAATGTGGCGCGGATGTCCAGAGCGCCGACACGCTCACTGCCCGCGTGCAATAGGTACTGTGACTCGGGCAGACTGTTCGCGGGAACCTTCAGCTTTGCCTCGATGACGCGTCGTCCCCAGGCGTCGGGTGCTGCATCGCGGATGCCACCGAAGAAAGCAAGCCGGTTCGGTGGTTGCAGGCGCACACCCTGTATCGCCTGGCGGTCCGACAGGCCGAGGCCGACCGGGTCAATCTCAATGGCGTTGGACCGCTTGAGGTAGTTCAGGCCATAGGCGAGGGAGGAGGCGATCAGTGTGTTCGCTGTCTCGGTCAATTGCAGTTGGCTGCAAGGTACCCACCCACCTGAAAGATTGGCAAAGACTGCGAGTCGGGAATCCTTGGCGGCCATGGCGTGCTCAGAAGTTCAGGTCATCCAGTTCCGCCTGTGTGAGGCCTCGAACGCGTTGTCGTTGCTCGTGACGCTGTTGTCGCGTCAAGGCGGGATCGTCTTCGGTCAGCAAATGAAGCAATGTCGTTCCGGAAGCAATGGCGTCGACATATCGCAGCAGCTGCCCCATCGCCAACCCAGGATCACCGCGCTCGATGCGATAGGCGGTATTGCGGGAAATGCCCGCTCTCAGCGCTGCTTCGGTCTGCTTCATTCCTCGCGCAACGCGCAACCGGGCGACCTTCGCGCCGATACGCACAGCCTCGTCAATGAGGTGGTGAGGAAGGCTTGCCGTTTGATTGACTTTCATGTTCGTTAAATCGAGCCTTATCGGCTTAAGGATCGATATTACGATCATTCCAGCGATCTGTCTAAGTTTGATCCCAAGTTGTTATGTTCGTTAAATCGAGCCGTAAGTCGATAAGGATCGATTTAACGAGCATCGACGCGAAGCTGGCGGCATGGAGGCAGGCGACGGCTGATCCGATCAATGGCCCGAGGCCGACTTGCCGGGACCGCGCAGCCGCAGCCACAGGGCGCCGACTTCACCGACCAGGCCGCGGCGGAAGGCCAGCACGCAGAGGATGAAGATCAGCCCGGTCACCAGGCTGACCGATTCGCCGAGGCCGACGAACCACTCGATGCCGGTGACGCCGGCCAGCCACTGGCCCAGGTCACCGATCTTGTTCTCCAGCGCGATGATCAACAGCGCGCCGACGATCGGCCCCACCATCGTGCCCATGCCGCCCACCAGCGTCATCAGGATCACCAGGCCGGAGGTGGTCCACACCGCATCGGTCAGCGTGGCGAAGCCGAGCACCAAGGTCTTGGTCGCACCGGCCAGCCCCGCCAGCGATGCCGAGAGCACGAAGGCCAGCAGCTTGAAGCGATCGGTGTCGTAACCCAGCGAGGTGGCGCGGGCCTCGTTTTCGCGGATCGAGGTCAGGACCTGGCCGAACGGGGAATGCACCGTGCGGTAGATCAGCCAGAACGCGCCGCCGAAGATCGCCAGCACCACGTAGTACATCGACGTGTCGTTTTCCAGATTCAGCCCCAGCAGGCTGCCGCGCGGCACCGACTGCAGGCCGTCCTCGCCGCCGGTGAACGGGGCTTGCAGGAAGTAGAAGAACAGCATCTGGGCCAGCGCCAGGGTGATCATCGAGAAATAGATGCCCGAGCGCCGGATGGCCAACAGGCCGAATGCCAAGCCCGCCAGGCCGGCCATCAGCGTGCCGAAGGCGATGCCCACCAGCGGCGGAAAGCCCCAGACCTTCAGCGCATGACCGGCGGCATAGGCGGCGGTGCCCAGAAAGGCCGCGTGGCCGAAGCTCAGCAGCCCGGTGAAGCCGATCAGCAGGTTGAAGGCGCAGGCGAACAGCGCATAGCACATCACCTTCATCGCGAAGATCGGATAGACGCCCAGCAGCGGCAGCAGCGCCACCGCCACGAACAGCGCCAGATAGCCTGAAGTCTTTGAATTCATGTCAGTGGCCGCAGGCGCGACGGAGGGTGGGGACGGAGGGGGTGACGGCGCAAACTGGGGCGCAGACAGCGGCGCGAACCGCTGCGCAAACGCCGGCGCAGAAGGGGCTCATCGTTCTTTTCCGAAGAGGCCGGCGGGGCGCACCAGCAGCACCAGGGCCATGATGACGAACACCACGGTGTTGGAGGCTTCGGGATAGAAGACCTTGGTCAGGCCTTCCACCACGCCCAGGCCGAGGCCGGTGAGGATGGCGCCGAGGATCGAGCCCATCCCGCCGATCACCACCACGGCGAACACCACGATGATCAGGTTGGAGCCCATCAGGGCATTGACCTGCAGGATGGGCGCGGCCAGCACCCCGGCGAAGGCGGCCAGGGCCACGCCGCCGGCGTAGGTCAGCGAGATCATCCGCGGCACATTCACGCCGAAGGCCTGCACCAGCTTCGGGTTCTCGGTGCCGGCGCGCAGTGTCGCGCCGAGGGAGGTTTTCTCGATCAGGGCCCAGACGCCGAGGCACACCACCAGCGAGGCCACCACCACCCAGGCGCGGTAGTTGGGCAGGATCATGAAGCCGAGGTTGGTGGCGCCTGACAGGGCGTCGGGGACGGAATAGGGCTGGCCGCCGACGCCGTAGAAGGAGCGGAACACGCCTTCGATCACCAGCGTGATGCCGAAGGTCAGCAGCAGGCCGTAGAGATGGTCGAGCTTGTAGAGCCACTGCAGCAGCAGCCGTTCGATCAGCAGCCCGAACGCGCCCACGATCAGCGGGGCCAGGACCAGCATCGCCCAGTAGTTAATGCCGAAGTAGCTCATCCCCATCCATGCCAGGAACGCGCCCATCATGTAGAGCGCCCCGTGGGCGAAGTTGATGATGTTGAGCATCCCGAAGATCACGGCCAGTCCCAGCGACAACATCGCATAGAACGACCCGTTCACCAGGCCCAGCAGCAACTGGCCCAGCAACGCCGGCAGAGGCACTCCAAACACTTCAGACATGAACGGTGCGCTTCCTGTTGCAATTGACGATACGCGATGCACCCATCCCACCCCGCCACCGGCGAGGGCGCTGAGCTCTCACCCCACCGGGCGGCCGACAGGTCAAGCGGAGCACGGAGATCCGGCTTTGCCGGGCTCCTGCTCGCCCCCCTGGGGGGGCCGCCGCAGGCGGTAGGGGGGTTACTTCCTACACTTACTGTCTGCGGGCTTGGTGAAGGCGTCTTCGCCGGGGATGCGGGTCACCACCTTGAAGTAGTCCCATGGCTCGGTGGATTCCTTGGCCGACTTCACCTGCAGCAGGAACATGTCGTGCACCGCGCGGCCGTCCTCCTTGCGGATGGTGCCCTTGGTGTAGAAGTCGTTGATCGGCGTGGCCTTCATCTGCGCCATCACCTTCTCGCCGTCATCGGACTTCAGCGCCTCGACCGCCTTCAGGTAATGCGTCGCCGCCGAGTAGTCCGCCGCCTGCAGCGACGACGGCATGCGCTTCATCTTCTCGAAGAAGCGACGGCTCCAGGTCCGGGCCTCCGGCGACTGGTTCCAGTACCAGCTGTCGGTGAGGTACATGCCTTCGGTGGTCTTCAAGCCCAGCGAATGCACATCGTTGATGAACATCAGCAGCCCGGCCAGCTTCATCGTCTTGGTGACGCCGAATTCGTTGGCCGCCTTGATCGCATTGATGGTGTCGCCACCCGCATTGGCCAGACCCAGGATCTGCGCCTTGGAGCTCTGCGCCTGCAGCAGGAACGACGAGAAATCGCTGGCATTGAGCGGGTGCTTCACCGCGCCCAGCACCTGACCGCCCGACTTGGTCACCACCGCCGAGGTGTCCGACTGCAGCGAGCTGCCGAAGGCATAGTCGGCGGTCAGGAAGAACCAGGTCTTGCCCCCCGACTTGGTCACCGCAGCGCCGGTGCCGTTGGCCAGTGCCACCGTGTCATAGGCATAGTGGATGGTGAACGGCGTGCATTCCTCATTGGTCAGCCGCGCAGTGCCCGCGCCGATGGCGATGAAGGGCTTCTTCTTCTCCGCCGCCACCTTGGCCATCGCCAGGCTGGTGCCGGAGTTGGTGCCACCGATCAGCAAGTCCAGGCCTTGGGTGTCGAACCATTCGCGTGCCTTGGAGGCGGCGACGTCGGCCTTGTTCTGGTGATCGGCGAAGACCAGCTCGATCTTCTTGCCGGCCACCTGGCCCTTCAGGTCGGCGATGGCCATGCGCAAGGCCTCCACGCCGCCCGCACCGTCGATGTCCGCATACACGCTGGACATGTCGGTGATGAACCCGATCTTCACCACATCGCCCGACACCTGCGCCTGGGCGCCCAGGCTGCCGCAGGCCAGCACCGAGGCCAGGGCCACGGTCTTGATGGACATCTTCATCGCTTGTCTCCTTTGATGACGGGCCTTTCAAGGGCCTCGCTCGACCGGCTCAGGTCGGGTTTCAGACTCAAACGCTCAACAGTTCATCAAGCAGCGCCCGCTTTTCGTCCAGCTGCGACGCGGGAAAGGACTCGACCACCTGGCCGTGTTCCATCACGACGAAGTGGTCCGCCAGCGGCGCGGCGAATCGGAAGTTCTGCTCCACCATCACGATGGTGAATCCCTGCGCTTTCAGCGCGGTGATCATGCGACCCAGGGCCTGGACGATCACCGGAGCGAGACCCTCGGAGATCTCGTCCAGCAAGAGGATGTCCGCACCGGTGCGCAGGATGCGGGCCACCGCCAGCATCTGCTGCTCGCCGCCCGACAGACGCGTGCCGGGGCTGTGGCGGCGCTCCGAGAGATTGGGGAACATCGCATAGATCTCGGCCTCGGACATGACCTTGCCACGGCCGCCCTTGAGCACCGGCGGCAGTCGCAGGTTCTCCTCGGTGCTCAGCGAGGCGAAGATGCCGCGCTCCTCGGGGCAATAGCCGAGCCCGAGCTGCGCCACGCGATGCGTCGCCAGGCCGATCGTCTCCTGGCCATGTACCTTGATCGATCCGCTGCGGCGATCGGTCAGTCCCATGATCGCGCGCAGCGTGGTGGTGCGCCCGGCCCCGTTGCGTCCCAGCAGCGTCAGCACCTGCCCCGCCGGGACGGTCAGGTCGATGCCATGCAGGATGTGGCTCTCGCCATACCAGGCCTGCAGGCCGCGCAGTTCGAGCGCTGCGCTCATCGGCGTGCCCGTCGCTGTCGGCCCAGGTCGGCCGGCGCCACACGGCGGCGTTCTTCACCAGGGTGAGCGTGTCGGCCCGCCTCGGGACGATGGCCGATGCACGCGCGGCGAGTGGCTGGGGCCATCAGTGTGCTCCCTGCAGTTCGGTGGCATCGCTGCCCATGTAGGCCTCGAGCACCTTGGGATGTTTGGAGACGGTGGCGTAATCGCCTTCGGCCAGCACCGCCCCGCGGGCCAGCACCGTGATGCGATCGGCGATGCTGCTGATCACCTTCATGTTGTGTTCCACCATCAGCACGGTGCGGCCTTCCGCCACCCGCTTGATCAAGGCCGTGACCCGGTCCACGTCCTCATGGCCCATGCCCTGGGTGGGTTCGTCCAGCAGCATCAGCTCCGGCTCCATCGCCATCGTCGTGGCGATCTCCAGGGCGCGCTTGCGGCCGTAGGGCAGGTCGGCGGCGCGGGCATCGGCCATGTCGCGCAGGTCGACCAGCGCCAGCAGCGCCAGCGCGCGGTCGTCCAGGCGACGCAGCGCCGTGATTCCCTTCCAGAAGTGATAGCTGGTGCCGGTGAAGCGTTGCAGGCCGATCCGCACGTTCTCCAGCACCGTCAGGTGCGGAAACACCGCCGAGATCTGGAACGACCGGATCACCCCGCGGCGCGCGATCTGCGCGGGCTTCTCGCCGGTGATGTCGGTGCCGTTGAACAGGATCTGACCGTGGGTCGGGATCAGGAATTTGGTCAGCAGGTTGAAGCAGGTGGTCTTACCGGCGCCGTTGGGGCCGATCAGCGCGTGGATGTGCCCCCGCTGAACCTGCAGGTCCACGGCATCCACGGCGGTGAAGCCTTTGAATGCCTTGGTCAGTTTGCGTGTCTCCAGGATGAGGTTGCTCATCGGCGCAAGGGTGGGCGCCGGTGACCGGCGCCTCGGTAGTGGATCGTGGAATTTAGGGCGAGCAGACCCGCCGCCGACAGCGTAGAACCCTTTACGCAGCATTGCGCAAGGACTAACCCTGGGGACCTGGGTGCGCACGCCGAGGCCATGGTTCCCATGCCGCCGCGCAGATCCTCCGAAAGGACAGGGCATGACTCGGCTCGACGGCAGAGATCCGGCCGTCTCGCTATGCTGCGCCTCGCCGCGCCGAGACACCTTGCGCGTGCCCATGACACTCATCGAACGTCCCGACAGGAGCTTCGCCATGTTCCAACTCAATCGCCGCGCCGCGGCCCTCGGCCTGGCCTTCGCCCTGGCCGCCGCCGGCGTGCAGGCTGCCGCCCCGCAGATCAAGACCCAGGCCCCCGGCTACTACCGCATGATGCTGGGCGACTTCGAGATCACCGCCCTCAACGACGGCACGCTGGACCTGCCGGTCGATCAGTTGATGGACAAGGCCAAGCCCGGCACCGTGGTGAAGGCCCTGCAGAAGGCCTATCTGAAGCCGCCGGTCGAGACCTCGGTCAACGGCTACCTGATCAACACCGGCACCAAGCTGGTATTGATCGACACCGGTGCGGCAGGTCTGTTCGGACCGACCGCCGGTCGCCTGCTGGCCAATCTGAAGGCTGCCGGCTACCAGCCCGAGCAGGTCGACGAGATCTACATCACCCACCTCCACCCGGACCATGCGGGCGGCCTGTTCCAGGACGGCAAGGTGGTGTTCCCGAACGCCGTGGTGCGGATGGATCAGCATGACGCCGATTTCTGGCTCAATCCGGACAATGCGGCCAAGGTGGCCGAAGGCCATCGCGGCTTCTTCCCCGGCGTGATCGCGGCCCTCAAGCCGTACCAGGACGCGGGTCGCCTCAAGCCGTTCAGCGGCGAAACCGAGCTCATTCCCGGCATTCGCACCCACGCCGCCTATGGCCACACCCCGGGCCACACGGTCTACATGGTGGAGAGCCGCGGCCAGAAGCTGGCCGTCTGGGGCGATCTGATGCATGTGGCTGCGGTGCAGTTTCCCGATCCCACGGTGACCATCAACTTCGACAACGATTCCAAGCTCGCCATGCCGGAACGTCGCAAGGCCTATGCCGACGCCGCGAAGAACGGCTACTACGTCGCAGTGGCCCATGTCTCGTTCCCCGGCATCGGCCGTCTGCGCGCCGAGGGCAAGGGCTACGCCTGGGTGCCGGTGAACTACAGCATCAAGCCCTGACCCTCGGTCACTCCGGGCCCATCACGTCATGGTGCGGTGAGCCGGCGGTCCCCCGACGTCGGCTGACCACGCCGAGGTCGCCCGGTCACACCCGGAAGGGGGAACTTCCTGTACGCCGGTGTCCACTGGCTATGCTGCCATCGCCCAGCCCGGGCGAGTCACCCTACAAAGTGAACAGGAGCAGCATGAAGACAACCTTCGCCACCACCGTGCTGGTGGTGTCCGCCGCCGTGGGGGCCAGTGCCGCCCACGCCGCAGACCTCAGCCCAGGTGTGTACGCCACGATCGTGGCGGGCAAGACCGATGGCAGCAATCCGACCTATCGCAATGGGGGCAGCCCGTCGTTGGGTGGCGGGCTGGGCTATCGGTTCGCGCCGGAGTGGGGTGTGGAGGTCTTCACCCGCGGGCTCGATTTCGAGCTGCTGCGCTGGCAGACCAGCTACGCCTATCCTGAGCGGCACAGTGGCGTGGCCCTGACGGGCGAGCTGCCGCTGAACGGCCTCTTCGGTGTGACCGGTCGCATCGGCCTGGGCCAGACGCAGATGAAGCGCAGCGGCGATCGCACCGGCGACCGCACCTCGGTGTCCGCCGGCGCCGGGCTGGCGATGCATCTGGGCAGCAACATCGCTGCGACGCTCGGCTATGAGCGCTACACCCGCGTCAACGTGAACGCCTGGCTGTTGGGTGTCGAGTTCAGGTTTTGAGTGGGCGGCGCAACCCGGGCGTGCCGGTGCCGGCCGTGAGCTGTGGGCAGTCTGCCCGAGTTCAGGGGGCCAGCACGGCGTAGTCGTTGGACGTCATCGGCTCGAAAGCGGCCGGCACGCCGCAGGTCAACTCAACCAACACTCGACGAGAGAACGGCGCCCCAGCCTCATTGATTCGCCTCACACAGGCGTGAGCGGACGGACGCTCCAGAAGTGGGATCCGGAGGTCGTCGATCAGATACCGCGGCGCCCAGCCAATCAGATGACCATCCGCAGTCTGGAGCTGGATGGCGTGGCCCGTGGCGGGGTTGTTGACCTCAATGGCGACCTGAAGTGCCTCTCCAGGTTGCAGGCGCTTGGCTCGTAACTGCGCGGCCTCCGACACATGTCGAAGACCGTGGAGGAAAAAGCGGGCGGTCACCGTGCCGTCGTGTACTTTCTTCAGCTGCGGGAAGACTTCCAGGCTGTCGGTCTGACGCTCCCCGCCGGTAATGCCCAGGATTTCGATCGGATCGGCTTGGCCCGGATCCAGATCCAGCCAATGAAGATATTCCGCGAAATCCTTTCGGTTCGGATCCAGCACTCGGTTCTTGAACAGCGGGAACAGCTCCACGGCCTCGTAGCGACGTTGCAGGTCTGGGAAAGAAACCAACGCCTCGAATCCAGCTTGCTGTCGCGCTTTCAGAACACCGCGGGTGTAGCGGAACACATAGTCATGTGGATCAGCGTCGAGGCGACCGATGGGGAACCAAGCCCGTGTGGGTTCGGGTGCTTGCCAGGCGACAAACAAGGTATTCATTCGCGAATCTCATTCAACGAGGTTTGCGCGCACAGCATCATTTCGAGCGCGAAGGCTTTGGCACATGACGATGCCCTCGTGTCGGGAATCTGGTCGACGATCATGCGCAGGCGTTCCGCGCCCAATGATGCTACCCGTGCGAGTGCAGGGCGGAAGTACGCAGGATAGTCCTTTGAAGACTGCAGCACCAAGCGCAGTGGGTTCTCTCCATGCGGCTGGGCGGCATCCAGAAAGATGCCGCCCCGACCGCGCTCTATGTAACGACCGAGCTGCCGATGGCTCAAAATCTGGGAACGCTTGGCATCCAGAAGCTCTCGCCCCAACGATGACGCATGGTCGTAACTGGGGGCGACCGAAATCACCTCATTGCCGCCCTCCATGCTGGATCGGACCAGAAATCCCCAGTTCTCGTGATGGCGATCCGTGTTCCCGATCAGGGCATCGAGCACGAGATAGCTGGCCAACCTGGTCAGCACGCGATGAATCAGTGGCTCCTGGTCGAACATGGCCCTGACTGCGGACACCACGTTCGCCAACGTATGGTCCGACTGCCGAAAGATCTTGGCGCGGTCATAGCCGGTCACATGGCCGGCCATGATTTCGTTGCCGTGGACGAGTGCTTCGCCGCGGCGCGTGTCGACAAAATTCAGCGAGATGCATCCTCGCCGGCCGCCATATTGCGCCAGCTCAACACGCGCGGCCGTCACGCCCAGGGCCACCGCGACTTCCGCGGCTGCTTTTTCCGCCCAGTCCTCCCCCGTGTTGGGGCGAACCTCCTTGAACAGCCAACGTTGGCCGTTCAAGGTCACCCAGAACTTGGGCTTGCTGCCGAGTTGCTCGGTGTCCTCTCTCGCCTCTTCAGGAATGTCGATGACGTCATAAGCCATGGCGCAGAGCTTAGTCCTCGCCTGTGGGAGGCGGGACACCCTGCGTCAAAGGTCACGCATCCATCTGCTTCTGGAACACCAGACCCGCATGCTCCCGCAGTGCGTGGAATTTGATCTTGGGCCAGTTCTCCTGCATGGCGCGCAGTTCGCCGGCGTATTCCAGCAGCACGGTCGGCGCATTGACCGCGTCCCAGGCCACCCGGTGGGCGTTGTGGTCGATGAAGCGCCGCAGCTCCTTCTCGCCACCGTCCGCCTCGTCGCAGGTCACCCAGCGGGCCACGTTGTAGCGGGCCGAAGTGACGCGGGCCTTGACGCCGTATTCGTGCTCCAGGCGATGGGCCACCACTTCGAACTGCAACTGGCCGACCGCCCCCAGCAGCAGCACGCTGCCCGCCTCGGGCCGGAAGACCTGGATCGCGCCTTCCTCGCCGAGCTGGCGAAGGCCTTCGCGCAATTGCTTGGTCTTCAGCGGATCCGCCACTTCAACCGACCGGAACATTTCCGGCGCGAAGAACGGCAGCCCGGTGTATTGCAGCGCCTCGCCCTCGGTGATGGTGTCGCCCAACTGCAGCACGCCGTGGTTGGGAATGCCGATGATGTCGCCGGCAAAGGCCTCGTCCAGCAGCTCGCGGCGCTGGCTGAGGAAGCTCACCACCGTGTTGGGCCGCAGCTCCTTGCCCGAGCGCACCACCTTCAGCCGCATGCCCCGTGAGAAGTGGCCCGAAGCCACCCGCAGGAAGGCGATCCGGTCCCGGTGCGCCGGGTCCATGTTGGCCTGGATCTTGAAGACCACGCCGGTGAACTTGGGCTCTTCCGGTTGCACCACACGCTGCATGGCCGCGCGCTCGGCCGGCGGCGGCGCCAGCTCCACCAGCGCGTCCAGCACTTCCTGGACACCGAAGTTGTTCACCGCGGAGCCGAAGAACATCGGCGTCTGGCTGCCCGACAGGAAGGCCTCCAGGTCGAACGGCGGCGCGGCTTCGTTGACCAGTTCGATCTCGCCCTGGGCATTGCCATATTCCATGCCGAAACGCTCGGCATAGGCCGGATTGTTCAGACCCTCCAGCACCTCCTCGGTGCCGGCGACCCGGTCCTCACCGGGCGAGAACACCCGCATGCGCTCCTGGCGCAGGTCCATCACGCCGTGGAAATGCTTGCCCATGCCCACCGGCCAGGTGAACGGCACCACCGTCATCCCCAGCTCGCGCTCGATCTCGTCCATCAGCGCCAACGGCTCCTGGACCTCACGGTCCATCTTGTTGACGAAGGTGAGGATGGGGGTGTTGCGTGCGCGGCAGACCTGCAGCAGGCGACGGGTCTGCGGCTCCACGCCGTTGGCCGCGTCGATGACCATCAGCGCCGCATCCACGGCGGTGAGCACCCGGTAGGTGTCTTCGGAGAAGTCCTGGTGGCCCGGGGTGTCCAGCAGGTTGATGACGCAGTCGCGGTACTCCATCTGCATCACCGAGGAGGCCACCGAAATGCCCCGCTGCTTTTCGATCTCCATCCAGTCGGAGGTCGCATGGCGAGAGGCCTTGCGCGCCTTCACCGAGCCCGCGATCTGGATCGCGCCGGAGAACAGCAGCAGTTTCTCGGTCAGCGTGGTCTTGCCGGCGTCAGGGTGGGAAATGATGGCGAAGGTGCGGCGACGGCGCACTTCGGACTGGATGCGGCTGGGCTGCTGGTCGGTAGACATGGCGGGGCGCCTTTGGCGCTGGGTAGCGCTGAAATCGCACCACCGCCGGGCCGAGGGACGCGAGGTCCTCAGCGATCGGTCAAGCGATGGCGCACAGATGGGGTGATGCCGGCGGCAAACCGGCGATTATCGGCGAAGGCCCGCGGCGCGGATCGGCCGGGGCAGGGGCATCGGCCTATGGCGGCGCCATGAACGGCCGCACCCGCGCCAGCAACTGGTCCACGTAGGTGGTTTTCTCGCCGACCGGCGCGGCATAGGTCAATGCGTCCCGCGTGGCGTCTTCGCCGGCCTTGGACCACATCAGCCAGGTCGACAGGTATTGCGAGGCCAGGCAGCCGCCCGAGGTGGCCACCGGGCCGCGGGCGTGGAAGGGTTCGTCGAGCACCCGGACGCCGGCCTCGACCAGCCAGGGACGGGTCACGCTGTCGGTGCAGGCGGGCGCGTCACCCAGCAAGCCCAGGCGCGCCACCAACAGCGCGCCGGAGCATTGCGAGGCGATCAACTGCCGAGTGGGATCGAGCTGCAGCCGATCCAGCAGCGCGGAGTTCTCGGCGATGGCGCGGGTGTACAGGCCCGAGCCGAACCAGACCGCATCGGCCTCGTTGGCCCATTCCAGGGGGCGCTGCAGCTGCACGCTCACGCCGTTCATCGACGTCACGATGCTGCCCGGACCGCACAGCTCGGCGGACCAGCCCAGCGGCTTGAGCCGGTTCAGCAGTCCCAGCGGGATGAAGCTGTCCAGCTCATTGAAGCCGTCGAAGGAAAGAATGGCGATGTGCATGACGTGGGCCCGACTGTAGCGCCGACCGCGGCAGCGCCCAAGCAGGACGGTTTTTTATCCCATTCGGCCCTGTCAGCCGTGTCCGGCCAGCAGGGCGTAGGTGTGGCGGGCCACCATGAGGGCCTCGTCGGTCGGGATGACCCAGGCCTCGCAGCGGCTCCATGGGGCGCTGATGCGGCGCTCCCCGTGCTCTGGTCGGTCGCCGCTGTCGTCCGGCGCCAGGCCCAGCCAGGCACAGCGCTCCAGCACCTTGCGGCGGATGGGCTCCGCATGCTCGCCGATGCCGGCGGTGAATACCAGGCCGTCCAGGCCGCCCAGATCGGCCGCCAGCGCACCGATCTCATGGCTGATGCGGTGGACGAAGACCTCGATGGCCAGCCGGGCGCGCGGCGCCTCGCTGGTCAGCAGGGCACGCATGTCGCTGGACACGCCCGAGAGCCCGAGCAGGCCGGATTCCTTGTAGAGCAGGCGCTCCAGTGCGCGGGCGTCCAGGCCGTCCCGATCCATCAGATACAGCAGCACGCCGGGATCGAGCGCACCGCTGCGGGTGCCCATGGGCAGGCCGTCCAGGGCGGTGAATCCCATGCTGCTGCCCAGGCTGTGACCATGCCGCAGGGCGCAGGCACTGGCGCCGTTGCCCAGATGCAGCACGACGACACGCCCGTCCGCCATCGACGGCGACAGCGCCGGCAGCCGCGAGGCAATGTATTCGTAGCTCAATCCATGAAAGCCGTAACGACGGATGCCCTGCTGGTACATCGCATAGGGCAGGGCGAAGATCTCGCTTTCGATGGACTGGGTGCGGTGGAAGGCGGTGTCGAAGCAGGCGACCTGCGGCAGGCCGGGCAGGGCCTCGAAAGCGCGCCGGATCGGGGTCAGGTTGTGCGGTTGATGCAGCGGCGCCAGCGGCACCAGCGCTTCGAGCTGGGCCATCACTTCATCGTCCACCCGCACCGGACGGTCCAGCTGCGCGCCGCCGTGCACCACCCGATGGCCGATGCCCAGCAACTCGATCTTCGGAAATTCGTGCTGGACAAACTCCACCAGATGGTCGAGCGCCCGGTCATGGGTCAGCGTGCTGACCGGCCAGTCCCGGGTGACCGCGGGTGAACCGTCGGCATGGCGTGCGTCGAAGTGAGGCGAAGTGCCCAGTCCCTCGACCTGGGCCTGCAGTTCGAGGCGCAGCGGCGATGCATCCTTCCGGTCGACGCCGGCGGGGCCGCCGGTGGCGGAGCCGTTGTCCGCATGCAGCGAGTACATCGAGAGCTTGATGCTCGACGATCCCGCATTCACGACGGCGATGAAGTCGCCTTCCAGTCCAGGCTTCATTCCATACCCTCCGAGACGTCGGTTGCGCTGAGTGCGGCGGCGCGCCATGTTGGATCGGCTGTCCGCCGATGCCGATGCCGGCCGCACAGGGACCATCATGTGATGCGCCGCCGTTCGGCACAAGCGACGTCCCCTGTCACCGTCGACGGTGCCGGGCGACGGGCGATCAACGCCGGCGATTGCCTTGCGCTTTTCGGGTGGTCGGAGCGCCCGGACGGGGCGACCGGCTTGCCGGTCTGAAGCGCCCCATGCATGATTTACGCTCGCTCCCCGGCAAGGGGCGAGGCCCGTGGAGCGCCGCCGGCCGCTCTCCTTCTGAATCCCGTGCGCAGGGCCTCGCAGGCGCCGCGCTGGAGTGTGTGAATGACCTCAGCCCATCCCCATTACGACCGGCTCCTCGAAGCGGTGCACCCGCTCCCGCCCCTGCGGGTGGCCGTGGTTCACCCCTGCACCGAGGTGGCCCTGCAAGCGGCGCTGGAGGCGGCGGACCTGGGCCTCATCGAGCCGGTGCTGATCGGCCCGGCAGCGAAGATCAAGGCGGCGGCGACGGCGGGCGATGTGGACCTGTCGCGTTTCACCCTGCACGATGCGCCGCACAGCCATGCGGCGGCGGAGGCTGCGGTGGCCCTGGCGCTGCGGGGCGAGATCGACGCGATGATGAAAGGCAGCCTGCACACCGATGAGCTGATGGCGGCGGTGGTGCGCCGGGAAGGCGGCCTGCGGACCGCGCGCCGGATCAGCCACTGCTTCGTGATGGATGTGCCGGGCCATGCGCAACCGCTGATCATCTCGGACGCCGCGATCAACATCGCCCCCACATTGGAGGAGAAGGTCGACATCGTGCAGAACGCCATCGACCTGGCCCATGCGCTGCGGCTGCCCGAGGTGCGGGTGGCGCTGCTGTCGTCGATGGAAACCGTCAATCCGAAGGTGCCCTCGACGATGGACGCGGCCGCCCTGTGCAAGATGGCCGACCGCGGGCAGATCACTGGCGCCCAGCTGGATGGGCCGCTGGCGATGGACAACGCGATCGATGTCGACGCGGCCCGCATCAAGGGCATCGTCTCGCCGGTGGCGGGGCGGGCCAATGTGCTGATCGTGCCGGACCTGGACGCCGGCAACATGCTGGCCAAGAGCCTGAGCTTCCTGGCGCACGCCTATGCGGCGGGCGTGGTGCTGGGCGCCAAGGTCCCGATCGTGCTCACCAGCCGGGCGGACTCCCGCCCGGCCCGGTTGGCGTCCTGTGCGGTGGCGGCCCTGCTGGCGGAGGCCCGACGCGCCGGCCGCATCAAGGCAGTGGGCTGAGCGCCGGGGCGCCTCGCCGGATTGGACCGGCCGCCGCATCGGCCAATGAAAAACGGGACCTCTGAGGGTCCCGTGTCGAAGGATCGCGGTTCGCCGGAGGGCGAAGGCCGCGACCGTAGCCTCAACGGTCTTCGAGCAGGCTGCGCAGCATCCAGGCGGTCTGCTCATGCACGGTCAGACGCTGGGTCAGCAGATCGGCGCTGGGCTCGTCGCCGGCCTTGTCCACGATCGGGAACAGCGCGCGCGCGGTGCGGGCCACGCCTTCATGGCCCTCGACCAGGATGCGCACCATCTCCAGCGCCTTGGGCGGCGTGGCGGGCGCGTCCTTGAGGGAGCTCAGCGCGGCGAACTGGCCGTAGGACCCCGGCGCCGCATGCCCCAGCGAACGGATGCGTTCCGCGATCGGGTCGACCGCATTCCACAGCTCGGTGTACTGGCCCATGAACATCGCATGCAGCGAGTTGAACATCGGACCCGTCACGTTCCAATGGAAGTTGTGGGTGGTCAGGTACAGCGTGTAGGTGTCGGCCAGCAGCTTGGACAGACCCTGCGCAATGGCGGCCCGGTCCTTGTCGCTGATGCCGATGTTGATGGACGGAACGCCCTTGGCCGAAGCGGGGGCGGTGGCGGATTTCTTGGCCATCTGTGAACTCCTGTCTGGATGGATGACGATGAGGAAGCGTGCGAAAAACTGAGTGCTGAACGCTGAACGCGCTGAACGCGCAGAACGCCGGATTCGATTCGGACCCCGGGCGCATCGGACTGCCGATGCATTCAGGGTGAGGGTGCAGCCTAACCGATTCAAGTGGGTTTGAGAGGATCAGAAGTTCAGCCGCCGAGCGTGGATCCGACCCTCGCACCGACCGTTGCGGTCCTCGGGGCGCCATCCGGGCGATCCGTCTGAAAGGCAAAAAAGGGCCAGGTGTTGCCTGGCCCAAGAGGGGGTTGATGAATCGCTGCGGGACGGATGACCTCAGCTGCTGCTGTGGCGCATCCAGTCCACCAAGGCCTGCGCGTTCAGCGCGGCCCCCGCGAGTGCGAGGGCCAGGCCCAGCAGGCGACGACCGTGTCTGGCGCTCATGGCGATGTCCTTTCGTGTGTGAGATCGGGTCGGTCAGGCGGTGAACTCGATATCGAGCTCGAGCAGTGCCTGCCGCACCGACTGTCCGTAGGCCGGATCGGCCTTGTCGAAATGACCCAGCTGGCGATCGATGATGAAGGCCGGCACGCCCTTCATCGACGCGGCGATGTTCTGGCCCAGGCGGCGTTGCTGCTCGGCGCCGAGGATGCGGAACAGCGCGCCGGGCTGGCTGTAGTCGTCGTTGCCGTCCCGATGGTTGAATCGGTCGGCATCGCCGCTCAGGCGCAGCGGGGGTTCGGCCACCGACGGATCCTGGGTCGCACCGCCGAAGCTGTTGGGTTCGTAGTAGGCGTCCGCAGCGCCGGTGGGCGTGCGGAAGAACTTCATCGAGCCGTCCTTGTGATAGTGATGCACCGGGCACTTCGGCGCATTCACCGGCAGCGCTTCATAGTGGGTGCCCAGGCGATAGCGATGGGCGTCCGCATAGGCAAAGATGCGGGCCTGCAGCACCTTGTCCGGGCTGAAACCGATGCCGGGCACGATGTTGCTCGGCGAGAACGCGGCCTGCTCGATCTCTTCGAAATAGTTGTCCGCATTGCGGTTCAGCTCGATCACGCCGACCTCGATCAGCGGATAGTCCGCATGCGGCCAGACCTTGGTCAGATCGAAGGGGTTGTAGGCGGTCTTGTCGGCGTCCAGCTCGGGCATCACCTGCACGAACACCGTCCAGCGCGGATAGTCGCCCTGCTCGATCGAGCCGAACAGGTCTTCCTGATAGCTTTCGCGCGACTGGCCGATGACGGTGGCCGCATCGGCATTGCTCATCGTGCGATGGCCCTGGCGGGTCTTGAAGTGGAACTTCACCCAGAAGCGCTCGCCGTTGTCATTCCAGAAGCTGTAGGTGTGGGAGCCGTAGCCGTTCATGAAACGGGGGCTGACCGGAATGCCGCGGTCGCTCATCAGGATGGTGACCTGATGCAGGCTTTCGGGCGAGAGGCTCCAGAAATCCCAGGCCGCGGTGGCCGAGCGCAGGTGGCTGACCGGATGACGCTTTTGCGTGCGGATGAAGTCGGGAAACTTCAGCGGGTCGCGAATGAAGAACACCGGCGTGTTGTTGCCCACCAGGTCCCAGTTGCCTTCTTCGGTATAGAACTTCAGCGCGAAACCGCGCACATCGCGCTCGGCGTCCGCCGCGCCGAGTTCGCCGGCCACGGTGGAGAAGCGGGCCAGCATCGGCGTGCTCTTGCCGACCGCACCGAACAGCTTGGCGCGGGTGAAGCGGCTGATGTCGTGGGTGACGGTCAGGGTGCCGAAAGCGCCCCAGCCCTTGGCATGCACCACCCGCTCGGGAATGCGCTCGCGGTTCTGGTGTGCCAGCTTTTCGAGCAGCTGGTAATCCTGCATCAGCACCGGCCCGCGCGGCCCGGCGGTCAGTGAATTCTGGTTGTCGGCGATCGGCGCGCCCGCAGTGGTCGTCATGACCGGGCACTGGGCGGGATGGGCGGTGGGGTGTTGGGGCTTGTCGCTCATGGGAACTCCTCGATGCGGATGGACGAGACCCCGGACCGGGCCCCGTGACCGGGACCTCAGTGGTCTCGGTGGCGTCATTGACGGCGTGGGTGAACTTTAAAAATCGCCGCCAAATAGGGCAATTCGAATAGCTTAAGTTCCGTGATAGCGAAAAACTACTCCCCAAAAGACGTAGAAACGTACCCGTCTGTGGAGTGGGGGGGTCAGGCCTTGTCGGCGACCCGGGACTCGGTCCCGCCCCCCTCGGGCTGGCAACAAGCCACTTGCCCGCGACCCGCCAGACGTGAAAAAGCCGCCTCGAGGGCGGCTGTTCGGGGTGTGAGTCGGTGAACTCGTCGAGGCCCCGGGGAAGGGCGGCGCGCTCGGGCGCCTGCGTCGACCGCTCAGGCGTTGCGGCGTTGGCGGCGGCGGCTCCAGCCCACCGCCAGCAGACCCAGGCCGGCGAGCGCATAGGTGCCGGGTTCCGGCACCGCATTGGCCTGGATGAAGTCGCGATGAATGCTGATCGGCACGAAGCCGTTGAATTCGCCGAAGGTGACGTTCAGGTCGTCGTCGAGGTCGCCGAAGCCAGAGCCGAAGGTCAGGCCGAACGAGTTGACGCTGGCCAGCTTGCCGCCGACGAAGCCCGGACCGCCCGAATCGCCGCCGGCAATCGACACCTCGTCCAGACCCAGTCCGGTGTTGCAGTACTTGCTGGTGCCGGCCAGGCCGAAGCCTTCCACCGCAACCCGGCAGCTGGCGTCGTTGGCGGCCAAACCGTTGTCGAAGTCGGACAGGTAGGTGTATTCGATCTGCGCGGCGGGCTCGCCGAGCACGTCATCCCACAGGCCGCCGAAGTCTTCGTCGCCGAGCCGGAAGTCGTAGCGGTTGTCGCCTTGGCGCAGGCGGCCGGTGCCCAGGTTGTCACCGACATTGCCACCGGCGTCCGAACGGGCGCCGTAGCCGGCGACGTTGAAGTCGACGCCGGTCAGGTCATCGCCGCCGTACAGGTCGTAGGACTTCACCGACCAGTCCACCAGGCGATCCAGCGTCAGCACCGCGATGTCGTTCTGATCGATCACCTGGCCGGTGTAGGCCGAGTTCACCGCATAGTTGGTGACCTGGTAGGCGAAGCTGGGCTGGTTGTAGGTGATGTTCTCCGGATCGGTGCCGGTATAGAAATACACCGTGGTGCTCAGTGGCCGCGCGGACGTGCCGTCACTGACGCAATGGCCGGCGGTCACGATCGACTTCTGGTTGCCCAGCAGTGTGCCGGAGCAGATGAACTGGTTGCCCGCGCCGTAGTCCATGATCAGCGTGGCCACGCCGCTGTATTGCGAGCGCGGGGCCAGGTAGCGGGGATCCCCGCCGGCCACGCCGGTGGCGGTCGAGTTGACCCCCACGATGGTGCTGGAGGCGGTCCAGTCCAGACCCGCGTACGAGCCGGAGACGGTGGACGGCGCGGCCTGCACGCCGGTGGCGGCCAGCAGGGCGGCCGCGGTCAAGGCGGAAAGAGTCAGCTTCACGGATGCTCCTTTTGCTGCGAGACACAGGCCAATCGGCCGGAATCGGGCTGCCAGCGGCAGACGAGCCACCGTGGCAAAGGGGATCAGGCTATCCGTGCGGATTGCGAGCAATATTCACGCAATCCCTGAGCATCCCCTTGTTTCAGGGGGGTGAAGCCATGTGAAGCGACCTGAAACCGGGTGCCCCGGCGTGCGCCGAGGGGCGCAGATCAAGGATCAGGACAGCAAGGTCACGCGATCCAGCTTGCAGGCGTAGACCGCATTGCGCAGCGCCGCCACGGCTTCATAGCGGGTGAAGGTGCGGCGCCAGGCCAGCACCACCCGTCGGGTGGGGGCTGGGGCCTCGAACGGGATGTAGCGCAGGTGATCCTGGACCTGCGCCGGCACGCTCAGCGCCGGCACCACGGTCACGCCCATGCCGGACGCCACCATGTGCTTGATGGTTTCCAGCGAACTGCCCTCGAAGCTTTTGCGGATGCCTTCCGCGTCGGTCGAGAAGCGGGCGAATTCCGGGCAGACCTCCAGCACATGGTCCCGGAAGCAGTGGCCGTTGCCCAGCAGCAGCATGGTCTCGGCCTTGAGTTCCTCGGCGGAGATGCTGCTGCGCTTGGCCAGCGGATGGACGGCCGGGACGGCCACCACGAAGGGTTCGTCATACAGCGGGGCGACCGCCAGGCCGGCGTCGGGGAAGGGCTCGGCCATGATGGCGCAGTCCAGCTCGCCAGTGCGCAGCATGTCCAGCAGCTTCTGGGTGAAGTTCTCCTGCAGCATCAGCGGCATGCGCGGATAGTGCTCGATGCAATGCTTCACCAGCTCCGGCAGCAGATACGGGCCGATGGTGTAGATGATGCCCAGCCGCAGCGCGCCGTCCAGCGGGTCCTTGCCGCGCTTGGCGATGTCCTTGATGGCGCTGGCCTGTTCGATCACCGATTGCGCCTGGCGCACGATGTCCTCGCCCAGCGGCGTCATGCTCACTTCGTTGGCGCCGCGTTCGAAGATCTTGACATCCAGCTCCTCTTCCAGTTTCTTGATGGCCACGGATAGCGTGGGCTGGGAAACGAAGCAGGCCTCGGCGGCGCGGCCGAAGTGGCGCTCGCGGGCAACGGCGACGATATAGCGCAGTTCGGTCAGGGTCATGGGGGGGCATTGTCCTCAGAATGGGTCTCCCTGACACGGCCCGGTACACTGCCGGCCCACCCAAGCGACCCACCTACCCGGGGGAGACGCATGACCACTGACAGAAAACCCATCACCTTGCAGCGGCTGCTCGACATGCATGCCGCCGGCGACAAGATCGCCATGCTGACCTGCTATGACGCGGCCTTCGCGCATCTGCTGGATGAGGCCGGCGTGGACGCGCTGCTCATCGGTGATTCGCTGGGCAATGTGCTGCAGGGCCAGGACACCACGGTGCCGGTGCGCCTGGACGAGATGGTCTATCACACGCGCTGCGTCGCCCGGGCGCGTCGGCATGCCTGGATCGTGGCCGACCTGCCCTTTGGCACCTACCACGCGTCGGTGCAGGAAGCCTGGCATTCGGCGATGCAACTGGTGCAGGCCGGTGCCCACATGGTGAAGCTTGAAGGCGGCGGCTGGACGGCCGACGCGGTGCGCTTCCTGACCGAGCGCGGCATCCCCGTCTGTGCCCACCTGGGCCTGACGCCGCAGACGGTGACCGCGCTGAGCGGCTTCAAGGTCCAGGGCCGTGACGAGCAGGGCGCCGCCCAGCTCAAGGCCCATGCCCGCGAGCTGGTGGAGGCTGGTGCGCAGATGCTGGTGCTGGAGATGGTGCCCGCCGCCTTGGCCGGGGAGCTGACCGCATCGCTCGGCATTCCGGTGATCGGCATCGGCGCGGGGGCGGCCTGCTCTGGCCAGGTGCTGGTGCTGCATGACATGCTGGATGTGACGCCGGGCCGCCGGCCGCGCTTCGTGCGCAACTTCATGCTGGGCGCGTCGTCCATCCAGGACGCGGTGCGTCGCTATGTGGCCGATGTGAAGTCCGGCGCCTTCCCCGAAGCCGCCCACAGCTACTGATCCCTGGCGATCGCGACTTGATTTGTTGAACGACTGAATTTCCTGGCGAAGCGAGCATGCAGATCCATCACGACATCGCCGGCCTGCGGGCCGCCCTGGCAGGCGGCCGCACCGTCGCCCTGGTGCCCACCATGGGCAACCTCCATGACGGGCATCTGGCGCTGGTGCGCCAGGCCCGCGAGGCGGTGGGGCCGGACGGCCTGGTGGTCGCCTCCATCTTCGTGAACCGCCTGCAGTTCGCGCCGCACGAGGACTTCGATCGCTATCCCCGCACCCTGGCGCGCGACGCCGAACTGTTGGCCGGCGCCGGTTGCGACCTCGTCTTCGCCCCGGACGAGGCGGAGATGTACCCGGAGCCGCAAGGCTACAAGGTGCATCCGCCCGCCGAGCTGGCGGACATCCTGGAAGGACATTTCCGCCCCGGCTTCTTCATCGGCGTGTGCACCGTGGTGGCCAAGCTGTTCAACATCGTCCAGCCGGACGTGGCGGTGTTCGGGAAGAAGGACTACCAGCAGCTGATGGTGATCCGCCGGATGGTGGCCCAGATGGCGCTGCCGATCCGCATCCTGGCCGGTGAGACCGCCCGCAGCGACGCCGGCCTGGCGCTGTCGTCGCGCAACGGCTACCTCAGCGCTGAGCAGAAGGAACAGGCGCTGTTGCTGTCGCGCACGCTGAAGACGCTCATCGCGCGTTGGCAGGCGGGCGAGCGGGACACCGACCGTCTGGAAGCCGAGGCCATGCAGACGCTGCGCCTGGCCGGCTGGGAGCCCGACTATCTGACACTGCGGCGCCAGCATGACCTCGGTCCGGCGCGGGACGGCGAGCCACTGGTGGCCTTGGCGGCTGCGAAGTTGGGCGCGACCCGGCTGATCGACAACATCGAGGCCTAACCACGCACGCCTTCGCGACGCATCCCCCGGATGGCGAGGTGGATGCCCTGCCACAGGGTGAGGCGGCGGCCGGTGCCTGGGAAAACCCTCGATCACCGGTGCGGGCGACGCACGAAAGGGTTCGCATGTGTCAATGCGGACACGATACTGCGGGCTTCTTCGCCAACAGCGATACCCGCCCTGTCTGCCATGTCTTCTTCGATGATCCTGAAGCGCCGTGTCCTGGCGCTGGCCGCTGCCGTCGGCGGCGCCTTGTTGATGACCGCCTGCGGTGGCGGTGGTGACACCCCCGGCGCGCCCACCCCGGTGCCCAACCCCAAGCCCACCGCGCCGACGACCACCTGCAGCGCCGCCGGCATCGCCGCGTCCACCAACAGCGCCCTGCCGCGCACGGTGTGCATGCTGACCAGCAACGGCGAGATCGTGATCGAGCTCGATCCCGCCAAGGCGCCGATCACCGTCGCCAATTTCCTGAAGTACGTCAACGCCAAGTACTACGACAACACCATCTTCCACCGCGTGGTGCCCGGCTTCGTGGCGCAGGGCGGCGGCTACACCAGCGGTGAAGTGCCCAAGACCGGCGGCGGTTCGCCGATCAAGCTGGAGACCAACGTCGGTCTGACCAATGCGCGCGGCACGATCGCCATGGCGCGCACCCCTGTGGCCGATTCGGCGGTCACCGAGTTCTATTTCAACTCGGTGGACAACAACGTGCCGGGCAGCTCGACCAACCTGGACTATGTCAGTGCCAACCAGCCCGGCTATGCGGTGTTCGGCCGCATCATCTCGGGACTGGGCACGCTGGATGCGATCAATGCCGAGAAGCAGCTCGGCACGGGGGGCCTTGACCGGCCCGCCACCGAGGTGGTGCTGTACTGGGCCATCCAGCTGAAGTAGGCGCGGCCTGCGCCATGGTCGGCCCGCCGCCTCGTGCGGCCGGCGCCGCGCCACTGAGCTTCGCATCGAACGAAAAAACAAAGGGCCCTCGGGCCCTTTGGTCGTTCTGGCGTGCTGCCCGCTGACGGTGTTGCGGGGTGCGAGGACAGACGCCCCGCCGAGTGGATTGAAGCGCCAGCGGCAGCGAACCTGGTCCTTGCCGCCTGCCGCCTGCCGCCTGCCGCCTGCCGCCTGCCGCGGTCCGCCGGCGCGTCAGGCGTGGCGGACCGCGATGCCTTACTTCGCGAAGCTGCCGTCGTTGCGGGAGGCCGAGCCGCCCGCAGCGCAGGAAGTGATCTCCCGGTTGCCGCTGCCGGTGGACTGATTGGCTTCCCACACCGCCGAGCTGCCGTTCCACTTCACGTACTTGTACTGCGTGGCGGTGTTGGCCGGCAGGACCACCGTGCCGGACCAGGTGGCCGACGCGCCCGAGCCCTGGATGGTCAGCGGGAAGCCGCGGCTGGGCGTCCAGCTGCCCAAGGCGGTCTGGTTGCCCACCACATAGACGCCCTGGCCCATGGTGGTGCCAGCATTGGCCACGCTGAAGGTCAGCGCGCAGGTGCTGGCGACACGCTGACCGGTGTAGATGGCCACGGCCGGCACGGTGCTGCCGCCGTCTGCGGGGATGGTGATCGTGGCGTTGCCGGCGGCGTCCACTGTCACGGTGTCCGCTGCGCAGGCCGTGCCTGCCGCATTCGCCACGCCGTGCACCACGTTGCAGTAGGTGCCGGCCGGCAGGCCGGTGGCGAAGCTGCGGGTCCAGGCTTTGGTCGTGTTGTTCAGCGCGACGAAGCCCACCTTGCCGCGGCTGAAGGCAATCTGGTTGGCGGTGCCGGTGACCCAGTTCTGCAGGGCCTGACCGCGTGCGGCGGAGCGGAACTTCACCATCGCCGCCAGATGCGGCCAGCGGTGGATGAAGTCCCAGTTCACATTCACCTGGGCCACGCCGTTCACATAGGGGCTCGCGCTCGGCTTGCCCTGGTCCTTGTTGGTGAAGCGGTAGCCCGAGTGCAGTTGGGCCTCGCCGTAGCCTTGCGCCAGCATGAACAGGTTGGCCAGGTCGTAGCGGTGCGAGCCCTGGGTGTCGTTGGTCGTGCCGGTGAAGTTGCTGGCGTTCAGCGAGGTGCCTTCGCGCTCGCTGTCCCAGTTGTTGACGAACACCGTGGCCTGCGAGGGCTGCAGGAAGCCCCAGGTGCCGCCCCAGTTGTTCCAGGTGCCCATGGCGGTCGGGATCGAGGCCGGTGTCGCGCCGTTGAGGTTGCGGAACGCTTCCTTCATCAGGTAGACGTAGCGGTACTCATTGAGCGTGCCGTTGACCAGGTAGTCGTTGCGCGCGACTTCGGCGTCCGGAATGATCTCCTGGGTCACCCAGATCGGCTCGCCCATCTGCGTCGTCGGCCGGGAGGCCTTCAACGTGGAGAGGATCGCGTTGAGCGCGGACGCGGGCTGGTGCTTGGCCGCATCGATGCGGAAGCCGTCGATGCCCATGTCCACCAGCGTGCGCAGGTAATTCACGATCTGGCCCTGCACATAGCTGCTCTCGGTGCGCAGGTCGGGCATGCCGCTGAGTCGGCAGTTCTGGACGTTGGCGCGGCCGGAGGCGGTCTCGTAGTCCGCCGGCTGGATGGTGCAGTTGCTGTGGAAGTCGTTGGCGCTGAAGTAGGGATAGCTCAGGTTGGCGGCGCTCCAGGACGAGCCGTCCGAGGCCAACCCCGCTGTGGCGCTGGAATCGCCGGCCAACTGGTTGACCACGACATCGGCATACACGCGCACGCCGGCGGCGTGGCAGGTGGAGATCATGTTGCGCAGTTCGGCCTCGGTGCCGAAGGTGCTCTTGAAGCTCACATAGTTCACCGGCTGATACACACCCCACCAGGCATTGGTGACCTTGGAGGCGCTCGGCGGCGAAATTTGAATGGCGCCGTAGCCATTGGGGCCCAGCGACTGGGTGCACTCATAGGCCAGGTCATTCCATTTCCACTGGAACATCTGGACCGAGGTGTCGTTCGGATTCAGTGCCCAGGCGGAGCCACCCAGGCCCAGTCCAAGCCCGAGCCCCAGCAGCCAGGACGCGGCCTGCAGGCGCCGGCGCGGGGTGTGGCCCGGTCGCACGAGGCCCTGTGGGGCGGGAGACTGGGATCGCTGGCGCTGCGGGAATGTCATTGTGGGTCGTGGCTGACGCGGTGACACCGGCGCTGACCGAATGCCAGCGCGGCGCCCGCCGCATGAAAGGCACCACCTTACGAGGACCCGGCGTAATGAGCTGTTATCAAGCGCTCAGGTCGGTATCTGCGCCGATCGCGTCCCTACGCGTTGCCATCCGCACCGATGTGAGCGGATGGTGCCCGCGTGCGACTGGCGGAAGGGGGCGCCGGCGTGGTGCACCCGCCCGTGCCGGCGCGCGGAGCGCTGACCGCCGCCTTCACTCGAACGATCGCTGGGCCGGCTCGCCCGCGCCCGAGCGGCCGAACGGGTGAGGGGGCGGCGCAGGCGCGGTCTCAGGCCATCAAGCCTTGAGGTACTCGGTCTTGTGACCGAGCCAGCGCTCCACCTGCAACTGCGCCGCGCGCGGGTGCTGATCCAGCAGTCGGGGCGCGAGGGCCCGGGCGGCGCTGAGCAGCGGCGCGTCTTCTTGCAGGTCGGCGAAACGAAGCAGTTGTGCGCCGCTCTGCCGGGCGCCCATGAATTCGCCGGGACCGCGGATGTCGAGGTCGCGCCGGGCGATCTCGAAGCCGTCGGTGGTTTCCGCCATCGCCCGCAGCCGCGACTTGCCGGTGTCGGACAGCGGTCCCGTGTAGATCAGCACGCACACGCTGGCCACCGATCCGCGCCCGACCCGCCCCCGCAGCTGATGCAGCTGCGACAGGCCGAAACGCTCCGCATGCTCGATCACCATCAGGCTGGCATTGGGCACGTCCACGCCCACTTCGATCACCGTGGTGGCGACCAGCACGCTCATCTGACCGCCGCTGAACAGCGACATCACCGCCGCCTTTTCCGCCGTCGGCATGCGGCCATGCAGCAGGCCCACGCTCTGGCCGGGCAGTGCGGCGCCCAGCTCGGCATGGGTCTCGGTGGCGTTCTTCAGGTCCAGCGCCTCCGACTCCTCGATGAGCGGACAGACCCAGTACACCTGACGGCCGTCGGCCACGGCGGCGGCAATCTTCTCGATCACCTCGTCGCGGCGGCTGTCGGCAAAGACGCGGGTGACGATGGGGCTGCGGCCCGGCGGCAGTTCGTCGATGGTGGAAACATCCAGGTCGGCGAAGTAGGTCATCGCCAGCGTTCGCGGAATCGGTGTGGCGCTCATCATCAGCAGATGGGGCTCCATCGGGCGGCCGTCGTCGTCCGGCACGCCGTCGGCCAGCTTGCGGCGCAGCGCCAGGCGCTGGGCCACGCCGAAGCGATGCTGCTCATCGATGATGGCCAGTCCCAGCCGGGCAAACCGGACCTTGTCCTCGATCACCGCATGGGTGCCGACGATCAGCTTCGCCTCGCCCGAGGCGGCGGCGTCCAGCATCTTCTGACGGGCCTTGCCCTTCACGCTGCCGGTGATCCAGGCCACCTGCACGCCCAGCGGCTCCAGCCAGCCGATCAGCTTGCGAAAGTGCTGCTCGGCCAGGATCTCGGTGGGCGCCATCAGCGCGCATTGCCAGCCGGCGTCCATCGCCACCGCCGCTGCCAGCGCGGCCACCACCGTCTTGCCGGAGCCCACATCGCCTTGCAGCAGACGGTGCATCGGTTGCGGCCGCGCCAAATTGCCGGCGATCTCTTCGGCCACCCGCTGCTGCGCGCCGGTAAGCGCGAAGGGCAGGGCAGCCAGCAACTGCTCATGCAGGCCGCCGGGACGTCCCCGCATCACCGGCGCCCGCAGTTCGGCCCGCTCGCGCTGGGCGCGCTGCTGGCTGAGCTGCTGGGCCAGCAGCTCCTCGAACTTCAGCCGCTGCCACGCGGGATGGGTGTGGTCCTCCAGCGTTGACAGCCCGGCCGAGGGCGGCGGGTGGTGCAGGAAGTTCAGTGTCTCCCGCAGCGACGGCAGACCCTTGGGGACCAGCCCGGCCGGCAACACCTCCTCCAGCGGCGCACGCTTGAGCGCGGAGGCGATCGCCTTGCGCAGGTAAGCCTGCGGCAACTGGGCGCTGGTGGGATAGACCGGCGTCAGCGAGGTGGCCAGCGGGGTGTCCTCACCGACCTGGCGGAAGCTGGGATGCACCATCTCCCGCCCGAAGAAACCGACGCGGATCTCGCCGCGCACCCGCGCCCGGGCCCCGACCGCCAAGGTCTTCTGATGCGACGGATAGAAGTGAAGGAAGCGCAGCAGCAGCTGAGCGCCGTGATCGTCGCGCAGCTTGACCAGCAACTGTCGCCGACCGCGCACCTCGATGCGGCTCTCGATGACCTCGCCTTCGCACTGCAGCGTGTCGCCATCGCGGGCCTGGTCCAGCGGCGTCAGGCGGGTCTCGTCCTCATAGCGCAGCGGCAGATGCAAGGCCAGGTCGATGTCGCGGACCAGACCCAGCTTCTCCATCGCCTTTTGAGGCGCGGACTTGGCCGGCGCGACCGCCTTGGGCGGCGGCGCCGGCGGCGAGGGCGGTGGCGGCGGAAGGGTACTGGCCTCGGGCATCTGCGGCATCTGGGAACAGGAGGCGGATTTTGCCTGGGATCCCACGGCGCGCTCTCGAGAGGCGGCGGGCTGTCGGCCCATTCGCAGTCTCGGCCTCCCGCATTTCGCTCCATCCGGCTGCACCTCGACCAAGCGATCGTTGAACTGCGTGTGTTGACGGCATGCGTGGACGGCGTGGTTATGGCGGCCGCGCCGGCAGCGTGGTGGAGCCGGTTCCCGCGACGGCACATCGCTTGTGACCGATTGCCGCAATTCGCTGTGTGCAGGCGGCCGCGTCCCCGAATTCGGGCGGCGCAGGCCCGAAGGCCGCGCTACGCTGGATCCACTGCCACTTCCCCGGCGCCACGCCGTTGCCCCCATGACCAGCCGAAGGGCCTGTCTGATGAGCTTGGCCGCTGCGGCATGGCCCGCAAGGGCATTGCCCGTCACCGGCGCCGCCGTGACCACGCCGGCGCCCACGCCTGCACCCACGCCGTCGAGGTCCACCGTGGCCGTCCCGGACGGCGCGCCGGTTCGTCTGGTCGCCACCGAATTCCCGCCCTACACCGGCACGGCCTTGCCGGGCGGCGGCATCGCCTGCGAGATCACCCGCGCGGCGCTGCGTCAGGCCGGGCTGTCGATGACCTTGCAGTTCCGACCCTGGGCCCGGGCGCTGCTGGAGTTCCAACGGGGCGAGCATGACGGCGTGATCGGCGCCTGGCGGTCGCCGGAGCGCGAGCGCACCATGTGGTTCCCGGCGCCGCTGGGCATCGTGAACCAGATCGGCTTCATGGCCCGGGCGGAGGCCCGCCATCGGGTGGATGACCTCGACCGGCTCGGCGGCCTGCGCATCGGCACCGTCAATGGCTATGCCAACCCGGAGCGCTTCGATCGGGCGCGGCTGCGGGTGGAGCCGGCGGTCGACGATCTGGCCAATCTGCGCAAGCTGCTGGCCCGACGCATCGATCTGGCCCTGATCGACAAAGGCGTGGCCGCCCACCTGATCGACACCCAATTGCGCGAGGCCGCCGGACGGCTGGTCTGGCTGGACCCGGTGATCACCGAGTTTCCGCTCTACACCGTCTTCTCGCGCGGGCGTGCCGAAGGGGACCGCTTCGCCGCCGCGCTGACCCGCGGCATCGGCGAGATGCAGGGCAGCGGCCGGCTCGCCGAACTGGTCCGCCGCGGGGCGCGCTGGCAGTAAGGACTCGCCGATCGTTCCGCTGGGCGGTCGCTCGCCCGCCCGTTGCCGTCGTCGCGTCGGAGGGTTCACACGGCATGCCCTGAACCTCTGAGGGCGATGTCCCTGGACCGTTGCGAGCGCCGGTGCCCGCCCGGGAGCGCCTGGGATCGCATGGGAGAATTCGCGCCGACGCGGTCCTGTCGCGTCGGTCGCGCTTCTCTTTGCGTCGTCGATCTCCGTCTTCCTATTGGCACGGGCCTCGTCAGGCCCTCAACTGGCAGGGTCCGCCGCGCGGCCCTGGTCTTGCGCATGTCCCGATCCTTCACCGTGAGCGATTTCGATTTCGCTCTCCCTCCCGAGCTGATTGCCCAGCATCCCGCCGCCGAGCGCAGCGCCTCGCGATTGCTGGATGGACGCCAGCATCCGCCGGTGGACCGTGTGTTCCGGGAGCTGCCCGATCTGCTGAATCCCGGAGACCTGCTGGTGTTCAACAACACCAAGGTCATCAAGGCCCGCCTGTATGGCGCCAAGGCCAGCGGCGGCGCGGTGGAAGCGCTGGTGGAACGGGTGCTGCCGGGTACCCGCGAAGTCTGGGCTCACATGCGCGCCAGCAAAAGCCCCAAGCCAGGCGCCGTGGTGCGCTTCGCCGAGGCCTTCGATGCCGAGGTGCTGGGCCGCTGCGGCCCGGACAACGGGCTGTTCCATCTGCGCCTGTCCGGCGACCCGTTCGAGCTGCTGGAGCGCCACGGCCATGTGCCGCTGCCGCCCTACATCGACCATGGCGACTCTGCGGATGACGTGCGTCGCTACCAGACGGTTTTTGCCCGGGAACCCGGCGCGGTCGCCGCCCCGACGGCCGCGCTTCACTTCGACGAAGCGCTGCTGGCCCGCCTGGCCGAGCGCGGCATTGGCACGGCGCATGTCACCTTGCATGTGGGCGCCGGCACCTTCCAGCCAGTACGGGTGGACGCGCTGGCCGACCACAAGATGCACAGCGAGTGGTTCCAGGTGACCCCGGAGACGGTTGACGCCATTGCCCGCTGCCGTGCGGGGGGCGGGCGCATCACCGCGGTCGGCACCACCACGCTGCGGGCCCTGGAGTCCGCCGCCCTGGGCGGGACACTGGCGGCGGGTGAGCGGGAGACCGACATCTTCATCACGCCGGGCTTCGACTTCCGCGTCGTCGATCGCTTGGTCACCAACTTCCACCTGCCCAAGAGCACGCTGATGATGCTGGTCTCGGCCTTCGCCGGTTATGAGCCGATCATGGCGCTCTACCGGCATGCGATCGAACAGCGCTATCGCTTCTTCAGCTACGGCGACGCGATGTTGCTGGATCGCCGGACCTGACAGGCCGAGGCGGCCCCCGCGCGCCGATGAGCGAATCGGCGCGCTGCGGACGGAAGGGAACTGACAACAGGCAACAGGCCGGGAGGCCGGCGCAAGGCAGTCCGTCGCTCGAAGTGCCGCTGTGACAGCCGGTCACAGGTTGCCCAATCCTGGGGCGGCGCACTGCGTTCGTGCCCCTCAAACGGTCGGTCGAGACCGATTCGGGGCGATGTTCGCGCAGATTTCAAGCCGACCCCCGTGCACACGGGGGCGAAAAAGTCGCACGCATTGGGGACAATTCACGCATCAGCCGGCGTGTCTCTTGCTTTCAAGCGGTCACGCACGCAGCGCCCAGTCCGGGCGAGGCGGCCCAGGCCAGAAATCAATTCCAAGAACCCCTCGGGAGTTTCATGAAGCTGCTTGCTCGTACCTCGATTGCCGCTGCGGCACTGCTGATCAGCGGCGTCGCCGCCGCCGGCACCATCGCCGGCCTGGTGAACACTGGCGCCGGTCTGGCGGCGGGTAGCACCGACACCCACTACACCTACTCGGTGTCGGGCGGCGACTACACCGGCCTGAGCGGCTCGGGCGTGGTCAGCAACAGCAATGTGGATCCGTTCCCGAGCTGGCTTGCCAACACCGCGTCGTCGTCCTGGCTGATCCCCACGGCTGACCAGTCGATCAACTACAGCAGCAGCGAAAGCAGCACCTTCACCTGGTCGCTGAATTTCGACCTGACCGGCTATGACCTGAGCTCCGCGTCCATCACCGGCCGCTGGGCGTCGGACAACAGCGGTGTGCTGCTGCTCAACGGCACCGTCATCTCGACGATCCTGGGCAACGGCTACAACACCTGGACCAACTTCAGCGGGATCAACAGCGCGCTGACCACCGGCAAGAACACCCTGAGCTTTGTCGTGACCGACGACGCCAGCGCCACCTACAACTACACCGGTCTGCGGGTGGAGTTCGCCAGCGCCACCGCCAACCTCGGCACGCCGCTGGTCACCCCGGCCGTTCCCGAGCCGGAAAGCTACGCGATGATGCTGGCGGGTCTGGCCGCGCTGGGCTTCCTGGCCCGTCGTCGCCGCGACTGAGAGGCCACTCTCCGGACCCGGACGGTCAGCCGTCCCGGTCAGGCCGCATGAAAAAAGCCGCTGGGTCTCAGCGGCTTTTTTTCGTCTGGATGCGAGGTGAATGGCCGCTGAGCGACCGCTGAGCGGCAGGGGGACCGCACATGGACTGCCGCCGGCTTGCCGGACTCACCCCGGTGTCGGCCAGCGATCGTCAGGTCCAGGCACCGGGGGGAGGTCGACCCGACCTGACCCAACTTGACCCGAATGAACCCGAGTCGGCCCAAGTTGCGCCCAGCCTCGGAACCTCGAGCGGCTTACTCCTCGCCGGCGGTCAGCAGCGGGATCGAGCCGGCCGAATTCGCGCCCAGCAGACCGGTGCGGGTGTAGACGCCCAGCTTCTCGCGGGTGTCGGCGATGTCCAGGTTGCGCATGGTCAGCTGACCGATGCGGTCTGCCGGCGTGAAGGCGGCGTCCTCCACCTTCTCCATCGACAGGCGCTCCGGCGCATAGGTCAGATTCGGGCTGACCGTGTCCAGCAGCGTGTAGTCGTTGCCGCGGCGCAGCTCCAGGGTCACCTCGCCGGTGATGGCGCGCGCGACCCAGCGTTGCGCGGTCTCGCGCAGCATCAGGCACTGCGGATCGAACCAGCGACCCTGATAGAGCAGGCGGCCGAGCTTCATGCCGTTCATCCGGTACTGCTCGATCGTGTCCTCGTTGTGGATGCCGGTCACCAGGCGCTCATAGGCGATGTGCAGCAGCGCCATGCCGGGCGCTTCATAGATGCCGCGGCTCTTGGCTTCGATGATGCGGTTCTCGATCTGGTCGCACATGCCCAGGCCGTGGCGTCCGCCGATGCGGTTGGCTTCCATGAACAGCTCGACCGAATTGGCGAACGCCTGGCCGTTCAGCGCCACCGGCACGCCGTCCTCGAACCGCACCGACACCGTCTCCGCCTTGATCGCGACGTCTTCCTTCCAGAAGGCCACGCCCATGATCGGGTTGACGATGTTCATGCCGTGGTTGAGGAACTCCAGATCCTTGGCCTCGTGGGTGGCGCCCAGCATGTTGGAGTCGGTCGAATACGCCTTCTCCACGCTCATCTTGTAGTCGAAGCCGTTGGCGATGAGATATTCGCTCATCTCCTTGCGGCCGCCGAGCTCGTCGATGAAGGTCTGGTCCAGCCAGGGCTTGTAGATCTTCAGCGCCGGGTTGGCCAGCAGGCCGTAGCGGTAGAAGCGCTCGATGTCGTTGCCCTTGTAGGTCGAGCCATCGCCCCAGATGTTGACGCCGTCGTCGCGCATCGCCACCACCAGCGCGGTGCCGGTCACGGCGCGACCCAGCGGGGTGGTGTTGAAGTAGGTGGCGCCGCCGCTCTTGATGTGGAAGGCACCGCACTGGATGGCGGCAATGCCTTCGGCCACCAGTTGGGCGCGGCAATCGATCAGCCGAGCGATCTCGGCGCCGTAGGCCTTGGCTTTGCGGGGGATCTCTTCGTAATCGCTTTCATCGGGCTGGCCGAGGTTGGCGGTGTAGGCGCAGGGAATGGCGCCTTTGGCGCGCATCCAGTGCACCGCGGCGCTGGTGTCCAGGCCGCCGGAGAAGGCGATGCCGACGCGCTCGCCGGCGGGAATCTTTTGGAGGATGGTTGCGGCCACGGGCAGGTCTCGCGCGGTAGTGGGGGAAATTGCCCGCGATTCTAGGGTGCGCAGGCCGGGGAGGCTTCGCGGATGGGCGAGCCCGGGTCCGCCCTCCCGCCGCCCGGCCTTGGTTCGCCCCGACCGCGGCCCCTGGCATCGCCCCCCCACCAGGGCACTTGCGCCCCTCCATTCCCGGCGTGGCGGCGCGACGCGGGAGGGCCTTCCGTTGACGTGCATCAAAAATCCGCAGGAAGACTGACGACTCACCGGCAGTCTGTTTTCGTCAGCACGTTCAGGCCATCTGCTGACTTGTCTCCGACTGCGAGGCCGGGTCGAACCTGCAACTCCAAGGCGGCTGGATGCCGTGCATCGGGCTGCGCGCATGTTCGCCTGCCACCGCCGGCGTAATTTATTCGGGATGACAGGTGAAATCGCCTCCGAGCCAGATGCCATCGGCCTTCCCGCCATGCGTCCTATATTGATTCACATCGGGGTCAGTCCTTGCCACCCCGCTGACCGGACCGCATGGAATCCTCCCCTTCAACGCCGTGGATGCAGCCCATCTCCGCCACCTCGCCCAGTGGCGAAGAGCTGGATTACGACACCGACTTCCTGGCGCTGATGCAACTGGCGCAAGGTCGTCCGGAGTCGCAGTTCGCCGCGGCCGAGCCGCCGCGCTGGGCGCAGGTCCAGCCGTTGGTGACGTCGCTGATGACGCGTAGCCATGACTTGCGTCTGGCGCTGCTCTGGGCACGCAGCGGCACCGCGTTGAGCGGCCTGCCGGCCTTGGCGCCTGCGCTGGGGCTGATGTCGCACTGGCTCTCCCACGAATGGGAGACGGTGCACCCGCGTCTGGATGAGGGCGATCCGTTGAGACGGCTGAGCGTGCTGTCCGAGCTCAACAGCCTGCAGGGCCTGCGCGGCGAGCTCCGCGCCGCCCCGTTGTCCACCGACAAGCGACTGGGCGGCCTGCGTGCACGGGATGTCGAGGTGGCGCTGGGGCATGCCGAGGCCCTCCCCGGCGAGCCCGCGAGCCCCCTGTCCCAGGTGCGCGGCCTTCTGTCTGGCGTGCCCGAGCTCCGGCGCTCATTGGCCAGCGCTGCGGCGGATGCGCGCGTCGCGCTGCGGCAACTGACTCAGACCGTGTCGTCAAAGGTCCCGCCTGCGCTGCTGAGCGACCGACCTGACGACGGGGCGCTGGAGGCGTTGCTGAGCGATCTGCTGGGCGTTCTGTCGGAGGCCCCAGTTGACGGCCGACCCCCCCAACCCGACAGCGACGGAGATGCGTCAGCGCAGCGCATGCCGATGGACGGCGCCACGAGCGTCGCATCGGATTCCCTGATGTCTGGCCATACGGGCGGTTGGAATGGAGATCGCGCAATGCCGCGCATGGGCACGACGAACCTGCCTCAGCTCCCGCCCCGAAGCCGCCAGGACGTGCTTCAGACCCTGCGCCTGCTGCGGGCCTACCTGGAGGAGGCCGAACCGGGCAACCCGGCGCAGTGGCTGTTGCGTCGTGCGGAGGACCTCATGGACAAGACCTTCGTGCAACTGATCGAGGAGCTGGCGCCCGATTCGCTGCACGCCGTGACCCGGGTCCTCGGCGCCGTGCCGACGTCCGACACGCAGGGTGAGGCATCCGGATGAGCACCCTGATCCCTGATCCCGCAGGCCCGCTCGCGTCGACCCGAACCAGTCCTCGCTACCGCTGCGGGCATCGGCCACCGGCCACACCCGCCCGGCCACAAGTGCTTGGTGCGGTCGCCTGACTTGTCACTCGTTCAATTCCTGGAGTTCTCGTGGACAGCAGTCAAAAATTCATCGCCCGCAATCGCACCCCTCGGGTGCAGATCGAGTACGACGTCGAACTCTATGGCGCCCAACGGAAGGTGCAACTGCCCTTCGTGATCGGCGTGCTGGCGGATCTGGCCGGGCCATCGGCCTCACCGCCGCCACTGGAAAACCGCCGGTTCCTGGACATCGACATCGACAACTTCGATGCCCGCATGAAAGCGCTGCAGCCGCAGGTGACGCTGCGGGTGCCCAACACGCTCAGCGGTGAGGGTGAACTGGCCGTCGCGCTGACCTTTGAGGCCATGAGCGATTTCTCACCGGCCGCCATTGCCACTCAGGTGCCCGCGCTGGGACAACGGCTGGATGCCCGACAGCAACTGGCCAACCTGTCCACCTACATCGACGGTAAGCATGAGGCTGAACAGCTGCTGAGCCGCCTGTTGGCCGATCCGTCCTCACTGCGCCAACTCGCCGCCGACGCCCCCGACGGCGCACCCAGCGTCGACGCCCCAAGCGCCAGTGCACCGCCGCCCGCGGACCCTCCGCCGGCCGCCGACAACTTCACCACCCTGTTGCGTCAATCCTTCAAGCCCACCTCCGAAGAGGCGTTTGATCAGATGACGCGTGCCGTGCAGGCGATGGCCCGGGCGGCCCTCGGCGACCCTGCCCGGATCCGGCCCGACTGCATGGCCACGCTGGAGGCGCTGATTGCCTCGATCGACGCCCAGCTGTCGCGGCAGATCAACGGCATCCTGCACCACCCGGACTATCAGCGCCTGGAGGCCTCCTGGCGCGGCCTGCACTACCTGGTCTTCCATACCGAGACCGACGAGCAACTCAAGATCCGTGTGCTGCCGCTGTCGCAGCAGGAGCTGGGCCGCACCTTGCGTCGGTACAAGGGGGTCAGCTGGGACCAGTCGCCCCTCTTCAAGAAGATCTATGAAGAGGAATACGGCCAGTTCGGCGGGGAACCCTACGGCCTTCTGGTGGGGGACTACCACTTCGATCATTCACCCCCGCATGTGGAAATCCTCACCGAGATGAGCCGGATCGCCGCCGCGGCGCATGTGCCCTTCATCGCCGGCGCGTCGCCCACGGTGATGCAGATGGAGTCCTGGCGCGAACTTGCCAATCCGCGCAATCTCACCAAGATCTTCACCACGCCGGAATACGCCAGCTGGCGGGCGCTGCGCGCGAGCGAGGATGCGCGCTACCTGGCGCTGGCCATGCCCCGGTTCCTGGCGAGGCCGCCCTACGGTGCCAAGACGCTGCCGGTGGAGGCCTTCGATTTCGAGGAGGACCTGGGTGCCCCCGACCCCGACCGCTACACCTGGTGCAACGCCGCCTATGCGATGGGTACGAACATTGCGCGGTCCTTCAAGCGGTACGGCTGGTGTTCGCGGATCCGGGGCGTCGAATCCGGCGGCGCGATGGACGACCTGCCCCATCACGCCTTCCCGACTGACGATGGCGGTGTGGACCTGAAATGTCCGACCGAGATCGCCATCTCCGACCGTCGGGAGGCCGAGCTGTCGCAGAACGGCTTCATGGCGCTGATCCACCGAAAGAACTCGGACTTCGCCGCGTTCATCGGCGCACAGTCGCTGCAGCAACCGCTGGCCTATGACGATCCCGATGCCACCGCCAATGCGGCCTTGGCCGCACGGCTGCCCTACCTCTTCGCCTGCTGCCGCTTTGCCCATTACCTGAAATGCATGGTGCGCGACAAGGTCGGGTCATTCAAGTCCCGCGAGGCGATGCAGCGCTGGCTGAACGACTGGATCCTGGCCTATGTCGACGGCGATCCGGCCAACAGCACCGAGCAGACCAAGGCCGAGCGACCGTTGGCCGCCGCCGAGATCACGATCGAGGAGGTCGAAGGGGCGCCCGGTTACTACAGCTCGAAATTCCATCTGAAACCGCACTACCAGTTGGAGGGGCTGACGGTCTCGCTGCGGCTGGTGTCGCGGCTGCCGTCCGAGAAGCAGTGAGCACCCGCGATGACGGCCCGCAGTGACGACCGGCGGCGACCACACGCAGTAACGACACGCAGTAACGCCAAGCGGTGGTGGCTTGCAGTGATGACCAGCACTGACCCAGGCACTGACCGACATGTTGACGAGAGCCGCCGGCAGGACGCAGTGACCGCGCCGGCGCACGCATTCCACGATTGATCCGCTGAGGAGACCGGCCCATGCCAGGCAACGCATTCATCAAGTTCGAGAAGACCGATGGCGGCACAGCCGCGGGCGAGTCCCAGCAGCCCGGGCACCTGGGCTCCGCCGGTTGGATCGAGATCGCGGACTGGAGCTGGGAGGCCAGCGCCGATGCGAGCCATCTGAAGGGCACCGGCTCGGCCGTGGGCAAGCCCTCCGCGGGTGCGCTCAGCTTCTCCCACTACTACGACAAATCCTCACCGCTGCTGATGCAGTTCATCGTCCGGGGCACGCATTTCAAGACCGCCACCATCGACATGCTCAAGCAGACCGGGGCAGACCAACCCACCCTGTTCTTCCAGATCAGTTTCAAGGACGTGTTCATCACCAAGGTGTCGAACAAGGGCGGCGAGGACGGCAGCGTCTCGCAGGATGTGGAGTTCGTCTTCAAGCAGATGGCGCTGGGCTACAAGCGGCAGAACAACGATGGCTCGCTGGCGGCGGCGCAGTTCTTCCGCTGGAACATTGCCGAGATGACCCAGGACACGCCGGAGCTGCGACTGTCGATTCAATGATTCGGGCCTTGCGCCAACGAAGGAGTTTCCATGCCCGGCAATAGCTTCATCAATTTCGGCAAGAACGACGTGCCCATCGGCGAGTCGATGCAGAAGGGCCACCACGGTCAGGACGGCTGGATCGAGATCAGTGACTGGAGCTTCGACATCGAAGCCGATCACAGCGAAACCCGTGGCGGCGGTGCGGCGGTCGGCAAGGCCTTGCCGGGCTCGTTGTCGATCTCCCACTATGTCGACTCGTCCTCGGCGGCCTTGCTGTCGAAGATGGTGGCGGGTCGGCACTTTCCACTGATCACCATCGAGATGCTCAAGGCCACCGGTGCGGATGCCGGCCCGCAGACCTTCTTCCAGGTCAAGGTGGCCGAGGCATTCGTCACCAAGGTGGCCACCAAGGGTGGCGAGGACGGGACGATGTCGCAGGACGTCGAGTTCGTCTTCAAGGAGGTGTTCGTCGGCTACAAGCCGCAGAACGACGCGGGCAAGCTGGACGCTGCGCTGGGCTTCGAATGGAGCGTGCGTGAGAACCGCATCGGGTCGTCGATCTCCGACAAGCTCCGCTGACCGTCATGGCGTCCTCACTGGTGCAACTGCAGCTGTCGATCGATGGCCGCCCGGTGGTCGGCGAGAGCCAGCTCGCGGGCCATGAGGGGCACATCGAGATCCGCGCGGTGGAGTGGTCGGTCGCCACGGCCTCCCTGGATCAGGCCGATGCGCCCACCGGCTCGGCCAACTTCGGCGCGCTGCGCCTGCGCAAGTCGTTTGACCGCAGCAGCCTGCCGTTGTCGGCGGCGCTGGCCCGCGGCGCGCGCGTGGATCGCGCACGGCTGTGGGTGCTGGACGGCCATTCCGGTGCCGGACCCGGTGCCTTCGCCGCTGGGGCGTCGCCGCAGGACCGAAGCGCCGCCGGTGGGTCCGGCGATGACGACTTCTGGCGCGCCGTGTTGCTCATCGACATGAGCGGGGCACGGCTGACTCGACTCAGCACCGACACCGATGGCAACCAGGGATGGGTGCATCTGTCCGAGCACTGGGAGCTGTCCGGATTCGCGCGGGTCGAACTGCAGTATTTCCCGCTGTCGGAAAGCGGCCAGCCCCTGCCTGCCACGTCGGTGACGCTGCATGCGAGGACCGGGTCATGATGAGCGTCCAACCGGCGAGCAGGCCGGCGAGCAGTCCTGCGGCAGGCCCGGCTCCGGCACTGGTGCGCCACTATCTGTCCCTGACCGCGCCCGATGGCCGCCTGCTGGCGGGGGACTCCGTGGTGGCGGGTCTGCGCGACTGGATTGAGCTGCAGGCCTGCGAGTGGTCGCAGCAGGTCGAGCCCGCCCTGCCGGAAGCGGCGGCGCTGCCCTCCGCGTTTCGCCTTTTCAAGCGCATGGATCGCGCCAGCACCGCCTTGCTCGGTGCGCTGACGCGTCAGCTGCGGTTGAAGGCGGTGATCCGGGTGGAAGGTGCTGCGGCTGCGCATTACCCGCTCACGTTGCGGCTGCATGACGCGCGACTGATCGACTACCAGGTGACGATCAGCCAGGACGGCTCGTCCGCAGCCATCCAGGAGCTGCTGTCGCTCGACTTCTCCCGGCTGGAGATGGACTATCGCTGGGAAGACGGCAAAACGACCTCGGTGCAGCTTCAGAGGCCGCCGGGCGCGTCGCTGCGGGCGGCCGACGGTCGGCGGGCTGCCGGCGTGCAGGCGGCCACCGCCATGGCGGTCGGCCTTTCATTTCCATCGGCGCGATCGTCATCGCCATCGTCACTGTCCGGAGCCGCGTCACCACAGGCGCTCACGGCCGAGTTGCTCTCCGATGTGATGGCCCACCTGGCGACCAGCCAGGTGGGTGACCGCGCGGCAGCCAGCGCTGACCGCGCCGCTTGGCGGCTGACCGACGGGCCGGTCACGGTGCAGCCGCTCGAGCAGCTCTGGGCATCCTGGCGGAGGTCGGCCGAATGACCCAGACTGCCGCCTCCGTGATGACGGGCGATCTTCCCCGGGACTGGCGAGCCCCGTCACTGCTGGACCGCCTGTTCCCCGACCTGGAGGGCGCCGCTGCAGATCCTGCGCATGGGAGTCGGCACGGGCCGCTGCACCAAGGCATGGGCGACCGCGGTGCCCAGGCCGGCGCTCGGACCACAGCCCGGGGCGCGACCCAGGGCGAGGTCCATGGCCATGTCCACATCGAGGCCGTCGTCGGGGCCGGGGCCTTGGCTTGGGCCGAAGGCGAAGCCGGCCGACCCTTCGATTCCTTTCTCAGCCCTGTGGCACGAAGCCCGCTTCCGGATCACGACGACCCTCGCCAGGCGCTTCGGCGTGCCGTCCTGCGCCATGTCGATTGGCTCTTCAACACGATCCGACCGGAGCCGGGCAGCTTGGCCGCGAGCGAGCCCGTCGGGCACGCGCCGGATCGCGTCGCCCTGCCATGGCGCGACCTGCCGCATGTCCAGCGTTCGGTCCTGAACTACGGCATTCCGGCCTTCACCGGGCGCCTGCTGACCGCGCTGGACTCGCGCGAGCTCGAACGGTCGCTCGAAGAGGCCTTGCGACGATTCGAACCGCGTCTGCGGCCCGAGTCGATCCGCATCACCGTGGCATCCGGTGCCGAGGCCACAACGGGCGTGCCGGGCGCGATGCCTGCGGCCGACCGTGCCGCTCCCCAGGTGCGGGTGTTCATTCGTGCCGAGCTGTGGGACCGATCCCGGCCCCAGATGCTGACCCTGGCGGCGGACATGGATGTCGACACCGGCCGCACCCGCGTGCTGGACCTGGGAGGCTGAGGCCAGTCGCCATGGATGCTCGTCTGCTGAATCACTACAACCAGGAACTGGGCTACCTGCGCGAGTTGGGCGCCGAGTTTGCTCAGGCCTTCCCGCAGCTGGCGGGGCGGCTCGACATGGGCTCGCTGGACGTGGCCGATCCCTACATCGAACGGCTGCTGGAAGGCTGTGCCTTCCTCTCTGCACGCATCCATCTCAAGATGGCGACCGAGGCACCCCGGCTGTCGCACCGCCTGCTCGAGCAGGTCTATCCGCATTTCACCGCGCCGACGCCGGCGATGGTCGTCCTTCAATTGGCCACCCGACCCTCTGCGGACTTGCTCAAGGGGCTGACGCTGCCCCGCGACACCCGGCTGTTCAGTCCGCCGGTGGGTGCCGCAGCCAGGCGCTGCGAGTTCCGGACCGCACAGGACACGCGGTTGACCCCGATCCAGGTCGAGCGGGCCAGCCTGACGCGGCATCTGGCCGATGTTCGGCTCGATCCGCATGCGCTGTCCGCCCTGGCCGCTCCGCCGTTGAGCGCTCTGCGCCTGCAACTGAGCCTGCCGGCCGGGCAGCGGTTTGATCAATTGGCGCAGGACCGGCTTCGGCTCTACCTCAGCGGCCCCCGCGACATCAGCGCCCGATTGCATGAGTTGTTGCTGACCCACTATGTGGGCGTGGTGGCCGAGGTCGGCGCAGGCGTGGCCGCCGAGGCGTCGGCGGAGCCGGATGTCTTCTCGCTGCAGGCGCTGCGCGACCGCCGTTCGGGTCTGGGGGAGGGGGCTGTCGGCGATGGCGCTTGGCAGCGGCCGTTGCCGGGGGCCGCGGTGCGCGCGGTCGGCCTGGCGGACGACGAAGCCCTGCTGCCGGACACGCCCGCCGGATTCTCCGGACTGCGACTGTTGCAGGAAAGTTTGACCTTCCCGGAGCGACTGCTGTTTGTGGACCTCGTCGGTCTGGCTCCGGCATTCCGGCGGCCAGCCACCGGTCGTTCCAGCCGCCTGGCGCTGGTGCTGCTGCTCTCCGACCCGGCGCCGCAGCTTGAAGGGATTGTCGGGGCCCATCACCTGCTCACCAACTGTGTGACGGCCATCAATCTGTTTCCCCATCGCGCCGACCGGTTGGATCTCCATGACCGAGACCATGAGCACCATGTGGTGCCCGATCGCACCGCGCCGCTGGATTTCGAGGTTCATGGTGTGCAGTCGGTCGTCGGCATCGATGCCTCGGGGAAGGAAGGACCCTTGCAGCCGCTCTACGGCAGCGCCGGCGCGGCGGCCGGCGAGCCGGCTTACTCGCTCCGGCGCGAACCGAGGCTGCCTGGCACCGGCCCGGGGGCGTTGGCCGCTCGTTCCAGCTATGCGGGAACCGAAGTCTTCCTGGCGGTGGTGGAGGGCGAGGGCAGCGCCCATCCCGGGCCTGCGGACGCGGCGTCGACCTCCGGTCCCTGGCCGGGCGACACCGTGGCGTCGCCGCGTGCGGCGGATCGTCGCGCAGTGGTGGCCGATGCCGTCCCCCCGTCGCCGTCGCCGGGATCTTCTGAGCGCAACTGGCGCCACGGAGACGCCGCAGCGGCGAACGAGGTCCAGCCGCGCGATGGGCTCGGGCGGCCATCGCCGGCATGGCGTCCCAGCGCCTTGGCGCTGCGGCTGCGCTGCACCAACCGTGATCTCCCGTTGTTCATCCCGTTGCACGCGCCGGTGACTGCGTTCGCTCCAGGGGCGGCGTCGGCGCCGGCGCCCTTGCAGGAGGGCCGTGAGCCCCTGTCGACGGGCTTCACCGTAGACAGCGACGCGCCGCTGCTGGGCGCCTCGGTGGTGGCGGGGCCGTCCCGCCCCCTGCCTGCCACTTTGGCGGGCGATGCCACCTGGCGCTTGCTTCAGCTCCTGCCGCTGAACTACCTGTCGCTGCTCGATACCGACGGCGGTGAGGCGGCCTCGGCCTTGCGTCAGATGTTGGGATGCCTGCCGCAGGCGGCGGATCCGGCGGTGCGTCGACAGATCGATGCCCTGCAACAGGTGACGGTGCGCCCCGCCGTCCGGCGACATCCCGCCCCTGGCCCGATGGCCTTTGCCCGCGGCCTGGTGGTGACCCTGGTCGTGGATGAACTTGCCCACCCGGGTGGCAATGCCTTCCAGTTCGGGCTGGTGATGCATCAGTGGCTCTCGCGGCACGTCACGATGAACAGTTTTGTCGAGACGGTCTTGCAGTCCCTGTCTCGGGGGGAAGTCGCTCGCTGGGCGCCGCGCCTGGGAGAGCAGCCCTCGCTATGAGCCCCCACGCCATGGACAGATCCGCCACCGGCCCTGCCCCGACCGGTGAGACCTCCGCGCCCCTGCAGCAGATGCAGCAGGGTGCGGCGGAACGGGTGAATCCACCGCGTCTGCAAAAGCCGCAGCCGCAGCCGCAGCCGCAGTCGGACCTGAATCCGAACCCGAACCCTCTGCAGCGGCCGAGGGCGCAAGACACGCCGGATGCGCTGCACGCGCCACGCGTTTGGCAGGGCGCGCCGCAGACCGACATTGCCGGCCCCGCGGTGACCTCCGGCGCCTGCGCGAGCGAGGCACGGCGTCTGTGGGCGGTGGCCCGTCGCTCGCCGTCCTCATTTGGACTTTTTCCTTTGTTGCGCCGGATCGAGGCCACGCATCCGCACCTGCCCCGATTGGGTGCGGCGCTGACGCCGGGCCTTGAGCCCCTGCGGATCGGCCAGGTGCCGGACCTGACCTTTGCAGCTACATCGGTCAGTGCCGTCGATGATGGGCTCCAGGCGGGTGCTTCGATCGATGCCACGGATTCACCCGGTGCCACTGACCCCACTGAACCCACTGACCCCCCCGAAGCCGCCGCTGACGTCCCCGCATCCGGCGCGCCCATGGCCCCGATCCAGGGCCGTGCAGAGGGCGATCCCGACACTTCGGTCGCGCCGACCGTGCCGCGCATCGACCAACGGGTTTTCGGTCTGCTGGGGCCGGGTGGGCCCTTGCCGTTGCATTGGACCGAGTGGGTGCGCGACCGAGAGCGCCACGGCGAGCCTGCCCCGCGGCGCTTCATGGACCTGTGGACCCATCGCTTCGCCTTGCTGTTCTACCGTGCCTGGGCGCAGCCGAACGGACGCGCCGCCTTGGGCGAGTGGGATGCACTGATCGGCCTGGGCTTGGACGGGCTGGGCCAGCGCGATGCCTTGGAGGACGACCATCGTCGTCGTTGGTTGGGGCGATTGGCGCGACCGGTGCGCGATGCCGACGGGCTCGCGCGCTGGTGTGCACAGGTGGTCAACGGTCCGGTGTCGGTTCAGCAATGGCGAGGCTGGTGGATGCCGCTGGAGGCGTCGTCGCTCACACGTCTGAACGGAGGCCAGCGGCTGGGGCGGGGGGCCGTGCTGGGCCGATCCGTGTGGGATGTTCAGCATGGGGTGCGACTGCACATCGGCCCGGTGCCGCTGTCGGTCTATGGCGCGCTGCTTCCCGGCGCGACAGGCCATGCGCGACTTCAGGCCTTGGTGCGGCACTGGGCCGGCCTGACCTTCGACGCGGATCTGGTGTTGCTGCTCCGGCACGCGGACGTTCCGCCACTGAGGCTCGGAGGAGAGGCCCGGATGGGGCGGACCGCCTGGCTGCGACACAGCCGGCCTGCCCAGTCGCCCGTCCGGGTGGGCGTGCGGCTCGATCCTTCGTGTGCGGGACATCCCACCCGCGCTGGGCCACCCACGGACCCCTCCGAGTGGACCCGTCCCGGCCAACCGCCCCAAGCAGAAGGCCGCGCCGGCGAGCGGGGTGTGGCCCTGCCGGCGGATCCCCGCCCCGGTGGCCATCCCGCTCGGGCATCGCATGGCTTGTCGGAGACGCCTCCATGAGCGACGCCGTGTTCCGCTCGCCCGATGCCGTGTCGCAGCTGTTCGTGGATCGGCTCCTTGCCTTCGAGGCGCTGGGCCAGTTGCCGGAGTATCAGTTGACGCTGGCGCATCCGGCCGCCCTGCCGCCCCTGGCGATTGCGGAGTGGATCGGTCGTCCGGCGGGCGTGTCCTTTCCGGTGCCCGGCCGGGATGGCGCCAGGCGCCATCTGCATGGGCTGGTCACCCATGCCGAGTTGGGTTCGCCCCCCGCCGGTTGGACCTCCGCCGAGGACGCGACCCGGAAAGGCGCCTTGCCCGCAGCGCGCTACCGGGTCACTTTGCGACCCTGGCTCTGGCAACTGGGTCTGGGCGCCTGCTTTCGCGTCTTCCAGGACTGCTCGGTCCGAGACATCCTCGAACGGATCTTCTCGCGCTATGGCGGCCTGCCGCGCTGGGAGTGGCGAGGTGCCCGCCTCCCGGTGACCCGGCCGATGACGGTTCAGTATGGCGAGTCCGACCTCGACTTCGTCCACCGGCTGATGACGCAGGACGGGCTGTACTACTGGTTCGATCACGGGCCGGAGTCGCACACGCTGGTGCTTTGTGATGGCACCGAGCCGGCGCAAGCCATCCCCGGGGGGGCGCTCCGCTGGGCCGCTGCGACCGACCCCGACGAGGCGGCGGCGGTCGACGATCGACTCCTCACGCAATGGTCACGGGCGTATGCCTGGCAGCCCAGCGAGGTCAGGGTGCAGGACTTTGCCGCAGAGCAACCGGCTCGGTTGCTCGAGTCGTCGGCCACCGCCAGGGACAGCACCACCGGGTCGACCTCGAACTGGCACCTCTTCCCGGGTGGCCAGGATGATCTGTCGATGGATACCGCCTGGCAGGCGCGACAAGCCGAGGGCGACCGCCTCGCCCACCTGGCGTTGGCGCGCCACCAGGCGGAACGGGATCTCGCGACCGGACTGTCTCCCTGCCGCAGCCTCAGCATCGGGCGAACCTTCGACCTGCAGGGCCATCGCAGCGATGCCCAGCGCTATCGCATCACCGCCACCGTCCTCGAATGGCTGCGGGCGGCCGGGGAGGGTGAGGGCTCGCTGGTCTTCGGCGGCAGCGCGGCACACGCGGAGGTCGGCACCCGCTTTCGCTGCCGCTTCAATGCCATCCCTGCCCGAATCGCCTTTCAGCCGACGTACCGGCGGTCCGCGCCCAGGGCCGCCGGACCTCAGACGGCCACCGTCGTCGGTCCGACCCCCGATGCGGTGCACACCGATGAATTCGGCCGCGTTCGCGTGCGCTTTCACTGGCAGCGCGGCGGCGGCGCGTCCGACCGGGCCGGCGACACGATCGGCGAGGGCGGGGCGGGCGAGTCGGCGCAGACGGCCTGGGTGCGGGTCGCGCAACCCGGGGCAGGTGACCAGCTTGGGATGGTGCTGCTGCCGCGGGTCGGTGACGAGGTCGTCATCGACTTCCTGGACGGTCAGCCCGACCGACCCCTCGTGACCGGCCGCTTGTTCAATGGTGCGCGTCGTTCACCGTATCCATTGCCGGCACACAGCGCGGTCAGCGGCTGGCGCAGCCGCAGCCTTGGCGGCAGTCCGTCCGAGTTCAACGAACTGCGCTTCGACGACCGCCTCGGGCAGGAGTACGTCTGGCTGCAAGCCCAGCGCGACCTGCATCTGAAGGTGGGCGGCGACCAGCAGGCCAGCGTGTCCGGGGCATCCGTGCGGCGGGTCGAGGGGGATGATCGACACCGCATCGGCGGCAGCGCGCAGGTGGACATCGCCCAGGCGGCCCATGTGCGCGTGGGTCACGACACCCACGCCAGCCTGGGCGGTGACCTGAGGCTGTCGGTGGCGGGCGGGGCGGGCCTGTTGGTGGGGGAGCAGCTGCAGTGCCTCATCGACGGTCCCGGCCGACTCCGGCTGGCCGAGGGTCTCGATGTCTCAAGCGGAGGCACGGTGCGCGTGGGCGCGGACCTGTCCATTGAAATGAAGGCGCCGTTGTCCCTGGTGTTGGAGTCGGAGGTCTGCATCAGCCTGAAGGTGGGTGCCAGTTTTCTGACGATCGGGCCGGAAGGCGTGTCCCTGAGCGGCCCGCTGGTGAACATCAATTCCGGTGGCTCGGCATCGACTGCCGGCGAGGCCGCAGTGGCTCACCCGGCCGCGCCGGAGCCGCCGCAGCCGTTGGATCCGGATGCGGATCCGCTGCATCCGCAGGAGGCCCCGTGACCCGCCACGTCGATCCTCAGGCCTTCGCAAAGACGGAGGTCGCGCGCCTGTCGATCCCGACGAGCGACGACGGGTCGGCCTCTGTCTCGGCCTCTGTCTCGGCCTCGGTCACGGTCTATGCCTGCCTGACGGAGGCCGCGCATCGGTCGCCCGCGCTCCTGGCCGACTGGCAAGCGCTCGGGCGCCGGGCGCGTCCCCTGAGCGCCGCGCTGTGGCCCACCGATTCGGTGGCAGGGGTGCCCCGCCTGACCCACCTGCCGGTCGGCCACGCGTGGACCCTTGCCCTTGACGAGGTGGCCGGCCGTGAGGTGCCCGACTGGGGCGTCCGGATCCATGCGACGTTGGACCTCATGGCCTTGCGTCGACATGCACGCCGTCACGCCCAGCCGGACGGCCCGGACGGCCGGCGCACCGAACTTCCCTGGATGGACCCCGTGGTGTTCCGCCGGCTGATGGCGGCCCCGGACCGCGAGCGTTCGCTGGGCTGGTGGGGCAGTTGGTGGACCGGTGTCATCGCCGTGGAATGGCCCATGCGTCAAGGCCGCGAGTGGATCTGGCAACGGGTCCAGGCGCCGCGCGAACCGACCGGCTCGTACCCTGCGGCGGAAGACATGGACATGGACATGGACATGGCTGAGGCTGAGGCGGAGGCCTTGGACGTGGACGTGGACTGGAAGGGCGACGAGAGGGGGGGCGATCGTGGCGCGGTCCATCCGGCTTCCAGGGAGACGTCGCGGACCGCGCGTTCGATACCTCGTCTCTCGGTGGCCCAGCAGCAAGCGCTGGCGTTCAGCCCGCCGAACGGAGGCCGCGCCCAGGAAGGCGCTCGCGGGTTCGACGCCGATGGCGGCGCGGCGATGGGTGCCGAGTCAAGGATCGCTTCGTCGGCTGACGCTGAGCCGTGCCGCATGAGCGCCTTGACGCTCACCTGGCGGCCGTCCCTGGCGGCGTTTCCGGTCGGATCTTCGGTCGAAGCGCAGAGGCCCCCGACGCCGGAGCGCTCAGCACCTCTTTTGCTGTATGTCCATCGCGATGGGCAATGGCAACGTCAGGCGCTGAAGGTTGGCGCTGTCGATCACCTGGTGCTGGACCTCGACGAGGCGTCGCGACTGCAGCAACTGCATGTCCTCACAGTGGGCCTGGATGCTGGTCCCAGCTCCGGCACTGGCACTGGCACTGGCGTTGGCGCTGGCACTAACACTGGCGCTGATGCTAATGCTGGTACGCGGCCCGATCTTGATGCCGGTTCTCCTGCCACGCTGGAGTGGCAAGCGACCCTCCATGGACGTTGCCGCCATGGTCACCCGGCGCTGCGCCTGCGCACGAGTCACGGCGCCTGGCACCTGCCCCAGCTTGGCGGCTTGACCTGGGTAGCGCGTCTGTCGCCTCCCGCCGCCCCGGACCGACGTCGCATGGCCGCGCGGCCCATGCCCGCGTGGAGCCTGCTCAGCTGGACGAGCTGCGCCGGCCGCAAGCCCGCCGGCGCCGTTCCCGCGACATCTCGTTCCGAGGCACAGGCGGCACCGATACGGATCGCCGCCCATGCCGCCAACCAATGCCTGTTGACGTGGGCGCGGTCCCCAGGTCCACGTGGCAAATGGCCAGCACCCACTCTCAGGCCCACGGCCACTCGCATCTGGCAGGAGTGCGATGGTCAGCCGGCGCCTGCCCAGGACCATGAAGGCGCCTGGGCGGCGCTGGATCGCCAATGGAGCCGGGCGCTCGACCAACTGACGGATCGGTGGGCGCGGGCGCTGGGTCTTGTCGCGGTCACCCTGGAGGGGCCCAGCGAACTGATCGTCGGCCACGGCGGCATGGCCTGGGGCCACGCGCCACGAGATCCAGCGGCCGGCCTCGACCCCACGTCGGCGTCGCAGGGGGCCACCCAGCCGCCTCGCTGGCGGGTCGCGGCGGCGTGGCAGCTGTCCCCGGGGCCGCTGGCGTTGCGCTTCAGCGGACGTTGGCGGCCGGATCCTGGTGGGCCGTCTGCGTGGTTGACCCTCTGCTGCGAGATGGCACCGGACGACGGCTGCATGAGCTGGGAGGTCGACGATCTGACCCCCACCACGCTGCTGCCGCAGCGGCGCTGGCAGGCACCTTGGCGCCTGTCGATTCGCTGTGACGCTCATCCGCAAGGCGATTGGGTGGCGCTGGACGGCGGCAACGATGTCCAGGCGCTGCGCCGTGCGCCGCGGCCGGAATCGGATGACTGGGGCACCCACGCGGTCGACGCCAGCTCGCCGGCGAGCGCCGCGCCCCATGCGCCCCATGCATCCGAAGCATCGGGCGCATTCGGCCCAGGTCATCCATCCGATGGGGATGAAGCCATCGCGCAGGCTGAGGCACCTGAGGCACCTGAGGCGCCTGCCGCGCGACCCTGCCTCACGGTGGACCTCGGACTCGTGCGTGTGGCCGGGGGGCTGGGGCTTCGCGTGCAGGCACGGGTCGATCCGCTGCAACTGCGCGTGCAGGTCGGCAGTCGTTGGACCGGCGTGGCCGCGCATCGACTCACCCTGCCCGAGGCCGTGCTGGTGGACTGGACCTGGTCATGACCGCGCGAATCTTGAGTGTGCTGGTGTGGGCGCGCGCCTGCCAGGCCTATGCCACCTTCAACGGGGTGGCGGTGACGCGGGCATTGCCGTGGCAGGCCGGTGAGGGGTTCGGTGCACCGGCCGCCATTCACGAGTACGTGCGTGCGGGAGCCAACCAATTGGCCTTGACGGTGGTGTCGTGGGGGCCAGGCGGCCACGCAACCGGCTGGCCGGCCGGTGCCCGCGCCGTCGCCTGGTTGCTGCTGACGGAAGTCGGCCACCCGGTCGATCCCCAACGCTCGCAGTTGATCGCGCGCTGTGACTGGCCGGCCGATGACACCGCGTCCGCCGCCGCCACGACGAACGCCCACGCGGGCTCTGATGGCACCGATGGCACCGGCTCTGGTGGATGGATCGACGCCATTGCACGACTGGCCGCGGGCCTCCACCCGGCACTTCAGGCGTCCAACTTGGCGTCCTTCGCCTCGTCGTCCAAGGCCTCGTCTCCGGCGTTGCTTCAGGAGGCGATCCTGGCCCGTTTCCGGTCGTCCACGGTGGTCACGGACATCCCGCTGCATCTGGACTTTCCGCGCTGGCGCTGGATCGACGCAGTCCCCGGCGGTGGGGCCGCCGACGAGATCGGTGCCGGCGCGGCCTGGTCGCGATTCAGGGCCCTGTGGCCCTGGCGCAAGCATCCCGGCGCCGGTGCGACCGGTGACGCTGCCGCCTCAGCCGCTCTGGCCCCAGCCGGCGAGGATCAAAGCTCCGGGGCCACGCCCACGCCCACGCCCACGCCCACGCCCACGCTGCCCCCTGGCCCCCGCCCGACCGATGACCAGAGACGAGGACCTCAGCGCGACAGCCCAGGGACCCGCGCCGGCGGCCTCCGAGCGGCGCGGTCGACCGGTGTGTCGACGGTGACATTGGCGCACCGGCTGCTGGCCACACTGGCGGACGAACTTCAACGCGGTCAGCTCGATGGCCTGCACCGAGCCCTTCAAGCGCGCGATGAAGAACTGGCCTGGGCTTATCCCGGCCCGCCGGCTTCGGATCCTGCGCAGTGGGCGCGCGCCATGGCGGGCACCAACGCCTGGCGGGTGCCTGCCGAGGCGGATCTGCGGTTGTTGCCATGGGCCGGCGGGCGGCTGCTGGAATGTGTCGATGCGGCGGGGCGTTGCGCGCTGGTCGGCAGGGATGCGCATGGACGACCCCGCCAACTGCCGTTGAGGCTCGGTTGGTGGTCGGGCGAACTGCAGGTGTTGCGCTGATGGCCCTGCACGTCTGCACCGGTGCGCTGCTGCAGTGCAGCTTCGGCCTGCTGCCGGCCGTGTTCACCGCCACGCCGCGCCCGGTGCTGACCGCCGCGCGGCCTGCCGGCACCGTGCTCGACCATCTGCCGCTGGTTCACATCCCGTCGTTCGGCCTGTGCCGTTGTGCTGGCAATCCCTCGGTGGCCGCCGCCACGGCCGCGGCGCTGGGGGTGCTCACGCCGATGCCCTGCCTGCCCGCCACCCCGTTGCCCTGGCTGCCGGGCGCGGTGACGGTGCTGCTGGAGGGCCAGCCGGCGCTGGACGACGTCTGCACCCTGGCCTGCGTCTGGGGCGGCGAGATCCGTGTGCTTCAGGCCGGTCAGTTCACTCACCAGATTCCTTGAGAGGCCGCATCCCATGACGTCATTTCACAGCGTGCTTTGGTCGGAGGGGCAGTTGTTGCAGCCCCAACATTTCCAGCAGGAGGCCCGTCATCAGGCCCACCAGTGGCGGATGCGGCTGGACGGACTGGCCTTGCCCACCTGGGGTTGGCGCCGGCGCGCGTTGGATCCTGCGGCGCTGTTGAATGGCCAGATCGCCGTGCGCATTGCCCAGGCGGTGATGCCCGACGGCTTGTGGGTGGATGTTCCCGGTGAGGACCCTGTGCCCGCGCCGTTGGAGGTGCCGCCTGATACCCGGGACGAGACGGTGTGGATGGTGCTGTCCCCGTGTCAGGCCGGTGTGCCGGAGACTGACCTCGAAACCCAGCCCCGCGGATCGCAGCCCCGCTTTCTGGCCTGGGAGGCCGAGCTCCATGACGCCAACGCCAGCCCGCCGCGCCGCGCCACGGTCCAGCTCAAGCGACCGCATCTGCGACTGCAGCTGGCCCGTGATGTGGTGAACGGCGAGCTGGGCTTGCCGGTGTGCCGGATCCGGGAGCGACGCGGCGACCGGCGACTGGTCCTGGACGACGATTTCATCGCGCCCACCCTCGATGTGCTCACCGACGGCCCGTTGAGTGCCCACCTGCGCGAACTGCAGGGACTGCTGCGCCAGCGCGGTGAGGTGCTGGCCCAGCGACTCACCCGGCTCGGCCGCGGCGGTGTGGACGAGATCGTCGATCTGCTGCTGCTGGCCGCCATCAATCGGGCCGAGCCCCTGGCGGCGCAATGGAGCGAGGCGCCGACCTTGCATCCCCGGGAGTTCTATCTCGATGCGTTGCGGCTCGCCGGCGACCTGGCGACCTTTCGTGAAACGCGCCGGCCGCTGCCGCTGCCTGCCTACCATCACGACGATCCTCGCCGCAGTTTCGATCCGCTGATGGACGAGTTGAGGACCTCGCTGTCCATCGCCCTGGAGCAGACGGCCTTCTCGATTCCGCTGGTGGCGCAGTCGCACGGCATCCTGGTGGCCGCGCTGGACGATCCGTCCCTGCTGACGCAGGCGCGCTTTGTGCTCGCCGCCTGGTCCGAATTGCCGCCGGAGCGGCTGCGGCGCTGGTTTCCCGATCAGGTCAAGGTGGCGCCACGGGTGGCGCTCCCGGATCTCATGCGGCTGCAGCTGCCCGGCCTGCCGCTGACCCCGGTGCCGGTGGTGCCGCGTCAGATCCCCTACCGCGAAGGCGCCGACTACTTCGAGATCAGCGTCCGCGATCAGCCGCTTTCCGCGCGATGGGATGAGGCCGCGCAACTGGCCATTCACGTGGCGGGGTCCTTCCCCGCACTCGACCTGACCTTGTGGGTTCTGAAACCGTGAGCGAATCTTTCAGCAGCAGCAGCAGCAGCAGCAGCAGCAGCAGCAGCAGCAGCATGCCCGCACGCAGGTGGGCGGTCTCTGCATCCTTGGCCTTTGCGAAGGCGTTGGCAATGACCACGGCCTGGTGGAGCGCATGCGCGTGGCGGCTCCCACATCCATTCGATGAGCGCAATCATGGGTGAGCGCCGAGACCCCTTTGCGTCGCTGGATCTGTTGGCATCCGAGGCGGCGTCCGCCGCGGATCCGCCCAGCCTGCTGGCGGGCCTCGGCCCGGACCCTGACCGCGCTGCGCCATCCTTCGAGCGCAACGCGCTGTCAGGTGCGTGGCCGGCTCGGGACGCGCATCGGCTGCTTGGGCTGGAAGTGGCGGCAGGAGCGGAGGGCAATCCGCTGATCGCCGCTGCGCGGCCTTTGCTGGCCGCCGCCGTCGCGCTGCGCGACGGCGAGTTGCCGGCACCGCCCGAGGCCACCGCGCTGCGGCAGGCGCTCATCGACGCGATCGCGCGCTTCGAGCCCTTGGCCCGGGCCGGCGGCGCCGGCGCGGAGGAGACGGCCGCCGCCCGTTATGTGCTGTGCACCTTCGTCGATGAATGCGTCGCCGGCACGCCCTGGGGCCAGGCGTCGGAATGGCCTTCACGCAGCCTGCTGGTCCACTTCCACCACGAGACCGCCGGTGGGGAGCGCGTGTTCATCCTGTTGGACCGGCTGGCGCGAGAGGTCGATCAGCACCGACGCCTGCTGGAACTGATGGCCCTGGTGCTGGCGCTGGGCCTGCGTGGTCGCTACCAGCTGCTGGACGGCGGCACCTGGCAACTGCGCCACCTGCGGCAGCGACTGCAGGCCTTGCTTCGGCAGGACAGCCCGGCTGGCGTGCAGGACCTGTCGCTGCAATGGCAGGGCAGCCCGGCGGTGCCGGTGCGCTTGAGCGACGGTGTGCCGTTGTGGGTGGTCGGCGCGCTCCTGGCGGTGCTCATGACCGCCTTGTTTCTGGGGCTTCGGCTTTCCCTCGGGCGCACCTCGGCCCCCGCGTTCGACGCACTGGCGATGGTGGGTCTGGGCGGTCATCCGCCGCGGTTGGCGCTTGAGCGGACCATGACGCCGTCGGCCTCCCCCCGACTGGTGCCGGCCTTCGCGGCGGACATCGCCGCCAATGTGCTGCAAGTGATGGACCTGGCGGATCGCTCAGTCATCCGCATCGCCGGCGATGGTCTCTTCGAGACCGGCAGCGCCGTCGTATCGGCCGCGGATGAGCCGCTGCTGCTTCGGATTGCCAAGGTCCTGAACGAGCGTCCCGGCAGCGTGCTGATCACCGGGCACACCGACGCGCAACCGATCAGCAATGCCCGCTTTCCGAGCAACTGGGCGCTGTCTCAGGCGCGGGCGGAGGTGGTGAAAGCGGCGCTAGCCAGTGTGATGGCCGCCGACCGTCTGCATTCGGAAGGACGCGCCGGCATGGAGCCGCTCGCCAGCGACGACAGCGCGGAAGGACGCGCCCGAAACCGACGCGTGGAGATCACCTGGTTCCCGTCGCCCGATGCGCTGCGCCACCTCAATGAATCGATTCATGATGACCATCCGTAGTGTCCTGCGCCAACCGCTGTTCTGGGTCGCGGTCGGACTGACAGCCGTCTCGCTGCTGGTGTGGTGGATCGGCCCGGAAGTGGTGGTGGCCAACCGGCGGCCCTGGGACAGCCTGGCCGAACGGGTGGTGTGGATCGCGGCGCTGATCCTCCTGACCCTCGTCGCAGGATGGTGGTCGGGCCGCAAGGCCTCCCGGGCGCGCGAGCAGATGTCGCGGGCCTTTGAACCGAAGGGCCACCAGGACGCGTCGGGCGCTTTGGCGGGGCTGATGCGGTCGGTGACCCGATGGCGCCGGGACCACGACATTGCCGATGTCTACAGCGTCCCGTGGTATCTGCTGCTAGGCGCTCCGGGCGTGGGCAAAAGCGCCCTCGTGCAGGATCCAGGGCTGGGGTTCCCCCAGGCGCGGGACATCGGCGAGGCGGTGTCCCAATGGCTCGGCGGGCTGCGTCAATGCCGATGGTGGTTCAGTCCCCACGCGGTGGTGATCGAGAACTCCCGTCGTCGCCTGCTCAGCGAGAGTGATGTCACCCGCGACGAAGAAGCCTGGCTGGCCTTCCTGCGACAGCTGCGTGCGGCGCGGCCGCGGCGGCCGCTCAACGGCGTGGTGGTGGCGGTGTCGGTGAGCGAGCTGCTCGGATCTGAGGGTGACTTTCAGACTCATTCGGGCCGCGTGGCCCAGAGGCTGCAGGGCCTGCGGCGGCATCTGGGCATGGCGTTTCCGCTCTACCTCGTGGTGACCCAGTGCGATCGGCTGCAAGGATTCGAGGACAGCTTCCGCACCCTGGATGCGCAGGCCCGTGAGCAGGTGTGGGGCTTCACGCTGCCATGGATCGCCCCCGCCTCGGACCGGGAGGTGATCGCCAGCCCCATCGAACGACAGCGCCTGGGCGAACGCATTGAGGTTGAGCTGACCCGGCTCACCAACCGCCTGCGAGAGGCGGTGCCGGACCGCCTGATGTCCGAGGACGACCCGCAGCGGCGGACCCGCATCTTCGCCTTCCCCGAGCAGTTCGGTCGGCTGCAGGCACCGCTTCGGGGCTTTGTGCAGGGGCTGGGATCCGGCGAGGTCGAACTCCCGTTGCTGCGTGGCATCTACTTCTGCAGCGCGACGCAAGCCCCCCGAGGCGACGGTGCCACGCTGGATCCGATCGGCGCAGTCCTGGCGAAGGCGTTGGGGCCGACTGCACCCGTGCCGGATGACGAAGTGCTCTGGCGGTCGTCCCGTCGAGCGACCGATGGATGGCCGGAGGCAGCCGCTGGCGAGATCGTGACGGTGTCCGTGGCCGAGCCAGCGGCACAGCCGCCGAACCTCCCCGGGGGGACGTCGGTCTCGATGGTCGCGCGCCAGCCGTCCGACTCGACGACTGCGGCGACGCCGGGTCGCACGGCAGACGAGGTGATCGGCATTTCAAACGGCACCGCCGTGCCGCTCCACTCGCCGACGCGCTACTTCCTGAGCCGCTGGTGGCGCGAGGTGGTGCTGGCGGAGCGCGGTCTGGCGGGCGTCAACCGGGTGGCCGAAGCACGTCGCCAGCGATGCCGGCGGTGGATTCTGGGGGCCATGGCGTTGCTGTCGATCGGGGTGGCGGTCGGGTGGGGACGGGCCTATCAACGCAATGTGGCCTATGTCGCAGCGGTCCAGGCCAGGTTGCCGGCGCTCGCGGCCGATCTGGAAGCGGCGTTGAGTCAGTCGGTGGAGCCGGCCACAACGGCCACAACGTCAACAACGGCCACAGGGCCCATGGCCCCCGAGTCCGCATCCGCATCCGATTCGGCCGGTGCCCGGACCAGGAGTCCGGACAGCGTAGAAGACGGGGCTGCGCTGGGCGAGGCCACGCTGGCCTCCCTGAAAGACCTTCTCCCCTTGCTGGAGCGGCTCTCGCAGTCGACCCGCCGTGACGAGCCGGCAACTGCGACGCCGCTGCCGCTGTTCGATCTGGGACTCTCGCAACAGGGCCATCTCGACGCCGGCCTGCAGATCGGCTATGCCCATGTGCTCAGGCATGTGCTGCTGCCGCGACTGCATCGCCATCTCGAGCAGCAGCTCAGGTTGATTGACCGTGATCGCCCCGGCCTGGTCTATGACGCGCTGAAGGGCTACCTGATGCTGCATTCGCCGCAGAATTTCGAACCCAAGGCCTTCGAGGAATGGCTCCGGCGCAGCAACGATCTCTCCGCCTTGCCCTTGAGCAGCGAGGAGCTGGCGGCGCTGATGCGGCATGTGAATCAGGCCTTCATCAAGGGCGCCTTGTTGACCATGACGACCTCGGTCGATCGCAGCCTGGTGGCTCAGGCGCGAGCGCTGTTGAACCGCCATCCTTTGGAAGGCCGCGCCATGCATCGCCTGGATCTTTGGCGCCTGGAGCCGGAGGTGCCCGGTTTTTCGGTGGTCACGGCTGCCGGCAGCGACGCCGCCTTGTTGTTCGCTCGCACGGATGGCCGGCCGCTGACCGAAGGCATCCCCGCGTTGTTCACCCGAAAGGGTTTTGAGCAGGGCTTCATGGCGCGGGTCGAGCCGGTGGTGCGTCAACTCATCAACGAGGCGCACTGGGTCCTGGGCACGCCGCCGGAGGGTGTGCCCACGCTGGCGCAGGCGCTTCGTGCTACCCGGGACCGCTACTTCCAGTCCTATGTCCGACGCTGGGACGAGTACCTGTCGGTAGTCGCCCTGCTGCCGCTGGATTCCGCTGAGCAGACCTTGAACACGGTGCGATTGCTCTCGGCACCCGACTCGCCGCTGCAGCGGTATCTTGCGGCGGCGGCGCATGAGACCACCCTGGGCGGGGGGGCCGCCTCGGTCGAGGCGGCGATGGCCGCCGCCGACCGTTTCGTCGGCACGACGACCGCCAGCGCGGCGAGCACTGCGGACTCGATGACTCCCGGCGCTCGACGGGCCGGGAGTGCGCCGCTGCCGACCGCCATGGCCGGCAAGGGGCCGGTGGGGTTGATGGGGCCGATGGGCGCCGAGGGGTCGGCGGCGTCGGTCACCGACACCCCGCTCAGTCTGACGAGTGGCGACTGGGCGCAGGCGGCCGCCGAGGTGGTCGACGCCCACTTCCAGGCCTTGCATCGCCTGCTGTCGGGCGAGCCGCCCGCGCTGGATGCGGTCACCGGTCTGTTCGGCGAAGTGCTGGTGCAATTGCAGGCGTCTGCGGAGGCGCAGCGAAATGGCGCGTCGGCGCCGGCCGACCGGCACTCGGCCGCCTTGCGCAACCTGGCGAGCAATCAACCGATGCCATTGCGTGAGCTGTTGACGACCGTTGCCGAGGCCACCTCGCGTCAATCGAGCGCGGGGCTGCACCGCACGCTGAATGACGAGCTGAGGCCGGTGACGGCGGCGTGTCGGCGCCTGCTGGCGGGCCGCTATCCCTTCGACCCCAAGTCCGCCGCAGACCTGCTGCCCGACGACTTTGTCGATCTCTTCGGCAGCGACGGCCTGCTCGACCGCTTTTTCCATGAGCAGCTCGCGCCGGTGGTCGACACCCGAGCCGCGCGATGGCGCTTCCAGCCGCGCACCGCCGCGGTCTCGTCCGAAGGCGTGGCCACCTTGCTGGAATTCCAACGGGCAGCCCGCATTCGAGAGGCCTTCTTTGCCAGCCGCCAGCCCAAGCCGGGTGCCCGGGTGGAGGTGCGGCTGATCCCCGAACGCGACGGGCCCACCGAGCTCTCCCTGCAGGTGGATGGGGTGCCGCTGAAGCTGACGGCGGGCGACGCCTCGCCGGTGGTCCTCACCTGGCCCAGCGAGCGCATTGGCGCGCAGATCCGTGTGGGGCTGCCCGGCCAGGCGCCGCTCAGTTTCGACGGGCCTTGGGCGCTGTTGCGGCTGGTGCAGGCCGCAGAACTCCAGGAGGACGCCCGACCCGAGCGGGTGAACCTGCAATTGCGCCTGCAAGGGCGCCCGGTTCGGCTGCAACTCACCGCCAACCGAATGCTTAATCCCCTGCGGTCGAAAGACTTTCAGCAGTTCCGTTGTCCGGTGCGGCTGTAAGCCGACATCGGCGGCATTCCCCATCCAGGAGACCGCCCCATGGCCGAGGCCCATCCCGAAACCGCCCGCGACCCCGACAGGGGCCCGGACCATGACCATGACCTGGAACCCTACGGGCGCATCGACCAGGATCTTCCGGCATGGGCGGATGACCGTCCGACGCGCATTGCCTTGATCGGCCACTTCTCCGGCCAGCCGACCGCCGCGAAAGCGAACGGCCTGCCGCTCCGCGCCTGGCGTGTGGACCGCGACCGATTCGACACGGTGATGGCGGCCATCGCGCCGCAGATGTCATGGGACGAGGGCGCCATGGCGTCGCCCAGTCAGCCGGCCCTCGTGTTTTCAGACTTGGACGGTTTCCATCCGGACTCGCTCCAGCGGCTTGTCAACCCAGCCGTCGGCTCAGCCGACGGCGAGGCGCTGCGTCGGCTGCTGCACGACCCGGCGCTGCAGGCGCTGGAGTCGCTGTGGCGCGGGGTGGACTGGCTGATCCAGCGTCTGTCGACCGGCGCGGACCTGGAGCTTCACCTGATCGATATGGACAGGGCGGCCCTGACCGAATCACTGGCGGCGGAGCGACTGACCGAGTCTTCCCTGTATCAGACGCTGGTGGCGACCCCGGCGCAGGACCATCGGGGTGGCTACACCCATGTCGCACTGTGCATGCCCCTGGCCTTCAATCGGCAGGATCTCGCCGTGGCGGGACGGGCGGCGTTGATCGCTCGACACGCCGGCGCCTGCCTGCTGGCCGAGCTGCAAACCGGACCGCTGGAGACGCCCAGCGACCCGCCGGACACCAGCCTGATGGCCGCCTTGGACGCATTGCGGTCCAGCGAGCAGGCGTCCCATCTGGCGTTGCTCAGCCCCCGATGGCTCTTGCGGCATGCCTACGGCCGGCGCGGAGAACCGGTGCAAGCGGCGTCGTTCGAGGAACTGCGGTCGGCAGCGGACGTGCCCTCACTGCTCTGGGGCTCGCCGGTTTGGCCGGCGTTGTGTGTACTGGGCGCAGACCCCCCTGAGGGGGCACAGGACACGGCGGTTGGGGCACTCACCGTCGACGGTCTGCCCCAGGCCTGGTTCCGGGATGCCTCAGGCGATGTCGTGGCGGTGCCGTGCACCGAGCGGCTCATCAGCAGCCAGACGGCCGCGCAGTGGCTGGCGCTGGGCATCCATGCGCTGATGGCGCACCGAGGAGCGCCGGCCGCCCGCTGGTGCGGGCTGGCGACGCTGAACGGTCAGCCCTTGCCTCGGTGCGGACATGGCCGACGCCCGCTCTTCACCGACATCCAGTCTACGGTCCAGGTGTCGCTGAATGCGCGCCACATGGCGCCCGCGAGCGACGCATCCGCCAAGGACGAGGAGAACGAGACGCCGGCATCGGCATCGGCATCCGCATCGACATGGGCATCGTCTTTGTCCTCGACGTCGACGACATCGGCGTCCGCATCGTCCGCATCGTCCTTGCCCTCGGCCTGGGAGGCGGATGCCTTCGCGTCGTCGCTGGGCGACGCCACCACGTCCGTCGATGACAGCGCAGCGCTGACTTCATCGACCTCATCCACCCCTCCGACGACCGTGCCAGAGGCCGATGCGGGCCAGGATGACGACCTGGCGGCGCTGCTGGCGTCCTTCAAGCGTCAAGACACTTAGGGAGGGGCTGCGCCGAGCCAGGCTCAGACCGCGGTGCCCACGCCATTCACGCTGCCGGCCACGCCGGCCAACTGCTCGGCCATGGTGGCGTAGGTGCTGACGTCGGCCCAGTCGACTTGCTTGAGCGCGTCGAGCTTGCCCTTCTGGCCTTTGATCGGCAGATTGCCCAGGTCGCTGACGACCTTGGCTGCTTCTTCCAGCGCACGCTTGAGCAACTCATCGCGCTTGCTGGACGCCCCCCAGGCTTGCTCTGCCTTGTCGAAGCGGGCCTGGGCGGCTTTCACCAGGCTGGCCTGGGACTGGTAGAGCGTGGGCAGGGTCTTCTGCAGCGGACCGACGGCGGACTGGAGTTCGTCGAGCGCGGACTTCGCCTGCGACATCGCTTTGGCGAGCTCGGCGGTCTTGCGCTTGCGCTCGCTGTAGTGGCCGGTGAGTGCGTCGAAGTGCTGGCCAAGGCCCTTGACCTCGGCGTCCAGCCCGTCGAGCTTGCCGGTGATGGCGGCCACGTCCTTGAGCAGGTTGTTCATCGCGCGGGCTTCCAGATCCCGCACATCGGCGATGCTCTTCACCAGCTTGACGATGCTGGCGATGCCGCCCAGGCCGGCTGCTGCGGCGCCCACGGCCGCCATCGCCGGGATGGCCGTGCCGAAGCTCAGGACCGCCGCGGCCACGCCGGCGCCGGCGGTGGCCACGCTCAGGCCGCCCTTGAGCGCGATGCCCGCGACGATCCGGAACTTCTTGTCAGCCAGCGTCTGCTTGGTCTTCTTGCGGGCTTCTTCCAGGGCCAGCGCCTCGAATCGCTCCGCATGCACCAGCACCTGCTGCTTGCGGATGTTCTCGACGGCCTTGGACAGGTAGTCGTTGTAGGCCTTGATCTTGGGATCGAGCCCTTCGGGAAAGCGTTCCTTGAGCTTGAGCAGCAAGGCCCGCGAGGCGTCCGGATCGGTTTGCTTGGCCAGGGCGGCGATCAAGTCGCGGGCGCGATCGATGTCGACCTGCATCGACTTCAAGGGGGTGGCCAGTTCTTCCACCTGCCGCTGCATCACCGCCCGCAGGCTTTTCTCGTAGTTGTCTTCGAAGTAGCTGCGCACCATTTTTTCGAGGGCCGAATCGCCGTCGAATGTGGCCTCCCACGCAAGCTCCAGCGCGGGGGGATGCAGGTCGGAGGTGGCGGGGATGTCGATGTGGAATTTGCCATTGACCTTGGCCATCGCGAGACTCCTTTGAACAAGAAGCGGCCAAGGCTATCGGAGGCACCCAGGAGGCGATTTGCGCCATGTCACGAGCAGTTGACAACATCGCTTCACGGCGAGGCAATCAGAGGCGAGGGAGACGAGTGGAGCAGGCCGGAGCCGAACGGAGACGCCTCCAGGCGCTCGAGTGGGGCGGTTGGCGTGGGGTCAGGTGTCGACGGTGGAGAGCCAGCCGATGCGGCCTTGTCCGGACTCGTTGAGGCGGGCGATGAAGTCGTCGGCGGCGGAGGCGGGCAATTGGAGGGTGATGTCGACCAGGGCGCCGTGGGTGGTGTCGAGCAGTTCGGCGCCGACGGCAGCGGCTTCGCGGCGCAGGAGGCCTTCCTGGGCATAGGGGAGGGTGCATCGCAGGGTGCGCATGCGGACCAGGGGGATCTTGTCGGCCTTGAGCAGGGCTTGTGCAATGGCGTCGGTGTAGGCGCGCACCAGGCCGCCGGCGCCCAGTTTCACGCCGCCGAAATAGCGCACGACGGTGGCGAGCACGCCGTCGAGGTCCTGGTGGCGGAGCACTTCCAGCATCGGGCGTCCGGCGGTGCCACCGGGTTCCCCGTCGTCATTGGCGGCGGACTGTCCGCCGGCCATTAGGGCCCAGCAGACGTGGGCTGCGCCGGGATGGTCGGCCCTCAGCTGTTCCACGCGGGCGAGTGCTGCCGCCCGATCGGGCACGTTCTCCACGCAGCCGATGAACCGGCTCTTCTTGATGATCAGCTCGGCATGGACCGGCGCAGCGAGACTTGAAGGCATCCCCGATTATCCCGACACCCGGCCTTTCCCTCGCCGGCCCCTTCAAGCCCCAACCGGTCCGCTGGGGAGGGCCCTTTGGAGAGAGGAGCGGATGCGACGCCGTGGCTCGAACCCGGAGCGCCCCTGGGGGCAGGAGCGAAAGCGACTGGGGGGCCAACAAGCCCCCCCCGCGGATCCGGCTCTGCCGGTCCGCTGGGGAGCGCCCCTTGGGGGCAGGAGCGAAAGCGACTGGGGGGCCCGATAATCCAGGAATGCTGAAGTTCGAACTGCTCAAGACCGAGGGCCGCGCGCGTCGCGGTGTCATGACGCTCAATCACGGCGTCGTGCAGACCCCCATCTTCATGCCGGTAGGCACCTACGGCACGGTGAAGGGCGTGATGCCCCGCTCGCTCGAGGAGATGGGCGCCCAGATCATCCTGGGCAACACCTTCCACCTCTGGATGCGTCCGGGCCTGGACATCATGAAGCAGTTCGGCGGCCTGCACCGCTTCGAGAGCTGGAACAAGCCCATCCTGACCGACTCCGGCGGCTTCCAGGTCTGGTCGCTGGGCGAGATGCGCAAGATCACCGAGGAAGGCGTGAAATTCGCCTCCCCCGTCAATGGCGACAAGCTCTTCCTCACGCCTGAGATCTCGATGCAGATCCAGACCATCCTCAACAGCGACATCGTCATGCAGTTCGACGAATGCACGCCGTACGAGTCCAAGGGCCAGCTCACCACCGAGCGGGAAGCGCGGCTGTCGATGGAGATGAGCCTGCGCTGGGCCAAGCGGTGCCAGGATGAATTCGCTCGGCTGGAGAACCCCAATGCGCTGTTCGGCATCGTGCAGGGTGGCATGTTCGAGCACCTGCGCGATGAGTCCCTGGCGGGACTGAAGGCGCTGGATCTGCCCGGCTATGCCATCGGCGGTTTGTCGGTGGGCGAGCCGAAGGCGGACATGCTGCGGGTGCTGGACCACATCGCCCACCAACTGCCCGAGCACAAGCCGCGCTACCTGATGGGTGTGGGCACGCCGGAAGACCTGGTGGAAGGCGTGCGCCAGGGCGTGGACATGTTCGATTGCGTCATGCCGACCCGCAACGCCCGCAACGGCCATCTGTTCACCCGCTTCGGCGACCTGCGCCTGCGCAACGCGCGCTACAAGGCCGATGAGCGCCCGGTCGACGAGACCTGCAGCTGCTACTGCTGCCAGAACTTCAGCCGGGCCTATCTGCATCATCTGGACCGTTGCGGCGAAATGCTCGGGCCGATGCTGACCAGCGTCCACAACCTGCACTACTACCTCAACCTGATGAAGGAAGTGCGGGAGTCCCTGGATGCGGGCGACTTCGAAGGCTTCCGCCAGCGGTTTGCGGCGGATCGGGCGCGAGGGGTGTAGGCACGCGCGGCCACTTCCTGTTGCCGGACCGGCGCAGTGCCATGATCGCGCCATGCTGAAGCTGATGTTCGCGTCGCTGCGCGGGCTGCTCCGGGTGGTTCTGGCCCTGATCATCCTCTTCGAGGAATGGGGTTGGGAGCCGCTGCAGCGCGCCATGGCCGCCTTGGGACGGCTGCCGGTGTTCCGGCATCTGGAAGCGGCCCTGCGCCGGCTGCCGCCTTATGTGGCGCTGGTGGTGTTCTGTCTGCCCTATCTCACGCTGCTGCCAGTGAAGCTGCTGGCGCTGTGGCTGATCGGCATGGGGCACACCGGCCTGGGCGTGGCCGTCATCGTGCTGGCGAAGGTGCTCGGCACGGCGATCCTGGCCCGGCTGTTCGCGCTCACCCAGCCCGCGTTGATGCGGCTGGCGTGGTTTGCACGCTGGTACGGGCGATGGATCGTCTGGAAGCAGGCGCTGCTGCACTGGGTGCGCACCAGCGCCGTCTGGCGCTCGGCGCGCGCCTTGAAGCTGCGCCTGAGGCGGCTGTTCCGCCGCAGCACGGCGCCGCGTTCCGATTAGCGGTCGGGCTCGCAGCGCTTCGGAAGGTCAGTTCTTCAGACCACAGCCGTTCACCAGAACCGCACCGCCAACGGACTGCGCCAGACCTCAACTGCGGGCTTGAGTGGGACGGCTCGCTGGCTGAGGCCCGCGAGGCTGGACCAGATCCAGCACCTTCGACCGCAGCACCTCGATATCGACCTCTGCGGACTGCGGTGCGCCGACGTTCACTTCAAGCCGTCGACCCGGGCGCAGGCTGGTCAGTCGGGCGCCGAGCGACTTGCCATTACGGGCGAAAGCCGTTTCCCAGAGCCCGCTCAATCCAATCGGGATCACGGGCACCGGTGTGGCATCCAGCATCCGCCGAATGCCCGGCTTGAACTCCGCCACCTGCCCATCCCGTGTGAGCGCGCCCTCAGGGAACACGCACACCAGCTCCCCATTGCGCAGGGCCGCATCCACCGCGGCCATGGCTTTCTCCAGCGTCTCGGGTTCCCGCTTGGCCGAGGCGATGGGAATGGCGTTGACCTGCCGGAACAGCCAGGACAGCACCGGCACTCGGAAGATGCTCGCATCCATCACGAAGCGGATCGGTCGCGGGCACAGCGCGCTCAGGACCAGGGCATCGACATACGACACATGGTTCGGTGCCAGGATCGCCGGCCCGTCCTCCGGAATGTGCGCCGTGCCGGTCGAGCGCAGGCGGTAGATCGCATGGACCACAAACCAGCTCAGGAAGCGCCACAGGAACTCCGGCACCGTCTTGTAGATGTAGAGCGCCACAACCGCGTTCAGGGCCGCGCAGACGAGGATCAGTCCAGTGACCGACAGGCCCGCCGCCAGCAGACCGGCTGACATGCCGGCCGCCACCACCATGAACAGCGCATTCAGGATGTTGTTGGCGCTGATGATGCGGGACTGGCGCTGCGGCGCGGTCCGCAGTTGCACGAAGGCATACAGCGGCACGATGAACAGCCCGCCGAACACGCCCAGCAAGGCGATGTCGCCCAGCACCCGCAGGCTGCCGCTCATCGCCAGGAAGTGGGTCCAGTCCAGCGGCGCTGCGGTGGCGGATGACGCCAGCAGGACGGCAAACCGATCCGCCGACAGGGCGAGGTCCGCGGTGAACACCGACAAGCCGATGGAGCCGATCGGCACCAGCCCGATTTCCACCTTGTGACCGGACAGGCGCTCGCACAGCAGCGAGCCGACGGCAATGCCCACCGAGAACGTCGCCAGCAGCACCGTCACCACCGTCGTGTCGCCCTGCAGCAGGTCCTTGCCGAGCGCGGGGATCTGGGACAGCACCACCGCACCGATGAACCAGAACCAGGAGATCGCCAGCAGGCTGTTCCACACGCCTTCGCCTTCGCGCTGGCCCATCTTCACCGTCGCGATGGTTTCGCTGACCACGCTGAAGTGCAGCTTCAGGTCGGGCGCGGCTTCGCCGGTCGCCGGAATGAACAGGCTGGAGGCCAGTCCCAGCACCGCAAAGCCCAGCAGGGCCAGCGAGAGCCAGAGCGGATTGGTGGTCATCGCCGCCAGCACGCCCGCGACCAGCGTCCCCAACAGGATGCTGAGGAAGGTGCCCATCTCCAGCAGCCCGTTGCCGCCGGTGAGCTCTTCTTTGGCCAGCACCCGGGGCAGCAGCGAATACTTGACCGGCCCGAAGAAGGCCGAATGGCAGCCCATGGCGAAGATCGAGGCCAGCAGCACCGGCAGGCTCTTCATGAAGAAGCCCGCGCTGGCGACCACCATGATGGCGACCTCGGCCATCTTCACCGCCCGGATGACCTTGGCCTTGTCGAAACGATCGGCCAGTTGGCCAGCGTAGGCGGAGAACAGCACGAAGGGCAGGATGAACAGACCCGCCGCCATGTTCGCCACCAATCCCGCCGACAAGGTGGTGTAGTCGGTCGCATGGAAGGTGACCAACAGGATCACCAGTTGCTTGAGGAATGAATCGTTGAATGCGCCCGCCAGTTGCGTGGCGAAGAACGGTCCGAACCGGCGCTGCACCAGCAGTCGGAATTGGGAGTGCGCGGGCGCGGGCCCGTGGGCGGCCGGCGCGGCGTCGGTGGAATGAGTCACGGTGGGGTTGCTCATGGCTGGGGAAGGGGAGAGGTGGGGCGACGTGGGCCATCGCAGCGCTCGCCGCACGGCCCGACGGGGTTCAACGCGGTGTGCTTCGGTGTCATGGCGGCTCACTGATGAACTGGGGCGAGCCGCCCAGCTGCGCGCGTTTCAGCCAGCTGAACACGGTGTCTGCGGTCGTGGTCTCGATGTGACCGGCAAAGCGTCGGGCGCTGGGATGGTCGTCGAAGGCGACATTGGCCATCCCGATGCGAGCGCCCAGTCGCTTGGCGGTGGACAGCCGCAGGTCGCTGGGCTGATAGCCCTGTCGGCGCAGCCAGTCCTGCGCCTGGCCGCGATTGAAGACCTCCCGCGGCGCGGCGGCGGCGGCCAGGGTTTCCGTCGCCCACTGGTTGCTCTGTTGGTATTGCTGCGACCACGGATACGCCACCATGCTGTAGGGACCGGCATACATCGAGGCCACACGGGCGTTGTCCTTCAGCACCGGCAGAAGGGCCTGTTGCAGCTCCGGCTGGAGCACGACGTAGGCGGCCTCGTAGCGATGCGGACGGTCCATGAAGAACTCGCCCAGCCCCTGGCGGTAGAGGTCGGAGGTGGCCGTGCCGCACTGATTGAGCTTGTGCATGACGCGCCAGACCGGACGGTCCTCGGCGCTCGTGTCGCGATAGGCGAAGCCCACATGCGACCAGCGCAGGCCGTATTCGCTCAGATCCTGCCCGGCGCGGGCCAGCAGCACGACGCTCGCCCCGCTGCCGTCCAGCGCCTGCGCGGTCGCCTGCGCCAGGTTCATGCCGCGGCGCATCTGCTGGGTGGTCAGGGGCTTGTCGTCGCAGGGCCGCCCGGCCTGGGCCGATCCCGCGGCCAGGGCCATGGCCAATGCCAAGGCTGCAGTCAGGGCGACCGGCCGGCCCGACCACCCGACGTGCGCGCCACCCGTGGCAAGGACCGGCATCCAGCGGCTCATCGCGTGACGCGCTGCGTGCCGGTGACGCGCTCGTTGTGCAGCAGCGAGGCGCCGATCTCGTTGGGGATGAACGCGATCGCGTTGCCCAGCGCGGACAGCACCACCCCGGTGCCGATCACCGACACCGTGATCGCCGTCCCGACCGACACCGCCACGCCCGAGACCGCACTGGCGGCGAACTCGACGCTCACCTTCACGCCGTCCGAGGCCCGCTGCAGCACCCAGACGGTGCCCTTGGCGGTCGATTCCACCGCGACCACCACAAAGGCCGCACCGGCCGACAGCACCGCCACCGGCGCCATCACCGAGATCGCCACCGGCAGCATCGACAGCGTGGCACTGGCCTCGCTGGGGTTGCCATGGGCGGCGGCCGGCTGGCTGAAGGCCAAGCCGAGCGCGACGGTCAGCAGCCCGGCGGTGGCGCGCAGCGAAGCCATGGCCTCCATGGCCGACCGCGGCAACCGGTCGGTTGCCAGGGCCTCAGACATCGGGACCGGCGTGGACGAACGGAGCGAAGACATGAGGCTTCCTTGCAGTGAATCGGGACCACGATCCGCTCCTGGGAGCGTCGGGGTGGGGGGGATCGTCGGGCTTGGCAGGGCAGTGGGCCGTGTGCGGTCTGTCGGGTGGGCGGAGCGGGTGGTTCTCATGGCCTGTCTCTCAGGCGGTGTGACCGTGGGTGGCGGCTTCGCGGCGACCCTGCAGACGGGCGTCCATCAGATCGGCGTCGTGGGCATCGCGCAGCATTTTGGCCAAGGTGAAGACGTTGGAGATCAGGTAGAACCAGCTCACCAGCAAGTAGGCCTTCCAGACCGGCTGGATCTCCATGCGCCACAGACCCCAGGCGGTCAGCGACATCGCCAGCGCGAAGCCGCTCCAGACCACCAGGCCCCACATCGGGGTGTCGACCTTGGCGTTCTGGTTGTCCCGGATGAACTTGGACAGCGCAAAGGCGGTGGACAGGCAGAACACATAGCCCATCACCATGAAGGCCCGATCCAGGTCCGCGCCCGGCAGCCAAGCCAGGCCGACGGCGCACAGCGTGACGCTGATGCCGAAGGAAATCCAGACCTGGTAGCGCCAGGCTGAGGTGTCGCGAGTGTTGCGGTTCATGGTGAAGGTCCTCCTGAGAGCGGTGTGAAGTCGTCCCGTCCGGATCGCCGGTCGCCGTGGGGCGCCTGGAACGTCGTGGGGATCGATGGGTGTGATCTTCGTGGCCGACCGGCCCTCCCGCCTCAGGAATGGCGCTCAGTATCACCCGGCGCCCGGCCCGGTAGCGACCGGTGCTACCCCCGGTTCACCGTGGAGAAATGCCTGGCAGTGGCAAAGATCGACGGGCCGAGCCGCCGGCCCCGCCATTGCACCCGGCGCTTCAGCGCCAGATCGAACAGCAACGGATGGTGCCGCCGCAGCGCCGCCAGCGGGGCCACGTCCGCAGCGTCCAGCACGCCGGCGCGCACCAGGCCGTCCAGCCGGACCAGCGGCATCACGCCGGGAAGCGGATAGTCGGAGCCGTGCAGCAGACGGTCGTGCCAGTCCTGGCGGGACAGCACCTGGCGCCAGACCTCCGCGCGCCGGTTGAACTGGAACAGCGCCGACACATCCCCCAGCAGCCGCTCGCCGCCCTCGGCCTCGTCCATCAGGCGGGCAAACAGGTCGAAGGCCGGCACCGGTCGGGCCCGCGGCAGATCCAGGTCCATCGCCTGACCCAGCGACGCGCAATGCGCCGCGATCACCCGGACGCCATGGCGCAACGGCTCCCGCAGCAGCAGCGGATTGCCCAGCGCCTGCTGGCCGGCGCCGGGGACCGCGTGTTCCTCGCCCACATGGACGATCAGCGGCAGGCGCGTGGCGGCCAGCCGGTCGTAGAAGGGGCGCAATCGGGCGTCCCGCAGGTCGATGCCCATGCTGCTGGGCAGCCACTTCATCGCCAGCGCGCCGTCGGCGAGTGCGCGGTCCAGCCGCTCCAGCGCATCCTCCCGATACGGATGGATGGAAGCTACCCAGCCGAAGCGATCAGGCCGCGCCGCCGCCACCTGGCGGGCGTAGGCGTCGGGCACATGGAAGGTGGTCCAGTCCGGCCGACGCTGCCCCTGCGCATCGAGGGCTTCATCGAAGGCGAACAGCAGCCAGCGCGCGCCGGTAGGAAACGCATCCGCGAGCTGCGTGAGGCGTCGCACATAGGCCCGATCGACCTCCGCCGAATCAGGTGGCACGCAAGCGCCATTGAGGATCGCCCGTTGTCGCACATGTTCGATCGGATGCCACCACTGCGACAGCCTCGGATCCACCCAGCAGCCCGAGCCCGAATCGCCGGTGCCCAGCAGGTGGGTGTGCACATCCCAGAGCTGGTCGGGCGCCAGGCCCTCCCAGACCTCGTCCAGCCAGGCGGCGGGCACCTCGTTGAATCGCGGCGGCGAGGGATCGTCGCAGGGGTTCACCAGCGGACCGGCCTCATGGGCCAGGGCGCTGAACAGGCCGGTGCCGGCGAGCGCGGCGCAGCACAGGAGATGACGTCGACGGAGCATCGGGAAGGGCGGTCATGAGACCGACGTGGTGGAGGCGGTCGCGATGCTCGCCACGCGGGCGGGAGGGGACTCGATCTGCGTGGCGCAGGCGCGCCAGACGATCCCGGCGGGCGCAATCTGCGCTACCGTTGCGCGCCATGGCAAGCACACAGACCCTGATCGATCTGATCAAGGCGGAACTCAAGTCCGCCGGCCTCAGCTATGCGCAACTGGCGCGTGAATTGGACTTGTCCGAATCCAGTGTGAAGCGCATGTTCACCGGCGGCGAGATGCCACTGTCACGCATCGACGAGATCTGCCGGGTGCTGAAGACCGACTTCGCCGAGCTGTCGCAGCGCCTGGCGCAGCATCAATCCCTGCGGCGCGAGCTGACGCTGCAGCAAGAGCGCGAGGTGGTCGCGGACGAGAAGCTGTTGCTCATGGCCATCTGTTGCCTGAGCCAGTGGAGTTTCGAGCAGGTGGTGGCGACCTATCGCCTCACCGAAGCCGAGGTGACCCGGGCGCTGGCCCAGCTCGATCGCCTGGGCATCATCGAGCTGCGGCCGCTCAACCGCTACCGCTTGCAGGTGGCCAAGACCTTCCGCTGGCGGCCGCAGGGCCCGGTGATGCAGTTCTTCCGCGAGAACGTCATGCAGGACTTCTTCGATGGCGGTTTCGACGGCGACGGCGAACTGTTGATGCTGGTCCATGGCCAGCTCAGTCCCGGCATGGCCCGCGAGCTGCGGGACCGCCTGCAGCGGGTGGCCGAGGACTTCGCCCGCCAGCACCTGCTGGATCAGAAGCTGCCCGACGCCGAGCGGCGTCAGTTCACGCTGGTGATGGGCATGCGCGGTTGGCTGTTCGAGCGCTTCCGCCACCTGCAGCGGCCCGCAGGCGTGATCAAGGCGCTCAAGGGCAGTGCGGCGGGTCGAGCGACGGGCTGATCTCAGCCGCCGATTCCAGATCCGGCCCGGCGCACGGCGGCTGCGACCGGACGCTTCACCAGAATTCCCATCGACCGGACATGACCACCCAGATGCCGAGCACCCCGTTGGTCACCGCATGGGCGATCACGGCGCACCAGAGTTTGCCGGTGCGCAGATACAGCAGCGCATAGGCCAGCCCGGCGACGATGGCGGCCAGCCAGAGGGTGTGGGCCAGCATGAAGATGAAGGTGGAGATCACCACGGCCCGCAGGCCGGCCCGCCGCGGGTCGACACCCTCGAACTGCGGGCTGGCGATCCAGCGCATCAGGAAACTGCGCCAGAACAGCTCCTCCATCACCGGCACCAGCAAGGCCGCACCCATCCAGCGCACCACGATCAACGGCCAGTCCAATCCGCCCGCGACGGTCTTCGGGATGAAGGCAGCGGTGGGCTCGCCGAGTTGCATCCAGGGCGCATCCAGCGTGATCCAGAGTCCGAACACGGCCAGGCCGACGAGGACGCTCAGCCCGGCCTCGGCCGCACTGGGGCGGTTCTGCCGGGCGAATTCGCCGTAGCTTCGCCAATACCAAGCCAGGGCGGCACCGACCACGACCAGGTTCAGCCCATACAGCCAGCGGGCGTCGACGCCCCAGGCGTTGTCGGGAGCAACGGCGCCCCGCAGCGCCAGCAACAGCATGAAGAGAGCGAATGGGACGATGCGGGCCCAGGCGGCTTGGTTCAGTGGCATGGGGCGATTGTGGCCGGGCGGTCGCCCTGCTGATCGAACCGGCCGCCCCGGATGAGGGGGTGACACGCAGGCGATGCCGGCTGTCGCCCGCTGTCCACGGAAGTGCAGGCGACGGCGATGGTTCAGCCTGAAACGGGCGCAGGATTCTTCGAAGGATGGCACCGCCGGGGCAGGCGCCACCGGTCATCTCGATGCCTGGCCGCTTACGCAGCACGGTCGCCTGATGTCCAGCCCACCGAGGGGGGGTGGCGTCCGAATGACGACATGGACAACATGCAGCGAGCTCCAGCGCCGCCGATCGGCGGGCTGATGAGCGGTCCGTCGCATCGCGACTCAACGGTTTGGAGTGTCCATGTTCAAGCGTCTCGCCTCCGAGGCCCTCGGTCTGAGCGATCTCGGCATCATTGTTTCCCCTCAGGACTACGACAAGGTCGATGCCGACGACTACCTCTTCCATGAAGACAACGAGAAGATCTACTTCCTGATCAAGTCCAAGAAGGATGAATACTGCTTCACCAACCTGGCGTTGATTCATGTCGATGGGGATTCGGCCGTGTCGTCCAAGCGGGCGATCCGTCGCTATGACTACAGCCACCACTTCATTGACAACGTCTCCATCGAGACTGCGGGCACGATCGATCGCGACGTCGAGCTGAAGTTCACGCTGCTGGATGTCCCTGCCTTCAGCATCGACGTTCGCAAGAACCAGCTGGAACAGCTGAAGGACATCTACAAGGCGCTGCACACCATCGGGCGCATCCAGCATCGCAATGCGCAGGCCCGCGAGAATGTGCTGCCGTGCCTGCAGGCGCTGGGGGCGATGCACAAGATCACCGAGGTGGAGAGCGAAGCCACATTGGTCAAGCACTACCAGGCGCTGCTGCACGCGGTGAACACCATGGCGTTGGACCGCTATCACAAGCGCGACTTCGGCGACGTGTTCGAGAAGTACCTGCGCAGCTGAAACCTGCGTCCTGGGGGCCGGTTGGCAACGGCCCCGTGGGCGCGCTTGGCTCCCGAGATGGACAGGCTATCGCGCGGCCGTGCCGGCCACCCCGGAGAACGCCATCCTCAGCGCCTCGATTGCATACCTCACCTTGGCCGGTTGCGCATCCCGTTGCGGCGTCATCACATGCACCGGCAGCGTCGGCAGCGACCAGCCCTGCAGCAATGGCAGCAGCCGGCCCTGGGCCTGTGATTCATCGACATCGTCCGGGCTGAGCATCGCCAGACCCAGGCCGGCTTCGCACATCTGCTGCAAGCTCAGCTGATTGTTGCTGCTCGCGCGTGGCTCCACTCGCAGCAGGTCCTCCTGGCCGTCCGGTCCGCGCAGCACCAGGCCGCGCACCGCGCCGGTGTCGGAGCGAAGGGCCACCCAGTCGTGCTGGGTCAGGTCGGACATGGACGTGGGCACGCCGCGCCGCGCCAGATAGGACGGCGCGGCATACAGGCCGATCGTCTTCTGGCCGATGCGCTGAGCCACCCAGTGGCTGTCCGGCAAGCGGCCGAAGCGCACGGCCAGATCGATGCGCTGGGCCACCAGATCAGTGAATCGATCGTCGACCTCCAGGTACAGGCTCAAGCCCGGATGCGCGGTCAGCAAGGGCGCCAATGCGGGACCGATCTGCCGCGCCGACCCGACCGGCGCGCTGATCCGCAGCTCGCCTTCCGGTGCGTCGCGCAGATGGTGGAGCTGCGACTGCGCCTCGCGCGCGGCGGCCAGCATGGCCTGGCACCCCTGCACGAAACGTTCGCCCGCCGGCGTGAGACCGATGCGCCGGGTGGAGCGATGCAGCAACGTCACGCCCATGTCGCGCTCCAGGGCCCGCAGTTGCTGGCTCACGGCCGAAGTGGTGGTCTGCAGCTGCCGTGCCGCCGCGACCAGGCTGCCCTGTTCGACCACCGTGGCCAGCACCGCCATGCGCCGCAATTGATCCAGCATCGAGGATTGTGTAGATGAGCTAAAGAATGGAGGTCGATTTTGAGGACTTCTGCGGCGATTGTGAAGTTCTTAAAGTCCCGCCATCGATTTACCTCGTCATTCACCCAACGACCCGCCACCGGTCCTGCCGTTCATGGAGGCCAGCGAGTCAAGAAAGGATCCTCATGAAAGTCGCCCTGATCGGACCCACTGGCTTTGTCGGCACCGAAGTACTCAAGGAATTGCGCTCCCGCGGTCACGAGGTGATCGCCCTGGCCCGGGATCCGGCCAAGCTGACCGCCCAACAGGGTGTGACGGTGCGCCAGACTGACGTCCGCCATGCCGAGCAGGTGGCCGCAGCGGTGGAGGGCGCCGATGCGGTGGTCAGCGCCTACAACCCGGGCTGGAGCGTGCCGAACCTCCATGACGAATTCCTGGCCGGCACCCGCGCCACCTTCGACGGCGTCAAGCGCGCCGGTGTGAAGCGCTTTCTGGTGGTCGGCGGTGCCGGCAGCCTCTATGCGGCACCGGGGGTGCAACTGGTGGACACGCCCGAGTTTCCCGAGCAGTGGAAGGCCGGCGCCCTGGCCGCGCGCGAAGCGCTGAACCTGATCCGGCTGGAAACCTCGCTGGACTGGACCTTCCTCTCCCCGGCCGTGCATCTGGAGCCGGGCGAGCGCCGCGGCAGCTACCGGGTGAGCCTGGATACGCCGGTGATGGACGCCAACGGCCCGGCGCATGTTTCCACCGCTGATCTGGCGGTGGCGATCGTCGACGAGCTGGAGCGCCCGCAGCACATCCGTCGTCGGTTCACCGTCGGCTATTGATCCAAAGCCTCGGGCTCATGAAAAACGCGCGCCTCTCGGGGCGCGCGTGTCATTGAGGCCGTCGGCAGGCTGGGGCCTGGATCGGCCAGGCCCGAAAGGGCGCCGGGTTCAGGCGGTCTGCTGTTCCAGCAGGTAGTTGGCGTCGTCGTACTGGCCCAGGGTGTCCACCAGGGTGGGCAGGCATTCGGCGAGCTTGTCGTGCAGCACGAAGGGCGGGTTCACCACGAACATGCCGCTGCCCATCATGCCGAAGCCGCGTTCGTCGGCCTGGGCCACGCTCAGGCGGACATGCAGCCAGCCCTTCTTGGCGATGGGCTCGGTGGCGGATTTGAGCCGCTGCACCAACTGGGCCGATTCCAGGATCTGCAGCTGCGGATACCAGATCAGGAAGGTGCCGTCGGCAAAGCGCTGCAGCGATTCGCGCAGGGTGGCGATGACCTTGCCGTAGTCGGCCTTGATCTCGTAGGGCGGATCGATCAGCACCACGCCCCGGCGCGAGGGCGGCGGCAGTTCGCCCTTGAGCGCGGCGAAACCGTCCTGCTGCTGGACCTGGGTGTTCGGGCGCTCGTCGAGGTAGCTGGCCAGGATGCGCTGGTCGGTCGGATGCAGCTCATAGCAGCGCAGCCGGTCCTGCTCGCGCATCAGCATGTAGGCAATGGCCGGAGAACCGGGGTATTGCTTCAGCGGGCCGTTCTGGTTGAACTCACGCACCAGCTCGACGTAGTCGTGCAGCGGCTTGGGCAGGTCCTTGCGGCTGTAGAGCGCGGCGATGCCGCCCAGATGCTCGGCATTCTTCTGGGCATAGCGGCCATCCAGGGCGTAGCCGCCGGCGCCGGCATGGGTGTCCACCAGGGTGTAGGCCTTGTCCTTTTCCGCCATGTAGCGGAGCACCTCGGCCAGCACCAGGTGTTTGAGCACGTCGGCATGGTTGCCGGCGTGGAAAGCGTGTCGATAAGCGAGCATGGTCGGCACTGTACCTGCGATCGGTTCGGCGCCACCAGCGCGGGCGCGACCCGCGCCCAGGCCCGCTGCCCGCTTCCGCGACATTTCTCCGCCCGGCGCCTCGCGGTGCAGCGAGGCGGCCCTTGGCGTGGCGGCGGGGCGTGCCAGCGCTCGGGCCCATGTTCCGGGTCACCCGCGTCACCCCGGTCACGCGGGTATCACGGGCGTCCCGTGTTCCCCGCTGTTCCGCTGTCCCGGGCGAGCTCAGACCTGAAACGCGCCGGGGCTGTAGGGCGTCCCGGGCGGCACGTCGGCCAGTGCGCAGGGGTGTTGGTACTGCCGGGTCGGCCGCAGGGAGATGCCGTCGACCGAGCTCGGATCGACCGCCCGCCCGAACAGTGGCGAGTCCAGGCGCAGGCGGGCGTCGAGCTGATCGGCGTGGATGAAGCTGTCCAGGTTCACAAAGTAGTTGTGGTGCTGCTCCCACCCGGCGCCCGGCTTCAGTTCCTGCTTGCCGGCCAGCAGGTTGTTGATCAGCCGCACCTTCTGGATGCCGGCCGCGGCGCGCAGATAGACACCGCCGGCCTTTCGCCGATCGATCAGCGTGTTGTTGATCAGGTGCAGCTCATGGCGCGGGCCGGCCAGGCCCTCGTTGCCGTAGGCGATCAGATGGAAGTTGTCGGTGGAGGGACTCTGCTGGATCAGGTTGCCCACCACCAGCGCCAGGCCGCCGTTCGGGAACTCCAGTTCGAAGCTGGCGCGGCCGGTCTCGTCGCTGAGCCGGTTGTAGAAGATGTGGTTCACGGCGGCCCGTGTTTTCAGCAGGTGACCGGACTGACCGTGGTGGAAGTAGCTGCCGGTGACGCTCAGCCGCCCGATGGCGCCCACATAGCAGTTGTGGGTGCGGCCTTCACCGGGGGCGATGGGGCCGAATTCGCAGCGTTCGATGTCCAGCGTGATCGACGGATCATTGGCGCTGAGCAGGCCATTCTCGTTGTCGGTGAACCGGCAGTCCCGCAAACTCAGCGAACCGCGCTCCAGCCGGATGCCCGCGCCGTTGCGGTCCGGTACCCGGGCGCCGATGAAGTCGAAGCCTTCGATCCGTTGACGGTCGCCGGTGCAGACGAACAGCCCCTTGCCTTGCGCGTGTGCGCCGTTGGCGATCACCCGAACCCGACCGCCGACCGCGCGCAGGGTCAGGTCATGTTGCGGCCAGACGGCCACGTCGCCCGGGTAGTCGCCCGCGCGCACCTCGATGACGGTGCCAGCCTCGGCCTGTGCGGCGGCCGCGGCCAGCGTGCGGATGGCTTCCTGGGGGCCGACCTTCAGCACCTTCAACACCTTCGGCGCTGCGGTGGCTTCGGGCCGTGTCGGCAGGGCCTGGACGGACGTCAGCTTCAACAGCGACAGCGGCACCAGCACGCCCAGGCCCTTGCACAGCCCTCGGCGGGTGGTGAGGGCGTCTGCGTCACCCGGCACCTGGGCGCCCGGGGCCAAGCGTCCGTCGGCCAGTCGGTTGCCAAGCTGCCCCGCAACTCGGCCAGCGAGTCGATCGGCAAGGTCAGCGTCTGGCGGGAAAGCAGGCGGGGAGCGACCGGACATGGCGATGGAGGGCGACAAGCGGCGCCGGGCCCAGGGGCGCAGCGGGCGCGCGGCGTGGCCGCAGGCAGGCGCAAAGCCTGCGCGGCACCGGGCGCGGACGCGGCGAGTGTAGCCAAGCGGACCCAGCTGTCACGGCGCCTGAGACAAGCCCACAGCCCGATTCCGGGCTGTCGCGCAGGTTCAACACCGAGTCGGCGGTATGGTTAAGCTGCAAGCCAATCCATCCGTCGGACCGGACGAGGCGGCCGCTGCCAGGCCACTCGACCGCGTCGACGGGCTTGTCCCTTCTCTTTTTCAACCGATCGTTTTCGATCCAACGTCATGCCCAACTTGTTCGATCCCGTCCAATTCGGCGCCGTGTCCCTGGCCAATCGCATCGTGATGGCGCCGCTGACCCGCAATCGCTCTCGCGGCCTGCTGCCGGGCCCGCTGGCGATCGAGTACTACCGCCAGCGCGCCAGCGCCGGACTGATCATCAGCGAAGGCGCCCAGATCTCGCCCGAGGGCCAGGGCTACCTGGACACGCCCGGGATCTATTCGAACGAGCAGATTGCCGCCTGGAAGCCGGTGACCGATGCGGTGCACGAGGCCGGCGGCAAGATCGCGGTGCAGCTGTGGCACGTGGGCCGCATCTCCCACACGGACTTCCAGCCCGGTGGCGCCCAGCCGCTGTCGTCCACCGACCGGCCGGCGAAAGGCAAGACCTTCACCAAGGACGGCTTTGTCGATGTGACCGCGCCGCGCGCGCTCGCGCTGGAGGAGTTGCCCGGCATCGTGCAGACCTATGCCCATGCGGCCAAGGCCGCCATGGCCGCCGGCTTCGATGCGGTGGAGGTGCACGGCGCCAACGGCTATCTGCTGGACCAGTTCCTGCGTGACAGCGTCAATGACCGCACCGATGCCTATGGCGGTTCGATCGAGAACCGGGCCCGGTTGCTGCTGGAGGTGATGCGGGCGATCGTGGACGCCATCGGCGCCGATCGCACTGGCTTGCGGCTGTCGCCGGTCACGCCGGTCAATGACGCCGGTCAGGACAGCGATGCCCAGGCGCTCTTCAACCATGTGGCGGAGCAACTGGCGCCGATGAAGCTGGCCTTCCTGCATGTGATCGAAGGGCAGACCGGCGGTCCGCGCGATGTCGCGCCGTTCGACTACGCCGCGCTGCGCGAGCGCTTCAAGGGCCCTTACATCGCCAACAACGGCTACACCCGTGAGATGGCGCTGGCGGCGGTCGCCGAGGGCCGTGCCGATGCGGTGGCCTTCGGTCGCAGCTTCATCTCCAACCCGGACCTGGTGCGTCGCCTCAGGCTGAATGCGCCGCTGGAGAAAGCCAACTCCGCCACGTTCTACGGCGGCGGCGCCGAGGGCTACACCGACTATCCGACCCTGGCGGATTGATCGCTCACGGGGATCGATCGCCGAGATCGGTCCCCAATGTGCCGGCCGCCCTACGTCTTCTTCGCCTTGGCGCGGAACACTTCGGCGATGGTGATGTCCCGGGGGCCGGGGCGGATCTCGAAGGTCTGCCCGGCGGCGATCGTCCCGGGACGACGCACCGCGAGATAGAAGCCGCACCAGCCGCTCTCCACCATCATCTTCGAGGCCTTGCTGAAGCCCATCACCGCATTGAACTTGCTGCAGGGATAGCGCGGTTCGCTGACGGCGAGCTCGCAGTCGGGAAACACCAGCACATCGCCGATCCAGGCATTGCCTTCCAGCAAGCCCTGCAGGCTGAGGTTCTCACCCATCGCCCCCCACGGCAGCGGACCGCCCCAGTCGGCCATCTGCGCCTGGGCGCGCACGGTCTGCCAGAACGGGTAGTGCTCCGACGGGTAGGCGTAAACCGCCTTGGCCTGACCGCCGTGATAGCGCGGATCCGCCTGTTCGTCGCCCTCCAGGCCGAGCGGGTGCACGGGCAGCGCCTGGGTGACTGGACGCTTGCGAATCGCGCTGCGCATTTTCTTGCCGCCCACCGTCAGGGTTTCGGTGGGCGCGATGTTGAGGCTGATCACTTGCATGCGGCGATTCTCCGGGATGTCGGAAGCGGACACCGGCAGGGGGCTTTGCCCCAACCGGGTGCCCCTCCCGAAGCGGTGCCTTGCCGATCAGGGTTCGCGCACTCCTCGGGTGTTCCGCCCGGCCTGCTTGATGGTCAGCGCGGGCGAAGCGGCATCGGCGGTGTCGCCGGGCTCGAACACGATCTCCAACGGGGTGACCTTGGCGAAGAAGGTCAGCGGTGATTTGGCGAAGAGTTCGAATGCCTGCTGTCCGGTGGCGCGGGCGAACAGCCGTCCGCCGTCCACCTGCACCGTCAGCTTCATCGATGGCGACAGCGCATAGACGCCGGCGAGCGGCTTCAGCGCTTCAGCCGGCAGGGTGATCGCCGTCTGCATGGTCAGCGACAGGTCGGACGGCGGAATCTGCGGCTCCATCAGATGCAGTCCCAGGTCCACGACGCCGATGGCGGCATTGGACAGCACCGCGGAGGCGTTGCCCTTGGTCGGATCGAGCCACAGGGTGGTGCTGAAGCCGAAGGTGGCGCCGTCGTGGTTGAAGGCCACGCGACCGGGCAACAGCGCGCCCTGCCAGGCCAGTCCGATGCCGGAGCCCGGGAGGTCACGCGCGCCGTGCTTGCGCAGGCAGAGCTTGAAGGCCTCTTTCAACGGATGCTCGAATTGGCCCATCGCCGCCTGGGCGTAGCGCGCCAGGCCGCGGGTGGTGCCCAGCAGCGCGCCGGCCGGCGCCATGGCCGGGCGGAAGGTCCAGTGGTCTACCGGGCGACCGGTGCGATCGTGGCCGTCCAGGAAGCGTCGGCCGGTCGGCGGCGAGAGAAAGAGGTCGTTCGTCAGGCCGAGCGGCGCCAGCACGCGTTCGCGCAGGAGGCTGGCGTAGTCGCGCTTTTGCAGGAAACCCAGCGCCTGGCCCAGCAATCCAAAGCCGAGGTTGGAGTATTCGTAGGCCGTGTCCCGGGGCTTGGCGGACTTCCAGCCAGACAGGAACGTCGCCATCTGCGTCCAGTCGTAGGTGGCATACGGATCCTTCGTGTTGGCCTGCACATCCAGATTGCTCGGCAACCGAGGCAGCCCGGAGCGCTGGGTGGCGAGGTCGACCCACCGGATCGGCTGATCGAGGCTGTCGCGGAGCTGGAGGCGATCCGGCAGGACCGTTTCGACCGGGTCGTCCAGCTTGATCAGACCGCGGGTGACCGCATCGGCCAGCAGCAGCGCGGTGAAGGTCTTGGTGATGGAGCCCAGCTCGAACAAGGTCTGGTCATCGGGGAGGGTGCCCTGCACCGTCGCGGCGCTGAAGGTGGTGGCGCCGTCGCGGATGCGCATCGAGGCCAGGGCGACGCCTTGGTATTGAAGACGTGTGGCGAGCAATGCGCCGTCGGGACCGCTGCGCTGGGGCTCGGGTTTGGCGGAGGAGGCCGCAGGGTCTGCCGCGCTGGCCTTGTCCGCAGGGGCAGGCGAGGCGGATGAGGCAGATTGCGCCCAGGCGCGCATCGGTCCGCACAGGGTGGCGGCGGTGAGTGCCGCAGTGGCGCGCAGACCCGTGCGCCGGCTGATGTCTGTCATGACGAAGGCTCCCTCACGCTGAGCCGCTCGCCGGGTATCGGCGACGTGGTGGCGTGTCGGGAAGGCAGTGTAGGGCGATGGCGATGGCGGCTTGGCGCTGACATCGCGGTCAGCCCAGGATCACCACGGCACTCACCTCGCCCCGCGCCTGGCCGCCGGAATCGCCCGAATCCGCCTCGGCTCGGATGGATCGGCGGTGATCATGGTCTGGGTCCGCTGGGCGGCTTCGGCGATCAGGGGCTCGATCAGCGCGGCTTCGGGCAGGTTGGGCCAATAGCGGCGCGGCATCTCCTTTTCCATCATCGCGATCTTGAGGCGCGCCGGATTGAAGATGCTTCGGTAGTAGGTGAGCCACAGCGCCGCGCCCGCGTCCGGCGTGGGCGCCTGCTCGCGGCGGGCCCCCGGTCCGGTCATCAGCTGACGGCCGTCCCAGGACACCGAGCACCGCGGCGACAGGATCGCCCAGCGCATGTTCGCGAAACGCCGCGCAAAGAAGGGCGACGCGGCCTCCACGATGTGATGTTCGGGTTCGAACCAGGCGACGTGGCGTTCGCCGTCGTCGTCCTGCACCGGCACAAATCGGACGAAGGCATGCATCTTGTGGATCTCGTGACGGACCTCCCGCGCCAACTGCTCGGCGCGGCGGCGTTCCGGATCCAGCGGGTCCCATCGGCCGCCGTCTTGCTGAAGTCTGAACAGCAGCCGATACAGCAGGTCGAACCGCTGCGGATCCCGGTTCAGCAGCGTGGCCTGGCAGAGCCGAAGGAAGTCGGCCGGCACCCGGATCGTCGAGCGCTTCACCGCGTCATCGGCGCAAGCGGTCAGCGCGTCTGCATCACCCGGGGCGTCGAGTCCGTCGTCGGCCGCGTCCCACAGCGTGGGGGCCTCCTCGTCGGTGCGCCAACTGACTTCGTCCGGTGTCGCGCCCGCCGCCACCAGGCGCCTCGCCGCTTGCCGGAAGCCGTCCAGATCGATGGGACCGTTCAGTTGCACGCGGATCATCAGAACAACCCCATCTGCATCGGAACCGGTGCGGACGCCACCGTCCGGAGCGGTGCGCCTGCGGCGGTGGCCTGTGCCAGCGCAGGGTGAGACGGCGAGGTGGCGATGGCTGCGCCATTCGGCATTGCACCGCTCGGCCGATGACCGTCCACCACCACGAACGGCAGCACCTTGCGTGTGGGCACCTTCAGCTGCGAGAGGTCCTCCGCACGAAGCCGACGCGCGCGCCGAGCCGCCACCAGCTTGTCGACCGAGCCCACGCCCAGCCCGGGAACCCGCAGCAGCAGCTCACGCGGCGCGTGGTTGAGGTCCACCGGAAAGCGCTCCGGATGCGCCAGCGCCCAGGCCAGCTTGGGATCCACGTCCAGGCGCAGCAAGCCGGTGCCGTCGTCGACGATCTCCTGATGGTCGAAGCCATAGAAGCGCATCAGCCAGTCCGCTTGATAGAGCCGATGCTCGCGCACCAGCGGTGGTGCTTGCAGCGGCAGTGCGCGGGAGGCGTCTGGGATCGGACTGAAGGCCGAGTAGTAGACACGGCGCATGCGGAAGCGCTGGTAGAGCGTGGCGCTGCTTTGCAGGATGCTGCGGTCGTCGCTGCCATCGGCGCCGACGATCATCTGGGTGCTTTGTCCGGCGGGTGCGAACCGAGGTGGGCGCGCCGGACGGGTGGATGCACCGGGCAGCACGCGGATCGGCACGGCGGCTGCGGCCTTGCGCTGCGCCTTGGCGTCGTCGATGTGCAGCCGCAGCCGGCCCATCGAACGGTGAATCGCGGCGGTGTCCTTTTCCGGCGCCAGCTGTTTCAGGCCAGTGTCCGTCGGCAGCTCGACATTGATGCTGAGTCGGTCCGCATAGAGGCCGGCACGCCGCAGCAGGTCCTCGCTGGCATCGGGAATGGTCTTGAGATGGATGTAGCCGCGGAAGTCGTGGGTCTCGCGCAGCACCCGTGCCACCTCCACCAGCAGCTCCATCGTGAAGTCGGGGCTCTTCACGATCCCGCTGCTGAGGAACAGGCCTTCGATGCAGTTGCGGCGGTAGAAGTCCAGGGTGAGCGTCACCACTTCCTCCACGCTGAACTTGGCCCGGGGCACGTTGCTGGACGATCGGTTCACGCAGTAGAGGCAGTCGTACTGGCAGTGATTGGTGAGCAGGATCTTCAGCAGCGAGATGCACCGGCCGTCCGGCGTATAGCTGTGGCAGATGCCCATCCCGCCCGAAGATCCCATGCCGCTGCCGCCGCGTGAGTCCCGCTTGTCGGTGCCGCTTGACGCGCACGAGGCGTCGTACTTGGCCGCATCGGCCAGGATGGCGAGCTTGCGTTGGAGGTCCATGAGGCTGCGTGGGGAACTGCTGAAGACTGTATGAATATACAGCCGGACTCCTGGATTGATGTCAGCAGACTGCACGTCGATGCGGTCTTTGCGTCGGGTCAATCGCACGGGGTGTGGGGACACGCGCGTCAATCCCGCTTCACCTCGATCCGCCTACAGTGGGATCACCCAGCACGGCAGCCGAACGAGCGGCCGATCAAGCACAACAAGCGCTGGGTCTTGAGGCATCGATGCCTGCGCAGCCGCGCGGGCCTCATGGCCGCCAAGGCGGGGGCGGGTCATCCATCAGGGGATCAAGAAGCATGCATTACAGCAGCGGCAATTACGAAGCGTTCGTTCGTCCACGCAAGCCTGCCGGCGTCGAGCGCAAGACGGCCTGGTTTGTCGGCTCCGGGCTGGCGTCGCTGGCCGGAGCCGCCTTTCTCATCCGGGACGGCCACATGGCCGGCGACCGCATCACCATCCTCGAAGAGCTGTCCTTGCCGGGGGGCGCGCTCGATGGCCTCAAGGAGCCCGAGCGGGGTTTCGTGATCCGTGGCGGTCGCGAAATGGAGTCGCATTTCGAGTGCCTCTGGGACCTGTTCCGTTCCATCCCGTCGCTGGAGATCGAAGACGCCAGCGTGCTCGACGAGTTCTACTGGCTCAACAAGAGCGACCCCAACGTCTCGCTGCAGCGGGCGACGCAGAACCAGGGTCAGGATGTGCCTGACAAGGCGCTGCTCACGCTGGACGATGCCGCCCAGAAGGACCTGCTGCGGCTGTTCTTCGCCACCCGCGAGGAGATGGAGAACAAGCGCATCGACGAGGTGCTGGGCCGCAGCTTCCTGGACAGCCACTTCTGGCTGTACTGGCGCACCATGTTCGCCTTCGAGGAATGGCACTCGGCGCTGGAGATGAAGCTGTACCTGCATCGCTTCATCCATCACCTGCACGGCCTGGCGGACTTCTCGACCCTGAAGTTCACCCGCTACAACCAGTATGAGTCGCTGGTGCTCCCGCTGGTCACCTGGCTGAAGGCGCGCGGGGTGAACTTCCGCTACGGCGTGGAGGTCACCGATGTCGATTTTGATGTCGATGTCGCCAGCGCTGACGACGTCGCTGCAGACCTGGTCGCGGACGACGTTCGTGCCCCGGCTCGCAAGCGGGCCACCCGGCTGCACTGGATCGAGCAAGGCCAGGCCGGCGGTGTGGACCTGGGACCGGATGATCTGGTCTTCATGACGATCGGCTCACTGACCGAGAACTCCGACAACGGCGACCACCAGACGCCGGCCGTGCTGAAGACCGGCCCCGCGCCTGCGTGGGATCTCTGGCGCCGGATCGCGGCCAAGGATCCCGCCTTCGGCCGTCCGGACGTGTTCGGCGCGCACATTCCGCAGACCAAGTGGCAGTCCGCCACCATCACCACGCTGGACGCGCGCATCCCCGAGTACATCCGGCGCATCACCCGGCGCGATCCCTTCAGCGGCAAGGTGGTGAGCGGCGGTATTGTGACGGTCAAGGATTCGTCCTGGCTGTGCAGCTGGACGGTCAATCGCCAGCCGCATTTCAAGCAGCAGCCGAAGGACCAGATCGTGGTCTGGTTCTATTCGCTGTTTGTCGAGAAGCCCGGCGACTATGTCAAGAAGCCGATGCAGGACTGCACCGGCGAGGAGATCACCCAGGAATGGCTCTACCACCTGGGTGTGCCGGAGGCGGACATCCCGGAGCTGGCCGCGACCGGCGCGAAGACGGTGCCGGTGATGATGCCCTACATCACCGCCTTCTTCATGCCGCGCCAGGCGGGCGACCGGCCGGATGTCGTGCCCCATGGGGCCGCGAACTTCGCATTCATCGGCCAGTTCGCCGAGACCCGTGAGCGCGACTGCATCTTCACCACCGAATATTCGGTGCGGACCGCGATGGAGGCCGTCTACACGCTGCTCGACGTGGAGCGTGGGGTGCCCGAGGTCTTCAACTCCACCTATGACATCCGCACGCTGCTCGCGGCGGTCAAGCCGCTGCGCGACGGCAAGGGCCTCTCGCTGCCCGGGCCGTCGTTCATCCAGAACCTGCTGATGAAGAAGCTCGAGGGCACCGAGATCGGCGCCTTGCTGCGGGCGTACCAACTGGTGGACGAGGACCGATCTTCCTGAAGGCGTCGATGGGCCTGGACTGTCGGGTCACCCGGCGATGGAAGGGCGCTGGGATCAGGCGCTGCGTCGCGGGGATCCGGCGTACGGGGTCGTTGAACTGGCGAGGCGGCGTCGATGGAGGCACGCCGGCGTGAACCTCAGCGCTGGCTCGCCAGACGATGTGCAGCGCCTTGCACACCGTCCAGGATCGCGCCGGCCACGGCTTCCGGAAAGTCGTTGGGCAGGGCGGCGCGCACGGCGCTGATCACACTGGGCGTGCGCGCGACCACTTCATCGATCAAGGACTGGACTTGCTGCCCATCGTCGTTGATCACCCCATGTCTGGACCCCAGGGCCACCCAGTGACGGCGCAAGATGTCTCGCATCTTCCAGTGCGCATTCTTGGATCTGACCGCCATCGCCATCTTGGCTTTGTGGGGTGAGATCTTTGAGGGGCCTTCTCCAAGCAGCGGGTAGGCGGAAAGCACGTCATACAACGGCGTCAATTGGTAGGTGCCGGCAGGGTTCAGGAACAAGCTGAAGTTCTTGGCATGGCCGTCGGTGGCGCAGAGCATCCAGAAGAGCAACTGCGCCTTGAAGAAATTGCGTTGGTCCTGCTCACGATGGATGGAACCCGCGAGCACATCAAGGATGCGATCCATCCCTGGACCGCCGTCCGCTTCGTACTTGGCGTCCGGTGGGACACCCATGGCTTGGCACATGTCCTCCTGCGGCAACCGAATCAGGCGGTGGCCGCCGGCTTTGGACGGCCACCTGACGCGGTCGAATCGTTCCACCACCAGGGCATGGACGTCTTCGAACACCATGGGCCGGCAATTGGCGACGGGAAGGCCGAATTCCCTCAGGATCAATGCGCACAGCCATTCGTTTTCGACAGACCGGCTCATGTCCAGTTTCATGCCGCCAATCAGTCCCAGCGGCAGCTTGAAGATATGTGTGGAGGGGGTGTGGCCTCGTGGCAGACACCACCGTCCCTCGTGCCAGAGCAACGCCGTCTTCTCCTGTGCGCCAGCGATGGAAATGCGGAAGTGGTCGTCCTCGTCGCCCTGCTGCGCAGTGGGCGGGGTGGTCGCATCGCGCAGCACCTGGGCGACCTGGGCATCCGTCAATGGGTCGGCCAGCACGGCCGAGGCTCCAGCGGAAACCTCTCCCTCTGGAAGAATTTCGAGTGCACCCACACAGTCGCGACCAATCTCGCTCAACAATTCAAAGGCATTGGTCGAACCTGTCTGAAAACGTCGGGCCAGGCGATCGCGGATTTCCTTGCTGTCCGGGAGCAGGTTGTCGAAGTACGCATGGACCTGTGCGCCGCGATGCGGGACATTGCCTGGCGTGAATGGCAAGGACAGAGACAGGGGGCGCCCTTGCGCTGACGCGACCCATGCCGGGTCGTATTGGAGGGTATCCGGCGCGTGCGGCGCAAGACGCCACGTGCCGACATGAACGGCATTCATCCAGAGCTCGAGTGACCGTGTCTGCGAGAGGCGTCCCATGTGGTCACCAACGGGGCGTATCGGAATCTGGCGGAGTCTCTTGGAGGGATGCGGGCGTTCGATCGCCCAGCACGAAATCCACGCCCAGAATGTGCAACAGCTTCAGCAGCCTCCCCGCGCCGACCGTATCCGCGTTGCGCTCAAGCGCGGAGTAGGTTTGCTGAGTGACACCCAACCGAAGAGCGACCTCGCGCTGAGTAAGCCCGGCTTGCTTGCGAAACGCCTGTAAAAGCGGGGCCAGTTGTTCAGAGGTGCGGACGATGAATTGGGGCATAGCGCTGCAGCTGTCTAGATACAGCATTTGATTTGTATACCGAGAATACAGCTCAAAACCTGTAAAAGCAATAAACAGCTTATAGGCTGTTTCATCGGGCAGTGGGCATCGGGCATCGGGCATCGGGCATCGGGCATCGAGCCGAGCCGTCGCCACCTTCGCTCCCGTCGCTCAGCACCATCGAGCAGATGGCCCGTCCGGCGTTGCCCCTCAAACCGCGCGGTCCGGTTCAGATCACCCTGCGCGGCGTGGCCGTCGCCACATCCCCGCTGTTCGGCGCACCGGTCGGCTCGATGAGCAGGATCGTCGCTTCCGCATCGGCGCGCGGACGGTGCGGCACGCCCTTCGGAACGACATAGAGCTGCCCGGGCCGGAGCTCGACCGTCTGGTCTTCCGGCAGGTCGATCCACAGCGTGCCGGTGAGCACCAGGAAGAAGTCGTCGCTGTCCGGATGGACATGCCACTGGTACTCACCCCCGACCTTGGCGACCATCACATCGTGCCCGTTGAACACGCTGACGGTACTGGGTTGCCAGTGGCCTTCGAAAGTCGCCAACTTGGCTTGCAGATCAATCGCTTGCGGCAGCGTCATGGAATCTCCTGGAGTGAATGCAGCCCGCCACTGTGCCCAACGCCGCGAGGGCCGGCTTGTACACTTGTTGCATGGCCGGTCGCTCCCGCTCAACAGCCTCGGATTGGGTCGATTACGCCGCACGTGAGGTGCTGGACATCACCCTCATGCGGGCCCATTTCAAGACGCATCGGTTCGAGCGGCACAGCCACGAGCGCTTTTCGATTGCGCTGACCACCTCGGGCGTCCAGTCGTTTCACTGCGGCGGCGCGCTCCGCGTCAGTCTGCCGGGGGACCTGATCCTGTTCAATCCCGATCAGGCACACGATGGCCACCAGGGTGCCCCAGAGGGATTCGGCTACACGATGCTGTACGTGCCCATCGAGACGATGACCGGCAACAGCGACCCGGACGCCCACCTCCTGCTGGGGCGCCACTTCAGCACGCCCGTGGCGCGAGATCCGGATCTGGCGCGGCAGTTCGTGGCGGCGGTCGCGGCGATTGAACAGCCGGGCGAGACGCTGCGCGGTCAGGAGCTGGTGACAGCGTTCTTCTCGGCGCTGATGCGCCGGCACGGCGAACGGGCCCGCAGCGACCTCGCAGTGGCGTCCACGGGCGCTCGGCGCATGAGCCTGGCGCGGGACTACCTGGCCGCCAATTTCCATCGCGATGTGGCGATCGCAGAGCTGGCGGCAATGACCCAGCTCTCCCGCGCGCATTTCAGCCGCGCCTTCACCAGGCACTACGGCGTGCCGCCCCATGTCTGGCTGAACGCGGTGCGGCTGTCTCAGGCACGACGGATGTTGCTCCACGGAGAACCTGCTGCCGAGGTGGCGGTCGCCTGTGGCTTTGCCGATCAGAGCCACTTCAGCCGGCGCTTCAAGGGCGCGATGGGCGTGTCTCCGGCGCGGTGGCTCCAGCAGATGCGGCGGGACTGAGCCCGCAGCCTTCCTGCCTCCGATCGCCGCAAGCGCCCCATCGGCCGCCGAGGCTCGCAGCGATGGGCGTCCTCATTCGGACGGTCGTGGCCTCGCACGTGATCGCATGCCCCAATCCCACAGGCGCTCGCTGGGCAGCGGCAGCATCATGAACCCATGCTCCAGCAGGGCCAGGCTCAGCAGCATGGCCACGAAGCTGCAGGCGGTCACATCGAAGGCGTCCACGCGCACGGCCACCGCGCCATGCCAGGCCGCGGCGGTCAGCCCGGTCACCGCAATCACGCTGATCGGGAACAGCCGGTTGCCGGAGCGCTGGCGGAAGTAGCTGTGCATGTAGCGCAGATGCTCGGGCAGGAACTGCTCATTGAGATTGCGCACCCCCAGGAAGACATTGAGCTTGGCCGACAGCCGCATCAGCCACAGCACGCCGAAGGTCCAAGTCGCCACTTGGTTGGGCTGGCCCCAGGTCAGCGCCAGCACCGCCAGGCCGAGCACGACCAAGGCCAGCTCGTGATAGAGGATCGCCATCACCGCATGTCCCACCCGGCGCCAGCCGGTGGCACCCGGCGGGCAGGCATGGCGGCGGGGGCCGGTCACATAGCCCAGCAGGAAACCGATCTCCTGCCAGGCCCAGACGGTCAGCGCGGCGGTGAAGGCCAGGTAGGCGCCGGTGACCCGCGTGTCCGCCGCGGTCACCGACACCCCGATCAGCGCAATGCCCAGCAGCACCGTGGCGGCCGCCATCGTCCACGGATGGGTGGACCGGGGCAGGCCGTTCAGATAAAGGATGACCCCCGTGCTGAACCACCACAGCACCAGCGTGTAGAGGGCAGGCCAGCCGTGTTGCATGGCGCAGTTCCGTGAATGGACGATCGTTGAGAGGCGGTACGGCGGTACGGCGGTCTGGCGGTGCGGCAGGTGCCGGCCTACCAGCTCGGGGCCACGCGCATCTCGCGCGGCAGCTCATGGGTCTTGACCGGCAGCAGGTACAACCGGGCGAAGCAGCAGGTGGCCTGCACCGCGCACCAGCCCTGCTGCAGCTTGCCAAGCAGCCCGCCGCGCGCCTTGGCGCGGTCGTTGGCGGCGGCGATGGTGCACAGCCGGGTCATGCCCGCGCGGAAGGCGGGACGGTCGGTGTCCAGGCTCAGCGGGAAGACCTGGCGGGCGATCTCGGTGGTGATGTCGAACACCTGGTAGTCGTAGTCGGTCGGGTCCATGCCCAGCGCTTCGCTGAGCCAGGGGCGGGTATGGTCCCGCACATACATCGTGGCGTAGACGGCCAGCAGGAAGAAGCGGATCCAGAGCTTGTTCCCGCCGCGCAGCAGATGCGGCTGGGCCCGCATCATCAGCGCGAATGATTCGCCGTGGCGGAACTCGTCATTGCACCAGCGTTCGAACCACCGGAAGATCGGATGGAAGCGCCGCTCCGGATGCCGCTCCAGCTGCCGGTAGATGCTGATGTAGCGCGCATAGCCGATCTTCTCCGACAGGTAGGTGGCATAGAAGATGTACTTGGGCTTGAAGTAGGTGTAGGCCTTGGTGCGCTTGAGATTCACCAGGTCCACCTGCAGACCGAAGTCCTTGAGCGACTGGTTGATGAAATTGGCATGGCGCGACTCATCGCGCGTCAGATACCGCATCAGCTGCTTGATGTCCGGATTGCTGACGTTCTTGGCGATCTCGTTGTAGAGCACGCAGCCGGAGTATTCGCTGGTCAGCGAGCTGACCAGGAAGTCCTGGAAGTCGCGCCGCAGCTTGGGCGACCAACTGGCCGACAAGGCCGCCGCCTCCGCGCTGAATTCCGGCGTGCGGGTGAAGTGGTCATGGTTGTTGTCGCCTTGGTACTCCGTCATCATCGCGTCCCATTCGGCGCGGATGGGGTCCATGTCCAGCCGGTCCATCGCCGCATAGTCGGTCTTGTAGAAACGCGGCGTGAGCATGGTTTCGGCCTTGGCCAGCCGGGCGGCGTCCTCGGGGGTCTGCAGTTCAGCGCTGAGCGACATGATCGGCTCCTGGTGAGGTGGCGGGCAGCAGGCGGGCGAACACGACCGCATTGCTGGGGCCGAAGGCTTCGAGGTCGATGCGCCGGCCGGTGCCCGGATCGACCAGGGTCAGGCGGCCGTCGGCACGGCCGAGCAATTCGAAGGGGCGCTCCGGCCCCAGGCCCTGGCGCTTGCGCTCTCGGACCAGGCCGCGCATCGCACTGCGCAGAAAGCCGTTGGTCCCGGGCGCGATGGTGGTCAGCAGCGCGCCGTTGCCGGCGTCGCGCACGGCGATGCTGCCGTCGGCCCCATCCTCGAAGCGCAATTGGCGGGTGGCGAGGGTGGAGGCATCCGGTTGCTGCTGGGCACTCAGCCCGGCGATGCGCACGGCCCCCACGCCCAGGACGCTGACCAGCACCAGCGCGCCCAGGGCGGCCAGGGGCAGGGCAGGCAACTTGCTGGTCAATGCGGTGCTCATGATTCAGGCCGCCTGAGGCAGAGGACGGGCCGCCGGCCTGCCGGCATCCATCGGCACCGCCCGTTGCGGCAAGGTCTGGCGATCGGCTTGCGCCTCACTCAGCGCCTGCGCCAGCAGCGCAGCGATGGCCGGGGCGTCGGCCAGCGCGCGCAGCATGGGCTGAGTCCGGCGCAGATGCCAGGGGCGCGCATGGGGCCACAGGTGCAGGTAGGCGATCCGGTCGGAGCCGCCCAGGCTCAGCACGATGTCGCCGCCGCGCCCGCGGGGGCGCCATCCGGCCGACAGGATCTGCGAGAAGGGCAGGTTGAAGCTGATGCTCAGCACGATGCCCACGCGCATGACCACCCGCCGGTTGGTGACGGTGTACACCGTGGTGCGGGCCATCAGCCAGGCGATGCTGCCCAGCAGCCCGGTCGCCAGCAGGATCAGCGGCAACATGCCGCCCAACCCCATCAGGATCTGGCCGGCCGATTGGCCATCGGCCCAGCCGGTGACGGCACGCCATCCCAGCAACAGGACGAAGTAGCCGATCACCAGGTCCAGATGCAGCGCCTGACGGGCCAGCAGCCGCACATCGGGGCTGCCCTGCCACAGCTGCCGTTCCCCTTCAGGAAGCGCCTCCGGCAGGCCCCGCGCGGCTTCGAACTCATGCTCGTGCGCGGGGGCCAGCACGTTCACGAGGTTGGTGACGGCCCTCACAGCAGCGGCTCCTGGCGCTGCGGTGTGGCGTAGAGCGTGCCGGCACCGTAATAGGCCATGATCTTTTCCTCCTCCAGCAGCGTCACCTGTTCCGCGTGCCGGGTGCCGGGCACCCGGATGAACTGTTCGCCGAGGATGGACTTCACCACGATGCGGTGATGCAGCACCCGGGCGAAGTTCATCGGCAGCAAGACATGCCGTCCATCGGCCACCTTCAGTTCCAGATAGCGGAACAGCATCTCCGAGCGGTCCACCCACAGGTCCACCACCCGGCCACCCTCGACCCCGTCATCGCCCTGCACCGGCAGGCCGCGCGGGTCCACATCCTGCGGCGCCACGCCAAAGCCCGAGGCGGTGCGCAGCGGCACGATGCGGGGCAGGCCTTCATAGGTCATGTCGGGCACATCGGCCCGATTGGCCCAACTGCCGGGGCCCACGCCAGCCAGCAGCGGATCGCCTTCCGGCTGGAACGGAGAGCCGCGATAGGCGCCCTCATGGACCGGCGGCTGCGAATCGCGGCGGGCATTGGGAGCCTGCACCGTCTCCCCATTGGCCAGCTTGTAGGTCTTGGGCGACGGAACCGCGGGCCAGCCCTGGACCTTGATCGCATGGGATCGATCGGATTCCAGCGGATAGCCCTCCCGCTTGTTCTCGCGGTGCAGGTAGTAGATGAGGCCCGCGAAGAAGATCCAGAACGCGTAGAGCACGAGCTGAGCCACATCGATGTAGCCCGTGATGGCACCGGTTTGCATGGAGGCCTCCTAGCCTGGAAACTCCGCCAACCCCATGGGCTGACGCGATGAGGGAGATGCGCGGCGACGGCGCACCAGCGGACCGATGGCGATCAACGTGCCGAACAGCAAGGCGATCTCCAGGTGATACACAACGCTGTAGGCCACCTGCGGTTCGGACATGGCCGCACCCAGCCAGCCGTGGGCCGCCAGCGCTTCGAATCCATCCCGCAGCGTGCCGCCCAGCGCGACGGCCAGGCCGCCGGCCGTGGCCTGCATCGCGCCCCAGGCGCCCAGGGCCAGGCCCGCACCGCTGGTGCTTTCCAGTCCCATGGCCACGACCAGCGTGCTGACTGCAAACAGGCCGCCGCCCAGACCGATCAGCACATTGCCGATGCGGAACAGCCAGCTCGAATCCAACGGTGCGGCGAAGATGACCGCCGAGAACGCGACGATGCCGATGAGCAGGCCGAGCGCGGCCAATCGATGCGCATCGAACCCCCGTGCGAGCAGCCGGGCGGCCATGGCGAATGCCATCACCGATCCCAGGGCCATGCCGGCGGTCAGCAGGCTGGTCGCGGCCACTGGCAGCTTCAGGATGGCGCCGCCATAAGGCTCCAGCACGATGTCCTGCATGTTGAAGGCCGCCGTGCCCAGTGCCACCGCCACCAGGAAGCGGCGCGTCTGCGGCTGGGCGGCAAATTGCCGCCAGACCTCGCGAAACGGCGGCACGCGCTCGCCCGGCGCCGGACGCTTGACCGTGCCACGGGCCTCCTGCTTCCACAATGCGACGGTGTTCAGCACCATCGTCGCCAGTGCGGCGCCCTGCACCACGCCCACCAGCCGGGTGGGCGAGAAGTTCTGCAGCAGCAGGCTGAAGCAGGTGCTGGCCAGCACCATGCCCAGCAGCAACATCACATACATCAGTGCCACCACGCGGGGGCGGGTGTCCGGCCGGGCCTGATCGGTGGCCAGGGCCAGGCCGGCGGTCTGCGTCGTCTGCATGCCGGCCCCCACCATGATGAAGGCCAGCGCCGCTGCCAGTCGGCCGACCATCACGCCGCCCGGCTGAGCGCTGGCTTCGGCGCCCGGCTGCAGCAGGACCAGCGCAAACGGCATGATCGACAGCCCGCCAAACTGCAGCAGCGACCCAAACCACAGGTAAGGCACACGCCGCCAGCCCAGCGCGGAGAGATGGGTGTCGGAACGGTGGCCCACCAGGGCGCGGAACGGTGCGGCCAGCAGCGGCAGCGCCACCATCAGCGACACCGCCCAGGCCGACACACCCAGCTCCACGATCATCACCCGGTTCAGGGTGCCCACCAGCAACGCATAGGCCATGCCCACCGACACCTGGAACAGCGCCAGGCGCATCAGGCGGTGCAAGGGCAGCTCGGTGGTCGCGACATCGGCGAAGGGCAGAAACTTCAGGCTCAGCCGCGACCACTTCAGCGCCAGGCGCTGATTGAGTTGGCGGGGCAGAGAAGAGGCCTTCATGGCCGCACCAGCTCCAGCGCCTGCGAGGTGTAGAAGCCGCTGTAGACCCGCTCGCTGCGCTGCAGGTCCCAGGCCAGCAGCCGGGGATGGGTGCCGATGAGTTGCTGCAGACGCTGCTCCGCCACCGGCACGATGGACGGGGACCGGTTGCCGCGCGGGAAGAGCTTGCCCAGCGCCTTCATGATCTGCAGGGCGGGGTTGCTCGGCGCGAAGGTGAACAGCACCGAATGGCGGGTGCGCTCGGCCAGGTCCGCCAGCACCGCCACCGCATCGGCAGGTTCGTAGTGGATGAGCGAGTCCATGCCCACCACATGGTCGAAATGGCCCAGGGCCGGATCCAGCATGTCGCCGGCGCGGAAGTCGATGCGACCGCCGCTGTCGAAGCTCGGCTGCCGCTGACGGGCCAGGTCCACCAGCGTGGGCGACAGGTCGATGGCCACCACCTCGGCACCACGCCGGGCCGCCTCCACCGCGAGTGCGCCGGTGCCGCAGCCCGCATCCAGCACACGCCGCCCGCGCAGGTCGGTCGGCAGCCAGGACAGCAGCGTGCCGCGCATGCGGTCCCGCCCGGCCCGGACGCTGGCCCGCACCCGGCCCACCGGCGCATCCGACGTCAGCCGCGCCCAGGCGTCGACGGCGGTGCGGTCGAAATAGGCCTCGATCTGGCCGCGGCGTTGGAGATAGTCGGCGTGGCGCATCAGTCAAACCCCAGCAGGTCAAAGAGATCCCGGTCCTTCATCGGCACGGCCTCATACGGCTCCCCGCCCAGCCACATCGATGCGGCCAGCCGCAGGTATTCCTGCTGCACCTTCTCCAGCTCCGGCGAGGCTTCCATCTCGAACAGCGTCGATTTCTTCAGGCGGCTGCGGCGGATGACGTCGAGGTCGGGGAAATGCGCCGCCAGCTTCAAGCCGATGCGGTCGGTGTAGCGGTCGATCTGGTCGGTGGCGGCGCTGCGGTTGGCGATGACGCCGCCCAGTCGCACCTTGTAGTTCTTGGCCTTGGCGCCGATGGCCTGCACGATCCGGTTCATCGCGAAGATGGAATCGAAGTCGTTGGCGGTGACGATCATGGCGCGGTCCGCATGCTGCAGCGGTGCGGCGAAGCCGCCGCACACCACATCGCCGAGCACGTCGAAGATCACCACATCGGTGTCCTCCAGCAGGTGATGCTCCTTGAGCAGCTTCACCGTCTGCCCCACCACATAACCGCCGCAGCCGGTGCCGGCCGGCGGTCCGCCGGCTTCCACGCACATCACGCCGTTGTAGCCCTCGTAGACGAAGTCTTCCACCCGCAGTTCCTCGGCGTGGAAGTTCACCGTCTCCAGCACGTCGATGACGGTGGGCAGCATGCGCTTGGTCAGGGTGAAGGTGGAGTCATGCTTGGGGTCGCAGCCGATCTGCAGCACCCGCTTGCCCAACTTGGAGAAGGCGGCCGAGAGGTTGCTGGAGGTGGTGCTCTTGCCGATGCCGCCCTTGCCGTAGATGGCAAAGCACTTGGCGGTCCCGATCTGAACCGTGGGGTCCATCTGGACCTGCACGCTGCCGGCGCCGTCCGGTCGCCGGTTGCCGATCTCGTGGAGGGGGACGGCGGTGATGGTGCTCATGCAGCGGCCTTTTCAATGACGCCTTCAAGGCGGTCTTCCAACTCGTCGCCGGCCTGGCGCAGGGCCTGCAGGGTGGCGGCGTCGGGTTGCCAGTAGTCGCGGTCCACGGCTTCCAGCAGGCGATGGGCGACGCGCGTGGAGGCCGTCGGATTGAGTTGGGCCAGGCGTTCGCGCATGGCCGGGTCGAGGATGAAGGTGGCGCTGAGCTGCTCATACACCCAGGGGGCCACCTGGCCGGTCGTGGCCGACCAGCCCAGCGTGTTGGTCACATGGACCTCGATCTGCCGAACGCCTTCATAGCCGTGCTTGAGCATGGCTTCGAACCATTTCGGATTGAGCATGCGGGTGCGGGTTTCCAGCGCCACCTGCTCGCTGAGCGTGCGCACTGTGCCGCCTCCCAGCCCGTCGCGGGTCTGGTCGCCGATGTAGACCGGCGCCATCGCGGCGGTCGCGCCGTCGCGGGTGACCTTGGCACGGCGGATGGCGCGGCTCACCCCCCCCAGCGTGTCGAAATAGGTGTCGACCGTGGTGACGCCCAGTTCGACCGAATCCAGGTTCTGATAGGCCAGCTGCACATCGGCCAGCACGCTTTGCAGCAGCGCGGCCTGCTGCATCGGGCGACCCGCACGGCCGTAGGCGAAGCCCTTGCGCCGGCTGTAGGTTTCGGCGAGTTCATCCCCGTCCTCCCAGCGGCTGTTGTCGATCAGGCTGTTGATGTTGGCGCCGTACGCGCCTTCGGCATTGCCGAACACCCGCAACGAGGCGGCTTCCAGATCGCCGCCGTGCGCGGCCTGGTAGGCCAGCGCATGCTTGCGGATGAAGTTGAGATCGGCCGGCTCGTCGGCGCTGGCTGCCAGGAAGGCGGCTTCGGCGAGCAGCCGGATCTGCAGCGGCAGCAGGTCGCGGAAGATGCCCGACAGCGTGATTACCACATCGATGCGGGGGCGCCCCAGTTCCGCCAGCGGAATCAGCTCGGCACCGGCCAGTCGGCCATAGCTGTCCTGACGAGGGCGAGCGCCCATCAGCGCCAGGGCCTGCGCAATCGGGCCGCCCTCGCTCTTGAGGTTGTCGGTGCCCCACAGCACCATCGCAATCGACTCGGGCAGGGAATGGCCACCGTCCAGATGGCGGTCCAGCAGCCGCTGCGCCTGGCGGGCGCCGTCCTTCACCGCATAAGCGCTGGGCAGCCGGAACGGGTCGAAGCCATGCAGGTTGCGGCCGGTGGGCAGGATGGCGGGCGTGCGCAGCAGATCGCCACCCGGCGCGGGCCGCAGGAAGCGACCGTCCAGCGCATGCAGGATGCCGTCGATCTCGCGGTCTTCGGCCATCAGCCGGTCCATGTCGGCGAGCCGTTGCAGCAGGGCCAGGTCTTCGAGATCGTCGTCGGTCGGCATGCCATGGGCCACCAGCGCTTCGATGACGGCCCGGTCCGGCTTGATGCCTTCGGACGCGTCGGCAAACGACATCAGCAGGTCCACCCGCTCCGCTGCGGTGGGGGCCTGGCCCACCACATGCAGCCCGTGCGGGATCAGGGTGTATTCCAGCTCCAGCACGGCGTCGTTGAGCCGGGCGATCGCCGCTTCCGCGCCGTCGCCCCAGGCGGGTTCGACAGGCGCCAGATCCAGCGTGGCCGCCTGGGCCTGGACCATCGTCGCTAGCTCGTCACGCTCGGCGCTGGCCTCCGGCTCCAGGCCGCGGTAACGCTCCAGCAGTTCCTTCAGTTCCACCAGCCCCTTGTAGAGCCCGGCCTCCGCCACCGGCGGCGTCATGTAGCTGATCAGCGTGGCTGCCGCGCGGCGCTTCGCGATGCTGCCCTCCGACGGATTGTTCGCCGCATAGAGATAGAGGTTGGGCAGGTCGCCGATGAGCCGGTCCGGCCAGCAGCGGGCGGACATGCCTGCCTGCTTGCCCGGCATGAACTCGAGCGCGCCATGGGTGCCGAAGTGCAGCACCGCATGGGCCGCAAAGTCCTCGCGCAGCCAGCGATAGAACGCGGAGAAGGCATGGGTGGGCGCAAAGCCGTGCTCGAACAGCAGCCGCATCGGGTCACCCTCATAGCCGAAGGCGGGCTGGATGCCGACAAACACATTGCCGAAGCGCTCGCCCAGGATCTGGATGTGGCTGCCGTCGGTCTGCTGCTTGCCGGGGCAGGGGCCCCATTGGGCCTCGATGTCCTTGAGGTGCTTCTCGCGGCGCAGATGCTCGTTGGCCGGAATGCGGTGATGCACATTGGCCAGCGCGCCGTAGCGGCTCGCATTGCCGTGGATGAGCCGTTCGCGCAGGTCGTCCACGCTGGCCGGCAGCTCGACCGTGTAGCCCGCGCGCGCCATCGACACCAGCGTGTTGTAGAGCGATTCGAAGACCGACAGGAAGGCCGCCGTGCCGGTGGCGCCGGCATTGGGCGGGAAGTTGAAGATCACTGCGGCCACGCGGCGCTCGGCGCGCTCGCTGCGGCGCAGGTCCACCAGCTTGCCGACGCGGGCGGCGAGGGCATCGGCGCGTTCGATGCAGCTGTGCATGTCGTGCGCGTCGACCGTGTTTTCGAAGCGGCAGGCATGGCTGCAGCCGGTGCAGGCGATGTGGGTGCCGTTGGCCCGACCGCCGAAGACCATCGCGCCGGTGGCCCCATCGAGCTCGGGGATCGCCACCATGATGGTCGATTCCACCGGGAGCAGGCCGCGGGAGGAGCCACCCCATTGGTCCAGCGTCTGGAACTCGACCGGATGCACCGCCAGGTACGGCACGTCCAGCGTCGCGAGCACATCCTCGGCGGCCTTGGCATCGTTGTAGGCCGGGCCGCCCACCAGCGAGAAGCCGGTCAGCGACACCAGGGCGTCGATGCGGGGGCGGCCGGCGCTGTCCTGGAAGTAGGCGCTGATGGCGGGACGCTGGTCCAGCCCGGTGGCAAACGCGGGAATCACCCGCAGCCCGCGGGCTTCCATGGCGGTGATGACGCCGTTGTAGTGGTCGGCATTGCCGGCCAGCAGGTAGGAACGCATCAGCAGCAGGCCGACCGTGCCGCGCGGGCCGGTGGTGGCCATCCGGGGCAGGGCGTCCAGCGTGGTGGCCATCTGGCCGACGGCGCCGGGATGGGCCATCTGCGGGTGATACAGGCCCACCTCGGGATAGGCGATCGGCTGATCCGGCCGGGCACTGGCCCGCAGCGCCTGGCGCGGGCCCTGCGCATACCGCTCCACCAGCAGCTTCACCATGTTGGCAATGTTGTCCTGCGAGCCGGCCAGCCAATATTGCAGCGTCAGGAAATAGGCCCGCACATCCTGCGCGGTGCCGGGGATGAAGCGCAGGATCTTGGGCAGCATCCGCAGCACCTTCATCTGCTGCGCACCGGCGCTGGCCGGGCGGCCTTCCTTGCCGGCGGGCTTGCCGCGCAGCCGCTTGAGCAAGGCCATCGCGCCGTTGGCGGGCGCACTCATGTCGAAGCCGCCCATGCGGGTGAGCCGGGTGACCTCCGCGGCCGACATGGCGCACACCATGGCATCGCAGGTCAGGCGCCGGGCCTGCAGATCGGCCAGCACCGGCAGGAAGTGGTCTTCCAGGAAGAGCATCGACGCAATGACGATGTGGGCCGAGGCGATGTCGGCGCGGCAGCGGGCCAGCGCGTCGGGTTGGTCGCCCCATTCGGCGGCGGCATGCACCGTCAGCCGCAGGCCGGGCAGGTGCCGGGCCAGGGCCACATTGGCCCGCTCGGCGGCACTCGCCAGATGGGAATCCATGGTCACGATGACCACGTTCATCGCCGGTGCAGGCGGGTTACCGGCTGAAGTGCGCCTTGGCGTCATAGAGCGTCTCCAGCGTGATGAGGGGCAGGCTTCGGATCCGCGCATACGCTTCGGTATTGCGGCGGGCCTTGGCGCGGACAAAGAAGGGAATCTTGCGCAGCTCCTGTTCGGCGTCGGCGGACCAGGGGGCGGTCGACGTCACGGGCTCGATCGGGACGGCGATGGGCGCGGCGTCGCCGCCGACCGCTGCATCGGCAGCGTGGGCGCTGTGGGTGGCAGCGGCTGCATCAGCCGGTGCGGTCGTGACTGCGGTGACGGCGGCTGCAGCTGCAGCGACGGCGTTCGGTGCCACTGCGGCGACCGATGAAGTCGCTGCGGGGGTGGCATGCCCGAGATGGGACGGCGCCGCATCCTCATGGAATTCGAAGTCGCCGCGGAACATCCCCAGCAGGTGTTGCTCCAGGCCCATCATCAGCGGATGGACCCAGGTGTCGAACAGCACGTTGGCGCCTTCAAAGCCCATCTGCGGCGCATGACGGGCCGGGAAGTCCTGCACATGCACCGGTGCGGACACGACCGCGCAGGGCAGGCCCAGGCGCTTGGCCATGTGGCGTTCCATCTGCGTGCCCAGCACCAGGTCCGGCAGCGCGGCCGCCATGGCGGCTTCGACCTCCAGATAGTCGTCGGTGATCAGCGCTTCCAGGCCGTAGTCCTGGGCCGCCGCCCGCAACTCGCGGCCGAATTCGCGGCTGTAACTGCCCAGCCCGACGACCTCGAAGCCGAACTCCTGTGCCGCGACGCGCGCGGCAGCGATGGCATGAGTGGCGTCGCCAAAGACGAACACGCGCTTGCCGGTCAGGTAGTTGGCATCCACCGATTCGGCATACCAGGTGGACCGGGAATGCGCCTGCGCGGAGGCCAGGTCGGGATCGATGCCCGCCAGGGTCGCCACTTCCGCGATGAACTCGCGGGTGGCGCGAACGCCGATCGGCACGGTGCGGGTCGCCGGCTGGCTGAAACTGCGGCTGAGCCAGGCGGCGGCCGTCTGCGCGACTTCCGGATAGAGCACGACGTTGAAGTCGGCGTCTGCCAGTCGGGCCAGATCCGCCGGCGTGGCATGCCAGGGCGCGATCACGTTGATCTCGATGCCCAGCTGGGTGATCAGCTGAGAGATCTCGCGCAGGTCGTCGCGGTGGCGAAAGCCCAGGGCGGTCGGGCCCAGCAGGTTGCAGCGCGGCACCGTGCCACGCAGGCGGGGCTGTGCCGGCTTGACGGCCAGGGTGCGCACCAGTTGGTAGAAGGTCTCGGCAGCGCCCCAGTTTTCCTTGCGCTGGTAGGCCGGCAGCTCCAGCGGGATCACCGGCACCGGCAGGTTCAGGGCGGCAGCCAGTCCGCCGGGATCATCCTGGATCAGCTCGGCGGTGCAGGACGCGCCCACCAACAGGGCCTGCGGCTGAAAGCGGGCATAGGCTTCGCGCGCGGCATCCTTGAACAGCTGGGCGGTGTCGCCGCCGAGGTCGCGCGCCTGGAAGGTGGTGTAGGTGACCGGCGGGCGTTCGCCGCGCCGCTCGATCATGGTGAACAGCAGGTCGGCATAGGTGTCTCCCTGCGGCGCATGCAGCACATAGTGCACCCCGCGCATGGCCGTGGCCACCCGCATCGCGCCGACGTGCGGCGGGCCTTCGTACGTCCAGAGGGTGAGCTGCATGGCGGTCTCGCTTCAAGCCGCCAGCAATTGCCGACGATGCAGGGGACGGGTGAACAGCGCGGCCAGGTCGCCGGCCTGCTCGAAGCCCTGGATGGGGGTGAAGACCAACTCGATCGACCATTTGGTGGTCATGCCTTCAGCCTCCAGCGGATTGGCCAGGCCCAGGCCGCAGACGACCAGGTCCGGCCGCGCCGCCCGGCAGCGGTCGAGTTGCCGCTCCACATCCTGGCCCTCCGACAAGAAGGTGCCGCTGGGCAGCAGGGCCAACTCTTCAGCCAGATGCGTGCGATGCAGATACGGACTGCCGACCTCCACCAGCTGCATGCCCAGCTCGCGCGACAGGAAGCGGGCCAACGGGATCTCCAACTGAGAGTCCGGGAAGAAGAACACGCGCCGGCCGCTCAGCCGGGCACGGTGGACCGACAGCGCCTGCTCGGCTCGCTCCCGGGCCGGTGCGATGGCCTGCGCGGCCTTGTCGGGATCGATGCCCATGGCCGCAGCGGCGGCCATCATCCAGGCGGCACTGCCCTCGGCGCCCAGCGGGAAGGGCGCGGCAATGCGCTGCGCGCCTCGCGCTTCCAGCGCGCGTGCCGTGTCCCCCAGGAAGGGCTGGGCCAGCAGGAAGCGGGTCTGCGGACCGACCGCAGGCAGGTTGGTGGCGCTGCGAGAGGGAAAGAACGACACCCGCGACAGTCCCATGGCCTGGAACAGCCGCTGGAACTGGTCTTCCACGACATCGGCCAGCGCACCGACCACCATCAGCTCGGGCTGGCTGCTGACGGACACGGTCGGCAACGACGGCAAGGTGGGCGCCAGCGCGGCCAGGCAGGCGTCTTCACCCTGGGTGAAGGTGGTCTCGATGCCGCTGCCGGAATAGTTGAGCACCCGGACCTGCGGGCTGAAGCGCTGGTTCAGCCGGCTCGCGGCGCGCGACAGGTCCAGCTTGATCACTTCCGAGGGGCAGGAGCCCACCAGGAACAGCAGGCGGATGTCCGGGCGACGCGACAGCAGCCGCTGCACCACCCGGTCCAGCTCGTCCTGGGCATCGGCCAGGCCGGCCAGGTCGCGTTCGTCGAGGATGGCGGTCGCGAAGCGGGGCTCGGCAAAGATCATCACGCCGGCCGCCGACTGGATCAGGTGGGCACAGGTGCGCGATCCCACCACCAGGAAGAACGCGTCCTGCATCTTGCGGTGCAGCCAGATGATGCCGGTCAGCCCGCAGAACACTTCCCGCTGGCCGCGCTCGCGCAGCACCGGGGCGTCCTGGCAGCCGACGTCCGCCTGGATGGGGATGACCGGGCTCATGACGCCGCCCCTTGCGTGCGTCGAGTGGCGGGCTGAGCGGCAGGGCCTGGCTGACCGGGTGTCCCTTGCAATCGCGCCGCCCGCAGCTTCAACAGGAACTGGGTGGCGTTGATCGCATAGGCCGCATACGCGGCCAGGGCCAGCAGCATCTGGCTGCGGCTGTCGAGCCAGCCGCTGAACCAGGCCATCAGGTAGGCGGTGTGCAGGGCCAGCACGGCCATGCTGAACACGTCCTCCCAGAAGAAGGCCGGCGCAAACAGCCAGCGGTCGAACACCACCTTCTCCCAGATGCAGCCGGTCACCATGATGGTGTAGAGCACCAAGGTCTTGACCAGCACCGAGATCGCCGCCGGTTGCTCGCCCGCGCCGGTCAGCAGAAAACGCAGCACCAGCGCGACGCTGACCAGGAAAACCAGGAACTGCAACGGAGCCAACACGCCCTGCACCAAGGTCCAGCGCGTGGCGTCGCGGCGTGCGCGCTCCTGCGGGGTGTAGAGCGGGTGGACTGGCGCACTGCCCGGTGCGGTGACGGACGCGGCAGGCGCCTCGACGGCGGGTCGGGACCTCAGCGAAGCGGGCGAGGCGAGTGGTTGACGCATGGGGCCGAATCTAGGCCTGCCCATCGGTGATGTCAATCAAGATTGACGTAATAAAAAATGGACAGATGGGGCGCTGTCGGGAAATTCAGCTTGACGTCAGGTGGCGTGAGGGGGACATTGCGTGCGGGTTGTTCGTTGACGCAAGTGAACTGAACAAGTCGAAGACACCTATAAAAAATTTCGGATCAGACCTACCCAAACTGTTTGCAGTGGCGATTTCTGACGCTGCCTAGCGCCGAGGGCGGAGCCGATGTTCTCCGGCCCCTCACAGGGAACCCAAGCTGCCGATCCACCCTGAGGAGACGCGTGGTGGCTGGATGGACGACCAATCGGCAGGCCAAAAGGCCGCCGCAACGCCGGCGTGCGGAGCTTGATGCGACGCTCACCGGTTCCGAACGCAGCGCTGACGAGTCGCTGACGCTGGACGCCTTGCTGGCGGCCCGGCGCGAATTGAACGATGAACCGCAGCCGTTGTCGCGGCCGCGCGCGGGGCCGCAGGAGCAACTGACGCGGCTGGTGGAGGCGGAGATCATTCCGCGCCTGATGCTGCTGCATCGCCCGCCGCCGCTGGCGGCCTGCCCGGCGGCGCCAGTGTTCGCGCCGACCCAGGCGCATGTGACCACGCTCAGCACGCTCGCGGTCCATGACGATGCACAGGCGGCGGTGCTGTATGTGCACAGCCTGGTGGAGCTGGGGGCGACCCATGAGCAGGTGCTGCTGGACCTGCTGGCCGCCAGCGCCCGTCACCTCGGCGTGATGTGGGAGGAAGACTTCTACAGTTTCTCCGAGGTCACCATCGGCCTGTGGCGTTTGCAGCGGGTGCTGCATGACTTTGCCCATCTGGAACCGCCGCCCCTGACGGGCGTCGCCGCCGGCCGTCGCTGCCTGCTGGCCGCTGTGCCGGGCACCCAGCACACCTTCGGCCTGGCAATCGTCACCGAATTTTTCATGCGGGGCGGATGGGAGGTGGACAGCCACCCCCAAGCCAGTTGGGAGGCCCTCCGTGCGCAGGTGGCGCGTGAGCACTTTGATGTGTTCGGGCTGTCAATCTCCTCGGGTGAATGCATTGCAGAGATCGTGTCTGGTATTCTTGACACGCGCAGAACGGCGGCCAATCCCCGCCTATTTGTGATGGTCGGAGGCCCCATGGCCGCCTTGATGCCGGACTTGGCACAACGCTGCGGGGCCGATGCCATGGCCAGCGATGCGAGCACGGCCGTGGCCTTGGCCAACGCCAGCCTCCCCAGCCGGGTTCGGGGTGTCTGACGGCTGTCACCGGGGCCCGAGTTCGGGTCCGGTGCCGGTCTGCGGGTGGGTGTCCCCGACCGTTCTTTGATGACCTGGCGGTGCGGTCTTGCCGTACCGCTGCTTGATCACAGCAGGGAACTTGATGCAGACCCACGGTAACGCGGCCCACCCACAGCGATTCGAGGCGCCGGAGCGCCACTTCGCCGGGCTGAACGCCGACCTCCTGGCCCGGATCGTCGCCGCTGCGTCCGACGTGGCGCTGGTCGTCGACGGCCAGGGCGTCATCCGCGATGTGTCGCTGGGCGCGTCGGCCGCTGCCGAGCTGGCCGAGCTGCGCCAATGGATCGGCCGGCGCTGGGCGGAAACCGTCACCATCGAGAACCGGGCCAAGGTGCAGTCCATGCTGTCTGCCGGTGCCCCCTCGGCCGGCCATGCCGTGCCGCCGGAGCGCCAGGTCACCCATGCGCTGTCGGGCGGCGTGGACCTGCCCATCAGCTACAGCATCGTCCCGCTGGACGGCCAGGGCGCCGTCCTGGCGTTGGGACGCGATCTGCGCGAGGTCGCCACCGTCCAGCAGCGACTGGTGGATGCGCAGCAATCGATGGAGCGGGACTATCTCCGCCTGCGCCACACCGAGGCCCGCTACCGGCTGCTGTTCGAGGCGGTGGATGAGGCGGTGCTGGTGCTGGACGCCAGCTCCCTGGTGGTGTTTGAACAGAATGCCGCCGCCAGCCGCCTCCTGGGCGATGCCGGCAAACGGGTGGTGGGCCGCAGCCTGCTGGATGTGCTGGCCGTGGCCAGCCATGCCGAAGTGCAAGCCGGCCTGGCCCAGGCCCGCGCCGGCGGTCGGTGCGACGAGCTGTCGATCCGTCTGGCCAGCAGCGCCACGGAACTGCTGCTGTCGGCCTCCGCCTTCCGGCAGGACAGCACCACCTTGTTGCTGGTGCGGCTCGCGCCGCTGGCAGGCGTGTCCCAGGGCGCGACGTCCGGCTCATCGTCCAGCCTGTCCCTGTCCGGTCCCAATGGCGCCCACGGCGTGGCCACGCCGTCGCTGCTGGATGTGGTCAACACCCTGCCCGACGCCTTCGTGCTGACCGACATGCAGGGCCGCATCCTGGCGGCCAACCAGGCGTTCAGCGACATGCTGCAGCTGCCGCCCGGTGAACTGGTCCAGGGCCAGCCGCTGGATCGCTGGCTGGGCCGCACCTCGGTCGATATGAATGTGCTGATCGGCAACCTTCGCCAGCACGGTGTGCTGCGACTGTTCCCGACCACCATGCGCAGCGGTCTGGGCGAACTCAGCCCGGTGGAGATTTCGGCCGTGGCGGTGCCCGACGGCAGCCAGGCCTGCCTAGGTTTTGCGATTCGCGATGTGGCGCGCCGGCTGCCCGCCGAGACCCGCCCTGCGCGACAGTTGCCGCGTTCGGTGGACCAGCTCACCGGGCTGGTGGGCCGGATTCCGCTCAAGGACATCGTCGGCGAAACCACCGATCTCATCGAGCGCCTGTGCATTGAAGCCGCGCTCGAGCTCACCCGCGACCACCGCGCCTCGGCCGCCGAGATGCTGGGCCTGTCCCGCCAGAGCCTTTATGTGAAGCTGCGCCGCTACGGCATCCTCGGGGATGGCGGCGCTGATGAGTCCGCATCGCCGCATTGACATCGTTAGATGTAAACGTAGCTTGACAATGGGCGGCATCGGCACAGAATAGGCCGCATGCAGCGCCCCGCCCTGTCGGCCATCGCCGAACTGCTCAAGCCCATCACCTGGTTCCCGCCCATGTGGGCCTTTGGCTGCGGGGTGGTGGCTTCGGGGATGCATCCCGAGGGCCGCTGGCCGGTCATCGTGGCCGGTGTGCTGTTGGCCGGTCCCTTCGTCTGCGCCACCAGCCAGGCGGTGAATGACTGGTTCGACCGTGAGGTCGATGCCATCAACGAGCCCCAACGTCCCATCCCGTCCGGCCGCATGCCGGGGCATTGGGGCCTGTACATCGCTTTGATCTGGACCTTGCTGTCGCTGCTGCTGGCGTGGCAGATCGGCGTGGTGGGGTTCCTCGCCGCGGTGCTGGGTCTGGTGCTGGCCTGGGCCTACAGCGCGCCGCCGCTGCGGCTCAAGCGCAATGGCTGGTGGGGCAATGCCGCCTGCGGCCTTTGTTATGAAGGGCTCGCCTGGATCACCGGGGCCGCCGTGATGGCCATGGGCCAGTGGCCCGATGGCCGCTCCCTCGGGCTGGCGCTGCTCTACAGCCTGGGCGCCCACGGCATCATGACGCTGAACGACTTCAAGTCCATTCCCGGAGACCGGCAGATGGGCATCCGCTCCTTGCCGGTGATGCTGGGTGCCCCTGGCGCCGCGCAGGTGGCCTGCGCGGTGATGGCGGTGCCGCAGCTGATCGTCATCGGCCTGCTGATGCAGTGGGGGCAGGGCGGCCATGCGACGGCCGTGGCGCTGCTGCTGGTCGCGCAGGGGATCCTGATGCGCCGCTTCATGGCCGAACCCCTGCTGCGTGCACGCTGGTACAGCGGCGTGGGCGTGCCCTTGTATGTCTCCGGCATGCTGATCAGTGCCTTTGCGTTGCGGGGGGTGGTGACATGACGACGCCGTTCATGGGATGGCTGGGCGTGGTGCGCCTGGGGCTGGTGCAGTCGGCGCTGGGCGCGATCGTGGTGCTGACCACCTCCACCCTCAACCGGGTGATGGTGGTGGAAATGGCGCTGCCGGCCCTGCTGCCCGGTCTTCTGCTCGGCTGGCATTACCTGGTGCAGGCGGCGCGGCCCCGCATGGGCCATGGCGCGGACCAGGGACGTCGCTGCACGCCCTGGATCCTGGGTGGCATGGTGACGCTGGCCGGCGGCGGCTGGCTGGCGGCCTGGGCGACGGTGCTGATGGCCCATCACCTGGCAGCCGGCGTGGCGCTGGCGCTGGTGGCCTATGCCCTCATCGGCCTGGGTGTGGCGGCCAGTGGCACCTCGCTGCTGACGCTGCTGGCCAAGCGGGTGGCGCCGGAGCGTCGCGCGGCGGCGGCCACGACCGTGTGGATGCTGATGATCGCCGGCTTCGTGGTGACGGCCGGGGTCTCCGGCCGATTGCTCGATCCCTTCACGCCGCAGCGGCTGCTGATGGTGGCCGGTGGCGTGGCGGTGTCCGCCGTGCTGGTCGCGGCGATGGCGCTCTTCCGGCTGGAGGGCCGGGCCGAACCGGAGCCACACCCGATGCCTGCGGCTCAGCGCCCGCCGGTGACCTTCACCCAAGCCCTGCGGGATGCCTGGGCCGAGCCGCGTGCGCGCCGCTTCACCGTGTTTGTCTTCATCTCCATGCTGGCCTACAGCATGCAGGACCTGATCCTGGAGCCGTTTGCCGGCCTGGTCTTCGGGCTGACGCCGGGCGCCACGACGCGCCTGTCCGGCACGCAGCACGGCGGTGCCTTGCTGGGCATGCTGCTGGCGGCCGGCGCCGGCAGTCGCTGGGCGGGCGGTCGTTGGGGCAGTCTGCGGGACTGGACCATCTGGGGCTGTGTGGCCGCCGGCCTGTCGCTCGCCGGCCTGGTGCTGGCCGGTTTGATGGGGCCGGGTTGGCCGCTGGCGGCCAATGTGTTCCTGCTGGGCGTGTGCACTGGTGCGTTCTCGATTGCAGCGATCGGCGCCATGATGGGTCTGGCGGGTGCCGATGGCCCCGGCAGGGAAGGCGTGCGCATGGGCCTGTGGGGCGCGGCGCAGGCTCAGGCGTTCGCCTTGGGCGGCCTGGTGGGCACCGCGGCCAGTGATCTCGCCCGCTGGCTGATTCAGGCCGCAGGCCCGGCTTATGCGCTGGTGTTTCTGGCCAACGCCGCCTTGTTCCTGGTGGCCGCACGGCTGGCGGCTCGGGTCGATCCCCGTCCGGCAGCATCGGCCCCGATCCTGTTCGGCCAACTCAAGAGGGCACCATGACCACCTCAGTGACGATGGAGATGGATGCCGTCGTCATTGGCGGCGGCCCGGCCGGTGCCACGGCAGCGGATGATCTCGCCCGTCAGGGCTACCGGGTGTTGCTGCTCGACCGTGCTGGTCGCATCAAACCCTGCGGCGGCGCCATTCCGCCACGGCTCATCGCCGATTTCGCGATCCCGAACGAGCTGCTGGTGGCCCGGGCGACAGCAGCCCGCATGGTCTCGCCCAAGGCCATCGAAGTGGACATCCCGATCGAGGGCGGCTTTGTCGGGATGGTGGATCGCGAGCAATTCGACGAATGGCTGCGGGCACGGGCCGCCACCCATGGCGCGCTGCGTCGGGTCGGCCAGTTCGAGCGATTGAGGCTGGATGAGGACGGTGTGCGCGTGGTGCATTTTCAGACCGACACCGGGCCTGAACAGGTGCGTACCCGTGCCGTCATCGGTGCCGATGGTGCCCGCTCCAAGGTGGCGCAGCAGGAAGTGCCGGGCGCAGACCAGGGCCGCTTTGTGTTCGCGTATCACGAGATCCTGGCCGTCCCCGAGGTGCCGCCCGTCGGTTATGCCCCGAGCCGCTGCGAGGTGCACTACCGCGGCAGCCTGTCGCCCGATTTCTACGGCTGGGTGTTCCCGCATGGCGACAGCGTCAGCGTGGGCACCGGCAGCGCCGACAAAGGCTTCTCGCTGCGGCGCGGCGTCCTGCAACTGCGTGAGATCGCCGGGCTGACCCATGCCCGCACGTTGCGGCGCGAGGGGGCGCCCATCCCGATGAAGCCGCTGCCGCGTTGGGACAACGGCCGAGATGTCGTCCTGGCCGGCGATGCGGCCGGCGTGGTGGCACCGGCCTCCGGCGAGGGCATCTACTACGCGATGCTGGGCGGCCGGCTGGCGGCCGATGCGGTGGTGCAACTGCTTCAGACGGGCAATGTCCGCGCGCTGGCCGGCGCCCGTCGCCGCTTCATGCGCGAGCATGGCCGGGTGTTCTGGGTGCTGGGGATGATGCAGCACTTCTGGTACCGCAGCGACAAGCGCCGCGAGCGCTTCGTGAGCATCTGCCGCGACCGGGATGTGCAGCAACTGACCTTCGATGCCTATATGCACAAGCGCCTGGTGCGGGCCCGCCCGCTGACGCATCTGCGCATCTTCCTCAAGGACATGGCCCATCTGCTGGGCTTGGCGAGGGTGTCATGACCGAGCATGAGCTGCTGCTGCGCATGAGCGAGCTGGTGCTGGTCGCGAGCGTGATCGAATTGCTCTGGCTGCTGACCCGCCGCCTTGCAAGGCCATCCGGCCTGGTGCCCAATCTGCTGGCCGGCATCAGCCTGGCCCTGGCCTTGCGACTGGGCCTGGGCGGTGCGGGTGTGCTCTGGATCGGCGCCTGCCTGGCGTCGGCCGGCATCAGTCATCTTCTCGACCTTCGGGCCCGCTGGCACCGACCGGTCGTGGTTCTCCCCCCTCGACGCCAGCAGACATGAAAGGCTTCCCCCATGAACAGCCGTCGCCAGTTCATCCGCCTCGTTCCCCTGGCCGGTGCCGGCCTTCTGATTGGCCCCGCCTGGTCGCAGGCGATGGTCGACGAGAAGGATCCCACCGCCACCTCGCTGGCCTATCACGCCGATGCCAGCAAGGTAGACAAGGCCAAGCAGCCGAAATATGTCGCCGGCGCGGCTTGCGCCAACTGCGCGCTCTACCAGGGCAAGGCGGGCGCAGCAGCCGGGCCCTGCCCGATCTTTGCGGGCAAGCAGGTCGCGGCCAAGGGCTGGTGCTCCGCCTATGTGAAGAAGGCCTGAGCGTCACGCTCAGGGTCCCCCGTCGCCCGCACCGCGCCGCCGGCATCACCTCATGAGGCTGCTGCCGGCCGACCTTCCCGAACGCGCGGCGCTCGCCCTGGAGGTGCATGCCCGTCCGTCCGAGCCGTTGGCCGCCCCTGGGCGCGCCAGCTACGTGGCGGTGCTGGTGGATGCCGATGAACGCGAGCGCGAGCTCGCTCATCTGGCGCGCCTGTGCCGACAGCACGGGCAACTGACGCCGGCGGCCGATGCGGTGCATTGGAGTGGCAGCGTCGGCCCGCTGCGCCTGAAGTGGGAACGTCATGGCGAGTTCTCCAGCTACACCCTGCTGACGGCATCTGCCGGCGGCGAGCCCTTTGCGGACTCCGCAGCGAACCTGCTGCCCGCAGGCTGGCTGGCCGGCGTCCCCGGGCTGACGGTCTATGCCGGCCATGCCGAGCTGCTGTCTCCGACCGAAGGAGGCGCTCTGGGCGATCTGCTGCAGCAGTGCTTCGGCGGCCGCACCGTCGTGGGCAGTGCCCTGGGCGACGGCGCCGGCCTGGCCTATTCCGATTTCCTCACCCATGGCGACGGCTTCGGCCGCATCCTGCTGATCGACCAGGGGTTCACGCCACTGGTCGCCGGCCGCATGCTGCAACGGCTGTTCGAGATCGAGGCCTACCGGATGATGGCGCTGCTGGCCTTTCCGGTGGCGCGTCGCCTCTCGCCGCGCCTGATGGCGATCGAGCGCTCACTGGCAGCGCTGGCCGACAGCATCGCCGCCGGCAATGCCCGAGAAACCGGCCGCGATGAAAACCTGCTGCAGGAACTGACCCGGCTGGCGGCCGAGATCGAGAGCGGCCTGGCGGCCAGCCAATATCGCTTCGCCGCCTGCCGCGCCTATGCCGATCTGGTGCGCACCCGCATCGACGAATTGAGGGAGCGGCGGCTCTCCGGACTGCAGACGCTGGATGAATTCATGTCGCGTCGCTTCACACCGGCGGTGGCCACCTGCGCGACGGTGTCGCGGCGCATGCACGACCTGTCCGAACGGGTGGCCCAGGCCAGCCATCTGCTGTCGACCCGGGTGGACATCGTGCGGGAGCAGCAAAACCTGGCGCTGCTGGCCTCGATGGATCGCCGCGCCAAGCTGCAGCTGCGGCTTCAGCAAACGGTGGAAGGGCTGTCGATCGCCGCCATCGTCTACTACCTGGCCGGTGTGATCGGTTACCTGGCCAAGGGCAGTCGATCGCTGGGGCTGAATCTGGACGTGGATCTGTTTGTCGGTCTCAGCGTTCCAGTGCTGGCCCTGCTGACCTTTCAGACCGTGCGGCGGGCACGGCGTCGCGCCAGCGATCCGGACACGAAGAACGGGCATTGAGATGAGCACCCCCTATCCTTTCTCCGCCCTCGTCGGCCAGGACGAGATGAAACGCGCCATCCTCATCGCTGCGGTGGAACCTGCCATTGGCGGCCTGCTGGTGCTGGGGGATCGAGGCACCGGCAAGTCGACCGCGGTGCGCGCACTCGCGGCCCTGCTGCCCAAGATGCGGGCGGTGCAGGGCTGTCGCTACCACTGTGATCCGGACGCCTCCACCGCCGCTGCGGCGTGCGAGGACTGCGCACGGCTCAAGTCCGGCACCCGCATCAAGACCGATCTGCTGCCGGTGCCGGTGGTGGACCTGCCCCTGGGCGCCAGCGAAGACCGGGTGCTGGGCGCGCTCGACCTGGAGCGTGCGCTGTCGCAGGGGGTGAAGGTCTTCGAACCCGGTCTGCTGGCCAAGGCCCATCGTGGCTTTCTCTACATCGACGAAGTGAACCTGCTGGAGGACCACCTGGTGGACCTGCTGATCGATGTGGCTGCCTCCGGCGAGAACCTGATCGAGCGCGAAGGCCTGAGCCTGCGCCACCCGGCGCGCTTTGTGCTGATCGGCAGCGGGAATCCGGAGGAAGGGGAACTGCGTCCGCAGTTGCAGGACCGCTTCGGCCTGTCGGTGGAGGTGCGCACCCCGTCGGACATCGGACAGCGGGTGGAGGTGGTGCGTCGGCGCGATGCCTATGAGCGCGATCCGGCCGCCTTCCATGCGCAATGGGCCAAAGCCGATGCCCGGGTGCGTCGCCAGATCCTGCAGGCGCGGGAGCGTCTGACCGGGCTCACCGTGGGGGACGATGTCCTGCACCGCGCGGCCGAGTTGTGTGTGGCGGTGCAGAGCGACGGCCTGCGCGGCGAGCTCACCCTGATGCGGGCCGCACGGGCGCTAGCGGCCTTGGAGGGGGATGCGGCGGTGACGCTGGATCACCTGCGCGAAGTCGCGGTGCCCGCCCTGCGCCATCGACTGCGCCGCAATCCGCTGGACGACACGGCGTCGGGCGAGCGCATCGAACGTGCGGTCACCGAGCTATGGTGCTGAGCGCCTGGCCGCCGGCCTGGCAGGCCGCATGGCTGCTGGCGGTCGACCCGGTGGGCCTGGGGGGGCTCGTCCTGCGCGGAGGGGCCAGCCCGTTTCGAGACGCCTTGCTGGCCGATCTGCGCCAGGCCTTGCCGCCTGCTACGCCATGGCGACGCTTGCCGCTGAATGTGGATGATGAGCGGCTGCTCGGCGGACTGGACCTCGGCCTGAGCCTGGCGGCCGGACGCCCGGTCCATCAGGCGGGACTGTTGGCCGAGGCGGCCGGTGGCGTGGTGGTGCTGCCCATGGCCGAGCGGGCCGATGCGGGGCTGGCAGGACGCTTGGCCGCGCAGCTGGAGGCGGGCGCCGGGATGTGCGTCGTGGCGCTGGATGAAGGCCTTGCCGAGGATGAAACACTGCCGGCGGCCCTGACCGAGCGGCTGGGGTTGATGGCGACATTGACGGCGACGGCGATGGTCCCTCAGGAACGGGCCGCAGCCTCCGGGTCGACATCGGCAAGCGCGCTGACCGCACCTGCCGATTCGACCGCGCCGCCCGCGCCGCCCATGACCGTGGCCGAAGTGCTCGCCGCACGCGCCCGCTTGGCCGCCGTGCCGTGTGATGCGGAGGTGGTGCAGGCCCTGTGCGCCACGGCGGCCGCGCTGGGATTGAATTCGATGCGCACCGTCTGGCAGGCCTGGTGTGCCGCGCGCGCCGCGGCGGCGCTGGCCGGGCGCGAGGCCGTCCATCAGGCCGATGCCGAATTGGCCGCTCGCCTGGTGCTCGCACCGCGTGCCCGCGCGTTGCCGCAGGCCGCCGATGGCGACGCTCAACAGACACCTCCGGACGCGTCGTCCGCCGCGAGCGATGCAAACGAGTCCCCGGAGAAGGAACAGGACAGCGAGCGCCGCAGGGAGGCGGATGCGGATGCCGATGCCGATGCGAAGGCGGAGGGCGCTCCTGATGCCGATCCGCGAAACGATCCCCGCAACGATCCCCGCAACGAGCCCTCCGACGCCAGCCGTCACGCCGAGACCTCCGTCCAAGCCCTGCAGGACCAGACCCTGGCGGCGGCCCGCGCCGCCATCCCACCGGGCCTGCTCGAAAGTCTGGCCGGTGGTGTGCCGCGCACCGGCGGCGGCAGCGGCCGCAAGGGCGCGCCGGCTCGCCCGGCCCAGAGCGGTCGCCCGTTGACACCGCGCCGGGGCCCGATGCGTCGTGGCAGCCGCATCGACCTGCTGGCCACGTTGCGTGCGGCGGTGCCGTGGCAGCGGCTGCGGGAGGCCGAGCGGGCGCAACAAGGGCTGCCGCCCGCCACCACCGCGTTGCTGCTGCGCCGCGACGACCTCCATCTCAAACGCTTCCGCCGGCCGCAGGAAACGACCACCGTCTTTGTGGTCGATGCCTCCGGCTCCCAGGCGATGAGCCGCCTGGCCGAGGCCAAGGGGGCGGTGGAGCTGCTGCTGGCGGACTGCTATGTGCGCCGCGACCGTGTCGCCTTGCTGGCGTTCCGGGGTGCGGGTGCCGAGTTGCTGCTGTCACCCACCCGCTCGCTGGCACGGGCGCGGCGCGCCCTCAGCAGCCTGCCCGGTGGCGGCGGGACGCCCCTGGCGGCCGGCATCGAGGCCGCCTGGCTGCTGGGCTGCCGTGTGCAGGCCCGGGAAGGCGGCCGGGTGGTGCTGGTCTTCCTCACCGATGCCCGGGCCAACATCGCCCGCGATGGCAGCGGCGGCCGCCTCCAGGCGGCCCAGGATGCGCTGTCTGCGGCCAGACGGCTGCGCACCGACGGCCTGCGGAGCCTGCTCATCGACACCTCGTCCCGCCCCGAACCCGCCGCCCTGGTGCTGGCGCAGGCCATGGGCGCGCGTTATGTGCCCTTGCCGCATGGCCAGGCGGCGCAGGTCTATGCGGCGGTGTCAGCGGCCGTGTCGGCCCCGGCGGTCTGATCCCGCAGTTCCATCAGCAGCGCATTGATCGACGCGGGTGCTTCCTCATGGGCCAGATGGCCCAATCCCCTCAAGGGGATAAAGCGTCCCTGCTTGAGCTGACGCGCCAATTCCAGCGAGCGCACCGGCGCCGTGGTGCGGTCCGCCAATCCAGCCACCAGCCAGAGCGGCATGCCCAGCGCCGGCAGCCGCGCCCTCAGCGTCTCCAGCCGCCAATGGGCCAGCATGTCCAGCACGCCCCGCACGTGCGCCGGTTGGCTCAGCAGCGCGCGGTAATGGGCCACGCCGTCCTCATCCAGTTGCGATCCGGTGGACGCAATCAAGTGGCCGAGCGCGCGCGGCTGGGCCGCATGACGGGTGACCCAGGACGGCAGCAGGTCGCTGCGGGACGCCCAGCGGGCCACGGTGGGCGCCACCAGGCCCATCAGACCGGGCAGGGGCTCGAGGGCGCCATTCACCGCCAGCAGGCCTCGCAGCGACGGCGTCCCCCGGTCCAAGGCCAGTTGCGCCATCACCGCCGCCCCGGCGGAATGCCCGGCCGCCAGCACCGGCGCACAGTCCAGGACCCGCAGCAGCTCCGCCACCGCCTCGGCCATGCGCGGCAGGCTGGCCTGCCGGTCCGCAAAAGGCGCGCTGCCCCCGTGCCCGGGAAGGTCCGGCACGATCACCCGGAAATGGGTCGCCAGCCCCGGCAGGCACCGTCGCCACGACTGCAGCGAGGAGCCGGTGCCGTGCAGCAGCAGCAGGCCCGGCGCCGGCCCGGTGGCCGTCGAGGCCTTGGGGCCGACGCATTGCACCCGCCAGCGCAGGCCTGCGGCCAGGACGGTCTCCGGGGGGGACAGATCAGGTGGCATGCGGGTTGTAAACTAAAGTGGACAAGAATAAGATAAATGCATGTTGACAGAAAGCCCAGGCGCGTCTGCCGCTGCCGCCTCCTCGCCACATGCCGTGATCATCGGCAGTGGATTCGGTGGTCTGGCCGCAGCGGTGCGGTTGGGCGCACGAGGTTACCGAGTGACGGTGCTGGAACAGCTCGATGCGCCTGGAGGCCGCGGGTATGTGCATCGGCAGGATGGCTTCACCTTTGATGCGGGTCCCACGGTCATCACCGCGCCGTTCCTGTTTGAGGAGCTGTGGACCCTGTGCGGCAAGCGGCTCGCCGACGATGTCGAGCTCCGTCCCGTCGCTCCGTTCTACCGGGTGCGATTCCACGACGGCACCACCTTCGACTACACCGGCGACGCCCAGGCCATGCGGGCCGAGGTGGCCCGGCTCGCGCCGGGTGATGTGGCGGGATATGAGCGGTTTCTGCAGGCCAGCGAGGCCATCTACCGGGTCGGCTTCGAGCAATTGGGCCATGTGTCCTTCGAGCGTTGGACCGACATGGCCCGCGTGCTGCCCGACCTGCTCAAGCTGGAGGGCTTTCGCACCGTCTGGGGCCTGGCCTGCAAGCATGTGAAGGACGAGAAGCTGCGGGTAGTCCTGACCTTCCAGTCCCTGCTGGTGGGCGGCAATCCGTTTTCGACCACCTCGGTCTACTGCCTGATCGCCTTTCTGGAGCGCCGCTTCGGGGTGCACTTCGCCATGGGCGGCACCGGCGCGCTGGTGCGCGGCCTGGTGGGCCTGATCGAAGGGCAGGGCGGCCGGGTGCGCTGCGGCGCGTCGGTGCAGGAGATCCTGGTCGACGAGGGGGCAGCCTGCGGCGTGCAGTTGACCTCCGGCGAGCGAGTAATGGCCGATGTGGTGGTCTCCAATGCGGACTCGGCCTGGACCTACCGCCACCTGTTGCCCGCGCGCTACCGCCATCGCTGGACCGACCGCCGCATCGACCGGGCGCGGTATTCGATGAGCCTGTTCGTCTGGTACTTCGGGACCCGCCGCCAGTATCCCGACGTCGCCCATCACACCATCTCGCTGGGCCCGCGCTACCGGGGGCTGCTGGATGACATCTTCCGCCGCAAGCATCTGGCCGATGATTTCAGCCTCTATTTGCATCGCCCCACCGCGACCGATCCCAGCTTGGCACCGCCCGGATGCGACACCTTCTATGTGCTGTCGCCGGTGCCTCATCTGGAAGCCGGAGTGGATTGGCGCGAGCGTGCCGAGCCCTACCGCGCGGCCATTGCCCAGCGCCTGTCGGAGACGCTGCTGCCGGGGTTGGAGCAGGAGGTGATCAGCTCGCTGATGCTGACGCCGCAGGGATTCGAGGATCGGCTGAGCGCCTACAAGGGCGCTGCCTTTTCGCTGGAACCGGTGCTCACGCAGAGCGCCTGGTTCCGTCCGCACAACCGCAGCGAGGAGGTGGAGCGCCTCTACCTCGTCGGGGCCGGCACCCATCCGGGGGCGGGGCTTCCGGGCGTGTTGTCGTCGGCACGGGTGCTGGACGCGGTGGTGCCTCACGGCCGCGACCTGAGCCGGCCGGTCACCCCTTTGGTCCAGGAAGGACTTGTCCATGCACGACCCGCGTGAACTGCTGGAGGCCGACCTCGCGGTCTGCCGCGCCAGCCTGGCCTATCACTCCAAGACCTTCCATGCCGCCTCGCTGCTGCTGCCGCCGGACGTGCGGGCGCCGGCCACGGTGCTTTACGGCTTCTGCCGTCTGGCCGATGACACGGTGGATGTGGAGGGCGGCCGACGCCTGGCCCTGACGCAACTGCGCCGCCGGCTGGACGGCGTGTTTGACGGTCGCCCCCAACCGGTGGCGGCGGATCGGGCGTTGGCGGCGGTGGTGGCGCGCTACGGCATTCCGCGTGCGCTGCTGGACCTGCTGCTGGAGGGCCTGGCCTGGGATGTGGAGGGCCGCCGCTACGAGTCGCTGGAGGACCTGCAGGATTACGCCGCCCGCGTGGCCGGCAGTGTGGGCGCGATGATGAGCCTGTTGATGGGCACGCGCGATCCCGCTGCACTGGCCCGTGCCTGTGACCTGGGGGTGGCGATGCAACTGTCCAACATTGCCCGGGATGTGGGCGAGGATGCCCGCATGGGGCGCCTCTACCTGCCCCAGCAGTGGTTGCGCGACGCGGGCCTGGACCCCGAGACCTGGTTGGCCGATCCGCGCCACAGCCCGGCCCTGGCGAGCGTGGTGCAGCGTCTGCTGCAGGCGGCCGAGCCGCTGTATACGCGGGCCGCCGCCGGCATCACCCGTCTGCCGCTGGCCTGCCGCCCCGGCATCAACGCGGCGCGTTTTCTTTATGCGGCGGTGGGGCAGGAAGTGGCCCGTGCGGGGTTCGATGCTGTGCAGCGCCGCGCCGTGGTGCCGGGTGCCCGCAAGCTGAAGTGGCTGGCCCTGGCGGGCCTGGACCTCTGGCCCTCCCAACGACTATTGAGCGCGCCGACGCTGCCGGCCTGTGAGCCGCTGCTGGCGGCGGTGGCCAGTGTGCCGGTGCCGGAACGTGTGCCGCGTGCGGAGGCGTTGATCGACCTTTTCAGCCGGCTGGAACGCGAAGATCGCGATGCCGCCTGGCAGCGGAGTGCAGCATGACCGTGCTGGCATTGGGCTTGAACCATGGCAGTGCGCCGCTGGACCTGCGGGGCCGCTTCGCGATTCCGACCGAGGCGCTGGGCCGCAGCATCCAGGGCCTGCGGGATCACCTGTCGCAGGCGCGTGCAGAGGTGGCGATCCTGTCGACCTGCAACCGCACCGAGGTCTATGTCGGTCTGCCCGCCAGCGGCTGTCCGCGGCATGCCCTGGCGCTGCTGGAGCCGGCCATGGACTGGCTGGCCCAGCGGGGCGACACGCCGCCAGGGGAACTGCGTCAGCACAGCTACTTTCGCGAGGGCGTGGAAGCCGCCCGGCATGCGTTCCGCGTGGCCGCGGGCCTGGACTCGATGGTGCTGGGCGAGCCGCAGATCCTCGGTCAGATGAAGGTGGCGGTGCGAGAGGCAGGGACGGCCGGCACTTTGGGCACGACGCTGCACCAGATGTTCCAGCGCAGCTTTTCGGTGGCCAAGGAAGTGCGCAGCCGGACCGAGATCGGCAGCCATGCGGTCAGCCTGGCGGCCTCGGCCGTGCGTCTGGCGCAGCAGCTGTTCGACGACCTGCCGCAGCGCCGGGTGCTGTTCATCGGCGCTGGCGAAATGATCGAGCTGGTGGCGACTCACTTTGCCGCGCAGAAGCCGCTGCAGATGACGGTGGCCAATCGCAGCGCCGAACGCGGCCAGGCGCTGGCGCACCGGCTGGGGGCGGATCAGCTTCCGCTGGCCGCGCTGGGCGACGCGCTGGGGAGCTTCGACATCGTCATCAGCTGCACCGCCAGCAGTCTTCCCTTGATCGGCCTGGGCGCGGTGGAGCGGGCGATCAAGCAGCGCAAGCGTCGCCCGATGCTGATGCTGGACCTGGCTGTGCCGCGCGACATCGAACCGGAAGTGGCGCGGCTGGATGACGTCTATCTCTACACGGTGGACGATCTGGCGCGTCAGGTGCAGGTCAATGGCGAGCGTCGTCAGGCGGCGGTGGCGCAGGCCGAAGCCATCGTCAGTGCCGGCGTGGACAGCTTTTCGCAGTGGCTGGAGCAGCGCGCCGCCGTGCCGGTGATCCAGGCCCTGCAGCGGCAGATCGAGGACTGGCGGCAGGCGGAGCTGCTCAAGGCCCGGCGCTCGCTGGCGCGTGGTCAGGATGTGGACACGGTGATGGAATCGCTCTCCGCCGCGCTGACCCGCAAGATGCTGCACGGCCCGCTCAGTGAATTGCATGCGAGCGCCGGAGAGGCCCATCGGGCGTCGGTGAACTCGGTGCAGCGGTTGTTCCTGCGCACCGGTTCATGATCCAGGATGCCCATTACGGCTTGATCGAACTGCTGCTGGTGTTCGGGCTCGTGATGGGCTGGGCCGGTTGGCAGTGGTGGGGTTGGTGGCGCTGGCGGCGCGAGCAGCTCAGAACACGGCGTGATCCCCTCGATCCGGCAGCGCCGCCTCCCCACGCGCCAGCGCCGCATAAAAATCCCCCAGGGTCTGACGACCCGCCGACGGGGTGAGGCGTTCGTTCGGTCGACGGGTCAGCGGGTCCAGGACCAGCATCGACTCCGTGGCGTAGTAGCGGCCGATGCGTGCCAGCTCGGCCTTGTCGGCGGCTGCCGGCCAGACCTTTCCCAGCACCCCCAGCGTGCCGACGATGGCACTCATCAGCCCCACCGGCACTTCGCGGAAACGCGGCGCGCGCCCGAGGGCCCGGAACAGCAGCTCACCTTGATCGCGCAGGGTCAATGCGGGACCGGGTCCACCGATGGGCAGGATGCGATCGGCGCGGTCGGGGTCGTGCAGGCAATCGGCGAGGTAGTCGGCCAGATCGTCGTCGCTGATCGGCTTGCAGGCGGTGAGCCGGCCGTCGCCAAACAGCAGGAAGGGCTGCCCCCGGCGCACCCGCTCCACCTGGCCGCACAGCGACTTGAAAAACGAGGTGGGCCGCACGATGGACCAGCGCAGGCCGGAGGCCATCAGCGCCCGTTCAAAGGCCAGCTTGGCCTGCTGGAACGGCAGCAGCGGCTTCTGCAGGCACAGGGCCGACAGCTGGACCACCTGCTGCACACCGGCCTGTCGGGCGCAGGTCAGCGCGTGGAGATGGGCATCGTGGTCCACCGCCCAGGCGTCCCGGGGCATGCCGGTGCGTGAGGCGAGGCAGGACACCAGCGCATCGAAGCGCTCGCCCCGCCAGCCCGCCTGCGCCTGAGACGCCAGGTCGCCGGCCTGGCCCACCCGGAGTTCCGCGCCCGGCAGCAGCCGGCTGAGGTCGGTCAGATCCAGACGCCCGCCGACCCCCGCGCGCGGACGCACCAGGCACACCACCTCATGCCCGCGGCGAAGCAGCGCCCGCACGGTGGCCTGGCCGATGGTGCCGCTGGCGCCCAGCATGAAGACGCGGGCCATCACCGCGCTCCTGGCCACGCCGCACGGCGGGGCATGCGAAACGGGAGCAGGGCCTGCACCCAGGGCTGCTCGAATCGCTGCAGTGACAGGCTCTCATGCACCGCCACCGTGCCACCGTCGATGCCGCGGTGGTCGCCACTGTCCCTGTCCAGCAGCAGTGAGCGGCAGTAGAAGGGGCCGCTCTCCAGCGTGGCCAGCAATTCCGGGGGGCGATGACCCCGGGTGTGCCGACGCATTTGCCAGGCCGTGTCGGGCAGGCCCTGCGGCGGCTGCAGCGGCTGGGGGCTGACACGGCCGTCCGCATCGATGGCCAGTGACAGCGTGTGGCGCGGTCCCGCCAGCGGCTGCACGTCGTACAGCACCAGGGTCCGTCCATCCGGCTGGCTGCTGCGCTGCCACTGCCAGCTGTGAAAGTCGCGCGCCAACGGCCGGCTGCCGTGGTTGGCATCGAGATAGGCGTGCCCGGTCCAGTGGCAGTCCGGCGCGCTGAAGTCCACCGTCACCTGCGCGCCGGGGCTGATCGGCTGCCAGTGATGGTGCGCCTGCGCATCCAGCGCAAAAGCCCGTCCGGGCAGCGCCCCGGGCTGCAGCAGCACCCGGCCACGCAGCCGTCGGGGCCAGGGCACGGTGCATTCATCGATGTCGATCTGCAGGCGGCCATCGGACTGCCAAGTCAGTTGGCTGGGGCCGATCTGCAGGCGCGTCGCGTCCTGCTGCAAGGCCTCGGTGCCGCGTTCGGTCATGGCCCACAGCCGAGCGAAGCGACGCGCGCCGGGGGCGCGGCGATACAGCGACACGTTGAGGGCGCAATGGGCCTGTGCCGCGGCTTGACCCTCTCCCTGGCGCCGACGCGCCCAGGCGTAATAGGGCGAGAACACGCTGCCGATGAAGGCGATCAGGGTCAGCGCCTGCACGCTGCCATCGGGCAGGGGCTCGCTCAGCGCATCGACATACCACCAGGCATAACCGCCGGGTGGAACGACCTGGTCGAAGCCAGGTCCTCGAGCAGCTGATCGGCTGCCAGTTGGCCCGACAGGGCCGCCATCGGCACGCCCGGGCCCGGATGCACCGAGCCTCCCGCGAGGAACAGGCCCGGCAGCGTCGTCCGTCCGTCCGGGCGGGCCTGGAAGCTCGCTCGCCAGCCCCGGCTGGCCGGGCCATAGAGCGCGCCCTGGCTGGCCGGAAACCGCTGGGCGAAGTCCTGCGGCCGGGTCACCAAGGCCGGACTGGACACACTCACCTGCAGCCCCGCCTCGCGCAGCCGCCCCCACATCTGTTGCTCGCATCGCGCGATCTCCTCGGCGGTAAGGCCGCGCCCAGAGGCATCGGCCGGGGCATTGACCAGGCACATCAGGCGCTCCGGCCGGCGCTGGCCGGCGGGCAGACCCGGCCGCAGCCGGTGGGCCTGCCCGCTGCGGTCCTGGGCACAGACATAGACGGTGGGCGATTCGGGCAGTCGCCCTGCGGCAATGGCGTCGAACTCGGCGCGGTAACCGGTGGCAGGACCAAAGAACACGTTGTGATGGGACAGGTCGAAGCCGCTGGTGGTGGCTTCGGCATGCCAGGTCAGGGCCGACAACGACGGACTGCCATGAGCCAGCCCCTGCGGAGCATCCGGGCCCATCAGCCCCTCGGTGAGGGCCCGGGCATCGCCGTTGAAGATCACCGCGTCGGCCGCCAGCCTCTCGCCATCGGCCAGTTGAACGCCGCTGATCCGGCCATCGCTGACCAGCAGCCGCTGCACCTCCGCGCGGCAACGCAGGCGCACGCCGTGCTGCTGCCCGCAGTGGGCCAGGGCCTGCGCCAGACGCGCCATGCCGCCCTCCACCTGCCAGACGGCCTCGCGCTCGACATGGGCCACCAGCATCAGCGTGGCTGGCGCCTCGAAGGGCGAGGTGCCGCAGTAGGTGGCATAGCGGCCGAAGAGCTGATGCAGCCGCGGATCCCGGAAGAAGCGGCCGAGTTCCCGCCACAGCGAGGTGAAGGGCGCGATGCGCATCAGCTGATGTAGCCCGGCCAGTCCCTGCTGACGCAGCACCCGCCAGGTGAGCGACACCGGCGACGGCCGGCTGGCGCGGATGAAGGCCGGGTCCAGCGTGGCAAAGACCTGGGCGGCGCGTTGGCAGAAGGCCCGGTAGCGCGTGGCCTCGGCCCTGCTGCTGAACGCGGCAATGGCCTCGATGCTCTGGTCGAGATCGGCATGCAGGTCCAGCCGCTCGTCGGCGCTCCAGGCATGTCGGGCCAGCACTTCGCTGCGGTGCAGATGCACATGCTGATCCAGCGAGGTGCCCAGGCGGTCGAACAGGGCCTCGAACACCCAGCGCATGGTCAGCACCGTGGGCCCGCCGTCCAGGCGCAGCGCGCCCAGCTCCACCGGCCGCATCTTGCCGCCGGGTGCGTCCGCCCGTTCCAGCAGCTGCACCTCCACACCCTGGCGGGCCAGCAGCGCCGCCGCGGCCAGTCCGCCCATGCCCGCACCAATGACCACCACCCGGGGCGGGGTCAGCGAGGACAGCGGTCGGACACGGTTCATTGACGCCACCTGAGGATGTGTCTATTCTGATTGACGAACTGTAATGTACTTCCGCATTGACATGCGGGGGATCTTTCAGCAAAGGCCGCTATGTCCTCAGACCCACGGATCGAACGCGCCCTGCGGGCCAGCCTCACCCCAGCCCTGGCGCCTGGTCACCCACCGCAACTGGCCGCTGCTCTGCTGCATGCCGTCTTCCCGGGGGGCGCGCGCATCCGTCCCAAGCTGACCCTGGCCGTGGCCCAGGCCTGCGGCGAGGATGACCCCGCGCTGACCGATGCCGCCGCCGCCGCCATCGAGCTGCTGCATTGCGCCTCGCTGGTGCATGACGACCTGCCTTGTTTCGACGATGCGGAGACCCGTCGCGGACGGCCTTCGGTGCATCGGGCCTTCGGGGAGCGGCTAGCGGTGCTGGCGGGCGATGCCCTCATCGTGGCGGCCTTCGACGTGCTGGGGCCGGCCGCCCGGCGACATCTCTCACGGCTGCCGGTGCTGCTGCGCGCCATCACCCAGGGCGTGGGCATGCCGATGGGCATCGTCGCCGGCCAGGCCTGGGAGTGCGAGCCGCAGCTGTCGCTGGCGGAGTACCAGCAGGCCAAGACCGGCGCGTTGTTTGCAGCGGCCACCATGGCCGGTGCGCAGGCGGCTGGTGCCGATGGCGAGCCGTGGCGCGCCTTGGGCGAGCGACTCGGTCAGACCTATCAGGTGGCGGACGACATTCGCGACGTGATGCTGGATGCTCAGGCCCTGGGCAAACCGGGTGGGCAGGATGTGGCGCGGGACCGCCCCAGCTATGCCCGCGCCCTGGGCCTGGACGGCGCGATGGCGGAATTCCAGCGTCTGGTTCAGGCCACGCTGCTGACGGTACCGGCCTGTCCGGGTGCGGCGCAGTTCCGCCAACTGATCCGCCGTGAAGCCGACCGCCTGGTGCCGCAGCACCTGTGCGCCCAGGTCGCGGCGGCGGCCTGAGCGAGCCCCGCATGGCGCGCGTCGACGCCCCACCGGGTTCCGCGGCGCCCGTCACCCACTGGCTGGACGGCCCGCTGGCCTGGCGCGACCGCCTGCTGGCCAGCGCTGCCTTCAGGCGTTGGGCCCAGGCCTTTCCGCTGACCCGCTGGCTGGCGCGCCGCCGCGCGGCCGGCGTCTTCGACCTGGTGGCCGGGTTTGTCTATTCGCAGGTGCTGCTGGCCTGCGTGCAATTGCGGCTGTTCGAACTCCTGCTGGACGAAGGGCCGCAGAGCGCGTCGGCGTTGGCCGGGCGCTGGCAACTGCCGCTGATGTCGACCGAGCGGCTGCTGCGCGCCGCCGTCGCCCTGAAGCTGCTGGAGCACCGACCGCACGACCGCTATGGCCTGGGCCCACTGGGCGCGCCGCTGGCCGGGGATGCCGGACTGGCCGCGATGATCGAGCATCACGCGGCCCTCTACCGTGACCTCGCCGAGCCGCTGGCGCTGTTGCGTGGCACGACGCGGGACGCCGGCCTGGCCGCGTACTGGCCCTACGCCGGGACCGATGCGCCGCAGACGCTGCCCGCCGAGCGATTGAAGGCCTATTCCGATCTGATGGCCGCGTCTCAGCCGCTGGTGGCCGATCAGGTGCTCGGCGCCTATCCCCTGAGGCGACATCGCCGGCTGCTCGATGTGGGCGGCGGCAACGGGGCGTTCGCCTGCCGCGCGGCGCAATCGGCGCCCGGTCTGCAGGTGCAGGTGTTCGATCTCCCCGGCGTCGCGGCCGCGGCTCACCAGCGCTTCGAGCAGGCGGGACTGTCCGACCGCTGCACCGCCGTGGGGGGCGATTTTCTGCATGACCCGTTGCCGGTCGGCGCCGACCTGGTGACCCTGCTGCGCGTGGTGCACGACCACGATGACGCCCGCGTGCTGCGCCTGCTCAGAGCCGTCCGCCAGGCGCTGGTGCCGGGCGGCAGCCTGTTGCTGGCCGAGCCGTTGGCCGGAACACCCGGCGCGGAGCGCATGGGTGACACCTATTTCGGGGTCTACCTGTTGGCCATGGGTCGCGGTGAGCCACGCAGCGAGCAACGGCTGCGCGAGCTGCTGGCCGAGGCGGGATTCGCGCGCGTGCGGCGCCTGCCCACCGCCTTGCCGCTGCAGGCCAGTGCGCTCCTGGCAAAAACGCCTGACACGTCGAATGTAAATGTAGGTTGACGTTTGTTGGTGTAAGCGTAGGATGACTCACATGGACACCCCCACCTCACCGGTCGGTTTCACCCCATCCAAGGGCCGCTCATGAACACGCTCGCCGTCGTCATCGAACAGCCGCAGCGTCTGAGCCTGGCGCCGCTGCGGCTGCCGGCGCTGCAGGATGGGGATGTGGTGGTCGAGGTCGAGTTCAGCGGCATCAGCACCGGCACCGAGCGCCTGATCTGGGACGGCACCATGCCGATGTTCCCGGGCATGGGTTATCCGCTGGTCCCGGGCTATGAGGCGGTCGGCCGTGTGATGGCGGTGGGCGCCGGCAGCAACAACTGGGTGGGTCAGCGCGTGTTCGTGCCGGGCGCCCGCTGCTTCGGCGAGGTGCGCGGCCTGTTCGGGGCTTCCGCCTCGCGGTTGGTGGTGCCGGGCGCCAAGGCGGTGCCGGTGGATGACAAGCTGGGCGAACAAGCGGTGCTGCTGGCCCTCGCGGCGACGGCCTATCACAGCGTGGCCGGCGGTGGTCAGGGCCAGCCCCACACCCCGCCGGACCTGATCGTGGGCCACGGCGTGCTGGGCCGTCTGCTGGCGCGCATGAATGTCGCGGCCGGTCTGACGGACTTCACCGTCTGGGAGACCAACCCGCTGCGGCAGGACGGCGCGGTGGGCTACCGCGTGATGCATCCGCAGGACGATCCGCGCCGCGACTACCGCGCCATCTACGACGTCAGCGGCGATGCCAGCCTGCTGGACAGCCTGATCGGACGCCTGGCCTTCGGTGGCGAGGTTGTGCTGGCCGGTTTCTATGCCAAGCCGCTGTCGCTGAACTTTGCGCCGGCCTTCATGCGTGAAGCCCGCATCCGGGTGGCCGCCGAATGGAAGCGCCCCGACATGCTGGCCGTGAATGCGCTGCTGCATGCCGGACGTCTGTCGCTGGACGGGCTGCTGACCCACACCGAACCGGCCGAACAGGCGGGGGCCGCCTATGCGCAGGCCTTCGGTGATGCCGGCTGCCTGAAGATGGTCCTGGACTGGAGACACCACGCATGAGACACCCTGTGTCGGTCCGCCAACCGGTCCGCCTCCCTGCGCGAATGGCAGGGAATCGGTCGATCTCTGCCCTCAACCGGAGGGCGCCATGAGCACCTCGACGATTCCGGCGGAAGCGCCGGTGCATTTCCAGCCCCGCACCCAGACCCTGCGTGAGGAGGCGGCCATCGAACCCGATGCGCCCGCCACCGGACCGGTCACCAAGACCACGCAGATCATCGCGATCTACGGCAAGGGCGGCATCGGCAAGAGCTTCACCCTGGCCAACCTCAGCTACATGATGGCCCAGCAGGGCAAGAAGGTGCTGCTGATCGGCTGCGATCCCAAGAGCGACACCACCAGCCTGCTGTTCGGCGGCAAGGCCTGTCCCACCATCATCGAGACCAGCAGCCGCAAGAAGCTCGCGGGTGAGGCGGTTGCCATCGGCGATGTCTGCTTCAAGCGCGACGGTGTCTATGCGATGGAGCTGGGCGGGCCGGAGGTCGGCCGCGGCTGCGGCGGGCGCGGCATCATCCACGGCTTCGAGACCCTGGAGAAGCTCGGCTTCCACGACTGGGGCTTCGACTATGTGCTGCTGGACTTCCTGGGCGATGTGGTGTGCGGTGGCTTCGGCCTGCCGATTGCACGCGACATGTGCCAGAAGGTGATCGTCGTCGGCAGCAACGACCTGCAGAGCCTGTACGTGGCCAACAACGTCTGCAGCGCGGTGGAGTACTTCCGCAAGCTGGGCGGCAATGTGGGCGTGGCCGGCATGGTGATCAACAAGGACGATGGCACCGGCGAGGCCGCTGCCTTCGCCCGGCATGCCGGCATCCCGGTGCTGGCGGCGATTCCGGCGCATGACGACATCCGCCGCAAGAGCGCCAGCTACGAAATCATCGGCAAGCCCGAGGGCGAGTGGGGGCCGCTGTTTGCGGAACTGGCCGCCAATGTGGCGCAGGCGCCGCCGGTGCGGCCCAAGCCGCAGACGCAGGACGAACTGCTGGGGCTGTTCTCGGCCGAAGTCACGGGACGTGACTTCCAGATGGAGCCGGCCACGCTGTTCGACATGGTGGGCCGCACCGAGATCCACAAGCCCACGCTCGAAGTCGTCTACGACGCCGCCTGACGCCTGAAAGAACCCCATGAGCTCATGCCACGCCACTGTCGAACGCGCCCAGGCCGAGAGCGCCGCCACGCGGGAGACGCTGGCGCGCTATGCGGCCGACTATCCCACCGACCACACCGGCCCGCATGACCAGCCGCAGAGCATGTGCCCGGCCTTCGGCGCGCTGCGTGTGGGCCTGCGGATGCGCCGTACCGCCACCATCCTGAGCGGCTCGGCCTGCTGCGTGTACGGCCTGACCTTCACCTCCCACTTCTACGGCGCTAAGCGCAGCGTCGGTTATGTGCCGTTCAACAGCGAAAGCCTGGTGACCGGCAAGCTGTTCGAAGACATCCGCGAGGCGGTGCATGCGCAGGCGGATCCGACCCATCTGGACGCGTTGGTCGTCATCAACCTGTGCGTACCGACCGCCAGCGGCGTGCCCTTGCAACTGCTGCCGAAGGTGATCAACGGCGTGCGGATCATCGGTGTCGATGTGCCGGGCTTCGGCGTGCCCACCCATGCGGAGGCCAAGGACGTGCTCGCCGGCGCCATGCTGCAGCGCGCGCGCAGCGAAGCCGAGGCCGGCCCGGTGGCCGCGCCCAAGGGCTGGCGCGAGCAGGGCCTGGATGCGGCCCGGACGGTGAGCCTGCTGGGTGAACTGTTCCCGGCCGACCCGATGGTCATCGGGGCCATGCTGGCGCCGATGGGCCTCAAGGTCGGACCGACCGTGCCCACCCGCGAATGGCGCGAGCTGTATGCCGCGTTGGACTGCTCGGTGGTGGCCGCCACCCATCCGTTCTATACCGCTTGCGTGAGGGAGCTGCAGGCGGCCGGTCGGCCGGTGGTGGCCTCGGCGCCCGTCGGAGCCGAGGGCACCGAGGCCTGGTTGCGCGCCGTGGGCGAAGCGGCCGAAGTGCCCAGCGCCCAGATCGAGGCCGCGATTGCGGCGGTGCTGCCGGCCATCCGCGGCGCGCTGGCGCGCTCATCCACCACGGCCAAGGTCACGGTCAGCGGTTATGAGGGCTCTGAACTGCTGGTGGCCCGGCTGTTGATCGAAAGCGGTGCCACCGTGCCGTATGTCGGCACGGCCTGCCCGCGCACGCCGTGGTCCGAACCGGATCGGGTGTGGCTGGAGGCGCGCGGTTGCGAGGTGCAGTACCGGGCCTCGCTGGAACAGGACCTGGCCGCGGTGCAACGCCATCGCCCGCAGCTGGCCATCGGCACCACGCCGCTGGTGCAGGCCTGCAAGCAGCGTGGCCTGCCGTCGCTTTATTTCACCAACCTGATTTCTGCCCGTCCGTTGATGGGACCGGCCGGTGCCGGTTCGCTGGCCCAGGTCATCAACGGCGCCATTGCCAACCAGGCCCGTTTCGACGCGATGCGGGACTTCTTCGGTGATGCCGGCGCGGGCGACAAGGCCGGCGTCTGGAGCGACACCCCGACGCTGCATCCGGAGTTCCGCCAGGAAACCCGGCGGCAGGTCATCAAGCTGATGAAGCGTCGGCAGTCGGAGCAGATGCTGTGAACTTCGTCATCGACCACGATCGGGCCGGCGGCTATTGGGGCGCCGTGTATGTGTTCACCGCCATCAAGGGACTGCAGGTCATCATCGACGGACCGGTGGGTTGCGAGAACCTGCCGGTGACCTCGGTGCTGCACTACACCGATGCGTTGCCGCCGCATGAGCTGCCCATCGTCGTGACGGGCCTGGCCGAGGAACAGCTGGGCCGCGAAGGCACCGAGGGCAACATGCGACGCGCCCATGCCGCGTTGGACCCGGATCTGCCCAGCGTGGTCGTCACCGGCTCGATCGCGGAGATGATCGGCGGCGGCGTCACGCCCGAGGGCACAACGATTGCGCGGTTCCTGCCGCGCACCATCGACGAGGACCAATGGCAATGTGCCAATCGCGCCATGTTCTGGCTCTGGGCCGAACACGGCCCGAGAAAGGTGCCCGCGCGCACGCCCTTCGAGCAACGCCCGGCCGGCGAGAAGCCGCGGGTGAACCTGATCGGCCCGTGCTACGGCCAGTTCAACAGCGCCAGCGACCTGCATGAGATCCGCCGCCTGGTGGAGGGCCTCGGTGCCGAGGTCAACCTGACCTTTCCGCTGGGCAGCCATCTGGTCGACGTGCCCCGGCTGGCCGACGCCGACGTCAACATCTGCCTCTACCGCGAGTTCGGCCAACTGTTGTGCGAGACGCTGGACCGTCCCTGGCTGCAGGCGCCGATCGGCCTGCACAGCACCACCGCCTTCCTGCGGGAACTCGGTCGGTTGCTGCATCTGGATCCCGAGCCCTTCATCGACCGCGAGAAGCACACCACCATCAAGCCGCTGTGGGACCTCTGGCGGTCCGTCACCCAGGACTTCTTCGCCACGGCCAGCTTCGGCATCGTCGCCAGCGAAACCTATGCGCGCGGCGTGCGGCATTTCCTGGAAGACGAACTGGGTCTGCCCTGTCACTTTGCCGTGGCTCGCAAGCCCGGAGAGAAGACCGACAACGCCGCCATCCGTACGCTGATCCATGAGAAGCCGCCGCTGGTGCTGTATGGCAGCTTCAATGAGCGGATGTATCTGGCCGAGGCCGCCACGGCCGGGCCGATGAAGCCGGTCTTCATTGCGGCGTCCTTCCCCGGAGCGATCGTGCGCCGAGCCACCGGCACGCCGTTCATGGGCTATGCCGGCGCGACCTATCTGGTGCAGGAATTCTGCAACGCGCTGTTTGATGCGCTCTTCCACATCCTGCCCCTGGGCACGGAGCTGGACCGCGTCGACCCCACCCCCGCCCGCGCCCTGGCCGAGCTGCCCTGGAACGACGCCGCCCGCGCTGCGCTGGACGAACTGCTGGAGGCCCAGCCGCTGCTGGTGCGCATCTCCGCGGCCAAGCGGCTGCGCGATCAGGCGGAGGCCGCAGCCCGCGCCCGCCAGGCGGCCGAGGTGACGGTGGACGACCTGGAGCGGCAGGCCCGCCAGCTGGCGGCCGCCGCGATCGGAGCGGTCGCATGAACACAAGCCTTGCCGAGGGCCTGCTGCCCTGGAAGTCCCTGCCGCGCGGGAGCTGCGCGGTGCTGGGGCCGCAAGGAACCTTCGTCACTGCGCCGCAAGCCAGTGGTGCACGGGGTCCCCAAGGCCGAATTGAGGAGTGATGGATATGGCTGATAACAGATCAGGCTCATTGTCCGGGCTGACTGAAGGTGAGGCCCGGGAGTTCCACGGCATCTTCATGACCAGCTTCATTGGCTACACGGCGGTTGCCATCGTGGCCCATGTGCTGGTGTGGATGTGGCGTCCCTGGCTTTGAGCCCCTTGTGACTTTGCATTGAAAGAGAGGTCCGCCATGGCGCAGATCACGACCGTTCCTGCCAGCAGTCATGCCGCGCAGGACACCCGGACTGACGAGGCCGTGTTCCTCGTGAGTTTCATCTTCGTGCTCTTGATTGCGCTCGCTGCGCAAATGCTGTTCCTTGAGTGGCGCGCGTGGTTGCCAGGGGCGGAGGGTGAGAAATCACTGATCAAGGGTGTGCGTTCGGGGGTCTACACCTTCATGTCGCACCTCAACTAGGAGATTCAAGCATGTGGAAGATCTGGTTGTTATTCGACCCGCGCCGAGCGCTGGTCGCGTTGTTCGCCTTCTTGTTCGTATTGGCACTGGTGATTCACTTCGTGCTGCTCAGTACCAACAAGTACAACTGGCTCGATGGTCCGAACACCCGACCGGTGGTTCAGAACTCGGCCATGCCGGCACCGGTGCCGGCGCCGAAGTAGTTCTCGCGTTCGCGCAAGACACGGTGCGGGGCCCAACCCCGCACCGTACCGGGACTGCCCAGGGCCCTGCATACCGCGGGACACCCTCTACCAGAGGTGGCAATCATGGCCATGCTGAACTTCGAACGGAAGTACCGCGTACGCGGCGGAACCCTGCTGGGAGGCGACCTGTTCGACTTCTGGGTCGGTCCCTTCTATGTCGGATTCTTTGGAGTGACGACCGCGTTCTTCTCGCTGGTCGGCATCTTGTTGATCGTCTGGGGCGCGTCCCAGGGAGGGACCTGGAACCTCTGGCAGATCAACATCGCGCCCCCGGACCTCAAATATGGTCTGGGCATGGCCCCGTTGATGGAAGGCGGCCTGTGGCAGCTCATCACGGTCTGTGCCACCGGGTCGTTTGTCTCGTGGGCGCTGCGGGAGGTGGAGATCTGCCGCAAGCTGGGCATGGGCTATCACGTGCCCTTTGCCTTTGCGGTCGCCATCCTGGCGTATGTGACGCTGGTGGTGATCCGGCCGTTGCTGATGGGTGCCTGGGGGCACGGCTTTCCCTACGGGATCATCAGCCACCTGGACTGGGTGTCCAACACCGGCTATCAGTACCTGCACTTCCACTACAACCCGGCGCACATGCTGGCGGTGAGCTTCTTCTTTGCCACCACCTTCGCGCTGAGTCTGCACGGGGCGCTGATCCTGTCGGCCACCAATCCCGCGCCCGGCGAGGTGGTCAAGACCGCCGAGCATGAGAACACCTTCTTCCGCGATGCCATCGGGTATTCGATCGGCACGCTGGGTATCCATCGCCTGGGCCTGTTCCTGGCGCTGTCGGCCGGTTTCTGGAGCGCGGTGTGCATCGTCATCAGCGGGCCGTTCTGGACACGTGGCTGGCCGGAATGGTGGAGCTGGTGGCTCAACCTGCCGGTCTGGAAGTAAAGACATGCGCATGTCCACCCCCTGCCGGCGTCGCCGGCTCCCACCAGGTGGCACCGCCCGTGAACCGGCCCGGCCGGCGCCACGTCGGCCGCTGGATCCATGTCGTCAAGCCTCGCCGGCTGTGCGAGCGTCAGAGGAGCCCTGTCATGGCTGAGTATCAGAACCTCTTCACCAGCGTGCAGGTGACGGCGCCGTCCTATCCCGGCATTCCGCTCGGACGCGACGAGTACCAGCGCAGCGGAAGCGGCGCCCATGTGCATCTGCTGGGCCGCCTCGGCGATGCGCAACTGGGGCCGATCTATCTCGGCTGGCTGGGCGTGTTGTCGCTGTTCTGCGGCTTCATTGCGATCGAGATCATCGGGCTCAACATGTGGGCCTCGGTGGGCTGGGATCCGGTGCAGTTCGTGCGGCAACTGCCCTGGCTGGCGCTGGAGCCGCCGCCGCCGGGCTATGGCCTGCACCTGCCGCCACTCAAGCAGGGCGGCTGGTGGTTGATGGCCGGCTTCTTCCTGACCGCCTCCATCCTGCTGTGGTGGGTGCGCATGTATCGCCGGGCCCGCAAGCTGGGCATGGGCACCCATGTGGCCTGGGCGTTTGCGGCAGCCATCTGGCTGTACCTGGTGCTGGGCTTCATCCGGCCGGTGCTGATGGGCAGCTGGGGGGAGGCGGTGCCGTTCGGCATCTTTCCCCATCTGGATTGGACGGCGGCCTTCTCGCTGCGGTATGGGAACCTGTTCTACAACCCGTTCCACATGCTGAGCATTGCCTTCCTCTACGGCAGCACCTTGCTGTTTGCGATGCACGGCGCCACGATCCTCGCGGTGAGCCGGTTCGGCGGCGAGCGGGAGATCGAGCAGATCACCGACCGCGGCACCGCCAGCGAGCGGGCGGCGCTCTTCTGGCGCTGGACCATGGGCTTCAATGCCACGATGGAATCCATCCACCGCTGGGCCTGGTGGTTCGCGGTGCTGTGCCCGCTGACCGGGGGTATCGGCATCCTGCTGACCGGCACCGTGGTGGACAACTGGTACCTGTGGGGCGTCAAGCACGGCATCGCGCCGCTGTATCCGGCGATGTTCCCGCCGGTGGCGGATCCGTCGCTGCTTGTTCCCGGGAGCCAGCCATGAGCCGCGGGCGGCGGTCCGGCTGGACACGTCAGTTGTGGTCAGGCCTGTGGACGGGCCTGTGTGAGAGCGGCGCCTACATCGCCATGCAGTACGGCATGGCCGCCTCGATGCCGCAGATGGCGGTGATGAGCGCGCCAACCCGACCGGGGGAATGACCATGAAGCAGATCCAAGCCTTTCAGCAGGCCAGCACGCTGGCCCTGGTCCTTCTTCTTGGTCTGCTCGCGGGCTGCGAACGGCCTCCGATCGAGACCGTTCAGCGCGGCTATCGCGGCACCGGCATGGAGCAGGTCTACAACCCGCGCACCCTGGCCGAGCAGGCGCCTGCCAATGAGGCGCCGGCGCCGCTGGAAGCGGCCTCACCGGATGGTCCCAAGGCCGGCCAGGTCTATCAGAACGTCAAGGTGCTGGGGCACTTGAGCGTGGGCGAGTTCAACCGCACGATGGTGGCCATGACGGCCTGGGTTTCACCCAAGCAGGGCTGTGTGCACTGCCACAACGTGCAGAACTTTGCGGACGACTCGCTCTATCCGAAGCTGGTGGCGCGCCGCATGCTGACGATGACCCAGACCATCAACACCGACTGGCAGCGTCACGTCGGCAAGACCGGCGTCACCTGCTACACCTGCCATCGCGGCGAGCCGGTGCCCAAGGAAGTGTGGTTCCAGCCGCTGATGCCCAAGAGCGCTCATGGCCTGGCGGGCGAGCGGGCGGACCAGAATGCGCCGGCGGTCAGCGTCGGACTGGCGTCGCTGCCCAACGATCCGTTCACGCCCTTCCTGCTGGGCAGCGAGAACATCCGGGTGGCGGGCACCGACGCGCTGCCATCGGGCAATCGGCAGTCGATCAAGCAGACGGAATGGACCTACGGGCTGATGATGCACATGTCCAAGTCGCTGGGGGTCAACTGCACGCAGTGCCACAACACCCGGTCGCTGGGATCGTGGGAGAACAGCTCGCCGCCGCGGGTGACGGCCTGGCACGGCATCCGCATGACACGGGCGCTGAACCTGGAGTTCCTGGTGCCGCTGACCCATACCTTCCCGTCGAATCGACTGGGGCCGATGGGGGATGTGGCCAAGGTCAACTGCGCCACCTGCCACCAGGGCGCACACAAGCCGCTGTATGGCGCGGAGATGGCGAAGTTCCATCCCGAGCTGCAGATGAAGTCACCCTTGCCCGCGGCGCCACCTGCTGCGGCGTCCGGCGCGGCGGTGGTGTCGAGCGAGGAGCTGAACATGCTGCGCGCGTTGACGCCCGAGGGTGCTGCCAAGCCAGGAGCGCCCGGTTGATCGGGTGAGATCCGACCAGGCCCACAGCGGGCCGGAGAGAAAAAAGGGCACGGCACAGGCGCGGTGGACGTCGGCTGGCGTGAAGCGAGGTCCGTGAGGAGAGGTTGATCGCGCGGTGCCCGTCGGGGCAGCGACGACCCCAGAGCGTTGCGCATCCTTGATCGCAACGGGCTCCGATGCGGCCCTGCGCCGCACCGGCCTGTCACCCCATCGATCGGGAGCCCCGACGGTGCCCACGCCCCCCGAACCCGACCTCAGCGCACTCGCGTCGTTGGCGCACGAGCTGGCGATCACCATGGCGCGTGTGGTTGGCGACATGGCCTTGGTGGTGGACGGCCACGGCGTCATTGCCGAGGTGGCCGAAGGCGCGCTGGGCCCGATCGCGGGATGCGATCAATGGGTGGGTCGCCGATGGATCGACACGGTGAGTCCGGGCAGTCAGGTCAAGGTGCTATCGCTGCTGCAGGAGGTGACGCTGTGCGGCGCGACGACGCTCGGGCGGGAGCTGATGCATCCGGTGCCGGGTCAGGCCGATCTGCCGCTGGCCTGGTCGGCCATTCGCCTGGGATCGCATGGTCCGGTGCTGGCCGTGGGCCGGGACCTGCGCGCGGTGGCGGCGTTGCAGCAGCGATTCGTCGAGGTGCAGCAGGAGATGGAGCGCCACTACTGGCGCTACCGCCTGGTGCAGAGCCGATCCCAGCGTCTTTATCAAGTTGCGCATGATGCGGTACTGGTGCTGGATGCCGGCAGTCTGGTGGTGCTGCAGGCGAATGCCGCGAGTGCCGAGCTGCTGGGGCGTCGGCTGGAGGATCTGCTGCATCAGCCGTTGACCGACAGCCTGCCGGTCAGCCTGCTGGGGTCGGTGCTGGAGCTGTTGGTGGCCACGCGCAGCAGCGGCCGCGCCGTGAATCGGCGGGGATGTGGAACGGGACCTTCAGGACGGCTGGACATGGCGGCGGCGCCGCTGACGGTCGATGGCCGACGGCAGCTGATGCTGCGCCTGCGCAAGGAGCTGGGCGGCGCGCCCGGAGATGGAGGCGTGGATGAGGTGCTGGCGCTGTCGCGCATGGCGGAGGTGGTGGAGACGACGGCAGACGCGCTGGTGATTACCGATGCGGACGGCGGCGTGCTGATGGCCAATCCCGCGTTTCTGCGGCTGACCGGTGTGGCGGACGAGTCGCTGCTGCGGCGGCGCTTGCTGCCGGAGCTGATGGTCGACACGCAGGGCGCGTGGGCGGCGATGGTGGATGAGGTGAGACGGGTGGGGATGGTGACCGGGGTGGTGCTGGAGGTTGGGACGCCGGACGGGCCGCCGAGGCGGGTGCGGGTTGCGGCGGCGCTGCTGGCGGAAGGGGAGCCGGCTTGCATTGGGTTCGCGGGGGGGGTGGAACCTCTCCCTGACCCCTGACCCCTGACCCCTGACCCCTGACCCCTGACCCGGGCCCGCCGGAGATGCGCGTGGGGCAGCCGGCTGACGCAATGGCTGTCTTGCGTCGGGAGCGGGCGGTCGGCTTGCTGCACCGATAGCCGTCGCAGACCGATTCAGCCAGTGTGAGTCACGCGGAAGCTTGCAAAATGCGCGGGTGGAACGATCAAGTGGCGCCATTTCGGCGCCACGCTCGCTTCCGTCGAGACATCAGTCGACTATGCAACGAACGATTCAGATCGGGGACCTTGAGCTTCGCGCCAGCGACTCTCCCGAGGGCGTGGTGCTTCATTCGCAGGACTCCATCTCTCTCGTTGGGATTGACGCCTTTCCGATGACGGTTCGGCGCATCGAGGCCTCGCTTCATCTGCACAGCAGCACCCTGCGCGAACTGCCTTCTCCACTGATGGTGATGGGAGACCTGTTGGTCGAGAGTTGCCCGGACTTGGTGCTGCCGGACCACTTGGAGGTGAGCGGCGACCTGATCCTCACCAACAGTGGAATGACCAGCGCCGAGCTGCCCCGGGGATTGGTGGTGGGCGGCGCGCTGTCCATCGGGGACTGCGCGTTCCGTGAGCTGCCGGCGGATCTGCGCGTGGCGCGCAGCATCGTCGCCGGCGGGAGCAAGCTGGAGCGCCTGCCCGCCGCGCTGAGTCTGTCCGGATCCCTGGATATCCGCGACACGGCCGTCACGCGGCTGCCGGACCCGCTGTCGGTCGGCAGCGCCCTGGTCATCCGGAATTGCGCCATCGACGAATTGCCCCGAACGCTCTCGGTCGGCGAAAGCCTGGACGTGGGGGGTACGCCGATCCGCCACTTGCCCAAGTCGCTGCCGATGTTTGGCGACCTCTATGTCGATGGATCCAAGGTGGAGACGCTGCCGGACAACCTGCGCCTGGGCTCGCTGAACATCAGCGACACCGCCATTCGCGAGATCCCGCCAGGCACCACGCTGTCCGGCAGCCTGTTCGCCCTCAACGCGCCGGTGCGGGAACTGCCCGCGTCGATGACCGAGCTTCAGGATCTGGTGCTGACCGGCAGCGCGATGGCGCGTTTGCCAGAAGGCTTGGCGGTGAATGGCAGCCTTGTGCTGGCCGACACGCCCATCCAGTCGCTGCCTAGGAAGATGTCCGTGGGCGGCACGCTCTTCCTTGGGGGGACTCGTCTCCAGCCAAAGGACGTGCCCAGGCATCAGAAAACCAAGGCGGTGCTGGATGTGAATTGGGAGTGGCGTCCGGGTGCGTGAGGGCTGTCGCGACGCGGGCGTCAAGGCTTTACATCGGCGCCGCGGGCGTATCTTTGGCGAATGGACGAAGCGCCGACCGGCAATGGCCGTTGTGACGGGTCCCGCGTTCCAGCGGGAGCTGACAAGCTCCGAGTCGCTCGACATTCAACGCTGAGTCCAATTCGCGTTGCGTCGAACCTTGGAACGAATTGCTAAACGGTGCTCCTCTTGCTCGTCGTCAATTCACCGGTTCCAGGTCGGATTCACGAATGAGGAGACTATTGGGTATTTCGTTGTGGCAATGCAAACCCAGCAATGCAGCCGGGTTGTCAAATTGAACTAGCACTCGTCGCTGCAAATTCGCCGACGACATCACCGCCCCGACTTGGCCGATGAGCATCCAGTAGTTTTCGGTCGGCTTACAGCCGTTTGGCATCGTGAGCGTGCCATTGAATGATTTCAGTCGAACTTTTGGATTCATCGGTACTTCGTCCATTTATGCTCTTCGGCTTGACGTTTGAAATGGAAGGATCTGGCGAGCTTGCCGGGGCGAGTGCGCTCGCTGGACGGATTACCCGGCATCCCTCTTGCACGGGACGCGGAAATCGACGTGGTAATGCTCGTCGTGGCGAACCCACGGCTTGCCTTTCATGAACGGCAAATCACTTTGAAGGCTCGGGCCTCGCGCCGTTGCAAACAGCTTTGGTAAGAACGCCGTATCGAAGATGACCAGCGCGATGCCCGCGCCATGGGCCTTTGCCGCAACCTGCAGCTGATAGAGATGCTCCGCCAGAGCCTCGAAGTCGATGGTGTATTCCCCATACCTTGCGGTGGCGTTGAATTCAATGTCATAGCCAAGCTTGTTGGTGACGCTGGTCGGTAGCGGCACTGGCTTTCCTGCTGCGTTTCGAACTGGCACGAAGAAATCGACGGAGAGACCGTTCTGATGGGTTCGATGCGGCCGAATGCGACCGCCCGATGACCAGCCAGTTTCTCCGTAGACATAGGTGTTGGCGGGCTTGTCTTTAGCCAGCGCGGCATACGCTGAGACGATGATCTCCGCCACTTTCGAGTGGACGTGTGTTCGGCCTGCCGTTGCGCTCAATGTGCTGTAGGCCGTGAAATTGGGGCCTTGAACGGGAAGCTTGACCCCACCGTCCAATCGACCCTTGCTGACTGTTCCGTAGCACTGACTTTCCGCGGCGGCAAGCGCAAGCGGCTGAAGTGAAAGGAACCCGAATAGAAGCCAATTGAAACGTTGCATACGGCTCCATGTGCCGGCTAATGTGCAAACGCAGCGGCAGGGGAGCCGTCCGCTGCAGAAAAGGTCTGCGCTGAATTCCTGGCGCGACGAAGTACCCGCCATTCATCTTGCCGATATTGAACCACCGCCAAGCGCAGGGCTTGGTCAGTGGTGAGAGGCGCTTGTCTTGCCTTCCGAAGAAGCTTCTTGAACATGTAGCCCGAGCGGACAAAGTACGGGCGACATTCAAGAAAGCATAAAGCGGCCTCAATTGCATCGCTGTCTCCCGCGACTATCCGCTGAAATGCGACTTCGTAGCCGCCCGGGAAGGCCAGGTCGTTGTAACGCGCATGAAATTCGGCGCACGCAGCCTTCCATTCCTCGCGAAACCTTTCGTCTGTATCTCGGCGAACAAAGGTCTCGTGAAGGCGAGCATGCAGGCGATTGATCTCTTTCGCACTGTGCAACATCCACTGCGTAAGGCGGTCGATATCGCTGTCCATATGGCCTCATGTGTGTCCTCAGCGGGCACCGACGCCGTCCGCTGCAGAAAAGGGTGAAACCGGTGTTGGAGCCCCGCGGGCATAGCCGGGTCGTTGCGACTGCGGAGGAACTCTACATCCACAGTAAATAGCAGCTCTTGCATCGCTTCGGTCGGTGCGGCTGACAGGTCGATGAATGCGCCGGCGTCCATGAAGAAAAAGAAGGGCGAAGCAGCCACGTAGCCCTGGCAAGGCGGAGCTAGCTCCGCCAAGGCGCAGGCAAGCGTGGTTGCTTGAGAGCCAAGTTGACGCTGTCGACCCCCAAGCCGCCACCGAATTCAGCAGCCCCATCCATCACCACCGCCCCACGCATCAGGTTATTCCTCAAACGCATAACCCCCCAACATCGTGCCGAGTTACGGCATGATTACATCGGACCCCCACGTTCCGGCACGTTCACTTTGGTGTGCGGCATTGGGTCAGCTTCGCGGATTCCCCTCTGAAAACAGGCAGTTGCCGACGTTCAGGGGTGCCGCAGCGGCGCTGACCCAATTCCGCTTTCATATCCTTAGATTGGAAACCACCATGAACCGACCCGTGATGGAGGGGCTGCGTCTGAACGTGCCCGCTTATGTGAAACACCAGCGCCTGGTGGCCTGGGTGGCCGAGATCGCCGCCCTGACCGAAGCGCGCGATGTCTATTGGTGCGACGGCAGCCAGGACGAATACGACCGGCTCTGCCAGCAACTGGTCGACGCCGGCACCTTCCAGAAGCTCAACCCCGCCAAGCGCCCCAACAGCTACCTCGCCTGGAGCGATCCGAGCGACGTGGCCCGCGTGGAAGACCGCACCTTCATCTGCTCGCCCGACAAGGCCGACGCCGGTCCGACCAACAACTGGATGGACCCCGCAGAGATGCGTGAGCTGCTCCAGACCGGCGAGAAGGCCCTCTTCAAGGGCAGCATGCGCGGCCGCACGCTGTATGTGGTGCCGTTCTCGATGGGACCGATCGGCTCGCCGATTGCGCACATCGGGGTGGAGTTGTCGGACAGCCCCTATGTCGCGGTGAACATGCGCATCATGACCCGCATGGGCCGTGCCGTGCTGGACGTGCTGGGTGACGACGGCGAGTTCGTGCCCTGCGTGCACACCGTGGGTGCGCCGCTGGAGGCTGGTCAGGCTGACGTGAAGTGGCCTTGCAACAAGACCAAGTACATCGTCCATTTCCCGCAAACCCGCGAGATCTGGTCCTACGGCTCCGGCTACGGCGGCAATGCGCTGCTGGGCAAGAAGTGCTTCGCCCTGCGCATCGCGTCCACCATGGGTCGCGATCAGGGCTGGCTGGCCGAGCACATGCTGATCCTGGGTGTGACCTCGCCCGAAGGTAAGAAGCACCACATCGCCGCCGCCTTCCCCAGCGCCTGCGGCAAGACCAACTTCGCCATGCTGATCCCGCCCCAGGGCTTCGACGGCTGGAAGGTCACCACCATCGGCGACGACATCGCCTGGATCAAGCCCGCCAAGGACGGTCGCCTCTATGCGATCAATCCGGAAGCCGGCTACTTCGGCGTGGCGCCGGGCACCAACGCCCAGACCAATCCGAACTGCATGGCCAGCCTGAACCGGGACGTCATCTTCACCAACGTCGCGCTGACCGACGACGGCGATGTCTGGTGGGAAGGCATGACCGACACCGCCCCCAGCCATCTGATCGACTGGCAAGGCAAGGACTGGACCCCGGCGATCGCCAAGGAGACTGGCGCGAAGGCCGCGCATCCGAACGCGCGCTTCACCGTGGCCGCCACCAACAACCCGGCGCTGGATGCCGAGTGGGACAACCCCGCCGGCGTGGCGATCGATGCCTTCATCTTCGGCGGCCGTCGCTCCACGACAGTGCCGCTGGTGACCGAAGCCCGCGACTGGGTCGAAGGCGTCTACATGGCCGCGACCATGGGCTCCGAGACCACCGCCGCCGCAGCCGGCCAACAGGGCGTGGTGCGCCGCGACCCGTTCGCGATGCTGCCGTTCATGGGCTACAACATGAGCGACTACTTCCAGCACTGGCTGGCGCTGGGCGCCAAGCTGGCGCAGAGCGGCGCGACGCTGCCCAAGATCTTCTGCGTCAACTGGTTCCGCAAGGGTGCGGATGGCAAGTTCGTCTGGCCGGGCTACGGCGAGAACATGCGCGTGCTGAAGTGGATGCTGGAGCGGGTGGAAGGGCAGGGAAGCGGTGTCGAACACGCCTTCGGCACCAGCCCGCGCTATGAGGACCTGAACTGGCAAGGCCTGGCGTTCACGCCGGAGCAGTTCCACACGGTCACCCACATCTCGAATGACGATTGGGCCGCCGAACTGAAACTGCATGACGAGCTGTTCACCCAACTCGCCCACAAGCTGCCCGCCGAGCTGCCCGCCACCAAGGCGAAGATCGAAGCCCGTCTGGCCGGCGCCCGCTGAGGGGTGTCCGACGGACTCTGACGGACCGGGCCCGACGTCCACGTCAGGGCCCGCAGACGGCAAAAAGCCCGGCCATGTGCCGGGCTTTTTTTGTCGGAACGCGAGAGATGGCGATCGACCGCCACCCCATCGACGTTCCAGAAAAGACAAAGCCCACCAAAGGCGGGCTGTTGTTGCGTGGGGCGGGCGTTGAGAGCCTGCACTCACATCACCGAGCCTGGACGGCGCTCGGTACCGGCTGACACCAGCCGGCGATCGGCTGTTCTCAGCCGTTGCGACGGGCGTTGGCAGCACGCAGTTCAGCGGCGAAGGAGGGCATGCTCTCTTCGTACTGAGCGGCCAGGGCCAGCAGTTCGCGCTCGGCGCGAGCCATGCGGGAGGCCTCCAGGTGTGCCTTGACGTTGCTGATGGTACGGGCCCACACGCGGGCACCGATGGTGGCAAACGTGCCGCCGCGACGCACCGTGCGGCTCAGCGGAAGACCGAAGGTTTGAGTAGCGACGCTCATGGCGATTTCCTTTGTTTTGACTGTGGTGTGGCTCTTGTAGAACCGACGGAACGAAGTCTAGGGTTAACCCTAGACATGACGCTAATGAAAAGCCGGAATCAGATGTATAAGCGGCGTGAATATCGTTGCGCGATGTGCGCCGCCGCCGTGAACCGCATCACACACTGAGCCCGGTGAAGCGACTTACCGCACGGAATGCGGCGCGTGTTGGCCGGGAAGGCCGGCTGAGATCAGCGCCATTGGTGTGAACAACTGCTCGTTCTGACACGGCCATGAGCTTTCGGAATCTCGATCTCAACCTGCTGAAGGTGTTCGATGCGGTGATGGCCGAGCGCAGCCTGACCCGCGCCGCCGAACGCCTGGCGATGACGCAACCGGCGGTCAGCCATGCGCTGAAGCGGCTGCGCGAAGCGCTGGGTGAGGACCTGTTCGTGCGCCAGGCCTTCGGCATGAAGCCCACTTCGCGGGCCGAAGGGCTCTGGCCGGAGGTTCGCGCCGCACTCACCCGGCTGCGGGTCGCGCTGGATCCCGGCGACTACCAACCGGAAGCCGAGGAGTTCACCTTCCGCCTCGCGATGGCCGACGCCACCGCCGCGTTGATCCTCCCGCCGCTGATGCAAGGCCTGGAGCAGATGCGAGCGCTGGCCAACATCCATGTGTTGCCACTGACCACGCGGGATCCCCGCGCGCTGTTGGAGCAAGGGGAGGCCGACTTCGCCCTGGGCTACTTCCCCATGGCGGTGGCCGCACTGAAGGGCCAAGGCCAGATGGCCGCCATCCGACAGCAGCGCTTGTACGACTCCTATTACGTCTGCGTGATGCGGCGCGGGCATCCGCTGGCAGACCGGGAACTGACGCTGGACGCCTTCTGCCAAGCCCATCACTTGCTGGTCAGCTTTTCGGGGCGACCGCATGGGTTCGTGGACGAAGCGCTGGCCGCCCTCAAGCGCAGCCGCCGCATCGTGCTGACCGTCAACCAGTTCTTCACCGCCGGCCGGGTGGTGGCCCATTCGGATCTGTTGACGGTCCTGCCGCAATCCTTCATCACTGCCACCGGCTATCAGGAATCGCTGATCTACCGCCCGTTGCCGCTGACCCTGGCGCCGGTGCATGTGGATCTGCTCTGGCATTTGCGCAACGAGGATCGCAGTGCCCAGCGATGGATGCGGGAGCGATTGATCGCGTCGGTCGCCAACCCCGCGGCGGCGGTCGCGCCGACGACGGCCGATGGCGTTGAGGACGCCGCCCTGTCGATGCTCCGGCGCGCCGACTGAGCGCGCACGTCCGGGCAGAACGTCGGTGCCGCCGCGCCGGCTGCTGATGGGCCGACGTCAAGCGCCACGCTCAAAGCCAAGCCCCAACGCCGAGCCAAACGGCGACAATCGCGCCCCATGAGCATTGCCCACGACCTTTCCGACGCCGAGTTCGACGAACTCGACGACCTTCTCGCCGCCACGCCCGAACCGCTCCAGGCCCTGGATGCATCCATGCTGGACGGCTATCTCTGCGGCGTGCTGGTCCAGCCCCGCCTGATCCCGATCGAGGATTGGCTGCCGCCGGTCTTCGACTTCGAAGGCCGCCCGCTGCCGGACGACGTGGATCCCGCCTGGCTAGCCCGGGTTCGCGGTCTGGTGGAGCGTCGGTATGCGTCCCTGAACCAGAGCATGCTGGAGCAGGGCTGGTTCTATCCGCTGGTGCTGGACCTGGACGCAGAGGCCGAAGGCGAGGGCGAGGGCGACCCGGCCAATGAGGGCCAGGACGCCGCTGGCGAGGCAACCCCGCAGGATGCCAGCGCCTCCGCGACCGCGCCTGCCGCTGACGTGTCGACAGAAGCGGAGACAGAGCCCGAGGCCGACTTGGACGTTCCCACCGATCCCATCACCCGGGCGCTGCTGCCGTGGGTGGGCGGATTCGAATATGCGGCGGTGACCTTCCCCGACCTGCACGAGCAGGCCGACGATAACGTCAACACCCTGCTGGCGCGGCTGTATCGCCACCTGCCGGTGGAGACGCCGGAGGAGCAGGAAATCGTCGACCTGATGAACCGCGAGCACCCGCTCAAGGACATCGACGACGCCATCGAGGACCTGGTGCTGACGGTCGTCGACCTGCAAGCCGCCACGGAGTCGCAGCGTTTCCATGTGGAGCAGGTGCGCCGGGACGTGCCCAAGCTCGGACGCAACGATCCGTGCCACTGCGGCTCCGGCAAGAAGTACAAGCAGTGCCACGGGGCGACCTGATCGTCTGAGGCGGGGCGCGCGCCAGGCCGGGCCGGGAGGCCGGGCGTCCCCGAATGCGCATCACGTCGCCACACTGCGGCGCGTACCGCCGCGTACCGCCGCGTATCGGCCCTCCCGGCGCGGAGCCGATGCTCCGCAGCGCTCAGATCTCGATCACGAGTTCGGGCCGGAAGTCTTCCTGCTCGCCCTTCTTTTCGTAGCCCAGCGGATTGGCCACCACCCGGCAGCGGTGGACGGCGCCTTCGCCGCGCTCGGGTTGCGGCGTTTCGACCACGTAATCATTCAGGCAATGCAGATGGCCGTGCATCCACACGTCGGCCAGCGGGAACATCGCGTCCAGCGCATTGCAGAAGCCGGCGGTGCCGGGTGTCAGGCCGTAGCGCGGGTCGGCGCTGCGCAGGCTGGGCGCGAAATGGCTGACCACCGCCGTCTTGCCGTCGAAGGGCGTTTCCAGCGTGCGTCGCAGCCAGTCCTGGCAGTCCAGCGCCAACGCGCGCAGGTCCTCCGCCAGCATCGGTTGGCCGTTGCGCAAGGTCGAGTATTTGCGCAGGTAGTAGTTGGCCGCGCGGAAGGCCTTGTCGCGGGCCGCGAGCTGCTGGGTGAGCGTCGGCAGGCCGACCGCCAGCGCATCGAAGTCGCTCCACAGCGTGGTGCCGACAAAGCGAACCCCGTCAATGACGATGACCTCTCGGTCCAGCCACTCGATGCCCAGTTCCTCGCAGGTCCGACGCAGGCGGTCATAGGTGGGCGTGTACTCCAGGCCGTCGAACTCATGGTTGCCCGGCACGTACAAGACCCGCGACCAGGCGGCGTCTGGCCGCAACGGCGAGAAACGGCCCAACCCAAAATCGTCGGTCACCAGCCGCGAACCGGCTTGGTAGGAGCCGACATCGCCGGCCAGCACCAGCAGGTCCACGCCCGGAACGGCGGTGCTGGTGAAATCGGTCTGGCGCTCCAGGTGGAGATCGGAAATCAGCTGCAGGCGCACGGTGGCAGTAGGGCGGAAGAACGGTAGGGAACAAACCACGGCCTGTCGCTGGAAGGGGGGCGGCCCTGCCGTGGTGGCGAATTCAGTGTCGATTGTCACCGGCGGGCCGACGCCTTGCAGCGAGTTGGACTCGCCAGTCGCCTGTCGGCGCGAACCGGGGCATGAGGGCGCGAACACCGGCGGCGGCCGTTGCATCGAGCGTCATCACCCTTGGCTCGCAGGAATGGGTGGTCGCCCGGACTGGCCGGGGGCCAGGGCTTGCGCTCACTGCGCTTTCGTCAAGCGCCGCTGATCCGGTGGCGCTGACTCGGTTTTGCGCAGGATCGCTGTGCCACACTGGCTCAAGCCAATGTCGGCACAAGCTCATGTCACTGGAGGAGTCCCCATGAAGATCCTGGTTGCAGTCGATGGCAGCGTCTACAGCAAGCGCATGCTGGCCTATCTGGCCGCGCACGACGAGTGGCTGGGCGGCGCCCATGAATACACCATCGCCCACGTCGTCGCGGCCATCCCGCCGCGGGCGGCCGCTGTGCTCGACAAGTCCGTCGTCGCCGGCTACTACACCGACGAGGCCGAGAAGGTGCTCAAGCCGATCCGCAGCTTCATGGAAAAGCACGGCATCGTGGCGAAGTACGTCGTCAAGACGGGCCATGCGTCCGAGGCCCTGAGCGCGGTGGCCCAGAAGGGAAAGTACGACCTGCTGATGATGGGCTCCCACGGCCACACCGCCTTGGGCAAGCTCGTGCTCGGGTCGGTGGCCACCAAGGTGATGGCGAATTGCGATGTGCCGGTGCTGCTGATTCGCTGACCGCGTTCCGAGGCGTTGACGATGCGCGTGTCTCAGACGTCCAGCGCAATGGATCGACCCTCCATCCCAGCCGTGTCAGGGGATGGACATCACGTGGGAACGATGAAGACACGCGCTCCCGCGACCGTGTGTCGGGTGGATCTCAGCGCGGCGGTGACGGCGCTGCGGTGACCGTGCGACGGTGAAGGCGCGGCAGTCGCGGCGTCCGCTGTCAGCTGCGTCGCGCCGCCATCCACGACAGCGGAGAGTCGGTCGCCGTGCGCGAGCCGGACTGTGATTCCAGCCCGTAGTCGCTGCGTCGGAAGTCCTCGTACTCGTTCGCATCGCCAAAACTCGCTTCCATGCCGAAGGCGGTGCCCATGTCGGCAGGCTCCGGTTCATGGACCTCGGAGCTGGTGCGGCGGAAAAGGCGCAGGGCGGAAGCGAATCGCATGGTGGACCTCGTCGGGAAAGCACGGGGTTTGTGAAGGACGATCCGCAGTGCAAGTGATGCGAAACGTGCTATGCCACAGTGTGAGCCATCTTGTCTTCAGGCAAATCCCCAAATTGGGTGGGACGGAAAAAGACGTTCACAAATACACACAGATTGGTGCAGGGCCACAACGGGTGCGGCGAAATAACCACTTCTCCCACTTCGGGAGGGTGCCCCCCGCATTTGAGGGTGACTATGCTCTCGCCCTTCTGATCTCGTGAGAAGACGTAACCGCCCATGTCCCCGCTGATTCATAAATCGCTGACCTGGAGCATCGTCGGCACCGTGGTGCTGATGTCCGCCTGGTTGGCCGACAATGTTCAGGATGCCCATGACCGCAGCCGGTTTCGTCCTGGCTTCGCCTTGAAGGACAGCGCCCGTCCGGCGCCCACGGCGTCGACTCTGGCCGCCGCCCTGCCGCAGGCTCGCGAAGACCGCGTCCAGGTCGCTGTCAAGCGTTGATCCCCCGGCTCGACCGAATCACGCCCCGCTGATCGCCGCCATGAAGGATGCGCCCAGGTGCGCGGGCTTTGGCGTGGCAAGGGTTCAGGGCTGCAGCGCCGTGCGCGCGCCCTCGGCCAGCGCCTGACCGATCTGGTCCAGCAACGCGGGCGGTCCAGCGCCGAGTTCGACCTGCTCGGATTCCGCCCCCAGCTTCCATTGGTGCCAATACAGCGCCACCTCCACCTGAACCTCCGGTCGCAGGGCCACCAGCTCGCCGCTGGCCAGTTGGGCGCGCACCTGCAGCTCCGGCGCCACGCCGATGCCCCAACCCCTCCGCACCGCATGCACATAGGCTTCGCTGGAGGGGACATAGCGCGCGTTCAGCCGCGCCGCCCGCAGGCCGAGCGCCTGACGCACCCACTGCTGCTGGGTATCGTCCTTGCGATTGAAGACCACGAACGGCAGTTGTGAGACCTCGGTGGCCCGCAGCCCGTGGGGCAGCGCCTGCGCGATGAAGGCCGGGCTCGCGACCGCCAGATAGCGCATCACGCCCAGCGGCTGAGCCACGCAGCCACGCAGGGCCTGTTTGACCGTGGTCACGCAGCCCAGCACCTCGCCTTGACGCAGCCAGTCATGGGTGAAGTCCTGGTCGTCCACCACCAGCTCCAGACCAAACCCCTCGCGCAAGCCGCGCTGCACCAGCGGATCCAGGGCCGGCAGCACCCAGGTGGCCAGGCTGTCGGCATTCACCGCAATCGGCAGCCGCTCGGCACTGGTGCCGCGCACGCCCAACTCCCGCACCACCTCCGCCCTCAGCGCATGCAACTGACGGGCGAAGCGCAGCAGCCGCTTGCCGGGCTCGGTCAGCCTCAGCGGGCGGGACCGGACCACCAGGAGTTGCCCCACCTGCGCTTCCAGGCTGCGCAGCCGCTGGGAGACAGCGCTCTGGGTGATCGCCAGGGTCTCGGCCGCACGCTCGAAGCTGCGCTCATCTGCCAGCGCGGCCAGGCAGTCCAGGCCCGCGGCGTCGAGATCCTTCATGAGCGGACCCCAGGCTCGAACAAGTCATGTGTCATGGCTGATGGCTGATGGCTGATGGCTGATGACGGGCGCCTTGCGAATGAGCGCCGAAAAGATGCAAAAGGCGCAAGCGAGAGCAACCGATCTCCATAAGCGCCACTTATGTACTCGCTGAGATATTAATCTCGCTTCATCGGCGCGACCGCTCTCGTGACAATCCGCCCGTCGCGCATCCGCCGAATTTTTCGGCGTGAAGGGTCTCGCCCCCAAGATTTCGCAGCCCGCTCGCTTCCTTCCCTTCTTCCAAGGCATTGCCGCCATGTCCCTCCCCAGCGCCGCATTGATGCAAGGCTGGCTCACCGGAGCCGGCCTGATCGTCGCTATCGGCGCCCAGAACGCGCTGGTGCTGCGGCAGGGGCTGATGCGCCAGCATGTGGCGCCGGTGGTGATGGTGTGTGCCCTCTCGGACATGTTGCTGATCTGGCTGGGCGTGTTCGGCCTGGGCCGGCTGATTGCCGCCAGTCCGTTGCTGATGGAGGTGTTCCGCTGGGGCGGCGCGCTGTTCCTGCTGGCGTATTCGCTGACGGCGGCCCGCCGGGCGCTGTGGCCCAAGGCCGGCCTGCAGGCGCAGGCGGGCAGTGCCTCGCTGACGGCGGTGCTGAGCAGCACGCTGGCCATGACTTATCTGAATCCCCATGTCTACCTGGACACGGTGGTGTTGCTGGGCACCCTCGGCGCCCAGCAGCCGGCCGCCGGGCAGACGGCGTTCGCCGTCGGCGCCTCGGTGGCGTCCTGGATGTGGTTTTCGCTGCTGGGCTTCGGCGCGGCGGCGGTGGCGGTGCCGTTGCGCCGTCCGGCGGTCTGGCGCAGCATCGACGCCGTGATCGCCCTGGTGATGGCCTGGCTGGGCCTGCAGTTGCTGTTGCGCCCCTTGGGCTGAGGAGTTCCGTATGAAAGTGATCGTCCTGGGCGCCGGCATCATCGGCATCCACACCGCGTGGTATTTGCTGGAGCAGGGCCATGACGTGGTCGTGGTCGACCGTCAGCCCGATGCCGCGCTGGAAACCAGCTTCGCCAACGGTGCGCAGATCTCGGTCTGCTTCTGTGAGCCGTGGGCCAATGCCGGAGCCCCGCTGAAGGTGGCCAAGTGGCTGCTGCGCGATGACGCACCGCTGCTGTTCCGTCCCCGCATGGACCCGGCGCAGTGGCGCTGGGGCCTGTCCTTCCTTGGACAGTGCACCACTGCCGCCTTCGAGCGCAATGTCGGCCAACTGGTGCGACTCGGTCGCTACAGCCATGAGTCGATGCGCGCGCTGGTGGATCAGACCGGCATTGAATACAACCGCGTCGAACGCGGCATCCTGCACTTCTTCGGCAGCGAGGCCGATTTCCAGGCGGGCGCGGAGGGCGCGGAGATCATGCGCCGCCACGGCGTGGACCGCCGTGTGCTGTCGCGCGAGGAAGTCCTGGCGATCGAGCCGGCGCTGCGCTCCGGCGAACGCTATGTGCATGGCGGCACCTACACGCCCAGCGATGAGTCCGGCGATGCGCGTGTCTTCACCCAGGCGCTGGCGCGACTGGCCGCCGCACGCGGGGCGCAGTTCCTGTGGAATCACGACATCGACGCCCTGCAACCGCAAGGCGGCGCCCACGGCACCGAGATCGCCGGCGTGCAGATCCGGTCCCGCGAGACCGGTCAGACCCAATGGCTCAAGGGCGATGCGTATGTGGTCGCGCTGGCCTCTTACGCCCCCGGCCTGATGAAGCCGCTGGGCGAGCACCTCAACATCTATCCGGCCAAGGGCTACTCGGCCACCTTGCGGCTCAAGAAGCCGGAAGCCGCCAGCATGGTCAGCCTGCTGGACGATGCCCGCAAGATCGCGATCTCGCGCCTGGGCGACCATGTCCGGATCGCCGGCACCGCGGAGCTGGTGGGCCTGGATACCAGCCTGGACAGCCCCACCTCCAAGGTGCGCTGCGAGTCCCTGGTGCGGCGCTATGAGGAACTGTTCCCCGGCGTGGCCGATCTCTCCGAACCCAACTACTGGACCGGTCTTCGCCCCAGCACGCCGACCAACGTGCCCTACATCGGCCGCAGCGAAAAGGCGTCCAATCTGTGGCTCAATGCCGGTCACGGTACTTTGGGCTGGACCCACGGGGCGGGCTCCGGCCGGGCGCTGGCGGAACTCATCAACGGCCAGCGGCCCGAGCTGGACTTTGCGTTCTACGGTCCTGCGTTGCCGGCCAGGTCCGTGCGTCGGTTGCAGACGGCCTGAATGGTCTGAACGGCCTGAACGGTCTTTTGACGGGCACCCAGGCCGCGCGGAACGACGCTGTCCGACGCATTCATCGACACCAACGCCGGCGCCAACGCAGGCGATGAGCGCCGGTTTCGACGGCGATCTGCCTGCACGCCAGGCATTTCGTCACGGCATCGTCACCGCCTGACGAAGGCACGAAAAAAGGGGCACGGCTAGAATCCGCGCCCTTTTTCCATTTCCTGGATCGGCGTTCGCGCACCGGTCCCGTACGCACCATGGCATCGGTTTCCTCCTCCTCCGACCTGCCGCGCGACTTCTGCGCGATCGACTTCGGCACGTCCAATTCCGCCGTGGCCGTGCCGGACCCGCAGCGCCCCGGCGCGATGCGGCTGGTGGCGCTGGAAGGCGCCCACACCACGATGCCCACCGCGGTGTTCTATTTCGCCGAGGGCCGCCATGACGCCGACGGCCCGCCCCGCGCCTTCGGCCGCGCCGCCGTCGCCGCCTATGAAGAGGGCACCGACGGCCGCCTGATGCGGTCGATGAAGAGCATCCTCGGCTCCAGCCTGATCGATCAGGTCACCGATGCCGGCGGCGGCCGCGGCGTGAAATACATCGACATGCTGTCCGGCTACCTGAAGCGCCTGCGCCGCCAGGCGGCGGTGGACGGCGTCGAGCCGCGCCGGGTGGTGCTGGGTCGGCCGGTCTATTTCGTCGACGAGGACCCCACCCGCGACGCTGCCGCCCAACACTCCTTGATGACGGCCGCCCGCGCGGTCGGCTTCGAGGAGGTCCAGTTCCAGTTCGAGCCGATCGCTGCGGCGTTCGACTACGAACAGCAGGCCCAGCGCGAGCAACTGGTGCTGGTCGCCGACATCGGCGGCGGTACCTCGGACTTTTCGCTGGTCCGGGTGGGCCCGGACCGGGTGTCGCGGATCGACCGCCGCGAGGACATCCTCTCCAACCACGGCGTGCACATCGCCGGCACCGACTTCGACCGCCACATCGAGCTCACCGGCATCCTTCGGGAATTCGGCTACCGCGCCATGGGTCCCACCCGTGCGGGCCAGACGCCCCGCGAAGTGCCCAGCGGCATCTATTTCGACCTGGCCACCTGGCACCTGATCAACACCTGCTACAGCCCGCAGCGGGTGCTCGAGCTGCGCAACATGAAGCACTTCTATGGCGACCCCCGCCATCACCAGCGCCTGATGACGGTGCTGGAGGAGCGCCTGGGCCATGAACTCGCCCACCGGGCGGAGGACGCCAAGATCGCGGTGTCCGGCGGCGGCGACTGCCAGATCGACCTGGGCCTGATCGAATCCGGCCTGGAAGTGGCCCTGAGCGAACGCGCCGCGGTGGATGCGCTGCAGGCGGACATCGAACGCATTGCGGCCGCCGGCCGCGAGACGGTCGCCCGTGCCGGCCTGACGCCGAGCGATGTGGATGCGCTCTACCTCACCGGCGGCTCCACCGGCCTGCGCCTGCTGGCCGAGCGCATCGCGGCGGACTATCCGTCGGCCACCCAGGTGCGGGGCGACCGGTTCGCCTCGGTGGCCACCGGGCTGGGCCTGCATGCGGCACGCGTGTTCGCGCAGTGACACAAACTCGGGTACATCCCGAGGCCTGACCAGCGGCTCGGGCGACCGGCGCTGCTAGATTGCGCGGTTTCCTTGCTCGGGAGACCCCGCCATCATGCAGACGCCTCGCCCCCTGGCCTTGAGCCTCGCGTTGTCCGCCGCCCTCGGCACTGTCGGCGCGCTGGCCGCGCCCACCCTCGCGAATGCGGCCGGCGAGTCGCCTGCAGCCTCTTCGGCATCCCGCACCGCCGGCGGCGACACCACGCCGCTTTATCGCCAGCCATCCGAGGCGATGCGCGCGGTGCTGGATGCCAAGGGCCTGCCGGTCTTCCAGGTGTCGCCGGACCAGCGCACGCTGGCCATCGTCGAGCATCGCAAGTACCGCAGCATCGCCGAGCTGGCGCGTCCGGTGCTGCGCCAGGCGGGCCTGCGCTACGACCCGGCCACCGACAGCCCGCAGCTGCTCACCGTCATCGACGCGCTGACGCTGCGCAGCCTGGTCGACGGGCGCGACCGCATCGTCGCGCTGCCCGCGGGCGGCGCCTTCCACCAGCTGCGCTTTTCGCCGGACGGCCAACGTTTCCTGCTGAACCGCCGCACCGACAACGCCGTCGAGCTGTGGGTCGGCGACGTGGCCTCCGGCCGGATCAAGGCCGTGCCCAAGCTCAAGCTGCACACCTTGCTGGAAGACGATGTCGTCTGGCTGAATGACCATGAACTGATCGCACTGTCCGTGCCGGCCAAGCGCGGCGCCGCACCGGTGTTCTCGGCGCCGACCGGGCCGACGATTCAGGAATCGCTGGGTCGTAACTCGCCGGAGCGGACCCAGCAGGACATGCTGACGAATCCGCAGGAAGCGGCGGTGTTTGCTCATCACGCCACCTCGCAGCTGGTGCGTGTCGATCTCCGGAGCGGCGCGCTGCGCACCGTCGGTGAGCCGGGGCTGTTCAGCCACATCGAAGCACTCGGCACCGGCGGCCATTGGTTGAGCATGCGGCTGGCGCAGCCGTTCAGCTACCAGGTCGGCTGGGATGATTTCGCCTCGGTGGCCGAGGTGCGGGATGCGGCAGGCAAGGTCATCCCGGTGGGCCAGGTGAAGTTGCGCGAAGGCGTGCCGGTCGAAGGCGTGATCACCGGCCCGCGCCGCTTCTTCGCGTCGCCGGGGGCGGACGCCGCGGTCTACTGGGTGGAAGCCCTCGACGGCGGTGACAACCGCAACCAAGTCCCGCATCGGGACCGACTGATGCGGCTGGACGCGCCCTACACCGGCGCGGCCCGCGAAGTCGCCCGCGTGGCGCAGCGCCTGTCGCGCCTCGACTTCCTCGAAGGGGGCCGGCAGGCCCTGGTGAGCGACTTCGATCTGTCGAAGATGCGCACCGCCACCGACCTGGTCACGCTGGATGGCAGCGCGCCGGCCCAGCGGCTGATCGAGCGCTCGGTGCGCGACCGCTATCGCGATCCCGGCACCCCGGTCACCCGCATGCAGGCCAGCGGCCGTCGTGTGGTGCGTGTGGACGATGGCGCACTCTGGTTCCTCGGTGCGGGTGCCAGCCCTGAAGGCGACAAGCCCTTCATCGACCGCCTGAGTCTGGCCGACGCCAAGACCTCACGGCTGTTCCAGTCCGGCCGCAACGGCGATACGGCCCACTTCGAGCGGCCGCTGGCGGTGCTGGATGCGGCCGGCGCCCAGGTGCTGACGGTGCGGGAGAGCGTGAATGAACCCGGCAATGTGATGCTGCGCAGCGGGCCCTCGCTGGCCAGCCTGAAGCCGATCACCGAGGTGAAGGATCCCACGCCGCAGCTGCGCGGCATCCAGCGCGAGTTCGTCCGCTTCAAGCGGGCCGACGGCGTGGAGCTGTCGTTCTGGCTGTACCTGCCGCCTGGCTACCAGACCGGCGAGCGCCGTCCGACCTTCGTCTGGGCCTATCCGCTGGAGTACACCGACGCGTCCACGGCGGGCCAGGTCAGCGGTTCCAGCAACCGATTCAACACCTTCGCCGGCATGAGCCCGCTGATGCTGCTGCTGGACGGCTATGTGGTGCTGATGGAGGCGACGATGCCGGTGGTCGGCGATCCCAAGACGGTCAACGACAGCTTCATCGCGCAGATCACCGCCAATGCACAGGCCATCATCGACAAGGCGGTGGACCTGGGGGTGAGCGACCGCGAGAAGATGGTCGTCGGCGGCCACAGCTACGGTGCCTTCATGACGGCCAACCTGCTGGCCCATACCGACCTCTTCAAGGCCGGCATTGCCCGCAGCGGCGCCTACAACCGCAGCCTCACGCCATTCGGCTTCCAGAGCGAACGCCGCACCTACTGGGAGGCGCAGGACGTCTACCAGAAACTCTCCCCGTTCAACTTTGCCGACAAGCTCAAGGAGCCGCTGCTGCTCATCCATGGCGAGGCGGACAACAACTCCGGCACCTTCCCGATCCAGAGCGCGCGCCTGTACCAGGCGCTGGCGGGCACCGGCGGCACGGTGCGCTATGTCTCGCTGCCCTTCGAGTCGCACGGCTACACCGCACGTGAATCGCTGGGGCACACGCTCTGGGAGATGAGCGACTGGATGAAGCGCCAGGTCGGCCCCGGCGTGCCGTCCACCGCCTTCGCGGCGACGGCTGGGAACAATGGGGCGGGGAAGTAAAGCGCGGCGCGGTGGACGGAATTGAGCGTGTACTCGGGACACGGTCAACGCTTACGCGTTGGACCGATCCCGAGCCGTGCTCAGTGCCCACGCCAGCTGTTCACGCATGCTGGTGAAGAGCGCGCCGATGGACGTCGACAAATAGTCCAGGTATCCCGGCTGATCCAACGTTCTTGCACGCGTGGCCGAGTCGATGAATCGGCTCATCTGCGCTTTGAAGGCTTTGTCGTGGATCACGACAGGGAGGCGGGCAATCGTCTGATCGAGCATGGCGTCGTAGCCTGTCACGCCGTAGTCGTTGATCTTGGCAGCAACCAGCGTCGGATCCAGTTTGGCGCCCTGCTGGGATAGCCAGGCCAGATCCCAGATGTCCCGGTGTCGAATCTTGATCGCGTCAGATTCGACAGGCTGGCCCTTGTTGTCCGTCAGCGAGGTCGGGAAGGCAAGGATCTTGTCGGCCATGATTTCGGCGAGCGATTCGGTGTTCACGAACACCGTCGGCATGGCTCTCACTGAATCGTAGTTGGCCAGCAAAGGCCTCAACTCGCGCGTGTGTGCCGGCACGTTGGCGATCTCGAGTTTGATCTTCTGACGCGGCATCGCCGGATTTTCCGGCGCGGTCTCGATAGAGATCCACCACTTGTCCACTTTCACATGGTGCAGCCGATCATCGGCTGTCTTGGCGGGCTTGTTCTTCACCGAGACATTCAAGCCGAAGCGGTCACCAATTCGCCGCTCGACGCAGGCCTGGATCCTGGCCATCTGAGGGTGGGAGAAGTCCACCCCGCCTGCGAAGTCGAGATCCTCGCTGTACCGATCGGAGCCCCGGCACAAGCGCAGCGCGGTGCCACCCTGGAACACCAGATCCTTGAGCAATCCCTCGCCGTCCAACGCCTGGAAGATCTCGTAGTGCAGCAACTCCTTCTCCACCACCTGGCGCATCGTGGACAAGGCGGGGTTGGACATGGCCAGGTCCACCAGCCTGTCGAAGTCCTCTTTTTCGCTCACTTGAAGTCCTCCTCGGACGCATCGTCCCCATCGGCCAGGACCAGGTTGGTGTTGCGCCCAACCCGCCGCAGGTCTCGAATCGCCGTGTTTCGCGTGGCGATGCGAAGCGGTCGCCCGGGCGGCGCCAGCGTGTGTTCGAGGATGTCCGAGCGAGCGCGTTGCGTGTGGGTGAACTCAATGGTGCCAAAGGGCGTGTTGTGGACGCCGCGCCGTCCGGTGGTCATCACCGTGAGACGGTCGACCGGAATCTGCGAGATCGCGCCATATTCGGACAAGATGGATTCCAAGCTGACATAGGAGAGACAGCCCGGTCGTAACGCCTTGGCGACCTCTTCGGCAATCCAGCGGTTCTTGCTCTTCGCCGCAGGGTTCACAAAAAGGCCTCTCGCCGCCCGCACCAGCACGCCGTCGATCACCATCCGCTGCAGGGATTTCTCCATCGCCTTCTCGCCTTCGTCCGGAAAGAGCTTCTCGATGTCTCTGTGGGCCAGGACGTGAATGCCCATCCGGTCGAGTTCGGCCAATCGGCGATTCAGCTCGGTTCTCAACATATGTCGACGCGAACCCTAATAAAAAGTAGGGTTCGCGTCCACATAATCAACGAGAAAGCCGTGTTCGTCAATGCCTGCCCGGTCAAGCCCTAGGCGCGCGGCACACGGTCGGAACGCCTTGGCACGGTCACCGACGACCGCCCGGCGCGCCGCGTCGCGGCCCCCGGTTGGGCCGCGGCTCACTGCGCGGCTGGGACACATCGGCGAGCAGCAGGCTGGCGCGCACCAGGGACTCCACCGCTTCATCCAAGGTCTCGGGCGGCTCCAGGCTCTCGATTTCCTCGAGCAGCGCCTCCGCGTCTTCCAGATCCTCCGGATCCAGATGCATGTAAAGCTGGGCCAGCGGTTCGGTGAGCTGCTGCTCATCGAGCGCCATCAGCCCCGGCAGCACATCGGCCGCGAGAGCGAAACCGGCCACCCAGGGCAGCACGGTGTCGGATGGTGAGGCCTCCTCATCCAGCTCGAAGACCCACGGATCAAACCATTGGCGGTCGGCGATGGCCCGCGCCAGTTCGCGGTGGCGTCGCTGCACCAGCGCCAGCAGCGGCTGTCCGTCGTAACGGGCCGGGGCATCGCGGCCTTCGCTGTCCAGCACCCAGGGCCACCACGCCGACAACGCTGCCGGGCGCGGCTGCAACACCACGGCAACCAGGAAGCCGTCCAGCATCGACACATCCAGCGGCTCCAGCGGCGCAGGCACCGCGTCCAGCAAGGCTTGCAGGCGCTCCAGGTCCTGGTCGCTCCATTCCGCCGGCGGTGCGGGCTGGGTTGGCGGCGCGCTGTGGGGCGTTGGGGCGTGGCGAACCGCTGGCGCCGGCGACCGATCGGCGCCGCGGGCCGATGCCTCGCGCGGATCGACGTCGCGTGAGGCGCGCGCGGATGGCGCGGCCGTCGTGGGCCGTGTGCCGGCCCGTGCCCCGGCGGGACGCGACCCGCTGGGCGCAGAGGTCCGCGTGGATCGGCTGCCGCCGGACGGGGAGGCCGGGCGGGAAGATTTCGAAGGGGGCTTGGGCGCGCTCATCACCGCATTATCGGAGAGGGCCGAAATCGGGAAGATCGGTCTGCAGCATCAGGCCGCAACGGCGCCGGACCCGACCCAGAACCGAACCGCATCGAACCCGCACCGGACCGGAATCCGACCTCCCGCCCCGCATGCAACCCGCTGGAATCGGTACCGTCGATGGGAATTCCGTATGACGAAGTGCCGCTTACAGAAACTGACGATTTTTCGCAAGCATCCCACCTACTGGGGATGTGATTGACCCAGGGTTCGCCCTAGAGTTGGTCTCAAGCGACGCCACCGCCTCGCACCGATCCCAACGACGTCCTTTCTAGGACTTGCAACGCCCGATCAGCTCGCTGGTCGGGCGTCCTTTTTTGTGGATCGCGCGGCGATGAGCAGCCGGTGTGCCGACCATGCCGCCCTACGATGGTCAGATGACATCCGGAAAGACACCAGATCGCCCGACTGGGGCGCTGTCGGCGACCCTGCGCCTGACGCCGGTCAGCCCCGACGATGCGGAGGCGCTCATCGTGCTGCGGATTGCGGCCATGAAGCCGAGTCTCGAGCGGCTCGGACGCTTTGATCCCCAGCGGGCGCGGGAACGTTTTCTCGCCAGCTTCGATCCAGCGCTGACCCGGCACATCGAGGTCGATCGCCAGCGGTTGGGTTTCGTCGTCATCCGCCCCCAGCCGGACTGGCTGTTGCTGGACCACCTCTATCTGCATCCCGATGCGCAGGGCCGCGGTCTCGGGGCGGCCGTGCTGCAGCGGGTGTTCGCACAAGCGGAGGCCCTCGGGTTGCCAGTGCGAGTCGGCGCGCTGCGTGGCAGCGATGCCAACCGCTTCTATCAGCGCCATGGCTTCCTGTGGGTGGAGGAGTCGGAGTTCGATCTCTACTACCTGCGGCCGCGTTCGACGGTGCTCGCCAATCCGCCAGCGGAGGCGTGATCGGTCGTCGGTCGATCTCCTGGGGTCTGCCGCGACGGCTGAACGCAGCGTCCTGACCACCCGCCCGGTCGCAAGGCCAGTCCGCCAGCCGTCAGAAGCCGCCGTTCATCGCCGCCTTCAGATGCTCGATGAGCAACCGCACCCCCTGCGGCGTGTGGCTGCTCCACGGATGCACCGCATAGATCGCCTCGCCGAAGAAGCCCACCACCCGCCAGTCCGGCAGGACCTCGATCAGTTGGCCGTCGCGCACCGCGTCTCTGGCGCTGAAGTCGGGCAGCAGGGCCAGACCCAGGCCCGCGAGTGCGGCATCGCGCAGCACCTCGCTGTTGCCGGCGCGCAAGAGCCCCTGCACCGGCACCCGCAAGCGCTCGGCCGGGACACCCGCACGGCGTTCGAAGAACCAATGAGCCGGCCCGGGCCGCAGATACGGCAGGCAGCGGTGCTGCGCGAGTTCGGCGGGATGCTGCGGCCGGCCCGCCCGCGCCAGGTAGGACGGACTGGCCAGCAGCAGCGCCCGCGACTCACAGAGTTTGAAGGCGACGTGGGTGTCCGGCGGCTGGCTGGTGTGCCGGATCGCGAGGTCGAAACCTTCCTGCGTCAGGGGCACCAACCGATCGGACAGATCCAGCTCGATGCGCAAATCCGGATACCGCTCGAAGAACGGCACCAGCATCGGCGCCACATGCTGCCGGCCCAGCGCGACCGGCGCCGTCACTCGCAGCAGGCCGCGCGGCGCCCCGGCGGCGTCGCGGGCTTCGGTGAGGCTGCGACTGAGCAGGACCAGACCCGGTTCGGCCTGTTCGACCAGCCGCTGTCCCGCCTCGCTCAGTCGCACCGAGCGGGTGGTGCGCTGCACCAGTTGCTGGCCCAGATGGCGCTCCAGGTCGGAGATGCGCTGGCTCACCGCCGCCTTGGACAGCGACAGTCGCTGCGCCGCCCGGGTGAAGCTGCTCAACCGCGCGACTGCAATCAAGGCCTGCAACTGCGACCACAGTTGTTCGTCACGGATCTCCGGACGCAGGTCGGGCCATGTCGCCTGCGGCGTGGATCTCGGCGGTGCCGTGGGAATGACCGGTCCCGAACCGGCCTCCGACGCGGACGGCCGGCCAGTGCCGGCGCCCGTCGACGACGGAAGTTCAAAGGGATCGGCAGCGATGGCGACCGTGGGACGCCGGGCGGAAGACTTGGTCATGATTGTTCAGTTTATCGAACAGTCTGGCCGGCAGCAGGCCCTAGGCAGCGAGGGGCCTGCTGCCTAGACTGAGCCCATGCCTCTTCCGAGGCCTTTCATTCGGAGACCGCCGTGAGCACTGCTTCCCCCGCCCCCATCGCCTACAGTGACAGCGCCGACCTGACGCACTTCATCGCCGGCCAGCGCGTGGCGGCCACCTCCGGCCGCAGCCAGGCGGTCTACAACCCGGCCACCGGGGCGGTGGCGCGCCAGTTGCAACTGGGCAGCGCGGCGGATGTGGACACCGCCGTGGCCGCGGCGCAGGCCGCGTTCCCCGCCTGGGCGGATGCGCCGCCGCTGCGCCGGGCCCGGGTGATGTTCAAGTTCCTGGAACTGCTGAACCAGAACCGGGACCGTCTGGCCGCGATGATCACCGCCGAGCACGGCAAGGTGTTCACCGACGCTCAGGGCGAAGTCAGCCGCGGCATCGACGTCGTGGAGTTCGCCTGCGGCGTGCCGCAACTGCTCAAGGGCGATTACACCGAACAGGTCTCTACCGGCATCGACAACTGGACCCTGCGCCAGCCCCTCGGCGTGGTCGCCGGCATCACCCCGTTCAACTTCCCCTTCATGGTCCCGATGTGGATGGCGCCGTTGGCCATCGCCACCGGCAATGCCTTCATCCTCAAGCCCAGCGAGCGCGATCCGTCGCCCAGCCTGCTGATGGCCGAGCTGTGGCGCCAGGCCGGGCTGCCGGACGGCATCTTCAACGTCATCCAGGGCGACAAGCAGGTGGTGGAGGCGCTGGTGCACCATCCGGATGTCAAGGCGCTGAGCTTCGTCGGTTCCACGCCGATCGCCCAGAGCCTCTATGAGACCGGTGCCCGCCAGGGCAAGCGGGTCCAGGCCCTCGGTGGCGCCAAGAACCACATGGTGGTGATGCCGGATGCCGACCTCGACCAGTCGGTGGATGCGCTGATCGGCGCCGCCTACGGGTCGGCGGGGGAGCGCTGCATGGCGATCTCGGTGGCGGTACTGGTGGGCGAGGTGGCGGATCGCATCGTGCCGCGCCTGGCCGAGCGCGCCCGCAGCCTGAAGATCCGCAACGGCATGGACCTCGAGGCCGAGATGGGCCCGATCGTCACCCGCGAGGCGCGCGACCGCATCGAAGGCTACATCGCCCTCGGCGTGGAGGAGGGCGCCACGCTGGTGGTGGATGGGCGCGGTCATCAGGTGCCCGGCCATCCCGACGGGTTCTTCACCGGCGGCTCGCTGTTCGACCATGTCCAGCCGCACATGCGCATCTACAAGGAAGAGATTTTCGGACCGGTGCTGGTTTGCGTGCGGGTCCGGGACTTTGCCGAAGCGCTGGCGCTGGTCAATGCGCATGAGTTCGGCAACGGCGTGGCCTGCTTCACCAGCGATGGCAATGTGGCCCGCGAATTTTCGCGCCGGGTGCAGGTGGGCATGGTCGGCATCAATGTGCCGATTCCGGTGCCGATGGCCTGGCAGGGATTCGGCGGCTGGAAGAAGAGCCTGTTCGGCGACATGCATGCCTATGGCGAGGAAGGGGTGCGCTTCTACACCAAGCAAAAGAGCGTCATGCAGCGCTGGCCCGCCAGCATCGGCAAGGGCGCGGAATTCACGATGCCGACCAGCGCCTGAGCTGGCCAACGGTCAAGGCCCTTGCAGGCCGCATGCAGCCCGCATGCGGCCTGCATGCGACACGGGCGCGAGAAGCCGCGTTACATCGGCTAACCTGTCTGGATGTCTGAACACCCGCGCGACGAATCTCCGGATGATCTGCCGTTGGCCGAGCTGCTCGAGCGCGCGCGTGAGGCGCAGCAGCAGCATCGGTTGGCCGAGGGCCTGACCCTGGCCGAGGCGATCTGGCGCCGCGCCGGCGCCGACGGGTTTGTCAACGAGCAGGCCGAGGCGGGCAAGCTCCGCAGCTTCTTCCTGCTGCGTCAGGGGGACCTGCGGGGCATGCTGGACGCGGGTCAGCAGGCCCTGGCCTTGCTCCGGCCGCTGGGGCCCAGCCGCTCGATCTGCGAGCTGCTGCGCTGGATGAGCCTGTCCGCCTGCGAGCTGGGCGACTACGAACTCGGCTTGGCCTGTGCCCATGAAGCGGTGCAGCAGGCCGGTGAACTGGGTGATGTACGCATGCGCGCGGTGGCCCTGAACGGCATGGGCGCCTGCTTCGAGCGCATGGGCGATCCCTGGCAGGCCGAGCGGCTGATGGGTGAGGCCGCCGGCATGATCCGCAGCGAGGCCACGCCGTATGAGCGCGTGGTCACGCTCACCAACCTCTGCACCGTGGCCCTCGGGGCCTATCACCTGCAGCGCGACGGCGCCGCGCCCGAACAGGCCGAGCGCACCCTGGAGCGCGCGCTGGAGCTGGCGCGGGAGGCGCGTCCGTTTTCGCAGCAGTTGGGTGATCGCTATGCGATCGCGCTGACCGCCAGCAATTTTGGCGAGGTGCTGCTCTTGATGGACCGCCTCGACGAGGCCGAGCCGCTGCTGCGCGAAGCCCAGGACGAGTGCGCCCGCGTCGGCTTCCGTCTGCTGGACTGGCGGTTGCGCGGCACGCTGGCCGAGCTGATGCTCGCCCGCGGCGATGCACGGGGGGCCTGGCAGCATCTGCAGGCCCTGGAGGTGGAGATCGATCAGGCTGCCGGTCGGGCGCCTGCCACGCGCAGCGAGACGCCGCCGTCGGCCGGTCTGGTCCCACCGGCCGAACCGGGCGAGGCAGAGGATCCGGTGCCCCCCTTCATTCGGCTGCGGCTGCATCAGGCGGCCTATCGGTCCGCCAAGGCTTTGGCCTTGCTGGGCCCGGCGCTGGTGCATCTGGAGCAGGCCCGCGCGGTGGAGCGCCGCCGCGGTGTGATGCAGCTGATGGCGCAGTCCCAGTATTTCGTCTCCCGGCTGGAAGCGGAATTCGGCGGCGAGGGCGGCGCCTGCGCCGACCGCGATCCGGCCACCCATCGCGATCCCCTGACCGGACTCGGCAACCGCCGCTGCCTGGAAGCCCGGCTGCCGCCGATGCTGCGCGCGGCCGAGCAGGATGGCCGTCCGCTGACGGTCGCGCTGATCGATGCGGATGGGCTGCGCAACATCAATGAGCGCCATGGTCACGACATCGGCGACCGCGTTCTGCAGGAGCTGGCCCAACTGCTGCGCGAGAACACCCGCGCCAGCGATCTGGCGCTGCGCTGGAGCGGCGAGGAATTCCTGGTGGTCTTTCCCGACACCGTGGCCGATCGCGGCTTCGAGGTCTGCGAACGCATCCGCGCCAGCGTGTCCTTCCATCCCTGGCACCGCCTTGCCGAGGGCCTGGACGTGACGCTCAGCATGGGTCTGGCCAGCGCACCCCCGTATGCGACCGATCAATTGATCGCCCGCGCCACTGCCGCGGTGGCCCGCGCCAAGCACCTGGGGCGCAATCGCGTGGCGTTGGCCTGAGGCGTCTGGCGCTTGCCCGTCTGCAACGCCGGGCCGCGAGGTTGGCGGGCACGTCGGGGTGGCGTCGGATCTCAGGTCGACGGGGCCGGCGATTCCAGCTCCACCGCCTGCACCACGTTGCGCCCCTGGCCCTTGGCGCGGTAGAGCGCCTGGTCGGCACGGCGCAGCACCTCGGCGGCACTGGGATCGTCCGGGGAGGACTCGGCAATCCCGAAGCTGGCGGTCAGGGCCCAGGACTGCCCGTTCCAGGCGAAAGACTGGGCCGCCAGCAGCACCCGCATGCGCTCGGCCACCAGCGCGGCGCCGGCGATGTCGGTGTCGGGCAGCAGCGCGCAGAACTCCTCGCCGCCGAGCCGGCCGAGCAGGTCGACCTCCCGCAGGCAAGGCTGCACCACGCTGACCAGGGTCTGCAGCGCGGCATCGCCTGCGGCATGGCCCAGGGTGTCGTTGAGCTGCTTGAAGCGATCCATGTCCAACAACACCAGACCGTAGCGATGCCCGCGGCGTTGGCGCTCGTGTTCCGCGTCCATGGCCTCGGACAACGCGCGGCGATTCATCGCATCGGTGAGCGGATCGCGCTGGGTCAGCCGCTGGATCTCCAGCATCAGCTTGAGCAGCAGCAAGAAGGCAAGGGTGCCGTTCAAGGCCAGGGCGATCACCAGCGCCGACCAGAGCCAGACGATGTTGAAGCCGCTGCCGCCGTTCAGGTCGCCGGTCTGCCCGGGCGCGAGGAAGGCTTCCAGCGGCCGGGCCAGCAGCAGCAGGCCCAGCACCAGCAAGGGCGTGACCAGCAGCACCGACAGCCGCGCCCGCAGGCCGCGCGCCCGCAGCAGCAGGAAGGCATCGCGCCCGGCCAGCAGGCTCATCACCCCCATGGTGCCGTACAGCAGCGCCTTCTGACCGATCGAGATACCGCCTTCGGCCCACTGGGTGGCCAGCGTGCTCACCACCACCACCGCGAGGGCGCTCAGCCGCCACGGGGGTCGGCGCTCCGCCACCAGCGGCACCGCGATGCGCACCAGGGCGAAGGCCGCCAGTCCCAGAGCGTCGGACCACCAGGCCTGCAGCGCGCCGCCGCCCAGGGACGGCAGGTCATGCAGCACGAACGAGCCGCCCAGCAACGCATTCGCGGCCGCCAGACACAGGCAGGCCCAGGGCGATTCGCGCAGGCCGCCGGCCACCAGCAGCCAGACCACCGCCGCGACGCCGAACACCGTCACCAGCGCGGCGATCATCGTGATCGGATCGGTGTTCGGGATCATGCGGAACTCACCTCGCCGGTGCTGCGCAGCACCCGGTTGCGCCCGCGGGCCTTGGCCGCATACATCGCGGCATCCGCCCGGGCCAGGGCCTGCTGGCCATGAGGGTCGGCCGGCTCCATCGCGGCCACGCCGAAGCTGGCGCTGATCGGCCAGATCTTGTCGCCCCAGGTCAGGGGCCGTTCCTGCAGCAGCCGGCGCAGCCGCTCGGCCACCATCACCGCACTGTCCAGGTCGGTGTCGGGCATCAGCACCGCGAATTCCTCGCCCCCGAGCCGCCCGAAGGCATCGGTGTCGCGCAGCCCGGTGGCGAGCTCGCGTGAAAGATGCTGCAGCGCCGCATCGCCGCCCGCATGGCCGAGTTCGTCGTTGATGCGCTTGAAGTGGTCGATGTCCATCACCAGCACCGCATGGTCGCGGCCTCGTTCGACTTGCGCCTGCAGCCGCAGCAGGCCCTCTTCCACCGCGCGTCGGTTGAGCAGTCCGGTCAGGCTATCGCGACGCGTCAGGTGCCGCACCCGCGCAATCATGCGCTGCAGCACCAGGGCGATCAGGCCGGTCGCGATCAGCAGGTTGATGAACAGGCGCACCAAGGCCAGCGGCGCATTCCGGGTGAGGCTTTCCAGGCCGAAACCGACCGGCGTCCATCCCAGCAGATCGAAGGAACGCCACAGCGCACCGGCCGCCAGCACGCCATACGGCAGCACCAACAGCAGCGTCATGATCCGGCGAAAGCCCGCGCCGATGAGGATGTCGCGGGCCGCCATCAGGGCCAGCAGCGCGCCGAAGAGGTTGGAGACGAGGCGGCCGTGGTTCAGGTCCGGATAGACCGCCGCATGCGCCAGCAGACCGATGACGACCACGGCCACCACGTCCGGCGCGCCGTAGCGCAAGCGCATCAGGCCGCGCACGCCGGCGGTGAGCAGGCCGGCGGCGACCAGGGTGAGGGGCAGCACGAGTGCGGCCTCCAGCGCGGGCGGCAGCATCGGCCACCAGGCCAACGCGAGCAGACCGTGGTAGCCCGCGATGCGCCGAGCCGCCCGCGGCGCGATGCGCAACACATGGCCCATCAGCAACCAGACCACGCAGGCGAAGGCATCCACGACGGCAATCACCATGAGCAAGGTGGCGGCGTCGAGAAGCGGCATGCGCAGGATCATCGCAGGGGCCCCGGGCTCACACAATCCGCCGATTCAGGGCGGGGGGGCCGGCAAGCTCTGGCGTGTCCCGCAGATCGGCGGCGCGGCGGGCCGAGGCGGAGCTGAGTGCTGTTGTGATTGCTGTTGTGATTGCTGCTGTGATCGCTGCGCTCAACGCCGCTCGACCAGCACTGGCGTCAGTGCCATGGCGGTGCGCACCCGCTCGGCCGCGGCTCGGGCGTCTTCCCGGCTGATGAACGGTCCGGCCTGCAGTCGATGCAGGCTCTTGTCCTTGAAGATGGCCAGCATCGGCGCCATCCAGTCCAGCTCTCGGTTGAACTGCTCGCGCAGCGTCTCGGCGCCTTCCAGTCGCGAGAACGCGCCCAACTGCAGCCAGAAGCCGGGCGCAGCCGCCAGTTGCAGGCGCGGGACCTGGGCGCTGTCGGCGGCTGGGGAACGCGCCTGGCTGGCGGTCGGCGTGCCCGAGGTGGGGGCTGTGGCCAAGGCGCCAGGCAGTTCGGAGGCGGGGGTGTCGAGATCGGTTCCGGCCGGCAGCGCGGTCACTGGCAGGGGCACCATGCCAGCGCCTGCGCCTGCCGTCGAGGCGGCGGCCGTGGCGACGGAGGTGCCGCCGGCGGTCACAGACGTGACCGGACCAGCGGCCGGCACCGTCCGCGTGGGCGCTGCGGTGCCCGGCTTGGCGGCGGCCACCGAGCTGCCGCGCGGGGACGGCGTGGCGCTGGCGGCGGCGGGGGACAGGTCTTGCAGCTCGCGCGCAGGCGGCCGGGCGTCGGCCGTGGTCGGCAAGCTGGGCGCCCCGCTGGGTGAGGCGGCGGCATAGACCGGTGTGTCCTGGGCGGGCGGGCTGGCGGGCAACTCCCGACCCCGGGTCCAGGCGCCGGTGCGGATGTCCTCGTAGGTGATGCGCTCGACCTCCACCTGGCCGACGCCGCGCAGGAGGTCCAGTTTCAGCGCGGCGGTGTAGCTCAGGTCCACGATCCGGCCGGGGTGGAAGGGCCCGCGGTCATTGATCCGGACGATCACCTCCCGCCCGTTCTTCGGATTGCGCACCCGGGCATAGCTCGGGATGGGCATGGTCGCGTGGGCCGCGGTCATGGCATACATGTTGTAGACCTCGCCGCTGGCGGTCTGTCTGCCGTGAAACTTGCGGCCGTACCAGGACGCCAGGCCCCGTTCGACCAGCGGCTGGTCGTCCACGATCGGCTGGTAGCTCCGGCCGGCGACGGCATAGGGCTTGTTCGGCCCCCCCTTGCGGATGCTTTCCAGGCGCGGCAGGGCGTCGGGGATCTTGTCCAGGTCGGCGGGCGCTTGGGCTTCGGGGCCGTCCTTGTCGGGCCACTGGGTGACCTTGGGGCCGCCGGAGGGGCTGGGTGAGGGACTTTTGGGGGCGGGACCGCGGCTGGCGCAGGCGGCCAGGAACAGTGCACACGTCAGGACGGCCAGACGCTGGCCGGCGGGGCGGGCTTCAAACATGGGCGCAACCCTAGCAACCCCAGCCGCTTTTGCCAAGGTTATGCTGCACGCCTGCGGACGGTCGAACGTGTTGTTTCAATGGCTTGACCGTCGCGTCGACCCGGCGGTCGACCCCGTCGGCGGGCCCGGCTGTTCCCGGTTCGCCAGAGGTCGCCTCCGCTCGACCGGCCACTTGCGGGACACCGCATCTGCCGCGCGCCCGCCACGCACCTGCAACGCAACGCCCAGCGCCTCGAGACCCGCCATGAGCACCTACATCTTCCCCCCCGCGCCCCAGGCTGCCGTGGCCGTGCGCGGCACCGACGCCCGTTACGCCGTCAGCCGCATCTTCTGCGTCGGCCGCAACTACGCGGCCCATGCCCGCGAGATGGGCAGCGATCCGACCCGTGAACCGCCGTTCTACTTCACCAAGCCGGCCAGCGCGCTGGCGCCGTCGGGCGGCACCATTCCGTACGCCCCCGGCACGAAGAACCTGCATTACGAGATGGAGCTGGTCATTGCCATCGGCAAGCCGGTGTTCAAGGCCACGCCCGAGCAGGCCGGCGACGCCGTCTGGGGCTATGCCGCCGGGCTGGACATGACCCGCCGCGACCTGCAGAACGAGGCCAAGGCCATCGGCCGGCCCTGGGACCTGGGCAAGGGCTTCGAGCATTCGGCGGTCATCACCGAGCTCGTCCCCCGTGATCAGATCGGCGAACTCAGCCGGGGCGCGATCACGCTGTCGGTCAACGGCACCGAGAAGCAACGCGGTGACCTGTCCGACATGATCTGGAGCGTGCCTGAACTGGTGGCCAACCTGTCGCAGTTCTATCACCTGCAACCGGGCGACCTGATCTACACCGGCACGCCCGAAGGCGTGGGCCCGGTGCAACCGGGCGACCAGATCGTCGGCGTGATCGAGGGCTTCGGCGAGCTGCACCTCACCATCGGCGCTGCCGAGTGAGTCCGCCGGCGGGCGTGGCGCAGACGTCGCGCCCGCGGCCTTCTTGTCCCCGAGCTGTAGAGAGCCCTGTGATGTTCGACCACAACGAAACCCTGGACGAGGCCCGCGCCCGCAACATCCGCGAGGCCCTGTTCGAGGACATCGGCCGCTGCGACTGGACCGCCCAGCTGGTGCCCGCCGGCCGTCGCGTGCGGGCCCATGTGCGCGTGCGCGAGGCCGCCGTGCTGTGTGGTCGCGACTGGTTCAACGGCGTCTTCGCCGCCCTGGATGCGACCGCCCGCATCGACTGGCAGTACGACGAGGGCGCCGACATGGCCCCCGACACCGTGGTCTGCCAGATCGAGGCCGACGGCCGCTCGCTGCTCTCGGCCGAGCGCCCGGCACTGAACTTCCTGCAGTTGCTGTCCGGCACCGCCACCATCACCCGCACCCATGCGCGGGCCATCGAGGGTGCGAGCCCCAATCCGCGCGGCTGTGTGGTGCTGGACACCCGCAAGACGCTGCCCGGCCTGCGACTGGCGCAGAAGTACGCGGTGCGCGTGGGCGGGGGCGCCAATCAGCGCCTGGCCCTGTATGACGGCATCCTGATCAAGGAAAACCACATCGCCGCTGCCGGTGGCGTCACCCAGGCGCTGGCCCAGGCGCAGGCATTGAACGCCGGCGTGACCATCCAGGTCGAGGTGGAAACGCTGGATCAACTGCGCGAGGCCCTGGCGGCTGGCGCGGTCAGTGTGCTGCTGGACAACTTCACCGAGCCCAGGATGCGGGAGGCGGTGTCGATCACGGCCGGCCGCGCGCTGCTGGAGGTGTCCGGCGGCGTGGCGTTGGATCAGCTGCGATGGATCGCCGCGACCGGGGTGGACCGGATCTCGATCGGTCGACTGACCAAGGACGTCAAGGCGGTCGATTATTCGATGCGGGTGGACGGCTGAGCGCCATGCCCGGTGACGTCCGGCGGCGCGCGTCTCCGGCGCGTCTCGGCGAGATCTCCCTGAAAGGCCCCGTGAGGGGCCTTTCTTCATGGCGCCGCGATGGGCGCGGCAAGCACTGGGATAGTGCGTGCGGCGCCCCAGCAGCGGCCTGCCGGCGGCACGGGTCTCCCCAAGCCTGTGCGCAAGAAGGGGTGGAAACTGTGCGCACGGCTTGCATACAAGACAGATGCGCGCTGGCACGGAAGCTGCAAAGCCCAGGCCATGGGTTCCACCGCCACCGACATCAGCCAGCGCATCATCGAAGCGGTGCTGGCGCAGAAGCTGGCCCCCGGCACACGGCTGGGGGAGCAGCAACTGGCGTTGTTGTTCGACTGCAGCCGCACCATCGTCCGCGAGGCGCTGACCGGGCTGGCGGCGCGCGGCATCGTGACCGTCAGCGCGCGGCGGGGCTGGTACCTGATCGCGCCGTCGCAGGACGAGGCGCGTGAAGCCTTCGAGGCGCGTCGGGTGATCGAGCTGGGCCTGATCCGCGGGCAGCGTGCGCTGGAGAAACCCGCCCTGGCCCGACTGAAGAAGCATCTGCAACAGGAGCGGGCGGCGCTGCGGGGCGACGATGTCGGCGCCCGCAGCTTTCTGCTGGGGGACTTCCATGTCTGCCTGGCGGAATGCCTGGGCAACAGCCTGCTGGCCGACACCCTGCGCGACTACACCGCGCGCACCACGCTGATCGCGATGCTCTACCAGTCCTCGCACGACGCAGCGCAATCCTGCGAGGAGCATGTCGCCATCGTGGCGGCGCTGGAGCGCGGCGATGCGACGGCAGCCGAGTCGCTGATGGCCGCCCATCTGGCCAGCGTGCAGGCCGGCCTGCAGATGGAGACGCCGGCCGACGACCCCCTTCAACAACTGCGGCAGGCGCTCACGCCGATGCCGCAGGCGCATGCCCGGCGTGCGGTGCGGGACTCGCGCCCGACCGACGCCGAGGTCACCGATCCTCCCCCCGCCGCCTATCTAGGAGCCTTGCTATGAGTCACGCCGCCGTCTCTTCCCGCCTGTCGCGCCGCCTGTTGTTGGCTGCAGGCCTCAGCCTCGCCGCCCTCGGCGTCCAGGCCCAGACCGCCCTGGAGACGATCACCAAGTCCAAGACCATCAAGATCGCGATCCCGACCGACTACCCGCCGTACGGCTTCGTCGGACCCGACATGAAGCCGCAGGGCCTGGACGTGGCGGTGGCCGAGCTGATCGCCGCCAAGCTCGGTGTGAAGGTGGAGCTGGTACCGGTGACCAGCGCCAATCGCATTCCCTATCTGCAGACCAAGAAGGCGGATCTGGTGATCTCTACCCTCGGCAAGAACCCGGAGCGCGAGAAGGTCATCAGCTTCAGTGCCGCCTATGCGCCGTTCTTCCAGGCGGTGTTCGCCGCGAAGAGCCTGCCGATCAAGAGCTTTGCCGATCTCGCCGGCAAGTCGGTGGCGGTGACGCGTGGCGCGATGGAGGACCAGGAGCTGGCCAAGGTCGCGCCCGCCTCGCTCGACTACAAGCGCTTCGAAGACAACAACGCCACCATCGCGGCCTTCTCCGCCGGTCAGACCCAGGTGCTGGCCACCAGCGCCGCCGTGGCGGGCAACCTGATGCAGCGCAATCCCGGGCTGAACATCGAATACAAGCTGCTGCTCAAGGACAGCCCCTGCTATGTGGGCGTGGCCAAGGGCGAGGACGCCTTGCTCGCCAAGGTCAACAGCATCATCGCCGCGGCCAAGCAGGCGGGTGAGCTGGAGGCGCTGTCCAAGAAGTGGCTGGGCCGGAGCACCGGCGAACTGCCGCTGTGATCGAGTTCGACTTCGGCGCCGTCCTCGCCGAATGGCCGCTGCTGTTGCGCGGCCTGGCCTGGACGGTCGGGCTGACGGCGGTGGCCGTGCCGCTGGGGCTGCTGATCGCCACGCTGGGCGCCTGGGCTCGCGCCTGCGGTTCCACCGCGCTGCGGCGGCTGGTGGGGGTGTATGTCGAGCTGCTGCGCAACACGCCGTTCATCGTGCAGCTCTTCTTCATCTTCTTCGGCCTGCCGTCGATGGGGGTGAAGCTGTCGCCCGAGCTGGCGTCCTTGATCGCCATGACCCTGAACCTCGGCGCCTACGGCACCGAGATCCTGCGGGCCGGCATTCAGGCCACGCCGCGCGGCCAATGGGAAGCGGCGCAGAGCCTGGCGCTCGGCCCGGTCCAGACCTTCACCCGGGTGGTGCTGCCGCCGGCGTTCCAGCGGGTGTGGCCGGCGATGACCGGTCAGATCATCATCGTGATGCTGGGGTCGGCGGTGTGCGGACAGATCTCCACTGAAGAGCTGAGCTATGCGGCCAACCTGATCCAGAGCCGCAACTTCCGCGCATTCGAGGCCTTCATCATGGCCACCGCGATCTATCTGGCGCTGTCGATGCTGACGCGTCGGCTGCTGCGCTGGGTGGGGGCGCGTTTCCTGTTCGGCAGTGCGCCCGTGGCGCCGCGTCGGCCCACGGTGCCGGAACCGTTGACCGGGAGGTCGCATGGTTGAGTTCACCCTGTGGGACATCGTCCGAAACCTGATGCTGGCGCTGCGATGGACGGTCGCGCTGTCGCTGATCGCCTTCATCGGCGGCGGGCTGGTCGGCGCGCTGCTGCTGTGGCTGCGATTGGGCATGGGACGTCGCACCCAGTGGGCCATCGGTCTGTATGTGCAGCTGTTCCAGGGCACGCCGCTGCTGATGCAGCTGTTCCTGGCTTACTTCGGGCTGGCGCTGCTGGGCGTGGAGGTGTCCGCCTGGACCGCCGCTGCGCTGGCACTGACCGCCTACACCAGTGCCTATCTGGTCGAGATCTGGCGCGGTTGCGTCGAGGCCGTGCCGCGTGGCCAGTGGGAAGCGGCGCGCAGCCTGGCGATGAGCTTCGGTGAACAACTGCGCCACGTCATCCTGCCGCAGGCGCTGAAGATGGCGATTGCGCCGACGGTCGGCTTCCTGGTGCAGGTCATCAAGGGCACGGCCCTGGCCTCGGTGATCGGCTTTGTCGAGCTGACCAAGGCCGGCAGCATGATCGCCAATGCGAGCTTCAAGCCCTTCCTGGTGTTCGGCTGCGTGGCGCTGTTCTATTTCGTCCTGTGCTTCCCCGTGAGCCTGGTCGCCCAACATCTGGAAAGGAAGCAGCATGGCCGCACAGCCTGAAGACCTGGCCGCGCCGAAAGTGGCGCCCAAGGTGCCCATCGTGCGCATCACCGCCCTGCGCAAGTCGTACGGCAGCAACGAGGTGCTCAAGGGCATCGACCTGGATGTGCTGCGCGGCGAGGTGATCGCGCTCATCGGCAAGAGCGGCTCGGGCAAGAGCACGCTGCTGCGCTGCATCAACGGGCTCGAACCGTTCCAGGACGGGTCGTTGACCGTCGCCGGCAAGCCGCTGCTGTATGAAAGCGCGATGGCCATGCGCAACCTGCGCCAGCAGGTGGGCATGATCTTCCAGAGCTTCAATCTCTTTCCCCACCTCAGCGTGGGCCGCAATGTGATGCTGGCGCCGACGCTGGTGAAGAAGACCGCCACCGCGGAGGCCGCGGATCAGGCGCGCGCGCTGTTGGCGCGGGTTGGCCTGGCGGAGAAGTTCGACGCCATGCCGGAGCAGCTCTCCGGTGGCCAGCAGCAGCGGGTGGCCATTGCGCGAGCGCTGGCGATGTCGCCGCAGGTGCTGCTGTGCGATGAGATCACCTCGGCGCTGGATCCGGAACTCGTGGGCGAGGTGCTGCGGGTGGTGGAGTCCCTGGCCGAGGAGGGCATGACGCTGCTGATGGTCACCCACGAGATGAGCTTTGCTCGCAAGGTGGCCGACCGGGTGATCTTCATGCACCAGGGCCGGGTCCACGAGATCGGCCCGCCGCAGGAGATCTTCGGCGCGCCGAAGACGCCGGAGCTCAGGCAGTTCCTGTCGTCGCTGCAGGAGTGACGGCCCCTCCAAGGGCGAGGGCGAGGGGAGGGGCTTGGGCGTAAAGCCTTACTGCCCCGTCCGCTCCGCAGCAAACCAGTCGTCGTCCGGCAGTTGCTCGAACACCCGCTTCAAGCCGCCGCCCCAGCCCTGGCTGACGGTCTTGAAGTACGGATCGTCCCGGGTGATCCGGTGCGGCACGGCGGGCGCGAAGCTGTCGGACTTATAGAGCAGCATGTCGATCGGCAGGCCGACCGACAGATTGCTGCGGATCGTCGAATCGAACGAGATCAGCGCGCACTTGGTGGCCTCGGCCAGCGAGCTGTCGTAGTCGATCACGCGGTCGATGATCGGCTTGCCGTATTTGGATTCGCCGATCTGCAGATACGGCGTGTCCTCGGTGGCCTCGATGAAGTTGCCCTGTGGATAGACGTGAAAGATCCGCGGCTCTTCGCCCCGGATCTGGCCGCCGACGATGAAGTTGGCGCCGAAGTCCACGCCCTGGTTCAACTGGCCGTTGCCTTCGCTGTCGCGCGAGACGACTTCCCGGAGCGTGCGGCCCACCAACTCGGCCACGTCGTACATCGACGACAGGTTCATCAGATGCGGCTCATTGCCCGCCGCACGCTGGCGCAGCAGGCTCACCACGCTCTGGGTGGTGGCCAGGTTACCGGCGGTGAGCAAGGTCACCAGCCGTTCGCCCGGTGCCTCGAACAGGTTCATCTTGCGGAACGTGGCGATATGGTCCACCCCGGCATTGGTGCGGGAATCCGAGGCAAACAGGAGGCCGGCGCGCAACCTCATGGCAACACAGTACGTCATGGGGCGGAAGGTTAGCGCATCACACCGGGGTCGTGGGGCGAGTGCCGGCGCTCATTGCTGCAGTCCCGTGCCGGGTTTCACGAGCACCTCGGCCCGCATGGTCTCCATGCCGCCGCCGGTCCGCACGCCGCGCACCGGGCAGGCGTCCAGATAGTCGGCGCCAATGGCCAACTTCACATGACGGGCATCGGCCAGGCACTGGTTGCTGACGTCATAACCCAGCCAGCCGCCCGCCGGCGCGTCCGGGAAGGAGGCCCCACCGGCCGGCAGCCGCACTTCGGCCCAGGCATGGCTGGCCACATGGGCCGCATCGGTGGCCAGATAGCCGGACACATAACGGGCCGGCAGGCCCAGCAGGCGGGCGCAGCAGGCGAAGACCTGGGCATGGTCCTGGCAGACGCCGTAGCCGCTGGAGAAGGCCTGGGCCGCCGGGGTTGCGGCATCGGTGAAGCCCTGCACATACGGCATGCGATCGCCCACCGCCTGCATCAGGGCCATCAACGCCGCATGGGCGTCCTGCGCGGCGGCTTCGGCAAAGCCGGCAGCGAAGCTGCGCAGCGACGCGTCGGCGCGGGTCAGCGGGCTGTCGCGCAGGAACAGCGGGGCGGGCAGTTCGTCGGTCGGGTCCGGATGGGGTGGCGCGTCGTCGGTGATGACCTCGCCGATGGCACGCAGATGGATCTCGCCGCGGGGGCCGTCCAGGCTCAGCACATGCATCGTGTTGCCGAAGGCGTCCTTGCAGATGCTGGCGGAGGCGGGCAGCTGCAGGTGCCAGCTCAGCACCCGCACGCCGGGGGCGGGACGGGGCGTGAGCCGCAGGTACTGGGTGCTGCGATTCAGCGGGGCGTCGTAGGTGTAGACGGTTTCGTGGGAGATGTGCAGATGCATGGGAAACCTTGGCGTGGGGGCAGGGGCCGGGCGGGCACGGGCCCGGCCCGCGCCTCATTGCGCCTCGAAATAGGCGCGCTGGATGGACAGGCTGAGCAAGGCGGAATCCTCCAGGAAGGCGGTGAGCCAGGCGTGCAGGCCGGTGTCCAGGATTTCGTCGACCACGCCGTATTCCAGCCGCAGGGCCAGTTCGCCGGCGCGTTGCTTGGCGCCGCGTCCGGCATCCTCCGCACCGACGCGGGCCTCGATCTGCGGCAGGATCGCACGGATTTCATCGCAGCACGCGCGCAATGAGCGCGGCACATCCGGCCGCAGGATCAGCAGCTCGGTGACGCGGCGGCCGTTCAGGCTGTCGCGGTAGGCCGCGTGATAGGCCTCGAAGGCCGACAGCGAGCGCAGCAGCGCGTTCCAGGCATAGAAGTCCGGGGCGCTTTCGCTCGGCACGTCAACCGGCGCCAGGGTGTCGACCGCGGGGGCGATCAACTGGGATTTCACATCCAGCAGCCGCGCGGTGTTGTCAGCCCGCTCGACGAAGGTACCCAGGCGGATGAAGCAATAGGCGTCGTTGCGCTGCAGCGTGCCGTAGGTGGCGCCGCGGAACAGGTGCGACCGTTCCTTCACCCAGTCGAAGAAGGAGGACGGATCGGTCACCCCGTGGCGCGCCAGTTCGCGCGCCTCCAGCCAACTGGTGTTGATGGCCTCCCACATCTCGGCGGTGATCTGGCCGCGCACCGCATGGGCGTTCTCACGCGCCTGCCGGATGCACGACACGACCGAGGCCGGGTTGTCCAGTTCCAGTCCCATGAAGCGGAACAACTGCTCGGCGCTCAGCCGGGCGTGGCGGGCCTGATAGGCCTCCAGCGTGCCGGTGACCGCCAGCGGCGCCGCCAGTTCGGTCGCCGCGCCGCGCGACTGCGGCAGCAGCGACAGCGAGTGGGTCACGTCCAGCATGCGGACCAGGTTCTCGGCGCGTTCCAGGTAACGGCTCATCCAGTAGAGCTGGGAAGCGGTTCTCGACAGCATGCATCACTCCGTGTTCTCGGCCGCCCGTGGCGGCCTTGTTCTGTTCAGCGCGTTCAACATATCCAGCGTATTGAGCGTATTCAGCGCATTCTTCTGTGCGGTCGTCCGCAGGGGGACGGCCGGCGGCCCGCACCCCGCTGAGCCGAACCCATAGTGCCCGGCGTCGCGGGGCGGTGCTCATGCCTCGAGGATCCAGGTGTCCTTGGTCCCGCCGCCCTGGGAGGAATTCACCACCAGCGAGCCCGCCTTCAGTGCCACCCGCGTCAGGCCGCCGGCCACCATGTTGACCTCCCGCCCGGACAGCACGAAGGGACGCAGATCGATGTGGCGCGGCGCGATGCCGCGCTCCACGAAGGTCGGGCAGCTGGACAGGCACAGCGTGGGCTGGGCGATGTAGTTGGACGGATCGGCCTTGACCCGTTCCTTGAACTCGGCGATTTCGGCCGTGGTGGCGGCCGGGCCGACCAACATGCCGTAGCCGCCGGCGCCGTGCACTTCCTTCACCACCAGGTCGGCCATGTGGTTGAGCACATGGTCCAGGTCCTGGGGCTTGCGGCATTGCCAGGTCGGCACGTTGTGCAGGATCGGCTCCTCGCCCAGATAGAACCGGATCATGTCCGGCACATAGGGGTAGATGGACTTGTCGTCCGCCACGCCGGTGCCCACCGCATTGGCCAGCACCACATGGCCCTGCTTGTAGACCGACAGCAGGCCCGGCACGCCCAGCATCGAGTCGGCGCGGAAGGCCAGCGGGTCCAGGAAGGCATCGTCGATGCGGCGGTAGATCACATCCACCCGCTTCGGGCCGACGGTGGTGCGCATGAAGACGAAGCCGTCCTTGACGAACAGGTCCTGGCCCTCGACCAGCTCCACGCCCATCTGCTGGGCCAGGAAGGCATGCTCGAAATAGGCGGAATTGAAGGGGCCGGGGGTCAGCACCACCACGGTCGGGTTCTCTGCCGGACTGGCCTGGCGCAGGGTGTTGAGCAGCAACGCCGGGTAATGGGCCACCGGGGCGATCGCGTATTTGGCGAACAGCTCCGGGAAGAGCCGCATCATCATCTTGCGGTTCTCCAGCATGTAGCTCACGCCCGAGGGCACCCGCAGGTTGTCCTCCAGGACGTAATAACCGCCGTCGGAATGCCGGATCAGGTCGACCCCGGTGATGTGGGCGTAAATGCCCAGCGGCAGGTCCAGCCCCTGCATCGCCGGCTGGTACTGGGCGTTGGCGAAGACCTGTTCGGCCGGGATCAGCCCCGCCTTGACGATCTCATGGTCGTGGTAGATGTCCCAGAGGAAGCGGTTGAGCGCGGTGACCCGCTGTCGCAGGCCGCGTTCGAGCATCTGCCATTCTTCGGCGGGCACGATGCGGGGCACGGTGTCGAAGGGAATCAGCCGCTCGGCGCCGGCTTCGTCGCCGTAGACAGCGAAGGTGATGCCGACCTTGTGAAACAGCAGGCTGGCTTCGGCCCGCTTCTTGGCCAGCGCATCGGGCGTCTGGGCGTGCAGCCATTCGGCAAACGCCTGGTAGCTGTTCCGGATCGCGCCGCTGGACAGCAGCATTTCGTCGTAATGGCCGGAGGCCGGAAGGGTCAGGGCATGCATGGGGGCTCCAACAAGGGACCGCGACTCGGCGGCCCGCCCCCAGGGTTGCAAGCCGCGTGCCCAGGGCACGGTCGCCAGTTGGCGTCAGCATGACCGCTTTTGGTGCGATTGGCGATTCTGGAAAACCGGGGCGTCACCCAGGCCCGCCCGAGGTGCGCCCACGCCTGACTTCGGGGCGAAAGCGCTGAATCCGGCGCCGGGTGGGGCGCGGTCGGACGCCAAATCCGGCACCAACGCGGCGCTTTAGGTGGACTTTCGGTCGCTTTTCCGCGTTGCGCCCCCGGCGTGCTGCGGCTACAAATGTCGCAATGCCTAACGATGCCCAAGTTTCGGTCTCCGTCGCGCCAGCCGCTCCGCCAGCCGCCGTATCACCCACCTTCCTCCCCGCCCGTGGTTCCAGGGCCTCACTCGGCCGCTGGCTGACCGTGATGGTGCTGGCCGCAGTGGCCGTGGCCCTGTTGAGCTCGGCGCTGCTGATCGAGAACTTCGCCCGTGCCCATGCCGAGCGCCGTGCGGTGGAGGGCCTGCGCCAGGTCGCGGTGGACTTCCGGGATGCGCTGGACCGGGGCATGGCTCAGCAATTCAAGGAAATCCGGGTGCTGTCGCAGCTGGAGCCGTTTCGGCGATTCGATGATCCGGCGGCCATGCGCCGGGCGCTGGACCAGGTGCAGATCGGCTTCGACCATTTCGCCTGGATGGGCGTGACCGACGCCGACGGCCGGGTGCTGGCCGCGGCCGGCGGGCTGCTGGATGGGGTCAACGTCTCGAAGCGGCCGTGGTGGCAGGGCGCCCAGAAAGGGCCGTTCGTGGGCGATGTCCATGCCGCCGTGATGCTGGAGAAATTGCTGCCGCGCCAAAGTGATCCCTGGCGTTTTGTGGATTTTGCGGTGCCGCTGCTGGACAGCAGTGGACAGCGTCGCGGCGTGTTCGGCGCCCATCTCAGCTGGAGCTGGGCCCGCCAGATCAAAAGCGAGCTGATCGACGCCACCATGGCGGCGCATCAGGCGGATGCGCTGGTGCTGGGCCAGGACGGCACGGTGATCCTCGGGCCCTCCGCGCTGGAGGGCCGCAAGCTGGCCGAGGGCATGGGCGAGCCCGGCATGGCCTTGCGGCAGCATGCGGTCGATGGCGAGGACTATTTCGGTGTCAGCGTGCAGAGCACCGGTTACGGCGCCTATCCCGGCCTGGGCTGGACGGTGCTGGTGCGGCAGCCGGTGAGCGTGGCGTTGGCGGATTACTACCTGCTTCGCCATCAGATCGTTCTCAGCGCGGCGCTGCTGCTCGCACTGGCCGTGCCGATGTGCTGGTGGCTGGCCCGCCGGATGTCCCGTCCACTGAATCAGCTGACCGAGGCGCTTGCGCGCCGACACCACCTGGGCTCGGGGGAGCAATTGCCGCAGGTGGGCGGCTACCGCGAAGCGGCGGTGCTGTCGCATGCGTTGTCGGAGCTGACGCGTCGGCAGGCCGAACAGGACCAATGGTTGGCGCAGTTGAATGCGTCGCTGGAACTGCGGGTCGAGGACCGCACGGTCGAACTTCAGGCGGCGATGATCAAGCAAGAAGCCAGCGAACGGCGGCTTCGCACCATTGCGGACAACCTGCCGGTGCTGATCTCCTACATCGATGCGGAGCAGCGCCTGCGCTTCCTGAACGCCACCTTCCGCACCTGGATGGGCACCGAGCCCGAGGCGGCGCTGGGGCGGACGATGAAGGACATCTTCGGCGTGGTGATCTATGAGCAGCGCCTGCCGGCCGTCAAGGGCGCGCTGGCGGGGGTGCGGCAACGCTTCGAGACGCGTTCCGAGGCCAACGGCGTGCAACGCGATCTGCTGACCGAATACATCCCCGATGTGCAGGCCGACGGCACGGTGGCGGGTTTCTACACCCTGGCCACCGACATCACCGCCTTCAAGCAGGTGGAGCGCGAGCTGGACCAGCTCAGCCGCATTGATGCGCTGACCGGCCTGCCCAACCGCCGCCAGTTTGACCAGCGCCTGGCCGAGGCCTTGGCCCGTTCACGGCGCAGTGGGCTGCAGATGGCGCTGATGTTCCTGGACATCGACCATTTCAAACAGATCAACGACAACCTGGGCCATGCGGCTGGCGACATGGTGCTCAAGGTCTTCGCCGAGCGCGTCTGCAGCTGTGTGCGAGAGACCGACCTCGTCTGCCGCCTGGCCGGAGACGAGTTCGTGCTGATCCTGGAGGGCCTGAATCAGACCGAGGAGGCCACGGTGGTCGCTCAGAAGGTGCTGGATGCGGTGAGTGCGCCGCTGTCGCTGGCGGGCACGGATGTGGCGTTGTCCACCAGCATCGGCGTGGCCTGCGCCCGTGGGGATGGCGACAGTGATGCCGCCCTGCTGGACCGGGCGGACGATGCGCTGTATGCGGCCAAGGCCGCCGGTCGCGGCGGCTGGCGCATGGCGGAGTGAGGGCTGCGGCAGCGCTCGGACGTCGTGTCAGCGGGGCTGCTGGACGGCGGCGGTACAGCACCGGGTGAAACAGCGGCGCCACCTCGGGTGTAATGCTGGACATGGCCCGCTCGTCTGCCCCTGAAGTTGCTCCGTCCGAACCCGTGTTGAAGCTGCGTGTTCGGCTGACCGTGGGCGAGCTGATCGCGGTCGGGCCCGGCAAGATCGACCTGCTGGAGGCGCTGGACGCGACCGGCTCCATCACCGCTGCGGCCAAGTCCCTGGGCATGTCGTACCGTCGGGCCTGGCTGCTGATCGACGAACTCAACCGATCGCTGCGCGCGCCCGCCGTGGCCACCGCGGCCGGCGGCGCGCAGGGCGGCGGCAGTGTGCTGACCGAAGACGGCCGCACGCTGGTCCGGCTCTATCGGCAGATCGAAGCGACGGCGTTGCAAGCGGCGGCGGCGGATATCCAGGCGCTGAAGCAGATGCTGGCGCCCTGAGGGGCGCTCACGTCGGACTGCCACGCGGCTCGATGGAGACCGACTCTCTGTGCATACTGGTGTGCATGGCCCAAGTCGAACGTCCCCTGGTTGAACCCGGCAGTGTGCTGCGCACCTTCACCGAGGCAGAAGCTGCCGCGTTGACGGAGGACTGGCTGGGCGTGTTCCGTCCCAATCGCGAAGGCAGCAATGTGCGCCGCTACCTGTGGCATGTCTTCGGCGGTCTGGGGGACAACTACGCCAGTTGTTCCGGTGACGCCGCGCTGGCGGCCTACGCCCAACGAGAGGCGCCCGAGTATTTGGTGCTGTCGAATGACCGCAGGTTGGCCTTTGCGACCGACCGGCGTCCGGAACGGATCGCCCTGTCGGACTGCCTGGTCTTTCCGCCGAATTTCGCGTGGACGATGGCCTTCACCCACGAGGACGGCTGGCTGGGGCCGTTCTTCGCTACCCATCCCGATGGGGCTCGATTGGATGCGGCCAATCTGGCGCAGATCCGCAAGCGGCGAGAGGTGGCGATGGCCAAGGCGAAGGGGTGGCGTTGAGAGGCCGGGGCTGCGAGTGAATCTGTTCACAGTTCCTCAGCTTGGAGTCGCTTCACTTTGAGGCAGAGGCCCCCGACGCAGCGGGGCGCCGCGAAGTGAAGTCGGTGGCTGATGACGTGTGCCGTTTGATCGTCCCCCGACCCGTGAGGCCGCTACAGGTCGACTTTGAATCCCAGATCCAAATCGCAAGCCGCCTGACCGCCGCGCAATCCGAAGTCTTCGAGCGGCGGCGCATTCAGCAGGATGTTGATCTCCGCCGCCGGCAAACCGACCTCGGAGAAGCGCCTGACGATCGCTCGGTACAAGGCGCGCTTCGCTTGCAACGATCGGCCCGGGAACATGTGCACCATGACCAGCAGGTACTCGGCGGTCTTGCCGCCCGGCACGCGGCAATGCGCGGCGCGGTGCTCCTGATATCGGATGTCGTGATCATCATCAGGCACGCCCAGCGCTTCCTTCATGGCTTCATGCAGCGCGTCGATCAACGCGGACACCTCCGCGTCGGATCGGGGTCGATGTCCGTGAATGAAGCAGATGGGCATGTCGAACCTGCGCAGTCTTGACGTGATTCGGCGACTCTAGCCCAGTCGATCGCCGATCGCCGATCGCGGTGCGCTGATCCACCGAAGGCCGGGAACACCCCCAGTTGGTCAGTGAGGTCGATGAATCCCGACGTCGCTATCCCACGCACTTCCCACTCTGTCCGCCATGTCCAGACAACGGCGCCCCAGGCACCTCCAAGGCATAGTGCAGCGACACCAACTGCCACCCCTGCGGACCCAGCTGCCACTGCGTGCTGTTCACCCCCACGACGTCCGGCACCGCCTGTGCGGAATCACGGCGTGATTCCACCACGCTGTAGACCTCGGCGTGCCCTGCATAACGGCGCAGTTCCCTGTGAATCTCGCATTCATGCAGGGCTCGCGGAGACGGCTTGCCCACTGCGGCGACGAATGCCTCTGCCGTCCAACTGCGGGCCTGCAACTCGCTGACCCGCGCATTCCATTGCTGACTCCACACCCGCGCCTCCGGATGCATCAGCGTGCTCAGCCGTTGGATGTCTGCAGGTTCACCCGCCGCATGACCGAACGATTGCCACAGCGCGGAGACTTGCGCCTCCAAGGCGGCGCGGCTGAATGCCTGCGCCTCTGGCCCGAGCGCCTCCAGCAGTGCCGGCCAGCTCACACGATAGACCTGCGCCAGCCCGGCCACCACACCCGGGACGGGTCGCGTGGAGGCGAAGAGCAGCCAGCGTCCGTCGGAAGTGATCGACGGCGTGAACTCGAAACCGGCGCCGTTGATCGGCGCCGGCAAACGCAATGCGGGGCCGAACCGCTCGCCGATGCGCTCGGTCATATAGAGGTCACCCCCGCCTTCGCTCCCGTCGCGGTTGCTCCACCAGACCGCATGGCGACCATCCGGACTGAGCGTGAAATCGCTGTTGGCCACGCCGTCATTGATGGGTGAGGGAAGGGCGCGCGGCGGGGCGGTCTCATCGTCGTCCACACGGTAGATGGACAGCTTGCCTGGACCGCCCGCGCGCGACGAGGCGAAGTACAAGCGCTTGCCGTAACGCTCCGGACCGAGTTCCTGTCGCGGGCTTTGCAGCGCCTCGGCCAGTCGACGCGGCGACGTCCATCGGCCCGTGTCTGCATTCGTCAGCGTGGCTTCAAACAGATCAAGATCATCGCCGCGGACCGCGCCTTCCGCGCTGAGCCGATTGGAGACGAAGGTCAATGTCTTGCCGTCCCCGGACAGATGCGGGTCCGAATCGCGCCATCGGGCATCGGAGAACGGCAGGGGTTCCGGTGCGCGCCAGCCTCCAGCGGAATCCCGTCGCTGCCACAGGAGTTGAGAGGACTTGAATCCGGCCGCCGAACGCGCGAAGACGCGCAGGGTCGTCGTTTCCTGCAGGTTGTAGGTCTGCAGTTGCGGGTCTGCCCCGGGCAGCTCGACCCGTTCGATGACCAGTGTGGCGGCGGTCGCTGCTGGCGCCGCGGCGACCTCTGTGGGCAGGCTCTGCATCGCCGCCAGGAGGATCAGAATCGATGGACTCGGTGCGCGTGCAAGCATGGCATTCGGGGCTGCAGTCAGGGTGCATGGATGCTAGAAGCGCAGCCAAGACCTGACCCCGTCATGCGATGAAGCCGGCGAAACAGGACGTCAAGACGGCCTGTCGCGGATGAGATGCGGCGCGCTCACGATGGAACGCCAGCGCGTGGGCGATGTCGCCGGGTGGTCAACGAGGCCGCGTCACTCGTCAAGAAACTTCCACGTGTCCGCCCCATCGAACCGGCGGACCCGTACCGACGCCATCAGTGCCCGATCGAAATTGGCCAGATGCACACCGTGCCGTGCCCCGGGCTCCAGCGACGTCGGCTCCCAGTGCGTCACGCAGCCGCAATGCTTGCAACGGATCGTGCGAAGAGTCTTGTCGCCCTGGACATAGGACTCCGTCGATTCGGGATGGCCTTCGATCGTCACCGTTCCGAACTCGAAGTACACCCACGGTCCCCCGATCCGGCGGCAGAGGGAGCAGTTGCAGTCGGTGGCGACCTCGGGCGTCGACGGGAGCGTGAGTCGGACCGCGCCGCAGTGGCACGCGCCTTGATGCGTCATGAGGAACTCCCCGAGGAAGGACAGTGTCGGTAGCCTACTATCGCCACAGGCCGTATCGCAAGCCTTCCTGTACCTGATGTCAAACGCTGCCTCTGCATCCATGAATTCCGCGTATACCGTTTCCCTGCAAATTCCCTCCGCTGCCACCTATGCCCGATTGCGGACTGAATCCGGACTGAGCGGCAAGTCCGCCGAGGCCGCCGCGCGCGGCCTGCCTCGGTCCCTCTTCGCCGTGCAGATCCTTCTCGACGGCGAGCCCGTCGGCATGGGGCGGGTCATCGGAGACGGGGGATGCTTCTACCAAGTGGTCGACATCTGCGTGCTGCCGTCTCACCAGGGCAAAGGACTGGGCAAGGTCATCATGGCCGAGATCATGAAGTTCCTCGACAGCGACGTGCCCGCCACCGGCTATGTCAGCCTGATCGCCGACGGTGAGGCGCAGAACCTCTATGCGCAGTTCGGCTTTGTGCTCACTGCACCGCGCTCGGTGGGGATGGCCTGGCGCCGGCAGCCCAGGTCTGTCTAGTGCTGCTGGAGGCTCAGCACGCCGTCGACTGCGGCCGTGACGTCCCGCGTCGGTCGATCTGAATGACTGCTGAGTCCCCCACTGCGCGCGGCTCGCCCAGCGGTCCTGCCTCCGCTTCACCCCGTCGCCCACCTACCGTCATATCCTGCGATATATTGCGCCACCATCCGACCCACCTGCTGTCGCCGGGGCTTTCATGTCGCTCAATCGTTCGCTGTCCTTGGCGCGTCGCGCCTGTGTGCTGGCCGTCGCTGCGCTGTCGTTCGGCGCAGCGCAGGCCGCCGACCTGACGGTCTCCGCCGCAGCCAGCCTGACCAACGCCTTCCGCGACCTGGCCCCGGCGTTCGAGGCCGCCCATCCCGGCACCCGGGTGCAGTTCAACTTCGCCGCCTCCGACGCGTTGCTGGCGCAAATCGCCAAAGGCGCGCCGGTGGACGTGTTCGCGTCCGCCGACCAGGAGACGATGGATCGTGCACGACAGCAAAAGCTGCTGGTCGACGGGACCCGCCTGAACTTCGTCAGCAATGCGCTGGTGGTGATCACGCCGGCCGAGGGCGGGCTGTCACTCAAGTCTCTGACTGAGCTGCAGCAAGCGGCCGTCAAGCGCGTGGCCATCGGCAAGCCGGACGGGGTGCCCGCCGGGCGTTATGCCAAGGGCGCGCTCGAGGCCGCCCGGCTGTGGACCGCGATCGAACCCAAGGCCGTCTATGCGCAGAACGTGCGGCAGGCGCTGGATTACGTTTCCCGCGGCGAAGTGGAGGCCGGCTTCGTCTACGCCACCGATGCGCTGGTGTTCAAGGACAAGGCCCGCATCCTGTTCCAGGTGCCGACCGAGACCCCCATCTCCTATCCGATCGCCGCCGTGGCGGGCGGCCCCAATGCGGCCGGGGCGAAGCAGTTCATCGACTTCGTCCGTTCTCCCGCCGGTCAGGCGGTGCTGGCCAAGTACGGCTTCGGCAAGCCCTGAACCGCCCTCGTCGCCCACACTGACGGAGCATTGACCCCTCGTGGAACCTGCCTGGATCGCGCTGGCGCTGTCGCTGAAGGTGGCTGGTTGGGCGACGGCGCTCAACCTGGTGCTGGGCGTGGGCGCGGGCTACGCATTGGCCCGATGGCGCTTTCCAGGGCGTGAGCTGCTGGACGCCCTCCTGACCCTGCCCATGGTGCTGCCGCCGACGGTGCTGGGCTACTACCTGCTGGTGGTGATCGGCAAGCGGGGCTGGCTGGGCGCCTGGCTGTGGGAGCATTTGGGCATCAACCTGATCTTCACCTGGCAGGGCGCGGTGATCGCCGCCACCATCGTGGCCTTCCCGCTGGTGATGAAGTCCGCACGCGCCGCTTTCGAAGGCGTCGATCCGCAATTGGAACGAGCCGCACGGGTGCTGGGCCTGGGCGAATGGGCGCTGTTCTTCCGCATCACCTTGCCGATGGCCTGGCGCGGCGTCATGGCCGGTGTGCTGCTGGCCTTTGCCCGCGCGCTGGGCGAGTTCGGCGCGACCTTGATGGTCGCCGGCAGCATTCCGGGCAAGACACAGACGCTGTCGGTCGCCGTGTATGAGGCGGTGCAGGCCGGGCAGGACGACACCGCCAATCTGCTGGTGCTGATCACGTCGCTCACCTGCGTGGCGGTGCTGCTGATCGCCGGACGCCTGGGCGGGGCGAGGGTGCATCCATGAGCTTCGACGTCAGCATCCGCAAGCGCGTCGTCGGCGGCGATCGCAGCTTCGAGCTGGCGGTCGCGTTCCGGACCGATGCGCGCCGCACCGTGATCTACGGGCCGTCCGGTGCCGGCAAGAGCCTGACGCTGCAGGCCATCGCCGGACTGCTCAAGCCCGATGAGGGCACGATCGCGGTCGATGGCCAACCGGTCTTCGACAGCGCGACACAGGTGGACGTGCCGGCGCGAGCGCGACGCCTGGGCTATCTGTTCCAGGATTACGCCCTGTTCCCCAGGCTCACCGTTCGGCAGAACATCGCCTTCGGCCTTCAGCGCGGCTGGCTGAATCCGGGCCGCCACGGCGGCGGCGAGGCGGTCGATCGTTGGTTGCAGGCTTTCGAGCTGGAACACGTGGCGCAGCAGCGGCCGCATCAGTTGTCCGGCGGTCAACGCCAGCGCACCGCGCTGGCCCGCGCGCTGGTCAATCAGCCTCGGGCGCTGCTGCTGGACGAGCCGTTCTCGGCGCTCGATCCGGAGCTGCGGGATCGGATGCGCGGCGAGCTCGACGCCTTGCTGGACCGCATCGGCATCCCCATGCTGATGATCACCCACGACCCCGAGGACCTCGCGCGATTCGGTGACCACCGCATCATGCTGCGGGACGGCGTGGTGCGAGCCCCCGCACCCTCCGATCGTTAGCCCGCAGACCGGGGACGCTCCGACGCCTGCTCAAGGCGGTGGATATTGCGCCGCGGTGCGTTGCCCTTCCACGCCGATGCTGCGCTGCAGCCTCACGCCGAAGTTCCATCCCAGGGTGCGCTGCTCACGACCCTTCTCCCGCACGATCAGCATCAGCGGTCGCCAGGTCGAATCCTGCTGCATCGTGCGGTCCGCATTGGCGCGTGCTTCGGCCGCGCCTTGGGCGTCGTCGCGCAGCGTGGCCAAGCCCTCCAGCGCCCGGAAGGTGTCGATCCAGGCGGCGGCTTGCGGGCGCATCGAGAAGTTGACGTTGTACTGGCACAGCCGGCTGTCCTGTCCGAGCTGGCGCACCTGGGCCTCGAAATCGTGCAGCAGGGCGGCCGCCTTTTCGCGGTTTTCCGGTGTGTTCTTTTCGCCGGTTGCATCCGGGGCCAGGGTCTCGACGCCGCGGGCGATCCAGTCGTCCCGGTGGCGCTCGATGCTGGTCAGCATCTCGGCCGGTGTGCTGTAGTGACGATCCAGGTCGGCGTCCTGCTTGCCGCCGATGGTGAACGGCGACACCGCATGTTTCTCCAGGTTCCAGAACACATCCCGGTTGGCGTCGATCAAGCCCGGCATGCCGCCGCCGGCGATGGCGCCGTGTCGGCCCTCAGGTCCGAGTTTCACTTCCGACGGATTCGCCGGCGTGAGGGTGTTGATCTGAACGCCGACGGAAACCTTCTGCTGCGCGGTGTCGCCCTTGTCCGCCGTCACGCGGATATGGCCGCCGTGCTCGGTGCGCGACTCGGCGATGCGCTCCGCTTTGAGCGCCGCGCCCGCGCTGACGCCGACGCGGTAGGTGCTCCCGTCGCCGCCGGACAGCTTCAGATTGGCGCCGGCACTGACCCGTGAGACGAAGCTGCGGGTGAGGCTGTCGCCCTGGATCTCGCCCAGGCTGACCTTCGGATGACGGTCCAGCACCGCCTCCAGCGGCCCGGCGTAGGGCGTGCCGCCGGCGGGATGCACCTGGTCCCAGCGGACCCAGCTGTCCAGCACGCCGAGCATCTCCTGGCGCAGCTCGTCATCCTTGCCGCGCTGACGGAACAACCGCAGGATGGTGCCTTCGGTCTGTTGGTGCTGGCGACTCATCTTCTCGGTCGCGCTGACCTGTGCCTTCACCACGCCGGGCAGATCCGGCCCGGCGGCCACGCCCACGGTGGCTTCCGGTCCGCTGGTGCGTGCACTGCCCAGCGAGATCTCCATGCCCAGGATCGGCATGAAGGCCTGGAAGAAGGCCTCCTCCTTGCGCGACCAGCCGGCAGACAGCACCGGCGAGACGACCGGGGAAGGCACGCTGTAGGGCAGCGAGGGCAGACCGCCGCCGACGATGCCGCCCCCGGAGAGCTTGACCTTGTCCCGTAACTGCATCGACAGCAGGATGGGCTCGAAGTAGCGCACCACATCCTCCTTGCTGCGAAACCGCTGCTGACGCGCCATGTCGGCGGCGGCGTGGGTGGCCACGTCGTGGGTCAGGACCTCGTGTCGCTCGGCTGGTGCGGCATCCGCCAAGGTCAGCTTGAGATGGTCGATCACCGCGCGCAGTGCCTGCGTCGCGTCCGCGCCGTCGGCAGCCAGCTCCTCGAACAGCGGCGGGAGCGTGTGATGACGGTCGGGCTTGTGCAGCCGACGTCGGCCCTCGGTCGACGGGGGATGCTCCAGCGCATGCGTCGCCGCACGCAGCGCCGAACCCTCGCTGCCCTTGAGCGTCCATTGAGACGGATGTCCCTGCTGCGCGGCCCGCTCTGCCAGGGCCTGGGTGGCCGCCGCGAAGGCACGAGCGTCGGGCGCGGCCACGCCGGCAGCGGTCAGGTCCTGCGCCAGGCCGGAACGGGCCCAATCGGCCAGCGCACCCGCCGTCTTGCGCACGCCGCTGTCGGCCTGACTGCGATGCGTCGTCATGCCGAAGCTCTCGGCGATGGCAGTGGCGCGCTGGAGTCCGCCCGAGGTGAAAGGCGTCTTGTGCCGATGCGGCGTCATGGCGCGCTTCAGCCAGGACGCCGACGGCTGTTCACGCACCACCCATTCGGTAATCGCTTTCTTCATCCGGTCGTCGTGGCGGGCAAAGGGGGAGCCCTCGGCATTCGAGACGCAACCGTTTCGAACCGCGTGATAGGCCGCCCGATCCACGCTGGAGACAGTGGCCACCGAGGAGGCGTCCACCGCGTCCGCAGGCAGTTGCCGCGCCACACGCTTGGCGCCGGCCAGCCAATGACGCACGGCGGCATCCGGCTCCGCCCGCTGCGCGGCATCGGCCGACCAGAAGGCCCGCATCGCCTGCAAGGTCTCGCTGTCCGGCATGCTGCCCGACGGGTGGCCGAGCAGGTGAACCACCTCCGCGCCGCGCGGCAGCACGCTGGCCTGACGAAGCAGGTTGTGCACATCGGCGTCGGCATCGGCGGCATCGGCCGATTCGGCGCCTGCGCCGTGAGCCGGCAGGTCGGCCACGTCCTGCATCCAGTCCCGTGCCGGACGCGATTGCAGCGCTTCGAGCAGCCGGTGTGCGCGGGCCGGGTCCCCCTGGCTCACCACCGACATCAGATCCGAGGCGATCTCCATCACGCCGATCGAGGGCAGGGCATCGGCGGACGGATTGGCGGGGCGTCGCTGCACGGCGTCCAGCAGGCGCGCGCCGAAGCGTTCGCTGTCGATACCGCCGGCGAACCCGCGGGGACGCTTCGCCTGGATCTGCAGCGCCTGTGCTTCTCGTGCATCGAACGCGGCCTTGGCGATCGCTGGATCCGGCACCTGGTCTGCGCTGGCGGCCAGCGCGAGCGAGGCCTGCAGCACGGCCGAGACGCCGGGTCCGGTGGTCTCGAGTTGCTGTCGCGCCGTGGCGGCCTCCGGCCTCAATGCGGCCACCTGTTCGGCGGCGGACGCGGCATTCAGCCGTGCTGCATCGTGTGAGCGCGTCGCCGATTGCAACTGCGCGTTCGATTCCTGCAGTTGGGACTTCAAGCGCAGGAGGCGCGGAAGGGCGTCCGGCGTCACCGTCTCCGTGCCCGCCTGGGCCGCTCGGAGTTGCGCTTGCGCGCGATCGACGGCGGTCTGCAATGTCTCGTGATGCTCGAGAGCCGCTTGCTGCGCGATCTCGGTCGTTTGGGCGTGCTGGGTGGCGGCCGCCAGCTGTCGCTCCGCATCGGCCAGCTGGCGCACCTGATCGACGGCGGCGGACCTCGCGCCGTACAGCGCCTCTTTTGTGTCGGCCAGTCGTTGCCGTACGAAGCGGTCCTTGTCGGCCAGTTGCTGGTGTGCCTGCACTTCTGCCGCCAGGGGCTGGAGCCCGCCGGAGCCCGCCTGCGCTTGCTGCACCCGAGTGGCCTCCGCCAGCCGCTGCTGTGCCGCCTGGACCGCGTGCTGCGCGCCGCCTTCCTGGGCGACGGCGTCCGACACCGCCTTGGCCGCGGATGCCCTGGCAGCGGCCAAGGCCTGTCGAGTCGGTGGCGTTGCCGCTGCGGTCGGCGCGTTCGGTCTTGTGGTTGAGCCGTTTGCCGGATCGCTGCTGGCCGATGCCGCAGCCGTAGCGGAGGCGGTGGCGGCTTGGGCGGCGGCCAGTTGCTGGTGGGCCATGTCCACCACGATCTCCGCACTCAGGCGGTGCTGCAGGGCCTGGGCCAGCGCGCTGTCGGTGGCGGGGACGGGCGTGGCGTCCTGAGGTCGAGCCGGCCCGTCGTGGGTGGTGGCCTTTTCGGTGAGCGGGCGGGGCTTCATCCACGGCACCAGGGTGGTCGCGACTTGGTTCCCGGTCGTGCGCGCGCCGCGGTCCCAGGGGACCGGCGTGCGTACCGGCAGGCGGTCACGCAGGCCTTGAGCCTGTGCGGTCAGACCGTCCAGGCGACTCGCCTCGTCCTGCGGCGCCGCAGTGTGGGGCGGCGGCAAGGACGCCCGCACCGGACGTTCCACCGTTCCGCCCACGCCCGGCACGAGGGCGTTGAATGCCACTTCACGGCCGAACAGCGCGCGCTTCGCGCGGGGCGCCAGCCCCTGAAGCGGGCCGGAGGGGACGGTGGCCGGGGTCGTGGATGCCGATGGCGTGGCAGGCGTGCCGCCCGGGCTGCCCGGGGGCGCGTCGCCGCGTGGGAGGGCGTCTGTGGCCGCTCCGGTATGGGCGAGGTCTGACGACGGGGTCGGTCGTCCGGTCGTGAGCTTGGAAGCGTCCATGGGCAGCGCCATCTCCTGAGTGCGATCGAGCGGTCCCTGGCGGAGTTTTGCCGCCAGGCCGAGTCACTCTAGAAGCGCGCCCGCCGGCGCCCAACGAAGCAAAACGCGCTAAGACATGCGGCTCATCTGGCGATGTCGCGCAGCAGCAGTGGCCAGGCGGTGCTCGCCCGCTGCCGCAGCCCGGACCAGGGCCGGCCGATGGTGGCGTCGACGATCGGGAAGGCGCGGGTGGCGGGGTTCACCTGGCGCCAGACTTCCTCGCCATCGACAAACACCCGGCATTCGCCGGTGGCCAGCGGTTGCCAGGCTTCGTCGGTGGTCAACGGATCGGTGGCGACGATCACGAGCCGATCGTTCTGGCCGTTCATCGCGCTGAGGTCGAGCGACATGTCGCAGTCGACCAATCGCGCCATCGGAAAGGGATGGCGACGTTGCAGCACCTGCAGCCGGCTGGAGCAGTGGGTGTAGAGCGCTTCGCCGTTGGTCAGCAGGAAATTGAAGTTGCCGTGGCGGGCGATGACCTCGCTGAGCTGCGCCACATGCGGTGCCAGCTCGTGCCAGGCGGGCGGCTGCTGCCGGTCTGCAAAGCGATGGCGCAGCTCCTGGAGCAGCCAGCAGAAGGCGCGTTCGCTGTCGGTGCTGCCCACGGGTCGATAGGGGCCGTTCAGCGTCGGATGGAAGCTGGTGAGGTCGCCGTTGTTGGCGAACAGCCAGGTCTGGCCCAGCCATTCCCGTTGGAACGGATGGCAGTTGGCGATCGTCACATCCCCCTGCGTCGCGCGCCGCAGGTGGGCGATCACGATGCGGGACTTGATCGGATAGCGGCTCAGGAATTCGGCCAGCGGGGACTCGCTGGCGGGCTGGTCGTCATGGAAGACGCGGCATCCGGAGCGCTCATAGAACGCCATGCCCCAGCCGTCGACATGCGCTGCGGTGCGACCGCCGCGGGCAGCGAACCCGGTGAAGGAGAAGGTGATCGCTGCATCGCTGTTGCAGTTCATTCCCAGCAGTTGGCACATGGGGGCCGACTATCGCGTGTGCGAGGGGATGCGCCAAATGCGGAAGCAGCATGTGCTCATGCGGCGGCGGGGTGTCTCCTGCGCGAAGCGGGAGCCGTTGCGTCCCGCGCGGACGCAGCAACACCGGTGAGGGGCGCCGCCGCGTCGTCCGAGGCGGCGAGGGCCTTGGTGGGGCCCCTCCATTCATTCCGGCCAATGCATTCGGTGGTCACCGTGTCCGGCTCGATCGGCGGAACATGGCGAAGCAGACCGAGAAGCTCCGAGTTGCGCCGAACAACGAACAAACTTTCTCTGTCCGCCACCGGCGCCCGCTTCATGGCGGAGGTGATCGGCGCAGTGAGCGCGCCACCGCGTCCGGACGCAAAAAAGCCCGCTGCAAGGGCGGGCTGTTCCGGCTCTCCTGCTGATGGGTCAAGCAGGTCAGGATGGACTCTGGTCCAGTTGAGACACTTTCAACGTCACCTCAACGCCTTCAAAGATTCTGGTGCGACCGGCAAGAATCGAACTTGCGACTAAGCCTTCGGAGGGCCCAATGATATCCACTTCACCACGGTCGCCGCGGCCCGCATTCTAACGTTGTTCTGAGGTCCCTCCGAGAAAGCCTTGGCGAATGCACCGCCACGGGTGTCCGTAAAACACGTCGCCGCAGGGCGCGGCTCGGGGTCAAGAGGGTCGCTTCTTGACGAAAGCCCCAGGGTGGGGCGCAGGACCGCTGGCTATACTTTGCCGGTTTTGCGGTGGGGGCGGCTCACGCAAGGGATTCCCCACCCCACCACGCAGACTGTCGCGCTGTCTCCTTCGATCTCCCTGCAGATTTCAACGAGGACTTCATGAGCGGAACCCAGGATCACGATCAAGCCCAGGGCACGCATGCCACCGCCCCGAGCCACGGGACGCATGCAGCGCCCCAGGGCCACGACACGCATGCCGCAGCCCAGACGCACGATGCGCATGAGGGCCCGATCAAGACGCCCAAGCAATTGGCCGTCGCCGTGTTCTTCGCCTTCATCATCCCGATCGCGGTGCTGGTGCTCGCAGCCAACTTCGTCTCCAGCGACGTCAAACCCGCCGCCGGCAGCACCGGCCTGGACGAGCAGGCCGTGGCCGCGCGCATCCAGCCCGTCGGCGTCATCGACCTGAAGGATGCGTCCGCGCCCGTCGCCCTGCGTACCGGCGAACAGGTCTATCAAGGCCAATGCGCCGCCTGCCATGCCGCCGGCGCCGCCGGCGCCCCCAAGTTCGGTGATGCCGAAGCCTGGGGCCCGCGCATCAAGACCGGCGTCGACGCGCTGCTGCACGCCGCGCTCGCCGGCAAGAACGCCATGCCGCCGCAAGGCGGGGGCGAGTTCTCCGATTACGAGATCGCGCGCGCGGTCGTCTACATGGCCAACCAAGGTGGCGCCAAGTTCGATGAGCCCAAGCCGCCCGCTTCTGCGGCCTCGGCGCCGGACGCTGCCGCTTCGCAGTAAGCCCAGTCGACCCGTGGGGGCGCCTTTCGAGGTGCCCGCGACCAGTCAGTGCGCGCTCGGCACCTCCGCCGGTGCGCGCGGCGTCAACTGGACATGATGGGTGGCCAGTAGCGCGGCGTGGGTCGTGGGCTGGACCGCCCACCGCCCCGCCTCGATCGCATCCGCCGCCTGCCCCATGTCCTGGCTGTGGACCAGCCCCAGTCCAAGATCAGTTACCAGGAACAGCCGATCGGCTTCGTCCAGCCAGGCCTCTTGCACCTGGGCTTCGAGACCGGTGTGGCTCAGCACCCGATCGTCGGGCTGCAGGCGCCAGATCCAGGGCGCCGCTTCCAACTGCACGTACACGCGCTGCGGACCGTTCTGGAAGAACCAGGCGCCCTGCGGATCCGCCGCGTAATTGCGCTGGATGAAGCTGAGCAGCTTGTCGTGGGTGATGCGGCTGCCCTTGACCTGGGGGAAGGGGCCCGCGTGCTGGATGCGTTCATCCCGCATGTACCAGTCGCCGCGCGCATCCAGCGCCAGCCAGCCGTAGCAATGCGGCACGTTGGGCCATTTCTTCAGTGCGGCTTCAACGATGGGATCCATGGTCCGGCTTTCCTGTGAAGGGGCGCCCGGTCAGCGTGCCAGCGAGAGCCAGTCACTCACCCGGTCCGGCATCGTCCGCACATGACCGGGCGGGCGCCCCGAAGGGAAGCCGACATGGCCGCCCTCATGCGGTTGCCATAGCGTGACGTAGGCGCCCACATGGCTCTGTGTCGGCAAGCTGTGTGCCGGGACGAACGGATCGTTGCGGGCATTGAGCACCAGCGCCGGCACGCGGATCCGCGCCAGATGCGGCTTGGCGGAGGCACGCAGCCAGTAGTCGTCGACATCCCGGAAACCGTGCAGCGGCGCGGTGAACAGGTTGTCGAACTCATAGAGGTTGCGCACACGCCGCAGGCGTTCGCCGTCGAACAGTCCCGGATGCTGCTGCAGCTTGCGCAGCGCCTTCGGCATCATCGTGCGCAGGAACATCCGGGTGTAGACCAGCCGGTTGAAGCCCTTGCCGATGGCATGGCCCGCCGCAGTGAGATCCAGCGGCGAGCAGATGGAGCAGATGGACCGCACGGTCTCGCTCGCCGCCTCACCCGCTTCCTGCGCCCATCGCAGCAGGGCATTGCCGCCCAGCGACACGCCTGCGGCCATGATCGGCCCGCGGTGATGCGCGCGCAGTTGGCTGAGCATCCAGCCGATTTCTTCGTAATCCCCGGAGTGGTAGGCCCGCGGCGCCAGATTGAGTTCGCCCGAGCAGCCACGGAAGTAGGGCATCGCGAACGCCCAGCCACGCTCGGCGGCGACGGCGGCGAAGGCCTGCACATACTGGCTGTCCAAGCCACCTTCCAGGCCATGGAAGAGCACCAGCATCGGTCGGTCCGAGGCCGCCGAGGTGGATGCCGATGCCGATGCCGATGCCGGCGCGGTGCCGGTCGGCTCGATCAGGAATTCAACGTCGACGAAGTCACCGTCGGGCGTGTCCCAGCGAACGCGGCGGAACTGGGGCGGCGCCCCCGTGTAGCGCTTGGCAAACAACACCGGCCAGATGGTCTGTGCATGGCCGCCGGGGAGCCAGGAAGGGGCCTGGTACTGCATCGATCGCGCGGTCAATGCAAGGTCGTCGGCGTGCCGGACGAGATCACCGAGGCCTCCTGCTTCACGTCCTGCGACGTGCCCGGGCTGGCATGGTGGGCCACCATGCGCCAGCCCAGCGCGGTCTTCACGAACACATTGGTTGCCACCACCCAGGCGCTCTGGATGCCGGCCTCGGTCGCGATCTCCACCCGCTCCAGCACATGGTGGATCGCGGTGTCGCCGACCACCAGGCGTCGCTGGCATTCCGGATGCACCGGCACCGCACCGCGGGTGAAGATGCTCTCGAAGCTGGCCCGGATCGCAGCCTGGCCCACCACCCGCGGTCCGCCGGGATGGACGCAGCAGACCTCGTCCTCATCGCCCCAGACGGCCATCAGCCGTTCCAGGTCGCCGGATTGCAGGGCATCGTAGAACTGCGCCTCGGTGTCCTCCGGAGAGGCCAGCAACAGAGCGGACTGAGCCTTGCGCACCATGGTGGTCCCCTGGGGAGTGATCAGCGTTCGGTGGTCGGTGGTCGATGACGGAACGTCAGCGGTTGGACAGCCTGCGGACGCTCAGTGCCCGGCGGGCAGCACTTCGCCGGCCTTGAGCTGGTAGACGGTGCCGCAGTAGGCGCACTGGCCCTGGCCGCCGTGGCTCAGGTCGATGAAGACGCGCGGATGGTTGCTCCACAGCGGCATCTTCGGATTGGGGCAGAACACCACGCCAGGGCCTTGCAGTTCCTTGGCGGTGACTTCGACGACGGATTTGGGAGAGGTGCTCATGATGTGTGGCTCTTGGCTGGCAGCGCGCAGGGAAGCGGGGCTGGGAGGCGGGGAGAGGTGACGGACGTGACGGGCGCGACGGGCGATGGGGTGAGGCTCAGACCGGCGTCAGCCAGTGGGCATAGGCCGGATTGCGTCCGTGCACGATGTCGAAGAAGGCGGTCTGGATCTTCTCGGTGATCGGTCCGCGGCTGCCGATGCCGATCTCGATGCGGTCGAGCTCGCGGATCGGGGTGACTTCGGCGGCGGTGCCGGTGAAGAAGGCCTCGTCCGAGATGTAGACCTCGTCGCGGGTGATGCGCTTCTCGACCAGCTTCAGGCCCAGGTCCTGGCAGATCGCGAAGATGGTGTTGCGGGTGATGCCGTTGAGCGCGCCGGCCGACAGGTCGGGCGTGTAGACCACGCCGTTCTTGATGATGAACAGGTTCTCGCCCGCGCCTTCGGAGACGAAACCGGAGGCGTCCAGCAGCAGGGCCTCGTCATAGCCGTCCTCGGTCGCTTCCATGTTGGCCAGGATCGAGTTGGTGTAGTTGGACACCGCCTTGGCCTGGGTCATCGTGATGTTGACATGGTGGCGGGTGTAGCTGCTGGTCTTCACGCGGATGCCGCGCTTGAGACCTTCCTCGCCCAGGTAGGCGCCCCAGGCCCAGGCCGCGACCATCAGATGGACCTTGTTGCCCTTGGGGCTCACGCCCAGCTTTTCCGAGCCGATCCAGGTCAGCGGACGCAGGTAGCAGCTCGCCAACTGGTTTTCACGCACCACCGTCTTCTGCGCCTCTTCCACCTGTTCAACGGTGAAGGGCAGCTTCATGCGCAGGATCTTGGCGCTGTTGAACAGCCGCTCGGTGTGCTCCCGCAGGCGGAAGATCGCGGTGCCCTTGTCGGTCTGGTAGGCCCGCACGCCTTCAAAGGCGCCGCAGCCGTAATGCAGGGTGTGGGTCAGCACATGGATCTTGGCGTCGCGCCAGTCCACCAGCTCGCCGTCCATCCAGATCTTGCCGTCGCGGTCGTCCAGTGACATGGGATTTCCTTCTGCCTTGTGCTGCAAAAGCGGCGATTTTATGCGGCGCCGCCGCGTCCGCAGGCGGCTAACGCGCGGACGGGGCGCGATCCGACGCCGTGTCGGGGGTGGGGGCGGGCGCCAACGGCGACAGCGTCGCGGCCGGTTCGACCTCGTCCGCCGGTTCGGCCCGATCGTCCAACGCCGACGCCGACCCCAACGCCGATCCCGGTGCGGCACTGGCGACATCCGCCGCCCGCACCAGCGTCCAGCTCACCACCAGGCTGCGCGCCATCACCACGTCGACCGCGTCCGCGCCGGCGTCGGTCCAGCGGTAGGTCTCCGGCCCGACCTTCTCGCCCAGCGAGCGTGTCAGCTTGATCAGGTCCACCAGCTTCATCCCGACATGCAGGCGTGACTGCAGCATGATGGCGCTGGACACATGACCCAGCGGCGACGCGTTGGCGGTGCGCATCACCTTCATCAGCTGGCTGAACTGCAGCAGCAGATAGAACACGACGCCCGACAGGGCGACGATCGCGCCCTTCCAGCCGAAGAACACCGTCCCGGCCACGAAGGCGGCCACGGTCAAGGCGATTCCGAAATATTTGTTCATGCGTGGGGCTCCGGCGCGGCGGGCATGGGAACGTTGGGCGCAGCCGGAAAATCGTGGTCGGACATCATGGGTGGGCGCAGGGGGAAGATCTGTGGCGGGCACGAGCTGCAGCGCCGGACATTGTCGACGCAGCGCAGGCCCCGACAAATGTGGGGATTGCGGAGGCGCCACCGATTGACGGGATCGATGGGATCGACGGACGGCCAGCACGCCGCTGTCAGTGAGCGCCGCCGCGAGCCCGCCATCCCCGACAGGCCGTCCAAGCCCAGCACCCTCACAGACCGCGGAGGACCTCGATCGCATCCTCGATCCGCGCCACCGCATGCACCGTCAGTCCCGGAATCGGCTTCTTGGGTGCATTGGCCTGGGGCACCACCGCCACCGAGAAGCCGAGCTTGGCGGCTTCTTTCAGCCGCTCCTGGCCGCGCGGTGCGGGCCGCACCTCGCCCGCCAGGCCGACTTCGCCAAAGGCGATGAAGCCCTTGGGCAGCGGCTTGCCACGCAGCGAACTCTGGATGGCCAACAGCACCGCCAGGTCGGCGGCCGGTTCGCTGATGCGAACACCCCCGACGGCGTTGACGAAGACATCCTGATCCATCGTCGCCACCCCCGCATGGCGGTGCAGCACCGCGAGCAGCATCGCCAGCCGGTCGCGGTCCAGGCCCACCGACAGCCGGCGCGGACTGGGACCGCCGCTGTCCACCAGGGCCTGCAACTCCACCAACAGCGGTCGCGTGCCTTCCAATGTCACCAGCACACAGGAGCCGGGCACTGGTTCGCTGTGGGTCGAGAGGAAGATCGCGCTGGGGTTGGTGACGCCCTTGAGCCCCTTCTCGGTCATGGCGAAGACGCCGATTTCGTTGACCGCACCGAAGCGGTTCTTGATCGCGCGAACCAGCCGGTAGCTGCTGTGGGTGTCCCCCTCGAAATACAGCACCGTGTCGACGATGTGCTCCAGCACCCGCGGCCCGGCCAAGGTGCCTTCCTTGGTCACATGGCCCACCAGCACGATGGCGCAACCGGTGGCCTTGGCGGTGCGGGTCAGTTGCGCCGCGCATTCGCGCACCTGGGCCACCGAGCCCGGCGCGGAGCTGAGCTGCTCGGAGTAGAGGGTCTGGATCGAGTCGATGACGCAGAAGCGGGGTTGCTCGACCTCGATGGTGGCCAGGATCTTTTCCAGACCGATCTCGGCCAGCACCCGCACCTGGCTGCCGTCCAGGCTCAGCCGGCGCGCGCGCATCGCGACCTGGGCGCCGGATTCCTCGCCGGTGACATACAGCACCTTCATCTGGCGGGAGAGCGCGTCCACCGCCTGCAGCAGCAGCGTGGACTTGCCGATGCCCGGATCGCCGCCAATCAGCACCACGCCGCCGTTGACGATGCCGCCGCCCAGCACCCGGTCCAGCTCTTCCAGCGAGGTCGGTGTGCGGTCCACGTCCCGGGCCTCGATCTCGGACAGCGTGGCCACCGGCTGGCTTTTCGCCAGCGCCTGATAGCGGTTCTTGCCGGCGGACGCGGTCTCGGCCACGGTCTCGCTGAGCGTGTTCCAGGCGCTGCAGGACGGGCAGCGCCCCAGCCACTTGGCGCTGGTGGCGCCGCATTCGGAACAGACGTAATGGGTTTTCGGGGAGGCCATGGGGCGCGATTGTCGCCGCCAGGCTACTTGATCCGGATCAGATGCCAGGCGTGGGGCAGGGAGTCGGCCGCCGGAATCCAGTGGTCAATGGCCGCGCCCAACAGCACACCGACCACGAACAGCCCGAGCGCACCGGCCCAGGTGTGACGGATCGCGCAGCGCCACCAGCCTTCTTCGCTCAGGCGCCGCCAGGCCATGCCACCCGCCACGCCGGCCAGTGCGACTTCTACCGCCACCGCCAGCAACACTTCGACCCCGAACAGCGCGAACACGCCCGCACTCAAGGCCATGGCGATGCCGACGATCACCAGCAACGGCACCGCCACGACGGCGCCTTCGTCCATCGAGCCCAGCGCATCGCCGGCCGCGCCGAGGGTTTTGCCGGTGACCTCGGCGGTTTCCGCGACGTCCGAAAGACTCACCCCATCGGCCAGTGCCGGCCCACCCGAGAAGTCACCGCTGGCGCCCCCGCCGCCGAAGTCGCCCCCGCCGCCCGACTGGAACGGCACGGCGCGGCCCGGGCGACCGGCGTGCGAGGCGCTGCTGGCCATGAAGTCCGCCACATCCACGGCGTCCAGCGCATCCCCGGACGGATCGGCATCCCGACGCAGCAGCGTGCCGGCCCACAGGCGCAGCACCGCCAGATAGACCAGGTAGCCGGCCGGCAGCAGCACCGCATATCGCCAGGCGAGGGACTCGATGCCGATCGCGCGCAGGCAGGCGCCGCCCACCATCAACGCGGCGAGCCAAATCAAGCCGATCAGGAAGACATGCAGCCGCAGCCAATGCATCTTGCGCAGCCGCTGGCGGACCCCGTCGATCGACTCGCGCCGCCAGCGCTCGCGCATCAGCCGCGACATCGGTCGGGAGGATTTCGAGCTGGCAGAGGCGGCATGCGGGCGATTCATGGGGCCGCAGCATAGAGGACCGGCGCCCGTCACGGCGGCCCTTTCCCCCCACTTCCCCCATCGGAAGGATCGATTCGTTCTCGTCGGGCGGGCGATGCGGTCGGCTCGATGTCGGCCGCGTGACATCGTTCACGGATCGCCCGTCTGTGGTGTCGCCGCATCCGATTGCAACGAATCGTCCCGAGCGCCAACCCTGACCTTCGTTGGGCGGGGGGCTGCGTGCTACAACGCCGAGTCCTGAAGGAGTCGAATCATGGAGTTTTCAGTCTGGCTGGGGTTTTTCGCGGCCTCCTGGGCCATCAGCCTGTCCCCGGGCGCGGGCGCCATTGCGGCCATGAGCGCCGGACTGAATCACGGCTTCAAGCGCGGCTACTTCACGACCTTCGGCCTGATCCTGGGCATCCTGACCCAGATCGTGCTGGTGGGTGCCGGTCTGGGCGCGGTGATCGCCGCCTCCGAACAGGCCTATCTGGTGGTCAAGTGGGCCGGCGTGGCCTACCTGGTCTATCTGGGCATCCAGCAATGGCGGGCGCCCGGCAAGCCGCTGGTGGCCCAGCAGGCCGACGGCGTGCAGGTGACCCGGTGGCAACTGGTGCTGCGCGGCTGGGGCATCAACGCCGTCAATCCCAAGGGCACGGTGTTCCTGCTGGCGGTGGTGCCGCAGTTCCTGGACCTGCATCACGGCCTGGCACCGCAGTACGGCGTGATCGCCGCCACGCTGGCGTTCACCGACGCGGTGGTCATGGCGGGTTACACCGCCCTGGCGGCACGGGTGCTGTCGGCGCTGCGGTCGGAGGCCCATCTCAAGGCGCTCAACCGGGTGTTCGGTTCGCTGTTCGTGGCGGCCGGCGCCTTGCTCGCGACCTTCAAGCGCAGCGTCTGACGCCCCCCGTCGAACAGGGTTGCCGGGAATGGCGGCCGGGTCGGGGCAGCCGGGTGACGACCGTCGAGACATGACTGCCGCGTGATGACCGCGGGGCGATGGTCAACACAGTCGGTCGCCCCCACCCGCCTCGAACCGATTGCCGATGAGGCCGCCTCAGGGCGGCCTTCGTGTTCCTTCACCTCTTTCTCGTGAGCCCGGATGGGACTCACGTCCTGATGATGTCCAACGTTTCCGACCGCTGGTTGTTCTGGGGCCCGACGCTGATCTGGGCCAGCACCTGGCATGTGATCCTGTACCAGCTCGCGTCCGGTGTGCCGGTGTTGAACTCGGTCGGCTGGCGCTTCGCCCTGGCCGCGCTGATGTTGGCGGGGCTGGCGCGGTGGCAGGGGGCGTCGCTGAAGCTGCCCGGGTCTGCCCACGGACTGATGCTGGCCACCGGCATCGTCCAGTACAGCGGCAACTATTTCTCGGTCTATGAGGCGGAGCGCCACATCCCGACCGGGCTGGTGGCGGTGCTGTTCTGCCTGATGGTGTTCGGCAATGCGTTGTCGGGTCGGGTGTTCTTCGGACAGCGGGTCTCGGCGCGCTTCCTGGGCGCGTCCGCCGGCGGGGTGGTCGGCGTGGTGATGATCTTCTGGCCGGAGATCGCCGCCACCGGCGCCCGCCCGACGGCGGCCTACGGCCTGCTGCTGGGCCTGGCTGCGGTGCTGGCCGCCTGCATCGGCAATGTGCTGACGCTCACCCTGACCCGTCGCGGCCTGGCGCTGGTGCCGGTGCTGGCGTGGAGCATGGGCTATGGCGCCGTTTTCCTGCTGCTCATGTCGGTGGTCACCGGCCAGGGGCTGCATTTCGCCTGGCAACCCAGCTACATCGCCAGCCTGCTCTACCTGTCGGTGTTCGGCTCGGTCGTGGCGTTTGTCCTGTACTTCAAGCTGGCGCAACGCCAGGGCACCGCGCGCGCGGCGCTGACCGGCGTGGTGATTCCGGTCATCGCGCTGGGCATTTCGGCCCTGCTGGAAGGGTGGCGGCCCACCGCGCTGTCGCTCGCCGGCATGGCGCTTTGTCTGGGCAGCATCTACACGGCGACGCGCCAGCGCTGAGCGCCGCCGACCGGATGACCGCAGCCGCACCCGCTGAACGCCGCGGCGTCATTCCCCGTCTCGGCGCGGGATCGCGGTCCGCTCGGCCCGGGACGGTCTAGCGGCTCTTCGACCAGCCGATCTCGCTCGCCGTCATCGAGCCGATGACCGTCTCCTTCATCCCGTTCGGGATGCGCGAAGCTGCAGGCTTGGTCGGCACCCGACCGGCCATCAGTTCCGCCCGGTCCTGCGGCAACAGCGGCGATTGATAGGGATCGGCATAGCCGTCCGGTGCGATCGGCTGCAGGGTGTACGGGTCGTACTTGTCGCTGGCGCCGAAGGTGTGCAGCGTCTCATGGGCGATGACGACCTGGTTGGGCCCTTGCTGCGCCTTGCTGGCGAAGAGATGCACCAGGCCCAGCCGGCCCTTCTCCAATCCGATGGAATGCGGCAGCGGGCCGCTGTAGTTCGGCGGGTGATACATCAGGAAGAGCTTCACATCCGGGATCGGTGAACTGGGCGGCGTCTGGCGCCAGGCCCACCAGCGCATCCGCAGGCTCCAGAAGATGGCGCTCGCCACGCCCCGGTCGCGCGGCACCGCCGGCGGCGTCGCCTGCACCCGACCGCCCAGCACGACGCGGATCGGTTGATCCAAGCCGAGGTGATAGCGCGCCGCCTGCTGGCGGAAGTAGGGCTCCAGATCGGCGAAGGCCTTCGCATCCAGGCGCTGGAGATAGTCCTCGGTCGCGCCGTCGCCGGCCGCATTGATCGGATAGAGCATCACCACCTGCGTCCGGTGCCAGGACTGCGATTGCCAACGGTTGTACAGCGCCGTGCCCGCGACGGTCGCGAGAATCACGAGCAGGATCAGGATGCGGATCGCCTTGAACATCGTTACTTCTTCCTCGATTGCCGCCGCACAGTAGCGCAACGGGTCGCGCAGGACGCGTTCACCGGTTGTCAGTCTTGTGTCCAGACCTTGCACCCTCGCCGGCAGTCCCCGCGCGGCGTGAAACTTCTCACGAATGACGACACCGAACGGGCGCTTGGATGGCCCCGTCACCCTTCAAGCGAGGGGGGCGCGAATTCGGTGTTCACGCCACATTGGCCGCCGGCAGGGGCCGTGCGCAAGGGCGGTTGGCGAGCGCCGTCGAGGGGCGGTGCGTGGTTGCGCAGGCGCGTGGGCGGGAGGGCGAGCGGACGGCCAGCCGCCGGCTACACGTCCCGCACTTTGCCGCGGCCGGCCTTGATGTCGCCCCGCAGGCTCTTGCCGGCGAGGCGGCGTTGCTGGGAGCCGCGCGTCGGCTGGGTGGGGCGCCGGACCTTGGGCGTGTGGGCCACGCTCTGCGCCAGGGCGATCAGCCGCTCGATCGCGTCGGCCCGGTTCTGCTCCTGGCTGCGCGACTCCTGGGCCTTGATGACGATCACGCCTTCGGCGGTGATGCGCTGGTCGGAGAGCGCCAGCAGGCGCTCCTTGATCACCGTGGGCAGGGTCGAGCGCCGGATGTCAAAGCGCAGATGCACCGCGCTGCTGACCTTGTTGACGTTCTGTCCCCCGGGGCCGCTGGCGCGGATCGCGCTGATCTCCACTTCCCAGTCCGCGGGCGACCAGTGCAGTTGCATGGGGCGATGTCCGGTGGGGTGGGCGAGCGGGGGGCGAGGGCAACCGGGCAGGAGGCGGACGCGAGCGCTCAGCCCAGCGTCTCGACATGCACCGGCACCCGTCGGGTGACGGCGCACATCAGTTCATAGCCGATGGTGCCGGCCGCGCGGGCGACCTCGTCGATCGGCAGCACGCCGCCGTGCGGGCCCTGGCCCCAGAGCGTGACTTCGCTGCCGACACCTTCCTGCGGCAGGCCGGTCAGGTCGACGGCGAGCATGTCCATCGACACCCGGCCGACGGTGGTGGTCCGCTGGCCGCCCACCAGTGCGGGGGTGCCGTGGCCGGCGTGGCGGGGATAGCCGTCCGCATAACCGCAGGCGACGGTGCCGATGCGCATGTCTCGGTCGGCGATGAAGGTGCTGCCATAGCCCACGCTGTCGCCGGCATGCAGATGCTGCACCGCCAGCACCTTGGAGCGCAGCGTCATCGTGGGTTTCAGGTCCCAGTGGGCGATGTCGTGCTCGGGGTAGTCCGGCGCCCCGCCGTAGCTCATGATGCCGGCGCGCACCCAGTCCGCCCGCACCGACGCGTCCGCCGCATGCCGCAGCACCGCGGCGCTGTTGCTCAGCGAGCGCTCGCCCGGCAGGTCGGCGGTGGCTTCCTGGAACACGGCCAGTTGGCGGGCGATGCCGCGCGGGCCGTCGGCATCGGAGAAGTGCGTCATCAGCGAGATCTCGTCGACCTGCGGCAAGGCGTTCAGCCGGGTCCAGGCGGCGCGGAAGGCGCTGGGCGTGAAGCCCAGGCGGTTCATGCCGCTGTTGAGCTTGAGAAAGACGCGGTGCGGCTCATGGGTCTTGTGCATCGCCAGCCAGTCGATCTGCTGTTCGTGATGCACCGCATGCCAGAGCTTCAGGCGGGAGCACAGCTCCAGATCGCGGGTTTCGAAGCAGCCTTCCAGCAGCAGGATCGGGCCGCGCCAGCCCAGGTTGCGCAGGCGCTGGGCCTCGTCCAGATCGAGCAGGGCGAAGCCGTCGGCGCTGCGCAGGGCCTCGAAGCTGTTTTCGATGCCATGGCCGTAGGCATTGGCCTTGACGATGGCGAACACCTGCGCGTCGGGGGCGCAGGCGCGTGCGCGGCGAATGTTGTGAGCCAGCGCGGGCTGGTGGATGAGCGCTTCGATCGGTCGGGGCATGGGCCGATATTGTGCCTTCAGCGTTTTGCGCAAGACCACACAGGAATTCCGAGGTCGGCGTAATCTTCCGGGTCCGACGCGGGGTGTCGGCGGGTGATTCCACCCGAGAATGTGGGATCAACTAGCACAGCCGTACTGTCCCGAGAAGGTCTGTTACGAAAACATGCGCGTGCTATAAACCCGCCGCAGCGCTGCCGACCCGAGTGGACCCCGCAGCGCATTCATCGCAGTTCCAGGTTTGTTGGGTCCATGAAAAAAGGCTTCTACACCATCATGTCAGCGCAGTTCTTCAGCTCGCTGGCTGATAACGCGTTGTTCGTGGCCGCCGTGGAAATGCTGCGCACCAACGGCTCTGCCGAATGGCAGCGAGCGGCGTTGGTGCCCATGTTCGCGTTGTTTTACGTGGTGCTGGCGCCGTTTGTCGGCGCCTTTGCCGATGCGGTGCCCAAAGGCAAAGTCATGTTCATCTCCAACACCATCAAGGTGGTGGGATGTCTGAGCATGTTGCTGGGGGTGCATCCCTTGATCGCCTATGCCATTGTCGGGCTGGGTGCAGCCGCCTATTCACCGGCCAAGTACGGCATCCTGACCGAGCTGCTGCCGCCGTCTCAACTGGTGAAGGCCAATGGCTGGATCGAGGGCCTGACCATCGCCTCCATCATCCTGGGCGCGGTGTTCGGCGGGCAACTGCTGGGCGATCGGGCCTCGGCGGTGCTGCTGAGCGTCGACATGCCGTTCATCGACACCGGCATCGACACCGCGCCGGAGGCCGCCATCGCCTTCATGGTGGTGCTCTATTTCATTGCCGCGCTGTTCAATCTGCGCATTCCCCGTACTGATTCGCCGCTGCAGCCGATCGCCCACAACGCGGTGGACCTGGTGCGTGAGTTTGCTTCCTGCAATTCCCGGCTGTGGAACGACAAGCTGGGCCAGATCTCGCTGGGCATGACCACGCTGTTCTGGGGGGTCTCCGGCAACATGCGCTACATCGTGTTCGCCTGGGCCGCTGCGGCGCTGGGCTACGGCACGACCCAGGCATCGGCGCTGGCCGGCGTGGTGGCGATCGGGACCGCCGTCGGCGCGGTGGTGGCCTCGATGACGGTGCGACTGGATCGCGCCACCGATGTCATCCCGCTGGGCATTGCGATGGGCCTGCTGATGCTGGTGCTGAACTTCATCCACGAGCTGTGGCTGGCGGTGCCGTTCCTGATCCTGCTGGGCGGTGTCGGCGGTTACCTGGTGGTGCCGATGAATGCGCTGCTGCAGCATCGCGGGCACAACCTGATGGGGGCCGGCCGGTCGATCGCCGTGCAGAACTTCAACGAACAGGCCTGCATCCTGGGCCTGGGCGCGCTGTACACGATGCTGACCCGCTTCGGCACCTCCGCCTTCGGCTCGATCACCATCTTCGGCCTGCTGATCGCCGCGACCATGTGGGTGATCGGACGCTGGCACAAGCACAACCTGCGGGACCATCGCGAGGAGCTGGATCGGTTGCTGTCGATCGCGCGCAGCGACAAGCACTGACCGATCCGGCGCCCCGGCGCCTCGGCGAGACATCCCGCCGGAATGAAACAACGGCCCCCGAGGGGGCCGTTGTGCGTTGTGGTGTGGGCGAGGGCGCGGGCGAGGACTCACCCGGTCTGGCGCGCCTTCGCGCCGGTGTGTTTCAGCGACGGCGCTCGCGGCCTTTGGTCGGGGAGTCCACGAACAACCCGCCGGTGGTCAGCACCCGTTCGATGTGCTCGGACCAGGCCCGACCGATCTTGAAGCAGCCGCTGTGGTTGAGATGGATTTCGTTGTGCCAGTCGCCGCTGATGCCGCTGGCGCCGGCGGCCGCCGGTGCGAGCGGGACGGCGGTGGAATCGAACACGAACAGGCCGGGGAACTGTTCCTTGTCGGCCATCAGCGACTTCAGGAACTGGGCCAGATGCATCACCATCAGCCGGCTGACGGCGGCCCAGTCGGCGGCCGGAATCGCATAGGCCTTCAAGGCCGGGTAGAGCCACGGGCCATGGCCTGCATCCTCGGCGCCGGCCGGACGGGGCACCGGCACGGCATAGCAGTGCATGAAGACCGGCTTGCGTGCCGACGGACCCTGGTCACGCAAGGTGAGCAGATGCCGCAGGTTGGCCTTCAGGTATTCGGCGTAGGTGGCCCAGCCGGGTTCGGAGAAGTAACGGCCGACGCCGGCGGAGGGCGGACCCCATTCGGTCTGCCGGCGCAGCAGGCGCAGGTGCAGCGGGACGTCCTCGCCGTCGATCTGACCGGGGGTCTGGGCGGCCTTGATCAGGTCATTGCCGCCCACGGACAGCAGCACGCCGTCCCAGACCGGGGCGTTCGGGCCGGTGAGCAGCTCGACGAAGTCGGGCGCGGATTCCAGTTCCACCAGCCGGGCCAGGCTTTCGCTCTGGCCGGCGCAGTTGACCGCTGCGGCGGGCTTGGACAGCACCAGTTCCTGAAGCAGGTTGGCATGCGCGCTGAGCTTGGCCTGGGCGGTGGAGAACCAGGAGTCGCCTTGGGCCAGCAGGCGCCAGTGATAGGCCTGCAGGTCGGGCGCCTGGGCGGACCGCAAATCTTCCGGGGCGAAACAGGCCAGGTGATCCAAGAGATGCTCCCTAGTTACGGACGGACGGAGGTCCGGCCGGCCTGACCGAGGTCAGGCGATGTGCGATGTCGATGTACGGCAACGATATCCGACGATCAGCGGGCAGGCCAGGGAATCTCTGCATCACACCGCAACGGCCGTTGGGCGTGATGCCGCGCTCCCCCCCGGCGCCCTGATTGAAGGGCAGGGTCAGGCCTTGCGCCATGCTATAAACCCCCGCCATTGTTGAGCGGGTTTCAAGAGACTTCCAAGCCTTTGACACCCGAATGCCTCACTAAATCAAGCGTCCGCCCTGCGATCGGATTGTTGCGCGGAGCCCACCGCGCACGAACGGTTCTGCCCGGTCGTCGTGTCGCCGCTTGAAGTGGCATGACGCATGGGCCGAAGCCGTCTGCCGATGGTCGTCGGCCGTCTGTGCGCTGCGCCTTGTTTTCTGCGCTCTGCCGTCCGTGCGCCCTCCGCCTGACATCGGTTCGCGTTGCCATCCGCATCGAGTGGCCAAGACGTCGGGGCGCCGTGGGCTTTCCGTTCGCCACCGGCGCGCGCTGCCGCCTGTTGTGATCAGTTGTCGGTGATCGCCTGGCCAGACCCGGCCTGTCGACGCCCTCGCGGCGGTTGTCTGCCGGGAGGGCTTGTTCGTTTTTCGTCGTCCGCTGTCCCTCGTCCCTCGCCCTGCCTGCCCATGCCCGTTGTCTGTCTGATGTTCAATGCCCTGGTGTGGGGGCTTTCCTGGTGGCCGTTCCGTCAGTTCGAGGCGGCCGGTCTGCATCCGCTGTGGACCACGGTCATCCTGTATACGCTCTCTTGGGTGGTTGTGCTTGCCAGTCAGCGGGGCGCGGCCAGGGAAATGCTGCGATCGCCCGGTCTGTGGCTGGTGCTGCTCGCGGCCGGGACCACCAATACCGCCTTCAATTGGGGCGTGGCCACCGGGGATGTCGTCCGGGTGGTGCTGCTGTTCTATCTCATGCCCCTTTGGGCGGTGCTGCTGGCGCGGCTGATCCTGGGCGAGCCGCTGACGGCCCTGGCCGGCCTGCGCATCCTGCTGGCGCTGGGCGGGGCGCTGGCGGTGCTGGCGCCCGCCGACGGCGGTTGGCCGCTGCCGTCCTCCCTGGCGGACGGTCTGGGACTGTTGGGCGGGCTGACCTTTGCTTTCAACAACGTCATGCTGCGCCGGGAGGCGGCCCGCAGCCCCGGCGCGCGGGCCCTGGCGATGTTCACCGGCGGCGTCCTGGTGGCGGGCGCCTCGGCCCTGGTCATGGTCGGGCGTGGGCTGGTGGCCTGGCCGTCGCTGCCGGCGCCGATCTGGTTGATCCCGCTGGTGGGGATGGCGTTGCTGTTCTTCGCCTCCAATCTGTCCCTGCAATACGGTGCCGCCCGCCTGCCGGCCAATGTCACGGCGGTGGTGATGCTGACCGAAGTGCCGGTTGCGGCGCTCTCGGCGCTTTGGCTGGGCGGCGGTTCGCTGGACCTGAAGACCGCCATCGGCGGTCTGGCGATCGTGGCCGCGGCCATGCTGGCGGCCATGGAGCGGCGGCGCGGTTGAGCCCCATGGCCTCCGCGACCCGCCGGGCGGGCGCCGGCGGCCCGGTGCCGGGTCGTGCGTTGTGACACATTGACGCGATGGGTTCCCACGGCGGAACCTGCCGTCGCGCTAGGATGCGCCGACATCTCAATGGAGGAGCCTCATGAGCCAGACAGCTTTCGACTTCGATGCAGTGAGCATCAGTGGCGAGCCGGTCTCGCTGTCGCAGTACCGGGGGCGTGTGCTGCTGGTGGTGAACACGGCCAGCGAATGTGGATTCACCCCGCAGTTCAAGGGGCTGGAAGAGCTTTGGCGTGATTTCCAGGCCCGCGGGCTGATGATCGTCGGCTTTCCCAGCAATGAATTCGGCGGCCAGGATCCGGGCTCGAATGAAGAGATCGCGTCCTTTTGCCAACTGAATTACGGCGTCAGCTTCCCGATGATGGGCAAGACCAAGGTCAACGGCGCCGAGGCCCATCCGCTGTGGAAGTGGCTCAAGGGCGAGAAGCCCGGCATCCTCGGCACCCAGGCGATCAAATGGAACTTCACCAAATTCCTGGTGGGCCGGGATGGTCAGGTGATCCGCCGTTACGCCCCCAACGACTCGCCGGCCTCCATCCGGTCCGACATCGAAGCCGCACTGGCCGCCTGAGCCACCGCCGGGCGTGATCAAGCCGGTGGAGCGCCGCTGCGGCGTGCCATGGGCTCGCAGGTCGTTCCGTCGGTCTGCCGGACGACTGCATCCTCGGTTGCAGACCTGGATCTCCCCATGGCCGTTGACGCTGTCGATCGCGAGACGCTGCTGAAGGCGCTCGCCCACCGATTCACCCGTTTTGCCGAGATTGACGGCCGGGACGATCCGCTCTACGTGGCGCTGGCCACAGCCATTGCGTCCGACGTCGCGCTGACCGCTTTGCTGGCCGAGGCACCGGCAACTCAGCACCTGCCGGTGCTGCTGCTGGCTGCCTTGCATGACCGGGTGCTGGCGGGCACGGCCCATCCGCTGGCGGCGTATTACGCCAGTGTCGGCGGCACCCGTGCGCCGGATGCCGAGTTGCCGGCGCTGTTGAAGGATTTCGTCGGTCGCGAATCGAGCGCGCTGCTCACGCTGCTGCGCACCCGCACCACGCAAACCAATGAGATCGGGCGCTGCGCGGTCCTGCGACCGGCGCTGCAGGCTCTGGCCGTTCGGCTGGGTGGCCGCCCGGAGGCGCCGAGTGCGCTGGCCTTGTTCGACTTCGGCTGCAGCGCCGGCCTGAACCTGGGGGTGGACCGCTACGCCTATGACGACGGGATCGCGCCGGTGGAGGGCGATGCCAGCGGCGACGTGGCGCCACCGGTGATTCGCAGCGAATGGCGCGGTGCGCCGCCGCAGTCTCTACCGGGACCGCGGGCGTGGACGGTCTCGCATCGCCATGGCGTCGATCTGTTTCCGATCGATCCCGCGGACGAGGCGGCCACCCGGTGGCTGCGTGCTTGCCTCTGGCCCGGGGACGCGGCCCGCCGCGCCCGGCTGGACGGGGCGCTGGCACTGGCACGGCGCTATCCGGCGCCGCTGGTGCGCAGCGACGACGGCTTGACGGTGCTGGAGCGCTGGCTCGATACCTTGCCGTCGGGCGTGCAACCCGTGCTCTTCAATGTCTGGGTGCTGGCCTATTTCGATCCGGAGGGCTGGCGCCGCCACCTGGATCGCATCGAACGGCTGGTCCGCGCGCGCGGCCTGGCCTGGATCAGTGGGGAGATGGGCAAGCTCGCGCCCCTGTCCGACGTGCCGGCCAGCCCGCCGGGCGAATCGCCCCACAGCGCGACCTTGTGGACCCTGCAATGGCGATCTCCGGCCGGGCTGCGCACCGAGGCGTTGGCCTGGTCGCATCCGCATGGGCGGTGGATCGAGTGGCTGGACCGTCCCGCGGCCTGACATCAGCGGGCTGGGCGACGCGGGCTTGATCGGACCGCGCGGCCGTCCGCCGTGTGAACCGGCCGTCAGCCGACGGGCGTCAACTTCACCAGCCGGGGCGGCTCGACCATCAGGGTGTCGATCCGGGCCGCGAAGCTCTGGAAATGCGGCGTGGCGAAGTGCGTATCGAGGGCCGCCTGGTCCGCGAACGACTCGCGCATGTAGAAGGTGCCGGGTTCGTCCGCGAGTTCGAACAGGCGGTAGTCCAGGCAGCCGGGCTCGGCGTGGGTGGGTTCGATCAGCGCGGTCAGGGCTTGGCGCAGCGCGTCGCGCTGGCCGGGGCGGGCGATCAGGACGGCGATCATGGTGAGGGCGGTGGCAGGCGGTGCGGCGGGGATCCGGGTGTTCATATCCGTGGCTTTCAAGCAGGGCAAAAGGGGCCGTCCGGAGGATCGGGAAGGTCGCGGACGGCGGTGAACCGTCGACGTGCTCCCGGGCGGCAGCGACATCGAGCCGCCGATGCTAGGCAGATCGGACGGTCCGAAACACCCCGGCACGCCGGAAACTCTTTCAAGCGCAGACGATGAGCGGGTTCGTCGATAGGATCATCCCCTCCTTTGCTTGAGCGCCCTGCGGCGCGCCCTGAAGACCATGAACCGTCCGACGATGCTGCTGCCCAAACGACGTCGGAGCGCAGCGCCGAAACCGTGGCACCCGATCCACGCGATCCGTGCGTTCCATGTGCTGAAGCCGTTGATTGCACGCCAGGCATTGCGCCCAGTCGGCCTGGTCATGGCGATGGCGGCGGCGACCAGCCTGGCGCCAGTAGGTGCACAGACCCTGCCGGAATGGCAGGCGCTGGCCGCCCGCGAGCAGCCGGCGCTGCTCAAGACCTTGCAGCAGCTGGTGGAGATCGAATCCGGCAGTGCCGACCGGGAGGGCCTGGACCGCATCGCGGCGGTGGTGGCGCAGCGGCTGCGCGAGCTTGGCGGTCAGGTCGAGCTGCTTGAACCCGGCGCCGAGGTGTACCGGATGTTCGACACGCCGGAGAAGATCGGTCCGATGGTCAAGGCGCGCTTCCAGGGCCGCGGCGGTCGCCGGGTGATGCTGATTGCGCACATGGACACCGTCTATCCCCGCGGCATGCTGGCGCAGCAACCCTTCCGCATCGAAGGCACACGGGCCTACGGCCTGGGCATCGCCGACGACAAGCAGGGTGTGGCGATGATCCTGCATCTGCTGGCGCTGCTGAAGGCGGTCGATTTCCGCGACTACGGCGAAATCACCGTGCTGATCAACGGCGACGAGGAGATCAGCTCACCCGCCTCGCGCCACACGATCACCGCGCTGGGCGCCGAGCACGATGCGGTGCTGTCCTTCGAGGGCGGCGGCGGTCCGGCCGGTCCCGACACCCTGCGCCTGGCCACCAGCGGCATTGCCGCCGCGAATCTCACGGTCAAGGGCCGAGCCTCTCATGCGGGCGCTGCGCCGGAGAAGGGCGTCAACGCGCTGTACGAGCTGTCGCACCAGGTGCTGCAGGCGCGAGATCTGTCCGATCCCAAGGTCGGCAAACAGCTGCATTGGACGGTGTCGAAATCCGGCACGGTGCGCAATGTGATTCCGGCGCTGGCCGAGGCCTCGGCCGATGTGCGGGTAGACCGGGTGTCGGACTTTGAGGGCATCGAGGCCGAGCTGCGCAAGCGCATCCAGAACAAGCTGCTGCCCGAGTCCGAGGTGTCCTTGAACTTCGAGCGTCGGCGTCCGCCGCTGCAGGCGAGCGACGCCGCTCGGGCGCTGGCCACCCAGGCCCAGGCGCTGGCGGCCCAGCAGAAGCTGGACCTGCAGGTCCGGGATGTGCCCACCGGCGGCGGCACCGATGCGGCCTTTGCCGCCTTGGCCACCCAGGCCCCGGTGATCGAGGGGCTGGGCGTGCGCGGCTACGGCGCGCACAGCAACAACGCGGAATACGTTCAGGTGGACGCGATCGCGCCCAAGCTGGTGCTGGCCACCCGGCTGGTCATGGCGATCGGCAGTGGGCAGGCCTTGCCGGCGGCCGCGAAGCCCTGACGGCAAGGACCGCGGCAGGACCTGACCCCAGGCCTGCGCCAAGACCTACCCCGGACCGGTGCCAAGACCTACCCCAGTGCCGATGCCCGCATCGGCATCCGGTCGCACCGGGAGGGCGGACCGCCACAGGGCTTGCGCCCCGCTCAGGCCGCTTTCGGGTACAGGACCATCTGGGTGCAGCGGAACAGCGCGATCGTCTTGCCGTTGTGGGTCACCACCGCGTCCCAGACCTGGGTGGTGCGACCCAGATGGACGGCGGTGGCGCGGCATTCGATGACGCCGTCGCGGGCGGTGCCCAGGTGGTTGGATTTCAGCTCGACGGTGGTGAAGTTCTGCGCGCCGTCGGGCAGGCTGGCGATGCAGCCGTAGCCGCAGCAGGTATCGGCCAAGGTGACCACGCTGCCGGCATGCAGGAAGCCGTTGGGTGCCATCACGGCCTGGCGCACCGGCAGCCGTGCGAAGACCTGGCCCTTGGTCACCTCCACGATCTCGATGCCCATGTGGCCGGGCAGGCAGGCGGCGCCGCGTGCGTTGAATTCGTCGTTGCTCAGCATGAAATCCTCTGGATCCTCTCTCGATGAGGCGATGTGTCTCGTGGACGTCCGGTGGACCTCTTGTGGATGTCTCGTGGACGTGCAGGGAAAGACGGCCGATGGCGCAGCGGCGGTCGATCTGGTGGAGCGACCGTGCCCTGCGAGCCCGATGCCGTGAAGGCATGGACCTCGGCCGAGGCGGCATTCTCGATGCTGCACCACCGGCCCGTCGAGGTGGGGATAATGGACGCGGCCTTTTGTGAGTCCTGGAGTTCCCCCATGTTCCAACACGTCGATGCCTACCCGGGCGATCCCATCCTCAGCCTGAACGAAGCCTTCCAGAAGGATCCGCGGACCGGCAAGATCAATCTGTCGATCGGCATCTACTTCGATGACGAGGGGCGGATCCCGATGCTGGACTCGGTCCGCCGGGCCGAGCTGGCGGTGGTGGAACAAGCCGGTGCGCGGCCCTATCTGCCGATGGAAGGCGCCGCGAACTTCCGCACCGAGGTGCAGAAACTGCTCTTCGGTGCCGACAGCGAGGCGCTGCGCGCCAACCGCATCGCCACCATCCAGGGCGTGGGCTCATCGGGCGGGCTGAAGGTCGGCGCGGACTTCATCAAGCGCTATTTCCCCGACAGCGCGCTCTATCTCTCCGACCCCACCTGGGACAACCATCGCGCGGTGTTCGAAGGCTCCGGTCTGGAATGCCGCACCTATCCCTATTACGACGCCGCCACCGGCGGCCTGCGCTTTGACGACATGCTGCAGGCCCTGCGCGAGGCGCCGGCGCGCAGCGTGGTGCTGCTGCATGCGTGCTGCCACAACCCGACCGGTGTGGACCTGACGCAGCTGCAATGGGATGCACTGATTCCGGTGCTGCGCGAGCGCGAACTGATCGCCTTCCTCGACCTGGCCTACCAGGGCTATGGCGACGGCCTGGAGACCGACACCTTCGCCATTCGGGCGCTGACGCAGGCGGGGCTGAGCTTCTTCGTCGCCAACAGCTTCTCCAAGAACATGAGCCTGTACGGCGAGCGTTGCGGCGCGCTGTCGGTGGTGTGTCCGGATGCGGCGCAGGCAGCGAATGTGCTGGGCCAGCTGAAGTTCACCATCCGCCGCAACTATTCCAATCCGCCGATGCATGGCGGCCAGGTCGTGGCCCGGGTGCTGAGCGACCCGGCATTGCGCACGCTGTGGGAGGGCGAGGTCGAGGAAATGCGCGAGCGCATCCTGGCGATGCGCAATTCGCTGTTCGAGGTGCTGAGCGCCAAGCTGCCCGGCCGCAACTTCGACTACTTCCTGACCCAGCGCGGCATGTTCAGCTACACCGGCCTGACGCCGGCGCAGGTCGACCGCCTGCGCGAGGAGTTCGGAGTCTATGTGCTGCGCAGCGGCCGGATGTGCGTGGCGGGCCTGAACACCCGCAATGTGGAAGCCACCGCGAACGCGATGGCGGCCGTCCTGGGCTGATCGGGCCGATCCGCCTATTGCGCTGATCGGGCCAATCCGGCCGTTGGGCTCAGCGGGCCAATCCGGCTCAGCGGGCAGATCGGCGCCTACCGGCGAATCGCGGGCGTCCCGCGTCGGCAGGCGTGATCCCGGTCAGACGTATTGCGCGGCCGCATAGGCCGAGGCCCAGGCCCACTGGAAGTTGAAGCCGCCCAGGTGCCCGCTGACATCGAGCACCTCGCCGATGAAGTACAGGCCCGGGGACTTCAACGACTCCATCGTCTTGGACGACACCTCCTTGGTGTCGACGCCGCCCAACGTCACCTCGGCGGTGCGGTAGCCCTCGGTGCCGGCGGGCACGACCTGCCAGTCGGTCAGCCGGGTGGCGATGTCTTCCATCTCGGCGTGCGTCAGCTGCTTGATCGGCTTGGAGACGAACCATTGCTCGGACAGCAGCGTGGCCATCTTCTTGGTGAACAGCTCACCGAGCAGCGTCTTGAGTTCCGCATTCGGCCGGTCATTGCGTTGCTGGGCCAGCCATTGCGGCACGTCCAGGTCGGGCAGCAGGTTGATGTGCACCGTCTCGCCGGGCAGCCAGTAGGACGAAATCTGCAGGATCGCCGGACCGCTCAGGCCGCGGTGGGTGAACAGGATGTTCTCTCGGAAATGCTTGCCGTTGCAGCTCACCAGGCAATCCACCGAGGTGCCGGACAGCTCGGTGCACAGCGCCTTGAGCTGGTCGGTGATGGTGAAGGGCACCAGACCCGCCCGGGTGGCCAGCACCTGGTGGCCGAACTGGCGGGCCACCTGGTAGCCGAAACCGGTCGCGCCCATGGTCGGAATCGACAGGCCGCCGGTGGCGATGACCAGCGACTCCGCACGGACGGGGCCGGCGCTGGTCTGAAGCAGATAGGCGTGGGCGGCTTTGGCCGGAGCCATCGACTCGTCCTTGCGCCGGCTCTTCTTCGAGCCCTTCTTCTTGCTTCCTGGATGGCCTTGGCTGCCCTGGCCCCCTTCGCCTTCCCCTTCCCCTTCGCCGCCGCCTTCGGCCTGCGACCCTGCGGTGGCCTGCACCTGCGCGTCGCCGCTGTTGCGGAGGTGCTGTTCGACAGCGCCATTCCGATCAGCGATGGCAGCCCCGGTGTCACCAGCGGCGGCGACCCGAGCCGTCGACGCGCTGGCGACCTGTGCCGCCAGACCCTCAGCGCCTGAGGCTGACGCGGTGCCTGTCGCGGTGACAGAGGCGGGTTCGGTCAGGTCGATGCCGGCTGGCGGGAGGTCGATCCGCTCGAGCTGTTCGATCGAGGTGTTCAGCATCAGGCGTGCGCCGGCGGCCTCGCACTCCTTGAGCAGCATGTTGAGAATGTCGACCGACTTGTTGTCGCAGAACAGCTGCCCCAGCTTCTTCTCGTGGTACTTCACGCCATGCTTGTTCACCAGCGCGATGAAGTCCCACTGGGTGTAGCGGGCCAGGGCCGACTTGCAGAAATGCGGGTTCTGCGAGAGGAAATTCGCGGGCTCGGTATAGAGATTGGTGAAATTGCAGTTGCCGCCCCCGGACATCAGGATCTTCTTGCCGGCCTTGTTGGCATGGTCGAGGATCAACACCCGGCGTCCGCGACCTGCGGCCTGCAGCGCACACATCAGCCCTGCGGCGCCAGCGCCCAGCACCACCACATCCCACGCCTGCGGCGTCACCGACTGATCCATCGTTCCATCCACCTCATCCACCTTCTTCTCCACGCTCCAGTCATCCGGAGCTTGCCTTGCGGGCGCGGCAGCTTAACGCACGGGCCGTGCAGACCCTGTGCAAATGTCCGGGAAACGCCGCTTGCGCGGGTGAATGGGTCGGCGGCCCTGTGACCCACGCTCACGCTCACCTCCACCTCCACCTCCACCTCCACCTCCACCTCCACCCCCACCTCCACCCCCACCCTTCAACGTCAACGTCAACGTCAACGTCAACGTCAACGTCAACACCCACATCCCGCATCCCGCATCCGACGACCGACGACCAACGACCGATAGCCGATAGCCGACAGCCGACAGCCGACAGCCGACAGCGGCAGGCAGGCGGGCAGGCGGGGGGATGACAGGCGGCGTGCGGTGGTGCTGGGCTGTGTGAGGGTGGGTTGGTGGTGGGGGCACGGTGTGTCGGGACGGGCAAGCGGGCGGCGCCTGGAGCGAGTGCGGAGCGTCCGAGCGGAGGGCGCTGCCCGCTTGCCTGTCTGTGCTCGGTGGACCGCACTCGGTCGTCGGTTGTCTTGCAGCGGGGCAACGGAGCAACAACCAACAGGCAACAGGCAACAACCAACAGGCAACGGGCAACGGGGCTCCATCCTCCGCCCGTTCCGCTCAACCGATCCGCCGAAAGCGAAGCGGCATTGACGCGCCACGCCGACGCCGGAATCCCAGAACGCCCACGAACCGATTCGCTTGAGTTATGGGAAGCGCCCGCCGTTTCATTGGCTCGTGCTGACCTGAATCCTTACGCTGCGGGGCAGTCCAGAAACAGTGCCGTGGGGATGAAACAGCTTGTCGTGATCGGTGGTGGCGTGATTGGCGTCACCACGGCGTGGGCCTTGGCGGAGGCCGGTCACCGGGTGACCTTGGTGGAGCGTGAGCCTGCGCTGGCCGAGGGCGCCAGCCGTGCCAATGGGGGGCAGCTCAGCTATCGGTATGTGTCGCCGCTGGCTGATGCGGGCGTGCCGTTGAAGGCCTTGGGTTGGTTGCTGGATCCGGAAGGCCCGCTGCGCTTCAAGCTGGACGGCACCCTGGCGCAATGGCGCTGGCTGGGCGCCTTCCTGGCGCGCTGTCGCGGAGCGGTGAATCGCCGCACCACCGATCAACTGCTCGCGCTGGGCGCCTACAGCCAGCATTGCTTTGGCGAATTCCAGCAGCGTGCCGAGTTGGATGCCATCGCACTGCGCTCGCCGGGCAAGCTGGTGGTGTATCGCCGCGCCGCCGAGTTCGAGCAGGTCGCGCGGCGTACTCTGGCGGGCGGGCCGGAACGCGCTTTGACCCGCGAGGAGTGCCTGGCCTTGGAGCCCGCGCTGGCCGATGGCGGCAAGGACTGGCTGGCCGGCGGCATCTTCACCGCCGGAGAGGCGGTGGCGGATTGCCATGCGCTGTGCCTGCAGTTGGGCGAGCGGCTGCGGGAGCATCCGAACTTCCAGGGCTGGGTCCATGCCCAGGCCCAGGACTTCGTGCAGGAGGGCGATCGCGTCGTCGCCCTGCGGACCTCGCGCGGGGAACTCGGCGCCGCCGGCTTCGTGCTGGCGGCGGGCCTGCAGAGTAAGGCGCTGGCTGCGCCGTTGGGCATCCGGTTGCCGCTGTATCCGCTCAAGGGTTACAGCCTGTCGGCGCCGATCGAGGCCCGTCATCGACCCCCCACTGTCAGCGTGACCGACTTCGAGCGCAAGACGCTTTATGCCCGCATCGGCGAGCAACTCCGGGTGGCGGCGATGGTGGATCTGGTGGGTGAGAACACCGCCATCGATCCACGCCGGTTGGCCGCGCTGCACCGCAATGTGCGCGCCACTTTCCCGCAGGCGGCGGACTATGACCGCGCCATTCCCTGGGCGGGTCTGCGTCCGGCCACGCCCAGCGGTGCCCCGATGCTGGGTGCAACGCCGTTGCGCGGGCTGTGGCTGAACGTCGGCCATGGCGCTTTGGGTTTTACCTTCTCCTTCGGTTCGGCGAGGATCCTCGCGGAGCTGATGTCCGATCGCGCCAGCCCGATCGACCTGACCGGCCTGGAACTGCGCGCGGCCTGAGCCCCACCGGCGATGATGCGGGACCTTGCGCCGCATGAGCCGCATGGATCACATGCGTCGGATGAGGCCAAAGGATCTGGTGTGCCCGCCGACGCCGACCCACGGTGCGCCGCATGCCCTCGTCGATTCCGCACGCTGCCGATCCCCACCCATCGCCTACCGACGTCCGCCCCATGACCGACGCTCCCTTTCTGATGCCGCCGTTGCCCGCCGATGCCTGCCTGGGGGTGATCGCGCCTGCGGGCCCGCCGCGTGACGGCACCTTGGCGCAGGTGGTCCCGATGATGGCGCGTCTGGGTTTCCGGACCCGGCTCTACCCGAGCTGCGACGGGCCGACCGCACTCGGCCATCTGGCTGCGGACGACGACCAGCGTCTGGCCGATCTGCAGGCGGCCTTTGCGGATCCCTCGATCGATGCCGTCATCGCCCTGCGGGGCGGGTATGGCTGCATGCGTCTGCTGGATCGTGTGGACCCGACGTTGTGGCGCGAAGCCATCAAGCCGCTGATCGGCTATAGCGATCTCACCGCGCTTCACCTCCTGCGCGATGCCTGCGGACGACCCGGCTGGCATGCGCCGATGCCGGCCTCCGATTGGCACCGGGGCGACGCGGGCTGGTCGGATGCGATGGCCCTGGCGCAGCGGCTGCGCGCCGGGCTGCGCATCGGCGACGCGCTCGGGCCGTCCTTGCCGGCGCATGCGCTGAACCGCGGCGTGGCCCCGGTGGAGGCGCGCCTGACCGGTGGCAACCTGGCGGTGCTGGTGGCCTTGATGGGGACGCCGTTCATGCCGGACCTCCGGGGCACCGTGCTCTTCCTCGAGGACGTCGCCGAGGATCCCTACCGGATCGATCGCCTGCTGTGCCAGCTTCGCCTGGGGGGACATCTCAACGGGCTGGCCGGCGTGCTGCTGGGCAGTTTCAGCGAGGCGGATTCGCCCGATGAGGTGCTGGCCGATTACCTGGGGGCTTTGGGTGTGCCGGTGCTGGCCGGCTGGCCCAGCGGACACGCCACGCCGAACCTGCCGCTGCCGCTGGGCATTCGGGTGCGGCTGGATCCGGTGGCGCGCTGCGTGACCGCCGTAGGCTGAGCGCGCCACGGTGCGGCGGCCTTGCCGCACGCCGATCGCCGCAAAGAACAACGCCCGTCGGAATTCCCGACGGGCGTCTGGCCGCTCCACCCGACTGGGTGAGCCATCGTGGCGGCCCACCCGGTGGCGACCGGACTTACTTGAACTCGTACCTCACCGAGACCGCCAGCGTGCGGCCGAACGGGTCGGCCACACGCGGATCCCAGCCGGCGCCGGCCACGTCGTCCACATCATGGTGGGTGAAGGACGGATCGCGGTCGAACAGGTTGCGGATCCCGACGGTGACGGTGGTGTTCTTGAAGCCGATGTAGCTGCCGAACAGGTCAAAGGTGGTGTAGCTGGCCACCTTGGTGTTGGCGGTGGCCGGCAGCACGCCCTTGGCGCTCATGTCCTGGTCGTCATAACCCGCCTTGTAGATGGTGCTGAAGGTGGCGCTCCAGTTGTCCCGCGACCAGGTCAGGTCGGCATTGAACTTGTCGCGCAGGTACAGGGTGCGGGTGTTGAACTTGCCGACCTGGTCCACCTGCCGCTGGCCATAGAAGGTGCGCTCCTTGGCATTGAGCATGTGGGTGCCGTTGATCGTCGCCAGCCAGGTGCCGGTGCTGTGCTTGAACTGGTAGCTGGCGCCCCAGTCGATGCCGCTGGTGCTGCTGTCGGCGGCATTGATCCAGCCGGCTTGCACCAGCGTGGCATTGCCGTTGGCGTCGCGCACGATGCGGTCGGAGAACAGCGCGTAGTTGTTGAGCACATCACCGACCGTCAGCTTGCGGATGCGCTGGTCCAGGTCCACGCGCCAGTAGTCGGCATACAGGTTCATGTTGGCGGTGGGCGACACCACCACGCCCAGCGTGCCCTGCTTGGACTTCTCCGGCTTCAGGTTGGGATTGCCGCTGTCGGTGTAGTCCAGGCCGACGATCGAGCATTGGGTGGGATCGGTCGGGCAGCGGATTGGATCGCTCCAGGTGGCGGTGTAATCGCGCGGTGCGGTGTTGGGGCTGAGCTGCTGGAAGCTCGGCGCCTTGAAGCCGGTGTTGTAGGAGCCGCGGAACAGCACCATCTGCGCCGGTTGCCAGCGGAAGCCGATCTTCGGATTGGTGGTGCCGCCGATCTTGCTGTACTGGTCATGGCGCACCGCCAGCTGCAGGTCGAAGCCCTGGAACACCGGCACCGCCAGCTCGCCGTAGACCGCGCCGATGTTGCGCGATTCCTTCGGCACGGCGGTGTTGCCGGGGCACAGCAGCACGTCGGTGGCGCCGGTGGACAGGCCGGAGACGCAGTTGAAGCCGTCGGCGCTGGGCGCGAATTCATAGGTTTCGCGGCGCACGTCGAAGCCCGCCGCAAACTGCAGGGTGCCGGCCGGCAGCTTGAAGAGGTCGCCGCTGATGGAGCCGTCGAACTGCTGCAGGGTGGTCTCGCCCCCTTGCAGCCGGCCGCGGGCCTTCATGGATTCGATCAGCGCCTGGGCTTCGGGCGTCTGGGTCTGGCCGGGCGGCACCCAGGGGTTGATCAGGCCCTTGCTCAGGGCATCGACCAGCGGCTTGGTGTAGGCATAGCCGTCGATGAGGTTGGAGTAGCCCTTGGCTCCGGCGATCGAGGCGCCCAGCTTGTAGCTGTAGGCCCCGATGTCACCTTCCAGCCCGACCAGCAGGCGGGAGTTTTCGTCGACGTTCTCGATCACCCGGTTGCCGAAATCCTGCATGCGCCAGCGGTAGGCGATCGGCTTGGTCGGATCGAAATCGGTGACCCCGAAGTTCTTCAGGTTGAGGTAGTACGGACCGCTGACCGGATAGAGCGTGCCGGAGGCGGCGGTGGTGCTGAACTGACCGGGCGTCAGCTCGGATTTGACGCGGTTGCGGGAGGCAGTGAGTTCGACAAAAGCCTCGTTCTGCGCATTGATGCGGAAGGTGCCCCGGGTGACCAGGTTCTCGGCCTTCTTCGGCGCGGCGAGCATGAACTGGCTGCCGTAGTCGGTATTGCACAGGTAGCGACCGCTGGCGTTGTTGGCGGCCTTGGTGGCGGCCGACGCGTTGGCCGGGGTCCACAGGCCGGGCTGGAATTGCACGCCGTAGGGCGCCGCATCGCAGGCGCCCTGCAGGCTCAGCAGGTTGATGCGGGTGTACTTCACCGCATCGCCGCTGCCGGCGACGGCCGAGCCCGCGCCCAGCGCGGTGCCGGTACCGGAGATGATGTTGGCGAACGGGCTGCTCGACGAGTTCGGCGACAGGCCCCGGGCCGGCTGGAAGCCCTTGGCCCAGTCGCGGTCGCTGCCGCGCAGGATGTCGTTGTCGGTCAGGCTCAGGCTGACCATCATGTTGTAGCCGTCGCGGTCCAGGGAGCCCCATCCGCCGGTGATCGAGGCCTTGCGCTGGGTGCCGCCGCCGGATTCGAACGGCGTCGAATAGTCCATGCTCAGCGCGGCGCCCTGGTAGTCCTTCTTCAGAATGAAGTTGATGACGCCGCCGATCGCATCGGTGCCGTAGATGGCCGAGGCGCCATCCTTGAGGATTTCCACCCGCTGGATGGCCGCCATCGGGATGCTGTTGAGGTCGACGGCGCCGCCGCTCATGCCGGAGGTCGACACCCGTCGACCGTTGAGCAGCACCAGGGTGCTGCCCGGGCCCAGGCCGCGCAGGTTGGCATTGGCGGTGCCGCCGGTCAGGCGGTCGGTGTCGGCACCGAAAACGTTGTTGTTGGAGATGGCGTTGTCCGCTCCGGTGCCATTGATGCCCAGCTGGCGCAGCATCTGTTCCGCGCTGGTGATGCCCTTGCGGCTGAGTTCGCTGGCGGTGATGACCTGCACCGGCAAGGCGCCTTCATCCTTCAGGCGTTTGATGCTGGAGCCGGTGATCTCCACCCGCTCCATCTTCTGGACTTCTTCCTGTGCCCAGACCGCGGCATGCGCGCCCAGGCCGACGACGACCAGACTGCGGGCGAGTTGATTGAGTTTCACGACCTTCTCCTTTAGAACAGACCGGCGCCCTGGACGCGCCGCCAACGACGGGATGGAGCGGCCCGACGTGGCCACCCTGATGCAAGCGGGGTTCATGATCAAGCACGGGGCGACCGAGTTGTCATAGGACCGTCACGAGTTTGTTGCGCCGGTCCCGATGAATGCTTGTCGCCTGCGTATAACCGGACGGAATGTGAAGGCGCCTGGCCGATACAGTCGCCGGTTATGCGACCGCTCCTGCCGACCCTTCCGTCCCTTCGCCACAGGGCCTGGACCCCACCGATGACCCAGTGGATCGATCGGCTGAGCGCGAGGGTGGGGATGCTGGCGGCGGCGGTCCTGTTGAGCGGCTGCGCCACGCTGCGCTCGGACCTGCCTGCGCCGGTGGAGGAGGCCCTGCGCACTGCCGGTGTGTCGACCCGCGCCCTGGCGGCTGTGGCCTTTCCGATCGACGCCCCGCAGCGCGGTCTGCGCGTGAACCCGGACCAGTCGATGCAGCCGGCGTCGACGATGAAGCTGGTCACCGCCGTGGTGGCCTTGGATCGGCTCGGTCCGAACAGCCGGGGCAAGACCGAGCTGCTGGTGGATGCGGTGCCGGACGGCGGCCTCGGCGTGGTCGACGGTCGGCTGACCGGCCCGCTCTATCTCAAGGGCGGCGCCGATCTGGACCTGGACTGGTCCGAGCTGGGGCTGATGCTGCGCGAGCTCCGGGAGCGCCACGGCCTTCGGGAACTGAACGGCGGCATCGTGGTCGACCGTTCCCTGTTCCAGCCCGCCCGGCCCGACCTGGGGGTGGCGCCGTTCGACGAGCAGCCCGAGTTTCCCTACAACGTGATTCCGGATGCGCTGAATCTCAACGGCAGTCTGCTGGATCTGGACTTGTGGTCGGACGATCGGTCGGTGCAGGTTCGTCCGTTCCCCGGCTTTGGCGAGGTGGACATCGACACCCGCGAACTGCGCCTGAACGACGCGGCCTGCCGGGATTGGGAGCGCGACTGGCTCACGCCGCGGCAGACGCCCCGCCCGGACGGCGGCACCCGCGTGGTGCTGCAGGGCGCGTTTCCGAAGGGCTGCCAGGTGCGGCAGTCGCTCAATCTGATGGACCGGCAAGGGTTGACGGCCCAGGCGCTGCGGCAACTGTGGGGGTCGCTGGGAGGGACCGTGTCCGGCGAGATCCGGGAGGGGCTGACGCCGGTGTCGGCGCAACCGGTCGTGCGGCACCAGGATCGACCGCTGGCCGAGGCGCTGCGCCAGGTGCTGAAGCGGTCGGACAACCCGTCCGCGCGGCTGATTTTCAACCGGCTGGGCGCTGCGGTCGCAGGGGCGGGTGAGTCGACGCGCGCGGCGGCCGAGCGTCAGATGCGCGACTGGTTCGCGGCGCAGGGGCTGTCCAGCGAGGGACTGGTGCTGGAGAACGGCTCCGGCCTGTCGCGCATCGAGCGGATGACCGCCGCCCAGATGGCCGGCCTGTTGCTGGCCTCGCAGCGCGGTGCGCACGGCCCGGAGCTGCTGTCGACCTTGCCGGTGGCCGGTGTCGATGGCACCTTGTCCCGACGCTTGAAGGGCACACCGGCAGAGGGCCGCGCGCGAATGAAAACCGGCACCCTGCGCAATGTGGTGGCTCTGGCGGGCTATGTGCCGGACGCCTCCGGGCGGCTGTGGGTGGTCGTGGCCATGATCAACGACGATCAGGCAGCCCGTGCCCGTCCGGCGATCGATGCGCTGGTGGCCTGGGTGGCGGGGCAGTGAGGCGCTGACACGGCGGCGGCCGGGCGAGCAAGGTACCTCGCGGCGTGCATGGTCTGCGAGACGCGACCGGTGCGACGCCCGGAACCGATGCCGCGACACGCCGTGCATGCCTGGCTCATTCCAGCTGGATCGAGTGCAAGGTCGCCAGCAAGTCTGCCAGCAGCGCATCGCCAGCGGCGGCTCTCGCGGCGGCTGCCTCTTTGATGCCGCGGGCGCATGCTTCATGAAGGCCGTGGCCCGCATTCCGACTCAAGGTCTGCAACTGGTCGAGCAGTTGGTAGCCCCTGTCGATGTCGGTGCAGGTTTCCAGCATCAGCCGCAGGGAGCGAAAGTAACTCCAGAACGGCTGGTGGTAAACGCACTCATGGCGCTGTTGATCCTCTTGGTCGAAGAAGGCATTTCGAGCGCTCAGAAACTTCCCCGCCTTTTCAGGATTGACATGGCCCTGCGACAGGATCTGCCGGTTCCCTTCGCGGAGCAGCTCCAGACGTGAAACGAACAATTCCGGTCGCGTGGCGAGACCGTCCTGCGTGCGGCGTTCCATGAGCGTGGTCGCTTGAATCAATCGCGAATACCAGGCGACGAGGGCTGATGCGAAGTCCTTGCCGTGCGTCCTCGTGAACACCGATCGCGCCAGGTTGGCGTCATGGGTCCATGTGCGGACGAACTCGGAGATCCGATGCTTGGCCTCGTCCACCGACATCTGGTTGGCTTTGGGTGAGGCCCCATGGGCTGGGGGCAGGTCCTCCGGCTGGTCGCAGCTGGACAGCCGGCGGGACATCGTCAGGGCATCGGTGAAAAACATGGCAGGGCACAAGATACGCAGAGCCTGATCTGTGGCTCATGCGGTTCGAAACGTCCGACAACCGACTGCACTGCCCGACAGGCCCCTTGGTGCAGGCGGCGGATCGCCTGGTCCCAGTGCGGCGACGCGGTGCTCAGAACCGCCGATGAGAGGCATGAGAGGCGCCGGCCGGGGCGGCATTGCGGCCCAGGGACTCCAGTTCGCCGATCAGCTGCAATCCCCGGCGGCTGTCCTGGCACTGGTCCACCTGTTCCAGCAGCGCGTTGAAACGGGGGGCGAATGGCTGGATGCCGATCGCGTCATAAGCGCCGCGGTCATAGCGCTCGTAGAAAGCATTCCTTTGCGCTAGGAACTGCGTGGCCGGCGCAATGTGACCATACCCTTGTTGAATGATGGCCTCGTTGGCGGATTTGATCCGGCCCATGCTTTCGAGCTCGGCCTCCAGTGGGGAGAGGGCGCCGTGGAAGGCCTCTTGGGCAAGCATCTCGGCGCGCTGATGCAGTCGCTCGTACCAACGCTCCAGCGCGACGGAGAACGCCGGACTGTGGGTTTGTGGGAAGACGGTTGCTGCGACGGCCTTGCCGCTGCTCCAGACCTGTTGCCAACCTACGGCGCGCTGTTGCGCATCGACCCGCTGATTGCCGGTGAGTGGGATCCGGGGCAGGGTGGAGTCGGCAGGCACCGTCTCAGGTGGAAGGTGGGGACGGAGAGGCAGGCGAGTCAGCATGGAATATCCTTGACGTGAACAGAGCCTGCTGTGTGAGCCATGTCGCCCAGCTCATTCGACAACCTGACACGCGCGAAGCGGCTCTGCCCAGCCCCCGCTGGGGCGAGGGTCAGGTCACTGCGGCGCTCAGAAGTCGCACCGTCCCCGCTAAGGCGTCCATCTCCGCCGGCTGACCAACCGGCACGGTGAACTTGCGCCGGATGTGGCCGATCAAAGCGCCGCGGTAGACCGGCACGTTGAGCGGCAGGAAGTAGTCGTCGAAGACTTCATCCAGGGTCAGCGTGCCGAAGTGGCCGTCCCCCGGCCCGCAGTTGGTGAACTTGCCCAGCACCACGCCGGCCAGCCGGTCCAGCGCACCGGACAGGCGCAGCGTCGACAGCATGCGGTCGACCCGGTAGATGTATTCGTTGACCTCTTCCAGGAACAGGATCGCGCCCTGGCAGTCCGGGAAGTACGGTGTGCCCGCCAGCGAGCTCAGCACCGCCAGGTTGCCGCCCACCAGCGGACCGCGGGCAACACCGGCGCGCAGCGTGCTGATGCGGTCCTGCGTCGGCACGATGTTGCCGCTGCGCTCCTGCGGATTGCTCAGCAGGTCCGGTTCGGCGTCCATCACCACCGCCTTGAAGTGCTGCACCGAGAACTCGTTCCATTCCGAGCCCGCCACCGGGCAGTGGAAGGTGATCAGCCCGGTCTGCCGGTGGATGGCGTTCACCAGGCTGGTCAGGTCGGAGAACCCGCCGAAGAACTTGGGCTTGCGTCGGATCAGCGCGTAGTTGAGCTTGTCGACGATGCGGTTGCAGCCCGAACCGCCGGCCAGGGCGAGGATGCCGGCGACCTCGTCGTCGGCGAAGGCGTCGTTGATGTCGGCCGCACGCTGCGCATCGGTGCCTCCGAACTGGCCATAGCGCCCTCGCACATGCGCGCCCAGCTTGACCTTGAAGCCGAGCGCCTGAACGGCGTCGACGGCGATGTCCAGCGGCTCGCGCTCATAGGTGGCGTTGGCCGGGCTGACCAGGGCCAGGGTGTCGCCGGGGCGGAGTCGCCGGGCGCGCAGCAGGTCGGTGCCGCCCGCCGCGGGGCTGGCGGCCGGCCGTTCGGGCGCGGCCGCTTGGGCGGGCCAGGCCAGTGCGGCGCCGGCGGTCAGCGCGCCGGCACCCAGGATCTGACGGCGGGTTGCGGTCATGGCATCTCCTGCTCAAAAGGATTCAGAGCACCAGCGGCAGGGTGCGTCGCACCTGCTCGCGATCGCCGAAGTCGAAATGCCACCACTCGGTGCTGATGGTCTGGAAGCCGGCATGGCGCATCGCGGCGCGCAGCCAGCCCCGGTGCTGGAGCTGCGACGCGGTGAGGCCGCCCTGGGCGAGCTGCTCGGCTTCGAACTCGGGATGGGAGGCGGGAGTCATCTCGTCGAACGCGGTGCCCATGTCCAGTTCGCGGCCGTGCGCATCGAGCAGCGTGACATCGACCGCCATGCCGAAGGAATGGATGGAGCGCCGCGCCGGATGAGCGAGGTACTTCGTCAGTGGCGTGCCTTCGAGTTCCGCCCACAGCGCTTCCTGCACCCGTTGCGGTCGCAGCGCATCGAGCACCACCAGGGTCAGGTCCGGCTGGTGTCGCGACAGCCAGCCGGCGGCCTCCACCAGTGCGGCGGCCGCTTCCTGGCGCAGGTAGGCGCAGTCCAGCCCGCCATAGACATTGCGGCCGACGAAGTTGTCCGGCGTGGCATAGCGCAGATCGATCGCGATGCCGGGCAGGGTGAGCAGCGCGCGGAACTCCGGATGCGCGGCGATCTCTTCGCAGGGGATGGCGGGCTCGGGTCGGCTCATGGCGGGGCGGGCATCCTGGAGAAGGGGGTGTACGGGCGTGGCGTGGGGCTCGGGCTGGGCGTGCTGCTTGATGCGTCGTGCGTGGTGCATCGTGCGTGGTGTGAGCGCCGATCGGGTGCTCCGTGCCTCAGCCCAGGCTGTCGAGGTTGCTGCGGGCAGCGTCGCGCAGGTAGGTGACGAGGCGGCGGGCGGCCTGCGCCAGCGGCGCACTGGCGGAGGTGAGCAGGTAGAGCTGGACGCTCATCGCCGGTTGCAACGGGCGCACCCGCACCCGCGCCCGGTCGGCCGAGGCCGCGGTGAACGGATCCACCACCGTCATGCCGACGCCGGCCTCCACCAGCGCCCGGGCGAGCTGGTAGGTCTGCACGGTGATGCGGCTGTCGAGATGGCGGCCCTGGGCTTCGCCGGCGTTGTGCAGCATCTGGCCCAGCGGGTCGTCCTCGACCATCGCGATCAGCTCGGATTCGATCTCTTCCAGCGGCAACGGACCCTGGCCCTGGGCCTCCGGGCTGTGCAGCGGGCACAGGGCCATCATCGTGCCGGCGGCCAACACCTCGGTCTTGATGCCGGGATGACGCGGGTCATGCAGGCTCAGCGCCAGGTCGGCCTCGCCCAGCAGCAGCGCCGAGACGATCTCGCGGGTGTGATGGGTGCTGAGCTGGATGCGGCTGCGCGGGAAGGCCTGGGTCCAGTGGGTCATCGCCGCCGGGATGACCGATGCGCCGAGCGTGGGCGTGGCCATCAGGCGCAGCAGCTCGGATTCCCCGGTGCGCAGGTTGGCGGCCAGCCGCCGGATTGAGACCAGGTCCCGGTTGAGCTTGTCGATCTCCACGAACAGCCGCTGGGCCTCGGGCGTCGGGTAGAGCTTGCCTCGCACCCGATCGAACAGCGGCATGCCGAGCTGCAGTTCGCAGTGCTGCAGCACCTTGGTCACCGCCGGCTGGGAGATGTGCAACAGCACAGCAGCGCCGCTGATGGTGCCGGCCTGCATCACGGCGTGGAAGACTTCGATGTGCCGTAGGCGCATGGTCACTCGCGGTAGACGTTCTCAAAGATCACCCCGCCGTTGGGCTGCATCCGGAATCCGCGCAGGTCCCGGCTGGTGGGGATGTAGACCGTCGAGTGTGCCATCGTGATCCAGGGCCGCTCGCGCTTGAAGATCTCCTGGGCCTGCTCATAGAGCGCCTGACGCGCAGCCGGGTCGGGGTTCGCACGGGCGGCGTCGATCAGGCGCTCGAAGTCGCGGTGGCAGAACTTCACGCCGGTGGTGTTGGTCGCGCAGCTGAGGTTGGGGGTGAGGAAATCATCGGCGTCGCCGTTCTCGCCCGACCAGCCGCTCATGTAGACCGAATGCTCACCGGCGTTGGCGCGCTTCAGGTATTCGCCCCATTCGTAGGTGCGGATCTGCGCCCGCACGCCGATGCGGGCCCAGTCCTGCTGGATCAGCTGCGCCATGAGTTGGCCGTTGGGATTGGTGGGCCGGGTGACCGGCAGCGCCCACAGGTCGATGTCCAGCCCGTTGGGGAAGCCCGCCTGCAGCAGCAGGGCCTTGGCGCGGTCGGGGTTGTATTCGTTGCGCAGGTGCCGGTGGTAGCCGGGAATGGCCGGCGGGAAGGGATTGACCGCCTGCATCGCGTCGCCGCGCGGGAACAGGGCGCGGAAGATGGCGTCGCGGTCGATGGCGATGTCCAGCGCTTCGCGCACCAGGCGGTTGTCGGTGGGCGGTTTGCGCAGGTTGAACGAGAGATAGGAGATGTTGAGCGCCTGGATCTTCTCCAGCTTCAGGCGGTCCGGATGGCGGTCCAGGGCGGCGACATCGATGTCTCGCAGCGGGGAGGTGATCTGGCACTCGCCTGCCAGCAGTTTCTGCACCCGCACCGGGGCCTCTCGGCTGATGCTGAAGATCAGCTTGCGGGTGCGCTGGGGGCTGCCCCAGTAATCGGGGTTGGCCTCCATCCGCACCACATCGTCCTTGGCATAGCTGCGAAAGGCGAACGGGCCGGTACCGATCGGCAGCCGGTTGATCTGGCTGGCCTTGCCCTCGCGAAGCAGTTGCGCACCGTATTCGGCCGACTGGATGCCGGCGAAGGCCATCGCAAACCAGCTGACGAAGGTGACATTGGCTTGGTGCAGCGTGAAGCGCACCGTCATGTCGTCGACCTTCTCCATGCGCGCGATCGCCTTGGCCAGGCCGAGGTTCTGCGGATAGATGAAGTTGGCGGGAAAGGCTTTGTTGAAGGGGTGATCGCGATCGAGGAAGCGACCGAAGGTGAACAGCACGTCGTCCGCATTGAAGTGGCGGGTGGGCGTGAACCAGGGGCGGGTGTGGAACTTCACGCCGGGGCGCAGCTCGAAGACGAAGCTGCGGGCGTCCGGGCTGATGGTCCAGCGGGTCGCCAAGCCGGGTTGCAGCGCGGTGCCGCCCCGCTCGAAGCGCACCAGGCCCTGGAACATCTGGTTGTTGACGTTGTTGGTGCTGGCCGAATCCCAGAGCCCCGGATCGAACCCTTCCGGGCTGGCATCGGTGCAATAGATCAACGGTTTCGGCGCAGCCGGGGCGGCGGCCGCAGGCACGCTGGCGCCCGAGGCGACGAGCGCGGCGACCAACAGGGCGATCAGGGGAGGGCGCATCGGAATGGGCAAGGACCGACGCATTGTCGAAACGGGGGCGCGAGGGTCACAACTGAAATGGGCGGTTCAGACCATAACACCGGGTTATGTGGGTGGCGGCGGAGCAGGGAAGACCGTCGGATCGCCCGGTCCGGCCATCGTGTGGTCTTCGCCAAGGGGTCAGTCGTCATTTCTTTGCCGAAGCGGGTGGCTGCCCACCTGCAGCCACAGCACTGCGCTGATTTGGCTTTGGTCAGTTTTCTCCGGTCGAAGTGCACCGGGTTTGCATCGGAGCGCCGAGATGATTCAAGCCTGCTCTTTTTCCGCGCTCATGAAGCCGTATAGTGACGCAGACGACGCTACATTGTCGCTACGCTGACGCGGGAGAAGCCCCATGACTATGACCATCAAGTCCACCGAATTGCGATCTCGTGTCGAACCTGATCTGAAGGAATCCGCCGCAGAGGTGCTGGCCCAGTGTGGCTTGACCTTGAGCGATGCCATCCGTCTCTTCCTGAGGCAGGTGGTGCTGCACAACGGGCTGCCCTTCGAGGTCAAGGTACCGACAGCGGAAACTCGGGCAGCCATGGAAGAGGCCCGTTCGATCACACGAGCGCGATTCGGCTCCGGGCAGGAACTGATCGATGATCTTGAGAAAAACACCCGCTCGAGAAAAGCGCGCTAAGCCACCTCGTGCGTCGGACTACGCCGCCAAATTTCTAAAGGACTGGGAACGCCTGTCGCACTCCGGCCGCTTCGACATGCGCCGGTTGAAAACGGCGATGCTGCTGTTGATTGCCAATGAGGGTTCTCTGCCTGCCGAGTACCGGGATCACGCGCTCCTCGGCGAGATGAAGGATCACCGGGAATGCCACATCGGAGGTGATTTCCTGCTGGTCTACCACCTCAGGGGGGACGCCATCGTCTTCGTGCGCGCCGGCACGCATGCCGACTTGTTTGGCTGTTGAGGCAGCGCCAGTCAGATCACATCACACGCCACCCACCTCCCGGCCACCTCCCTGAGCGCAGGCCGCACCTCGGCACAGCGCGGCACCGCCAGCGGGCAGCGCTGGTGGAAAGCGCAGCCGCTGGGCGGCTTCAGGGGGCTGGGCAGCTCGCCATGAATGCGGATGCGCTCGCGACGATCCGCCGCGCGCAGCGCAGGCGTGGCACTGATCAGCGCCTGGGTGTAGGGATGCAGCGGCTGCGCAAACAGGCGGCGCTTGTCGCCCTGCTCGACCACCCGGCCCAGGTACATCACCATCACCTCGTCGGCCACATGCTCCACCACCGCCAGGTTGTGAGAGATGAACACGTAGCCGGTGCCGAATTCATCCTGCAGGTCCATGAACAGGTTGAGGATCTGCGCCTGGATCGACAGGTCCAGCGCCGAGGTTGGCTCATCGGCGACCACGATGCCCGGCTGCAGCACCATCGCCCGGGCGATCGCAATGCGCTGGCGCTGTCCGCCCGAGAACATGTGCGGGTAACGCGCCAGATGCTCGTGTCGCAGGCCCACCTTCGCGGCCAGGGCTTCGATGCGCTCCTGGCGCTCGGCACGGGTCAGCCGGGTGTTGATGACCAGCGGTTCGGCCAGCGTCGAGGCGATCGTCTTGCGCGGATTGAGCGACGCATACGGGTTCTGGAACACCATCTGCACCTGGCGACGCAAGGCCGGATGGGTCCGCACATCGGCCGCGTCCTGGCCCTGGATCCGCAACTCGCCGGAGGTCGGCGTCTCGATCAAGGTCAGCGCGCGCGCCAAGGTCGATTTGCCGCAGCCGGATTCGCCCACCACCGCCAGCGTGCGGCCGGCCCGCAACTCGAAGCTGACCCCATCCAGCGCGCGGACCGTGGCCGGCGGCGAGAACCAGCCGCGCCGGACGCTGTAGTGCCGCGCCAGCTCACGGGCCTGCAGCAGCGGCACGTCGGGGGACGGCGTCAGCTCGCCGGCGCTCATGCGGGCGTCTCCTCATGCAGCGGATAGAAGCAGCGCACGCCGTGAGCCACCGCGGGTCGCTCGGTGCGGCAGCGCGGCTGTACCCGAGCGCATCGGGGCGCGAAGAGGCAGCCGGCGGGACGGTCCAGCGCCCCCGGCACGATGCCGGGCAGCGCCTGCAGTCGGCGGGCGCCTCGGTTGTGCTCCGGGATCGCGGCCAGCAAGGCGGCGGTGTAGGGATGCTGCGGCGATTCGAAGACGCCCGGCAGCGGGCCGGTCTCGACCACCTGGCCCGCATACATCACCGCCACGCGCTGGGCCATCTCGGACACCACCGCCAGGTCGTGGGTGATCATCACCAGCGCCATGCCGCGCTCCCGTTGCAGCCGCAGCAGCAGGTCCATGATCTGGGCCTGGATGGTCACATCCAATGCCGTGGTGGGTTCGTCGGCGATCAGCAGCTTGGGCGAACAGGCGATGGCCAGCGCAATCATCACCCGCTGGTTCATGCCGCCGGAGAGCTCATGCGGATAGGCCTTCAACCGGTTCGGCGCGTCCGGGATCTCCACCTGTTCCAGCAGTTCCAGGGCGCGTTGATGGGCGGCATCGCCGCGCAGGCCGAGGTGCGCGCGCAGCACCTCGCCCAGCTGATGGCCGACGGTGTAGCTCGGATTGAGACTGGCCAGCGCATCCTGGAACACCATCGCCACCTCGCGGCCGATCAGCCGCCGACGCTCCCGGGCGGAGACGGTCAGCAGATCGTGGCCGTCGAAGCGCAGGGCCTGGGCGGTGACGCGGCCCGGCGCGTCGATCAGCCCCATCAGCGCCATCATGCTGACCGACTTGCCGGAGCCCGATTCGCCGACGATGCCCAGCACCCCGCCGGGCGCGACCTGCAGGTCCACGCCGTCCACCGCCGCAAAGGTGCCGAAGCGCACCCGCAGATCTTGAATGTCCAGCATCACGACGCTCGCTTCAGACGCGGGTCGAGCGCGTCCCGCAGCCCGTCGCCCACCAGATTGACGCTCAGCACCGACAGCAGGATGGCCAGGCCCGGCAGCGTCACCACCCACGGCGCGCGGACGATGTAGTCCCGCGCCGACGACAGCATCGCGCCCCACTCGGGCGTCGGCGCCTGCACGCCCAGCCCCAGGAAGCCCAGGCCGGCGGCTTCCAGGATGGCGGCCGAGAAGCTCAGCGACGCATTGACGATCAGTGGCGCCATGCAGTTCGGCAGCACGGCCGAGAACATCAGGCGCCAGGTCGACGCCCCCGCCACCCGGCTGGCGGTGACGTAATCCTTGCCCAGTTCCGCCAAGGCGGCGGCACGGGTCAGCCGCACATATTCCGGCAGGCTGCCGATGGCGATCGCCACCACCGTGTTGAGCAGACCCGGCCCCAGCACGGTGATCACGCAGATGGCCAGCAGCAGGCCGGGCAGCGCCAACATCACATCCATCACCCGCATCACCACCGGCGACAGCCAGCGCTGATGGAACGCCGCCAGCAGGCCCAGCAACACGCCCGGGATCAGCGACAGCAGCACCGACGCCAGGCCGATGCCCAGCGACACCCGCGCGCCATGCAGCAGTCGCGACAGCAGGTCTCGGCCCAGCTCGTCGGTGCCGAGCAGGAAGCGCGCCTCGCCGCCGGCCATCCAGATCGGCGGCATCAACATGTTCATCCGGTATTGATGGATCGGGTCATGCGGCGCGATCCAGGGCGCCAGCACGGCGGCCAGCGCCAGCAAGCCGAAGACGCCCAGGGCCACCAACGCCCCGCGGTTGGCGGCATAGGCTTGCCAGAACGCGCGCCAGGGGCCGGCTGCGGGCGGCAGGGCCGGGTGATCGACCGGCGGATGGATGGGATCGGCGGGATCGGTGGGATCGGGCAGCGCGCTCATGGTCATGCTCAGGCGTGTCGGCGGATGCGCGGGTTGACCACGCCGTAGAGCAGGTCCACCACCAGGTTGACCGCAATGAAGGTGCAGGCCGAGATCAGGATGCCGGCCTGCACCACCGGATAGTCGCGCCGCGCGATCGCATCGATCAGCCATTTGCCGATGCCGGGCCAGGAGAAGATGGTCTCGGTCAGCACCGCGCCAGCCAGCAGGCTGCCGACCTTCAGCCCGATCACGGTGATGACCGGAATCAGCGCATTGCGCAGGCCGTGCACCACGACCACCCGCGCTGGCGACAGTCCGCGCGCGCGGGCGCTGCGCATGTAGTCCTCGCGCAGCACTTCGAGCAGGCTGGAGCGGGTCATGCGCGCAATCACCGCGCTGGTGCTGGTGCCCAGCACCAGCGCGGGCAGCAGCAGATGGCGCAGGGCGGACACCCACGCGCCGGGCTCGTCATGCAGGGCGGCGTCGATCAGCATGAAGCCGGTGACCCGCTGGATGTCGTATTCCACCGCGACCCGGCCGGACACCGGCGTCCAGCCCAGTCCCACCGAGAAGGTCATGATCAGGATCAACCCCCACCAGAACACCGGCATCGAATAGCCGACGGTGGCCACCCCCATCACCCCCTGGTCCAGCAGCGAGCCGCGACGCAGTGCCGCGCCGGTCCCCAGCGCCAGGCCGATGACGGTGGCCATGAGCAATGCGGCCAGCGCCAGCTCTGCGGTGGCCGGGAACAGCGCGGCGAACTCATGCGCCACTGGCTCATGCGAGACCAGCGATTGGCCCAGATCGCCGTGCAGCAGGCCACCGACATAGTCCAGGTATTGCCGCCACAGTGGCTGATCCAGGCCCAGCTCATGCATCAGCCGGGCATGGGTGGCGTCGTCCAGCGCGCGCTCGCCCATCATGATGGCGATCGGATCGCCCGGCACCAGCCGGATCAGACCGAAGGCGACCAGCGTCACGCCCAGCAGCGTGGGCAGCAGGGTCGCGAGTCGTCGAAGCAGGAAGTTCAGCAAGGCAGACAGCCCGGGAACGAAGACCCACGCCGATCGATCGCGCCAGCGCGGGGCGACGCCCGTCGGCGCGGAACGCGACGTGTGATCGGCGGATGGGTGGGCCGCATCAGTACGGCGAGCGCTGGGCCGACGCGGCGGGTGCCGGCGTGGCGGTGATCATGCCGCCGGGCGTGGTGATCACGTCCAGCAAGGCGGCGGTCTGCGCATCCGGTTCGCCGAGGATGTCCGACGGCCGGTACTTCATCTGGAAGGTGCTGAGCACCTCGCGGGTGGCCACATCCAGCAGCCCGGTCTGCGGGGTCTGGTAGCCGATCCGGGCGAGCCGTTCCTGGAACCAGAGCAGGTCCGGCGGCGGAGCGATCTGGTAGATCGCCTGCTTGATCTCGACCTGGGCGGGATCGGGCCAGGGGATCAGGCCGGCGTCGGCCAGTTGCTTCCAGGGGAAGGCCGGACCCGGATCCTGCTTGCGGCCCGGGGCGATGTCGTTGTGGCCGAGGATGCGGTCGGGGCGGATGTTGTGCCGGGCGACGATCTCCTTGGTCAGGGCGATGACCTCGTCGATCTGCTTCTGCGGGAAGGGCGCATAGACGCGGCCGGCCGGGGTGTCGGTGAAGCCGGCGTTGACGATCTCGATGCCGATGGAGGCGGCGTTCAGATTCGTCGCGCCCGCCCAGTAGCTGACGCCGGCATGCCAGGAGCGGCGGTTCTCATCCACCAACTGGTAGGTCTGCGGCGGGTTGTCGCGCACCAGGTAGTGGGCCGAGACCTTGCCGCCGGTGGTCAGCACCTTGAGCGATCGGTCGAAGTCGATCACGGTGTAGTGGAGGATCAGGTACTGCACGCGACTGTCCTGGTTCTCCGAGACATGGGTGCGGTCGATCTGTCGCAGCGGGGTGCCGCAGGCGGCCAGCAGCAGGGCGGAGGCGAGGGCGAGCAGGGGGGTCTTCATGGGCGGGCGTCTGACGGGGCGTCGGTCGAGGGGCTGTCCACACCGGCCGAACCGGCCGCCCGGATGGCGGCGGCCCAGGCGGTGTCGGGTTGCTGGACGGTGAGGGGCAGGTCTTGCGGCAGGGCGGCGCGGAGTCCGGATTCGATGGCCGGATGCAATTGCAGCACACGTCCGGCGGCGATGACGGGTTTCATGCCCAGCCGGGCCACCAGTGCCAGTGGCAATCGGGCGAGTTCTCGGCCGGCGCGGTGGAGCAGCGCCAGCGCGTCGGCATCGTGTTCATGCGCTGCGCGGGCCACGGCCAGGGCCAGTTGGCCGATGCTGCCGCGTCGCGCCGCCGCATCACCGCCATACAGAAAAGCGCGGCTGATGGCCCAGTCCGATCCGCCCAGTTCGTGAAAGAGATGGCGGGCGAGCCGGGAGTGGGACCAAGCGCCGGGGGCCTCGTCCTCTCGCCGCCAGATCAGCGCCAGCGCCTCGCGGGCGATCCATTGGCCACCGCCTTCGTCGCCGATCATGGGGCCGCGGCCGCCGGCGCGGTGCAGGGTGCCGTCCGCGTCGATGAATGCGGCGATGGCACCGGTGCCGGCATAGACCAGATAGCCTTCGCCGGGCTTGAACAGCGCGTGCCAGGCGGCAGCGATGTCGCTGTCGCAGCGGATCTGTGTGGGGGCGAGTCCCAGATGCTGCGCCAGCAGGGCACGCAATTGCCGACCGGCGGGGCCATCCGGTTCACCCAGGCCGGTGATGCCGGCGTGCAGAGCCCGAAGCCGCCCGGGCCCTGCGGCGTCGACCACCGCAGTGGCGAGCGACTGCAGCGTCTGGGCCAGCGCGACCCGGCCGGCGCTGGTGTCCAGCAGCAGGGCGCTGAAGCCGGGCACGTGGCCGCGCGCCAGGGGCTGTCCCTGCACATCCGCCAGCACCCAGCGGGTCTGGGTGCCGCCGGCATCCAGGCCCAACCCGAGCGTGGCCGCGCCGCTGCTGCCGAATGCGGCAGGCGCGCCGGTGCCTGAGGCGCGGGCGGCGGCAGCGTCGGGCGGCGGGGAATCGGCGTGGGTCGTCGGGCGCATGGCGGTCGAGGGACGGTGGGCGCGCGCCAGCTTACGGGGCGTCTGGCCGGCCTGCCATTGTCAATGCGCGGGCAGGGTATGAGCCGGGCTCATGGATGGCGCCGTCGACCGACGAAAAAAAACCGCGCCGGAGACCGGCGCGGTTCGTGGCTGCCAGGGCGACCGAGGTCACCCATGGACGCTGTCGTTTTAGAAGTCGGCGCTCAGGCTGACCGAGGCGAAACGCGGGGCGCCGAGGTAGTAGAAGATCGTGTTGGAACGCGAACCGTTGAACGCAGCCGCATTGGTGTTGGAACCCGTCGGGTTACGGTAGCGGGCGTTGCCGATGTTGCTGACGTTGAAGCGCAGCACCACGTTGTCTGCGTAGCTCACCTTGCCGAAGTTGTAGCCTGCGTCGAAGTCTGCGACCCAGTAGGCCGGCACTTGTTCGTCATTGATCAGCGTGGCGTACTGGGTGCCGGTGCGCTTGACTTTCAGGCGGCCGTAGAAGGTGCCGTACTCATACTGAACCGACATGCCGATCATCGTCTTCGGGGTCAGCACATAGTCCTTGCCCGACGTCGGCAGCGTGACGCCGGTGGTGGTGCCGGTCGCGGCCCTGCCCACGGTCAGGTCGTCCTTGGATTTGCTCTTCTGGGCGGTGAACGAGCCGTAGGCCGAGAAGCCCTTGAACACACCGGTGCCCAGTTCCAGCTCCAGGCCGCGGTTGTTCACCCGGCCGGCGTTGATGTTGGACGACACGTTGTTAACGGGATCAAAGGCCGTCGCTTGACGATTCTTGTAGTCCGAGTTGAACAGCGTGGCCGACAACGAGATGGCTCGAGACTGATAGCGGTAGCCGAGGTCCGTCATGATGGCGGTTTCGGGCGTGAGCTCGTTGAGCAGCTTGACCTGGCCATTGGCATCGAGACCGACGTTCGTGGTGCTGGTCGAGTTCGCGTAAGCGTAGTTGGGCGGCGCGCGGAAGTTCTTAGCCACATTCAGGAAGACCTGCTGCGAGGCGTCCAGCATGAAGCGCAGGCCGAGTTGCGGCAGCAGTTCGTTGTAGTCCTTCTTGATGCGGTAATCGTAGGAGAAGGACTCGTTCGCGAAGTTCGTGACGTCGCGGGTGACATGCGGCGTACGCAGGCCGACAGTCAGCAGGCCGCGGTCATCGGCGAAGGTCCAGTTGTCAGTGATATACGCCTGATAGGCGGTGCTTACCGAGTACCAGTCACGGCCTTGATACAACGTGCCATCCGGGCGGGTGATGTTGCCGCTGTCCAGCCAGACCGATGCCAGGTTGCCCGCGTTGTCGACGGTCACTGCGGGTTGGGTCTGACGGTGACGAGCGCGCTCGTACCAGACGCCAGCGCGCACGCTGTGGTCGCCGAACTGGGCGGTGATTTCAGTGGTGATGCCCGGGCGGTAGGTCTTGGTGACGCTGGCGCGTCCAACGATGATGGTGTCGAGCGTGTCTCCGTCACCGTTCAGGTCCACCCTGAGGTTGTTGGTGTGTGCGGCCTTGTTCATGAAGGCCGATTCGGACAGCGTGGTCTGCTGCACACCACCATTGCCGAAGCCGTACCAGAGGTAGGGCTGGATCTTCAGCTGGACCTTGTCGGCCAGCTTGAAGGAACCCGAGACCGAGACGATCGCGTTCTCGAAGGGGTTGTTGGCCAGCTTGTAGTAGGCCGGCGAGGGGGCCCAGCCAGTGCCTTCGTTCTGGGCCGTGCCGTTCACGCCGGGACGGTGGCCAGGGAAGGTGGTCGAGTAGTCGTAGTTGTAGCCGAACTGGTTGAGCTGCGCGACGCTCAGGCTGTTGATGTTGTTGTTGATGGCGCGGTTGTAGAGCACGGAGCCCAGGATCACGTTGTCCTGATCGAGGTCCAGGCGGAAGGCGGCGTCCACGTGGTCCTTCTTGGCCTCGCCTTTGCCCTTCCACTTGTCGGCCTGGCTGTGCGAATAGCTCAGGAACACCTTGGCCTTGTTGTCGAAGAAGCGGCCGGTGTCGTAGCGGATGAAGCTGCGTGTGAGGCTCAATTCGCCCAGCGTCTGACTGACGCGGACGCGGCGCTTGTCTTCGGGGTCGCAGGAGTTGACGGTGATGTTGCCGCCGGTGGCGCCGGCATGGGGCGACTCCGAATCCGGGCTGCCCTGGGTCAGCGACTGGGTGCAGAGGTTTTCCTGGTCCGCATATTCCTGCGGGTACACAGCGAAGTTGCCAGAGTCGTTGACCGGCACGCCGTTGACGGTGAAGCCCATCTGGTCGGCACCGAAGCCGCGCACCGTCAAACCGCCGCCGAACAAGCCGGTGCCGTCGTAGTTGAAGGTGTTCACACCTGGCAGGAGTGCGATGGCCTGGAACGGGTTGCCGGTGGATCGATCCTTCTCGGTGGCTTCACGGGTGACCGTGCTGCGCGCCTTGGCCGCATCTTCGTTCAGCATCTGGCCCACGCCCAGCTTGGCGCCGCTGCCCACGATGGTGATCGTGCCCAGACGAACCGCATCTTCCTTCGCACGGGGCGCGCCCTCGTCGGCCGACGTGTCCGCCTTCTTGGCTTCCTGCGCCATCGCAGGCATGGCCACGACCATGGCGGCAGCGGCTGCCAACGCCGTTTTGCCGAATCCCGACCAACTCTTCTTCTGACTCATTTTCTTGCGCTCCTGTGCGACGAACCGAATTGAAAAGAAACCCACCGAATCCGCGGCTGCAATGGAAGGCATCCCACCCCTCCGCTGGCACGAGACGGTCGCCACGCTCCGGGTTTTCCCACCCCGCAAACGTTTTGCGCCGCCTTTTGCGGCCCGCGAACACGGACCGCCGGCCTTATCGAATCAGCCACCTCTTACCGACGAAGAGGCCGTCTGTGCGGCCTCTTTTCTGATCTCAAGCAAAAAGCCTACCAGTCAGCACAAACACCAGCAATGCGGGCAGAACCGCCGCGCCGGGACATGTGTCCGTCCAGATCGACCCGTGATCACCCAGCTTCACGGTCGTCCGCGAGTCGCCGGGTCAGTCACGTGCCGGAGTCTCAATGCGGGATGTTGTAGGTTTGTGACAAGGAATGACAGGGGCGAAGCCTGCATTCGAGTGGGTCGAAGGCTGCGCGCTGGCCGGCTTTTCAGAGGGCACGCCAGAGGGCACGAATGGCCGTGCTCACAGCCCTCGGTTCGGGTTTCCACGGAGGTTGAGAACCGCCCCTAGATAAAGGGGGACGTTGCGCGGAATCGACAGTTTGTGACGGCTTCGTGCCGCTCGCGCATTCAGATTTCATTCATCTTTCAGCGCGGCTGCATCACATCACAAACACCGCGCGCGGCCCTTCCTGCTGCAGCGTGTTGAGGGCGGACACCACCAGCCGGTCGCCGGGCTGAACCGGGGTCCACAGGCCGTGGGGCGGCACCGCCTCAAATCGCCAGGCCGCCTCGCCGCGGTGCACGGTGCGCTGCCACAGGGCATAGCCGCGCGGCGCTGCGCCATCCTGGGTCGTGAGCTTGATGCTGCCATCCGTCGCCCGCAGCAGATGCACCGCACCGCAGGACGGCGCGCTCAGCCAGGGCGTCTCCGGCGGCAGCGCAGGCTGCGCATAGACGCCTTCACGCAAGCGGTCGGCCAGTCCGCGACGGTTCTGCTGCAGCGCCACCATGCTGAAGTGCAGATGGCCGCCGGTCCCCGGGGCCACCCGGGTCAGCTCGATCTGCGCCGGGATCTCGTCCGCGGGCCAGCCATCGGACTCATTGCCCGCCTTGCTGGTGAACAACCCGGGCCAGAGGTGGCGCTGCTGCGGATTGAGCCCCTGCCACGCCCGCATCAGCGGCTCGAACGCCTGCGGCGCCTGGGCGCGCGGCCAGTACAGCTGCGGCGCCAGGTAGTCCAGCCAGCCCATGGCCATCCAGCGCTCGACGTTCGCATACAGCTTGTCGAACTGCGAGAAGCCGGCGATGCCCGCCGGGCGCAGGTCCGGCCGCGGCAGGCCGAAGGGACTGATGCCCAGTCGAGCCGTCGGTCGGACCTCCCGCACCAGCGCATACAGCCGCTCGACCAGCCGATCGACGTTGTCCCGCCGCCAGTTGGCGCGATCCAGCGTGCCGCCCTGCGCCAGGTAACGCTGCCAGCTGGGATCGTCGGGGAAGTCCAGCTCCTGCGAGCGAAGCGCCGGATCCGGCACCGGATAGGGATAGAAGTAATCGTCGATGTGCAGCCCGTCGATCGCATACCGGCTCAGCAGGTCGCGGCAGATCGCCAGGGTGTGCTGCGCCGCCTCCGGCTCGCCAGGATCGATCCAGAGCTGGTCGCCATAGCGCTTGACCCAGTCCGGGCGGGTGCGGCTGAGGTGGTTGGCCGCAGCGGCCGACTTGGCGCCGCTCTGTCGCGCCCGGTACGGATTGATCCAGGCATGCAGCTCCAGTCCGCGCGCGTGCGCTTCCGTCAGCCAGACCGCCAGCGGGTCGTAGCCGGGCGCCTGGCCCTGTACCCCGGTGAGGTATTCGCTCCAGGGTTCCAGCGTGGACCGGTACAGCGCATCCGCACTGGTGCGCACCTGCAGAACGATCGCATTGAGTCGCAGCGCCTGGGCGCTGTCCAGCAAGGCACGGATCTCGGCGATCTGCTGCGCATCGCTCAAGCCCTTGCGGCTGGGCCAGTCGATGTTGGCGACGGTGGCCACCCAGGCCGCGCGGAACTCGCGCGGCGGGGGCGGCGGAAGGTCCAGCGCGCCGTTGCTTCCCGGCACCAAGACCGCAGGCGACGGGGCCACCTCGCGCCAGGAGGAACAGCCCGGCAGACCCAGGCCCAGCGGTGCGGCCAGTGCCGCGGTCATCAGCAGTCGTCGTTGCATCGAACGGAGGGTTCTCGCGCGCCGCTGTGGGCGCAGGGGGTGGGTCTCAATGCCTGGCCAAGCCGCTCAAGGCACGCCGAGTCTGACAGATCTCACCTCACAATTTGACGAACCAGCCTCGCCGAAACATCAGCCAGGCGATCAGGTACATCACCGCCACAAAGCCGACCGCAAACAGCAGCGAGGCCAACCGCGGATCGACCGGCAGCGCGGCCAGCGGCGCAAACAGCCAGGCCTTGAGCGTGCGGCCGTCGGCCATCTTCACCAGACCCAGCAGCCGCGCCAGCACGCCGGACAGCGTGAACAGGAACAGCGCATTCATGCCGAAGACCACCAACGGCTGCGCCCGACGCGCCATCGCCGCCCGCAGGCGCGGCAGCGGCGAGGCATCCAGCAGCCAGTAGAAGACGCCAAACACCAGGCTGCCCCAGCCGGTGCTCATCAGCACGAAGGCCGGTGTCCACAGGCTCTTGTTGATCGGCAGGGACCAGGCGTCCAGCACCTGCGCCGCCCACAGGCAGGCCAGTCCGACGACCATGAAGCCCATCGCCTTTTCCGCCGGATCGCGCCCCCGCAGCGCCAGCCATCGCCCCGCCAGCAGACCGGCGATCTGCCCGGCCAGCGCGGGCAGGGTCCCCAGCAGGCCTTCGGGATCCCAGGTCTTGCTGTGGGCCCACAGATGGCCGCCGAGCAGTTGCCGGTCCAGCCAGGCGCCCACATCCTCACCCGGCGCCAGCGACCCGCGATGCCACACTCCCGCCGCATCGGGCACCGGCACGAGCGTCTGCAGCGCGGTGTAGAGCCCCATCAGCGCCACCGCCCAGACCAGTTGGGCCCGCCATCCACACCACAACGCGATCGGCGCCGCCAGGACGGTGAGCAAGCCCAGACGCTGCAGCACCCCGGGGATGCGGACGGTCTCGAACTGGAAGAAGGGGAAAAGATTCAGCAGCAGGCCGACGCCGATGATCAGCACCCCGCGGCGCCACAGATGCCGCAGCATGGCGGGCCGATCGGCCGCCTGCGCGCGTCGCGCCAGGCTGAAGCTCATCGAGATGCCGCTGCTGAAGACGAAGAACGGAAAGATCCAGTCGGTGAAGGTCCAGCCATGCCAGGCGGCATGGGCCAGGGGCGCGAAGAGTGCCGACCAGTCGCCCGGGTTGTTGACCAGCAGCATCGCCGCGATGGTGAAGCCCCGGAATGCATCCAGCGACACCAGCCGCCCGGCGGCCGCCGCGCCTGCGTCACGTCCGGAAGGCGGCACCCGCGTCGTCATGCCGCCGGCGCCTTGCGACCAAAGCCCTCCGGCACCCGGATCAGCGCGGTCATGACCAGCGACGGCACCGTGGCGATCAGCACCCAGCCGAAGAAGTGCAGATAGCCCAGCTGATCCTGGAGCCAGCCGCTCCACATGCCCGGCAGCATCATGCCCAGCGCCATGAAACCGGTGCACAGGGCGTAATGGGCGGTCTTGTGGGGACCGTCGGCGACCAGGATCATCACCATCAGATAGGCGGTGAAGCCCAGGCCGTAGCCGAACTGCTCGATCGCCAGCGCGCCGCAGATCACCGCCAGGCTTCCCGGATGGGCCCAGGCCATGGCCAGGAACACCACATTGGGCAGGTGCATGGCCAGCACCAGCGGCCACAGCGCCTGCTTCAAGCCGACGCGGGAAATGATCCAGCCGCCCAGCAGACCGCCCAAGGTCAGCGCGGTCAGGCCCACGGTGCCGTAGGCCAGCCCGACCTCCTTGTTGGTCAATCCCAGGCCGCCGGCGCTCACCGGGTCGAGCAGGAACGGCGTGGCCAGCTTGAGCAGTTGCGCTTCGGGGAAGCGGTACAGCAGCAGGAAGCCGATGATCACGGCGATCTCGGGCTTGCGGAAGAAGTCCGCAAAGATGGTGAAGAAGGTCTTCCAGTGGCGCTCACCGGGCGCCGCCGGTCGGTCGATGGCGGGCGTGGGCAGTCGCCACGCGTGGTAGGCCGCCAGCAGCAGAAAGATCCCCGCCAGCACCGCCATCACCCCTTGCCAGGCGGTGACCCAGCTGTCCCCGCGCTCGCGCAGCTCGCCGGCCAGCCACACCAGGCCGCCCTGGCCGCCGATGTTGGCCAGTCGGTAGAAGGTCGAGCGCACGCCCACGAACGCGGCCTGCTGATGCTGCTCCAGGGCCAGCAGATAGAAGCCGTCCGCGGCGATGTCGTGCGAGGCGGAGGCGAAGGCCATCAGCCAGAACACCGCCAGCGAGAGCTGGAAGAAGCGGTCCATTGGCAACGTCAGGGCCACCATCGCCAGCGACGCCCCCACCACGAACTGCAGCACCACGATCCACAGCCGCTTGGTGCCCATCAACTCCACCAGCGGCGACCACAGCGGCTTGATGACCCAGGGCAGATACAGCCAACTGGTGTAGAGCGCGATGTCGGTGTTGGAGACCTCGAGGTTCTTGTACAGGATGACCGAGAGCGTCATCACCACCACATAGGGCAGGCCCTGGGCGAAGTACAGCGGCGGCACCCAGCCCCAGGCACTGCGGGACCCGGCCTCGGCCCTGTCGCGCGTTGCTGCGGCGGAGCCGGCGTCCTGGCTGGCGGACGCCGGGTGAGGCGAGGGCGGGGACTTGGACGACGAGGAGGGCGAAGGCGCGGCTTGCATGGGCCCCAAGTGTCGTTGGAAACGGGGCACTGGAAACAGGTCACCGGCAACGGGAAACGGACTGGACCTGCCGGCCGTCAGTGAGCCGCCAGCGCGCGTCGCACGCTGCCCTGGTGTTGGGTAAGCAACTGCGTGGCGTCGGCCGCCGGAAGTTGCTTGAGCAGCATCACGATGGCCGTCTTCACACTGAAATCGCATTGCGACAAGGCCGCCACGGCGCGCGCCTCATCCACACCTGCGGCGCGACGGGTCAGCGCCACGGCGCGCCGAACCAGCTTGGCATTGGTGGCCTTCATGTCCACCATCAGGTTGCCGTAGACCTTGTTCAGCCGCACCATCAGCGCGCTGGAGAAGCTGTTCAGCGCGATCTTCTGGGCGGTGCCGGCCTTCAGCCGGGTGCTGCCGGAGATGATCTCGGCGCCGGTGTCGAGCAGGATGGGATGGTCGCAGGCGGTCAGGACGGCAGCGCCCGGATTGTTGGCCAGTCCGAGTGTGAGACTGCCCGCCGCATGCGCCGCCGCCAAGGCACCGAGGACATAGGGCGTGTGGCCCGAGGCCGCGAGCGCGAGCAGCACATCGTTCGGTCCCGGGTGCTGCGCCGTGAGGTCGAGGCCGCCCTGGGTCTCGTCATCTTCCGCGCCTTCCACGGCCACGAACATCGCGCCGTCGCCACCGGCCATCACCGCCACCGCGCGTTCGCGGGGCCAGGAGAAGGTCGGTCCCAGCTCCACGCTGTCCAGCACACCGAGCCGGCCCGAGGTGCCCGCACCGGCATACAGCAGCCGCCCGCCGGCAGCGATCCGCGGCAATGCCGCATCCACTGCGGCCGCCAGCGCCGGCGCGGCCGCGCGGACCGCGTCGATTGCCGCCAACTGGTCCTCCACCAGCGCCTGCATCAGCCGCGCACTGTCGTACAGGTCCAGGTCCGGATGCTGCAGGCTGGGGGTTTCGGTGTTGAGGATGTTGAGCATGGCGCGCCGCGATGCGGCGCCCGCGCGCCGACCATCGGTGTGCGGCCTACTCTAGTGGCAGGGGGTGGGGCTTGCCAATGAATGCCCGCGCCGTCGCCATAACCGCGGGTGATGCCGTCGCAATCATCGGCACCCTACAGGCGGGCTTCGGCGTCCAGCACGGCGTGGATCACTTCGGCCAGACTGACCGGCGCCGTGGCCGGATCCAGTTCCAGCAGCACGAAGTAGCCGCGGTCCTGGCCCTGCGCGGTGAAGGCCCGCAGCAGCGCGAGCTGGTCGCTGTGGACCATCGTGCCATCGCGGTCCCAGTACTCCATCGCCACCACGCAGCCGGCGGACGGGGTGCCCGGGAAATAGGCGCTGCCCAGGTAGTAGCGAGGATCGATGGTGCTGCCGTGCAGCAGCATCTCGTCGCGTCCCGCCTGGCCGGCCAGCCAGGCCTCCTGCATCGGCGCATAGCTGCGCCATGACGCCGGCAGCAGGGCGCGGTAGCGGTCCGGCGTCCAGGCGGGTTCGTTGGCACCGGGGGCGCGTTGCTCGAATTCCGCCACGGTCGCTTCCACCGGCACCTTGGTGTGCAGATAGGGCGTCGGTCCGATCCAGATGTTGCTGGCCGCGCGCCCGGCGCCCTGCACGGTGAACAGGCCCTGCGGCGTGTTGCCCAGGGTGATCGTGCCCGGCAGTCCGCTGCGCGAGAGCGCCAACTGAGGGATGTTGAACAGCCCGCCATCGGCCCGCCGCACGAAACGGCCATCCGCCTGACGCACCAGGGCCAGGCCCATCTGCTGACGACCGGGGCGCTGGAAGCTGAACACCACCGGATAGCCCGGGCGCACCGCCAGCAGGTCGGCCAGCGGCGGTCGCTGCGCCATCGGCACGCCCTGCGCCGTGGCCAAGGCCTGGGACAGCGCACGCAACCGCGGCTCGGCCGGATCGCGCGCGCTCAACTGGGATTGGATCAGCGCCAGGTCGGCGGGCTGGCGGGTCTGCATCAGCGTGTAGGCGGCGATGGCGAACTCACGCGGTGTCGACAAACGCGGCAGCAACGGCCGCAGCAGCGGCGCGGCGTCCTGGGGATAGAGGGTGTAAGCGGCGCTCAACAGCGGACGCTGAACGTCCGCCGGCTGGCTGTCCAGCGTGGGCAAGGCCGCCAGCAAGGCCGGGCGGGCAACATCGATTTCGATGTTGTAGTGCGCGGCAATCGTCAGGCCTTGCGCCAACTCGCGCAGCACTGCGCTGTCGCGCGGCGAGACCAGCGCCGCGGCCACCGCGCCGCGCAGGCGCAAGCGCTCGCTCTCCAGCCGTTCCTGGGCCTGGGCAGCGCTGCCCACCGTCGATCGGAACTGCGCGGGGCGCAACGCCTGCAGCGCCGCAGGACTGAACTCGCCCGCCGCCGCCGGCGGCGGCGTGCTCGGGCGTGGGGTCGGGACTTGCGCGCAGGCGGCCAGCAGCACGGGCACCAGCCAGGTCGCCCATCGCGCGGGGTGAGGCCGTCGAGCTAGGCCGGCAGGCGATTGGGCGACGGACCCGGCGACGGACCCGGCGAAGGTCCCGGAGAACGACCCGGAGAACGACCCGGAGCAGGGCGTGCCCAGGGTCGTGTGCCGCAGCGAGATGCCGCCGGTGCAGAGCAGGGCCGACGAGGCGGCGGTCGAGGCAGGGGTCATGGCGCGATGTCTTTCAACCGTCGGATGATCAGCGCATTGGCCAGCCGGCGCAGCGCGGGTTCGTTGAAGGGGCGGCCCATCGTCGCATGGCCTTCGATCAACAGGCTGCTGCTGCCGCCGCCGTCCAGGTTGAAGGCCTGATGCACGCCGCGGGCGGCCATCAAGGCCGCGAGTTCGGCCAGGCGCAGCCCGGCCACCTCGCCGCGGCGGCCCTCGGCCAGCACCAGCGTCAGATAGCGTCCGTCGGCATCCAGCCCGAGCGCGGTGCGCGGATGGGTGGCGGCGCAGAACGAGCAACCGAGGTCGTCCTCGGCCCGCCGGGGCTGTCCGTCGCGGATCAGCCAGGGTGTACCGGCCACCGCCGTCCAGGTCCCTGCGGGCGGCGCGTCCCGGGCCTGTAGGGCGATGACGCAGCGGGGTTGCGGGTCGCACGCCATCATCGGACTGGTGGCAGCCGACAGCACCGGCGCCCAGGCTTGACCGGCCGACACCGTCCAGCCGCGCGGCGTGAACGACCGGTCGAAGAAGGAAGCGTTGACCACCGCCAAGGCCTCGGTTGCGCCGTCGAAGCCATCCAGCGGTCGACCGCGTTCATCCGGCGCGGTGAGGCTCAGGGTCAATCGGGAATCGTGCAGATCCAGCCGCAGCCAATGCAAGACCTGACCCGCACGTCGGTCATCGCGCTCATACAGCAGACCCGGCTCATCGGCAACGCGGCGCCAGTGCGGCGTGTCGTCGCCCGCGGCGATGGCGGACAGGCCGTCGGGCGAGGAGATGGGGCGATCCGGCGCCCGCTCGGCCAGGCGATGCGCGCAGCCGGCCAACAGCAGCGTCGCCAGCAACGCGGCTGCGCCGCGCCTGAGCGTCTCGCCGGCTCGGGAGACCCTGCCGCCGTGCCAGCGCCCTGTGAAAAGCCCGTTCCTCTGCATCCGTTTCATTCTAGGGACGGGCGCGCTCATCGCCGTTCGCTTCTCGTCGCTCGTCGCTCGTTGTCCGTGTCTCGGTGACCGTTCACGGGCCATCCCTGGCACGTCGATTGCCGTCGAAGCGCGTCGATTGGTTGGCTGTGCGACGGCGATGTCGTTGTTGCAAGGCCTGCACCCCGGTGTGACGGAACGGACCGTCACCGCCGGAGGGCGCCGATCATGCCGACCGCGTTGCGCCGCTGAGTGCACCGGTCGAGCCCTTTGAACCGGCCTCGGCCTTTCAGGAGATTCCGTGACGTTGTTGACCCGCCATTCGCCCGCTGCAGCCGTCGGCGCGCGACCTCTCCTGTCGAGCCTCTTCTTGCCGACCCTGCCGACCCTGCCGCTGTGCGGCGCTGCGCTGGCGCTGGTCTCGGTGCTGGGACTGCCCTCGGCCGCCCGTGCGCAGTCCAGCATCCTCCCGCCCGGTGGGCCGGGGGACTGCACCCGCATCGACGATCCCGCCGCGCGCCTGAGCTGCTATGACCGCATGCACAGCCGCCCGGCCGATCCGGCGCCCCCGGCCAGTACCTCCGCGGCCCGCCCCGCCGTCCCGACGGACGGCACCGCCCGTCGCCTGACCGCCGCGCCAGTGCCCGCAGCGGCGGCCAGCGCGCCGGAGGATCCGTGCAGCCGACTGCCCGAGGCCGCCGGCAGCGCTCGCAGCTATCTGGGCTCGACCCTTTCCGAGCGCTGGGAACTGACCTGTCGCGACCAACTCCCCGCGTTCCTGCCACGTCCCTACAAGCCGGTGTACCTGTTGCCGGTCTCGTGGACCTCCCGGGCCAATCGCGATCCGCGGGGCTCCGAGTCGCCGGACAACGGCGTGGTGAATGCGCTGGACCTGGACAAGAACGAAGCCAAGTTCCAGGTCAGCCTCAAGTCCAAGATCTGGTCGATGGATGACTTCGGCACCTTCGCCGTCTGGGGCGCCTACACCCAGAGCTCGCGCTGGCAGGTCTACAACGGCCGCAGCTCGCGCCCCTTCCGCGAGACCAACTATGAGCCGGAGGTGATCCTGACCCACGGCATGGATGTGGGCCTGCCGTTCGGATGGAAGGCCCGCATGGCCAGCGTGAGCTTCAACCACCAGTCCAACGGACGGGCCCAGCCGCTGTCGCGCAGCTGGAACCGGGTGATTGGCGAACTCAACCTGGAACGGGGCGAAACCACCGTCAGCCTGCGGCCCTGGTGGCGCATCGAAGATGGGACCGACGACAACCCCGGCATCAAGGACTACATGGGTCGGGGCGAACTGCTGGTCACCCAGAAATGGGGCCAGCATGTCGTGACCCTGCAGGGCCGGCACAGCCTGCGCTCGGGCGACCGATCCCGCGGATCGGCGCAACTGGAATGGGCCTTCCCGATCGGCGCCGGTCTGCACGGCTATGCGCAGCTGTTCCATGGTTATGGCGAAAGCCTGATCGACTACAACTTCCGCGAAACCCGGATCGGGCTGGGCGTGTCGGTCATCGAATGGCGTTGAGCCGTGCTGTGGCCAATGTCACGGCCGGTCAAGGTTTCCCCCGCGACTCGGGGGAATGCGCCGTGGCGGCCTGACAGCGGTTTCAACGCCTTTCGATGAATATGGCGCATCCATCGGGCGCCGCCGGATGGCGCTCCGGCGACAGCCGCACTAGGCTGGGCGGATGTCGGATGTTTCCAAAAGCAACGTCGGGCCGGACGGCTGCGTGCTCTGGGTGGTGGATTACCGCCTGGACGGTCGCGCCCGTCAATGGTTCCGCGCGCTTCCCCCCGTGCTCGGGGCGGAGGCGATGCGGGCGTTGATGCTGGAAGAGCTGGAGGAGCTCTACGGCCCCCGCGCCGAACTGCTGGACCTGCGCCCCGCCAGCCTGGAGGAGCGCCGCGCCTTCCTGCGCGGGGAGCTGTCGCGTCCGACGTCCGGCACCGATCGTCCTGATGCCTGACCGCCCTGGCAGCCTGACGCCTGAAGCCTCATCCCATCGCGCGCCCGGGTGCTGAGCGGCTCAATCCTCGTCCGGATCGTCCAGCGATTCGTTGAACCTCAGGCGGTTGCCGAAGGGATCGAGCAGGGTCAGCAGCTTGGCATTCCAGGGCGCGATCTCCACCGAAGGGTTGAGAAACCGGTAGTTCTTGGCCTGGAGTTCCGCATGCAGCGCGTCGACATCGCGCACCTGCAGCAGCACGGCGGAGCCCGGGGTGGCATCGCCGTGGTGCTCGGTCAGATGCAGGCACATCGTGCCGCGTGAGACCTGCAGGTACAGCGGCATGCCGTCATCAAAACGATGCTCCCAATCCACGGTGCAGCCCAGGTAGTCCAGATAGAACTCGCGGGCCTTGGCCACGTCGAAGATGCGCAGGATCGGGATGGTTTGTTCAACCTCGAAAGCCATGGTCGGTGTCCTGTGACAGGCTGGAGACGGTCGTCCGCCAAGCGCCCGTTGCCGTGAGCCGGTCGGGGTCGGGAACGTGTGCCGGGGCAGTGTAGTGAACCGCAGGCCGCGCGCATTCCGTCACAAGCGTCGCCCCGAGTGGAAAGAGTTCCGTCCGGTTACCGATCAGGATGACGGGCGACGCGACAATCGCGCCGCCTTCCATCGCGGATCCGCTGGGCCGGGCCGGGAACCGAGCCCTTCTGGGTCTGCATGCGCGCGCCGAGCCACTGACTGCCTTCCACCCACTGCCCTGCGGCCGCCCGCCGCGACGCCCCGCGTTTTCGCCTGAACGCGCCCCTCCCGCCACTGCCCCCGCCTTCATGTCCTCCCCGACCCCCCGCCTCTTCGCCCTGGCCTGGCCGCTGTTCCTGGAGCTGTGCCTGGGCATTGCCGTCGGGGTGATCGGCACCATGCTGGCGGCCCGGATCTCCGATCCGGCCGGCGCCGCCTTCGCCCTGGCCAACCAACTGGCCGCCACGCTGTTCATCCTGTTCCGGATCATCGGGGCGGGCATCAGCGTGGTGATCACCCAGGCGCTGGGCAGCGGGCGGCGTGCGGTGGCCGATGCGACCGCCCGGGCGGCGCTCGGCGCCAGCAGCTGGCTGGGCGGCATCACGGCGGTGATGGCGGTGGTGTTCGCCGGGCCGTTGCTGCGTTTGATGAATGCACCGGACAGCGTGCTGCCGCTGTCCCAGCCGTTCCTGATGGCCCTGGCGCCGGCCTTGATGCTGGATGCCTGGAATGCGTCGATGGCCAGCGTGATGCGCGCTCATCTGCGCAGCCGCGACACCTTGATGGTGCTGGTGGTGATGCAGATCGCCCAGCTGACGCTGTCCCTGCTGCTGATGCCGCACCTGGGCCTGCCCGGCTTTGCGGTGGCGTTGGCGCTCAGCCGCAGCCTGGGTCTGGGCCTGCACCTGTGGCTGTGGAAGGAGCGCCTCGGCCTGCGCCCGCACCGCAGCGACTGGTGGCGACTGCCGAAGGCGGAACTGGCCGGCGTGCTGCACATCGGTCTGCCCGGTGCGGCGGAGAACATTGCCTACCGACTCGCCTACATGGTGAGCATTGCCGTGGCCGGTCATCTGGGCGCCTCCGCACTGGCGGCCCACAGCTACACCTCGCAGCTGATGTATTTCGTGCTGCTGCCCGGCCTGGCCACCGGTTTCGCGGCGGAGATCGTGGTGGGCCATCTGATCGGCGCCGGGCAATTGCATGAGGCGCATCGGCTGGTGCGCAAGGCGCTCGGACGCGGCCTGGCCATCAGCGTCGTCGTGGCCGGTCTGGCCGCGCTGGCCTCGCCCTGGTTGCTGCGGATGTTCACCCAGGATCCGACCATCATCAGCACCGCCGTCGTGCTGATGGGCCTGACCGTCATCCTGGAGCCGGGCCGCACCTTCAACCTGGTGGTGATCAACGCGCTGCGTGCGGCCGGCGATGCGCGCTATCCGGTGATGGTGGGGGCGGGCTCGATGCTGGTGGTGCTGGCCGGCGGCAGTTGGCTGCTGGGCGAGGTATTGGGCCTGGGCCTGGTCGGCGTCTGGATCGCCTACGCGGCGGATGAATGGATCCGCGGCCTGCTCATGTGGCGCCGTTGGGCGCGCCTGGGCTGGGTGCCGCAAGCCCGCGCGGTGCACCGTCGGCTGCGTCGCGCCGCCCACGCGGCCTGAGTCTCGACGCCGGACAAGGTCGGCCTGGGGGCGACGCGACGGCGGCGTCCCTGCTTCTGGATGTCGACTGGCTGTCGACCCGATGGCGATTCGATGGTGACTTGACGCTGGCCTGATGGCTGCCTGGCTGCGGCCTGATCGCGACGGAACCGCCCGGCGTCGCTCCGCCGCGCCCGGCCGGTCCGCCCTCTATGATCGCGCCCGCTATGGCCTATCTCTTCAAGCGCCTGGGCTTGCTGCTGCTGACCCTGCTGGCCGCTTCCGCGCTGATCTTTGCGGCGCTGGACTGGCTGCCCGGCAATGCCGCCCAGCTCATCATGGGTCCGGAGGCGCCGCCCGAGGCGGTGGCGGCCCTGGCGCGTCAATTGGGCCTGGACCAACCGGCCTGGCAGCGCTATGGCGCCTGGCTGGCCGGCTTGGCGCGCGGGGACCTGGGGCTGTCGTATGCCTACGGTGCCCCGGTGAGCGATCTGATCGCCGAACGTCTGGCGGTGACGCTGCCGCTGGCGCTGCTGGCCATGGGCATGGCGGTGCTGGTGGCGCTGGCGGCCGGCTGGTGGGCCGCCAGCCAGCAGGGCCGCGCGGGCGACCACCTGGTGATGGGACTGACGCAGCTCGGCCTGGCGCTGCCGAGCTTCTGGTTCGGCATGCTGCTGGTGATGCTGTTTGCGGTGAAGCTGCAATGGGTGGATGCCGGTGGCTTTCCCGGCTGGCGCGAGGACCTGGGCGGCGGCCTGTGGCCGGGGCTGCGGGCCTTGCTGCTCCCGGCGGTGTCGCTGGCCCTGGTGCAGGCGGCCATCCTGGCGCGGGTCGCGCGGTCGGCATTGCTGGACATCTCCCGCGAGGACTTCATGCGCAGCGCCCGCGCCAAGGGGCTGACGCGTCGAGGCGCGCTGTGGCGCCACGGGCTGCGTCATGCGGCGCTGCCGCTGCTCACGCTGGGCGGTCTTCAATTCGCCAACCTGCTGGCGGGCACCATCGTGATCGAGAACGTCTTCACCCTGCCGGGCCTGGGGCGCCTGATGGCCCAGGCGATTGCCAACCGCGACCTGATCGTGGTGCGCAACGGGGTGATGCTGCTGGCCGCGCTGGTGCTGATCATCAACGTCGTCGTGGACCTGTTGCACGGCTGGATCGACCCGCGGCTGCGCACGCGGACCCGCGAATGAGCGGCCCGAAAGCCCGCCGCCGGTGGGCGCCTCCCCGCGTTCCGATGCCCTGTCTTCGTCCGTGGCGCAGGAGGCTGTCCGCATGAAACGCACCGGATTCTGGATCGGCGCGGTGCTCACCGGTGCGCTGTTGGCGGTGGCACTGCTGTCACTGGCCTGGACGCCGTGGCCGCCCGAAGCGATCGACATGTCCCGCCGCCTCGCGCCCGCCAGCGCCGCACACTGGCTCGGTTGCGACCAGTTGGGACGGGATGTGCTGAGCCGCCTGATGGCCGGCGCCCGCAGCGCCTGGCTGGTCGGCCTGGTGGCGGTCGGACTGGGCCTGGTCGGCGGAACGATGCTGGGCCTTTTGGCCGCCGCCCGTCGGGGCTGGACCGAGGCCGTGATCCTGCGCGCGGCGGACCTGGGTTATGCCTTCCCGGCATTGCTGCTGGCCATCTTGCTGGCGGCGGCGCTCGGGCCGGGCATGACGATCGCGATGGTCGCGATCGGGCTGCATGCAGTGCCGTCCTTCGCGCGGCTGGTCAATGGCAGCGCCAAGAGCTGGTGGGCGCGCGACTTCGTGCTGGCAGCCCGGGTGGCGGGGCAGGGACCGCTGTCGATCACGGTGCGCCATGTGCTGCCGCAACTGATGCCGCTGCTGATCGTGCAGGGCACCACCCATTTCGCGCTGGCGATCCTGGCGGAGGCGGGACTCTCCTACCTCGGGCTGGGGACGCAACCGCCGCAGGCGAGTTGGGGCCGCTTGCTGGCCGAGGCCCAAACCCTGATGTTCGAGGCGCCGCAGCTGGCCATCGCGCCCGGTGTGGCCATCACCCTCGCGGTGCTGGGCCTTAACCTGCTCGGGGATGGCCTGCGCGATCGACTCGATCCCAAGGAGCAGCCGCGATGACCGATGCCCGTGACAGGGCCGATCAGCCCGCGAATCTGACCGCCAATACGACCGCCCATCCGTTCGCCCGTCCGCCCGCCGCTGCGACGCCCGCCGGTGCGTCCGCACCTGCCGTCGCCCGTGCGGGCCTCCCGCCGACACCACCGACGATGACGGCGGCAGCGCCGCTGTTGCGGGTGCGCGATCTGCAGGTCTGGCTGCCGGGCCGCGGCGGCACCCGGCTGCATGCCTTGCGCGGCGTGGATCTGGACCTGGAGGCCGGCGACAGCCTGGCGCTGATCGGCGAATCCGGCAGCGGCAAGACGCTGACCGCGCTCGCCCTGATGGGCCTGCTGCCCGATGGCGCGGCGGTGAGCGGCGAGATCGACCTGCAGGGGCAGTCGCTGCGGTCGTTGGATGAGGCGGGCTGGTGCGCGGTCCGCGGTCGTCGTCTGGCCATGGTGTTCCAGGAACCGCTGACGGCGCTTAATCCGCTGCAGCGGGTGCTGGCGCAGGTGATGGAGCCGATCCGGCTGCATGGCCTGGCGCCCGATCGCGACACCGCGCGCCAGCGTGCGCTGTCGCTGCTGGACCGGGTGGGCCTGGACGAACGCCAGGCGCGCGCCTATCCGCATGAGCTGTCCGGCGGGCAACGTCAGCGCGCCTTGATCGCGATGGCATTGGCCGCCGAGCCCGCGCTGCTGATCGCCGACGAACCCACCACCGCGCTCGATGCGCGCCTGCGTCTGCAGGTGCTGGACCTGCTTCAAGCACTGGTGGCCGAGCGTGGCATGGGGCTGTTGCTGATCTCGCATGACTTGGCACTCACCGCGCGCCGGGTGCGCCGCCTGGGCATCCTCTACGGCGGTCGGCTGATGGAGCAAGGCCCGGCGGCCGCGCTGCTTGCGCAGCCTCGCCATCCCTACACCCAGGCACTCTGGGCCGCCCGCCCGCGGCTGGGGGCCGGTCGGGACCAGCCACTGCATCCCTTGCCCGGCAACGTGCCGGCGCTCGATCAGCTCGGCCCGGGCTGTCCGTTCGCCCCCCGTTGTCCCCTGGTGCAGCCGCGCTGCGTGGCGCAAGCGCCGGTCTGGAACGGTCAGCTCGCCTGCTGGGAGGTGGCGGGATGACGGGACCGATGACGCCATCGACGACATCCCCCGATGCCGCGAGCCACGACCACGACCACGACCCGGCTGCGCAGTCCGCCACCAGCCCTGCGGGCTCGCCGGAGCGGCCGCATCCGCCCGTCATGTCGACCCCGGCGTTGATCGAGGTGCAGGGGTTGGGCCAGCGCTATGCCGGGCGCTCGGTGCTGCGCGACGTCAGCTTCCGGCTGCAGCCGGGCGAGTCCCTCGGGGTGATCGGTGAATCCGGCGCCGGCAAGAGCACGCTGGCCCGGCTGGTGATGGGCCTGGAGCGACCGTCGGCCGGCGAGGTGCGCTGGTCGGGCCTGGCGGTGCAGGCACTGTCCGCGAAGGAACGGCGTGCGCTGCGGGCGCAGGTGCAGATGGTGTTCCAGGATCCCTACGGCTCGCTCGACCCGCGCTGGCGCGTGGGGCGCAGTGTGATGGAGCCGCTGGACGCCTTGTCGATGGGCGAGGCCCAACGCCAGCAGCGGCTGGCGGAGGTGCTGGCGGCGGTCGGGATGGAGATCGATGCGGCGATGCGTTTCCCGCACCAGTTCTCCGGCGGGCAGCGGCAGCGACTGGCCATTGCCCGGGCGCTGACCACGAAGCCGCGCCTGATCGTGGCGGACGAGCCGCTGTCGGCCCTCGATGTGTCGGTGCAGGCGCAGATTCTGTCGCTGCTGCGCGACCTGCAACAACGCGAGGGCATCAGCCTGGTGCTGGTGAGTCATGACCTGGCGGCGGTGGAGGTGCTCTGCGATCAAGCGCTGGTGCTGCGCGACGGTGCGGTGCTGGAGCAGGGCGCCACCGCGCAGGTGCTGGGCGAACCGCAGCATCCCTACACCCGTTCGCTGCTGGCGGCTTTGGCATGATCCGCCCCATGGACAGACGCCGCTTTGCGTTGGGGGCCGCGGGTGCGGCCGTCGGCGCCACCCTCACTTCCCTGACCCTTCCCGTTGACGCCCAACCCGCGTCGCAGCGGCCGCTGGTGCTGGGCATGACCCTGGAACCGCCGGGCCTGGACCCGACCACCGGTGCCGCCTCGGCCATCGCGGAGGTGGTGCTCTACAACGTGCTGGAGCCGCTGACCAAGGTGGCCCAGGACGGCAGCGCCTTGCCCTTGCTGGCCACCCGCTGGCAGGTGTCCGCTGACCAGCGCACCTGGACCTTCTCGCTGCGCCGCGGCGTTCGTTTCCACAACGGCGAGGCGTTTGACGCTGCGGCGGTGAAGTTCAGTTTCGAGCGTGCCGGAGCCGAAGGCAGCCTCAACAAGGACCGTCGGGTCTTCAGCAACATCACGGCCATCAGCGCGCCGGATCCGCTCACCGTGGTGCTCACCCTGCGTCTGCCCGAACCCGAGCTCCCCGCGCTGCTGGCGCAGGCGCCTGCGGTGATCGTCGAGCCCAAGAGCGCCGCAGGCAATGCCCAGACGCCGGTCGGCACCGGGCCGTATCGGGTGGCCCAATGGCAGCGCGGGGCGAGCCTGACGCTGGTGGCCTGGCCCGGCTTCCGCGAGCCGGCCTCGATCCGGCTGCCGCGGGTGCAGTTCCGTTTCATCGGGGAGCCGTCCGCCCAGGTGGCGGCGCTGCTGGCCGGCGATGTGGATGCTTTCCCGCGGGTGGCCGCCGCCCGGGCCATGGCCCAGTTCAAGGCCCAGCCGCAGCGGTTTCAGGTGATCACGGCGTCGTCGCGCGCCAAAACCATCCTGGCGATCAACCACCAGCGGGCGCCGCTGGGGGATGTCCGGGTGCGGCGCGCCATCGCGATGGCGCTGGACCGCAAGGCCATCATCCAGGCCAGTGCGGACGGCTATGGCGTGCCGATCGGCAGCTATGTGACGCCGGATGCACCTGGCTATGTGGACTGCACGTCGATCAACGCCTACCACCCCGCTGCCGCCCGTGCGCTGCTGCAGGAGGCCAAGGCGGTCGGACAGAGCCTGACCTTGAAGCTGCCCCCGGTGCCGTATGCGCGTCAGGGCGGTGAACTGATCGCCGCACAGCTCGGCGCCATCGGCCTGACGATCCGGATCGAGCACATCGAATGGGCGCAATGGCTGTCGAGCGTCTATGGCAACAAGGCCTATGACCTGACGCTGATTGCGCATGTGGAGCCGCACGACTTCGGCAATTTCGCCCGCGCCGGTTATTACTGGGGCTATCAGAACCCCGAGTTCAATGCACTTTATGAACGGATGCAGGCCAGCGCGGATCCGGCGACCCGGCTGGCGCTGTTCGCCGAGGCGCAGCGTCTGGTGGCCCAGGACGCGGTGGCCGGCTTCCTCTACCAGCCGCAATGGATCACGGTGGCGCGCGCCAACCTGCGCGGGCTGTGGACCCGCACCCCGCTGTTTGCGAACGACTTGTCGGCCCTGAGCTGGGCCTGAGCCGGCGGGCGGTCCGCGGTTCGATCTGCGTTCGGCTGTGGCGCCGTCACATCAGCGGCGGCCCCCTCGTTCCGGGGGCTGGATGACGGCTTGTCGGGCCGGTGATGCCGGTCATCCCCTTCGCGGGCATATCCTCTACAGTGAGGCTTCCGGGCGGTGCTAGCGTGCTCGGTTCGGAGGAGCCGGAGACCCGCATGCCGTTTGATTTGCACTTTCCCGATACCTTGCAGCCGTTCCTGATTCCGCTGCTCTTCGCTGTTCCGCTGGCGCTGCTGGTCTGGATCATCATTGGCCGTCGTGGCGATGCCCATGATGTCGGCGTGCCACCGCGCACGCCCTCGGCCACGCCGCCCGGCGGCGCCCCGGTGGGAGGCCCGCGTCCTGCCGCGCCCCCGCGCGCCGCGGCCTTCGCGGCCGGTGTCGACGAGCGGCTGCCGGTGCTGGTGGTGGACGACTCCGCCGTGGTGCGCGCCAAGCTGCTGAAGCTCTTCAATGACGTGGGCTACGAGGTCATCGCTGCGCGCGACGGTGTCGAGGCGCTGGAGATGATGGCCCATCGCCGCTTCGGTGTCCTGGTCACCGACCTGGAAATGCCCAACATGGACGGCTTCCAGCTGATCCAGGCGGTGCAGGGCGCGATGGAGACGGAAGACCTCCCCATCATCGCCATCACCGGCCATGAGGAGCTGCATGCGCGGCTCCATCAGATCCAGGGCCTCTACGGCATGTTCCAGAAGCCCTGGAATGACCGCGAAATGCTCAGGCGGGTGGAAGCGCTGGCCCAGTTGCGCCGGATCCACCCATGACCGCAGCGGGCCGGCCGCGCGGTGTCGTGCGGCGGTGGCTGCGACGCGGTGCAGTCGGCCTGGTGGTCCTGCTGGCCGTGGCGGCCGGCGCGATCACCTGGCATGTGCGCGCCAAGCTGCCCCAGCGCACCGGTGAGCTGACGCTGGCCGGCTTGAACGCACCAGTTCAGGTCCGTTACGACGAGTGGGGCGTGCCCCACATCGAGGCCCGCAACGAGGACGATCTCTACCGCGCGCTCGGCTATCTGCATGCGCAGGACCGGTTGTTCCAGATGGAGATGCTGCGTCGCCTGGCGCGCGGCGAGCTGGCCGAGATCCTCGGCCCCCGTTTGCTGGAGACCGACCGGCTGTTCCGCACCCTGGGCATTCGGGAGCGTGCCGATCAACTGGCGGCCGCCGGTGGCGCGCTGAATGCGCAGCCCGCCGCGGCGCAGGCCTTGCGGGCGTATCTGGAGGGCGTGAACCAGTACCAGGCGACCCGGCCGGCGCCGCTGGAGTTCGAGATCCTCGGCATTCCGAAGCGCCCCTTCAGCGCCGCCGACACCCTCAGCATCGCCGGCTACCTGGCCTACAGCTTTGCCGCCGCCTTCCGCACCGAGCCGGCCTTGACGGCGATCCGGGACCAGCTCGGCCCGGATTACCTGCGCATCTTCGAACTCGACTGGAAGCCCGGCGGCGAACTGCAGGCGGGGCTGCCGTCCTCGCCTTCCTCGCTGTCCGCGCCGCGCGGTTTGGCGATGTCCACCCTGCCGACCCTGGCCCGCCTGGCCGCGGCCAGCGAGCGGGCGTCCGCCCTGGCGGGCCTGCCGCAGTTCGAAGGCAGCAATGCCTGGGTGGTGGCCGGCAGCCGCACCGCCAGCGGCAAGCCGCTGCTGGCCGGCGATCCGCACATCGCCTATTCGGCCCCGGCCGTGTGGTGGGAGGCGCATCTGAAGACGCCGTCGTTCGAGCTCTATGGACACCATCTGGCGCTCAATCCGATGGCGCTGCTGGGCCACAACGAGCGCTTCGGCTGGAGCCTCACGATGTTCCAGAACGACGACATCGACCTGATCGCCGAGAAACTGAACCCGGCCAATCCGAATGAAGTGTGGCTGGCCAATCCGGCTGACGCTGCCGATCCGGCCGGCGGCCGCTGGGTGGCCCTGACCTCGCGCCAGGAGATCATCAAGGTCAAGGGCCAGCCGGACCAAGTGCTGACACTGCGCCGCTCGCCGCACGGTCCGATCATCAACGATGCCGTCCCCGGCGATCGGGGTGAGCGTCCGATCGCCATGTGGTGGGCCTTCCTGGAGACCGACAACCCGGTGCTGCAGGCCTTCTACCAACTGGGCCGCGCCGACACGCTGCCCAAGGCCCGCGAAGCCGCCAGCCTGATCCACGCGCCCGGCCTGAACATCGTCTGGGCCAATGCCGGCGGCGACATCGCCTGGTGGGCGGCGGCCCGGCTGCCGATCCGGCCGGACGGCGTGAACCCCAGCTTCCTGCTCGACGGCAGCACCCACGAGGCGGACAAGCTCGGCTTCCGGCCCTTCAGCGACAACCCGCAGGAGGAGAACCCGGCGCGCGGCTACATCGTGTCGGCCAACTTCCAGCCCGAGTCGCGGGTACCCGTGCCGGGCTACTACAACCTGGGCGAGCGGGGCCGTCGACTCGACGGGCTGTTGAACCAGGGTCGGCGCTGGGACCTGACCAACAGCCAGGCGCTGCAGCTGGATGTGCAGACCGACTACGGTCCGCGGGTGCTACGGCCGCTGATCCCGCTGCTGCGGCTGGCGGCCTCCGGCGAGGAGCAATCGCTGGTCGAGGCCCTGGCGCGCTGGAATGGCGCGTACCGCAGCGACGGCCTGGCGCCGGTGCTGTTCCAGCAGTTCCTCACCGAGTTGCTGCGGGCGACGATGAAGGACGAACTCGGCGATCTGCAGTTCGACAACCTGCGGCGCACCCGGGCGCTGGACCATGCGCTCCCGCGACTGGTGGCCGATTCGGAGGCGCCCTGGTGGGACAACCGTGCCACGCCGCAGCGCGAGACGCAGGCGGAAATCGTCCGTCAGGCCTGGAAGGCGGCGGTGGCCCACCTGCAGCGATCGGTGGATCCGGACAGCAACCAATGGCGCTGGGCGGGTGTGCACACGCTCACCCATGAGCACCCGCTGGGCAAGCAGGCCCCGCTGGATCGGCTGTTCAACGTCGGCCCGTTCCCGGTGCCGGGCGGCCATGAAGTGCCGAACAATTTCGCCCAGCGTGGCGGCGATGCGCCCTGGACGGTGGCCTACGGTCCGTCGACCCGGCGCCTGATCGACTTTGCCCTGCCGCAGGAGGCGCTGGGCATCAATCCGGTCGGCCAGAGCGGCGTCTGGCCGGATCGCCATTACAGCGACCAGGCGGAGATGCTGGCGCAGGGCCGGTATCGACGGGCGTGGCTGAGCGACGGCGACATCCAGACCCACAGCCAGGGGCGGCTGGTCCTGAAACCCTGAGCGGACAGGCGATGGATCGGCGGGCGGGTGCTCGGGCGCCGCCGGTCGGGCTCAATACCAGGGTGTCGGCAGGGCTTCGGTCTCGATGGCCCGGCGCAGGGCGGGGCGCTCGGCCATGCGATCGAGGAAGGCGCCCAAAGCCGGGCGCTGCCGCGCCGGCTGCGCGAAGTTGCGGGTCCAGCGGCACAGCATGAAGGCGAAAGCGTCCAGCACGCTGTAGCGCTCGCCCAGCACCCACGGGCCGCCATGGCGCTCGAACTCGGCGGCCAGCAGGTCCAATTGCGCGCTGGCACGCAGTTCGGCCTGTTGCTTCACTTCAGCCGCGCCGCTGGTATTGCCGGGCGCGACCCAGCGGTCCGGGTAGTAGTAGGCGATCACCGTCGGCTGCAGGGTGTTGGTCAGCCACATCAACCATTTGTAGGCCTGGGCGCGTTCCGGCGTGCCCAGCGGCGGCATGAGGCCGGCGTCGGCGTGGCGGTCCGCCAGATGCAGCAGGATGGCGGCGCATTCGAACAGCACCAGGTCACCGTCCCGCAGGGCGGGCAGCAGGCCATTGGGATTGATCGCCAGGAAGGCGGGCGACTTGTGCTCGTCGCGGTTGCGGTCGACCAACTGGAGCTGGAAGGGCACGCCCAACTCCTGCAGGACGATGTGGGGCGCCATGCTGGCGTTGCTGGGGTAGTAGTAGAGCTGGATCATGGGCGGGGCGGAGGCAGGACCGACACGGGATTCAACAGGGCGTTGCGACCAAAGGCGGCAGCGCGGGCGGATCATCGCACCGGCGCGCCTCGGACGGATTGGCGACGCGCGGCGGGTGTGCGCTTCGCCGCGCAATGGTTCTTTACCCGGCCGAAACCGCCCTCCGTAGACGGGGTCGGCATCGAGGGCGTTGAATGGGCACCTGGACAGCACGTCCGCCATCAGGCGATCCGATCATGAACACGTTACGTTGGCTGATTCCCGTCGCGCTGGCCTTGGGCTCGGCGCTGGCCGCGGCCCAGGGCCATGGCCCCGGAGGTCACGGTGGTCCCCGGCACGGGCCGGGGCCGGGGTTCGCGTTCGATGCGCGTTATCACCATGACCATTACTACCCGGCACCGGGCTACGTCTCGCGCGGCCTGCCCAGCGGGGCGGTCTTCGTCAGCGGGCGGTACTGGTACCACGGCGGCGTCTGGTATCGGCCGTATGGACCGAGCTACCGGGTCATCGTGCCGCCGGTGGGCGTGGTCATTCCGGTACTGCCGTCGGCCTATGTGACGCTGCGCATCGGCGGGCTGCCCTACTACTACGCGAATGGCGTGTACTACACGACCGCGGTCAGCGAACCCGGTTATGTCGTGGTGGCGCCGCCGCCGAATGCGCAGACGGTGCAACCGGCGGTGGTCAGTGCCACGCCGCCACGGCCTGATCCGATCATCTATCCGCGGAACGGGCAGAGCACGACCCAGACCGAGGCCGATCGCCAGGAATGCAACCGCTGGGCCACCACCCAGCCCAGCGCGATGAACGACGCGAGCGTCTTCAACCGCGCGGTCGAGGCCTGCATGGACGGCCGCGGCTACATCATGCGCTGAGCCACTCGGTCGTTACAGGACGCAGCCCACCTCCGCACCGCTGCTCGGCGCGGCGCTGCTGATCTGCACGCCATAGCGCTCGGCCGTCATGTGCGCCAGGATGGACAGCGCGATCTCGGGCGGCGTCCGGGCGCCGATGTGCAGGCCGACCGGACCATGCAGCCGTGCGAGCTGGGCCTCGGTGAGGTCGAAGTGTTCCTGCAACCGGGCGCGCCGCTTGGCCTGATTGACCCGCGAGCCAATCGCGCCGACATAGAAGGCCGGACTGCGCAGCGCCTCCATCAGGGCCAGGTCGTCGAGCTTGGGATCATGGGTGAGTGCCACGACAGCGGTGTGGCCGTCGGGCTGCAGCCGCTGCACCACGTCATCGGGCATGTCGCGGGTCAGCGGGGCGGCGATCAGCGTCCACGGGTAGTCGTCCCGCGGGTCGCAGACCTCAACCTGGTAGTCCAGCGCCAAGGCCATCTGCGCCAAGTACTGGCTGAGCTGGCCCGCACCGATGATCAGCAGCCGCCATTGCGGGCCGTGGTGGGTGATGAGCCGGTGCGCGTCCAGCACCAGCCGGTCGGCACCATCGCGCGAATGAGCGGGCGGCTCGGCCAGCGTCACCACGCTGGTGGCCAGGTCCAGCGTGCGCAGCACGCGTTCGCCCCGCGTCAGGCGTTCCAGCAGCGCGGCGATGGCCGACTGCGGGCCGATCGGCTCCAGCATCAGCTCCAGCGTCCCGCCGCAGGGCAGTCCGAAGCGCTGCGCGGCTTCCGCGCCGACACCGTAGCGGATCAGCTCGGGCCGTTGCAGGGTGAGCGCGCCTTCGCGAATTTTCGCGATCAGGTCGTCCTCGATGCAGCCGCCCGAGACCGAGCCGGTGATCGTGCCGTCGCCCCGGACCGCGACCACCGATCCCACCGGCCGAGGCGCCGAGCCCCAGGTGCGGGTGATGGTGCCCAGCACCACGCGCTGGTCAGCGTCCAGCCATTGCTGCACCTGACGCAGCACTTGCAGATCCATGTTGTCCATGGGAGCGGACCATATCGAAATCCGGATCGGTCTGCACGGCGTCAGGGATCACAATCCAGCCCATGACCACGCTGACCCTGAACGACGACCTCATCCTGCCGGTCTCCCAAGCCCGCGCCTGGGCAGCGCTGCAGGATCTGACGCTGCTCCGGGACAGCCTGCCGCACGGCATCACCCTGGACCCCGGCGCCTCGCCCCGCAGCTATGCGCTCTCGATGCCGGCCTTCCAGGGACAGCTGACGGTGCTCGACACCGCCGCCCCGCGCCAGGTGCGGCTGCGCTTCGACGGCCATGGCGACGCGCTCGGATCCACCGAAGGCCAGGTGCAGCTGCGGCTCGAATTGCTGGGCGAGCATCGCACCTTGCTGCATGTCGCCCTGGTGTTGCAGACCCAGCGCGAGCCCTCGTCCTTCCGTCTGAAGACCATCCAGGCGCTGGATGGCCATCTGAAACGCCTGGCGGAGGCGGTCATGCGGCGTCATCCCTCCGACCGGCCGCCCCCGGTGAAGGCCGCGCCCAAACCCTGGCCGCAGCGGCTGGTGGATTGGTATCTGAGCTGGTTCGCCGCGATCTTCAACGGCACCCTCTATCCGCCCCCCAAGCCGCGCACGCGTTCGCAGAAGCCGCCTCGCTGACGCGCCCGTTGGCAGGCCCGCTGACGCACCCGCTGCCGCGCCGGGGCGAAGGTTCCGACGGCCGGACTGGTGGCTCGGCTCACACGCGCTTACGGGCTTTACCTGCCGACCCCCCGCAAACGGGCGCACAGCGGCCTGTGGACGGCAGTTTCGAGGCCCTGCCGACTAGAATCGCGCCTGTCTGACGGCCACCTGCGGGTGGCCGCTGCTTTTGATGGCTGCCATCGCCTTGCCGGGCTGCAGCCGTCGGAGCCGCTGCGCTGGTAGCGCCGACCGTGCGGGATCTCGCGCCGGAAGCCCCGGAACGTGCGCCCGAGCACCCGAACGCCTCGATGCGTTCGAGAACCCGAAGAAGTCTTTCAGTCTGTCGCTGCTCGCGCAGCGTTGTTCTTTGCCCATGGCCGCCGTCCGTCTGTTCCCGCTTGATGCCCTGCGTGCACTCGCCGCTCAACTGATCGTCCTTCACCATCTGTCCGTCTACGGTCCGATCGCCGAAGCGATGCATGCGCTGTTTCCGCTGCTGACGGGCTGGTTCTACGACTACGGCCGCATGGCGGTGCAGATCTTCCTGGTGCTGGGCGGCTACCTGAGCGCGCGTGCCCTGTCGGCCCAGGAATCGCAGCTCCACCGTTCGGCGCCGGCCTTGCTGGCTCAGCGCTACTGGCGGCTGGTGCCGCCATTCATGGCCGCCGTGATGCTCACCTTGGCCGCCTCCTGGTTGGTCAAGCCGCTGCTGCCTGAGCTGGTGCCCGAGCAGGTGAACCTGCTTCAGCTGATCGCGCATGCGCTGCTGCTGCATGACCTGCTGCAAGTGGAGGCGCTCACCGTGGGCGCCTGGTATGTGGCGATCGACTTCCAGCTCTTTGCCCTGCTGCTGCTGGTGATGTGGGGCCTGCGTCGGCTGCCGCTGAGCCTGGGCATGCGGCAGCGGCTGGCGCCGGCGCTGGTCGGCCTGCTGTGTGCCGCGTCGCTGCTGATGTTCAATCGCATGGGCGAGCTGGACGCCTACGGCATCTATTTCTTCGGCGCCTATGGGCTGGGCGCGCTGCTGTTCTGGAGCCAGTCGTGGTCCGCACGCCGTCGGTGGCTGACCTGGTCGTTGCTGGGCAGCATGCTGGCGGCCGCACTGGCGATCCAGTTCCGTGAGCGGCTGGTGGTGGCCGCGATGACGGTCATCGTGGTCGCGGCCTGGCGACACGGCGGCGGCCCGGCCTGGTTCCAGGCGCGACTGCAAGGTCTGGCGCGCCATGCCTATGCGCTGTTCCTGGTGCATTTCCCGGTCTGCCTGCTGGTCAACGCCCTGTACGAGCACCGGGCCGAAAGTCCGGCCCCGATGCTGGATGTGCTGGCTCCGCTGGCCTTGATTGCGGCCTGGGGGCTGAGCAATGTGGCCGCCGTGCCCTTCTACCGCTGGATCGAGGCGCCGCTGATGCGCTGGCGCCCGGCGGCGGCGGTGCTTCCGCGCGGCGCAGCGATTCGCTGATCACGCCTTGGACGCGCCGATGGGCCGACCCGCTGCCGGTGCGGTAAGTGGCGCTCCGGCCGCGGGTGTGGCCAACGGCCGCCGCTCTGGACGACGGTACTGCCCTCACGACTTGTGGCGGACAGAGCGCCCCGACCGTGTGGCGTCGCCCCGCCTCGAATCGACTCAGGCCAGGTTCTCGCGCGCGTTGTCGAGCCGCTGCAGGTCGGCCAGGGTCTTGCCCGGTTCATCGCGGAAGCGCTCTTCCAGCATGTCCAACTGCTGCACCCGGTCGACCCGGAAGCTGCGGAAGTCCTCGCGCAGCTCGCACCAGGCGGAGAAAGTCCAGACCGGCCCCCAGAAGAAGCAGGCCAGCGGACGCACGATGCGGGTGGTGGTCTGATCGTTCAGATCGAGGTAGTGCAGGCGCAGCTTGTTGCGGGACTCGGTGGCCTGGCGCAGCTCGGTCAGCCGGGTGCGGGTGGCGTCGTCCAGGCCGCGCTGCGGGGCATAGACCGTCAGGCTCTCCGCCGCGGCGCGCGCCGTGCCCGGCAGCACCGCCAGGATCTTGCTCAGCGCTTCCTCCGCCCGCTGGCCCAGCACCGCGTCCAACTGCGATTGCGCCAGTCGCACGGCGGCGACCAGCGACTGCGCCTCTTCCGAACTGAACATCAGCGGCGGCAGTTCAAAGCCAACCCGCATGCGGTAGCCGACGCCCGCTTCGCCGTCGATCGGCACGCCCTGTTGCTGCAGCGCGGCCACATCGCGATACACGGTGCGGATGGAGACTTCCAGCCGCTGGGACAGGAAGTCGGCGGTGGTCAGGCGGCGTCCACGAATCAACTGGACGATCTGGAACAAACGGTCGGCGCGGCGCATAGCGGCATTGTCGACGAAGGACATGACCTGTCCCGGTAGTCATCGAAGCTAGGATGTGCCGCATGAATGCCGAATTGCCTCATGTCCTGATCGTGGGTTGCGGCTTCGGTGGCCTGGAGGCCACCAAAGTGCTGGACGGCGCGCCGGTGCGCGTGACGCTGATCGACCGCAGCAACCACCACCTGTTCCAGCCGCTGCTCTACCAGGTGGCCACCGCCGGCCTGTCGGCGCCCGCCATCGCCGCGCCGATCCGGCACATGCGGCGCCACCAGCGCAATCTCACGGTGCTGATGGCGGAGGTCGAGCACATCGACAAGGCCCAGCGGCGGGTGCGTCTGTCCGATGGCCAGGAACTCGGCTATGACCATCTGATCGTGGCCGCGGGCGCGACCCACAGCTACTTCGGCAACGACCAGTGGCAGGACCACGCGCCGGGACTGAAGACCCTGGCGGATGCCTTCAAGCTGCGGGCGCGGCTGTTGAGCGCCTTCGAGCGCGCCGAGACGCTGCCCGACGAGGCCAGCCGCGCACCGTGGCTGAACTTCATCGTGATCGGCGGCGGACCGACCGGTGTCGAGATGGCCGGCACGCTGGCCGAGATCGCGCGCCACACCCTGCGCGACGAGTTCCGACGCATCGATCCCAGCCGTGCGCAGGTGCTGCTGATCGAGGGCTCGGACCGGGTGCTGGCGGCCTTCAAGCCGGCGCAGTCGGCCCAGGCGCGGGCGCAACTGGAGCGGCTCGGGGTGCAGGTGCGGGTGAATTGCCGGGTGGTCGGCATCGACGAGCACGGTGTGGACCTGCAGACCGCGGACGGCGGGCGCGAACGCATTGCCTCCCGTACCAAGGTCTGGGCCGCAGGGGTGGCCGCGTCGCCGCTGGCGCGCACACTGGACGTGCCGCTGGACCGCGCCGGCCGGGTGGTGGTGGATGAGCACATGAACATTCCGGGGCATCCCGAGGTGTTCGTGGTGGGCGACATGGCTGCAGCGCAGAGCCTCGAAAAGGACGGCAGCCGCAAGCCGGTGCCCGGGGTCAGCCCCGGCGCCAAGCAGGCGGGGCGCCATGCCGCCAAGCAGATCCTGGCCCGGATGAACGGCCGATCGGAACGGCCGTTCCGCTACATGGATTACGGCTCGCTGGCCACCATCGGTCGGAAGGCGGCGGTGGCGGACCTCGGGACGGTCCAGTTCAGCGGCCTCTCGGCCTGGCTGTTCTGGCTGTTCGTGCACGTCTATTTTCTGATCGGATTTCGCAATCGGGTGCGGGTGTTTGCCGACTGGGCCTGGGCGTACTTCACCTTCCAGCGCCACGCGCGGATCGTGGTCGAACCGCAGACGCCGCACGATCCGCCGGATGTCTTTTGAGCGACGTATCCTGAACGGCGCCTCCTGATCGACGCCTCCTGACCCTCTGTTTGACGCACGCGGATCGACCGCACCTAGCGATGTGCCGAGGTGCGGTCTAGCACTCGGATGCCGGCCCGCATCTGTGCGGCCTGCGCCGGTGTTGTCCCCGTCGCGGGGGGCGCTGCGGTGTCGCGTCGATGTTGCAGGTCGGCGGTCGACCGCAGATTGGCGGCTATGCTGCTGCCATGTCGAGCTACAGCGTCGAACCGCAGCGCCTGCCCAATGGCCTGCACTGGCTGGCGCGGCCCGTGCCGGGCGCGTTGGCGTCGGTGCGCGTGGTCTACCGCGTCGGCGCCCGCGATGATCCTACGGGCCGGTCGGGGATGACCCATCTCGCCCTGCGGCTGACCGCGGGCGCGAGTCGCTATCTCGAACCCGGACAGTTCCATCGTCTGATCGCGCAAGCCGGCGGCACCACGACGCTGGAGATCGACGACGATTTCGCCGCGCTGCAGAGCACGGTGCTGGCCCCGCATCTGGAGCGCCTGCTCTGGGCCGAGGCCGAGCGCATGAGCAATCCGCGTCTGGATCCCGACACGCTGGTTCGCGGTCGTGCGCAACTGCGGCAGGCCGCGCAGCAGCCGCTGCTGCAGCCCTATGGTCGGCTCGATCTGGCGGTGCAGCGCCACGGCTATCTCACGCATCCCTACCAGCGCGGCACGCTCGGCGATCCGGATCAACTCCGCGATCTCGATGTCGAGGAACTCCGCGCCTTCCATGCCGCGAACTTCCGCACCGATCGGGCGTTGCTGGTCATCACCGGCGCCTTCGACGAAGGCGCGTTGGCGCGCTGGGTGATGCACTACTTCGGCTCCATCCGATCGCCGATGGGCGCGGCAGGATCGGCCAGCGCGGCCGTCGGGTCGTCAGCCATGGCGTCGTCATCGTCATCGGGCAATGCCTCCGCCGTGCCGGCACCCAGCCCGAAGGCTGAGCTGGCAGGCAGCGCGGCATCGCCGGGGATGTCGTCCAGTGCCGCGAGTGCTGCCGCTTCCTCGACCCCTTCGGGCTCGGCGGGCTCGGCGGCGTCGAGCAATGCGTCGGGCGAGGGCCGAGAGCCCCGTGAGCCCCGCGAGGCGCGTGATGCGCGCCGTCCCCAGAGCCAGACGCTGAAGCTGTCCTTGCCCCAGGCGCCGCTGCCTGCTGCCGCGCTGGTGTGGCAGGTGCCTCGACTCGACGATGCGTCCTCGCCCGCCTGGCGACTGGCGCATGCCTTGTTGGGCCGGGGGCGATCGGGTCGTCTGACCGACACCCTGGTCGACGAACTGGCCGTTGCGCACCATCTCAACCTGCGGCTGGTTCAGCATCAGCAGGCCGGATTGCTGGTCGCGCAGGCGCTCGCAGCCCACGGACAGACCGCTGCGCCGCTGGCCGCCGCGCTGTTGAAGGAAGTGTTGCGGCTTGCCGATGAGCCAGTGAGCGACGAGGAGCTCGACAAGGCCAAGGCGCTGCTCAAGCGGGAATGGCAGGCTGGCGAGTGGGGCGCATCGACGCTGGCCAAGACACTGGCCGATGCCTGGGTGTTGCGCGGCGATGTGTCGGCCCCGGCCAAGGACGCCGCCCTGTGGGCACGCCTGACCGCGGATGACGTGCAGCAGCTCTGGCGCCGCCAGGTGGTGCAGGCGCCGGTGCTGACGCTGCTGGCCGATGTAGGTGCGGCGGCCGCCGCTGGCGCGGGCGCCGCCATCGTGCGCACCGTGCCGGGAGCCTGGGCATGACGAGACTGCGCCGCCGAGATTGGATGCTGGGCGCCACGCTGGCGTCCTCGCTGCCGTTGCTGGCGCAGGCGCAGCCGGGTTTCGAGCAGCCGCCGGAGCTGCCGCCGCTGCCTCAGTTGCCGCCGCTGACCCTGCATCAGGCGCGCCTGCCCAACGGGGTGCACATTCTGGTGCTGCCGCGTCCGGGCGCGCCGCGCACCTCGATCCGGCTGATCACCGACGCCGGCTGGCTGCGGGATCCGTTCGGCAAGGAGGGCCTGGCGGAAGTGGCGCTGTCGATGCTGGCCCAGGGCGCGCGGCGTGGTGGCGAGACCATGGAGTCTGCCGACATTGCCTACGCCAGCGACCTGCTCGGGCGTCCGCTGCAGCTGGATCTGTCGCCGGGATCGGCTGAGCTTGCCCTGGAAGCGGTGCCGGACCAGTGTGACGACGCGGTCAACCTGCTGGCCGATCTGGTGGGCGCGCCGACCTTGGAATTCGAGTCGCTCGAACACATGCGCAGCCGCGCCCAGGACGCGCTCGCGCTTCGGCGTGCGGACGCGCTGATGCTGGCGCCCTGGGTGGCCCGGCGCATGTTCTGGGGACGGGCGCAACCGGTGCAGATTTCCGGCAGCCTCAAGCGGCTCAAGCGCGACGACGTGCTGGCTTTCCACCGCCAATACTGGCGGCCGGACCGCAGCCAGCTGCTGTTCTGCGGTGACCTCACCCTGGAGGCTGCCCGGGGCTTGGCGGCCGATTTCCTGGACGATTGGAAGGCGCCCAAGTCATCGCCCAATCCGCCCACCACCGCCGCAGCGGCGATGGCGAGTGCCGCAGCACCGGCCGCGCCGCTGGCCTATGCCTTGACCTTGCCTCGCGCGCTGGGCTGTCGCCTGGTGGTGCAGACGGCCATCCCGCGCGGAACGCCGCGGGTGCTGCGGACCTTAGCGCGTCTGCTGCTGGAGCAGCGGCTGGCGGCCCAACTGCCCGGGGCCTGGACCAGCGAGATCGAACCCTTGGGCGGGGCCACCTGCTGGCGGCTGAGCGTGACCGTGCCCTCGGCCACGCTGCCCGAGCTGCTGCCGCTGTTGCGGGAGCAACTGCCGAAGCTGTCGGCGGAGGCTGTCAGTCCGGAGGACTTGGCCATGGCTCAGGCGCTGGCCTTGGGGGACTGGCAGATGAACTTGCAGCGTGGACCCGACGAGCTGCTGTCCCAGGCGGTGACTGCGGGCGAGCTGGAGGACCTGCTGCAATGGCCGCAGCGGCTGCGCGCCGTCAGCGCGCCGGTGCTGCAGCTGTTGATGAGCGCCAGCTGGCGTGAGAACCGCACGCAACTGCTGCTGCTGGGCGACCCCGGCAAGCTCGACGGCTTGCAACGGGCCTGGCCCGGTGTGGCCGAGACTACAATGCGCGCTGTCATTGGGGAGTAGCCGCTGCACCACTCCGCCGTCCATCGATCGCTCCGATCGGCCGAACACTTGGTTCATGGACGGCACCTCAGCAGACCCGCGTCAACAGACTTGAGCCGATCCTGGATCGGCTCATGGCGTGCGGTAGCCAGGAACCTTGTGTTCCCAGCCTGGCGAGACCTTTGACCATGCTCCCGGGTTGCGGCCGGCGCGGGCATGGTCATTGGTGTGTCTCGGCCGCTGAGCGTTCTCATGGAAGCCTTCCTCATCTCCACTGGCCTGGTGGCCCTGGCCGAAATCGGCGACAAGACCCAGCTCCTGGCCTTCATCCTGGCCGCGCGGTTCCGCCGGCCCGGCGCCATCTGCCTGGGCATCCTCATTGCGACCCTGGTCAACCATGCCTGCGCCGGCGCGCTGGGCAGCTGGATCACCACCCAGGTCTCGCCCCAGACCATGCGCTGGGTGCTGGGGGTGGGCTTCATCGCCATGGCCATCTGGACGCTGATTCCCGACAAGATCGACGAGGAAGAGACCGGCAAGCGTTATCGCTTCGGCGTGCTGGGCACCACCATCGTGGCCTTCTTCCTGGCGGAGATGGGTGACAAGACCCAGATCGCCACCGTGGCCCTGGCCGCGCGCTTCGCCGACCTCTGGCCGGTGGTGGCGGGCACGACGCTCGGCATGATGGTCGCCAACGTGCCTGCGGTGCTGATCGGCGACAAGCTCGCCCACAAGATGCCGGTGCGACTGGTCCATGGCATCGCGGCCGCCATCTTCGCCGTGCTGGGTGCGGCGACGCTGCTGGGCGCGGGGGAGTCGCTCGGGTTCTGACGGCTTGTCGGAAGCCTATGCGACGTTTGGGCGGCGACATAAATGTTTGGCTAAAAGTACATCAGCTGTTCTTTATAGTGCTGATTAATTCACGTCGGTCGGCAGGCCGGAGGAATATCTTCTTTTGAAACAATGACTTAGAGAGTCATTCGCTCATGAGGGCTGTCTGCATAAACGTTCGTCTAAAAGTACGTTTCAGCGTAGGATTGACGAACGTTTATGTCCTCCATCTTGGCCTCCCTTCCCCTGCCTGCGACTTCCGGCGGCCGGTTGACTTCTGAAGCGGCGCTGCGCGCGATTCAGCAACAGTCGCGCTACTTCTTCGATGCGGCTGAGTTCGCTCAGTTGACCGGTAGAGCATCGAGCAGCTCTGTGGACCGGACGCTTCGTCGTCTTGAGGCGGCCGGCCTTATCGTGCGGCTGAGCCGCCGGCCCAGCACCTGCCTCATCGTTCCGCCGGAGCATGCCCATTACGGGGCCCCGCCCGTCACATGGTGGCTCGATGACTGCATGCGAGCCCTGGGGGGCGGCTACTACGTGGCCCTGCTGTCTGCTGCCAGGCACTGGGGATCAGCCCACTACGCCGTGCAGACGACCCAAGTCATGCTGGAACGGTCCCGTGGGGCGATCACTGCCGGCAAGTTGACGGTCGAGTTCATCGCCAAGCGTGCCGTGGACGATACGCCAACGGTCGTGGTGTCCAACGGCGTTGCACCGTGGCGCGTCAGCACCCGTGAGGCGACGCTCTTCGACCTTGTCCGCCATCAGTCCTCGGTCGGTGGCATGGAAAGCATCGCGCGCATTGCACGCGATCTGGGCCCCGAGCTATCGGGAGATGAACTCACCCGCGCGGCCCATGCCACCGGGCAGGTGCCGGTGGTTCAGCGACTGGGCTTCCTGCTTGACCGTCTTCAGATGAGGCAAGCGGCGAATCGGATGGAAGACTGGCTCTCCGGTCGACGGGTACCGGTTCAAACTTTGACACTTGGCACATCCGAGAACGGTGACGAGTCCGCGCAGGTCGATCCGCGTTGGCGCATTCGGTACAACCCTCAGCATCTCGACATGCTGAGGGAGCTGATGTGATCGCTGCCCGTGAATTGGCCGCCTGGCGCAAGCACGCGCCTTGGAGCAATGATCTGATGGTGGAGCAGGATTACCTGCTGAGCCGAGCCGTTGCCGCCATTTTCGAAGACCCGTTTTTGAGGACCCAAGTGGCGATGCGTGGAGGAACCGTGCTGCACAAGGGGCACCTGTCCCCGGCGAGCCGCTACTCCGAAGACATCGATCTGGTGAAGGTGGGCGATCGCCCGCCCAAACACATCGAGAAGGCGCTGCATCGCGTCCTTCTCCCCTTGCTGGGCCAGCCCCGCGAATCCGTGCTCACCACCATTCAACTCGCGGTCCGTAACCTGGTGGCGAAGTCCACGATCATCCGGACCGAGTTCACCTACGACCCCTCGAGCAATGACGCAGCTCACGCCCATCTCAAGATCGAGGTCAACACCAATGAGCAGCGCCCGCTTTACGCGTTGGTGCCGGTGGAGATTGAGGTTCCGGACGGCGCTGATGGCGCAAGGCCCATGCAAGTCGTGTCGTATGCGCTGGACGAAATGTTGGGCACCAAACTGCGTGCCTTGCTTCAACGCGAACAGGGGCGAGATCTCTACGACCTCTGGTGGGCCTGGGAGCAGTCAGCCTCGGGGGCGTCCAAGTACGGGGTCGACCCGGCTCGCGTCGGCGCCGCATTCCGGTTCTACATGGCACAGGAGGGCAGCGACTTCAGCGCGGCGGACGTGCAGTCCGAAATGAACCGCCGCATGTCGTCTCGAAAGTTCCTGTCCGATATGGATGGCTTCCTGCCGTTCGGACGAACCTACGATCCTCGACAAGCCTGCGCCACATTCTTCGATGTCTTCCTGCCACACCTCGACGCCTAGCTGATCGCGCGGCGTCTGCGCCGACTGTCGACGTCAGAGGGTGTTGCACCCCGGGTGTCGCCTCGCTTGAAACCCCTACCGCGTCGATGCCTGCCGCACCGCGCGCTCCCACTGCGACATCAGCACTTCCGCGCGGTCACGGGACATCGTGGGCAGGAACACGCGCTCGGTCTGCCAGTTCTTGCCGATGTCGTCCAAACTGCCGTAGACGCCGGCCGTGAGGCCCGCCAGGTAGGACGCGCCCAGCGCGGTGGTCTCGATCACCTTGGGCCGCACCACTGGGATGCCCAGCAGGTCAGCCTGGAACTGCATCAGCAGATTGTTGACACACGCCCCGCCATCCACCCGCAGCTCACTCACCGGTGCGCCACCCGCCGCCACGGCGTCCCGGCTCATCGACTGCAGCAGCGCCGCGCTCTGGAAGGCAATGCTCTCCAGCGCGGCACGCGCAATGTGCGCCACGGTAGAGCCGCGCGTCAGACCGACGATCGCCCCCCGCGCTTCGGCGTCCCAGTAGGGCGCGCCCAGGCCGGTGAAGGCCGGCACGAACATCACGCCACCGGCATCCGGCACGCTTTCGGCCAGGCCCTGTACCTCGCCGCTGGCCTTGATCGCATTCAGCCCGTCCCGCAGCCACTGCACCACCGCCCCGCCGATGAAGACGCTGCCCTCCAGCGCGAAGCGCGGCGTCGCATCGGGCTGCGCCGCGCTCGTCGTGATCAGGCCGTTGCCGCTGGTCTGGAAGCGGGTGCCGGTGTGCATCAGCATGAAGCAGCCGGTCCCGTAGGTGTTCTTGGCCATGCCCGCCTCGAAGCAGGCCTGGCCGAAGAGGGCGCTCTGCTGGTCGCCGGCAATGCCGCCGATCAGGATGGCGCCGCCCAGGTGCTCGGGCGCTACGGTGCCGAACTCGTGCGCCGACGGATGCACGCTCGGCAGCACCGAGGCCGGGATGTTCAACAGCTTCAGCAGGTCCTCGTCCCAACGGTTCTCATGCACATTGAAGAGCATGGTGCGCGACGCATTGCTCACATCGGTCACATGCACCTGGCCATTGGTCAGCTGCCAGATCAGCCAGCTGTCGATGGTGCCGAAGGCGAGCTCGCCGCGGTCCGCCTGCTCACGCGCACCGGCGACGTGGTCCAGGATCCACTGCAGCTTGGTGCCCGAGAAATACGCATCGACCACCAGCCCGGTCTTGGACTGGATGGTCCCCGCATGGCCCTGCTCCCGCAGCGCCGCACATTGCGGCTCGGCGCGGCGGTCCTGCCAGACGATGGCGTGGTAGATCGGCTGACCGGTCCGTCGGTTCCAGACCAAGGTGGTCTCGCGCTGGTTGGTGATGCCCAGCGCGCGCAGGTCCGATGCCTTCAGCTTGGCCTTGGCCAGCACCTCGCGCGCGGTGGCCAGTTGGGAGGTCCAGATCTCCTGCGCGTCATGCTCCACCCAGCCCGGCTGGGGATAGATCTGGCGGAACTCGCGCTGCGCCATCGCCACGATGCGGCCTTGCGCATCGAACACGATGGAACGGGAGCTGGAGGTGCCCTGGTCCAGGGCCAGCAGATAGGTCATGGCTTGTCTCGTTTGTTCTGTTGAAAGGGGGCTGGTCGGCGCGTGGGTGGGGCGGCAGATGTCCTCGCGCTGCCCGTTCCCGCTCGCCGCCGCCTCAGTCGGCCACCACCAGCTCCACCCCGGCATCCGCCATCAGCGCGGCATAGGGCTCGGGCGGCGGGGCGTCGGTGAACAGGGTGTCGATCTGGGGCAAGCGGGCGACCTCCGCCATCGCCGGCCGGTTGAATTTCGTGGCGTCGGCGGCCACCCACACCTCGCGTGAATGCTCGACGATGGTCCGCGCCACCATCACCTCGCGGTAGTCGAAATCGCGCAGGCTGCCGTCGGACTCGATGCCGGAAATGCCGATCAGGCCGATGTCCACCTTGAACTGCCGAATGAAATCCACCGCCGCTTCGCCGACCACGCCGCGATCGCGGTGTCGCACCGAGCCACCCACCATGACCAGTTCGCAATCGGGGTTGTCGCTCAGGATGGTCGCCACATTCAGGTTGTTGGTGATCACCCGCAATCCCTGGTGATGCAACAACGCACGGGCCACCGCCTCGGTGGTCGTGCCCAGGTTCAGGATCAGCGAGCAGCCCGCCGGGATGCGGGCCGCAATCGCGCGGGCGATGCGGGCCTTGCCGTCGGCCTGCATCGCCTGGCGCTGCCGGTAGGCGATGTTCTCGGTGGTGGAGGAGGGGATGCGCACGCCGCCGTGAAAGCGCGCCACCAGGCCAGCCTCGGCCAGGCGCTGCACATCGCGTCGGACGGTCTGCAGGGTGACGCCGAATTTCTCGGCCAGGGCCTCCACGCTGACGGAGCCCTGCGCGCGAACTTCCTTCAGCAGGTCGTTCTGACGGGGATTGGGATTCATGGCCGGCAGACTAAAGCGAACGAAAACGAACATTGATCGGGTTAACCCTCAACCGAAACGCGCCAAAGCGAGCTAAAAAGAAAAAAGAAGAACAGAATTGCGAACCTTTCCGGGTCGTCGCAGTCGTCATCGGGCAGCTTGAAGCGCGTTGCGCATCGGTGCCGAGGGCGCCGGGCGGCGAGCCGATCGATTCGCACAGGAGACACCTTTGAAAGCAGTCACGTCCGTAGACCCGGCTGATCGCGTTGCGCCCCTGGGCGCCGACGCGCCCGTCGCCGGCCGTCCCGACGCATCGTCGGGCGCCGCTCCTTTGGCGCAGACCGCTTCCCCCCCGATCGCTTCGACGGTTGCGCCGGCGGCTCCCGCTTTCCCTGCTTCCCACGCTTCGCAGGCCGGTGCGGCTTCGCCGTCCGCCGCCGCCACGATGGCGTCCCCGGTCGACCTGCCGAGTGAGTCCTGCGATGTGCTGGTCGTCGGCGGCGGCATCAACGGCGCCGGCATTGCCCGCGACTTGGCGGGCCGCGGCTGGCGGGTGGTGCTGGCCGAGGCCTCGGATTTCGCGGCGCACACCTCGTCGTCGTCCACCAAGCTGATTCACGGCGGTCTGCGTTATCTCGAGTACTACGAGTTCTCGCTGGTGCGCAAGGCGCTGCAGGAGCGCGAGGTGCTGCTGCGCAGCGCGCCGCACATCATGTGGCCGCTGCGCTTCGTGATGCCGCATGACGCGGCCATGCGACCGGGCTGGATGATCCGCATCGGCCTGTTCCTTTACGACCACCTGGCCCGCCGCGAGGTGCTGCCGGGCTCGACCGGCGTGGACCTTCGCCGCTCGCCGCTGGGCCGTCCGCTCAAGACCGCCTACACCCGTGGCTTCGTCTATTCGGACGGTTGGGTCGACGACGCCCGGCTGGTGCTGCTCAATGCGCTCGATGCGCGCGAGAAGGGCGCCGCCCTGCACACCCGCACCACCGTGGTCGCCGCGCGCCGCGAGGCGGACCAGTGGATCGCCACCCTGCGCGGACCCCGGGGCGAATGGACGGTGCGTGCCCGCGCCCTGGTGAATGCCGCCGGCCCCTGGGCCGAGAGCTTCCTGCGCGAGACCGCGCGTCCCGCCCGCGACGAGACGCTCGCCACCAAGAGCCTGCGTCTGGTCAAGGGCAGCCACATCGTGGTCAAGCGTGCCTACGAGCACGACCATGCCTACATCTTCCAGAACCCGGACAAGCGCATCATCTTCGCCATCCCGTATGAGGACGACTACACCCTGATCGGCACCACCGATGTCGAGCTGGCGCCGGATGCGCTGGCCGGCTTCGGCAAGGCCCGGATCGAGGCGCAGGAGATCGCCTACCTCTGCGAGCAGGCCAGCCGCTACTTCGAGAAGCCCATCACCACCGACGACGTGGTCTGGACCTACGCCGGCGTGCGTCCGCTGCTGGACGACGCTTCGGGCGACCCGTCGGCGGTCACACGAGACTATCTGCTGGAGACGCAACACGACGGCGGCGCCCCGCTGCTGAGCGTGTGGGGCGGCAAGATCACCACCTTCCGCAAGCTGGCGGAGGATGCGGCCGATCTGGTGGGTGACATGCTGGGCGACCGGCGCACCCCCTGGACCGAAAAGGCCTACCTGCCCGGTGGCGACCTGAGCGAATGGATCGGCGCGCCGCAGCGGCCCGACACCGATTTCCAACGCCTGCTCACCGCCATCGGCCAGCGCCACGCCTGGCTGCCACCCGTGCTGGCGCGGCGCCTGGCCCGCGCCTATGGCGCGCGGGTCTCGCGGGTGCTGGCGGGCGCGGAGCGGCTGGCCGACCTGGGCCCGGAGATTGCCCCGGGCCTGCACGAGGCGGAACTGCGCTACCTGGTCCGGGAGGAATGGGCCACCACCGCGGACGATGTGCTGTGGCGCCGGTCCAAGCTGGGCCTGCATTACGACGATGCGCAACGCGCCGCCGTGGCGGCCTGGTTCGACGGACCCGGACGCCACGGCGTCGCCGCTCGGCCACTGGACGGGCTGGCGTTGCCCGACTCCCCCGATCTTCTTCCCCACAACAACGGCACGTCGCCTGCCAGGGACGACGGCCAGCACAACATGCCAAGAGACAAGCGAGAGACGCCATGGAGCTGACACTGCAGGGCGTCAGCCATCGGGTGGGGGCCGAGCCCCACCTCTATCCGCTGGACCTGCGGTTGGCGCCCGGCGCGGTCACCGTGCTGCTGGGGGCGACCCAGGCCGGCAAGACCACGCTGATGCGGCTGATGGCGGGCCTGGACCGACCCAGCGAGGGCCGGGTCACGGTGGACGGCACCGATGTGACCGGCTGGCCGGTGCGGCGGCGGGACGTGGCGATGGTCTACCAGCAGTTCATCAACTATCCGTCGATGACGGTGCGCGACAACATTGCCTCGCCGCTGAAGATCCGCGCCAAGCTGGACCGCGATGCGATTCGTGCCCGGGTGCAGCAACTGGCCGAGAAGCTCCACATCGACATGCACCTGGACAAGCTGCCCGCGCAGCTGTCCGGTGGCCAGCAGCAGCGGGTGGCGCTGGCTCGGGCCTTGGCCAAGCAGGCGCCGCTGATGCTGCTCGACGAGCCGCTGGTCAACCTCGATTACAAGCTGCGCGAAGAACTGCGCGAGGAGCTCAGCCAGCTGTTCGCCGCTGGTGATTCGACCGTCGTCTACGCCACCACCGAGCCGGCCGAGGCCTTGCTGCTGGGCGGCTACACCGCGGTGATGGATGCCGGCGAGCTGCTGCAATACGGGCCGACGGCGGAGGTCTTCCATCGACCCGCCTCCCTGCGGGTGGCGCGGGCCTTCAGTGATCCGCCGATGAACCTGATCCTGGCCCAGGGCCTGGGTGACCGGCTGCAACTCAAGCCGGGCCTGGACCTGATGCTGCCCGGGCAGGGCGGGGTGACCGTCGGTGTGCGGGCCGGCGCGCTGCGGGTGTCGCAGCAGCCCGGCGACCTCGCGATCCGCGGTCAGGTCGAACTGGCGGAGATCTCCGGCTCCGACACTTTTGTCCATGTGCACAGCGAGGTGGGCGACCTGGTCGCACAGCTCACCGGAGTGCACGACTTCGAACTGGGGGCGCCCTTGACGCTTTATCTCAACGCCGCCCAGGTCCACGTCTTCGACGCGGCCGGGCTGCTGACACGCGCCCCCGAGCGCCGGGGAGGCCGCTGATGGCCCGCATCGACCTGGACCTGGCGCATGCCTATCGCGCCGACCCCCGCGAGGACAGCGATTACGCGCTGCTGCCGCTGAAGATGAGCTTCGAGGACGGTGGCGCGTATGCGCTGCTCGGCCCGTCCGGCTGCGGCAAGACGACGATGCTCAACATCGTCTCCGGCCTGCTGCAGCCCTCGCAGGGCAAGGTGAGCTTCGACGGCAAGGACGTCACCGCGCTCACGCCGCAGGCGCGCAACATCGCGCAGGTGTTTCAGTTCCCCGTCATCTACGACACGATGACGGTGGCGGAGAACCTGGCCTTTCCGCTGCGCAATCGGGGCGTGGCGCCGGACCGCATCAAGGCGCGTGTGGGCCGCATTGCGGAAATGCTGGAGCTCAGCGGACAGCTGAACCAGCGGGCTGCGGGCCTGACGGCGGATGCCAAGCAGAAGATCTCGCTCGGTCGCGGGCTGGTGCGGGAGGACGTCTCGGCCGTGCTGTTCGACGAGCCGCTCACCGTCATCGATCCTCACTTGAAGTGGCAACTGCGCCGCAAGCTCAAGCAGATTCACCATGAGCTGAAGCTGACGCTGATCTATGTGACCCATGACCAGGTGGAGGCGCTGACCTTCGCCGACCAGATCGTCGTCATGACGCGCGGCCGTGCGGTGCAGGTCGGCTCGGCGGCGGCGCTGTTCGAGCGTCCGCAGCATCGTTTTGTCGGGCATTTCATCGGCTCGCCGGGCATGAACTTCCTGCCGGGGCGCTTCCTGCAACTGCCCAAGGGCGGCCTGCTGCAGGTGGCCGGGCAAGACCTGACGCCGCCCGAGGGCGCGCTGGCCCAGCAGCTCGAACAGGCCGGCGAGTTCTCGCTCGGCGTGCGGCCGGAGTATGTGGATCTGGTCGAGCCCGGCGCGGTTGGGGCGCTGCGCGCCACGGTGACACAGGTGCAGGATGTTGGCACCTACTGGCTGGTCACGGCGCAAGTGCCGCACGCGGCCGACGGCGCGCCGCCCCCCGAGGGCGGCAGCGCGGTGAGCGGCAGTGCGAGCGGCACGGCGGTCAAGGTGCGGCTGCCGTCCCAGGCCACGCCGCCGACCCTTGGGAATACCGTCGGCCTGCAGGTGATGAGTGGACACACCTGCTTCTACGGCCGCGACGATCAATTGCTCAACCAGACGCCTGTGATTCGCAAGGAGGCCGTCGCATGAAGCCGGTCAATCAGAAAGCCTGGTTCCTGGTGCTCCCGGTGTTCATCTGCGTGGCCTTCTCGGCCATCCTGCCGTTGATGACGGTGGTGAACTACTCGGTGCAGGACATCATTTCGCCGGAACGGCGCGTCTTTGTCGGCACCGAATGGTTCGCCGCGGTGATGCGTGACGAGGAGCTGCACGGTGCGCTGCTGCGACAGCTCGGTTTCTCGCTGGCGGTGCTGCTGGTGGAGATTCCGCTGGGCATTGCCTTGGCCTTGTCGATGCCGGCGCAGGGATGGAAGTCCTCGGCGGTGCTGGTGATCGTGGCGCTGTCGCTGCTGATTCCATGGAACGTGGTCGGCACCATCTGGCAGATCTACGGCCGGGCGGACATCGGCCTGCTGGGCGCCACGTTGCAGGCGCTTGGCGTGGACTACAACTACACCGGCAATGCGACCGATGCCTGGTTCACCGTGCTGGTGATGGATGTCTGGCACTGGACGCCGCTGGTGGCGCTGCTGTGCTTTGCCGGCTTGCGGTCGATTCCGGATGCCTACTATCAGGCGGCGCGGATCGACGGGGCCAGCAAGTTCGCCGTGTTCCGCTACATCCAGCTGCCCAAGATGCGGGGCGTGCTCATGATCGCGGTGCTGCTGCGGTTCATGGACAGCTTCATGATCTACACCGAGCCCTTCGTGCTCACCGGCGGCGGGCCGGGCAATGCCACCACCTTCCTCAGCCAGTACCTGACTCAGAAGGCGGTCGGCCAGTTCGACCTGGGCCCGGCGGCAGCGTTCTCGCTGATCTACTTCCTCATCATCCTGCTGCTGTGCTTCATCCTCTACAACTGGATGCAGTCGCTGGGACAGAACGACAAGTCGGAGGTCGCCCATGGATGAGCGCCGTTTTCGCAAGCGCACGATCTTCCTGATCCTGTATCTGGTCTTCGCGCTGTTGCCCATCTACTGGATGGTCAACATGAGCTTCAAGACCAACGAGGAGATCCTGTCGAGCTTCAGCCTTTGGCCGCAGCATTTCTCGCTGGCCAGCTACCACACGATCTTCACCGACCCGTCCTGGTACAGCGGCTACATCAACAGCCTGATCTATGTGGCGATCAACACGGTGATCTCGATCTCCGTGGCCCTGCCGGCGGCCTATGCCTTCAGCCGCTATTCCTTCCTGGGCGACAAGCATGTCTTCTTCTGGCTGCTGACCAACCGCATGACGCCTCCGGCGGTGTTCCTGTTGCCCTTCTTCCAGCTGTATTCGACGCTGGAGCTGATGGACACGCACCTGGCGGTGGCGCTGGCGCATCTGCTGTTCAACGTGCCGTTGGCGGTGTGGATTCTGGAAGGCTTCATGAGCGGCATCCCGCGGGAGATCGACGAAACCGCCTACATCGACGGCTACAGCTTCCCGCGCTTCTTCCTGACGGTGTTCCTGCCGCTGATCAAGGCGGGCGTGGGCGTGGCGGCCTTCTTCTGCTTCATGTTCTCGTGGGTGGAGCTGCTGCTGGCGCGCACGCTGACCAGTGTGAATGCGAAGCCCATCGTGGCGACGATGACGCGCACGGTGAGCGCATCCGGCATGGATTGGTCGACGCTGGCGGCGGCCGGTACGCTGACCATCGTGCCCGGCGCCATCGTGATCTGGTTCGTGCGCCACTACATCGCCAAAGGCTTCGCAATGGGGAGAGTTTGACCCCCCCCCTACCGGCTGCGCCGGCCCCCCCAGGGGGGCGAGCAGGAGCCCGGCAAAGCCGGATCTCCGTGCTCCGCTTGATAGCGGCCGGGCTGCGCCGGCCGGTGGGGTGGTGGGGTTTGGATCCCCCCAACCGGCTGCGCCGGCCCTCCAGGGGGCGAGCAGGAGTCCGGCGAAGCCGGATCTCCGTGCTCCGCTTGATAGGCGGCCGGGCTGCGCCGGCCGTTTTGGCATCGACAGTGGGTGTGGCGTCGAGTTGATTGCGTGAATGCCCGGTATGCGGGTAGCAAAGGAGAAGGTCGTGTTTGATTGGATGGTGTGGACGACGCCCGTGGCGGTGTTCTTTTCCTGTGTCGCGCTGATGTTGATCGGCATGACGGTGTGGGAAATCAAGTCGCCGACCACGTTGCGCAAGGGTTGGCTGCCGCTGCGCACGACGCGCGGCGATCGGCTGTTCATCGGGCTGCTGGCCGCCGCTTATCTGAACCTCGCCTTTGTCGGGCTCGGTGGCCGGATGGTGGCGTGGTTCCAGCTGGAGGCCGAACCCAGCGTGTGGATCAGCTTCGTGGCGTCGATGCTGGTGCTGGCGCTGATCCTGCGCAAAGGCTGATCGCGCCGCTCGACCGTGTTTCAGGAATTCGGCTTCCCGCCCCCCCGGAGCCGCGATTCGTCCTCATGCAGGGGGAGCGCAAAGACTGAGGAGACAAGCGTGCAAAAGACCAAGTATTCCGCGCTGGCGGTGGCCGCGCTGTTGGCCATCGGCGCGTCCAGCGCCTGGGCCGGAGAGCCCGAAGCCAAGAAGTGGATCGATGCCGAGTTCCAGCCGTCCACCCTGGCCAAGGACAAGCAGCTCGCCGAGATGAAGTGGTTCATCGAGGCCGCCAAGAAGCTGCAGGCCAAGGGCGTGAAGGAAATCTCGGTGGTGTCCGAGACCCTCACCACCCATGAGTACGAAAGCAAGGTGCTGGCCAAGGCCTTCACCGAGATCACCGGCATCACCGTCAAGCACGACCTGATCCAGGAAGGCGACGTGGTCGAGAAGCTGCAGACCTCGATGCAGTCCGGCAAGAGCATCTACGACGGCTGGATCTCCGACTCCGACCTGATCGGTACCCACTACCGCTACGGCAAGATCATGAACCTCACCGACTACATGGCCGGTGCAGGCAAGGAATTCACCAACCCCGATCTGGACCTGAAGGACTTCATCGGTACCAGCTTCACCACCGCACCCGATGGCAAGCTCTATCAGCTGCCCGACCAGCAGTTCGCCAACCTCTATTGGTTCCGCGCCGATCTGTTCGCCCGCAAGGACCTGCAGGACAAGTTCAAGGCCAAGTACGGCTATGAGCTCGGCGTGCCGCTCAACTGGAGCGCCTACGAGGACATCGCCGAGTTCTTCTCGGTGGATGTGAAGACGATCGACGGCAAGCCGATCTACGGCCACATGGATTACGGCAAGAAGGATCCGTCGCTGGGCTGGCGCTTCACCGACGCCTGGCTGTCGATGGCCGGCGCCGCCGACAAGGGCATTCCCAACGGCATGCCGGTGGACGAGTGGGGCATCCGCGTGGCCGACGACAAGTGCACCCCGGTGGGGGCCTCGGTGTCCCGCGGCGGCGCCACCAATTCGCCGGCGGCGGTCTATGCGCTGACCAAGTATGTCGACTGGATGAAGAAGTACGCACCGAAGGAAGCCACCGGCATGACCTTCGGCGAGTCCGGCCCGGTCCCGGCCCAAGGCCAGATCGCGCAGCAGATCTTCTGGTACACCGCCTTCACCGCCGACATGGTCAAGCCCGGCCTGCCGGTGGTCAATGCGGACGGCACGCCCAAGTGGCGCATGGCCCCCGGCCCGAACGGCCCGTACTGGAAGGCCGGCATGCAGAACGGCTACCAGGACGTGGGCAGCTGGACCTTCTTCTCCGGCCATGATGCCAACCGCACCGCGGCCGCCTGGCTGTATGCGCAGTTCGTCACCGCCAAGACGGTCAGTCTGAAGAAGAGCGTGCAGGGTCTGACCTTCATCCGCGACAGCGACATCCGCAGCGACTACTTCACCAAGAACGCCAACAAATACGGCGGCCTGATCGAGTTCTATCGCTCGCCCGCCCGCGTGGCCTGGACGCCGACCGGCAACAACGTGCCCGACTATCCGAAGCTGGCGCAGCTGTGGTGGAAGAACGTGGCCCAGGCGGTGACGGGCGAGAAGACGCCGCAGGCCGCGATGGACAACTTGGCCGACGAGATGGATGCGGTGATGGCGCGTCTGGAACGTGCCGGCATGGCCAAGTGCGCGCCCAAGCTCAACAAGAAGGAAGACGCCAAGAAGTGGCTGTCGGACAAGGGCGCACCGTGGGCCAAGCTGGCCAACGAAAAGCCCAAGGGCGAGACCATTGCCTACGACAAGCTGCTGGGCGCCTGGAAGGAAGGTCGCGTCCGCTGAGCTGAGCGTTCGTCACCGACCGTCATCGCCCCGCTCGCCGGCCCTTGGGCCGGTGAGCCGCGGCTCGGACAGCGGCCACCTTCGGGTGGCCGTTTCCTTTTCCTGCAAAGGGACGTGGGGGGGTCACGGCGGCCAACCGGCGCAGCTGTGCCACCATCACGCCCATGCTGAAGACCCTCAAGGACCTGTTCGACGGTCTGCTCTCCCCCCTGGCCATCACGCAGACCCAAGGCTGCGACGACGAGCATGCCCTGCAGCTCGCCACCGCCGTACTGCTGGTGGAAGTGATGCGTGCCGATGCGACGTTTGCCGACGATGAGCGCGCCGCGGTGCGGCACGCCCTGGGCGAGAAGTTCGCCCTCTCCGGCGATGAAGCGGATCGCCTGACCGAGCTGGCGGAAACCGCCGCCCGCGAAGCGACCGACCTGTTCGCCTTCACCTCGCGCGTCGACAGCTGCTGGGACATGCCCGCCAAGCTGCGCATGATCGAGCTGATGTGGGGCGTTGCCTATGCCGACGGCCGCCTCACCGACCATGAGCGCCATGTGATGTGGCGGCTGGCCGATCTGCTCCACGTGCCGCAAGGTGCCTATGTCCACGCCCGACTCCGCGCCAAGCAGGCCGCCGGTCTGGGCGATGAGTCGCCCTGAAGGTCCGGGAAGGTCGGGGGCCCCCGCAGCCGAGCCTTCAGCACGGCGCCGTGGGGGCGATCGCGCGGCGGCGGGGCTCCGGAGTGAAGGCTAACTGAACGCGCAGCGCAGGCGGTCCAAGCGGCGACGGCCGGCGGTGGTCCACTCTGTCCCCGCCCTGATCCTGCGTCCGACCAGACTCAGCTGGCCGTCTGAAACACCACCCGTTCGGCCAGCTCCCGTGGACCGACCTTGATGCGCGGCAGTTGATCCAGCAACTGCGCCGCCCGCTCGCAACCCACCGGTTCGCCGCTCGCTTCGCCGTCGTCCGACCACAGGCCGGCCAGCAGGCCCGGCGCTTGCGCGCCCAGCGTGCGGCGGATGACTTCCAGTTCGATGCGCGTCGGCTCGGCCGCGCGGTTGCGTGACGGCGGGGCGGCGTTGAGCGCCGCGCTCAGCCAGCGGGTTTCCCAGGCCATCACCTCCGCCGGCAGCATGCGCCGCGGTGCGGGTGAGCCGGAGAGCCACGCCTGGCAGATCTCCTTGCCCAGCCCCTGGGCCGCGCGCAGCTGTGCCCGGACCACCGGCAGATAGCTGCGACGCACCTCCGGCGAGCTGTTGAGCAGCAGTTCGCGCACCCGCGGCGCCAGGGCCTGCTGGGCCGCCATCTGTGCGCCATCCACCTCTTGCGGCGAGCCCGCCAGCGCGGCACGCGCCGCATGCATGCGACCGCCCGCGTCCTCCAGCAAGCCGGGGAAGCGCTGGTTCAGCTGGAACCAGATTGGATTGGCGCGCAGCGCGTCTACATAGTCGGACGCCGGTGCCGGCTCGCCGGCGGTGCGCCCCTCAGGCAGCGCGATGTCCAGCGTCTTGGGCGGCTCGGCGATCAGTTGGTGGCGCACCAACTCGTCGCTGGTCGGATACCACATGCGGTGCGACGGCGTGCGCAGCGTGCGATCGATGAAGTCCTCCGGCAGCTCCATCTTCCGGTAGGTGCGGGCCAGGTGCTGATTGGCGATCTCATCGAAGGCCCGGTTGAAGGTGCCGGTGGAAGCGCGGTGAAAGCCCAACTGCGCGCCCGGCATCAACTGACGGGAGCTGCCCGCCAGGAACACCAGCGTGCAGGCGCTTTCGCAGTCGCCCACGGCGCGGGTAACACCGCTGCGCTTGCGCACCAGTTCGACCATGCGCTCGGCCTCGGCCACCCGTCCGCCAGGCGATGCCAGTTCGAATTGTTTGGCGTTCGGTGCGCCCTCCAGCAGCTTGCCCATGCGCGTGGCGTCGCCCATGCCGATCGGGCCCTGCAGCTGCAGGGTGCGTCCGTCGGCACTGAGCTTCATCTCGGCCTGGCCGATCGGATCGATGCCGCGGGCCATCTTCCAGTACTCGTCCAGGTTGGGCAGGAAGCCGATCACCAGCGAGGCCAGGATCTGCAACGCGCCCAGGAACAGGATCAGCCGTGCCAGGAAGGCCCACAGGAACGAACCATTGGCATCGATGTAGCCGCGCACCGATCGCCAGGCGCCGACCACGCACCAGGTGTCGATCAACAGCATCAGCGGCCAGCCCAGCAGCATCGCGATGCTGCCGGCCTGCAGGGCTTCTCCCTTCATGCTGATCCAGGTCATCAGGCCGGTCAGGCCGGCGGCCAGCGGGAAGGACAGCAGGACGTTGTTGACCCAGAAGCTCTGCGCCAGGCTCTGCTCACCGCGCCAGTGATTGCCGATGTATTCGGCCAGCAGGCCCTGGCCGTTGACCGGACGGGGGCGGCTGTATTCCACCGAAGTACGGGACAGGCGGTCATGCCAGGTGCGGCCCTCATGGTCGAGCTTGGCCCACCAGAAGCCCGCGCCCAGCGGCAGGGCCGAGAGCAGATAGCCGAACCAGCGCAACACGGATTGGCTCCAGCTCGGGCGGCGCCCGCTCTGGTTGTCCACCACCTTGATGCCGGCGACCAGCTTGCCCGGCGTGGCGCCTTGCCAGGTCCAGAACAGCACGCAGACCGCCAGGGGCAGCAGCCAGTTGATGGCCAGCGTGCCGGGGCGCAGGTCGTCCCAGCGCGAGATCACCTGCCCGTAAAACGCCCACATCAGCACGGCGCTGGCGGCCATCCACAGCACGCCGTCGATCACCATGGCCAGCGCACGCGGCGCCGGTCTGGCGGAATGGTTCTGCATGTCCTCTCTCCCTCGAATAGGGGGGAGTGTATGCAGCGGCGTCGCGGTTTCGGTTCCCCCGTCGGGGTGGGGTGCATGAAACCGTCGTCAATCCGTCACGGTGCCGGGCGCCGATGCCGGGGATTCACGGGGCTCAATCCCAGAAGAATCGGCGGTCCGGATACACCACGCTCTGGGAGGTGCGCAGCACCACGCCGTCCTTGAAATGGACGTTGAACCGCAGCAGGTAGCCGGTCATGTCGGGGCGGATGTTCCAGTCCCAGACGTCCTCGCCGCTGAGGCGGAAGAACACCCGGCTGCGCTCCTGGCCGAGCAGGTGGGTGACCTGCTCCGGCGTCATGCCGGGCTGCACCCGCTCGCGGTGGGCCGCGTCCAGGGCGTCGATGGCACTGACCAACCGGTCTTGGGCGTCCAGGCGAACCATGTAGCAGGTCTGGCCGAAGGGCTGGGTGGCGTATTCCAACGTGCGCCCGCCGTCGGCTTCGGGCCAGATGCGGCTGGGCGCGCCGTAGTAGCGCATCACCTCCTCGCCGCTGCTCTGGCCGGGGCGCAGTCGTTCGTCCTTGATCGGCGTGGCGCAACCGGCCAGCCCGATCGTCACCACCACGGCGGCCACCGCGCCGCCCATCACCGACATCCGCTCACGCATCGCGTCCTCCTTGGCGAGAGAAGGGCCCATTGTGCGTCGCCATTGGCGCGCCAGCGTTCAGCCGCCTGCGGGGACGACGGCGCACAATCTGCAGCCATGTCCGCCTTCACGCCACGCCCAGTGCCCCGAGCGGCATGTCCGGCCCCATCGATGGGCCCGATCAGGTTCGTGTATCGGCGCCGCTGGCCGACCCTGCTTCGGACGCGGCGCGTGCTCGTGACGCGCGCAAAAACGACGCGCGCAATAACCACGCGCGCCATGGCATCCCGCGCAATGGCAACGGCCATCAGAACCGGCCTCCTCGTCCTGACCGGCGCGATCGGGCTGCTATCGGCGACGCCGTCCCAGGCCTGCGTGCTGGTCTTCGGCCAGGGGCGCAACTACGAGCCGCAATGGGCGGAGCGCAATCGCCATTGGGACGAGGTCAACCGCAGCTTCAACCTGGCGGTGCGGGAGCCGCTGACGGAGGCCGGGCTGCCGGTGGTCAATCTGGTGCTGCCGGTGGAGGCGACCGATGTGCCGGCGAACCTGCGCGGTCTGGTCGCGGCAGTGCAGCGCCACGGCTGTACCCGGGTGCTGGAGACGACGATGTTCGCGGATCCAGTGGCTGGGCTGTTGATCGCGCGGCTGCGGCTGTATCCGGTGATCGGCCTGCTGGGGCCTCAGGTGGCGGGTGCGCAGCCTCGAATCGGTCCGGTCAGCTACACCGAGCAGCGCGACTTCGCACTGGAGGCCCGGGTGATGGAGCGTGCCGAGCCCGGGCGGCTGGGACGTCTCATGGGCCAGGCCGCGGTGCGGGCGGCGCTGGTGGTGCCGGCCAGTCCTGGGTCCGGCGCGTCGGCAGTCGCGCCACTTGCGCCGGTGGCGCCCTAATTGTTCTTGGCCAGTCCCAGCACCGGGGAGAACAGGTATTCGACGATCCGGCGCTGCTCCAGCACCAGGTCGGCCTGCAGGGTCATGCCGGCGCGAAGCGACTGGGGCTGCCCGTCCAGACCGGGCATCGCATCCAAGGAGACCAGCACCCGATAGACCGGGCCCTGCGCGGTCAGGCCCATCGGCAGCTCCCGGGCATCGACGGCGGACCGGGAGATGCTCAGCACCCGCCCGCGTCCGATGCCGAACTTCTGATAGGGGAAGGCGTCATAGCGCAGCCGCACCTCATCGCCCGGCTTGACGAAGCCGATGGCGCGACTCGGCGCAAACAGCTCCGCGCGCAAGGCGCCGTCGGCCGGCAGCAGGTCGGCCACCAACGTGCCGGCCTTCACCGCCGCGCCCGGCTCGACCCGCACATTCGCGATCCGCGCCGAGATCGGCGCCACCAGCAGCACCTTGCCCCGCCGCGATGCCTCGGCACTGCGTTGGTCCAGCGCGGCGAGCTTTTCGCCCAGCTCGGCCAATGCCGCATCGCGCTCATGGCCGACGCCACTCAGCTCGTGGCGGGTGTTGCGCAGCGTCGTGTCGCGGGCGAGCATGTCCTGGCGCACCGACTCGCGGGTCTCGGTGACGGCCAGCACCGCGTCCTCCAGCCGGTCCGCGTCGCGGCGGGAGATGTAGCCCTGCTTGGCCAGATCCGCCTGATCCTGCACCTGGCGTTGCGCCAATTCGGCGCGCCGGTCCAAGGTGGCCAACTGCCGGCGGTACTGCGTCAGTTCGGCATCCAGGCTCTGCACCTCGTCCCGCAGCCGGGCTTCTCTCAGCTGATAGCGGGCCCGCACGGCGTCCTGCTGCTGGATCAGTTGCTGGCGCTCGCGCTCCAGCTCGATCAGCAGCCGGCCGGAGAGGCTCTGTCCCTTGTCCATCTGCCCGTCCAGCCGCAGCGTGGCGATCTCGGAACCGGCCCGGACCAGGTCGCCCTCGACGGCCTGCAACGACTCCACGACGCCGTCCGTCTGCGCCTCGACGCGGATCACGCCGCCTTCGGGCCGCAGCCAGCCGCCCACGGTCTCCTTGCGTGCATAGCTGCCGAAGAACAGGAAGGCCAGGACCAGCGTGAACACCAGCACCACCATCACCGTGATCCAGCGGGCGCCGGCCGGGACATGCAGCAGCACCTCGCCCAGCAGTCGCTGGCCGCGGTGTTCGATCGCCTCGCGGCGGAAGAGGTTGTGCATGCTCATGTCATGACGCCTCGTGCGGTGACGGCTGCGCGTGGGAACCGCCGTTGTGCCCAGCGCATGACGCTTCGCGTGCGGACCGGGCCGATCCACCGATCGCGCCGCCGCTGGCCGATTCCGGCGTGCGCTCGCGCGGCGCACCGGCGCCGGCGCGGCCGCTGGTGCCGGGGCCCGTGTGGGGCGCGGGCGCGGGCGCGGGCGTGGCGGCGGTCGACGGGCCGGTGGCGGGTGGCTGGGCGGACGGGAGCGGATCGGCCGTGGACGCCGGGTCGACCTTGCGCTTGGCCGGGCCGCGCCGCTCGATCAAACGGCCCTGCGAGAGTTCCAGCACCCGATCGGCGCGATCCACCAGCTCCGGTCGGTGGGCCACAACGATGCGGGTGATGGGCATGTCCTGCACCAGGTCGGCGATGCGACGCTCGGCATTCGGATCCAGGTTGGCGGTGCCTTCGTCCAGGAACAGCACGGCGGGGCGCCGATAGAGCGCGCGGGCCAGCAGCACCCGCTGGCGCTGACCGCCCGACAGGGTGCTGCCCATGTCGCCGACCATGCTGAGGTAGCCCATGGGCATGGCCTGGATTTCGTCATGCACTGCGGCGGCGGTGGCGCTTTCAACGACGCGGGCCATGTCCAGCTGCGGATCGAAGAAGGCGATGTTGTCGGCGATGGTGCCCATCAGCAAACCGTCGTCCTGCTGCACCACGCCGATGGCGCGGCGCCAGGTCTGGATGCCGAAGGACTGCATCGGCATGCCGTCGACCAGGATCTCGCCGGAGGTCGGCGGCAGCAGGCTGAGCATCAGCTTCAGCAGCGTGGTCTTGCCGCCGCCGGAGCTGCCGACGATGGCCACATATTCGCCGGGCTCGATGTTCAGCGTGATGCCCTGCAGCAGCATCGGCTCGTTCTGGGCATAGCGGAAGCAGACGTCGCGCAGGCTCAGGCCGCCGCGCAGGGGGCGGTCGGGCAGGGCGGCGGCGGCTTCCAGGCCGGCCTCGCGGGGCGTGGTCACGATGTCGGCCAATCGTTCCATGTGCAGTCGCAGCAATCGGAACTGCACCGCATGCTTGAGCAGCGCTTCGGCGCGGTCGCCGAATTGGGTGCGGTAGAGCAGCACTGCGAACAGCATGCCGGCGCTGAGCTCATTGCTCATCACCATCTGCGCGCCCAGATAGACCACCAGCACCAGTTGCAGATTGAACAGCAGGCTGCGCGCGAACTGCAGGCTCACATCGAGCTGGCCGCTTCCCAGCGTGGCGTTCACCACCTGGGCGAAGTAGTTGCGCCAGACCACTTCGCGTTGCGCTTCACGGCCATAGAGCTTGACCGTCTTCGAGGCGCGGATCGATTCGATCAGATAGGTCTGCGCTTCGGCCTGGGCGACCAATTGCTCTTCCTCACGCTGCCGTCGCAATGGATAGACGCCCAGCACCACCACTGCATAGAGCAGCATCGAGGCGAGCACCACCAAGCCCAGCGTGGGGCTGTAGGTCAGCAGCAGGGCGGCGGTGGCGAGGGTCATGATGCCGTCGATGAGCGCGGTGACGGCGGATTGGGTGAGGGCTTCCTGAATGGGCCGGACGGCGCCCATGCGCGAGAGGATGTCGCCGACGATGCGTTTCTCGAAGAACTCCGCTGGCAGTCGCAACAGATGGCGGAGCACATTGCCGCTGAGCTGGAAGCTCATCGCCTGGCCGAGTTGCAGCACGGTCCAACCACGCAGGGCTTCGGTCACCGACTGCAGCAAATACATCACGCCGAAGGCGATGGCCAGGACCATCAGGAAGTTCTGATCGAGCCGGGAGACAGCGTCGTCCATCGCCAACTGCAGGAAGGCCGGGGCGGCCATGGCGAAGAGCTGCAGCATCACCGACAACACCAGCGTCTGCAGCAGCGGGCCTTGCCAGCCGCGCACGCGGGTCCAGAGGTCGCGCATGCGGGCGCGGACGCGGATCTCGCGCGGCTTGAACTGGCTGGTGGGCGTGAGTTCCAGCGCCACGCCGCTGAAGCTCTTGGACATCTGGCGGGGCGAGATCTCGCGCACGCCGAGGGCGGGGTCGTGAATGATGGCCGTCTCGCCGCGCAGGGCCTTGAGCACCACGAAGTGGTTCATGTCCCAGTGCAGGATGCAGGGCAGCGTCAGTTGCGGCAGATGTTCCGGTTCCAGCCGCAGGGGGCGGCAGGCGAAGTCCATGCTGTCGGCGATGCGCATCAGGTCAGCCAGCGTTGCGCCTTTCAGGGAAAGGGCGTAACGCTGTCGCAGTCCATTCAGGTCGACGTCATGGCCGTGATAGGCGGCGATCATGGCGAACGACGCGAGGCCGCATTCGGCGACCTCGGACTGATGGAACATCGGTAACTCACGCCGACCGCGCAGCCAATCGAAGGGATTCAACAGACTTCTCGTGTATGAGGAACGGCGGTATTGTGGCGCCAGCGATCGGGCCGGCGGCGGTGGGGGGGCGGGAGTGGGGCTTTACGGAGGAAAACACCCATGACGGCTGGGTGGAATGCTGATCTAGTTGTCTGCTAAGGGCCCTCCAAGTGGGGAGATCTCGACATTCGCAACTAAACGCACAGGGGAGAAATCTTGAGCGATCTGAATCAACCAGCAATTCGCACGGAGTCCTGCAATGACAACGAACTGCTTGGCTTATTCCCGGAGAAAAACGCCGTACGAGTGTCAGCGCCAGTCGAACTTAACACGGAAGAAATCCATGCGGTTGCCGGAGGGCCTGAGGTGACAAACAGCGTGGGTTGACAGGAAGCTACATACAAAAAGTTGGGGCCGCGCTGCGGCCCCATTTGCTTTCGCTTATGCCGTAGGTTACGGCGCTATCTCACATGGTGTCGTTAGTGACCTGCGGGCCACCTGCCACCAGTTCGACCTCTTGCGAAGTCAGTTCTCGAAGTTGCGATGCGTCAGCAGCGCAGTCTTCGTTTTGGGCTTTCCTACTGCACTCGTTGGCGAGGTTCATGGCATTCACCTGGGGCTGAGCAAATCAGTAAAAGAAACGCTTTTCGACGGTCGAAATCGGCGCAACCTGGCGACGGCGGTGCTCAGTTCAACTGGGAGCCTTGCACGCCTGACATTTTTAGATGTTTGCGTCATTCGTCACTTGAGGTCCACCTGCAACGGCAAGGACCTCCTGCAGGCTCAGCTCGCGAATTTCATCGCGTGGAGCCTCTTGTTCTTGGGTGGCGACTTCAAGTTGGATCGAGCTATTTGGCGTCATGGTGCACTCTCTCATGTGAAATAAGACAAAAGGATGGATGAACGCTGCTGTCTTTAGAACGAAGCAGCCTTCGCTAGCTTAAGGCGATTGATTGGTGATCTGTGGATCTGAACTTGGGTATAGATTCGTCACATTGCCGTCATTTGAGAAGAGCAGAACAACGCCGCGAGTCACGATGGCATTGTTCGGCATCGAAATCGTGACGGCATTCTGATCATCTGCAGCGCTGAAGTTGCTCGGGTTCATTGCTGGAACCTGCCCCAGCGTCTTGGCTGTTGCTCCAATGAGAATCAGCGTGGTGTTGCTGGTTTGCTCAATGACGCAATCGGTCGCATTGGCGGGCACGCGGAGCACCGACTCGTCAACACGTTCCGTTCCTGCCTTGTCGTAATAGTAGGCGCAGTCTGCGAACAGATCATCTGCGCTGGGTTTCGCCCGAACATAGTAGTGGGTCGTCATGGAGCTCTCCTTGTAGGGTGAATGGATGGATCTGGGAAATCACACAGACGAGCGGTTGCGAGCCAACCACTTGACTGCGCGCTGCACTTCTTTGTCTTCTCCCTGACCCATACAGGATTGGGCATCAATCCAAGTGGAAGTGATCTGCTGATGAACCCGGATCAAGGGGTTCAAATTCCCGAAGAATTGCACGACTTCGGCACAAACCTTCTGTCTGCGTAAGGCCGACTCGCCAGCGTTTTGCATTGCGCGAATTCGTAACGACTGAATCTCTGCGAGAGCCGTGAGCAGTCGAAGGTCGGTCTCTCTTCCTTTCAGCGCGGACAATACCGTCTCTGCCGAAGTCGAGAGGAGCTGCAGGGCCTCAGGCGAACTCGTCTTCATGAGGTCCTGCGCGATCAACTGATTCAATCTTGCACGATATTCCACACGGCGGTCCCGACCTGATGCGCCGCCGACACGATCCATTTCATCAAGTTGAAGGATGAGTGCGTGCAACCTCTGTTCTCGAAGAGGCGTGGGCATGGTATCCCTGCGGGCGTTGAGGTCCATGGTCTCCAATGTCAGTAGATTGAAGCGCCACGCAGTATTCGCCGGGTCTTGACTGAGCAGGGTCCTCAACATTCCCAATGAAAGGTCGAGTTGGTCGAGTGCAGAAGCCTTGTCGCCAGCTTGGAAATTTGCCTCCGCAATCCATCGTCGAAGCAGAACTTCTCGATATGCCCAAACGCCATCTTTGGGAGCGGTCTTCCTGACCTGGGCAATGAGCTCCACGCCCTCGCTGAAAATTGATCTGGCAGGAACTGCGTAGCCCTGCCAAAGCAAGGCAGTGCCCAACCAACTCATGCTGTCCGCCAACTCCGCGCGCAGTGCGCTATTCGCCTGTTGGGGGGCGCGGGCCAGCAGTTGCTTCTTGAGATCGATGGAGGCGCGAAAGCGCTGCGTGGCGCTAATGAGGTCCGAACTGTCCAGGAGCACCGTGCCCAGGCTGTTCTCAGCATAGGAGAGCTCGGTCAATGCCTCGACATTGCCTGGATCGGCGGCCAACCAAGACTCGCTTGCCGATCGATAGAGCTCCATGGCCGGACGCGCCTTCGCCAAATCACGCTTGGTGTAATGCACATGTCCGACCCAGAATGCCGCAGCGCCCTGCGATTTACGCCATTCCGCCAGTAAACCATTGGATGGCGCCGAGCCCTCTAGCAGCCGTTGGGCTGAGGCGAGCGGTTCTAACGCGCCCTCCAAATCGCCCTTCGACACCCGCACCTCCCCAATCACCGTCAACGCCTTCGCCCGCTGCAACCGCTCCTGCGGCGTCGCCTGCTCATCCTGCGCCAGGTAGGTCAGCGCTTTGCTCCCGACGCTGTCCAGCAACTCCAGCCGCCCCACCGGGCGCAGCTTGTCGGCAAACTCCCCCAGCATGTAGCTCAGCAGGTCGTCCGCTTGCTGCCGACGTTGCTGCGCCTGGTGTTCCGCTTCTGCCGCCCGGTGGGCCTGAAGCACGCTGATCGTCGTCAGTCCCACCAGCGCCAGCACCGCCGCCGTGCCGGCCGCCACACTCCAGCGGTGACGGCGCACGAATCGGCTCAAGACATACAGGCGGCTGTCCGGTCGCGCACTGATGGGCTCATGCGCCAGCCAGTGCCGCAGGTCCGCCGCGAATTGCTCGGCATTGGCATAGCGCTCCGCCGGCGCCTTCTTCAGGGCCTTGGCCAGAACGGTGTCCAGATCCCCGCGCAGCAGCCGCGACTGGCGCGCAATCACCGGATCCAGTTGCCCGCTCGCCACCTCCGACAGCCGCTTGGGCACCAGGTCCACCACCGCCTTCAGACGGTCCAGGTGGGTCTGGGTGTCATCGGCGGTGGGATGGCGGCCGCCCAGTAATTGATAGAGCAGCACCCCCAGGGCGTAGACATCCGTCGCCGTGGTCACGTCGCCTTGCTGCACCTGCTCGGGCGCGGCGTACTGCGGCGTGAAGGCGCTGCCGGCAAGCTGGGTGAGCTCGGTGGCGGCGGCCGGTTGCGTGGAATCATCCAGCAGCTTGGCAATGCCGAAGTCCAGCAACTTCACCTCGCCCGCCGTGGTCACCAGAATGTTGCTCGGCTTCAGGTCCCGATGCAGGATCAGGCGTTGGTGGGCATGCGCCACCGCCGACAGCACATCCAGGAACAGCCGCACCCGCGATTCGATGTCCAGCCCGTGCACATGGCAGAACCGGTCGATCGGCAAGCCATCCACATACTCCAGCACCAGATAAGGCTGATGCCCGTGATGCAGGCCGGCATCCAGCAGCCGCGCAATGTGCGGATGCGACAGCCGCGCCAGAATCTGCCCCTCGCGGGCAAATCGGCCCGAATCGCCGCGGCCAAACAAGCCGGACTTCAGGAACTTGACCGCCACCTCGCCTTCGAAGCGCCCGTCGGCCCGGCGTGCCAGCCAGACCGCACCCATGCCGCCCTGGCCGAGCTCGCGCTCCAGCACATAAGGACCCAGCGTCTCGCCGCTGAGGTCCGGTGATTGGACCGACAGCGGCGGGGCGTCCGGCGCACCGTGCAACTGCTCGGCGGCCGGCTGTTCCAGGAAGCCCTGTGCACTCAGTGCCGCATCCCGGACCAGCAGCGCCTCCAGGTGCTCGGCCGATGAGGGATCCGTGGCCCGGATTTCGTCCAGCCGGCGCTGACGGGCCGGTTCATCCAGGTCCAGCAATTCATCCAGCAGCGGGCTGAGCGCAATCCAGCGTTGCTTGTCGAGGGCGTCCATGGGGCAGCGGTCAGCGTCCGGGTTGTTCTTCTGTCCGGCCTGTGGGTGGCCGGTCGAGGGTCAGTTCTTGAGGCTAATGGAAAGGAAGAGCCGCGCCTTCTGCCAGTCGCGCTGCACCGTGCGCTCGGTCACGCCCAGCACCTGCGCGATCTCGTGCTCCAGCAGTCCGCCGAAGTAGCGCATCTCCACCACATGGGCCAGCCGCGGCTCCATGTCGGCCAGCTCATCCAGCGCCTCATGCACCCGCAGGATGTTCTCGTCCGATTGCGGCCCCAGCTCGACGATCGCCGTGTTGAGGGTCAGCTCTTGCTGATCCCCGCCCCGCCGCTCGGCGCGCCGGGCGCGGACCAGGTCGATCACCACGTTGCGCATCACCCGCGCCGCATACGACAGAAAGTGCCGACGGTCCGGGAAGCTCTGCCCGTGGCCGCCCGCCAGCCGCAGCCAGGCCTCATGCACCAGCGCCGTGGTGTCCAGCAAAGTCATTTCGCCCGACAGCCGCATCCGCTGCCTCGCCAGCCGCTGCAGTTCCCCGTACAGCTGCGCCACCACCTCATCGGCAGCGGTGCGGTCGCCTTGTCCGGCGGCTTGCAGCAGTTGGGTGATGTCTGTCATGGGGCCGAACTCTAGCGGGCTTGTATGACCTTGTTACACATCTTCGGGCGCCCTTTGATTCCAAGGCGCCTGTCGATGTTGGCGAATCAGGGTTTTCACTGAGCAAATAAGTTAGGGGGACATGTCGGGTTGGGCCGCGCCAGTCCGTTTTGTAAAGAGAGGGCATGACTTGGTCATGTGGCAGGGAGGCCGGCATTGATCGGGCCGCTTCAGCGGGTTGTGTCCTCATCTTTGTTTCCAAAGGAAGCTGGCGTGTGTCGCGCGGTGCCGATCTCGCGCGGACTTCCCCCGTCTGAAGTGTCTGGAGTTGCAACGCATGAGCCCATCCGCCCTGACTGCCGTCGCTGGTGCGCCGGTTGCCGACGCGCCGACCGAAGCAGGCGTCGTTCCGATGTCGTCACGTCAACCGTCGTCGCTGTGGGTGCCGCGGGTGGATTCGCTCACCGAGTTCGGGCTGCTGATCTCCCGCCAGCTGACCCAATGCCGCCGCTACGGTGGCCATCTGGCGGTGCTGTGGCTGGAGGCCTGCCCGCTGGAACATGAGGGCGGCCGGCGTGAGCAAGGCTGTCCGGAAGCCGCCGCCGCAGCAGCCGCCGCCGCAGGCACGGCCCGCGCGCCGGATGCCAATGAGCTGATGAACGCCGTGGGCCGCCGGGTGCGCGGCCGTGTGCGCGGGACCGACATGGTCCTGCAGGTCGGCGAGAACAGCTTCGCGGTGCTGCTGCTGGACGCGGGCGGCTTCGAGGCCGGCCTGGTGCAGCAACGGCTCATGCACGCGCTGAACGGGCCTTACGGCGTGGGCGACGGCGTCCAGCATGTCGGTCTGCAGATGGGCACCGCGGTGTTCCCGGACGGCGGCGTGCGCGGCGCCGATCTGGCCGAAAGCGCCCGCGGCGACCTGCGCAAGCGCATGTCGCGCGCTGCCGCCAACACTTGAGACGCCGCCGGCCTTGCGCGTCTCCCGACGCGCAAGGCCCGGCTCGCCGATCACCGTCCCGTCAGCGCGCGGACTCGATCCGCACGACCGCCGACCACGGCACCAGCTTGAAGTTCTGCCGACCCTGCGGCCATCGCTTGTGGCCGTCCTGCACCACCAGCAGGCCCTCGCCGTACGGGCCGCCCAGCGGGGCCGAAGTCACGTCCAGGCCGTCGGTCTCCGAGGCAGCGTCGATCCCCACCGCGGCGTTGATCCCGATGCGGAAACTCCCCTTCACCGCATACGGCGACTCGGCATCCAGCACCACATAGCTGTCGCTGCCCTGGGAGGACACCACCAGCCGCGCGCCCCGCGCACTGCGATGCACCGCCATGCCTTCCACATCGGCATGCAGCGTGTCACCGACGGCCAGGATCATCCGAGCCTCCCCCAGCAAACCGTCCGCCGCCAGCGCCAGGCGCCAGATGCCGCGCTTTTCTTCGCCGACGAACAGTTGATGGCCGGCCTCGTCGGCCACGCAGCCCTCGGGCTGCGAGTCGAGCTTGAACTGCGCCACCGTGTCGGCGTGCCAGGACTTGCCTTCACGACGAAGCCGCATCTGAAGCAGTCGCCCGTCCTTGTCGTTGACGAAGATGTCCAGGCCGCCCGCCGGGTTGCGCGCGCTGCAGATGCCGTACACCTCTTCCAGCCCGGTGGGCAGCTCCGCCACGGTGGCCGCACGTCCCTGCGGATCGATGGCAAACACCAGCACACTGCGCCGATCCCGCTGCGTGGCCACCGCCAAGTCCCAGGTGGTGGAAGCGCCGCGTGAGCCGCGAGCCGCGCTTGCGCGGTCGCCATAGGTCAAGCCCTGGCGCAAGTCGACGTTGTTGACCCGCCCGACCGGCAGGAACTGCGTTTCCCGGCCTTGAAGGTCATACACCGCCAGGCCGAGCTTCTTGTCAGTGCCCAGGATGCGGCTGCGCGCCGGATGCGTCGGATGCACCCAGATGGCCGGATCGTCCGCGGCATCGCCGCTGCCGCGCACCGGCTCGGTCTGCGCGGTGGGCACCGCCACGGCGATCCGTGTCGGCGTGGCGGCGGGATGGGCCTCCAACCAGCGACCCATCTCCGACGGGGCCAGCCCGGGCGCGACCAGTCGCCGATCATGCCGTTCCGCGTCGGCGGCCTGGGACCACAGTCCCACGCCGTCCTCGGCGACATACAGCCGCGCCTCGTCGTCCCGCACGAGGCAGGCCTTGGCGTCCGGTGCCGTGGCGAAACGCCGCATCACCGGGCTGGCGGGCGCGGCCTTCGACTGGGCGGCACGGCCGGTCGCAGTAGTCGATGCCGATGTCGATGCCGATGCTTCGGCCAGCAGCCATTGCTCACCGATCCCGTCATCCCCAAGGACGAAGGCCTGGAGCAACTGCTGGTCCGGCTCCAGGAACAGGCACAGGGATTCCACGTTCATGGCCGGACCGGGCCACCGCGCGCGCTCCCGCAGACGGCCGTCCCGCCCTTCGATCAGCCGGAGCGCGCCGCTGTCGGCGTCGAGCAGCAGGGCGACGGTTCGGCCGTCTGCGAAACGGCGCTGGTCCCAGCGCTTGGCGCGGAGCTTGAGCTCGTCCAGCGACTGACCTTGGGCATCCAGCAGGCGCAAGCCGGTCTTGGTCAGCGTCAAGCTGGAGGCCGGGACCGAGTCGGAGGCAGAGCGCTGAGCCTGCACCGTCATTGGTACACCGGGTAGCAGCGCGGCCACGGCCAGCGTCAGGGCGCTCCAAAGCCGACGGGCCGGGCGGCCCCCCGCGGGCGGACAAAAGGTGGACAACGTCGTCATCATCTCGCCCTCCCGCTCAGAACATCGCCAGCTTGAGGCTGACCTTGTAGGCGCGGCCGTACTGCTCGTACTGCACGTTGTGCGCCTTGTCGCCCTGGTAGACGTAGTAGCGCTCGTTGGTCAAGTTCAGCGCTTCCACATGCAGGTCCAGGCCCTTCATCAGGCGGATGCGCATCGAGGCATCGACCTGGTTCTGGGTGTCGACGCGGCGATCCTGGGCCGCATCCAGCACGTCACCCACCTCCAGCAGGTACGGGGACTTGTGATTCAGCGCCACACGAGCGCCGAAGGCCGGAGATTCCCAACCCAGGTTCAGGTTGAGGCTGCGGTCGGACTGGCTGGGCAGGGCGATGCGGCGGCTGACCCACTGGCCACTGTCATAGGCGCCGATCTGCGCCCGCGACCGCACGAAGCTGCCATTGGCCCCGACCACCAGACCATTCCACGGCGCCGGCAGCGTGCTCAAGGCCTGGCTCCAGGACAGCTCCAGGCCGCGCACCGTGGCGTCACCGCCGTTGGCGAAGGTCTCGACATGGCTGAAGTCCTCCCAGCCCGGCGAGCCGCCGAGGTCGGTCTGGAACGCGAAGTCACGGATCTTCTTGTGGAAAACATAGGCCGACACCGCGCCGTCGCGACCGAGTCGCCGCTCCACGCCCAGGTCCAGGTTGCGCGAACGCAGCGGCTTGAGGGCGGGATTGCCGACCGTGGCTTCATCCCCGTCCACCGCCAGGCCCGGGCTCAGTTGACCGAAGGACGGTCGCACCACCGAATGGGTCAACGCCGCCCGCAACACCGTGGCCGCGCCCAGCTGTTGACGCAGCAGCAGCGCCGGCAACCAGTGATTGCGGCTGGTGGACGTGTGGGTGGTGCTCAGCACGCCGTCGGTGGAGGTGATGCCGTCCGCGTCGAACCGAACGCGCTCGTGGCGGATGCCCGCGATCCACTGCATGCCGCCTTGCTCGATCCGGGCCTGCAGGTAACCGGCGTCGGTGCGCTCCTTCATGCCGAAGTCGTTGACCTCGGAATCCACCACATCACGGAAGGCGCTCAGCGGATAGGCGCCATACAGGCTGCGCAGCTTGGCGGTGTCGATGCCGGGGCCGAAGGACGTCCAGGGATAGTCGACCGTGCCGCCGCTCAGGAAATTCGACAGACCGAGTTGCGCAGTGGGGACGTTGTAGGGCGCCTTGGTCAGCAGCTTGGCACTGGGCGCGAAGGTTTCCTGCTCGCTGTCCTTGTCGCGCCGGGTGGCCTTGAGGCCGCCCTTGAGTGCCAGGTCCCAGCCGCCGAGGTCGAACTCGCGTTCCAGGTCGACCTTGGCATGGCGGACCTTGTCGGTGGCCAGGCTGCGCTCGATCTTGGCCTTGCTGAAGCGGTAATTGGCGGCATCGTTCAACCCCGCCACCGCGGTCGGCATGGGGCGCACCGTGTCGGTGTAACCCAGACCGGCGAAATCGGCGAAATCGGCGGTGAAGGCGGAGGAGCTGAGGGTGTCCGGCTTGTCCTCGCTGGCGCGGCCGGCGCCGACCTCGGCCCAGGTCTTCCAGTCGCCGCGTGACAGTTCGGTGCCGAGCACCACCGCGCTCGACTTGTTGATCTCGCGGCGTGCCTTGAGACCGCGGCTCACCGTGCCGTCGCCAGTGGCGCCCGGGGCCTGGGCCTCGTCGAACTCGAGCGTCATCGACTGGCGGTTCTCCTCGTCGGTGAAGCGGCTGCTGAAGCTGCGCAGGTAGATCAGGCTGGCGTCGTCTGGCTTGAAGTCCAGGTTGAGCGCAGCGCCCAGACGTTCACGGGTGATTTCGTAGCGGCGCAGCTCGACGCTGTTGAGCTTGCCGTCGTCCCAGTCGCCGCCGGTCTCCACGTTGTCGCTGGCGAAGCGGCGCTGATCGGCCGACACGGCCACCGCGATGCCCAGCCGGCCGCCGACGAAGCGGTCCGCAAAGGCCATCGACCCACGCGGCCGGGTCTGGCCGGCGTTCTGGTCGTGGTTGGCGCCCAGCTCCAGGGTGAACAGCCGACCGGGCTGGTCGAAGGCGCTCAGGGTGCGAACGGTCACCGTGCCGCCCAGCGAATTGGCGTCCTGATCGGGCGTCAGCGTCTTCTGCACTTCCAGTGAGCGGATCAGGCCGGCGGGCACCAGATCCAGGCCGGGCGCGCGGCGGTCCGATTGCGACGCCGGTGTCAGCGCGCCGTTGATGTTGACGGCGTTGTAGTCCGGGCCCAGGCCGCGAACCCGGATGAAGCGGCCTTCGCCCTGGTCACGTTCCACCGACACGCCCGGCATGCGGGCCAACGCTTCGGCGGCGTTGTTGTCGGGCAGTTGGCCGATGCCGTCGGCATGCACCACGTTGACGATGCCCGCGGCCGCCGTCTGCTTGTCCAGCGCGGAGCGCAGCGCAGCGGCCTGGCCCACCGTCACCACGGTGTCGAGCTTCTGCGGATCCTTGCCGGCCGCAGCGCCGGTCGCGGCGTCTGCCTTGGCCTCGCGACGAGGCAACTCGGACGTCGCCTTCGTCTCGGGCGCAGTCGGCTTCAGGGCTTCGGTGGGCGATGTCTGAGCCAGCGCCGTCGAAGCGAACAGGCTGGACAGGCACAGGGCGAGCAAGGTGGGGCGGGGCGGAGTGCGCATGAGGGGCGAGGGGTGGGAGTCAGCGATGGCGGCGGACGTTAGGGAGCCCGCATGGCGCTTGCGTGACACTGCGGCGCCCACGCCATGGCCGCCTGCGAGCGGCGCATCGGCAGTGCTGCGGTGAGCTGTTTGAACCCCCTGCGACCGGGGCCGCGCTGAACTGTCACAAACCCTTCCTAGCATCGCGCGCCATGAAACTCGTGTTGCCGCGTCCGCCGCTGGCGCTCGCCCCGGTGGCGGGCTCCCGCCATTTCGGCCATGCCCTGATGCTGGCGATGTGCGGCATCACCTGGTTGTTCGCCCACTGGGCCGTGGCCAAACCGACGGCCATCTGGCGCTGGATCGACATCGTCAGCGAAGGCGCGATTGTCGCGATGCTCGCGCTGTGGCTGCTGCAGCTGCGCACCAGTCGTCCGGCCGGACGCGTCACCACCTGGCTGTGCCTGGGGCTGTCCGGCATGCTGCTGGGCGGCTGGGCCGACCTGATGGACGAGTTCTGGAAGCTGCCGCGCGACTACAGCCTGCTGATGGGCATGGAGTCCAGCTTTCACGTCATCGGCATGGTGGGACTGACCTTCGGCTTGCACCTGTGGCGCCAGGAACAACTGGCGCTGAATGCCCTGCGTGCCGGGCGCGAACGCGGCTACCGCGAACATGCCCAGATCGACGCCCTGACCCAATTGGGCGACGGCGCCTATCTGCTCGACCAACTGCGCGACCAGCAGGCCCTGCTGCGCCGCGAGGGCGGCCAGGCGACGCTGGTAATGCTGGCCTGGCAGGACCTTCCTTCCTTGGCGCGCCAGCATGGGCTGGCGGAGGCGGAGCGCCTGCTGCAAGCCACCGGGCCGTTGCTGCTGCTGCAACTGCGGCCCGGCGATCTGCTGTGCCGCTATGGTGCCGATCGTTTCATGGCGCTGCTGCCGCAGGCGGACTCGGCCATGCCAGCGGACCTGCTCGGCGGGCTGTCCGCCCATGTGCATCCGTGCGCCGATGGCCGCACCCGGGCGCGATTGCAGGCCCGGATGGCGACCGCCGCGCTGGACCCGGCTCGCGATGCCCAGGATCAACTGCTGCAGCTGCTGGAGCAACTCCGGTGAGCGAGGCGCTTCACGCCTTGCGGCAGGCGCTGCCCACGCGCACGGTGCCGCACTTCGGGCCGGATGCGGCCTTCATTCCGTGGGCCTATCAAGGCGCGCTGCTCGCCGAGTTCGCGCGCAGCCGCGGTCTGTCGGCCGACGAATGGCTCAGCCCTTGCGGCGTGGTACCGGGTCAGACGCTGACGCCGCGGCAACTGCTGCTGATGCTTGCGTCCCTTCACCGACATGCGCGGGATGTCGGCTTCGTGCTGGGGCAGCTCAGTCTGCCGGGTCACTATGGTCTGGCCAGTCAGGCGCTTCAGCAGTCGGATGATCTGCTGACCGCGCTGCGGCTGCTGTGCGAGTACGCCGCGCGCCTTTCGCCGCTGTTGACGCCGCGCCTGCTGGAAACCGACACCGAGCTGCTGTTGATCTGGACCGAGGCCAACGGCGCGCCCCCGAGCCTGCAGCCCGTGCTGGTGGACATGCAGATGAGTGCGGTGGTGGCCATGGCGCAATGGCTGGGTGGTGCGGCGCTGCCCTGGCGCTTCAGCTTCAACCGCACGCCGCCGCGCGAGCTGTCGCAGCATGCGACCTACCTGGGGACCGAGCTGCAATTCGGTTGCCAGATCGATGCGATGCGGCTGCCGCTCGCCCATGCCCGTCTGCCGTGGTCGGCGGCCGGACGCCAGCCGGCGATGGCCCGGAGCGCGCTGGCGCAGGGCGCCGATCCGCAGGCCTGGCAGCGCGGCCAACTGGCGGTGCTCTATGACCATCTGCTCAGCAGCCTGGGCTCGCCGGACGAGCCCCCCACGCTGGAGCGCAGTGCGCAGCGCTTTGGCGTCAGTCCGGCCACGCTCAAGCGGCAGTTGGCGCAACTGGGTACCCATCATCAGGCGCAACTGGACCAGGTGCGTGCGCATGCGGCGCTCTATCTGATGAACCTGCGGGGCCAGCGCGGCGAGGCGGTGGCGCACTCGCTGGGCTTTCACGACAAGAGCAACTTCCGGCGGTCATTCCGACGCTGGACCGGCATGACGCCCGGCATGCTGTGACCGCGCGCCGCAGGCCGTCGGCACGCGGGGCACGTTGGCGCGCCGCAACGCCGACGGGCCCGCGCACTTGCGCATTCGGCGCAAGCTCCGCATCATTCGCGCCCATTGCTGAAGGCGCCCACGACAGCGCCCGCAAAACGGAGATCCCTCTTATGTCCTCCCTGTTCATTTCGACGATCGACTGAACACGGTTCCCGAGCCCCGGCTGAACCGTGTCTGTTCCCAGATACGGCCTCAGACCGCGTGGCAAGCAAAGCCCCGCCGCCATTGAGCCGGGGCTTTTGCTTTTCGGAAACCGAATGAGTGCACAACTCCGTTCCCGCGCCCTCCAGGAGGGGCGGGTCAAGGCCCTGCGCCGCATGAAACAAGCGATGACGCTGGTGCTCGAGACGAGCCCCGGTGCGCGCGACCCCGTGGCCCGCGCGCTGGCCCAGCGTGGCCTGCGCGGCGCAGGCCAACACATCCAAAGCCGCGGCGCCCAGCGCCGTGCCGACCGCGTGGCGCTTCAGGCGCTGCTGCGACGAGAGGATTGGGATGAATGAACCCCACCACCTGCGCGATCAACTCGCGCAACGAAACCAACGGCTGCAAGCCATTGCCGGGCTGCTGAAGGCCGAACTGTTCGGCATCGATCCCATCATCGACCGTGTCATCGATTCGGTGCGCGCCTGGTACCTGATGCCGGAGCTGATCTCGCGTCCGGTCATCATCTGCCTCTGGGGCCTGACCGGCACCGGCAAGACCCAGCTCGTGCGTCGTCTGGCGCAGTTGCTGGGTTTCTACGACCGCTTCGTGGAGGTGCAGATGGATGGCTTCTCCAACGGCGCGGGCTGGCGCGGCGCGCAGAGCATCTCCGGCATGCTGACCCAGTCGGGCGTGCGCGAGGGCGAGCCCGGCATCCTGGTGCTGGACGAGTTCCAGCGCTTTCGCACCATCGACAACAAGCGGGTCGATGTGCGGGTGGAGCGCTACCAGGATGTCTGGGCGCTGCTGTCCGATGGCCGGCTGCCGCCGGCGCTGTCGCTGCTCAGCAGCATTGAATCGTCCATGGCCGAAGCCGCTTTCGATGCGGAACGGGCGGATGACAGCGAGGCCGCGATGCGGTTCAAGCTGCGCGCCTGGGAGGCCCAGGAGCTCAAGCGCAACCTCAAGCTCGACGCGCCCCTGACCGAGATCATGGCGTGGTCCCCCGACCAGGTGCAGGAACAACTGCGCGCCTTCCGCGAGAGCGGCCAGCACCGCTGGGAGACCGACTACAGCCGGTTGCTCGTCTTCGTCTGCGGCAATCTCGACGAGGCCTACGAGGACCTCGCCACCAGCGTGGGTGATTGCGACAGCGATGCCGACATCTTCCATGCCCTCACCGGCAAGCTCAGCGTCATCGATGTCAAGGAGGCGCTCAACCGACGCTTCAAGCCGGAGCAGGTGGCCCGGCTGGGCAATGAGCATGTGATCTATCCGTCGCTCTCGCGCCGCGCGTATGAGCAACTGATCGAGCAGGGCTGCACCCGCTATGGCGCCGAGGCCCAATCGCGCTGCGGTCTGCGGTTCGAGATGGCCGACAGCGTGCGCGAGCAGATCTACGCCAACGCCGTGTTCCCCGCGCAGGGCACGCGTCCGCTTTTTTCATCGCTGCACGCGATCCTGGGTGCCGGACTGGCCAAGGCCGCCCTGTGGGCGATCGAGCACGGTGCCGCCCTGGGCGACACCGTGACGCTGACCGCCGACGGCCGCAGCCTCATCGCGCACTGGGGCGGTCAGTCGCAGGCCATTGCGGCGCCGTTCGAGATCAACCGGCTGCGCCAGCGCAACAACCCGGACTTCCGAGCGTTGCTGGCCGTGCATGAAGCGGGCCACGGGCTGGTCCATGCCTTGTTGTTCGGTCGTGCGCCGCAGGAGATCAAGATCCATGTCGCGAGCTTCGAGGGCGGCTACAACGCCTACAGCGCGCGCAAGGTCTGGTCGCGTCGCAACATGCTGGACTCCATCTGCACCAGCCTGGCGGGCCGCGCCGCCGAGCGGCTGGTCTTCGGCCCGGAACTGAGTTCCAGCGGCGCCGAGAATGATCTGCGCAAGGCCACTGAAACCGCGGCCCGCATGCTGCGTCATCTCGGACACGGCGAGCGGCTGGGCCGCACCGACGTCTGCACCAGCAGCGACGACAACCTCTGTACCGATGTCCAGGCAACCGATGCCCCGATCGAAGCCCTGCTGCAGGAGGCGCACGCCCGAGCCACCGAGCTGCTGGACACCCACCGCGATGCGCTGCTCGCGCTGGTGGATGAGCTGATGGTTCACGGTCAGGTCACGCCGGCGCGGTTCGGCGTGGTGGTCGGACTGCCGCTGGGCAGCGCGGAGGATGCGCTGGACCCGTATGCGGAGCGATTGGCGGAGTTCCGGGAGATGCGGCGCGTGCGCGAGCCCGCGTGACGCGGCGCGTGCCACCGAGGGCATTTGCGTCTGCGTCTTCCACACGCAGACGCGGAAAAATGGTGTTCCACTGCGTCGTGGCGCGACATGCGGTCCAATCGATGCCGGCGCGCCGATACAGGCCGTCCACTCCTCCATTCCGTCGCCCGTCCTCCTGTCTTTCCATGAGCTCTCTTCAGTCTCTTCTGCAAGCCGCACTGGTCGAGATGGGCCAACAACGCCATGCCCAGGCGGCGGCGCTGTTGGCGCCGTATGCGCATTTGCCCTCCAATGAGTTGCAGCGCTATTACGGCGAGGCGCTGCGCCGCAGTGGCCGGCCGCAGGAAGCCGTGGGTCCGCTGATGCAGGCGCTGGCGTTGAAGATGGACGATGTGGACGCCTACCTGCAGCTGGCCTTCGCCTTGCAGTCGCTGCAGATGAAGGCCGAGGCGGCCGAGTGTTTTCGCACGGTGGCGGCGCTGCAGCCGCTCAGCATCATGGCCCAGTGCTATCAGGCCCATGGCGATCAGCAGTGCGCGCGCTGGCAGGACTTCGAGGCGAATCTGCAGTCATTGACCGCCGCCATTCGCGCCAAGCCGGACGGGGCGACCGATGAATTCGGCGTGCCCTTCGCCCTGGGCGGCTTGCCGCATCAGCCCGCCGATCTCCTGAAGGTGGCGCGGATGAGCACCGGCTTTCTGAGTCGCGGGCTGCAGCCGTTGCCGCCGATCGCGGCGGTGGCCAAGCCGAAGCTGCGCATCGGCTATCTGTCCTGCGACTTCCATGCGCATGCGACCGCCGCCTTGCTGGTCGAGGTGTTGGAGGCGCGGGACCGCGACCGCTTCGAGGTGCTGCTGTTCTCCCATGGGCCGGACGACGGCACCACGCTGCAGCAGCGCATTCGCAGCGCCTGCGACCGCTTCATCGATGTGTCCGAACTCGACCTGGCCGGCATCGCCGCGCGCATGCGGGCCGAGCAGGTGGACATCGCCGTCGATCTCAAGGGCCACACCGCAGGCAGTCGCTTCACCGCGCTGGCCTGTCGCCCCGCGCCGGTTCAGGTCGCGTGGCTGGGATTCCCAGGCACCAGCGGCGCGGACTTCATCGATTACATCGTGGGCGACGAGATCGTCACCCCGCTGGCGGACGCGCCGTTCTACAGCGAGAAGATCGCGCAGTTGCCAGGTTGCTATCAGCCCTGCGATGCGAGCCGTCGCATCGAGCCGGTGAACCGCGCCGACCTGGGGCTGCCCGAGGACGCGCTGGTGCTGCTGGCGGCCAACGCGGTCTACAAGGTGACGCCTCGGGTGTTCGATGTCTGGATGGCGGTGCTGCATCGCTTGCCGCAGGCGCTGCTGTGGCAGCTCAGCGGCGGTGAACAGGCCGATGCGCAGTTGCGCGCCGAAGCGCAGCGGCGCGGTGTGGCGCCGGATCGGATCGTGTTCATGCCGCCCGTCGGCATGGCCGAGCATGGCCATCGGCTGGCGGCAGCGGACCTGGCGCTGGACACCTGGCCCTACAACGGTCACACCACGACCAGCGATGCGCTCGCCTCCGGCGTGCCCGTGGTCTCGCTGCGCGGGGACGGTTTCGGCTCCCGCGTGGCGGAAAGCGTGCTGACGGCGGCCGGCCTGCCCGAACTGGTCTGCGGCACGCCGGATGAGTTCGTGGCGCGCGTCTGCGCGTTGGCGAACGGCCCTCGGCCGACGATCCGGCCCTGGATCGACTCGACGACCTTTGCTCGCGATCTCGAGGCGCTCTATGAGCGCATGTGGGCCCGCGCCGTCGCCGGCTTGCCGCCGGCGGCCTTGGCGGCTCAGCCGTCGACCGACGCGGCCTGATCGGTCTCGCCGCTCGGCCCGGCCCGGCGGCGCGTTCCTCTAGACTGGGGGCATGCTCAAGGCCTTCGTTCATGCCGAGGATCAGGCGCAATACCGACGCCCCGCCCATCGCGACGGTGTGGAGCTCTATCACGCGCAGATCCTGAAGCACAGCTTCGAGCCGCATCTCCATGAGGCCTATGGCTTGGGCGCGATCACCGACGGTGTGGGGCGCTTCCGGTGGCGTGGCGGTGAGCACCTGGCGCCTCGGGCCACGCTGATGCTGATGAATCCCGAGGACATCCACACCGGCGAAGCCGCCACCGACCACGCCTGGGCCTATCGCATGGTCTATCTGGATGAAGCGCTGCTGGCGGATCTCTATGGCGGACCGACCTGGCGATTCGATGCCGCCGTGGCGCATGACGCCGAGGCGGCCACCCGCGCCGCGACCTTGATTGCAGCACTCTGGCAGGCCCGCGAACCGCTGGCCTTCGACAGCGCCTTGCTGGCGCTGGTGCAGGGGCTGAGCCGCCACGCCCACCGGGCGCCGCAGCGGCCCGACGGCGCGGCCCCTCGTTTTGACACCGTGCTCGACTTCATGCGCAGCCATCTGGACCGGCGCCTGGACACCGAGCAGCTGGCGGCCGTCGCCGGCCTCAGCCCCTTCCACTTCCTGCGCAGCTTCAAGGCCCATCAGCACGCGACGCCCCAGCAGGCGCTGATGGCGCTGCGGCTGTTCGAAGCCAAGCGTTTGCTGGCGAGCGGCGAGCCGCCTGCCGAGGTCGCGGCCGCGGTCGGCCTGGCCGATCAGGCGCATCTGACCCGCAGCTTTGCGCGGCGCTACGGGGTGACGCCGTCCCGCTACCAGCAGCAACTGGGTACAAGACCGCGACGCTGAGACGCGGCGACACTGCGCCCATGCTGTCTGGACTGATGTTTGCGCTGGCCGCCGGCCTGATGTGGGGGCTGGTGTTCGTCGCGCCGCTGTTGCTGCCCGATTACCCCGCCGTGCTGCTCACGGCGGGGCGCTACCTCGCCTTTGGTCTGATTGCGCTGCCACTGGCGCTGATCGACCGCCGCGAACTGGCGCGGCTGACCCGCGAGGATTGGTGGACGGCCTGCCGGCTCAGCGCGATCGGCAACTTCCTCTATTACCTGACCCTGTCCGCCGCGATCCAGCGGGCCGGCGGTCCCCTGCCCACCATGATCATCGGCACGCTGCCGGTGGTCATTGCGGTCTGCGCCAATCAGCGCAATGCCGCCCGCGATGGCCATTTCCGCTGGCGGCAACTGGCGCCGCCGCTGCTGCTGATCGCCGCGGGCATCGGCTGCGTGAACCGTGTCGAGCAGACGGGGCTGGGGGAGGGCGAGCTCGGGCGCTATCTGCAGGGGGCTGGGCTGGCCTTGATTGCGCTCGCTTGCTGGACTTGGTATCCGATCCGCAACGCCGATTGGCTCCGCGCCCATGCGGATCGACCGCCGCGCGCCTGGGCCACCGCCCAGGGCTTGGTCACCCTGCCGATGGCCGTGCTGGCCTATGCGCTGATGGCCGCTGCGCAGGGCCTGGGCCTGTCTGCGCTGCCGCCGGGGTTCGACTTCCCCCTGGGCTCCCGGCCCTGGGCCTTCGTCGGGCTGATGTTGGCCGTCGGCCTGTTTGCATCCTGGTTGGGCACGATGTGCTGGAACGAGGCCAGTCAGCGGCTGCCCACCACCCTCGCCGGTCAATTGATCGTCTTCGAGACGCTGTCCGCGCTGGTCTACGGACAGTGGCATCGGGGCGGCTGGCCGGCGCCGCTGACGGTGATCGGGGCGGGTCTGCTGATTGCGGGTGTGAGCTGGGCCCTGCGGCTCAAGCCGGTGCCGCCGACCAATGTCGGCGCCGTGCAGGTAAACGCAGGTCAATGAGCCGGTCGGTCGCACGCCGGCTTTGCACAATCCCCGCATGGACAAGACACGACGCGAACTCCTGATGGCTGGATCGGCCGCCTTCTTGAGCACGGCGGCCACCGCACCCGCCTTCGCCGCCACAGCGACGAATGACACGCGCGGCCCACGCGGTGCCGCTCGCGACGGTCGCGCGGCTGCCGGCGCAGACCCGGCGTCGGGCAGCACCGTGCAACAAGGCAGCTGGCGTGATCCCCAGCGCTCGCGCGAGATCCCGTGGCGACTGCGCATGCCGGGCGGGGATCAGCCGGTCGCGCTGGTGGTGTTCTCGCACGGCCTGGGCGGCAGCCTGGACGGTGGAACCGAATGGGCGCAGGCCTGGGCAGACGCCGGCATGGCGACACTGCATCTGCAGCATGCGGGCAGCGACCGCGCGATCTGGGCCAGCGGCCCGCGAGGCGTGAAGGCCGCGGCCAGCGCCGAGCAACTGATGGCGCGCGGCCAGGATGTGCAGTTCGCGGTGTCGGAACTGCTGCGGCTGCAGCAGCTGGGCGAGGGGCCTTGGCGTCGCGTGCGGCCGGACGCGCTGGGCATGTCCGGACACTCCTTCGGCGCCCAGACCACGCTGGCCGTGGCCGGCCGGGACTTCCAGGTCGCCAGCGCGCCGGATCTGACTGAATCCCATTTCAAGGCCTTTGCCGCCTTCAGCCCCGCAGCGGGCCTCTTCAGCGGTGGCCTCAAGGGCATCACCCGTCCAATGCTGTGTCTGACCGGCAGCCTGGACGGCAACCCGCTGGGCCAGGAGCGCACGGGGGACTACCGGCGCGCGGTCTATACCGCGCTGCCCGCGGGGGCCAAAGCGCAGCTGTGGCTGGAGGGTGCCGATCACATGACGTTCGGCGGTGGCGGCGAACGCGGCGCGGGCTTCGGCCAGCGGTTGCTGGGACGTCAGCGGGAACAGGCGCCGCAGACCTTGGCCGCTCACCATACGTACCTCATCAAGGCGGTCACCACCGATTGGTGGCGCGCCCGGCTGCTGGACGATGAGGAGGCCACCCGGCGCTTGAAGTCGCCCAAGGGCCTGGCCGCCGGCGATGAATGGGAGCAAGGCTGATCGACGTGATCGGTGTGATCGACGTGGTCGCCTTGATCGCCTTGATCGCCGTGTTCGCAGTGACCGAACTGATCCGAGTGATCCACCTGATCACACCGACCGCAGCAAACTGAGCGCACGCAGCGCACGCAGCGCACGCAGCGCACGCAGCGCACGCAGCGAACGCAGCGAACGCATGGACCGAGCCCATCGCGGGGACGGTCATGCCGCCCGTTCGCCGTGCCGCAACAGCTGCTGGGCGAGTCGACCGACGCGGCGCAATGCCTCGCGCTGCGCTTCCTGCCACTGGCCGCCCACGCCGAGCCGGATGCAATGGCGAAAGCGCGGGCTGGCCGAGAACATCAGTCCCGGCGCAATGACGATCCGCTCGGCCAGGCAGGCTTCGTAGAGCAGGGCGGAGTCCACCGGTTCGGGCAGTTCCAGCCAGAGGATGAAGCCGCCTGCGGGATCCGACACTCGGGTGCCGCGCGGAAAGCTCTCCGAGATCAGCTGGCGTGCCTCATCCACCCGGGTGGCGATGGTGGCGCGCAGTTGCCGCAGCGCCGCGCCGCCACCCGCCTGGGTGAGCAGGTCGGCCAGCGCCAGCTCGATCACGCCGGACTGGCCGCCGGACTGCGCCGCCTTGGTCCGGCGCAAAGCCTGTCCCCAACGGCCGGCCTCTACCCAGCCCAGCCGAAGTCCCGGCGCGATGGTCTTGGAGAAGGAGCCGCAGATCATCACGTGCCCGGTGGTGTCGAAGGACTTCACTGCACGGCGCTTGTCCTCCTGCTCGCAGAGGTCGTTGTAGAGCACATCCTCGATCAGCGCGATGTCATGGTGCGCCACCATCGCGGCCAGCCGGCGCCGGTCGGCCACCGGCATGCTGGCGCCGAGCGGATTGGACAGTGTCGGCACCGACAGCACCGCCTTCACCGGCTGGGTCTCGAGCGCGAGTTGCAAGGCCTCCAGCGACATGCCGTGGCGCGGATGGGTCGGGATCTCCAGGGCGCGCAGGTGCAGGCTCTGCAGGATCTCCAGGAAGCCGTAGTAGGTGGGCGACTCCAGCGCCACCACATCGCCCGGCTTGCAGACGCTGCGCAGGCACAGGCTGATCGCCTCCAGGCAGCTGTTGGTCATCACCACCTCGTCGGGCTGCAGCACGCAGCCCAGACCCAGCGCATGACGCGCCACCGCGCGACGTGCCTCCTCCATGCCCGGGCCCAGTGGATAGGTGCACAGCAGATCGCGGTGGCGCATCACCGCCCGCGCCATGGCGCGGCGCACGCGATCCTGATCGAACAGGCCCGGACCGGGGCAGGCCGCGCCGAACGACACGAAGGACGGGTCTTGCGACAGCGTCATCACCTGCGTGCCCAGTTGGTCCAGTTGCACCATGCGGGAGGCGGGATCGGGACGCGAGACCTGCGGTTCCGGCAGGCGCGGCGGACGGGCCGCCACGAAATAGCCGGAGCGGGGTCGGGCCTCGATCAGCCGCGCGTCCTCCAACCACCGGTAGGCCTGCACCGCGGTGGACAGCGACACGCCGTGCTGCCCCGCCAGGTCGCGTACCGAGGGCAAACGCTCGCCGCGCTTGAGCGTGCCGGCCCGCACCGAACGGGCCATTCGATCGGCGAGCTGCATGTACAGCGGCAACTGCGGCTTTTCCATGGCTTGATTCTGTGTGTTGTCCACCGACGACCACCAGTACAGATGGCCGCCAAATCGGCCAGCACAGAGGGCGCCGGTGCGCGGCTGTGCCTGGCGTGTCCGTGGATCACTGTGGATGGCCGCCTGGCAGCCGGCTGCCTATCGTCAAGGCCATGAACACGACCCTGCCTCTGTCTCCGCCCGCCGCCCCTGCTGCGGCGCGTCCGCCGATCTCCACGGCACCGGAACTGCGCGATCAGCGCACAGAGGGTGTGGCGGCGGCCGATGGGGCGCGTCGCCTGCAGCTGCCTGAGGACGGGCGCACGGTGTCGCTCCGCCTGCATCGGCCGACCCGGCTTCAGGTGGAGCGCGGCCGGGTGTGGATCACTCGCCCCGGCTGGCCGCAGGACCACTGGTTGAACGCCGGCGAGACGCTCGAATTTCGCGACCTGCCGCGCTGGCGAGGCCTGACCCTCCTGATCAGTGGCGAGGACGCATCAATCCCGATCACCCTGAAGGTGGAAGCGCTGCGTTGAGCCACACCTGCGCGCCGGTTTCCCGCTATAAATCGCGCTCATGCGGTTTTCAACTGGTAATCAAATGTGTCCGCTACGACAAGATGGCGGCGCAACGAGGGAGTGAGCGTCAATGAGGAAGTCGGCAATCTTGCGTAGCGCGCGTCTGGCCGTGGTCGGCGCGATCAGTGTCCTGTTGCTGCAAGCCTGCGGTGGCGGCGGTGGCCCGGCCGGTGATCCGGTGGTGGGCAGTGGCAGTGGAAGTGGCAGCGGCGGTGGCGGCACGGGCAGTGGCGGCTCCGGTGGCACGCCGGGCGCCTTGGGCGCCAGCAGCACCTATGCACAACGTTGCGCACCGGGCAACACCGAAGCCGCTTCCAATCTGCGCACCGGCAGCCTGTCGGTCGAGAAGAACTGGGTCCGCTCCTACATGGACGAGGCCTATCTCTGGCGCGACGAGGTGCCCACCGTCAGCGCGGATGCGGCCGCCTACAGCGGCAGCGATGTGGGCCTGGCGCTCTCGGCCTATTTCGATGCCTTGCTCACGCCGGCCACCACGGCCAGCGGCAAGCGCCGCGACCAGTTCAGCTTCACCATGAGCACCCGCGAGTGGAACGACCTGTCGGGTTCCGGTGTGGCGGTGGGTTACGGCATCGAATGGTCGCTGGCGTCCACCACGCCGCCGCGCAACATCCGCGTGGCCTATGTGGAGCCGGGCAGCGCGGCCGCCAACGCCGGGGTGCAGCGCGGTGACGTGTTGGTGAGTGCCGACGGCGCGACCGCCGATGTGGCGACCTCCGCGGGCGTGGACACGCTGAATGCGGCACTGTTCCCGTCGGTCAACGGCAGCAGCCACAGCTTCGTGCTGACGAGCAACATCGGCACCACCCGCAATGTGACGATGGTGTCCGCCTCGGTCACCAAGACCCCGGTGCTGCAGCGCCAGGTGCTGACGGCCGCAGACGGGGCGTCGGTGGGCTACATGGTCTTCAATGACCACATCGCGCCGGCCGAGGCCCAGCTCATTGCTGCGATCCAGGACTTCAAGAACCGCAATGTGACCGACCTGGTGCTGGACATGCGCTACAACGGTGGCGGCTACCTGTTCATCGCCAGCGAACTGGCCTACATGATTGCCGGCGCCGGCCCGACCAGCGGCAAGACCTTCGAGCAGCTGCGCTACAACAGCCGCCGTTCGGCCGACACCAACAGCAGCGACGCCCGCACCCCGTTCTACACCAGCTCCTGCGGACTCACCTCGTCCGGCACCTGTTCCCAGCAGGCGCCGCTGCCGACGCTGAACCTGCGCCGTGTCTTCGTGCTGGCGCAAAGCGGCACCTGCTCGGCCAGCGAGGCGCTGATCAACGGGCTGCGCGGGGTGGATGTCGAGGTGGTGCTGATCGGCGGCACGACCTGCGGCAAGCCTTATGGCTTCACCGCCAAGGACAACTGCGGTTACAGCTACTTCCCGATCGAGTTCGTGGGCACCAACAACAAGGGCTTCGGCGAGTATGCCGACGGTTTCGTGCCCGGCGGCAGCGGCACGACCGGTGTGAAGGGTTGCGCGGTGCGTGACGACTTCACGCGTCAGCTCGGCGATCAGGGCGAGGGCATGCTGGCCGCCGCGCTGCAGTACCGCACGAGCAGCACCTGCCCGGCGCAGGCCGCCGACGCCGGCCCCGACGCCCGCGCTCAGGCCGCCTCGCTGAGCGGTGCGAGTGTGGAACTCAAGCTGCAGAAACTGGCTGCCCGCACCAACCGGATCGACGGCGGACGCCACTGATCGACAGCACCGTTTCGGCCGACACCGTACTCATGGCGTGATGGCGCCCCCTTCGGGGTGCCCGTTCACTGCCAGGAGGCCTCATGTCTTTCGCCGTGCCCCCCGTCCTGACAAGGGCGGCCGTGACCTTGCTCATGGCCGCCCTTGGCGCTTGTGGCGGCAAATCCGACGACCACCGCAACAGTCCGCAGGCGGAAGCCGTGATCCTTCCCAGCGACATCTACGCAGACGCGTGCGCCGCGGACAACCCGGAGGCGCCTGCGGCACTCCGATCCGGTTCGCCCTTGCAGGAGCGGATGTGGCTGAGGGCGATGCTCAATGAGCGCTATCTCTGGCGCGGCGAGTTGCCGGTGCTGGACGCTACCGCCGCCCGCTACACCGGGCTGGACTATGAAACGGCGATGGACCGCTGGTTCGAGGACCTGGTGCACCCCGCTGGTTCCCAGGACAAATACAGCTTTCGCGAGACCACCCGCGAGGCCACCGCAGCCAGCCAGGGCGAGCGCGTGGGTGTCGGCATTGCGGCGTCGCAGGTGGCCGGATCACCCCGGCGCATGTGGGTGCTGACGGTCGATGCGGGCAGCCCGGCGGCGGCGGCGGGTGTCCAGCGCGGCGACGAGGTGGTCAGCGTCAACGGCATCACCCTTGCCACCGCCACCGAGGCGGAGATGCAGACCTTGGGCCGCCTGGCCCGGACGGCCGCCGTGGGCGAGACCGTCACCTGGGTGCTGCGCCGGGGTGAGGTCACCCGCGAGCTCCGGCTGACGAACCAGGTTCAGCATTCGCCGCCGGTGCCGCTGGCCAGGGTGCTGCCTGGTGGCAGCTCGGGTCCGGTGGGTTATCTGCTGTTCAGCGAGTTCACCCTGCCGGCGGAGGATGCCCTGGCTGCGGCGATGACGCAGTTCCAGACCAGCCAGGTGCGTGACCTGGTCATCGACCTGCGCTACAACGGCGGCGGCTTGGGCTACATCGCCGCCCAACTGGCCTACATGGTCACGGGGCCGTCGACCGAGGGCAAGCTCTTCAATGCGGACCGGTTGAACGAACGACGCGTCGGCACCTCGTCGGAGCTGCCGTTCTTGCCGGTCTCCTGCCATCCGGGGCCGGACATGATCGGCTGCACCGATCAGCGGCCCTTGCCCAGTCTGTCCCTGTCGCGGGTGTTCGTGCTCACCGGTCCGGGCACCTGCTCCGCCAGCGAATTGCTGATCAACGGGCTGCGCGGTGTCGATGTGGAGGTGATCCAGGTGGGCCAGACCACGTGTGGCAAGCCCTACGGCTTCGAAGCCGTGCCTCATTGCGGCTACACCACTCATGCCATCGACCGACAGACGTCGAATGCCAAGGGTTTCGGGGATTACGCCGATGGGTTCGCTCCCGCGGCGCAGGGACCTGCGGGGCTGCCCGGCTGCGTGGTGCCGGATGACCTGACCCATGCGCTGGGCGATCCGGCCGAGGGGTTGCTGGCCGCCGCCTTGCATTTCCGTGCCGAGGGCCAGTGTCCGGCGACGGCCACCGCGCTCTCGGTGCGCAGTGCCTCCGCGCAGCCGGAGGGCGCGGACAGGCCCTTGCTCAAGCCGCTGCGGCCGTCACAGGCGCTGCTGTTGAAGTCGCCTTCGCGGTAGGAGGCGGTCCCGTCTTCCCGCGTTCCCCGATCCGCGTTCCCCGACCCGCGCCACCAGAACGCGGGCGGGGGAGGCGTGCGGAGAGGCTCGCATGGCCGTCCAGGCCGGCGAGCCTTGTGGTGCCGGTTCAGAGCTTGGGAATGCGGATCCGGCTGATCATCAGCGAGCCGGACACGGCGAACATCAGCACCAGCGGGTGCAACGTGAAGCCACCGAAACGCAGCGCGCCGCCCCACAGCGCGTCACCGATGGCGCCTTGGACAGCAGCGACCCACAGCACGATGACCAGCAGCAGCGAGGTCGGGATCGGTGTGCCCTCGAAGTACTTCACCTTGTCGCCGCCGGAGCTCAACTGCTCGGCGGTGATGTTGTAGCGCGCCAGACGCGACACGCCTGCGGCGACGAAGAAGCCCAGGATGATCCGGTCCCACAGCCCCTGCATGCCGCAGCCGTAGGCGATGACCGCCGGGGCGACGCCGAAGGAGATGATGTCGGCCAGCGAATCCAGCTCGCGGCCCATGGCCGAGCTCTTCTGACGCCAGCGGGCGATGCGGCCGTCCAGCACATCGAAGACCAGCGCGGCGGGAATCAGCGCGCAGGCGTAATACAGATGCAGCAACTCGCGGTTCTGCAGATAGGTCATCACCGAGAACAGCGCGCCAATCCCGCAGAAGGCGTTGCCCAGGGTGAACCAATCGGCGAGGTGGAACTCGCGGATCATCGAAAAAGGCTTGGGTCGGTTCATGGCCGGGAGCATAAGCGATGGTCTCGACCGTGTCGGCAAAGGCCGCGCCTGGGGTGGCGGCGGCTGAGGACGTCTTGGCTCGCACCGGCCTGACGCGGCCTCAATCTGCCCCCATCGGCTCCCATCGGCCTGGCGCGCCTAACGCGCTAACGCGCCTAACGCACCTGACGCGGCGTAATGCGGCGCGGCGTGGCGCGGCCTGATTCAGCCCAACGCGTCTTCACGCGATGACCCCGGCACAAGGCGCGTCTGGCCGGCCCCATCCACTCGGTCAGTGAGGCTGGTGATCCGCATCCGCGGTCAGTACGGGCGGTTGCGTGGGGGGCGCGGTGGGGGCGGCCGGCGCGTCCGGCGTCTGCGGGGACTCGGTCAGCCGCGCCCAGCCTTTTCGCACCAGATGGCGCGCCAGCAGCGGCAGCGGCATGCGCAGCCAGTGCGAGCGCACATAGAGCGCCAGCGCGGCGAGGTCGTGGCCGGGGAGTCGGCAGCTCTCATGCGCCGGTCGCAGGGCGCGGCGGTAGCAGGCGTCCAGCACCCTTTGGCGCCAGGTGGAAGGTGTCGGGAGCTGCTCGAGCAGCGCGTCGGGGAAGGGCGTGTCCAGCCATCGACGGGTGTAGCGCAGCGCCAGGGCGAGGGGCCGATTCAGGCCGATGTGGGCGGAGCGCGCCAGCAGCCGGGTCCAGAAACCGTCGATCGCGCCGAACTCGCGCAGCAGCGCATCCAGGTCGAACAGGTCGCGCAGGCCGTTGGGCAGCTCGCCTTCGTGGAACAGATGGGCGGCGCTGTGCAGCAGCATGTCCTCCGGCGGCAGCACGAACACGCCGGGCCGGCCGGGCAGTTCGCGGGGCGCGTCGAACAGCGCGCGGCTGTTGAGCGGGGTGCGGGCGGTCGGCGGCAGCAGGGTGTGATGCAGGTCCAGCGAGGTGCCGCGGCGCTTGTGGTGCAGCGGTGGCAGCTCGTGCATCCATTGGCGGTAGTAGCGCTGGTCGTAACGGTCCAGGTCGTCGAAGGCCCAGCCCTGCACCAGCAGCGTGGTTTCGGCGCGGGCCAGTTGGTCGGGCGGCAGCAGGAGGTCGATGTCGCTGAACATCCGGCCCGGCGCCGGTGAATGGCCGCCCAGGGCGTAGGCGGCGCCCTTGAGCAGGATCAGCGGCCCCGGCAGATCGGCCAGTGTCTCGCGCAGCAGGTCCACCTCCCGGCCCAGCATCTGGGCTTGTCGCCTCGACAGCAGCAAGGCGGCGCGCAGGTGGGGCTGTACCGGCGCGGGCAACTGGTCCAGCCATCCGCCGTCCGCCATCTGGCGCGCCAAGCGGCCCGCCAGATTGGCGCGCCGGGCCTGGCGCAGCAGCAGGTCCCAGGCGGCCGGGGAGAGGTCCACCGCGGCCGCCGGGTTCAACAGCACGCGCACCAGCAGCGGCCGCTCGGCGCTGTCCTGGGCCATGTCGTCGACCCTGTCGCGGGGCGTCGCCGGCGGGGTGCGGGAAGGGCCGCTCATGGCTGCGCCTCGGTCAGCGACTCGAAGTGAGCCACGGCTTCATCCAGCCGGCTGTATTCGAACTGGAAGCACTGGCAGTCGTTGACCAAGCGGCCCAGGGCCTGGAAGCCGGCCTGGCCGTGCAGGTCGTAGTTGAAGGACTGTTCGGCCAGGTCCATGAAGGCGCGGGCGCGTTCGATCGGTGTGAGCCGGGTCGGGGCGTCGGCGCGCCACGCGGGCAGCACCACCCAGGCGGGTTGGGCCGGTTCGTGCCGGCGGGCGATGGCCTCGTCCGGCGCGCGCACCAGGGCCACGGTGCCCTTGCTGGTGTTGGGCATCGAGGCACTGAACAGCGCCTGCGGCGCGAAGGCGCGCATCAGCGGGATGGACGCGTTCTTCAGGTTGATCGGGCGGGCCATGCCGTGGACCCGGCCGGTGTCGAGGTCCAGCAGTCCCAGTTCGTCGGAGAGCAGCCGCCAGCCCCGGTGCGCCAGGGCCGCACACAAGGTGCTCTTGCCGGAGCCGGGCGGCGCGGGCATGAGCAGCGCGCGGCCGTCGCGTTCCAGCACGGCGGCATGGATCAGCAGGAACTGATGGGCATGCGCGGCGATGCACCAGTTGATGCCCCACTCCAGCATCGCCAGCGCCTGGGCGGCCGGCAGCGGGGTGAAGGAGCGCTGGCCATCGAACCAGAACTCGGCCTTGCCTTGCCAGCGGCTGAGCCAGTGCGAGCTGCGCAGCACGGCGACATGGAAGTCGACGAACTCACCCGGCTCCAGCAGGTCGAAGTCGCGGTACATGGCGGCGATGTCGTCGGCCAGGTGCGGCAGGTCGGACCGCACCCGCACGGTGAAGGGCGACAGGCGAAGCGCCACGCCGTCACGGCGCAGGCGCTGACGAAGCTCGCCGCGCTCGACCTGACCGACTCTCAAGCCCGCGGCTCCTCCGCCAGCAGACGGATGTCGATGAGGCGGTTCAGATGCAGGTCCAGCAGATCGTCCAGGGCGTCGGGCGTGGGCGGCTGGTCCCAGTCGATGTCATGCGCCAGGCGATGCCGCAGTTGATCGCGGTCCAGCGGCTCGGCGGCCAGCCATTCGGCCAGTTGGGCGCCGAGCGCAGCGATCAGGTGGGTGTCGCCGCCGACCGGGTCGAAAAAGACAGCGTGCTGTTCGCCCTCCCAGGCCAACAGCACGTCATGGAGTCGATGGCGGCAGCGCCACACGTCGCGGGGCGTGTCAGGCCCGCACGAGGTAGTTCTCTGAGAGATAGCGGCGGATTTCCGCTTCGGTCCAGGGGCTGCCGGTGGAATTGCTGGGCCGGAAGGCGTTCGGGCCTTGGGAGGCCATCGTCAACAGCATGTCCTGACCGTTGGACAGCACGCATTCCGCCACGCGATGGCCGGCGAACAGGGTGTTGAGCCGCGCCACCAGCATCATCGAGCCCCAACCGCCGGGATCGGTCTTCAGCAGTTGGTAGACGTTGGTGTTGGAGGCCACGTTCTTGAGCGTGCCGGGGTAGAGCTTGTCGACCGTCAGCTTGTTCTGCGCATGGGTGACGGACTTGCCGGAGTACCAGCGCGCGACCACATAGGCCCACGGGGCGGTACTCGAGACCTGCGAGCGGATGCTGTTGCTGGCCCAGTTGCTGATGGTCCAGCATTCGGTGTTGTTCAGCACGGCGGCTTCCGCACGGGCCTGCACGCTGGCGCCGCCATTGCGCAGGACGGCCGAGCCCCAGGCCGAGGTGGTGTTGCAATGCCAGGCCATCACCGGCCGGCTGGCCAGCGTCAGTCCCACCGGCACCACCCCCGCCTGAATGAACCGGCGACGTCGCTGCGATACCACGGCGCCGACTTGCGGGGTCGGCTCGGACGGCTGTTGGGTTTCGCTGCGGTGGTCCATAAACTCAGCTTTCGTGATGCACGGGCCCCAGAAAGGGGCGGACGCTCAAGCCGATCGGATGAGATCCGACCTGCGATGGGAGTGTTTCATACCGGGCCGTTGCCGACCAGCGCCATGCCCCCCTTGAACGGGTGGCGTACGGCATCCTTTCATCAGAGGATAAGTTTGCGCTTGCTCACACTTTGTCTTCGATGGATACGTCATTCAGCTGCGCGTTCAACCAGCCCAGCGCGTCCTCCAGGTTGAGGAAGACCTGGAAGCGGCGTCCATGTTTGCGGTACAGGGCGTGGTAGAGCGGCAGCATGAGCGCCCGCCCCTCCACGTCGGCCCCCACCACATAGGCCACCGCGACCGGCGGCGCCCGGTGCTGGGCAATCTCGCCCAGGAAACGATCGAGCTCCTGCATCGCGTCGGGCGAGGCGATCATGCTGACGCTCAGTTCCGCCAGGTCGATGAAGCGCGCCGGTGGGGGATCCACCGTCAGCAGGTCGTCCATGGCGCGGCCCAGGCCAAGCACGGCTTCCCGATTGAACGGGCCCTCGGCCCGGGATCTCACCATCGCGCCTTCGCGCCACACCTCGATTCGCCCGTGCGGCCGGAACGGCCCATCCACAAAGGCTTGAATATCGCGTTTCACCACGGAATCCGGTCCCCACATCATTTGGGGCGCATCTTCGGCCCCCGGCGCCGAGGTGCCAAGGGTGCCGGGGCGTGGTGGCGGTACTCAGTCGCGGTCGGCGTGGACGATGTCGCGATCCGTGTCGTGGTGTTCCCCTGATCGCGGGGGCCGGTCGCCGGCGGCTGCGCGGTGCGTGGCCGGCGACGCGGCGTCGACCGCATCGGGATCAAGGTCGCTGCCCGGGGACGCCGCGTCCAGTTCATCCTCGACCAGGAAGCCGCCGCTCTGGTGGGCCCACAGCTTGGCGTACAGACCACCCTGGGCCAGCAGGGACGCGTGATCCCCTTGCTCGACGATGCGGCCCTGGTCCATCACGATCAGCCGGTCCATGGCGGCGATGGTCGACAGCCGGTGGGCGATGGCCACCACCGTCTTGCCCTCCATCAACCGGTAGAGGCTGCGCTGGATGGCGGACTCGACTTCCGAATCCAGCGCGCTGGTGGCCTCGTCCAGCAGCAGGATCGGGGCGTCCTTGAGCATTACCCGGGCGATGGCGATGCGTTGACGCTGGCCGCCGGAGAGCTTCACACCGCGCTCGCCGACATGGGCGTCATAGGCCTTGCGGCCCTTGGCGTCGGTCAAGCCATCGATGAAATCAACGGCTTCGGCGCGTTCGGCGGCGGCGCGCATGGCGGCTTCGGTGGCGTCCGGGCGACCGTACATCAGGTTGTCGCGCACCGAGCGGTGCAGCAGGCTGGTGTCTTGGGTGACCATGCCGACCTGGGCGCGCAGGCTGTCCTGGGTCACGCGGGCGATGTCTTGGCCGTCGATCAGCACCCGGCCGCTGTCGATGTCGTAGAAGCGCAGCAGCAGGTTGAGCAGTGTCGATTTGCCGGCGCCGGAGCGACCGACCACGCCGATCTTCTCGCCGGGGTGGATCTGCAGGGTCAGGTCGTGCAGCACCGGTTTCTTGCCGCCGTAGCTGAAGTTGACCTGCTCGAAGCGGAGTTCACCGCGGGAGACGGTGAGCGGTTGCGCGTCGGGCGCATCCCGGATCTCGATCGGGCGAGCCAGTGTCGTGATGCCGTCCTGCACCGTGCCGATGTTCTCGAACAGGCTGGCCATCTCCCACATGATCCAGTGCGAGATGCCGTTGAGCCGCAGCGCCATCGCGGTGGCCGCGGCGACGGCGCCGATGCCGACCTGGCCCTGGGTCCACAGCCACAGCGTCATGCCGGCGGTGGCCGCGATCAGGCCCATCGACAGGGCATGGTTGACGATCTCGAAGCCGCTGATCAGGCGCATCTGCCGGTAGGCGGTGGCCAGGAAGTCCTTCATCGCACTGCTGGCGAAGCCGGCCTCGCGCTGGCTGTGGGAGAACAGCTTGACGGTGCTGATGTTGGTGTAGGCGTCGGTCACCCGGCCGGTCATCAGGCTGCGGGCATCGGCCTGTGCGGCGGCGGCCTTGCCCAGGCGCGGCACGAAGAAGGTCAGCGCCAGCACATAGCAGGCCAGCCATCCGAGGAAGGGCAGCAGCAGCGTCGCGTCGAAGCTGCCCACCACGCCCAGCATGGTGACGAAGTAGATGGTGATGAAGACCAGGATGTCGGTGACGATCAGCACGCAGTCGCGGACTGCCAGGGCGGTCTGCATCAGCTTGGCGGAGACGCGGCCGGCGAACTCGTCCTGATAGAAGCTCAGGCTCTGGGCGAGCAGGTGGCGATGGAAATTCCAGCGCAGCCGCATCGGGAAGTTGCTGGACAGGCCCTGGTACTTGCTCATGCCTTGCAGGGCGATCAGCAGCGGGCTGGCCAGCAGGATGCCGGCCAGCATCAGCAGCTTGGACTTCTGCGTGGTCCACCACTGATCGGCGGGCACGGCGCTGAGCCAGTCCACCACTGAGCCCAGCATCGAGAACAGCAGCGCCTCGAAGGCGCCGATGGCGGCGGTGAGCAGGATCAGCACCAGGATGAGCCGGCGCATGCCGCGGGTGGACGACCACACGAAGGCGAAGAAACCGGCCGGTGGCTGCGGCGCGGGCGTCGTCGGAAACGGATCGACGAGTTTTTCGAACCAGCCAAACACGGCGGTCTCCCTGATCTTTTATGAGAACTGCAAAGCCTACAGGAGTCGTATGTCGATCGTCGATCCCGAGTGTGTCGAGCCGTCGCCCAGTGCGTTGAATGGCCGAATCCGCCGTCTCAATGGCGCGTTATGCCCGCGGCCTCCGCACCGCACCGCACAGCAACAGCAGCAGCAATAGCAGCAGCAACGACAGCAACCGCAGCAGCAGTAGCACCGCACTTAAGGACGATCGTGCTGCTGCCGTGTGCGTGCGTGGGTCCGTGAAGGAGCTGGGTGTGTGGGACCGTAGGAGCCGGTGGCACTTGGAGCGAATGCGGAGCGTCTGAGCGGAGAGTGGCACCGGCTCCTGCGGTCAAGCGCGGAGGGGGCAGGTGGGGGGCGGTGGGGGAGCGCAGTGTTCCTAAGTGCCTCGGTGCATCCCGGCATCAGACCATCACAGCATCACAACGTCACCGCACCACCGCATCAATGCGCCTTCTTCTCCGCAGCCACCCCAGATGCTGGCAGCGGCAGCAGTTTCCCCTGCGCCTGGCGGGGTGCGGGGATTCCCAGAATCCGGGCGAGTGTCGGCGCCAGGTCGGCCACTTCCACGCGTTGGGCGACTTCGCCTTGACCGACCCAGGCGGGTCCCCAGGTCAGCAGCGGAACGTGGGTGTCGTATTCATGCGGCGAGCCGTGGGTGGTCCCCATCAGGCGAGAGCCGAACATCCAACCGGGCTTGGGCACCAGTTGCAGCGGTGCCGCCACGTCCGGGTGCCAGCTCTTGCGCATCTGTTCCAGGAAGGGGGTGGTGGTGTCGTTGCCGGCCAGTTGGGCGCGGGTGAAAGCCACCTGCACGCCGGGGATCTCCTCGGCCAGGGCTTTCGCCTTGGCATAGACATCGTCGTTGCGCAGGCCCTTGGTCTGGATCAGCGCTTCGTCGAACTGCAGACCGGTGGCCGAGAAGCCGCGCACCCAGCGGCCCTCGCCGTATTGTTTCGAGAGTCCGGCGTTCACATAACCAACGACCTGGGCGGGATTGATGCGTCCGGCGTCGCGGCCTTGGCCCCGTGCCCATTCCGGGGTGTCCATGAAGCCATGGTCGGCGGTCAGCACGGCGATGTAGTTGCCGCGGCCGATGCGTTGGTCCAGGTACTGGAACCAGCTTTGCAGGTGGCGGTCCAGGTGCAGGAAGTGGTCATGCGAGAGCCGCGATTCCGGCCCGAACGCGTGGTTCACATAGTCATGGCTGGACAGGCTGACCGAAAGGATGTCGGTTTGGTCGTCGGCGCCCAGTTGCTCGCCTTCGACGGCGGCGCGGGCGAAGGCCAGGGTCAGTTCGTCACCGAACGGCGAGGGCAGGATGTTGCCGTAGAAGCGCGGCCCCGGGCCGTCCATGTTGGCGCCCAGCACTGCCGGCAGCCGGTTGCCGTTGCCGCTGTTGGCCTGCCAGGGCTGGCCGTCCGGGACGCTGCGGGCGTAGGCCGATTCGGGCAGCATCGGCGTCCAGGCCTTGCCGAAGAATTGGTCGGCGGGCTTGGCCGCGTTGAAGGACTCCACCCAGGCCGGGTGCTTTTGCATGTAGTAGGTGGTGGACGCGAACTGGCCGGTCGAGCCCATGTACATGTAGGCCGTGCCCTTGTGGCCGGAGGGAAGGATCGCGCCGCGATCCTTGCCGGAGATGCCGATCATCTTGGAGCCGGGCTGCACCGTGCGCAGCACGTCGCCGACGGTCTCGACCTTGTAGTTTTCCGGGCTGGTGCCGGCGTGCGGCTCGGTCTTGTGGCCGATGTACTGGTAGCGGCTGTCCTCGGTGTTGTAGACCTCGTCACCGGTGACCGGATGGCGCCACTCGTTGCCGATGATGCTGCTGCGCTGCGGATAAGCGCCGCTGAGCATCACGGAATGGCCCGCTGCCGTCACCGTGTAGCCGTGGCCGTAGTACGCGTTGGCGAACCAGGTGCCGCGGTCGAGGAAGCGACGGAAACCGTCCGGCTGCAGTTGGTCCCGGTAGCCCAGCACCTGCCGGATCGGCAGGCCGTCCACCACCATGAAGACGACCAGCTTGGGTGGTTTGGCCGCCGGGGCGGTGGTCGGTGCCAGAGGGGCGGCGACGGCGTCCGTGGTGGCGTCGGACGGCGTGTGGCTGCAAGCGGCCAGCGCGGCGAGCACGGGCACCAGCAGCCAGGTGCGGCGGGTGAGGGTCATGGTCGGGGAGGGCGTTGCGCCGAAAACGTGTGACGGTGCAGTATCTCCCTGTCGGTCCGGACACCGTCCTCGGGCTGGCGCGCCTCCCTTGCCGCCCGGCTCGCGCGCCGCACAGTCGTGCGACGTGAGGTGAACGGGACGCCGCAAGGTGTCGCAGGCGCGAAGAAAGGGAATCTTCTGCGGCAACTTTCGGCCGGTCGTGGCAGCGGCGTGGGCTGGGTGATGCCCGCCAATTCAGGTGCCTCAATGGAAAAAGGGCCGATCACCACGCGGCAATCGGCCCCTTCCGTTTCTGATTGGAATCGCTTGCGCGCTCCCCTCCTGTTATTGAGCGCGATTGTGTGGCGCGCAGGCAAAGCTCATGCCCGGGTTTGCCCGGAGAGCTGTCTGAAAGCTGCGACTTCTTGCGCAAGATCGCTGGGGTTCGATGCTGAATGATGCGTGGATGCGACGTCAAAGCGATGTTGTCGACACGTCATGGCCCGGTCATCAGGCGGTATTACTGGCTGGCCGAGGGGGTCACAGACTGAAATGAGGGGCGGGTCTTGCGGCTTGCTGCGGTTCAGAAGGGCCAGCGACACCGTCGCTGAAACGTCGGGGTGATGGGCACCGTAAGGTGCGCCGTCTGGCGCTGCCGACAGCGCGCGGCGCCCACCGAGGTGCGTCCTGCGGCGATGTGAGGGCGAGCTGCCCGCACCGCGCTGAGCAAGGGGTCAGGCCGTGAGGGCGTCGTCCAACACTTCGATCCAATGCCGCACCGGGGTCGAGGTGCCCGATTGCAGGTGTTGAATGCAGCCGATGTTGCCCGACACGATGGCATCGGCCTGCAGCGGCGCGAGTGCGTCGAGCTTTCGTTCGCGCAACTGCTTGGACAGCAAGGGCTGCAGGACCGAATAGGTGCCAGCCGATCCGCAGCACAGGTGGCTCTCGCCTGGCGAGACGGCGATCTCGAATCCCAGTTCCCGCATCACGGATTCGACGCCGCCCCGGATCTGCTGCCCGTGCTGCAGCGTGCAGGGCGGGTGGTAGGCCAACCGAGGGGTGGGCCGGTTCGGCCGGAGTTGCGGCTTCAAAGCCGGCACCAGGGCCGGGAGCCATTCGCACAGATCGCGTGTCATGGCGGAGACGCGTGCGGCCTTCTCCGCATAGTCGGGGTCGTGGGCCAGCAGCCGTCCGTAGTCCTTGACCTGGACGCCGCAGCCGGAGGCGTTCATCACGATCGCCTCGACCGGCTGGTTGTGTCCCTCCACCATCGGCCACCAGGCGTCGATGTTGCGACGCGCGTCCTCCAGGCCGCCGTGGTGATCGTTCAGGTGAGCGCGAATGGCGCCGCAGCAACCGGCGTCGTCGGCCACCAGGGTCTGGATGCCTGCGGCGTCCAGGACGCGGGCGGTGGCCGCGTTGATGTTGGGAAGCATGGCCGGCTGCACGCAGCCCATCAGCATCAGCACCTTGCGCGCATGGGGGCGTTGCGGCCATTGGAAGGCCTGGGGCTGCGGTCGGGCGGGGACCTTGTCCTTCAGCGCGGCCGGCACGAAGGGGCGCAAGGCCTGGCCCAGTCTCAGGGCGGGCTGAAACAGCGCGGAGGTCATGCCCTCCTTCAGCAGCCAGCGCTGCAGGCGCTCGCCGCGGGGGCGGCCCACCTTGGCATCCACCACCCGCCGACCGATCTCGACCAGTTGCCCGTACTGCACGCCGGACGGACAGGTGCTTTCGCAATTGCGACAGGTCAGGCAACGGTCCAGGTGTTGCTGGGTGGTCTGGGTGGGCGTGGCCCCTTCGAGCACCTGCTTGATGAGATAGATGCGACCGCGAGGACCGTCGAGTTCATCGCCCAGCAATTGATAGGTCGGACAGGTGGCGGTGCAGAAGCCGCAATGCACGCATCGGCGCAGGATGGCCTCGGCGGTCTCGCCTTCGGGCGTGCCTTGGAATTCGGGGGCGAGGTGGGTTTGCATGGTCAGGCGGCGCATTGAAGCGGCCGGGTGCCGGGGAAGGCCTGGGCAAGCGCACGACGCATGGCGGGGTCATGCGCGAAGACCGCCATCCAGATGGAAAAGCCGCCCCGAGCCACGGCCGTCCGGAGGATGGCCGCGCGCACAAGGGGGGAGTCGTTTGCAGCCAGGTCGTCCCGGCTCTGGCAGGCGAGTGCCCAGGTCTCCAGCCGGTCGTCCCAGCGGTGATCGGCCGTCGAGAGCTGTTGCGGTTCACGAGACAGGCCGACCAGATCCAGCAGGGCGGCGGCGGGCGCGGCGTCCGCAAGGGTGGGGCGGGGACGGATACGTCCGGACTCGATGTATTCGAAGGCAGCGAATGTGTCGTGCGTGTCCGGAAACATGACACCGCCGACCGCCACATGGCGCGTCCCCTTGTGGCTGTTGCAGTTCATGCAGCCGAGCAGAAGGTTCTCCCAGGCGCGCTCGAGCTCAGGAAAGTGAAGTCTCGGCCATTTATGCTCGACAGCGAGGCCGACCGGCACGGGGCGCTCGCAGAAACTGCAGTAGCGGCCCAGGCGACGTTTCAGGTGATCTGCGGCGTCTTGGTAGGACGCCATCTCGACAGGCTGGCCATCGGCTTGCACGGGTGGCGGTCCCTTGTCGACGGCGCGCATGGTCACAGGCCTTTGACCACGCGACGCTGGCTGAGCCAGGCCGCAGCCGCAGGATCGTCGGCGAACACGGACAGCGCCAGATCCAATCGCGCCTTCAGCGCGGCCTTTGCTTCGGGCGTTGCGGCCGGCGTCTCGAGGAGCTCCAGGTAGTCCTGCGCCAGCCGCCGCATTTCCAGGAACCGCTGACTGCGTTGCGGCTGGTCAACGCCCATCACGTTCTCGGCAATGTCTTCGATGCTGTGGTCGGCCGTCGTCGCCCGTTGGCCGGTGGCCATGTCGATGACCGCGCCCCGCTCCAAGGCCGCCTGGATGAGGAAGGGGGAATGCGAGGCCACAATGAACTGGAGCTTCGGGAACACGGTGAGCAGGTTCTCGATGACGGAGCGCTGCCATTGTGGGTGCAGGTGAAGGTCCAGCTCATCGATCAGGACAATCCCCGGCGTCTCGGCCACGCAGTTCGCGCCCAGGTGAGAGTTCAGCGTGGCCGCCCGGATCGCCAGTTCCATGTAGATGGCGGCAAGACGCTTCTGACCATCGCTGAGCTGATGGAACGGGCGCCAGCCATGGTCATCGTGCAGCACCATCAACTGGTTGTCGCGCACCACGTATTTGATGTCGCTGGCATGCATCGAGGCGAGGACGCTGCCCTTGACTGCGGCGTAGATCAGCGGCGGCTTTCCCTCCTGAAGGGTGCGCAGCTCGTTGTACTGGAACCATTGGGCGAGGACGCCGATGTCCACCTCGTCATTCGAGAACCGCTCCCAGATCTGCTGCTTGTTCTCGAAGGGTTTCTGCAGGCTGTTGGCGCGTGGACTGCCTTGGACGTTCTGAGCGCCGAAGCGAGCGAATAACGGGATGGCACTCGCATTGCCTGGCTGGAACCAGGACCGAGCGCCACTGAACTCGGCACTACCCGCCAGCGCGTGCGCATAGTGAGGGTCGAATTCGGCAGAAAAGAAGGCGCCGAGCGGGTCATGTTCTTGAGTGAATTGATGGCTGGCTCCGAACGCGTCCACACCGATGCGCACGAGAGACGGCAGGACAGGCGTGCGCCACAGTTCACCGGCAGGGTCAGCAAGGTGAATCTGCCGGACATCATCCATCTCAAAGTGAAGCGATGCCCGTTGGGCGGGGGTGTCGAGCACGCGAGCGATGAATCCAGCGATCGGCAGACTGATCGCCTTGAGCAACGAGCTCTTCCCGGCCCCATTCACGCCCATCAGCAAGGTGAGGCGAGGATCCAACTCACAGTCGAAGCGTTCGAATCGCCGGAAATTGTCGATGTGGACGGACTGGATGTGCATGGTGGTCGGGAATGGACGCAGGCGCGTTGTCGGTGTCGCGCAATCGCTCAGAACTCGGCGCAGAGCCGGCCGGGATTGAACACGCCCCGGGGGTCGAACTGGGTCTTCAATTCACGGTGGATGCGGGCCAGCGTCGGCGGTAGCGGCGCGAAGACGCCCGCCTGTTTGTCATTGGCGCGGAACAAGGTCGCATGGCCGCCGACGGCCGCCGCCATCTCGCGCAGTTGCGCCGGCGCCATCGGCGTGACCACCCAGCGTTGGGCACCGCCCCATTCGATCAACTGCTCGCCGTGCAGCGGCATCGGTGGGGCCGTCGCCGGAACGCTGATGCGCCACATCGACGCGCCGCCCTGCACCGCGCGGCGGGCGCCGGTGAAGAACTCGTCCTCATGGTCCCGCAGCCCCTCCCAGAAGGGCGCAGCCATCGCCTCGGGAATGACATCTCCGCCCAGCTTCTGCGCCGCCGCGCGCACCGCCGCCTCGGCACCGGACAAGCGCAGCACCAGCGCGCCGTCCCACCATGCGCTGGCGCTGATCGGCAGCGGCTGGCCGCCCCACCGGTTGAGCTCCGGCAGTGCCTGTTCCTGAGGCAGCTCGAAACGCAGGGTCAAGGTCGCGACCGGGCGCGGCAACACCTTCAGCGACACCTGCACGATCAGGCCCAGCACGCCGAGCGCACCCGCCATCAGCCGGGACACGTCGTAGCCCGCCACGTTCTTCATGACCGTGCCGCCGAAGTGCAGGAGTTCGCCCTGCCCGTTGAGCATCGACAAACCCAGCACATGGTCCCGCACCGCGCCGGAGGTGGCACGCGCCGGCCCGGAGAGCCCCGCCGCCACCATGCCGCCCACGGTGCCGCGGCCCCGCTCGCTGCCGGAGAAGCGAGGCGGCTCGAAGGCCAGTTGCTGACCCTCGCGAGCGAGCAGCGCCTCCAGCTCGACCAGCGGGGTGCCGGCGGCCGCGGTCACATAGAGCTCGCTGGGCTCGTACGCGCAGACGCCGTTGAGATCGAGCGTGGACAAGGGCTCGCCGCGCGGCTCGCCGCCGTAGAACGCCTTGCTGCCGTGGCCCTCGATGCAGAACGGTCCGCCGCTGCGGATGCGTTCGCGCAAGCGCTCCAGGGCCTGCCGGGGCAGACCCTCGACGCTGGCGGGCGTGGCCGCGGCCACGACAGGTTCATCCAGACCTTCGGATGACGTCATCAGAAACGCTCCAGTTCAGGGAAAGCCAGCACGCCACGCTGAACGTGCATGCGGCCGTATTCGGCGCAGCGGTGCAGGGTGGGAATCACCTTGCCAGGGTTGAGCAAGCCGTTCGGGTCGAAGGCCCGCTTGAGGGCCAGCATCTGTTCGCGCTCTTCGGGCGAGAACTGGACGCACATGCTGTTGAGCTTCTCGACGCCCACGCCGTGCTCGCCGGTGACCGTGCCGCCCATGGCCACGCTGGTCTCCAGGATGTCCGCGCCGAACTGCTCACATCGATGCAGTTGGTCGGGATCGTTGGCGTCGTAGAGGATGAGCGGATGCAGGTTGCCGTCGCCGGCATGAAAAACATTCGCACAGCGCAGTTGGTACTTCTGTTCCATCCCCTGGATGGCCAGCAGGATGTCGGCCAGCCGCTTCCTCGGAATCGTCGAGTCCATGCACATGTAGTCCGGGCTGATGCGGCCCGAGGCCGGGAACGCGTTCTTGCGGCCGCTCCAGAACCGCAGCCGCTGCGCCTCGTTCTCGCTGACCTCGATGCCGGTGGCGCCGCTGGCGCGCAACACCGCGATCATGCGGTCGATCTCCTCGGCCACCTCTTCCGGCGTGCCGTCGCTCTCGCAGAGCAGGATCGCCTCGGCGTTCAGGTCATAGCCGGCATGGACGAAGTCCTCCACCGCGGCCGTCATCGGCTTGTCCATCATCTCCAGACCCGCCGGGATGATGCCGGCCGCGATGATGGCGGCGACCGCATCGCCGGCTCGCCGCAGGTCGTCGAAGCTGGCCATGATGCAGCGCGCCAGTTGCGGCTTCGGTGTGAGCCGCACCACGACTTCCGTGATGATGGCCAGCATGCCTTCGCTACCGACCACCACGCTCAGCAGATCCAGGCCCGGCACATCGAGCGCCTCGGCACCGAATTCCACTGGCTCGCCTTCGACGGTGAAGCCTCGGACCTTCAGCACGTTGTGCAAGGTCAGCCCGTATTTCAGGCAATGCACGCCGCCGGAGTTCTCGGCCACATTGCCGCCGATGGTGCAGGCGATCTGGCTGCTCGGATCCGGCGCGTAATAAAGGCCGAAGGGCGCGGCCGCCTCGGAGATTGCGAGGTTGCGGACCCCGCATTGCACCCGGGCGAGGCGGGCCAGCGGATCCACGGCGAGGATGCGGTTGAACTTGGCCAGCGCCAGCGTCAGACCTCGGGCATGCGGCATGGCGCCGCCCGACAGGCCAGTGCCTGCGCCGCGCGCGACCACCGGCACTCCCATCGCATGACAGCACTTGAGCACCGACGCGACCTGCGCCTCATCCTCCGGCAGGGCCACCGCGAGCGGACGCTCCCGGTAGGCGGTCAGGCCGTCGCATTCATACGGCTGGGTCTGCTCGTCCTGCCACAACAGCGCATGCGCGGGCAGGACCTCGCGCAGCGCCCGGACCAGCCGAGCCTGCTGCTCGGCCCGCTCAAGGGCGGAGGAGGGGAGCGCGGCATTCATGGCCCGAACTGTAGCCCGCGTTCACCATGCCGGTGCGCAGGGCCCCTCGATGGACGACGGGTAAAAACCCGGCTTGGGTGATGCGGCCCCGCTGGTCTGAGCGGATTCGCTACGCCGACGGCGATCCTGCCGCCCGCTGGCGATGGCGTTCAGGAGCGAGCACCGAGTGCCCCACGCCCTGCCTTGCGCCTGTCGGTTTGAGCCGGTGTCTCGTCGCTGAAGCAAGACTGATTCGCTTGCAGCTCGTCACATCTTGCCCAGGGCGGCGATGCTCAAGGCTCCAGAAAGACCGTGAGCACGCCGGTGTAGCCGTGCAACCTTGCATGGGCAATCTCGCCATTGGCGAAGAAGCCGATCAGCGGCACCTCGCCTAGCGCATGTTGGACCCATTGGAGTTCCGCCGACGGCGTGCCGAAATGCGGCCCCCCGCGGCCCGTGCAACTCACATAGATGGCGCCGGCCATGCGGGCGCCGCGCTCCTCGGCTTCGGCGCGAATTTCGGTGCAGATGCGCACCAGGTCGCGACGGGCGGCGTCCGGATGGCGTTCGCAAAAGCTCAGCAACTCGCCCTGGCGCAGCTGCTCGGCGACCGCGACGCCGCGTCGTGCCGGATCCAGACCGACCAGATGCCGCACCCGCACCTCGGGACCGTACTCCCGGCGTGCACCCGGTGCGTCGCTCAAGCCGACCAGCGTGCGGCGGAACAGCGGCATCGCCTGCCGCAGGGTGGTGGTTTCGCCGGTGAAGGCGGGGAGTTTCAGGTCCTCCAGCAGGGCATCCAGCGCGGGCTGGCCGTCCAGTTCGGTGACCAGGGGACCGTCGCTGGCGGTGACCCGTCGCTCCCGGCCCAGCGGCTGGCAACCCTGGCTGACGCGTGAGATCCAGCTCACCCCCGGCCCCAGGGCCAGGCCGGACAGGCCGCCTTCGACCACGTCGTCGGCGATCTGCACCGCAGACGAACGGCCGCTCACCAGCCCGCCGAACACATAACCACTGCTGCAGCGCTGGGCGAGTTCGGTGATCAGTTCCTGGAGATCCGGGGTGCCGCCATCGGCATGCATCAGCAGGCTTCGGGCGCCGAAGTCGGCCGCCAGGGGATGACGACCGGAAAAGATGCGCCACTGCGTCGGCGGCAGATCACAGACCATCAGCGCCAGGGCCGGCTCGGCGAAGTACTCGACGCCGGAGGCACAGACCGCCAAGGCCGATGCGCCGACCCAGCCGCAGCCGGGCCAGCGCAGGCGAACTTCGTCCAGCAACGCCTGCGCATGCGGCACATAGTCTTCGGACAGATACAGGAAGCCCAGCGTGGGCGCCATGCCCGCACGCTGACCGTCGATCTGCGCGCCGGCCAATGCGAGGGCCATGTGCGGATCGGGGTGGGTGGCGTGGGCCTGGATGAAACGAGGCATGAACGGCCCTCGGTGAACAACGGAAAAGGTGGAAATGCCTGGCGGCCTGGTGGGGCCAGGGGATCAGGAGGTGCGACGGGTGGGCGATGCGCCCTTACCCTTGGCGGCGCCAGCCTTGCGTGTCGCCGGCCGAGCCTTGGCGGCGGAGGCCGGCTGCGTCTTGGCGGTCCTGGCGGTCTTGGCGGTTTTGCTGTCGCTGCCCGCCTTGCCAACTTTGGAAGAAGCCTTGGGTGGCGCGCCGGCGGCCTTCCTGCCAGCCGCCGGCGCGGCTTTGCGCGCCGGCGTGGCCGTGCCTGCGCCGCTGTCTGAGTCATGGGACGCCGCCGGGGACGACGACGCGCTCGCGCCCGCCGCACCGCGAGACGTGCTGCGGGCGGTCTGGGTGCTGTTCAGGGGGCCATTCGCCGCCTGCCGGGCAACTTTCGCCGCCACCTGGGTGGCCTGGCTCATCATTTCGCCAGGCATGGCGGCCGCTTTGCGCAGGGTTTCGCCTGCGGCATCGATGCCTTGCTTGACCATGGTGCTGGCCATGTGGCGAGCGGCTTCGGTGCCCGGGTCCTTCATCGCCTGGGTGGCGAGCTGGGTGAACTGCTGGGTGAGCGCATTCCACCACTGCATCGGATCGACCGCCGCGGCGGCGGGCTTCGGCGGCGCCTTCTGGCTGTCGCTGCCGGCATCCGTACTGGCGCGGGGGCCGGCCTCGCCCGGATCGTCGGTGCGGCCCGCTTCGCTGGCTTCAGGCGCGCCGGTCGTCTGAGTGTCAGGTTCCGGCGTGGCCTTGGCGGCGGGCGCCGTCGCACCGGCGGCGCTTGTGCCCGCGGCGGCGGCCCTGCCCGACATACCGGCCATGCCCGCCGCGGCCGCCTTGGCCGCCGCCGCCCCGGCCTGGGTGGCGCTGGTCCAGGGGTCCGGGAAGGGCGCCGCCTTGAGGGCGCTCTTCAGGTCGGTCATCGGCACGTTCATCGCCTGCAAGGTGGACAAGGTCATCCGCTGCACTTCCAGCGCCTGGATGGTGGCCGCCAGCATGCGGGCGTTCTGTTCAAGCCAGAACTGGACCGTGCGAAGTTCTTCGATGCGCTTGTCCAGCTCCTGGGGATTGAGCGTGGGCGCGACCCATTGATTGAAGCCCGGAATCGCCGCACCGGCGTTTTTCACCAGGCCTTGGAGAAAGTCGAACCCGGGCACGAATTTGCTGAAGCTGGCTTCGGTCATGGAGTCTCCTCAAAAGCGCGCCGTGTGCGGCGGATGCTGGGATCGTACGTCTTGGCGTCGCTTCGACACGTCACCCTTCTAATGTGACGTGCAAGACCGGGCGGTTCGACCTTGACCCGGTGCCGCTCGATGTCCGGAGCTCGGCATCCGCATGGCGCTGCCCGCCTGGGCCACTCGCGCCGACTGCCGCCAGGTCGGTTCCACCATCTCGCTGCCGTCAACTCGATGGCGGCGCCTCGCTGCCGGCGTCATCGTGCTGCGGTGCAGCACCTCGGCCGGATGGCCGACGCCATGATTCAGCCTCACGCGAAGGCTCAGCCTCAGAGCGGCAGATGGTTCAGGTCGGCCCAGCCGGTCCACAAGATCTGGATGCCGATGCACAGCAGCACGAAGGCCATCAGCCGCATCATGACCAAGGTACCCACTTCGCCCATGCGCATCAGCAGTCGACCGCCGTTGCGATACACCAGGTAGACCACTGCGGCGGTGATGGCCGCGCCGATGGCCGCCACACCGGCGCCCATCAGATACGGCAGCGGCGAGCGCGGCAGCTGCGCGCCCAGGGCAATGGCCGCCGCAATGGAGCCGGGGCCGGTGGTCAGCGGAAAGGTGATCGGGAAGAAGCTGCGGCGAACGATCTCGGCTTCGCTCAGGTCGGTGTTGGCGCTCTCGGCGACGGCGGTCTGCACATCGTCGGTCTCGTTGCGGGTCAGCATCACCCAGGCGCTGTAGGCCACCAGCAGGCCGCCGCCCACCCGCACCACCGGCAGCGAGATGCCGAACATGTCCAGCACATAAGTGCCGACCAGCATCGACGCCATGATCACCACCCAGCCGTTGACCGCCACCTGGCGCGACAGCCGCTTCAGCACACGGTCATTGCCACCGGCGGCATTGATGACGATCGGGGCGACCCCGACCGGGTTGATGATCGGCAGCAGGGTCAGAGGCACCAGAAACAGCAGCTGCAAGAAGGTGGGCATCGCGTCCAAGCGGGGCTCCGGATACAAAAGAAATGAGAAGGCGATGCGCGGCCGATGCCGACATCAACCGGTCAGTGTGCCGCAATTGCGTCAGCGTGCCGACGGTGGATGCACCAGGGTGACCTCGAAGCCGCGTTGACGCAGCAGGTCGGGCAGCGCCTGCGGTCCGGTCATGTGCAGCGCGCCGACGGCGACCAGCAGGGTCTGGTCCTTGCGGTGCAGGTTCGACACGCGTTCCGCCAGGGCCGGATTGCGGCCGTCATTGAGCCGGGTGAGTGCGGCGCGGTCCCGGGCGTCGGCCACACAGTCGCACCAGGACTCGTATTGCGACAACCGGCGCAGGTCGCCGCGCTCCCAGGCGGTGACCAGTTCATTGAGCATGCGCATGAGCGGCTTGGGACGCTCCAGTTGACGCAAGCCGGCGTGCAGTTCGTGGCGCGCCTCGTCCGGGTCCTCCGGCAGCAGCACCTCCAACTGGCTTTGCAGCGTTTCCAGCGCCAGCACCGGCAGGCTGCGATCGCGCGCCCAACGGCTGAGCAGCATCTCCTGGCCGTAGCGCACATCCATGCCCAGGGTGCGGGCCCGCATCAAGGTGAAGGTGCTGAGCCGCAGCAAGGGATGCAACGCCTCGACCGCTTGCGGGGCCACGCACACCGCGCGGGCCTGGGCGGCCATGCGGTCACGCAGGCCGGCGTCCAGGCTCAGCTCGGGCAGCGGAGGCATCCGCCATGCCGCAGGATCCAGCGGGTCCAGTTCCAGCGCCAGCGCATCCACCTGGTCCAGCGCCGCCTTGAGCCTGGGGCCCGGAGCCGCCCAGGAGGGGCGTCCCAGGTGCAGGCTGGCATAGAGGTAGGAGGTGCGGCCATCGCGTTGGAGCGTCCACAACAGGCCGCGGTCCTTGGCCTGTGCCAGGAGTTGTTCTTGCGCCAGCGGTTCAGGCTCGGGCGGGCATTGCAGCGCGGGTTGCGGTGCAGGGGGTGGCACGGGTTGCCGGAGCGGCGCGGCCCAGAGGGCGCCGGCGCTCACGGCCAGACCGAGGGCCGCCACCGTGGCACGCCCAACCGATCTCGGTGAGATCCAGCGGGTTCGGGCGGCGGGCGTGTGGCGCGGCCGGTCCAGGACGGCGTCTTCGTGTCGGGTCACGGACCGGGTGCCGCGTGTGTTGCTGGAGATCGCGCCCAAACCGGCGATGCATGCGGTGAGGATGGCGTGAAGATGATCCGTGACGAGTGCACCCAGGTGGGTGAGCCCGGTGCCCGACCGGCGGGCGTCGGTTGGACGTGTGACAACTTCGCCGCCGACGGCGCGTTTGGCAGAGAAACGATGCATGGCGCCACGATGCCACAGTTCCGTGGCCGCTCCTGTCATCCCGTTGGGGGAGTGTCCGGGGGAAGGTCGGCCCGGAAACCCATCGAGCGTCGCTGTCGGACCTCCGGCTTGACCCGATGTTCGGCTTCCAGCAAGGTCAGGAACTCGTCGGGCGACAAGGGCTCGCCGAGGACCTCCGCCTGTTGCCTCACCGCCGCAAAATCGCCGGGTGTCAGCTGGTCCATCCGGGCCAGACGGTCGGTCCAGGGCCCTGTGGCGGCAACCCCGGTCTCCAACGAGAACATTCGCTCCCGCTGGTCCGGCCGCAACGGCTTGAATCGGATCTTGAAGCTGAAGCGCCGCAGGGCGGCCTCGTCCAGGTCGTCGAACGCATTGGTGGTGCATATGAACAGCCCGGAAAACCGCTCCATGCCGGCCAACATCTGATTGACCTCGCTGACCTCGTAATGGCGCTCGGCCATGCGGCGACTGCGCAGGAAGCTGTCGGCTTCGTCCAGCAGCAGCAAGGCGTTTTCCTGGGCGGCGGCTTCGAACATCCGGGCCATGTTCTGCTCGGTCTCGCCGACATACTTGCTCATCAGGTCACTGGCCAGACGCACCATCAACGGCCGTTGAAGCTCGGCGGCGATGTGCTCGGCCAGGGCCGTCTTTCCGCTGCCCGGCGGGCCGTAGAAGCACAGGTTGCCCATGCCGCGGCGGCGCAGCGCTTCCACCAGGCGCGGCAACTCGAAGCGGGATTCGCAGTGAATGAGGTCCAGCGCATAACGCGGCGCCGGACTGCGCCGACCCTGTCCGCCATCGCCTTGACCCAGCGCCTTGTCCGCATGGGCGAGCTGGCGGGTGATCAGCTGTTCGTTGAGGGCGGCGTCGCCCGCAGGACTGGACACGCCCACAGGACTGGAAAGGCCCGCCGCGTTGCCGGCCCCACCGGCGAGCCGCGCAAAGCGCACGGCGGTGCGGATCTGCGCGGGCGTCAGTCCGCGACGCTCGGAGAGGCGTTCGGCCAGGCCGTCCGGCACCGGCAGTCCGGCCAGGGCCTTGCGCACCAGGCCCAGACGCGCGCCGGGCGGCGGGGACTTGAGTTCGAGGTGATATTGGAAGCGCCGACGGAAGGCCGGATCGATGTGTTCGATGCGGTTGGTGATCCACACCACCGGCACCGGATTGCTCTCCAGGATCTGGTTCACCCAGGCCTTGCCGTTGACCGACATCGGCACCGGTGCCTCCAGCGCGGCATCCAGCCGCGCCATCAGCTGGGCCGCATCGCCGCTGAGATGCGGGAAGACGTCTTCCACCTCGTCGAACAGCAGGGCGACCTCGGGGCTCGCTTTCAGGAAGACCTGGCTGATCTGCAGCGAGCGGTAGCGGTCTCGACCGCTGAGGGCATTGCCATCGCGATCGGACGATTCCACTTCATAGAGCGACAGCCCCGCTTCGCTGGCGGCGACCTTCGCCAGTTCGGTCTTGCCGGTGCCGGGCGGCCCGTAGAGCAGGATGTTCACACCGGCTTGTCGCTGCGTGACCGCATTGCGCAGCAAGGTGCCGATGATCCGCAACTCATCGGCGATGAAATCGAAGTCGGCACCTTGCAGCTCGCTCTGCGCGACCGGCCGGGTGAAGACCGCCATCAGCTCCTGCGGACCGCCGTACTCGCGCATCAGCACCGGCGGAAGCTGTTCGCTGACCTTCATCAGATCGGAGAGATCGGTGATGTTGTGCTCGGCAATCAGGTTCTCGACCATGCCGACGCGCTCCAGGCGCGATCCCACCCGCAGCGCTTCGGCCACCTCATGCGCCTGGACACCGGCTACATCGGCGATGGCGGTGAAGGCTTCCTGCGCGGTGTTGACCTTGAATTCGACCAACGCGCCGCGCAGGTCGCGCTGATAACGCGCCAGGGTGCCATACAACAGCAGCGCGCGTTCGGCAGCATTGAGCTGCAGCAGGCGACCCAGGGCAGCGATGTTCTGCTGCACCAGCGTGGATTCACGTTGCAGCTGCAGTTCCAGGGTCTCGCAGCTGCAGGCCAGCAGGGCGAGGAGGTCTTTCGGCGCGTCCTTGACGTATTCATCGAGGTAGAAGAACAGCGTCGTCTCGGCGAACGGTCCGCGCCACAGGCCGTGGCGGTTGAGGAAGGCGACGTCGCTCAACGCCTCGTGACCCGACCACTGCGTGTGGCCGGCGCAGCGGCGCGACAGATAGGTGCGCAGTCGCGCCAGCACATCGGGGGGCCAGACCAGATGGCGGGCGGTGAGCGCCAGGAGGCCGCTGAGGTCGCGGCGCGCATTGAAGCGATTGGCGTGGCGGACCGTGAGCGTCAGCACGAAGTGCGAGCACATGCGGTCGAGCACCGGGCTGTCATGAAGGCCCGGGGTCATCAGCGGCAGGGGCGAGCGCTTGGCCATGGGCATGGCGATCGGGCTTTCAGGTGGCGACGTGGGCGGAACCCGAGGCCCCGGACCCGGGCGCCCCACCACGGCGGACCGCGTGGCCGCCCCATCTTGGCGCAGCCGAAGACGCTAGACAAGTCCCGCACGGGTGGCGGGCGTCCCTGGGATCAGTGGATGGCTCGGCGGTCTGGCGGCATCGACAGTGCGCCGGGGATGCGCTTCCCATCGAGGCTGGAGATGCGCAAAGGCCCGCGATGGCGGGCCCTTTGGTGCACCAGATGTCGGTGCTCAGGTACTTCGGTGCTTAAGTGCTTCAGTGCGTTGCTCGTCTGAATCGATGCGTTGCACCGATGCCGGGCACCGATGCGTTCGACGACTGCCTTGGCCGGATGACCTGCACCGATGCGGGATGCACCGAGGGGGTCATCACCTCATGCCGAGGGGCACTCGATGCATGCGCCGTGCGCTCAGTGCATCACCACCGGCTGTTGGCCGAGGCAGGCGTAGCGCGAGATGAAGGCGTCCAGGTCATCGACATCAGGCCCTTGTTCGATCAGCGCCTCGACGCCTTCCTGGAATTGTTGTGCCAGGGCGCCCTCGATGAAGATTTCCTTGCGGCTGAACTTGTCCACGATCTCGAAGCCGTCGCGTTGCAGCGGCGGGTGATCGGGATGCCGGGTGTCACTCAGCGTCGGTGCGACTTCCACATCGAACTGGACCACGATGTAGCTGGGTGAGTCGTAGAGCATGTGCATAAGGACTCCTTTGAATCAGGAGTTATGGTCTGAAGCGCCGGATTCAAGCCCGTCGCTTTCAACCAGAACACGACCCCATGGTGGCAGAACTTGCGAAGGGCACCGCAAGCATATGTGGTGCCAACCGCACAAAGTTCACGACTGATGCCCGCCGTGGCGGCTTTTACATTGCGATGCGTCTCTCTTGGCAATCGGACGGCCCACTCGCCCCTGGCGTGCGGATCGTGGAGGGCGGGCCGGTTCAGTGGAGACCGTCGGACCGACCGATGGCATCGGTCGCATCGATCGCATCAATCGAATCGCTGGCGTCCCCGGCATGGCCTGCATCGATGTCATCGGGTTCTCCGGTGACCTCGGCATCGTCGGTAGCGCTTCGTGGCCGTGGCCGTGGCGGTGGCGGCGCTGTCGGCTCGCTGTGAAGCGTCCACTGGCCATCGCCGTCCACGCGGAAGGCGAGGTCGGTCAGCAGGAAGTTGTGTGCGCCATCCAATCCGACGATCCATTGCAGGGCCGGTCGCCCGGACTGGCGTGGCAGGTCACGCACCAACTGCCAATGGTCGCCCTGGCGCTCGGTGACGACGAAGTCCCAGTCATGCACGCCCTGAGCGCCCGCGACCGGGATGCGCAGCACCTGCCCGGTGCGCAGGTCGGCGTTCGCGGCGGCCATTGCCGACAGTTGAAGCCACCAGGAGAGGCGGTCCTGCGTGCCGGGTGGCAGCTCATGGCGACGGGCGCCGATGACCAGCATGGCGCGATCTGAATCAGGTTCGCGCATGAACTGCATCGATTCGCGGCTCCGGCCTGACTGCGTCACCCGATGGGTGCTCGGCATCAGGCCATGAGGTCCGAGTTGCCCTTCGCTGTGCCATTGCGGCAGTTCGCGCGAACCGGCACGTCGAGTGAGGGTCAAGCGGTAGCGGTCCTCGTCCAGTTGCCAATGGAGGGTGGCGTGGCCATCGACGCCGTCGTAGACGAAGCGGAAGTGCAAGGTCCCGCTGCCCGTCAACGGTGGCTGCAGATTCGATGCGGCGATCGACGTGGTGGTGGATCCGCTTGCCGCTTCGGCGCCAGCTTCTGCCTCCGATGCTGACGCTGGCGCTGATGCCGCGGATCGGGACGAAATTGTTGACGGGAACCCTGGACGTCGAGGCGATACATCCGGCTCGATCGCCGTCGCCAGAGGAGGCGGGTGGATCGCGAGAGGCGCATCAGTGGCGGCCACGGTTCTCGTCGCGGGCGCTGCCGATCTCGGCACTTCGGCCTTGGCGTTCAACGCGTCCTCGGCCTTCTGCAAGGGCGGCAAGGGCTGCAAGGGCTGCGAGCGCTGCGAGGGCTGCGGCGGTGCGTCGGGCCGCGTCAGTGAGACCGACAGCGCCCGGGCATCGGTCCAGCGGACCTCCACCGAGCTGCCCGTCACGGCCGTGATGGGTCGCAGTGCGGCGGGACGCAGGCGGTCGATCAGCCAGCCATGCAGCGCCAGCACGAGCAGGACGGCGAGCCACGGGGCTCCCCGCGCCGACCGGCGTCGGTGTGGGGCCCGACCGGATGGCCGCCCGGGTGACACAGGTGACAATGCCGCAGCGAACCGCACGACGATTTCCCCAACGATGCTTTTCTCGGCGCCCGTGAGGCGCCACGACGATCACGACCGCAACGATGAAACTCGCTACATACCGCGACGGCTCGCGCGACGGCCAACTGGTGGTGGTCTCCCGCGACCTGAGCCAGGCATGCTATGCCACCGGCATCGCGACCCGGCTGCAGCAGGTGCTGGACGATTGGAATTTCCTCGCCCCACAGCTTGAATCCTTGTCGCAATCGCTGAACCAGGGGCGTGCGCGCCACGCGTTCAGCTTCGATCCCGCCCAATGCATGGCGCCGTTGCCTCGTCCCGCCGCGTGGTTGGCGGGCGAAGGCTATCCGGCGCATGGCGACGAGCTGCGCGCGCGTGGCCTGGCCTGGCCGGAGCGACTGAGCGCGCCGCTGGTGCGTGTGGGCGGTGCCGAGACCCTGCTGGGACCGTTGGACACGCCGGATCTGCCGGACGCTCGCGGCCTGGAAACCGAGCCGCAGGTCGCGGTGCTGATCGGCGATCTGGCCGCCGGCGCGGTGCCGACGCAGGCGCTGGAGGCGGTGCGGCTGGTGCTGCTGGTCAATGACTGGGTGATGCGGCCCGTCCAGCAAGAGGAATTGAGCCAGGGCTGGCCGGCCCTGCACAGCCGCCCCGCCTTGCAGTTCGCGCCAGTGGCGGTGACGCCTGACGAGCTGCCTGGCGCGTGGTACCTCGGCCGGGTCACGGCCCAACTGCAGTGTCAGCGCAACGGGCGCAAGCAGCCGGCGCTCGATCTGAAGGACGGGATGCGCTGGAGCTTCGGCGACCTGCTGGCCGAGGCCGCCCGCAACCGGGCACTGCGCACGGGAACGCTGGTCGGCGCAGGCCGCCCCGGCGGCGGCGCACCGGTCATCCTGGCCGCAGGCGACAGCCTGCGCCTGGACGTCAAGTTGGGGGACGGCTCCAGTCCGTTCGGCGCGATCGACATGGATCTCGCGGAACTCGAACCCGCTGCCGCTGCGGCGCTGGGTGCTCCTGCTGATGCGAAGGGGGCCCCTCGGCGTGCGGCCGAGCCTGCCGACGATTCGGATACGCCGGCCGGCGATGACGTCGAATCAGCTGCCGATGCCGATGCCGATGCCGATGCCGATGCCGATGCCGATGCCGCCCGTCACCGTGCCGACAATCTCGACGACACCCCCAGCGCATCGCGCGCCCCTCAGGACGACACGGCCGATGCCGACACGGTCGCCGCCACCGATCAAGGAGACTCTGATGCAACGACGTGAACTGTGCGCCTGGATGGGCGCCACGCTGGCGACCGGACTGGCCGCCCCTTCGGCCTTCGCTTTCAGCCTCAGCGAAGGCGATGCCGCCACTGGCGTGCGTGCCGCTTTGGAGCGCGGCGCCCAGGCCGCACTGGAAAACCTGGGACGCACCGATGGCTTCCTGGGCAATCCCCAGGTGCGCATCGAGCTGCCCAGCGGGCTGCGCGACGCCGCGCGGCTGCTGCGCACCACCGGGCAGGGCCGTCGGCTGGACGAGCTGATCACAGCAATGAACCGCGCCGCCGAGCAGGCCATGCCGGAGGCCCGGCAATTGCTGGTCAACACGGTGCGCAACATTTCGGTCGAGGATGCGGTGCGCATCGTGCGCGGCGGTGATGACGCCGTCACCCGCTTCTTCGAGGACAAGACCCGCTCCCCGCTGACCGACAAGTTCCTGCCCCTGGTGACCCGGGCCACCGAGCGCCAGTCGCTGAGCGAGAAGTACAACGCGGTGGCCGGCAAGGCCGCCGGCTTCGGACTCGTGCGCAAGGAGGATGCCAATCTGCAGTCCTATGTCACCGGCAAGGCCCTGGACGGGCTCTACTTCATGATCGGCCAGGAAGAAAAGAAGATCCGCCAGGATCCGGTGGGTACCGGCAGCGCCATCCTCAAGCGGGTCTTCGGCGGCTGATCGCCCCGGAGACTGCGTCAGACACGGACACGGACACGGACACGGACAGGGCACGGCACTGATACGGACAGGGCTCGGCTCGGCAGGGCGCGGCGCGGACACGGATCCGCCGCCGCAGCAGCAGCAGCAGCCGATGCCGATGCCGATGCCGATGCCGATGCCGATGCCGGCTCCGGACCGGGGTAGGGAACGCGAACCTGCGCGCCATCCCGTTGAGCCTGCGCGAGGCACGATGCACGCCTCGCCGCCGGTCGAAGGCCACGCCCGCCCCATGGCGGGGCCGGTCTTCCTACAATCGGGCGCATGAACGCCTCGACTTCCGCCGTCCGCTACACCCGCGGCGCCGCCCTGCCCGCCATCCTCCAGTCGCGCATTGCCGTCCTTGACGGCGCGATGGGCACGATGATCCAGCGCTATAAGCTGACCGAGACAGACTTTCGCGGCGATCGGTTCCTGGATCATCCCAAGGACCTCAAGGGCAACAACGACCTGCTGGTGCTCACCCGCCCGGATGTGATCTCCGAGATCCACCGCCAGTACCTCGAGGCCGGTTCCGACATCATCGAGACCAACACCTTCGGCACCACCACGGTGGCCCAGGAGGACTATGGGCTCGGGCATTTCGCCTATGAAATGAACGTCGCCGCCGCCCGCCTGGCCCGCCAGGCCTGCGACGCGTTCAGCACGCCCGACAAACCACGCTTCGCCGCCGGTGCCCTCGGCCCCACGCCGCGCACCGCGTCCATCAGCCCGGATGTCAACGACCCCGGTGCCCGCAATGTGGACTTCGATACCCTGCGCCTCGCGTACTACGAGCAAGGCAAGGCCTTGCTCGAAGGCGGCGTCGACCTGTTCCTCGTCGAAACCATCTTCGACACGCTCAATGCCAAGGCGGCCATCTTCGCCCTCGATGCGCTGATGGACGACACCGGCGAGCGGCTGCCCGTCATCATCTCCGGCACCGTCACCGACGCGTCCGGGCGCATCCTGTCCGGCCAGACCGTCACCGCCTTCTGGCACTCGGTCCGCCATGCGCGGCCGCTGGCCGTCGGCCTGAACTGCGCGCTCGGCGCCGCCCTGATGCGGCCCTATATCGAGGAACTGGCCAAAGCGGCCGGTGATACCCCGATCTCCTGCTATCCGAATGCGGGGTTGCCCAATCCGATGAGCGACACCGGCTTCGACGAAACACCCGATGTGACCGGACGGCTCGTCGGCGAGTTCGCGGCAGCGGGCTTCCTCAATATCGCCGGAGGATGCTGCGGGACCACGCCCGACCACATTCGCGCGATTGCCAAGAGCGTGTCGGCCTACCGGCCCCGAGCGGTGGGGGAAAAGCTCTTCAGCGGTTTGGTGGAGGCCTGAGCGCGAGCCCGCGAGGCCTTCGTCACAGGCCTGGGCGGGCGAACCGAGCGGCGAGTCCTGACCTCGCGGTGCGCGGCCGATGGACGCGGCGGCGTCAGTACAGCTTCAGCATCGTTTCCATGTGAATGCGCAGGCGCAGCTCATGCGGCGCCAGACTCACACTGATGGCCTGCGCCGGCAGGCGCGTGTCGCGCAACACCGGCGTGGTCAGCGGGCTGCCGCTTTTGCCCACCAGCGCCGCCACGGTCGGCTCATTCGCGCTGTGGCCGCGCTTGATGACCATGCCCTCTTCGCCGTTGGCCAGACGCACCAGCGAGCCGGGGGGATACAGGCCGATGGACTTGATCAGGGCAATGCCCGCTTCATCCGGCTGCTTGAGTTCGTCCAGATAGATGGCCCGGGCCGCCTGCGCGGCGGACAGCGCCCGCCGGTGGCGCCGCGGGCTCAGCCGCGCACCGTAGACATCGATGCGCCGCAGCAGCCGCCCCATGAGCTCGCCGTCGCCCCGCGGGGCCAGCGGACCCGGGCCGGCGTCATGGTGCAGGCGCACCGCGCCGAGCCAGGCGTCGTCGGTCACGCCCATCTCGCGCAGCAGCACGGCGGCCCGGTCGCCGTGACCGGCCAGTTGCTCACGCTGGGCGCCGTTCAGGCCGTCCGATCGGAGCGCGTGCTGGTCCTGCTGCTGCGTGATGCTCAGGTTCATCGTCAGCGCCGCCAGACCCAGCGAACGCCGCCGGGCGTCGTCCCAGCCCAGTTGCCGGGCGGTGAGCTCCGACAGGCCCAGCGACAGCAGCGCATGCCGCGCGCTGTACTGCTGCGACTCCTGGCCGGCGTCGTGGATCAGCAGCGCCAGCGAGGCGTCGGGCTGACGGGTCAGCCGGGCCAGCACGCTGTCCAGCAATTGCGTCAGGCGCGGCAGGAAGTCGGGGCGCTCCGGCGATCGCAGCACCTGCTGCGCATGCCATTGCAGGTCGGACCAGGCGGCCGCATCGCTGACCTCCAACGGTGCGGGCCGGGTGGCGCCGCGCTCCGCATGGAAGTCGGTGCGCTGGTAATCCGCCTCCGCACGGGCAATCTGCGACAGCGACGCACCTTGCAGCACCATCGTGTCCAGCTTGAAGTTCAACGCGCGCTGGTATTCGCGAGTCTCGTGGGCCTGGACGAACGGGCCGCGCGCAATCAGCTCGCGCACCTGAGGGGTGTCGGGCAGCGCATTGCCGGCCGCGAACAGAAGATGCCCGGCACTGTCGCGCAGTGAGAACGTCAGCACCTGTCCGGTGCGCAGGCTGTGGGGGGGGAGTTGGACCAGATCCATGGCGCGGGGCACGTCGGGTGGCACACCGATGGTTCCCTCCGTCCGGTGGTGCCGCTTCGTGCCGAAGTTGTCGTTATGGTTGTCGTCACAGGTTATCGGCCCGTGAAAGCATACGCTTGAGCCGGCGTTTTTACCGGGTCCCACCCCCCGCCAAGGGGGCGACGATCGTTAGAATGCGTGGCGTTTTCCCTGTTTCCTGTGTCCGAGGAGCGTTGCGATGGGCCGTTGCCGGCCCGCCAGGCTCGGATCGACGGTGTCGCCCGCTGCTGCGGAGCCGCCACCGCCTGACAACGACGCTCACCGTCCCGACTGGCTCGGGGTTGCGGTGAGTTGCGCGGCCCCCATCCATCGTCCGAAGCGTCGAAAGAGATCACCGAGGCCGCCATGTCCGCCAATTCCACCCGTTCCGCCGGTGCCGCCCAAGCTGCTGGATCCGCAGAATCCGCTGAATCCGTCCAGCGCGCCGCCCACGCGGCGTCGGTCGTCCCGCCGATGAAGCTGGCCGGTCTGGAGCCGGTGGCCATCGGCGCCGGCACGCTGTTCGTCAACATCGGCGAGCGCACCAACGTCACCGGCTCCAAGGCCTTTGCCCGGCTGATCCTGAACGGCGAATTCGAAGCCGCGCTGGGCGTCGCCCGCCAGCAGGTGGAAAACGGCGCCCAGGTGATCGACATCAACATGGACGAGGCCATGCTCGACAGCAAGGCCGCGATGGTGCGCTTCCTCAACCTGATCGCCTCCGAGCCGGAGATCGCGCGGGTGCCGATCATGATCGACTCCTCCAAGTGGGAGGTGATCGAGGCCGGCCTGAAATGCATCCAGGGCAAGGGCATCGTCAATTCGATCTCGCTCAAGGAGGGCGAGCCCGAGTTCCGCCGCCAGGCCAAGCTGATCCGCCGCTACGGCGCCGCCGCGGTGGTGATGGCCTTCGACGAGACCGGCCAGGCCGACACCTACCAGCGCAAGGTCGAGATCTGCGAGCGGGCCTACCGGCTGCTGGTCGACGAGATCGGTTTCCCGCCGGAAGACATCATCTTCGACCCCAACATCTTCGCGATCGCCACCGGCATCGAGGAGCACAACAACTACGCGGTCGACTTCATCAACGCCACCCGCTGGATCAAGCAGAACCTGCCCGGCGCCAAGGTCAGCGGTGGCGTGTCCAACGTGTCGTTCAGCTTCCGCGGCAATGAGCCGGTGCGTGAGGCCATCCACACCGTGTTTCTCTATCACGCCATCCAGGCGGGGATGGACATGGGCATCGTCAACGCCGGCATGGTCGGCGTGTATGACGAGATCCCCGTCGATCTGCGTGAGCGGGTCGAGGACGTGGTGCTCAATCGCCGTGACGATGCCACCGAGCGGCTGCTCGAGGTGGCGGAGACGGTCAAGGGCGCGGCCAAGGACGACACCGCCAAGCTCGCCTGGCGCGCCGGCGATGTGGCCGCGCGGCTGTCGCATGCGCTGATCCACGGCATCACCGACTTCATCGTGGAAGACACCGAGGAAGCCTGGCAGGCGATCCAGGCACGTGGCGGTCGGCCGCTGCATGTGATCGAAGGCCCGCTGATGGCCGGCATGAATGTGGTGGGCGACCTGTTCGGCGCCGGCAAGATGTTCCTGCCCCAGGTGGTGAAGAGTGCGCGGGTGATGAAGTCCGCCGTGGCGCACCTGGTGCCCTACATCGAAGAGGAAAAGCGCCGCATGGAGGCCGCCGGTGACGATGTCCGCTCCAAGGGCAAGATCGTTATCGCCACGGTGAAGGGCGATGTGCACGACATCGGCAAGAACATCGTCACCGTGGTCCTGCAGTGCAACAACTTCGAGGTGGTGAACATGGGCGTGATGGTCCCGTGTCAGGACATCCTGGCCAAGGCCAAGGTCGAAGGCGCGGACATCATCGGCCTGTCCGGCCTGATCACGCCCAGCCTCGAGGAAATGCAGCATGTCGCGGCCGAGATGCAGCGCGACGACTACTTCCGCATGAAGAAGATCCCGCTGCTCATCGGTGGCGCCACCACCAGCCGGGTGCACACCGCGGTGAAGATCTCGCCGCATTACGAAGGCCCGGTGGTGTATGTGCCGGATGCGTCGCGCTCGGTGGGCGTGTGCTCGGACCTGCTGTCCGATGAGCGTGCGACCCGCTTCATCGACGAACTGAAGTCGGATTATGAGAAGGTCCGGGTGCTGCATGCCAACAAGAAGCAGACCCCGCTGGTGCCGCTGGCCGAGGCCCGCGCCAACAAGCTGAAGGCCGACTTCGCCAGCTATCAGCCGCCGCAGCCGAAGTTCATCGGCCGGCGCCAGTTCCGCAACTACGACCTGGCCGAGCTGGCGCCGTGCATCGATTGGGCGCCGTTCTTCCAGACCTGGGACCTGGCCGGCCCGTTCCCGGCGATCCTCAAGGATGAGATTGTCGGCACCGAGGCGCAGCGGGTCTTCAGCGATGGCAAGCGGATGCTGCAGCGTCTGATCGAAGGCCGGTGGCTGACGGCCAACGGCGTGCTCGGGCTCTATCCGGCGGCCCAGGTCAATGACGACGACATCGAGATCTACAGCGATGAATCCCGCAGCGAGGTGTTGATGACCTGGCGCGGTCTGCGCATGCAGTCGGAGCGTCCGGTGGTGGACGGGGTGCGTCGCCCTAACCGCGCATTGGCTGACTACATCGCCGCCAAGGGCAGCGTGCCCGACTACATCGGCCTGTTCGCGGTCACCGCCGGCATCGGCGTGGATCGCAAGGAAGCGCAGTTCATGGCCGACCATGACGACTACTCCGCGATCATGCTGAAGGCCCTGGCCGACCGTCTGGCCGAGGCCTTCGCGGAGCGGCTGCACCAGCGGGTGCGGCAGGAATTCTGGGGCTACGCACCGGAAGAGTCGCTCAGCAACGAGCAACTGATCCAGGAGCGCTACCGCGGCATCCGTCCCGCACCCGGCTATCCGGCCTGCCCGGATCATCTGGTCAAGCGCGACCTGTTCCGGGTGCTGCAGTGCGAAGACGTCGGCATGGCGCTCACCGAGGGCATGGCGATGACGCCGGCGGCGAGCGTCAGCGGCTTCTATTTCGCGCATCCGGAGTCGGCTTACTTCAATGTGGGCCGCATCGGCGATGACCAGGTGGCCGACTGGGCCGCGCGGATGGCGCTGGATCAGGTCGATGCTCGCCGGGCGTTGGCGCCTCTGATCGGTTGAACCCCTGCGCCTGCTGTCCCCGGCAGGCGCTTCTCGCCTCGCGCCTCGCGCCTCGCGCCTCGCTTTTTGCGCCTCTCGCGCTACCCCCTGCTGCGCGATCGCCCGCACCAACAGGGTCCATTCGGCCCCTGTCGGGTCGTTGTGCGGACCGACGTGTGGCGCGTCGTTCCCCCGCCTCTTTGTTTCATTGCGTGTCCGCCGTCGGCGCGAGGCGGGCCGCAGGCGTTGTAAAGCGGTGAAGAGGCTGCGAACGGGGTGTTGTCCTACCCCGGGGCTGGTTTCAGGCGTTTACAAACGGAACAGGGTCGAGGCGCCTGGACTTGTAACAGCGTGGCATTCTTCGCTCCATCACAGCCCACCGGGGCAACAACCATAAGAGGTGAATCATGGCGATGAGTAGCAACCAGAAGATGATCGCGGGCGTGGCGGGCGCCGCTGTGGTGGCCGTGGCCGCCTTCATGGCCGGTCGCCATCAGTCGGCGCCGGAAGGCCCGATGACGGCGGGCAACACCGCCAACGCGGTGGATGAGGCCAATGCAGCGAAGCAATCGGGCAACGACGCCGTGCCGGCCCAGCGCAACAACAATGGCAACGGCAACGGCAACTCGAATACGAACCAGCGCGTGGCCAACAACGGCCGTTCGAACAACGGCGACAGCGGCGGTTATGCCGACAGCAACGGCAACAACGCCACGCAGCAGGCAGTGCCACGGCTGTGCGCCGAGTGCGCCACGGTGGTCTCGGTGCGTCAGGAGACGCGTGAAGGCAAGGGCTCGGGCATCGGCGTCGTCGGCGGCGCGGTGATCGGCGGCCTGCTGGGCAACCAGATCGGCGGCGGCACTGGCAAAAAGGTCGCGACCGTGGGTGGTGCGGTGGCCGGCGGTTACGCGGGCAACGAGATCGAAAAGCGCCAGCGCAGCACCACCGTGTGGGTGGTTCGCCTGCGCAACGCGGACCAGAGCACCCGCAACATGGAATTCAGCCATGACCCGCAGGTGCAGAACGGCGATGTGGTGCGCGCCCGTGATGGCCGCCTGGAGCGCCAGTAAGCACGGAGGCGATCGCCCGCTCCGGGTGATCGCAGGGCGCGGCAGTGACCGCGCCTAGGGCACGCACCAATCTGATTGGTGAGCAAGCCGTCGAGTGGCCGAGCAGGTCGCCGACGGCTTTTTGCCAACTCGCGACGAACAACCCAGCAGCGCCTTTCAGCAGATCGTCAGCGTCATTCCACTGCGTTGCGACGATGCAGACAGACGCCGCCGTCTAGGCAGGTACGCGCACCGGAGACAGATCGGTGCGATCAGGTGGGCATTGATGCCGGACCCGACTTTGCGTTTCTGGTTCAAAGTCGGCTGCTCAACGCTTTCAGGCGTTGCATGACCAGGTCAGCACGCTCCTCCTCGGCGATCAGGCCGGGCAGCACGTTCGAAAAGTCCCGGTGCGTCAGCAGTTGGTCAAGTGCGCCGGCCACAGCGCGGCGAAGCTCGGCTGGGGCGGCGGCCATTTCATCGACGAGTTCCTCGCGCCCGTCGACGATGTTCAGCACATCTTCAAGATCGTGGCTGGTCATGAAGTCGCCGCCGCCTCGGCTGGCAAAGGCTTCCAGCTTGGTGGCAACAAATGCCACCGCGCTCACCAGCCGAATCGCCACGTCTTGGCCCAAGTCCACAGATACGGCAGTCTCTATCGCATAGGGATACCAGCGGTTGGAAAAGCCCAGCACCTCAGGCTGGACGGGCATCAGATCGAAGAGCACACCTGACGATTTGTGCACCCAGCGGCATATCACATCGCTGCTGACATCGCGAATGAACCCCCGCGCGGCCACCGCCTCCTCCATGCGGTGGAACGTGGCTCGGCTGGCATTCACCACCGCATCCACGTCGCGGGTGGCTCGAACCGGGTCGGCCAGGGGGTCGGTCACGAGCAGGCCGGCCACGGCACCGCCGACGAACACGATTTGCTCTCTCAGCTCGCCCAGCGCCTCTGCAATGTGGCGCAGATGGGGGAGATTCGGGTCATCGGGTTGCATGGCCAACAGCCTCACCTTCCGAATCGAATCGCATCAGTTCGGCTTCCATCAGCTTGGCTGCCAAGTTTCTTTCGCGCGCCCGCCCCATGCGCAAGGCATCCAGCAAGGCCAGCAGGCGATGCAGCGCCGGATCAGCCAATGCGGCCTGCGGTACGGTGCGGTAAAGCGGGGCGAGCGTGGGCCCCTTGGCACTGCCGGTGGGGTGTGCCCATACGGGAGCCTCTCCCGGGGCCGCAGTCAGTTGGCTGGCCAATGGCTCAGCACCGAAGGCTGTCGGCACACCACGCTTGACCGCTCCGGGCGTGGCTGGCCAGACATAGCGGGCGCCATGCAGGATAAATTCCAGCAGGCTCGGCCTCACCGGCGACCATTCGCCGCGCGCAGGTGCCACGGCCAGGCCGCATGCCACGGCGCGCTTGACGCTGGCATGGACCTCCGAAGCGCTGATGGCCAGTGCGTCGCCCAGCGCAGCGTAGGTCCAACGCTGCGGTGGATGGGCTGCGACCTTCAGCAGCACCAGCAAATCTTGAGGTTTCAGTTCCATGTCTTGGCGATATTCGCTATTCGCGAATTGCGAATTTCGCCGATGGGCGCAGTTTTGGCAAGCCGTGCAGGGGCAAGCCCCCCGCTCACATGGCTGACCCCCTCCTGGGGGCAGCGTGAGTTCGGGCAGAAAACAGTTCATTGAAATTCACCTTTGCTTCGCATACGACCTCACTGAAGACCTCTCCAGCCTCATCTGCGCTGCTGGGGGCGCGGCGGCGTCCCTGCTGCGAGCGCATCTAGCCTCCAAGCGGGGCGGCAGGCACCCAACATGCCGCTCGCTCCTCCGCGAAGTGGGGGCGCATCGCCCACCCGCATGACCTTCCCGACGACTCAACTTCGGCCCGGCAATGCGCGCCGCCACTGGATTGCTTCGGCCACGTGGGCTGCGGTGATGGCCTCGCTGCCTGCCAGATCCGCGACGGTGCGGGCCGTCCGCAGCACCCGGTGATAGCTGCGGCCCGACCAGGACAGCCGGCCGGCGGCGCGATGCAGCATGGCCTCGGCGGCGGGTTCGAGCTTCAGATGCTCATCCAACTGGGCGGCGGGCAGCAGCGCATTGATGCAGCCCTGGCGCGACAGGGCCCGGTCGCGGGCTGCCGCCACACGTTGGCTGACCGTGGCGCTGGTTTCGCCGTCGGGCGCGGCGGCGAGCACTTCGGGCGGCAGCACCGGCACTTCGACCAACAGATCCAGCCGGTCGAGCAAGGGGCCGGAGAGCCGACCCTGGTAGCGCGCGATCTGATCCGGCGAGCATCGACAGCTCTGCAGCGGATTACCCAGTTGGCCGCAGGGGCAGGGATTCATCGCGGCCACAAGTTGGAAGCGCGCGGGGAACTCCGCTTGGTGGGCGGAGCGCGAGATGTGCACGCGTCCGGTCTCCAACGGCTCGCGCAGGGCTTCCAGCGAGGCGCGATGAAATTCAGGCAGCTCATCGAGGAACAGGATGCCGTGCTGAGCCAGCGTGATCTCGCCGGGTCTCGGGGGCGATCCTCCCCCGATCAACGCGGGTGCGGACGCGCTGTGGTGCGGCGCCCGAAAGGGCCGCTGTGCCCAGCGAGACGGATGGAACTGTCCATTGACGCTGAGCAGCGCCGCCGACTCCAGCGCCTCGGCCTCGGGCAAGGGCGGCAGCAGGCTGGGCAACCGCTGCGCCAGCATCGACTTGCCGGTGCCGGGGGGCCCGACAAACAACACGCTCAGGCCGCCCGCGGCGGCGACCTCGAGGGCGCGCTTGGGCGCGGACTGGCCTTTGATGTCCCGCAGATCCGGCGGCGCCTCGGGCGGCGGCACCGGGCGGGCCTGCACCCGCACCAGCGGCGCATCGCTGCGGGGCTGCAGCGCATTCACCAAGTCCAGCAGGTGCTGTGCCTCCCGCACGACCAGGCCCTGCACCAGTGCGGCCTCATCCGCGCAGCCGCGCGGCAGCACCAGCTCGCGGCGGTGCCCGCTGGCACGCAGCGCCAGCGCCATCGCCAGCGCACCCCGAACCGGACGCAGCTCGCCGGACAGCGCCAGTTCGCCGGCGCATTCGAACGATCCCAGCGTCTCGGCATCCACCTGCCCGCTGGCCGCCAGCAGGCCGAGGGCGATCGGCAGGTCGAAACGAGCGCCTTCCTTGGGCAGGTCGGCCGGGGACAGGTTGACGGTGATGCGCTTGTTCGTGGGGAAGTCCAGCCCGCTGCTCTGCAGCGCGGCGCGCACCCGCTCGCGGGACTCCTTCACCTCCAGGTCGGCCAGGCCGACGAGCGTGAAGCTCGGCAGGCCGTTGGCCAGATGAACCTCCACATCGACGGCGGCGGCGGACAGGCCGTCCAGGGCGCGGCTGTGGATCACGGCGAGAGACATGGGGCAGGGCACCCGCAAGGGCGCATTCGGTCGCGCCGGGCGCGGGCCGGTCAGTCTCGTACGTGGGGCGTTTCAGGGCCATCGCTCGCAAGACGGCGCTCTTTGGACGGCGCCCTAAAGGGGGAAGCTGGACGGATCGGGAACGATCGGGTGGGAGGCGACACGCGCTTGGCTGGGGCAGGGCGACCTCGTTCGCGGCTTGACGCGCCGATTGGGGGCAGGAGCGGTGACTTAAGTCATCGTGTGCCGATGCGCAGGTGTCGAGAATCGACCCTGCGGATCGCAACGAGCGGTTGCGCAAGAAGGATCCGGAGAACATGCGATGTCAGTCTTGCACTTGCCCGCCAGTTCGTTGTCCGAGGACGATCGCTCCTTGTCGCCGGTGTCCGCCCCGAATGGCGAGGCGCATGCCCGGGAGCTCACGCTGGACCTGATGTCGGACATGACCGGCCCGGCGCCGCAGGGTGCGGTGCCAATGCCACCCGGACCTGGCGTGGTGGTGGCCGAGTTCTGCGGCATCGATGAACAGGGACATCCCCGCATCCGGCTGCCCAACGCGACGGCGCCGGTGATTGCCCGCACGACCATCGCCCTGCCGCGTCGTGCTGCGGGCCAGCAGGCCTTGGTGTTTCACGACGCCTCGGCATCGGGCGGTCCGATCATCACGGGGCTCCTGCGCGAGCCGCAGCCGCTGGCCGCCGAGCCGTCTGCGATGCCATTCGAGCTGGAGATCGACGATGAGCGGGTGGTGTTGAACGCGGGGCGCCAACTGGTCCTTCGATGTGGTCAGGCCAGCATCACGTTGACGCGCGAGGGAAAAATCCTGCTGCGCGGAACCTACGTCTGCAGCCAGTCCAGCGGGGTCCACCGGATCAACGGCGCCAGCGTCGAGATCAACTGAAGACCTCGCGGGGCGATCGTTCATGTCCTGCACCGTCTTTGCCACCAACATGGGCTTCTTCCATCGCGGCAGCGGTGGCAAGGGCGTGGCACCCGGGGACGTCTGTCTGACGCCGCCACCGCCGCCAGGCGGACCGATCCCCGTGCCCTACGTCAACATGCTGCAGGCGTCGGACCTGGTCAAGGGCAGCGTCACGGTGTCCGTCGACGGCGAACCGACGGCCCTGGAGGATGCATCGGAGGTTTCCACCAGCACCGGTGACGAGGCGGGCAATCAGGGCGGCGGCGTGGTCACCCACAAGACCAAGGGGAAAGGGTCGTTCAAGAACTGGTCCCACACGGTCAAGGTCGAAGGCAAGGGCGTCGCTTGCCACGGCCACATGATGGCCCAGAACACCGCGTCGGATCCGCCCAACTGCATTGACGCGGCCGCCATCACGACCTTCAAGGTCTTTCTTGGCGACAAGTTCGGGAAACCTTGCCCTGCGTACGACTCCAAGAATCCCAAACATCGATTCGGGACGACCAAGGCGCAAGAGGACGCGGTCAAGGGGAAGACGTGTTGGGAATGCGCCGCCCAGCAGGCGGCGGGGCTGACGCCTCAGACCATGGATCCCCAGAATCCGGCGTCGTTCGGCAAGTTCCTGGACAACGAAAAGGAATTCATGACCCGGCGCAACGGCGCCTACAAAACACGCGATCGCCAGGAGATGACGGCCGACCATCAACCGCCCTTGTGCCTGGCATGGAAGATGGGCGGGTGCCATCTTGAACCGACGGACGGGGATCCCACCGGATTCCAGAAAAAGATGCGCGAGCCGGACATGGTCAAACCCCATTGTCGAGACCACTCCAATATGCAAGGCTCCCCCGCTGGCGCGTTCGCCCGGCGCGTGAATGTGAGCAGCCTGATGTGAGGCATGAGACCGATGGACCAAGACTTTGACCAGCTTCAAGGCGACTACCTCGCCGCCCTTCGTCCCGTGGTGGACGAGGCCAAGCGGTGGTGGGCGGCCCACACCCCAAGCTCGCACCTCGACCTTCCCGCGTCGTATGACCGCATGGATGGATTCCGCCGGCGCTGGACCACCGGACCCGCCGGCCATCCGCGCGTACTGGCCGTGTTCCGCGAGTACTACTTTCGGACGCATGACCTGAATGTCGACATGGAACGCCGAGCCGTCGCCCCCGACGACGAGGCGTTGACCTGGGGCCAGGACGTCCAGCCGCCCGACGTGGATTACCGACGCCCGATGGACTTTCTCATCAACGATCTGGCCTCGGTGGCGCCCGACCTCTTCGACGTGATGCAGGGTCTGAACTACGTTCCCGTGGGCAAGAATCCGATGGACAACGAAGAATGCTGACGCCGGACCTCGCGGACCTTCATCACAACGTGGAGCGCGGTCTCTACCGGCTCCTGAACGCACCGCGTGACATCGAGGGCGGCACGCCGGTGCCTGCCACCTCGCCGTCGCGAGCGGCCGCGGTCCCCGCGTTGCAGCAGGTGTTCGATGCCTATCACGAGGGCTTCCAGTACTTTGTCGACCACTCCTTCCGGTGGTGGGCGGGCTGTATCGCGGCGGCCGAGTCGATGGGCTTGAGCCATGAAGAAGCGGTGCAGGAGGCCTACGCCCAGCGCCTGGCGGGGCCCGCTTCCGCGCCGGAGTTTGTCTGGCTGATACGGCATTTCTGGTTGCGCGTGGACCGTGTCAATCGTGAACTTCCTTTCGACCAACGCGTGGCGCCACAGGACGTGCTGCTCCAATGGTTGGTGGAGGCTGGCGAGGACCGTGAGGTCTTGTTGATCACCGCCATGCCCTATTGGCCGTTGGGGCTGGACGAGCAAAACCAGTGGTGTTGAAAGGCGGGGCACCGTGTTCGATGTCGAGTTGGTCAACCGGACGCCGTTTGCCGCGCTCTCCCATGTTCAGATCGACGGGGCGGGACAGGAAGTGCTCGTCATCGTGCTGTGCGCCACATTCGCGGCCGGCGACCAGCACGAGGATGAAGACGACGGCCGATTGGGGCTCGCGGCGATTCAAGACCCGGTCCGGTTCGTTGACGAACCCCGCGCAGACCCGGCGTTCTCCAGCACGGCCTTCGAATCCGACATTGCGCCGCTGAAACCCCGTGTCGACGTGCTGGTCCACGGGCACGCGCATGCCCCGAGTGGCCGGGCGGTCGGTCAGATCGAGGTGGCACTCAGGCTGTCGAGCATTCACAAGCGCTTGAGAGTGACCGGTGACCGACAGTCGAAGAACGGCAGACCGGCGCCCTTCGAACGGCTCCCGCTGGTCTATGAGCGGGCCTTCGGCGGTACCACGGCCAAAGGCGAATGCTGCCTGGAGAACCCCGTCGGCATCGGCTTCCGAGGAGCGGCCTCGGCCGATCCCACGGTCGGGAGTGCATGGCCGAACATCGAGCATGCCGAGGCCGCCCACCGGTTCGACAGCCCGGTGCCGGCCGGTTTCGGCATCGTGGCGCGGCATTGGGCCCCGCGCCTGTCCCTGGCTGGCACCTACGACGCCCATTGGCTTGACGAGGTCTGGCCGCTCCCGCCCGGGGACTTCGATCCCTTGTTCAACCAGTCGGCGCCGCTTGACCAACAAATCGATCGGGTAACGGGGGGGGAGTCGGTCGAGATTCAACACATGACGCCCTCGGGAAGGTGGCACTTCCGATTGCCCAGGCTCGACGTCCCGATTCATCTTGTTCACGCCGATCACGTGGAGCGGGTCCCCACTCGCATCGATACCGTGGCCATTCACACCGACCGGAGAACGGTCACGCTGAAGGCGCGTGTGGCCATCCCGCGCATTCGCAACCGCCCCCCATTGCTCGCGGTGGTGCTGGGTCACGCCACGCCTGGCTGGTTGCTGGCACGCCAGCGGCTCAAGGTCTGGCAGGCACGTCCGGGCTTCATTGATGCCGCGCATGCGCCCTGTTTCCATCCTTGATCGCCCCGGCGCGCTGGTGAGGCGGTCATTCGAAGGAGCGCGCCGTTGAGCCCATCACTTTGGTTGCGCGGTGGGGGCGCTGTGACCGCAGTGGGGTTGGACCGGCCCCAGACTTGCGCAGGGATCCGGGCGCGCATGAGTCGCTTTGAAACCGTGTTGCGAACCCAACCCTTCGGCGCCGAGCAGATCGTGGCGAGGATCCCGGCGCATTGGGCCTTGCGTCGGACGCCGATGCAATGGCTCATCGCCATGGGCGCGCGCGTCGTTGACGAGGTGCTCGCCCGCCACGCGCTGGTGCCGGCATCGGGCGCGCTCATCCTGATCCCGCCTGAACCTTTCAGGGTGCCCTCACTGTCGGATCCAGGGCATCCCATGGCGTCGCTGGCAAGCCGGGTGGCGGAACGGGTCGGGGCTGACTTTCAGCGGGTGACTCAAACCCAAGGCGGAGGAGCCGCTGCGCTGGCAGAGGCGCTGGATCTGGCCCGGCAACTGCTCGGCGAACCGTCGCTGACCTACGTGCTGGTGGCCGCCACCGACACTTATGTGCTGGAGGCCGACTATGAGCGCCTGGAGCGTGCGGGTCGCCTCGGTACATCGCGCCAGGCGCAGGGGCTGACCCCCGGCGAGGGTGCCGCCTGCGTGCTGCTGACCTTGCCCACCCTGGAAGGCCCCCACACGCCCGGCGCCTCCACGGCCGAGCCGACCGCACTGCTCACGGGCTGGGCCGCCGCACACGAGCAGGATTCGGCCACCTCCGATCGCTATTCGCAGGGCAAAGCCAGGGTCGAGGCCCTTCGTTGCGCCACGCAACATGCCGGCGTGCTGGAGCCGAGCCTCGGCTGGATCCTGTCCAACGACAACGGCGAGCGCTACGCCGCCTGGGAGGCGACCTTGGCGCATGCCCGCTTTTTCCGGACCCGGCGGGCGCGCTTGTGCACCGTGCTTCCCGCCATGTCGGTGGGTGAGACCGGCAGTGCCGGCGCGCTGTTGGCGCTGCTCGCCTGTGCGCATCGCTTCATCCACGCCGCAGGGCAGGCTGAGAGCGCCGTGGTTGAACTCGGGTCCGAGGCCGGAGGTCGATCTGCCTGTGTGGTCGTGCCCCGAAAGGAGCGTTCTCCATGACGGCAGTGATCGAGGACATGGTGGCGCAATATGCCGAGCAGACCGCCTTTCTCTGGACCCAGCGGGTGCGGGCCGTCCAGAGTGCCGGACGCGACCTGGCGTCGCTGGCCGATCTCGATGAGCGATTGGCTGCGCACCTGGAGGGTCTTTACGTCGCGGCGGCGGCCGGCTGGCGGCACGCCCACCGGGCCCTTCAGGAGAGGCCGCAAGGCGGGGAAGCGTTTACCGCAGCGGCGTTGGCCTTGCAGGTGGGGGATGCGGCAGGGCTCGACGGTGTGCTGGCCCTGGCACCCACACAGTCCATGGTGATTCCCGGCATCGCGGCTGCGTTTGGATGGGTGGATCCCGCCCTGTTGCGAGGCATCGTCCTGGACCTCATTCAATCCACCTGCGAGGTGCGTCGACTGATCGGAGTCTGGGCGCTGGCGCTGCACCGGGTGGACCCTCGGGCGTCTTGGGCACAGCTCTTGGCGGACCCGAGCCCGACGGTCCGCGCGCGCGCGTTGCGACTGGCCGGCGAGGTGGGGGCCCTGCACCAGCGCGATGCCTGTCTGGATGGCTTGACCGACGATGACGCCAACTGCCGGAACTGGGCCGCCTGGAGCAGTGCGCTGCTGGGTGACCGTGGTCGGGCGATCGACGCGTTGAAGTCGCAGGCCGAGCAAGGCGCCGCTGGCGCAGGTCTTGATCTTTTGCTTCAGATCCAGGCTCCCGACGAGGCGCATGCCTGGTTGAAAGGGCTGGCGGGCCGGGGCGCCGACCTGCGCGTGCTGTTGCGCGCCAGCGGTCGGGTGGGCGATCCTGCGTATGTGCCGTGGCTGCTCAGTCAGATGCAGCAGCCAGCGACGGCACGGCTGGCGGGTGAGAGCTTCGCCCTCATCACCGGCGCCGATTTCCGCGAGCCAGGGCTGCGAGGCCGGACACCGGAGGGCTTCGAGGCCGGGCCCAACGACGACCCAGAAGATCCTGAAGTCGAATCCGATCCAGATGCGGACCTGCCCTGGCCGGACCCGCAAGCCGCCGCCAAATGGTGGACGGAGGCCCGCCATCGGCTGCCTTCTGGCCAACGGCGATGGCTCGGCCAGGCGCCCACCCGTACCCACTTGCTCACCATGTTGACCGAAGCCACACAGCGACATCGCGCCGTGGCTGCGACCGCACTGGCGCTCGGCACACCCGGAAGGCCGCTGTTTGACGTCTGTGCGCCGGCGCCACGCCAACGTGCCCTGTTGGCGCTGAGCGCCGGCTGAGTCCCAACACCGGCCGCTCACACCGCCGCGCCCGGTCACCCCAGCCTGAACTGCGCCACCACCGCATTCAGCCGCTCAGCCTGCTGCTTCAGGCTCTCAGCCGCGGCGGCGGACTGCTCCACCAACGCCGCGTTCTGCTGCGTCATCCGGTCGAGTTGGGTGACCGCCTCGTTGACCTGTCCCAGGCCCTGGCTTTGCTCATCGCTGGCGGCGCTGATCTGCCGGATCAGCGCGCTGACGCTGCGCACCTCGTCCACGATGCGGCGCATCGTCTCTCCTGCGGCGTCGACCTGGCGCGTCCCGTTCTCGACATTCACCACGCTCTCGCCGATCAAGGTCTTGATCTCCCGGGCCGCGCCCGCGCTGCGCGTGGCCAGGGTGCGGACTTCCGACGCCACCACCGCAAAGCCGCGGCCGTGCTCGCCTGCGCGGGCTGCCTCCACCGCCGCATTCAAGGCCAGGATGTTGGTCTGGAACGCGATGCTGTCGATGACGCCCAGGATCTCGGCAATCCGGCGCGAGCTGGTCGAAATGGCCGACATTGTCTGCACCACCGCCCCCACCGCGTCGCCGCCCTCGCTGGCCACGGTCGAGGCGCTGATGGCCAGGTCGGTGGCTCGACGAGCGGTCTCTGCGTTGGCGCGCACCGTGGCGGTGAGCTCTTCCATGGCGGAGGCGGTCTCCTGCAGGTTGCCGGCCTGCTCTTCGGTGCGGTGGCTCAGGTCGGCGTTGCCATTGGCGATCTCCGCCGAACCCAGAGCGATCGATCCCGCGCTGTCCCGCACCTGACCGACCACGCCCGCCAGGTCCCCGCTCATCTGCCGCAGCGCATTGATCAGCTGCCCGGTCTCGTCCCGGCTGCCGGGGTCAATGTGGCTGGCCAGATCCCCGCTCGCCACCGAGCGGGTCACTTCCACTGCCCGCGCCAGCGGCACGGTGATGCTGCGCGCCACTTGCAGGTTGATGCCCAGCAGCACCGCGGCGGCAACCACGACGGCGCCCAGCAGCATGATGCGCACGGTGCTTGCCGCAGTTTCGCTCTCGGCCTGTGTGGCCGTGCTGATGGCTTCGATCTGATCGCTCAGCGTGCTCATCTCGCCTTCCAGGGCCTTGAAGCTGGCGCTGAACGCGTCCATGCGGGCGGCGGCACCGGCCGCATCGCTGAAGGCGATGTCCACCATCTGGGTGGCCTGGTTGATGTAGGCCTCCAGGCTGGTCTGGGTGCGCACGATCGCGGCGTCGACCTCGGCGCTCAGTGAGGTCGACTTCAGCGAGGCCATCGCCGACCGGAACGCCTTCACATGGTCCGCCGTATCCGCCTTGATGGCCGCCTGCTCACCGGCCCGTTGTTGAGAAGCGGCCAGCAGGGCGCGGTAGACGTCGGCGCGCAGCGCGTCATGCATCATGTCCGCTTCCATCTGCTCACGCAGCGCGGAACCGGTCCGGATGAGCGCCTGGCCTTCGGCATCCAGACGGGCGATGGCGCCGTACCCGATCCCTCCGACCAGCAGCATGAAGAACACGCCGATCAGGCTGAGGGTCAGCATGCGCTGACGAATGGTCATCGTTGGGAGCATCGAGTCCTCCGGGAAACACAGACCGATCAACCGGAAAGCGGGCGATTGCGCGGCGCCGCATCCGCGTCTTCAGAACCTGACCGAGAAGCCGACGGTCCAGGCCCAGTCCGGCGCGGCTTTGCTGATGCCGCGCGAGACGGCGGTGTCGAGCTGCAGCGACGGGGCCAACTGCCAAGTCAGGCCGGTATCGAAGGTCACCACATTCCCGCCGTTGCGCGCGGAGGTCAATTGCTGCCCGGCCACCTCGACGAAGCCGCGCCATCGCTCGGCCAACGGCATGCCCGCCGTCGCGGCCAGAATGCCGCCGACATAGCGCTTGTCCGATTCATTGCGCTCCTGGTAGAGCCCGCCCATGACGCCGACGGAGTAGTCGTGCGGCAGATCCCATTCCGCGGTCAGTCGCACCGACGGTCGCAGGCCATGGCCTTTGAATGCACGCGAGCCGCTGGGCGTGTCGACATGGAACAACCAGGCCATGCCCGGGAGGTTGCGCGCTTCATCGCCATCCGCGACATGCCATTTGATGCCCAGGGCGCTGTCGGCAAAGCCGTTGTCTCGGATGGTCGTGCCGTCGGTTGTGCTGCGGGCGCGCAAGGCGCCATCGGTTTCGAGCCGGAGCTCAAGGTCGTCCGCGAACCCCCAGCGAAGCAGGGTGGGGGTGGACTGCACACGGGACTTGGAGCCGCCACGCTTGTCGCGCTCGAAGGCGACGCTGGTCTCGATCTGGAACCGGCCCTTGCCGACGGTGTCACTGGACTCGACGAAATCCGGACGATCGGTGGCGATGCCGTCATCGGCGGCCATCGCGGGCTGTGCACACCCGAGGATCAGGCCCAGCGCCATCCCTCCGGCCATCGCGACAGGCCATGGGGACGCGGGGCGCTGCCAATGGCTGCGACATCGGTTGGCGGGCTGGCTCGGTGCGCGGTTCAGCCGGGTGGCGATGGCACGGTGGATCGATGACATGGTTGGTCTCCTCCAGCTCCGATCGGTCGACTATAGGGGTAGCCCCCATAGCCGAACAGCGCTGCCCGAGAGAAACAGGGGGCAGCCACACTGGCGGGAAGACGCCAGCCGTTAAATACGTCCTCAAGTTGCGAACCTTGATGCGATAGGCCGTCCTGGGTCCTCAACGAGGGCCACGCAGCCGCAGCCGCAGCCGCAGCGGCGGGGCCTGTTGACGCGCTGCGCCCGGCTGGGAGTCATCCTTCTTCCCGACCGGCCCCTTCCCGGTCCTGCGCATAGTGCCTGGCCAGCGGAAACGGCGGCAGCCAAGCCTCGCGCCGCACGACCCAGCTTTCATAGCTCGGCATGAGCTGATCGGGCGCGTCCAGCGCGCCCAGGTGCACCTCCACCTCGTCGCCGCTGCGGGCAAACACCGATGAGCCGCACCGTGGGCAGAAATGCCGACCGCGGTAGTCCCGCGTCTCCCCCGTGATCGCAACGGCGTCCTGCGCAAAGACCGCCGCGGCATAGAACAGCGCGCCGTGATGCTTGCGGCAGTCCAGGCAATGGCACAGGCCCACCCGGTGCGGTCGCCCGCGCGCCTCCAACCGGACCTCGCCGCACAGACATCCTCCTGTGAATCGATCCATCCTGCGTCTCCTTCAAACGCCCACGAGGGAAGCGCGGCATCGCCCCCGTGAAGTGCCGCAGGGGCGCATTCGGCCCCGAATACATGGCCTCCGCTCAAGATTTCACCGCAGCGATGCCAGCCCAGGCACCCGCTTGGGGCGGTTCAAGGGTTAATGCGTAGCCCTGCGTTGCACCTGCGTGGTGCGATTGGGCGCAGGACGGGGCGTGTTTTGCAACCCCTCGTTGCGTTCATGAGCCGGAATGGGGCCTGGCATAAAAGCTGCAAAGCTTCCTACGGATTTGGAGCCCACCCACTCAACAAGCATCAGGAGCCCCTCCGCATGAAGCCCATGATCGCCGTTCTGGCCGCCGCACTTGCCGCCTCCGCGCTGCCGGCGTTTGCCCAAGCCGCCGACCCGTTGTCCTTCAACCTGAGCGTGACCTCGGACTACCGCTATCGCGGCATTTCGCAATCCCGCCTCAAGCCGGCCCTGCAAGGCGGCGTGGATTACGCCCATTCCAGCGGCTTCTACATCGGCGCCTGGGCGTCGACGATCAAGTGGATCTCCGATGCCGGCGGCGACGCGGATGTCGAGATCGACACCTACCTCGGCTACAAGACCGCACTCGGCGGCGGCTTCACCGGCGACATCGGCTTCCTGCGCTACAACTATCCGGGCAACGACCTGAACCCGAGCGCCAACACCAACGAAATCTACGGCGCGCTGAGCTACGGCCCCGCCACGCTGAAGTATTCGCACAGCACCACCAACCTGTTCGGCTTCGCCGACTCCAAGCAGAGCGGCTACCTGGACCTGAGCGCGACCTTCGACGTCGGCAACGGCTTCACCCTGACCCCGCACGTGGGTCACCAGAAGGTGAAGAACGTCGGTTCCGCCTCCTACACCGATTACTCGCTGACGGTGAACAAGGACTGGTACGGCCTGACCTGGGGCGCCGCCTTCGTGGCGACCAACACCGACGCCTACATCGGCGGCAAGGGCAAGGACCTGGGCAAGAACGGCGTGGTCGTGTCCGTGAAGAAGGTCTTCTGAGACCGACCCGTCAGCGATTCGAGGAGAGAGCCATGAAACTGATTACCGCCGTCATCAAGCCATTCAAGCTCGATGAAGTGCGCGAGGCCCTGAGCGCCATCGGCGTGCAGGGGCTGACCGTCACCGAGGTCAAGGGCTTCGGCCGCCAGAAGGGCCACACCGAGCTGTATCGCGGTGCGGAGTACGTTGTCGATTTCCTGCCGAAGGTGAAGATCGAGGCCGCCGTGTCGGACGGCGTCGTCGAGCAGGTGATCGAGGCCATCGAGAACGCGGCCCGCACCGGCAAGATCGGCGACGGGAAGATCTTCGTCTCCCCGCTGGACCAGGTCATCCGCATCCGCACCGGCGAGACCGGCCAGGACGCGCTCTGATCGCGCGCCGCGCCCGCCCATCGACGCCCTCCGCCCATTGACGACGTCCATCCTCAAGATCAAACGAAGAGAGTCCCGATCATGAAGAAACTCCTTGCCTGCCTGGCCTTGGCCGCGGCAGCCTTCACCAGCCTGGCCCCGGCGGCCTGGGCGCAGGACGCGGCCTCCGCGCCCGCGGCAGTCGCCGCGAGCGAGGCCGCACCGGTCGCCGCCGCGACCGCGCCTGCCGCTGTCGCGCCGGCTGCTTCCGCGCCGGCCGAGGCCGCTTCGGCCGCCGCCGCGCCGGCACCGGTGCCCAACAAGGGCGACACCGCCTGGATGATGGTCTCCACCCTGCTGGTGATCCTGATGACGGTGCCCGGCCTGGCCTTGTTCTACGGCGGCCTGGTCCGCAGCAAGAACATGCTGTCGGTGCTGATGCAGGTGATGGTCACCTTCTCGCTCATCGTGGTGCTGTGGGCCGTCTACGGCTACAGCCTGGCGTTCACCGAGGGCAACCAGTTCATCGGCGGCTTTGACCGGCTGTTCATGAAGGGCATCTGGGACAACGCGGCCGGCACCTTCGCCAATGCCGCGACCTTCAGCAAGGGTGTCTACATCCCGGAGATCGTCTTCGCGGCCTTCCAGGCGACCTTCGCCGGCATCACCTGCTGCCTGATCGTCGGCGCCTTCGCCGAGCGCATCAAGTTCAGCGCCGTGCTGCTGTTCATGGTCATCTGGTTCACCTTCAGCTATGCGCCGATGGCCCACATGGTCTGGTTCTGGATGGGCCCGGATGCCTACAGCTCGGCCGCCGTGGTGGACGAGATGAACGGCAAGGCCGGTCTGATCTGGCAATGGGGCGCGCTGGACTTCGCCGGCGGCACGGTGGTGCACATCAATGCGGCGGTCGCCGGCCTGGTGGGTGCCTACATGGTGGGCAAGCGCATCGGCTACGGTAAGGAAGCCTTCACCCCGCACAGCCTGACCCTGACCATGGTCGGCGCCTCGATGCTGTGGGTGGGCTGGTTCGGCTTCAACGCCGGATCCGCGCTGGAAGCCAACGGCTTCGCCGCCCTGGGCTTCATCAACACGCTGTTTGCGACGGCCGCCGCAGTGCTGGCCTGGTGCATCGGCGAGGCATTGCTCAAGGGCAAGGCCTCGATGCTGGGTGCGGCCTCGGGTGCGGTGGCCGGTCTGGTGGCCATCACGCCGGCGGCGGGCAACGTCGGTATCGGCGGTGGTCTGGTGATCGGCTTCATCGCTGGCTTCGCCTGCCTGTGGGGTGTCTCCGGCCTGAAGAAGCTGCTGGGCGCGGATGACTCGCTGGATGTGTTCGGCGTGCACGGTGTCGGCGGCATCGTCGGTGCCCTGCTGACCGGTGTCTTCAACTCGCCCAACCTGGGTGGCCCGAGCGCCGTCGGCGATTGGGTGACGGCCTCGGTCATCGCGGCGGATGTCTATTCGATCGGCGGCCAGGTGTGGACGCAGCTCAAGGCCGTGCTGCTGACCATCGTCTGGTCGGGCGTGGTTTCGGTGGTCGCCTTCAAGATCGTCGACCTGGTGATCGGACTGCGCGTCACCGAAGAGGAAGAGCGCGAAGGCCTGGACATCGCCTCCCACGGCGAGACCGCCTATCACAAGTGATCGTGAGAAGGGCCCGTCGCCGGTGCTCGTACCGCCGGCGTCGTGGCCTCTCGACAAGACAAGAAGTGGTTCCTGCAATGAACGGTTGAGACCGGCACGCTGCGGTGCTCGACTTCAAGCCGCCCCCCGGGGCGGCTTTTTTTCGTCACGGTCATTGCGACGCGATGCAACTGGGGCTGGGCAGCGCACATTGCATCTGCCGAAGGATCAACAGGTGGGCCGCGTTGCGGTTCCACATGATTCGCGCGCCGATGCGGTCCCGTTGGTTGAGACGGATGTCCCCAGGGCCGACCGGCCGTCCCAAGGCCTGATGCGCCAGCGTGAAGAAGACCTGGCTGTCCCCAATCATGATGGAGGGCTGCAGCGGGTGCTGGATCGCGCCCAGCAAGGTCACGATGCGCGCGCCCAACTCGTCCCCTGACGGGGCATCCGGATGGAGCAGTCCGAGCCCATGGCCGATCTCATGCAGGGCTGTCAGGCTGGTCAACATCGCGGCGAAGTCGTTGAGCGAGACCTGGCGACTGTCGATCACGCCTTGTCGAGTCATGTCGCCGTAGAGACGGACGGCCTTCCGTGCGATGTTGCGCAGGGACAGGGTGACCTCGTGAACCGGCCCCCGCACATTCGTCCAGCCCAGGGCTGACGGCAACGCCAGCGTGCCGTATCCGATGCGCAGGCTCGGCGTCTCGCCGGGACTGACGGCGCGCAGCGGCAGGCCTGCGGCTGTCCACTCCGCCAGAGCGTCCCGGATCAGCGGCCTGGCATTGATCTGGACCGACACCGAACGGCCGTCTTGCCCGGCGATTCCTTCGACATATTGACCCATCGGCGCGATCTCGAAGGTGAGTTCGCCGTCCCACTTTTGCTGCAGCCGCAAGGGTGTGCCGTCCGCGTTGCCCAGGCCCTTCACGCTGGTGAGATCCGCCGGCGGCGGCAGGGGGCGCGGCGTCGGCGGGATGGGTTGGGCCAAGGACGCGGTGGACAGCAGCACCAGCATCGTCACGGCCACGGCCCGGCGCCAATGACCTGACCAGGACCGCCCGCACAGGCACGGGCGGGAAGCGGTTTGGCTGGCTCTCATGGTGCCGGCGGCGAGCAATCCTTCCCCGCGGAACAGATTCGAATCTCAAACTCGTCCTGTGGCCCCATGCAGTTGTAGTCGTTGCTGGTCACGCGCACAGGCAATTGCATGGCGAAGGCCAACTGAAGCGCGTCGACCTTCTTGTTCCAGCGTGTGGGGCTGTCGGATTCCCAGATCGACACCATCGGCGGCAGGCTCTGATCGATGTGGTATCGCCACAAGTCCATCGGCTTCACTGCCGAGGTGAGGTGGAGGCGCAGGTTGCTCTGGCCGGTCGAGGGCAGCAACAGCATGTCGATGAGGCCTTCCCCACAGCGGAAGCCGGCCCACGCCGAGTTGGAACCGCCGAGCAGCACGGCGATGAGGACCCCTGCGAGCAGGCGCATGGGAGGACAACTTTGGATGAAGTTCAGAGTCATTGGCGGTGTGGGCAATGTGGGGACGGGAGCGAGTGCGACCTATTCGGGCGTCGGTTCGGTCCCGGGCAGCGGCCGTCCTCCCGTGCGCACGGTCGGGTCCCTGCGGACGTCAGACCGGTTGGCGCGCCGGCCCAAGTCCCCACGGTCGTCCCTCAACGACCGCGGCGAAGCCAGACGACGGGGCCACAATGGCGGCAACGCCACTGCGAACCCTCCGCCATGCAACGCCCGGCCCCGAGTTCCCCCGCCCGCCTGCCCGACCGCTGGCAGTTCTGGATCGACCGCGGCGGCACCTTCACCGACCTGGTCGGCCGGGCGCCGGATGGCGAGTTGCACACGCTCAAGCTGCTGTCCGAGAACCCGGAGCACTACCGCGATGCGGCGGTGGAAGGCATCCGTCGGCTGCTCGGTCTGCCGGCCGGCGCGCTCATCACCGCCGATCAGGTCGAGTGCGTGAAGATGGGCACCACCGTGGCCACGAATGCCTTGCTGGAGCGCCGTGGCGACCGCACCTTGCTGGTCACGACCCGAGGCTTCCGCGATGCGCTGCGCATCGCGACCCAGGCCCGACCGCGCCTGTTCGAACGACACATCCAACTGCCGGAGTTGCTCTATGAGCGCGTGATCGAAGCGGACGAACGCGTGGACGCGCAGGGCGAGGTGATCGTTGCGCTCGACGAAGCCGCATTGCGCGCCGACCTGCAGACGGCCTTCGATGCCGGCCTGCGGTCCTGCGCCATCGTCTTCCTGCACGGCTGGCGGGCGCCGGCCCATGAAGCGGCCGCCAAACGGCTGGCGGCGGCGATCGGCTTCAGCCAGATCTCGGTCTCGCACGAGGTCAGCCCGCTGATGAAGCTGATCCCGCGCGGCGACACCACCGTGGTCGACGCCTATCTCAGCCCGATCCTGCGGCGCTATGTCGATCAGGTCGCCAGCCAGATGCCGGGCGTGCGGCTGTTCTTCATGCAGAGCTCCGGCGGCCTCACCGAGGCCCACCGCTTCCAGGGCAAGGATGCGATCCTGTCCGGCCCGGCGGGTGGCATCGTCGGCATGGTGCGCACTGCGCAGTCGGCCGGGCATGAGCGGGTGATCGGATTCGACATGGGCGGCACCTCCACCGATGTCAGCCACTTTGCCGGCGAATTCGAGCGCGCCTTCGACACCGAGGTGGCCGGTGTGCGCATGCGCGCGCCGATGATGAGCATCCACACGGTGGCCGCGGGCGGCGGCTCGGTGATTGCGTTCGATGGGGCGCGGCTGCGCGTGGGGCCGGCATCGGCCGGGGCCAATCCCGGACCGGCCAGCTACCGGCGCGGCGGTCCGCTGGCCACCACCGATGCGAATGTGATGCTGGGTCGCATCCAACCCGATCACTTCCCCAAGGTGTTCGGTCCCGGCGCGGACCAGCCCCTGGACCGCGAGGTGGTGCAGCAGCGGTTCGGCGAGCTGGCCGCCGCCATGGCCGCCGCCGGCAAGCCGATCACGCCGGAGGAGGCGGCCGCGGGCGCGCTCCAGATTGCCGTCGGCGCCATGGCCAATGCCATCAAGCGGATCTCGGTGGCGCGCGGTTATGACGTCACCGGCTACACCCTGCAGTGCTTCGGCGGTGCCGGCGGCCAGGCCGCCTGCCTGGTGGCCGATGCGCTGGGCATGACGCGCATCCTGGCCCATCCGCTGGCCGGTGTGCTGAGCGCCTACGGCATGGGGCTGGCCGACCAGATCGCGATGCGCGAGGCGTCGGTGGAGCGCTTGCTCGACGACGCGGGACTCGCTGCCACCCGCCAGGCCGCGTCGGTGCTGGCCCGACAAGCCGCCGAGGAACTGGCGGCCCAAGGCGTGCCGGCTCACCTGCTGCGCACCGTGGCACGGGTGCAGGTGCGCTACCAGGGCACCGACACGGCGCTGAGCTGTCTGCTGCCGGAAGCACTGAATGAGCCTGTTGCGCCGAATGAGCCGGATGAGCCGGATGAGGCCTTGGCCCGCTCGACGCCCGCGTCACAGGCGGCGATCGCCGCCATCCGCGGCGACTTCGAACAGGCCTACCGACAACGCTTCGCCTTCCTGATGCCGGGCCGGGCGCTGGTCATCGAGGCGGTGTCGGTGGAGTGCCTCGCGGCCGGTGCCGAGCTGGTCGAGCGCGAGCGCGCCGCGCCGTCAACGCCGCATCGGCCGGAGCCGCTGGACCGGGTGCGCATGTACTGCCTGGCCGATGACCAGCCGGCGGGCTGGCGGGAGGCTGAGCTGCATCAGCGCGAGTCGCTCCAGCCCGGCGCCTGCATCGAAGGCCCCGCGGTGATTGCCGAGCGCAATGCGACCACGGTGGTCGATGCCGGCTGGCAGGCCGAGGTCCAGCCCGGCGGCGAGCTGTTGCTGACCCGCATCCGCGCCCGCAGCAGCGGCCGGGCCCTGGGCACCGAGGCGGACCCGGTGGTGCTGGAGGTGTTCAACAACCTGTTCATGAACATTGCGGAGCAGATGGGCCTGCGGCTGCAGAACACGGCTTACTCGGTCAACATCAAGGAGCGGCTGGACTTCTCCTGCGCGCTTTTCGATCGCGACGGACAGCTCATCGCCAATGCGCCGCACATGCCGGTGCATCTGGGCTCGATGAGCGAATCGATCCGGTCGGTCATCCACCGCAATCCGGTGATGCGGCCCGGCGATGTGTTCGTGCTCAATGATCCGTATCACGGCGGCACCCATCTGCCGGACATCACCGTGGTCACGCCGGTGTTCCTCGATCAGGAGCAGGTGCCGGGCTTCTTCGTCGCCAGCCGCGGTCATCATGCGGACATCGGCGGCATCACGCCGGGGTCGATGCCGCCGTTCTCGCGCGAGATCGGCGAGGAGGGTGTGCTGATCGACAACTTCAAGCTGGTCGAACAAGGCCATCTGCGCGAACAGGAACTGCTGGCGCTGCTGCAGGGCGGTCCGCATCCGAGCCGCAATCCGGCGCAGAACCTGGCCGACCTGCGGGCCCAGGTGGCGGCCAACGAGAAGGGCGTCCAGGAACTGCAGGCGATGGTGGCGCAGTTCGGCCGCGCCACGGTCGATGCCTACATGGGCCATGTGCAGGACAACGCCGAGGCCTCGGTGCGGCGCGTGATCTCGGTGCTCAAGGACGGCGAGTTCGTTCTGCCGCTGGACAACGGCGCCCGGATCCAGGTGGCGGTGCGGGTGAATGCGGCCGAGCGTCGGGCGACGGTGGACTTCACCGGCACCAGCGAACAACAGCCCAACAACTTCAATGCGCCGAAGTCGATCACGATGGCGGCGGTGCTCTATGTGTTCCGCACGCTGGTGGACGACGCGATTCCGCTGAATGCCGGTTGTCTGAAGCCGATCGAGGTGATCGTGCCCGAGGGCAGCATGCTCAATCCGCGTCCGCCCGCAGCGGTGGTGGCGGGCAATGTCGAGACCTCGCAGTGCGTGACCAACGCGATCTACGGTGCGCTGGGGGTGATGGCCGCGGGGCCGTGCACGATGAACAACTTCACCTTCGGCGATGCCCGGCATCAGTACTACGAGACCCTCTCGGGCGGCTCCGGTGCCGGGCCGGGGTTCGATGGCACCTCGGTGGTCCAGACCCACATGACCAACTCCCGGCTGACCGATCCGGAGGTGCTGGAGTTCCGCTTCCCGGTGCGGCTGGACAGCTACGCGATCCGGACCGGATCCGCGGGCGCTGGGCGCTGGCATGGCGGGGAGGGCGGCGAACGGCGCGTCCGGTTCCTCGTGCCGATGACGGCCTCCATCCTGAGCAACGGGCGCACCCTCGGCGCCTTCGGCCTGGCGGGCGGCGGTCCGGGCGCGGTGGGGGAGAACCGGGTCGAGCGGGCCGATGGCCGCATCGAGACGCTGGGGCACATCGGGCAGGTCGAGATGGCGCCGGGCGATGTCTTCGTCATCCGCACGCCCGGCGGCGGGGGCTACGGCCCGATCGGCGACCACTGACCCGGATCTGAACCGGTTTTCATCGACCTTCCTTGCGGTGGAGTCCCCGGCTTCGGGGGAAGGGCGCTGGACGGCGATATGCTGGCCTCCCCCGGAGGCGGCACGTTCGCACTGGTGGGCGGCCAAGGTGAGGGCGTCGGCTTCGGCGTCAGAGTCGGGACCGGTTCCGGACTTTCCCTTCAACCCCGCGCTCGAATCAGGTGGGCATCCCTCAGGTGGGAACCGCAGCGGGCGGCCCGACGACTGGGCCGAGCGGCGGCGACGCACGGGCCAGACCGGCGACGCTCGGCAGCTTCTGGTTCGCCGCTGTCGGACGATCAGGCAATCCTGGGCGAGAGGCGGATGCGGGCAGCATCGAGGTCGGGCGAAGCGGCGGGCGTGTCTCTTGCCTTTCTTGGTTCTACCCTCACCTCCGGTGCCGAGGGAAGCCCTGCGTGACTGCCCGCCCAGGACGCTGACTCGAGTCAAGCGCGCCGCGCCGTTGCAAATCCTCGCCGTAGCGCCGACGATGGCGGGGATTGCGCATGGCAAGGCCGCCCGATCCGAGGCCGCGCCCGACGCGGTGAGCCCTGCGAGGCTTCCCTAAAATCTGAACACCCCTCGGCCGCCAGGCCGCCACCCGCGCCCAGCTCATCATGGTCCCTCATCTCATCACTGCCCTGACCGGTCCCATCAACGAGCTGGAGCAGCGCGTGCTCGAGTCGATGCCGGCCATCGAACGCTGGTTCCGACTGGAATGGATGGAGCACACCCCGCCGTTCTACAGCTCGGTCGATCTGCGCAATGCCGGCTTCAAGCTGGCACCGGTGGACACCAACCTCTTCCCCGGCGGGTTCAACAACCTGACACCGGAGATGCTGCCGCTGGCGGTCCAGGCGGCGATGGCCGCGATCGAGAAAATCTGCCCGGAGGCGAAGAACCTGCTGCTGATTCCCGAGCAGCATTTCCGCAACAGCTTCTACCAGATGAACCTGGCTACGCTGGTGCGCATCTTCACCATGGCCGGTCTGAATGTGCGGCTGGGCACGCTGGACGAGTCGATCAAGGAGCCCACCACGATCGCCCTGCCTGACGCCAGCACGCTGACGCTGGAGCCGCTGGTGCGCCAGCGTTCGCGGCTGATGCTCAAGGACTTCGATCCCTGCACCATCCTGCTCAACAATGACCTCTCGGCCGGCACGCCCGATGTGCTCACTCACCTGCACGAGCAGTACCTGCTGCCGCCGCTGCATGCCGGCTGGGGCGTGCGCCGCAAGAGCCAGCACTTCCGCGCCTATGAGGAAGTGGCCAAGAAGTTCGCCAAGCTGCTGGGCATGGACCCGTGGCTGATCTATCCGCAATCGGTGGCGGTGGACGGGCTGGACTTCGACACCGGCCAAGGTCTGGATGCGCTGCAGGCCCAGGTGGACGCGGTGCTCACCAAGACCCGCCGCAAGTACAAGGAATACGGCATCCAGGAGAAGCCGTTCGTGGTCGTGAAGCCCGACAGCGGCAGCTACGGCATGGGCATCATGACGGTGCGCGATGCCAAGGACCTGGACGACCTGGGCCGCCGCGCCCGCAACAAGATGGGCGCGCTGCAGGACGGCCGTTCGGTCTCGCAGGTGCTGGTGCAGGAAGGCGTGGCCACGCACGAGCGCATTCACGAGGCGGTGGCCGAGCCGGTCGTCTACATGATGGACCGCTATGTGGTGGGCGGCTTCTACCGCGTCCATGCGGAGCGCGCCGAAGACGAGAACCTCAATGCGCCCGGTTCCAGCTATGTGCCGCTGGCCTTTGCGCATTCCTCCCATCTGCCGGCGCCCGGCGAGAAGCCCGGCGCGAGCGCGCCGAATCGCTTCTACATGTATGGCGTGATCGGTCGTCTGGCCATGCTGGCCGCCAGCTACGAGCTGGAGGCCACCGATCCGGACGCTGAGGACTACGCCTGATCCCCGGCGCGTTCGATGCCGGCGCCGGGATGGTTCCTGGCATCGGCGTGGTCGGCGTGATCGGCGCGATCGGCGTGATACGCGCGGCCTGAGGGACCGAGACTGGCTTCTGCGTCTCAGGGCGCTTTCCGGCGCCTCGCCGGCGTGGGCGGAGCCGGGGGCGTGCCCGGTGGTTCGGGTGCGCGACGTGTCTTTGGCGGCATCTGCGGCATGCCATGGGAGACCGGCAGTGGCGCGGCCGGACCCGCCTGCGGATCGGGCGATGCATCGATCGTTCCCACCGGGCGCGCCCGACCCCGGAGCTTGGCTGCGACCGCCGGATCGCGCAGCTGAGGTGTCGGCGGAGGCGGCGCGAGCGGCAATCGCCGTGGCGGCTTGGCCGGTGAGGTCTGCCGTGGTCGCGGCGGCCCGGCGACCAGGTCGTGCGGTGCCAGTGGCAACAGCGCAGTGCCGACCGCGCACAGACCCACCATGCCCGGCAAGGTCTTGGGCAACTGTTGCTGGGCGCTGTGGCTCAGCGATCGGACCACCTCCTGGATCTGTGCGTTGATGTTGCTTGGGCGGAGCTCGCCGTCGCGGTGCCGGGCATACAGGTCCATGGCCGCCACGAGTTGGGCGCTGGGGCCTCGCCCATCCCTGCACATGACGAGCACCTTGCGGCCCGGATGATCGGCCTGGAACTGCAGGCTGTGGGCCGCCAGTGCCAGGGTGGTGTCGGGTGAGATCACATCCATCACATGGTCACGCGGTCGCGGGACTTGAAGGCGATCGACCGTGAGGCGATCGGTCGATGTGCGCGATGTCTGCGGCGCTTCGGTGTGATGGGTGTGATGGGCGTGATGCGTGTGATGCGCGTGACGCGGGGGAAGCGGCGGAGGCGTCTGAGTCGGCGGATCCGTCCGCCCGGGTGGGTCGATGGCGAGCGCGGGAGCCGCGGCGGGGATCGTCACTGTCAGCTCCGTGTGTTGCACCCCCTGCAGCGCCGGTCCGGCGGGATGTCCGGCCGAACTGCGGAATTGGACCGCGGGCGCCATCGCTGGTGAGCCGGGAACGCGCCCGCGCCCGGAGGTGGCATTGGAAAGATCCCAGTCACTGCCCGAGCGGTTCCCGGAGGCCGACAGGGCGGTGAGGTCGATGATCAGCCCTACGTTCTCCTGCGCCAGCTGCCTGGCCCAATGCAGTTGCTCGTTCGGTGTTTGCGGCGCCCGGCTCAACAAGGTCTGAGGAGACACGCTGACCAGTTGACACCGGCTCGGGCTGCCGTTCGGCGATGAAGGCGATGAAGGCGATGGGGGCGATGAAGGCGACACCGATGGCTCCCAGAACAGCCGTTGCGCTTGAATATGGTGATCGGTGTACCAATCGGGCGCTCTCGGGTCAGATGTGCCGGCTTTCGGAGAGCTGTGGCAGGCAAAGAGCCGAGCGATCGAAGTGAACAGGGACATGGCGACTCGACGAGGTGGTCAAGCCCATTGAGTCGTCCGGCTCCGGCCTCAGTTCAGCCGACAACGGAGCCGCCGCGCTTCGTCTGGGTGCCGAGCGCGGGTGCCGTGCGCGGGGCCGTCAGTCCTCGATGCTCGGGGGCGCGGCGACGTCCGCACCGCGCGCCTGTCTCGCCGCATCCTCCAGCAGCTGCTGAAAGCGCTCGACGGCTTCACTGGGCGTGTCGGGCAGGTGCCAGGCCGAGAGCGGTCCCAGGCCCAGGTTGACGTCATGGGGCAGGATCACCACGGTGCCGTCGCGTGCGGCATTCATCGCCACATCGTGCGGGACGACCGCGATCAGCGGGATCTGCCGCATCAGTTTGAGCGCCAGCATCAGGTCGCCGCTTTCGATCAGGTCGGTGGGCAGCGGCAGCTGCATGCGCTGCCACAGCCGGTCCATCAGCATGCGGGTCCGGGTGCCCGGCAGATGCCAGATCCAGCGCTGGCGGCTCAGGGTCTCCCAGCTCAGGTGGGGGGTGCGGGCCAGCGGGTGATGCGCGCTCATCGTCAGCCGTTCGGGTTGGTCGATCAGCGGATGGCGCTGCAGGCCCAGCGGCTCGTCCTGCGGCATGACGCGGGCGATGACCATGTCCAGCCGGCCGGCCAGCAGGTCGTCGAACAGCGAGCGCAGCGCATGGGTGCGCACGCTGAGGGTGAGCTGCGGGAACTCCGCCTTCATCGAGGTGATGGCCGTCGGCAGCAGGCGCGCCAGCGCGGCATTGGTGGCACCAATGCGGAGCTCTCCGGAGGCGCCACGCACCATGGTGGCGACATCGCCGGCGGCGCGATGCAAGTCTGCTTCGATCTTTCTGGCCAGCGACAGCAGCCGTCGACCGATCGGTGTGATGTGCATGTTGCGTCCGCGCCGCAGGAAGAGGGTTTGTCCCAGCCCCTGCTCCAGTTCCGCCAGCGTCTTGCTCACCGCCGGTTGCGTCACATGCAGCAGTTCCGCCGCCAGACTGGCATTGCCGGTGTCGTGAAGCGCCAGCAGCACCCGCGCATGACGAAGACTCATGCGACGAATCACGAACTGCTCGGCGCTCTCCGGTGAGTGTGTTGCGTCAGTCATAACCAAAAAAATAAGAGAACCAATAAAGCTTCATAACGGCTGGGCAATGGATCTTTACCTTGACTGTCACCAGCCTGTCATCACCGCGCTGGGGCGCCTCCTCCCTGCACCACATTGAAACCACAGGAGTGTCTCGAATGGTTCGTCGTTTTGTCCCAGCACCCGTGCGCCCGTCTCGCCTGCATTGGACCGCGTTTGCGGCGTTGATGCTGGCAAGCCAGGCTCATGCCCAGTCCACCCCCCCGTCCGCCGAGGCGGAAGACGCCAAGAAGCTCGAACGCGTGGAGGTGACCGGATCATTGATCAAGCGCACCGATCGCGAGACGCCGTCCGTCGTCCAGTCCATCACCCGCGAGCAGATCCGCACCTCCGGTTACGCCAACGTCGAAGAATTGCTGCGGGCCAATTCCGCGGTCGACCTGGGCTCCATCGGCGACGGCGCAGCCTCGGGCTTCGTCGGCGGGGTGTCGACCATCTCGCTGCGCGGCTTCGGCTCCCAGGGCACGCTGATCCTGATCAACGGCCGCCGCACGGCGCCGCTGGCGGCGGTCGATGTGAACTTCGGTCGCGGCACCATGATCAACGTCAACACCATCCCGAAGGAGGCGATCGAACGGATCGACATTCTGAAGGATGGGGCGTCGGCGCTGTACGGGTCCGACGCCATGGCGGGCGTGATCAATTACGTGCTGCGCAAGGACTATCAGGGCGTGGAGGGCAGTGCCTCCTACACCGCCAACGACCGCGGCGTGGGGGCGACTCGAACCGGCGGGCTGACGTTCGGCTTCGGCAATCTGGACACGCAGCGCTTCAACGTGTTTGGCGGCATCGAGGTGTCCAAGCGTGACAACGTGATGGCCAGCGAGCTCAAGGACCGGGGCAACCTCGCGCTGCAAAACCAGTACCTGACCTCCAACGGCTCGCTGGCGCGTTTCACGCCCGACTCCAGCGCCTCGTTCTACGGGAACTACTATCGGGTGCCGACCAGCCTGAGCGGCAGCACCGTCATCAATGGGATCTCGACCGCCAACAGCAGCCTGTCCGGCACCAACTACCTGGGCACGCTGTCGGGCTGCCCGGCCGATCGCACCGTGGGCCAGGGCGTGCCGAACCGGCCGGCGGGCTTCGCCGCCACCACCGCCTCGCTGCCCACCGGCCTGTGCCGGTTCAACCTGGACAACGCGGATGAGGCCATCGCCGCGCAGGACCGCCAGAGCGGCATGGTGCGCGGCACCTATGTGATCAACGACAGCCTCACCGCCTATGCGGACCTGATGCTTTCGCGGACCAAGACCAACGAGACCCGAGCCCCGTATGCAATGACCACCTCGCTGGTCACCAGCGGCAATCCGGTGGCCACCACCTGGCCCAAGCTCGATGGCAGCTTCCTGCGTCAGAACGCGATCATCCTGCCGGTGGGGCATCCGGACAATCCGACCAACGGCACCGCCAACGCGCAGCCGGTCCAGCTGATCTATCGCTTCGAAGACCTGCCGCTGGCCGACATCAACATCCTGCGCGCCACCCGCTTCACCGGCGGCGTGGAGGGCAGCGCCTTCGGCTGGGACTTCGACACCGCCGTCCTCTACAGCGAGCAGAAGAACGAGCGCTATCAGGAAGGCCGGGTGCGCAGCTCGCTGCTGAATGCGGCGATTGCCTCGGGCAGCTACCGCTTCGGCGGCGTGAACAGCAAGGAGGCGATCAACAGCGTCTCGTCCACCGCCTACAACGAGGGCAAATCCACCATCACTTCGTGGGACCTGCGCGGCAGCCGCGAGCTGTTCTCGCTGCCCGGCGGTCGCGCGGCGATTGCGCTGGGCACCGAAGTGCGCCATGAGAAGCTGACAGCCACGCCGGACGATATCTACCAGACCGGCGACTACATCGGCCTGGTGGCCAACGGCGCGTCGGGCAGCCGCACCTCCTATGCCGGCTTCGCTGAACTGAGCCTGCCGGTGGTCAAGCAGCTCGAGCTGCAGGCCGCGACCCGCTATGAGCGCTACAGCGACTTCGGCAACAGCACCACCGGCAAGCTGGGCTTCAAGTGGTCGGCGCTGCCCTCGATCATGGCCTTCCGCGGTACGGCGGCCACCGGCTTCCGCGCGCCGGCCATCTCGCAGATCGGCGATTCCTTCGCCCTGTCCTTCCACAGCTTCCAGGAACGCCGTGTCTACGATCCGCTGCGCTGCGACCTGAGCAGCGGCTCGCCGGTCAGCAGGGCGGCGGTGTCCAACAACCGCGACTGCAATGTGCTGGGCTTCACGGCCGTGCCCAGCGGCACCACCAGCCCCGGCAGCATTCCGACCGTCATCAGCGCCAATTCGAACCTGCAGCCGGAGAAGTCGCGGTCGTTCACCCTGGGCTTCATCATGACGCCCAGCCAGTGGGCCGACTTCGCCATCGACGGCTGGTACTTCCACCGCCGCAATGAGATCCGCTCCCAGCGCGGCGTGGACATCATGGACGACTACACCGCCGATCCGGCCTCGACCGGGGGCCAGGTGGTGCGCGATCCCAATCCGGAAACCTGGCTGCCCGGTGTGGCCAACAGCGGGCCGATCATCATGCTGATCCGGCAATACGGGAACAACGAGTGGACCAAGACCTCCGGCCTGGACTACGACCTGAACCTGCGCCTGCCGCCCACCGCCTACGGCAAGTTCAGCATGAACGTGCAGGGCACCTACACCGCGCGTTATGACCAGCTGATCGTCAAGGGTCAGGCGGTGCAGCATCAGGTGGGAACCACCACGTCGGACATCACCAAGACCCGCGCCAGCGCCACCTTCAAGTGGGACACCGACGCCTGGCGCGCCTGGCTGCGGGTCAACCATGCCGATCCGCTGTCGACGACCACCTGCGCCTCGCTGACCGCGGCGCAACGGGCCTTCCTGTCCAACCTGGGTCGCTGCCGGGTCGGTCGTGAACGGACCATCGATTTCGGTCTGGGCTACAGCGGCTACAAGGGTCTGACGCTGTCGGCCAGCGTGATGAACCTGTTCAACGACTACAACCGCGCCAGCGGCATCCCGACAGTGTTCTCCTACTACGACAGCGGCACCCAGGGGCTGCTGGGCCGTCGCTTCTCGCTCAACGCGAACTACGTGTTCAAGTAGGACGCCTACGCCCCCGCGGCCTTGGCCGTGGGGGCCCCTGCCGGATGCCTGCCGGATGCCTGGCGGACGGGTGGAGGGCGTCGGCAGGGCGGCCGGACGGTGTGCGGGCGGCGCAAGCGCAGTCCGGCGTGCCAGTCAAGGCCGCTCCCGCAACGTCGGCGTGGCGAAATTGACGCACCGCACAATAGGCGGCACACAATACGCACTTTCGACTTCCCGCGACCTTCCAACAGGTCGCGCGTGACTTTCGTGAGTTCACACCAAGCGGCCCGCTCCCCTTCGGCCTTGGCGGGCCTGACCATTGGCGCTCTGGGCGTCGTCTACGGCGACATCGGCACCAGCCCGCTCTATGCGCTGAAAGAGGTTTTCCACGGCGGCCATGTGCCGCTGACCCACGACAACATCCTCGGTGTCCTGTCCTTGCTGTTCTGGACGATGACGGTGGTGGTGTCCTTCAAATACGTGCTGTTGATCCTTCGGGCGGACAACAACGGCGAAGGCGGCCTGATCGCGATGCTGGCCCTGGCGACCACGGCGGTCAGCCACAAGCCCGCGCTGCGGCGTGGCCTGATGCTGTTGGGGCTGTTCGGCACGGCCATCTTCTTCGGTGATGCGGTGATCACGCCCGCGATGACGGTGCTGGGCGCGGTCGAAGGCATCGATGTCTATGCGCCGCAATACCACGATGCGATCGTGCCGGTGACCCTGGTGGTGCTGGCCGGCCTGTTCGCGGTGCAGCGATTCGGCACCAGCGGCGTGGGCAAGGCCTTCGGTCCGGTGATGCTGGTGTGGTTTGCCGCGCTCGCCGCGCTGGGCATTCCGAAGATCATCGACAACCCGCATGTGCTCACCGCGGTCAACCCGATCTATGCGATCCAGTTCTGCCTGCATTACGGCTGGGTGGCGTTCGTGGCGCTGGGTGCGGTGGTGCTGGTGGTGACCGGCGGCGAGGCGCTCTATGCCGACCTCGGGCACTTCGGCAAGAAGCCGATCCGCATCGCCTGGTACGGCTTTGTGATGCCGGCGCTGACGCTCAATTACTTCGGCCAGGGCGCGATGCTGCTGGATCGCCCGGAGGCGATCAAGAATCCGTTCTTCCTGATTGCGCCGTCCTGGGCGGAGATTCCGCTGTTCGGTCTGGCCACGCTGGCGGCGGTTGTGGCGTCGCAGGCGCTGATCACGGCCGCGTTCTCGGTCACCAAGCAGGCGGTGCAACTGGGCCTGCTGCCGCGCATGCGCATCGTGCACACCTCGGTGCGGGACATCGGTCAGATCTATGTCCCGTTCGTGAACTGGGGCCTGTTCGCGTTCGTGGTGGTGGCGGTGGCGTTCTTCGGATCGTCCAGCAAGCTGGCGGGCGCCTACGGCGTGGCGGTGACCATCGACATGACCATCACCACGGTGATGACCTTCTTCGTCATCCGGTTCGGCTGGCGCTATCCGCTGGCGCTGTGCCTGGCGGCGACCGGCGTGTTCTTCGTCATTGACGCCACGTTCCTCGCGTCCAACCTGCTGAAGGTGGCGCACGGCGGCTGGTTCCCGCTGCTGATCGGCGTGGGCATGTTCACCCTGATGCTGACCTGGAAGCAGGGCCGGCGGCTGCTGTCCAACAAGCTGCGCGAGGATGCGATCGACCTGAAGAGCTTCCTGGGCGCGGTCTTCATCAATCCGCCCACGCGGGTGAGCGGCACGGCGGTGTTCCTGTCGGCCGAGGAGGGCGTCACGCCCAATGCGCTGCTGCACAACCTCAAGCACAACAAGGTGCTGCATGAGCAAAACCTGTTCGTCAGCGTCAAGCATCACGAGGTGCCCTGGATCGGCTTCGAGCAGCGGGTGGAGGTGGAGAGCCTGGAGAACGACTGCTGGCAGGTGGTGCTGCATTTCGGCTTCAAGAACGAACCCGACGTGCCCGACGCGCTGAAGCTGCTGGAAGAGCGCGGTGTGCATCTGGACGAGATGGAGACCAGCTATTTCCTGTCGCGCGACATCGTCATCCCGACGATCGGCTCCGGCATGGCCCTGTGGCGTGAGAAGCTGTTCGCCAGCATGCACCGCAACGCCGCCGCTGCCGCGGACTTCCTTCACCTGCCGACCAACCGGATCGTGGAGCTGGGGTCAAAGGTCGAGATCTGATCGGGTGGCGCGGGCCGTGGCGCCCGCTTGGCCCGCCGCGTACGGCGTTGCCGCCGTGCCCTGATCGAGCGAAGTGTCGTCGGCCGTCGCCGGATGTCGAGACCACATATGAAGGGTCGAATCTTCGTTTGTACTAATATATATGTATGCCGAAGCGTTCCTCCGCCATCGACCAGCTGCCCGCCGTCGTCCAGGTTCACCTGAGTGAGCTGGGCGAGAACCTGGCCATTGCGCGCAAGCGCCGCCGCGAATCGATGAAGGACTGGGCGCAGCGGATCGGCGTGTCCGAACCGACGCTGGCACGCATGGAGCGGGGCGACCCCAGCGTGGCGATGGGCGTGTATGCAACGGCCCTGTGGCTGATCGCCCGAGATGCCCAACTGCCCACGCTGGCCGCGCCTGAACATGACCTGGGCGCGCTGGAAGAGGCGGTGCGCGCGGCACTGCGGCGTTCGGTGCGCAAGAAGATGACCATCGAGGAACGCCTGGCGGGGTTGGCGTCGCCGTCCCCCGCTGCGGGAGACAAGCCATGACCGGATTCAGCGTGGCCGACTACCAACCCGGCGACCGGCTCTACCTCTGGTGGCTGGGTGTTCCCGAGCGCCCGCGCTATGTCGGCGAGCTGATGATGGCCCGGTCACTCAAGGGCGTGTCGCTGCGCTATGACGATTCATGGATCCGCTCCGGCTTCGCATTGAGCGAAGACCTCCCGCTGACGACCGGAGAGCACCTGCCTCGGGCCAAGGAGACCGCCGCCGGCGCGGTGGACGACGCCCGTCCCGACCGTTGGGGCGAGCGCGTGATCGCCTATCTGGACAAGCCGCCGCGGCGCGCCTTGCTCGACCTGCTCTGGTACTGCGGGGATGAGCGCTTCGGTGCGCTCGGGGTGTCGGTGTCCCGCGAGACCTATCTGCCGCGCCGGCTCGGGCCGCTGCCGCAGCTGCGCGACGTGGGCGACATGGAACTCCTGGTGCAGCGGATCTTCTCCGGCGAGCCGGTGGCGGAGCAACAGCGGCGTCTGATCGCCCCGGGCGTGACGATGGGCGGCGCGCGTCCCAAGGGCTTGATGCAGGCGCAGGGCAGCCAGTGGGTGGTGAAATTCTCAGAACCCGGTGAGGACTTCGACTCGCCGCTGGTGGAGCATGCCAGCATGACGCTGTGTCGCCAGGCCGGTATCCAGGTGGCGGAATCCTTTGCCATTGCTTTGGCCGGCCGCGGCCACGCGGTCGCGATCAAACGCTTCGACCGCTCGCCGCAGGGCCGCATCCACGCCGTGTCCGCCGGTGTGGCGCTGCGGGCGGCGGGGCAGGAATTCGGCTATCCGGAACTGGCCCAGCTGCTGCGGCGCATCGGGCCCACCGATGCCCACGCGCGCGGTGCCGACATGAAGGAACTCTTCCGCCGAATGGTGGCCAACATCCTGCTCGACAACACCGACGATCACGAACGCAACCACGTGCTTTTGGCCGAGGACACCGGCGCCTGGCGTCTCTCGCCTGCCTTCGACGTGCTGCCCACCGGGCAGGCGCTCGGCTATCAGCAGATGCGCGTCGGCCGCGATGGGCACGACGCCAGCTTGTCGAACGCGCTCTCCGAATCGAGGCAATTCGGTTTGACTCCGGACGAAGCGCAGGACCTCGTGCGCGAGGTGTCGCAGGTCGTGGCGGGCTGGCAGGCGCATTTCCGATCGCTCGGCGTGTCGGACCAGGACATCGCCCACCTGTCGCAGCAGATCGACCGTCCCTTCCTTCTCGACCAGCGCCAGGCGTACACACGCTGACCGCTCACCCACGCGATCTTGCAGTCGAGCCTGCACCCGCACCCGCACCCGCACCCGCACCTGCACCTGCACCTGCACCTGCACCCAAAGCGGCCCGACCCGCAAGGCCCGGCCCCTTGTTTATGCTCCCGCCCATGAAAACCTGGCTGCAAGACCTGTCCCTCTCCGCCATGGTGGCGGGTTTCGTCGCGGTGCTGGTGGGCTTCACCAGTTCGGTGGCGATCGTGTTCCAGGCCGCGCAGGCGCTGGGCGCCACGCCGGCCCAGACCAGCTCCTGGATCTGGGCGCTGGGCCTGGGCATGGGCCTGACCAGCCTCGGGCTCTCGCTGTGGACCCGGCAACCGGTGCTGACCGCCTGGTCCACGCCCGGCGCCGCGCTCCTGGCCGGCGTGTCCGGGGTGACGATGTCCGAGGCGGTGGGGGCCTTCATCGTCTGCGGCGTGTTGATCCTGATCGCCGGGGCCACCCGCTGGTTCGAACGGGTCATGGACCGCATTCCCATTGCCATCGCCTCGGCGCTGCTGGCCGGTGTGCTGGCCCGATTCGGACTGGACGCGGTGGTGGCCACGAAGAGCGCCCCGGCGCTGGTGCTCACCATGGCGCTGACCTATGTGCTGGCGCGCCGATTCCTGCCGCGCTATGCCACACCGCTGGTGCTGCTGGCCGGTGTGGTGGTGGCGGCATCTCAGGGCCTGCTTCATCTGGAGGCGGTCCAATGGGGATGGGCGGTGCCGGTGTGGGTCACACCCCGTCTGTCACTGCCCGCCTTGATCGGCGTGGCGCTGCCCTTGTTCCTGGTGACCATGGCGTCCCAGAACCTGCCGGGCGTGGCGGCTCAGCGGGCCTCGGGCTATCAGACACCGGTGTCGGCCAGCATCGCGACCACCGGTCTGGCGTCCATCGTCTTCGCGCCGTTCGGCGGCTACGCCTTCAACCTGGCGGCGATCACCGCGGCCATCTGCATGGGCCGGGAGGCGCATGAGGATCCGACGCGCCGCTACACCGCCTCCGCGATGGCGGGGGTGTTCTACATCGCCATCGGCCTGGCCGGCGGCGCGGTGGTCGGCCTGTTGACAGCCTTCCCCCGCGAACTGGTCGCGGCAGTCGCGGGCCTGGCCTTGCTAGGCACGATCGCGGGCGGCCTGTCTGCCGCACTGAAGGACGAGCAGCACCGCGATGCGGCCATCCTGACCTTCCTCGTCACGCTGTCCGGCCTCACGATGCTGGGTGTGGGCTCGGCATTCTGGGGCGTGGTCGCCGGTGCGGTTTCTCTTTTGGTGCAACACTTCCGACGTTCCGCCGCCTGAGGCTCGCCTGAGCGCGGCGCTCCTGATCGTGGCGCCAGTCCTGCGGCGCTGCCTGTCATCGAAGCAGAAAGTCCTGACCCATGAAGATCCTGTTCGTCGCCGATCCGCTGTCCGCGTTCAACACCTACAAGGACTCCACCTTCGCGATGATGCGCGAGGCCGCACGCCGCGGGCATGAGCTCTGGGTCTGCGAGGTGCCGGACCTGCTGTGGGTCAGCGGCAGCCGGGTCACCGCGCACGGCGCGAAACAGCTCACCCTGACGCCCGAGGCGGTGGCCAGCACCGCCGGCACCAAGCTGGCGGTCTGGCACGAGGTGACCGCCACCCAGGATCTGATCCTGGCCGACACCGATGCGGTGCTGATGCGCAAGGATCCGCCCTTCGACTCCGAATTCTTCTATGCCACCCACCTGCTGGAGCAGGCCGAGCGGGAAGGCGCGAAGGTCTTCAACAAGCCGGCCGCGCTGCGCGATCATCCGGAGAAGCTGGCCATCCTCGAGTTTCCCCAATTCATTTCGCCGACCTTGGTGACGCGTTCGGCGGCCGCCATCCGCGCCTTCCATGCCGAGCATCAGGACATCATCCTCAAGCCGCTGGATGGCATGGGCGGCATGGGCATCTTCCGGGTGAAGGCAGACGCGCTGAACCTGGGCAGCATCATCGAGACCTTGAACAAGAACGGTGCCCAGTCGGTCATGGTGCAGCGTTTCGTGCCGGAGATCGTCCAGGGCGACAAGCGCATCCTGTTGATCGGCGGCAAGCCGGTGCCCTACAGCCTGGCCCGCATTCCGCAGGGCACCGAGGTGCGCGGCAACCTGGCCGCCGGTGGCAAGGGCGTGGCGCAACCGTTGAGTGACGACGACCGCCGCATCGCCGAGGCGCTGGCACCCGTGCTGGCGCAGCGCGGCCTGCTGCTGGTGGGCCTGGATGTGATCGGCGACAAGATGACCGAGATCAATGTCACCAGCCCCACCTGCTTCCAGGAAATCATGCAGCAGACCGGCTTCGATGTGGCCGCCGTCTTCATCGACGCGCTGGAGGCCGGCGTGGCCGCAGCTGGTGGCGCGGCGCGTTGAAACGCGCGGAGTGGACGACCAGGACGACTGACATGATGACCGCAACGACGATGGACACCACGAGGGATTGGGAACTGCTGAGCGAGCACCGCTCGTTCGGCGGCGTGCAGCGTTTCCATCGGCACGAATCGACCGAGATCGGATTGCCGATGCGGTTCGCCCTGTTCGTGCCGCCGAGCGGTGCAAAGGGCCTGCTGGTGTTTCTGGCGGGGCTGACCTGCACCGAAGAGACTTTCACGATGAAGGCGGGCGCCCAGCGCCGGGCGGCGGAACTCGGGCTGGCCCTGCTGATGCCGGACACCAGCCCGCGCGGCGAGGCCGTGACGGCGATTCCAGGCGCGTCCGACGCCTGGGACTTCGGCCTCGGTGCCGGTTTCTACCTGGATGCGACCCAGGCCCCCTGGGCTCGCCACTGGCGCATGGAGAGCTACCTGATGAAGGAGCTGATTCCGCAAGTGCAACGCGCCTTGGGCCTGGATCGCGCACGCACCGGCGTCTTCGGCCATTCGATGGGCGGGCACGGCGCGTTGACGCTGGCTTTGCGGCATCCGGGGGCGTTCGCGTCGCTGTCGGCCATCGCACCGATTGCCGCGCCCAGCCGCTGCCCATGGGGCGAGAAGGCGTTCACCGGCTATCTGGGGGCGGACCGCGAGGCGTGGCCGGCCCATGATGCCTGCGCGCTGCTGGAGCGGCAGACGTCGGTGCCGTGTCCGGCGGGGGTGCTGGTCGACCAGGGCCTGAGCGACAAGTTCCTGGCCGAGCAGCTTTATCCGGAGGCGCTGGAATCCGCCTGCGCGCTGATCGGACAGCCGCTGACACTGCGCCGGCATGAGGGCTACGACCACGGCTACTACTTCATTGCCAGCGTGGTGGACGACCATCTGACGCATCACGCCCAGCGATTGGGTCTCTGAGCCCGGGCGCGGTACTCAGGCCGTCGGGCCGGGGGCGCGACGATCGCGCCGTCCATGATGAAGAAGGCCCGCACATGTCGCGGGCCTTTCGCCTTGTGGAGCCGCACCGCGCCGGGCCGCGAACGCCGCAGGGGGCATATGCCGCCGCTGCCCGACGGCGCCGGCCCCCAGGGCGATCATTGAATGCGCTTGACGCGGATCGGGAAGCTCAGACCGTCGATGCTCATGAAGAAGCCGCTCATGAAGCCCGGTTTGATGACGACTTGCGGTTGCTTCAGCGGTGCAATGACGGTGCCCTCATCGAGCAACTGCCAGATCTGGCCATTGGCCAGCGTCACTCGGTCATTGCGGTTCCAGCCGCTGAAATCGCGGGTGAGCGTGCTCTTGAGTTCCGTGGGCGCCGCGGCCGCGCGGGCGGGCTGGCCGAAGTTGTCTGCCGACGGGGCGGCCGGAGCGGCAGCGGTCGGCGCGGTGCCGACGGCCGCTGCGGCAGGCGCCGTGGCGCGACTGGCCGAACGGGCGTCCTTGAGCGCCCGGGCCGCCTGATCGAAGCAGGCCAGACGAGGGCCGTCCTCGGCGATGTTGAGGCAGCGCAGCAGATCGGCCTCGCTTTGCGCGTGCGCGCTGGCGCCGGCGGCCATCAGCAGGGCCAGGGCGACGCGTTTCATCGGGGTGTTCGAGGAGGCTTTCAGCGGCGATTGCGGCGGGGTCGTCATCGGTATCGTCATCGGTATGGTCATCGGTGCCATGGGGCGCGACTCATCTGGCGTCCGGACAGCGGACGGGTCTGTGCAGAGCTTATCGGATCGGCCGTCCCGGCAGGCTTCGGGGATGCCCCGTGGCGTACGCACGGCGGCTGTGACGTGGCCGATGCGGCCCGGGCCCCGACATCAGGGACAATCGCCCGATGGCTGTCCTCTCCCTCACCAATGCCCATCTCGCCTTCGGTCACGTGCCGTTGCTCGACGGTGCCAATTTCTCCCTTGAGACCGGCGACCGGGTCGGTCTGATCGGCCGCAACGGCACCGGCAAGTCGTCGATGCTCAAGATCCTGGCCGGCATCGAGAAGCTCGATGACGGTCTGCTGCAACTCGAAAAGGGCCTGACCAGCGTCTATGTGCCGCAGGAGCCCGAACTGCGGCCCGAGGCCAGCATCTTCGACGTGGTCAGCGAGGGCGTGGCCGAGGCCAAGAGCCTGCGCGCCCGCTACGAGGCGCACGACGAGAACGATGACCTCGGCTGGGTGCAGGAACGCATCGAGCAGATCGGCGCCTGGAACTGGGAGCAGCGGGTCGACGAGACCCTGCACCGTCTGGACCTGGACGGCGCTCGCCTGGTGGGTGAGCTCTCTGGCGGCTTGAAGAAGCGGGTGGCGCTGGCCCGGGCCCTGGTGGCCCAGCCGGATGTGCTGCTGCTGGACGAGCCGACCAACCATCTGGACCTGGACGCCATCCGTTGGCTGGAGGAGCTGCTCAACGGCTTCAAGGGCTCGCTGCTGCTGATCACCCACGATCGCGCCTTCCTGGACAACGTGGCCAACCGCATCGTCGAACTCGACCGCGGCCAGCTGCGCGGCTACCCCGGCAACTTCGCCGCCTTCCAGGCCGCCAAGGCCTATGAGCTGGAGAACGAGGCGCTGGCGAATGCCCGCTTCGACAAGCTGCTCGCGCAGGAAGAGGTGTGGATCCGCAAGGGCGTGGAAGCGCGGCGGACCCGCAGCGTGGCCCGTGTGCAGCGGCTGCAGCAGATGCGCTCCGAGCATGCCGCGCGCCGCGACGTGCAAGGCAAGGTGCGGCTGGATGTGGCCACCGGCGAATCCAGCGGCAAGATCGTGGCGCAACTGGAGAACGTCAGCAAGCGCTTCGGCGATCGCCTGATCGTCGACGACTTCAGCGCCACGCTGCTGCGCGGCGACAAGGTCGGCCTGGTGGGCGCGAACGGCGCGGGCAAGACCACCTTGCTGAAGCTGATCCTGGGCGAACTGGCGCCCGATGGCGGCGAGGTTCGGCTGGGCACCAAGATGTCGGTCGCCTATTTCGACCAGATGCGCGATGCGCTCAATCTCAATGCCACGCTGGCCGACACCATCAGCCCGGGCAGCGAATGGATCGAGATCGGCAACCAGCGCAAGCATGTGAAGAGCTACCTCAGCGACTTCCTGTTTTCACCGGCGCGGGCGGAATCCCCGGTCTCCAGCCTCTCCGGTGGCGAGCGCAACCGGCTGCTGCTGGCCCGGCTGTTCGCCCGTCCCGCCAATGTGCTGGTGCTGGATGAGCCGACCAACGACCTCGACATCGAGACGCTGGAGCTGCTGGAGGAACTGCTGGCCGAGTACGAAGGCACCGTGTTCCTGGTCAGCCACGATCGGCGTTTCCTGGACAACGTCGTCACCTCGACCATCGTCAGCGAAGGCCAAGGCCGCTGGCGCGAGTACGAAGGCGGCATCGAGGACTGGCTGATCCAGTCCCGCCGCTCGGCGGAGATCAAAGCCCGTCAGACCCCGGCCGCCGCACCGGCGCCCGCCGCCGCGCCGGCGCCAGCGCCGGCCCCGGTGGTGGCCACCAAGCGCAAGCTCAGCTACAAGGAACAGCGCGAGCTCGATGAACTGCCGAAGAAGATCGCTGCGCTGGAGACCGAGCAGAAGCACCTGAATGCGCTGCTCAACGGCAGCGAGCTGTACACGCAGGGCGCCGCCCGCATCGCTGAAGTGACCCAGCGTGCTGGCGAAATCGACGATGAGCTGCTGGCGCTGATGGAGCGTTGGGAAGCGCTCGAGGCGAAGTAGGCCCAGCGGGGCGCGGGCCCGCATGAACTCTCTCTGTCGGCGAGTGACCCAGGAGGTCATTCATCGATGGGGGATGCCCATGTGGCCAGTGCCGCGGTTTTATCTGTTCGAGCCTGACCTCGCTTTCTTTGGTGAAGCGGACGCAGGCACCGGGGGCGTCCGTTTTCGTTCCTCACCGGGGCGAGTCGAGACGAATCGGGCATGCGGACCGGTGCACGCCTGATGAGGCGGCAGGGCGGTGGCGAACCGGCGGGACGTTGCCGCTCGATCGGGCGCGGGCGGTCAGACCACCGCCTCGCGCCTCGCGTGGACCCCGTCAGTTTCTGGCGGAGAGCTCACCCAGACCGGCGAAGCGCACCGTGACCGTCGTGCCCGGGGCCAGGTCTTTCGCGACCCGCCAGGCCCCGGTGGTGACCACGCTGCCGGCGGGCACGGTCTGACCCCTTCGCGTGGCGAATTGCAGCCAGCCGGCCATCACCCACGCCGGGTCATTGAGCCCATGGCCGCCCACGCCGCCCAGCACCGCCGCCTCACCGGCTTGCAGCTCGCACGCCTGCGTCGACCAGTCCCGGCCGGGCGTCCAGGCCTGCCAAGGACCCAGGGCCAGCGCGCCATGCGTCTGGGCATCGGCCAGACGCAACAGGGCGTCGGGCTGCGTCCCGGGCTGCCAGCGGCTGGACAGCCACTCGATGCTCACGCACATCGCATCGATGAGGTGCTCGGCTTGTCCCGGGCGAAGTTCAGCGGCCATCTCCGGCGTCACATCCTGACCGAGCCGCAGGGCGATTTCGGCTTCGGCACCGAACAGCCGCAGGTCACCGAAATCGCCCCCGTTGCGCAGCCCGCGAACTTCCCGCACGCCGGACGGCGCCAGCGGCGATTGGCCCAGCGCCGCGTCCCGAGAGGCACCGCCGCATTTCCAGAACTGGGGGCGGCCCGGGGACAGCCACTGCAGCCCCGATGCCAACTCGGCCTGCGCCTGATAGGCCGCCGCCTCATCGGGCAGTGACCAGTCTGCCGGATCCAGGCAGGTGCCAGAGGTCCAGGCCTGAGCCAGTGCGGCGCCGAGCGCCTGGGCGGGGGTGGGGGCGGAGTCGGGTGGGAGCGTCATGGGCGCCGATCTTAGACGCGTCAGGTGCCGGCGCCGGGCGGCGCCACGATGCGGGCTTCAGCGGCGCAACGCGTCCCGCGCCTTCTCCAGCGCTCGCCAGAAGCGCGCATCCTGCGAGGTGGCGAAATTGATCCGCATCAGCGTACCCGGCTGGCGGGTGGGGCTGAACAGGATGCCCGGCGCGATCAGCCATCCCTGGTCCAGCATCGGCTGGGCCAGCCGCTCGGTGTCGACGCCCACATCCACCCAGCCGAACAGGCCCGCAGGCGCGGCGGCGAATCGGCAGCCGGCCTCTTCAGCCAGCCGCACACAGCGCTGGCGGGCCGCTTCCAGCTTGGCGGCGACCCGCTCGGCATGGCGCCTCAGCAGCCCCTGGTCCAGACACAGCGCGACCGCGCGATCCATCAGCGGGCTGGTGGTGAGCGAGGCCAGCAGCTTGAGCTCGGTGAGCTGCGCAATGCGCTCCGGGCTGGCCGCGATGAAGCCCACCCGCCAGGCCGGAGACAGCATCTTCGAGAAACCGGAGATGTAGAGCGTGCGCCGCAACTGGTCGAGCGCGGCCAGGCGCGGTGCGTGGTTGGGCGCGAACAGGGCGTAGGTGTCATCCTCGACGATCAGCAGATCGGCCTCGTGCGCGATCTGCAGCACCTGATGCGCATGGGCCAGGCTGAGCGTGGCGCCGGTGGGGTTGTGCAGCACCGAGACCGTCACATACATCCGGGGTTGGTGTTCCGCGATCAAGCGCCGCATGACGGCCAGGTCCGGGCCCTGTGCGCCGCGAGGCACCGGCAGCAGCCGCATGCCGGCCTGCGACAGCCGCGCATATTCAATCGCCCAGCCGGGTTCGTCGACCAGCACCGCATCGCCAGGCTTGAGGAAGGCGCGGGTGGTCAGGTCCAGCCCATGGGTGGCGCCGACGGTGGTCATGATCTGGTCGGACTCGGCATGGATGGCGATGTCCAGCAGCCGGCGCGACAGCGCACGGCGCAGGCGCTCGTCGCCCAGCGGCTCGCCGTAGCCGGAGAGCAAGGCATCGTCGGCCTGCGCGGCCAGTCGCCGCAGCGTCGACTGCAGCAGCCCCAGGTCCAGCCACTCCGCCGGCAGGGTGCCCAGCCCGGGCGAGCGGCGGGCATCGGCCTGGAACATGCCGCGGATCAGCGCGCCCGCGTCGACCGGCGGCGGCAAGGGTGCCTGCGCGGGCGTGTCGTGGGCGGTGGGCGTGCGGATCGATTGCGGTCGGGTTTCGCGAACGAAAAACCCACGCTTCTTGCGCGCTTCCAGCAGACCCTGCGCCAGCAACTGGTCGTACGCCGCCACCACGGTGTAGGGACTCACCCCGTGGTGCCGGGCGCAATCCCGCACCGACGGCAGTCGGGCGCCCGGCAGCAGCAGCCGCTGCTGGATGCGGGCCGCAAAGCGTTGGGCGAGTTGCTGCGCCAGCGGCTGGCTGGCATTGCGCGACAGGACCGAGGGACCGGTCCGCGCGGCGGCTGTGCTGGTATCCATGCCAATACAGATGAAGCGCTGATGCGGTCCAGTGTATTGGTTCTGTGTTGGTCGACGCCACTAGACTGAGGCTCAGTGATGCAGAGCGGCACAAGCGCAGAAGACCTTCGCTGCCTGAATCCGGAATGTTGAATCCCGGATCACGGATCACGAGTCACGAATCACGAATCACCAATCAAGATCCACCCGCGACCCCCGCAGTCGGAGACACACCATGAATCGCAGTCCCTGGACCCAGGCTCGACGCGCCGCGCGCATGAACCCGTCCATCATTCGAGAAATCCTGAAGGTCACCGAGAAGCCGGGCGTGCTGTCGATGGCCGGCGGTCTGCCGTCGGCGGACACCTTCCCGGTCGAGGCGATCCGGGCCGCCTGCGACCGGGTGCTGAGCACCCAGTCCAAGGAAGCCCTGCAGTACGCCGCCAGCGAAGGGCTGGCACCGCTGCGCGCCTGGGTGGCCGAGAAGGTGGCCGCGCTGGGCATCCAGGCCAGTCCGGACCAGGTGTTGATCACCAGCGGGTCCCAGCAGGGTCTGGACCTGGTGGGCAAGCTGCTGTGCGATGCCGGTGCGCCGGTCGCGGTCGAGACGCCCACCTACCTCGGTGCGCTGCAGGCCTTTTCGCCGTATGAGCCGATCTTCGCCAGTCTGGCCAGCGATGAGGAAGGCCCGTTGCCCCAGGCCATCGAGGCCCTGCCGCATGATGCGCCGGGCACCCGCTTCGCCTACCTGCTGCCCAACTACCAGAACCCCACCGGCCGGGTGATGGGGCAGGCCCGCCGCGAAGCGGTGGTGGCGGCCGCGCGCAAGGCGGGCGTGCCCATCGTCGAGGACAACCCCTACGGCGACCTCTGGTTCGATCAGGCCCCGCCGCAGTCGCTGAGCGCGCTGTGGCCCGAGGGCAGCATCTACCTGGGCTCGTTCTCCAAGGTGCTGACGCCGGGCTTCCGCCTCGGCTACATCGTGGCGCCGACCGAGCTCTATCCCAAGCTGCTGCAGGCCAAGCAGGCCGCCGATCTGCACACGCCCGGCTTCAACCAGCGGGTGGTGTACGAGGTGATCAAGGACGGCTTCCTGGACCAGCATGTGCCCAAGATCCGCGCCCGCTACAAGGCCAATCGCGATGCGATGGCCGCGGCCCTGCGGGAGGCGCTGCCGCCCGGCTGCGAATGGCGCACGCCGGAGGGCGGCATGTTCTTCTGGATCCGTCTGCCCGAGGGGCTGGACGCGATGGCGCTGCTGCCGCATGCGGTCGAGGCCGGCATCGCCTATGTGCCGGGCGCCGCGTTCTATGCGCACCATCCGGATCCGCGCACGCTGCGCCTGTCCTTCGTCACTCTGACCCCGGACCTGATCCGCGAAGGCGTGGACAAGCTGGGCCGGGTGCTGCACGAAGCGCTGGCCGCGGCGGAAGCGCCCACGCCGTGACCCCCGTCGGGACCGGCGCCGGCGACGCTCCGCCAGTGACGCCGCCGCCCGCCGAGGATGTGTCGCCGCGGTTGGATGACGCCTGGACCGAGGCCGACCTGGCCGTCGTCCATGACGTCATCCGCCGGACCTACTGGGCCGAGGACATCCCGCTGGAGGTGATGCGACGCGCCATGGCGGGCTCGCTCAATCTTCTGATGCGCAGCCACTCGGGCGACCTGATCGGCTACGCCCGGGTGGTGACCGACCGGGCCACCTTCGCCTATCTGTGCGACGTGTTCGTGCTGGAAGGCCGTCGCGGTCAGGGCTTGGGCGATTGGATGATCGGACAGGTGGTCGCTCATCCCGCGCTTCAGGGACTGCGGCGCTTCTCGTTGTTCACACGCGACGCCCACGCCCTCTACGCCCGCCATGGGTTCACCCCCCTGGCCACCCCGGACCGTGGCATGGAGATCGTGCGCCCGGGTCTGTACCGCTCGCATCCGCCACAGCCTCCCCGCCCGAACTGAGGATCGTCTATGTCCACCCCTTCTCAAGTCCCGCAACTGCGCCGCTTCGTCCAGGTCGACGTGTTCACCCAGGAGGCCTTGAAGGGCAATCCGCTGGCGGTGGTCGTCGACGGTGCGGGCCTGGACGAGGCCACCATGGCCTCGTTCGCCCGTTGGACCAATTTGTCCGAGACCACGTTCCTGTTGCCCCCGACCGATCCGGCGGCGGACTATCGGGTGCGCATCTTCACGCCGGTGGGCGAGTTGCCATTTGCCGGTCATCCGACCTTGGGATCGGCGCATGCCTGGCTGGCGGCCGGGGGCGATGCCAAGAAGCCGGGCGTGGTGGTGCAGGAATGCGGCATCGGCCTGGTGCCCATCCGCCGCGACGGCGCCCGGTTGGCGTTCGCCGCGCCGCCGCTGCTGCGCGAGGGGCCGGTGGAGGCTTCGGTGCGGCACCAGGTCTTGCGCGCGTTGCGCATCGGGGACGAGGAACTGCTGGATCTGGTGTGGATCGACAACGGGCCGCAGTGGATGGTGGCGCGCCTGGCTTCGCCGGATGCGGTGCTCGCGTTGAAGCCTGATTTCGTGTCAATGGCGGGACTCAAGGTGGGTGTCGTTGCCGCTTATCCTCCAGGTTCGCCGCAGGATTTCGAGGTCCGGGGCTTCGTGCCGGGGCTGGGCATACCGGAAGACCCGGTCACCGGCAGCCTCAACGCAGGTCTGGCACTATGGCTGCAGGGCGCCGGTCTGGCGCCCGATCGCTACGTGGCCGCCCAGGGCGCTGCCTTGGGCCGCGCCGGACGAATCCATGTGGTGCGCGAGGGGGGACATTGCTGGATAGGCGGCGATGTCACACCGTTGATCCACGGTCAGGTGAGGTTGTGAAGCCATGAGCATGGAAGTCGATCATCTCGTTGTCGCCGCAAACACGCTGGAGGAGGGCCGCGCCTGGTGCGAGCAGGTCCTGGGCGTCGCGCCGCAACCCGGCGGGCGCCATGCGCTGATGGGCACGCACAACGTGCTGCTCAACATCAGCGCGGCGAACTACCCGCGGTGCTATCTGGAAATCATCGCCATTGATCCGGAGGCGCCGCCGCCGGGCCGGGCCCGCTGGTTCGATCTGGACCAGCCCGCCGTGCGCGAGCGGCTCAAGGAGGGGCCGGCCCTGTTGCACTGGGTCGCCCGCGTGCCCAACCTGGACGCGGCGCTGGCCTACTGGCTGGGCGAGGGCGTGGATGCCGGCCAGCCGATCGAAGGCTCACGCGGTGACCTGAGCTGGCGACTGGCCCTGCGGGAGGACGGCCGTCGGCTTCGCAAGGAAGGCCTGCCGACGCCGATCGAATGGCAAGGCGATGCCCATCCCACCGACAAGCTGCCCGACAGTGGCGTGCAACTGCTGACGTTCGAGGCTCGGGATGGTCTGAGCGCCACCTTGTCCACGCCCAAGGGCGAGGTCGAGCTGCAGGCGATCGAGGCCACCCTGGCCTGACTGCGCCGTTGGCGGCCGGCCGTTGCCGTCGCATCGAGGATGTTGAATGAGTACGGTGGATCTGTTTCGCGATGATGCGCAACGGCGTGAGTGCACAGCGACCCTGCTGCGCGCCGATGAGCGGGGTCTGCTGCTGGACCGCACCGTCTTCTATCCACAGGGTGGCGGTCAGGCCGGAGATGCGGGTGAACTGACGCTGGGCGACGGTCGGGTGATCCGCATCGTCGACACCCGCAAGGGCGACGGTGGCGAGATCCTCCATCTGCCGGCGCCGGAACAGGCCTTGGCGTTGGAGGGCCTGGTGCCCGGCCTGCCGGTGACAGCCCGCATCGACTGGGCCCGTCGCCATGCCCACATGCGCTTCCATACCGCCACGCATCTGCTGTGCGCGCTGGTGCCGCACCCGGTGGATGGCTGCTCGATCACGGCGGGCTATGCGCGCCTGGACTTCCACATGACCGATGCGCTGGACAAGGACACGCTGACCGCCGGGATCGCGCGCCTGGTGGCGCAGGCCCAACCGGTCCGCCATCGGTGGATCACCGATGAGGAGCTGGATGCCAACCCCGGGCTGGTCCGCAGCATGAGCGTGCAGCCGCCGCGCGGCAGCGGGCGGGTTCGGCTGCTGGAGATCGAGGGCATCGACCTTCAACCCTGCGGCGGCACGCATGTGGCCAACACGGCGGAGATCGGCGACGTGGTGGTCACCAAGATCGAAAAGAAATCCGCCAAGACGCGGCGCGTGGTGCTGGGGTTTGCGTCTCCCGTCGTACCGGCCGTGGCGGGCGTGGGCACGTCTTGTGCCGCATCTGAGGTGATCACCCCTTCGACAGGAGCTTGCGCATGACGACCGCTTCCTTGCGTGTGCTGGGCCGGGCCGCTTCGATCAATGTCCGCAAGGTGTTGTGGACCGGCGTGGAACTGGGCCTGGATGTACAGCGAGAGGACGTCGACGTCACCAGCGACGACTTTCGCGCACTGAATCCGAACGCGATGATGCCGGTGCTGATCGATGCCCGCGTACCGCGCGCCAGCACGGTTGCCGGTGAGGCGCCGGTGCTGCAGGGCGGTGTGTCCGGCGCGCCTGGCGCGGTCTTCTCGATGTGGGAAAGCAACAGCATCTGCCGCTATCTGGTCGACCAGGAAGGGCGCGTGGACCTGCTCCCCACCGCCGCCAGGGAGCGGGCGCTGGTGGAGATGTGGATGGACTGGCAGGCCACTGAACTGAACAACAGTTGGCGCTATGCCTTCATGGGTCTGGTGCGTCGCAGCCCTGCGCATCAGGACGCAGCGCAACTGGCGGCCGGCGTGGCCAACTGGAATCGGCACATGGGCATCCTGGCCGGGCAGTTGCAGCGCAGCGGTGGGCCCTTCGTCCTGGGCGCACGTTTCACCTTGGCCGATGTCGTGCTGGGTCTGTCCACCCACCGCTGGCGGTCTGCGCCGATCGAGCATGCCGCGCTGCCGGCGCTGGAGGCCTATTACCAGCGGCTGTGCGAACGGCCGGGGTTCTTTGTCTACGGGCGGGATGCCGGGCCTTGAGCGACCGCGTCGGGCGCGTGTCGCGCTTGAGGGCGTTCGTGGCGTGCGGCTGACGTGTGGGTCTGCGCCGCAATGATTCGGCGCTTTGGCAAACGCGGGCGCGTCCCGTCAAGCTGGTGCGCTGTCTCGGATACGGTGCATTGCCAGTCGGCCGATGCGCTCGCTAAACTTGGGCTGTGGATACCCCTGAGATATCGCTGATCACGCCCGATTCGCCGGCGTTGTGGGAAGAAGCCCGCGTCATCTTGCGTGAATATGCGCAAACGCTGAACGTTGACCTCTGCTTCCAGAACTTCGAGCAGGAGCTCGCCAGCCTGCCCGGCGAATACGCCGATCCGCAAGGCGCGTTGCTGCTGGCTACGGTGGACGGCCAGGTGGCGGGATGCGGCGGCTTTCGTCCGCTGGCGGATGTGGACTACGCCAATGCCTGCGAAATGAAGCGGCTGTTCGTGCGGCCTGCCTTCCGACGTTTCGGATTGGGCCGCACCATGGCGCACGCATTGATCGATCGCGCCACCGGCGCTGGCTATTCCAGCATGCTGCTGGATACGCTGGACGACATGGAGGCGGCTCGTGATCTCTACGACAGTCTGGGCTTCGTCGAGATTCCACCCTACTACTTCAATCCGATCGCCGGTGCGCACTATCTGAAAGTGGATTTGGTCTGAGCGGCTGTCGCCAGCCCATTCGCGCCGCGCATTGAATTCTTATGGGTTTCTCGCAGTTACCGGCATAGCATCGAGCGCATGTCGACGCAGAACCCTCACACCCCTGGCGCACTGGATGTTTCCACTGCGGCCACCGCCACCGCCTCCACCTCCGACGCCTTCTTCCAGATCGAACCGGCCTCGCTCACCCCGGCCCTGCTGGGGGAGTCGCCGTTCTGGCATCCGCGCCAGCAGCGCCTGTACTACCTCGACATTCCGGGTCATGCGCTGTTTCGCCTCGATGACGGCGCGAGCGAACCGCAGCGCTGGGCCCTGAATGACGAGCCCGGCTGCGTGGTGCCTCTGGCGCAGGGCGGCCTGCTGATTGCGCAGCGCAATGGGCTGTGGCGTTTCGATCCCGATGCCGGCGATTACGAATGCCTGGCCGAGCCGCCCTATGACGCCAGCAAGCGCCGATTCAATGACGGCAAGGCGGATGCGCAAGGTCGTCTGTGGGTCGGCACGATTGACGATGCACGCCAGCCGGAATCGGCGCTCTATGTCTTTCGGCATGGGCAATTCGAGATGGTGCAGTCCGGCATCACCACCTCCAATGGACTGGCCTGGAGTCCGGACGGCAAGACGATGTATTGGTCCGACACCAAGGCGCATGAGGTCTACCGTTTCGCGTTCGACGAGTCCTCCGGCACCTTGGGTGATCGTGAGTTGTTCGCGCGCTTCGAGCCGCGCGCGGCGGACCAGCCGCTGTTAACCTATGGCGGGCGGCCGGACGGTGCAGCGATGGATGTGGAGGGCTGCTACTGGGTCGCGATGATGGAGGGGCAGCAGCTGTTGCGCTTCTCGCCAGAAGGCCTGCTGCTTCAGCGCATCGAACTGCCGGTGCGCTGCGCCACGATGCCGACCTTTGGTGGTGCAGATCTGCGCACGCTTTTCGTCACCACTGCACGAGAAAAGCGCAGCGAGGAAGAGCTGGGCGCACAACCTTGGGCCGGTTGTGTGTTGCGCATGCGCGTGCCGGTGGCGGGTTTGCCGGTGCAGTTCGCCAAGCTCGACTGATTCGTGCCTGCCGCACCCAGCGCAGCGACGTGATGCAGGAGCGACGCATGCAGCTCGATGCGAGCGGGTGACGACCGAGTGTGAGGAATGCGTCCGAGGCGGGCGCATCGCGGTCTGGGCGATGTCGAGGCCGACGGGCGGGCGTCGCCCACCGGCACGGTGCACCGGGACGCTTTGGCGCCCTAGACGTTCTGCGCACGCGCTGTCAAGTTCGCGCGGGATGACGCACGACTGGCTCTGTTAAGGGCCTGTAAGCACAAACCACATATACTCTTGGGGTTTTGCCGCCTGCCCCCTTGCTGCTGTGAATCCCGATCCCGTGGGTGCCGACCCTGTGCGCGCGCCGAACATGTCGAATGTGCCAAGCGTTCGCGATGTTCCAGAAGCGCCACTGACGACACCGACGACGGTGCCGAAGGCCTTGTCGCCTGACGCTGATGTGCGCCGCCACTCGTTGGCGGACCCGGATCCCTGGGAAGAACAGCCTGCAGGACTTGCGGACGGTGAATCTGCTTTCAAGCCCCTGACGCGAGAACAAGCCCAGGACTTGCGAGCCCGGCAACCGGCGTTGTCTCCCTGGTCCCTGGTGGGCTGGCAGGCGATGGCGGGTGTCGTGATGGTTGCTGGATGGGGTCTGTGGACCCTGCAAGGCGACAAAACCTGGTCGGCGCTGTTCGGTGCCGTCTCGGTGGTGGTGCCCAACGCCTTGATGGCGTGGGGGATGACCCGGCGATCAGCGATGGCTGGCAGCGCTTCGATGCTGTCGTTCATGGTCTGGGAGCTGATCAAGATCATTCTGGCGGTCGCCATCCTGGTGGCGGTCGTCCTGCGGTACCCCGCCTTGAGCTGGCCAGCCCTGCTGTCAGCCCTGGTGGTGTGTCTCAAAGCAAATTGGCTGGTCCTGCTTCGGCAGGGTCGAATCAGAAAATAGCGACGGAAAGCAACCATGGCAGCAGAAGGACACGCGCCGACTTCGGGTGAATACATCACCCACCACTTGCAGCACTGGCAGAAGAACTTCGCCTTCGAGGACGTGAAGCAGACGAGCATCGTCGACTTCAGTGTCTTCAACTTCGATTCGCTCATTTACTCGACGGTTCTGGGCCTCCTGGCCGTGTTCCTGTTGTGGCGCGCCGCCCGCAAGGCCCATTCGGGCGTGCCGGGCCGCTTCCAGGCTGCCGTGGAAATCCTGGTCGAGATGGTCGACAACCAGGCCAAGGCCGTGATCCACAACGAGAAGAGCCGCCGCCTCATCGGCCCGGTCGCCCTGACCGTGTTCGTGTGGATCTTCTTCATGAACTTCATGGACATGCTGCCGGTTGACTGGCTGCCGTCCCTGTTCGCCAATCACGTCGCTCACGATCCGGCCCATGCGTATCAGCGCGTCGTGCCGACCGCCGACCTGTCGACCACGCTGAGCCTGTCGACCTTCGTGCTGGGCCTGGTGTTCTTCTACAGCCTCAAGATCAAGGGTCTGGGCGGCTGGGGTCACGAGCTGATCTCGGCCCCGTTCGGCGCTCACCCGGTGCTGTGGCCGTTCAACTTCGCGATGCAGGTCATCGAGTTCGTCGCCAAGACGGTCTCGCACGGCATGCGGCTGTTCGGCAACATGTTTGCCGGCGAACTGGTGTTCATGCTGATCGCCCTGATGGGCGGCGGTTGGGCCCTGACTGGAACCGGCATCGGCCTGGCCATCGGCCATGTGCTCGCCGGTACGGTCTGGACGCTGTTCCACATCCTGGTGATCACGCTGCAGGCCTTCATCTTCATGATGCTGACGCTGATCTACCTGGGTCAGGCGCACGACGCGCACTGATCTGGCGTCAGGCGTCGACAGTTCTTTCGAATCTCCCTTTTTTCCCTTCCTTTTTATCTAACTCTCTCAGGAGCAAAACATGGAAAACATCCTCGGTCTGGTCGCTCTGGCTTGCGGCATCATCGTTGGTCTGGGCGCGATCGGCGCTTCCATCGGCATCGCGCTGATGGGCGGCAAGTTCCTGGAATCGTCGGCTCGTCAACCCGAGCTGATGAACGAACTGCAAACCAAGATGTTCATTCTGGCCGGCCTGATCGACGCCGCCTTCCTGATCGGCGTTGCGATCGCCCTGCTGTTCGCCTTCGCCAACCCGTTCGCTGCGACTCTGCTGGCCAACGTTGCTCGCTGATTCCCCTCGAACCTTTCACGACTGAAAGGATCGTGCCGTGAATATCAACGCAAGCCTGTTCATTCAGTGGATCCCGTTCGCCGTTCTGGTGTTCGTCACCATGCGGTTCATCTGGCCGCCGATCGTGAAGGCGCTGGACGAGCGCGCGGACAAGATCCGCTCGGGTCTGGCCGCCGCGGACCAGGCGAAGGCCGAATTGGCCACCGCCAACAAGAAGGTCGACGAGCAACTGGCGCAGACCCGCAACGAAACGACCAAGCTGCTGTCCGACGCTGAGAAGCGCGGCGCTGCCATCGTGGAAGAAGCGAAGAAGCGCGCGGAAGAAGAAGCCGCCAAGATCGTGGCTGCTGCCAAGGCCGATGCCGAGCAGCAGACGGTGCGTGCCCGTGAGGTCCTGCGCGAGCAGGTTGCCGCACTGGCCGTCAAGGGCGCCGAACAGATCCTGCAGCGCGAGGTCAATGCCAGCGTGCATGCCGAATTGCTGGGCCGTCTCAAGACGGAGCTGTAATCATGGCTGAACTCGCAACCATTGCCCGTCCCTACGCCGAAGCCCTGTTCCAGGTGGCGTCCTCCCAGGACGTCAAGGCCTGGGCAGAGCAGCTCGCCGCGCTGGCCCTGGTCGCCCAGGACAGCCAGCTGCGCCAGTTCGCCGAAGACCCCAAGGTCGACACCGAACAGGTGTTCCAGGTGATGGCTGCCGCTGCGAAGCTGCAGCTGTTGCCCGGCGTGCAGAACTTCCTGCGCGAGGTGGTGACCAACGGCCGTCTGGCCGCGCTGCCGGCGATGGTCCAGCAGTTCCACGACCTGGCCAACGCGGCTTCCGGCGTGGCCGACGCGCACATCTTCAGCGCCTTCCCCATCGAGCCGGCTCAGCTGGCCGAGGTGGTGGCAACGCTGGAGAAGCGCTTCGGTCGCAAGCTGCAAGCCAATGTTGAGCTGGAGCCTGGCCTGATCGGCGGTATCCGTGTGGTGGTCGGCGACGAGGTGCTGGACACCTCGGTGAAGGCCCGCCTGGAACGCATGAAAGTGGCGCTGACCACCTGAGGCTTCGGCCTCAGGTGTCAGTCCCGACTGCCAAGATCCCCCCGATTCACCCTGGTGTCCCGCTTCGGTCGGATGCCGTTGGGAGCAAGCAATGCAACTGAATCCTGCTGAAATTTCCGAACTGATCAAGAGTCGCATCGAAGGCCTCGGCGCTTCGACGGACGTCCGTAACCAGGGCACCGTGGTGTCCGTGTCGGACGGTATCGTCCGCGTGCACGGCCTGTCCGACGTGATGCAAGGCGAAATGCTGGAGTTCCCGGCTGCCGCCGACGGCAGCCAGAGCTTCGGCCTGGCGCTGAACCTGGAACGCGACTCCGTGGGCGCCGTGATTCTGGGTGCCTACGAGCACATTTCCGAAGGCGACACCGTGAAGTGCACGGGCCGCATCCTGGAAGTGCCGGTCGGCCCCGAGCTGATCGGCCGCGTGGTGAACGCCCTGGGTCAGCCGATCGACGGCAAGGGCCCGATCAACGCCAAGATGACGGACGTGATCGAAAAGGTCGCTCCCGGCGTGATCGCCCGCAAGTCGGTGGACCAGCCGGTGCAGACCGGTCTGAAGTCGATCGACTCGATGGTGCCCGTCGGCCGTGGCCAGCGCGAGCTGATCATCGGCGACCGCCAGACCGGCAAGACCGCCGTGGCGATCGACGCGATCATCAACCAGAAGGGTCAGAACATGACCTGCGTCTACGTTGCGATCGGCCAGAAGGCGTCGTCGATCAAGAACGTGGTGCGCGCTCTGGAAGCCGCCGGCGCGATGGAATACACCATCGTCGTGGCGGCCTCGGCCTCCGAATCGGCCGCGATGCAATATGTGTCGGCCTACTCGGGCTGCACGATGGGCGAATACTTCCGCGACCGCGGTCAAGATGCGCTGATCGTCTATGACGACCTGTCCAAGCAAGCCGTGGCTTATCGCCAGGTCTCGCTGCTGCTGCGTCGTCCCCCGGGCCGCGAAGCCTTCCCCGGCGACGTGTTCTATCTCCACAGCCGTCTGCTGGAGCGCGCCGCCCGCGTGAACGCCGAGTATGTGGAAGCCTTCACCAAAGGTGAAGTCAAGGGCAAGACCGGCTCGCTGACCGCGCTGCCGATCATCGAGACCCAAGCCGGTGACGTTTCCGCCTTCGTTCCGACCAACGTGATCTCGATCACCGACGGTCAGATCTTCCTGGAAACCAACCTGTTCAACGCCGGCATCCGTCCCGCGATCAACGCCGGTATTTCGGTGTCGCGCGTCGGTGGTGCGGCTCAGACCAAGCTGATCAAGTCGCTGTCCGGCGGTATCCGTACCGACCTGGCCCAGTACCGTGAGCTGGCTGCCTTCGCGCAGTTCGCCTCCGACCTGGACGCCGCGACCCGCAAGCAGCTCGACCGCGGTGCCCGCGTGACCGAACTGCTCAAGCAGGCTCAGTACTCGCCGCTGTCCATCAGCCTGATGGGCGCGACGCTGTACGCGGTGAACAAGGGCTTCATGGACGACATCGACGTCAAGAAGGTCCTGCCGTTCGAACACGGTCTGCATCAGTTCCTGAAGACCTCGCATGCCGCCCTGCTGACCAAGCTGGAAAACGACAAGGCGATGGACAAGGATGCCGAAGCCGAGTTGAACGCTGCGATCACTTCCTTCAAGAAGTCCTTCGCCTGATCATGAACCACCCCCGCCGCGCCGTGTGCGTGCCCTCTCTCACCGCGACCGCGCGGATCCGGCTCAGCCGGGTCGGTGCGGTCGGTGCGGGGGCATTCGCGCGGTGCGCGGTCAGCGATGACCGGTCGGGGAATTAAAAGGAGCATTCATGGCAGCAGGCAAGGAAATTCGCGGCAAGATCAAGTCGGTCGAGAACACCAAGAAGATCACCAAGGCCATGGAAATGGTTGCCGCTTCGAAAATGCGCAAGGCGCAGGATCGGATGCGCGCGGCCCGTCCGTATGCCGAGAAGGTCGGCAACATCGCGGCCAACCTGTCCAAGGCCAATCCGGAATATCGCCACCCGTTCATGGTGGCGAATTCCGAGGCCAAGACGGCCGGCTTCGTGGTGGTGACGACGGACAAGGGCCTGTGCGGCGGTCTGAACACCAACCTGCTTCGCGCTGCGACCAACAAGCTCAAGGAGCTTGAGGCTGCCGGCCAGAAGTCGGAAGTGGTGGCGATCGGCAACAAGGGTCTGGGCTTCATGAACCGGATCGGCGCCAAGGTCGTCGCGCATGCGACGCAGCTCGGCGACACCCCCCAGCTCGAGAAGCTGGTCGGCCCGGTCAAGACGCTGCTGGACGCTTATGCGGAAGGCCGGTTGTCGGCGGTCTATCTCTGCTACACCCGCTTCATCAACACGATGAGGCAGGAGCCGGTGGTGCAGCAACTGCTGCCGCTGACGGCCGAGTCGCTGGAGACGGACGCCGCCGGACATGCGTGGGACTATCTCTACGAGCCCGACGCCGCCACCGTGATCAATGAGCTGCTGGTGCGCTACACCGAAGCCCTGGTCTACCAGGCAGTCGCCGAGAACATGGCGTCCGAGCAATCGGCACGCATGGTGGCCATGAAGGCCGCAACCGATAACGCCGGCACCCTGATCGGTGAGCTGAAGCTGGTCTACAACAAGACCCGCCAGGCCGCGATCACCAAGGAGCTGAGCGAGATCGTCAGCGGCGCCGCCGCCATCAGCGGCTGATCGCCAGGCAACGCAAAGATTTGAATTGAAGGAACGAAAAAATGGCTAACACTCAATCGGTGGGCAAGATCGTTCAGTGCATCGGCGCCGTGGTGGACGTGGAATTCCCCCGCGACCACATGCCCAAGGTGTTCGACGCCCTGAAGATGGAAGGCACCTCGCTGACGCTGGAAGTCCAGCAGCAGCTGGGCGACGGCGTGGTGCGCACCATTGCGCTGGGTTCGTCCGACGGCCTGCGCCGCGGCACCGAGGTCTACAACACCGGCGACACCATCCAGGTGCCGGTGGGCAAGGCCACCCTCGGCCGCATCATGGACGTGCTGGGCAACCCGATCGACGAGCGTGGTGACGTCGCGAAGGACCAGATCGCCTCCATCCACCGCAAGGCACCGGCCTATGACGAGCTGAGCCCGTCGCAGGACCTGCTGGAAACCGGCATCAAGGTGATCGACCTGATCTGCCCGTTCGCCAAGGGCGGCAAGGTGGGTCTGTTCGGTGGCGCCGGCGTCGGCAAGACCGTGAACATGATGGAGCTGATCAACAACATCGCCAAGGCTCACTCGGGTCTGTCGGTGTTTGCTGGTGTCGGCGAGCGGACCCGCGAGGGCAACGACTTCTATCACGAGATGGCCGACTCCGGCGTCGTGAACCTGGAGAAGCTCGAAGACTCCAAGGTCGCGATGGTCTACGGCCAGATGAACGAGCCCCCGGGCAACCGTCTGCGCGTGGCGCTGACCGGCCTGACCATTGCCGAGTCGTTCCGCGACGAAGGCCGTGACGTGCTGTTCTTCGTGGACAACATCTATCGCTACACCCTGGCCGGTACCGAAGTGTCCGCGCTGCTGGGCCGCATGCCTTCCGCCGTGGGCTACCAGCCGACGCTGGCCGAGGAAATGGGCCGCCTGCAAGAGCGGATCACGTCGACCAAGGTCGGTTCGATCACCTCGATCCAGGCCGTGTACGTCCCTGCGGATGACTTGACCGACCCGTCGCCTGCCACGACCTTCGCCCACTTGGACGCCACCGTCGTGCTGTCGCGTGACATCGCCGCGCTGGGCATCTACCCCGCCGTCGATCCGCTGGACTCGACCTCGCGCCAGGTGGACCCGAACGTGGTTGGCGAAGAGCACTACAGCACCACCCGTGCGGTGCAAACCGTGCTGCAGCGCTACAAGGAACTGCGCGACATCATCGCGATCCTGGGCATGGACGAACTGTCGCCGGAAGACAAGCTGGCCGTGGCCCGTGCCCGCAAGATCCAGCGTTTCCTGTCGCAGCCGTTCCACGTCGCGGAAGTCTTCACCGGCTCCCCCGGCAAGTACGTGCCGCTGAAGGAAACCATCCGCGGTTTCAAGATGATCGTCAACGGCGAATGCGACCACCTGCCGGAACAAGCGTTCTACATGGTCGGGACCATCGACGAAGCCTTCGAAAAGGCGAAGAAGATCCAGTAAGCGGCGCATACGGCGCGCTGGCGGCGTTGCCGTGCTCGCCGGACTCGAGTCCGGCTGTGCGCGGCGCCTTGCCAGCACGCCGTCTGCTTGCTTACTGAACCTTCTTCCCTCGTGGCCGCGATCGCTTCGGGTTCCGTACTGCCGGGTGCGGCAGGACGGCGCTGTGGCGGTGGGCCTCGGTGGAGGGGGGTGGTCTTTTGAGCTCAGAAATAGGAAACGAAGATGGCAACGATTCACGTGAATGTGGTCTCCGCGGAAGAGCAGATCTTCTCGGGCGAGGCAAAGTTCGTGGCGCTGCCGGGCGAAGGCGGTGAGCTGGGCATCCTGCCCAAGCACACGCCGCTGATCACCCGCATCAAGGCGGGCGCGGTGCGCATCCAGCGCGCCGACAACGGCGAAGAGGAATTCGTCTTCGTCGCCGGCGGTCTTCTGGAAGTGCAACCCGGTCTGGTGACCGTGCTGGCCGACACCGCCATCCGCGGCAAGGACCTGGACGAAGCCCGCGCCGAGGCCGCCAAGAAGGAAGCCGAAGAAGCGATGAAGAACGCCAAGAGCGACATCGACTTTGCCCAGGCGCAAAGCGAATTCGCCGCGATGGCCGCCCAGATCGCCGCCCTGCGGAAGTTCCGCGCCAAGCGCTGATTCACCCCGCACCGTCGCGAGGACGCTCGCGGCATTTGTGCGACACCCCAACGGCAGGAAGTGCGAATTTGTCGCTTCCTGCCGTTGTTCTTTTCCGAAGTCCCCATTCGAGGGACGGCGACTGAATAAAGTCGGGGCGGCGATCCGGATCCACACCGGACGCTGAGAACGCGGTCTGCGGCATCGCCGCCGCATATTCCTAGAACGACCGCTTCATTGATCTACGAGGGAGTCTCCATGTCTGTTCACACCTGGGCCCGCAAGGCCACACTCGCGCTCGCGCTGACCGCCCTGTTCGGCTGCGCCACTGAGCAATCGCGCACCATCGAGGTTCCGCGCCCCGTCCCGACGGCGCCCAGCGCCAACCAGGGCCCGCGTGCACCGATCGCCGTCGGCAAATTCGAAAACCGCTCGAGCTTCATGCGCGGCATGTTCGCCGATGCGGTGGACCGCCTGGGCAGCCAGTCCAAGTCGATCCTGATTGCGCACCTGCAGCAGAGCAACCGCTTCAGCGTGCTGGACCGCGACAACCTCGAAGAAGCCCAGCAGGAAGCCAAGTTCAAAGCGGGTACGCTGAACATCAAGGGCGCGGATTTCCTGGTGACCGGCGCGGTGACCGAATTCGGCCGCAAGGAAGTCGGCGATCAGCAACTCTTTGGCGTGCTGGGCCGCGGCAAGAAGCAAGTCGCTTATGCGAAGGTCACCCTGAACGTGGTGAACAGCCAGACCTCCGAGGTCGTGTATTCCTCCCAAGGCGCCGGTGAGTTCGAACTCTCCACCCGCGAGGTCGTCGGCTTTGGCGGCACCGCCGGCTACGACGCCACCCTGAACGGCAAGGTGCTGGACCTGGCCATCCGCGAAGCCGTCAACGGCCTGGTCAGCGCCGTCGACAGCGGTGCCTGGAAGCCGCAAGCCCGCTAAGCCGCAGGAGATTTTTCATGATGATTCAAAAGACGCTGCGCGTGATCGCGCTGGCGGCGGCCGCTGCATTGCTGGCCGCCTGCGGAACCCCCCAGAAGCCCCTGTACCAATGGAGCGGCTATCAGAGCGGGCTGTACGACTACTTCAAGACCAACGGCACGAACGCTGGTGACCAGATCACCCAGCTCGAATCGCAGTTGATCAAGAACAAGGCGGCCAACGAAGCCACGCCCCCCGGCCTGCACGGTCATCTGGCGCTGCTGTACGCGAAGGTCGGTAACGACGACGCCGCCCGCGCGCACCTGGAGGCCGAACGCGCCTTGTTCCCCGAGTCCGCTGGTTATGTGGACTTCCTGCTGAAGAAATCCAGCCCCAAGACGGCCGCCGTGGCGGCGTCCGGCGTTTGATCCGCGTGATCCAGGAGCCATTCACATGACCCAACTGTTCACCCTGATCCGTCGCCTGGGCGCCGTGGCCGTGCTGGTCGCGCTGACCGCCTGTGCCTCGACCTCCAAGCCCTACGACTACACCGCGCTGAAGGCGGCCAAGCCCGCCTCGCTGCTGGTGCTGCCGCCGGTCAACGACACGCCCGACGTCGCGGCGACCTACGGCGTGCTGTCCAACCTGACGATGCCGCTGGCCGAGGCCGGCTACTACGTGCTGCCGGTGTCGCTGGTCGACGAGTCGCTGCGTACCAACGGCGTGACCTCGCCGGTGGACGCGCATGGCATCGACCCGACCAAGCTGCGCGACATCTTCGGTGCCGACGCCGTGCTGTACGTGACCGTCAAGCAGTACGGCTCCGTCTACAAGGTGATCTCCGCAGAAGCGGTCGTCGCGGTGGAGGCCCGTCTGGTGGACCTGCGCACCGGCACGCTGCTGTGGGACGGCAAGGCCACGGCCTCGACCGCCGAACAGAACAACAACAGCGGCGGCGGCCTGGTCGGGCTGCTGGTCAAGGCCCTGGTCGACCAGATTGCCAACAACCTGTCGGATCGCAGCTACCAGGTGGCCGGCATTGCCGGTAGCCGTCTGGTGAACGCCCCCAATGGTCTCCTGCCGGGTCCCCGTGCCCGCGTGACTGTGAAAAACTAAGGGCCTGGCCACCGGCTCACCCACCCACCGGCCCCAAGCCGGTGGGTTTTCTTTTTTTCAGGCATGAGCACTCCGATCTCCATCACCCGTCACCAGGGCCTCGAAGCCCTCGAACTCGTCGCCCCTGACGGCGCCCGAGCCACCTTGCTGCTGCATGGCGCCCATCTGGTTTCCTGGATCCCGGCCGGCGCGGACGAGCAGCTCTATCTCTCCCCCAAGAGCGCCTTCGCCACTGGCCAAGCCATTCGCGGCGGCGTGCCGGTGATCTTTCCGCAATTCGCCACGCGCGGGCCTTTGCAGCGCCACGGCTTCGCCCGCGGCAAGCCCTGGCAGTTGGTCACCGCAGAAAGTGGCAAGGACGACGCTCTGGCGGTGCTCCGCCTGAGCGACGACGGCGCCACCCGCATGGTCTGGCCTCATGCCTTCGAGGCCGAGATCAGCGTGCGCATCGCCGGTCGGGCGCTGGAGATCGAGCTCGCCTGCGAAAACCGTGGCGAGGCGCCGCTGTCCTTCACTGCAGCGCTGCACACCTATCTGCGGTTGACGCGCATCATGTCCGCCTCGCTGCAAGGCCTGTCGGGGCTGGCCTACTGGGACTCGGCGCGCGAGCGTGCGGGCACCCAGCAGGAAGACTTGCTGCGCCTGGATGGCGAGATGGACCGCATCTACCAGGACCTCAAGCACGACCTGACCCTGCGCGACGATGACCGCCGGGTCCGCATCCGCCAGCAGGGCTTTGCCGACGCCGTGGTCTGGAATCCGGGCGAAGAGAAGGGCGACGCGCTCGCCGACATGCCGACGGGTGGCTGGAAGCAGATGCTGTGCGTCGAAGCGGCGCAGGTGCTGCGTCCGATCGAACTGGCGCCCGGCGAGAGCTGGGCCGGCATGCAGAGCCTCGAACTGATCTGAGCGTCGGCCGCCGGTGCGACACCGGCGGCGCCTGATCTGGCGTCTGCGGTGCGGCCCGACGCCGCGGCGCGGTTAAGCTGTCCCTTCCACGCTTCGTGGCCGCCATCGGCTGCGCAGATTCGGCGCGACGTCATCGAACGGAGGACGCATGGGAGACAAGGGCAACTCGACGGACAAGGCCAAGAAGACGGCCAAGCAACGTGACCAGGACAAGGGCAAGGCCAAGGCCAAGGCCAAGGCCAGTGACCGGTCCACCGAGCCGAAGAGCGGGAAGGCGCAAGAGACGCCCTCCAAGAGCTTGAAGGCTTCGAAGGCGTCGACGTCATCGACGTCATCGACGTCGGCGCCTCCTGCCGACAAGAAGCTCTCCAAGTCGGACTACCTGGACCAGCTGCAGCCGTTGCAGATCGAACTCAATGCCATGGCGCGCTGGTTGCAGCATGCCAAGCGGCGTCTGCTGGTGATCGTCGAAGGACGTGACACGGCGGGCAAGGGCGGCGTGATCAATGCGCTGTCGGAAACCCTCAATCCCCGCCAATGCCACACCGTGGCGCTGGGCAAGCCCAGCGACCGTGAACAGGGCGAGTGGTACTTCCAACGCTATGTGCCGCACCTGCCGTCCAACGGCGAGATGGTGCTGTTCGATCGCAGTTGGTACAACCGCGCCGGCGTCGAAACGGTGATGGGCTTTTGCACCCCCGAGCAGACCCAGGACTTCCTGCGGCAGACACCGGTGTTCGAGCGACTGCTGGTCGAGGACGGCTTGCTGCTGTTCAAGTATTGGCTGACCGTCGATCAGGCGCAGCAGGAAGAACGCTTCGCCGAGCGGGCCGAGGATCCCCTGAAGCGCTGGAAGCTGTCGCCGATCGACATCGATGCCCGCGCGCATTACGAGGCCTATGGCCAGGCGCGCGATCGGATGCTCGAGGCCACCCACACGAAGCACGCGCCGTGGACCTTGGTCGATTTCAACGATCAGCGGCGCGGTCGCCTGACGCTGATCCGCCACCTGCTGCACCACCTGCCTGACGTCACGGTACCGGACGCGCCGATCGAGTTCCCACCGCTCAAGCGAAAGCCGCTGCGAGAGCAGTTCGGCACCAAGCTCAAGCCGATCCGAAGTCTGTAGCGTCCCCGACGCGGTCCGGCGTCGTCAGATGACCAGGACCGCGTCCGGCAACTCGTTGCGTGGTGGCATGTCGGGCGTGGGCGGGAAGTGCGAGGCCAGCAAGGCCTCCACGGCGCGGATCGCCTCCTGCAAACCGTCCTCGAAACGCCCCTGGCGCAGAGGCTCGCCCAGGCCGTCGATGATGGCTCGCCACTGCGCCGCGCTGACGCGACGATTCAAGCCGCGGTCGACCACGATCTCAATGGCGTGCTCGGCCAGCAGCAGATAGATCAGCACGCCGTTGTTGTGTTCGGTGTCCCACACGCGCAGCTTGCCGAACATCGCCACGGCGCGCTCCCGCGCGCTGGCGTGACGCCACAAGTAGCTCAGCGGCAGGCTGGCCTCCACGCAGATGCGGATCTCGCCGGTGTGGCTGCGTTCGCTCTCGGTGACGCGAGCGGACAGCCGGGCCAGCGCATCGGCCGGCAACACACGTTTCGCATCCGCTTCATCCCAGAGGCGATGACGCAGGAAGCGGCGCCACTTGCCGACCTTGGGTGGCGCGGAGGGTGTACCCGTGGGGGTTGAAGGGCTCATCACCAGTCTCCTGACGCACCGCCGCCGCCGAAGTCGCCGCCGCCGCCGGAGGAGAAGCCGCCCCCATCGCCGCCGCCCCCGCCCCAACCGCTTCCGCCACCGCCGCCCCAGATGACCGGAGGGACGATGACGCCGCCGGCACGGTGGCTGCTTTGTCGATAGTTGCCGAAGGCGTTGCCGCTGCCGGTCCGCCGTCGCGCGGCGCCAATGCCCAGCAGGCCGACCAGCATCACCGATCCGAGACCCGCCGCCAGGCCCAGGCCCAGGCTGCCGCTGAACAGCCAGCCCAGTCCACCCGCCGCCCCCCCGGTGAACATACTGCCGAGCTTGCGGCCGAACATCGCGGTCAGCAGCGCGCCGACCAACGGGGTGCCGATGAAGAAGAGGGCAGCGAGTTCGCCGATGTCCAATGAGTTGGACGAAGCGGACCCCTTGGCCCGCGGTGTAGGCGCCGGCAGGTGCTCGCCGCGGATGCGCGCCTGCAGCGAGTCGACCGCCCGGTTCAGGCCGCCGGCGTAGTCGCCGGCCTTGAAGGCGGGCGTGATGTCGCGCTCAATGATCTGTCGCGCGGCCAGATCCGGCACCGCGCCCTCCAGCGCCTTGGAGGTCTGGATATTGATGCGCCGGTCCTGCTTGGCCACGACGATCAGCAGGCCATCGCCCACCTCGCGGCGTCCGATCTTCCAGGCGTCGCCCAGGCGCTGCGCGAAGGCGGCGATGTCCTCCGGTGCGGTGGTCGGCACCAGCAGGATCACGATCTGCGGCCCGGCCTCCTGTTCGAAGGCCGCCAGCTTGCGCTCCAGCGCCTGGCGCTGCTCAGGGCTGAGCGTGGCCGTGCGATCGATCACCCGGCCGGACAGCGGCGGCACCGGCTGCACGTCTTGCGCCTGGGCCACCGACGCACCCATCAGGCCGACACTGCCGGCCAGCAGGGTCCACATCGCCAACAGGCGCCAGATCCAGCGCGGCATCGTGTGACCGCCGCCTCAGTTCGAGGCCGGCGATGCGGCAGGGGCCGGAGCGGGCGGGGTGGCCGGCGTCGTGGCCGCAGGCTTGTCGAAGTTCACCGACGGCGGCGCCGAGATCGCCGCTTCGTTCTGCACGGTGAAGTTGGGCTTGACCTCGTAGCCGAAGACCTTGGCGGTGAGGTTGGTCGGGAACCGACGGGCCAGCACGTTGTAGTCCTGCACTGACTTGATGTAGCGATTGCGCGCCACCGTGATGCGGTTCTCCGTGCCCTCCAACTGGACCCGCAGATCGCGGAAGCCCTGGTTGGCCTGCAAGGTGGGATAGCGCTCGCTCACGGCCAGCAGTCGGCTCAGCGCGCCGGACAGCTCACCCTGCGCCGCTTGGAAGCGCTTGAGCGCCTCGGGATCGCGGGCGAGTTCCGGGGTGACCTGGATGCTGGTGGCCTTGGCGCGGGCTTCAACGACCTTGGTCAGGGTCTCCTGCTCGAAGTTGGCTTCGCCCTTCACCGTGTTGACGATGTTGGGGATCAGGTCGGTGCGGCGCTGGTACTGGCTCAGCACCTCGGACCAACTGGCCGTGACCTGTTCATCCAGGCTTTGGAATTCGTTGTAGCCGCAGCCGCTGAGCACCAGCGGCGCCGCGATCACCAGTGCGGCGCTCAGCCGACGCGCGACGGACGTGGAACGGGCGGCCGGGGCCGGGCGTGCTGTGTTCATCGACGGGGTCATCGAGGTTCCTCCTTGTGGGGTCCCATATCGTTCGCGGGCCGGGAATTTCAAGCCTGCCTGCAGCGTGCTTCAAGGCTGCTTTCCTCCAACTTGCTCATCGGCCGCATGGCCTCATGACTCGGTGGCTGGAATACCCCGCGGCCAGCGGCAGGGTCGGCCGGGGCGCGGGCAGTATCCCACGCGCATCGACAGGAAAAGCCTGACCGGGACGGCCGACATGCGCGTCGTCAACAACGTCGTGTCGACAGCGCAGGAAGTTCGGCAGAGCTTCCCTAGATAATGCCGCTCCATGAGCGCTCCACTGCACAACGACACCTTCCTGCGCGCCTGTCTGCGCCAGCCCACGGACTACACGCCGGTCTGGCTGATGCGCCAGGCAGGACGCTACCTGCCGGAGTACCGCGCCACCCGCGAGCGGGCCGGCAGCTTCATGGGGCTGGCCACGAATCCGGACTACGCCACCGAAGTCACCTTGCAGCCGCTGGATCGCTATCCGCTGGACGCTGCCATTCTTTTCAGCGACATCCTCACCGTGCCCGATGCCATGGGCCTGGGCCTGAGCTTTGCGCAGGGCGAGGGGCCGAAGTTCGCCAAGGTGGTGCGCGACGAAGCCGCAGTCAATGCCCTGGCGGTGCCCGACATGGACCGCCTTCGCTATGTGTTTGACGCCGTCACGTCGATCCGCCGCGCGCTCAATGGACGGGTGCCGCTGATCGGCTTCTCCGGCAGCCCCTGGACCCTGGCCTGCTACATGGTGGAAGGCGGCGGCTCCGACGACTACCGCCAGGTCAAGAGCCTGATGTATGCGCGGCCTGATCTGATGCATCGCATCCTGTCGATCAATGCGGACGCGGTCGCCGCCTATCTCAATGCACAGATCGATGCCGGCGCGCAGGCCGTGATGATCTTCGACTCCTGGGGCGGCGTGCTGGCCGACGGCGCCTTCCAGGAATTCAGCCTGGCCTATTCCCGCCGCGTGCTGTCGCAGCTCAAGACCGAGCATGAAGGTCGCCAGGTGCCGCGCCTGCTGTTCACCAAGGGCGGCGCCCTGTGGCTGGATGAGATTGCCGACGCCGGCGCCGACGTGGTCGGCCTGGACTGGACCGCCAACCTCGGCCGCGCCCGCGCCCAGGTGGGCGGCCGGGTGGCCCTGCAAGGCAACCTGGATCCGAATGTTTTGTTCGCGCCGCCGGCCGCCGTGCGAGCCCAGGCCCGCGCGGTCCTGGACAGCTTTGGCGCGCCTCAGCGGGCCGATGGCGGATGGGATGGCCACATTTTCAACCTCGGCCATGGCATCAGTCAGTTCACGCCGCCCGACACCGTGGCCGAACTGGTCGATGAAGTCCACCGCCACTCGCGCATCCTGCGTGGCGCATCCGCGTCGAGGTGAACGGCGGAAGGGGATCGCCTGCGTTGGTCCCGCAGGGGGCTTTCCGGGTGTTCAATCCCGGGTCTGGCAAAAGTTCCGCGGCAAGTTATCCCCAAAAACGTGCATGTCACTGAAACGCAGCACAGGGAAGTCCCGAGAGCTAGGGCTTTCCCCGATGGGCGGCTAAGTGGTTGATTTGCAAGGCCCCTGCCGGTTGAAGTCGCCACCGATGCCCGACCGCCTTGGCGACAGTTCTCCCCAGGACTTCGAGATTCCCCGCTTTTTTCCCACAAAGTTATCCACAGGGCGACGCAGGCTGTGCAGACGCTTGGAAATCATGGACTTGGCGCGTTCTTCTAAGACGGGGTCTGAGGCATCGGAAGGCGTTCGCCGTGGCTGACGCGACGTTGACCGGCGAGGCGACAGCGCTGCAGCGCGTGCGGGTGGCGGTCGATGCGCCGCAGCACAGCGGACTGACCGGTCCGCTGGACTATCTCGGCCCTCAAGACCTGGCACCCGGCACGATCGTGAAGGTCGGGCTGGGGCGGCGTGAGTCCATCGGCATCGTTTGGGACGCGGCGGCTGTCGACGAGGACGCGCTGGCCGAAAGCGAGCTGCGCCCCATCGGCCAGGCCCTGGAGTCGCTGCCGCCGCTGTCGGACCGCTGGCGCCGGTTGTTGGAGTTCGCCGCGGGCTACTACCAGCGCAGCGTCGGCGAATTGGCGGTCTCCGTGCTCCCGCCGCAATTGCGCGACCTCGATGCCAAACAGCTCCACGGCCGGCTGAAGAAGCTGGACAAGGCCGAGGCGCGAGCGGCGCAGGCGCTGCCATCGCGCTCGGTCGATCCAGGCGTGGCGCCGCCGGCGACGGCTTCCTCAGCGGAAGACGACGCGCTGGCCATGCCAGACCCGCCGCTGGATGATGGCGAAGCCGCCGCCACAGCCTCCGGTGAGGCCGAGCTCGACGCCACGCTCCCCCTCTCGCCGCCCCCGCTGACGGCTCAGCAGCAAACGGCACTGGACGCGGTGCGCGCGTTGTACGCGGTGGATCCGCCGCCGCCCGCGCTTCTTTGGGGGCTGACCGGCAGCGGCAAGACCGAGATCTATCTCCGCGCGGCTGAAGATGCGCTGCTGCGGGGTCAGCAGGTGCTGGTGCTGGTGCCGGAGATCAACCTGACGCCGCAGTTGGAAGCGCGCTTCGCGGCGCGCTTCAGCGGCCATTCGATCGTCTCGCTGCACAGTCGGCTTACCCCGGCCCAGCGGCTGCGTCATTGGCTCAGCGCCCACCTCGGTCGGGCGCAACTCGTGCTGGGCACGCGGCTCGCGCTGTTCGCCTCGATGCCGCGCCTGGGCCTGATCGTCGTGGATGAAGAGCACGATCCGTCCTACAAGCAACAAGACGGGGCGCGCTACTCTGCGCGCGATCTTGCGGTGTATCGGGCCCATCTGGAGCGCATTCCGGTGCTGCTGGGGTCGGCCACGCCGTCGCTCGAAAGTTGGCAGCATGCGCTGAGCGGTCGCTACCGCCGCATCGATCTGACCGAGCGCATCGGCGGTGGTGCGTTGCCGCGGGTGCGTCTGTTCGACATGAACCGGTTGGAGCGCAAGAAGGGCGTGACCACCGCGCTGTCCATGCCGTTGCTGGAAGCGATGCGGCAACGCCTCGCGCGAGGCGAGCAAAGCATGGTGTTCCTGAACCGACGAGGTTATGCGCCAGTGCTGCACTGTGACCAGTGCAACTGGAAGAGCGACTGCCCGCATTGCAGCGCCCATCAGGTCTTCCACAAGGAGGACCGCACCCTGCGCTGCCACCATTGCGGCGTTGCGCAGCGAGTCCCTCGCGCCTGTCCCAGCTGCGGCAATCCCGACATCGCCCCATTGGGTCGCGGCACGGAACGGCTGGAGGAGCAACTGGCCGCGGCCTTGCCGGGCGCTCGCATCGCCCGCATCGACGCCGACACCACCAAGCTCAAGGGCAGTCTGGAGGCGCAACTGACGGCGGTGCATGACGGGGAGGTGGATGTCCTGGTCGGCACGCAGATGGTGGCCAAGGGGCATGACTTCCGGCGCATCACGCTGGTGGCGGCGGTGAACCCAGATGGCGCCCTGTTCAGCAGCGATTTCCGCGCACCGGAACGGCTGTTCTCGCTCCTGATGCAGGCGGGCGGGCGCGCCGGACGCGATGCAGCGCAGGCCGGCCGCAGCGAGATGTGGATCCAGACCTGGTATCCCGAGCATGCGCTCTACCAGTCGCTTCAGAAGCACGATTACCAGGCTTTTGCGAGCAGCCAACTGGCCGAGCGACAGTCCGCCGGGCTGCCGCCGTTTGCGCATCTGGCCCTGGTGCGTGCCGAAGGCCGCACGGTGGAGGCGGCGCGGGAGTTCCTGGTCGCGGCGCAGGAGGCCGCGCAACAGTTGCCGCTGTCGCTCGGACTGCTGATCTACCCGCCGGTGCCGATGTCGATGGCGCGGGTCGCCGACGTGGAGCGTTTCCAGATGCTGATCGAAGCTGGCAACCGGGCGCAGCTGCAGCGCTTCCTGCGCGACTGGTTGCCCGATCTGCACGGGCTCAAGAAGCGCCACAAGGGATTGGTCCGCTGGGCGGTGGACATCGATCCGTTGGTGATCTAGGGGTGGGTCGGGTCGAGGCGGTGTCCTGTGAGCACGAAGAGAAGCACGGCGGCGCAGCAGTCCAGGAGACGGGCGGCTACAGCAACCCCGCCAAGGCCACTTCCAACCGCGCCCAACCGTCCCGCACCGCGTCACTGATGGCTCGTTGCTCGACCGCGATCGCAGCGTCATGCTCCAGCTGGCGTGCGACGTCGGCCGCTTCCGGATGGCCGAGGGTCAGCAGCACGCTCTTGAGACTGTGCGCCAGATGGCGCATTGCCTGCGGGGCATCTTCCGCAACCGATCGGCGGCCGGTGTCGATGTCGACGCGAAACTGCGTCCGGCAGCGCGCCAGGAACGCCTCATACAGCGCCACATTGCCACCGAAATACTGGTCCATCGCCGAGGGATCCAACGTGCTGTGCCTGGCCGGTGACTCGACGGTGCTTGCGCGGTCGTCCGCCGACCGGGCCGCGTGAGGCGCCAGCGCTTGCTGCACCTCGCGGATGCAGGCGTGCAGGTCGGCCAGCGAGCAGGGCTTGGACAGAAAACGCGTCACACCCAGCGCCTCCAGCTGCGGGCGCACAGGCGCAGTCAGTCCCGCACTGAAGGCCGCCAGCGACGCGTCGCCCCGCAGCTCCGGGCGCTCCTTCAGCAGCTGCAGCAGGTCCAGCCCGGATCGACCGGGCAACATCAGGTCGGTGACGATGAGGTCGTACGGCTGCGCAGCCAGCGAGCGCAGCGCCTCGTCCACCGACCGGCAGACCTGCAACTGAACCGGCTCGTCCTCCAGCGCCATCGCCACGAAACGCTGCAGGGAGGCATCGTCCTCCACCAGGAGCACGCGAAGGCGCTCGACCATCTCAGGCGCCGGCAGGAACGGCGCCTCGCAGGCGGAGCGCTGCGGCCGTCAGCAGTCCCGGCAGATCGGCCACCAGGCGCGGCTTGTGCACCACCGGCAAACCGGCCAGGGCGAAGGCATAGGGCGCCCGCTGGTCTTCATCCAGCGCGGTCACGAAGATCAGCTCGCTGTGAGCGAACTGGGGTTGTGAGCGCAGGCTGGTGACCAGTGCTGCACCGTCGATGCCGGGCAGCAGGATGTCCACCAGCAGCACGTCCGGCTGCAATTGGCCATACATGACCAAACCGCCGATGCCGTCGTTGGCGGTATGCAGTTCCAGCTCCGGGAACTGTTGCTGGATCAGCAGCGAGACCAGGTTCTGGTAGTGCACCGAGTCCTCGATCAGCAGGACCCTCAACTTGCGCGGCCCTTCATCGGCCAGCACCGGCTCCGACGCCTTCGTCGGCGCCAGGCCGCGTCCGGTCAGCCAGAGGTCCAGCGAGGCCCGCAGGATGCGCCGGTGGCCTCCGGGTGTGCGCCAGGCTTGCAATTCGCCACGATCGACCATCAGCTGCACCGACCGGACCGCCATGCCCAGGCGCTGCGCGACTTCGCGGGTGCTGAAGTCCTCTTGCATGTCATCGGTTGGGCGAGCAATAGCAGTCATGCAGCGATTTTGCCGAATTTCTGATGTGTATCGATGGGGAGTCCCCCCATTTATAAGCGCTAAAACTGATAGGTGATGTGAGGGTCGCCCAACTGGCGATAAGGTTTTGTCGATTGAAGGGTCGATCCTGGGTCAACCACCGTGCCGATGAAGGTGCCCATGACCTTGTCGATGATTTTGCCGATGACCGTATGGAAGACCCTATGGGTGACCGAAGCGACGGGGGCGGATGGCCGCGCCACCCCGCACCGTGCGCGCTTCGCCGGAGGCATCAGAACTCTGGTGCAATGGACCAGGAGGACATGCCGATGATGCTTGGATTCCCCACCGCACCCGCACCCGCCACCGCGTCCTACCCACGGGCGCGTCCGCCTGCCCTGGGCGCATCCAGGACCATGGCGAGCGTGGCCGCCCTGGCCGCCCTGGTCACCCTGCTGGCGGAGCCAGGGCCTGCGTCTGCCGCCGTGTTGGCTGCTGCTGCTGCTGCTCGATTTCCGGGCGCGCGCCCCTCTGATGCCGTCTCAGCGCCCCGCAGCGCGTCGTCGATCGAGACCACCGCCCCGCTGGCGGGCGCCGCCCGCGCTGACACGGCCAGCCCGACCTTGCGTCGCATCGCCGCCCGCGGGCAGTTGAGGGTGTGCATCTGGCCGGACTATTACGGCGTGACCTATCGTCATCCGCGGGATGACACCCTCAGCGGCATCGACATCGACCTGTCCGCCGCCCTGGCCAAGGATCTCGGCGTGCGCCTGAGCTATGTGGAGTCGTCGTTTCCGCGGCTGGTGGACGATCTCAACGCCGAGCGCTGCGATGTGGCGATGTTCGCGATCGGTCAGCTGCCGCAGCGTCAGGCACTGCTCGCTTTCACCCAGCCCTATCTGCAAAGCGACATCTACGGCGTGACCACCCGCGCCAACCGCGTCGTCAAGCGATGGGAAGACATCGATCAGACCGGTGTGGTGGTGGCGGTTCAGGCCGGCACCTTCATGGAACCGGTGATGCGCCAGGCACTGACCCACGCCCGGCTGCTGGTGGTGCATCCGCCCGCGACCCGCGAACGGGAGCTGGAGTCCGGCCGCGCCGATGTGTTCATGACCGACTATGCCTACAGCCGACGGCTGCTCGACAACGCCGACTGGGCCCGCCTCGTGGCACCGCCCCGGCCCTTTCACGTGATGCCTTATGCCTATGCGATGAAGCAAGGCGATCCCGCCTGGCAGGCGCGGATGGACGCCTTCGTCTCCGCCATCAAGCGCGATGGCCGCCTGCGCGCCGCCGCTCAGCGCCATGGGCTGGCCGGCATCGTGGTCCGTTGACGCCGCCAACCTTCGCCAACCCTCGCCGACATGCTCGAACCCGCCGTCCGATCACTGCACCGCCTGCGCACCGCCACCCTGGTGGGGGCCATCGTGCTGTCGCTGGCCACGCTGGCTGCGCTGGTCGGGCCGGCGTGGGTCGGTCGGGAGGAGGCCCTGACCGATGCCCGCGCCCGCGGCGAGTTGCTCGCCCAGTTGATGGAGGCTGACGCCAATCGAACCATCGAGACTGCGGCGCTGGCCCTGCATGCGTTGGGTGACACCCTGCGCATGCCCGACAGCGAGACGCATGATGCCGATCACCTCAGCGAGCACCTGACCCATGTGCTGGTGGGGTTGCCGTTCATGCGCAGTGTCTCGCTGCTGGATGCGGACGGCCGGGTCCTGTCCAGCACGAATCCCGACGACCTGGGTCTGCAGATCGATCTGGCGCAACTTGGCCGCCTGCCCGCACCGGACCGCGACGCGCTGCTGCCGCTGCGCCCCGGCCGGTCGCTGGTCGACCTGACCGGCCATCCGCCTCCGTTCAAGGCTGGGGTCAGCATGCTGCCGCTGATGCTGCAACTGCCAGTTCCCAGCCCGGACACGTCCGGCGAGGCGGGTCCGGACGCGACGCTGGCCAAGGCGCGCTGGTTGCTGGCGCTGATCCATCCCGACGCGCTGGCGCAGGTCCGGCAACAGGCGCTGCCGTCCACGCGCAGCACGGTCTGGCTGGCGTCGACCGATGGGCAACTGCTGGCGGCGATGGAGACGCTGCCTCAACAACCTGGCGAACGCCTGGTCGGCCATCCGGCATTCGAGCAACTGCAGCGGGGCCGGGAGCACGGCAGCTATCTGGGGGCGGGCGTGCTGCCGGGTGACCTGGTCGTCGCCTGGCGCGCTTCGCCGCGTCGGTCGCTGATGGTGGGCGTGGAGCAGCCGAAGGCGGAGGTGCTGGCGGGCTGGCGCTCGGACCTGGGCTGGCTGGTGCTGATCGGCCTGTTCGCCTTCAGTCTCATCGTGCTGGCGACGGTGGTGGTGCGGCGCAGCCTGCAGGCCCGCGCCGACGCCATGCAGGCGCTGCAGCAGGCGCATGAGCAATTGGCCGACCGCGAACGCGACATGCGGGTGCTGCTGCGCAGCGTGCAGGAACTGATCTTCCGCACCGACCCGCTGGGCGTGCTGACCTTCGTCAACGCGCGTTGGACGACCATGCACCATGGCCGTCCCGACGAGGCCGTGGGGCGGCGCCTGACCGATCTGGCGGAACCGGCCGACCGTGCAGGGTTGACGGCCCTTTTCTGCGACGAGGCCGGCCCCCGCAGCGTCGAGGCATCCATTCGCAACGGGGAAGGTGAGTTGCGCCGCTACGTGATTGCCGTGGTGCCGCTCATGCGGGAGACGCAACTGCTGGGCTATGCCGGCAGCGCTGTCGACGTGACCGAGCGGGTGGCGGCCGAACGGCTGACCCGGGAGGCGCGTGATGCGGCCGAAGCCGCCTCGCAGGTCAAGACCGAGTTCCTGGCCAACATCAGCCATGAGCTGCGCACGCCGCTGCAGTCCATCCTTGGATTCTCCGAACTGGGCATGCAGCGCAGCGGTGATCAGGCCAAGCTGCGCGCAATGTTCGAGGACATCCATGGCTCCGGACAGCGCATGCTGACGATGGTCAATGACCTGCTGGATGTGGCGAAGATCGAAAGCCCGCTCGGGGCCTTCGAACTGGAGCGCCATGACCTGTGCGACCTGGTGCGCGAAGTGGCCCATGAACTGGCCCCGCTGACGGCCAAGCGCAGCCTCGCGCTGCAGTTGGACCTGGCGCAGCCGCTGCCGGCGCGGGTGGACCCGGGGCGCTTCCAGCAGGCGGTGCGCAACATCCTGGCCAATGCGATCCGGTTTGCGCCGTCGGGAAGCGCCCTGGACGTGCACGGCGAGATCACCGCCGACGGCGAACTGCACCTGTGCGTGGCGGACCGGGGCCCGGGCATTCCGGAGGCAGAGCTCGAGCGCATCTTTGATCCCTTCGTTCAGTCCAGTGTCACCAAGGACGGCTCCGGCGGCACCGGATTGGGCCTGCCGATCAGCCGCAAGATCATCGAGGTCCACGGCGGACGATTGCAGGCGCGCAACCGCATCGGCGGCGGGGCGGAGTTCCATCTGCACCTGCCGCAGCGCGGCGCGACCGACACCGTCCTCGCCGAATTGGCGGCACATCCTGATGGCGCGACGGCCGCGCATTGAGCGCAGGCCCGTGCCTTGCCCTCGCATTCCGGTGACATCGGGTCACGCGAACGTCGGAGTCGCTGTGCGATGCTTGCCGGATCAGTTCGGATCAGTTCGGATCAGATGAGATCGGGCCACGCAAGGCGGATCGCGGCGGTCAGCCGCCGGGCAGGCAGGGTGAGTCCAGGAGCCAATCATGAAATGGGAAGGTCAACGCGAGAGCGACAACGTCGAGGACATGCGCGGCAGCAGCGGGGGCGGCGGTGGCTTGCCGATGCTGGGCGGTCGCGGGCTGGGCATTGGCGGTGTGGTGATCGCCCTGATCGCGGGCTGGATCTTCGGCATCAATCCGCTCACCGTGCTTGGACTGCTGCAGGGCGGGAGCGCTGCGCCGACGCATCAGGGTCCGGCGCCGTCCCGCTCCGGCGAGCCGGCGCGCAAGCCGCAGGATGAGGGCGGTCGCTTCGTGTCGGTCGTGCTGGCCGATACCGAGGACGTCTGGACCCGCGTGTTCCAGGCCGGCGGCAAGGCCTATCGCGCACCGACGCTGACCCTGTTCAGCGGCCAGTACCCGACCGCCTGCGGTCGCGGTCAGGCGGCGATGGGACCGTTCTATTGCCCCGGCGACCAGCATGTCTACATCGACCTGAGCTTCTATGCGACCTTGCGTGACCGGCTCGGCGCGCCGGGGGACTTCGCGCAGGCCTATGTGATTGCGCATGAGGTGGGGCATCACGTCCAGCACCTGCTGGGCATTACCGACAAAGTGGATGCGGCGCGGCGTCGCCAGTCGGAGCGCGAGGCCAATGCGATGAGCGTGCGGCTGGAGCTGCAGGCCGACTGTTTCGCCGGTGTGTGGGCCCATCACTCGCAACAGTCGAAGGGATGGCTCGAAGCGGGCGACATCGATGAAGCGCTGAATGCCGCCGCGCAGATCGGGGACGACACCCTGCAGCGCCGCGGCAGCGGGCAAGTGGTGCCGGAGAGCTTCACCCATGGCAGCAGCGAGCAACGCCAGCGCTGGTTCAAGCGTGGCTTTGGTCAGGGCGCGGTGAAGGACTGCGACACCTTCTCGGTGCGGCAGCTCTGACGCCGTCAGCGGCTTGGGGCGCCCGCCCAAGCGCTCGGGGCGCAGAGCTCAGGGCTTGGCGGCCTCCGCTTTCGGATCACCGACGCAGCCCTTGAGCCATTGGCTCATCTCCCACTGCACCTGACCGGCCGATTCGCGGGCGGCATAGCCGTGGGCCTCGAAGGGCAGCAGCACATAGCGGGCGGTGCCGCCCAGTCCGGCCAGGGCCTGGTAGAGGCGTTCGCTTTGCAGGGGGAAGGTGCCGGAGTTGTTGTCCGCATCCCCGTGAATCAGCAGCAGCGGTTCCTTGATCTGCTGGGCGAAGAGCAGGGGCGAGAGCTTCAGGTAGACGTCCTTCGCATCCCACAGGGAGCGCCGCTCGCTCTGGAAGCCGAACGGCGTGAGCGTGCGGTTGTAGGCGCCGCTGCGCGCAATGCCGCAGCGAAACAGCTTGGTGTGCGCCAGCAGATTGGCCGCCATGAAGGCGCCGTAGCTGTGGCCGCCGATGGCCACGCGGCGGTTGTCGACGGTGCCCAGTTCCTCGGCCTTGTCGAGGATGGCGCGCGCATTCATGGTCATCTGCTCGATGAAGGTGTCGTTCATCGTCCGCGCGTCGCCGACCACCGGCATGGTCGCATCCATCAGCACGACGTAGCCGTCCATCAAGAGGTTCAGCGGGCTGATGCCGCTGAAGTTCATGAATCGGTTGGGCGACCCGCTGAGCTGGCTGGCGATGGACGCATCATTGAACTCCAGCGGATAGGCCCAGACCAGGGCCGGCCGTCGCTCGCCTTCGCGCAGATCCGGCGGCAGGTACATCCAGAAAGAGAGTTCCACGCCATCGCTGCGCTTGAAGGTCACCAGTTCGCGCCGCACCGCACGCAGTTGCGGCGTCTGATCCCGCAGACGGGTCAATGCGACCGCCTTGCCGCCTTCACGCAGGATCAGGTTGGGCGGCTCATGTTCGGCTTCGCGCTGGGTGAGCAGGCGCTTGTCGTCCAGCACCGCCAGCGGCACTTCATAGGCGCCGTCCGAGGACTGGAACACACGCTGCACGCTGAGGTCGCGCAGCGAGATCTTGTCCAGGAAGGGCCGATCGCCCTTGGGGCTGGCGCCCTGGCCGACCAGCAGCAGATCGCCGCCCAGTGTCTGCACGGCTTGCTGGCCGTTGGGCAAGGGACGCATCAGCGGGGCGCCGGGATGCCGGTAGCGTTCCCTCACCGAGTGCTCGAACAGCGGCCGGCTCTGCGTGCCGCGCAGCGGCAGCAGGTAGGTGCGGGTCCAGCCTCGGCTGCGGTCTTCCTCGCTCAGCAGCGCATGCAGGCCGTCATCCAGGAAACGCAGCCGGGTGAAGCGGTATGGCATGCGCTGCACTTCGAAGGGATCGCCGGTGTAGGGCGGATCCAGCCGCATCACCCGGTCGCGAAATGCGGCGCGGTTGTTGGGATTGCCGCCGTCCAGCGCCTCGACCCAGTAGACCGCGGCGTCCTTGGTGGGCGAGGCATAGAACACGCGCGGTCCGGGCAGGGCGCCATCGATCGCCACGCCTTGCTTGAGCGGCATCTTCGCCAGCTCACGGATCACCTTGCCGTCGCGCTGGCGGATCTCCACCACGGTGGGGAAGTCGTCAAAGGTCAGGTTGTAGCTGAAGGGCCGGATCAGCCGCTCGGTCAGCAGCGCCTGGCCGTTGCCCACGGCGGAGATGCTGGTGAAGAGTCCCGGGGTGCCCAGATCGCGGCTCTGGCCGCTCGCGATGTCGACCAGCGTCATCTGCGAGCGGGCGTAGTACTCGAACAGGTCTTCGTCGCGGGGCGTGCGCAGCAGGTCGGCGTAGGTGCGTTCGGGCGAGGCGCGACCGTGGGTTTCCTGGATCGCCGGTCCGCTGTGAGGCCGGTTGGGGACCGGGCCGCGCGAATCGGGCACGGTCAGCACCACGACCTCGCGAGGGCTCAGCCAGGCCATGTCGTCCGGATCGATGGTGTTGTTCAGGCGCAGGTTGTAGATGCGCCAGAGCTGGCCGTTGCTGGTGGCGCCGACCCACAGCTCATCGGCGGTGTCGGTGCGGCGGGCCAGCAGAAAGCGCTGGCCGTCCGGCGCCCAGGAGAAGCTGTGCCAGAGACCGCCGGCGGGCAGCTCCACGCTCCGCTCGGTGGCGTCGGGTTCCAGCAGGGACCGGAGCCGCAGATGCTGGATGCCCACGATCGACTGCGGCGTCGCGCTGCGCGGATCGAAGCGGGCACCGGCCAGGCGCATCACCGGGCGAGCCAGCTCGTCCAGTGGGGTGTAGCGGCGCTGTTCCACCAGGGCCAGCGTCTGGCGATCGGGCGAGGGCAGCAGCCTCGGCTGGGCCGGCGCATCCAGCAGCTCGCGAATGGGCGGCGAGGGCTGCTTGTAGAGCGCCGGTGATTGGGCCTGGGCGGTGCTCAAGCCGGCGGCGAGCGCGGCGAGCATCGCCATCCAGGCGAGCGACTGACGGAGTCGGGACGGGACGGCCAAGGTCGGTTGCATGGGCACCAAGTATCGCTGCGCTAGGATCGGCGCCCATGACTGAACCGCTCGCGTCCCTTCCGTCCTCGCCCCCCTCAACCGGGTGGGCGGCGTCGACGCCTGCGGAGTCAGCATTCCGATCCGCGCCCGCCGCCCTGCCATCCGTGGGCGAACGGCTGGGGGTCTGGCGCATCACCGAGGCGCTGTTCGAATGCGCGTCCGGGCAGTGGTTCCGTGTTGAGCATGCCTTGGCTGCCGGGCAGCGTGGGATGGCGTTGGTCTATCGTCACGAATCGGATGCCCAGGCGGTGCTGATGCGCTTCGCCGAGGATTCCGACGCGCTGTCCCGTTTCCATGAGCCGACTTATGGCGCGCCGCTGGACAGCGGGCTCACGCCGTCCGGCCTGCCCTATCTGATCGTCCCGGCGATGGAGGGCGCGCCGCTGATGCGGGTGGCGATGGCCTTGCCGCTGAGGCGACGGATGCAATTGCTGCTGGATCTGGTGGGGGTGCTGGATGCGGCGCAGTCGCAGGGGCTGATCCTGCACGAGCTGGATCCCGGCACGCTGTGGCTAAGTCCGACGCAACAGCTGCATTGGCTGGGTCAGGGCCTGGCGCCGCGTGTCAGCGAGGCGCCGACCGCGCAGGTCCGGGCGGCGTTGCCGCTCGCGGATGCCCGTCAACGTGCCGGTGCCCGACCGGATGCGGCCAGCGAGGCGCATGCGTTGGGACGGCTGTTGGGGCTGCTGGTGAACGGCCGACTACCGCGCAGCGACGCGGGCCTGGACGGGCTGACCACCGATGAGGCGGACAGCAGCGCGACGCCGGTGGCGTCGCTGCAATCCTGGATGTCGCTCACAGCGGCGCAACGTGAAACCCTGGACCAACTGCTGGACAGGGCGATGGTGGACGGCCGCACCTTCACCGACCGCGCGCCTCTGGCCGCGGCAGTGGAACAGTGGCTGGAGGCGGCCTCGATCGCGCCGGCACCTGCGACGCGGAACTCCGCGAGCGTGTCCACCGGACAAACGTCCACCCCGCTGGTGGCCGAGGAAAAGCCGGTCGCATCGGGTGAAGCATCGATCGCTCAACGGCTGGGCATCGTCATCGTGATGGCGGTGATTGCCCTGGTGGTGTGGGCGCTGATGCGCTGGCGCTGAATTGATGGCCCCTGGGATGGGGGCCGATTGTTTTTGCCTAGCTCCAAGCAAGGGCATTCGACGATCGCTCTAACGCAGAAATCGCGGGGGCGCTTTCGCATCAGTTTGCAATCGGCACCCCCGAGGGGTGGCCAGCTTTTGCATGCTGAATCGCAGATTCTTGCCGGATGGATAGTTTGTATCTAGGTCTATTTTTGGATATTCAATCAATTTAGGCAAATTGCTTTACCCACTTTGTGCTCGATAGGATTTATCTCCTAATCAGCAAAGGGGGTTTGATTGATCGAAATTTGGAAGCGACTGGTCCAGCGATGGCGAAGCGATGCCGGCGGGAAATCGCCGCCCGCGCAAGGTGCGCCGTTTCGACTGGACGAACTCTCGGATGAGGCTCTGGCGAGTGTGCTCAAAGATGCAGCGGCCGACAGCTCTTGCATCGCGGACTTGAAAACTGACCTGATGCAGTTCTACAAGAACCACCACGCCACGCCGAAGCGTTGGGCCGTTCGAGATGGGGAGAAATCGTATCTGGTATTTTTTCCGGCACCACTCCGAACCAAGTCGTCTTCGTTGACGTACGCCTTTTATTTTGAAGGGCGCATGTATCGATTTCGGACTTTGGATCTCTATCGGCCCGACGTTTATCTGGCGGAGTCTTCGATGTCGAGCGCGGCGCTGAATCGTGTCAGGGGCCATCTACGGACGGCATTCATGGCGCACGGCAAGTTCGGAATGCCCGCCGAACGCGGGTTTGATTGCCAGTTCATCAAAAGACCTGTGGGCGACGGCAGATTTGGAGTGAACCGATGAAGATCTCCTTGGGCGTTGCCAAAAAGCTCATTCTGGAGAATGAGTGGGACTTGGGTCAGTTAATGAAGTTGGTGGATATGACTTCTCCGGCAGTTGAGACCGACCAACCAGGTCTTCCCAAAATCGTCTATGACGTCAGCGCGTACGACGATTCTGCCGCAGAGATGGCGTTGGCATTGCAGTTATCCGGAAAGGTGACAACGATTGGTCAAAGTCATGTCGGGCGGTTATTGAACAGTCCGGAGTTTCTTTATGCGGTTCAGGCAGCGTTGAAGCTTGAATTATTGGGTGATCGACATGCAGAGCCGACGGCCAAACAGATGGAGGGCTTGGTGGCGGTCAGTGATCAATGGTTGCACGGCAGTGGGAAATGACGGCGCGCCGGCTCATATTCAGGCTGTCATGGTGAACGATAACGGCCTTTTCCTAACCCGCTTCACTCATTTTCATCATGGCATTTCAATTGAATGGCTTCTGTGATGATGACGCTGAGCGCGTCATTCGAGATGCAGAAGTCGCCGTCGGATTTAGTGATCGCGTTGTGAGTTTATTAAAATTTTCTAGAAGGATTAGGAGTGTTAATAGCTGGGTCGTCGACGGCGCGACTGGTGATTATCTGGTCGAGGTGAGACATTATCCTGGCGAGCCACATTCCGACTATTGGTACATGCTGTTCACTCAGGGGCGCTCATTCATGCTCGTTGTTAGGCTGTTTCCATTGGACGAGGTGTTCTTTGCGGGCGGGGAGGCGCCATCCGTCGAGGAGCGCGCGGAAATAGAAGACCTCGCCCTTAAAGCACTAAAAGTTCATGGCCGCTACGGCTTCGAAGTTCCTGAAGGAACGCTCAATTACCATGACTTAAAGTTTATTGAACGCCCGGGTGATATCAATGCGGGCCCTTAAAGATGATCGCTTTCCCGCTGGATTTTTCTAGGCTCGCGGGAATCTGATATTTAATTCTGCACGGTAAAGTGTAGGCAAGAAAATTAATACGCAGCATATTATTTTATGGAGAATAAGATGTTCATCCTAAAGAAATTTTCGGCCTCGGACATTGCTCGTGTCGAAGCCGATGTACTTGCTGATTCAAAATGCCACAAGGCAGTGAGAAACGCGATCTCGAAATACGTTCGAGCATCTGGAGCCGTGCCGAACAATTGGGTTGTAAATGAGGCGTCTGATGCATACCTCGTATTTCTTACGCCGTTGCCGTACGTGAATGCGCTTGGAGATGCATTTGCGGCATTTGTTGATTCGCGTGTGTATCGAATTAGAGTGATATTTGATGAAACGTCCGAGGTGTATTTTTCGGAGGAAAACCCTCCACCCGAAAATGAGCAGGAGCGTGTTCAGCAGCTAATCATCGCTGCGCTCAAAGTGCACGGACAGTACGGACTCGGGCCTGAAGACGAGAATCCGCATTATAAGTATTACAGCTTCATTCCTCGTCCGAGTTCGGACTCCCAGATGGGAGGTCTGTGATGTTTCTGAGTTGCGACGAGGCTCTAGAGCTTTTGGATGGGCAGAAATACACGGTGGACGAGCTTAAATATCTCGTTACTCAGGTTTCCGGGAAAGTGAAAGGTGCAAATAGCGAGACGATCAATTTGCTCTATTCGGGAGGGATTGATGGAGGGCGCACAAGAGATATAGTTGAAGCTCTTAACCGATTGCCTAATGTCAAAAACATCAGCGACAGCGAGGTTGGGGAGTTCGTCCTAAGTCGCAAGTTTCAGAATGCTCTGGATAGGGCGATAAATTTAGAATTATTTGGCGACGAATATCCGGCATTGAGAACCCAGCCCGAAAAAGACCTTCGTGCAACGTATTATAATAGGGTTGTTTATGGAACTGAGGGTCCAGCCCTCCATGGGCCGCGTATAAAGGGTGCTGATTCAGTTTGGGACATTACATCGGGGAACTATGCGTCGCATGCAGAAGGCTCTTTTAGAGTTGTGGCGATGGAGAAGTTTGATCCGCTAAGCATATTTGTCCAGTCCGAAGTCGAGCCGCTGCTTGCAAACAAGGGAGTTTCGACCATTGACGGTCTCTCCCGCGCCGGACTTGTAGAGATGGCCAAAACCAAAGGCTTGGACGTCGTCATTGACCGCATCAATGTGAATGCGGTCTCGCAAGTGGCTGCCAGCGGTCTCTCGGTAACCAATGTTGACGACTATCTTCACCGGGCCAACCACCTCGACGAATATCTCGCGCAGGAGCCCCACGCTCTGAACCGATTGACGAAAGGTCTGCAAACCGTCGACGGCAATTGGCGTGGCGAACTTAAGCCGCTCACCACGTCGATGATCTACGACGCGGCAGCCGCTTACGACCCAATAACCTCCACCACCATTTCGGCTGCAGGAAGCACGCTGCTCAAGCGGCTCGGCGTCGCCGGCACCTTGATCGGACTGGGGCTGGCCGCTGGCGAAGCCGCTGCTCAGGACGCCCGTGGCGATCGCAAAGCCGCCATCCGTACGATGGAAGACTGGGCGATGGACGCTGCCGCCTCCGGCGTCGGCTCAATGATCGGCGGCGCGCTTGCGGGCTTGGCGCTCGGCGCCTTGGCCGCGGCAGGCGTCACTGTCGGCGCACCGCTGACCCTCGCCGCGATGCTCGCTGGCGGAATGATCGGCGGCGTCGCCGGCGCAGAGGCCGGCATGTCCCTGCTCGACCGCATCCGTGGCATGTTCGACACCGCGAAGAAGACCGTGTCCCCCCTGGTGCTGGACCTGGACCGCGATGGCATCGACACCCTGTCCGTCCGCGACACCGCACGCATCCACTTCGACCACGACGCCAACGGCTTTGCCGAGCGCACCGGTTGGATCTCGCGCAGCGACGCCTTCCTGGTGCGCGACCTCGATGGCAACGGCCGCATCGACTCGGGCCGGGAGCTGTTCGGCAATCACACCCGCCTGTCCAACGGCGCCACCGCCGGCAACGGCTTCATCGCCCTGGCCGAACTCGACCTGAACCGCGACGGCGTGATCGATCTCGAAGAAGCCGCCCACGCCCGGCTGCTGCTTTGGCGCGATGCCAACAGCAACGGCATCACCGACGACGGCGAGTTGCTGACGCTCGCTGAGGCCGGCGTAGCGTCGCTGCTGGTGAACTACACCCACAGCAACCGCGTCGACGCCAGCGGCAATGCGCACCGACAGCTGGGCTTCTTCGTCGCCGCCGACGGGGCCAAGGTCGCGATGAACGATGTCTGGTTCGCGGCCGATCTGGCGCTGACGGTGAACCAGCAGCCGCTTGAATTGTCTGAAGCGATCCTCGCGCTGCCGGAAATCGCCGGCATGGGCGGCGTGCCCAGCCTGCGGCAGGCCATGGCCCGCGATGACAGCGGCCAGTTGCAGCGACTGGTCGAGGAATGGGTCGCCGCCGATGCGACGGCGCGGCCATCCTTGATGGAAAACCTGATCTTTCATTGGGCAGGCGTCCAGGATGCCGACCCCGCTTCTCGATGGAGCGCCAGCAACGGTCTGGGCGATTCACGTCGGCTGCTGGCGTTGGAGCGCTGGCTGGGTGAGTCGTTCAAGCAGGCGTCGTCCAATAGCCAGGACCCAAGGCCGGATGCCTCTGGCTTTCTGCGGCAAGCCTTCGAGTTGCTGGCGTTCTCGTTGGAGCGCGAGCTGCTGCTGCAGACGGACTATGCCCGGCTGCTCAATCGCCCCGACCTCATTCTGTGGGACACCACCCAGCAGACCTTCGCGGTCGACCAACGAGCCTTGCTCGATCTCCTGGCCGATCGCCATGCCGCGCTCTGGGCCGACTCGCCCTATGCCGCCATGCGGGATCTCTGGCAACTGGGCCAGGCACTGCGTGAACTCGGCGCCGGTGGGAAGGTCCTGGTCGATGCCCTGCAAGCCGAGGCGACCGCCCGCGGGGACCGGTTCGGACAGCTGCTCAACAGCACCTTCAACACCAGCGAAGCAACCATCCTCAACGTCCAGCGCGACGCGAGCCGCTGGACGTATCTCGAGGAAGGCATCGCCCACGTCGCCATCTTGGGTGGCGAGCAGAGTGAGGTGCTGTCGGCAGGCGCGGGCAACGATGAGTTGTACGGCGGGGCAGGCAACGATCGCCTATTCGGGAATCATGGTGATGACATCCTGCATGGCGGCTCAGGCGACGACCATCTCGAAGGCGGCGCCGGAGACGACACGCTGCACGGTGGAACTGGCAACGACTACCTCGAGGGCGGTACCGGCCGCGACACCTATCGCTTCCACTTGGGCGATGGACAGGATCGCATCTACAACTACGACGGCGGACGGACCGCCGCCTCCTTGCTCGATGAGGACTACGACCAATTGGTGCTCGGCGAAGGGCTGTCTGCGGCAACCACCCGGATCAGCCGCCAGGGTGATCATCTGACCCTGTCTTGGGCAAGCGGCGATTCGGTCACCATCCAGTACTACTTCGCGAGCCCAACCTACCGCATGCCCATCCAGTTCGCAGAGGGAGTGACCTGGCGCATGCAGGACATCGCGTCCCAGCTGAACTACATCGGCACCGACGCGTCGGAGACGATGACGGGCGTGGCCGGCTACACCAACCGCATCGATGGCCGCGGCGGCAACGACACGATCAGGGGCGGCGATCTGGCAGACGTTCTGTCGGGCGGCGATGGCAACGACTCGCTCTATGGCGGCGCCGGAGACGACACGCTGCACGGTGGAACTGGCAACGATTACCTCGAGGGCGGCACCGGCCGCGACATCTATCGCTTCCACTTGGGCGATGGACAGGATCGCATCTACAACTACGACGGCGGCCGGCCCGCTGCCTCCTTGCTCGATGAGGACTACGACCAATTGGTCCTCGGCGAAGGGCTGTCCGCAGCAGAGACTCGGACCAGCCGCCAGGGCGAGCATCTGACCCTGTCCTGGGCAAGCGGCGATTCGGTCACCATCCAGTACTACTTCGCGAGCCCAACCTACCGCATGCCCATCCAGTTCGCAGAGGGAGTGACCTGGCGCATGCAGGACATCGCGTCCCAGCTGAACTACATCGGCAACGACGCGTCGGAGACGATGACGGGCGTGACCGGCTACAGCAACCGCATCGATGGCCGCGGCGGCAACGACACGATCAGGGGCGGCGATCTGGCAGACGTTCTGTCGGGCGGCGATGGCAACGACTCGCTCTATGGCGGCGCCGGAGACGACACGCTGCACGGTGGAACTGGCAACGATTACCTCGAAGGCGGCACCGGCCGCGACACCTATCGCTTCCACTTGGGCGATGGACAGGATCGCATCTACAACGACGACGGCGGCCGGACCGCCGCCTCCTTGCTCGATGAGGACTACGACCAATTGGTCCTTGGCGAGGGGCTGTCCGCAGCAGAGACTCGGACCAGCCGCCAGGGCGAGCATCTGACCCTGTCCTGGGCAAGCGGCGATTCGGTCACCATCCAGTACTACTTCGCGAGCCCAACCTACCGCATGCCCATCCAGTTCGCAGAGGGAGTGACCTGGCGCATGCAGGACATCGCGTCCCAGCTGAACTACATCGGCAACGACGCGTCGGAGACGATGACGGGCGTGACCGGCTACACCAACCGCATCCACGGCCGCGGCGGTGCCGACACCCTTCGTGGCGGCGCGTTGGCGGATGTGCTCAGCGGCGATGACGGCAACGACGTGCTTGACGGCGGGGCGGGCGACGACATCCTGATGGGCGGTACCGGCAATGACCAACTCTATGGCGGCGTTGGCAACGACCTCTTCCTGTTCCGCCCGGGGGACGGTGCGGATGTCATCTCCTACAGCGATTCGCTGGAAATGCGCGGAAACGACGTCGACACGCTTCTGCTGGGCCGGGGCCTGAATGCTGCCGACACGATGTTGTCACGCCAAGGCCTGGACCTCCAGTTGTCCTGGGGCGGCGCCGACGCCATCACCGTTCGCCGGTTCTTCGCTGCGGGCGAGACCTTGGTGGATCGGATCGTGTTCGCCGATGGCGCGGTGTGGTCTCAGTCCGCGGTGTCGCAGGCATTGACGGGTGTCGAGGGCACGGTGAGTTCGGCGGCGCTTGCACTTTCAGAGGAGTCGGAGGACGAGACACTCGCCGCCTTGCTGATGCGTGTGTCATCGCAGGGCCTCGATCCTTCTGCCTGGATGAACACCGCCACCGCGGCGCCCGTGCTGATGGCTTGACCCTCCGATTGAGGGCCGGCCATGGGGGATGGATCGCTTGCCGACCCGGGCGATCCGCCTATCATCGTCAGCGTCATGGAGCATCGCCGCCGCCAACTGCTTCAACTCGCCGCCTCCGCCACCCTGGCGGGCTGCGGCATGGCCCGCGCTGCAGCCGCCAGCGTTGCTGCCGGTGGGGCGGCGCGGCCGGTGTCGGTGGTCGGCACCACCTTCTCCCGCTTGTTCGAGCCGGCCTCCGCCAGCCCAGGCGGCCCGCCCGTGCAAGGACTGGCGGTCGACCTGCTGGACGCGATCCTCCTGCCCGCCGGCTTTGCGCCACGGTATGAGCTGCTGCCCTGGTTGCGTGCGCAGTCCATGATCGAACACGGTCCGGCGGACATCCTCGTCGGTCCTTATCGAACGCCGGAGCGGGAAAAGCGGATGCGCTTCTCTCAGCTGCCGTTCTATGAGGATGCGTTGGTGTTCTATGTGCGCAGCGGCCAGCAGGACCTCTGGCGCGACGAATTCGCCAGCCTGCGGCGCTGGCGCGTCGGTGCGGTGCAGGGCTGGGTGTATGGGGAGCGATTCGATCAGGCCCGCAGCGCGCTCAGCGTGACGTCCGTGCGCGACCTGTCCACCGCCTTGCGGATGCTGCAGCGGGGCCGGCTGGACCTGGTGGCGGCCAATCAGCGCAATTCAGAACCAGTGATCCAGGAATTGGGCCTGACCGATCAGGTCCAACTGTGTGCACCGCCCTTTGCGCGACTGCGAGGGCACTTTGCCTTCAGCCTGGAGCCGCAGGGCGCCGCCTGGCACCGCCTCGTGGACGCCGGCATGCAGCGCCTGCGTGCCAGCGGCGAACTGCAGCAACTGGCCAGGCGACGCGGCGTCACCCTGCCGGACTGAGAACGGACCGACGCCAGACTCAGCCCGCCATCGTCAGCAGGATCACACCGACCAACGCCGGCAGGGCCTGGACGAAGAGAATCTTGCGGCTGGCAGTCGCCGCGCCGTAGACGCCGGCCACCAGCACACAGACCAGGAAGAACAGCTTCACCGGCCCACCCGCCGCGCCCAGCGTCAGCCCCCAGAGCAGGCCAGCGGCCAGGAAACCGTTGTACAGGCCCTGGTTGGCGGCCAGCACCTTGCTCGCCTGCGCGAACTCCGGCGTCAGTCCGAAGGCCTTGCGCCCGGTCGGCTTGGTCCAGAGAAACATCTCCAGCACCAGGATGTAGACATGGATGAGGGCCACGAGGGCAATGACGATGTTGGCAGCTGTGTTCATGGCGCGGACTGTACGTCCCGCTATCATCCCCGGCCCATTCGAAGTTCCCTGTCCCGCAGGTTCCACCAGGTTCGCCCATGTCCGAAGCCATGCTCAACCCCGCCCAACTGGCGGCCGTGCACCACCTGGAAGGACCCTGCCTGGTGATCGCGGGCGCCGGCTCGGGCAAGACCCGGGTGATCACCCAGAAGATCGCCAAGCTGCTGTCGGTCGGCTATCGGCCGAAGAACATTGCCGCCATCACCTTCACCAACAAGGCCTCGCAGGAAATGCGGGAGCGGGCCAAGCATCTGGTCGGCAACAAGGCCGGGCAGGAACTGGTGATCTCGACCTTCCACTCGCTGGGGGTGCGCATCCTGCGCGAGGACGGTCGGCACCTGGGCCTCAAGGAACAGTTCTCCATCCTGGATTCCGACGATGTGCTGTCGGTCCTGCGGGATGCCGGCGGCACCACCGACGCGGCCACCGCCAAGTCCTGGCAGTGGACCATCTCGCTGTGGAAAAACCAGAACCTCAGCGCACAGCAGGCCCTGGCCTATGCAAAGGACGACAACGAGCGCGCTGCCGCCGTGGTCATGCAGCGCTACCAGGAGCGGCTGACCGCCTACCAGGCGGTGGACTTCGACGATCTGATCGGCATGCCGCTCAAGCTGCTGCAGACCTTCGATGAAGCGCGTGGCAAGTGGCAGGAAACCCTGCGCTATGTGCTGGTCGATGAATACCAGGATACGAACGCGGTCCAGTATGAGCTGCTGAAGTGCCTGGTCGGCGAGCGCGCCATGTTCACCGCAGTGGGCGATGACGACCAGTCCATCTACGGCTGGCGCGGCGCGACCATCGAGAACCTGAAGAAGCTGCCGGTGGATTTCCCGCAGCTCAAGATCATTCCGCTGGAGCAGAACTACCGCTCCACCAGCGCGATCCTGCGGGCGGCGAACAACGTCATCGGCTCCAATCCGAAGCTGTTTCCCAAGACGCTGTGGAGCGAATTCGGCGAGGGCGATCCCATCACCCTGATCGAGGCCGACGGCGAAGAGCACGAGGCCGAGCGCGCCGTAGCCCGGATCCAGTCCATCCTGGCCAATCATCCGACGACCAAGTTCTCCGACTTCGCCATCCTGTACCGCGCCAATCACCAGGCCCGGATCTTCGAGCAGGCCCTGCGACGGGCCGAGATCCCCTACAAGGTGTCCGGCGGTCAGAGCTTCTTCGACAAGTCCGAGATCAAGGACCTCTGCGCCTGGCTGCGCCTGCTGGTCAACCAGGACGACGATCCGGCGTTCCTGCGCGCGGTCACCACGCCCAAGCGCGGCATCGGTCACCAGACGCTGGGCCATCTGAGCGACTTCTCCACCAAGTGGAAGCTGTCGATGTTCGAGTCGCTGTTCGCTGAATCGCTGAAGGCGACCCTCTCCAGCAAGGCGCTGCACGGACTGCATGAGTTCGGGCGCTACATCGTCGATCTGGAATACCGGGCGCGTCATGCGGTCGGCGCCGAGGAAGGCAAGGCGCTGATGATGGAGTGGCTCAAGGACATCGGCTATGAGCAGCACCTCATGGACAGCGAGGAGAACGAGAAGGTCGCGGTCGCGCGCTGGGGCAATGTGCTCGATTTCGTCGACTGGGTCGCCAAGCGCTGCGGCGGCGAAATCTCCACCGAAGGCGGCATCACCACCGAAAGCCCGCGGCAATCGTTGCTCGAGGTGGCGCAGACCATCAGCGTGATCCTCTCGCTGGCCGAGCGCAAGGAGGAGCAGGACCAGGTCGTGCTCACCACGCTGCATGCGTCCAAGGGTCTGGAATGGCCGCATGTGGTGCTGGCCGGCGTCAACGAGGGGCTGCTGCCCTTCAAGTCCGAGGACGAGGACATGACGCCCGCCCGGGTCGAGGAAGAGCGCCGGCTGATGTATGTGGGCATCACCCGGGCGCGACGCACGCTGGCGGTGTCCACGCTGCGGCGTCGCAAGAAGAACCGCGAAACCGTGGTCGGCATTCCCAGCCGCTTCATCGCCGAGATGAAGCTGCATGAGAGCGGCATCAAGGAAGACCCGCGGGAGAAGCTCAAGCGCATGCGCGAGCAGCTCGCCGCCAAGGCCGAGGCGAGCGCCGCCGCACAGGCGGCGGCGAAGAAGCTGGGCTGAGGCGGCGAGGGTGGGCCTCCGGTCTGCTGCGCCATGACCCATCGCTTGTGCGGGGGCATTGGCTTCAACGAAGTGCCTGCCCGCCGGCTCGAATCACCAACGCCATCGACGATTTCCTGATTCCCCGATGCATCCCACGCGGCACCCAGGGAGGACCCTGACGCGCTGGGCGCTAGCCGGCGTGTGGCGGGCGTTTGCCGCACGCAGCCGTGCCGCTTGTCCCCGCACCCTGTAAGGTCTGCCACATTCGCGGGGGGATGGCCGTTCGGTGTCATCCGCAAACGGCAGAATGCGCCGCATGACCGCTTCCGTCGCCAAGCCCCAGGTCGCGTTGCCTTTGCTGACCCTGATCAGCGCCACCGTCGCCATCCTTGCCTTGTCCCAGCCGCCGCAGTTGCCGCAAGGGCTGGGCTTCGTCTTCAAGCCGCTGACCACGCTGCTGATCCTGTTCTACGCGCTCAGACGCGGCAGTGATCAACCGCGCCTGGCGCGCTGGCTGCGCGCCGGTCTGCTGTGCTCGCTGGTGGGCGACATCGCCCTGTTGTGGCCGGAGCAAGGCTTTCTGCCGGGGCTGGTGAGTTTCCTGGTGGCGCATGTCTGCTATGTCGTGGGCTTCTGCACCCAGGTCAGGGCGGGGGCGGTGCGCTGGCCCTTCCTGATGTTCGGCGTGATCGCCGCCACCGTGCTGGGCAGTCTGTGGGCGCATGTGCCCGCCGAGCTGCGCGCGCCGGTGGTGGTGTATGTGCTGGCGCTGTCCGGCATGGCCGCCCAGGCCTGGGCCTGGTGGCGCCGTCGTGTGGGGCAGGCTGATGAACCCCGCGCCCGTTGGGCCGCTTGGGGGGGCACCTTGTTCGTGTTGTCGGATGCGATGCTGGCCATTCACAAGTTTGCCGGTCCGATGGAGATGGCCAGCTTCTGGGTGCTGGCCAGCTACTGGCCGGCCCAGTGGTGCATCGCCAGCAGCTTGCGCGCCCCGGCGTCGATGCGGATGGCGGCATGAACTTCATGATTCCGCTTCGTCCGGCGGCCTGGATGGCGCTGGTGGCTTCGGTGCTGTGCGGCACCGCCGGGGTGATGCTGGCGCAGCACTACCCGATTCATCCCGCCTGGATGCTGGCGGTGTGGACCGGCGTGGCCTTCGCCTCGTTCTTCGGCTGGCAGAGCCTGCCGATGCTGGTGCCCGCGCTGGTGCCGGTGATCGGCCTCGCGCCCTGGACCGGCTGGTTCGCCGTGGAGGAACTGGACCTGCTGGTCCTGGCGGTGGCTGCCGGCGGCTACGCCGCGCTGGCCATCACCGAGCCGACCACCCGGCCGGTGGCCTGGCGGTTCCGGGCGCTGCGTTGGCGGTCGGCGGTGCTGGTGCTGATGTCGGTGTTTGCACTGTCCGCCGCGATCTCGGTGATGCGCGGCGTGGATCAGGCCGGCGGCCTGCATCCCGGCTGGTGGCAGGGCTATCAGGAATCGATGAACAGCCTGCGCCTGGGCAAGCCGCTGCTGCTGGTGCTGCTGTTGCTGCCGCTGTGGCTGCAGGCCTCCAACCTGCGACCCTCCGCCGTGCTGCGGCTGGCGCGCGGCGCCTGGGTGCTGGTGCTGCTGACGGCTTCGCTGAGCGCCATCTGGGAACGCTGGATCTACACCGGCCTGCTGGATTTCTCGACCGACTACCGGACCACCGGCGGCTTCTGGGAGATGCACATCGGCGGCGCGGCGCTCGATGGCTGCCTGGCCATCAGCGCGCCGATGGCCCTGCTCTGGCTGCTGAGGGAGCGCCAACCGGCCCGCTTCGTGGCGGCCATCGCGGTGATGCTGGTCGCTTTCTACGCCTGCCTGACCACCTTCTCCCGCGGCGTGTACCTGGCGGTGCCGATCGGCCTGGCGGTGTGCGCGGTCCTGTGGGCCGTGCAGCAGCGTCAGGGCACGCCGGAGCATGACGCAGCGCCATCCGCCTACTTGCCCGGCGATGCGGCCTTGCCGGTGGGCTGGACCCTCATCCTGCTGAGCAGCGTGGCCGTGGCGGCCTGGGTGCTGTTCGGGGCCGGCGGCTACCGCGCCTTGCTGGCCCTGGCCGGCAGTGCGGCCCTCTGGGTGGCGCTGCCCGCGCGCCGCGCGACCTGGCCGGTATCCCAACTGCGCACCGTGCTGGCGCTGAGTCCGCTTCCGGCCCTGGTGCTGGCGCTGGCGGGCTGGGCGCTGATCGATCTGGTGCCCAAGATCGCCTATGCGCTGGATGGCGCTCTGATCCTGCTGGGATTGGTGCTGTGCTGGCGCTGGCGCCATGGCGTGGTCCAGCCGGTGCAGGCCTTCCTGGTGGTGTCGACCTGGATCGCCTCGCTGGCCGCCATCTGGCTGGTGGCGTTCCACTGGGGCGAAGGGCGGGATTCGCTGCTGATTGCGGCCGTGCTGGCGTCGCTCGCCCTCGGCTGGCTGGCCACGCAATGGTCGGTGCGGCCGGCGGCGGCGCTGCGCCAGGCCGACTGGCGGGTCCGCGGCCTGCTGTGGACCGCCTGTCTGCTGGTTTGCGGCGTGGTGGCCTCGCTCGGCGGCGGGGGCTACATCGGCCAACGGATGTCGACCGGTCAGCAGGACTTTGAAGGCCGGATGACCCACTGGGGCATCGGCCTGGGTCTGCTGAAATCGACCGATGAATGGCTGCTCGGCAAGGGCACCGGCCGCTTCCCGGCCAGCTTCGCAGCCGGCGGACCGTTCGAGGACCGGGTCGGCGACTACCGCTGGAATCCTGGTACCGATGACCCGTCGCAGGCGACGGCCGCACCCGGCATGCTGGGCATGTCGGAGGTGCCGACGGTGACGCTGAGCAGCGGTCTGCATCAGTTGGGCCATGGCGAAATGTTCCGGCTGAGCCAGCGCCTCCAGGCCGTGAGCGGCCAGGTCGGTGCGACCGTGGTGCTGCGCACCCAGCAACGCACCCGCATCCGGGTCGAGATCTGCGAGAAGCATCTGCTCTATCCGTTGCGCTGCATCGATCGGGAAGCCGATGTGCAGCCGCTGGGCGGAGCCTGGCAGACGGTGCAACTGCCGATGGGCACGGCGCCGGCGGACTTCGGCGGCTCGCGCTGGATGCCGCGCCAGCTCACCGCCGCCGTCGCCCTGAACTGGCGCGGATCGCTGGTGGAGTTGCGGGGCGTGCAGATCGCGGACAGCCTGCATGGGCCGCTGCTCTACAACCCCGATTTCGCGGGTGGCATGGCGCGCTGGTTCACCTCCAGCGATCGGATCCACATGCCCTTCCACATGAAGAGCCTGCCGCTGCATGTGCTGTTCGAGCAGGGCGTGCTGGGCCTCGCGCTCTGGCTGGGCTTGCTGGCCAGCGCCCTGTGGCGTTGCTCGCTGGGCGCGGCGCGGCGGCATCCGCTGGCGCCGGCCACCGCCGGGGGGCTGATCGGTTTCCTGATCGTCGGCCTGTTCGACAGCCTGATCGATGCGCCTCGCATCGCCTTCCTGTTCTACGCGATGCTGGCGCTGGCGCTGGGTCTGCGCACACCGTCGCGGCGAGTCCCGCGCGGCGAGGAGGTGGACGACACGCCGCTGGAAACCCAGTTCGCCGATGCCGATGGCGAGAGCGAACGCATGCCGCTGGCGCCGGCCCGCCGATCACGGTCGGGCGAGGCCTGACCACGGGCGTCAGGGCGATCGCCCATCCCACATGCGAGAACGCCCGCCGGGGTCACCAGGCGGGCGTTTCTGCTTTCGGGGCGGCTGCACCGGTGCCGATCGGCACCGGGCTGACGAGCGTCACATCCCCTTGAAGAGATGGGTGTAGCTGCGGCTGACTTCCAGTTTCTCATCCAGCCCGCGCACGCCGACCAACTGGCGGCCGCGGAAATCGCGGGTGATGCCGTTGATCGCCTTCACATTGACCAGCGTGGAGCGATGGATCTGCCAGAACACCGCCGGATCCAGCTCATCCACCAGTTCCTTGATCGGCTTGCGGATCAGGGCTTCCACCTGCGGCGTCTGCACCCGGGTGTATTTTTCATCGCTGATGAAGAACAGCACGTCTTCGACCGGGATCATCTGGATGGCCTGGCCCACCGAGGCCTGGATCCACTGCAGGTACTTCGGCGCCGAGGACGGATTCACCTTGGCCGACAGGCTGTGCAGCAACTGCTGCAGGGTGCCTTGGCTCGGACCATCGGGCTCCGCCTCGCCGCTGCGCTGGGCCAGCCGCGTCTTGATGCGCTGCACCGTCACCGCCAGCCGCTCGCGTTCGGCGGGCTTGAGCACGTAGTCGCAGACGCCTTGCTCGAAGGCCTCGACCGCGTACTGGTCGTAGGCGGTGATGAAGACGATCTCCGGTAGCGCCCAGTCCTCGTCGTCGGGCAGTTGCGCGATCTGCTTGGCGGCTTCGACCCCGGTCAGGCCCGGCATCCGGATGTCCAGGAACACCAGGTCGGGACGGAGTTCCCGGGTCATTTCGACCGCCTCGAGGCCGTTCTTGGCCTCGCCGACGATCTCCAGCTCGGGCCAGACCTCGGAGATGCGGCTGCGCAGTTGCTCGCGCATCAGCCGTTCGTCGTCGGCCAGGACGGCGCGGGGGGCAGGGGCGTGGGTGTCGTTCATGGCGCGGATGTTAGGTCAGCCGAAGCGGGCCCGAATCGGGAGTGTCGAGAGGGTGGGGCGGCCGCGCGCCGTGGCTCGCCGCCCTGCGGCGGTCATCATTCACCTGGGCGTCGACCGCGTGGTCGTCGACCCGATGACGTCGATCAGGTGGACATGGACGGCTCGGCAGGGCCGTTTGCCGAGGGCGCCGAGGGCGCCATCGGTGCGGCCTGGGGCGGGATGGCCGCGCGACGCGGACGGCGGTCCCGCACCAGCAGCCAGATGATCACGCCGACGACCAGCAACGGCGATCCCAGCACCGCTCCCAGGCCCAGCACCGCCGCCGCGCCCAGCGCCAGGACCGCCAGCATGAGCAGCAGCGGCAGGCCCACGCCGAGCAGCAGCACCAGCGGCAGCACCAGGCACAGCGCGCCGATGGCGATCACCAGCCCCAGGCCGGCGCCGAGCGCTTCGCCCAGGTCCAGGCTGTGCCAGAGCACCTCCTCGCCGTTGATGTTCAGGTGCACGCCCGGCAGGTCGCCGAGCAGCCCGATCGCGGCGATGCCCAGGGCCAGCGAGGCCAGCACCATCACCAGGCCGAGGATCAACAGGGTCTTGAACAGCGTTTTCATGCGTGGGCTCCTTGGTCATGGGCGGAGGAGGTGGACGTCGTGTCCGCATTCGCGGTCGCGGACGACGCGGTCCGGTAAGGCACGGTGATGGTGACCACCGTGCCGCTGGGTTGGTTTTCCGAGACGGTGACGCTGGCGGTCTTGCCATACAGCAGCGACAGCCGCTCCCGGATGTTGGCCAGTCCGACGCCGGTGCCGGCGGTGGCGGCACGGCCGAAGCCCAGGCCGGTGTCGGCCACGGTCACCGTCAGCTTGCCGTGCACCACCTCGGCCTTCAGGCGCAGGCTGCCGCCCTCGGCCTTGGGCTCCAGGCCGTGCTTGATCGCGTTCTCGACCAGGCCCTGGATCATCATCGGCGGGAACTCGGCCGACAGCAGGCCGTCCGGCACCTCGATCTGGGTTTGCAGCCGCTCTTCCATGCGCATCTGGAGGATGTCCAGATAGGGGCGGATCACCGCCATCTCGCGGCCCAGGTCCCGCACGCCGCCGTTGGCATTGGCTTCGCGCATCGTCGGCATCGAGGCCCGCAGCAGGGCGATCAGGTTGCGCTGCATCTGGGAGGCGCGCGGCGGATCGGTCTCGATCAGGTGATCGATCGACGCCAGGGTATTGAACAGGAAGTGCGGCTCCACCTGGGCCTGCATCGCGGCCATGCGGGCTTCCACCACCTGGCGGCGCAGGGATTCGGCTTCGGCGGTTTCGGTGGCCTTGGCGGCTTTCACCTCGGCCTGGATGCGGCCTTTGTAGGTGGCCTTGATCAGCACCGACGCCAGGATCACCAGCAGCGCCAGCTTGTCCAGGAATTCGCCCAGGCGCACCGTGCGGTAGCGGATCTTGCGTACGCCGTCTTCCACATCGGCCTTGGCCTGTTCCAGCTCGCGACGGGCTTCCTCCGCATCGGCCTGGGCATTGCGGGCCTCTTCGGCGGCTTCCTCCAGCGCGCGTTTGGCGTCCTCGACCGCCTCGCGCACCGCTTCGCGCTGCCGCTCGCTGGGAATGCGGATGTCGACCGAGGGCAGGTTCGGGTCCACATCCGAGGCCGCCTCCGACGCCGCCTGCGGATGCCGCGGCACGATGCGCACGCCCCGGCCGTCGATCTGGATCTCGTAACGCAGGCCGTCATCGTCATGGCCGGCGCCGGAGGCTTCGGTCGCCGGTGCGGCCGGCTCGGCAGCCTTCTCTGCGGGCGCAGGCTTTTCCTTGCGGGTCGACTTGGCGGGGCGGGATTTGGGCGGGGTCGACACCTCGCGTTCCTCGGCCACCCGCCAGGTGAACGAGAACGGCGGCAGCTCCTGCAGGATGTTGGCGCCGATCACCAACAGCACCGACAGAATGGCGAACCGCTTCCAGGTGATGGAGACCAGCCAGCTCGCGTAGACGTGGAAGCCGTGCTCCGCGGACCGGGCGTAGGCCTGCCAGCGTTGGGCGGGGGTGGGTTGAGCGGGCATCGGGGCGTTCATGGGAGGACCTGTCTGTTGCTTCGCACTGTACGCAAGTCGCTCGCGCGGCTCCTTGGGGTGGCGACGCGCCGTCATCCCGGCGGCATGAACTGCCAGGATCAGCGACAGGCCGAGCCGCACGCGGACGGGCGGCGACCGGGCTTGACAGAGGAGAAACGACACCGATGCACCAGATTGGATCGGGTGCGGCTTCGGTTCGTGAGCGATGTCACGGTGCCGGCGCCAACGAAAAAGGCCTGCTTGCGCAGGCCTTGTGCAGGCGTGGGAAACGCCTGGGACAACGAGGACGTCAGGGGCGCCGCTGACGCCAATGACGCCGATGGCGCCGGTTCGTCTTACTGCTTGACGGCTTCGACCTGGATGACGATCTTCACGTCCTTCGAGAAACCGTAAGCCAGACCGTAGTCCACGCCCCACTGGGTGCGGTCGATCACGGTCTCGAAGTCGCCGCCGCAGACTTCACGCTTGAGCATCGGGTTCTGATAGCAGTTGAAGTTGGTGGCCTTCAGGGTGACCGGAGCGGTCTTGCCCTTGAGCGTCAGTTCGCCGGCCACGGTGGTGACCTTGTCGCCGGAGAAGCTGAACTTGTCGCCGACGAACTTGGCGGTGCCGAAGCTCGCCACGTCGAAGAAGTCCTTGCCTTGCAGGTGCTTGTCGAAGGCGGCGGAACCGCTGCTGATGCCGTTCATGTCGAAGGTGATCTCCACCTTGCCGGACTTGCCTGCGCGGTCGAACTGGACCGTGCCTTCCTTCTTCTCGAAGCGGGCGCGGTTGGTCGAGGTGCCGAAATGCATGATCTCGAAGGTCGCGTAGGTGTGGGTCGGGTCGATCGCGTAGGTCGCGCTCTGGGCTTGGGCCAGGCCGGCGACGGCGAGCAGGGAGGCCAGGAGCAGGGCTTTCTTCATGGTGTGGGATCCGTTTCGGTTGGGGATGGGGTGGTTGGGGGTGGGGAGGAACACAACAGCGGTCACAGCGGCGAGACGCCGGTGAACGCCAGCTTGAACTTCACTTGCACATCATTGGCGACGACGCTGACATCCTTCCATTCGCCTTCGCCGATGTTGTAGTCCAGACGCTTGATGGCAAAGCTGCCGACGGCGGTGGTGGTGCCGCCGGCCTGGGTCAGCGTGACCGGCACGACGACATCGCGCACCTGGCCCTTGATCGTCAGCTTGCCGGCGATCTCGAACTTGCCGCCGCCCAGCGTCTTGATGGCGCCGCTCTGGAAGGTCGCCTGCGGCGCCTTCTTGGTGTCGAACCAGGCCGGCTTGACCAGCTCGGCATCGGTGGCGGCATCCCCCAGGGTGGCGCTGGACAGGTCCACGCTCAGGCCGACCTTGCCGGTTTCCGCCTTCTTCGGGTCGAACGCCAATTGGGCATCGAAGCGCTTGAAGTGGCCGTCCACCGGCACGCCCATCTGCTTGAAGGTGAAGGTGATGTCGCTCTGGGCGGGCACCAGCTTGGCAGCAGCCGCAGGGGCGGCGGCCGCGGCCGGGGCGCTGGCGGCCGTCTTGGCGGCCGGCTTGGTCTGGGCGAAGCTGGGTGTGGCCGCCAGCATCAGGGCGGCGCTGATCACCGACAGCGCAGTGACGGACAGGGACGTGGCCAGGCGTGCAGTCATGAAAAGACCTCTTTTCTTCTGGAGTCGTGAAGGGGACGGCGTTGCCGAGGGGGAGGTTCGGACGAATGGGTTCAACCGCGGCCGGGCAGCATCCGCTGCAGCAGGCCGTCCCGGTCGATGACGACATGCTTGACCACCGCGCCCAGATGGGCGAGGACCAGGGCGGCCAGGCCGTAGGCGAACAGCTCGTGGATTTCCTTGAGCGTGTGGGCCAGCGCCTTGTCGGGCGAGACCAGGTCCGGCAACGGCAGCACGCCGAACCAGACGATCGGGAAGCCTGCGGCGGAGCTGTAGGCCCAGCCGCTCAGCGGCACCGCAAAGAAGGTCAGATAAAGCAGGCCGTGCACCAGGTGCGCGGCGCGGGCCTGCCAGGCCGGCATCGGCAGGTCGGCCGGCGGCTTGCTCGCCAGGCGCCACAGCAGCCGCAGTGCCGACAGCACCAGGATGGTCACGCCGGCCCACTTGTGCCAGTTGTAGAGCTTGAGCCGGGTCATCGAGAAGGGCAGGTCCGACATGTACAGACCCACGCCGAAGGTGGCGATGATGCCCACCGCCAGCACCCAGTGCAGCAGCATGGCGAAGGTGTCATAGCGCCGCTTGACGGGCTGGCGGGTGATCGGCGAGACGACGGTGGTCATGGCGGTGAACTTTCTTCTGTCGGGAACCAAGGCGCGGGGCCGTTGGTGTGGGAGGGAGTGTCAACGGCCATTCGCGCTTGTCGGTTCATCGGAACTGAGGCCATTGTTCAGTGGTTTTGAATGCCCCGCAGGTGCTTGCTTCACAGATTCGTCACGGCACCCCACGAGACTGCAAGACCCGACCCCTGAAGCGCCCCTCGGGGCGTTCACAGGTCGGCGTTGTCGTGGTCCCTCCGACCGCCGTTCCGGTTCTATCCCGTTGTCACAGGGAGTGTTCATCATGGATCTCATCGCCAAGATCGAGGCGTTGTTCAGCCGTCGCGGCCAGCTGCATTACAGCGCGGAATGCCGGGAGCCGGTGACGGCGCTGGAACATGCCCTCCAATGCGCCCAACTTGCCGAGTGGGCCCACGCGGAGCATAGCCTCGTCGCCGCCGCCTTGCTGCACGACATCGGCCAACTGATGGACGGCGCCGCCGGCGAGCCGCTGCTGGACGATCAGCACGAGCTCCTGGCGCTGCCGATGCTGCGCGCGGGCGGTTTCGGCGACGATGTGCTGGAGCCGATCCGGCTGCATGTCGGCGCCAAGCGCTACCTGGTGAGCACCGACCCGTCCTATGAGCCGTCGCTGACCGACGCCTCGCGACACAGCCTGGCCTTGCAGGGCGGGCCGATGAATGCGGAAGAGCGGCTGCTGTTCATGGCGCAGCGCCATGCGCCGGCCGCCTTGCAGCTGCGGCGCTGGGACGACCTGGCCAAACGGCCCGGCAAGCGCACGCCGCCGCTGGGCTACTACCTGGTGTTGCTGGAGGAGTTGCTGAAGGAGCAGCAGGCGCCACGGCGGCTGAGCATCGCCTGAGCACGGATGGATCACGGCCCGAGTGCGGCTCGGGCGCCGCCTGATCGCCGCCTGAGCGCGGCGCGGCAGGGCGTCGCATGCTGAAAGCAGCCGCCTGGCGCTCGTGTGGGATGACAGGGTGTGGCCAGGCTCAGGCCGTGGCGATGGCCGGGACCGCAGAGGGCACGGATCGTGCCAACCCCATCTCCCTCTTGAGGGGGATGGCTGCGAAAAATCCGGTTACGCATACTGGATCCCGATCGCTCGCTGCCTGGACCTCAGCGTGGTGATCGAGGGGAGGAGTGCTATGCCGACCTGCCGGAGCCCGTTGGGGCCGAGGGGGTCGGCATAGTTTTATCCGCCCAGGCTCAAGCGCTGCGATCAGCGCTTTTTTTGCGCCCGGCGTGCCGCCGTGCCACGTCCCCTGCGCAGGGGGGTGAGGATGACAGCCGCCCGGCCGGCTTGTATAACGTCCAACAACCATCCGCGCGAGTGATGCGCCTCTCGACCCCGCGCCGACAGAGCGCCACGTCGGGCTGACAGGCTGACAGGCTGACAGGCCGATGGGCTGGCGGGGCGATCCGGACCCCGCCTGGCACCGATCGGCCGACCTCGCGCGTCCAAGACCCGCGAAGCCAGCACGGCCTGAGGCCGGGCCGATGCCCGCGCCGCGACGGATGGCGGCCAAGGGAGGCCCGATGTCTGGCGATCTTCGATCGGCTGCACTCGACATGCTGTTCGCCCAGGACTTGCCGATCGGCTTGGCCCTGCTGGACAGTGACCTGCGCTATTGCGCCATCAATGCGACCTTGGCGCGGGCCAATGGGCTGGAGGTGGCGGCCCACCTCGGGCGCTCCGTCGTGGACGTCCTGCCGCAGGCGGCGCACGACCTGATTCCGCTGCTGCGCGGCGTGCTGGAGACCGGCCGTCCGCATCATTTCCAGATCGATGCCGAGGTCCCCAGCCTGCCGGGTGTCGCCTCTGAATGGGACGCCAGCTACCTGCCGGTGAAGGACGACCAGGGCCAGGTGGCCGGCGTGCTGGTGCGCGCCGCCAATCGATCGCAGGAGCGCGCCGACGAGCGACTCCGACGCGCCCGACAGGAAAGCGACCAGCGCCTGCGCCGCGTGCTCGACAACCTGTTCGTCTTCGTCGGCGTGCTGTCGCCGGACGGTCGGGTGCAGGAAGCCAACCGCGCGCCCTTGGACGCGGGCGGCTTCACGTTGGAACAGATCCGCGGGCGCGAGTTCTGGCTGACGCCGTGGTGGACCCACGATCCCCTGCTGGTGGACTGGCTGAAAGACGCCGCAGCCCGGGTGGCCCGCGGTGAAACCGTGCGGCGCGACGTGGTGGTGCGCATGGCCGGCGACACCCGCATGGACATCGATTTCATGATGGCGCCGCTGCGTGACGACCAGGGCCGGGTGACGCACCTGATCCCCTCGGGCATCGACATCAGCGCGCGCCGCGAAAGCGAGCGGGCCCTGGCGCGCAGCGAAGACCGCTTCCGCCGCGCCTTTGAGGGCGCGACCATCGGCATGGGCCTGATCGACACCGACGGCCGCATCCAGTTGGCCAACGAAAGCCTGGCCCGCATGTTCGGCTACACCCGCGATGAACTGGCCGGCAAGGCGGTGCATGACCTGGTGCCGACGCGCCAGCGAGAGGCCCATCACGGCCATGTCGGATCCTTCATGCGCCAGCCGGCCCTGCGCTACATGGCCAAGCGCCAGGAGCTGTATGCGCTGCGGCGCGACGGGACCGAGATTGCAGTGGAGATCGGGCTGAATCCGATGCCGGACTCCGACGGCCAGCAGGTGCTGGCCACTGTCAACGACGTGACCGAGCGCCGCGCGGCCCAGAGCCAGATCGAACGGGCGTTGCAGGAGAAGACGGCGCTGCTCAATGAAGTCCATCATCGGGTCAAGAACAACCTGCAGGTCATCTCGAGCCTGCTCAGCCTGCAGGCCCGCCATGCCGACGACCGCGTGCGTGATGCGCTGCGGGACAGCCAGAGCCGGGTGCATTCGATGTCCCTGCTGCATCAACTGCTGTATGAGCGGTCCGATTTCAGCGCGCTGGAGATGGGCACCTACCTGCGGCGGCTGATCCAGCTGTTGCGCGACACCTATCTGGGCCAGAGCCCGCAGATCGATCTGCTGGTGGAAACGCCGCAGGACCTGCCCTGGCGGATGGAGCTGCAGCGGGCAATCCCCTGCGGGCTGGTGGTCACCGAGCTGGTCACCAATGCCATCAAGCATGCCTTTCCCGACGGTCGCACCGGCCAGATCCGGGTGCGGCTGGGCGGCACCGCGCTGGGCGAAGTCGGCAGTCCGCCCGCGGCGACCGGCGGCGTGGGCGACCACGATCGCCTCGCCGAGGCCGATCCGCCCTGGCTGGAAGTGGTCGACGACGGCGTCGGCTTGCCGCCCGGCATGGCGCCGGGACAAGGCCGCAGCCTGGGCCTGCAACTGCTGCCGCTGCTGGCTGACCAATGCGGCGCCCGGTTGGGCATGGAATCGCAGGCGGGCACTCGGGCGCGCCTGACCTGGTGCCGCGACGCGGTGGGAGAAGCTCATGCTTGATGCCGCGGTCGACCGGGCGCGCCCGGTGCGCATCCAGATCGTCGAGGACGAACGCATCGTGGCGCTGGACTTGCGCTCCGGGCTGGAGCAGTTGGGCTACGAGGTGGTCGGCATTGCCGCCAGCGAGCCGGAAGCGTTGCGCCTGGCCACCCGCACCGTGCCGGACCTGGTGCTGATGGACATCCACCTTGATCGCGGCAGCGACGGCATCAGCGCCGCCCGGCAGTTGCGCGAGCTGCTGTCGGTGCCGGTCATCTTCCTGAGTGCGTATGGCGAGCCTGAAACTCTGCAGCGGGCCGCCCAGGCGGCGCCGTACGGCTACCTGCTCAAGCCGTTCGAACTGCGCGAACTCAATGCGACGGTCCGCATGGCCATGGTGCGTCGTGCGGAGGAGCGCAAGACCGAGGCGGCCGAGCGCCGCCTGCGTCTGGCCTTGGAGTCGGCACGGTTGGCGGTGCTGGAGCTGCCGGAGCAGTCGGCATGGTCGGATCCATCGGATCCGGTAGAGCCATCGAATCCGATGGCGCAATCGACGCCTTCGAATCGAGCGGCTCAAGCGGATCAAGCGGATCAAGCAGATCAAGCAGATCAAGAGGATCGGGCGTTGCCTCAGACGCTGGCGTCAGTCGCCGATCCCTCGGAGGCACCGACGCAACCGGCGGGTTTGGACGTCCTGAAGATTCGCGGCGGTGCCGGCAGGTCGACACCACCCCGGTCTCGGACGCTGCGCTGGACGGGACATGAATCCGTGCCGGAGCTGTCCACCCTGACGCGGTCCAACGCGCTGGCGGACCTGCGGGAGGGCCTGGATGCGCGCGGTCGCGACGCCCTGGATGCGCTGCTGCAGGTCGGCACGCCGATGGACCTGACCTGCGGCTGGCGTGGGCTGGATGAGCCCGTCACCCGATGTCTGGAAATCCACGCCCGCCACTTCGAACGCGAAGGCGTGGTGATGGGCATGGTGCGCGATGTCAGCGAGCGGGTGGAGCGCGAGAACCGGCTGCGCCAGGCGGCCGTGGCGTTCAACGCCACCGACGAGGCCATCCTGTTCCTGGACGCCGATCAGCGCGTGCTGGGCTGCAACAGCGCCTTTGCGCACCTCACCGGCTGGACCGAGCCGGATGTGCTGGGTCACCGACCGGAAGAGTTCCTGTTCTGTCGCCGCCAGGGCGATGCGTCGCTCGATCCGGCGCAGCATCCGTGGCAGGGCGAGGTGACCTGCCGCCGCCGTGACGGCAGCAGCTTCCCGGCCTTGCAGCACTTTGCAGCGGTGATGGATGACGAGGGCCAGGCCAGCCACCATGTGCTGAGCTTTGCGGACATCAGCGAGATCCGGCAGGCCCAGCATGAGCTGCGGCATCAGGCGCTTCATGACGCGCTGACCGGCCTGGGCAACCGCCTGATGTTGCAGCAGGTGCTGCAAGGCTGGACCGGCCGGCCCCTGGCCCTGCTGTTCATGGACCTGGACGGCTTCAAGACCATCAACGACACCCTGGGGCATGACGCCGGCGACGATCTGCTGCGCCAGATTGCCAGTCGGCTCGGCAGTCAGCTGCGGCGTGACGATGTGGCGGTGCGTCTGGGGGGCGATGAATTCGTCATCCTGCTGCCGCAGGTGGTGCAGGTGGACATGGCGCTGGCCATCGCCCGCAAGCTGCTGGCCGCCGTGGCGCATCCGGTGCGGCTGGAACTGCATGCGCTGCCCGACAGTGCACGCACCGTGGTGGTGACCGCCAGCATCGGCGTGGCCTTGTGTCCGGGCCATGTCGACAGCCCGCAGATGTTGCTGCGCGCGGCCGATGCCGCCATGTACCAGGCCAAGGCCCGCGGTCGCTGTCGGGCGGTGGCCTTTGAATCGTCGATGGCCGATGTCGCCAGCCATCGGCTGCAGATGGAGCAGGGCTTGCGCACCGCCTTGGCGCATCACGAGCTGTCGCTGGTCTGGCAGCCGGTGGTGGACCTGCGCGACGGCCGCATCGTCGGCGCCGAGGTGCTGCTGCGCTGGCGTCATCCGGCGTTGGGGGATGTCTCGCCGGCGTGCTTCATCCCGGTGGCCGAGGACATGGGACTGATCGCCCCGATCGGCGCCTGGGTGCTGGACCAGGCGGTGGCGCAGGCGGCCGCCTGGCGCAGTGCCGGCCTGCCGGACTTGCGGGTGGCGGTCAATGTGTCGGTGCGGCAGTTCGAGCAGGACGATGTGCCGGCCCTGGTCGCCGACACGCTGCGCCGGCACGGCCTGCCCGCGCCATGGCTGGAGCTGGAACTGACCGAATCCCTGATCGCTCAGGCGGCGTCCACCGGCCCGGCGCTGCAGCGGCTGCGCGAGCTCGGGGTGCGTCTGGCCCTGGATGACTTCGGCACTGGCTTCTCTTCGCTGGCCCAACTGACAGCGTTGCCCATGGACCGGCTCAAGATCGATCGCAGCTTCATGCAAGCGCTGTCGCAGGGCGGATCGGCCCAGGCGGTGGTGCGCAGCATCGTCGCCTTGGCCGGGGGCCTGAACCTGGGCATCACCGCGGAAGGCGTGGAGACGGCCGAACAGCGCGACTGGCTGCTGTCGCTGGGGGACATGGATGCGCAAGGCTGGTTGTTTCACAAGCCAGTGGCGGCGGAGGCGTTGGCGTCCATGCTGGTGCGCTGATCGCTCAGTCGCGCATGGCGTGCGCAGGCGGGGCGGCTGCCGTGTTGTTGGCGCGCCATGGTGCTGGTGTTGGCGTGTTTGTGCTTGGGCCGTCACTCTCCAAGCGCTATATTGCCCGCCCAATACGAGATTTACCGAAAGTATGAACTCACCGTTGCGGCAGCGACCAGGCGCTGCCCGTCCCGGCCATGGTTGAGCGACTCGCGGAGCAAACGAGCGTCGACCTTGAATTGCTGCGGTTGATCGCCAAGCAGGGACGACGGGTGCCCTACCCGGTGGGCCTGGCGGCGCTCGCCTTGGCGTTGATGAGCATGAGCGTCGTCCATGGCGCGATTGCGCTGGGGTGGCTGGCAGCGGTGTACGGCGTGCTGGCGCTGCGCTGGTGGCTGCTGGGCCAACTGCCGGAGATGCATGAGCGTCCGCTGCAGCAACGGCTGAACTGGGCGGTGGGCCTGAGCCTGCTCAACGGAATGGTCTTCAGCGCTTCCCTGGGCGTGGCCCCCTGGCTCAGCGATTTCCAGCGCATGGTGCAGACCATCGTGCTGTTGGGACTGTGCGCCGGGGCGGTGGCCACCACTGCCGGACACCGCGTGGTGTTCCAGGCCTTCCTCTGGCCGGTCACGATCGCCAATGCCCTGGCCTGGGGCCTCGGCCACGATGCGGTGGACTACCGCTGGCTGGACTGGGTGCTGTCCGGCCTGATCGTCTTTTTCGGCCTGATCCTGATGAGCCTGGCGCGCGACACCTACCGGGTGTTCGCCGAATCGGTGCTCATCCGTCAGCAGCAGGTCAAGAACAACCAGCAGTTGCGCCAGGCCTTGGCCCAGGCGGAATCCGCCATGGCGGCCAAGACCCGCTTCCTGGCCTCCGCCAGCCATGACCTGCGTCAGCCGATGCACACGCTCTCGCTGTTCGGTGCGGCGCTGGCCAAGCGGCCGCTGGATGGCGAAGGCAGTGTGATCGTCACCCAGATGAACCTGGCGCTGCAGTCGCTGTCCTCGCAGATGGATGCGCTGCTGGACATCTCCAAGCTGGATGCCCAGGTGGTGCCGGTCAACAACCAGGTGTTTGCCTTGCAGCCCTGGCTGGGTCGACTGCAGCGTGAATTCCAGCCCGCCGCCCATCGCAAGCAGCTGTTGTTGCGGCTGGACTGCCCACCGGATGCGTGCGTCGAAAGCGATCCGGTGCTGCTGGAGCGGGTGGTGCGCAACCTGATCGACAACGCGATCAAATACACCCAGCGCGGCGAGGTGTCGATCGAGGTCAGCCGCGGCCAGGACGACGGCATCTGGCGGCTGTCGGTGCGCGACACCGGCGTGGGCATCCCCGAACATGAGCAATCGCGGGTGTTCGATGAGTTCTACCAGGTCGGCAATCCGGAACGTGACCGGGCCAAGGGCCTCGGCCTGGGCCTGTCGATCGTGAACCGCTTGGTGGACCTGTTGGACCTGCATCTGGCGCTGCGTTCCGCGCCCGGCCACGGCTCGAGCTTCATGCTGAACGTCACCGCCGCCGACCCCAGCGAGATCCGCCCGGACCAGGCGCCCCGCCATGGCCCGTCGCTGCCACCGATCCGCGTCCTGGTGATCGACGACGAAGAGCCGGTGCGGGTGGCCATGCAGGCGCTGCTCAGCGCGCACGGCTGCCAGGTGCTGCTGGCCGGCAGCACCCGCGAGGGCCTGCTCAAAAGCATGGGCCAGCAGCCGGACCTGCTCCTGACCGATTTCCGGCTGCGCAGCGGCGAGGACGGGATCTCCGCCGTCCGGTCCATCCGCAGCGCCTTCCCCGGACTGCCGGCCTTGCTGGTGAGCGGCGACACCGCGCCCGAACGCCTGCGCGAAGCCCATGAGGCCGGGTTGACCCTGCTGCACAAACCGGTCACCGAAGAACAATTGATCAACGCGATGCAAGCCGCCCTGGCCGAGCAACGCAGGGAGGTTTCCGATGGCACCACCGTTCGAGGAGGCGCGGCCAGCCCCGCCTGAGCGTCCGTCGTCGTCCTCATCCGGCGCGCGTGAGGACGCGCGACCGTTCGGCACGCGCTGGCTGTCCCGTCCGTTGGAGGACTGGATGGCCGAGCGGCTGCAGGGCGACCGCCGTGCAACCACCGGCGAATCCGCGGAGTCGGCCGCGCCTGAGGCATCCGGCGATCCTGTCGATTCCGCCGATCCGGTCGACCTGCTGATCGTCGGGAGCGGCTACGGCGGCGCCGCCGCGGCGCATGCCTTCGCGGGACGTTGTGATGCGCAGGGCCGTCCCCTGCGCGTCGTGGTGCTGGAGCGCGGGCGTGAGTACCTGCCCGGCGCCTTCCCCAGCCGCTTTGCCGACCTGCCGGGCCATGTCCGGTTCGCTTCGCGCGATGCGGAGTCGCCGACGGGTCGTCGCGAAGGGCTGTTTGATCTGCGGCTGGGGCCGGACGTGTGCGTCGCCCTGGCCAATGGGCTGGGCGGCGGGTCGCTGATCAACGCGGGTGTGATGGAGCGGCCGACGCCCACAGTGTTCACCGAGCCCGGCTGGCCGGAGACCTTTCTCAGCGAGGACCTGTCGCCTTGGTTCGATCGCGCCGAGCGGCTGCTGGGTGTGCGCGATGACAGTGGCGACAACACCATCGAGCGGCTGCGCGGCCACCGACCCCGTCGCCTGGCGCTGCTGCGCGAGCTCGGTGGCAGCGAGACCCGCGCGGCGCGCCTCCAGGTCGCGATGGACACGCGCCCGCGTGGCGCGGCGCAGTGGTCCCATCAGGCCTGTCTGGCTTGCGGCGACTGCGCGACCGGCTGCAACCACGAGGCCAAGCAATCGCTGGACACCGGCCTGCTGCTGCAGGCCTGGCGGGCCGGCGCGGAATTGATCTGCGGTGCCAGCGTCGAACGCCTGGAGCGCGCAGCAGGCGGCGGTTGGGCGGTCCATGTGCAGCACACCGATGAGTTGCTGCGCCGGCGGCAGGGCAAGGCCTTCGTCGTGAAGGCGCGCCGAGTGATCCTGGCTGCGGGCAGTCTGGGCTCCACGGAGATCCTCCTGCGGTCCAAGCGGGCCGGTCTGCCGGTGTCGCACATGCTGGGCCAGCGGTTTTCCGCCAACGGTGACGTGCTGGCGGTGGGCCAAGCGCTGCCGGAGCCGCTGCATGCCGTGGCCGACGAGCAGCAGCCCGCCGCGGAGCGCCAGGTCGGGCCGACCATCACCGCGGTGATGCGCGGTGGTGCGGACTTCGTGGTGGAGGACCTGGCGGTTCCCGGCGCGCTGCGACCGCTGTTCGAGGAGAGCTTTGCGCTGGCCGGCACGCTGGATGCGCTGGGGCGTCCCAATACCGGCCGGCATGAGGAGCGCGCCGAGTTCGACGATCCCTTTGCCGTCCGTCCGCACCAGACCGAGCGCTATCTGCCGATGGCGCTCATCGGTCGCGACAGCGGCACCGGCGCCCTGGTGCTGAATGACGACAGCGAGGAGCCGGGCTGCCTGGGCGTCGCCTGGCCCGGACTGCGGCACGAGCCCGACATCGCCCGCCGCCATGCCTGGATCGAGCGTCGGCTCCAGCAGCGCGGCGCCCGGCTGCTGCGCAATCCGATGTGGCAGCTCCTGCCGCCCGAGATGGCCTTCCTGATGACGGGGGCGCGCGGTCCGATGATCAGCGTGCATCCGCTGGGCGGCTGCGCCATGGCCGATCGCGGCTGCGACGGCGTGGTCAATCCGGACGGTCAGGTGTTTGTCGGCGCGGGCGATCGGGTGCATGAGGACCTGGTGGTGCTGGACGGCGCGATCGTGCCGACCTCGCTGGCCATCAATCCCGCGCTCACCATCACCGCGCTGGCCCTGCGTGCGCTCGCCCATCTGACAGCGAAGTGGGACCTCAACCACGGCCCGGGACCCGTGCGGCAGGAACGGGTGCGCCCACGCTTTCGACGGATCGAGGCGCCGAAGGCGGAGACGCCGACCGTCATTGAAGTGCGCGAGCGGCTGGGTGGCTTTGTCCGATGGCCAGGGGCGCCGGGCTCGCCGCTGAAGTACCTCGAGCTCGGATTCGTCTATCAGCCCAAGGTGCTGACCGAGCTGCTGCGGCCGGGGCCGGAGCGCCGGCTGGTCGCGGCACCGGGCAGCTTTCTTCGGGTCTACGAGGCGCGAGAGACTCCCAGCGGCCGTTTCGAGATCGTGGGACCGCGCCAGGGCGATGGCCGGCTGTGGTGGCATCAGGAGCGGGGAGATGGCAACGCCTTGTTCACCGTGCCGTTGAAGGACGCGGAGCTGGCGATCTTCCAGCGCGAGGCCTCCGGTCCGCTGCGGCGACATGCGCGCGGCCTGGCGGCCTGGGTGATGAATCGGGGCTATCGGGATTCGGTCCAGGGTGCACTGGACTGGCTTTCGCAGCGCACAGCGGCGAAGGCGCCGGACGAGCCGTCTTCCGGCGTGTGGGCCCGCATCGTCAACGCCTGGCACCTGTCCGGGCATGCCGGGGAAGTGCGGTTGATGCGGTACCGGCTGCGTATCGATGCCGACGCCGGTCTCGCCAACGGCGAGCCTTTGCCCGACTGGGCCAACGGCCTGCGCGAGGTGCTCATCCAGGGCCGCAAGCGCATCAGCTACACCCGACGCGGCAATCCCTGGACGCAGCTCAGCCGCCTGATCCTGGACCCGGTGGCGGGCCTGCAACCACCGCCCGGCCAGCGCGAGATCCGGCTGGAGCTGGACCTCCACCATCTGGCCCGCGAGCGCATGCCGCTGCTGCGCATCCGCCAGGCGCAGGACAGTCCGACGGCGGTACGCGACATCGGGGCGCTCATGGCCTACATCGCCCGCATGACCATCGGCCTGCATGCCTGGACCTTCCGCAAGCCGGACGAGGCGCCCCCCCGGCGCATCGACCGGCTGCCGGGAGCGGTGCCGGACCTGCCCACGCCCACCGTCATCGAGATGGCCGCCGGCCGTTGGGGCGAGGCCGGCGCGCAGCGCCAGGACCTGGAGCGCCGCGCGCGCGACGACGACGACCGTCCCGTGCTGGTGCGACTGACACGGTATGCACGACCCGGCGGCGAGCCGGTGCTGATGATCCACGGCTACAGCGCCAGCGGCACCACCTTCGCCCACCACTCGGTGCGCCCGGGACCGGCCAAGATCCTCTGGGATGCCGGCTACGACGTCTGGATCGTGGACATGCGCACCAGCGCCGGCCTGCCCACCGCGAAGCTGCCCTGGACCTTCGAGGAATCCGCCTTCAACGACATTCCGCTGGCGGTGGACCGGGTGCTGCGGGAGACCGGTCGCGAGCAGTTGCATGTCTTCGCCCACTGCATGGGCTCGGTGATGTTGCACATGGCGATGCTGGAACCGCGCCAGCAGCCCTGGGAGCACTTCTTCCCGCTGCGTCAGCGCCTGATGTCCCGGGTGTCCAAGCTGGTGATCTCGCAGGTCACGCCGCTGATGGTGATGTCGCCCACCAACAGCCTGCGCGGCGTGCTGATGCAGTATCTGAGGCCCTATCTGCCCTTGAGCGACTTTGCCTTCCGACCGGAGGGGCCGCCCACCTTGATGGATCAGGTGATGGACCGGCTGCTCTCCAGCCTGCCCTATCCGGACGCGGAATTCGATGTCGAGAATCCGCCGCCGCCCCGCATCCGCCGCACGCCCTGGACGGCGGCGCGCCACCGCATGGACTTGCTCTACGGCCGCGATTTCGCCGTCACCAACGTGGGCCAGCCGGTGCTGGATTTCATCGACGACCATTTCGGACCGCTGAACATGGACACCGTGGCGCAGGCAGTGCATTTCGCGCGCTGCCATGAGATCACCGACTGGCAGGGCGCGAGCGTCTATCTGGACAGTCTGGCCAAGAGCCTGGCGATGCTGCGGGCCTTCCCGGTCTTGTCCCTGCACGGCGAGGACAACGGCCTGTGCAGCGCCGAAAGCGCCGAGCTGCTGCGGGACTATTACGAGCAGGCCGCACCGGGTCGCTATCACTACCGGGTCATTGCCGGCCACGGTCATCAGGATTGCCTGATCGGGCGCGACATCCAGACGCGTGTCTTCCCTGCGGTGCTGGCCTTCCTGGCCGAGGGCGGGCCGTCGGCGCCGGGCGGGGAGGGGCGCGGCTCGTCCGATCCCGCAGCGGATCGGGCGTCTGTGGCGGCGGGTGGGGCGCCGTCGCACGGGGCCTCGACAACGGAAGGCGCCTTCACATGAGCGCCCTGTTGCTGAATGCCGAAGCCCCCTGGCACCGCATTGAACGCGGCGATCCGGAAGGGGACCGACTGCCTCTGCTCAGCGCGCTCAAGCCCGAACGTGGCTGGCCGCGCTGGATCCTGCAGGTGCCGATGGCCTGGCGCGGTGGCTGGCACTATGACCGCTTGCCTGGGGATCTGCGATTCGAGCCGTTCGTGCCGCCGACGCTGGGTGCGCCCGGTGAGCCTTGGCGCTTTGCCCTGCCGCTCAACCAGTTCCCGCCGCTGGTTGCCGGGGGGATGGCTGCTGTGGCCGCTTCGTTGCCGGCTTCAGGGCCAGGACAGCAGAACGCGCGCACCTCCGAGGAGGGGACCGAGGCGGTGCTGGCGTCGATGGGCGCCAGGATGCCATCTGCCTGCGGGTTGCTCGTGCTGGCGGTCTATCTGGAGCCGCGCGCGTTGGCGATGGAGGGCGAGCATGGCGGCAGCCTGCATGAGCTGATCGGGGACGAACTGCTGCGGCAGTTCGATGCCGCCATCGACGAGTTGCTGGCGCTGCCGGCGCATCGGTGGTGGCAGGGCTTCGTGCCGACGCCGGGGGGGCCGTGGTGGGCCGGGGCGCGCCACGATGCGATGGGCTCGAGCGTCGACGACCACGGCAACGACCACGGCAACGGCAACGGCAACGAGCCATCTGCCCAGGATGCGGCCGAGTGGCACGAGGTCTGCTTTGCGCTGGCCGCCTGCCAATATCCGCCGGGACTGCTCGATGTCAGTCCGGGCTGCGAGGCCGACCCTGCGCAGGCGGGACCGGCGATGGCCGCGCTCACGCGGCTGCACCACTTCGCGCGCACGACGGCGCTAGGCGGTGAGGTGTCGATGCTGCTGTTGGCGGGGGACCAGATCTATGCGGATGCCAGCGGCGGGCTGGCGGACTCGCGCAGTGGGGTGGAGCGCTATGCCCGGGGCTACCGCGAGTTCAAGGGGGGGCCGGTGCGGCATCTGCCGCCTTCGGTGGCGCGCATCGTTCACAGCGTCGACGACCATGAAATCGTCGACAACTGGGAGCCCGCATCGCCTGGCGGTGTCGGGCCTTGGTTTGACGTCGCTCGCCAGGCGGCGTGGGACTATCGCTGGGAGGCCGGAGCACGGATTGGCGGTCCGAACTGCCTGTGGCATGAGTTCGACTGGCGCGGCGCGGCCTTCTTCGTGGCCGATGCGCGCTGCGAGCGCGAACCGCGCCGCGTGGCCAACTGGTCGCGGGCGCGGCTGTGGTCCACCGCTCAGCGCGATGCCTTTGCGGCGTGGTTGACCCGCACCGCCGGGCGGCCGCGCTTCATGTTGTGCGGCTCCTTGCCTTTGCCGCGTCGCCGCACCACGGCCGAGCATCCATCCAGTTGCTTGCGGTCGGATGCGTGGGACGGTTATCCCCATAGCCTGCATGAACTGCTGGGCGAAGTCTGGCGTCAGCGGGCGTCGGGGTTGGTGTTCCTGTCTGGAGACGAGCATCGGTCCGGTTGCGTCACCGTCGAGCTCTCGCCCGTAGGGCGGTCAGTGCCAGAGGTTTCGGCGGCTTTGGTGGCGCCAGCCTCGGTTGGACAGTTGGCACATCTGGGCGGGAAGCACGCACAGCAGGTTCAGGACCGGCTGATCGTGCGGGACGTGCGGGACGTGCAGAAGGTGCATGAGGTGCAGGAGGTGCAGCCGCAGGCTCAGCCATCGAACACGGCCACGGATACGGACGCTGATGCTGAGGCTGACGCTGACGCTGACGCTGACGCTGACGCAACGGTCCGGATCCATTCGGTCCACAGTTCCGCGCTGTATGCGCCCTGGCCCTTTGCGGTGACGGCGGCGGAGGAACTGGCGGCGCCGGAGGTGTTCGAGTTCGATGGACCGCAGGGGCAGCGCCTGCGCTGCCGCGTGAGCGGCTGGCAGGATCATCCGGGCGACGGCTTCGCCGTGCTCAAGGTCAGCGGGGGCGAGCTGCTGCTCTGGTTCGACCGGGCCCACCGGCCGTTGTATGCCGGGGGCTCAACGCCCACGCCGGATGCGCGGCTGCCGTTGACGGCCCGCCCGTTGTGAGCCTGTCGTCGTCAGCGGGACGGACGCCACTCGCCGCTCTGCCAGCGCACAGTGCTTAATGCCGATTCATGCAGCGCAGGTTGTAGTTCTCCTGCATCTGCTGCAGAAGCTCCTTTTGCCGTGCATCCAGCGAGGCCATGGCGGCGCGCTTGTCGGCAATCACGGCGCGCATGTTGGCGCAGTGTTCGTCTTGTCGGCGCTGTTCCGCCTGGGCGGCCGCCAGTTGCTGGCGCTGGTCATCGCGCTGCTGCGACTGTTCGCGGCGCTTCTGATAGAACTTTCGCTGCGCCTCCTGCACATCCTCGTTGCAACGGGTGCGGAATTCTTCATTCAGCCCCTGAAGCGTGTCCCCACGCACACCGCGGGCCGGCGCCGTGCGAATCGCTTCCTCCAACTGGGCACAGGCCGATGTCAGGTACTGCGCATATTCCGGTGGCTTGCGCACGCTGCCGGAATAGCTCGATGAGCCATAGCTCGACGAGCCGTAGTTGGACGCGCCGCTGTTCGAGTTGCCGCCGCCGGCCGGCCCGAAAGTGCCCAGCTTTCCAGGCTGCGGCGGCTGCGGTGCGGCCGAGCCGCAAGGCCGGTCGGAGAAATACGTCGAGCCGTTGACATTGCAGCGATAGGTCTGCGCCTGGCAGATCGAACTCGTCAGCGAGGCCAGCAACAACAGCAACCAATAGCGCGCACCCATGGGAATGTCAGTTTCTTATCAATTTGTGAACAGCTTGAATTCTCGCCAATGGCTCGCACACGCGCCTGCTGGGGAAAGCCCTTCCACCCAAGGAGGGGTAGCGCAGAGTGACAAATGTCTCGAATGGCCCCGCTGGGCCGTTGGGCACTGCCGGGCCGGTCGCGTGGGCTTCGGATCCAGTGACCATGAGACACTGCCCGCGCCATGAATGAAATCGAACTCCGCTTCCAGATTCCCGCCGCTCAATGGGCCGCTTTGCATCGATGGGTTCAGGGGGAGGCGCGTCAACGGGCACGCACCGAACGTCTGCAGGCAGCGTATTTCGACACGCCCGCGCGCGACCTGGCGCGAGCCGGTTTCGCGCTGCGCCTGCGTCGGGAGGGTGAGGTCTGGGTGCAGACCCTGAAGGGCGCCGCGCCCGATGGCATGACCCGTCTGGAACACAACGTGCCGCTGGGCGCCGCCGAGCCGACCCTGCTGGTGGCCCGCCATGCGGACCATCCCGCCGGTCAAGCGCTGTTGCGGCTGCTGGCCGACCTGCCGGCGGAGGCGTTGACCTGCCTGTTCCGCACCGACATCACCCGCGTCAGCCGCGCCATGCGCACGCCGCATGGCGAGGTGGAACTGGCGTTGGACAGCGGCGCGCTGCTGGCGGGCGAGGGCGATGACGCCCGCAGCACACCGGTGGCGGAGCTGGAGATCGAGCTCAAGCAGGGCGAGCCGCGCGCGGTGCTGGAGGTGGCCCGCCAATGGGCGGTCGGGCGTTTCGGCCTGACGTTGGAATTGCGCACCAAGGCCCTGCGCGGCGACCTGCTGGCGCGACGTGAGACCTGCGCCCCGGTGTCCGAATCGAAAGCCATCCGCTGGACGGCGGATCAGACAGGCGACCAGGCGTTGAAAACCCTGTTGCGCGCCTGCCTGGAGCCGGTGATCGGCAATGCCTCGCAGATCCTGGCGGGCGTGCATCGACCGGAACATCTGCATCAGCTGCGCGTCGGCCTTCGACGCCTGCGGGTCGGCACTCAGCTGTTGGCGGCGGCGGACGAGGTCCCGCTGCAGGCGCTGGCGGCGGGCGCGGCGGCACTGTCGCGCGCGTTGACCGCCGCTCGCGATGCCGATGCGCAAGCCATGGCGCCCTGGCGCGCGGAGATCGCGGCGGCCTGGCTGGCGGAGCGGGCGGCGCCGTCGGTCGAGGCATTGCCGGCCGCCCGTGTGGACGTGGCCGCAGCGCTGCGCGGGCCCGAGGTGCAGGACTGGATGCTGGCGCTGATCGGATGGTTGGCGCTGCCTGCGTCGGAGGCGTCGCCGCCCGTGGCCTCGAGGGTTCATCCGCCACTGGCGGCGTGGGCCGCCGCAGCGGCACGGCAGATCAAGCGGTTCGAGCGTCTGGATGCGGCGGGCCGCCACCAGCTGCGGCGCCGGTTGCGTCGCCTGCGGCTCGGCCTGGAACTGGCGCTTGCCGTGCCGGGTGGGGGCGATGGCGCGAGGCTGTCGAAGAAGGAGAAGGAACAGCGAGACCAGCGGCTGGCCCGGGTGAACGCGGCGCAGCAGGCGCTGGGCGCGCTCAACGACCTGGAAATCGGATTGGCCACCACGCGTGACGACCTGGCCGTGGCGCTGGCGCATGGCGACGCCGCAGCGGCAGCGCAGGCCGGCTTCGCGCTGGGTTTCCTGCGGCCGCGTCAGGACCAGGCGCTCAGCGTCGCGAGAAAGGCGCTGCGCAAGATCCGTCGCCTGGACTGATCCGCCGCAGCGACCGGCCCGCCGTGCGCCCCTGGCCGTGCACGTTCAGACCGCTCCTGCTCCGGTGACGCGGGCGCTGCTGGCGAGCATCTCATGCACGTCGTGCGTCATCACCGCCAGGAAGGCGGCCAGCGCGATGTAGTAACTGGCGTATTCCCATTTCACCGCGGTCGGCACTGCGTAGTAGCTGAGCGCTTCCTCGCTGTCGCTGCGATAGCGCCAGGCCTTCACCACCTGAGGAAAGGCCAGCAGCGCGATCAACAGCAGCATCGGGCTGGGCCGGTAGAGGAACAGCGCGATCAGCACCGGCACGCCCAGCAGCCAGATCCGCGGGGACAGCACGGCGGTGATCCGTCCACCGTCGAACGGCGACAGCGGAATCAGATTGAACAGGTTGATGAAGAAGCCGGCATAGGAGACCGCCAGCAGCCAGTTGGCGTCGTAGCTGCGGGCCATGAAATAGCACAGCGTGGCGCCCACGGTGCCCACCAGCGGACCGGCCAGGCCGACAAAGGCCTCCGTCTGCGCGTCATGCGGCATGTCCTTGAGCTCGACCCAGGCGCCGACGAACGGAATGAAGGTCGGCAGCCCGACCTGCAAGCCCTTGTAGCGCGCGGCGATGAAGTGGCCCATCTCATGCACGAAGATCAGACCGACGAAGCCGACCGCATAGCGCCAGCCGTAGATCCAGGCATAGGCCAGCACCGACAGCAGCATCGTGCCGCCGCTGAGCAGCAGCTTGCCGAACTTGGCGCCGGACAGCAGAAGAAGCAGAAGTTTGATCATGGAGCGACAGTGGCGCGAAAGCGCCCAGCGCGTTGGCCGAGCGCGGGCGGGAGTCAGGCGCTCGGCCTGTGCCCCGCCGGCCGCTGGCCGCGCAGCAGGTGAGTCAGGCGTCCTTCTTGCGACCGAACAGCTTCAGCATCGCACCGCCGAGGCCCAGCGCCGCCAGGATCCCGACCTTCGCGAACTTCGCGAGGAAGGCAAAGATCACCGCGAAAAAGCCCAGCTTCTTCGCGCCCACACCCAGCACCAGCGCCGCCAGGCCGTACTCCGCGACCTTGTCGGTGCTCTGGTTGAAGTCCACATAGCGCTTGCCGTTGTCGAACTCCATCGCGCCCAGCAGCATCTGGGCTTCGCCTTTGTACTTGGGCAGTTCATTCAAACCGGTCACCAGGTTCAGGCTCATGTAGCCCTCGCGGCCCAGTGCATAGGTGTTGTAGTTGACGCCTTGCGGCTCATTGGCTGCGGCGCCCTTGTCGCGCGAGCTCATGGCCCAGATCAGCCGATGGCTGTCGGCGGCGTAATGCGGCTGTTCGGCCCAGCCGACGATCTCCATCGGCGCCACGCCCATCTTCTTGCGTTCTTCGTTGGCCGCCTCGGTGCCTTCGCGGTAGCTCTTGAGCATGTCCGCGGCATCCCAGTTCTTGGCGTCGTCGTCCTTGATGTAGCCGGACGCCTCGTAGCGGACGGTGGCGAACCAACTGCCGTCGCCCTCCGGGAAGATCAGGCCCTGCAGTTGCTCGTGCTTGCCGGGATTGCCCATGGCGCGCAGCAGATGGCCGGCCTCGGGTTGGGGAATGAACACCTTGCCGGCGGGCAGATGCAGCGTCGCCTGGTTGGCCAGCTTCACATCCTGCGGACCGGACTTCGCGGCCGCCTTGGCGGCGGCGAAGGCCTGCTTCTCCGCCGCCTCGGTCTGCGCGCCGGCACCGGCGGCCATGAACAGGGCGCCGAACGCCAAGGCGCTGGCCAGTGCCCGCGTCCAGCGGGTCGTCATCTTGATCATTCGTTCCTCCCGAAATCGACCCGGGGAACGGGGTCGAAGCGCGCGAGTCTATCGATGGCGAGATCAGGAAAAACCGAACTCCCCCATGAGAGGGGAGCTGGATGAGACGAATCGCACAAAAAAAGTCACGCATGCCGCTGACAAGCGGTGAGCGTCGTGGGGGCGCCATGGCGGACCGGAAGGCGGTGGATCAGCCAACGCCACTGAAACCTGACGAACGCTTGCAGCACTGACGCCGGACCTCGCAAGCAGCGGGTGGAAGGCGCCATGGCGCGTTGGCAACTGAGGCAAGAACGGGAAGCGGTATGTGGTTGAACATGGGCGGGGCTGGCGTGGCCGATCGGTCGATGGGCACGGACGATGATTGCAAGCCCGATCCGATCGACCTGTCCGGCCGCCTGCCGGTGCTCAGCCATCCACGCCTGGTGGAAATGCCCCGCGACCAGGCGAGAACCGATTTCTTTGCGGAACTGTGGGAGCGCTGCGACCTGACCGGCGAGCGGGAACGATGGGCCTTCGGCCTGTCCGTGGCCCCGGTGTTCACCTTGCACCATCCAATGCGGCCCGAGGTGGCGATGGAGCGCGCCTTTCCATTTCGAGATCCCGCGGACCCGCGCCGGGTGCATCCGCGCTTTGCCGACGCCCGGGGCGAGGTGTCGTCCTGGGTGACCGTTGACAGCGCCAAGCTGCTGGCGCGCACGGCGGAGTTCCTGGCCAACGCCGGCGGGGTGCCGCGGGCGGCGATGGCTCGGCTGAGCAAGGCACTCGAACGCGACGTGCTGCAGGAGATGCAGCGGCTGGTGGTGGCCCGATTGGAGCCGCCGCGTTATGAGGTGCGACAGCTGAGGTCCTGCGACCTGGTGCCGCATGAACAGGCACTGGTGGGTCAGCACGGCCTGTTCGCATTGCCGGAGGATGTTCCGGAACGCCGCCATACGCTGAGCAACGGCCGCATCCTGGGGCTCTACCTGGGCGCGTACCTCGAGACGGAGGAAGAGGAAGCCGCCTACATGACGGCCTATCCGGACGCCGGCTCGTTCCTGTTGGATTTCGCGCGTCGTGGCGGACGGTTGGTGGGCTTGTGCGGGCTGGGGGCGGCGAATGGCGTGGTGTTTGCCAACACCGCATTGATGCCGGGCGCACCGGCACGTTACGACAACGACCGCATCAATGCGCTGTACATCCCCTTCGATCTGCAGATGCTCGATGGCCGCGGCAGGCCTTGTCACGAAACGGTGATTGCCTTGGTCGCGCTGGATCGCCTGTACGACGCCGGCAACCCGACGCGCGAGGTGCGGGTGGACTACGGCGAGGATTTTCTGCGGGAGTTCGACAGCAAGATGGCCGAGGTGCCGCTCCCGGCGCTGGTCAAGGAAGAGCCCATGGTGCCGGAGGCCGCGGTCTCCCCCATCGCCTTCCTGGACCGTCGGGATGTCCGGGTGGTGCGACCTCTCACCCAGACAAGGTCTGACGCGGAAGCATCGTTGTCGGCAGCCGCCCGTGTTCGGCGCCACAGCGAAGGCGATGTGGCGATCATCGCGCCCACCTGGATGGCCAAGCGGGCGCGGCGATCGTCCGACCTCCCATCGACATCGACAGTGGCATTCAAATCGCCATCGCCATCGCCATCGCCATCGCCATCGCCACCGACGTCCTCATCACCGCCGACGTCCTCATCACCGCCGACGTCCTCATCGCCACGGACGTCCTCATCACCGCCGACGTCCCCATCGCCACGGACGTCCTCTTCGCCACCGATGTCCCCATTGCCACGGACGTCCTCATCACCGCCGACGTCCCCATCGCCACGGACGTCCTCTTCGCCACCGATGTCCCCATTGCCGCGGACGTCCTCATCACCACCGACGTCCCCATCACCACGGACGTCCCCATCACCACCGAACTCGCCATCACCGACGGCATTCGCATCACCGCCCGCATCGGCATCGACCACGGCCTCCTCCAACCTCCCAACGCGGCACCCGGCTGTGGCTGAAGGGGGATTGGACGATGACGGTCCGATCGCGCTCCGCCCCCACGATGGCGGCGGCGTCCCGTGGCCCGTGTTGCAACGGGTGCCGGTTGAGGAACGCAGAAACTTGGTGGTGAGCCCGTCACGCTTTGAAGGTCAGAGCCTGCGCGGCCATCTGCTCCAGGTGATGACCCGGGCCTGGACGAAAGGCTGGCGTCTCACTGCGGAGGACACCGACCGTGTCCTTCGCGGCGGGTGGCTCGCCCGGGCGCCCGACCTGGTGAAGGACGTGCTGTCGATCTACGATTTCCCTGAATTGCTGGATCTGATGGCCAACCGGCCGCAGAAGATGAATGAGCCCACACCCGACTATGTGCTCCGGCTCAATCGTTGCGCCAGCCTGCCTGAGCATTTGCATCGCCTGCTCTCCAATGTGGGTGTTGGAATGAATATCCGTCGAACGAATCGCCAACTGGCGACGTTGGCCATCGAGCGGCTGCCGCTTGCCACGGAGCAGGACCTCGCCGGGATCGGGTGGCGCTCCGACACCCGGATCGGGCTCGGCCACGGGGTGAGGCTGTTCCTGGACGCCAGAAGGCACGGCTGGAGGGTGAGCGTTGCCGATTTTGAACGCCTGACGCAGGTGACTCCTGCGCAGGCCCGGCGACTGATCTTGATGCTGAACGTCCATGACGGGGTCTGCGACTTTGTGGAGGCGCACCCCCCGCGCGAGGGTGAGTTGGCCAGCCACTACGGCTGGCGCCTGGCGTACGCCGCGTCCGCGACGTCCGGGCTGCAACAGGCGCTCCGGAGTCTGTTTTGGCTTCGGAGGAGGGTTCCGCTGAACGCCTCGCGGATGGACGCGACGCCGCACGATGCCGGCACGGAGGGGGACTCCTGGCAGCGGATGGCTCGCCGGGTCGGGATGCCACAGGGCTGGATGGAACCACCCTCCAAGGGACGGACGCCTTTGCAACTGGCGCGCAATATCGCCGCATCGTGGAACCTGTACTTGCCGCAGGTACGGCTGACGGGCGACATGTTGAGGGAGGTCTGCGACATCCCGGAGGATCGCGCCAGGGTGCTGGCCACACTGCCCGATCATCCCCTGGAGGCAGGCCTCATGGGGGAGGAGCCACAGTTCTACCGCGAGACCGACAAGCACTACAGCAATCGAATGAAGCGGCGCGGCATGAGCGCCGAGGCGGTGGATCGCTTCATTCTCGGCGCCCCCCCGGACCCGAAGGCGCGCGTCAGGCCGGCTAACAGGCACAAGGTTCGGGCCGTTGCGGAACCGGGCGTTGTGCAGGCGTTGCATCCCACCCTCGCGGGGATCCTGCGCGGGCCGCCGAATCCCCTGCGGCCAGGCCTGGACGCTGCAGGACCGACCACGGCTCAGGCGTCGAAAGCCGCGAGGGTCGATTCGAGCAATTCCGACTCGACGGGCTTGATGGATTCGATGAGCACATCAGGCGCATCAGGCGCACCGGAGGCTACTGGCACAGCTGGCACCACCGTCACAGCTGGCGCAACCGTCATGCCGGTCTGAACATCGGCCCGAAGGCAGATTGAGGTCACCGCGCCCCGGGCACCATGGCCCGGGGTTTTGCCGCGCGAGCGCCTGGAGCCGATCGCCTCAGGCTGCCTTCCACGCCGCCAGCAACTCGTCCCACTTCGCACGCGCGGCCTTGACGTGGCGCTCCTTGACGTGACCGTAGCCGCGGATGTCTTCGGGAATGCGCGCCAGCGCCACCGCTTGCGGCAGGCGCTCGGTGGTCAGGCCCTTGGCCAGGAGGGCGTCCACCGTGGCGCGATAGTCGGCGATCAGCTGGCGCTCCATCTTGCGTTCCTCGGTGTGACCGAACGGATCGAAGGCGGTGCCGCGCAGGCCCTTCATCTTGGCCAGCAGGCCCATCGCCGGCCGTACCCAGCCACCGAAGGCCCGCTTTTGCAGCTCGCCCTGGTCGTTCTTCTTGGCCAGCATCGGCGGGGCGAGGTGATGCACCACCTTGAAGTCGCCTTCGAACTGCGACTTGATCTTGTCCAGGAAGCCGGTGTCGGTGTGCAGGCGGGCGACCTCGTATTCGTCCTTGTAGGCCATCAGCTTGAACAGATAGCGGGCCACGGCCTCGGTGAGCCGGGTGCCGCCGATCGGCGCTTCCGCCGCGCGCACCTTCTCGACGAAGACTCGGTAGTCGTCGGCGTAGGCCGCGTTCTGGTATTGGGTCAGGAACTCCATGCGCTTGGCGATCAGTTCATCCACGCCCTGGCGCTTGACGATGTTGATGACCTGCTGGGCAGCGAACAGGGCCCGCACCGCGGCCAGATCCTGGGCGCAGCGACGGCCCCATTCGAAAGCGGCCTTGTTGTTGTCGATCTGCACGCCGTTGAGCTCGATGGCGCGCATCAGCGCAGCATGGCTCAGCGGCACGCGGCCCTTCTGCCAGGCGAAGCCCAGCATCAGCGGATTGGTGTAGAGCGAGTCGCCCAGCAGCTTCACCGCGATCTCTTCCGCATCGAACATGCCCAGGTGCGCCGTGCCCACGGCCTTGGCCACCGCCGCCTCGCAGGCGGCGCCGGGGAAGGACCAGTTGGCATCATTGACCAGGGTGGCGGTCGGGGAGCCGTGGGTGTTGAGCGCCACAAAGCTGCGGCCTTCGCGCATGACGGCCAGGGTGGTCTTGTTGGCCGCGACGATGGAGTCGCAGGCAATGACCAGGTCCGCCTCGGCTGTGCCGACCTTGGTGCAGTAGATCGCGTCAGCCGTGTTGGCGATCTGGATGTGACTCCAGGTGGCGCCGCCCTTCTGGGCCAGGCCGGCGGCGTCCTGCGTGATCACGCCCTTGCCCTCCAGATGGGCCGCCATGCCGAGCAACTGACCGATGGTGATCACGCCGGTGCCGCCCACGCCGGCCACCACGATGCCCCAGGCCTGGATCGGGTTGGGCACGCTGGGTTGCGGAATGGGCGGCAGCGACGCATCGAACGGGCTGAGCCGCTTGTCCTTCTTCGGCTTCTTCAGCTCGCCGCCCTCGACGGTGACGAAGCTCGGGCAGAAGCCCTTCACGCAGGAGAAGTCCTTGTTGCAGGTGTTCTGGTTGATCTGGCGCTTGCGACCGAATTCGGTCTCCAGCGGTTCGACCGACAGGCAGTTCGATTGCACCGAGCAATCGCCGCAGCCTTCGCAGACCAGTTCATTGATGACGGTGCGCTTGGCCGGGTCGACCAGCTTGCCGCGCTTGCGGCGGCGGCGCTTCTCGGTGGCGCAGGTCTGGTCGTAGATGATGACCGAGGTGCCGGTGATCTCGCGGAACTGGCGCTGGATCGCATCCAGCTCGTCGCGATGGTGCACGGTGACGCCGGCGGCCAGCGGCTTGCCGTCGTACTTCTCGGGCTCGTCGGTGACGATCACCAGCTTGCTCACGCCCTCGGAGATCACGCTGTTCATGATCTGGGTGACGCTGTGGCCCTCGGGCCGCTCGCCGACCTGCTGGCCGCCGGTCATGGCGACCGCATCGTTGTAGAGGATCTTGTAGGTGATGTTCACGCCGGCGGCGATGGACTGGCGGATGGCCAGGATGCCGCTGTGGAAGTAGGTGCCGTCGCCGAGGTTGCTGAAGATGTGCTTTTCATCGGTGAACGGCGCCTGGCCGACCCAGGGCACGCCTTCGCCGCCCATCTGGGTGAAGGTGGCGGTGCTTCGGCCCGGCATCCAGGTGACCATGTAGTGGCAGCCGATGCCGCCGACCGCGCGCGAGCCTTCCGGCACGCGGGTGCTGGTGTTGTGTGGGCAGCCGGAGCAGAACCACGGGGTGCGGTCGGCACCGCCGGCGGTCTTCTCTTCGTTCTTGAGCGACTGTTCCTTGGCATCGATCAGCGCCACCCGGGCCTGCAGGCGTGCGGCGGTGTCGGCATCCACGCCCAGCTTCAACAGACGCTTGGCGATGGCGCGGGCGATGATGGCCGGCGTCAGGTCGGCCTGCGGGCGCAGCAGCCAGTTGGTGCTCGGATTCGGACGGCTCCATTCGCCGCCGCTCTGGTCGTCCTCGGATTCGTCGAACTTGCCCAGCACATTCGGGCGCACATCCGGACGCCAGTTGTACAGCTCCTCCTTGAGCTGGTATTCGATCATCTGGCGCTTTTCCTCGATGACGAGGATCTCCTGCAGGCCCTGCGCGAAGTCGCGGGTGATGGTCGCCTCCAGCGGCCAGACCACATTGACCTTGTGCAACCGGATGCCCAGCCGGCGGCAGGCGTCGTCATCCAGGCCCAGGTCATGCAGCGCCTGCCGGGTGTCGTTCCAGGCCTTGCCCGAGGCGATCAGGCCGATGCGGTCATGCGGCGTGGCGATGACGTTGTGGTTGAGCTTGTTGGCCCGGACATAGGCCAGCGCGGCATACCACTTGAAATCCATCATCCGCGCTTCCTGGTCCAGCGGCGGATCGGGCCAGCGGATATGCAGGCCGCCGGGCGGCATCTCGAAGTCGGTCGGCAGGATGATCTCGACCCGGTCCGGATCCACGCTGACGCTGCTGGACGATTCGACGATCTCCTGGATCGTCTTCAGGCCCGACCACAGGCCGGAGAACCGGCTCATCGCGAACGCATGCAGGCCCATGTCCAGGATGTCCTGCACGCTGGACGGGAAGAACACCGGGAAGCCGACCGCCTTGAACACGTGGTCGCTCTGATGGGCCGCGGTGGAGCTCTTGGCGATGTGGTCATCCCCCGCGATCGCAATCACGCCGCCATGGCGCGAGGTGCCGGCCATGTTGGCGTGCTTGAAGACGTCGATGCAGCGGTCCACGCCGGGACCCTTCCCGTACCACATGCCGAAGACGCCGTCGAACTTCGCCTTTTCCGGGAACAGCGCGAGCTGCTGGGTGCCCCAGACCGCGGTGGCGCCGAGTTCCTCGTTCACACCCGGCTGGAAGACGATGTGCTGCTTGGCCAGGTGCTTCTTGGCGGCCATCAGGGTCTGGTCATAGCCTCCCAGTGGCGAGCCGCGATAACCCGAGATGAAGCCGGCGGTGTTGAGCCCGGCGATGGCGTCACGGGTGCGCTGCAGCATCGGCAGCCGCACCAGCGCCTGGACACCGCTCATGAAGGCGCGACCTTCGTCCAGTGCGTATTTGTCGTCCAGGGTGACGCGCTCAAGCGCACGCAGGATGTGTTCGGGCAAGGGGGCATTCATGACGGGGGAGGCTCCTGATGGGTGGCGGACCTGCGATCCCCGCTTGTGGCCGGGACCGTTTGCCGTGTGCTGCCGATGCGCCAAGTATGGCGTCGAGCATGAGCAAGCGTGCCCGCCAGTGTAGGAAAACTCACTCGGCGAGTGCTTGCTCTTTGTGCCCGCAGTGCGGAGGTTTGAGCAAGAATCTTGCTCGGAATCGCAAAAGGGATGGATATGGCTTCCAAAAACATGCGCCAAGGGAAAACCCTGAGCGCTTCCGCCGCCGGTGCCGCGACGGCTCGGACCGATGTCGTGGAAGCGGTGGACGCGCCCGCCAGCGGCGAACTCGATCGCTTCCATGTGGCGATCCTGGCCGAGTTGCAGCGGGAGGCGCGGCTGTCCAATGCGGAGCTGGCGGCGCGCATCGGCCTGTCGGCAGCGCCCACTTGGCGGCGGGTCCGGTGGTTGGAGGAGCAGGGCTTCATCACCGGTTACCGGGCGGAGATCGACCGTCGCCGCATCGGTCTGGGCGTACTGGCCTTTGTGCGGGTGGATGCGGACCGCAACAACGGCGCCGCCACCAAGCAGCTGGAGGAGGCGATCCGTCTGCTGCCGGAAGTCATTGCCTGCCACTACATCAGCGGTGCGGGCACCTTCGAGCTGGAGGTGATGGCGACCGACCTGGATGCCTTCAGCCGTTTCTCGATCGACACGCTGCTCAATCTCCCGAATGTGAAGGACATCCACACCAGCTTCTCCCTGGGTGAGGTGAAGGCGGGCGGCGCGTTGCCGCTGGGCCACCTCAAGCCGAAAGGCTGAGGCAGCGCGGCCTGGCTGCCGCGTGCCGGTGCGGACCTGCCCCTCGCGACTCGCCGACCTGATGCCGGGCGACGTCGCGCAGGCGCTGTGTCACCGTCCATGGCAAGAAGCCCGGAACCGTGAGGTGGCGGGCGGTGGACTGATGGCCTCTCCCTCGCTCTGAAAGGCCGACGCCATGTTCACCCTCTCTTCCATCCATCCTGGAGCCATGACCGAGTTTGACTGGGCTGAGTGCGGCGACGCCTTGCCGGCGAACGCACAGGGCATCCCCAGTGCGACATTCACGTCGGACGAGGAACTGGCCTTGATGAGATGGATGGTGGACGCGGAACCGACCGAGCAGCGAGAGCTCGCCAATGCCCGGATTCATGAGGCGCTGGCCCAACGGGCTCCTCGTCTCTCGTTGGCGGGGTTAGGGCTCAAGACGGCGCCGCCGTTGACCTGGTGGCCCGAGTTGCTGGAGGTCGACCTGTCAGGGAACCAGATGGTGAACGCCGTGCTGTGTTCACCTTCGCTCCGTCTCCCGGCTGAGGGAACACACGATCGAGCCGGCCCATCTGCCCCCCGGGGTGTATGGCCGCTCCTCTTGCCGCCGCAGGGGAGCGACGCGGCGGAGAACGCCGCCGTCGTGAGACCCGGGTCGCCGACCCGAGTCCAAGATCTGTTGGTGCCAGGACGTCCGGCGGTGGTCCGATCGTTGGCCAGTCCGCAAGTGGCGGGTGCGCCCGGCGTCATCCAGCGACTGGAGACAGCTGGAGCGACAGCCAGCAATGTGGCGAAGTCGGCAGGCACGACCGTGGTGGCGTCTGCCCCGACTCAGCAAGCCCTTCCGGCCCACCTCTCGCCTTGCCTGCCGGTTCCGACGCCGGAGCAGCGCTTTCGGACGCTGGTCTACACGACGACGCCCGGCGAGGCACGCAAGGGGCTGAACAGTGCGGTGGCCATGCTGGTCCGCGCGAAGCAGCTGGGGCTTCCCGTTGACCTCGATCTACTGTCGTTCGCCTGCAAGGTGCCGCGGCACCACTGCCAGCAATTGGAAGCGTTGATCAAGCGGCCCCATTGCCTGACGGCGCTCGGTAGCGTGGCGCGTCGACGGAAGGAGTCGACGGAGGATTATCTGGTCCGCGTGTGGCGGGAGGCCGAACGTCTGGCTCTGGCTCAGGAGCAGGTGAGCTGCCCGAGCCTCTGAAAGCGGCCATCTGGACGGAGGATGGCCCGCCGGGCTGAACGCCTGAACAGAGCCCGAACAAAGCGCCCGAGAAGGCCGCCCCAAGCAGCGAACGGCGCCCGCGCATCTGCCCAGCGCCCGCTGTATCGGTCGGCCTGAGGCCTTTGTGTACAGGCCTGTGATCGATCGCCGCTGGCATAGTCGACGCCTTGTGCTCTTGTCACCGGACCGGCTCATGACTCTTCCGCTTCGCCACTTCCTGCTCGCCCTGTGTGTGGTGGTCATCTGGGGCAGCAATTTCGTGGTGATCCGGGTGGGGCTCAATGAGTTCCCATCGCTGCTGTTCGCGGCGCTGCGTTTCACACTGGCCACCTTGCCGGCGATCCTCCTGTTGCCGCGTCCGAAGCTCGGCTGGCGCAACCTGGCGGCGTACGGGCTGCTGGTGGGTACCGGCCAGTTCGCCTTGCTCTATCTGGCAATGCGCAGCCAGATCTCGCCCGGTCTGGCGTCGCTGGTGATCCAGACTCAGGTGTTCTTCACGCTGCTGCTGGCCATGCGCACCAGTGGAGAGCGGGTGCGAGGGTACCAGTGGCTGGCGTTGGCGTTGGCGGCAGTGGGTGTGGGCGTGATCGCCTTGCACACCGACGGATCGACCACGGTGCTCGGTTTGGTGATGGTGCTGGCGGCGGCGGCCTGCTGGGCCGGTGGCAACATCGTCGGCAAGCGGGCGGTGGGCGTGAACATGCTGGCCTATGTGGTGTGGAGCAGCGCCTTCGCAGCGCCCCCGCTGTGGCTGTTGTCGCTGCTGGTGGACGGTCCGACCCGTGTCGGCGAGGCGCTGGCCCATGCCAGTCCCACCGCCTGGGCCGCGCTGGCCTGGCAGGCGGTGGGCAACACCTTGTTCGGCTATGGCGTGTGGAGCTGGCTGCTGTCGCGCCATCCCGCGGCGACCATCGTGCCCATGGCCTTGCTGGTGCCGATCTTCGGCATGAGCTGCTCGGCCTGGCTGTTGGGCGAAGGGCTGCCACCCTGGAAGCTGGCCGCCGCCGCGCTGGTGATCAGCGGTCTGGCGCTGAACCTGCTGTGGCCCCGGGTGCGCGGTTGGCTGGCGAAGGCCCAGGCGGCCTGAGGGCCGGTGACGGTTCGTCGATCAGGAGACTCAGCATGGTGACGGCGACCAGCTCCCCTTCCTCCGCCCGCGCCCGAGCTCGTTCCCTTTCCGTTGCCGTTGCCGTTGCCGTTGCCGTTGCCAGCATCATGGTCGCGTCCACCTTCGGCCCGTCGGCGCGGGGTCGCCGCATCCTGTCGCGCTGGGCCGCCGTGATGGCGCTGTTGCTGGGGACGTCGACTTCCTGGGCGCAGCTGGTTCCGCCGTCCTCGACGGCAGCGTCAGGCGCCCACCTCATATCGCTGCGCGATCAGGAGATCGCGAGTTGCCAACCCGGCGAAGTGCAGACCTGGAAAGATGGCCGCGATCGTCCGGCCGCTGCCCGGACCTTGCGGTTTGCCTACCGCCATGAGGGCGCGCCGTCCTGGTTCACTGCGGCGCAGGTGCTGGGGCTGGTGCAGAAGTCGGCCCAGGCCTGGACGGCTTGCGGGCTGACGCTGCGGGTGATGGCGATCGCGCGGGATGAGTCACCGCCCGACGATGCCATCCAGATCGTGTGGAGCGAAACCGGCAGCCGCGGTCAGTTCGGATTGGCCAATCTCGCGGCGCGCAGCCTGTCGCTCAGCCCGGGCCTGTTCGGCGTGCTGCGCCAGCGCAATCCGCGCCATCCTGCGGAAGAGACGCTGCAGATGGCGCTCTCCCACGAGATGGGTCACTTCCTGGGGCTGATGGCGCATTCACGCCGGTGCGTGGACGTGATGTCCTATTACGACGACGGTCGCGGTCAGCGGTGCGCCCTGCGTGATCCCGCCAGTTGGGGCACGGTCACCGAATACCGCTCGATGCTGCCCACCGCCTGCGACCTCGAACGTTGCCGCGCCGTCAATCGGTGAGCGGACGCGCCAGGGGCCCGTTCGCGGCGTATGCTGGTTCGCATGACTCATCGCCCATTCCGATTCCTGGCTGCGTCCTCGACCGGCCGGATGTCCGATGTCTGTGCGCAGCCGTCGCCGTCAGGCTTGAGCGCGGCCGTGCCTTGTTCGCGCCGGGGGATGGCGCTCGCCGTCATGGCAGTCGCGCTGTTCGGTGCGATGGCGCCCGCGTGGGCGCAGTCCCTGCCGCGCCAGAACCTGTGGATCGAGTTGCGATGGGTCGATCAGGACCTCAGCGCAGCGGCGGTGGCGGGCGCGCGCGACGGTAGCGTGGTGGTGAGCACGGGGGGCACTGTGTCCTCGCGGGGGGGCGTGACGATCAGCACCCAAACCCGCACCCAGCGCCAGCAAAGCCTGCCGCGCCTGATGGTGCTCAATGGCCAGCAGGCGTCGATCACGCTCAGCGAGGTCACTCCGATCCAGTGGGTCGATATCGGCCTGGAACGTCGTCCGAAGGAGGACCGGATCCAGGCGGTTCCACGCCAGGGCGTGGCCGAGCGTAGCCGCAGCTTCAGCGTGAAGCCCCAATGGCCTGGCGGCCAGCAGCCGGTGACGGTGGAAGTGCGCACCCTGGATCTCGCGCCCCAACTGCCGCCGGGCGCGGCCATGGATTCGGCCCAGCGCCAGGACAGCACCTCGTTGCTCAGCACCGTGCAGGTCGCCATGGGACAGTGGGTCACGATCGCGCGCAGCGGCGGGGTGAGTGTCAGCGCCGATCGCAACACCTACAGCACCCGCGACGCGGAAGTGCAGCGTCTGCGCGAACTTCAGTTGCGGGTGGACGTCGCGCCCTGAAGGCTCGGGCGGTCGGTTGCCTGCAGGCGCAGGGGGGGCGATGAGGGCGCGTGGCTCGAACCCTGGTGAGGTCGAGCGGACTGAAGGTGACCGCAGTTACCCGAGACCACGTCGATGTTGAACTTCCCCACCAGCTTTCATGATCAGACGGCTTCGTCATCGCAGTCAGGCCCGTCGTGCGATGAGCGAGTGCCGCTCGCCGCTGCGGGCGGCCCGCCGAGAGACGAGGTGGATGTGCCGGTGGTCTGGCGCTTGCACGACTACGGCAACGAGGAGCGACTCCAGGCCAACCTGTTGATCATGGACGGCATGAAGCATGGGAACCCGCGGCTTGAACTCCATCGCCTGTCCCTGAACGCGCTGCCTGCCTTTCGGCTCTGGCCGGAATTGAGTGTGCTGGACCTGGGGTTCAACCGGCTGAAGTCGGTGGAGCTGTCCATTCCCCCCTGGCCTCAGTCGATCGAGCTTCTGCTGGATGCCAACCCGGGGATGCCGCATGGAGGTCGTGCCCGGGTTGTTTTCGATCCCGGACGTCCACCTGAGGTGCTTGACGAACGCCACCAACCGTGGCCCTTTCCCATCGGCCTGGGTGTGGATCCTTGGGGCAGCCCTCGGGTGACGATCAGTATGGCCGCGCCGGCGATCGCGCCCGTCATGGAGCATCCGCCATACCGCCCCTTCCCCGTCATTGCCACGGCCACGGCCTCGACAGGCGTCCAGGTGAGCCATCCAGCGAGGGCGGAGCTCGGTGTCGCCATGGCGCCAGTGGTGCCGATCATGTCGCCGATGGGGCCGCCGCGCACCACGGCAATGCCCGTGCCCCGTCGGCAAAGCATGAGATTGGAGGAACTTCGGTCTTTGGCCGTTGAGGTCGCGCGGCGCCGTGGCGAGTCCAAGGAGAGCTTTGCACGGCGCCTGCTCTTGAGCGTATGGGACCAACGATGTTCTGTGACCGCGAGGCAGGTGGAACTGGTCACCAAGCTGTCCGAGGACGATGCGAAAAGCCTTGTGCACACGCGGCGGTGTCGTGGTGCCTTGAATGTGCTGAGGAAATTCCCTGCCATGGAGGGGGAATCGGATGCGGCCCATCTGGAACGACTGAGACGGCTGGACCCGCGGTGCTACTGGGGCTTGCTCGCATTTTTCCCCTCGCTGAGGGGGAGGTTCTTGGCGCCTGACTCGCCCCCCTCGACTCACGAGCATTGATTGGTATTCGACTGGTCTTTGTTTGGGGTAGGCTTGGGGGTCCTCTCTTGAGCCTTCCCATGCGTGCCGATCCCCTCTTTTTCTCGACGATGTCTGCGATGGTGAGCACCGTGTGCCGGTGCCTGCGGTCGTCCATAGCCCGTTTGCTGTGGACGGCGTGCGGGCTGGCAGGCATGGCGAGCGCGTCTGCGTCAGCGGAGTTGAGCGGCGGGCCGGCGGTGGCCTTGCAGGCACCGGGTTATCCGCTGTTCGGCGGCCAGCCGGTGACCTTCGAACGCACCGGCGGGAAGGTGGTCGGCGTCTATGTGCCGAACTGGGAGCCGGTCGAGCTGATCGAGCGGGTGCCCCCGCAAAATCTGACCCACGTGCTTTACGCCTTCCTGCGGCTGTGCGGTCCCGGTCAGTTGGAGAAGGACGCGGCCAAATGCGAGGGCAAGCGCGATTTCGAGATCGGCACCGGCCCGATCGACGATCGATTCAATGACGCCTTTGCCCGCTACAAGCAGCGGGCACCGCATCTGAAGATCGTGGCCTCGGTGGGCGGCTGGGGCGGCTCGGATCCGTTCTTCCACATGGCGCCCGATGCCGCACGCCGCGCGGTGTTTGCTGCCTCGGTCCAGCAATTCCTGCGGGCGCATCCGGCGTTCGACGGCATCGACATCGACTGGGAACATCCCGGCAGCAACGGCTCGGCCAACGGCGTTGCGCTGGGCGGCCCGCAGGACGGGCAGGGCTATGCCGACCTGATGACCGACCTGCGCCGCTCGCTGGACGCGCTCACCGCCGAGACCGGGCGGCCCTATCTGCTGACGACCGCCGTCAATCCGACCTCGCCCATCGTCGACCGGATTCCTTTCAAGCAGGCTGCCGCGCCGCTGGATCTGGTGTTCATGATGAGCTATGACTTCTACGGCGGCTGGTCGCCGGTGGCGGGACACCACACCACGCTGCGCAGCTCGGCCCCGGACGCCGATGACAGCCTGGAACGCGCGGTGCGCAACCTGGAGGCGGCGGGCGTGCCGCGGTCCAAGCTGGTGGCGGGTGTGGCGATGTACGGCCGCGGCTTCACCGGCGTCTCGGTCCCGAAGGCGGGCAGCGCCAAGACCGGCACCTATCCCGGCGCGGAGGGCGCCCAGGGCTACCGGGAGTTCGCCGGGCGGCTGATCGATGCCCATGGGCGGGGCCGGCAGGGCTACCGGACGGTCTGGGATCCGGTGACGCAGTCCTGGTCGCTCTTCCATCCTGCGCTGAAGCTGTGGACGGGTTATGACGACCCGCGCGCGGTGCTGGCCAAGGGCCGGTTCGTCCGGGCGCAGGGCCTGGCCGGCCTCTTTGCCTGGGAGCTGAGCCAGGACAACGGCGATCTGCTCAATGCGATGAACCGTGGCGTGGGCAACGAGGTGCTGTCGACCGGGTCCGCGCAGAAAGAACCGCGCCGGTAACCCGATCCGGGGTCCGGCGGCCGTTCCGTCGCCCTACCATCACGCCATGATCGACACGACTTCTGCCCCTTCCCCGGTCCGCACCGGCCCGTTGCGCATTGCCCTGATCGCCCACGATGGCAAGAAGGGCGAGATGGTGATGCTGGCCGCCGAATTCGCCGACTTCCTCAAGACCTGCACGCTGGTGGCCACCGGCACGACGGGCGCGCGTCTGCATGCGGAGGTGGGCCTGGAGGTGGAGCGGATGCTGTCCGGTCCCCACGGCGGCGATCTGCAGATCGGCGCGCGACTGGCGGTCGGCGGGGTGGACGCGGTCGTGTTCCTGCGCGACCCGATGACGCCGCAGCCGCATGAGCCCGACATCAATGCCCTGGTGCGGGCCTGTGACGTCCACAACGTTCCCTGCGCCACCAATGTGTCCAGCGCGCGCCTGCTGTTGACGGCGATTCAGTTGCCGAGGACTTGAGCCCGCGTTGGGTGGCCTGGGTATTGGCTGGACGTCGGAGGTTGTCGACAGGCATTCATCGGTGAGCTGGGGCTGGGCTTGTATCAGGCGTTTGGAGACTCGTTGAGTCTTTATGTCTGGATCAGTTGCTCCTTCATCTTTGAGCTTTGCCAGCGCCTCAGGGGTGACCATCCGCGGCACCGTGGGCCTTGGCGTGGGACAGCAGTAGGCTGGATGCGAACATTCGCCCAACGTCACGCAATGACCGCTCTTGCCAAGAGCTGCCGTCTAGCTAGCCGCGAAAGCTCGAACGTTCTTCAAAGTCATCGAGCGACCAGTGTCGATGACCCCTTGTGTGACCAGCTCACGTCAGAGCCATCGAGTCACGGCATCCAGCAGCGAAGGTGTGCCTGATGTTGCGCATATTGCGGTGATGGCCACGATTCGAAGGTCACGGGAAATCACGGCCCAAAGCCTCTCTCGGTCGTGCTTGAAGCTTGAGTAAATGTTCTTCTGCTCGGACATAGCCACCTCGTGTCAATCCTGAATCCGCCCAACTCAATGTCGTCGAGTAGGTACGCCAGATTGATCCGAATGGTGCGCGTCATTCGGCTGCATGTAGGCAGGAGGATGGCGACACAAGTTCCGACTAAGAACGCTTGACTCTTCCACCGCCCCTTTCGAGACGTGCGAACCACGCGTGCAGCTGAAACTGATTCAGCGTCAACTGCACACGATGACGCAGTTCGGGTTCACGCGAACGATCGACGACGTCGGCCATCTCTCGGACCGCGTATTGGCTGAGATTGAGCCCCTGCGCCCGTTGCCAACGGTCCAGGTCGAGGAACTGTAGAAGACCAACGTTTGAGAGAGTGCGAAGTTCGTGAGACTTCAACTTCAGGCTCGCGGCTTCGCGGTACGGCTGTGAGCCGCCAATCTGCGCCAGGCTTTGGCGTTCGGAAGCGAGAAACGCGTCGAAATCAGCGCGAAGCACGTCGTCGGGGAGCGAGAGATCGATGCGAACAAACCGGCTCACCATCTGAGGGGAGAAGGCATGGTCGAGCCTTCCAGCGAACGCGCCTCGCCCCGTGGCTGAGCGATTGCCATTCTGCAGCCGAACGCCGCGAGCGCGAACATCTTCGGGCAGCATCTTTTCGAACGCGTACAGCGCGCCGACGCTGAGCGGATCTATGCCAGAGCGCACCTTTCCAAATCGCAGCGCGTTCCAAATGTCCGACGGCAACTGAGGCCGTCGGCAGGCCTCGTCGAACGCGTGAAGTGAGTCGTCCCACTCGGCCGAACTGAATGAGTAGACCCAGCGATGAGCGTCGGCCATGTGCATGCGCTTAATCTGCTGGCTGTCTGCGCGTCGGAGCACGGGGCCCGCTGCTCTGAGAGCAGCTTCTGTCTGCGGCTGTGTGTCGCTGTGCAGCCATCGGCGAACGCTTAGATTGAGGAGCCAATCGCCTGCGTCCAACTCCTCCGCGGCGCGATAGGCATCCCGTACGTACCACCCGGGGGGAGAAGGAGTTCGTTTTTTCCCTACCACGTGGCCCCCTGCATACTCTGCCGGCGGGGCTTCACAGTCTTGCCTCGGAAGCCACGCTACGGGTCAACAGCGTCGGCCAAGGCGCGCCAGTAGCGATATCGGGGTGGCGTGGCTCGCCTGACGCTACACCGTGCATGTCGCGCAGTTCATCGATGTGAACTAGGCATGCCAGTGCAAGGCTAGCCTCCTCGCTGGTAGCAGTGCGGGATAGCTCGAACAGCCGCCTGCGAAGTGACGGCACTGGCGCGCTGATTTGTTCATAGGCACCGGCCCAGTCTGACAGCGGCCGCCGCTCCACGGCCAGGTTCTCGATTGCCGAGTCGAGCGTGCCGCTGAATGCTCTTCCGGTGGCGCTGTGGCTGCCGACAAGGAGCATGACGCCGGCTTCGTCAGGCGTTTCCGCCACGGCGTATTCCAGGATCGCCATCGCCGGCGGCGGAACCCCGGATGCCACCCGCGCATATACGTCGGCCCGAAATTCAGGATGGGACCGCATGCCGGCCGCGAGCCTCCGGCCGAATGTCCAGGTGTCCGGCTGGCCTCCCTCGCCCTTCGCTTCGCCGTCACAAATCAGGTCAAGTAGTGCGCGCAGCGATGACAGCGTATCCCGGTTCTCCAAGGCGGCGAACCAGTAATAGTCAGACAGGAATCGCGCATCCTCCTTTGCCAGGCACATGAGGACCTGTTCGGCGGCGTCGGACGGAGCAAACCCCAAAGCCGACAGCAATGGGCGAAGACGCCACGGCAAGCGGATGTGCGGGTGCAAGCGCGCGAGCACATCCAACGTAACCTCTGGCCGGCTCGTGAAGGGCAGCAGCAACAGCCAACGATCAATCTCGCCTTGGTTTTCCTGCAGCAGCCACGGCTTCGTCTTCGCATCTTCGAGCAGCGCGTCGATGCTTTCAACGATCAGCTGGGCGTCGATCAGTTCTCCCGCGTTCACCAGCGCCGTGAAGAACCTGAGCTTCTTGCCGTATGGCTGCGGCAGTCGCTGCAGCCGATCGATGATGGCTCGCTTGTCACCGTAGGGCAGGGCCAGGGCGGTCGCGGCGAGCTGCAGGGCATGGGCCAGGGCCTCATCGCCTGCGCCGTCCTGCAGGAGCTTGTCCACGGCGGCAAAGATCGCCTCTGCGATCGAACAAGTTTCCGGGGCCAAAGAGCCCTGCCGTTCGGCGCGCCGCATCCGCACATTGGAAAATTCCGGCAGCCCTCTGAAGGGCGTGTCATTCGTCATCCCCAGCTGTCGCTGCCCAATCGCAGACAGCGCCCCGGCGGCGTCAATCCCGAACCCGCCGAGGCCGGTGTCCATAAGGTAGGACTGCAATGTCGCGATTGCCTGATCGTCACCGATCGCGACAAACGCGCGCGCATACTGCAAGTTCCAGGAGTGAAAGGCCTCCGACGCGCCATCGTGCTTGCCGCGTGCCCGTGCCGCGATGCTCTCTTCCCGCTGCTGGCGCCATTGCTTCAGATCGCGGGCCAGCATGCGCGCAAGCGGCTCCGTCAGTTCCAGGGCGGCCAGCCTCTCGATGACACGCGCAACTTCGCCGAGGATGCGCCGCGGCGAAGTTTCGTCAGCGAGCAATACGTCGACCCACCTTCGCACGGTAGCGATCAATGCGTCGCGGGAGGCATCACCGAGACCCAGGCGGCCACGATCTCCGCTTTCGCCGTGCCGCGCGATGAGATCGGCCAAATCCCCGATGGCCGTTGGATCTGAAGTGCACGCGCGCGGCAGCACGGCCGCGATGAAAGACTCCAACGGCGTCAACGCGACCAAGCCTCGGACGCGATGGTATTCGTCGTGGCTTATTGCCGGCGGCGACTGTTTGAGCTGTTCGCGCATGCCGGGCAGTGCGTCGATGAGTCTGCCCGTCGTGTTGGAGCCGAGAAGCCCCGCTGCGGCGTTTGCGAGTTGTCGGTCGACATCCGCTTCCAGCGCCAGTTCGGCGATCGGCCCGTCGTCAACAATGACGGTGCTCCCGCGCAGCAACTCCTCGGCGCGGAACGGAAACGGCAGGCGCCGTTCCAGGCGGCCGCGAAGCGCGTCCCTGACCTCTTCCGGATAGAGCCGGCCTGCTTCGTCGATCGCACTCCAGGCGCGCTCCTCTTCGTCGCTGAAGTCGCCGGCCTCGATTAAAGGCTTGATTGCCGCGGCAACAGCCTGCCGATCATCATTCTTGTGCAGCAGCGCGCGCAGCTTTTGCGCGGCGCTCTGTTCATCCTGGATCAATTGCTGGGACTCCTGCCGCATGCGCTCCAGCAGCCCAGGCGGCATTGACTCTTCTGCATAGCCCTTGCGCGCGAGCGCCTGCCAGACTTCACGCGGAGCCGCGGTCAGGAGCCGTTGCAGTTGCCGGTTCGCGCGCCTGAAGTGCAGCGATTCCGCGACGCTGTTCATTACAACGGCGTCGCCATCGGACAGGGCGATGCTTGTGGCCGTCTCGATCCCTTGAACACCACCGTACATCACAAGCTCGGACAGCAAGTGCGATCGATGCGTGGGCGGCAGCTTCGAAATGCGGCTTGCAATGTCACTCCCCAGCACTGAAGGCCGGAAGCGGCCGCCGACACGCGTTGCTTTCAGGTAGACCTGATCATTCGGGTCCGCGAGGAATGCCCACAGGGTTTCCGCAAACTCGGCGCGGCCGGTCTTTATCATGAACCGCACCGCGCGGTCAATTTCCTTCGGCGTGTGCCAGCGGTCAGCAAATTCGACGACGCGATCCTTGACGGCACTCCACAAAGTGTCAGAGCTTCGGTAGATCGCCTCGGCCGCAAGCATCGGGTCAATGGTGAGCGCTTCAAGGATAAGGGTCACGGCGCCCGCCACGCCGTCGGCATCGCCACGCGAGGCCCGCTCGCATGCGAACAGCACCGCTTCTTCCCATGCATCCGTATTGAGGACTTCGGTTCGCATGCGCTTCCGGGCCTCGACGTCCCCAGCCGCGGCGGCCCGCGCTAGTGCTTCGACTTCATGCGAGGCGAACCATTCTTGAAACTGCTGATGCTGAAACTCGACACCGCTCGCGGTGCGGACCAGCAGGTGGTGGCTGACAAGGGCTGCCAGCACGACGTCGGGCTGAGGCGCCGTCATTTGGCCTTCGCGAACAAGCCGGCCCGCCACATCGCTTATCAGTCTCCTAGCGCGATGATCCGACACCGTGACGCTGTCCGCCACGGTCGCATCGATGGCTATCGCCGAAAGCATCTCTCCATGAAATCCCGCGGTCGCGCTTTGCAAGACCTCGTGCGCGGCCGCATTGCGGTCAATCTCAGCGACGAAGAGGCGTAGCACTTCCTCTTTCGTCGTGGGCAGGTTTCCGCCCGGCGTGTCCGAGAGGAGTTTGGTTAGATACAGCGGAATCGCTACAAGATCGCGGAGGCCGCTGGTCCGCCAGGCCTGATCGAGCAAGCCTTCCCCGGCTTCGCCGCGGTAGGCGCGCGCGATAGCCAGCTGTTGCGCTTCCGACAGCGGTTCAATCTCGACCACCGGGCCTGAGATCGGCACATCCAGCGCCTGAACGCGCGTGCTCATCACGATGCCGAGGCCGGGGAAGTCGCGCTGCATGCCTTGAACTTCAGAACGCAGGCGCTTTCGCGACGGCCTATCCAACTCGTTCCAGCCATCCATGCAGAGGACCAGGCGGCCCCCGTCAGCGAGAAGTTTCAGATGCTCTTCGCGCTCCCCGGCGAACGCGGCACGCCGAACGATCGACTGCAGCAAAGTTTGTCCCTGTGCAGACCATTCGCTCAAGGGAACGAACGCGGCGACAAGGTTCTCGTTTGCCGCGATGCTGCGGACAACTTGAAGAAGTGTTGTGGTCTTTCCTGTGCCAGGCGGGGCCACGACAACAATTTCGTTGAACGTTCCAATCGCGGCGGCGAGTCCCGCCACTCCGAACGGCGTGACACGCTCGCTTTCGATCAGCCGCAATCCGAGCGCGATCACGTCAGCAGGAGACTTGAGTGCCGCCAAAAACGCGTCGAGATCGCGCGCAGCGGCCGCCCGCAGCCGCGCAGTTACCGCCTCGACGTTGTCCCGCGGCAAGAGGCCCAGCCTTTGCGCCAAACCGACTGTCGATGATCCTGCTTCGGGCTGCAGCGCGTTTGCATCGGGTGCCTGCAGAGTGAGGATCGCGAACGCCGAACTTGCCTCCGCTTGCTGTTTCCAACTCTTGAGCTGGTCGACAGTGAAGTGGGCATGGTCGTCGTCGATCTGCTTCGCGTGAGCCGAACACAACCAAATGCCGTTCGATGCGTCTCGCCGCTCTTCGGCCGTCTGCAGCGGGTCATAGCGGGGGCCACCTGGGGCCGCTCCCTTGATATGCGCGGCGACGCCAACACTAACGAACTTGGCGTCGTCTCCAAGCGCCGCGCCGGCGGTTGGGCGCCGGCAGTCAGGATTCGAGCAAGCGTAGCCAGCCCGGCCGGCGAGCATGCTCTTTGTCCTCGTGGAAAAGTCATCGCGTGTCGCCACTGTTCTGCCGCTGCTTACCCTCGTTTGCCACCCTCGAATCATAGGACCGATGACAAGATCTTGGTCCAATGGAGGGGGAGTGTCACTGCCAGTTTAGGTTTGCTCAAGGCGGCACATTGTTCGGCTCTCTGTTCGAATGGCTGCTTGGCACGATGAAGCTGCCAGTGAGCGCACTCAGATCAAGGACAGCAACCGCTGCGTTGCTGACACATAGACTCGGCGGCTTCGGGCTCGCAGCGGTCATTCTGAGCCGTCAGCGGCGTCCTGCAGCCGAACCGTTGATGGGCGCGAATCGCTTGATCCGGTCACGGGCATGGAGGTCCACCCGAAGGCCCACTTCGGGCTGGCCATCCAGACGAGGCCCTAGCGTATGAATTGCATCGCAGATTTCGAGGCCGACTGAGGTCAAACGCCCATCCAGGGGGACACCGCAAGAGTGAATGGTCGCGGAACGACGATCAACCTCGGAGAAAACGGTAAGTCCGCCCGCTCCAAAGTGGTAGTACGAGGAACCAGATTCCTTTGGGTGGATGCCCAGGAAGAAGAGCAGTGCGTGGCTTCGATAGTTGTGCGCGACCTGCACCGCCACGCCATAGCTCATCTCCCAGTCGATGGACCAGCACCCATACCCGTTTCCCGCAATCTCCATTGCCGCTTGAAACTCCTCCCATTCGGGCGCAAAGAGCTGACGAAGTATCCACATGATCGGAGGCTAACCCAAGTTGCTGGCGGTCTCTGCGAGAGATGTCCGCTTCCGCTGCAATGCTGCAGTCCGCCTTCTCTGATCGGAAGTCGCCAATGAGTCGAGCACCTGAGTTCCCATGCACGGCTAGCAGATGCCCGAGATGACCTCGCGTCAAACCCAGCCTTGGCGCCAAAGACACGCATCGGTGAGCTCGCGCCAGTGCAATAGATACACCTGCTTGGAATGCACGGCCTCCAGTTCGACTTGCTCGACACGCATCGAGGGTGGTTCGGGCTCGATGACGCGCGTGACGACGAAGTGCTTTTCGCGATTGCGCGGCTTCACCGCCGTCCACTTCGTCAGCAACAGCTTCTTTGGGCTCAGCGGGTTCTTCGGCGCCCCATGTTTGGACGCAGTCGCTACAGCCACGGGCTCGGGATTCGGTTTCATAGGGAGTGATGATGCCGCAGGCGTCGACCAATCAGCGGCTGTTCGCCGGACACGCCACATTCATCCTGCGCCTCTACGCTTCGGCGAACGACTGCTCGACGCTGATCACCGCGAGTAGCGCTGTCGAGCGTTGATCAAAGCAACTGCGGCAAAGCGGCCATTGATGGTGGGGGCCGCTTCCCGCTGGCGACGGACGTTAGCTCGCGTTCATCAGGCAAGTTGGGTGGACACCGTCCTGGCCCTCGTTGCCGTTGAGGCCCGGCCCAGGCGCTGATGGCGCGTCGTCGATCGCACTCCCCTGGATTGAGCGGGCGCCCCGCAGGCGCGAGCCGGGCGCCGCCTATGATGGTGCTTTTATTCACGGCCAGTCGCCCCTGCCGTCCGCCCGGACTGCGGCGAGGCCGATCACCGGCGTTCACCGCCGGGAGATCGTGATGACGGCCCCAGGGGAGTTTCTCGATGTTTGGACGTTCGACGCATCCGCGGATGCTGCCGTTGATGCTTGCCTGCGCGCTCGCCGGTTGCGGCGGGGGAGGAGGCGGCGAGTCGTCGGCGACCCCGGGCGGCAACGCGGGCACAGTGGCGCCCGATCCGGCGCTGGTGCAACCCCACATGGTCTCGCCCCTGCCCTACAACGTCGCCGTGCCGACCGGGACCGTGCTGCGGGTCGTGGCCGGCTTCAGCTTCGAACGCTATGACCAGGTGGTCCCCGACAGCTTCCGCTACGGTTGGACCGTCGGCGGTGTCGCCATCGACACGCCCGGCTTCGAGTGGGTCGCCACGACGCCCGGCAGCCTGACCGTGGACTTGAAGGTCACCGACGCCGGCGGTCATGTCAGGGCCGCCGCATCGGACGCGCTGAGCGTCAGGTCGGTGCAGGTCGATCCGGTGATCGTCAGCCTCGGCGGCGCCGGCATGCGAGACGGCGGCCCCTTGGCCCGCTTCAACCAGCCCGTCGGCCTGCTGCCGGCCACTGACGGCGGCATGCTGGTGCTGGACCAGGGCAACAGCGTCATCCGCAAGATCGGCAAGGACGGCGTGGTGTCCACCGTCGCTGGCGTGCCGACGCTGGGCGGCGACCAGCTCGGCAAGAACGGCGTCGCGCGCCTGGGCGCGCCATTGAGCTTCACGCGCGATGCTGCGGGCAATCTCTACGTCGCGGACGTCTACCGCCTGCTGAAGGTGTCGCCGCAGGGCGCGATCACCGCCGTCCCCGGCGGCCTGTACGCCGGCCGGTTGGCCGACACCGCGCCAGGCGTGTCCTGGACCCGGGTCATCGCGGCGACGCCGAACGGAGATCTCTACGTCGCGAGCCGGAACACGGTACGCCTGCTCAAGGGCGGCACCGCGACGCTGCTGAGCGGCTCCCTGGACGTCTTCGACAACGTCGACGGCGCGCAGGCGGACGCGCGCTTCACGGACATCCGGGCGATGGTCGTCGGCCCCGACGGCGAGCTGTGGATCCAGGACGGCTGCACGCGCTTGCGTCGCCTGTCGCGCGACGGCAGGGTGGACACGGTCGCCCGCACGCCCGACGCGGTCTATCCAGGGCGTTGCGGCACCGGCCTGGCCGTGGCGCCGGGCGGCGGCGTCTACCTGGCCACGGCCTCCGACGTGACGCTGGTGAAGCCGGACGGGTCGATGCAGACGGTACTGGGACATGGTGGCGTGGACGCGGTGGCGGTCGACGCCGACGGCACCCTCCACACGGCGCTCACCGACGATCACACGGTCACGCGCCACGTGATCGGTGCGCCCTACACCTTCGGGCTGTCGCCCAAAGAGCGGTCGAGCTTCCCGTCGCCGTTCCAGGACCTGGCGTCATTCGGCGAGGTCCGGAGCTTCGGCGTTCACCCCAGCGGCGACCTGTACTTCATCGACAACGCCCGGCTGTGCCGGGTCGCTTCTCCGTCCGGGGACGTGGGCTGCGTGGCGGGCCGCAAGGACAGCACCGACCCGGTCGACGGCTCGCCGATCGTGGCGCGGCTGTCCACATGGCAGGACGCTGAAGTGACGATCGATCGCGCTGGGCAGGTGTACTTCTCCGACTTCCAGACGCTGCGACGCTACACCCCCTCGACCGGCGAGATCGCCACGATCGCGGGCGACCCGAGGACGATGGGGGCGATCGAGGATGCGGACGGCGCGGGGGCGGCGGCCGCGTTCCGCCGGCCACGGTCGCTGACGACGGACAGCAAGGGCAACGTCTACGCGATCGCCAACCAGAACCGCGTCCTCCGGATCACGCCGGCGGGCGTCGTCACGACGCTGGTCCGTTACAGCGACGGCAACTGGAACCTGGACCGCCTGGCGGTGGGGACGGACGACCAGTTGTACGCGATGAACAACCTGGGCATCTTCAAGGTCGTCGAAGGCAGCGCGTTGACGCGCGTGGACTGGCCGAAGAATCCGAGGCTGTTGCCTGGGTTCTCTGGCGGTGCCGTCGTGACAGGGCCCGACGGTGCGTTCTGGATCCTGAACACCGTGGCCGACACGCGCGACCTGGCCTGGCTGGAGCGCGCGACGCTGACCGAGCGGCGGGATGTGCTCTGGTTCGGACCGGTGCGCCGCCAGGTGGTCGTCGGCATGCCGGAGCATGAGTTCGACCTGAAGTTCCGCGCCGTCGGCATCGATGCGCAAGGGCGGCTGGTGATGTCGGAGCGGGGCCGGTTCGGGTTCTGGCGCCTGTCGGAACCCGTGTCGGCGGGGCTCTGAGAGCGGGACCGTTCCGCCGGGCGGAGCGGTCCGGTCCGCAGCGCCGGTGGACGACCGCTGCGATCCCATTCATTCACGACCACGCGCCGGACCGCAAGGCAGAATCCAGACGTCCGGGGCGGGGCCGGCGTCAGGCCAGCCGGGAAGCCCCTCTTGAGGAATGGAGCAGCATCAATGGCACTGACGAAGAAGGGCGAGTTCTGGTACGGGACCACGTCCGGCGACACCCAAGCCGAACTGCGCAGCTACAGCGTGGCGAATCGCCATGAGGCCGTCAGGTTTGCCTCGTCCCAATGCGATTGCGGATGCCGGACCTTCGCGTTGCAGACGGATGAAGAGGCCGGGGTGGCCATCCGCACCTGCACCGACTGCGGGCAGGACCACCTGATGGGCGACAGCGCGGACCACATGGACAACGCCGCGCCCGAGGCGCACGAGTGCGTGTGCGAGAACGAGGTGTTCGAACTGGTGTCCGGGGTCTCCGTGCACGAAGGCACCCATGACGTGCGCTGGTACTACATTGCCTGCCACTGCGTGGAATGCAACCTGGTCGGGGTCTTCGCAGACTGGCAGTGCGAAGCAGGGGATGCGGCAACCTTCCTCGCCAAGGTCTGATCAGCGTTCCCCCTTGGCCAATGGCATCATCCGCGCCGTTCGCAAACAGGGAGAACACACAAGATGAAGCAAACCGACACCTGCCAGGCGGGTTCCGCGCGTTCGTTCGGCGCCGCCCGTGTCGTCATGGGGCGGGCGGCGGCGATGGCGTGGACGCTGTCACTGACCTGCGGCCTCGCGCAGGCGCAGGCCTCGGACCAACCGCCGGCACCGACGACGGCGTCTGCAGCCGCAGCGACGCCAGCCACCGCACGGCCGCCTCCACATCGCCGTCGGACGATCCGCTGGTGCCGCATGACGAGCAGATCGGCGGGCAGTCGCAAGCGCTCTGGTCGCGCGATTGGTGGCAATGGGCCGGTTCGTTCAGCCAAGCGGCCAGCCCGATCGCCGATCGCAGTGGCGTGCTGTGCGCCAGCGGTCAGTCAGGGGAGGTCTGGTTCCTGGCCGGCACCTATGGCACCCAGCGCACCATCCGCAGCTGCCATGTGCCGCGCGGCAAGTACCTGTTCTTCCCGCTCATCAACTACATGGTGACCGCCGCCCCGGGCATGACCACCACCTGCCTCTCCGTCCAGCGGACGGCGCTGCGCATCACCGACGACGTGTCGGACCTGGTGCTGGAGGTGGACGGTCGGCGATTCGACCAATTGGCGCTGCATCGGCAGCACACCAGCGAGTGCTTCGACCTGGGCGCCCGCGCCAAGCCCAAGGTGCGGATGTTCCCGACCGCCGCCAACGGCTACTACGTGATGCTCAGGCCGCTCTCGCCCGGCCGGCACACCCTGAACTTCGGCGGTGCACTGCCCAGCATGCTGCAGGCCGTGTCGTACAACTTGATCGTGGACTGATCTTCACGCCACGCCACACATGACCACAATGCCCGCCAGTGACGGCGGGCCTGGGTCGAGCGGCGGGGATGGTGTGGCGCGTGGCCCTTGGCGCTCAGCGAGCCAGGGGCAGCGGATAGCTCGCCAGGCCGGCGTGGCCGGACTTGGACACCGCCTGGATGCCGAAGATCAGGTTGTCCTTCGAGAGCGGCAGCGTCACCCGGGTCACATTGCCAACCGACTTCGCGCCTTCCCACGCCTGCGATTCACTGCGGCGCCAGACGATGCGGTAGCCCGCCAGGTCCGGGTCCTGGCTGGCGGTCCATTGCAGGGTCGTGTCGTTGGTCAGCTCGCGCGCATCGATGCGCGCGCCCTGCACCGGCGCCGGGGCCCAGGCCAGGGTGGCCAGCCCCGCGAGGTTGATGCGCGCCACGTCGGCCACATAGGCGAAGTCGACGAAATCGGTCAGGTCGCCATAGACCACGCCGTTTTCGGTGCGCAGGTTCTGGTGCTGGTGCTGGAAATTCTCGAAAGGCTCCGAGAAACGCACCGCCGCATAGCCGCGCTCCAGGAAGGGCAGATGGTCGCCGCCGCGCAGGTAGCGGTCGCGACGCTGGATCAGGTCAACCGAGAACCCGGGCAGATAACGTTCGCCCTGGGCCTTCAGGTGGCGGCCGAACTGCTGGGTGGGCAGGTCCTCGCTGCCACCGGCGACGGCCAGCGGTTGCAGCTGAGCGCGGATGGCGGCATTGGTCTTGATCTCGTCCTCACTGGCCGGCGTGTTGGTGCTGGCATTCACCAGCAGACGCAGCAGCGGGTCGAAGCCATCGGCAAACAGACGCAGACGCTTCGGATCGTGCTGCCCGGCATCCCCGCGCGAGCTGCCGATGATGTCGTTGGTGATCATCGCCTCGACATTCAGCCCCTGGGCACGCGCCCGACGCGCCCAGTGGCGAGCGCCCAGCAGGCCCTGCTCCTCACCGGGCACCGCCATGAAGACCAGCGTGGCGTCGAAGCGCTGCTTGGCCATGGCACAGGCCATTTCCATGACGGCGGCCGTGCCCGAGGCATCGTCATTGGCACCGGGCGCTTCGCCCTTGGCATCCATGACGTCGGAATTGCGGGAGTCGTAATGCCCGCTGACGACCAGGATGCGTTCGCGGGGCGTGCCGGCCGAGGCACCGGGCAGGGTCGCGACCACATTCACCAGCTCGGTGGCCTGGGTCAGGCGCGGGCCGGGCGGCTCGATGAAGCTGTCCATCGTCACCTGCAGCCGGCCGCCGGTCTTGGCGGCGCAGTCCTTGAGCTGCTGCTCGATCCAGCGTCGGGCGGCACCGATGCCTCGGGTCTCGCTGGCGGTCTCCGAGGCCGTGTGGCGGGTGCCGAACGCCGCGAGCTTGCGGATGGTGGCCTCGATGCGATCGGCGGACACATCGGCCAGCATCGGGGCCACGCGCGGGTCCAGCGCCTGCGGGGCGTCCGGTGTGAAGCCGGTGGAGTTCTGCGCTTGGGCGCCGGCGGTCAGCAGCAGGGCGGCCAGGGCGAGAGCGGTGGTGTGCGCGGTGTATCGCATGAAGTGGTTGAAAGCGTGGGGAGGAGGACGATCGCTCGCCTGAGCGGGCGACCGGCCTGGCATACCCCACCGCGCGTCGACGACCCGCGCGACAGGGCAGGGCGTAGGCATCAGGCCAGGTGCTGCTTGAGGAAGTCCAGCGTGCGTTGCCAGGCGAGTTGGGCGGCGTCGGCGTCATACACCTCCGGGCGGGTGGCGTTGGAGAACGCGTGGTCCGCTTCGTAGCGATGGATGGCCGGGTGCTTGCCGGCGGTGGTCATGCGCTGTTCGAGGTCGCTGACCTTTTCGGGCGTGCACCAGTCGTCGCGGGTGGCGAAGTGGCCCATGAAGGGCACGCTGATCTTCGCGGGGTCCGCAAACTCGGTCGGCGGAATGCCGTAGTAGCAGACGGCCGCGTCCAGCTCCGGGACATGCACCGAGGCCGCCACGGTGAGTGCGCCGCCCATGCAATAGCCCATCACGCCCACCTTGGCGCAGCCCAGGCGGTCGCGCAGATGGTTCAGTGCGCCTTGCAGGTCCTGGGTGGTGGCGTCGCCGAAGTCCAGGCCGTTCATCAGATGGCTGGCCTCGTCGGCATCGGCGGCAATGCGGCCCCGGTAGAGGTCGGGCGCGAGGGTGGTGATGCCCGCAGAGGCCAGGCGTTCGGCGATGTCCTTGATGTGGGGTTTCAGTCCCCACCATTCCTGAATCAGGATCATGCCGGGCGCACCGTCACCGGCGCTGGCCAGATAGCCGCTGGTGCGTCCGCCGTCGGGGCGGTCGAATTCGATCATCTGTCCCATGGGAACTCCAGTAGTGTCAGAGGGCGCAATCCGGGGGCCGACCCACGACCGGTCAGGCCCGCCCGATCCGTATCATCGGCCTCACAAGACGGGCATGCGTTCGGCGTGCCATCCTGAGGGAGGAACCCGTGAGTCTGCACGAGCAGTTGTACCAATGGACGGCCCGGCAGGGCCTGGATGCGATCAGCGCACGCCGCGCGGTTCCCTGACCCGGCTCCGCCTCACGCGTCGCGCAGGCCTTCAGGCTCACCGCCGTCGATCATCAGATCGATCAGTTCGCGCAGGAAAGCCAGGGCTTCTTCGGCGGTGGCAAAGTAGTACTCGCCGCCCAGGTCGGCGGCATCGCCGTCCGGGCCCACATGGACAACCGACCAGCCTTCGGCCCCGCCACCGATCGCACAGACGCCGAAACTGCCTGGCGCCAGATCGCGGCTGGAGCCGGAAGTGATGAAGAGGTCCTTGCCCCGATGCTCGTAATAGCGTTTCAAATCGATCCGATCAAACGTCCGGTCCCGTCGTGAGCGACAGTCCGGTCAAGCGTCAGCCCAGCCGAACAGGCCCGGCCGTTGCAGCCCGCGCATCCGCGTGCAGCCATCCATCCTTAACCCTCAGCAACCAGCCACCCGCAGGAGATCCACCCATGAAGGCAACCTGGAACGGCGAAGTCATCGCCGAGAGCAACGACACCGTGGTCGTCGAAGGCAATCACTACTTCCCGATGACCTCGCTCAAGCGTGAGTTCACCGCATTCAGTAATCACCGGACGTCATGCCCCTGGAAAGGTCAGGCGCACTACTTTAGCTTGTTGGTCCACGGGGACATGAACCCCGACGCCGTCTGGTACTACCCCAACCCCAGCGAGGCCGCCGCAGAGATCAAGGACCGTGTGGCGTTCTGGAAGGGCGTCCAGGTCACGGAATGAGCGGCGCGGCGGGTGCCGCCATCGCGCCCGCCCATGCCACGCCGTCGACGGCGTGGCGTCTGAAGACCGAGACCGAGACCGAGACCGAGACCGAGACCGCTCGCCGCCCGCCGCCCGTCGCCCGTCGCTCGCTGCCCGCTGCCCGAACGGTGCGGCGTTCGCTCAGGGTGCGGACAGGCCCGTCGTCGCGGACCCCGTCGCGGCGGACGCCGAGGCGGTCTCGCGCGGCCACAGCACCCACAGCCGCAGAGGCTGCTTCATGCGGCCGGCCTGCTGCTCGGCCTGATCGCCCCAGCCCCAGAAGAAGTCGGCCCGCACCGCGCCGGTGATGGCGGCCCCCGTGTCCTGGGCCATCACCAGGCGACGCATCGGTGTGGTCGACAGCGGTTCGGTGGTGTCCAGCCACACCGGTGTGCCATAGGGAATGCTGGCCTTGTCGACCGCAATCGAGCGGCCCGGCGTCAGCGGCACGCCCTGGCCGCCGCGCGGCCCGACGGCCGGGTCCGACAGCGGCTCTTCGCGGAAGAACACATACCGCGGATTGGCCCACATCGCTTCCTTCAACTTCTGCGGATTGCGACGGGCCCATTCCTTGATGCCGGGCCAGGAGGCCTCGGTCGCCTTCAGTTCGCCCTGCGCGATCAGCCATTGGCCCATCGACCGATAAGGCTGTTCGTTGTGCCCGGCGAAAGAGAGGCGGACCCAGCGGCTGCTGCCGTCCGACTCGGTGACCCGCAGGCGGCCGCTGCCCTGGATCTGCATCACCAGCGCGTCCAGCGGATCCTGTACCCAGGCCAGGCTCAGCCGGCTCAACCGGGTGTTGCTCTCGATCTGCTGACGGGTGTCGTAGGGCCGACGCTGGGCCAGGTCTTGCGGTGGCGCCAGCAGCGGCACGCGGAAGTCGCCCAGCGCCTGCCGCCGTGCTTCCAGTTGCGGTTCGTAATAGCCGGTGGCCAGACCGTCGCGCTCACCCTCGGGTGACTCGACACGATAGGGGCGCAGCCGCTTCATCAGCCAGACATAGGCGTCCCAGTCGTCCGACGGACGCAGCCGCTGGGCCTGGGTGCACAGCGCCGTCCAGCCCGGCATCGGCCGCTCGCAGCCGCGCAGCAGCGCGGGCCACCACTCCAGCGCCCGGTCCTGGCCCCAGCCGGGCAGTTCATTCCATTCCGCTGCCACCCAGCGCGCGCGCTCACGGGCCAGCACCTGTCGGCCGACGGTGTCGGCGCGACGGTCGTCACTGGCGCCGGGGGCGCTGCCGGGCGAGGGCGCCGCCGCGGCCGCGCTGCTCCGGTTGTCAGTGCCCGGCCAGTCGCCGTTGAGCAAACGGGCAGGATCGACCTTGGAGGTCGATCCGCTGGCCGTGCCCGTGCCCGTCGGGGCCGGTCTGGCCGAGCCCGGCTCACGGACGACCGACGGCCCGCCGCAGCCGGCCAGCACGCCTAGAATCGCCAGCACGGCGCCCCAGGGGGCGGCGGGATGGACGTGGTGGCCGTGTTCCCGCGTCGTGCACCGGGCTGGGGACGGAACCCGGGTCCGCAGCAGACGACGAAGACCGGATTGGAAACTCAAAGGACCGCGACAAATCATGGGCATGATTTTGCTGGAGGCGCTGGGCGCATTGGCCTTGCTGGTCTTGATCGTCTGGTGGACCATGTTCTCGGGCCGCAAGGGCGGCGAACGCCCGGAGGACCGCGACGCGGCCTGACGCTCCCTCGAAACACGCCCCCGGCGCCCCAGCGCCTGCGGAGCGTCGGGAGGTTCAGGACTTCGGCGGGACCAGGAAGCTCAGCGGCTGCGAACGCACCCGTGCCCAGATCGCGGCGCTGACCCGTTTGCGATCCGCCAGCTTGATGCCGCGGGACCGCAGCGCCACCTTGAAGGCCAGATAGAAGCTCACGCCGACATTCAGCAGACCGGTGCCCAGGATGCTGATCACGCAGAGCCAGAACGGCCAGTGCTTCAACACATCAACGCCCAGTGCACCCGCCGCGGCGGCGAGCTGGCCGCTCGACAGCGTCACATGCCGGACCTCGAGCGGCAGCCCGAAGAATCCCAGCAGCGCGGGCACCAGGCCGAGCATCAGGCCCAGACTGATGTTGGCGGTGAGACCGGAAATGTTCTCCCGCCACCAACGGGACCAGCGCTTGGCCCGGTTCTCTCCCAGGGTCGCGACGATGCGCGGATTCCAAGCGATTGCGCTGTCCAGCCGATGGAAGACGAACCAGTTCTCCACCCAGCCCGCGATCAGGCTGGACGCAAACAGCAGCACGCCGGTGAAGGCCGCAAAGAACAGCGACGGACCCAGCACCGTCAGCGAGTGCAGGACGTGCTCGGCATCTTCCACACCCACCAGCGGTTTGCCGAAGCTCAGCCAGGCCAGCAGCTGCACCGCCAGCACCATCGGTGCCGCCAGCGCCAGGTTGCCGATGATCCCGGCGGTCTGTGATCGGAACAGGTGAACCACTTCGTCGACGAAGGCCTGAAGGCCGGAATCGTTGTCGATGTGGCGCAGCTTTTCGGCCAGGGCCGGTGCCGTCATCGCGGGCTGCTTGGTGGCGACGGTCCAGTGCAGCAGCAGGATGATCACGAAGCTCAGCGCATAGTTCACGCCGGCCCAGAAGCCGCCCCAGAAGGCCGAGAGCCCGAGCGCCATGATCGCGAATTTCGCGAAGGTGGTGCCGGCGATGACCAGACCGCCGCCGCCGGCGCGGCGCAGCATGTCGCGGTATTCGTCGCGGTTGCGGGTGATGTAGTGCTCGCCGGTCTCGGCGCTGCGCTCGGCCACCTTGCGCGCCAGCAGGGAGTAGTGACGTGCGAACAGGGTGCGGATGCTGCGCCGGTCATGCACCACCGACACCAGGCTGGCCACCAGGCGCAGCAGCTCGCGTTCCGGATGCGGCGCCAGCAGCACCGCGAGCAGGTCCTCGACCCGTCGCAGCCGCGCCTGCATCTGCTCGACGCCGAACATCAGGTCCACCGAGACGCCGTGTTCCTCCAGATGGTCCGGCACCGAGCGCACCGCGGCGCGGCATTCGTCCAGCAGGGCGCGCAGGTATTGCAGCGCGGCAGGCAGGGCGGCGCGGTCGTCCTCGACCAGCGCCTGTTCGACCTGCTCCCAGGCGGTCGCCAGGTTGCGGAAGGGCCGGCTGGCCAGCCGTGTCGGATCCATGCGGGCGCGCAGCGCGCCCGACAGGCCCGCCGCGCGCACGGAGCTCACCAGCACGGTCACGGCGGCCCGCATTTCCTCGCGCCAGTCGCCTTCCGGCGCGCCCGCAAACAGAAGGCTCAGACGTTTCAGCAGCTCATCGTCGACGGCGTTGATCCATTCGGCGTCCTCCTCGTGCGGAAAGAGCAGCTCGAACAGCTCGGCCAGATCGCGGGTGTCGGCGCTTTGCGGCAGCACGCGGCGCCGGATCCGCCCCAGGAACTCGCCCCACAGGGCCATGCGCGGCGCGAAACCGACTTCGGCGAACAGGCTGATCGCGTCCACCTCCGCCCAGACGCCGGCGATGACCCCGGCGAAGGATGCCGCGTGCTCGGGATGACGCTCCAGCAGGTTCAGCAGGTATTTGAGCCGCCGCACCGGCAGCGGCGTGGGGATGGGCACCACCGGGCCCTCGACCTGCACACTCAAGGGCGCGCCGGCCGGCACCGTCACCGGAGCGGTGGGGCGATCATCCTTGAGCGGGGCGTGCCGCAACCATTCGACCAACCGCACCAGCCACAGGTTGCGCTCGGCCAGCGGCGCCCGCGGATGCGCCGCATTGAGCAGCGCGGTCAGGTCCCAGCCGCGGCTTTTCCACATCAGTGCAGGCTGCCGGCCTCGGCCAGCAGGAATTCGGGGACGTCGGCGTAGAAGACGTCGGCGGTTTCGGTGGCGCAGAGATAGCGGCCGCTCATGCTGCCCTGCTTGGTGGCGATCTGGGCCCAGGAGCTGTACTGGAACCGCTCGCCGGGCTGAAGCACCGGTTGATGGCCGACCACGGCCAGGCCGTGGACCTCCTGCGAATGGCCGTTGGCATCGACGATGGTCCAGTGACGGCCGATCAGTTGCGCCGTGACATCCCCGCGGTTCTCGATGGTGACGGTGTAGGTGAACGCGTGCTGGCCGCGCTCCGGGAAGGTCTGTTCGGCCAGGGGCTCGACGACGACGCTGCAGTGAAAGTGCGGATGTGCCATTGCACCAATTCTAGGTGGGGGTCCGGTATGCTGGGTCCATCATCAAAAGAACCCGCATGGAGACAAGTCCAGGCCCCTCTGTGCCGCCGAAGGCCCTTGGCGTTGCGTCGGCCGACGCCGTGACGGCCTCGGTGCGCGACCTGGGCGCGCCGCGCGCCGCAGGCACCGCGCACTCGGCGGCTGGCAAGCGGGGGGGCTCCTCCGGCGAGGCTGAGGCCGGTCGGCGGTTCACACTCGTGGCGCTGGCGCGAAGCGCCGTCGCGCTGACCGGCGTGCTCGCAACGGCTCGGTACGCCGGCGCGATCCCCTTGGGCATGGGGCCCGCCCCGGCGTCGGCGGCCACGTCGCCCGTCCCCGACCCCATGGCCCGTGGCGGCGCGTCCAGCACCGGCGCTCCCGCGCCAGCACCGGCGTCGCAGATTCCCGCGCCCCGTTCGGTCGCCAGTTCGGGCGACGCGGTCCCCTCGAGTGGTCTGCTGCGGCTGCGCACGGCCTCCCAGTCCGGCTCGCCGCTCAAGTACAGCTCGGGTGATCCGCAGCGGCCTGGCTTGTGCGGCGAGATCGTGACGGCGTTGCTGCGAGCGGATCCCGACCTTCGGTTGGACGGAGTGGAGCAACGGGTGCCGCTGCGCCGGGTCGAGCTGATGCTGGGCCGTCGTGAGATCGATGTCTTTTTCTGTCTGCTGGATGCCGAGCATCGGAGTCCGCTGATGCGCTATCTGCCGGTGCCGCTGTACCGGGTGCGTCATGTGCTGGCGATGCGGGCCGATGACCCGCGCGTGCCGCGGAACTGGGACGAACTGCGTGCGTTCGCCCGCACCGAGCCGCTGCTGGTGCAGCAGGGCACCAAGCTGGCCGGCACCTTGCGGGAGGCGGATGTGCGCCATGTCGAAAGCGCCCGCACCGATCGGGACGCGATGGAGATGCTCGTGCGCGGCCGGGCGACCGCCGTCTATGGGCAGGATCTCGGGCTGCGGCAGGCGCAGCGTGGCACCGAGCTCGAGCGGCTGGTGCGCATCGGTCCCACGGTGTTCCAGGAGGATGTGCAGTACGCCGTGGTGTCGCGTGGGGTGTCGGCCCCGGTGGTGGCCCGCCTGACCGAGCGACTGCGGCAACTGGCCGTCAGCGGCGAATTGGCGCGACTTGCTGAACGCTATCGTTGAGCGCGGCAAATGCCGTCCGACCACGCCCGCATCCGGGTTCCTACAATGACGGTTTTCCCCGCCACCGGCTCCCACTGCCGATTCCTGCCATGACGCCGCCGACCCATCGCATCGCCCCCAGCATCCTGTCCGCCGATTTCGCCAACCTGGGCGAGGAGGTTCGCCAGGTGCTGGCCGCAGGCGCAGACTGGATTCACTTTGACGTGATGGACAACCATTACGTGCCCAACCTGACCTTCGGGCCGATGGTCTGCGAGGCGCTGAAAAAGCATGCCGTCAAACCCGACGGCACCCGCGCGCCGATCGACGTGCACCTGATGGTGCAGCCGGTCGACAGCCTGGCGCAGGCGTTCTGCCGCGCCGGCGCGGACCTGGTGAGCTTCCACCCCGAGGCCAGCCAGCATGTGGACCGCACCATCCAGTTGATCCACGGCGAAGGCGCCAAGGCCGGCCTGGTCTTCAATCCGGCCACCTCGCTGGATGTGCTGGAGTGGGTGATCGACAAGATCGACCTGGTGCTGATCATGAGCGTGAACCCCGGCTTCGGCGGCCAGAGCTTCATCCCCAGTGCGCTGAAGAAACTGCAGCAGGCCAAGGCCATGATCCTGGCCAGCGGCCGCGACATCCGACTGGAGATCGACGGCGGCGTGAAGGTCGAGAACATCCGCGAAATCGCCGACGCGGGTGCCGACACCTTCGTCGCGGGTTCCGCCATCTTCGGCAAGCCGGACTACCGCGCGGTGATCGATTCGATGCGCGCCGAGCTGGCGCGCTGAGCACGGGTTTCCGCTGACCGTCCGCCTCGCTGCCCGTTGACTTGCCGACCGTTGACTTCCCGACCGTTGACTTGCTGACCGTTGCCTCGCCCTCGTGATGCCGTTGATGCCCACGGCGTGCGTCATGTCCTGCAGTCCTTCTTGATCCTGATGCGTTGACCTCGCTCCTGCTTGTCTGTGCCGCCAACCTGTGTCGCTCGCCGATGGCCGAGGCGGTGCTGCGCGCCCGTGCCGCCCCGCTCGGCCTGACGGCGGTGGCATCGGCCGGCGTCTTTGCATCGTCCCGGGCGGCGCCGGTGGACAGGCGAGCGCATCAGGTGCTGTCGTCCCGAGGCTATGCACTGGACAAGCGCTGGCGGTCACGCCGAGTGCGGTCGGAGGACTTCGACACCCATGACCTGATCCTGGCGATGGACCGCACCGTGCTGCGCGCCTTGCGGTCGATGCGGCCGCCCGTGTCGCCGGCCCGCATCGGCCTGTTCCTGAACGGCATGACCGGCCTGGGCCTGGACGAGGTGCCGGATCCCTACTACGGCGCGACCGATGGTTTTGCCCTGGTGCTGGACCTGATCGAGGCGCGGGTGCAGACCTGGCCGAGCGAGGCACGCGCCTTCAGCACCGACCTCGACTGAGGACGCCGGCGCGCCCGTCTACAGTCACGCCAGACGCCGTCGGAAGCCGTTGGACGCCGCCTGACTTCGACAGGAATCGGCGGACCACGGCGGACCACGGCGGGTTTAGACCTCTCGCGCGCCATCGCGCCGGGCCCCTTCCTTCAGCCCCATTCACAAGGCTCACCATGTCCGATCGATTGCTCCAGGCTCCGGATGGCCAGTGGCGCTGCCGCTGGTGCGAGACGCCGGGCTTTGACGCCTATCGCCACTATCACGATCAGGAGTGGGGCTATCCGGTCGACGACGACCGTCGGCTGTTCGAGAAGCTCTGTCTCGAAGGCTTTCAGTCCGGCTTGTCATGGCGGACGATTCTGGCCAAGCGGGAGGCGTTTCGCGCAGCCTTCAGCCACTTCGATATCGAACGGGTCGCCCGCTTCGACGAGGCCGACATCGAGCGCTTGCTGGCCGATGCGGGCATCGTCCGTCATCGCGGCAAGATCGAGGCGGCGATCCATAACGCGGGCCGCGCGCTGGCGCTTCAACAGGAGGCCGGTTCGCTGGCCGCGTTCTTCTGGCGGCATGAAGAAACGGGTTTGCCGCCGCATGAGGTGCGTGGGGCCTCGGACGGCTCACGGACCCTGTCCAAGGCCCTGAAACAGCGCGGCTGGAAGTTCGTGGGCCCGACGACGGTCTACGCGTTCATGCAAGCCATGGGCCTGGTCAATGACCATGCCCCGGGGTGCATCGGCCGGAACGCGGTCGACCGGGCCCGCGCGCGCTTCCGGCTGCCGACCTGAACGCCGCAGCCCAGGTGGTCGCAGGACGGGCCCGCGCAGATACGCGGATTCAGTCCGATGCGTCGTAGGTCGTGACGTTCATGAGCGAACCGGGCGGCGGATTGCTCAAGCGTGCGAGGCCCTCTTGGAAGGCTGCCAAATGCGCAGCACCGCGACGCTCAAGCAGGTCCGCCAGCCGGGAGTCATCGGCCGCAGGCTCGCCCAGATCGAGCGCCTGCCGGCATTCCCTTGCGGACATGGCGCCGTTGTGCAAGGCCTGCACGATGCCATCGATCAATCCACGCAGCGACGCCGGTGAGCTGCACATGGCAGCCAACCTCAAAAACTGCCGCAGCAGGCTGACCATGTCCGCGGGGGGCAGGATTTGGGGCGGTTGCGTGCGCGGTGTCGCCGGGCTCAGGGGCCGATCGTGGCGCAGCTCCGCGATCATCTGCACATAGGCACTCAGCACCTGACCCCGGCCAGCTTGGATGGCACTCGTGAACGCGCCGCGTGGGCCAGGGAGGTCCGGGGGAAGCAGACAGACATGGCGCCATAGGATTCCGGTGAACGAGACATGAGATCGATTGCGGATCTGTTCGATCAAGGTGCCGACGGCCCTCATCAGTTCGGCCGAGTCCTGTTGCATCGCCAGGCGGACCATCTCGCCGGTGATGTGGTTCTCCGAAAGGGTGGTCCAACCTCGTACCTGATCGGGTGCCAGCAGGGCCACGCGGTGCTGGGCAATGAATGCGTTCAGAAACCAACGGCTGCGCACACCGTCCAGCGGCAGGCGCCACGCGGACAGCAGCCCCTGCAGCGCCTCGTCAGTCAGGCGGCTGCAGAGCTGCTCGCATTGCGCCGCCTCGTCCAGAAGACTGCATGAAGGCATCTGAACCAATTCCGCGGGATTGGGGCAGCGCAGCGCAGCGTTGACCGCCGCCCGGGCGGCATTCGAAGGCAACCGGGCATGCACGTTGGCATCGGCCCAGCTCGCCAGGTCGGCCGGCCGCAGCGGACGGGCCGTACCCGCCTCTTCCGCCCAGGCCAATACCTCGTCCTGATGCATCACCGAGAGCAGGGTCTGCCGACCCGGGATCAACGGATGGGGCACCAGCATCTGCGTGATCGTCCGTGGGTGACTCTCGTCCGCGATCACATCCAGACGCCGAAGCTCGTTCAGCAGGTGACGCCCCACCATGGCGGGGTCGCGGAGCGGTCTTGCCCACATCACCCCGTCGTCGTCTTCATCCAGATCCAGGACGCCGTGGCGGGGTACCTGACCGAACTCGGGCGAGAGGATGGCATCCGCTGCTGCGGCTGCGCGGTCCATGTCATCGTTCCATCGCCAGGGTTCGGACGAGGGGCGGGATGCTTCAGGCAGTTCGGACAGGAAGCTGTCGCGCCAGCGTTGGAGGTAGTTCTCTGCCAGGTGCTCAGCCAGACGACCGGGCACGAGCCGATGCTGGACCTCGAGCCGCACCTGTTCGAGCGTCTGGCGGTCGGGGGGCGCCGCGAGCCGATCGGCCGGCGGCGGCCGCCCCATGGCCGGATACAGCGCATGCCGCAGGCCGGACACCAGGTGAACCTGGGAGCCCGGCGCCATACGCAGCGTCCATTCGTGCAACCGTTCTACCTCAGTGACGATGATCTGGGTCAGCAGGGCTTCCATGGCCAGGTCGGCCGTGGCCGCCAGGCCGGTGCGGGATCGATCCAGCGCGATGCAGGCCTCCTGCAGCGCCAGGAGCACGCCGTCCAGGCACAAGGTCAATCGCGGTGTGGTCTCTTGCAGGGCTGTCAGCCGAGGCACGAGGTCGACGCGCTCGTCGGTGACTCGCCTGACAAACAGTGCCAATAGATCCTGGCCGTGATTGAAGAAGTCACCCGCCTGCGGACCCCATTGGCGATGCCGTCCAAGGATGTCGAAGTCCATGATGCGGCCATAAAGGCAAGACAGGTCCGTGAACACGGCCAGCGCTGCGGCTTGGGACAGGTGACGGTTCGCGAAGTTCCTCAGCTGCTGCATGTGCTGGTGTAGCTCGTCGCGGAAGAGGGGGAAGCTGTCGCTCACGCGGAAGCGGGCGACCGTGCCATGTCGTGCCGGGTTGTAGCGCACGGGTGTGGTGGGCACCGGCGCCCCGGGAACGTTTGGCACGTTCATCACGTCCGGCGGGGAGCGATGGCCGGCTGTCGCCCCGGAGGGCGGATCGGCTGAGGGGCCGGCGGAGGGGTCCGCCGCCGTACCGCCGCGCTGCAAGAAGGTGGGCGTGAAGCCGGGAAGGGTCCAAGACATGCGCAATCAGTGCGCAGACCCTGGCCGCGGTTCTGACTGCAGCCGCTCCGCGCCGCACCTGTAGTACCTGCAAGATCCGTCGACTCCGCCAGCTGCGGCGCCGGAGGCCCCCGGCCGGCCCGCCGGCATGTGCCGCGACCCCGCGGGCGGTTGGCAAGCAGGGTGTTCAGTCTGCGTGCGGGCCCGCGGGGTGCTCGGTCAATCGCGTGGGCGCGACCTCACGGTTATCGGCCCCCGTCCTCCTTGGAGGCTGTGACGCTGTCTCACACGACCAGTGCCTTCGCAAGCGCGGCGCCGACCGCGGCGTTGTGTTTCACCAGCGCGATGTTGGTGGCGAGACTGGCGCCGCCACTCAGGTCCTTGATGCGCGCCAGCAGGTAGGGCGTCACCGACTTGCCGCTGATGCCCTGGGCGTCGGCCTCGCTGAGCGCCTGCGCGATGTAGCCGTCAATGACGGCCGGTGGCATGGCGGCCTCGGCCGGGACCGGATTGCTGATGACCGCGCCGCCGCCTAGTCCCAGCGCCCACTTCGCGCGCAGGAATTTCGCCTGGTCGCCGGGATCATCGATCCGGAAGTCCGCCTTCAGGCCGCTGTCCCGGGTGTAGAACGCCGCGAAGTTGTCCTGTCCGACCGAGATCACCGGCACGCCGTAGGTTTCCAAGTACTCCAGCGTCAGGGCCAGGTCGAGGATGCTCTTGGCGCCGGCACAGACCACGGCGACCGGGGTGCGGGCCAGTTCCTGCAGATCGGCGGAGATGTCGAACGAGGTCTCCGCGCCGCGGTGCACGCCGCCGATGCCGCCGGTGACAAACACTTCGATGCCGGCCAGTTGGGCGCAGATCATGGTGGCGGCGACCGTTGTGGCACCGATGCGGCCGGTGGCCAGCGCGAAGGGCAAGTCGCGGCGGCTGAGCTTCATCGCATCGGGCGACCGGCCCAGCCATTCGAGTTGGGCCTCATCCAGGCCGACCCGGATCTTGCCGTCCAGCACCGCGATGGTGGCAGGCACCGCGCCGTGTTCGCGCACGATGGCCTCGACCTCGCGCGCGGTCTGCACGTTCTGCGGATAGGGCATGCCATGCGAAATGATGGTGGACTCCAACGCCACGATCGGCTGGCGGGCCAGGCGGGCGTTGGCGACTTCGGGAGAAAACTCGATCAGGTGTTCCAGCGTCATGGGGGGCTCGATTCGTGGGTGGGGAACGGCGCGACGCCGTCCAGGAGTCCGGGATGCAGGGCATCGCTGACGGTGTGGTCGCTCTGCAGCGTGAGCGCCGCCAGCTTCAGCCCGAGCTGGCAGGCAGCGCGCAGATCGTCGGGCGCGCGGCTGAGCGCGGCGACGATGCCTGCGGTCATGGCATCACCCGCACCGGTGACCTCGCGGATGCGGCGTGCCGCCAGGCGCGGCGCGGGGAGGGTGCGCAGGCGGTCACCGTCGCTGTAGCGCAGGCCTTTGGCGCCTTCGCTGATGACCAGCCGACGCAGTCCGCGCTCGCGCAGTCGGTGCCAGGCCTCGGTGAGGGCGTGGTCGTTGTCGTTGTCGTTGTCGCTGTCGCTGTCGCTCGCGCTGGCGCTGGCGTTGTCGTCCAGGAGTTCGGGGGGCCGCTCGCGCGGTCCATGGGGTGATGCCTTCGAGGATCCGGTCGCCTGCGGCGCCGACATCAGGGCGTGCAATTCGCCCCGGTTCAGCACCAACAGCTCGATGCCCTCCAGCCGTTCGCCGAGCCGCTTCATCTTTGGTGCGGACACGGCCACCACCACCAACGACTGCTGCCGCGCAATGGCCTCGGCACGCAGCTGATCCAGTGTCTCGCGCGGCAGGTTGAGGTCGGCCACCAGCCAGCGGGCGGCCGCGCGTTGCGGCGCGCTCTGGCGCAGGAAGTCCGAGTCCAGCCGATCGGCCAACACCATGTGCGCCAGCGCCAGCACCAGCTCGCCCTGAGCGTCCAGCACGGCGGTGTAGCTGCCGGTCGGCGTGTCGGCGGCCTGCAGGCTGCCGGCGCAGTCCACGCCCAATGTCTGCAGTTGGGCCAGCAACGACAAGCCGACAGGATCGCGGCCGACCGCGGTGAGCAGATGCACCGGCAGGCCCAGGCGGGCCAGGTTCTCGGCGATGTTGCGCGCGACGCCGCCCGGCGATTCGGATTGGCGTGCCGGATTGGAACTGCCCATCTTCAAGGATTCGATCGCGTGCAGCTTGCGGTCCAGGTTGGTGCCGCCCAGGCAGACGATCGGGCGTCGGGTCGGCAGCACATAGGCCCGCCCGAGGATGCGGCCCTCCTTCACCAGTTGCGCCAGATGGCCCGCGACCGCCGAGCGCGACAGGCCCAGTTGATCGCCCAGCTCCTGCTGGCTGATGAAGGGATTGGCCTCCACCAGCGACAGCAATTGGTCTTTCGACGTGTTCATTGTCGGCATTCTAGACAATTGTCTTGATAGATAGACAAGTGTCCATGCTGGCGGGTGGGGCGGGCTGACGATGGAGGCTGGACGGGTGCGGCATCCTGCCCAGTGCGGTGAGCTGCGGTCTTCGGCCTGCGCCGTCCGGCCGACGACGTCAGTCAATGCCCGACAGCGGAATCGGTCGAACATGACGCCCCGCTTGGGTGTTCCGCGGCTTGGGCAGCCGCGACGCCTTTCGTATTCTTCAACCCATGGAGACGGGATGGTGGCTTGTCTCCAAAGGCGCAAGCCGGACGATGTTGGACGTTGTTGGGTGGTTGGTTCAGAAGGCGGGCATCCTCACGGATGTCCGCCGTCGTCTTTTGGGGCCGCCACCTCTCGCGGGCGCCGGGCCAAGGCATGCGGCCTGATGGCGATCTCGCGGCGATGGGAGATCGCCCCGTCGCCGCCGCGTTTTGACATCCGTCGACTTCCAGGTGGAGCGCGCGCGCGAGCTGTTGCCCTGGGGCCAGTCCTTGCCCCTTCGCCGGGGTCGGCGGCGCTACATTCGGAACGCGTCGAGGCCGTCGGGGCGGGACCCTGCCCTCGGTCGCGAGGGAGTTCCGACGATGTTCAAGACGATCGCGGCCATGTTTGGCTACTTCAAGGCCGCCGTGCCGTTCCGGCTGGTGCCTGCGTTGATCACCACCGGCGTGCTGCTGGGGCTGTTGCTCATTCCCACGCCCGACGGACTGACACCCAAGGCCTGGCAGCTGGTGGCCATCTTCCTGACCACGATCGTGGCGATCATCCTGAAGGTGATGCCGATCGGCGTGATGGCGATGATGGCCATCGTGATCGTGTCACTGTCCCAGGTGACGGCCGGTTCCTCGAAAGGCGCGATCACCGATGCGCTGAGCAGTTTTGCGAGTCCGCTGATCTGGCTGATCGTGGTGGCCATCCTGATCTCCCGCGGGCTGAAGAAGACCGGGCTGGGCAACCGGATCGGGTTGCTGTTCATTTCGCTGCTGGGTCGCCGAACGATCGGCATCGGCTACGGGCTGGCCATCTGCGAACTGGTGTTGGCCCCGTTCACGCCCAGCAACACGGCGCGTGGCGGCGGCATCGTGCATCCAATCATGAAGTCGATCGCCACTGCCTTCGACTCCGATCCGGCCCAGGGCACCGAGGGCAAGGTGGGGACCTATCTGGCGCTGGTGAACTATCACGCCAATCCGATCACCTCCGCGATGTTCCTGACCGCCACCGCGCCCAATCCGCTGGTGGTGGACTTCGTGGCCAAGGCCACCGACCAGACCTTTCACCTGAGCTGGACCACCTGGGCGCTGTGCATGCTGCTGCCCGGTCTGGCCTGTCTGCTGCTGATGCCGCTGCTGATCTACGGGCTGTCACCGCCGCAGTTGAAGGCCACGCCGGACGCGGTGAACTATGCGCGCACCGAGATGGCCAGGATGGGGCCGCTCTCGGGCCGCGAGAAGGTGATGCTGGGCACCTTCGCGCTGATGCTGTTGCTGTGGGCCAATGTGCCGCAGATGCTGTTCGGTGCGGCGTATGCGCTGGATCCGACCGTGGTGGCGTTCGTGGGGCTGTTCATCCTGATCATCACCGGCACGATCGACTGGGACGATGTCCTGTCCGAGAAGAGCGCCTGGGACACCCTGATCTGGTTCGGTGCGCTCGTCATGCTGGCCGAGCAGTTGAACAAGCTGGGCGTGATCGCTTGGTTCGCGGCCGGCATGAAAGGCGCGATCGTGGCCAGCGGCATGGGCTGGCTGCCAATTGCGGCGGTGCTGGTGCTGGCCTTCGTGTTCTCGCACTACCTGTTCGCGAGCACCACGGCGCACATCAGCGCCATGATGCTGGCCTTCCTGACGGTGGGCGCGCAGCTGATTCCGGCGACCTACCTGGTGCCGTTCGTGCTGATGATGACCGCAGGCTCCGGCATCATGATGACGCTGACCCACTATGCGACCGGCACCTCGCCCATCATCTTCGGCAGCGGCTATGTGACGATGGGCCACTGGTGGCGGGTGGGGGCGGTGATGTGCATGGTGGAGCTGCTGATCTTCGCGATCGTCGGCTGCCTGTGGTGGAAGGTACTGGGGTTCTGGTGAGCCCGGGAGCAAAGGCATGAAAACAGCGGTCTTCAGTGCGCGTCGCTATGACCAGTCCCTGCTGGTGACCGCCAACCAGGCCGCCGGGCATGAGCTGAGGTTCATCCAGGATCGGCTGACGGTCGACACGGCGCCGCTGGCTGCCGGTTGCCCGGCCGTGTGCGTGTTCGTCAACGACAACGTGGATGCGCAGGTGCTGGCGCTGCTGGCCGAGCAGGGCACGCGGCTGATCGCCACCCGCTCCACCGGCTTCAACCACATCGACGCGGGTGCGGCGGCGCGGCTGGGCATCGACGTGGTGCGGGTGACCGACTATTCACCGTACTCGGTGGCGGAATTCGCCGTCGGCCTGTTGCTGGCTGTGAACCGCAAGATCGCGCGGGCGAGCGTGCGGACCCGTGAGGGCAACTTCGAGCTTGATGGGCTGATGGGGTTTGATCTGCACGGCAAGACGGTGGGCGTCATCGGTACCGGCAAGATCGGGCTGATCTTTGCGCGGATCATGGCGGGATTCGGCTGCACGGTGGTGGGGCACGATCCCTATCCCAGCCCGGAGTTCGACGCGATCGGCGGCCGCTACCTGAGCGTCGAGGCCTTGATGGCCCAGGCGGACGTGGTGTCGCTGCACTGCCCGCTCAACGACGCGACCCGCTACATCGTCAATGCGACCACCCTGGCGGGGCTCAAGCGCGGCAGCATCCTGGTCAACACCAGCCGCGGCGGTCTGGTGGACACCGAGGCCGCGATCCAGGCCTTGAAGACCGGCGCGCTGGGAGGACTGGCGCTGGATGTCTATGAGCAGGAGGCGAGCCTGTTCTTCCAGGACCTGTCGTCCACCGTCATCACCGACGACGTCATCCAGCGGCTGGTCTCCTTTCCCAACGTCATCGTGACCGGGCATCAGGCGTTCTTCACCGTCGAGGCCATCGGACAGATCATGCGCACGACGATCGAGAGTCTCACCGCGTTTGAGCATGGGGCGCCGCTGGTGAACCGGATTCCTGCGGGGTAGCGGGTGGGGGGGCTGGTCCGCTGGGGGGACGGGCGAACCGGCGGCCGTCACTAAGATGGCCTGCATTGCGCCGCCTCGGCCGCGAGGGTCGAGCCGTTCGCCCTCAACCCGCCGGGATCTGCAACCTTCTTCATTCCCTGACGATATGACCTTGCTCCAGCCTGCTCCCACCGCTTTCATGATCGACCTCGACGGCACCTTGGTCGACACGCTGGGTGATTTCGTCGCCGTCCTGAACCAGGTGTTGTCGGATCTGTCGCTGCCGGCGGTGCGGCGCGAATTTGTGGAGCACACCATCGGGCAGGGCAGCGAGCATCTGATCCGGAGCGTGCTGGCCGAGGTGGGTGCGCCGCCTGCGCAGTACGACCCGGCCTGGACGCTGTATCAACACCACTACGAGCGCCTCAACGGCCTGCATGCGGCGGTGTTTCCTGGCGTCATGGAAGGACTGGTCGCGCTTCGCGCGCTCGGCCTGCCGATGGCCTGCCTCACCAACAAGCCGGCGGCCTTCGCGCGTGAACTGCTCAAGCGCAAGGGCCTGGACAGGTTCTTCGACCGCGTGTTCGGCGGCGACGACTTCGAGCGAAAGAAGCCCGATCCGTTGCCGCTGCTCAAAACCTGCGAGGCCCTGGGCAGCGCATCGTCGACCACCTGGATGGTGGGCGACTCCAGCAACGATGCGCGCGCCGCCCATGCGGCCGGTTGCCCGGTCGCCTTGGTCCGCTATGGCTACAACCACGGCCAACCGATCGATGAGGTGCCGGCGCAGCGGCACATCGATCGGCTGGATCAGTTGATCGGCTGATCAACCCATCAACCCATCAACCCATCAACCGATCAACCGATCAACCGATCAACCGATCAACCGATCAACCGATCAACCGATCAACCCATCAACCGATCAACCCATCAACCCATCAACCGATCAACCGATCAACCGATCAACCGATCGACGAATCAACGGACCGCCCAGCGACAGCCCGGCGGGCACGGCGCGGCGGACGTCAGCGTCCGCTGCCGACCGCGTTGCGGGTGCTCGGTGTGGCGGCCCGTCCGCCGAGCAGGTCGGTCTTCAGGCCGCTGTCGGCCGGCGATTTGCCCAGCCAGATCTTGAGCAGGGTGTTGAAGAACTCGGCCTCCTTGATGGGGTCGCCGGGCATCACCTTGCCGTTGACGAAGATCACCGTGCCGGTGCCGGGGATGTAGTCCACACCGAAGCTTTCGCCGGTCACCAGCTTCTTCTTCTGCACGAAGATCTCCGACATGCGCAGCACGCCGTTGATCGCCCGGCCGAATTCCTCTCGCGTGGCGTTCTGCTCCATGCCCTTGGTGAAGAGCTTGCCGAGTTCCTCGCCATCGATGTCGCGCAGCATCTGGATGTGCATGCGCTTCGGACCGGTGTTGGCCAGCACGGCCTCGGGCGTGGCGGCCTTGGCATTCAGATAAAGCCCGGCGGTGTAGACCTTGAAGATCGCCTTGTAGCGGGTGCCGGCGCCGTTGAGCACCAGCCTCTGGCCCGCGACCTCGACCACGGTGTCGTACTTGACGCCGTTGACCTCGATCGGTGGGGCGGCGCCCGGCGGCGCGGCGGAGGTGGCGGGCGCGGGTGGCGACGTGGCGGTCTGCGCGTGGGCTGAGGGCGCTCCGAGCACCGCAGCCAGGATCAGGCTGGAAACCCAGCCTGGGACGAGGATGGTATGTAGCTTGGTCATGTGTCTCTTCCTTCCTCATTGAGGATCGGCCCGCTTGCTGCGGACTCTGCGGCGCAGTATGAGCGAAGGCATGCCCGGTCGGCCATTGGGGCTCCTCCTGCTACACTCGTTCGCACCATGTTTATCACGCGCAAGCACATCAAGGGGTCGAACGACCGGGGAGCCTGGCCCTGGCGACGCCCGCACGACTTCACCTGAAGCCGCCTGCTGCTTGCCGCCCGTCGTCCACCGCTGATCTGCGGACACGGGCCACCGTCACGAATCCGCTGCACCCTCATCGAACGGGGCAGGTCCAACAGGCGACCTGAGATTCCGCTTGCGCGCGCCGCCAAGCGACCGGGCACTTGGCTCGGTCACGCAGGCCTGACGCAACCGCCACGAGGTTTGACGACGTGATCACTGAACTGGAATTCCAAAGCCTGGCCGCCGACGGCTACAACCGCATCCCGCTGATCAGCGAGGCTTTTGCGGATCTCGAGACCCCGCTCTCGCTCTACCTGAAGCTCTGCGCCGGCAACGGCCCGGGCCGGCACAGCTTCCTGCTGGAATCGGTGGTCGGCGGGGAGCGCTTCGGTCGCTATTCCTTCATCGGCCTGCCGGCACGCACCGTGCTGCGGAGCGAAGGCACTGTCACCCGGGTGATCCGCGATGGCGAGGTGATCGAAACCCACGAGGGCGATCCGCTGGCCTTCATCGAGGCCTATCAGCAGCGCTTCAAGGTGGCGCTGCGGCCCGGCATGCCGCGGTTCTGCGGCGGCCTGGCCGGCTATTTCGGCTATGACGCGGTGCGCTACATCGAGCCGCGCCTGGCGGGCACCACGCCTGCCGGCGGTCTGCCGACGCCCGACGTGATGTTGCTGCAATGCGAGGAACTGGCGGTCATCGACAACCTGTCGGGCAAGCTCTACCTGATCGTCTACGCCGACCCTGGTCAGCCGGAGTCCTATTTCCGCGCCAAGAAGCGGCTGACCGAACTCAAGGACAAGCTCGGCTACTCGGTGGCGGCGCCGCGCGTGGTGCGCGGACAGGCGCATCCGGTCGAGCGTGAATTTGCCAAGGCGGATTTTCTGGCGGCGGTGGATCAGGCCAAGGCCTACATCGCAGCCGGCGACTGCATGCAGATCGTCTTCGGCCAGCGCTTGAAGAAGCGCTACACCGAATCGCCCTTGAGCCTGTATCGCGCCCTGCGATCGCTCAATCCCAGCCCCTACATGTACTTCTATGACATGGGGGATTTCCAGATCGTCGGCGCCTCGCCCGAGATCCTGGTGCGGCAGGAATCCACGCCGGAGGGGCGCAAGGTCACGATCCGTCCGCTGGCCGGCACCCGCCCGCGCGGCGGCACGCCGGAGCAGGATCAGGCCTTGGAAGTGGAGCTCAAGGCCGATCCCAAGGAGCGCGCCGAACACCTGATGCTGATCGACCTGGCCCGCAACGACATCGGTCGCATCGCCCAGACCGGCAGCGTGAAGGTGACCGATGCCTTCGCGGTGGAGCGGTATTCCCATGTGATGCACATCGTCAGCAATGTCGAGGGCCTGCTCAAGCCGGGCGTCGGCAACATGGATGTGTTCCGCGCCAGCTTCCCGGCGGGCACGCTGTCGGGTGCGCCCAAGGTGCGGGCGATGGAGATCATCGATCAGCTGGAGCCGGTCAAGCGCGGCATCTATGGCGGCGCCTGCGGCTACCTGAGCTTCGGCGGCGACATGGACCTGGCGATTGCGATACGCACCGGTGTCGTGATGGACCAGGTGCTGTATGTGCAGGCGGCCGCCGGCATCGTGGCCGATTCGGTGCCCGAGCTGGAGTGGAAGGAAACCGAGGCCAAGGCCCGCGCGCTGGTGCGTGCGGCGGAACTGGTTGAAGAAGGTTTCTGAGGCCACACGAGCCGACCAAGGAGCGACGACATGCTGCTGATGATCGACAACTACGACAGTTTCACCTTCAACCTGGTGCAGTACTTCGCTGAACTCGGCGCCGAGGTGAAGACCGTGCGCAACGACCAGATCTCGCTGGACGAGATCGAGGCGCTCCAGCCCAGCCATCTGGTGCTGTCCCCGGGGCCGTGCACCCCCAAGGAAGCCGGCGTGTGCGTGCCGGCGATCGAGCGTTTCAAGGGCCGCCTGCCGATCCTGGGTGTGTGCCTGGGACATCAAAGCATCGGTGCCGCGCTGGGCGGGAACATCATCCGCGCCAAGGTGCAGATGCATGGCAAGGCCAGCACGATTTCGACCGATGCGAAGGGCGTCTTCACCGGCTTGCCGGAGCGCTTCAACGTGATCCGCTACCACTCGCTGGCGATCGAGGAATCGACGATCCCGCCCGAGCTGGAGATCACCGCCCGCAGCGAGGACGGCGAGATCATGGGCGTGCGCCACCGCTCGCTGGCCGGCACCGCCACGCCGCTGGAGGGGGTGCAGTTCCATCCCGAATCCATCCTCTCCGAGCACGGCCACGCCATGCTTCGAAACTTCCTGGAGTTGGCACGATGAGTGAACGCCCGAATGCTTCGTCCGGGGCGACGGTGGTCGACCTGCGCAGCGATACCGTCACCCAGCCGACCGCCGGCATGCGCGCCGCGATGGCGTCGGCGGCCCTGGGCGACGATGTCTTCGGCGACGATCCGAGCGTCAATGCGCTGCAGGCGGCGCTGGCGGAGCGGCTTGGGTTCGAAGCGGCGCTGTTCATGCCGACCGGCACCCAGAGCAACCTCTGCGCGCTGATGGCGCATTGCCAGCGCGGGGATGAATACATCGTCGGCCAGTTCGCCCACACCTACCGCTGGGAAGGCGGCGGTGCGGCGGTGCTGGGATCGATCCAGCCGCAGCCACTGAGCCATGCGCCGGACGGCTCGTTGCCGCTGGCCGACATCGAGGCCAACATCAAGCCCGACGATGCGCACTTCGCGCGCACCCGACTGCTGGCCCTGGAAAACACCATCGGCGGCAAGGTGCTTCCGATGGATTACCTGGCGGCGGCCTCCGAGCTGGCCACCCGCCGCGGCTTGGCGCGGCATCTGGACGGCGCACGGCTGTTCAATGCGGCGGTCGCGATCAACGCGGCCGATCCGTATGCGGCGGCCCGGCAGATCTGCGGGCATTTCGACAGCGTGTCGGTCTGCTTTTCGAAGGGCTTGGGCGCGCCGGTGGGTTCGGTCCTGTGCGGCACCCAGGCCCTGATCGGTCGCGCGCATCGCTGGCGCAAGATGCTGGGGGGCGGCATGCGCCAGGCCGGTGTGTTGGCGGCTGCGGCGCACCATGCGCTGGACCACCAGGTGCGTCGCCTGGCGGACGACCACCAGCTGGCCCAGCGGCTGGCCCAGGGGCTGCAAGGCCTGCCGGGGCTGACGGTCGAGCCGCCGCAGACCAACATCGTGTTCTGCGACGTGGCACCGGAGCGGGCCAGCGGGCTGGTCGCGCATCTGAAGTCGCACGGCGTGCTGGCCACCGGGCTGTACCGCGTGCGCTTCGTCACCCATCTCGACGTGGATGCAGCGGGCGTGGATCGCGCCATCGCCGCGGTGCGTCAGTTCTTCCACGCCCAGGCCTGATCCGGGAGTCGCCATGCCCATCACCGACAACGAAGCGCTGACCCGCGTCATCGAACACCGCGAGATCTTCCATGACGAGATGCTGGCCCTGATGCGCCGCATCATGAGCGGCGACATCTCCCCGGTCATCGCGGCCGCGATCCTGATCGGGTTGCGGGTGAAGAAGGAAACCATCGGCGAGATCACCGCCGCCGCGCAGGTGATGCGCGAGTTCTCGGTGAAGGTGCCGATCGAGCCCGGACCGCATCTGGTCGATGTGGTGGGCACCGGCGGAGACGGCGCGCATACCTTCAATATCTCGACCTGCTCGATGTTCGTCGCGGCTGCCGCGGGCGCGCAGATCGCCAAGCACGGCAACCGCAGCGTCTCCAGCAAGACCGGCAGCGCCGATGTGCTGGAGGCCCTGGGCGTGGCGCTGTCGCTGTCGCCGCAGGCGGTGGCGAACTGCGTGCGCGAGACCGGCATCGGCTTCATGTTTGCGCCCAACCATCACCCGGCGATGAAGAACATCGCGCCGGTGCGCAAGGAGCTGGGCGTTCGCACCATCTTCAACATCCTGGGGCCGCTGACGAATCCGGCGGGCGCAACCAACATCCTGATGGGCGTGTTCCATCCGGACCTGGTGGGCATCCAGGTGCGTGTGATGCAGCGGCTGGGCGCCGAGCATGCGGTGGTGGTCTACGGCAAGGACGGGATGGACGAGATCTCGCTCGGTGCGTCGACCCTGGTCGGTGAGCTCAAGAACGGCGAGATCCGTGAATACGAGATTCATCCTGAAGACTTCGGCATGCCCATGGTGGCGAGCCGCAACCTGCGGGTGAGCGGTCCGGAGGAAAGTCGTCGCATCCTGCTGGGTGTGCTGGGCAACGAGCCCGGTCCGGCGCGCGACATCGTGCTGCTGAACGCCGGCGCGACGCTCTACGCCGGCAATGTGGCCGACAGCATTGCCGACGGCATCCAGAAGGCGAGGGCGGCGATCGACTCCGGCGCGGCGCGTGCGAAGCTCGACCAGTTCGTCGCCGCCACGCAGGCCCACGCGCCATCGCCGTCGTCGTCGCCATCGCCGTCGCCGTCGCAGGATCAGGCCGGCTGACGGCTTGAGCGGACCGGATCGCCGTCGCCAGCGAAGCGTCGTCTGCAGGGAAACGTCATGAGGTCCGACCGTGCGCTGTGGCAGGCCCTGATCGCGCAGAGTGAGCGCGAGGCCAGCGTGCTGCTGCCGCGCATCGAGCCGCATCCGGCGGCCTGGGCGGTGGGGCTGGCGGGCACGGCGCTGGGACTGTGGAGCACGCGGGACGCGACCTTGCCAGGGCGCGAACTGCTGGGATGGTTGGCGCTGCTGATGGTGCTGGCGGCCATGCTGATGTGGGCGCTGTGGCGCCGCCGCAGCGTGGGCTGGCGATTGGACTTTGACCGGCGTCGGCTGGTGCCGGAAGGTGAGGTCGGCACGCCGGCCTCCCTCGAGGGACCGGGATGGCGGCTGTATTGCATTGGCGGCAGCAAGCGTCGCTCGCTGGCGCTGGAGTTCCGTCATGAGGACGGTGGTCGGCCCTTGCGGGTGTTGCAGACTCGCGCGGGTGCTGACCGGCGTGAGCATGCGTTGGTGAGCCGGCTGGCCGATGTGATCGCCAACCGCCTGGCAGTCCCGCGCGAGGGCCTGAGCTTATGAGAGAGAAAGAATCGTATGTCTGACATCCTGGACCGCATCAATGCCGTCAAGCGGGACGAGGTGGCCGCTGCGAAGCAGCGTCGCTCGCTGGCCAGTCTCCGCGAGGAAGCGGAATCGCGCGCCGAGGCGACCCGTGGTTTCGGTGCGGCACTGCGCGCGAAGATTGCTGCCGGCCAGAGCGCGGTCATTGCCGAGGTGAAGAAGGCCAGCCCCAGCAAGGGCGTGCTGCGCGAGGATTTCCGTCCCGCCGAGATCGCGGCCAGCTATGCGCAGCATGGCGCGGCCTGCCTGAGCGTGCTGACCGATGCCCCGTTCTTCCAGGGCTCGCCCGACTATCTGCGCGAGGCGCGTGCCGCCTGCAGCCTGCCGGTGCTGCGCAAGGACTTCATGGTGGATCCCTACCAGGTCTATGAGGCGCGGGCGATGGGGGCGGACTGCATCCTGTTGATCGCGGCCAGTCTGGACGACGGCCTGATGGCCGAGCTGGAGGCCTGCGCGCTGGAGCTGGGACTGGATGTGCTGGTCGAAGTCCATGACGGCCAGGAACTGGCGCGTGCACTGCGCCTGAAGACGCCGCTGGTGGGCATCAACAACCGCAACTTGAAGACCTTCGAGGTCACGCTGGACACCACGCTGGGCCTGTTGCCCCAGGTGCCGGCCGACCGGCTGCTGGTGACCGAGTCCGGCATTCTGGGCGCGGCGGATGTGCAGCGCATGCGTGCGGCGCAGGTCAATGCCTTCCTGGTGGGTGAGGCGTTCATGCGCGCGCCGGATCCGGGGGCTGCGTTGGCGGCGCTATTCCGCTGATGTCGATGGCTTCCCGATTTCAAGGCGTCGACTGGCAGGTGGGCGACGGCTGGCAACCCTTGATCGATGCCTGGCGCCACGGCCCCGACGGACATCGCATCGAGGCCCTGCTGCGCGAGCGCCTGGCGGCGGGCGCGGTGATCTATCCGCCCGATCCGCTGCGGGCGCTGCGGCTCACGCCGTTGTCCCAGGTCCGGGTGGTGATCGTCGGTCAGGATCCGTATCACGGCCCGGGTCAGGCGGAGGGGCTGGCGTTCTCGGTGCCGGCCGGCGAGAAGCTGCCGCCCTCGTTGCGCAACATCTTCAAGGAACTGCAGCGCGACCTGGGTCAGGCGGCTGCGATGACCGGCCACCTCGGCGGCTGGGCCCAACGCGGTGTGCTGCTGCTCAACACCAGCTTCACCGTGGAAGACGGCGCCGCCGGCAGTCATGCGAAGCGGGGCTGGGAATCGCTGTCGGACGCGCTCATCGAGGCCACGGCCCGGGATGCCGCGCCCAAGGTCTACCTGCTGTGGGGCGCTCATGCGCAGGCCAAGGCGCCGCTGATTGCGGCGGTGGGACCGCAGCATCGGGTGCTGCAGGCCAACCATCCCTCGCCGCTCTCTGCCACGCGCGGCCCTACGCCGTTCATGGGTTGCGGTCATTTCTCCACCGCACGCGATTGGCTGCGTGAGCAGGGCGTCGACTTCGCCTGGACGCTGGACTGAGTCCCTCGTCGCCCCGATCGTCCGCACCTCCGCCACCGCCACCGTCACCGCCACGCCCCGCCATCAAGAGTCCACACTGCCGCGCTGCAGCTGTTGAATGCCGCAGACGTGGTTCGTTGTCGTGGTGGTGGCAGTTGTCGTCGAACTGCTCGGTGATTCGGCTCGGGAGCGCCGGCGCCCCTTGAAGCGAATGCGAGCGCGTCTGAGCGGAAAGGGGCGCCGGCGCTCCCGAGCTTGCGCTGAACGTGTGAGGAAGTGAATGCGAGCCGGTACCACGACGTGTCGCGCGCACTCGAGCTTCGCACTGCAGAAGGCCGTCCGAGCGGCTTCCGGCATGCCGAAGCCGCCTCCAGCGTCTAACTGGTACGGTTTTGGTTGTTCCCCTCCCGCAATCCGGTTGAAGCGTCTGGTATGGTTCCACCCAGATCCCCGCGACGCCGTCCCCATTGTTTCCATCGCGACAAAAACCGATTCGGAACTGACATGGTCTGACGCTGGTCTCAACGGCTGAGCCATCAGGGTTAAGTCCAGTGCGCTACCAATTGACGTTCTTCGATTTTTGGTACTAAACTGGTATTAATCATGAACGCAGCCAATTTGGCGGACGCCTGGTCCGCGCCTTTGCAACCGCGCTTTGCCGCTGTGCGCTTCCTTGTGGGGGTGGACGGTGGCGGCACGGGAACGAGGGTCCGCCTGAGTGACCTGCAAGGGCGTGTGCTGGGCCAGGGCTGGGCGGGACCGTCTGCCCTCGGCCAAGGGGTGGCGCAGGCATGGCGGCACATCCAGCAGGCGGTGCAGGAAGCCGCCGACAAGGCGCAGTTGCATCGGCTGTCGTTCGACGAGACCGCCATCGGCCTCGGACTTTCCGGTGCGGGTGTGATCGCCCAGGCGCAGGCCTTTGTCGCTCAGCAGCCGGGTTATGCGCATGTGGAACTGGTCAATGACGGCACCACCACGGTGCTGGGCGCTCATGCGGGCCAACCGGGTGGCGTGATCGCGGCCGGGACCGGCACGGTGGGTGAAGCCTTGCGGGCCGATGGGACCCTGGCCTGCGTCAGCGGTTGGGGCTGGATCGGTGGTGACGAAGGCAGCGGCGCCTGGCTGGGCATTCAGGCGATGCGTCAGGCGCAGAAGGCGATGGATGGTCGCGCGGTCGCCGGGGCGCTGGCACGTGCGGTGTGGGCGGCCGTCGGGACCGCTCATGAACAGGATCGGGACGCGGTGTCCGCCTGGGTCGCTCAGGCGGGACAGCATGCCTATGCGCAATTGGCGCCACTGGTGTTCGACTGCGCGGAGACCGACCCCGCTGCCGCGGCGCTGATCCGCCAGGCCGTGGATGAACTCGAGCAACTGGCGCTGGCGCTGGACCCCGCGCAGCAGTTGCCCCTCTCGCTTGCGGGCAGCGTTGCGCAGCGATTGGGCGGGCTTTTCTCAGGCAACATTCGGGCCCGTTGCGTCTCGCCCCAGGGCGATTCGGCCGACGGGGCGCTGCGGCTGATCCGTGGCGCTCTCTCCACCCTCCGTTGAGATCGAGAACCACCCGATGAGCACCAAGCTGCCCTTCCAATTCAAGCCCGATCCCGCCGCCGCGTCGCCGCTGTACATGCAGCTGGCCCACAAGCTGGCGCAGGCCATCCGCGAAGGCCAGTACCAGGCGGACGAGGCGTTGCCCTCGGAGCGGGTGCTGTCGGAGTCGCTGGATCTGTCGCGGGTGACCGCACGCAAGGCGATCGACCGGCTGGTGGAGCAGGGCCTGATCGTGCGCAAGCGCGGCTCCGGCAACTACATCGCGCCGAAGCTGGAGCAGCCTTTGTCGCGGCTCACCAGTTTCTCCGAGGAATTGCACCAGCGCGGCTTCAAGCCCAGCAGCCGCTGGCTGACCCGCGGCTTCGCGATGGCGGCGCCGGATGAGCAGCTCTCGCTCGGTCTGACGACCGGCCAGCGGGTGGCGCGCCTGGAGCGTCTGCGCCTGGCCGATGCGGTGGTGATGGCCTACGAGCTCAGCGTGCTGCCGGAGGCGGTGCTGCCGGATCCGCAGAAGGTCGAGTCCTCCCTTTACGAACATCTGGCCCGTCAGGGCCGCGCGCCGGTGCGGGCGCTTCAACACATTCGAGCCATCAATGCGGATTCGCGGCTGGCCGGCCTGCTGGAAGTTCCGGTGGGCCAGGCGGTGCTGTTCATCACGCGGGTGGGTTATCTGGACCTGGGGCAAGCGGTGGAGCTGACCCATTCCTACTGCCGCAGCGATTACTACGACTTCGTCGCGGAGATGAGGCGCGACGGATGACGGACACACAGCACATCGACGGATTCATCCTGACACCCAGCGGCTTCCTCCGCGGTGTGCTGGTTCACCAGGCGGGACGCATCACCCGCATCGACGGCCATGCCGTCTCCGAATTCGAGGTGCGGCACGGGGGCGAGGATCTGCCGATCGTGCTGCCCGGTTTCATCGACCTTCATGTGCATGGCGGCGCCGGCCGCGACACGATGGAAGGCGAGGGCGCAGCCGACGCGATCGCGCGGCTGCATGTGCGGCACGGCACCACCGCCCTGTTGGCCACGACGATGACGGCCCCGCTGGAGGAGATCCGCGGCGCCTTGCGCGATCTGGCCGACCCCTGCCGGCAGCGACCCGCCGGCGCCGCCCGGGTGCTGGGCGTGCATCTGGAGGGTCCCTACATCAATCCCGGCAAGCTGGGCGCACAGCCCGACTTCGCCAAGGTCGCGACGCTGGACGAGATTCGTGATCTGCATGCGATCGCCCCCATCCGCCTGATCACGTTGGCGCCTGAGCTGCCGGGCAACCTCGAGCTGGTGACACAACTGCGCGAGGCCGGCTTCCAGGTCCAGATCGGCCACACGCTTGGCACCTACGAGGACGGCGTGGCCGCGCTGGGACGCGGCGCGGGCGGTTTCACCCATCTGTTCAATGCGATGACCGGGCTCCATCACCGCGAGCCCGGCATGGTGGGCGCCGCGCTGGCGCATGCCCAGTACGCCGAGGTGATCCCGGATCTGCTGCATGTGCATCCGGGTGCGATCCGCGTGGCGCTGCGCAGCATTCCGTGCCTGTTCTGCGTGACCGATTCCACCGCCGCCGCCGGCATGCCCGATGGCGAGTACAGCCTGGGGCGTCACCGCGTGACCAAGTGCATGGGCGGCGTGCGGCTGCCTGATGGCACGCTGGCCGGATCGACGCTGACGATGGACCAGGCCCTGCGCAACCTGGTGCTGAAGCTGGGGCTGCCGATCGAGGACGCGTCGCGGCGTGTCTCGACGCATGCGGCCGATTACCTGGGTCTGGACGATCGGGGCCGTCTGGCCCCCGGCGCCTGGGCGGATCTTGTTGTCTTGGACCGTGGCTTGCTGTTGCAACGCGTGGTCGTAGAAGGGGAAGCAATTGACCTCGCGAATGCTGGATGAGGCGCTCAGCGCGCCGCAGGTGGTGGCCCGTCAACTGGCCGCCGATCAGAATGCCTATGCCGCGCTGGGACAGGCTCTGCGTGATCAGCCGCCAAGCTCGCTGCTCACCATCGCCCGGGGCAGTTCCGACCATGCGTCGCACTACCTGGCCTATCTGATCATGGCGCGCCTGGGACGGCTGGTGACCTCGCTGCCGATGTCGCTGATCACGCTCTATCAGAGCAAGATCGAGAGCAAGGGCCTGGTGTCGCTGGCGTTCTCCCAATCCGGCCAGAGCCCGGACCTGGTCTCCCCGACGCAGTACTTCCGCGCCAATGGCGCCCGCACGGTCGCCTTCGTCAACGCCGACGGCTCACCGCTGGAAGCGGCCGCCGAACACGTCTTCCGTCTGCATGCCGGCGTGGAGCAAAGCGTGGCGGCGACCAAGAGCTACATCGCGCAACTGGTCGCGGGTGCGCGGGTGGTGGCTGCCTGGCAGGGTGATGAGGACCTCGCTGCCGCGCTGCAGCAACTGCCGCAGGCGATGGCGCAGGCAGCGAAGCTCCGCTGGGATGTGGCGGTCGATGTGCTTCAGCGGGCGGACAAGCTGTTTGTCATCGGCCGTGGCACGTCGCTGCCGATTGCGCTGGAGGCAGCGCTGAAATTCAAGGAGACCTGCGGCATCCAGGCGGAGGCCTTCTCCGGCGCCGAGGTCAAGCACGGGCCGATGGCGCTGGTGGAAGAGGGGTATCCGCTGCTGGTCTTTGCGCCGCGTGGTCCTGCCCAGGCCGGCCTGCTGGCCTTGGCCGAGGAAATGCGTGGCCGCGGCGCCCGGGTGTTGCTGGCCGCGCCGGAAGGCACGCCCGGTGCCGAGCTGCCACTGGCCTGCACCGGCAATGAAGACCTGGATCCGATCGCTGCGGTGCAGAGTTTTTATCCGATGGTGGAGGCGCTGGCGCAAGCCCGCGGCCTGAATCCCGATCAGCCGCGGCACCTGGCCAAGGTCACCAAGACCCATTGATGCATTGACGTATCGATGCGTTGAAGCGGTGCCGCATTGATGCATCGATCGATGGATGCAGTGACGCCTGAACAGCGCCGTCCCGGGCCGCAGGGGGCGGTCCCTGGCGAGCGCCCGTTGTCGGCGCGTCTGTAAGCCGGACCCGCGGCACAGCGGGATCAACGCGGCCGGTGTGCCGGAAGAGAGTTGAGATGAACGAGTCGAGTATTCACCCCGGTCGCCTGGTGATGGTGGACATCCAGGGCAAGACCCTGGACGCGGCCACCGCCGCCTTCATCCGAGACCATCAGATCCGGGCGGTCTGCCTGTTCCGCAAGAACCTCGGCACCGAAGCCGAGGTCCGGCAACTGACACGCGACCTGCGCGAGGCGATGGGCCCGGATGCGCTGATCGGCCTGGATCAGGAGGGCGGATCGGTGGTGCGTGCCACCTTCCTGCCGCAGGCCCCATCCGCGATGGCGCTGGGCGCCGCCGGCGATGAGGCCTTGGCCGAATCGGTGGGTGCTGCGGTGGCGCAGGGCTTGCGCGGCATCGGCATCAACTGGAACTTTGCGCCGGTCACCGACATCAACAACAACGCCGCCAATCCGGTCATTGCCGAGCGCAGTTTCGGCGAGACCGCCGAGACCGTGACCCGGCTGGCCGGCGCCTGGATGCGCGGCTCGCTCGCGGCGGGCGTGGCCTGCTGCATCAAGCATTTCCCGGGCCATGGCGACACCCATGTCGACTCCCATCTGGACTTGCCCACGGTCGACAAGACCCGCGAGCAATTGAACGCGCTGGAGCTGCGTCCGTTCAAGGCCTTGCGCGATCTGGCGCCGTCGATGATGACGGCCCACATCGTCTATCCGAAGATCGATCCGGCGTATCCGGCAACGCTGTCGCGCCGCATCCTGGGCGGCATCCTGCGGGAGGAATGGGGCTACGACGGCGTGGTCATCACCGACGCCCTGATGATGAAGGCGATCGCCGAACGCTACGGCTATGCAAAGGCCGCCGTGCTGGCCATCAACGCCGGTGCGGACATGATCCTGGCCCAAGGCTCGCTGGACGAGCAGGCGCAGTCGATCCAGGCGCTTCATGAGGCGCTGGGCAGTGGCGCGCTGACCGCGGAGCGGGTGCGGCAGTCGGCAGCGCGTCTGGACCGCATGGCGCGGGCTTATCCGGTGCGATTCGACGATTACCAAGGCGCCCAGCGCGACGCGGACGACGCGCTGATGCGCCGCGCCTGGGCTGCCGGGCTGAGCGCCTTGCGCGGCGCGCTTCCCCCGGGCCTGGATCAGCCGCTGCGGGTGCTGGTGCAGGACCTGGTGCCGACCGACGGCGTGTCCGAGGCGGGCCCGACCGGTGCGCAGGCCCGCGCGCTGTTCGACGGCCATCGGGATGTCGAGTTCGTGGCGCTGCACGACATTGCCGCGCTGGACTGGACTTCGCTGCCATCGGATGGGCGGCTCAACATCGTGGTGTCCACCCACCGGGCGCGCTACGGCGAGCAGGCCCGGCGGTGGACACCGGACTTGCATCTGGTGCTGTGGAATCCGTTCCAGGCGCTGGATGTGGCGGCGCCGACGGTGGTGAGCTGGGGCTATGCCGATGGCGCGCTGGCGGCGCTCAAGGGCTGGCTACAGGGCGCTGCACCGGCCGCCGGCCAGTCGCCCGTGACGCTGAACTGAGACGGACGTGCACCTCGGCGCACTGTCGGTCTCCCGCATCGTCGCCCCGGCGCGGCGTGCGGCGGTGCCGTTGTGCCTCGCCCCTCGACGTCGGCCGGATGCGGCTGCGGACGAGCGGTCCATCACGCCGATGCCGAGTCCGACCCTGAGCACGCCCCCGACCACGCCACCCACTTTCGAGACGAGGACCCCACCATGACCTCCCCGCGTTCGCCGATCCGCTGGGTGCCCAGCCTCTACTTTGTGCAGGGCATGCAATTCTTCGTGGTCATGTTGATCGCGGGGCTGATGTTCAAGAACATGGGGGTGCCGAATGACCAGATCGCGCGCTGGACCGGCGTGCTCGGACTGGCCTGGGCCTTCAAGCCGCTGTGGAGCCCCTTCCTGGAGCTGGCCCGCAGCAAGAAGCTGATCGTGGTGTCGATGCAGTTCACCGGCGCGGCGGGGCTGGCACTGATGGTGCTGGCACTGCAGCTGCCGATGTGGTTTGCCGCCAGCATCGGCGTGCTGTTCCTGCTGGCCTATTCGTCGGCCACCCATGACATTGCCTGCGACGGGCTCTACATGGCCTCGCTGGACGACAAGCAGCAGGCGGCCTATGCCGGCTGGCAGGGCGCGTTCTTCAATGCGTCCAAGTTCCTGACGCTGGGTGGGTTGCTGGTGCTGGCCGGCCATCTGGAGCGGGCGATGGGCGTGATGAACGCCTGGTCGGTGATCTTCGGCCTGCTGGCGGTGCTGCTGTTCGTGCTGGCGGCCTACAACGCCTATGCCTTGCCCGGCGCGCTCAATACCGATCATGCCGACCTCACCGCCTCGGGGGTGTGGAAGACGCTGCGGGCGGTGATCGAGGACTTCCTGCGCAAGCCGGGCATCGGCATGGCCATCCTGTTCATCATGATGTTCCGCTTCGCTGAAGGCCAGGTGCAGACCATCGGCCCGCTGTTCCTGATCGAGGCGCGCGACAAGGGCGGCCTGGGGCTGAGCACCGAGCAGGTTGGTGGCATCTACGGCACGGTCGGGACCGGTGCCTTTTTGCTGGGCAGCATCCTGGGCGGCTATTTCACCAGTTGGCTCAGCCTGCGCCGGGCCATGCCGGTGCTGATCGTTGCGATGGCGGTGCCCAATGTGACCTTCTACTACCTCGCCACCACCCTGCCGCACGACCTGTGGCATGTGGGCGGCGCCGTGGCGGTGGAGATGTTCGGCTATGGCTTCGGCTTCGTCGGGATGATCCTCTACATCATGCAGGCGGTGGCACCGGGCAAGTACCAGACCGCGCACTACGCGCTGGGCTCGGGCGTGATGCAGCTGGGCTTCATCTTCTCGAAGACCATCAGCGGCGACATCCAGATCGCCATGGGCTATGAGCGCTTCTTCCTGTGGACCATCGCCTGCGGCGTGCCGGCGTTCCTGCTCTTGCTGTTTGTGCGGCTGCCCGGTGCTGCTGCGCCGTCGCAGACTGCCGACGTCGCTGAGCAGGATGTGGTGAAAAGCGCGCCATGAGGAGCGACCGATTCACCGCGCGTGCGGTCGTGGGTGCGGTTGGCCTCGCCCTGGCGGCAGCGATGGGTGGCGCGTCAGCGTGGGCCGCAGCGGCAACTGCTGCAGAGTCGACTTCGACTTCGACTTCGACTTCGACTGCGACTGCGACTTCGACTTCGACTTCGACTTCGACTGCGACTGCGACTGCGACTTCGGGCCGTTCGACGGCGGCGTCGAGTGCGCCCGCGATCGCGCCTGCGCAGGCCCAGGCGCAGGCCGCGCCCATGTTCTTCGACGACTTTGACTACACCGACACGGCTGCGCTCTGGCGGCAGGGATGGACGGCCCGCACGGCGGCAGGCCATCCAGGCATTGCCGGCGCACGCTGGTCAGTCGAAGGCGTGAGCCTGGTGGACGACCCTCGGCATCGCGGCCAACGCTGGCTTCGCCTGCGTGCGGCCACCGACGGCACGGGCGCCGGCACGACGCAGGTGCAACTCTGCCATCAGCGCAAATATCTGGCCGGCACCTATGCGGCGCGGGTGCGCTTCAGCGATCAACCGGTGTCGGGTGCGGACGGAGATCCGGTCATCCAGACCTTCTATGCGGTGAGCCCGCTGCGATTCGACTTTGATCCGGAGTTCAGTGAGCTGGACTGGGAATACCTGCCGAACGGCGGCTGGGGCAGCGACAAGACGCGGCTTTACGGCATCACCTGGCAGACGGTGCGGCTGGATCCCTGGCTGGCTTACAACCAGCAGCATGAGGAATTTGGCGCATTGGGTGCCGCGGGGCGGGACTGGCACACGCTGGTGATCCAGGTGGCGGACGGCCGGACCCGGTGGTTCCTGGACGGTCGGCCGATCAGCGAGCATGGCGGGCGCAACTATCCGGTGGTGCCGATGTCGATCAACTTCAACCTGTGGTTCTCGCCGAATGGGCCGCTGCCGCAGGGCGGCGCCCCTCGGGTGTATGAACAGGATGTCGACTGGGTGCTGCATGCAAAGGATGTGGTCCTCACGCCGGCCCAGGTCGAGGCGCAGGTGACGCAATGGCGCACAACCGGTGTGACGAGGCTCGACGCCGTGCCGCCCGCACAGCCGGCGTTGGAGAGCCGCTGCGACGTGTGAGCGCGCTGCGGTCTGAGGAAGAAGAATTCATGAGCTCGATGCCCAAACGCCTTGCGTCGGTGGATGCGCTCCGCGGCCTGGCGGTTGCGGCGATGCTGCTGGTCAACAACCCCGGCGATTGGGGTCACGTCTACGCACCGTTGGAGCACGCCGCTTGGCACGGTTGGACGCCGACCGATCTGGTGTTTCCGTTCTTCCTGTTCATCGTGGGCGTGTCGCTGTCCTTGGCGATGGGCGCGCGGATGGAGACCGGCCACGCCACCGGCTTGCGACGCACCGTGGTCGTCCGTGCCCTGCGCATTCTGTTGCTCGGCGTGGCGCTGCATGCGCTGGCCTGGTGGGTGTTGGACCGTCCGGCCTTCCGCATCCCCGGCGTGCTTCAGCGCATCGGGCTGTGCTTTGGCTTGGTGGGGTTGATCGCCCTGCACTGGCGTGCACGCGGCCAGTGGGCGTGGTTGGCGCTGCTGCTGGTCGGCTATGGCGCGCTGCTGCTGTGGGGCGGTCCACTGGACAAGGCGAGCAATATCGCCAGTCGGGTCGATGCCTGGCTGTTGGGCCCGCATGGCTATGAATGGGATCCGGTGACGGGGCTGGGGCACGATCCGGAGGGCATCGTGTCGACCCTCGGTGCGCTGGCCACCACCTTGCTGGGCTGGCGATGCGGGGAGGCGTTGCGTCAAGGCGACTTGCGCCAGCTCGCGATCCTTGCGGCGGTGTCGGCATCGATGGGCTGGGGCCTGGATGCGTCGGGCCTCATGCCGATCAACAAGAACCTGTGGACGCCCGCGTTTGTGCTGTGGACCGGCGGGCTGGCCGCGATGGCGCTGTGGCTCGCGCATGCATTGATCGATGCCCGCGGCTGGCCGGCGCTGTTCCGCAGTTTTGGGGTGAATGCGATTGCCGCCTATGCCGGCGCGTGGATCTGCACCGTGGTCCTGGAGGGATCCGGTGGGATGGCGCCGCTCTATGCGCACGGCTTCGGCTGGCTGGCGTCGATCGTGGGGCCCGAGGGGCGGTCGCTTGCGTTTGCGCTGGTCTTCGTCGGGGTGTGGTGGGCGGTGGTGCGTCTGATGGATGCGCGTCGGATCTACATCAAGGTGTGAACCTGCAAGACGTCCTGCATTGCCGCGCTGACAATGTGGCCGTCGACGCCTGTCGATGAGGCCCGCAGGCGCTCCTCCCGTCCACTCGAATCACCGCGACAGGTTCTGGTCATGAGTTCATCGTTCTCCATCCGGATGCCGCCCGATGTCCAGTCATTGCAGATCGGCGAGCACCAGGTGCTGCTGATTGACGATTTCCTGGAAGATCCGCAGGCGCTGGTGGAGGCCGCCTGCGCCAGTCCGTTCGAGACCTGCCCCGGCGTAGCGGAGGGTAAGGGCTACCCCGGCATGCGCGCGACCGCACCGTCTGCCTATTCACAGGCGCTGGGGGCGCTGCTGGATCCGCTGATCAAGCTGAATTTCGGGGTCGATGAGGCGTTGCCGTTGCGCAAGACGCCCTGCATGTTCTCGTTGACCACGGTGGCGCCGGCTTCGTTGGGGCCGCTTCAGCGCACGCCGCATTTCGATTCCAGCACGCCGCATCACATGGCGGCGCTGCTGTATCTCTGCGGTGCGGAGCATGGCGGGACCGGCTTCTATCGCCACATCGCGACCGGGCTGCAGCAGATCACGCCGCAGACCAAGGATCGCTACGCGCAGGCCTATCGCGCCGAGATCGAACGACGGCCGCCTCCGCCGCGTTACTTCGATGACTCCGACCAGCACTTCCAGTTCCTGGGCATGGTGCCCGCGCGTTTCAATCGGCTGGTGGTCTATAGCGGCGGGCTGTTGCACACCGCCTGCATCAATCCCGGAATGAGCATTCGAGACGATCCACGACGCGGGCGCCTGACGGTGAACACCTTCGTCGACTTCTGACGCGCACAACCGCTGCCGCAGTGAATTCAGCCCGGCATTCGACCGGGCTTTTTTGCGCCTGGGGGCGGCTGCAGGCGCTCGACGTCGATCGGTCCGAAGGGGCAGGTGAGGGCGCTGAGGATGCGGATGCCGGGTGCGTTCCGGCTTGCCGTCCGAAACGAAAAAGCCCGGCGTGGTGCCGGGCTTTGCTCGAGGCTTCGGCCCCGAATGACGCGTTCAGGAACGCTTGCTCAGAACTTCGCGCTCAGGCCGACACGGTAGGTCGTTTCACCCATGAAGGACCAGGCGGGATAGCCGCCCTTGAGCGACTGCCGCAGCGTGGTGCCCGAAGCCGCCGCGCCGTACTGGACGTCGTCTTCCTTCAGCAGGTTGATCGCGTCGAAGGACAGGCGCAGCTTGGGCGTGATGTTCCAGCCCATGCTCAGGTCCAGCGTGCCGTAGTCGTCATGCATGCGGTTGCCGTAGTAGCCGGTCTCGCGAACCATGTACTTCGAGCGCCAGTTGTAGGCCAGACGCGCGGAGTAGACCTGGTCTTCCCAGTAGCCCACAAGGTTCACGTTGTGCTTGGAGGACAGCGTGAAGACATTCAGCTCGTCCTGGTAGCTGGTCGCCGGTGCCTTGGCATCGGTGTAGGTGTAGTTCGCCACCACGCCGAAGCCGTTGTTGAAAGCATGGTTGATCTGGGTCTCGATGCCGTTGATCTTGCCGCCGCCGGCATTGATGTAGCGATTCACCGTCCAGTTGTCGACGTTCGTGTCCGGGCTGACCAGGCCGATCTTCTGATTGATCAGCGTGTCGGTGGTGATGAAGTTGTCGATCGTCTTGTGGAAGTAGCTGGCCGAGACCAGATTGCCACGGCCGTAGTAGTACTCGATGCCCAGGTCGAACTGCTTGGACGACATCGGCTTCAGGCTGGGTGAGCCGTAGTTGACCGTCTCGTTGTTGTTCACCCCGTCCTGCCATCCCTGGGTGGCACCGGCGAACATGTTGTCGTAGTTCGGGCGGGTGATCGCCTTGGAGGCAGCCAGGCGCAGCAAGGTGTTGCGGTTGAGGTCATACACCAGGTTCAGGCTCGGCAGGACGTCGTTGTAGGACGCGCTGTTGCGTTGCTTGTTGGTGCTCCAGCCGATGTTCTGTGCCACGTCGCCGGTGGCCAGCGGCGTGCCGTCGAAGATGTAGGCCTCGTTGCTCGCCTTGGTGCGGATGTAGCGCAGGCCGAAGTTGCCGTGCAGCGCGTCCTTCTCGAAGTTGAACATGCCGTACAGCGAGGTGTTCTTCTCCTCGATCTGTCCGTAGCCGCCGCGGGATTGGATCCAGCTGGCCACGTTGGCATTGGCCAGCGCGAACATGGCGCCCAGATTGGGCTTGGGCACGCTCCAGCCCGGGGTGCCCATCGGGATGGTGCCGCTGAACAGGCTGTCGGTGGACGCGGTCACCGGCGTGGTCACGAAGGTGGGGCGGTACTCGTCCTTGGTGAAAGTGTGCTTGGTGGCCCGGACGCCGGCCTTGAAGGCGGTCAGGAAGTTCCAGTCCATGTCGATGGTGACATCGGCCTGTGCGTAGTCTTCCTTGTCCTTGTTGGGGCCGCGCGCGGTGGCCCAGGACTCCGGCGACGAGGTGGCGGGCAGGTTGCCCAGTCCGACCGTCATGTCATGCCCCGGATTGATCGACACGGTCTTGCCGGTGGCGTCGGTCGTGCCGTACCACTTCGGCAGGCCGGGGGCGTTGCCCCATCCGAGGTAGCTGTAGTTGGTGGTCAGCGAGGTGCCGCCGTCGGCCTTCGTGGTGCCGGCGACGCCTTCGACCTTGAAGCCGTTGCCCTTGAACGAGCCGTCAAGCACCAGGGTGTCCGAGGTCATCTTGGCCGCGCGGGCCCAGGTCTGCAGGAAGGTGCTGGTCGCGTTGGCAGCGTCAATGCTGGTCTTCTGGCACAGCAGCGCCGGATCCGGATTCGGTTGGACGCAGGCGTTGGTGTTGGCGTAACCCTTGCCTGGGTCCTGCAGCGTGAACAGGTAATGCGTGGTGTTGGACGCGTCGGCGTCGTATTCCAGGCGGGTGTAGGTCAAGCCCAGGTCGACGCCTTGCGCCGGGCGGGCCTGCAGGCTGACGTTCAGCGCCTTGCGCTCGCGCTCCTGCACGAAGGTGCCCGGTGTCACGTCGCCCGACCAGCGACCGTCGGCCTCAATGCCGCGGCGCATGTAGTCACCCTTTTCGAGTGCGCCTGCCACCAGCACGCCGAACATCTTGCTGCTGTCGCGCCAGCTGTACAGGCCTGAGACCTCCTTGTTCCAGTCCTTGCTGACGGTGCCCTTGCCGCTCTTCACGCTGAAGAACGCGGCATTGGGGTCCATGTCCAACGGCTTGCGGGTCTTCACGATCACCGTGCCGCCGATGCCGCCTTCGGTCAGGTCGGCCTGGGAAGTCTTGTAGACCTCCATGCCGCCGATGAGCTCGGAGGGGAGCAGGGAATAGTTGAACGAGCGGTCGATGGCCTTCTGGTCATACCAGCCGGTTGAGGCGACGGATTGGCCGTTCAGCGTGGTGTAGGTCATCTGCGGATCGGTGCCGCGGATGGACACCGACGCGCCCACGCCGAAGTCCCGCCCCACCGAAATGCCAGGAATGCGACCCAGCGCCTGACCCACGTCCGAGTCGGGCAGCTTGCCCACGTCTTCGGCGGAGACGGCGTCGACCGTGGCGCTGGCATTTTTCTTGATGGCGGCGGCGGACTGCAGCGATGCACGGATCCCGGTGACCACCACCTGTTCCAGTTGCGTGCTGTCGGCCGGTTTGGCGGCTTGTTCCGCCTGTTGCGCATGGACGGCGAACGCTGCGCTCATCAGCGTCAGCGTCACGGCTGCCGCGATTGGGGTCTTGTTGACCTTCATGAACTGCTCCTCGAGTGGCCGATGGATCTGGACGGCCAGGATGAAGACTTGGCACCCGAATCACGACACCCATCCCAGAGTGGCATTCCGCCGGCGCCCCCGAATACACCTCTAATACAACCAATGCCATGCCACTATAACGGCCGGTAGTGCCACTTTGCTACCAGTTCAAGGGCCGTGTTTTCCCTGCTGTGGCAGGCTCACGACCGCGATGGACAGCGGTGTCTGGCGGTTTTCGCTGCGAGAAGGCGTGTGCGGTCGAGGTGGGGAGCGCGTGTGGCGACTTGGTCGCTAATTGGTATTAGCGAAAGGCGGCTACTTGGCGGGCATGGTGTCGGTTGGTGGGGGTGGGCTGGTTGCTGCGAAACGGTCAGCGATTCATGAGTTCAGGCAATTCGGCGTGATAGAGGATGTAGGTGCGATGCACGAAACTCGCACGCCTCATCAATTGCCTGCAAAAAGTGTTTGCGTGGCGAATGAACGCTGCTATAGTCGTGGGCTCGCCTCGGAGGGGTGGCCGAGTGGTTAAAGGCAGCAGACTGTAAATCTGCCCGCTAACGCGTACGCTGGTTCGAATCCAGCCTCCTCCACCAAGGCGAAACAAATGCGATGGCTCGGAGCGGTGATCCGCTTCGCAGTCGGAGCGGTTGTTGAGATTGGAAAACTCCCGGGCGGGAGTAGTTCAATGGTAGAACCTTAGCCTTCCAAGCTAATGACACGGGTTCGATTCCCGTTTCCCGCTCCAACGGAAGTTGAAGGTGTTGTCGAGAAATCGACACAGGTTTGCTGATAACGTCATCAATCCTGTGTCGATGCCCATGTGGCTCAGTGGTAGAGCACTCCCTTGGTAAGGGAGAGGTCACGCGTTCGATCCGCGTCATGGGCACCACCTCTTTTCTGTATCCCGTTTCTTGATCTGATCGCCAGGAGCGCAAGATGGCAAAAGGCAAGTTTGAACGTACCAAGCCGCACGTGAACGTGGGCACGATTGGTCACGTTGACCATGGCAAGACCACGCTGACGGCTGCGATCGCGACCGTGCTGGCTGCGAAGTTCGGCGGCGAAGCGAAGGCCTACGACCAGATCGATGCGGCCCCGGAAGAAAAGGCGCGCGGCATCACGATCAATACCGCACACGTGGAATACGAGACGGCCAACCGCCACTACGCCCACGTGGACTGCCCCGGACACGCTGACTATGTGAAGAACATGATCACCGGTGCGGCGCAGATGGACGGCGCGATCCTGGTGTGCTCGGCCGCTGACGGCCCGATGCCCCAGACCCGCGAGCACATCCTGCTGGCACGTCAGGTCGGTGTGAAGTACATCATCGTCTTCCTGAACAAGTGCGACATGGTGGACGACGCCGAGCTGCTGGAGCTGGTGGAAATGGAAGTCCGCGAGCTGCTGAGCAAGTACGACTTCCCTGGCGACGACACCCCGATCATCAAGGGTTCGGCCAAGCTGGCGCTGGAAGGCGACAAGGGCGAGCTGGGCGAAGGCGCGATCATGGCGCTGGCCGATGCGCTGGACTCGTACATCCCCACGCCTGAGCGTGCTGTGGACGGCGCGTTCCTGCTGCCGGTGGAAGACGTGTTCTCGATCTCTGGTCGTGGCACCGTGGTGACCGGTCGCGTCGAGCGCGGCATCATCAAGGTCGGCGAAGAAATCGAAATCGTCGGCATCCGCGATGTTCAGAAGACCACCGTGACCGGCGTGGAAATGTTCCGCAAGCTGCTGGACCAAGGTCAAGCGGGCGACAACGTGGGCATCCTGCTGCGCGGCACCAAGCGTGAAGACGTCGAGCGCGGCCAAGTGCTGGCCAAGCCCGGCTCGATCAAGCCGCACACCCACTTCACTGCTGAGATCTATGTTCTGAGCAAGGAAGAAGGCGGCCGTCACACCCCGTTCTTCAACAACTACCGTCCCCAGTTCTACTTCCGTACCACGGACGTGACCGGTGCCGTGGAGCTGCCGAAGGACAAGGAAATGGTCATGCCTGGCGACAACGTCAGCATCACCGTGAAGCTGATCGCTCCGATCGCCATGGAAGAAGGTCTGCGCTTCGCTATCCGTGAAGGCGGTCGCACCGTCGGCTCGGGCGTCGTGGCGACGATCATCGAGTAATTTAGTTAGAGACCACAGGGGCATAGCTCAATTGGCAGAGCGTCGGTCTCCAAAACCGAAGGTTGGGGGTTCGAGACCCTCTGCCCCTGCCAGCGAACGTTGATCGAACGCTGGTTCTAGTGGTCAAGCCAAGCCCGCGGGAGTTATCTCGGCGGGCTTTGCTGCTGGTGGGTTCGCTGGAGCTGTTCCAGTCGAACAAATGCCGCCGCAGATGATGCGGCTGGGAAGTGAGTTCAATGTCCAATCCTCAAGTCGAAACAGTGACGACGGGCGCCGACAAGGCCAAGTTGGCCGGCGCCGTGCTGCTGTTGGTGGCGGCGCTCGTGGCGTTCTATGCACTGAGTAAGCAAGGTCCGTGGGTCCAATGGGGCGCACTGCTGGCGCTGCTGGTCGCATCGGCCGGTGCGTTCTTCACCTCGGAGTCCGGCAAGTCGCTGATCGCCTATGGTCAGGATTCGATCAAGGAAGTGAAGAAGGTCGTCTGGCCGACCCGCAAGGAAGCCACCCAGATGACGCTGTATGTCTTCGCATTCGTGGTGGTGATGGCGCTCTTCCTTTGGCTCACCGACAAGACGCTGGAATGGGTGCTGTACGACCTGATCCTGGGTTGGAAGCGCTGAGCAGCGGCAACAGATAGGACCGAGATGAGCGAAGATCAAAACGTCGTTGCGACCGAGTCGACCGCCCCCGCAGGCCTGCCCAAGCGCTGGTATGTGGTGCATGCCTATTCCGGCATGGAGAAGGCTGTCGAGCGCAATCTGCGCGAGCGCATTGATCGCGCCGGCATGCAAGACAAGTTCGGTCGCATCCTGGTGCCGACCGAGGAAGTCGTTGAGTTGAAGAACGGCAAGAAGGCCGTGACCGAACGTCGCTTCTTCCCTGGCTACGTCTTGGTCGAGATGGTGATGGAAGACGACACCTGGCACTTGGTGAAGCACACCTCGAAGGTGACTGGCTTTGTCGGTGGCGCCAAGAATCGCCCGGCTCCGATTTCGGAAGCCGAGGTCATGAAGATCGTCAACCAGATGCAAGAAGGTGTGGACAAGCCGCGCCCGAAGGTGGAGTGGGTGGTTGGCGAGATCGTCCGTGTCAAGGAAGGTCCGTTCACCGACTTCAACGGCAGCATCGAGGAAGTCAACTACGACAAGTCGAAGCTGCGCGTGTCGGTCACGATCTTCGGTCGTGCGACGCCGGTGGAGCTTGACTTCGCCCAGGTCGAAAAGGTCTGATCTGCTGAGGGGCCATTTGGCGGCGTATGCCGCCTTTGGTCTTTCCGGACAGTGAAACACGAGTGTGAGAGCGCTCGGTGGCGCGAGTCACAAAGCTCTCCGTAACCAGTCCGCAACGAGAGGCGGACAAGAGGAGCAAGGGTAAGGACTCGCGTCCGAGCCCCTTGCGCTGGCACTCAGGTGATGCGGCGAGGCCGTTGCATCGCTTTCAGGAGAAAGTATGGCCAAGAAGATTATCGGCTTCATCAAGCTGCAAATCCCGGCTGGCAAGGCGAATCCGTCGCCTCCGGTCGGTCCCGCGCTGGGTCAGCGTGGTCTGAACATCATGGAATTCTGCAAGGCGTTCAACGCCCAAACGCAGAGCTATGAGCCGGGCCTCAAGTTGCCGGTCGTGATCACCGCCTTCGCGGACAAGAGCTTCACCTTCGTGATCAAGTCGCCTCCGGCGACCGTGCTGATCAAGAAGGCAGCGAAGATCGACAAGGGTTCGCAGCGTCCCCATCTGGACAAGGTCGGCAAACTGACCCGTGCCCAGCTGGAAGAGATCGCCAAGACCAAGCAAAAAGACCTGACGGCCGCCGACATGGACGCTGCCGTTCGCACCATCGCTGGCTCTGCCCGTTCGATGGGCATCATCGTGGAGGGTGTCTGACATGGCCAAGCTGACCAAGCGTCAAAAAGCCCTTCAGGGCAAGGTCGAGTCGACCAAGCTGTATCCGCTGAGCGATGCGCTGAACCTGGTCAAGGACTGCGCAACCGCCAAGTTCGATGAAGCCATCGATGTGTCCATTCAACTGGGCGTCGATGCGAAGAAGTCGGATCAAGTGGTTCGTGGCGCGGTCGTGATGCCCAACGGCATCGGCAAGACCACCCGTGTCGCCGTGTTCGCCCAAGGTGCCAAGGCTGAAGAAGCCCGTGCCGCTGGTGCTGACGTCGTCGGTATGGAAGACCTGGCTGAGCGCGTCAAGGCGGGCGACATGCCCTTCGACGTCGTGATCGCCTCGCCCGACACCATGCGTGTTGTCGGTACCCTGGGTCAGATCCTGGGCCCGCGTGGCCTGATGCCGAACCCGAAGGTCGGCACCGTGACCCCGGACGTCGCCACCGCTGTCAAGAACGCGAAGGCTGGTCAAGTCCAGTTCCGCGTTGACAAGGCCGGCATCATCCACGGCACGATCGGCCGTCGTTCGTTCGACACCGACAAGCTGGAAGGCAATCTGCGCGCGCTGATCGAGGCCCTGAACAAGGCCAAGCCGGCGTCGAGCAAGGGCATCTACCTGCGCAAGATCGCTGTGTCGTCGACCATGGGCGTGGGTGCTCGTGTGGACGTCGCAACGGTCAATGCCACGGCAGCCGCCTAAGACTCTGCCTCCGGCTGAACTCAAATGAGGTGCGACGCGAGTCTGGCGTTGCGCTGATGAATTGGTGGGCTGAGGCTCGATGGAAGTCTGTCCTTGCGGGCCTTCTTCTGCCGGCTGGCTGGCTTGGCGCTTCCAGGCGCCGGGTCTGTCGGTCGATTCGAGTCCAGGTCATCCAAGACCGCTGGCGTGAGCTCCCGCAGTTTGGGGTGATCGCTTAATCGACGACCCGGTCGTCGGCCAGCGCAGATGGCGGTCCCGCTGAAAGGTTTGCTGTCCCGGTTCTCTGGGGAAGTTTCCTGACAGAAGGTCGCTGAATCCGGTGCCCGCGCGGTGGCGATTCGTCGCTGCTTCAAGGGCGTAATGTGAGGAGTAGACCTTGAGTCTCAATCGCAACGAGAAGGCAGCCGTTGTGTCGGACGTGGCAGCGCAAGCTGCCAAGTCGCAGACGCTGGCGCTGGCCGAGTACCGTGGCCTCACCGTGGAAGCCTTGAACAAGCTGCGCGTCGATGCGCGTGCCAAGGGTGTTTATCTTCATGTGCTGAAGAACACCCTGGCCCGTCGTGCCGTCGCCGGTACCTCGTTCGAGGCCGCCTCGGAGGCCATGGTCGGTCCGCTGATCTACGGCTTTTCGGAAGATGCTGTCGCGGCTGCCAAAGTCATCGCTGACTTTGCCAAGACCAACGACAAGCTCGTCATCAAGGGCGGCGCCTACGGTGGCAAGGCTCTGGATGTCGCCGGCGTGAAGGCGCTGGCTTCGGTCCCGAGCAAGGAAGTGCTGCTGTCGCAGATCGCTGGCCTGCTGCTGTCGCCGGTGCAACGCACCGCGGCCGTGCTGGCAGCTCTGGCTCAGCAAAAGGGTGGCGGCGCCGAAGCCGAAACCCCGGCCGAAGCTCCGGCCGCTGCCTGACCGACGCAACCCCTGCGCAAGCAATCTATCTGTTTTTAGGAAACTATCATGGCATTCGATAAAGACGCTTTCCTGGCTGCCCTGGACAGCATGACCGTTCTGGAACTGAACGATCTGGTCAAGGCAATTGAAGAGAAGTTTGGCGTGTCCGCCGCTTCGATGGCTGCTCCCGCTGCTGGTGGCGCCGCCGCCGGCGGTGCTGCTGCCGCCGAAGAGAAGACCGAGTTCAACGTGGTGCTGACCGAAGCCGGCGCCAACAAGGTCTCCGTCATCAAGGCCGTGCGCGAAATCACCGGCCTGGGTCTGAAGGAAGCCAAGGACCTGGTCGACGGCGCTCCGAAGCCCGTCAAGGAAGGCATCTCCAAGGCCGACGCCGAAGCTGCCAAGAAGAAGCTGGAAGAAGCCGGCGCCAAGGTCGAACTCAAGTAAGACCTTGTGGAGCGAGGGCGGTTCTGCCGCTCGGCTCCTGTCGACGAGAGGGGTGGTCCCATGGGGCCTCCCCTTTCCTCGTTTCAGGGTGGCTGGTTTTTGCAGCGCCCACTCGGGGTAATCCCCGGGGCATTTCAGGTTGACAAAGCGCACCTGAAAGCATCGTGCTGTATCATGTGCGGTTCTTTCAAGTGTTCTCTGATCCGACTGCAGAGAACGGTTTGGTCGGGCCGCGGTCCGGTCGTGCGGGATGCCAGGGTTGCAGAGGTGCAACGCCTCATGGGTCCCGTCCGGCTGCCGGGGTTGTCCGCCAGCGGTTGGTAGTGGCCAACCACCAAGCTTCGGGTGCAATGCCCGAACAGCCAGTCGCCGACGCAGCGCGCCTCGCGGCCAGGGGCGCGCTCGACACGGAGTGTTTATGGCGCAAGCAACCCCCTACAGCTACACCGAGCGCAAGCGTATCCGCAAGAGCTTCGGCAAGCGCGTGAGCGTGCTCAACGTTCCCTACTTGCTGACGATGCAGAAGGACTCATATGTCGCCTTCCTGCAGAAAGACGTCGCTCCGCTGAAGCGCAAACCGGAAGGCCTCCAAGCCGCCTTCCTGTCCACGTTCCCCATCGTGTCGCACAACGGGTTCGTGGAAATGAAATTCCTCGAATTCAACATCGCCAAGCCGCCATTCGACGTTCGCGAATGCCAGCAGCGCGGTCTGACCTTTGCCGCCGCCGTGCGCGCAAAGTTGCAGATGATCATCTATGACCGGGAAAGCCCACAGCCCAAGACGGTCAAGGAGATCAAGGAGCAAGAGGTCTACATGGGCGAAGTGCCGCTCATGACCGACTACGGCTCGTTCATCATCAATGGCACCGAGCGTGTCATCGTTTCGCAGCTGCACCGCTCGCCCGGCGTGTTCTTTGAACACGACAAGGGCAAGACCCACTCGTCCGGCAAGCTGCTGTTCTCTGCGCGCATCATTCCGTACCGCGGCTCCTGGCTGGACTTCGAGTTCGACCCGAAGGACATCCTGTACTTCCGCGTCGACCGCCGCCGCAAGATGCCGGTCACGATTCTGCTCAAGGCCATCGGTCTGAACCCCGAGCAGATCCTGGCGCATTTCTTCGTCTTCGACAATTTCCGCCTGATGGATTCGGGCGCCCAGATGGAGTTCGTGGCCGAACGCCTGAAGGGTGAAGTTGCTCGCTTTGACATCACCGACAAGAGCGGTGCGGTCATCGTCGAGAAGGACAAGCGCATCACCGCCCGCCATGTGCGTCAGCTGGAGCAGTCCGGCACGCAGCATGTGACCGTGCCGGAAGACTTCCTGCTCGGCCGTCTGCTGGCCAAGAACATGGTCGATCCGGACACCGGCGAGATCATTGCCAAGGCCAATGATGAACTGACCGATTCGCTGCTGAAGAAGCTGCGCGGTGCTGGCATCAAGGACATCCAGGCACTGTTCACGAACGAGCTGGACGAAGGCGCGTACATCAGCCAGACCCTGGCCTCGGACGAAACCGCCGACCAGTTGGCCGCGCGCGTGGCGATCTACCGCATGATGCGCCCCGGCGAGCCGCCGACGGAAGATGCGGTCGAAGCGCTGTTCAACCGCCTGTTCTACAGCGAAGACACGTACGACTTGTCGCGCGTCGGCCGCATGAAGTTCAACGCCCGCGTGGGCCGCGACATTCCTGAAGGCGCGATGACCTTGTCCAACGAGGACATCCTCGACGTGGTCAAGATCCTGGTCGAGCTGCGCAACGGTCGCGGTGAAGTCGATGACATCGACCACCTGGGCAATCGTCGCGTGCGTTGCGTCGGCGAACTGGCGGAGAACCAGTACCGCTCGGGCCTCGCCCGCATCGAGAAGGCCGTCAAGGAGCGTCTGGGTCAGGCTGAGACCGAAGCCCTGATGCCGCACGACCTGATCAACTCCAAGCCGATCTCTGCGGCGCTCAAGGAGTTCTTCGGTGCGTCGCAGCTGTCGCAGTTCATGGACCAGACCAACCCGCTCTCCGAGATCACGCACAAGCGTCGCGTCTCGGCCCTGGGCCCGGGCGGTCTGACCCGTGAGCGCGCCGGCTTCGAAGTCCGTGACGTGCACCCGACCCACTATGGCCGCGTCTGCCCGATCGAAACGCCGGAAGGCCCGAACATCGGTCTGATCAACTCGCTCGCGCTGTACGCCCAGCTCAACGAGTACGGCTTCCTGGAGACGCCGTATCGCCGCGTGGTCGACTCCAAGGTGACCAACCAGATCGACTACCTGTCTGCCATCGAGGAAGGCAAGTACGTCATCGCCCAGGCGAACGCCTCGCTGAACGAGAGCGGCCAACTGGTCGACGAACTGGTCTCCGCACGTGAAAACGGCGAGTCGGTGCTGACCTCTCCTGAACGCATCCAGTACATGGACGTGGCGCCGACGCAGATCGTGTCGGTTGCGGCCTCGCTGGTGCCGTTCCTGGAGCACGACGATGCGAACCGCGCGCTGATGGGCGCCAACATGCAGCGTCAGGCCGTCCCGACCCTGCGTCCGGAAAAGGCTTTCGTCGGTACCGGCGTCGAACGCGTGGCCGCGAAGGACTCCGGCACCGTGGTGGCAGCCCGTCGCGGTGGCGTCGTCGATTACGTGGACACGAACCGCATCGTGATCCGTGTGAACGACAACGAGACCGTGGCTGGCGAGGTGGGTGTCGACATCTACAACCTGATCAAGTATCAGCGTAGCAACCAGAACACCAACATCCATCAGCGTCCTATCGTCAACCGTGGTGACCGCGTCGCCGCTGAAGACATCATCGCCGACGGCGCCTCGACCGACTTGGGTGAACTGGCTCTGGGCCAGAACATGCTGGTCGCGTTCATGCCTTGGAATGGCTACAACTTCGAAGACTCGATCCTGATCTCCGAACGCGTGGTGGCTGAAGACCGCTACACCTCGATCCACATCGAGGAACTGGTGGTGATGGCCCGCGACACGAAGCTGGGCAGCGAGGAAATCACTCGCGACATCCCGAACCTGAGCGAACAGCAACTGGCTCGTCTGGACGAATCCGGCATCGTGTACATCGGTGCCGAAGTCAACCCGGGCGACGTGCTGGTCGGCAAGGTCACACCGAAGGGCGAGACCACGCTGACGCCGGAAGAGAAGCTGCTGCGCGCCATCTTCGGTGAGAAGGCGTCCGACGTGAAGGACACCTCGCTGCGCGTGGATCAGGGGACCAACGGTACCGTGATCGATGTGCAGGTCTTCACCCGCGAAGGCATCCAGCGCGACAAGCGTGCCCAGCAGATCATTGACGACGAGCTGAAGCGCTTCCGCCTGGACCTGAACGACCAACTGCGTATCGTTGAGGCCGACGCGTTCGACCGTATCGAAAAGCTGCTGATCGGCAAGGTCGCCAATGGCGGTCCGAAGAAGATCACCAAGGGCACTGTCATCGCCAAGGACTATCTGGCTGAGGTCGAGAAGTTCCACTGGTTCGACATCCGTCCCGCAGAGGACGAGATCGCGAACCAGCTGGAGTCGATCAAGAACTCGCTGGAGCAGACCCGTCACAGCTTCGACCTGGCTTTTGAAGAAAAGCGCAAGAAGCTGACGCAAGGCGACGAGCTGCCCGCTGGCGTGCTGAAGATGGTCAAGGTGTACCTGGCCGTGAAGCGTCGTCTGCAGCCTGGCGACAAGATGGCCGGCCGTCACGGCAACAAGGGCGTTGTGTCCAAGATCACCCCGATCGAAGACATGCCCTACATGGCCGACGGCACACCTGCCGACATCGTGCTGAACCCCCTGGGCGTTCCGTCGCGGATGAACGTGGGTCAGGTGCTGGAAGTGCATCTGGGCTGGGCAGGCAAGGGGATTGGCCAACGCATCGGTGACATGCTGCAAGGCGAAGCCCGTGTGGCTGAGCTGCGCTCGTTCCTGGATGAGCTGTTCAACCAGAACGGTGGCAAACCGGAAGACATCGCTCAACTGACCGACGACGAAGTCCTTGGCATGGCCAAGAACCTCTCGACCGGCGTGACCTTCGCCACCCCCGTCTTCGACGGCGCGAAGGAAAGCGAAATCCGCGCGATGCTGCAACTGGCCTATCCGGAAGAGATCGCCACCCGCAAGGGACTGACGGCCACCCGCACCCAGGCCTTCCTGCATGACGGCCGGACCGGCGAACGCTTCGAGCGTCCGACGACGATCGGCTACATGCACGTGCTGAAGCTGCACCACTTGGTGGACGACAAGATGCACGCCCGCTCGACCGGTCCGTACTCGCTCGTCACGCAGCAACCGCTGGGCGGCAAGGCGCAGTTCGGCGGCCAGCGTTTCGGTGAGATGGAAGTGTGGGCGCTTGAAGCCTACGGCGCTTCGTACATCCTGCAGGAAATGCTGACCGTGAAGTCCGATGACGTGAATGGCCGCACCAAGGTGTACGAGTCCATCGTCAAGGGTGAGCACTCGATCGAAGCCGGCATGCCCGAGTCGTTCAATGTGCTGGTGAAGGAAATTCGTTCGCTGGGCATCGACATCGAGCTCGAGCGCAACTAAGCATAGGAACAGGAGAGACACATGAAAGGTTTGCTGGACCTGTTCAAGCAATTCACCCCGGACGAGCATTTCGACGCGATCAAGATCGGGCTGGCCTCGCCCGAAAAGATCCGTTCGTGGTCGTTCGGTGAGGTGAAGAAGCCCGAGACCATCAACTACCGGACGTTCAAGCCGGAACGTGATGGCCTGTTCTGCGCCAAGATCTTCGGCCCGATCAAGGACTACGAGTGCCTGTGCGGCAAGTACAAGCGCCTGAAGCACCGCGGCGTGATCTGCGAGAAGTGCGGCGTTGAAGTCACCCAGACCAAGGTGCGTCGCGAGCGCATGGGTCACATCGACCTGGCCGCGCCCTGCGCCCACATCTGGTTCCTGAAGTCGCTCCCGTCGCGTCTGGGCATGGTGCTCGACATGACGCTGCGTGACATCGAACGCGTCCTCTACTTCGAGGCGTATGTGATCGTCGATCCGGGCATGACCCCGCTGAAGAAATTCGGCATCATGTCCGAGGACGACTACGACGCGAAGCGTGTCGAGTACGGTGACGAGTTCGTTGCGCTGATGGGTGCCGAAGGCATCCAGAAGCTGCTGGCCGAGATGGATCTCGATGTCGAGATCGATCGCCTGCGCAACGACATGACCGGCTCCGAGCTGAAGATCAAGAAGAATTCCAAGCGCCTCAAGGTGATGGAAGCCTTCAAACGTTCGGGCATCAAGCCGAACTGGATGGTGCTGGAAGTTCTGCCTGTGCTGCCGCCGGACCTGCGTCCGCTGGTGCCGCTGGACGGCGGTCGCTTCGCGACCTCTGACCTGAACGACCTGTATCGCCGCGTCATCAACCGCAACAACCGTCTGGCCCGTCTGCTCGAGCTGAAGGCACCTGAAATCATCGTGCGCAACGAAAAGCGCATGCTGCAGGAAGCCGTCGACTCGTTGCTGGACAACGGTCGTCGCGGCAAGGCCATGACCGGCGCGAACAAGCGCGCGCTGAAGTCCCTGGCCGACATGATCAAGGGCAAGAGCGGCCGGTTCCGTCAGAACTTGCTGGGCAAGCGGGTCGACTACTCCGGTCGTTCGGTCATCACCGTGGGCCCGACGCTCAAGCTGCATCAGTGCGGTCTGCCCAAGCTGATGGCGCTGGAGCTGTTCAAGCCCTTCATCTTCTCGCGTCTGGAGGCGATGGGCATCGCCACCACCATCAAGGCGGCGAAGAAGGAAGTCGAATCCGGCACCCCGGTCGTCTGGGACATCCTGGAAGAGGTCATCAAGGAGCATCCGGTTCTGCTGAACCGTGCGCCGACGCTGCACCGTCTGGGCATTCAGGCGTTCGAGCCCGTGCTGATCGAAGGCAAGGCCATCCAGCTGCATCCGCTCGTCTGCGCGGCGTTCAACGCCGACTTCGACGGTGACCAGATGGCCGTCCACGTGCCGCTGTCGATCGAAGCGCAGATGGAAGCCCGCGTGCTGATGCTGGCCTCCAACAACGTGCTGTTCCCGGCTTCCGGCGAACCGTCGATCGTCCCGTCGCAAGACGTGGTGCTGGGTCTGTATTACGCGACCCGCGAACGCACCAACGGCAAGGGCGAGGGCATGGTGTTCTCGGACATTTCCGAGATGATCCGTGCGCTGGACAACGGCGCCGTGGAGATCACCGCCAAGATCAGTGTCCGTCTGACCGAGTACGTCAAGGACAAGGATTCCAACGAGTGGGTTCCCGAGACCAAGCTGGTGGACACGACCGTCGGTCGTGCGCTGCTGTCGGAAATCCTGCCCAAGGGTCTGCCGTTCAGCAACATCAACAAGGCGCTGAAGAAGAAGGAAATCTCGCGCCTGATCAACACCTCCTTCCGCAAGTGCGGCCTGAAGGAAACCGTGGTGCTGGCAGACAAGCTGCTGCAGTCCGGTTTCAAGCTGGCCACCCGCGCGGGCATCTCGATCGCCATCGACGACATGCTCGTGCCCAAGCAGAAGGCCGAGCTAATCGACCGCGCCGAGAAGGAAGTCAAGGAGATCGAGCAGCAGTACGTCTCGGGTCTCGTGACCGCCGGCGAGCGCTACAACAAGGTCGTCGACATCTGGGGCAAGACCGGTGACGAAGTCGGCAAGGTGATGATGTCGCAGCTGTCCAAGGAGAAGATCCTGGACCGCCACGGCAAGGAAGTGGAGCAGGAGTCGTTCAATTCCATCTACATGATGGCCGACTCCGGCGCCCGCGGTAGCGCCGCACAGATTCGCCAGCTGGCGGGTATGCGGGGACTGATGGCCAAGCCGGATGGCTCGATCATCGAGACGCCGATTACCGCGAACTTCCGCGAAGGCCTGAACGTTCTGCAGTACTTCATCTCCACCCACGGTGCTCGTAAGGGCCTGGCGGATACGGCGCTGAAGACGGCGAACTCCGGCTACCTGACGCGTCGTCTGGTGGACGTGACGCAGGATCTGGTCGTGACCGAATCCGATTGCGGCACCGACAACGGCATCAACATGCGCGCCCTGGTGGAAGGCGGAGAGGTGATCGAGTCCTTGCGTGACCGCATCCTGGGTCGCGTGGCCGCGATTGATGTGGTGCATCCGGAGACCCAGTCGGTCCTGCTGGTCGCGGGCAGCATGCTCGACGAAGACACGCTGGATGTGCTGGAAGCTGCCGGCGTGGACGAGGTCAAGGTCCGTACGCCGCTGACCTGCGGCACGCGTTTCGGCCTGTGCGCGAAGTGCTACGGCCGCGACCTGGGCCGTGGTGGTCTGGTCAACACCGGTGAAGCTGTGGGCGTGATTGCCGCGCAGTCGATCGGTGAGCCGGGCACGCAGCTGACGATGCGTACCTTCCACATCGGTGGTGCGGCATCGCGAGCGGCAGTGGCCTCGAGCGTCGAAGCCAAGTCGGACGGCATCATCGGCTTCAACGCCACGATGCGCTACGTCACGAACGGCAAGGGCGACCTGGTGGTGATTTCGCGTTCCGGCGAAATCGTGATCAGCGACCCGCACGGCCGCGAGCGCGAGCGTCACAAGGTGCCTTACGGCGCCCTGTTGAACATCAAGGCCGACCAGACGATCAAGGCTGGCACGATCCTGGCGAACTGGGATCCGCTGACTCGCCCGATCATCACGGAATTCGCCGGTCAGGCGAAGTTCGAGAACGTCGAGGAAGGCGTCACCGTGGCCAAGCAGGTCGACGAGGTGACGGGTCTGTCCACGCTGGTCGTGATCGATCCGAAGCGTCGTGGTGCAGCCAAGGTGGTTCGTCCGCAGGTCAAGCTGCTGGATGCGAACGGTCAGGAAGTGAAGATCCCGGGTACCGATCACTCGGTGACCATCGGCTTCCAGGTCGGCTCGCTGATCCAGATCCGCGACGGTCAGGACCTCGCCCCAGGTGAAGTGCTGGCACGTATCCCGGTGGAAGGTCAGAAGACGCGTGACATTACCGGCGGTCTGCCGCGTGTGGCCGAGCTCTTCGAAGCCCGTTCGCCGAAGGATGCGGGTGCTCTGGCAGAACAGACTGGCACGGTCTCGTTCGGCAAGGAGACCAAGGGCAAGGTTCGCCTGGAGATCACTGATCCGGAAGGCCGCAAGCACGAGCTGCTGGTGCCCAAGGAAAAGAACATCCTGGTGCACGAAGGCCAGGTCGTGAACCGCGGCGAACTGATCGTCGACGGTCCGGCGGATCCGCAGGACATCCTGCGCCTGCTGGGCATCGAGGAACTGGCGCGCTACATCGTCGACGAAGTCCAGGACGTCTATCGTCTGCAAGGCGTGAAGATCAACGACAAGCACATCGAGGTGATCGTTCGCCAGATGCTGCGTCGTGTGCAGATCGCCAACCCGGGTGACTCGTCCTACATCGCTGGCGAGCAAGTCGAGCGCTCGGAGCTGCTGGACACCAACGACCGTCTGCGCGGTGAAGGCAAGATGATTGCCACCCACTCCGACGTGCTGCTGGGTATCACGAAGGCCTCGCTGTCAACGGATTCGTTCATCTCTGCGGCGTCGTTCCAGGAAACGACCCGCGTGCTGACCGAAGCCGCGATCATGGGCAAGCGCGACGAGTTGCGCGGCCTGAAGGAAAACGTGATCGTGGGTCGTCTGATCCCGGCGGGTACCGGCATGGCCTTCCACCAGGCTCGCCGTGCCAAGGAAGAGATGGACGACGCCGAGCGCCGTTCCATCGCGATCCAGGAAGCCGAAGAGCTGGCGTCGGTGCAGTTGGCTGCGCTGGAACCGGGCGAGGGCGGTTCGGCCGAATAAGCCGAACGGATCTCCATCCGTCAGAGGCTGCCGTTCCGAAAGGGGCGGCAGCCTTTTTCCGTTCTAGCGCTGCCTGAAACCGCGGCGATCTTGTTGGGTCAGTCCAACGAGGAGCGCCGAGCCAGCCAAGCGCCCGGAGACAGGATGTCCAGCCCAAGTTTGGCGGCCCGCCTGGCTACTTTCAGCACGGCGCGATCGCGAGAGATCAGGCAAGTCGGTTGGAGCGCGCACTGCGCAAGTGCCAGGTCGATGAACTTCTGATCATCTGGATCGCTGCAGCGGGGGCGCGCCATGCCCAGGATCGGGGCCTCGACGAATTGGCAATGACGGGAAAACACGTCATTCACTCGCTGCAGGTCGGGTGCGTAGGATGCCGCCACCCCGCGAGCAATGACATGGACCAATTCCCCCTTCATCGCCTGCGTCGCGATCCAACGTAAGCGCCCGCTCTCGATATCATCGATGAGTGGCGACAGGCTTGCCTCGCCAAACACCACCCAGTCCATGACGATCTGGGTGTCGAGAACGAGCACCGGGCTGACGAGCTGCTGCGGTGGTTGCGGGGCGTGCATGAGGGGGCAATCAGCGGCGGGCATGGGGCTCGGAGCATAGCGCCTTGTGTGGTTGCATCGAACTGGCCTACAATCGCCGGCTCTTCAGCATGTCTTGATGCGCCCTCACGCCGCTTATCTGTGCGGGGTGGTGTTGATCCGAGCGTGGTGCCGCAAGGTGCTGCGCTTTTGTTGCTTGTGAAATCGGTCTCAATGGGTCGATTTCGGGCCGGAGTTGCATCCCCAAGGCCCGCTGAAGTTGTGACTTCAAACGGGAACAAGTTACTTATGCCAACCATCAATCAACTCGTTCGCCACGGTCGCGAGACCGAGGTGACGAAATCCAAGTCGCCGGCTATGCAGTCGTGCCCGCAGCGCCGTGGCGTCTGCACCCGCGTGTACACCACCACCCCGAAAAAGCCGAACTCGGCGCTTCGTAAGGTGGCCAAGGTGCGCCTGACCAATGGTTTCGAGGTCATCTCGTACATCGGCGGTGAAGGCCACAACCTGCAGGAACACAGCGTCGTGCTGGTGCGCGGCGGTCGTGTCAAGGATCTGCCAGGTGTGCGTTACCACATCGTGCGCGGTTCGCTGGACCTGCAGGGCGTGAAGGATCGCAAGCAGTCGCGTTCCAAGTACGGCGCGAAGCGTCCAAAGAAGGCTTAATCAGCCAAGGTCTTGGTGGCCTGTCGGTCACCGAATTGTTGCGGTCCAGATGCATGTGCACTGGTCACCGAGTAAGTGGATCCCCCTGTCTGTCTGGTGGTGATCCGCGGCGGGGTGAAAGCCCTGACCAACTGAAGCATTGAAGGAAGAATCCCATGCCACGTCGTCGCGAAGTACCCAAGCGCGAGATCCTGCCTGATCCGAAGTTCGGCAGCGTCGATCTGTCCAAGTTCATGAACGTCATCATGGAATCGGGCAAGAAGGCCGTCGCAGAGCGCATCATTTACGGCGCCCTGGAGCAAGTCGAGCAGAAGTCCGGCAAGGACCCGCTGGAAGTGTTCATGATCGCGCTGAACAACGTGAAGCCCATGGTCGAAGTGAAGTCCCGCCGCGTTGGCGGTGCGAACTACCAAGTTCCCGTGGAAGTTCGCCCCGTCCGCCGTATGGCCCTGGCCATGCGCTGGCTGAAGGAATCGGCCCGCAAGCGCGGTGAGAAGTCGATGGCTCAGCGTCTGGCCAACGAGCTGCTGGAGGCCTCGGAAGGCCGCGGCGGCGCGATGAAGAAGCGCGACGAAGTCCACCGCATGGCAGACGCCAACAAGGCGTTCTCGCACTTCCGTTTCTAAACAAGACCTCTCAGGCCGCCTCGGGTTATTACTAACCCGCTGGCGGCTCCATGCATTTGGAGTGACACCATGTCCCGCAAGACCCCCATCGAGCGCTACCGCAATATCGGTATCTCGGCGCACATCGATGCCGGCAAGACCACGACGACGGAACGTATCCTGTACTACACCGGTGTGAACCACAAGATCGGCGAAGTGCACGATGGTGCGGCCACGATGGACTGGATGGAGCAGGAGCAAGAGCGCGGCATCACCATCACGTCGGCCGCGACGACCTGCTTCTGGAAGGGCATGGACATGTCCTACCCTGAGCATCGCTTCAACATCATTGACACCCCCGGGCACGTCGACTTCACCATTGAAGTCGAACGTTCCATGCGCGTGCTGGACGGCGCCTGCATGGTCTATTGCGCCGTGGGTGGTGTGCAGCCCCAGTCGGAAACCGTCTGGCGCCAAGCCAACAAGTACAAGGTGCCGCGTCTGGCCTTCGTGAACAAGATGGACCGCACGGGTGCCAACTTCTTCAAGGTCGTGGACCAGATGAAGACCCGCCTGAAGGCCAACCCCGTGCCCGTGGTCATCCCCATCGGCGCGGAGGAAAACTTCAAGGGCGTGGTGGACCTGTTCAAGATGAAGGCCATCATCTGGGACGAAGCTTCCCAGGGCATGAAGTTCACCTTCGAAGAGATTCCCGCTGACCTGGTCGAAGTGGCCCAGGAATGGCGGGAGAAGATGGTCGAGGCGGCTGCCGAGGCCACCGAAGAGCTGATGAACAAGTACCTCGAGACGGGCGACCTGACCGAGGAAGAAATCAAGCTCGCGATCCGCAAGCGCACCATCGCGACCGAGATCCAGCCGATGCTGTGCGGCACCGCGTTCAAGAACAAGGGTGTGCAGCGCATGCTGGACGCCGTGATCGACTTCCTGCCGTCGCCGCTGGACATCCCGCCGGTGGCTGGTACGGACGAAGATGATCAGCCGATCACCCGTCAACGTACGGACGACGAGAAGTTCTCGGCGCTAGCCTTCAAGCTGATGACTGACCCGTATGTCGGCCAACTGACCTTCGTGCGCGTTTATTCGGGCGTGCTGCAGTCGGGCGCTACCGTGTACAACCCGGTCCGCGGCAAGAAAGAGCGTATCGGCCGGATCCTGCAGATGCACGCCAACCAGCGTGAGGAAATCAAGGAAATTCTGGCTGGTGACATCGCGGCCTGCGTGGGTCTGAAGGACGTGACCACGGGCGAAACCCTGTGCGACCCTGACAGCATCATCACGCTGGAACGCATGGTGTTCCCGGAGCCGGTGATCTCGCAGGCTGTCGAGCCGAAGACCAAGGCCGACCAGGAAAAGATGGGTATCGCGCTGGGCCGTCTGGCTGCTGAGGATCCGTCGTTCCGCCTGCGTACCGATGAAGAGTCGGGCCAGACCATCATTTCCGGCATGGGCGAGCTCCACCTGGAAATCATCGTCGACCGCATGAAGCGCGAGTTTGGCGTGGAAGCCAACGTGGGCAAGCCGCAGGTTGCTTATCGCGAGACGATCCGCAAGTCGGTGTCCGACGTCGAAGGCAAGTTCGTGCGTCAGTCCGGTGGTAAGGGTCAGTACGGTCACGTCGTGTTCTCGATCGAGCCGCAAGAAGCCGGTAAGGGCTTCGAGTTCGTCGACGCCATCAAGGGCGGCGTGGTGCCTCGCGAGTTCATCCCCGCGGTCGAAAAGGGTGTGATCGACAGCCTGCCGAACGGCGTGCTGGCCGGCTACCCGGTGGTGGACGTGAAGGTCACGCTGACCTTCGGTTCGTACCACGATGTGGACTCGAACGAAAACGCGTTCAAGATGGCCGCCTCGATGGGCTTCAAGGAAGCTTGCCGTCGCGCCAGCCCCGTGATCCTCGAGCCGATGATGGCCGTGGAAGTCGAGACGCCGGAAGACTATGCTGGTACGGTGATGGGTGACCTGTCCAGCCGTCGCGGCATGGTGCAGGGCATGGACGACATGGTCGGTGGTGGCAAGATCATCAAGGCAGAGGTTCCTCTGTCCGAGATGTTCGGCTACTCGACCTCGCTGCGTTCGGCCACGCAAGGCCGTGCGACGTACACGATGGAGTTCAAGCACTACAGCGAAGCTCCAAAGAACGTCGCCGACGCGATCGTCACTGCTCGCGCGAAGTGATGAGTTTGAGCTGGTGCCCCCGGGCGCCGGCTCTTTTCGTTCTTTGATTTCCAGATTCGTCTTCGCAGAGGCTCTCCCGGTTGCCAGTCGCCGGGGTCCAAGGGCACTGCGGAAACGCTAAACCAACAGACTGGCGAATGCTCTTTCTTGGAGATTTGAAATGGCAAAAGGCAAGTTTGAACGGACCAAGCCGCACGTGAACGTGGGCACGATTGGTCACGTTGACCATGGCAAGACCACGCTGACGGCTGCGATCGCGACCGTGCTGGCTGCGAAGTTCGGCGGCGAAGCGAAGGCCTACGACCAGATCGATGCGGCCCCGGAAGAAAAGGCGCGCGGCATCACGATCAATACCGCACACGTGGAATACGAGACGGCCAACCGCCACTACGCCCACGTGGACTGCCCCGGACACGCTGACTATGTGAAGAACATGATCACCGGTGCGGCGCAGATGGACGGCGCGATCCTGGTGTGCTCGGCCGCTGACGGCCCGATGCCCCAGACCCGCGAGCACATCCTGCTGGCACGTCAGGTCGGTGTGAAGTACATCATCGTCTTCCTGAACAAGTGCGACATGGTGGACGACGCCGAGCTGCTGGAGCTGGTGGAAATGGAAGTCCGCGAGCTGCTGAGCAAGTACGACTTCCCTGGCGACGACACCCCGATCATCAAGGGTTCGGCCAAGCTGGCGCTGGAAGGCGACAAGGGCGAGCTGGGCGAAGGCGCGATCATGGCGCTGGCCGATGCGCTGGACTCGTACATCCCCACGCCTGAGCGTGCTGTGGACGGCGCGTTCCTGCTGCCGGTGGAAGACGTGTTCTCGATCTCTGGTCGTGGCACCGTGGTGACCGGTCGCGTCGAGCGCGGCATCATCAAGGTCGGCGAAGAAATCGAAATCGTCGGCATCCGCGATGTTCAGAAGACCACCGTGACCGGCGTGGAAATGTTCCGCAAGCTGCTGGACCAAGGTCAAGCGGGCGACAACGTGGGCATCCTGCTGCGCGGCACCAAGCGTGAAGACGTCGAGCGCGGCCAAGTGCTGGCCAAGCCCGGCTCGATCAAGCCGCACACCCACTTCACTGCTGAGATCTATGTTCTGAGCAAGGAAGAAGGCGGCCGTCACACCCCGTTCTTCAACAACTACCGTCCCCAGTTCTACTTCCGTACCACGGACGTGACCGGTGCCGTGGAGCTGCCGAAGGACAAGGAAATGGTCATGCCTGGCGACAACGTCAGCATCACCGTGAAGCTGATCGCTCCGATCGCCATGGAAGAAGGTCTGCGCTTCGCTATCCGTGAAGGCGGTCGCACCGTCGGCTCGGGCGTCGTGGCCACCATCATCGAGTAATTTTTTTGCTGCACACCGCCGGATGCTCGGCGGGTCGTTAGCTCTGTTTGAGTTGACGCCTGTTGGGTCCCGGCGGCGCTTACAGCTGCCTCCGCAATGTCTTCGGCGTTGCGTCGCTCTTTGAAGGAAAAGTCATGTCTACCAAGCAAAAGATCCGCATTCGGCTCAAGGCCTTCGATTACAAGCTGATCGATCAATCGGCCCTGGAAATCGTGGACACCGCCAAGCGTACCGGCGCGATCGTCAAGGGCCCGGTGCCCTTGCCGACTCGCAAGGAACGTTTCGACATTCTGCGTTCGCCGCACGTCAATAAGACGTCGCGCGACCAGTTTGAAATTCGCACTCACCAGCGTCTGATGGACATCGTCGATCCGACCGACAAGACGGTGGACGCGCTGATGAAGCTGGACCTGCCGGCTGGTGTGGATGTCGAGATCAAGCTGCAGTAATGCGGTTTCACGGTGGCGCTGAGGCGTCATCGTTCGAAGTGGGGGCGAGCTCGCACTTCTTCAAAAGGCAGCCTTTGGGCTGCCTTTTTTCATGGCGATTTGAACGCTCGTGCAGGCTTGGCTTGCGGCGCGCGCAACGTTGGCGCTATACTCCGCAGCTTTTCCGCGCCAGGATTTCTTGGTGCGGCTTCGTCGCATCGTGCGGATGCAAGTGTCGGGGCCTTTACCTCTGCGCTTGTAGATCAGCGATGCTTGTCAGCCCGGCCAACCGATGTCGGGTGTGTGAAATGACTGTCGACCGCTGCAGTGGTGTCTCCATTGCGTGTTCGGAAGTCAGGAGAAAACCATGAGTCTTAGCAAACGCCGCCTCGGCTTGCTGGGCCGCAAGGTGGGCATGATGCGCGTGTTTACGGCGGACGGTGATACCGTGCCCGTGACCGTGCTGGATGTGTCCAACAACCGCGTCACCCAGATCAAGACCGACGAAAACGACGGCTACAGCGCCATCCAAGTGACCTACGGTGCCCGCAAGGCCTCCCGCGTCACCAAGCCTGAAGCGGGTCACCTCGCGAAGGCTGGCGTCGAAGCCGGCGAAATCCTCCAAGAATTCCGCGTTGAGTCGGATGTTGCCGCCGAATACAAGGCCGGCGCGCAAGTTCCGGTCACGCTGTTCGCTGCTGGCCAGAAGGTCGATGTGCAAGGCACCTCGATCGGTAAGGGCTTCACCGGCACCATCAAGCGCCACAACTTCGGTTCGCAGCGCGCTTCGCACGGTAACAGCCGTTCGCACAACGTTCCTGGCTCCATCTCGATGGCGCAGGATCCCGGTCGTGTGTTCCCTGGCAAGAAGATGTCGGGCCACCTCGGCGACGTCACCGTGACCGTTCAAAACCTGGACGTCGTTCGCATTGACGAAGCCCGCCAGCTGGTTCTGGTTCGTGGTGCCGTTCCTGGCGCACGTGATGGATTCGTCGTGATCCGTCCGGCCGTCAAGGTCAAGGTCAAGAAGGGAGCCAACTGATGCAACTCGAGCTCCTGAATGAGCAGGGTCAGGCCACGTCCAAGGTGGACGCTCCTGACACCATTTTTGCTCGTGACTACAACGAAGCCCTGGTGCACCAGGTGGTCGTGGCCTTCCAGGCCAACGCTCGCCAAGGCACTCGCGCCCAACTGACACGTGCTGAAGTTCGTCACTCGACGAAAAAGCCGTTCCGTCAGAAGGGTACTGGCAACGCGCGTGCTGGTATGACCTCCTCGCCGCTGTGGCGTGGGGGCGGTCGCATCTTCCCGAACAAGCCTGACGAGAACTTCTCGCACAAGCTGAACAAGAAGATGTACCGCGCTGGCATGGCTGCGATCCTGTCGCAACTCGCTCGCGAAGGTCGTCTGGCTGTGGTGGATTCGATCTCGATCGAAGCCCCGAAGACCAAGCTGCTGGCTGCCAAGCTCAAGGGCATGGGTCTGGATCACGTGATGGTGATCTCCGATCAAGTGGATGACAACCTGCTGCTGGCCTCGCGCAACCTGCCGAACGTGCTGGTTGTGGAGCCGCGCTACGTCGATCCGCTGTCGCTGGTCTTCTACAAGAAGGTCCTGGTGACGAAGGCCGCGATCGAGCAATTGAAGGAGATGCTGGCATGAGCGCGCCCAAGTTTGCTGAAGGCCGTCTGGCCAAGGTGCTGCTCGCTCCGATCGTGTCCGAAAAGGCCACGATGGCTGGCGAAAAGCACAACCAAGTCCTGTTCAAGGTGCTGCGCGACGCAACGAAGCCGGAGATCAAGGCCGCTGTTGAACTGATGTTCAAGGTCGAGGTCGAGGCCATCAACGTTGTGAACGTGAAGGGCAAGGCCAAGCGCTTTGGTGGCCGTCTGGGCCGTCGCGACCACGTCAAGAAGGCGTACGTGTCGTTGAAGGCGGGCCAAGAGCTCAACTTCTCCGGGGAGGCTGCGTAATGGCCGTCGTTAAAGTCAAGCCTACTTCGCCTGGCCGTCGTGGCGTGGTGAAGGTGGTGCATAAGCACCTGCACAAAGGCGCTCCCGAGGCTTCGCTGCTCGAGCCGCAGAAGCAAAAGTCTGGCCGTAACAACAACGGTCACATCACGATGCGCCACAAGGGCGGTGGTCACAAGCACCACTACCGCGTGGTGGACTTCCGTCGCAACAAGGATGGCATCCCGGCGAAGGTTGAGCGCATTGAATACGACCCGAACCGTACGGCTCACATCGCGCTGGTGTGCTATGCCGACGGCGAGCGTCGCTACATCATCGCGCCGCGCAACCTGGAAGTGGGTTCGTCCATCGTGAGCGGTGCTGAGGCTCCGATCAAGGTCGGCAACACGCTGCCTATCCGCAACATCCCGGTGGGTTCGACGATCCACTGCGTGGAAATGCTGCCAGGCAAGGGTGCACAGATCGCTCGTTCCGCTGGCGCCTCCGTGGTGCTGATGGCGCGTGACGGTTCCTACGCACAGCTGCGTTTGCGCTCTGGCGAAGTCCGCCGCATCCACATCGATTGCCGCGCCACCATTGGTGAAGTGAGCAACGAAGAGCATAGCCTGCGTCAATACGGCAAGGCCGGCGCCATCCGCTGGAAGGGCATCCGCCCGACCGTGCGTGGTACCGCCATGAACCCGGTCGACCACCCGCACGGTGGTGGTGAGGGTCGTACGGGTGAAGGTCAGGTGCCTGTGTCGCCGTGGAACACCCTGACGAAGGGCTACCGTACTCGTAACAACAAGCGCACGCAGACTTTCATCGTCTCGCGTCGCAAGAAGTAAGGGGTAGACCAACATGGCTCGTTCCCTCAAAAAGGGTCCCTTCGTGGACCACCACCTGATGGCCAAGGTCGATAAGGCTGTTGCCATCAAGGACAAGAAGCCCATCAAGACCTGGTCGCGTCGCTCGACGATCCTGCCCGAGTTCATCGGTCTGACGATCGCCGTGCACAACGGCAAGCAGCACGTGCCGGTTTATGTGTCTGACCAAATGGTCGGCCACAAGCTGGGTGAATTCGCACTGACCCGCACCTTCAAAGGCCACCCGGCCGACAAGAAGGCCGGGAAGAAGTAAGGATGCCGACGATGGAAACCAAAGCAATCGTTCGTGGCGTTCGCCTTTCGTGTGACAAGGGTCGCCTGGTGGCTGACCTGATCCGCGGCAAGAAGGTGGACCAGGCGCTGAACATCCTGGAATTCACCCAGAAGAAGGCCTCGCTGATCATCAAGAAGGCGCTGGAATCGGCTATTGCCAATGCTGAGCACAACGACGGTGCCGACATTGACGAGCTGAAGGTCACTTCGATCTATGTGGAGCAAGGCACCACGCTGAAGCGTTTCTCGGCCCGTGCAAAGGGTCGTGGCAATCGCATCAGCAAGCCGACCTGCCACATCTTCGTGACCGTCGGCAACTGAGGCTGAAGGAAGACTATGGGACAGAAAATTCATCCGACTGGCTTCCGCCTGCCCGTCACCCGTAATTGGGCGTCGCGCTGGTACGCGAACAACCAGAACTTCGCCACGATGCTGGCCGAAGATCTGCAAGTTCGCGAGTTCCTGAAGGCCAAGCTGAAGAACGCCGCCGTTTCTCGCATTCTGATCGAGCGTCCCGCCAAGAACGCACGCATCACGATCTTCTCGGCTCGTCCGGGCGTCGTGATCGGCAAGAAGGGCGAAGACATCGAAAACCTGAAGGCCGAGCTGACCAAGCGTCTGGGCGTGCCGGTGGCCGTGAACATCGAAGAAGTGCGCAAGCCTGAAATCGATGCTCAGCTAATCGCCGACTCGATCACCCAGCAGCTGGAAAAGCGCATCATGTTCCGCCGCGCCATGAAGCGCGCGATGCAGAACGCGATGCGCCTGGGCGCCCAGGGCATCAAGATCATGTCTGCCGGCCGTCTGAACGGCATCGAAATCGCTCGCACCGAGTGGTATCGCGAAGGTCGTGTGCCGCTGCACACCCTGAAGGCTGACATCGACTATGGCTTCTCCGAAGCCAAGACCACCTACGGCGTTATCGGCGTGAAGGTGTGGGTGTATCGCGGTGACCGCCTGGCCAATGGCGAGGCTCCCGTGATCAACACCCCTCCGGGTGCTGAAGATGATCGTCGTCCGCGCCGTAACGCCCGTCCGGGCGCCCCGGGTGGCCGTGGTCGTGGCGACAAGCCCGCCGAAGGCGGCGACAAGCCCGCTGCCAAGCGTGTGGTGCGTAAGCCCGCCGCCGCTCCGGCTGGCGAGGCCAAAGGAGAATAAACATGCTGCAACCTGCTCGTCGCAAATACCGCAAGGAGCAAAAGGGTCGTAACACTGGTGTGGCGACCCGCGGCGCGTCCGTCGCTTTCGGTGATTTCGGTCTGAAGGCCACCGAGCGCGGCCGCATCACTGCTCGTCAGATCGAAGCGGCTCGCCGTGCCATTTCGCGCCATATCAAGCGCGGTGGCCGGATCTTCATCCGCATCTTCCCTGACAAGCCGATCTCGCAAAAGCCTGCTGAAGTCCGGATGGGTAACGGCAAGGGCAACCCGGAGTACTACGTGGCTGAAATCCAGCCCGGCAAGGTGCTCTACGAGATCAACGGTGTGCCTGAGGCACTGGCGCGCGAAGCGTTCACGCTGGCCGCTGCCAAGCTGCCCCTGCGCTGCACGTTCGTGACTCGCCAGCTCGGCGCCTGATTGGAGATACCCCATGAAAGCATCTGAACTGCGCGCCAAGGATGTGGCTGCCCTGGAAAAGGAAGTCACCGACCTGCTGAAGGCTCACTTCGGTCTGCGCATGCAAAAGGCGACGCAACAACTGACCAACACCACGGTGCTGGGAAATACGCGTCGTGACATTGCCCGCGCCAAGACCATCCTGGCCGAGAAGAAGGGAGCCGCGAAATGACGCAAGCTCAAGAAAAGAACACCCGCACCCTGGTGGGTCGCGTGGTCAGCGACAAGCGAGCCAAGACCGTCACGGTGTTGGTTGAGCGTCGCGCCAAGCACGAGCTGTACGGCAAGATCGTGGCCCGTTCCCGCAAGTACCACGCCCATGACGAAAAGGGCGAGTACAAGATGGGTGACGTCGTCGAGATCGCTGAGGGCCGTCCGCTGTCGAAGACCAAGAGCTGGGTTGTGACCCGTCTGGTTGAGAAGGCGCAACTGGTCTGATCGTTGAGGCTGCCGCGCGTCAGTGCGGTGGCCAAGACAAGGGGCGTTTAGCGCGCCCCTGACCCAAGTGGCTGGATTGCCGGTTAAACCCGGCAGCCGGCCATTTTTCGTTTTTCACGGCACACTCTGCCGCCTTCTAATCTCAATCATTCAGGAGCTTCCCATGTTGAAAGTGGCTGACCGACTGCCCGCTGGCACCCTGCAGGAATTCATCGAAGTGGAAGGCGAGGGCTGCTCTCTGGGGCCCAACACATTCGACATCGCTGCTCTCAGCGCCGGCAAGACGATCGCGATTTTTGCCCTGCCTGGTGCGTTTACCCCGACCTGCTCGGCTCAGCACGTACCCGGTTATGTGGAGAAGGCGCACGAGTTTCGATCCGCCGGCGTGGACGAAATCTGGTGCATCTCGGTGAACGACGCGTTCGTGATGGGCGCCTGGGGGCGCGACCAGAAGACTGCGGGCAAGGTGCGCATGATGGCCGACGGCAGTGCTGCATTCACCAACGCCGTAGGGTTGCCACTGGACCTGACCGCCCGTGGTATGGGTGTCCGGTCTCAGCGCTACTCGATGCTGGTCAAGGATGGTGAGGTGAAGACGCTGAACGTGGAAGCGCCTGGAAAGTTTGAGGTGAGCGACGCCGCCACACTGCTTGCGCAGGCGCGGTCTCTTTGACGCTTCAACTCCTTGTTGACAGGCGGATTGTGCGTGCCGCATAATCCGCAGCTTCGCCGAACGGTGGTGCCGTCTTGCTAGACGGGTTGCGTGACTAGCGCGCGTGACAGCTGCCTTCGGATCTCGGTTTCTTGCCCATGAAGGCCAGACGCGGGTCGCCGCTAAAGCGACAGGTGAATGGCTTACGGGCCCAAGACTGACCGCTCTGGATGGCTGCGATGGTCGCAGTTGCCTGAGCGGGAAAAGTTGGGGACAGACATGATCCAAATGCAATCGCGACTCGATGTCGCGGACAACACTGGCGCCAAGTCCGTCATGTGCATCAAGGTGCTTGGCGGTTCCAAGCGTCGGTATGCCCATATTGGCGACATCATCAAGGTCAGCATCAAGGAAGCTGCTCCGCGCGGCCGCGTCAAAAAGGGCGAGGTCTACAACGCGGTTGTTGTGCGCACCGCCAAAGGCGTGCGCCGTCAAGACGGCTCCCTCGTGAAGTTCGACGGCAATGCCGCCGTGCTGCTGAACGCCAAGCTGGAGCCCATCGGCACCCGCATCTTCGGCCCGGTTACGCGTGAACTGCGTACCGAGCGATTCATGAAGATCGTGTCGCTGGCGCCTGAGGTGCTCTAAGCCCCGCTCAGACAAAGGTATTGCCATGAACAAGATTCGCAAAGGCGACGAGGTCATCGTTCTGACCGGCCGCGACAAGGGTAAGCGCGGCACCGTGACGCTGCGCGTCGACGCTGACCACGTTGTGGTCGAGGGCATCAACGTCGTCAAGAAGCATGTGAAGCCCAACCCCATGAAGGGGACTACGGGCGGCATCGTTGACAAGTCCATGCCCATCCATCAATCCAACGTGGCGATCTTCAACGCCGCCGCCGGCAAGGCCGATCGCGTGGGCATCAAGCTCGCCGACGACGGTAAGCGGGTGCGCGTGTTCAAGTCGACCGGCGAAGAGATCAAGGCTTAAGGGGTTAGACATGGCTCGTTTGCAAGCGTTTTATCGCGAAAAGGTCCTGCCTAGCCTGACCGAGAAGTTCGGCTACAAGTCCGTGATGGAAGTGCCGCGCATCACCAAGATCACTCTGAACATGGGTGTGAGTGAGGCGGTCGCCGACAAGAAGGTCATGGACCACGCTGTGGGTGACCTGACCAAGATCGCCGGCCAGAAGCCAGTTGTCACGAAGTCGAAGAAGGCAATTGCCGGCTTCAAGATTCGCGACGGCGTGCCGATCGGTTGCATGGTCACTCTGCGCGGCGCGCAGATGTACGAGTTCCTGGATCGTTTCGTGACCGTGGCTCTGCCGCGCGTTCGTGACTTCCGCGGCATCTCGGGTCGTTCGTTCGACGGTCGTGGCAACTACAACATTGGCGTCAAAGAACAGATCATCTTCCCCGAAATCGAGTACGACAAGGTGGATGCTCTGCGTGGTCTGAACATCAGCATCACGACGACTGCCAAGACGGACGACGAAGCCAAGGCACTGCTGGCAGCGTTCAAGTTCCCCTTCAAGAACTGAGGTGACCTGTGGCAAAACTCTCGATTAAGCAACGTGAGCTGAAGCGCGCCCAACTGGTCGCCAAGTACGCCAAGAAGTATGCGGAACTGAAGGCCATCATCGACGACAGCAAGAAGTCGGACGAAGAGCGCTATCTGGCCCGCCTTGAGCTGCAGAAGCTCCCGCGCAATGCCAACCCGACCCGCCAGCGCAACCGCTGCGAACTGACTGGCCGCCCGCGCGGCACGTTCCGCAAGTTCGGCTTGGCTCGTAACAAGATTCGTGAGCTGGCCTTCAAGGGCGACATCCCCGGTGTCGTCAAGGCCAGCTGGTAATCGGCAGGTTTAGGAGATTTCGTATGAGCATGAGTGATCCTATCGCCGATATGCTGACCCGTATTCGCAACGCCCAAAGCGTTGAGAAGGCCAGCGTCGTGATGCCTTCGTCGAAGCTGAAGGTCGCGATCGCCAAGGTCCTGAAGGACGAAGGTTATATCGATGATTTCGCGGTGCGTGGCGATGCCGCCCGTCCCGAACTCGAGATTGCGCTGAAGTATTACGCCGGTCGCCCGGTGATCGAGCGCATCGAACGCGTGAGCCGTCCCGGCCTGCGCATCTACAAGGGCCGCCACGATATTCCCCAGGTCATGAATGGCCTGGGTGTGGCGATCGTCACCACGCCGAAGGGTGTGATGACCGACCGCAAGGCACGTCAAGCCGGTGTCGGCGGCGAAGTGCTCTGCTACGTCGCCTAAGCGCAAGGAGAGACAGACAATGTCCCGCGTAGGAAAAATGCCGGTCGTCGTCCCGCAAGGCGTGGAAGTGACGATCGCTGCTGAAAAGATCAGCGTCAAGGGCGCCCAGGGCACCCTGTTCGTGGCCGTGCACCCGCAGGTCACGGTCAAGTTGGACGGCGGAAAGCTGACCTTCGTTCCTGTCAACGAGTCGGCCGAGGCTGATGCGATGAGCGGAACGATGCGCGCACTGCTGGCCAACATGGTCAACGGTGTCAGCAAGGGCTTCGAGAAGAAGCTGAACCTGGTCGGCGTGGGCTTCCGCGCTCAGGCCCAGGGTCAGAAGCTCAACCTGCAGATCGGCTTCTCTCACCCTGTGGTGAAGGACATGCCGGCCGGCATCAAGGTCGAGTGCCCGACGCAGACCGAAATCCTCATCAAGGGTGCGGACCGCCAGGTCGTGGGTCAGATCGCCGCCGAAGTGCGCGCGATTCGTCCGCCTGAGCCCTACAAGGGCAAGGGCATCCGCTACGCTGATGAAAAGGTCTCCCTCAAAGAGACCAAGAAGAAGTAAGGAGCCGTGCCATGCTGAACAAGAAGGAACAACGCCTGCGTCGCTCGCGCCAAACGCGCGTCCGCATTGCGCTCCAGCGTGTGGCCCGTCTGACGGTCTTCCGCTCCAACCTGCACATTTACGCCTCGGTGATTTCCGAAGACGGTCAGCGCGTGCTGGCCAGCGCTTCGACCGCCGAGAAGGAAGTGCGCGCTCAACTGGGCGCCGATGGCAAGGGCGGCAACGTTGCTGCCGCGACGCTGATCGGCAAGCGCATCGCCGAGAAGGCGAAGGCTGCTGGGATCGAGAAGGTTGCTTTCGACCGCGCAGGCTTCGCTTATCACGGCCGAGTCAAGGCTCTGGCCGAAGCTGCCCGCGAAGCCGGCCTGCAGTTCTGACGCTCAAAGGATTTAGAAATGGCAAAGTTTCAACCTCGCGCTCAGACCGAAGGCAATGACGACGGCCTGAAGGAAAAGATGATCGCGGTCAACCGCGTCACCAAGGTGGTGAAGGGCGGCCGTACGCTGTCGTTCGCTGCACTGACGGTGGTCGGCGACGGCGATGGTCGCATCGGCATGGGCAAGGGCAAGGCCAAGGAAGTTCCGGTCGCTGTTCAAAAGGCGATGGAATCCGCCCGCCGCAACATGATCAAGGTGCAGCTGCGCAACGGCACGATCCAGCACAACGTGGTGGGTGAACACGGCGCTGCTCACGTGATCATGGCACCGGCACCTGCTGGTACCGGCGTGATCGCTGGCGGCCCGATGCGCGCTGTCTTCGAAGTGATGGGTGTGACCGACATCGTGACCAAGAGCCACGGTTCGACCAACCCTTACAACATGGTCCGCGCCACGCTCGACGCGCTCAAGCGCTGCTCGACGCCTTCCCAAGTGGCGGCGAAGCGCGGCAAGTCGGTTGAAGAGATCTTCAACTGATCGCCGGGAGATAGAGATGTCTGACAAGAAAACTCTGACGGTCAAGCTGGTGCGCAGCCCTATCGGTTGCCGCGCTTCGCACCGTGCCACCGTGGTGGGTCTGGGTCTGCGCAAGCTCAACAGCACAAGCACGCTCGAAGATACGCCCGCAGTGCGCGGCATGATCAACAAGATCGCCTACCTGGTGCAGGTGCTGTAAGGCCCTGAACCAACGAGGAACAAGAGATGCAACTCAATACCATCAAGCCCGCCGCTGGTGCCAAGCACTCCAAGCGTCGTGTGGGCCGTGGCATCGGCTCCGGTCTGGGAAAGACCGCTGGTCGTGGTCACAAGGGTCAAAAGTCGCGTGCCGGTGGCTTCCACAAGGTCGGCTTCGAAGGCGGCCAGATGCCGCTGCAGCGTCGTCTGCCCAAGCGTGGCTTCAAGTCGCTGGCTCGTCCGTTCAATGCGGAAGTGACCCTGAGCGAACTGCAGCAGCTGGCGGGTGAAGAGATCGATCTGCTGACGCTGAAGGCGGTTGGTCTGGTCTCGGACCTGGCGAAGTCCGTGAAGGTCATCAAGTCCGGCGAGATCAGCCGCAAGGTGGTCGTGAAGGGCCTCGGCGTGACGGCTGGTGCGAAGGCTGCCATTGAGGCTGCCGGCGGCTCCGTCGCTTGATCAGCCCAGCACAGGACTAGGCACAGTGGCAAGCAACGCATCCCAGTTGGCCAAGAGCGGCAAGTTTGGTGACCTCCGTCGTCGGCTTGTGTTCCTGGTGCTGGCGCTGGTCGTCTATCGGATTGGCGCACACATCCCGGTGCCCGGCATCGATCCTACGCAGCTTCAGCAGCTGTTCAAGGGTCAGCAGGGCGGGATCCTGAGCCTGTTCAATATGTTCTCGGGCGGCGCTTTGTCGCGCTTTACCGTCTTTGCGCTGGGCATCATGCCCTACATCTCGGCTTCGATCGTCATGCAGTTGATGACGTACGTGGTGCCGAGTTTGGAAGCGCTGAAGAAGGAAGGCGAGGCGGGTCGTCGTCGGATCACTCAGTACACCCGGTACGGCACCCTGGGGCTGGCAATTTTCCAGAGCTTGAGCATTGCTTTTGCGCTGGAGAGCTCGCCAGGGCTGGTGCTGAGCCCGGGTTTCGGATTCCGTCTGACAGCAGTCACCAGCTTGGTGGCCGGCACGATGTTCCTGATGTGGCTGGGTGAGCAGATCACCGAGCGCGGTCTGGGCAACGGCATCTCGATCCTGATCTTCGGTGGAATCGCGGCAGGACTGCCCGGCGCCATTGGTGGGCTGCTCGAGCTGGTTCGTACCGGCGCGATGAGCGTGATCTCCTGCTTGGTGGTGCTGGCGATTGTGGTTGGCGTGACTTACCTGGTGGTGTTCGTTGAACGCGGCCAGCGCAAGATTCTCGTGAACTACGCGAAGCGCCAGGTCGGGAACAAGGTCTACGGTGGTCAGAGCTCGCATCTGCCGCTGAAGCTGAACATGTCCGGAGTGATTCCGCCGATCTTCGCATCGTCGATCATCCTGCTGCCGACCACGTTGGTGAGCTGGTTTGCGACCGGCGACAGCATGCGTTGGCTCAAGGACATGGCAGATGCGCTGCGTCCGGGTCAGCCGATCTATGTGCTGCTGTACTCGGCTGCGATCGTGTTCTTCTGCTTCTTCTACACGGCGCTGGTGTTCAATAGCCGTGAGACTGCAGACAACCTGAAGAAGAGCGGCGCGTTCATCCCCGGGATTCGTCCTGGTGACCAGACGGCTCGGCACATCGACAAGATCCTGTCTCGGCTGACGCTGGCGGGTGCGGTGTACATCACCGGTGTGTGCCTGCTGCCGGAGTTCCTGACGCTGAAGTACAACGTGCCGTTCTATTTCGGTGGAACGTCGCTGCTGATCATCGTGGTCGTCACGATGGACTTCTGGGCGCAGGTCCAGTCCTATGTGATGAGCCAGCAGTATGAGTCGCTGCTGAAGAAGGCCAATTTCAAGGCCAACTGAAGCATCGAACGATCGGAAAATATTAGGACCCTTTTCCAGTAAGTCTCGAAGGTATGGCGAAAGATGACGTCATTCAGATGCATGGTGAGATTGTTGAAAACCTCCCGAATGCAACCTTTCGTGTCAAGCTGGAGAACGGTCATGTCGTTCTCGGTCATATCTCAGGAAAGATGCGGATGCACTACATCCGGATCCTGCCTGGTGACAAAGTGACTGTTGAGCTGACACCGTACGATTTGAGTCGTGCTCGCATCGTGTTCCGGGCGAAGTGAGCTTTTTAGCAACCCCCCGGATTAACGCTGATTGAGCGAACAGAGTAGGTCAAGGAGCAGACCATGAAAGTTTCGGCATCTGTGAAGAAGATGTGCCGCAATTGCAAGATCATCCGTCGCAACGGCGTGGTGCGTGTGATCTGTACCGATCCGCGCCACAAGCAGCGCCAGGGCTGATTGGCCGCACGACTGCAAGCGAATTAGAGGACGCACATGGCACGTATTGCTGGTATCAACATTCCGCCGCATAAGCACACCGAGATCGGTCTGACCTCGATCTACGGCATTGGCCGTACGACCGCGCAGAAGATCTGCTCGAGCTGCGGCATTCCGTTTGACAAGAAGGTCAAGGACCTGACTGACTCTGATCTGGAAAAGATCCGTGATGAAGTCGGCCGTCTGACCATCGAAGGCGACCTGCGTCGCGAGATGTCCATCAACATCAAGCGTCTGATGGACCTGGGTTGCTATCGTGGCTTCCGCCACCGCCGCGGCCTCCCGGTGCGTGGTCAGCGCACCCGTACCAATGCGCGTACCCGCAAGGGCCCGCGCAAGTCGGCTGCCACGGGCAAGAAGTAATCTCTGCGGCAACTGAAGAAAGCTCACCATGGCAAAAGCACCCAATAACTCGGCTGCCCAGCGCGTTCGCAAGAAGGTTCGCAAGAACGTTGCTGACGGCATTGCGCACGTTCACGCATCGTTCAACAACACCATCATCACGATCACCGATCGTCAGGGTGGTGCGCTGTCCTGGGCCTCTTCCGGTGGTCAAGGTTTCAAGGGCTCGCGCAAGTCGACGCCGTTCGCCGCCCAGGTGGCTGCGGAAGTGGCTGGCCGTGCTGCTCAGGAACAGGGCATCAAGAACCTGGACGTCAAGATCAAGGGCCCGGGCCCGGGTCGTGAATCGTCGGTGCGTGCATTGGCCGCGCTTGGCATTCGCATCAACTCGATCTCCGACGTGACGCCGGTGCCGCATAACGGCTGCCGTCCCCAGAAGCGTCGTCGTATCTAAACGGTCGTGTTTCAGGTCGCGTCAATTTGATGCGACAATCCTGGACTCGATTCAGCCGGCTGGCGCGTCAGCGCCTGCCGGCCGTTTTGCTGTAGATGGCGGATCCGCTGTCGCAGCGCAGCCGGTGGCAACACCGGACTTGCTGAAGTCTCCTGAGACTTCATGAAGCCCACCGTCTGAGCCGATAAAAACACTGGCCAGACTCGCGCGTGAATGGTTGGTGCCATTCCGCGTCAGATTGATGAAGGACACGCAAAGTGGCACGTTACCTCGGCCCGAAGGCCAAACTTTCCCGCCGTGAAGGCACTGACCTTTTCCTGAAGAGCGCGCGTCGCGCCATCAGCGACAAGGCCAAGTTCGACACCAAGCCAGGTCAGCACGGCCGGACTTCCGGTCAGCGCACTTCCGACTTCGGCCTGCAACTGCGTGAAAAGCAGAAGGTCAAGCGCATGTACGGCGTGCTGGAGCGTCAGTTCCGCCGCTATTTCGCCGAAGCCGAGCGCCGTAAGGGCTCGACCGGCGTGAACCTGCTGGTGCTGCTGGAATCGCGTCTGGATAACGTGGTGTATCGCATGGGCTTCGGCTCGACCCGCGCAGAAGCTCGTCAACTGGTGTCGCACAAGGGTATCACCGTCAACGGTGAGGTGGTGAACATCGCCTCCTACCTGGTGAAGGCCGGTGACGTGGTGGCTGTTCGCGAAAAGGCGAAGAAGCAATTGCGTATCGTCGACAGCCTGAAGCTGGCCGAGTCGATCGGTCTCCCGGCCTGGGTGGCCGTGGACGCGACGAAGATGGAAGGCGTTTTCAAGAAGACGCCGGATCGCGACGAGTTTGGCGCTGAGATCAACGAGTCGCTGATCGTTGAGTTGTACTCGCGTTAATTCTTTCGTGCTTGCCGAGCGGCCCTTTGCGGGGCCTGCTCGGCTTTTCCTCGTCCGGGCGACGTCAGCTGTTTTGGGGGCGCCCGGTTGGTCCCTCAGCCTTATCGGTGTAACGAACCGAGGGTATTGAAAGAAAGACCTCATGCAAACGAATCTGCTCAAACCCAAATCCATCACTGTGGAGCCCCTGGGCGGTCATCGCGCCAAGGTGATCCTGGAGCCGTTCGAACGCGGCTATGGCCACACCCTGGGCAACGCCCTGCGCCGTGTGCTGCTGTCCTCGATGGTGGGTTATGCGCCGACGGAAGTGACGATCGCGGGCGTGCTGCACGAGTACTCCGCCATTGACGGCGTGCAGGAAGACGTGGTTCACATCATGCTGAACCTCAAGGGCGTGGTGTTCCGCCTTCACAACCGTGAAGAAGTGACGCTGGTCCTGCGCAAGGAGGGCGAAGGTCCCGTGACCGCCGCCGACATCCAGACCCCGCACGACGTCGAGATCATCAATCCCGAGCACGTCATTGCTCACCTGTCGCAAGGTGGCAAGCTGGACATGCAAATCAAGGTCGAGAAGGGCCGCGGCTACGTTCCGGGCAACATGCGCCGTTACGGCGATGAGCCGACCAAGGCCATTGGTCGTATCGTGCTGGACGCTTCGTTCAGCCCGGTCAAGCGCGTGAGCTATGCCGTCGAGAATGCTCGTGTCGAGCAGCGCACCGACCTGGACAAGCTGGTCATGGAGATCGAGACCAACGGTGCGATCTCTCCTGAAGAGGCGATCCGTGCGTCGGCGAAGATCCTGGTCGAGCAGTTGGCCGTGTTCGCTCAACTGCAGGGTACCGACCTGGTCGATGCCTTCGACCAAGCGCCGGCAGCACGCTCCAGCAGCTTCGATCCGATCCTGCTGCGCCCGGTCGACGAGCTTGAGCTGACCGTCCGCTCGGCCAACTGCCTGAAGGCAGAGAACATCTATTACATCGGTGACCTGATCCAGCGCACCGAGACCGAGCTGCTGAAGACCCCGAACCTGGGTCGCAAGTCGCTCAACGAGATCAAGGAAGTCCTCGCCTCGCGTGGTCTGACTCTGGGCTCGCGTCTCGAGAACTGGCCGCCTCAAGGTCTCGACAAGCGTTGATTTTTTGAACGAGGGCGGGTCGAAGATCCGCCCGGTGCCCCCGGCAGTACCTGATCCGGCTGTCGGCAATAACTGAAGGAAGGAAAGCACCATGCGCCACCGTAACGGCCTCCGCAAGCTGAACCGTACCAGCGAACATCGCGCAGCGATGTTCCGCAACATGGCGGTCTCGCTGCTGCAACACGAAGCGATCAAGACCACTGTGCCCAAGGCCAAGGAACTGCGTCGCATCGTCGAGCCTCTCATCACCCTGGCGAAGGAACCGACTCTCGCGAACCGTCGTCTGGCGTTCAATCGCCTGCGCGATCGCGACGTGGTGACCAAGCTGTTCAATGAGTTGGGCCCGCGTTTCGCCACCCGTCCGGGCGGCTACACCCGCATCCTGAAGATGGGTTTCCGTGTCGGCGACAACGCTCCGATGGCGTTCGTGGAACTGGTTGATCGTCCGGAAGCGACCGAAGGCGAAGCCGTCGCTGAATAAGCGGCGCGCGCACCCTGAAAGGCCAGCATTGCTGGCCTTTTTCTTTTTCTGGCCGCCGTGTTCGATCTTCAGTTGCGCGCTGGCAAGGTTTATCGGGCACGCTCGCGAGTTGTTGTGGCGCGGCGGCGCTTCGTGCGGAATTCGATCCCGCCGCGCGGTTGGACAGCGGGTGTTGCCCTTTGACGGAATCGGCACGGCGCGCCCGAGCTAAGCTCCGAGCCTTCTCCTGACGGGTGCGGTTGTTTGAAACACCTAGCCCAGATTCCCGGGGTCTTCTTCCATGTCTCTTGTCCACTTCCTCCGGCGCTTCCTGTTGCCGCTTGCGCTTCTGCTTGGCGCCATGGCCGGCGCGCGAGCCGATGACTTCCTGGATCCTGAGCAGGCATTCAAGCTCAACGTTGAATTGGTCGGCGATCGCCAGGTTCAACTCCGTTTCGACATCGCGTCCGGGTACTACATGTATCGCGACCAGTTCAAACTGGACGCGCCAGGGGCGGCCCTCGGGGCCATCCAATGGCCGACGCCCAAGCGAAAGTTCGACGAGACCTTCCAGAAGGAAGTCGAAACTTACCGCGATCGACTGACGCTGGTCGTTCCAGTGGAGTCGCTCTCGACCGCACCGCTTCGCTTGCGGCTGACCGGTCAAGGCTGCGCCGACAAAGGTCTGTGCTATCCACCGATGGCGAGCGAGCTGGAACTGGGACTTCGAGGTTTTGGCGGAGACGGCGCCATCCGCATTTCGGCAGCCAAGGACGCGATGAGCGGATTCGGACTGTCCAACGCGGTCGCCTCGAGCCCCGTAACCTCACCGGACAGCGGTGCGGCGACGTCTGGTCAGCCAACGGGCCGGCCCGATGCATCGTCGGATGCCGCGTTGGACGAGGTGCTGGCGTCCGGAAAGCTCTGGCTGGTGGTGTTGGTGGCGTTTGGCTACGGGCTGCTGTTGTCTCTGACGCCGTGCGTTCTGCCGATGCTGCCGATTCTGTCTTCCATCATCGTGGGGCAAGGCGGGACGCCGTCCCGCACGCGCGGCTTCCTGCTGGCATTCAGCTATTCCGCAGGGATGGCCTGTATCTACACCTTGCTCGGGATTGCGGCCGGCCTGGCGGGCGAGGGGCTCGCCCCCTATCTGCAGAAGCCCTGGGTGCTGGGCCTGTTCGCGGTGATGCTGGCGGGGCTGTCGCTGTCGATGTTTGGTGTCTATGAGCTCCAACTACCCAGCCGATTCACTGGCGGAGTGTCGGGCGTGAGTCAGCGGCTTCAGTCGGGCCGCCTGATTAGCGTGTTCGTGATGGGTGGACTCTCTGCACTGATCGTCAGCCCTTGCGTGATCGGCCCGCTGGCGGGGTTGCTGCTCTACATCAGCCGCACTCGGGACGTCCTGCTCGGCGGTTCTGCGCTGTTTTCCTTGGCATGGGGCATGAGCGTGCCGCTGCTGCTTGTGGGGCTGTCTGCGGGCACGCTGTTGCCTCGTGCGGGTGCATGGATGGAGAACGTCAAATACTTCTTCGGTCTGATGCTCCTGGCAGCGGCGCTCTGGATCGCGCAGCCAGTGCTTCCCGGGTCGTTGGCTCAATTGCTTTGGGGCGGCTTGTTGATTGGACTGGCCGGGTTGCTCGGACTGTTCCACGCCGCAGAGCCCCATGCGCCTCGTACCTGGTTGCGCAAGAGTGTGGCTTTGGCGGCGGCGGTGTTCGGCCTCGCCCAGTTCGTCGGTGTGGCGGCCGGCGGTACGGACCCGCTCAAGCCGCTTGCCGCATGGACCATCCAGGGCTTGTCCAGCGCCTCGGCGGCCACTTCAGCCAACCCCGCTGCGGCTGCAGACGTCGTGTCTTTCCGGAAGATTTCTAGTGTGGCTGAGTTGGACGAGGCGATCCGAACGGCAGGCAAGCCGGTGATGCTGGACTTCTATGCCGACTGGTGCGTGTCCTGCAAGGAGATGGAGCGATACACCTTTACCGACCCGCGGGTGCAGCGCCGGCTCTCCGGCGCGGTGCTGCTCAAGGCGGACGTGACCGCGAACAGTCCGCAGGACCGTGAACTGCTCAAGCGATTCCGACTCTTCGGACCACCGGGCACCATCTTCTTTGATGCCCAAGGTCAGGAGCAAACCGGCGTGCGTGTGATTGGCTTCCAGAACGCCGATCGATTCCTCCAGTCGTTGCAGGCCGCAGGAATTTGAACGCATCGGTCTATTCGTGCTACACTCTTATTCTTCAGTCGCGGGGTGGAGCAGTCTGGTAGCTCGTTGGGCTCATAACCCAAAGGTCGTAGGTTCAAATCCTGCCCCCGCAACCAGCATATTCAAGGACGTTGACGGCGTTTGAGAATGTCGAACAGAAAGAATCCCACAGGGAATCGATCGTTCAGGCAATTCGACAGCACGACCGAACACGGACTTGATGATTTAAAAAGTCCGGCAGCCCACCAGAGGTTGTAGGGACGGCAGCAAGGCCAGCACCTCGGGTGTTGGCAGCGACAAAACAGTCGCGGGGTGGAGCAGTCTGGTAGCTCGTTGGGCTCATAACCCAAAGGTCGTAGGTTCAAATCCTGCCCCCGCAACCAATAAGGCACGGCAAGTGCATCGAAGGTCCTCCTCGTGAGGGCCTTTTTTTTGCGCGCGTGCTTTCGATACTGATCTGGCGTTGTCGGCGTTGGCGTCTTGTTTCAAAGCCAAAGCCAAAGCCAAAGCCAAAGCCAAAGCCAGAAGCCAGAAGCCAGAAGCCACACCGAGGGCACCCACTGATCCGAGGGTGTTCGACGAGCGTTGGCGTTCTGCGGCAGCTTGGGCGCGGGCCTCGCCCGCCATGTGGTGCCTGTCCGTGCAGCCTACACCTACCTCCTTTGAGAGACGACCCAGTCCGTGAACGGTCGGATAGTGGGCTGGCTGAAACGTCGCATCGCGCAGGACTTGGGCAGGATCAAGCGGTCTCATCGGCTTGAAGGGCATGGACGGACGATTCCGATGCCTGCAAGCGAGCCTGGCCACCGGGGCGTCCAATGCCATCGCATCCTGAGTTCTGACGAATGCGATCCACGCGCGCTCGCAATGGCAAAGGAGAAACGCCATGGCATCAACACTGACCCTGCTTGGACTTGTTCACACGTTGCTGAGCGTCATCGCCATCGTTGCCGGCGCGCTGACGTTGTGGCGCCAAGGGCTGATTCAATGGGCGAACCGCGGTGGTCAGCTCTACGTGGTGATGACGGCACTCAGTTGCCTCACCGGCCTGTTGATCTTCCGGCACGGCGGTTTCGGGCCCCCGCATGCACTGGCCTTGATCACCTTGATCACACTCGCCGTCGGGCTGGGTGCAGAACGGCGTCGATGGTTCGGTGCTTGGTCCGGATATGTGGCGATTGTCGCGATGTCCACCACGTTCTTCTTCCACAGCATTCCGGGCTTCAACGAGACCTTCACTCGCCTGCCCTTGGGGGCGCCTTGGCTCAGCGGGCCCGATGATCCCTTGCTGGGAAAGCTGGTGGGCGGCGCCTTCGTGTTGCTGTTGATCGGACTCACGCTCCAGCTCAGGCGCCTACGCGCCCGGCTTCGCCTGGGCGCGGCGCTGCGAGGCGCGGCGGTCTAAGCCTGGCCTGCGTCACGATGAGCCGCACAGTCGAAGTGACGGGCTGAGGCGCCGTCTCAAGCACCCCGCGTCAGCCTGGTGATGCTGTGCGGCGCAAGGCGCCCGACCATGCGGGCGACTGCCCGGGGGCGATCGTGTCAGGCGACGCGCAAATGCGGGCCGGCATCCGCGGCGGCCACGCGCCCAACCACGGCAGCACTGTCGAAGCCATGACGCTTGAACACCGCCAAGACCTGGTCCAATGACTGCGGAGTACAGGACACCAACAAGCCGCCGCTGGTTTGCGGATCACTGAGCAAAGCCTGGGCCTCCGCAGGCAGGCTGGCGCCCAAGGAGACATCCGCCCCATAGGCCGCCCAGTTGCGCCCGGAAGCGCCCGTGATGAATCCGTCCCGCGCCAGCGCTGGAACGCCCTCCAGCAGCGGCACCGCGGACCAGTCGACCTCCACGCTGCATCCCGACCCTCTGGCCATCTCCAGCGCATGCCCGGCCAACCCGAAGCCGGTGACATCGGTGATCGCATGCACGCCGTCCAGGGCCGCCAACTCGGGACCGGGCGTATTCAGCCGCGTCGTGGTGTCGATCATCCGGCGATACATCGCCGCGTCCAACATGCCCTTCTTCAGTGCGGCTGACATCACGCCCACGCCCAGGGCCTTACCGAGCACGAGCACGTCCCCCGCCTGCGCATCGGCATTGCGCTTCACATGGTCGGGATGCACCAGTCCCAATGCCACTAGGCCATAAATCGGTTCCACCGAATCAATGGTGTGGCCGCCGGCGATCGGAATGCCCGCCTGCCGGCAGACCGATGCACCGCCTTCAAGGATCTTGCCGATCGTGGCCGTGCTCAACACTGAAATCGGCATGCCGACCAAAGCCAGCGCCAGGATGGGCTTGCCGCCCATGGCGTAGACATCGCTGATCGCATTGGTCGCGGCGATCCGCCCGAAATCATGGGGATCGTCGACGATCGGCATGAAGAAGTCGGTCGTGGCGACCAGCGCCTGCTCGTCGTTGAGCCGATAGACGGCCGCATCGTCCGACGTTTCGATGCCGACCAGCAGTTCCTTGGGCACGGGCAGCGACGCCGCGCCCTTGAGGATCTCCGACAGCACCCCAGGTGCGATCTTGCAACCACAGCCACCACCGTGGGAGAGCGAGGTCAGGCGAGGTTCGGTGGACGTGGACATGGCAATCTCCTGCAAGCGCCCAGGCGTCGTCCGGGCGATATCGTCAGCTTACCCGCTGTGTCGCTCGCGATGCGCGGATGGCGTGCGATGGAAGCCCGTCCATTGCTGGTGCAGCGCCATGAAGTCGTCCATCGCCGACCACAGCGGCTGATAGCGGTCCGCATCCGCATCCAGTTGGGTCAGCGCGAGCGCGCAGGCTTCCAGCGTACTGCGCTGCAGGGGCGCCTGCGCCTGCCGAATGGCGTAGCGCGACGGGGGCGGGGCGATCAAGGACAGTCGCGGGAGTGACTGCAGCCAGGGGTTCTCGTGCAGCATCCGCCGGCTCTTGCGCCAGGTGCCGTCCAGGACGACAAGCGTCAGCGGCCGACGGTCCCGCCCAGGTGCGGGTGGCACCAGAGGCGGTGAGGGCGTCGCGGCGGGATAGAGCAGTACCAGACCGTCGGTGGCGAGCGGGGCATCGAAGCGCTCGCCGATGACGGTTCTGCTGCGCCTCAGGCACCGATGCAGCAGCGCGGCAGTGCCCTTGGCCTGCGAGACCTCATCGGGATGCTGGAGGATCAGCAAGGCGGTGAGGTTGTCCACCGGCCGCACGCAGTGGCAAAAGCACGCGGCGCACGGCCGACCGCAATCCACGCAGTGCGCCCGCCGATCGGGGCACGTCGCGTCGCCGGCGGCCCGTGACGGATCAGCGAGGTTGGCGGGGCGGGCGACGACCGTCATTGGGTCGGCCCGGACCATCGGCACGAGGGCCGCGATCTCCGCGACCTTCACCACCCCGGCCGCCGGGGCCGCGCTGATCGCCGCGAGCGTCTCTCGGCGCGCCGGGCCGCCGATCGCCGCCGCGCGGCGGGCGATCCTGACGTTCGGTGCGCACCGGCTGCTCGGACTCTTCCTTGCGGGCCAGAGCGAGCTGTTCGTCGAGTTGCTCGGGCGACAGGCCCTTCAAGGCGCCGAAGTTGGTCGGCGTCAGCGTGGTGCGAGAGAAGTCACGCAGCAATTGCGCGCGTTCCTGCCGACCGCGGTCCTCTTCGGCGCGACGCGCTTCGGTGATGCCGCGACGACGCGTCAGTTCCTGCACGGCCGCATCCCGATGCTCGTCGCTGAGCTCGCCGGCGGGCTGGCCGTCCAGGTCAAAGCGCTGCTTGGCACGAGACAGGGCGATCAGATAGCCGGTGCCGCCTGTGTAACGTCGCAGGAAGGCCGACAACTGCGCCTTGGTGAAACGGCCCGCAGCGCGTTCCTGAATGTCCGCCTGGATGCGCAGCTTCAGCGGCTTGGGTGCGCCAGCGAACAGCGCCGGGAACAATTCCTTGAGCGCGGCGGCGATGGCGGGCACATCCACGCGAGCGGACTTCTCGGCGGCCTGGGCAGGCCCTGCCGACGAGTTCTCCGACGCGCCGCTGTCTGTCGCGGGATCGTCGGACGCTTCGGGCGCAGCGACGTTCTCCCCCGTTGAGGTGAGAGAAGAGGGGGTCTCCACGGGCTCAGAGGCCGGTGCGGGAGAGGTCGCTTCGCCTTGAGGCGGAATGCTGGAGGACATGAATCAAGCGGCGCGCGGCCGGCCAACGGAGAAAAGGGGGGATTGTGCCCATAGCCACACGGGCGTGGCAATTCACGTCGTCAATGGCCGACCGGTCGGCCTCCCCCAGAATGGCGATTCGTGCCGGGATTCGATCAATCTCAGGGTTTGGGTTCGCAGGCGGGCTTGCAGATGAGCTCGGTGCGTCCGAGGATGCGCTTGGACTGGAGGCTGCTGGGCGGGCGGTGACGGCCACACTTGAAACACGAACGGGTCTGGCCGCTGCCTTGGAACGGCGACCCTCCCAGCTTGGAGGCATAGCGCAGGCCGTCTTCCCGAACGGCGGTGCTGGTGTCTTTGCTCATGGTCTCGCTTCGCTTGGCGCGTTGTAGCGAGCCGCTCCGGTGGTACCGCAACGGCTCACGGGATCCCTCTCGATCGATATTAGGTGCCGTCCATGACGGCCCGCTACATCGCTTGCCCGGGGGTCTCTACGCTGGCGGCAAGCATCCGACGAACGGTCAACTTTGCGTCGACAATCGCACCGCCGCCCGATTCGGTGCGGCTGAATGCACCCCCATGGCCAAACTGTTTTTTCGCTACGCGGCAATGAACGCGGGCAAGTCCACCGCGCTGCTTCAGGTCGCGCACAACTACGAAGAGCGCGGCCATGCCGTGCGCATCTTCACCGCCGGTGTGGATGATCGGTACGGGCGGGGCATGGTGACCTCACGACTCGGTCCGCAGCGCGTGGCCGAGGTGTTCACCCCCGAATCCGACTTTCGCGCCTTGCTGGGCGCCACGCCGGCCATCGCCTGTGTGCTGGTCGATGAGGCCCAGTTCTTGACGAAGGATCAGGTCTGGGCGCTGCATGAGATCGCCCACATTCGCCACGTACCGGTGATCTGCTATGGCCTGCGTACCGATTTCCAGGGCGAGTTGTTCCCGGGATCGGCCTCGTTGTTGGCACTGGCGGATGAGATGGACGAGATGAAGACCATCTGCGACTGTGGCCGCAAGGCAACGATGAACATGCGGGTGGATGCCACCGGGCGCAAGCAGACTGAAGGCGCCCAGGTGGAGATCGGCGGAAACAGCCGCTACAGGGCCGTCTGCGGAAGATGCTTTCGCGGGGCCTGAGCACGCTGAAGGGCGCTGAAGGGCACCGAAGCGCTCAAGAGGGGATGCGGCCCACCAGCCGCATTGAGGGGCGGCGCGAGAAGACCATGGGACTTCCCGCACGCGACATTGCCGCTGATGTTGACGCAGTGGCGAACGGTCGCGTGCGCGGTCTCCATCAGCACCGGCGCCGCCCATGCAGCCGTCGTCGGCGATATGAGGGGCGGAGACGGGCGCGCGCCTCCCAGGCGTGGCCTCTTCCCGAGGCACCACGGCAGAACGGCGGCGGCGGCATCGACACGCCAACCTGGGCCCCGCGCGATCGGCGGGGCCACGGGTGGCCGCAGGTCTGACGCGCTGAGGCGCGGACAGACCTGGGCGACCGGCGGTTACTTCTTGTTGAGTTGTTCTTCCAGTTCCTTGCAGGACGGCGCACAGACAGGCTGAGACTTGCCCAGCAGCTTGCGCGACTTCAGCAGCGCGCGCGGGCGATGCTTGCCACAGAGGAAGCACGACATGGTTGCCGCGCCGAAGGAAGAGGTTGCCGCGAACGGCGAACCGGGAGCTTTAGAGCGATAGCGCAAACCATCGGCTTCGATGGTCGTCTTGGTCGTTTCCTTGGCCACGCTGATCCTGATCTTGATAAGAGTATGAAATGCCAGGCCGACTCCCCGAGTCCCCCTGGAGGTCGTCGGCCAAACCCGTATTTTCCTATAAGCGGGAGCTTCCCCCTACCGGGCCATCGCTAATGCCCGTGACATGGGGTCGATCTGCGTCGTTGACAGGGGTTGGAAAAACCCGCTTTGCGGCGTTTTGGCGGGCCGCCTCTTGCGACCGGTCCCCCTGACGGCGGCGCCCTGGGCGCCGGCGCCGCGCGTGTAACACCCGCCCGACGGCCTTGGCAGCGTCTAGGGAAAACACCTAGAATTCCGCCGCTCGGTTCCATGCGGGCGTCAAGAAACAAAACGCGAAAAATCGCAACACAGGGAAGCGAGCGCAGTGATGGATCGGATCGAGAGCCTGTTCGCCGCCATGCGGGCGGCAGGGCAACCGCTGGACGGGCATTCAGGCGACAGCATCGCCAGCTTCGCTCAGCAGGTCAGCCAAGCCCTGTGCCATTACTTTCAGTGCTCGCATGCCAGCATCTGGCTGCTGGACGGCGCGCCCGGCGAGCATCGTCTGCGCAACCTCGCCTCGCATGAGTCCGATGGCCCCAGCCGCCAGAACCCGATCTGCGCGCAGCAAGCCTATCCCGGCTACTTCCAGGCGTTACTGGGCCAAGGGGTCTTCCACTGCGCGGATTCCCATCTCGATCCACGACTCCAGGGCCTGACACCTCCGCCCACCTGGCGTTCGATGCTGGACGTCTGCGGCCAGATCAATGGCAAGACCATCGGCGTGATTGCCTTGGGCGAGCGCGATGAGGCCCGCAACTGGACCAAGCGTGAGGAACTCGACCTCCGCCGCGCCACCGCCAAGGCCTGCCTGCGTCTGCATGCGCTGCGGCAGGAACTGGAGACTGTCTGAGTCGCGTCGGCCTGAGTCGCTTTCCCCGACGACGCGCGGCGCTGACCCCTTGACGCTCACGCCATGCTCACGCCACGCTGACGCTCACTCGCACGCTCACGGTGATGGACGGGCCTCAGACTTGACCGGCGCCGGCCCGAGGTCCTCAGCGTCCGACGAAGCGCGGTTCGCGCTTCTCCTGCCACGCCCGCACACCCTCCGCCAGATCGTCAGATGCGTTGGCCGCGGCGATGTCCGCCGCCAGCGCCTGCGCATCCAGGCAGCCGTTGGCGATGGCATTCAAATGCCGCTTCATGCCGGACAGCGCCAGCGGCGCATAAGCGCACAGCCGCGCGCACAACGCCTCGACCGCTTCTTCCAACGCGGCGCGGTCGGTGAGCAGTTGGTCGAGGAAGCCGCTGTCGCGCATCGCCTGCGCCTCCAGCGTCTCGCCGGCCAGCAGGATGCGCTTGGCCATCGACAGTCCGAGCCGGTTGACGTAGCGCACCATGCCGCCGCGATAGAAATGCAGACCCAGCCGTGCGGCCGGCACGAACATCTCGCAGGCCAGGGTGCCCAGCCGGAAATCGCAGGCCAGTGCCAGATCGGTCGCGCCGCCGTAGACACCGCCCTGAAGGGCCGCCACGGTCACCGGGCGGGCTTGCTCCCATGCATCGGCGAGCGATTCGAACAGCGCGCCGGCATCCACGCCGGGTACCGCATCGATGTTGAAGCCGCTGCAGAAATGCTTGCCCAGCGCCTGGAGCAGCAGGACCCGCACGTCCGGCCGAGCGTTGACCTGCTGCAAATGCGATTGCAGCGTCTGCAGGTCCAGCAGTTCCAGCCGATTGGCGACCTGCGGGCGGCGGAGCGTGATCCGGGCCAGCGGGCCATCGATCTCAAGGGTGGGTGCGTGTTGCGGCATGGCTGGGAAGTCTAGTGGCCCGGCCCGCAGGCGCGCACGCGGCCGATCAGATCGACCGACCGGTCGGCTGAAGTCGCTCCACCTTGTCAATGCGGCATCCACTGACGGAGGACCGTTGGAATCTGGCTAGAGTCGGCCGCACAACAACCCACACGGAGACACGGTGGACGGCTCGATCGCAAGCATTCTGGTGCTGGACGGGATCACCAACGGCGCGGTCTATGCGCTGCTGGCGCTGGCCCTTGTCCTGGTCTTTGCGGTCACCCGGGTGATCTTCATCCCACAGGGCGAATTCGTGGCCTTCGGCGCGCTGACGCTGGCCGGGTTGCAGCTCGGACACACGCCGCTGACCATCCATTTCCTGATCGCGATGGCGCTGCTGGCTGCGCTGCTGGATCTCGTGGCGGCCGTGCGGGCCGGGCATCTGGCGGCTTCGCTGCGGGGCATCGTGTTGCGGGCCGCACCGCCGTTGTTGATCGGCGCGGCCGCGCTCTGGCTGGCGCCGATGAAGTTGCCCCTGGGCGGCCAGGCCCTGTTGACGCTGGCCATCGTCACGCCGATGGGCGGGCTGCTGTACCGATTGGCCTACCAATCGCTGGCGGATGCGTCGGTGCTGGTGCTGCTGATCGTGTCGGTCGGGGTGCACTTTGCGCTGACCGGGCTCGGACTGGCGTTCTTCGGTGCGGAAGGTTCGCGCAATCCCAGCTTCTGGGATGCCAGCTTCAATCTGGGCCCGCTGCTGTTCTCGGGCCAGACCGTGATCATCGTCGGCGCTTCGATCGCGCTGATCATCGGCTTGTGGCTGTTTTTCGAGAAGAGCCTGTACGGCAAGGCGCTGCGCGCCACCGCCGTGAATCGATTGGGCGCCCGCCTGATGGGCATCTCCAGCCTCTCGGCGGGACGGCTGTCCTTCACCTTGGCGGCCTTCATCGGCGCGCTGTCCGGCTTGCTGATCAGTCCCACCACCACGATCTTCTATGACAGCGGCTTCCTGATCGGCCTCAAGGGCTTCGTGGCGGCCGTGTTTGCCGGGCTGTCGAGTTATCCGGGAGCGGCGTTGGGTGCGCTGCTGGTCGGGCTGATCGAATCCTTCAGCTCCTTCTGGGCCAGTGCCTTCAAGGAGGTGATCGTCTTCACCACCATCTTGCCGGTGCTGTTGTGGCGCAGTTGGCGCGATCCGCACCAGGAAGACCACTGACGCCGATTGCCGGCGCGGCGCTCGGAATTGCCGCTTCGCACCACTCGCTCCAGCCTCTCCGCCCGCGCCACCGCCATCGACCACGAGCGCGCCTTTGCGCCGAGCACGACCTCCAACCCGATGACGATCAAGCCTTCCCATCTGTCCGCCGCTGCCGGTGTCTTTGCGCTGGCGGTGTTGCCCCTTCTGCCGGTGCCCGAGTTCTGGATCACCCAGGCCAACTACATCGGCATGTTCGCGCTCGTGGCCCTGGGGCTGGTGCTGCTCACGGGCGTCGCTGGACTGACCTCCTTCGGCCAGGCCGCCTTCGTCGGTGTGGGCGCCTATGCCACCGCCTTGCTCAGCACACGCTACGGGCTGTCGCCTTGGCTGGGCCTGGTGGCGGGCTTGGCGATCACCGTGGTGATCGCGGCGGTGCTGGGCTGGATCACCTTGCGGATGTCGGGGCACTACCTGCCGCTGGCGACGATCGCCTGGGCATTGAGCCTGAACTTCACCATCGCCAACCTCGAGTTCCTCGGCAAGTACGACGGCCTGCTGGGCGTGCCGGCGATCAGTCTGTTCGGCGTCAGCCTGGCGGATGGCAGAGCGATGTACTACCTGATCTGGCTGTGCGCGCTGCTAGGGGCGCTGGCGGTGCGCAACCTGCTGGACTCCCGACCCGGTCGAGCTATTCGCGCGCTGGGCGGCGCGACCGTCATGGCCGAGGCGATGGGCGTCTCCACCTACCGCTACAAGGTAGTGATCTTCCTGATCGCGGCCTTGCTGGCGTCGGTCTCGGGCTGGCTGTTCGCGCATGTGCAGCGCACCGTCAACCCCAGCCCCTTCGGCCTGAAGATGGGCATCGAATACCTCTTCATGGCGGTCGTCGGTGGGGCGTCCAGTGTCTGGGGCGCGTTTGTCGGCGCGGGCGTGTTCAAGATCATCGAGGACCAGCTCAAGGAACTGCTGCCCCGCCTGCTGGGTAGCAACGGCAACTTCGAGATCATCGTGCTGGGCGTCGTGCTGGTGTTGATGCTGAAGTACGCGCCCAAGGGACTGTGGCCGGCCTTGCAGACCGCGCTGGCACGCCATCGCCCTGCGCGCGCCCGTATGCGCGACTGGGCGCAGGCGCCGGCTCTTCCGGTGCGGCCCAAGCCGGCCGCCGGCACGGTGCTGCTGGAGGTGGATGGTCTGCGCAAGCAGTTCGGCGGCCTGGTGGCGGTGAACGATGTCAGCTTCACCCTGCGGGCCGGCGAGATCATGGGATTGATCGGACCCAACGGCGCCGGCAAATCCACCACCTTCAACCTCATCTCGGGCGTGATGTCGGCCAGCGCCGGCACCTTGCGTTTCGCGGGGGCCTCGATCAGCGGGCTGCCCTCGCGCCGCATTGCGCGGCTTGGGCTCTCGCGCACCTTCCAGCACGTCAAGATGATTCCGGACATGACGGTGCTGGAGAACGTCGCCCTGGGCGGTTATCTGCGCAGCACCAGCGGCACCCTGCGCGCCATGCTGCGCCTGGACCGCGAGGACGAGCGCCGCCTGTTCGCCGAAGCCGAACGGCAGCTGCAGCGCATCGGCATGCAGGCCCACCTGCATGAGCTGGCCGGCAACCTGGCGCTGGGACCGCAACGCATGATGGAGATCGCTCGCGCGCTGTGCAGCGATCCGTCGCTGCTGCTGCTGGATGAGCCGGCTGCGGGATTGCGCCACAAGGAGAAGCAGGCACTGGCCGAGGTGCTGCGCCAGTTGCGCAGTGAAGGCATGAGCATCCTGCTGGTGGAGCACGACATGGACTTCGTGATGGGGCTCACCGACCGTCTGGTGGTGATGGAATTCGGCACCAAGCTCATCGAAGGCACTCCGGCGCAGGTGCAGGCCAGCCCCGAGGTGCGGGCGGCGTATCTCGGAACGGAACACTGACATGAGCGAGCTGTTGACGGTCCGCGGGCTGCATGCCGGTTATGGTCGAGCGCACGTGCTGACGGGCCTGGACCTGCGGCTGCGTCAGGGCGAAGTGGTCACGGTCATCGGGCCCAACGGGGCGGGCAAGAGCACCACGCTCAATGCGTTGATGGGCGTGTTGCCCTCACGCGGCCAAGTGGTGTTTGATGGTGAGGACATCGGCTCGCTCGGCCTGGAAGCCCGCGTGATGAAGGGCATGTCCCTGGTGCCGGAGAAGCGCGAACTGTTCACCACGATGACGGTGGAAGACAACCTGGTGCTGGGCGGCTTCCGTCCGATGCGCTTGGGAGTGCGCGGTTGGCGCGATGAGCTGGGCCGTGTCTACGAGCTCTTCCCCCGACTGCGGGAACGGCGCGATCAATCGGCCGGCACCTTGTCGGGCGGCGAGCGGCAGATGCTGGCGGTCGGGCGCGCGCTGATGGCGCGGCCCAAGCTCCTGATGCTGGATGAGCCCAGCCTGGGCCTGGCGCCGCTGATCGTGAAGGAAGTCTTCCGCATCGTCGCGCGCTTGCGCGAGGCCGGGGTGTCCATCCTCCTGATCGAACAGAACGCGCGGGCGGCGCTGGAGGTGGCGGACTACGGCTATGTGCTGGAAACCGGCGAGATCGCTTTGGAAGGACCCGCGGCCGAACTGGCCTCCGATCCCCGCGTGATCGACACGTACCTGGGGGCGAATCGCAAGGACTGAACGCGGACGGCGCCGGTGCCGATGACGGTACCGAGGCTGAAGCCGGCCCGCGGCCAGGGGCCCGGCATCAGGCGGAGTCGCTGAGCGCGCGGCGCCGGCGGCTCTTCCCGCCGAACGCTGCGCCAGCCCGGCGCATCAGCAGGAGGGCTTGCCCTGCTGGAGCATTGCGGCCATCCGCGCTTTCAGTTGGGCGTCATCAAGGTCTTCCTTGTGCGTGGCCACCATCCACTTGTGGCCGAAGGGATCGGTGATCTGCCCCATGCGGTCGCCCCAGAACTGGTCCTGGACCGCCATGTCGACGGTGGCACCGGCCGCCTGTGCGCGGGCCACCGTCGCGTCGACATCCGGCACGAACACGACCATCGAGACCGGTGATCCACTGAGCCCCTGCGGGCTGAGCGCGCCGAACTGCGGCCGCTCCTCGGTGAGCATGAAGCGCGCGCCGCCGATGTGGAGCTCGGCATGCATCACGCCGTCGGGCGCCTCCAGCCGGGTGCCTTGACGGGCCTCGAAGGCCTGTTGATAGAACGTGATCGCCGCCGGCGCGTTGCGCACCGTGAGGTAAGGAATCACGCCGTCGGCTGGCGGGACGGCCTGCGTGGCGGTCGGGCCCGTGCGCGGCGTGGCATCGGTGAAGTCAGTCATCTCGATCTCCTGTGGTGGGGTCTGCATCGTGGTCTGGATCGCGGGCTGCGTCATTCCCTACATGAGCACGACGAAGCGGCAGCGGCAATTTCGACAGCAGCGCGTTAAAGGTGTGCCGACTTGTGTCCCACGCGCCGCTGCGGGATGTCGACGGGCCAGACACCGATTGACACAGGGCGGCTGCCGCGCAGTTTTACCGATCCGGCCCCCTCAGTCAGGGGCGGCCCGCGCGGTCAACCGAGGGTCGACCACCATAATCCCCGGACACATCATGGCCCTCCTGTCCACCCTGAAAAAGCTGCTGTCCAGCGACAGCCGCAAGTCCCCCGCCACCACCGCTGCGCCGTCCTCGCTGCGCGGCGCGCCGCCGTCGACGGTCAGCGCACCGCCGCCGGCGCCGTCGGTGGCGTTGTCGCTGACGCTGCCGGACATCTCGGTGACGCCGTCCACCCACGGCTATGACACGGTGCCGGCCTCGCGGCCCATCACGCTGGGACCGCCGGAGCTCTATCCCGGGGCGGCCTCGCCGGACATGTCCCAGCCGGTCACCGCCGAATGGCTGCAATTCAGCGCGCGGCTGTTCGGTCTGCAGCGCCTGAAGGATTCTGCGCCGCATCCGCTGGAATCGGCCTTGCTGCATCGCCTGCAGACCCGCACCGGCGCGCAGTGGTCGGAACTGCTGCCGCGTCTGCCGGCGGTCCTGCCGCAACTGATGAGTCTGATGCGGCGAGAGAACCTCTCGTCGCGCGCGCTGGTCGATGTGCTGTCGCGCGATCCCAGTCTGGTGGGCGAGCTGATGCGCGTCGCCAACTCGGCGCTCTACCGGCCCGAGCGCGAGATCACTGATCTGGCCAGCGCCGTGCTGGTGCTGGGCCATGAGGGCCTGAACCAGGTGGTCATGCGGGTCACCATGCGACCCATCTACAGCCAGGCCCAGGGACGTTACAGCCGGCAGGCCGGCACGCTGCTCTGGGATCTGGGCGAACGCGCCGGCCTCGCGGCCATGCGGCTGGCCCCACCGGGGGATGAGCGCTTTGCCGCTTATCTGGCTGGCCTCAGCTCGCAAGTCGGGCTGATGGGCCTGCTGCGGGTCCTGGACACCTTGCCGGTCGGTCAGCGACCGGCGCTGGATCGCGAGGGCCTGCATCGGCAACTGGTGCCGCTGTCGGCGGGCTGGTCCTCATTGATCGTCGCCCATTGGGGCTTCCCGAGCCGGGTCGTGGACGCCCTGGTTGCCCGACCGGGGCAGCCGGGCCAGAGCGCGGAAGTGGCGGTGCTGGCCCAGGTGGTGCGCGCGGCCGGCGCGGTGGCGCTGCGTCATCTGATGCAGCCGGGTCTGCAGGCGTCCCAACTCGGTGACTGGTCGCTGGCCCAGCGCCGCGCCTATGAGGCGCTGGAGCAGCGCTTCAATTCCGACGCCGCACCAGACGCCATCCCAGCAGGCTGAAGCCAGCGTCCAGCACCAGCGCCAAGGCCGCTGCCGGCAGCGCGCCGGCCAGCAGCAGCGTCTGGTCGTTCAGCGCCAACCCGGTGACGATCCGTTCGCCGAAGCCGCCCGCGCCAATGAAGGCCGCCATCGTCGCCGTGCCCACCGACAGGCTGGTGGCGGTGCGCAAGCCCGCCAGCATCACTGGCAGCGCCAGCGGCAATTGCACCAGCCTCAGGGTCTGGAAGCGCGTCAATCCCAGGGCTGTCGCGGCCTGGATGAGCCCACTGGGCACCTCGCTCAATCCGACGGTGCTGTTGCGCAGGATGGGCAACAGCGCATAAAGCGTCAGGGCCACCACTGCCGGCGCCGGGCCGATGCGGTCCATGGCCCAGATCAGCAAGGCCAGCAGCGCCAGGGACGGGATCGTCTGCATCAACGCGCTGGTGGCCAGCACCGCCTCACGCCACCGCGGCCAGGGATGCAGCAGCAAGGCCAGCGGCACGCCGATCACTGTCGCCAGGCCCACCGCGGCGAGAACCAATCCCAGGTGCTGCAGCGCCAGTCGCGGCAAGTCAGGTCCGAACAGACGGGCCCACAGGCCGGCACGCGGCGCGTCGCTCTGGGAGCCTGCCGTGGATGGACCTGTTGATGCTGCGTTGGACGCAGATGAAGGCGTGGATGCAGATGCAGATGCAGATGCAGATGCAGATGCGGATGCGGATGCGGATGCGGCGTCGGCGGACGGCGACGACGCCAGGAAGCGCCGCGCGATCGCATCGAAGGGTTGGGCCTTCAGTTCCGCCTGCGCATTCATCGCGATCATGTCCGCTTCCTTGATGCGGCCGCGCAGCGTCTGCAGCGCGGCCCATGCGCGCGGATGGCGCTGCGGCAGCTCGGCGCGGAACAGCAGCACCGCGTCATAGCGGGGAAAGAACTGCCGATCATCTTCCAGCACCGTCAGCCCCAGCGCGGCGATCTGCGCATCGGTGGTGTAGATGTCGGTGAGCGCGATCTGTCCCCGTGCGAGCGCCTGATAGGCCAGCCCGTGGTCCAGACCTTCCGGCCGCTGCGGCAGGGCGTAGCGCCTGGCCAACCCAGGCCAGCCGTCTGCACGCCCCAGGAATTCGTGGCTCAGACCCAGTCGCAGCGACGGATGCGCCGCCAGCTGCGACAGCCGCGTCAGGCCTCGCGCGCGGGCGTCTTCCCCGCGCATTGCCAGTGCATAGCCGTTGTTGAAGCCCAGCGGCACGGCCACGTCCAGCCCCATCGGTCGCAGGGCGTCCCGCAGTTGATCGAGCGAGGCGCCGGTCGTGGAGCGTCCCAGGATCTCGCGCTCGATGGTGCCCAGGTACTCCGGATAGACATCAATGCTGCCGGCCCGCAAGGCCGCCAGCACGATCGCGGTGTTGCCCAGGCCTTGGCGCACTTCCACGGCGGCCGAGGCGTCTGCGGCACGCACCGTCTGCGCCATCACTTCGGCCAGGATGTAGCTCTCGGTGAAACGCTTGGAGCCGATGCGCAACGGCGTCTCGGAGGTCGGGGCCGTCCTCGCTGGGGCGCTGCTGGAGGAGGTCGGCGTGGACGTGGACGTGGCCTCGGCGACGGACGTCCCGCAGACCAACGCCAGCATCGTCAGGCTGGCCCATAGCGCAGCGCTACAGCGCGAGCGCGTTCGTGTGGATGACACCGCATGCGGCGCCTGCGAGGGGAGGCCGCGCCTCATCCAGCGAATCAAGAGCATGGGGCGGAGCATAACCAGACCGGGCCGTCGGCCGCGGTCCGCGAAGGCTAGGCGCGGGCCGATGGCGTTTGTGTTCGCGGCGGGGGGGGCGCCGGGCGGTGGCGGTGGCGATGGTCCTGCAGTTGAGCGGACCTTGCCGCACCTGGTGCCAGCGGGCCTGCGGTCTGTCGCGGCACGAACGCGCGATCGGCGTGCGATGCCTACAGTCCGCGACGAGGGCAGGGGGGGCGGCCGGTCGTCGCCACGCAATGCACCGGCCGCTCGAGTGCGACCTTCCCCGCATCTGCCACGCTTCGTTCATCCAGGAGCCCGCCATGACGCTTCGCCCCTTGTCTCGACGGCTGCTCAGCCTGTCCGTGCTGCCCTTGCTGGCGCTGGGCGCCTGCGCGCAGACGCCTCCGCCACCCCCTCCACCGCCTGCGCCGGCGAGCGGTTTCAGTGCGGGCATCGAGGTCACGGAGGAGGTCGGTCCGGCGCAACTGGGCATGCCCGTGTATCCCGGCGCCCAGCCCCAGCGGGACAGTGCGGAGGACAAGTCCGCGGTCAACCTGAGCATGTGGGGTGGCCGCTTTGGTGTTCAGTTGGCCGCGGCCAAGTACCAAAGTCGCGACGATGTCGACCGCGTCGCGCGCTTCTACCGCGAGGCCCTGAATCGATACGGCGATCTGCTGGATTGCGGCGATCCCCGCGCACCGCAGGACAAGCCCAAGGCCGGTGGACCGCTCACCTGCGACGGCGACAAGCCTGAGGCCGGCGGCCAGCTGTTCAAGGTGGGCGTGCCGAAGAACTTCCGGGTCGTCAGCATCAGGCGTCTGGATGCGCGCACCACCCAGATCAGTCTGGCGAGGGTGGCGTTGCGCTGACGGCGGGCCATCCCCAGGCGAAGGGATCGTCCGGCTGGGCGATGAACTGCCCATCGAGCAGCACATAGGCGCGGCCCAGCAGGGAGGGGCGCACCTCGCCTTCACGTTCGCCGTGCTGGTAGCTGGCCTCGAAGACACTGCCGATCACGCTCTCCTGCCGCCAGACGCTGCCCGGCGCGAGCTGACCCTCCGCCGCCAGGCAGGCCAGTTTCGCGCTGGTGCCGGTGCCGCAGGGGCTGCGGTCCCAGGACAAGCCCGGGCACAGCACGAAGTTGCGCCCGCTGTTGCCGGGATCCAGGGCCGGCCCCGTCAGTTGGATGTGATCGACCTCTGCGCCGCCGGCCCCGCGCACGTCCTGTGCCTGCAGCGCCTGCCGGATCTGGGTGGTGAAAGCGGCCAGCGCGTCCACCCGGTCGGACGTGAGCGTCTGGCCGTGATCGGCGCACACAAAGAACCAGTTGCCGCCCCAGGCCACATCGCCGTGCATCGTGTGCCCTTGCACCGTCACCGCAACCTGATGGTGCAGCCGGTAGGCCGGCACGTTGTCGATCCGGACCGTCCCGTCCAGCATGAACTCCGCCTGGATGGTGCCAACGGGGGTGTCCAGCCGCAGCGGGCCCGGACGGATTCGCCCCAGGTGCGCCAGCGAGGCCACCACGCCGATGCTGCCGTGGCCGCACATGCCCAGATAGCCGGCGCTGTTGAAGAAAATCACCCCCGCGTCGCTGCCGGGTCGCTCCGCCTCGGTCAGCAAGGCGCCCACCATCACCGCCGAGCCGCGCGGCTCGGTCACCAGCGCGCGGCGCCAGTGGTCGTGGAAGTCCCGCAGTTCCTGAAGCCGCTCCGCCATCGTGATGCCGCGCAGCACCGGCCCGCCGCTGACCACCAACCGCGTCGGCTCGCCGCCGGTGTGGGTGTCGATGATCCGGGTGGTGGGCGACGCCGCAGCCACGGCCGGGGCCGATCCGCTGAAGCTCGGGAGCGGTGGAAGGTTCATGCGATCACCTGTTGCGCGAATGCGCGTAAAGAATCGATGAGCGCGTCAGACGCCCGTGCGGCCGACTCGCCGTCGCCGCCGGCAATGGCTTCGGCCAGACGCTGATGGGCCAGCGCGCCCTCGGCCACATCGCCGTGATGTCGGTAGGCATACCAGAAGCGACGGCACTGCACGATCATCGGCACCACGGCCGCCACGGCGAATCGGTTGCGGCAAGCCGCATGATTCACCCGATCCATCAACTGGTCTACCCTCATGTAGCGTTCCAGGTCTTCCCGCTGGGCGGCCTCGGCCATCTGGGCGGCACAGGTCAGCAACTCCTCACGCTGGCGCGGCGTCGCCCGGCGGGCGGAGCAGCAGGCAATCAGCCGTTCCAGCGCGCGACGCGCCTCCAGCAGGTCCAGGTGTTCGGCGAGCTGGATGTCGCTCACCATCAGGCCGCGTCGCGGCAATTGCGCAATCAGTCCGTAAGCCACCAGCCGCATCAGCGCCTCGCGGGTGGGCGTGCGTCCCAGACCGATGCGGGCGATCAGCTCCGACTCCACCACCGGCGTGCCCGGCCGCAGCTGCAAGGTGGCGATCAGGTTCTCGATCGCGTCGTAGGCCTGGTCAGCCTGGCGGCGCTTGTCCAGTTCTTGTTGTTGTTCGAGTGTGTCTGAAGTCATGGTCGCGGATCATCGCAGTTGCGGCTTGGGCGCCAGCGCCCGCCACACGATCGCTTCCACCGGTTGACGTTGACGGGGGATCGAGGGCAGCGAGGCCCAGAGGCCAGGACAGGGTGCATGACACGGGCGATGACAGGGGTGACGCGCGAGTCGAGGACAGGGGCAAACCCCTTGCCCGGCGGCCGTGCACGCTTTGACACCAAGCCATGGATTGAGTTCCCGAAGGTCAACCCCAGTTAAATCCGCGCCCGGGAGCGACCGGGTCGTCCGAAGCGGACGCATACAATCACCGGTTCTTTCGTCCGCCCGGCAGGCCCGTCCATTCGGGGCTGCGGCCCGGACGCTCATTTCCAGAGGGATATCGACGTGTTTATTTCCAACGCTTACGCCCAGACTGCGGGTGCATCCGATCCGACCGGTGGCTTCCTGGGCATGCTGCCGCTGGTGCTCATGTTCGTGGTGCTGTATTTCGTCATGATCCGCCCGCAGATGAAGCGCCAGAAGGAACACCGCGCGATGGTCGAGGCGCTGGCCAAGGGCGACGAGGTCATCACCACCGGCGGCCTGCTGGGCAAGGTCACCAAGATGGGTGAGGTCTACCTGAGCGTCGAGGTCGCCACCGGCGTCGAGATCCAGGTTCAGCGTTCCGCCGTGCTGCAGGTGCTGCCCAAGGGCACCGTCGGCAAGTAAGCAGAACAATCCAGACGCCGCAGCCTCGTTCTCGAGCGCGGCGTCCCTGACGACCCGGCCCGTGCCTCGCACCGGCCGGGTCCGCTTTGAGTGGCGCCCGTGCGTCACGTCTGGTTTGCAGAGGATGTCCTCATGAACCGTTATCCGCTGTGGAAGTACGCGCTCCTGCTGGTGGCGCTGCTGGTCGGCTTGATCTACACCTTGCCCAATCTGTTCGGCGAAGCGCCGGCGGTGCAGGTCTCCAGCGCCAAGGCCACCGTGAAGGTGGACGATGCCGTGCGCCAGCGCGTCGAGCAGGCCTTGGCCGAGGCCAAGGTGAATGCCGACTTCGTGCACCTGGAAGGCACGTCGGTGCGTGCCCGATTCAACGACACCGACAGCCAGATGAAGGCCCGCGACACCATCGCGCGCGCACTCAACGGCACGGAGACGGAGTCGCCGCCCTACATCGTGGCGCTGAACCTGGTGTCGCGTTCCCCCCAGTGGCTGACCAGTCTGGGCGCTTACCCCATGTACCTGGGCCTGGACCTGCGCGGCGGCGTGCACTTCCTGATGCAGGTGAACATGAAGGCGGCGCTGACCAAGAAGGCCGAATCGCTCTCGAGCGACATCCGAGCCCTGCTGCGTGACCGCAACATCCGCCACGCCGGCATCGCCCGCGATGGCGACAACGTCGTCATCAATTTCCGGGACGAGCCCACCCGCGGCCAGGCCCTGGACGTGCTGCGCGGCCAGTTCCCTGAAGTCGCCTGGACCTCGCTGGGCGCCGGCACCGAGCTGCGCCTGTCCGGCACCCTCACGCCGGCCGCCGTGATTGCCGTGCAGGACGCCGCGATCAAGCAGAACATCACCACCCTGCACAACCGGGTCAACGAGCTTGGCGTGGCCGAGCCGGTGATCCTGCAGCAAGGCCGCGACCGTGTCGTGGTGCAGCTGCCCGGCGTGCAGGACACCGCCAAGGCCAAGGACATCATCGGCCGTACCGCCACGCTGGAAATGCGCCTGGTGGACGACAGCGCCGAGGCCCAGGCCGCCCTCGGCGGCGGCCCGCTGCCCTTCGGCACCGAGCGCTTCATCGACAGCAGCCACGCCCGTGCGGGCGAACCGGGCTATCCCATCATCGTCAAGCGCCAGGTGATCGTCACCGGCGACAACCTCAACGATGCCCAGCCCAGCTTCGACGAGAACCAAAACCCCTCCGTGACCCTGACCATGGACGCCAAGGGCGCCCGGATCATGAAGGAGGTCTCGCGCGAGAACATCAAGAAGCGCATGGCCATCATCCTGTTCGAGAAGGGCAAGGGCGAGGTTGTGACCGCGCCGACCATCCAGAGCGAACTCGGCAACCGTTTCTCGATCACCGGCAGCATGACGCCCCAGCAGGCCAGCGACACCGCGCTGCTGCTGCGCGCCGGCTCGCTGGCCGCGCCGATGGAAATCATCGAAGAGCGCACCATCGGCCCGTCGCTGGGCAAGGAGAACATCGACAAGGGCATCGCGTCGGTCACCTGGGGCTTCGTGGCCGTGGCGATCTTCATGTGCCTGTACTACATGATCTTCGGCATGTTCTCGGCCGTGGCGCTGGCATTCAACCTGCTGCTGCTGCTGGCCGTGCTGTCGATGATGCAGGCCACGCTCAGCCTGCCGGGCATTGCCGCCATTGCGCTGGTGCTGGGCATGGCGATCGACTCCAACGTGCTGATCAACGAGCGCATCCGCGAGGAACTGCGTGCCGGGCTGGCGCCGCAGCAGGCGATCCACGTCGGCTATGACCGCGCCTGGGCCACCATCTTCGACTCCAACGTCACCACCCTGATCGCCGGCATCGCGCTGCTGGCCTTCGGTTCGGGCCCGATCAAGGGCTTCGCGGTGGTGCATTGCCTGGGCATCGTCACCTCGATGATCTCGTCGGTGATGTTCTCGCGGGCCCTGGTCAACCTCTGGTATGGCCGTCGCAAGCGGCTGAAGTCGGTGTCGATCGGCACCGTCTGGAAGCCTGCGGGCGAGAGCGACATCGCTCCCACCGCCGAAACCCCCTGAGGGTGTCCCCAGAGCCCTAGAAGAGAGCGCACAACGCCATGGAATTCTTCCGAATCAAACGGGACATCCCGTTCATGAAGCACGCGTTGATTTTCAACGTCGTGTCCTTCCTGACCTTCGCCGCCGCCGTGTTCTTCCTGCTCACGCGCGGCCTGCACTTCTCGATCGAATTCACCGGCGGGACGGTGATCGAAGTCCAGTACGCCCAGGCGGCGGACATCAACAAGACCCGTCAGGTGGTCGAGCACATGGGCTTCGGCGAGGTGCAGGTGACCAACTTCGGCACCTCGCGCGACGTCATGATCCGCCTGCCGATCCGTCCCGAGATCAAGCAGGACGAGATGGTCGACCGCGTGTTCGGCGAGCTCTGCAAGGCTGAGAGCGGCCAGGTCGTGCAGCATCAGGAGATCTCGCCGCAGGGCGAGACCATCAGCAAGAAGGCCTGCGCGGTCAATCAGCAGGAACCGCTGACGCTGGCCCGCAGCGAGGTGGTGGGTCCGTCGGTCGGCGCCGAGCTGGCGCATGACGCGGCCATGGCGCTGGGCTTCACCGTCATCGGCATCATGCTGTACTTGGCGTTCCGCTTCGAGTGGAAGTTCGCCGTGGCCGGCATCATCGCCAACTTGCATGACGTGGTGATCATCCTGGGCTTCTTCGCCTACTTCCAGTGGGAGTTCTCGCTGGCGGTGCTGGCGGCGATCCTGGCGGTGCTGGGCTACTCGGTCAATGAATCGGTCGTGATCTTCGACCGGATCCGCGAGGCCTTCCGCAAGTACCGCAAGATGACCACGCATGAGGTGATCGACCACGCGATCACCTCCACCATGAGCCGGACCATCATCACCCACGGGTCAACCCAGATGATGGTGCTGTCCATGCTGCTGTTCGGTGGCCCGACACTGCACTACTTTGCCGTGGCGCTGACCATCGGCATCCTGTTCGGCATCTACTCGTCGGTCTTCGTGGCTGCGGCGTTGGCGATGTGGCTCGGGGTCAAGCGTGAGGACCTGGTCAAGCAGGGCAGCAAGCGCGAGGATCCGGACGACCCCAACGCCGGCGCGGTGGTGTAGTAGAGTCCTCCGCAGATCTCCACTCCTCCCCTCGATGACCGCCGCAGACGCTCGCTCACAGGCATTGGCTTCACAAGCGCGGCGCGTTCACACGGAAGTGCTGCTGCGGGGCCTGCCTGCCGTGGTGGCCGCGCTGACCACCGGGGTGCAGGACCTGCTCGCCCAGCCTGCCGAACACGCGCTCCAGATGGCCCGACGCGATGCGTACGAGGCCTGGCAGCGCTCGTCCACGTCCTGGCATGCGCGCTTGGGCAAGTCGCTGCGGCATGTGTTCCATCACGGTCCGGGCGATTCGCGATCGGCTTCACTCTCGTCCCGCCCGCAGAACCTGTCCCTGGTCGACGACGACACCATCGAGCGCGAAATCATCGCCTCGCGCCTGTCGCTGGCGATGATGGACAAGGCGAGCTGGGAATTCAGTGACCTGCGCAACCGCATGCAGCGGTTGGAGGGCATTGAGGATCTGCCCCACCAGGATCTGTTGCGCGGCCAGGTGTTCGCTCGCATCGTCCTGGATGCCTGGTATGACGCCGGACTGAGCAGCTCGGTCTGGCAGATGTTGCAGCGGGCGCTGCACCATGAACTGACGCTGCTGCTCACCGACGCCTATCACGAGGCCAATCACTGGCTGATTCAGCAGGGCGTGATGCCGGAAGTGGATCTGCGCCCCCAAATCCGCCGCAATGTCTCCGCGCTGCCGCCCTCGGCCGCCCAGGCGGGGGCTCAACCCGGCGTGCCGGCGGGGCAGACCCACCACGGCGGGATTGCCCCGGCCGCCGCCCACGTCGCGCCGCCTGCGGTGGATGTCCGCACGCCGGCCAGCCAGTCGGCCCAGCAGGTGATGGCCCAGTTGCAGCGTGTGCTGGCCCGGCATGTCCCGGAACTGGCCCAGCACACCGCCCCCGCGCCGACCCAGAGCGCCTCGACCCAGACCGCTCGCCTGCCTGGCACACGCGCCGCGCCACTGGGTGGACAGGGTCACGGCGGGCCGTCGGCCTATGCGCCGCCAGCGGGTGGGTACGCGCCGCCCGCCGGGTACGCCCCGCCAGCGGGTGGCGGTCATCCGCACCCCGGCCCCACCACACGCAGTTCGCCGCGCCTGAATGCGGCGATCAACCATGCGCAGGATGCCCTGCAACGTCGCGCCGAGCAGGCGGAGCAGCCTGGCGTGGATGTGAACCTGACCGCACCGCAGGCGCTGGACGACATCCGGCAACGCAATCAGGCGCTCAAGTCCGTCCTGAAGCAGGCGGCCGACTCGCCCGCCGAGCGCGCGACCATCGAATTGGTTGCCCTGCTGTTCCAGGCCATCCTGCAAGAAGAGCGCATTCCGTCGGAGCTGCGGGTCTGGTTCGCCCGGCTGCAGATGCCGGTGCTGCGGGTCGCCATCGGCGAACCTGACTTCTTCGCCACCGAAGACCATCCCGCCCGTCGCCTGATCGACCGCATGGGGGCCTGCGTGATGGGCTTCAGCACCTCGACCGCCGAGATCGGTGATGCGCTGGAGCGCGAAATCAAGCGGGTGGTGCAGGTGGTCGAGGCCTATCCGGACACCGGTCGCCGCGTTTTCCAGACCGTGCTCACCGAGTTCGAGAAATTCCTGGATCACTACTTCCAGCAAGAGAACGAGGTGTCGCGCAAGGGCGTCTCGCTGGCCCAGCAGGTCGAGCAGCGTGAGACGCTGGCCATCCAGTACACCATCGAGCTGCGCAAGATGCTGTCCGAAGTGCCGGTGCAGGACGGGGTGCGCGACTTCCTCTTCCAGGTCTGGGCCGATGTGCTTGCCGTGACCGGTGTGCGTTATGGCCCTCAGGCCGATCAGACCAAGGTGATGAAGCGGGCCGCCGCGGACCTGATCTGGTCCGCCAGCGCGAAGGTTTCCCGCGAGGACCGGGCGGAGGTGATCCGTCGCCTGCCGCCGCTGCTCAAGACCCTTCGCGATGGCATGGGCCATGCGGGCATGAATGCCGAGCGGCAAGATGAGCAGATCCGTTCACTGAACAACGCGCTGGCGGCGGCCTTCACCGCGAAGACGGCGGCGATCCCGCGCGAACGGCTGGACGAGCTGATGAGCCAGCTTGAAACGCTGGAAGCCATGCTGCCCACCGCCACGGCCGGCGGAGAGATCAACGAGTCGCTGGTGCGCGACCTGTCGAGCCATGAGTGCGAAGGCCTCGAAGTCGTGGCCGAGGGCGGCGCCGCGCCCACGCCGGCGATGCTGGCCTGGGCGCGCGAGCTGCAGGTCGGCAGCTGGTACATGCTGGACTACCGCAACCGGGTCGAGCCGGTGCAGTTGGTGTGGCGCGGCATGCGTCACAACCTGATCCTGTTTGTCTCGCCGCAAGGGCGGGGGGTGTTGTTCCAGCTCAGTCGCCTGGCGGCCTTCCTGCAGGCCGGCCTGATGCTGCCGGCGCAGGATGAGTCGCTCACGGTGAAGGCGACGCGCAATGCGCTGGCCAAGCTGGAAGTGGATCCGAGTCGCCTGCTCGCCTGAGCCATCGGGCCCGCGCCGAAATGGCGCCCGGAATGCAAAAGAGCCGCTCAGTGCGGCTCTTTGTTCGTCTTGCTGCGCATGGATCCGGGCAGCGCTGTGGCGGCGAGCCGCCTTCACTTCAGTGGATCAGACGCTCTTCCGGCGCGACGAACAGCTCGTCGAGGATCAGTGCATCCGGCTCTTCGCCCAGGCTCCAGAACACCATCAACACGATGATCTTCAGATCTTCCAGATCCAGCGGACCGCCCGGGATCGCCATGGCGCGATCGATGACCATCTCGCGCATGGCAGTGGGCAGCACACCGGCGGAGGCCAGGAAGCTGATGAATCCCATCGACACCTCACCCAGATGCTCCTGCTCCTCACGGGAGAAGATGCGCAGGCTGCGGGCGTCGGGTTCACCGTGGTGGGACTGGGCCACCGAGGCCAGACCGTCCAGCCAGGACAGGGCGTCCCGGATTTCGTCATCCTCGAAGCCTACGGCCGACAGTTTGCGTGTCAGCTGGGCGTGATCCGGACAAGCGTCAGGGCGCCAATAGGTTTCGTACAAATAGACGAGGACGTCGAACATGAGGTCACTATAACTCAGGGGCCGAAAAGCCCCTCCGGCGAATGAGCAGGCGAAGGGGAGGTACTTCCCGAAGTCGTGCACTCGCGGAATGCAGCCGTTTCAACCGCGTTTACGGTCGGTTTTCTGTCAATTCACGGGTATTTTGAGAATTGCCCAGTCGCCGCCGAGCGGGTGACCTTCGACGTGTCCGATCGCATTCGGCCGTGTTCAACATCAGGTTCAACTGCGCCCTCGGCGCTGGAACAGCGCCCCTGGCAGGCGAGCGATATGGCCTTCCAACTCCAGATCCAGCAGCGTGGCACTCAGTTCGTCGAGTGGCCATCCGGTGCGCTGCGAGAGTTGCTCCAGCGAGACCTGTTCATGCCCGAGCGCGCGAAGCAAGGGATGCTCCTCCGCCAACAAGTCCCCTTGCTGGGCAAGCGTCGGTGTCTGTTTCGCGTCCGTTCGGGGACTTTTGGGTGCTTCCAACCGGCCATTCGGGCCGTTTCGAGCGCGGCCTGTCGCACTTCCTGACAATTTTTTGGCGGTTTCGGGCCCCCGCGCGGCCTCCGTCCGGCTCGCTCCGCCATCAGGAAGCTCGGCCAGAAGGTCATCCAGCTCCTGAACCAGGCAGGCGCCCTGCTTGAGCAGGTAGTGACAACCCTTGGATTGCGTTGAATGGATGGAGCCCGGCACCGCGAAGACCTCGCGCCCGGCCTCTGACGCCAGGCGTGCGGTGATCAAGGAGCCGGATTTCATCGCCGCCTCGACCACCAGGCAGCCCTCGGCCAGGCCCGCGATGATGCGGTTGCGCTGCGGGAAATTCGGCGCCAGCGGGGGCGTGCCGATGAAGTACTCGCTCATCAGCAAGCCGCGTCGGGCGATGGCGCGGGCCAGCGCGGCGTGTTCCAGCGGATAGACCTCATCCAGCCCGGTCCCCAGGACCGCGAGGGTGCCGCCCTCGGTGTGGAGCGCGCCCTCATGGGCGGCGCCGTCGATGCCCATGGCCAGACCGGACACGACACAGAACCCGGCTTTTCCGAGCCCCTGCGCGAAGCTTTTGGCGTTGTCCTCGCCCTGCGGGCTGGGGCGACGGCTGCCGACCACCGCCATCGCGCGTCGTCCCAACAACTCGCGCCGGCCGTCCAGATAGAGCATCAGCGGCGGGTCGGCGGTGTGGAGCAGGGGGGCGGGGTAGTCGTCATCGCCCAGCAGCAGGATGCTGCGGGATTCGCTGCCCTCCAACCAGGCGAGGGTGCGTTGCACCAGGGCCGGCAGCTTGGCCGGTCCCGCCTGAAGGGCCTGAATTTGATCCGGCTTGAGCAGATCGCTCCAGCCGTGCGGCCCGGCGGCCAGGACATCCTGCGGGGAGCCATGGCGCGCCAGCAGCCGGCGGGCGCCGGCGCGGCTGACGCTGCCCAGGAGATGCAGCCAGGGGGAAAGTTCCTCGGCTTGCATCGTGGGCCTGGGACTGCGGGCCGTGTCTGAGCGGGAGCGTCAGCGCAATCGTTCGTTCAGCGCCTTCAGGGCTGGGTGAAGCGGTCGCCTGCGGTCACCGGTTCCTGGACCGTCAGGATCAGCGCATAGGACACGCGATCGAAGACCTGGAACACGAACAGCGTGCCATGACGCTCATCCGGCAGCCGGACCTGGTCGGGCTTAGCCACCGTGGTGTCGCGCACCAGTCGGCCCGCGCGCCACAGCGCCAGCACATGGCCACGCTCCATGCCGTCCTGGGCGCCGCGGTTCAGGGCGACGATCTGGTTTTGGCCGGCCGTGATCGCATCGCCGTACACCGACACGATTCGACCTTCGACCGGACCCGACGGCGCATGCGGCACGTAGTTGTTGAACGTGCGCGGCGGCACCGGCGAGAGCCGATCGCCCAGGCCGACTTCCTGGCGGTTCAGGGTGATGGTCAGCGTGGTCGGGACCTCGTCCTTGCCGCTGCCGCTGCCCGGGCGCACCAGCGCGGCGGTGCCGACGTAGGGCGCTTCGTAGCCGAGGATCTGCTTGGTTTCGGGGTCGATCAGCGGCTTGGCCTGGCGGAACACCCGGTATTCCGTCTCCGGACCGAAGTTGCCGCGGGCATAGGCCAGGTCGCCCTTGGTCATCCACACCCGGTTTTCCTGGGCGGCGAAGACGCGGGGTGCCGAATCCAGCTCATTCGTGTTGAGGACAATCGCCTCGTTCAGGAAGGGCTCGATCAGGTGTTGCGGAATGGAGGCGATGGCGCCTTCATCCAGGCCGGAAGCACGCACCCGGGGCGACAGCTTCACCGTGTCGCCGGCTTTGCCGCCGACGTCACGGCCGAGCTGCAGCCGGGCGCGGCCGTCGCTCTTGACCAGCACCAGCACCTGCCCCGGATAGATCAGGTGCGGGTTGCGGATCTGGTCGGTGTTCATGCCCCACAGTTCGGGCCAGCGCCATTGCGTGCGCAGGAACACGCCCGAGATGTCCCACAGCGTGTCGCCGCGCTTCACGGTGTAGGTATCCGGTGCGTTGGGCGACAGCTCGGACAGCGGGACGCCCGTCTGGGCGACCTGCTGCGCGGTCTGGCGCTGCTGCGGCGTGATCGGATAGTTCCCGGCTGCCAGGAGGGGGCCGCTGCAAAGCGCTCCCACCAACAGGGCAGCAAAAGTGGTCGTCAAGCCCAGCGGCTGCCGTTGCGTCATTACTTGTTCTCCTGCGCCGGGATGAAGGCCCCTCGTGGCCAATGGCGCTTGTGCGTGCGAGCCGCAGTTCAACCAAATCAGCGAAAATCCGGCGTCGCTGGCGGCGATTCTGCCCAGATTCAGGGGTACCCGCAATGAAGGAAGCCGCCCCCGCTTGCAAGCCCTTACAAACAGGCGTTGTGTGCCGTCCACAGGCCACGCGTCCCCACCATGGCGAAACTGAACATTCTTCGATACCCCGATCCCCGTCTGCACACCGTGGCCAAGCCGGTTGCCGCTGTCGACGACCGCATCCGCCGACTCACGGACGACATGCTCGAGACCATGTATGACGCCGAAGGCGTCGGCCTGGCCGCCACCCAGGTGGATGTGCATGAGCGTGTGCTCGTGATGGATGTCTCGGAAAATCGCGATCAGCCGCTGGTGCTGGTGAATCCGGAGCTCGTCGCCACCAGCGAGGAGATGATCGAAGGCGAGGAGGGCTGCCTGTCGGTCCCGACCGTCTACGACAAGGTGCTCCGTCATGCCAAGGTGACCGTCCAGGCCCTGGACCGCGATGGCCACACCTACCAGTTCGATGCCGAAGGCCTGCTGGCGGTCTGCGTGCAGCACGAGATGGACCATCTCATGGGCAAGGTCTTCGTGGAATACCTCAGCCCGCTCAAGCGCGAGCGCATCAAGACCAAGCTGGTGAAGCGGGCCCGCGACGACGCCAAGGCCCGCTGATGGTGAGCCCCACCCTCGCAGCGACCGGCCGCAGCCTGCGGGTCGGTTTCGCCGGCACGCCCGAATTTGCGGCTGTTGCGCTGCAGGCGCTGATCGACGCCGGTTTCACCGTGCCCCTGGTGCTGAGCCAGCCGGACCGCCCGGCCGGTCGCGGTATGAAGTTGCAGGCGTCGCCCGTCAAGCAACTGGCACTGACCCACGGCATCGAGGTGGCGCAGCCTCGCAGCCTGCGTCTGGACGGCAAGTTTCCGGAGGAGGCCGCTACCGGCCGCGATGCGCTGGTCGCCGCGAAGCTGGACGTGCTGGTGGTGGCCGCCTACGGCCTGATCCTGCCGGCCTGGGTGCTGCAACTGCCGCGCCTGGGTTGCCTGAATATCCATGCCTCGCTGCTGCCGCGCTGGCGCGGTGCGGCGCCGATCCATCGTGCGATCGAGGCGGGCGACACCGACACCGGCATCACCATCATGCAGATGGACGAGGGCCTGGACACCGGCGACATGCTGCTGATTGAACGCCTGTCCATCACCTCGGTCGACACCACCGCCTCGCTGCATGACCGGCTGGCAGCGCTCGGCGGGCGCATGATCGTGGAGGCCTTGGAGCTGGCGGGCGGTGGCGGCTTGAAGCCGCGTCGTCAGCCGGACGATGGCGTGTGCTACGCCCACAAGATCGACAAGGCCGAGAGCCAGATCCGCTGGGAGGAAAGCGCCGAGCAGATTGCCCGGCGTTTGCGCGCCTTTGACCCCTTCCCCGGTGGGGCGACGCAGCTCGAGGCGGAAACCGTCAAGGTCTGGCGCGCCGAGGTGGTCGAGCCGGCAGATGTCGCTGCTGAACCCGGCACGATTGTCAGCGTGGACACCCAAGGGCCGGTGGTGGCCTGTGGACAAGGGACAGTCCGGCTGACCGAACTGCAACGCGCCGGCGGCAAGCGATTGGCCGCTTCGGCGTTCCAGCAGGCACGGCCCCTGCGTGTGGGTGAGCGCTTCTACTGAGCGCGGCCGCTCGCCGCGCTGGTTGCTGTACCGTCTGCGCGGAGGGGCGGGTCGATGCCGGTCCCTGGGACCGCTGGCGCTGCGGCGCCGCGCGCCGAGGCCCATCGCCCCACCCAAGCAGGCGGCCAGTTCACTTCGCTTAGAACTGTCTGAAGCGCAGGTGCAACCGACTTGAAGTGCTGGGTCTTGGCGTCACCTGATGATGCTGAACGGTGTACCGTTCTTTCTGCATGCCGGAAGGTTCCGGCCGTGATTCGACGATTTCCCCGAGGAGTAATGACCATGTTCAATCTGATGAAGACCGCCGTCCTGATGGCCGCCATCACCGCACTGTTCATGGCGATCGGCGGAATGGTCGGCGGCCAGCAGGGCATGCTGATTGCGCTGGTGGTGGCGCTGGGCATGAATTTCTTCAGCTACTGGTTCTCCGACAAGCTGGTGCTGAAGATGTACAACGCCCAGGAGGTGGATGAGCGCAGCGCGCCGCAGTTCTACCGTATGGTCAAGGAGCTGGCTGATCGCGCGCAACTGCCGATGCCGAAGGTCTACCTGATCCAGGAGGACGCGCCCAACGCCTTCGCCACCGGTCGCAATCCCGAGAATGCGGCCGTGGCCGCCACGACCGGCATCCTGCGGGTGCTGTCCGAACGCGAGCTGCGCGGCGTCATGGCGCATGAGCTGGCGCATGTGAAGCATCGCGACATCCTGATCTCGACCATCAGCGCCACCATGGCCGGTGCGATCTCGATGCTGGCCAACTTCGCGATGTTCTTCAGCGGCCGTGACAGCGAAGGCCGTCCGGCCAATCCGCTGGTCGGCCTGTTGGTGGCCATCCTGGCGCCGATTGCCGCCAGCCTGATCCAGATGGCCATCAGCCGGGCCCGCGAATTCGAAGCCGACCGCGGCGGTGCCGAGATCTCCGGCGACCCCGAGGCGCTGGCCGCCGCGCTGAACAAGATCCATCGCGCCGCTCAGGGCATTCCGCTGGAGACCACCGAACGTCATCCGGAAACCGCCCAGATGATGATCATGAACCCGCTGTCCGGCGGCGGCATCCGCGGCCTGTTCAGCACCCACCCGTCGACCGAGGAACGCGTCGCCCGATTGATGGCGATGGTGCGCCGCTGAGGCGTCGCCCGCGCGGAACGTCCTGCGCGGGCGCTGGCTGGCGCCATTGGCGAATGCCGTCCGTCCTGAGCAAGAATGCGGCGAATGTCTGGGCTCGGGACCGTTGGCGTCGTGAACGTCATTAAAGCGTTCCGCCCAGCGGCCGATAAGGACAGCATGAAGGCTTTTTCGCCCCGTTCCCCGCTCTTGCCCTCGATCTTGCCCGCTGGCCGGCTGGCCCGAGCGATGTATCGCTCGGTCGCCCGCGCCTGGCGGCCGGGCTTGCTGGCCGGCGCTGCGTTGCTGTCGGGCTGTGATCAGCTCGGCATCGAGGACCCGGCCAAGATCGCCGCCGCCAAGGAGGCGGATTCCAAGGCCATCGGCGGCGCCTGCCGCAACGCCCTGCGTGCGATCGAAGACTGTTACGCCCTCAATCCCAAGGCGCAGAAGGCGGCCGTCTACGAAGGTTGGCGGGAGATGGACGAATACATGCGCGAGAACAAGCTCGAAGGCACGCGCCCGCTGGTGGCCAATCCGAACGCCGGAAAGCCCTCAGAGCCCGCGTCCGAGGCCGACGAGGAACCCGCCAACCCCACCAAGAGTTCGGGCAAGACGGGGCGCTGAGCGCCGATCCGGTCCTTGTGCAGTTGAGTCCCTCGCCGATGCAGTTCGTCGTCCGGGGCTCGCTCGGCGCAGGCGGTCGGTCGATGATGCGATCATTCCAGTCAATTGGAGATCGCCAAATGAACAACATTCGCCGCTTCCTTGCCGCTTCCCTGATCAGCGTGGCCGCCGTGGGCTCCGCACACGCCTGGTCCTGGAGTTTCGGCGGTTCGCAACGCATCGAGGGTGGCGGCGATGTCACCACCGAGAGCCGTGACGTCGGTGCCTTCGACGCCGTCGGCCTGTCCGGCAGCTTCAAGGTGGTGGTGCGCCAGGGCACCACGGACAAGGTCGAGATCAAGGCCGACCGCAATTTGCTGCCTTACCTGGAAACCAAGGTCAGCGAAGGCAGCAAGGGCCGCACGCTGGAAATCAATTCCAAGCGCGGCTTCCAGCTCAGCGCCAGCACCACGCCGGTGATCTTCCTGGAGATGCGCCAGTTGCGCGGCCTCTCGATTGCGGGCTCGGGTGAGATCTCGGTCGAGCCGATGAAGACCGCCGGTCCGGTCGATGCCAGCATCGCCGGCAGCGGCGACATCCGCATCAACGGACTCGATGCTGAACGCGTCGGTCTGCGGGTCTCGGGCAGCGGGGACATCGTGGCCAGCGGCAAGGCGAACAGCCTGTCCGTCAGCGTGGCCGGGAGCGGGGATGTCCGCGCCCGTGGCCTGGTGGTGGACGAGGCCAAGGTCAGCATCGCCGGCAGCGGGGACGTGTCGGTGCAGGCCGCCAAGCGGCTGAACGTCAGCATCGCGGGTTCCGGCGATGTGGGCTATATGGGCAATCCGGAGATCAGCATGTCCAACGCCGGTTCCGGCCGGGTTCGCAAGCTCAAGGACTGATGACCTCTGTCCGGTGCAGTCGCACGCGCAGGTGGCGCAGGCTGCATATGGACGGTCCGGAGCCGCGACGATCCCACCGGCCGTCGCCGCCAGCTCAGCCGGAGGACCTCGGGCGAATGGTGGACGCCCCTCACCGCGTACGCGGGCGAGGGGCGTTTGGCTTTCTGGCGCAGGCCTGACAATCGCGCCATGGCGGCAGGACTTGCGGCGCTCACGCGCCATCCCGAATTCAGGCGCGGTGCGCGCGACATGCTGGGCATCACGCTCGGCATTTCCGCATGGGGCCTGGTCACCGGCGTGGCCATGGTCAAGAGCGGTCTGGGCGTGGGCCTGTCGCTGCTGATGAGCCTGGTGGTCTTCGCCGGCAGTTCCCAGTTGGCCTCCCTGCCGCTGCTGGCCAGCGGCGCACCGCTGTGGGTGCTCTGGGCCACCTCCTTCTGCGTGAACCTGCGGTTTGTGATCTTCAGCGCGCAGTGGCGCCTGTATTTCGAGCCACTGCCTCGGTGGCATCGGTTGTTGATCGGCTACTTCGCGGCCGATCTCAACTATGTCGCCTTCCTCAAGCGTTTCCCCGACATGAAGCCCGACCCCGCCAACCAGGTCCCGTACTTCTGGGGCGGCGTCTCGATCAACTGGTTCGCCTGGCAGGTGCCCGCCATCACCGGCATCTTGCTCGCAGACCGCATTCCCACCCACTGGGGGCTGGGATTCGCCGGCGTGCTGGCGCTTCTGGGTCTGAGCTATTCGCTGCTGAAGGACCGCAACAGCTGGGTCTCCGGCGCGGTGGCCGGCTGTGCGGCGGTGGCCGCCTATGCGTTGCCGCTGCGGCTCAACATCCTGGTGGCCATTGCCGCAGCGGTCGCGGTGGGCCTGATGATGGAGCGCTGGCTGCCGCCGACCCACGGTGCTTCGGCTGGCGGGCGGTCTTGATGAGGAGCGGACAGCCATGAGCTTGTGGGAAGCGATCCTCGGCATTCTCGGGATGGCCGTGATCACGCTCGTGACCCGAAGTTTCTTCATGATCCCGGAGAAGGAAATCCCGTTGCCGGACTGGATCCGCGACGGGCTGCGCTATGCCCCGCTGGCCGCTCTGGCGGCCGTGATCGTGCCGGAGATTGTCATGACCCAGGGCCAGCTTATCGACACCTGGCGCGACCCGCGGCTGTACGCCACGGCCGTCGGCACCGCCTACTTCTTTTGGAAGCGCGGCATCCTCGGCACCATCGTCAGCGGCACGGCGGTGATGCTCGCGCTGCGGCTGGGGCTGGGCTGGTGAGGGAACGCAGGGGCAGATCCGTTGTGCTCTCGTCCGCCGCCCCCCGTTCGGGCGACGCGGACGGGTTTCGTCACCGGTACGTTCCGCCCGCCCGCAGACGAGTCGGCCGGGCTTGGTAAGCTTCGCGCGATTCGCCGTGAAGATGTCCCGATGATCGCCTTGTGTCGATCGCCGGACTGACACTGTTGCGGTGCCCCGGTTTTCAACTACCCGAGTTCCTCTCCATGAACGTCTTGCGTTTCGCCGACCTGATCGAAGCTGGCAAGGTCGCCAACCAGCGCGTCTTCATCCGCGCCGACCTCAACGTGCCGCTCAACGATGCCGGCCAGATCACCGAAGACACCCGTGTGCGGGCGTCGATTCCTGCCATCGAGATGGCCCTGAAGGCGGGCGCGGCGGTGATGGTCACCTCCCACCTGGGCCGTCCGACCGAGGGCGAATTCAAGCCGGCGGATTCGCTGGCACCGGTCGCCCGGCGTCTGGGCGAGTTGCTGGGTCGCGAGGTGCCGCTGATCGCGAACTGGGTGGACGGTGTGACGGTGCAGCCGGGTCAGGTCGTGCTGCTCGAGAACTGCCGCGTCAACAAGGGCGAGAAGAAGAACGACGAGACCTTGTCGAAGAAGATGGCCGCCCTGTGCGACATCTTCGTGCACGACGCCTTCGGCACGGCCCACCGGGCCGAGGCCTCGACCTACGGCATTGCCCAGTTCGCCAAGATCGCCTGCGCCGGCCCGTTGCTGGCGGCAGAGATTGACGCGATCAGCAAGGCGCTGGCCAATCCGAAGCGTCCGCTGGTGGCCATCGTCGCCGGCTCCAAGGTCTCGACCAAGCTGACCATCCTGCAGTCGCTGTCCAAGAATGTGGATGGCTTGATCGTGGGCGGCGGCATCGCCAACACCTTCATGCTGGCGGCGGGTCTGAACATCGGCAAGTCGCTGGCGGAACCGGATCTGATCGGCGAGGCCAAAGCGGTGATCGAATCGATGAAGGCCCGTGGCGCTGCGGTGCCGATCCCGGTCGATGTGGTGACCGCCAAGACCTTCGCTGCTGACGCACCCGCGACGGTCAAGGCCGCCACCGACGTGGCTGACGACGACCTGATCCTGGACATCGGCCCCCAGACGGCCGCGCTGCTGGCCGACCAGCTCAAGGCTGCCGGCACCATTGTGTGGAACGGCCCGGTCGGCGTGTTCGAGTTCGACGCCTTCGCGCACGGCACCGAGACGATTGCCCGCGCCATTGCCGCGTCGGACGCGTTCTCGATCGCCGGCGGTGGCGACACCCTGGCCGCGATCGCCAAGTACGGCATCGAAGATCAAGTCGGCTACATCTCCACCGGCGGCGGCGCGTTCCTGGAAGTGCTGGAAGGCAAGACCCTGCCGGCGTTCGAGATCCTGGCCAAGCGCGCGGCGGGTTGAGTCCACCGCTCGGCGCCTTGCGCCGCCACTGAAAAACGCGCCGGCTGGCGCGTTTTTTCTTGGCGACGTCGCCCTGCCTGCGGTCAACGCGGCGGCTGCCTTCGGGAAGCGCGTCACTTCCGCGGCAGGACGGTCGACGTGCGAATGGCGTTGACACCGCTACGCCCCGCGCCCGTTCGATGGCCATCTTTGCATGCGAGTTAAACCGGATTGCATCGCCACGCCACGCGACTGGGATTAAGCTTTGCGCCCCTTTCCTGGATCCTTTGAAGCGCGATCGACCCGCGACGGAGAACCGCATGACTGACAAGAACGACGGCCTCGGCCTCAGCCCCGCCGAAGCCGCACTGCGTGAAGCGGCGCTGGACTATCACCGCTTCCCGACGCGCGGCAAGATCGCCGTCACTCCGACCAAACCGCTGGCCAATCAGCGCGACCTGTCGCTGGCCTACTCCCCGGGCGTGGCCTATCCCTGCCTGGACATCGAGAAGGATCCCACCCTCGCAGCCGAATACACCTCCCGCGGCAACCTGGTCGGCGTGGTCACCAACGGCACCGCCGTGCTGGGCCTGGGCGACATCGGCCCGCTGGCCGCCAAGCCGGTGATGGAAGGCAAGGGCTGCCTGTTCAAGAAATTCGCCGGCATCGATGTGTTCGACATCGAGCTGGCCGAGCGCGATCCCGACAAGCTGGTCGAGATCATCGCCGCGATGGAGCCCACGCTGGGCGGCATCAACCTGGAGGACATCAAGGCGCCGGAGTGCTTCTACATCGAGAAGCAGCTCAGCGCCCGCATGAACATTCCCGTCTTCCACGACGACCAGCACGGCACCGCCATCATCTCCAGCGCCGCGCTGCTCAACGGACTGGAGCTGGTGGGCAAGGACATCGGCAGCGTGAAGCTGGCGGTGTCGGGCGCCGGCGCGGCCGCGATCGCCTGCCTGGACGTGATGGTCGGCCTGGGTGTGAAGCGTGAGAACGTGTTCGTCTGCGACTCCAAGGGCGTCATCCACAGCGAACGCGCCGACGCCGCCAAGCTCGACGAGTCCAAGCGCCGCTATTGCCAGAACACCCAGGCCCGCACCCTGGCCGATGTGGTGAAGGATGCCGATGTCTTCCTCGGCTGCTCCGCCGCCGGCGTGCTGTCGGTCGAGATGGTGTCGTCCATGGCCCGGCAGCCCATCATCCTGGCGCTGGCGAATCCGGAGCCGGAGATTCGCCCGGAGCTGGCCAAGCAGGCCCGCCCCGATGCGATCGTCGCCACCGGCCGTTCGGACTATCCGAACCAGGTCAACAACGTCCTGTGCTTCCCCTACATCTTCCGCGGCGCGCTCGATTGCGGCGCCACCAAGATCACCGAGGCGATGAAGCTGGCCTGCGTGCGCGAGATCGCCGCGCTGGCCAAGGCCGAAACCCCGCCGGAAGTGGCCGCCGCCTATCCGGGGCAAGACCTGGCCTTCGGCCCGGACTACCTTATCCCCAAGCCCTTCGACAACCGGCTGATCCTGCGCATCGCCCCGGCCGTGGCCAAGGCTGCCGAGGCTTCCGGGGTCGCCACCCGCCCGATCGCCGACATGGCCGCCTACCGCGACCACCTCTCGCGCTTCGTCTACCAGACCGGCATGTTCATGCGCCCGGTCTTTGCCGCCGCCAAGGCCAATCCGGCGCGCGTGATCTATGCCGAGGGCGAGGATGAGCGCGTGCTGCGCGCGGTGCAGGTCGCGCTGGACGAAGGCCTGGCCAAGCCGACGCTGATCGGCCGCCCCGAGGTCATCGCCATGCGCATTCAACGCGCCGGCCTGCGCCTGAAGCTGGGTCAGGATGCCGAGGTCATCGACCCCGAGAACGATCCGCGCTTCCGCCAATACTGGGAGGCCTATCACCAGGCGATGGGACGCCGCGGCTTCACGCCGGAAATGGCCAAGGCCGCGGTGCGTCGTTCCAACACCACCATCGGTGCGCTTGCGATCCAGCTCGGCGATGCCGACGCGATGATCTGCGGCATGGTCGGCCGCTTCGATTCGCACCTGGAGCATGTCAACGACCTGATCGGCCTCAAGGGCGGCGTCTCCAACTTCGCGACGATGAATGCGCTGATGCTGGAGCAGCGCACCCTGTTCATCGCCGACACCTTCGTCAACGACGACCCGACTGCCGAGCAACTCGCAGAGATCGCCGCCCAGGCCGCCGAGGAACTGCAGCGCTTCGGCCTGCCGCCCAAGGTCGCCTTCCTGTCGCACTCGATGTTCGGCAGCAGCAAGCGGCCGTCGGCGATCAAGATGCGCCAGGCCCGCGACCTGTTCGCCGCCCGCCATCCCGACATCGAATGCGACGGCGAAATGCACGGTGACGCGGCCCTGTCCGAAGACGTGCGCGGCACCTTCCTGCCGGATTCGACGCTCAAGGGTTCGGCCAACCTGCTGGTGCTGCCGACGCTGGACGCCGCCAACATCCTCTTCAATGTGCTGAAGGTGGTGAGTGGTCAGGGCGTGACGGTCGGCCCCATCCTGCTGGGCGCCGCCCGCCCGGTGCACATCCTGACCCCGTCCGCGACGGTGCGTCGCATCGTCAACATGACCGCGCTGGCGGTCGCCGACGTGCAGGCCGCCAAGGGCTGAATCTCGGCTGCGCGACCCGCAGTACTCTGGCCCCGACCAAGGCCCCGGTTTTGACTGAGTCCACTCAGTCAGGCCCGGGGCCTTTGTCATTGACGTGATGCCGAGGCGCACCTGGCTGCCACCCCGTCGCCACCGCCACCGCCACCGCCATCGACATCGACATCGACCGGCCAGCCGACTGCCGACACTGCCGCCAGCCGCCAGCCGCCAGCCGCCAGCCGCCAGCCGCTTGGCGCTTGGCGCTTGGCGCTTGGCGCTTGGCGCTTGGCGCAGTGGTCGGCTTGTGACGAGGTGTGGCGTCGACCCCATGGCCTTCTGTGGATATCTGGGATGTCCCCGTCCTCTGTGGACAAGTCTGTTGGCACCATGGGCGCGGATGCTGCAAGTCCTTGTCACACCAGTGAAACAGTTGGTCTGCCTCGGAATGAGGCACTGTGAACCGATCCCGCCGATCCAGCGCGGCGACAGATGTCGCAGTGCAGACAAGGCCATTGCGACCGGGCTGCTGACGCCGTTGGAAACTCAGCGGTAACCTGTCGAAACTCCCCGGATCGGGGATTGCCGCTTCATAATCGCCCGCTGTAACTAAATTTCAGACAGAGACAAAACCATGTCCCGTGCCACCAAGATCGTCGCCACCCTCGGTCCTGCTTCCTCGTCGCCCGAGGTGCTGGAGCGGATGATCCAGGCCGGCGTCGATGTGGTGCGATTGAACTTCTCGCACGGCAAGGCGCAGGACCACATCGATCGAGCCCGCATGGTGCGTGAAGCCGCCGCCCGTGCCGGCAAGCAGGTGGCCATCATGGCCGACCTGCAGGGGCCGAAGATCCGCGTCGGCAAGTTCGAGAACGGCAAGATCGAGCTGATCAACGGCACGCCGTTCATCCTCGATGCCGCCCGCACCGAGCCGGGCAACGAGACCTGCGTGGGCCTGGACTACAAGGAACTGCCGCGCGATGTGAAGCCCGGCGACACCCTGCTGCTCAACGACGGCCTGCTGGTGCTGACCGTCGAATCGGTGCGCGGCACCCAGGTGCACACCATCGTCAAGCAAGGCGGCGAGCTGTCCAACAACAAGGGCATCAACAAGCAGGGCGGCGGCCTGACCGCACCGGCCTTGACCGGCAAGGACATGGAGGACATCAAGACGGCGATGTCCTTCCAGTGCGAATACCTGGCGGTGAGCTTCCCCAAGAACGCCACCGACATGGAAATGGCCCGCCAACTGGCCAACGTCGCCGGCGAGCCCTATCGCCACAAGCCCGGCATGATCGCCAAGATCGAGCGCTATGAAGCGATCCCGCATCTGGAGGCCATCCTCAAGGCGTCGGACGGCATCATGGTCGCCCGCGGCGACCTGGCGGTGGAAGTCGGCAACGCGGCGGTGCCCGCGCTGCAAAAGCGCATGATCCGCATGGCCCGTGAGCTCGACAAGCTCAGCATCACCGCCACGCAGATGATGGAGTCGATGATCACCAACCCGGTGCCGACCCGCGCCGAAGTGTCGGATGTGGCCAATGCGGTCCTGGACGGCACCGACGCCGTGATGCTCAGCGCCGAGACCGCCGCCGGCCGCTTCCCGGTCGAGACCATCGAGCAGATGGCCGCGATCGCGCTGGAGGCCGAGAACGCCGAGTTCGTGACCCTGGACACTGACTTCGCCAACCGCCAGTTCGGCCGCATCGACCAGTCGATCGCCATGGGCGCCTTGTTCACCGCCCACCACCTGGGCTGCAAGGCGATCGTGGCACTGACCGAGTCCGGATCGACCGCGCTGTGGATGAGCCGCCATCGCATCCATGTGCCGATCTATGCGCTGACCTCGCAGGTGCTGACCGATCGGAAGATGGCGCTCTATCGCAACGTCACGCCGTTGCTGATGCCCAACTTCGATGACCGCGACCAGGCGCTTCGTGCGGCCGAACAGCTGCTGATCGACCGCGGCGTGCTGATGCCCGGCGACACCTACGCCATCACCTGCGGCGAGCCGATGGGCTATCCGGGCGGCACCAACATGCTGAAGGTCTGCCGCGTCGCCTGACCCCAGGCCCCGCGCCAGGCGGCGGGGTCAGCTCGCGCGTGCCGCGCTCACCAGCGCGGCCACGCGCGGTGTCATGTTGAGCGGCACCAATTCCACCTGCTGATGCGCCCGGGCGAAGACCCGGAACAGCTCGTCCGCAAAGGCATGGCCCACGTCTTCGACGCCGGTGAAGTCCACCTCCGCGCGCTTGAACTGCGGCAGCCGGGCCGCCACGCGCCGCGCCTGTGCGCGCGAATCCAGCATCTGCCCCGGGCCCACCACCAGGTTGAGCATCACCCGGGTCTGGTCGAAGGCGATGCCGCTGCCGTCCACGCTCCACTGACCCAGCACCTGTTCCAGGGTGCGGGTGCTGGACAGCGCCACCGCCATATAGATCGAGCTGCCCTGGCGCGGCAGTCCGCGGCCGGCGGCCCAGGCATTGCCCTCCCAGGCGCGGCGCTGGAAGGCCTTGCCGTTGGCGTGGATGTCGAACACATCCGCCAGCTGCGAGCTGAAGAACAAGCCGCGGCCGGTGTGCGCCTGGGGTTGGGTGGTCAGCCGGCCCTTGCTCAATTCCAGCATCGCATGCTGGGCGTCGGTGAGCTCATAGGTGTCGCAGATCTTCTCGAAGACGCCGCAGCCGTCGTCCGACACCAGCAGTTGGGCATGGCTGGGGGTCTGGCGCAGCGACACCGTGACGCTGGTGCCGCCGCTGTGATCGATGGCGTTGTTCACCAGCTCGGTGAAGCCGTGCTGCACCATGCGCTGCACATGACGGGGCAGCGCAAGATGGGGCGCGAAGTCCCGTTGCCAGGCCACATCCTCCTGCAATTGGTGCAGCGTGTAGCTCCGCACCACCTGCCGCAAGCTGCCCGGGCCGTAGATCGGGCGCCGTGCGGTGCCGCTGCGGGTGAGCCAACCGGCGTCCACCAGACGGCGCAGGGCTGCGAGCGCGGCGCGGTGACTCGCACCTGTGCGCTCCTCGACATGCGAGGCCAGATCCAGCGCATGCTCGTTGGCAGCGGCAGTGATCCAGAGCGTGAGCTGGTCGATCGCAAGACGGGTCATGGCACTCCTGGTGAACCTGGACGCTGGCCGCCCTCGGGACGGCGACCCGGCCAGCGAGAACGATCGAACCGGGTCGTCACGGTGGCGGTCCTACCGTCACCGACAAAACGATCATCGCCGACTTCTATTCCGCGAGACGGATCCGAGGGACGCGCCCGGTCCCGCGCCGGGCGAAAGGCGCGCCAACCGGCCGACCAAGGCACAAAGTTTGCTGAGCCGCCTGGAGCGTTGCAGAAGGCTCATCGGCAATCGACCCGGTCAAGCGCCTGGGCGCGCTGGTACAACAGCGTACCGGTCACCTCCCAATGTGCGCAACCGAACAGACCCGCGAGTGGGGGAGTCCGGCGTTCCGAAGGGCCACCGGTTTGGGTGTCGTTACAGGTGCGGTCATCCCGGCTGGCTAGAATCTGCCGCAGTTACGGCGTGGTTACGGCGAGGTTTCAGCGTCGGTCCGCGGCCCAGGATTTTTCACTTCCTCGGAGATCTCACATGGCACTCGTTTCGATGCGCCAACTGCTGGACCATGCCGCCGAACACGGCTATGGCATTCCGGCGTTCAACGTCAACAACCTTGAGCAGGTGCAGGCCGTGATGGCTGCCGCGGACGCGGTCAATGCGCCGGTCATCCTGCAAGCCAGCGCCGGTGCCCGCAAATATGCCGGCGAAGCCTTCATCAAGCACCTGATCCAGGCCGCGGTGGAAGCCTATCCGCACATCCCGCTGGTGATGCACCAGGATCACGGCCAGACCCCGGCGATCTGCCAGGGCGCGATCGACCTGGGCTTCAGCTCGGTGATGATGGACGGCTCGCTGATGCCCGACGGCAAGACCCCCGCCTCGTTTGACTACAACATCGACGTCACCCGCCAGGTGGTGCAACTGGCCCACAAGGTCGGCGTGACGGTCGAAGGCGAACTGGGCTGCCTGGGCTCGCTGGAAACCGGCCTGGCCGGTGAAGAGGACGGCATCGGCGCCGAAGGCGTGCTCGACCATGCCTCGCTGCTGACCGATCCGGAAGAGGCGGCGCAGTTCGTCAAGGCCACCGGCCTGGACGCGCTGGCCATCGCCATCGGCACCAGCCACGGCGCCTACAAGTTCACCCGCAAGCCCACCGGCGACATCCTGGCCATCAGCCGCGTCAAGGAAATCCACGCCCGCATTCCCAACACCCATCTGGTGATGCATGGTTCGTCGTCGGTGCCGCAGGAGTTGCTGGAAGTCATCCGCCAGTACGGCGGCAACATGAAGGAAACCTACGGCGTGCCGGTCGAGGAGATCCAGGAAGCCATCAAGTATGGCGTCCGCAAGATCAACATCGACACCGACATCCGCCTGGCCATGACCGGCGCGGTGCGCAAGTTCCTGGCCGAGAACCCGGAGAAATTCGATGCCCGCGAATGGCTGAAGCCAGCCCGCGAAGCCGCCATGCTGATCTGCAAGCAGCGCTACATCGAGTTCAACTGCGAAGGCCAGGCCGGCAAGATCAAGGCGCGCTCGCTGGTCGACACTGCCAAGGCCTATGCCAACGGTGAGTTGGCCCAGGTCGTCCAGTAAGTCCTGACGACGGACGGGACGGGGGCGGCCGGCGCATGGCGCATGCCTTCACCTACGGCTCGCTGATGTGGGCCGACATCATGGCTCGCGTCTGCGGCGCCCCGTCCCTGGCCGAGCGAGCGCCGCTGCCCGCGACGCTTGCCGACCATGTCCGCCATCCGGTCCTGGGACAGGACTATCCCGGCATGGTGCCGGCCGATGGCCACGAGGTGCATGGCCGGCTCTATCTCGATCTGCCCGATGCGGCTTGGCCGCGGCTGGACGCCTTCGAGGGCCAGACCTATGAGCGGCGCGAAGTCCTGGTCACCGTGCCCGATGGCCGTTGGCTGCGGGCCTGGACCTATGTCTATCGGGAAGCGTGGCGCCATCAGTTGGGTGCGGGCGCCTGGGACGAGCAACGCTTCGAGCGCGAAGGCAAGGCCCGCTTCATCGCCAGCTATGTCGGCTTTGGCGCGGGGGCGGACGGTCCAGCGGGAACGGGTGACGGGTCGGTCGAGCGAGGCTGAGGGACATCGTCGCGGCACTGTCGCGGGACGCCTCTAAAATCCGCGCTTTCCCGCCCCATCGGCTACGCGCCGTCCGCTCATGACCGCCGCTCTGCACACCTCCTCGATCAGCTCTCTTCCCCTCATTGCGCGCGGCAAGGTGCGTGAGAACTATGCGGTGGGCGAGGACCGGATCCTGATGATCGCGTCGGACCGGATCTCGGCGTTCGACGTCATCATGAACGAGCCGATTCCGGGCAAGGGCGCGCTGCTGACCCAGATGGCGCTGTTCTGGTTCGACAAGCTCGACGGCATCGTCCCCAACCACCTCACCGGCGACGATCCGCTGTCGGTGGTCACCGAGGCCGAACAGGACCAGGTGCGTGGCCGCGCGATGCTGGTCAAGCGGCTGAAACCCCTGCCGATCGAAGCCGTGGTGCGCGGCTACCTGGCCGGCAGCGGCTGGTCCGAATACAAGGCCTCCGGCCAGGTCTGCGGCGTGGCGCTGCCGGCCGGCCTGCAGAACGCGAGCAAGCTGCCGCAGCCGATCTTCACGCCCGCCACCAAGGCCGAAATGGGCGACCATGACGAGAACATCGATTTCGATCGCTGCGTCCAGATCATCGGCCGCGAGCTGGCGGAGCGGGTGCGCGACATCTCGATCCAGCTCTACCAACGGGCGGCCGATTACGCGCTGACCAAGGGCATCATCATTGCGGACACCAAGTTCGAATTCGGTCTCGATGCCGACGGCACCCTGACCCTGATGGACGAGGTGCTCACGCCCGATTCCTCGCGCTACTGGCCCGCCCAGAGCTATGCCGTCGGCGGCAATCCGCCGAGCTATGACAAGCAGTTCCTGCGCGACTGGCTGGAGCAGGCCACGGTCAACGGCCAGCCCTGGGGCAAGGTCGCGCCGCCGCCGACGCTGCCGGCCGAGGTGATCGCCAACACGGCGAGCAAGTACCAGGAAGCGCTTGAGCGCCTCACCCGCTGAGACCGGCATGGACGCCGCCTCTGCCACTGCCGCCGCACATGCCTCTTCCGGTGGTGCGATCAAGTCCCGGCTGCTCAAGCAGCTCGACAGGGACATCGCCTCCGCCGCGTCCCCCATGGCCTCGGCCGGCGCCCGCGCCAAGCGCGCGATGCTGCTGGCGCGCCATGGCGCACTGACCGAGGCCCGGGAGGCGCTGACCGCGCTGCATCAGCTCTCTTTCCAGCATCCTCATCCGGAGATCGGCGCCTGGCTGCATCTGGCCGAGGGGCTGATGAGCTACTACAACGGTTTCGCGGTGCAGCCGGCGCAGGACCGCATCCTGCGCGCCCATGCGATCGCCGCGACGCATCCGGGGCTGGTGGAAGTGGAGGCCTTGTCGTCGGCCTGGCTGTCGCAACTGGCCTTCATTCGCCATGAGCCGGCGTCGGCGGTGGATTTCGCGCGGCGCTGCCTAGCGGCGGCCCGGCCGGAGCATCATGTCGCGCAGTCGCGGGTCTGCATGGCGATGGGGCTGTCCTGGCATTACGCCGGCGACAGTGAAGCCGCGCAGCGCTGGTATCTGCGCGCACGCCGCCATGCGGCCAGCGAGGGCGACGATGCCACGCTGTCCGCCCTGATGTTCAACATGGCCGGCATGCGTGCGGCCCATGTGCGCCGGGAGAGCCTGTGCAGCCCGGCGTCGCGGGGCTCGGAGCTGCTGCTGAGCGTGGATTCGGTCAGTCACTATGACGAGGCCGTCGGTGCCGCCATGATGAATGAGCTGACCCCGGTCCTGCGCGCCCAGGTGCTGACGGTGCAGGGCCGTTTCGAGGAGGCCCGCACCCTGTACGAGCAGCATCTGCCGCAGGCGATGTCGCTGGGCCTGGAGCGCCTGGGCAGCAGCCTGCTGTCGGACCTGGCCTGGTGCCGGGCCAACAGCGGTCAGCCCGAGCATGCCTTGCAGCAGGCGCGGGAAGCCGAGGTCGAACTCGATCCCACCTGCGAGCTCGACGATCGCGCCATCACCCACAGCCGCCTGGCTCAGACCTTCCGCCTGCTCGGCGAAACCGCCGACGCCGATCGCCACCAGGCGCTGGCGGATGAAGCCTGGGCGCAGTTCTCGGCCCAGCAGCAGCAATGGCGCGAGGTGCTGGCGGGGAGCGGGTTGGAGGCTTGAGGGCTGGAAGGTGTTGACGCGCCTGATGCGATGCCGGGCGGCGCATGACCGTTTCAGCGCCTCACGTCCGCAACTGCTTCGCCACAAACCGCCACACCATCCGCGAGGCATCGGGCCCGTCGGCATCGCTGAAGGGCTCCTTGGCGGCCCCGCCGCTCCACGCGTGGCCCAGGCCCTCGATCTCGACCAGCGTGGCCGCAGTGCGTGCGCCGCGCTTGAAGTCGGTCACCGTCATCGGGTGACGTCGCCCCCGCCGCACCGCGCGTGAACGCTGCGTCGGCGCGCCCGCCGCGAGCGCCCATTGCATCGCCGCCGCCAGGCCATTGCCCGGCACCACCACGCGGTCACCTCCGCCATGGATGACCAGCAGCGGGGGCCGTGCGCGAGGCGCCGTGCCAGACGTCTCGTTCGCCCCCCCGTTCGAAGCGCCGGAGGCCGCTGGATCGATCGACGGCTCTGCCGCGTTCAAGGCCGCCCGCAGATGCTGGCCCTTCATCGCGCGCCAGGCCGAGGTCGCCGAATGCGCGACGCCCGGCGGCACGCCCGAATGCATCACCACCGCCTTGAAGCGTTCCGGATGCCAGGCGGCCAGCAAGGCCGCCATGCCCGCGCCCGCAGACAGACCCGCGACGGCGACGCGCGCCCGGTCCGCGCCGTGCAGCAGGCAGACCTGATCGATGGCGCCGAGGATGAGGGCGGCCTCACCCATGGCCCGTCCGGACTCGATCTCGAACCAGTTCCAGCAGCTCTGCGGATTGGCCAATCGGCTTTGCTCCGGGTACAGCACCAGGAACCGCTCGCGCCCCGCGACACGGTTCATCCGGGTGCTGCGCGCGAAGCCTTCGGCATCCTGGCCGCAGCCGTGCAGCATCACCAGCAGCGGCAATCGCTCACCGGGGGCGACGCCGGGCGGTCGGTAGAGACGGAAACGTCGGACACCGGTACCGATCGTCGCCATGCCGGCGATCCATTCGCCCGGGCCGGGCGGCGGCCGGGCGATGGTCCGCTTCTTCGCGGCGCCCGCCGTGACGGCGCGAGCCAGTGCGGGGCTTTTCGCTCCGGCCGACGTTCCCGTTTGCGCGGCGGTCTTCATGGCGCGCACCACCTGGCGTGTCATGGCGCGCATGCCCCGCTGCCAGGCGGTTCTCAAGGACGCTGCGGCGGATCGTTTGGCCATGGGGTTCGGGCTTTCGGCAGGACGTGAGGAATGGCGCCCGATGGCTGCCCGTCAGGGGCAGCCGCCGACAGGACGCCGATGGCGCGCGACCAGCGGGCGAGGCGAGCGATGCAAGAAGGTCGGATCTGGATCGGTGCGACACGCGCGGAACACGGCGCACCCGCCCACAGGGCAATTGAAGCGCCATGCCAACGGGTTGTGAAGGCCCGCAGATGGTGCATCCTCACGCTGTACCGCTGTACCGCTGTCAGCTTGATGCACCTCCATGGCGGAATGCTTAGCGGGAAAAGCCGAACGCCGGCGTGAAAGGCCGTGTGCGGCCGTCCGGCCCGAAAGTGCCAGGCATCACCAGGCGTCTGCGTCATGCGTTGCTGCACGGCTGGACGCCGGATGCCGGCGTGCTGCTGATTGGCAAATCGCTCACGCTGCCGGGACTGCCGGCGCTGCCGGACATGGCGAGGTGGATGCGGGAAGGGCTGGATCAGGCGGCCGGGTGGTCGCCGTCAACCTTCTCGGAAGAACTTCAGCGGTGCCAGATCGGGAAACGCTGTCGGCCGTTTGGCCTGCGCCGCGGCGAAGGCCTCCATCAGGTTCTTGTTCTGCCAGATGGCCGCCTGCAGCCAGCCCATCTGCTGCAGGCTGTCCTTGACGCTGTGATCGCGGGCGTAATGGATCGCCTGCTTGCTGCCCCACACGGCCACCGGCGGCTTCTGTGCGATCTCCCGCGCGCATTGGAGCGCGGCGTCCACACACGCGGCCTGTGAATCGAACACCTCGTTGACCAGGCCTGCGGCCATGGCGCGCATGGCGCCGAGTCGACGCCCGGTGTAGGCCAGCTCCTTGACCAGGCCCAGCGGCATGAGCTTGGGCAGGCGCTGCAGCGTGCCGAGGTCGGCGGTCATGCCGATGTTGATTTCCTGGATGCAGAAGAACGCGTCTGCGCTCGCATGGCGGATGTCGCAGGCGGCGACCAGGTCCACCGCGCCGCCGATGCAGCCTCCGTGGATCGCGGCGATGGTGGGCACCCGCAGGTCGTCCAGCCGATTGAAGGCCTGCTGCATGTCGGCCAGCAGATCGACGATGGCGGCACGGCCCTCGGCACTGCGGTCATCGAGCTGGATCGCACCGGTCTTGAAGACGTCCAGGGACATGCCCGCGCTGAAGTGCTTGCCAGTCGACGAGATCACCAGCGCCCGCAGCGTGGGACTGCGATGCAGCTGTTGCAGCGCGTCCTCGAGTTCGCGCCACAACTGGGGAGACATCGTGTTCATCTCATCCGGGCGATTCAGCACCAGATGGGCGACACCGGCGTCTTCGGTCAAGGAAAGGCAGTCCATGGGCGTCTCCGTGAGCTGGTCGACCAGCGTGTTCGTGAGGGACGATGCTAGCTGTGGCCTGCGTGCAGCGGAGTCATCCAGGTGTCACCCTGCACGTGGAGCCGCGTTTTCCGATCGTCATGGCCCCTACCTCGCCTTGTATGCCTTCATCGCTTCGGGATCCGCGACAGGGGAGCAGGGGCCAATGTCGGGGACTTGAGGCTGCACGATGTGAGCCAGCACGGCCTGCTCGCTGATGAGTTGACCGAAGAGGCGTCCGCAGTAACTCTTTCTGTAGACCTCGACGGTCGGTGGGCACATCCAACCAAGGACTTCCAGCAACTCGGTGTGTCGCCCTTTGACCCTTTCCAAGAGCTCGGTCCAGTGTTGCGAAGGGCTGACGCGGTACCAGCCTTCGCTCCACACCGGTTTGCAGTGAGCGATCCGGTTACGCCAAGCTTTGACACCTTTGACCTTGTCGATCGCGGTCTTTCGGTTCTCGGCATGATTCCAATGCTTCCGGGGTTTCCGGGGGAAGTGCGGGAACACCTCGAAAAACGTCCTCGCCTGCACCGTGGGGGTCGGGAGTTGCTGCTCAAGGATGTTGGGCCACACGCCGAACGGCAGTGCGGCCACCACGCGATCTGGCTTGGGCTGGCGTTCAAGGCGAACCATCTGTTCGTCGCAGAGGAGCCGTTCCACCTTGAGGAAGGTTTCTCCCTCGAGCTTGTGATGGCCGAGTTGGTGGTCATACCAAGCAAAGGAATCGCTGGGGGTCGATGTTCCTTCGGTGGATTGTCTTGAAAGACTCAGATGAATCCGGTTGCGAAGGGTCACCTCGAATGTCTGCATCAGTGACTGGAGCGCCATGCTCATGGACTGCGCCCACAGTACCGCGCCCGCCGTTTCTTCAGCCGTCAAGGTGCGGAACACACGCCTGTACACGCCACTGCGGGGCGCCGAGTGTGACTCCAGGAATGCTTGGTAGGGCATTGGCTTCTCTCTCTGACCGTCGCTATACTCCAGCCCATAGACGGAAGGATCCGCCGCTCCCAACCTGGCTCAGGCCAGGTGCCGCCAAGCCCGTTTGGGCCCAAACTGGTGATGCCCCTTTCCGTACCAGAGCCTGCGCCACCCATTGGGTGGCGTTGTGCTTTCTGAGGCCCATTGGCTTGGGCCCATGGCCTTGAGTTGCCACAGCGCGCCCCTGACGATGAGCTCGCGTTGACGCGGCCACAGCAGCATCCTGAAGCGGGCATCTGAAGAAAATCAATCGTAGCGGGCGCTGGTTTTGGCGCTGTAGCCTTTGCCTCTACCAACTTGTCTCAGCGTCGCAAGACTGAGCGCTTCGACACCTGAATTCGCTACGCCAGTTCAACGAGAGAGCCAATGGCCCGCTCACGGCGCATTCGGCTTGGTGGTGATGTCGGGGGCATCAGCGAACGCTTCTTGCCGTTCGCTCAATCCTCAATCCACCTCAACGCCGACTCCGCGATCGCGACGCGCAGCGGCGTCCCGGGCGCAGGCTCCGGCGTGTCGTGGTCGCGCCAGAGGGTGAGCGTTTCGCCGCCGGGCGTTTCCAGCTCCCAGGCCACCCGCTGCTGACCGGGATAGCAGGCCCGCAAGGTCACGGGGATCGACATCCGGTCGGACCCGGATGCGGTGACGGCGTCGTCCAGCGCGAGGGCCTCGGTGGGCGCGATCCAGTGGCCGCCATCGCGCCGCCATGGGCCCTCCACCGTGCGTGCATCCAGCCGATTGAACATGCCGAGAAAGTCCGCCACCCGCCGGTTCGCCGGCGCGCGCCGCAGTTCACGCGGGGACGCACATTGCGCAATGACGCCGTTGAACATCACCGCCACCCGATCGGCCAGCTCGAAGGCCTCCTCCCGGTCGTGGGTGACGATGAGGCAGCTCTGGCCGAGCTCGCGCTGCAACCTGCGGAACTGACGCCGCAGCGGCAGCCGGAAATGCTCGTCCAACGCGGAGAAGGGCTCATCCATCAGCAGCAGCGTCGGCCGGGTCGCGAGCGCCCGCGCCAAGGCCACCCGTTGCCGCTGCCCGCCGGAGAGCTGCTGCGGCAGGCGATCGGCCAGCGGGTGGAGATCGATCAGGGTCAGCAGCTCATCGGCACGGGCGTCGGCCAGCGCAGCCTCCTGGCCCCGCGCCAGCGGACCGAAGCGGATGTTCTCCCGCACCGTCAGGTTGGGGAACAGCGCGTAGTGCTGGAACACCATGCCGATGTCACGGTGCCGTGCCGGCAGGGTGGTGATGTCCTGGCCGGAAATCTCGATGCGCCCTGCATCCAACGCTTGCAGGCCGGCGATCGAGCGCAGCAACGTCGTCTTGCCGCAGCCCGACGCGCCGAGCAAGGCCACCACCTCGCCCCGCGCCAGGCGGAGGTCGATGTCCTGCAGTACCGCGCGACCGCCCAGTGCCAGACGGGCGCGATGCACCGCGAGCTGCGGTGGCGCCCCAGCGGACGCGGTGGATGGAGCAGGTCTCTGCGTTGCCGTTGAGGGCGGAGCCGATGGCGCCGCATCGGTCATCGGCGGGTGAGACATCGCGGCGGAGGCGCCTGGTTCGTTCATGGGGACCGTGGATTCCATCGTTGAGTCAGCATCGCCACCAGGGTGACGATGAGCGCCACCCCGGCAAAGGCCAGCGCCATCAGCGCGGCGGCTTGATGGCCGTTGACGTTGCGCAGGCTGTTCATCAGCGGTTGCAGCAATTCCATCTGGCCGCCGAGCAGCAGGTTGGCGATGGCGAACTCCATCGCCGCTGTCACCCAGGCCAGCAGGAAGGCTGCCAACAAGGCCGGCGCCAGCATCGGCAGCAGCACCCGGCGCACCGTCACGCCATCGGTGGCGCCCAGCGTGCGGCCGGCTTCGATCAAGGCGCCGGCGCCCAATTGGGACAGCGCGGATTGCAGCGTCTTGTGAATCAGCGGAAACAGCGTCGGCGCGACCACCGCCATATACACCACCGGCAGCGGCAGCCAGCCACCCCAGCGTCCGACGAACAACTCCAGTGCGCTGATCGCGATCACCACCGGTGCGATCGCGAAGGGCAGCAGCGCGAGCAAATCCAGCATGCGCATCAGGCGGCGCGATGCGGCGCCCGGATCGATCTGCGCGACCAGCGCCGCCGGAATCGTCGCCAACGCGCCGCTGATCAGCGCCAGTGCGGCGCTCGCCAGCGCCAGCAGCGTCGTGCGCCCCACGGCGGCCTGCACGCGCGGATCCCCGATCGCTTCGGCCATCCAGCGCAGTGTGGGGTCTTCCGGCCACCAATGGCGGTCCCAGCGTTCGGTGATGCCATAGACCAGCAGGGCGGCCATGGGCACCAGCACCGCGACGAGCAGCAGGATCAAGGCACCGGTCGATGACGCAGGCCATGCGGCGCGTGGGACCCGTCGCTGCGGGGACATGTCGGCCAGTGGCAGATGCGCCGTCATGCGTGCCCCCTGCGTAGCCGTGTCGCAAGAACCCGGCTGAGGCCGATCACCGTCACCAGCATCGCGAACAGCAGCAGCGCCAGCCAGGCCGACAGCTCGGGTTGCGAAAAGATGTCGCCGCTGACCAGCGCGGCGATGCGCACCGCCAGCACATGCGCCGCCGTGCCATTGAGCGCGAACGGCGTCGCGAACGCGGCGGCCGCATTGGCGAACAGCAGGCCGAACACCTCCACCAAACTCGGCAACAACAGCGGCAGCCCCACCCGCCGCCAATACAGCCCGGGGCTCGCGCCCAGGGTGGCGGCGGCATCCAGCAGGCTCAGGTCCAGCATCCGCACGGGCGCGATCAGCAGCAGGGCCGCCAGCGGCGCCTGGAAGCAGACATACGCCATCAGCAGCCCGCCCAGGCCTTGCAGGTCCACCACCGGTGCCATGCCCATGGCCTGCATCGCCAGCGTGATCACGCCCTGCGCGCCGAAGAGCAGCAGCAGCGCCACCGCCAGCGGCACGCCGGAGAAGTTTGCCCCCAGGCTGGAGAGCAGCAGCACCGGACGAGCCAGCGACGGCCGCCTGAGCAGCGCAATCGCCGCGCCCAGCCCGATCGCCAGCCCGAGCAGCGCCGACACGGCGGACAGCCACAGCGTGTTCCAGGCGGCCTCCAAGTAGTAGCCATCCGAGGTGAGCTCGCCCAGGGCGCAGTCACCGCCGAAGCCCACACAGTCCACAAGAATGGCAGCGGCGCGCCAGCCGAAGGGCAACAGCAAGGCGCCGCCGATCAGCACGGTCAACGGCAGCGTGAGCCACCAAGCGGTTCGGGACGACAGCGTCATGCGTCGCCACGCGGTGGCACCGCTGCGGCCCGGGGCGTGCCAGCGCCAACGCCAGCGCCAACGCCAGCACCAGCACCAGGCGTCCAGTCGTGAACGCCCAGCCGCGCCAGGATCCAACCCGCCACGCCGGTTTGCTGATCGGGCAGGGCCATCGTCACCGAGCCGGCATCGTGGGGCGCCCAGACCAGCGGCACCTCGCGCTCCACCGCCAGCGGGCCGCCGTGCATGCGGTCCGCATGCATGCCGTGGTCGCTGGTCAGCAGCAGGTCGTAGCCGGCGGCATGCCAGCGGGGCAGGCATTGCGCCAGCAGCATGTCGAGCTTGCGGGCGCTCATCGCGTAGGCGGTCGATTCGCCGCCGTGCAGATGGCCGGCCAGGTCCGGGCCCATTGGATGGATGAACAACAGCGAGGGCGTGTCGCGCGGCAGATGCGATCGCCGCAAGGATTCGGCATCCGCCAGCAGGTGGCTGTCGGGATAGTCGTCCTCCCAGTACCAGCGTGCCGCCGTGATGCCGCAGCCCGGCGGAATCGCGTCGCGGTGTTGCAGGGGATCGAAGCGTTCCCCCGCCAGCAACTCATAGAACCAGTGATAGGCAGCGACCGCGCTGGGCACGCCGTGATGCGCCAGGGCCTGGAACAGATGCCGGCTCAATCGCTCACCGGCCTGGCCGTTGCCGAGGATGCCGTGGCTCAGCGGCGGCTCGCCGTTGATGACGGTGGCATACAGCGGCCGCGAAAGACTGGGCAACTCGCAACGCAGCGAGGACCACTGGGCGCGCCCCGCTTCCTTCAGGGCCTGGAGATAGCCCATGTAGTCGCGTGCGGTGTCGGCGCGCAGGCCGTCCGCCAGCAGCACGACCAACGAGCGCGACGCGCCGGGCGGGACCTCGCGCGCCAGCGCATTCATCGGGCGGCTCCCAGCACATCCCGCTGCCAGACGCGCGGCAGCTTCTTCACTTCTTCGGTCCACACACCGGGCTTGAGCGCCCGCGCCTTGGCGTACTGGGCCGCCGGCACCAGCAGCGCCTGCAGATCGGCGGGCAGCGCCAACTGCGCGATGCGGATCGGCCGGGCATGGCCGCGGGCCAGGTTGAGTTGGCCCGCATCACTGAAGATGAACTCGCGGGTCAGCTTGGCCGCATTCGGATGCGGCGCATGGCGATTGATCACCGTGGTGTAGCCGCTGGTGATCGAGCCATCGGACGGAATCAGCACCTCATAGTCCGACGCGTTCGGCAGCTTGGCGCGGTAGGACAGGGCGTTGAAGTCCCACAGCAGGAAGACGTCCGCCTCGGCGCGCTCCATCAGCGCCGGGCTGGCGTTGACGTTGACCAGGCGTTTGTCCTGGGCCAGTCGGGCGAAGGCGGCCAGCGCCGGCTGCAGGCGGGTTTCATCGCCACCCAGTGCCACGGCCGCTGCCAGCACGGCGGCATTGGATTGAGCCGCGCGGCCGACCTCGCCGATCAGCACGCGCGCCTTGCTGGCAAACAGCGCCTGCCAGCTGCGCGGCACCTGGGGCAGCCGCTTGCGATTGACCGCAAAGGCGATGGTGCCGGTGTAGGCCAGCGCCCAGTGGCCCTCCGCATCCTTGGCCCAATCCGGAATCTGGGCCCAGGTGCTGGGCTGATAGGGCTGGGTGATGCCGCGCGCCTTGGCGATGGGCCCGAACTCGAAACCGACGTCGCCGATGTCCGCGCTCGCGCTGGCCTTTTCGGCCTCCATCTTCGCGATCTCCTCGGCGCTGCTCATGTCGGTGTCGACATGCGCGAGCCCGTAGAGCCGTTGAAGGTCGGCCCAGGTGGCGCGCCAGTTGGCCCAGTCGTCCGGCATGCCGAGGCTGTGCACACGACCCTCGCGTCGCGCCGCCGCGATCAGCGCCTCCAGCGCCTGGGATTGCTGAGCCTGCGCCATGGCCCGAAAGGCCAAGGGCCCGCACAGGGCGGGCAGGGTGTGGAGCATCGTGCGTCGTGACCAGCGCATCAGGTGGTCTCCTTGTCAGCAGTGTGGGCCGTCGGTGGCAGACCGTCGGCTGCGGCGGATCGAACGGGGAGCGGCTGTTGCAGGTCGGACAGCGTCAGCACCTGAGTGACCTTGGCCCGGCCGTTCACATCGCACAGGCTGAACCGCAGCCGAAGATCGCCGGCGGCAGGACCATGGGCCGGGTGCGCGCCGGGTGCGTCAGCAGGAGGGGCGATGGGGTCGATCGGTTCGATGTCCAGCAGGCCGAAGTTGAGCTCCGCCACCACCGCCGAGCGGCGGTTGCGGTTCGGCGTCGGAATGTCCCAGACCTCGGTCAGGCCGCTGGAGGTGGCGTCCCACAGCGGATAGCTGCCCTCCACCGGCAGGCTGGACATCTCGGCGTAGTGCATGTCCCCGCTCAGGAAGACCACGCCGTTGGCGCCGGTGTCCCGGATCAGGTTGATCAGTCGCGCCCGCTCATGCGGAAAGTTGGCCCAGCACTCCCAGCCGCTGCCTTCGGCGGCGAACTGCACGCTGGAGCCGATCAAGCGCACATCGGCCGGCACCCGCAATTGCGCTTCCAGCCATTGCCATTGGGCTTCGCCGAGCATCGTGGCCTTCGGCGAGGGATCGGGCACATACCAGCCGGTCATCGGCTGACCGCTGAGCTTGGCCCGCAGCACCATCGCCGCATAGCTGGATTTGAGCGACGGATCGGCGGTCAGTGCGCTGCGGTTGAAGCGCAGGTCCGGCAGGATCACCTGGATGCGGCGGCCGAAGGCCTCGTACACATTGCTCTGGTAGATGCCGTCGGCGCGTCGGCGGGGTGAATCCGCCGGCTCGCCCCAGGCATCGCAGAACAGCTGCTGAGAGAGCTGCTTGAGCGGATAGTCCGCGCCCTCGTCGTCATCGCCGAAATCATGGTCGTCCCAGATTGCGAGATGCGGCGTGGTGCGGCGGAAGTCTTGCAGCGGCGCCACCGCCATGAACTCGGCATAGCGCTGGCGCAGGGTGGCGGCGTCGCGTGCATCCGCGTAGAGGTTGTCGCCGAGAAAGACGAACAGGTCCGGCTTCGCTGCACCGATGGCGCGCCAGATCGGCTGCGGCTTGGATTGCTTGGCGCAGGAGCCGAAACCGATCCGGAACCGGCGCGGTGCCGGCGAACCGTCGGCAATCGCGACATCGCCCGTCGCCGGGCCGGCCGGCGTGGTGCCCTCAGGCACCGCGCAGCCGGCCAGCGGCGTGGCCAGCGATCCTGCCAGCAGCAACTGCCGGCGTGTCAGGTGGGAAGCGCGGACCATGGCGTCAGAACTTGCCGGTGAGGGTCAGGTAGAACTGACGCGGCGCACCCGGCAGCAGCGTGGCGTAGGTGCCGGTCGGATCGCTGTTGGTGAAGCCGTTGCTGCCGATGGTGGAGATGGTGTGCTTGTCCAGCAGGTTGCTGACGCTGCCCTGCAGGCTCAGCTCGCGCAGCATGGCGACGTTCTTCAGCCGGTAGCCCGCGCTCAGGTTGACCAGCGTGCGGTCCGGCACCGAGTTGTCGTTGGTGTAGGTGTAGTAGCGCTTGGACATGTAATCCACTCCGATCGAGCCATACATCGCGCCGTCGTCATAGCCCAGCTGCGACTTGAACATCGTGTCCGGCGAATCGGTCACCCGCTTGCCGTTGATCGGCACCGCCACGCCGTTGCTGACCAGGTCGTCGCGGTATTCGGACTTGGACAGGCTCAGGCTGTTGTACCAGCTCAGGGTCGGGCTCAGGCGGAACGACAGCGATCCTTCGACGCCGGTGGCCCGCACATCGCCGACATTGGACAGCACCACCGGATTGCCCTGGATGCCGGAGCCCTGCTGCACGCTCAGCAGGCGGTCCTTGAAGTTGACCAGGTAGGCGCTGACCGAGCCCTCATAGCCCCGGCCGCTGGTGCGCCAGCCGGCTTCGAAGGTGTCCGAGGTCTCGGGCTTGAGCGAGCCCTTGATCGCATCGAAGCCCGCGGCGGTGGTGGCGTAGGGCGAGGTGCCGGTGGCGGCGGCCTGGTAGGCGCGCATGTTGCGCGCGGCGGTGGCGAAGAGTTCGTTGTTGGCGGAGAGGCGGTAGTTCAGGCCCAGCTGCGGCAGGAAGCCCTTCTTCGCGGTGATGCTGCCCGACGGACCGGAGCCGATCTCCAGCGTGCCGTCGGTCCCCACCCGCAGCGACTTGAAGCCGGCGCCGATGCTCAGGTCCTTCGTCACCGCCCAGGTGTCGGACAGCGAGAACTGCGCGGTCTTGGTGTTGAACGCGTACTGCCACTGGGTCAGGAAGGGATTGCTGGGGAACTTGTAGACGCTCGGCACGCGCGCGGCGGTGGCGGCGTAGAAGCGGCGGGCCTGGTCGAAGTCGTTGTCCTCGAACCAGAGGCCGGCGCGCACCAGGTGATCGCCCAGTTCCATCTCCGCGTTGGACACCACGCCCCAGCGGTGGATGCTGTATTCAGTGGTGCGCACCGAGACCGGCGTGCCGTCCGGCGAAGCCTGGTAGGGCGTGAACCACAGGCCCATGCCCTTGTTGTGGTGGTAGTAGGCGGTGGTCTTCCAGCGGGTGTTGGCGGCCACGCGCAGGTCGGCGCTCACGCCGGCCAGTTCGTCATTGCGCAGGCCCGCACCGGCGTAGTACTGGTCGTCGCAGGCGGCGACATAGGTGCTGCCGTTGGCGCCGCACAAGGTGTTGGCGGCCTTCACCGCGGCCGCGAAGTCAGGGTAGAAATTGTCCAGGGTGTCGCCCTTGCGCTTGATCAGGTCCAGCGACAGATCCTGGTAATCCACTTCCTGGCGGCGCGAGGTGTTCAGGAAAGCCGAAAAGCGATGCTCGCCGGCGGTCTTGACCCACTTCAGGTTCCACTGTTCCAGGCGCTGCTCGCCATCGGCCTTCCACTTGTCGGCGTTCTGGTTGGTGTAGCTGATGAAGGCTTCGCCCAGGGCGGTGGTGCCGGAGTCCAGGCGCAGGAAGGTGCGGCGATTCGAATCGCTGCCCAGGGTTTGCGACAGGCGCACCCCGAACTTCGTCAACGGATCGGCGGAATAGAACTGCAGCGTGCCGCCCAGGTTGCTGGAGGACGCCGCGTCCAGCGCACCGGCGCCCTGCGAGAGCAGCGCGCGGCCCACGTTCTCGCTGGAGATGGCGCGGCTGATGTGCAGGCCGTTGAAGTTGCCGTAGGACATGTCGCCCAGCGGCACATCGTCCAGGGTGAAACCCACCTGGTTCTGCGAGAAGCTGCGCACGGTGAACCGGGTGGACCACTCGTAGTTGCCCAGGCCGTCGGCGGCCTGGAAGTTCACGCCGGGCAGGCGAGCAACGGTCTGCAGCGGACTGGTGCCGGCCGTGGCGTTTTCGAATTCGAGCTGGCTCAGGCCTTGCACCGAGCGCAACTGGCCGCGTCCGACGGTGACCGTCACGCGTTCCAGTTCCGTGCGTTCGGCCGCGGCGCTGGTCACATCCGAGGCGGTGGATGATGATGAGGATGAGGTGGACTGGGCAAAGACCGGCAGCGCATAGGCCAGGCTCAGGGACAGGACCAGGACGGTGGGCATCAACGGGTGCTTCATGGTGTCGTTCTCGTGGTGCGGAGGGAGGGGGAGGGAACGGCACGTCGGCGCGATCCCGGGGGAGTTCCAAACCGGAGCGGACTCTCACAAATCAACACGACAACACAACGACAAACACACAAAAAAACACACGCACGCTGGAAATCCACAACTTCACAGAAATATCCTCAAACTGTCATGAAGCTTCCTTGCGGGCCTGGACCAATGTGGCCCTTGCTCCCGCGGTTCAGGCTGCGGGCGGCCGACCCCAGGGAGACGATGAGATCGATGTGGTCCCAAGAACGACACGACAGGATCCTGCTGCTGCTCAAGGAGCGACGGCGTTTGACGACAGAAATGGCGGCGCGCGAACTCGGCGTCTCGCGCGAGACGGTGCGCCGCGATCTGATCGAGCTGGCGCAGACCGGCAAGCTCAGCCGGGTGCACGGCGGCGCGGTACCGGCCCATGTGCCGGAGGAGCCCAGCTATGCCGAGCGCACCCAGTCCCGGCTTCGGCAGAAGCAGGCCATCGCGCGGTTGGCGGCCACGCTGCTGCGTCCGGGCATGAGCTGCTTCATCGATGCGGGCTCGACCACCCACGCGCTGGCGCAGGTGCTGGCCCAGGCCGGCGGGCTGAAGGTGATCACCAATTCAGTCGGCGTGGCCCAGGCCCTCGCCAGTCGGCGTGCGCATGAGCTGGTGTTGCTCGGCGGTGAGTACGCCAGCGACGTCTCGGCCACCTTCGGCGAATTCACCGTGGCGGAGATCGCGCGGCATCGAGTGGATGTGGCCTTGCTCTCGCCCACCGCGATCGACGCGGCGCACGGCGCCACCAGCTATGTCTCGGCCGAGGTGGCGGTGGCTCAGGCCATGTTGGCGCGTGCACGTCAGCGGGTGCTGCTGGCCGACGCGAGCAAGCTCGGGCAATGCAGCCGAATGCAGGTCTGCCTGTGCGTGGACATCGACGTGCTGGTCACCGACGCCGAGGCGGATCCGCAGTCGCTGGACCGGCTGCGCCGCAGCGGGGTGGGGCAGGTGATGAGCGGCGACTGAGAAGCGGCGACTGAGAAGCGGCGAGTGAGACGTGGCGGATCTGGAGCGGAGGTGGCGCCACGGATGAGGCGCTCGGCCGCGTCAACGCGTCAGGGCCTCAGAACCGCCGAGCGGCATCGGCGCGGTCACAGGTGCCGGTGAAGTGGCTCATGCCTTCCAGCGAGATGTGGCCGTTGCGCCGGTCCACCTTCAGCTTGGGACGATTGAATCCGTTGAAGGTGAACTCGGCTCGGATCTCTTCCGCCGTCACCGCCACATTGCGCAGGCTGTACCAGCCGTTGTCGGCCGAGTCATGCAGCGGCGGCACCATGTTCTTGGCCGGCCGGATGCGTCCGCGGTCGCCGTCGATCTCCAGCGTGACCGAGGTGTCGAAATGCTCGGTGGTCCATTCGGTGCGATCCCGGGGCACGTAGCGCCGGGACTTGTTGTCCCACTCGTAGCCATATTTGTTCTCTGCGGTCGGACGTTGGCCGTCGCCGTAGCAGATCAGGACGAGGCGGTCAGGGGTGTCCGCGCCGGATGTGTCGCCAGCAGTCATGCCGGCATTGGCGCCGCGGCGGCTGTCCTGACCGCAATCCGCGGCGGGCGTGGACACCAGCGATTCATAACGTCCCTCGCGGGTGGCGACCGACAGGCATACCCCGCGGCGGTCGTTCCACCAGAAGGTCCAGGCCCGGTCGTCGCCCTTGCGACCGCCGACGTTCACATAGCCCCGAGAGGCGAGCTCGGATTCACCGCCCGGCGCCCGCACGCCCACGAGATCCTGAACATCGGACGGCGTGACCTGCGCCTGCGAGCCGATCGGCACGAGCCAGGCGGCCAGCGCGACGGCCTGTGCCATCGCACGTGTCAGCGCCGGCGAGGTGGGCGCGGGGAGGGTGCGGCGGCCGGCGCCGCTTCGGGAGCGATCGGTGGGCATCAGCATCTCCGGAAGACCTGGCCCCAGTGTGACCCAGCGGGGTCATGCCTGAAGCCGGTCGACGGTGCGATGTCGCCCCATGCTCTGGGGACGCCGCCCTCAGAACAGCGCCATGCTCAGCTTGCGGCGGTACTGGTCCACCAGTGGATCGGACGAAGCGACCGTGCTCGGACCGGACAGCTGCAGGCCGCCGCGGGCCTCGGGCGACGCGGCCGCCGCGGCGGGGGCAGGCTTGGTCATCAGCTCGAGGATGGCGACATAGGTCTTGCGGGCGAGCTGCTCGCTCCAGGCCTTGTCGCGCATGATGATTTCCAGCAGCTCGTCCATCGCGCCGGTGAAGTCGCGGCCGGCCAGCAGGCCTTGCGCCAGCGCGAAGCGGGCATCGAAATCCCGCTTGTTGGCCGAGATCGCCGCTTGCAGGCCGGCCGGGTCCAGGCCTTGCTCAGCGCGCTCGGCGGCGGCGATCCAGGTGGCCAGCGCGGCGAAGCGGGCATGCGGGGTGATGGTGTCGGCGGCCTGGGCGGCCACCGGCGCGAAGGCGGCCTTGGCATGGGCCAGGTCGTCGTTCTCCAGCAGCGCGCGGACCAGGTCGAAGCGGGCGGTCTCGTTGGCCGGATCGGCATGCACCGCGGCTTGCAGTTTCTCGAGCGCGCCCTCGTTGTCGCCGTCTTCCATCAGCGCCTGGGCTTCGGCCAGGTCCTCTTCGGCTTCCAGCGCCTCGCCGGAGGGCACATGGCGGTCCAGGAACTCGCGGATCTGGGCCTCGGGGATCGCGCCGACGAAGCCGTCCACCGGCTGGCCGCCGACGAACATCACGCAGAACGGAATCGAGCGCACGCCGAAGGCCTGGCTCAGCTGGGTGGCGATCTCGGTCTGGTCGTCGCTGTTGAGCTTGGCCAGCTTCCAGCGGCCGGCATAGGCCACCTCCAGCTTTTCCAGCATCGGGCCGAGCGAGCGGCAGGGGCCGCACCACGGGGCCCAGATGTCCAGCAGCACCGGCTGTTGCATGGAGGCTTGCAGCAGCTCGGTTTCGAAGTTTTGCAGGGTGATGTCGGTCATGTCTGGGCGATCGGAGCAGGTGGGCCGGAGTGGCGGATCGCGGCATCGAGGCCACGATGACGGCATCTCGGGGTAGGCCGCCTACAATTCAAGGTTTCACGATTGACGATCAGGACCGACCCGTGAGCAGTGCCACCGCCCCCGACATCGCCCCCCTCATCGGCGTGGTGATGGGCTCCAGCAGCGACTGGGAGACCATGAAGCACGCTGCCGACATTCTCACCGAGTTCGGCGTGCCCTTCGAAGCGAAGGTGGTATCGGCCCACCGCATGCCCGACGAGATGTTCCGCTATGCCGAGTCCGCCGAGGGCCGCGGCCTGCGCGCGATCATTGCCGGCGCGGGCGGCGCTGCCCACCTGCCGGGCATGCTGGCCGCCAAGACCCTGGTCCCGGTGCTGGGCGTGCCGGTGGCCAGCCGCCATCTGCAGGGCGTCGATTCGCTGCATTCCATCGTGCAGATGCCCAAGGGCATCCCGGTGGCGACCTTCGCCATCGGCACCGCCGGCGCCGGCAATGCCGCGCTGTTCGCGGTGGCCCTGCTGGCCAGCGGAGATGCCGCGCTGCGCGACAAGCTGGCGGCCTTCCGCGAACGTCAGACCGCCGCCGCCACGGCGATGACCGAGGAGCTGCGCTGATGCCGCTGCTGCCGGGTGTCGCCACGCTGGGCGTGATGGGAGGCGGCCAGCTCGGCCGCATGTTCGTGCAGGCCGCGCAGTCGCTGGGCTACACCTGCCTGGTGCTGGACCCGGATGCCGCCAGCCCCGCCGGCGCGGTGGCGCATGAGCATCTGCGGGCCGATTACCTCGATCCCGCCGCGCTGCGCGAACTCGCGCGCCGCTGCGACGCGATCACCACCGAATTCGAGAACGTGCCTGCGCAGGCGCTGCAGCAACTCGCGCAAAGCCGGGTGGTGGCGCCGGGCGCCAGCGCCGTGGCCGTCTGCCAGGACCGTGCGCGCGAGAAGGCCCATTTCGATGCCAGCGGGGTCGCCTGCGCCCCTTACGCGGTGCTGCGGAGCCCCGCGGATCTGGCGACGGTGCCGGACAGCCTGCTCCCCGGCATCCTCAAGACCGCCCGCCTGGGCTATGACGGCAAGGGCCAGCGTCGGGTGACCGATCGTCTCCAGCTCGCCGAGGCCTTCAGCGAGCTCGGCGAGGTCGATTGCGTGCTGGAGCAGATGCTGCCGCTGGCGCTCGAACTGAGCGTGCTGGTGGTGCGGGGCGCCGACGGCCAGGTCGTCACCTACCCGGTCCAGCAGAACCTGCATCGGGACGGCATTCTGGCCGTCACCGAGGTGCCGGCTCCGCAGGTCGATGCGGCGCTGCAGTCTCAGGCGCGTGAATCGGCCGCTGCGATCGCCTCTGGCCTGGGCTATGTGGGCGTGCTGTGCGTGGAGTTCTTCGTGCTCAAGGACGGCCGGCTGGTCGTCAACGAGATGGCGCCGCGTCCGCACAACTCCGGCCACTACACGATGAACGCCTGCGACCTGTCGCAGTTCGAGATGCAGGTCCGCGCCATGACCGGTCTGCCGCTGCGCGAGCCGCGGCTGCACTCGCCGGTGGTGATGCTGAATCTGCTGGGCGATCTGTGGTTCGATGCGCAGGGGGTCGAACGCACGCCCGATTGGGCCGGCGTGCTGGCTCTGCCGGGCGCCTCGCTGCATCTGTACGGCAAGGCGCAGGCGCGTCCGGGCCGCAAGATGGGCCACCTGAACCTGATCGGCGCCACGGCCGAGGCGGCCCGTGCTTCGGCTCGCCAGGCCTGTGCGCTGCTCGGTCTGCCGTCCGAATGGTGAGCCGGACCGTCGACGGAGACCCCACCATGGTGCTGGACGGCCAGGATCCCCAGGCGGTGCGCCGCGCCGCCGAGGCGCTCGCTCACGGCGAGCTGGTCGGCATGCCGACCGAGACCGTCTACGGTCTGGCGGCGCGTGCCGACCAGGATGCAGCGGTCGCGAAGATCTTCGCCGCCAAGGGCCGGCCCAGCGACCACCCGCTCATCGTCCATGTGCTGGACGAGTCGGCCGCCCGCGTGTTTGCGCAGGACGTGCCGGACGTCGCGCATCGCCTGATCCAGGCCTTCTGGCCGGGCCCGCTCACCTTGATCGTGCGCCGGGCCCCCGGCATGGCGGCCGCCGCCGCCGGCGGGCAGGACTCGGTCGGCCTGCGCTGCCCCTCCCATCCCGTCGCACGGGCGCTGCTGGCGCAATGCCGCGAACTGGGGGTCGAAGGCCTGGCCGCGCCGAGTGCGAACCGCTTCGGACGTGTCAGTCCCACCTTGGCCCAACATGTGGCCGATGAATTCGATCCTGGCCTGCTGGTGCTGGATGGCGGGGCCTGCGATGTGGGCATCGAGTCCACCATCGTCGATTGCAGTCGAGGCCGACCGGTGCTGCTGCGCCCGGGCGTGCTGACGCCGGAACAGATCGAAGCCGCCGCCGGCGTGCCCCTGCAGGCGCCCGATGCCCAGGCGCCGCGCGCCTCCGGCACTCTGGCGGCGCACTACGCGCCGCGCGCCGTGGTGCGCTTGATGTCCACCGAGGCGCTGCGTGCCGCGTTGAAGGTCCAGCCAAGCGCGGCGGATGGAAAAATCGGTACCGACGCCGTGACCACATCGCCGGCTGCGGCGGGTGAGGCAGCACGACCTTCGGGGCTGGCGGTATATTCCCGCACGGCGCTGGACGTGGGCGATGCGTTGTATCGCCCCATGCCCGCTCAAGCGCGTGCGGCAGCGCGACAGCTGTTCGCCGTGCTGCGGGAACTGGATGCCGAAGGCGCCAGTGAGATCTGGGTCGAGACACCGCCTGACGAGGCGGCCTGGGATGGGGTGCGGGACCGGTTGTCCCGCGCTGCCGCGGCGTTTGTGCCGCGCTGAGTTAGACGATTTGGAGTGTTCATGAAGAGTTTGAAGCGCCACCTGGCCTGCTGCCTGCTGGGGGCGACCGCGTTGCTGACCGCCTGTGGCGGCGGCAGCGAGCAGATCGAAGAGTTCAAGCCCACCCGTATCCTGAGCTTCGGTGACGAGACCAGCGTGCTGCGCTCGGACGGCACCAAGTACAGCATCAACGGTGTGAACACGACCACCAACCTGGTGTCGTGCACCGTCAATCCGATCTGGAACCAATCCCTGGCCAGCGATTTCGGTTTGGTGTTCAAAGAATGCAATACGTCCAACTTGGCCGCGACGACGGGTGTCATGTACGCCGCAGCGGGGGCAAAGGTGGCGGATGTGGCCGCACAGATCGATCGCCAGTTCGCGCTCGATGGCTTCAACGGCAAGGACCTGGTCACCGTGCTGGCCGGCGCCAACGACATCCTGGAGCTCTACGGACAGTTCGGCGCCCAGGATGCCAACACGCTTGGCAACGCCGCCGAAGCGCGGGGTGAAGCGCTGGCTGCTCAGGTCAACCGCATCGCCAATGGCGGCGGCAAGGTCATCCTGTCGACCATGCAGGACATCGGCTACACGCCCTATGCGGTGAAGGAAAAGGCAGCCCATGCCGACACCGACCGCGCGGCGCTGCTGAGCGAGCTGTCCCGCCGCTTCAATGTCGGCCTGCGTCTGAAGATCATCAACGACGGCCGGATGATCGGCCTGATCCTGTCCGATGAGCTGACCCAGACCATGGCGAGATACCCGTCGTCCTATGGCATGAGCAATTCCACCGACGCGGCTTGCCTGACCAGCGCGCTGCCGCCGGTCTGCACCGACAAGACCCTGGCGACCAACGCCACCGCCACCACCTGGATGTGGGCCAGTGACACGCTGCTGGCGCCCGGCGCGCATGCGTACATCTACAACTCGGCGCGGACCCGGGCGAGGAACAACCCGTTCTGATCCGTCGACGAGGCGGCGGCGCCTGAGTGCCGCTGCCGTACGGAACACGACGCGCGTGGATCGCGTCACCCTAAAGGGCCAGGCGTTGCTGCCGGCCCTTTTTTCATGGGCGCTGGGATCGACGATGTCGCGCATCGACCCACGCATTTGGGTGGGAATAAACCGCCCGCCGACAGGCATGTGGGGTTGCTATCGCACAGTCATGACAACACTGTTGCAGATGCGCCTCGTCCTGGTGTCGGGCCCCCTCGAGACCCTGGCATGCTGACGGCGTGTCAGGGTTTTTACGTTTAAGTACGTGGATTGCCCTGCCCTTATAGTGACCGCTTAGAAAAACGAACGACCGTTCGATTTGGTGCCCCCACTTCTCCCCCGGGGAGCACAGCCGACGGAGACAACCCTGGAGAAGTCTGAATGAAAAGCCAATTCACCCTGGGCGGCCTGGCCTTGGCCGCTTCGGTTCTGCTGACCGCTTGCGGCGGCGGCACCGATGAATCTCGCGACGATCCGCCGCCTGCCCGTGGCACGCTGATGCTGGGCCTGCTGGCCGCTCCCACCGTGACCAAGGCGACGATCGACGCCGGCACGACCGCCAAGGGCGTCATCGCCCTGGCCGGCGCGGCCAAGTGCGATGTCGAGATCCGCTACGTCTACTACATGACGCGTGATCCGCAGGGCAATCCCGCCACCGCCTCCGCGGGTGTGTTTGTGCCGTCGGGCACCGATGCCGCCTGCTCCGGCCAGCGTCCGGTGGTGCTCTATGCCCACGGCACGACGACCGACAAGGCCTTCAACATGGCCCAGGTCGACACGAACGCCGAAGGCTCGCTGGTGATGGCGTTCTATGCCGCCCAGGGCTTCATCGTCGTGGCCCCGAACTACATGGGCTATGACCGCTCCGGCCTGCAGTACACGCCCTATCTGAATGCCGAGTCGTCGGCGATCGACATGGTCGACGGCCTGCGCGCAGCCAAGGCGCACCTGGCCGTGGAAGGCGCCTCCAAGCCCTCGTCCAAGCTGCTGATCACCGGTTACTCGCAGGGCGGCCACGTGGCCATGGCCACGCAGAAAGTCATCGAGCGTGACTACGCGTCCGAGTTCACCGTGACCGCCGCAGGTCCGATGTCCGGCCCGTACAACCTGGTGAAGATGGGCGACGCCGTCACCGGCGGCACCATCAACGCCGGTGCAACGCTGTTCCTGCCGCTGCAGCTGACCAGCTACCAGAAGGCCTACGGCAACATCTACAGCAGCCCGACCGAGGTCTATCAATCGCCGTACGCGGCCACCGCCGAGACCCTGTTCCCGTCGACCGAATCCCTCACCCAGCTGATCACCGAAGGCAAGCTGCCCGCAGACGCCACCTTCACCAAGCTGTTCGGCACCGGCGGCCTGCTGACGGATTCGTTCCGTACCGGCTATGCAGCCTCCAACTTCCGCAAGGCGCTGCAGACCAACACGCTGCTGGGCTGGACCCCGAAGGCCCCGATGGCGATGTGCGGCGGTGCCCAGGATCCGACCGTGTTCTTCTTCAACACCACCGATGCCCAGGCGGACTTCCTGAGCCGCGGCAAGGCCTACCCGGCCTTCAACCTGGAATCGCGCGCGACGTTGCCGGCCGGTGCGTCGGGTGACCTCGTCTACGGTGGATTCCAGCAGGCCAAGGCCGCCGCCGGTACCGGCGCCACCGCCGCTTACCACGGCACCCTGGTGCCGCCTTTCTGCAACGCCCTGGTGCGCGGCTACTTCCAGACGGTCCTGGCCGCCGGCCAGTAAGCCAAGGCGATCAGCAAGGAGACACGAGTCATGAAGAAGAACATTTCCCTCATCCTGGGCGCGGCGCTGCTGGCCATGGCCGGCGCGGCAAGCGCCGAGGAGGCCGCTGTCGGCAGCCACACCTTCTATCTGGGCCTGGCCCACATCGATGTGAACAGCAAGGCCGCGCCGCTGTCCGGCAACAAGGCCTTCCCGGCGCCGGGCGCGCAGATCCGCGTCGGCAATGCGACCACGACCGGCTTCGGCTATGTCTATCGCATGACCGATCGCCTGAGCGGCGAAGTGGTGCTGGGCATTCCGCCCTCGCACAAGATCTACGGCAACGGCGTGCTGGCCAATGCCGGCCAGATCGCCGTGGTGCGTCAGATGCCGCCGACGGTGTTCCTGAACTACCACTTCAAGGAAGTGCTGCCCAAGCTGCACCCCTTTGTCGGCGTGGGTCTGAACTACACCTACTTCGAGAAGAAGCGCAGCACGCCCACCGGTGACGCGATCAGTGGCGGTCCGACCCGCATCACGCTGACCAACTCCTGGGGGCCGGCCGCGCATGCGGGCTTCGTGGTTCAGTACGGACGCAACTGGTCGCTGGTCGGCACCATGGCCTATGCCGATGTGCGCAGCACCATGCGGTCGTACACGACCACCAAGGACGGCGTCGAGGAACTGAGCACGAAGATCAACTTCCGCCCGGTCGTCACCTCTTTGTCGCTCGGCTACACCTTCTAACCGGGGGGATCGCCCCGACGGGCCCATCCAGGGCCGATACACTTGCCGCATGAGCGTGTTGCTGGCCCTGGATAGCTCGACCGAACACATGGCTCTGGCCCTCGTTGGCCAGGGCCATGTTGCATTTGTGGACGCCGATGGCGGGGCCCAGGCCTCGCAACGGCTGGTGCCCGACGCCATGGCGTTGCTGCGCCAGGCCGGACTGACGCTCGCCCAGGTGGATGCGGTCGCCTTTGGTCGAGGGCCCGGCGCCTTCACCGGCTTGCGCACCGCCTGCTCGGTCGCCCAGGGTCTGGCCTTTGGCGCCAGCAAGCCGGTGCTGAGCCTGGACAGCTTGATGCTGGTCGCCGAGGACGCCCGACAGCAGGCGCTCGTGGCCGCCTCCGCCTCCGCCTCCGCCTCCGCCGCCGTCCAGACCGCTCCAGCAACGCCCGATTCCGCCGTCGATGCCGTTTCGACTGCCGACGCTGATGCTGATGCTGATGCGCCCGATGCCGGCCTCGACGTCTGGGTCGCGATGGATGCCCGCATGAATCAGATCTACGCTGGCCGCTATCAATGGGACGGCCGCGCCTGGCACACCGTGGTGGCGCCGATGCTGATTGACCCGGAGCCGCTGCAAGCGCTGTGGCTCGATCAGCCGGCCGCCTGCGTGGCTGGCACCGCCTTGCTGGCGTTTGCGCTCGACACCGGGTCGGCTCGTCGCGTCGAACACACCGTGTCGCGTGCCCGCGCGCTCGGCGCGCTGGCGCAGCAGGCCTGGGCCCAGGGGCGCGCCGAAGACCCGGCCCATGCGCTGCCGCTGTATGTGCGCGACAAGATCGCCCAGACAACCGACGAGCGCGAACAGGCCAAGGCCGCGGCGAACGCCCTTCAAACGCCCCCGGGCGTGCCCGCCGCATGAGCGCACAAGCCCGCGAGCTGTTCGCGCCGGCGCCGCTGCAGCCGTTGCAGCCGCTGCGCGCGCTGGACCTGGACGAGGTGATGGCCATCGAGATCCAGGCCTACAGCCATCCCTGGACCCGCGGCAACTTCATCGATTCCATGGCCGCGGGTTATGCCGGCTTCGTGCTGCGCGACGCGCAGGCGCGGCTGTGCGGCTATTTCATGGCGATGCAGGTGATCGACGAGATGCACCTGCTCAACATCACCGTGGCGCCCGATCTGCAGGGCCTGGGACTGGCGCGCCGCATGCTGGACGCCCTGGCGGTGCTGGCCCGCGCCCGTGGTTGCCACCAGGTCTGGCTGGAGGTGCGTGAGAGCAACGCCCGCGCGCGACGCCTTTATGAATGCTACGGCTTTGCCCAAAGTGGCCTGCGCCGTGGTTATTACCCGGCCGCCGACGGTCGAGAAAACGCGCTGCTGATGACGCTGCGCCTGACGGAGCACGAGACATGAGCTGGACCGATCGTCAGCGCGCCATGCTGGAAGCGATGGGCCTGAAGGTCTGGGTGTCGCCGACGGCCGCGGAATCCTTCCTCCCTTCGTCGGTGACGGAGCGTCCGGCGTCGGCCGTCGCGTCGTCAACCGCTGCGCCCGCGCACGCCCCGAGTACAGCCGCCGCACCGTCGACGGCCCTGCGCGAGACCGACAGCGCGGTGGCGTTCGCCGAGAGCCGGCCGGCTGCACCGCCGCCCGCGCCGGTCCGCACACCCGCCACCGCTGCGGCGCCCACGCCGGCCGCCGCACCGCGTCCGATGGCGGAGGTGCTGGCCAAGGTGCTGCCGTCCACCGTGCCGGGCGACACACCGCAGTCGCCAGCGATCGAGAGTGGGCGCGGCCTGCCTCGAGGAACCATCGCCACGCTGGACTGGACCGGCCTGCGCGAGACCGTGGCGCAATGCCGGGCCTGCACGCTGTGCGAGTCGCGCAAACACACCGTGTTCGGTGTCGGCCATGAGCGCGCGCACTGGATGATCGTCGGCGAAGCGCCGGGCGAGCAAGAGGATGAGCAGGGCGAGCCTTTCGTCGGCGCGGCCGGCAAGCTGCTGGACAGCATGCTGCGCTCGATCGGGCTGAGTCGCGACGAGGGGCCACCGGAGCGGCAGGTCTACATCGCCAACACCCTGAAGTGCCGGCCGCCGCGCAACCGCAATCCCGATCCGGCCGAGCTCGCCCAATGCGAGCCCTACCTGCAGCGGCAGATCGAGCTGATCCAGCCGCGCGTGATCATCGCCATGGGCCGCTTCGCGGTGCAGCAGCTGCTCCAGAGCCAAGAGGCCATCGGTCGCCTGCGCGGCCGCGTGCACCGCTATCAGGGTGTGCCGCTGATCGTCACCTATCACCCGGCCTATCTGCTGCGCAACCTGCCGGAGAAGGCCAAGTCCTGGGAAGACCTGTGCCTGGCGTTGAGCACCGTTGAAACGGCGGCCTGAATGAACGCCCCCACCACGCCGCCCGAGCCGTCCGGCCGTCCGCCCCGCCGGACGCCCACCCTCGAGGACCAGGCGGCGCAGTTTCGGCTGCTGGTGGACCATGCCCCCGCGCTGATCGCCTTGTTCGATGCGCACGACCTGAGCTGTCTCTTCGCCAACCGCCAATATGCGCAGCGCTTCGGCCTGGACGAGCAAAGCATCCTGGGTCGCAGCTTTGACGACATCATCGGCGCCGACGCCGCCCGCGAGGTGCAGCCCTACATCGACCAGGTGCTGCGCGATCACCGCAGCGTCAACTATGAGCGTCGCCTGGTGCCGCCCGATGGCGAACCGCGCTGGATCGAAGTCAACCTGGTGCCGCACCTCACGCCGGATGGCCGCGAGGTGAGTGCCGCCTTCGTACTCATCTCCGACATCACCCGCTTCCGCGAGGCCGAACGCGCGATGCGCGAATCGGAGGCGCGTCTGGCGACCTTCATGGAGGCGTCGGTCGAGGGCCTGCTGTTCCATCGCGATGGCGTGATCGCCGATGTGAATCCGTCGCTGTGCGCGCTGATCGGCTATCCGCTGGAGTTATTGATCGGGCGTCGGGCGCTGGAGCTCGTCGCGCCCGACCAGTTGGAGATCGTCCGTGCGGTGATGGAGGCCGGCGACGAGACCCGCTATGAGACCGCGGTGATGCATCGCTCCGGCGAACGGATCCCGGTCGAATTCATCGTCCGCACGCTGTGGCGCAATGGCGAGCGGCTGCGCATGGCCGTGGTGCGCGACATCCGCGAACAACAGGCCGCGCTGGCCCGCATCCATCACCTCGCCCATCACGATCCGTTGACCGGCCTGCTCAATCGCGCGACCTTCATGGAGCGCCTGCGCGAGCGGCTGGCGCGAGGGCCGTCGCAGCGCGCGGCGTTGCTGTTCATCGACCTGGACAATTTCAAGCGGGTCAATGATTCGCTGGGGCATCTGGAAGGCGACCAGGTGCTGCGCACCGTGGCCGACCGCCTGCGCGCCGGTTTGCGGGGCGGGGATCTGGTGGCCCGCTTCGGCGGCGATGAGTTCGTTGTCCTGCTCGAGGATGTGCATCAGCGCAAGGATGTCCAGGTGGTGCTCAATGCGCTGCTGAGTGTGGTGGAAGTGCCGGTGCAGGCCGATGGCCGCGATCTGTCGGTGACGCCCACGATCGGCGTGGCGCTGTATCCGGAACACGGCGAGAGCCCGGAGGAACTGCTCCAGCACGCCGACACCGCGATGTACCTGGCCAAGTCGGCCGGCCGGGCGACCTACCGGTTCTTCGAATCGGCGATGGCCGAGACCGCTTATGCGGACCTGGTGCTGGAAGCCGAACTCGCCCAGGCTCTGACTGCCGATGAGTTCGTGCTCTTCTATCAACCGCAGGTGGCCGCGCAGACCGGCCAACTGACCGGCGCCGAAGCGCTGTTGCGCTGGCGGCATCCGACCCGCGGTCTGCTGTCGCCGGACGCCTTCATCCTGGTCGCCGAGCGGCATCGCCTGATGTTGCCGCTGGGCGAGTGGGTGATGCACGAAGCTGCGCGACAGGCCCGCCTCTGGCATGAGCGCGGCATCGCGCCGGTGCCGATCGCGGTGAACCTGTCGAGCATGCAGTTCCGGTTGGACAGTTTTTCGAAGTCGGTCGCCCAGGTGCTCAAGACCGCGGGCGTGCCGGGCGAATGGCTGGAGCTGGAGCTCACCGAGCGCATGCTGACCGATGAGATCGAGCGCCTGCCCGAACTGCTGCAAAGCCTGCGCGCGCTGGGGCTGGCGATCTCCATCGACGACTTCGGCACCGGCTACACCGCCCTCAATCAGCTCACCCGTTTGCCGCTGGACAAGCTCAAGATCGATCAGAGCTTTGTCGCTGGCCTGCCCGACGACCGTCCCGCCGCGGCCATCACCCGCGCGGTGGTGCAGATGGCCAAGGGCCTGGGCATGCGCGTCGGCGCCGAGGGCGTGCGCAACGCGCGGCAATGGCATCTGCTGGCGGAATGGGGCTGTGATGAGCTGCAGGGCGAGGTGATCGCCTCCGCCATGCCGGCCGAAGAATTCGAAGCCTGGCTGGCCGCGCGCGGCCGGTCCGGGCTGCCCAGGCTCGATGCATGATGTGGCGCAGACCGCCGCCCCGCTGGCCAGGCGGACCACGCTGGCCGGTGTGAGCGTGGTCACCGCGACGGACCGCTCGCCCGCCAGACGATGGACAACGTGATCCCTTCAACGATGGCCACGATGGCCACGATCGCAACGACTGCCTTCAGCGCCCCGGACGGCGCCTTCGTTTCCCGCGCCCTCGACGCCTTCGACGCAACCGTCACCATGATCCCGACCGACCCCACCGCGGCCTCAGCCGCCGCTCCCGACACGACCACCATTGCCGATGCCATGCTGGCCCGTGTGCGCCAAGCCATTGCCGACGCCGGCGGCTGGCTGCCGTTTGACCGCTACATGAGCCTGGCGCTGTATGAACCGGGGCTGGGCTACTACGCCAATGACCGGCGCAAGTTCGGCACCATGCCCTCGCAAGGCTCGGACTTCGTCACCGCGCCGGAGTTGTCACCGCTGTTCGGCCGCACGCTGGCGCGACAGGTGGCGCAGGCGCTCGAGCTCAGCGGCACCGACGCGGTGATCGAATTCGGCGCCGGCAGCGGCGCGCTCGCCGAACAGCTGATCGAGACCCTGGACGCCCTGGGCCGGCCACCGGCGCGCTATCAGATCGTCGACCTCTCGGGCAGCCTGCGGGCGCGTCAGGCCGAACGCCTGCAGCGCTTCGCCCCGCGGGTCGAGTGGCTGGCCCGCTGGCCCGATGAGATCCACGGTGTCCTGGTGGCCAATGAGCTGCTGGATGCGATGCCGGTGCCGCTGCTGCAATGGACCGGCCAGGACTGGCTTCAACGCGGCGTGGTCGTGGCCGACGATGGCCGCCTGCGCTTCGAGGACCGCCCCGGCACCGAGCGCCCCCCGACGCCTCCTGAGCAGGACGACCGGTTCATTCCCGGCACCGTGGTGGAGATCCATCCACAGGCCGAAGCCTTCGTGCGGACCCTGGCCTCGCATCTGAAGCGGGGCGCGGCCTTCTTCATCGACTATGGTTTCCCGGAGAGCGAGTACTACCATCCGCAGCGCACGGGCGGCACCCTGATGTGCCACCACCTGCACAAGGCCGACACCGATCCCCTGGTGCTGCCGGGTGAAAAGGACATCACCACCCATGTCAACTTCACCGGCATTGCGCTGGCGGGGCAGGATGCGGGGCTGATGGTGCTGGGCTACACCAGCCAGGCCAACTTCCTGATCAATTGCGGCCTGATCGATCTGCTGGGCGCGGCCGACTTGGCGCAGCGCGCGATGGCCCACCGCCTGATCGCCGAGCATGAGATGGGCGAACTGTTCAAGGTCATCGGCTTCGCGCCGGGCGAGGGCTTTGATGCGCTGGGCTTTACGGCGGGGGATCGCTCGCACATGCTTTGATGGCGGCCAGCCGCGCCTGCTGGATCGCTTGGCCGATGGCCTGGCCCTTCTTGCCCGCCGCCAGGGCGGCCGCCGAGATGGCGCCCTGGTCCACCGATTGCAGCGCCGCCAGATCCCGCAGCAGCGCCGGACGCTGTGGATAGTCCCGGGCCGCCAAACCGGCGCGGCCGCGCGCATCACATTCGCAGGCCAGCAGCATCAGGGCGAAGCGCTCCGGCCGCCGCGGCGCATCGCAACGCTCCAGCAGCCGCAGGCGTGCTTCCGCCGAGAGGCTCAGGCTTTGATGGACATGGGTGTGCTCGCGCGCCACCAGCTCGGCCAGTTCCTTGCAGTCGGCGGGCACACGCCAGCGCTGCGACAGCGCGTCGGCCAGCTCGGCGCTGCGGGACTCATGCTTGAGGTGGCGCGGCCATTCGTCCTCGGGCGTCGTCCCTTTGCCCAGGTCATGGCACAGCGCGGCGTAGCGCACCGGCAATACCGCCTCGATCCGTGCGCATTCATCCAGCACCAGCAGCAGATGGGCGCCCGTATCTACCTCGGGATGATGGGCCGGCGGCTGCGGCACGCCGAACAGGCGATCGAGCTCCGGCGCCAGGCGGGCCAGTGCGCCGCACTCGCGCAGCACTTCGATCATGCGGGAGGGACGCCGCTCCATCAGCCCGCGGGCCAGCTCTTGCCAGACCCGTTCCGCCACCAGGGCGTCGACTTCGCCCGCTTCGACCATGCGACGCATCAGTGCCATCGTCTCCGGCGCCACGCTGAAGTCGGTGAAGCGCGCCGCAAAGCGCGCCAGCCGCAGGATGCGCACCGGGTCTTCGACAAACGCGTCCGACACATGCCGCAGGCAGCGCGCCGCCAGATCCCGCTGGCCGCCGTAGGGGTCGATCAGCGTGCCGTCCTCGGCCCGCGCCATGGCGTTGATCGTCAGGTCGCGCCGGGCCAGGTCCTCTTCAAGGGTGACATCGGGGGCGGTGTGGAACTGGAACCCGTGATAGCCGCTGGCCGTCTTGCGCTCGGTCCGCGCCAGGGCCACCTCGTCATGGGTCTCGGGATGGAGGAACACCGGGAAGTCCTTGCCCACCGGCAAAAATCCCTTGTCCAGCAAGGACTTGGGCGTCTCGCCGACGACCACCCAGTCACGGTCCTGAACCGGCAAACCCAGCAGTTCGTCGCGGACAGCACCGCCGACCAGATACATTTGAATACCCATGTTGCAGTGCAGCATCCCCAGTTCTGGGGGTGCATAAACTAGTCTAGCTACGTATATTCACCATGTCGCCTGCAATCCAGTGTCCGTTTGAACGGACCGACTCGCCGAGAGAGACACCCGAGTAAGGCAGGCGGCAAAGCAGTAGGGAGTGTATGAATGAAAACTGTCGTCGTTTCGCTGCTGGGCGCCTTGAGCCTGGCTGCCCACGCGCAGGAGCAAGAGGTCCCGGCACCGCAGGTTCAGGCGGTGAGCGTGGCCGCTGAAACCAGTTTCAGCAAGCAAAGCCAGGAGGCATCGGCCCAGTTGCCGGATGTCAATGAGCAAGAAGGCGCGGACTCGCTGATGCCCGCGTTCGCCAGCCATCCTCAGAACCAGGCGTTGATGCTGGGCGGGCTGCTCGCCATGGGTTTCATGGTGCGCCGCCGGCGTGAGCATTGAACGGTCTACCGACCTGACCGCCAGCGGTCAGGTCCGGCGCGGCGCCGCGTGTGCCCGCCAACCCAGAACGGCGGGCGCCTAGCCCGCCGTTTTCTTTGGGGCGTCCCGGTTGGACGCCTGGCCTTCCTTCACCGATCGCTCGTTCAGCGCTTGAGCGTCGGCACCGGGCCGCTCACGTCGCGATAGGGCTCCTCGAAGTCGAGAAAGTCCTTCTCCGCCATTGCCTCGCGGATCCAGTCGCTCACCCCGGGCGCCTGCTCCACCCGTTGGGCGTAGGCCTGGGTCAGGTCGGTGATCGGCAGGCCGTAGCGGGTGATCCGCATCACCACCGGTGCGAAGTAGGCGTCCACCGCCCCGAATTCGCCGAACAGGAAGGGCCCGCCGCTGGCATTCAGCGCGTCGGTCCACAGTTGCACCACCCGCACCAGATCGGCCTGCAAACCCGGCTCCGTGGCCAGCAGGCGACGGCCCACCACCGCCAGGTCCGCATCGATGTTCATCGGGCAGTGGCTGCGCAGTTGGCCGAAGCCGCCGTGCATCTCCGCGCACAGCGTGCGGGCGCGGGCACGCTGGCGGGCGTCGCGCGGCCAGATCGGTTGCTCAGGGAATCGCTCCGCCAGGTACTCGATGATGGCCAGCGAGTCCCAGATGGCGAAGCCGTCGTCCTCCACCAACACCGGCACCTTGTGGGTCGGCGACACCGATTCCAGCGCGCGGTAGAAGGCGGAGCCCGGGGCGAAGTCGAAGCGCAGCTGCCGCTCCTCGAAGGGCAGGCCCAGGCCCTTCATCAGCACCCAGGGGCGCATCGACCAGGACGAGTAGTTCTTGTTGCCGATGATCAGTTGCATGGTCGGTGAATTCCTTTGGGAGGCGTGTCAGTTGCCGGCACCGCTGCCGGCGGTGGCGCCAGCGGGCGTGCCGGGCGTGGTGCCGTTGGCGGGGATGTCGGTCGCCGCCGCCGACGCCGGGCCGATCACCCGGCCCAACCGATCGCGCAGCAGGGTGCCGCCTTCGCGGCCCAGCAACTGGGCATAGATGGTGGCATTGGACAGCACCTTGCGCACATAGTCGCGGGTCTCGTGGATAGGGATGTTCTCGGCCCAGATCGCCGCATCCAACGACGGTCCCTCGCGCCAGCGGCGCGGCCGTCCCGGACCGGCGTTGTAGGCCGCTGCCGCCATGGCTTGCGAGCCCTCGAAGCTGTCCATCACCAGCTTCAAGTAGCCGGTGCCCAGCCGCAGGTTGACCTCGCGATCGCTCAGCAGTTCGGGGCGCACATCCAGGCCCAGCTTCTTGGCGGTCCAGCGCGCGGTGGCCGGCATCACCTGCATCAGCCCGGAGGCACCGACATGGGAGCGGGCATCCATCATGAAGCGCGATTCCTGGCGGATCAGGCCGTACACATACGACGGATCCAGGCCCGAGGCGGCGGCTGTGCGGAAGACATCGGCCCGGTAGGGCATCGGATAACGCTGGTTGACGTCGATTTCCTGGCGGGTGCGCTCGCTGGTGGAGATGCAGCGCTCCCACAGCTCGCGTTCGCAGGCGATCTGCGCGATCGACAGCAACTCCCGGTCGCCGAGGCCGCGCATGCTGAAGTTCCATTCGCGCTGGCCTTCGCTGCGCAGTCCCAGCGCGAGCAATTGCAGCGCACGGGCCACGCCCGGCTGCGCCAGCGCTTGCGCGCGTTCCTGGGCGGTCACTTCCGCCGGTTGCGGCGGCAACGGCAGGCGAAGCTTGAGCTCGTCGGCGGCCAGCTTTCCGTAGTAGGTCAGCGGCGAAGCGATGGCGCGCAGCGCTTCCTGGGCTTCGCGCCGTTGGCCATCACCGGCCGGGCCGTTGGCGGCCAGGCTCTGCTTGGATTTGGCGCTCCAGTATTGCCAGGCGGGATCCCGCTGTTCCGACGGACGCATCAGCGCGACCGCCCCCATCAGCAGCGCCGGTCGACCCGCGCCGGCATCGGCCCGCAATGCGGATCGGGCGACCCAGTTCAACGTGTCGTCGCTCCAAGCCACCGGCTCGCCGGCGCGCGCCTGCAGTCGGATGGCGCGCTCGAAGTGATCGCTGGCGCTGTCCTGCAGCCGCAGTGCGGCTTGTCGTCCCAGTTGGGCCCAAGCCCAGGCGGCGATCTCGGGCGGTAACTTGGCGGCCCATTGCTCGACATCGTTCGCCGCGGCGGCCGGGTCCTGAGCGGCCAGTCGCATCAGGGCCAGCAGCGTGAGCTCGGCCTGGGCGCGCGGCTTCGCCGCGGCCTTGCGCTTCAGGTAGCGGTCCGGCTTGTCCATCAGCTCGGTGATCGCATCGGCCTGGGCCTTGGGCAGCAGCGAACTGGTCTGCTTGATCGCGCGGGGGCGGTTGGTCTCGACCACCAGGCGCAGCTTCAGCCAGATGTCGCTGTCCTTGAGCTTGCCGTTGTCCAGCAGGGTGCTGGCCAGCATGTGGCAGCCTTCGTCGGCATCGCGCTGGGCCAGCCAGGCGGCGCGGGCGGTCTCGCGCAGGTCGCGGCCGCGGTCCGCGTTCGGCTCCGACAGGATGGTGTAGCAGACCACCTCGCGGTCGTCCTGCATCTTGTAGGCGGCGAGGTCTCGACGGAAGTTGGCCCAGTCGCGCCGATGGCCGAGTTCCAGCAGCCAGTCGTTGCGCAGCCGGTCCTCGACATAGCTGCCCGGCCAGCGCGCGTAGAACGCATTGAGTTCAGGCTGCGTGGCTTCGGAGAGTCGGTTGTTCAGCTCCCAGTAGTCGAACCACGGGGCCAGCGGATGCTGCTGATCCAGCGCCGTCTGACGGGCGGCGGCCAGGCGCGCCCGGTCCTTGACCCGCCAGGCTTCACGGGCCTCCAGCACCAGATCCGGATTGGGCGGCGGCGGATTGGGCGCCACGTTGAAGGACGTCTGCGCCCGTGCGGGCGTGGGGGTGAGGCTCGCGACGGTGGCGAATGCGGCCAGCGCTGCGCCGGCCACCAGGGTGAGAAGGGTGGTGTGACGGGCCCGGTGTGCTGCGACCGGGAGGGTCGAAGGGTGGGGGCGGGGGCCGGCGAGGGCGGTTACAGTGATCCGAGCGAACTTCATGCCGAACTGCGATGAGTGACTTCCCCACGGACAACCCCAGGCCCCATGAGCGAAGCGAATGGCGACGCGCCTTGCTGGCGCGACGCCGCGATTGGTGGGCCAGTGCCGAGGCCCGGTTGGCGGCCGACCGGCTGGGCGAGCAGTTGTCAGGGCTGCTGCGTCAGCTGGAGCCGCTGAGCCTGGGCCTGTACTGGCCGCTGGAAGGTGAATTTAACGCAGTGGCGTGGGCCCGGGCGCACAAGCTGGGCGAGCAGATGCAATTGGCTTTGCCGTTCGCGCGCAAAGCCACGGATCAGGGCCCGGCGCAGATGGAATTCCGTCGCTGGGACGGCGCCGAGCCCGCGCTGAAGGACGAATGCGGCATTCCCAGCTGCAGCGGACCGACCCTGGTGCCCGAAGTGCTGCTGGTGCCGTGCCTGGGTTACACCCGCGAGGCTTTCCGCATGGGCTACGGCGGGGGCTACTTCGACCGCTGGATCGAGGCCCATCCCGGGGTCACCACCCTGGGCCTGGCCTGGAGCTGCTGTGAAGCGCCGTTCGAGGTGCTGCCCCATGACCAGGCGCTGACCATTGTGCTGACTGAGCGCGAGATCATTGCGCCTTGACCTGGACCCTGGACCCCGGCCCCGGCCCCGGATTCAAGAGGATCGATCGCCCTGCGGGTCGGCGCCCGCCGGATCGGCTTCCCCGATCGCCTGCCGGGTGAGCGCGGCCTGTTCGCCGATCCATCGGGCGAACTCGACCACCTCCGGCCGGGAGCGACCCTGGCGTGACAACAGCAGCCAATAGGCGGTCGGGCTGTCGATCCGGCCCGCCGCGCCGAAGGGTTCCACCAGTTCACCTCGCTGCAGGGACTCCACCACCAGCGGCAGACGCGCCAGCGCGATCGCCTGGCCAGAAACCGCGGCCTGGATCTGCTGGTAGGTGAAATTCAGGTACATCCAGCGACGCGGCTGAAGCTCCGGATGACCCTGGGTCGCCAGCCACCGGCGCCAGCTCAGGTAGAGGCCGCTGGGTCGCTGGTCGTCCTCTTCGGCCAGGGTGTGCTGCCGCAGGTCGGCCGCTTCCCGCAGCGCTGGGGCCTGACCGGCAGCGGCCTGCGCAGCCATCCACGGTCCCGCCACCGGCGTGAGCACTTCGCCGAACATCCGCTGCGCCGACGACGGCATGCCCTTAGGCACGTTGTAGCGCAGGGCGATGTCGATCTCGCTGTCCTCCAGGTCCACGATCTGGTCATGGGCCGACACGCGGATGTCCATGTCCGGGTGCTCGCGCTGGAAGGCCTCCAGCCGTGGGATCAGCCAGAGCGAGGCGAACGAGGCGAAGGTGGTCACATTCACCACCCGGCGACCGCGGGCCTGGCGGATCTGCCGCACCGTGCCGTCCAGGCGCTCCAGCACCGCCAGCACTGCGCTCTGCAGCAGCAAGCCATCGGCGGTGAGCTCCACATGACGGGTGCCGCGCTGGAACAGCGTCGCGCCCAGTTCCTCTTCCAGGCTGCGGATCTGCCGGCTGACCGCGGACTGGGTCAGATAGAGCTCTTCCGCCGCCGCGCTGAAGCTCAAGCGCCGGGCGACGGCCTCGAAGGCGCGCAGCGGGCCGATCGCGAGGGGCCGTTGCCGGGGTTGGTGGACAGGCGGATTCATGCGCGGATGGTATCAATCGACGTGAGAAGACTCATTGGACCGGGCCTCGGGCGAACCCTAGGATTGCCCCATGTTCACGAGGCCTGTCGCCGCCTTTCGGCGTTTTGGATGCGGCGCCCGTGACGAGGGAGTACATCATGACTGTCACGTCTTCGTCATCAATCCGTCCCACCCGGGACGATGGCGCCTGGACCTTGTCGAAGGGCGATGCCATGCGTCTGCCGATCGGCCCGGGACCGCGCGAGCTGCGGGTGCTGGAGGGCCGGGTGTGGATCACCCAGCAGGGTGCCCTGCAACTGCCATCGGACGATTACTGGCTGGAGGCCGGTGATGCCCTGGATCTGCCCAGCGGCACCGAACTGGTGGTGGAGGCCTGGCCCAGCGCCCGCTTCCAGCTGCTGGTGACGCCCGCCTCGTGCCCGGCCACCCGTGCCCGTCGCGGGCTCACGCTGTCTTCTTTCGGACAGCGGCTGGCGACGGCTTGACGGCCTCGAGTCCGTTGGCGCCTCTGTGGCTTTTGACGCGCTGCGTCGGCTTGGCGCTCTTGGTCTTCTCGGCAGCCTTGGCAACCTTGGTGCCCTTGGCATTCGCTGACCGCAGCGCCGACTCCATCGCCAGCCGGCCCCAGGGGCGCATCAACGCCGGCGATTCCAGCGCGTCTTCCGGCGGCTGGAAGAACGAGAGATCAGCCTCCACCGTGGTGCCGTCGGCCCGGGTGCGACTGTAGCGAAACGGCTCGCAGCCGGCCGCGAGATAGCGCGGGCGGCTCTGCGCATCGGACTTCAGATAGAGCTGGTCGCGCAGGATGAGGCCGATGAACAGGTCGTCCACATACAGCCCATGGCCACCGAACATCCGTCGCGATCGGACCGGTCCGAGTGGACTGAGCAACTCGCTGCAGTGCGCCGCAAAGGCATTGACCGGCGCTGCGGGCCGGCGAGTGGGCGAGCGTGTGACCATGGTGATCCACTCTAGCGCGCCCTGGCCGGCACGGCCACAATCGGCGCCACCGGGGCCATGCCTGGCCCGAAGGGAACTGGATGGAGCTTCCGAACGACGAGACCCTTGCGGCGCGCCGAGCGTTGCGAGACCAACTGATCCAGGCGCGTCTGGATCTGCCTGGCCGGTTGACCCTGGCCGATGAACTGCAGCGGGTGCTGCGGGTGTGGCTGGTGGCGCGCAAGGAGTTGCGCATCGCCGCCTACTGGCCGATCAAGGGCGAATTCGATCCCCTGCCGGCGCTCTACCGCTGGAGCGAGGTCGATCCGCAGCGCCGCATCGGCCTGCCGGTGGTGGACCGCGAGGAAGGCCGGCTGCGCTTTCATGTCTGGTATCCCGGCTGCCCGATGGAGGAAGACGCCACCGGCATCACCAAGCCCAAGGACACCGAAGCCTTCGATCCGCAACTGCTGCTGCTGCCCTGCCTGGGCTACGGGCCGGGCGGTATCCGGCTCGGTTATGGCGGCGGCTTCATGCAGCGCACCATCGCCCAGATTCATCCCCGGCCGGTGGTCGTGGGCGTGGGTTATGGCCACGGCTTCATGCCGACGCTGAGCCCCTTGCCCCATGATGTGCGACTGGACGCGATGCTGACCGAGACCGGGCTGGTCTGGGAGAATCCCCGCGCATGACAGCCGCCCTTGACTCCCGTCCCGTCGTGTCTGCTCCCCGCTCTGAAGCGGGCCTGGACACGCTCTACACCGCCCACCTCGCCGAGCAGCAGCGCCGCACCGAACACGCCCTGGCGCGTGGTGGTTTCGATGCGCTGGTGATTGCGTCTGGCATCGAGAAGTTCGCCTTCCTGGATGACCGTCCCTACGTCTTCCAGACCAATCCGCACTTCAAGCTCTGGGCGCCGCTGATCCAGCATCCGGACAGCTGGCTGGTCATCCGTCCGGGCCACAAGCCCCGACTGATCTATTGCCAGCCCGAGGACTACTGGCATGTGCCGCCTGCGGCGCCGAGCGGTTTCTGGGTCGACCACTTCGAGCTGATCGTCGTGCGCAAGCCGGCCGATGCGCTGCCGCATCTGCGGTTGCCCGGGCGCTTGGCCATCGTCGGCGAGGCCGATGCGGCGCTGGAGGGCGTGGTGCCCAACAATCCGCCCGAGGTGCTGAATCCGCTGCACTACGCGCGCGCCGTCAAGACGCCCTATGAGCTGCTGCGCATGCGTGAGGCGTCTGCGTTGGGCGCCAAGGCGCATCTGGCGTCGCAGCGCGCGTTCCGCGAGGGGCTGTCCGAAGCGCAGATTCACCGCGCCTATCTGGAGGCAGTGGGCCATGCGGAGCGGGAGCTGCCCTACAGCAACATCGTGGCGCTCAATGCGCATGCGGCGGTCCTGCATTACCAGTACCAGGATGTGGCGGCGCCGGCTCAATCGCTGTCGCTGCTGGTGGATGCCGGCGCCCAGAGCTGCGGTTATGCGTCTGACATCACCCGCACCACCGGCAACGGCGATCCGCACTTCCAGGCGCTGATCGATGCGATGGATGCGTCGCAGCGTCGACTGGTCGATCGCGTGCGCGCCGGCACTGACTATCGCGATATCCACCTCGCGTCCCACCGCGAGGTGGCGGGCATCTTGCGTCAGCTCGGCATCGTGAAGATGGACGAGGAAGCGATGCTGGCTCAGCGCGTGACGTCCACCTTCCTGCCGCACGGCATCGGCCATCTGCTGGGCCTGCAGGTGCATGACATCGGCGGCTTCATGGCCGGCGAGGACGGCGGCACCCTGCCCAAGCCCGACGGCCATCCCTACCTGCGACTCACCCGTGAGCTGCAGGCCGGCATGGTGGTGACGATCGAGCCGGGGCTCTACTTCATCCCGATGCTGCTCGACCAACTGCGCGCCACGCCGGCGGCTGCGTCGGTGGACTGGTCGCTGGTGAAGCACCTGAGCGCGTTTGGCGGCGTGCGCATCGAGGACGATGTGGCCTGCAACGCCGAGGGCGCTCCGGAGAACCTGACGCGGGATGCGTTTGATGCGTTGAGTTGAGGGCCGTGCCGCTGAGGCGGCACTTCCTCCCCACAGAGCGCCTCCGAGGGGGCGCTTTTTTGCGCCTGTCCGTCGTCAATCCCCGACAGCGTGTCGGCTGAACAGCGACGTAGCTGCGGGTGTCTGGGACCTTGTGCCCCTGACCGTCAGGATGACTGAGGGCAAATCAGGATCGGGTTTACGAGAGAGGGATACGTCCAGTTGAGGGTATCCGCCGATGGAGCTGTTGCGTGGAGAAGTCACTCCAATGACATGTCTTTGCATAGTCGACATTTGAATTAATGACCTGGTAACAATTCGCATGGCGCCAGGCTCGCTGCATCCAGCGGGCCGTCCCAGCAGCGCCGAACAACGGCGCTTCATCGAGCGTCCACCCTTAGGAGCCCAGTTCCATGTCTCGACTCATTCCAAAGCAACCGAAGCTGTTGCTGACCAGTGTGGCCGTTGCGAGCAGCCTGTCCTGTGCGGCGGCGATGGCCCAGTCCGATGTGCCTGCGACCACGCAACTCGAGCGTGTGGAGGTGACCGGCTCCAACATCAAGCGTCTGGCCTCCGAGACGGCCTCGCCGGTGCAGGTCTACAACCGCGACGAGATTCGTCGTACAGGCGGCACCACGGTTCGTCAGGTGCTGGACACGCTGACGGCCACGACCAGCAACGAGCTGCGTGACGATGGCAACAACTCGAGCTTTGCCTCCGGGGCCACCGGCGTGTCGATGCGTGGCCTGGGCAAGGGCGCGACCCTGGTGCTGCTCAATGGTCGCCGTGTCGCCAACTATGGCCTGGCCGATGGCGCGAAGGACACCTTCGTCAACATCGACTCGATCCCGTCGGACGTGGTGGAGCGCATCGAAGTCCTCAAGGACGGCGCCTCCGCCATCTACGGCTCCGATGCGATGGCCGGCGTGATCAACATCATCACGCGGCGCAGCTACAACGGCGTTGGCGTGTCCGCCAGCTATGTCTACAACGACAACCCCAGCGTCGGGGACCAGAAGACCGCCAGCATCGTGGCGGGTTACGGCGATCTGGAGCGGGACCGCTTCAACATCTTCGGCAACATCGAGGCCTATCGCCGCGAGGGCTACACCGTGGCTGACGTCAAGGACAGCTACCCAGCCTGGCACAAGGGCATCGTGAGCCCGTCGTTCGGTGATCCGTCGGTGACGTCATTCCCGGGCAACCTGCGCAATCCGACCACCAATGCCCGTGTACCGGTGGCCGGTTGCTCGACCATCTCCGCCGGCGCCTGCGTGACGGACCTGAACGGCATCAACCCGCTCTCGGATCCCGCGCACCGCATCAACCTGTTCACCGGCGCTCGGTTCAAGATCAACGAGGACATTCAGGCCTTTGCTGAACTGTCCTACTCGAAGACCACCACCGAGTACTACAACCTGCCCATGACGATTGCGTCCGGTGCGACCTCGCGCTGGTACGACGGCTACAACAAGGTGGCTCAATCGGTGCCGAATCCGCGGCTGGCGGTCGGCAACCCGGCCAACCCGTTCGCGGTGCCGGTCGGCATCGACTATCGCTTCATGGATGACCCCAGCATCTTTGGTTATGACAATGACGCCAGCCAGTACCGGGCCATGGTGGGGTTGCAAGGCAACTTCCGCGGCTATGACTGGGAAGTCGCCGGTGGACGCGTCAATGCCAAGGCCGACAAGCTGAGCCGTTGGGGCTCTCGCGACCTGTTCGCCGCGGTGGCGTCCGGCGAGTACAAGATCGGTGGACCGAACAGCAAGGAGTTGCTGGACAAGTACTTCCCGATCCAGGGTTCGAACGGCAAGAACCATCAGAACTGGGTGGATGCCAAGGTCAGCGGCGAGATCGCGCAACTGCCGGGGGGGCCGCTGGCCTTCGCCGTGGGCGCCGAGCACCGAGAGGAGGCTGTCAGCATCATTTCGACCCAGAACGTGCTGCGGGCCGAAATCATCGGTCGCGGCTCGGTGCTGATCGATGGTGACCGGAAGCTGGACGCGGCATTCCTGGAGCTGAATGCGCCGGTGTTCAAAGGCCTGGAGCTGAACGGCGCGCTGCGTTGGGACAAGGCGTCGGGCTTCGATGGTCGCGTGTCGCCGAAGTTCGGCGTCCGTTATGAGGTCATGCCGCAACTGCTGTTGCGCGGAACGGTGGCTGGCGGCTTCCGCGCCCCGAACATCCCGGAGACCCTGGGCCAGGTCGGTGTGACCGGATTCTTCAACAACACCGTCGACCCCCGTCGTTGCGAAACCGCCACCGCGCTGCGCAGCATCCTGCAAAAGGGCACGGCAGCCGATCGATCCGACGCCACGACGGCGTTCAATAGTGGCTGCCTGGCCTCATTGCCTGCGATGATTTCGGCCAATCCGAACCTGAAGCCGGAAACATCGAAGAGCTTGACGGTGGGCTTCGTGTTCGAACCCGTCAAGAACCTGTCGCTCGCGGTGGACTACTTCAAGATCGAACGCAAGAACGAAATCAGCTCGCGGGACCCGGCCTACGTGCTGGAACGCGAAGGCACGGCGGGTTACGAGAGCATGATCAGCCGTGGCGCGTTGACCGATCAGGAGCAGGCCTGGGTGACTCGGGCCAAGGCCCTCGATCCGGTTGCGGCAGCCAACCTGAACTGGCAAGCCGGTCAGATCACCTCGCTGCTGCTGCAGTACGAGAACTTCGGCAAGACGGAGACCTCCGGCGTGGACATCGACGTCAAGGGTCGGGTCTCCTCCGGGGAGTTCGGCACGCTGAACCTCGGCGTCGCGGCGACCTATGCGCTCACCTACAAGCCCTGGGACATCGACGCCGGCGAATGGCGACCTAACCAGGTCAGCAAGTACACCAACCCGCGCTTGAAGGCCGTGTTCTCGGCCTACTGGACCAAGGGTCCGTGGACCACGGGGCTGCGCTTCAACTACACCTCGAAGACTTCGCTCAACTATGACGAGACGGACGAGTCGGCGTGGGGTGAGGCGGCCTGCAGGACACGTCTGAACCCGGGCAGCCTGCCTTGCTTCATCGACGAGGACCTTCGGACCGACTTCAGCCTGGCCTACACCGGCATCAAGAACCTGCGCCTGTCGCTCAACATCAACAACTTGATGGGGGATGAGCGTCCGGTGAATCTGCGTGGGGGTTACAGCATCCGGCCGCGTGCGTTCAAGGTGGGCGCGTCTTACGAATTCTGATCACGGCGCCGGCTGAGGCTGGCGCATGTCAGATTCACGACAAGGGGCCGCATGGCCCCTTTGTCATGAACCGCGATCTGAATGTGAAAGGGCCCCGTCAGTCACGACGGGGCCCTTGTTCATTGGGGCGATCGGCCTCATGGCAGCTGGACGACTGCGGACAGTGCTGCCCGCTGCCGTGCTGCGCAGGCTCAGACCTTGCGACGACGCGCCAGACCCACACCCGCCAGCGCGATGCCGACCAGCGCCAGCGAGGCCGGCTCCGGCACGTTCTGGTTGTCCTGGCTCAGGCCCGAGAAGGTCAGGCCCCAGCTGTTCAGGCGGCCGTTGTCGAAGGCGGTGACGTCAGACACGCGCAGCGTCCAGGTGCCGAAGGCGTCCTGGCCGTCCAGGGCCGACAGCCGCGCATCCGGACGATAGCTGCCGGTGAACGGCGCACGGGCACCGGCGACGGCCACGGTGGCTTCGTCGTCAAACACGGTGTTGATGAAGTTCTCACCGCTGTTGCCGCGGCGGTTGCTCAGCGTCACCAGCGTGCCCGTGGGCGAGATCAGTTGGATCAGCAGGTCCGAATCCCAGGTGTGACGCAGGTCGAACAGCGACACATTCACATCGTCCAGCAGCAGGTGGCTGCCGTAGGTGATGGTCGAGGTGACGGTGCACAGGTCGCAAACCGTGACTGGGGTGTTGTTGCTCACGGTCACGATGCCCGCGTGGGCGCTGAGCGCCGTGGTGAGGGCAGTGGCGGCGGCAAGGACGAAGCGCTTGATGGTCATGGGAAAGAAGGGGGGCAGAGTCAAAGAAAGAGGTTTCGCTCCATATACAAGCAGACTCCATGCCTAGAACTAGGGATGGCAGCTCGTCTCCAATCGTGACAAGGGGTTGCATTCGTTGCCGTGACTTACTACCGGTGACGCTTTTCGTGTCCCTTGTTCAGGTGTCAAGAAATCCGACGCTTTTCGAGCCTCGATGTCGGGTTTGGCTACACCTCGCCAGATGCAAAAAAGGCGCCGAAGCGCCTTGGGGGAACTGCTGCTGGGGCCACGATGAACGCGGCTCAGTTGGAATGCGGCTCAGCTAAAGGGCGCCCGCCTTGGCGGTGGCGCCGGCTGACTCATCCGCAGTTGGAGAGATCCGGCAGTGTTTGCCCCTGATCTGCGATCAGACCGCCGGATCTCGCCGAACCTGGGCAATCAGAAGCGGTAGCCGACGCCCACGCTCAGCAGCAGCGGGTCGATCTTGAACTTGCCCACTTCGGTGTTGGCCGAATAGACCTTGGTGTCGATCTGCACCTTCTTCACATCGAAGTTCACCGACCACTGACGGTCGATCATCACATCGGCGCCGACCTGGGCCGAGAAGCCGAAGCTGTTGCGCTTGATGCTGGGGCTCAGAGCGGCTTGCACGGCGGGATTGAAGTGCACGCCGGAGAAGCGGGTGTAGTTGATGCCGGCGCCGACGTACGGGCGGAACTGGCCTTCCGGATTGAAGTGATATTGCAGCGACAGGGTCGGCGGCAGGTGCTTGACGGTGCCGATCTGGGTGCCGCCGGCGCTCAGCTTGTGCTTTTGCGGATAGGTCAGGACCAGTTCGGTCGCCAGGTTGGGCGTGAAGAAGTAGGTGAAGTCCACTTCGGGAATGGTCTTCTTGCTCAGCTTCAGGCCCAGGCCGGTGCTGTCCTTGTCGGCCGGGTCCAGGGACACGGCACGCACGCGCACCTGGAACGGGCCGGAGCCGGCGGTCTGCGCATGAACCTGCGCAGTGAGCGCCACCAGTGCGGCAGCAGCGATCAGTTGGGGAAGGGTGCGGGTCTGGAAGCGGGCCATTGGTTTTCTCCGGGATGGGTGAATCACGGAGCTATTGAACGGCCGGCGAGCGCCTGTTTTGTTGACCTGGAACAAGCCTGGCGCGCAGCGAGCCGGTCACCGGCCGCTGCTTGCGGCAGATCAACGTTCGGCCGACAGACCGAGGCGTTGGCACAACGCCAGCGTCAGTGCCGACTGATTGAGCGTATAGAAGTGCAAGCCCGGGACGCCGCCAGCGATCAGCCGCTCGCACAGGCGGGTGACCACCTCCAGGCCGAAGGCGCGCACCGAGGCCGCATCGTCCATGTAGCCTTCCATCTTCAACGCCACCCAGCGCGGGATCTCGATGCCGTCGCGCTGCGCGAACTGGGCGATGCGGGCGTAGTTGTTGATCGGCATGATGCCCGGCACGATGGGCACGTCCACGCCGAGCGCCCGCACCGCATCGACGAAGTGGAAGTAGGCATCCGGGTTGTAGAAGAACTGGGTGATGGCACCGCTGGCACCGGCTTTCACCTTGTCGGCGAAGAACTGCAGGTCGCGGGCGGCATAGCGTTGCTGCGGGTGGTATTCGGGGTAGGCGGCGACCTCGATGTCCCAATCGTCGCCCTGGGTCTCGCGGATGAAGCGCACCAGCTCGGCGGCATAACGGAACTCGCCGGCCGTGGCGGTGCCGCTGGGCAAATCGCCACGCAGGGCCACGACGCGCCGGATGTTCTGGGCGCGATAGGTGCTGAGGATCTCCGCAATGTTCTCGCGGGTGGAGCCGACGCACGACAGATGGGGCGCGGCCTCGAAGCCCTGGCTGGCGATGTCGGCCACGGTGGCCAGCGTCTTCTCGCGGGTGGAGCCGCCGGCGCCATAGGTGACGCTGAAGTAGTGCGGATTCACCGCGCGCAATTCCTGCACCACGGTCTTGAGCTTCTCGGTGCCGACGGGGGTGTTGGGCGGGAAGAATTCGATGCTGACCGGGGTCGTCATGTGGCGTCCTTGGCGTCTGGAGAAATCGGGGCCGAAGCGGATCGGCGGGAAGCGGCGCTTGCCGGTGGCGCGGCGGCCACGTCCGGCCGGCTCGCCCACAGGAAGAATTCGCGGTTGCCGTCGCCACCGGCGATGGCGCTGTCAAACCAGCCGCGCACGGTCCAGCCGAGCGCAATGGCGGCGGCATGAGCCTGCTCGGCCAGCGCGGGATAGAGCGAGGGATCCTTGACCAAGCCGCCCTTGCCGATGGCCTGAGGACCGAGTTCGAACTGGGGCTTGATCAACAGCAGCACCTGACCCTGGGCAGACAGCCAGCGATCGAGATGGGGCAGGGCGCCGATCATCGAAATGAAGCTCAGGTCGCCGACGATCAACGCAAAGCCGCCGGCGGGCGCGAGGGTTTGCAGCGCTGAGGTGTCGAGCTCCCGGACATGGGTGCCTTCCAACGCGCTCACGCGGGCATCGGCCTGAAGGTTGGGGTGCAGTTGGCCGTGTCCCACATCGACGCCGACCACGGCGGCAGCGCCGGCCTTCAGCAGGCAGTCGGTGAAGCCGCCGGTGCTTTGGCCGATGTCGAGCGCGATCAGGCCGGACACGTCGAGCCCGGACGCACGCAGTGCGCCTTCAAGCTTCAGGCCGCCGCGCGAGACATAGCGCAGTTCGGCGTTGTCGGTGATGCGGAGTTCGGCATGGTCCGGCAGCGCTTCGCCGGCCTTCTTCAGCGGCACCCAGCCTTTGGGCGAGGCCCACTGCACGGCGCCTCGCTCGATCAGCCGCTGGGCGGCGGATCGCGTGGGAGCCAGTCCGGCGGCCACGATGAATTGATCGGCTCTCATCGCATCAGGGGCGGGAAGTCAGCATGTCGGATCCCGCAGGATCCATGAAATCGTGAAGGCACCGAAGGCCCGCCACCGTCTCGACGGACGATGGCGTGGCTTTCAGTCGCCGAAACATCGGGGGTCCCGAGGCAATGCGGCATCTCAACATCGACTGTGTGGATCTTGAGATGTCTCGGTGTCTCGGCGTGTCGCGAGCGGGTGCCAGGCTAGGCGCGGGAGGACCCGAAGACCGGAGCGTAGCGGCGCTACGTGAGGATCTTCGGGGCGACCCGCAACGACGCATGGCGCCTGCTCGCGGCGCGCCCGCTCAATACCGGTAGGTGTCGGGCTTGAAGGGGCCCTGCTTCGACACGCCGATGTAGGCGGCCTGCTCCTCGGTCAGCTCCGACAACTGCGCATTCAGCGTCTTCAGCTGCAGCCGCGCGACCTTCTCATCCAGATGCTTGGGCAGCACATACACCTTGCCGATGGCGTAGGCGTCCTTGTGCGCGAACAACTCGATCTGCGCGATGGTCTGGTTGGCGAAGCTCGACGACATCACATAGCTCGGGTGGCCGGTGCCGCAGCCCAGATTCACCAGACGGCCCTTGGCCAGCAGGATGATGCGCTTGCCGTCCGGGAAGATCACATGGTCGACCTGCGGCTTGATCTCTTCCCACTCGTACTTTTCCAGCGAGGCGACATCGATTTCATTGTCGAAATGGCCGATGTTGCAGACGATGGCGTTGTGCTTCATCGCGGCCATGTGCTCATGGCGGATGACGTTCTTGTTGCCGGTGGTGGTGACGAAGATGTCGGCCTTGTCGGCGGCGTACTCCATGGTCACCACGCGGTAGCCTTCCATCGCGGCCTGCAGGGCGCAGATCGGATCGATCTCGGTCACCCACACCTGAGCCGACAGGGCACGCATGGCCTGGGCCGAGCCCTTGCCCACGTCGCCGTAGCCGGCGATGACGGCGATCTTGCCGGCGATCATCACGTCGGTGGCGCGCTTGATGCCATCCACCAGCGATTCACGGCAGCCGTAGAGGTTGTCGAACTTGCTCTTGGTGACCGAGTCGTTGACGTTGATCGCGCGGAACAGCAGGGTGCCCTTGTCGGACATTTCCTTGAGGCGATGCACGCCGGTGGTGGTTTCCTCGGTCACGCCGATGATCTCGGCGCTCTTGCGGGTGTACCAGGTGGCGTCTTCGGCGATCTTCTTCTTGATCGCGGCGAACAGCACGCGCTCTTCCTCGCTGCCCGGATGCGCCAGCACCGACAGATCCTTCTCGGCCTTCTGGCCCAGGTGCATCAGCAGCGTCGCATCGCCGCCGTCGTCCAGGATCATGTTGGGGCCTTCGCCCGGGGTGCCCTTGGCGCCGAATTCGAAGATGCGGTGGGTGTAGTCCCAGTAGTCTTCCAGCGTCTCGCCCTTGTAGGCGAAGACCGGCGTACCGGCGGCCACCAGCGCGGCGGCGGCGTGGTCCTGGGTGGAGAAGATGTTGCACGAGGCCCAGCGGACCTCGGCACCCAGCGCCTGCAGCGTCTCCACCAGCACGCCGGTCTGGATGGTCATGTGCAGCGAGCCGGTGATGCGGGCGCCCTTGAGCGGCTGGGCTGCGGCGTATTCCTCGCGGATGGCCATCAGCGCCGGCATTTCGCTTTCGGCGATCTTGAGTTCCTTGCGGCCCCAATCGGACAGCGACAGGTCTTTGATCAGGTACTGGTCTTGTGCCAGGGGCTTGAGTTGGGCGTTCAATTGGGCGTTCATGCGGGCGTTCATGCGGGCTCCTACGGGGGTAGAGCCGTTGACGCCCGAGGGGCAGGATGCGGAGCTGAGTGCAGCGCCGAGCGGCCATGCCGCTCAAGCCTCACCCGGCCGCCAAAGGGTCAACGGGTGAGCGCGGTTGCCAATGCCGGGCGACGATCGCCGCACGGCGGTTCCGAGCCTGGCCTCTGACGATGGGAGGTTGCAACGCTCCTCGGAACAGGCGGGATTGTAGACAGGTTTGCCGTGGCGTCGAGTGCCCCGCACCGGCCCGGGGGCACAATCGCCGGCCATGCGACCGCTGAGTTCCTGTTCCCGTGAAGAATGGCGCGCCGTGAGCGGCGTGCTGACCGACATCGACGACACCCTGACCGACGACGGCGCCCTCCCCCCCGCCGCGCTCGACGCGCTGCACCGCCTGCAGGCCGCCCGGATTCCGGTCATCGCCATCACCGGTCGGCCGGCGGGCTGGAGCGAGCCCTTTGCGATCTCGTGGCCGGTCCAGGGCATCGTCGCCGAAAACGGTGGCGTGCTGCTGCATCGCGAGGGCGAGCATCTGCGCACCGAGTTCACCCAGCCCGATGAGATGCGCGCCGCCAATGCCGAGCGCCTGCATCGCTGCGCCGCCGACATCCTCGCCCGGGTGCCGGGCGCCACGCTGGCCCGGGACAGCGCGGGCCGCCTGACCGACATCGCGATCGACCACAGCGAGTTCAGCACCCTGAGCGACGAGGCGATTGCCGTGGTCTGCGACCTCATGCGGTCCCACGGCCTGACGGCGACCGTCAGCTCCATCCACATCAACGGCTGGATCGGCCACCACAGCAAATGGACCGCAGCGCATTGGGCGGTGCAGCGTCTCACCGGTCAGGCGTTCGATCCGGCGCAGTGGGTCTATGTGGGCGACTCCACCAACGACCAGTTGATGTTCGAACGCGTGCCGCTGTCGGTCGGAGTGGCCAACGTGCGCCGCTTCCTGCCGATGCTGGCGCACCTGCCGGCCTATGTGACCGAGGGCGAGCGAGGGGTGGGATTCGCGGAAGTGGCTGTGGCGATGTTGGCGGCACGGGACCGATGAAGCCCGGTTGACGCGGGTCGCGGCATGCGTGTGCCAGCGTGGTGAAAGCCCGTAGGCGAACCGTCATCGGATCGTGCAAGCCATGGCATGGATCGGGCACGCCGGGTGGCGTGCCCATTCCTACGATGACTGCACCGTCGTCGATCCCTGCAGTGCCGCCGAGTTCAAGCGCACTGCATGCCTCGCGGCGTTGCCTCCACTCATCACAGGAAACCCCGCCATGTCCAAGATCTGGTTCATCACCGGCGCCAACCGCGGCATCGGTCTGGAAATCGTCAAGTCCGCACTGGCCGCGGGCGACAAGGTCGTCGCCACCGCCCGCCAGCCCGATACGCTCCGCGCCGCTTTGGCCGAGCAGGTGGCCACCGAGCAATTGCTCTGTCTGCCGCTGGACGTCAGCCGCGAGGCCGATGCGGTCCAGGCGGTGGAACAGGCGCTCGCGCACTTCGGTCGCATCGATGTGCTGGTCAACAACGCGGGCTACGGCCAGTTCGGTCTGTTCGAAGAGATCGCGACCGCCGACATCGCCCGTCAGTTCGACACCAACGTCTTCGGCCTGATGAGCGTCACCCGCGCCGTGCTGCCCGCCATGCGTCGACAACGCAGCGGGCAGATCTTCAACGTCTCGTCGGTCGCGGGCTTCATGGCGTTCTCCGGCTCCTCGCTCTATTGCGCCACCAAGTTCGCCGTCACCGGCTTCTCGGCATCGCTGGCGATGGAAGTGGCCGGCTTCGGCATTCGTGTCACCATCGTGGAACCCGGCTTCTTCCGGACCGATTTTCTCGATGCCAGCTCGGTCCGCTACAGCGACGCCAAGATCGCCGACTACGCCCGGTTGCCCGAGCCTCCGCAAAGCCGATTCGATGCCTATCACACCCGCCAGCCGGGCGATCCCGCCAAGCTGGGGCCGGCGCTGGTGCAGATCGCCAACATGGAACAGCCGCCGCTGCATTTCGTGGCCGGCTCCGACGCGGTGGGATTTGCGGAGCAGACCTTCGGTCAACGCCTGGCCGAGGTGCGCGCGCATGCCGCGCTGTCGGCTTCACTGGATGGGGACTTCTGACACCGAATGAAGGCGCCACTGAAGCGACGCTGATGGGGTGCTGACGAGGTGTTGACGAGGTGCTGACGAGGCGCTGACACGGCGCTGATACGGGCCCCGCTCGGCGGGGCCTCACCCGCCGACGCGAGCCCATGCCGCCGGATGTTCCCAATCTCAGGCGTTCCCGATCTCAGGCCGGCAGGCGCACCGCTTCACCATCGCGCCGGCGGATCGCATCCCGCGACGGCGGCGCGCCGAACAGCCGGCTGTATTCGCGGCTGAACTGCGACGGACTTTCATAGCCCACCGCATGACCCGCGCGGGCCACTTCCAGCCCTTCGGCAATCAGCAGCCGACGGGCCTCCTGCAGCCGCAGCTGCTTCTGATACTGCAGCGGACTCATGGCGGTCAGCGCGCGGAAGTGCTGGTGCAGCGAGGAGGTGCTCATGTGCGCCTCCCTGGCCAGTGCCTCGATGCGCAGCGGCTGCGCATAGTGTTGCTTGAGCCAGCGGATCGCACGGTGGATCCGCTGGGTCTGGCTGTCGCTGCGGGCCACCTGCGCCAGGCGCTCGCCCTGCTCGCTGCGCAACACCCGGTAGACCAGCTCGCGCATCGCCATCGGGCCCAGCGTCGCCTGGTCCTGCGGATGGTCCAGCAGATCCAGCAGCCGCGCGGTGGCATCCAGCATGGCGTCGGTGACCGGGCTCAGGAACAGGCCGCGGCTGATCTCGTTCGCATGGCCGGCCACCGCATGGGCGTTGCCCGACGGCGCGGCGCGCGGCGGCCCCAACTGCACCAGCAAGTCGGCGATCTCCGCGGGATCGAAGTCCAGGCGCAGGCAAAGGTACGGCCGCTCCGGCGAGGCCTGGAACACGCGTCCGGCCACCGGCAGATCGGTGGTGAACACCATGAACTGCGACGCGTCGTAGCTCAGGCGCTCGTCGCCCAGCTGGATCTCTTTCGCACCCTGGACGACCAGGCACAGCGCGGCCGGCTGCATTGCATGGATCAGCTCGACACCCGGCGACCCCATGCGGATGGTCCACAGCCGAGGGAAGGCGGTGGACCAGACGCCGTCGCGCGGCGCGTGTCGATCCAGGCTCAGGATCAGGCGATCCAGCACGTCGGACATCGGATGCTCCTGACCTGCCATGCTCAGCTGACGCGCAGCAGTTGCTCGATGTCCGCCCGCGGCGGCGTGCCGAACAGCCGCCGGTATTCGCGGCTGAACTGCGAGGCGCTTTCATAGCCGACCTGATGCGCCGCGCTGGCCGCATCCAGTCCTTCGGCCAGCATCAGCCGCCGCGCATGCTGCAGCCGCAACTGCTTCTGATATTGCATCGGCGACATGCTGGTCAACTGCTTGAAGCGCTGGTGCAAGGTGGACGGGCTCATGTGCGCCACCGCCGCCAGTTCGTCGATGCTGACGGCTTCGTTGAAGCGGCGGTTCAGTTCGTCGATGGCGCGGGACAGGCGGCGGGTGGCGCCGTCCTGCTGCGCCAGGGTGCGCAGCCGCGGTCCCAGCGGACCGGTCAGCACCCGGTAGAAGATCTCACGCTGCAGCAGCGGGCCCATCACCCGCTGGTCCTGCGGCGCATCCAGCAGCTGCATCAACCGCAGCGTGGCGCTGAGCAGCGATTCCGACACCGGCGCCACATTCAGCCCGGACTGCGCCTGCGGCGTGGCGTCCGTCGACGAGGGGCCGACCTCCAGCATCAGGTCGGCCAGCGTCTGGGTGTCGCAGCTCACCCGCACGCACAGGTAGGGGCGGTCCGGCGTCGCGTCGATCACCTGACCGCGCGGCAGCACCGTCATCGACACCAGCAGGAAATGCAGCGGGTCGTAATAGAGCGTCTCGGTGCCCAACGCCACCATCTTGCGGCCTTGCAGCACGATGACCAGACCGGGCTCGTAGAGCGCCGGGCCCGGTTTGGGCGAGGTGCAGCCGGCGCGGATCAGATGCAGGCAGGACACGGCGGTGGCGTGAGACCCGTCGCCGGGCACGTGCCGCATCGTCAGATCCACCATCTGGGCACGGAGCGCCTGCAGCTCATCGGCGATGGGGAGCGGGGTGGGAGCAACCATGCAGCGAATTGTGCAAGTGGATCGCGCGCGTGCCCAGACCGTCGGTCCGGGGTCCGGAGAATTGGGCAAGGATGGGCGAGATTTGCGCTGGTCGCGCAGGGGGGCGAATTCCTAAGCTGACGACATCGCGACGGCCGTGGGGCGTTGCGCGAACGAATCGCAAGGAGTGCGTCATGACCGTCTGGACCCGAGAACCGAAAAATCAGCTGCCGCAACTGCCGCGCCGCCGCCTCGGCGCCCACGGGCCGGAGGTCTCCGCGCTCGGCCTGGGCTGCATGGGCATGTCCGACTTCTACGGACCGACCGATGACGGCCATTCCCTGGCCGTGCTGCACCGGGCGCTGGACCTGGGCATGAACTTCCTGGACACCGCCGACATCTACGGCATGGGTGCGAACGAGCGGCTGATCTCCGGGCTGCTGGCCAACCGTCGCCGCGAGGTGGTGCTGGCGACCAAGTTCGGCATCGTCCGCAATGCCGAAGGCTTCTCCGCCGGCGTGGACGGCCGCCCGGCCAATGTGCACCGCGCCTGCGACGCCAGCCTGCGGCGGCTGGGGGTCAACCACATCGATCTGTACTACCTGCACCGGGTCGACACCACGGTGCCGATCGAGGACACCGTCGGCGCCATGGCCGAGCTGGTGCGGTCCGGCAAGGTGCGGCACATCGGCCTGTCGGAGGCGTCGGCCGAGACGATCCGGCGCGCCCATCGGGTGCATCCGCTGGCGGCGGTGCAGAGCGAGTATTCGCTCTGGACCCGCGATGTGGAAGCGGACATCCTGCCGACCTGTCGTGAACTCGGCATTGCGCTGGTGCCCTACAGCCCGCTGGGCCGAGGCTTCTTGACCGGCGCGATCCGTGACGCCGACCAGCTCGCGGCCGACGACTGGCGCCGTCACAACCCGCGCTTCCAGCCGGCGCATCTGCGGGCCAACCTGTCCCTGGCCGATGCGTTGACCGCGCTGGCCGCCGACCACGGCATGACCGCGGCGCAACTGGCGCTGGCCTGGCTGCTGGACCGGGGCCCGGATGTGGTGCCGATTCCCGGCACCCGCAGCCTGGCGCGCCTGGAGGAGAACGCCCGCGCCGCCCGGCTGCTGCTCACCGATGTCCTGCGGGAGGACCTGCGTGATCTGCTGGCGGCGCATCCGGTCTCGGGGCTTCGCTATCCGGAGGTGTCGATGGCGTTGGTCAACGGCGCGTCGCCGCAGCGCCAGGCGGCCTGAGCGAGGTCAGGCCCGGACCCAGGGCCGGCGCCGAATGCCGGGCCGCTCGTCCAACCTGGTTGATGAGGGCAGTCGACCGGTGGTGTCGATCAGGCCGATCAGGCCGATCAGGCTGATCAGACGAGCCGATCACTTGGGCTGATCGCACCGCGATGCGGCAGCTCTGTGCCGCGTCGCTCCGTCTTCAGCCAGCGATTCCCAGAAAGACCGAGGTGCTGTACAGCGCCTCATCCAGCGACTGACGGAAGGCCGCATCGCGCGGTCGACGTTCGATGAAGCCGAGCTCGTGCACCAGCCGGCCGTGGCTGACTTTCAGGTTGGCCCAGCCGATCATCCGGTCGCCCCACAGCATGGGCAGCGCATAGTGGCCCATGGTGCGCTGAGCGGGCGGGGTGTAGGCCTCGAAGCGATAGGCCCATCCCCACAGGTGTTCGAAGCGTCGCCGGTCCCAGACCAAGGGATCGAACGGCGCGAGAAACCGCAACCGCAGGGGATCCACCTTGTGGCTGCGCGAGGCGGGGTTTTCATCGACCGGCCAGAACCAGGTCACGCCGTCGAGCTTGGTGTGGGCATAGCGCTCGCGGGCTTGCTTGACGACGGACCGCGCCTCGGCATTGAGATGCGGTGCGCCGTAGTTCAGCAGCGTGGTGAGGTAGCCCAGGCTGGCCGCCGGCAGCGGGGCATACAGCCGCACGATGAGGTCGAGCAAGGCGGCGGCACGCGCATGCCGGGCCTCGGGACTGTCGTCCACCGGCCGGTGGTCGATGGCTTCATACACCCGGGTGCCGGTCTCTCGTCGCACCACCCGCAACTGGCCGCGGTAGTGCATGCCGTCCAGCAACTGGGTGCTGGCGTTCAACTCGCCGCCCCAATAGCCCGCCACGCGACCGTGGGAGAACGCCTTCTGCACATCCTGCGGATGGACCCGACCCCGTTCGCGGATGAAGGACAGCACCTCGGCCGCCCGGGCGTTCATCTCCGCGTCCCAGGCGCGGCGGGCGGTGCGGGGATGCATCAGCGCGAGATGTTCCCGAGGCAGGAAACCGTAGTTGACCAGGCAGTCTTCCTCGACGGCCAGCCGTGCATAGCGGCTCTCCAGCTGGCCGGCGCGATAGTCCTTCACCCGATGCATCAGGATCAGATCCTGCGCCCGAGCCGGCGCGCGGATCGGATCCGCCTGGACGAAGCCCAGCCGCTGAATCGCGCGCAGCAGCGTCGTCGGCTTGAAGAAGGTGCGGGCGATGGCGTGGCGCCGCAGCGCGTCGTGGTCGATCACGGGCATGGCGGAGGGGCGGGGCGAGGGCGCGGTCGATGAGGGTGTCGACACGCTATCTCAATCGTCACCCGGATGTGGCAGCAGGCCAGCGGCCGCGGCGAGCGCAGAGGCGATGTGGCCGGCGCTTGAGCTGGAACTTGGGCTTGGCCTTGGGCTGCGACTGCGACCGCGACTGCGGCTGGAGCCGAGGGCTCGCCGGTGGAGGCTCGTCAGCTCGCCGAGGTCCGACGGCGCTGTTCCTCGGTGTCCATCTGCATCTCGTAGCTGAAGAAGCGGTTCCGGCCGGTGGACTTGGCGTTGTAGAGCGCGTCATCCGCCCGCAGGATCAGGCCTTCGGCGCTGGTGCTTTCATCCGGCAGGCAGGTGGTGATGCCGCCGCTGAGGGTGATGCTGGCGCCGGTCGGGGAATCCGGATGCGGAATCGCCGCCAGCTCGATGGTGCGGATCAGCGCCCGGGCATAAGTCATCGCACCGGAGCGTGGCGTGTTGGGCAGCACCAGCGCGAATTCCTCGCCGCCGTAGCGGCCGGCGCAGTCGCTCGGGCGGCGGCAGGTTTCCTTCAGCAACTGCGCCACGCGGCGCAGGCAGGCATCACCGGCCACATGGCCGGCGGTGTCGTTGTAGCGTTTGAAGTGGTCCACATCGCACAGCACCAGGGTCAGCGGCTTGGCCTCGCGGCGGGCGAGTTCCAGCTCCTGCTGCAGCCGGGCATCGAGCGCGCGGCGGTTCATCAGCCCGGTGAGGGCGTCGACGGTGGAGAGCTTCTCCAGCTGCGCATTGGCGGTGCGCAGCTCTTCGGACATCTTCACCAGCCGCTGCCGCATCTGGGCCAGACGCTGCATGGCCCGCAGCTTGGCATGCAGGATCATCGGCGAGACCGGCTTGACGAGGTAGTCGTCCCCGCCGGATTCGATGCCCTTCCAGACATCCGCCGCCTGGTTGAACTGGGACAGGAAGATGATCGGCGTCCAGCCGCCGGGCTCGGCCGCGCGCATTTCGCGGGCGGTCCAGTAGCCGTCCTGGCCCGGCATTTCCACATCCATCAGCACGATGTCGGGCCGATAGCGGCGGAACAGCTCCAGCGCCCAGGAAGCGCTGTCGGCTTCCAGCACCCGATGGCCGACCCGGTCCAGTTCGGCGGTCAAGGCCACGCGGGTGGCGCTCTGGTCGTCGACGATCAGGATGGTCAGCGGCGCGGGTGTGGAGGGCGTCGGGCTCATCCCGCGATTGTGCCGGGGCCACAATGAAACGGGCCGCCAGAGGCGGCCCGGAGTGGGGGGGAAGTCGCGGTGCTTCGTGGCAAAACACCGGGCCTGCGCAGCAGGCGACGAACTTACAGCCCGGCGGCGGCGCGCAGCGCCTTCGCCTTGTCGGTGCGCTCCCACGAAAACTCGGGCTCTTCACGACCGAAGTGACCGTAGGCCGCCGTCTTCGTGTAGATCGGACGCAGCAGATCCAGCATCTGGATGATGCCCTTCGGACGCAGGTCGAAGTGCTCGTTGACCAGCGCGGCGATCTGCTCGTCGGGGATGACACCGGTGCCTTCCGTGTAGACCGTCACATTCATCGGACGGGCCACGCCGATCGCATAGGCGACCTGGATCTGGCACTGGCGCGCCAAGCCGGCGGCCACGATGTTCTTGGCCACATAGCGGGCGGCGTAGGCGGCAGAGCGGTCCACCTTCGTCGGATCCTTGCCCGAGAACGCGCCACCGCCGTGCGGGCAGGCGCCGCCGTAGGTGTCGACGATGATCTTGCGACCGGTCAGGCCGCAATCGCCCTGCGGGCCGCCGATGACGAAACGACCGGTCGGGTTGACCAGGTATTTCGTGTCCTGCAGCCATTCCTTGGGCAGCACCGGCTTGATGATTTCCTCGATGACCGCCTCGTAGAACTCCGGCTTCATCTTGTCGCCCAACGACATCTCGGGCGCATGCTGGGTGGACAGCACCACGGTGTCCACGCTGTGCGGCTTGCCGTTGACGTAGCGCATCGTCACCTGGCTCTTGGCGTCCGGCCGGAGGAACGGCAGGCGGCCGTCCTTGCGCAACTGGGCCTGGCGCTCCACCAGCCGGTGGGCGTAATAGATGGGCGCCGGCATCAGTTCCGGCGTCTCGTCGCAGGCGTAGCCGAACATCAGGCCCTGGTCGCCGGCGCCGGTGTTGAGGTGGTCGTCGGACGCCTGGTCCACGCCCTGGGCGATGTCGTTGCTCTGCTTGTCGTAGGCCACCAGGACGGCGCAGCCCTTGTAGTCGATGCCGTACTCGGTGTTGTCGTAGCCGATGCGCTTGATGGTGTCCCGTGCGACCTGGATGTAATCCACATGCGCGTTGGTCGTGATCTCGCCGGCGAGGACGACCAGGCCGGTGTTGCACAGGGTCTCGGCGGCCACGCGGGAGCGGGGGTCCTGCGCGAGGATGGCATCAAGGATGGCGTCGGAGATCTGGTCGGCCACTTTATCGGGGTGGCCCTCAGAGACGGATTCCGAGGTGAAGAGGAAATCGCTTGCCAATTTAAACTCCTGTGTTCAGTCGTCGGCGTTGCCGTGCTGAGGAGTCAGGCGGCGAACGCTTTAGCGGGATTTATGAGTCGCCCCGCAAGTTGTCCAAATTAACTCGGCGACGAATTCATTATAGAAAAGAAGAAGGCGAAAGGCTGGGCAAGGTAGATGGGAAAACTAGCGACGCATGCAGCGATCGGACTCTTGTGGCTTTTGCACTGGTTGCCGCTGCGCTGGCTGGCCGCATTGGGCTGGGGATTGGGTGGGCTGCTCCACCGCGTGGCGGGCTCGCGGCGCCGGGTGGCGCTGCGCAACGTCGAGCTGTGCTTTCCGGACATGGCCGCGCCCGCCCGCGAGGCGCTGGTTCGGGAGCACTTCGGCTGGCTGGGCCGCAGCCTGCTGGAGCGCGGCCTGTTGTGGTTCGCCTCCGCCGAGCGGCTGCAGCGGCTCATGCGCATCGAGGGCAACATCAAGCTGTCCGAACAGGTGGACCGCCCGGTGATGTGGCTGATGCCGCACTTCGTGGGCCTGGACTGGATCGGCCCGGCGCTGATGCTCAACCAGTCGCGTCCCGGCGCCAGCATCTACCAGCGCCAGAGCAACCCGGTGGTGGACGACCGCCTGCGGCATGCGCGCTCGCGCTTCGGCGTGACCAAGCTGGTGGACCGGCATGAAGGCGTGCGCAGCGTGCTGCGCCACATCCGGGACGGCTACAGCTTCCTGAATCTGCCGGACATGGACTTCGGTCCCAAGGATTCCGCCTTCATCCCGTTCTTCGGCGTGCCGGCCAACACCCTGCTGGCACCGGCCAAGATCGCGCAGACGATGAAGATGGTGGTCCAGCCGGTGGTGGTGACCATGCTGCCCAAGGGCGAGGGCATTCTTGTGCGCGCCCATGACCCGCTGCCAGGCTACCCCAGCGGCGACCTGGAAGCGGACGCGCGCCATTTCCATCAGTGGCTGGAAGCCCGGATCCTGGAGAACCCCGCGCAGTACTTCTGGGTTCACAAGCGCTTCAAGACCCGACCGCCGGGCGAGCCTTCGCTGTACGCGCGCTGAGCGTTGCTGGTCGGGGGCGTTGTCGCCGTCGGGAATGCGGTCGGTCAAGACTGAGCAGGGCGGCGCAAGGCAGGGCAGGGGCGGGTCGGTCCTTGGTGGTCGGCTTGACCGGATCCCTTTCGATGCCCCGGGCGGTCTTGCCGATGCGCGCCGCCGACGGGTCCTGCTGATTTAGCGGCGCCGTGTCGCAGGCCCGCGGAGATAATCCCCGCCATGAAACTGCGCTTCACCAAGATGCAGGGCGCCGGCAACGATTTCGTTGTGCTGGATGCCACGCAACAACCGATGCCGTTGTCGGCCGACCAGCTTCGGCGGGTGGCCGACCGTCGCTTTGGCGTGGGCTGCGACCAGATCCTGGTGATCGAGGCCTCGACCACCGCCGGCGTGGACTTCGGTTACCGCATCTTCAATGCGGACGGTTCCGAGGTGGAGCATTGCGGCAACGGCGCGCGCTGCTTCGTGCGGTATGTGGTCGACAAGGGCCTGACCGACAAGCACACGGTGCGGGTGCAGACCGTCAATAAATTGCTGGAGCTGCGCCTGCGTGAGGACGGTCGGGTGACCGTCGACATGGGCGCCCCCGTCTTCGACCTGACGCAGGTCCCCTTCGATCCGACCGGTTTGGCGCCGCGCCTGGACCACGGCTTCGAGCGCTGGTCGCTCGCGCTGGGCGACGGGCTGACCGCCGAGGTCGCGGTGCTGTCGATGGGCAACCCGCATGCGGTGCAGCGGGTGGACGACGTCGACCATGCGCCTGTGGCCCTGGTCGGACCGCTGGTGGAAGGCCATGAGCGCTTTGCGCGGCGGGTCAATGCCGGCTTCCTGCAGATCGTCAGCCGTTCGGAGGTCCGCCTGCGGGTCTATGAACGCGGCAGCGGCGAAACCCTGGCCTGCGGCACCGGTGCGTGCGCGGCCGTGGTGGCCGGCATCCGGCTGGGCTGGCTGGACGAGGCCGTGGAAGTGCACACCCACGGCGGCGACCTGCGCATCGAATGGGCGGGCCTGTCTCAGGGCCTCAACGCGTCGGTCTACATGACCGGTCCGGCGCAGACCGTCTTTGAAGGAGAAATCGAACTGTGAGCGGCATCGAAGGCATCACCGAACAGGACATCGCCGACTATCTGGCGAAGGATTCCGGCTTTTTCGAGCGTCACGCCGAATTGCTTGCGAATGTGCGCATCTCCCATCCGCATGGCCAGCGCGCGGTGTCGCTGCAGGAGCGTCAGGCGGAACTGCTGCGCGACAAGATCAAGGGCCTGGAGCAGAAAATCGTCGAGATGATCCGCAACGGCCAGGAGAACGTCGCCATCGCCGACCGCCTGCACCGCTGGACGCTCGCGCTGATGCTCACCCGCGACGACCGGCAGTTGCCCGAGGTGCTGCTGCGCGAGCTGCGCCATCAGTTCCTGATCCCGCAGGCCAACCTGCGGCTGTGGAATGTGAACGCCGGCCAGACGCTGGCCCAGTTCTCGGCCGAGGTCAGCACCGATGTGAAGACCTTTGTCGGCAGCTTGCATCAGCCCTATTGCGGCATCAATTCCGGATTCGAGGCCGCCCGCTGGCTGGAAGAGGATGTGGCGTCGCTGGCGCTGGTGCCGCTGACGGCGGGTTCGCCCTCGCAAGCCTTCGGCCTGCTGGTGCTGGGCTCGCCGGACCCGACCCGCTACACCGCCGAGATGGGCACCGAGTTCCTCTCGCGCGTCGGTGAGATCGCCAGCGCCGCGCTGTCGCGCCTGCTGAACGCGGATCCGCATGCTGTCGCCCAGCCTGACTGACGAGCAGCGGCGCTATCTGGATTACCTGCGTGTGCAGCGCCGCCTGGCGGAGCGCACGCTGACCCTCTATCAGGATGCGCTGCTGCGTCTGGTCCACATGGCCGAGGCCGACGGGTTGGCGCTGCTCACCCTCTCCAGCCTGCAGGCCCGTCGCTTCCTGGCCCGGCTGAATGAACAGAAGCTGGCGCCGCGAACGCTGTCGTTGATCCTCTCCGCCTGGCGCGGCTGGTACCGCTGGCTGGGGCAGCAGGGGCTGGTGGCCTCCAATCCGATCGTGGACGTGCGGGCGCCCAAGCAGGGCAAGCCGCTGCCCAAGGCGCTGGGCGTCGACGACGCGGTGCGGCTGGCCGACCATCAGCAGGACAATGCCGATCCGGTGGCCGAGGCCCTGGATCGCTGCCTGGTCGAGCTGCTCTACGGGGGCGGCCTGCGGGTGTCCGAACTGACCGGCCTGGATGTGCGCCATCACCCGCAATCGGCGGGCTGGGTGGAGCTGGATGCGGCGGAAACCCAGGTGCTGGGCAAAGGCGCCAAGCGCCGCGCCGTGCCTCTGGGCAGCCATGCGCTGGCGGCGCTCCAGCAGTGGCTGGTGCTGCGCCCGCAATGGGCGGCGGCGGATGAGCCGGCGCTGCTGGTCGGTCCGCGCGGCGCCCGGCTGAGTCCCGACATGATCCGCAAGCGCCTGAAGCAGCGGGCGCTGACGGCGGGCATGCCCACCCATGTGCATCCGCACATGCTGCGCCACTCATTCGCATCGCATCTGCTGCAAAGCAGCGGCGACCTGCGCGGCGTCCAGGAACTGCTGGGCCACGCCAACATCACCACGACGCAGATCTACACCCGGCTGGACTTCCAGCATCTGGCCAAGGTCTACGACGCCGCGCATCCCCGCGCGAAAAAGAAATAACGTTCACCCGCGAATCCCACCGATGCTTCGTCCGATGTCACGCCCGCTCGCGCCCCAACGATTTCCCTCCCGGCCGCTGTTGCTGTGCTCCGCCCTGATGGCCGCCGGCGCCCAGGCGCAGGTGCAGGCACCGTCGCCGGCTTCGGCCGCACCGGCCGCCGCCAGTGCGCCGGCATCAACGTCATCGTCGACATCGACATCGACATCGACATCGACATCGACATCAGCCACGTCGATGTCCGCCTCACTGCCGCGCACCGGTCTGTCCGGCGACGACAAGCCTCGGCTGGTCACCGCCACCGACAGCCGCCCCGCTGCGTTCGAGATGAACTGGACGCCGCTGAAGATGCCCACCGGCGAAACCACCGCCCTCCTGGGCCTGAACTACATGGTGGCGGTCAATGAAGACTGGGGCCTGGGCCCCGCCTTCTATGGCGCCGCGAAGGGCAATTACGGCGGTCTGTTCACGGCGGGCTTCACCGCCCAGCGCCGCTGGCGCCTGGGCGGCGACTGGCACGCCGCAGCCGGCCTGTATGCCGGTGCGGGCGGCGGCGTGAGCTCGGACAGGGTGCGTGCGGGTGGGGGCCTGATGCTGCGCCCCGAGGTGTCGCTGCGCGGCGAGTTCGGCAACTGGTATGCGGGCGTGGGGGTGGCCCAGGTGCGCTTCCCCAGCGGCAACATCAAGGACACCGGCTGGACGGTGATGGTGGGCCGCATGGACCGTTTCCTGAGTTTCTCCCCCGCCGATGCGGGCCTGGACGGACGCGCGGGCGACCGCACCGGCATGGGTTTTGATGAGATCGCGCTGAGCGCGGGCGTCGAGAAACCGCGTAGCGGCAGCCGCACCCGGGATGGGCGTGAGCTCACCGGCCGCAAGGGCAAGGCGGGCGCCGATCTGCGCCAGTACTTCGGCAACGGTGCCTCCTGGTGGGGGCTGGAAGCCTCGGGGGCGGCCTCGGGCGGCGCCGACGGCTACATGGAGATCCTGGCCAATGCCGGTCAGGACTGGGGTGTCTTCAGCGAGCGCTTGCGCGTGGGCGGGCAGTTGTCCGTCGGCCTGGGCGGCGGCGGAAACCTGGACACCGGCGGCGGCTGGTTGGTGCGCGCCGGTCCGACGCTGCGCTGGATCACGCCCTGGGGCCCGACGCTGCGTCTGGATGCCGGCTACATGCGCGCGCCCTGGGGGCATTACGACGCGCTGCAGGTCCGCGCCTCGCTGGCGCTGCCGCTGGAGAAGACCTCCCGGGTGCTCAACAGCCCGCCGCTGGAATCCGGCACGGTGCGCAATCAGTCCTGGTATCTCAGCATGCCGCGCTTCAAGGAATTCAAGTTCAAGGACGGCAGCCGCGACGCGGTCACCGGCCTGGGCATCGGCATGACGCGTGACTTCGGCGGTCCCTGGTACGGCGCGGCGCAGGCCGGCAGCGCGGCCTTCGGCAAGGCGGGCGCGTTCTCCTACGGCATGTTCGGTCTTGGCGCGCAGACGCCGCGCCTGGCCGGCGGCTTCCGCTTCGGTGCCGAGGGCATGGTCGGTGCGGCGGGCGGCGGCGGCGTGTCGGTGGGCGGCGGCGCGGTCACCCAAGGCGAGGTCTGGGGCCAGTGGGAAGGCCGCTCGGCGCGTGATCGGCTGCGGGTGAAGGTCGGCATCGGCCAGTGGAAGGCGCTGGGCGGGGACAAGCACAGCACGCCGATGGTCAGCCTCAACATCGGTTGGGCGTTCGGCACCTTGGGACCGGCTGCCAAGCGCTGAGTTTCCGCGAGCGGATTGCCTTTTATCGGTCGGACCGATAAATTATCGGAAAGCCGATAATTGACCGATAAAAGATGATTGCCTTCCCGAGAACCGAACTGGCGCAACAGGTGGCGGCAGCGCTGCAAGGCCAGGCGCTGCTCGGTGATGCCCACAACGGCCTGTTCCTGGCCGCACCGCGTCGCACCGGCAAATCCACCTTCCTGCAAAGCGACCTGAAGCCGCTGCTGGAAGTCTGCGGCGTGGCCGTGGTCTATGTGGACCTGTGGGCGGACCCGCACCGCGACCCCGGCGCCCTGATCGCCGACGCCATCGGCCGCGCACTGGAGCCTCAACTGGGCCTGGTGGCGCGCGCGGCGAAGAAAGCGGGTGTGGACAAGGTCAGCCTGGCCGGCTGGCTGCAGGTGGACACCACCCGCATCGGCAAACTGGACGGGCTCACGCTGGTGGACGCCCTGCGCGCCCTGCATGAGACCTCCGGCAAGCCGATCGCGCTCATCATCGACGAAGCCCAGCATGCCTTGACCAGCGAAGACGGCGAGGCCGCCATGACCTCGCTGAAGTCGGCCCGCGACCAACTGAACCGCCCGGGCGAGGTGCGGCTGATGCTGGTGATGTCCGGGTCGGACCGGGACAAGCTGATCCGGCTGGTCAACTCCAATGCCGCGCCGTTCTTCGGCTCCCAGGTGCAGCGCATGCCGCCGCTGGGGCCGGATTTCATTGCGCATGTGGCGTCGCTGATCGAATCGCAGCGGCCGTCGCTCATTCCGGTGGACCAGGCCGCGCTGCATCAGGCGTTTGAGGCCTTCGGGCACCGGCCGCAGTTCTTCATGGCCGCGTTGGGGCAGGTCTTGAGCCCGCTGGCGAATCTCTCCGGTCGTTTCGAGCCGGCCCTGCTGCAGGCCGCATCCGATCGGCAGCGTGATGACGAGGCCCAGATGGAGGCCGACTTCCTCGGCCTCAAGCCGGTGGAGCAGGTCGTGCTGTGGCGCATGCTGGACCAGGGCCCGCGCTTCCGTCCCTACGACGCGGAGGCGCTGCGCTTCTACGGCGACCTGCTGGCGCAGCCGATGACGGTGCCCACGGTGCAGCGCGCGCTCGAATCCCTGCGGCAGCGCATGCCGGCGTTGGTGTGGAAATCGGCCCGCGGCGAGTATGCGGTGGAGGATGCGTCGATGCACCGCTGGTTCCAGGCCCGACGCGCAGCGGGCACTTGGCCGCCGGTGCCGCAAGAGGTGCTGGCGATGCAGACCGCCTGAGTGCGGCGGCATCGGGGAGAATCGCCCCCATGAAAGTGATTCGAATCCGCGCGGGCAAGGACCGCTCGCTGCTGCGCCGCCACCCCTGGGTGTTCCAAGGCTCGATCGAGAAGGGCAAGGCCGACCCGGGCGAGACCGTGCGGGTCGAGTCCGCCGAGGGCCAGTTCCTCTGCTGGGCCTCGTTCAGCCCCAGCTCGCTGATCCGGGTGCGTGCCTGGAGCTTCGATGAGCATGAGCGCATCGACGCCGCCTTCTTCCAACGCAAGATCGAAGCCGCGGTGGCGCTGCGCGCCCGCATGCCCATCGCCTCCGACGCGATGCGGCTGATCCACGGCGAAGCCGACGGCCTGCCCGGCCTGATCGTCGACCGCTACGGCGACACCCTGTGCGCCCAGTTCCTGGCTTCCGGCGTCGAGCGCTGGAAGCAGGAGATTGCTGACCTGCTGCTCGCCACCACCGGCCTGAGCCGGCTGTATGAGCGCTCCGATGCCAGCGTGCGCACGCTCGAAGGCATGGAGCCCGCCACCGGCTGGCTGCGCGGCGAGGGCGACACCGCCATCGTCATCAGCGAACACGAATGGAAGCTCAGCCTGGATGTGGCTGAGGGCCACAAGACCGGCTACTACCTGGACCAACGCGACAACCGCAAGAAGTTCGCTGACCTGGTCCGCCACTACGGCTGCCAATCGGTCCTGAACTGCTACAGCTACACCGGCGGCTTCTCGGTCGCGGCACTGGCGGGCGGTGCCACCGAGGTCATCAGCGTGGACTCGTCCGCCCCTGCGCTGGCACGGGCCACGGCGCACGTCGAGCTCAACGGCTTCGAGCCGAGCCGCCACACCGCGCTGGACGCTGACGTCAACCACACCCTGCGGGAGATGATCAAGCAAGGCCGGCGCTTTGACGCCATCGTGCTGGACCCGCCCAAGTTCGCGCCCACCGCCTCGCATGCGGAGCGCGCGGCCCGTGCGTACAAGGACATCAATCGCCTGGGCCTGAAGCTGCTCAATCCGGGCGGCCTGCTGTTCACCTTCTCCTGCTCGGGCGGCATTGGCCCGGAGCTGTTCCACAAGATCGTGGCGGGCGCCGGCATGGACGCGGCGGTGGATGGCTTCATCATGGACCGTGTGGGCGCCGCGCCGGACCATCCGCAGACCATCTACTTCCCCGAGGGTGAATACCTCAAGGGCTTGCTGATCCTGACGCGTTGATCGGACGACGCCATCGAGCGACCGCGTGACTGCGCCATCGCTGGGCCGCTCGATGACTCGATGGCTCATAACTCGACGGCGCAGCTAGTCCCTATCGCATGGGTCGCCGCATAACGCGAGTCCCTACGTCGTCGGTACCCCGAGCACGCGCGGCTCGTGTGAGGACGATAGCCCGATGACCTCGGTGATTCGGGACCGAAGGAGCCGGCGGCCTGCGGAGCGAATGCGGAGCGCCTGAGCGGAGCGGGCCGCCGGCTTCTTCGGTCCACGCGCCGTTTCCAACAAGTTAGCGCAAGACCCGCCCCCCTGCCACCCCGACCGCCACCCGCGGATCAAACTTTGCGCGTTTCACGCTGAAGAAAGTTTTCACATTCCGCACGTTGGCGTGTTGGGTGAACAGGCGTTGGACGAGCGCGTGATACGCCGGCATATCGGACACTTGCAGCACGAGGATGAAATCGGGGCCGGGTGCCACGCGCCAGCATTGCTGGATTTCCGGCGCGGCGACGACGAGGGTTTCGAACGCATCCAGGTGTTCGGCGCCTTGTCGGTCGAGGGTGATTTCCACCAGGGCGGAGAGTCCGACGCCGACCTTTTCTGGCGAGACGATGGCCATCTGTTTCTCGATCACGCCGGTTTCCACCAGCCGCCGGACGCGACGCAGACAGGTGGCTGGGGAGACATGGGCCAGGTCGGCCAGCGCTTGATTGGACAGGGAGGCGTCTTCCTGCAGAAGATCGAGCAGCCGCAGATCCAGCGCATCCAGGGTGATGAAAAATTCCATAAACGGCTTGAAAATGAAGAATTCGTTCAATCGTGAGATTGGATGATTGATTCTTTCACCAGACGGCCGATCTTGAAAGCCTCTTCGGCACCGACCTGCCTAGCATTCCGCCATTCGCAATCGGTTTCAGGAGACTCTCATGTGTGGCATCGTCGGCGCCGTCAGCCAGAAGGACATCGTTCCCATCCTCATCGAGGGTCTGAAGCGCCTGGAATACCGCGGCTATGACTCCTGCGGTGTGGCGGTCCACCAAGACGGTCAACTGCGGCGGGCGCGCAGCACCTCCCGGGTGGCTGAACTGCAAGCGCTGGCCGCGCAGGACGGCGTAGCGGCGGGCACCGGCATCGCGCACACCCGTTGGGCCACCCACGGCGTGCCGGCGGTCCACAACGCCCACCCGCATTTCTCGCACGGTCCTGGCGTGGACGCACCGCAAGGTCCCGGCCGCGTTGCGCTGGTGCACAACGGCATCATCGAGAACCACGACGAACTGCGTGCCGAGCTCAAGGGCCGCGGCTATGTGTTCCTGAGCCAGACCGACACCGAAGTCATCGCGCACCTGGTCGATCTGTTCTATCAAGGCGATCTGCTGGAGGCGGTGCAACAAGCCATCGGTCGCCTGAAGGGGGCCTACGCGATTGCCGTGTTCCATCGCGACGAACCGCACCGCGTGGTCGGCGCCCGCGAGGGATCGCCGCTGGTGCTGGGCGTGGGGCGTGACGAATACGTCGGCGCGCACTTCCTGGCCTCCGACGCGATGGCGCTGGCCGGCGTCACCGATCAGATCGTCTACCTGGAAGAGGGCGATGTGGTCGACCTGCAACTGGGCCGCTTCTGGATCAGCAGCCGCGATGCGGCCACCGGCCGCTTCCAGACGGTGGAGCGTGAGGTGCGGACGGTGCATGCGCACAGCGGCGCCGCGGAGCTGGGCCCGTATCGCCACTACATGCAGAAGGAAATCTTCGAGCAGCCGGTGGCGATTGCGAACACGCTGGACGCGGTCACCAGCGTCACGCCGGAGCTGTTTGGCGATGGGGCATACCGCGTGTTCAAGGACATTGATTCGGTCCTGATCCTGGCCTGCGGCACCAGCTTCTATGCGGGGTCCACGGCCAAGTACTGGCTGGAGAGCATTGCGAAGATCCCGACCAGTGTCGAGATTGCCAGCGAATACCGTTATCGCGACAGCGTGCCGAATCCGCGCACCCTGGTCGTCACCATCAGCCAAAGCGGCGAGACGGCCGACACGCTGGCCGCACTCAAGCATGCGCGTTCATTGGGCATGCTGCACACCTTGACTGTCTGCAATGTGGCCACGAGTGCCATGGTGCGTGAATGCGCGCTGTCATTCATTACGCGCGCCGGTGCGGAAATTGGTGTGGCGTCGACCAAAGCGTTCACCACGCAATTGGTGGGACTGTTCCTGCTGACGCTGGCCCTGGCGCAGACGCGCGGCCATCTGACGGACGAGCAAGAGGCCGAGCACCTGAAGGCACTGCGCCACTTGCCCGTGGCGGTGCAAGCGGTGCTGGCGCTGGAGCCGCAGGTCATTGCATGGAGTGAGGAATTCGCGCGCAAGGAGAATGCGCTGTTCCTGGGGCGCGGATTGCACTATCCGATTGCGCTGGAAGGTGCGCTGAAGCTCAAGGAGATCAGCTACATCCATGCGGAGGCGTATCCGGCGGGTGAATTGAAGCACGGCCCGCTGGCGCTGGTCACGGCGCAAATGCCGGTGGTCACGGTGGCGCCCAATGACACGCTGCTGGAAAAGCTCAAGAGCAACATGCAGGAAGTGCGGGCGCGTGGCGGTGAGCTGTTTGTCTTCGCGGACGGGGATACGAAGATCGAGAGCGAGGCCGGGCTGCATGTGATTCGGATGCCGGAGCACTATGGCGCGCTGAGCCCGATTCTGCATACGGTGCCGCTGCAGTTGCTGGCGTATCACACCGCGTGTGCGCGGGGGACGGATGTGGATAAGCCGCGGAATTTGGCGAAGAGTGTGACGGTGGAGTGAGGGGGGAGGGCGCTCGTTGGCAAGGCGTCTCGCGCCGCCCCAGTGCCGATAATGGCACCCATGCGCCACACCATCACGCTCAACATACGGTACGACTGGCCGGAATCCGATTGGCAGAAGATTGCAGCCGTCTATGAGTCGCTGCCCGGGTGGCAAGGCGATCAACCGACTGCTTCGTGGTTCGGCGTTTGCGGCGGCGAGCAATACATCATTGCTTCGGTCGAACCCTCCGGTGTTCTATTCGAGGGAAATGTGGATGAGAGGCTCTGGGCCGGATGGCTGACGATGCTCTGCGCTCGGCTGTCTCTCGTTTTGGACCGGGAGGTCCATGACGCTGAGATGTGAGCTGTCAGCGGCATTGGGCCTGACCTGACTTTTGTGTGTGACGCGATGCCTGCCGCATCGGAGTTGGTGCTTAGATCGATAAGCTCGAAGTCGGGGTGCTCGACACACCGAAGGCATCCGTCTGCCCATGCGCGCGGCAAGCACCTATGCAGGCAACGACGCGGCAGATCGTCGCTGATCGCGCGTTGACGAAGTGCAGACTCGCCAAGCTCCTGGGGAGTCGAGAGTGCTGATGGGACGTTCATCGAACGTTCAGGTGGCCTGTCCTGAATTTTGTGTGCGAGGCATCACATGACCCGAACCCGGAGCATTTATGCCAATCGACAAACCTCTGAGCAAGACCAAGCTGAGGAACGCCGCGATTGCGGCCAAGTCTGCCGCGTTGCCCAAGATCCCCGATGAGTTGATCGACCAGATCGTGAAGGGCCAGCCGATGACCGGCGAGGAAGTGAATGCCGCCTCGATGGCGTTCAAGAAAGCCTTGATCGAGAGAGCGTTGGGCGCGGAGCTGGGATTCCACCTGGGCTATCCAAGCGGAGCCGACAAGCCCGAGACGACGAAGAATCTGCGCAACGGCAAGACCGGCAAGACGGTGTTGACCGAGGATGGGCCGCTTCGCATCGACGTTCCTCGCGACCGGGATTCGAGCTTCGAGCCGCTGCTGATTCCCAAGCACGAGCGCCGCTTCACCGGCTTCGACGACAAGATCATCGCCATTTACGCGCGCGGGATGACTGTACGGGAGATGCAGGCCTTCTTGGCCGAGCAGTACGGCGTGGACGTCAGCCCTGAGTTGATCAGCAGCGTGACTGACGCCGTGATGGCGGAGGTGGGCGCCTGGCAGGCGCGGCCGCTGGAGCCGATGTACCCGGTGGTGTTCTTCGACGCGCTGCGCGTGAAGATCCGCGAGGACGCGGTGGTGCGCAACAAGGCCGTCTACTTGGCGCTGGGCGTGCTGCCGGACGGCACGCGCGACATCCTGGGGCTGTGGATCGAAGGCACCGAAGGCGCCAAGTTCTGGATGAAGGTCTTCAACGACCTGAAGACGCGCGGTGTCAACGACATCCTCATCGCGGTCACGGACGGACTCAAGGGCATGCCGGAGGCGCTCAGCGCGGTGTATCCGGCCACGACGCTACAGACCTGCATCGTGCACCTGACTCGCCGCAGCCTGGACTACGCCAACTGGAAGGACCGCAAGCCGCTGGCGGCGGCCATCAAGCTGGTCTACACGGCGCCAAGCGCCGAGGCCGCTGCGGCAGAGTTGGACGCCTTCGAGGCAAGCGCCTGGGGCCAGAAATTTCCCACCGTGGTCGCTGCCTGGCGCAGGGCCTGGGACCGCGTGATCCCGTTCTTCGCCTTCCCGCCGGAGATGCGGCGGGTGATTTACACGACCAATGCCATCGAGAGCCTCAACGCGCAGCTGCGCAAGATCATCAAGTCTCGTGGCCATTTCCCCAGTGACGATGCGGCGAGCAAGCTACTCCGGCTGGCCTTGCGCAACATCACGGCCGACTGGGGGCGCGCGGCCAAGAACTGGCGAGAGGCAATGAACCAGTTCGCCATCCTCTACGCAGACCGGTTCACAAGGGCCGGCTCGTAGCCTCGTAGAAACGCCTCAAACACAGAATTTCTGACACTCCCTCCCATGAAGTCCCGAGTGAGATCGGCCGTCAACTCTGGCCCGATTTTCAAATCGAATCGGCCCGGGCTGGCCGTAGATCTCGATCTGAGTTCCGCGATGAACCTTATGGATCGAGGTTCGTCGGGAACTGCGGGCCGTTGGGTATGCCGGTCTCAGCCGACCGCCCCTTGGCCGGATGAAGGACACCATCAAAGTCGATGAATGCAACCCTTACGCGAATGCTCGTTTCGGGCGCGATCCTCGCCGGACCAGGGATCAAGGGAGCCGAAGCGATGTCTGTACCGCAAGCCTCGGAAGCTCTCGTCGTTGGCCTGCGAGTTCACTTCACCTCGTCGGCGGCTTCATCGGACGGTTCTCGCTGATCGCTCTTGGCGCGCAGCGCCTTGGCGCGAAAAGCTCGGCGGCTTTCGTACACCGATGCGCCAGGCACCTCGTCCACAAGTCCCAAGGCCATCGCTTCTTCTGGCTCAAGCGGATGTTCTCCTGTGAACAGTTCTCTCGCGATCATCACGCAGATGAGCCACAGGGTACGTACGGCCGGCATCGACTCGTCAATGATCTTGCCCTTCTCCTCGGAGGCCATGTCGGGCCATCGCATTGCCACGTCCACTCCGAAGAACTCCACACGATGCTCAACCATGAGCCGAATCGCTGTGAATCGGTGCTTGGGACTATCGATGGCATCGAACAGCTGAACCTCCTGGAGCGCCCTCTGAAGCGCCTCAAGCGGCGGCTTCGTTCCAAGCGATGCCGAGAGCACATGCATGAACGCCGTCAGGTGCTTGCGATTGTCTTCACTGTCGAAGGGCGGCCCGTCGCGGTGCATGACGCTGTAGAGCTCTGCTAGACCGCTGAGCAACTTGCCTTCCTTGCCGGTTTCGTCCTTTCGACTCAGCTCCTTTTGGGACATACTGGTCACGAGTCCCCAGCGGCTGAGCTTCTCAAGCGCGTTGTCGACGAGCGGCTTGTTGTCTGAATTCAGACGGCCGTGAACGAACGTAAGCAGGCCAGGAAGATCCAACTGCACGTGCTCGCAATCGGGGAGTTTCAACAGCCGCACCCCGTCTTCAAAATGGGCTACGGCCTGGGGGTCTAGCTCCTTCACCTCCGTGAGTCTGTGATGCACGTCGAGGTACATCCACAGCCAACGCTGAATCATTACCTCTGCGATCTTCAGCGACGCACGATCATTCGAACTCTCCAAGGAGCGAGCGGTCTCCAGAGCTCGTGAAGGAGTCACGTTTGTGACCGAGCCGAACCGCACGTCGTGGAAAAGCACATTGCTGTGCGGAAGGGCCACCGCGTAGTCGCCCAGAGCAAGCAACATCGCTGCGGCGCTTGCCGCTACATTGGTGGCAACGGTGATCATCCGACAGGTGTTTCCGTCTTGATCTGGGGACTTGATGAGCGACCGCAGTTTGTCGATCAAGTAGACCTTGCCGCCGGGGCTGTTGATCGCGACGGTGATTGGATCTGAACTCACCTGTCGAAGCGCGACGATCCGCGGAATCAGCTCATTCAGAAATTCGGCGTCGATCGCACGATCGATGTAGATGCAGCGAGACCAGTTGACGGTCAGTTCAGTCAAGTTCATTCGCCCCGCTCTCCTGTTTCCTGGAATTGATGTGCGCGAGGCGCCGCACCCGCGCACCTGCAATCTTAGCCAGCGGCGTTGCTCCGAACACCGCGCCTCCGAGTTATCGGCCGCACCTTCAATGGCCCACCAATCCTCCGCGCGGCAGGGAGCTTCATGTCATCAGACCTCGGTGAGCTGGTTTCGCTGCAGTAAGGGACGGCGAGACACGGCGGCGGCGGCACGCAAAGGTCCGTCTTGATCCTCCCATCCTCCACTCCATCTCCCCGCGCAAGGGGTACGCGCTCTGTCAGCGAGCATCAACCTCGCCGGTGTCATTGCAGCGGCTGCAGATGCGAGGGGAGCACAAGCATCGATCCAGCGAGCTCCTTCGTCGGATAGATCAAGATCAGGATGTTGTGCTTGGTGTCGAAGGCTTCACCAAGACATTCATGCACATCCCCGTTGCGGTCGCGATATGCCAAAGGTGTCGGCTTGGTCATCTTCCGACCAATCGGCAGTAGCTGGCCGAGCGCTTCATCCGAGGCGATGCGGACTAGAGTTGGATTTCCGAACCGCTGCGTGAAGGAGGGCGACGCTTCGACGCGACGTACTTCGGCTACGGCGGCCTGTCCAGGAACAACGCGAAGTGGCTCCAACACAATCACCAAGCAAGCTCGGTGGTGAGACCTAGCGAACTCTCTCGCAGACGCGTAAATCGAGGCGCCGAACTTCTTCGACAGGGTGATCGGAGTTCTCACGCCGATTGCCATGTCCGCCGCCATATCCCTGAATGCTCCACCTTGGAACAAGGCGAAGCGGGCAAAGTTGTTTGCTTCCCGCTCAAACTGATCCGCAATCGCGGGTGCCAAGGTCTGTTCGCAGTCCTGGAACAGCCGAAAGATCTTTCGATGGGTCGGAAGCTCGTGATGTCCTGTCTCGTGCAGCTTTAGGAACGTCTGCTTGGACCGCCCAACGGTCTCGTCGATGTGGATGATCTGCTCGTTGGCGTCATAGAGCCCCAGGACCTTTGATAGCGCTGTCTTGAGGGTATGGGCAGCCTCCGCTGTCTTCCTCTTCACGAACGCGAGGAAAGCTGCTGGATCGAACATGCTCCGGGGCGCGACGCGTAGCTTCGCCGCCTCAAGGATGTCATCGATTGGAGTCGGATATCGTCCCCAGGCCGACGCCCGATCAAGCAAGGTGCGCGCCTGTCTCTCGACAGCTGCCAATTCAACGGATTGAAGACTGCTGTCGTCGGGTTTCATCAGGTGCGCTTTCTCGATCGGATGAATTGCAGGTACTCGAGCAGTTGGGCCTCTTCATCGACGCTCAAGTTGTGATCCGCGAACGTGGCGACGCGTCCATGGCGATCGCCGGCCTCTCGGCTTGATGCCGGAGGCAGATAGCCAGCAAGCTCCATCAACGTCGTGTATTCGATGCCATAGATCTCGGCGAGCTTGTTGAGGATCGTCGGGCTAGGTTGCTGGATCTTTCCGTTCTCCAGTTGGCTCAGGTAAGCGTTCGAAACCTCCTTCCCACTGGCTTCTTCGACCTGCCTCAGCGACATCTTGCGATCGTTCCGGATCGAGGCGAGGTATTGACCTAGTGTGACTTTCACAGGGACTCATCGTGCGGCGACAGCCCCGTGACCGACACGAGCACCCGCCTGCCTCCAGTCTAGCCGCTTCTGCTAAGTTTTCAACGCATGCTCATAATGCTTGACAAACTTAGCATGCTTGCGCATAGTTGCATCAAGCGTTCAGCAGCGGACGCGTTGAGCAAGCGCCAGATCAACGAACACATGCGCGGCATGCCGTGCGACAACTTTTAGAGGCATTTATGAACCAGTTTGAAGAGGGTGTTGAAGACGTCTACGCCGCGGTGTCGGCAGGGCGTGCCGTGCGTGAGCACGGGCCGTTTGGTATCCAGATTGGCGACCAGTCCATGCAGTTCGTGGGCAAGGTGGTCCATGACCCGGTCGTGACTGGAAGTCAGATCCTTGCGGTCGCCGGCGCGCGACCGGCGAGCGATTTCCTGGTGTTCCAAGTTCTTCGTGACGGTGCTTTGGAGGTCGTGCGGCCGGAGGAGACCGTGGACCTGCGCAGTGCCGGCGCGGAGAAGTTCCTGGTGTTCCGCAGCGACCGCTCCTTCCGCTTCCTCCTGGACGAACGCGCGTTCGACTGGGGGGCCGCGCACATCTCGGGTGGAACGATCAAGCGTCTGGCGGGCGTCCTGAGCGAGACGACCGATGTCTGGCTTGATGCGGCCGGTGGTGAGGACCGCGTCATCGAAGACAAGGAATTGGTTGACCTGGCCATGCCGGGCACGGAGCGGTTCATCACCCGCCAGATCAAGATCACCATCAAGGTCAACTCGCGGCCGCGGGAAGTCGATCGCCGCGTGCTCACGTACTGGGAGATCGTCAAGCTGGCCGAACCCAACGCGGTTCCCAGCGACCAGATTATCTACTCGATCAACTATGCAGCTGGCCCCCGCCAGAACGCCGAAGGTACCCTGGTCGAAGGCCAGTCCGTTGTCGTCAAAGAAGGGATGAAGTTCTATGTCACGCCGACTGATAAGTCTTAATCCGGATCTGCAGCGCCTGATCAACGAGGGGTTCGAGGTCGAGCTTCGATCGGGTCATCTCCTGGTGCATTCGGTGCCCTACGTCAACTCCAACAAGCAGATCGCAAGGGGCGTGATTGTTTCGGAGCTGAGCACTACTACGCCAGACGTGCTCGGTCGCCCGAGCACGCACCAGGTGCACTTCATCGGTGAGCATCCGTGCAAGGCCGATGGCTTGGATCTCGTGCAGATCCGGTGCCAAAGCGGAGAGTTCAAGCTGGCCGAAGGCGTGACTGCTCAACACTGGTTCTCCAACAAGCCGCGATGCGGCTACTACGAGAGCTACTACGAGAAGGTCACCAGCTACGTGCGCGTGATCTCCAGCCAAGCCAAGGCGCTGGACCCCACGGTCGACGCTCGGACCTTCCGGACGCATGAGCCGATCGAGGAGGACTCGGTGTTCCTCTACCAGGACACCGCGTCGAGCCGAGCTGGCATTCAGCGGCTGTCGGCGCGCTTCAAGCCGCAGCGCATCGCGTTCGTTGGTCTCGGCGGCTCGGGTAGCTACGGGCTGGATCTTGTGGCGAAGACGCACGTCTCGGAGATTCATCTGTACGATGCGGACCTACTGCGACCTCACAACGCCTTTCGCTTCCCCGGAGCGATATCGCGGGACATCCTCGACCGTGGCATCACGAAAGTGAAGTACCTCAGCGAGTACTACTCGACGATGCGTCGTGGGGTCGTGGCTCGCGAGGTGATGATCGATGAGAGCAACGTGATGGAGCTCGCGGAGTTCGACTACGTGTTCTTGAGCGTGGATCGCAGCGAAGTTCGCCAACTCGTCCTTGGCGCGCTTGCAGCGACTAAGGTCGTGGTCATTGACGTTGGCCTCGGCCTCAATCTGTCCGCAGATCAGGAGGCGATCTGGGGTACCTGCCGGGTCACCGCCAGCACTCCCACCACGCGAGAGATCGCACTGGCAGGTGTGCCTCGCGTGGATCGTGACGAGGAGTTGTATGCGTCAAACATTCAGGTGGCGGACTTCAACTGCCTGAACGCCGCGCTCGCCGTCGCGAAGTGGAAACGTATGAGCGGCTTCTACTTGGACGACCAGGAGGAGTACGAGACCACGTTCAGCGTCAACCTGAACCAACTCAACCGGCGCGAGCAGCGGTGAAGCAGATCCGGTTCAGGCACCAGCCGGTCGACGTGATCCCAGAGTCGCTTGAAGCGCACGTGCTCTACGTGACACGGGATGGCGATGTGGCGGCGCACCTGTGTGCATGCGGTTGTGGGAAGGAGGTCATCACCCCGCTTGCACCGACCGACTGGACTCTGTCCTTCGAGAAGCGAGGTGGCGCGACCTTGGATCCGTCGATCGGGAACTGGGCGTTTCCATGTCGCTCTCACTACTTCATCTGGGGCGGCGCCGTGGTGTGGGCGCGTGGCATGTCCGAGAAGGCGATCGCCGCAGGACGAAGCCGTGATCGGGCGAGGAAGCAAAAGTACTACGAACAAAGGAAGAGCATCGACGTGCCACGCCGGAGCTCGCAACCTGACCAATCTTCCAGCGATTCAGTGCACCGCCTGTCCATCTGGGAAAGGTTGCTGACCTGGTTGAGAAGCTTGGTGACGTAAGACCTAGACAGACTGATCTTGAGGGGGGCTCGCGCGCCCCTCCTTTCATTTAGGAGCCCTGTTTGCCGTGCAACTCTGCTGTTGCGATGCTTGCCGATGTGCTAGCGTACATACAGAAGATGTTCGCGACTAAGCCTATAGACAAATCGCTTGGTCTCTGTCAATAATCTCGGGTTTTCACCCATCAAACTTAAAGGAGCCTGCCCATGCCGATGATCGACGCTGGCGCTCTAGAGTTTGCTGTGGATCTTGCGAAGCAGATGGTTGAGGAGTCTCGCGCCGTGCCGGGCCGAGCCGTTCCTATTCCGAAGGAGCTAAGCTCTCAACTCAACGCCGTTCTGTCCAATGCGATGTTCGACGACGTGCTAGCCCTGCGGGAGCGGGAGCGCACGGTGCCGGTTGAAGATCTGCGTCTCACCGTTCGCTAATGTAACGAGCTGGCGTCGCGTGCAAGAATGCATGCATGAGCCTTCGCTACCGTTTCATCGACTTCGCGTCGATCACTGACGATTCTGAGCTCCTTCGCGCCATCGCTCCTCCCGCCTCGGAGATGCAGGCATTCGCGCTGATCGGCTTGCCACTGCAGCCCTTCAAGCATGTCGCGCAACACCTGCGCAAGATTGGTGCACAGGCCCTGCTAGTGCAAGAGTCAGTCCGCGATCCTGATTTCTTGGCGGAGCACGAGGCGTTCTACAGCAAGCAGCATCGAGTCATCTCAAGACTCTGCGTGCGGCTTCACGCGTTCGCTGCGCCTGCACCTGCGCCCGTCACGGACGAGGCCCAGGCCGCTCGCAGCGTACTGGACTTCCTGGATACGTTGCCAGAGCCGGATCGCCAGTACCTGGGGTTCGTGACCATCCGTCCGCTGAGGCACGCCCCGATCGGTGCTTCGATTCTGCTGCCCTCTCTCGAGGCGGATGTCACCTGCTACGAGCACTTCCCCGTGCACATCGCTGGACGGGACTTCCAGGTCTGCGGTACCCCCTATCTGCAGCAAGACAATGCTGTAGGAGCGTGCGCGCAAGCGAGCATCTGGATCGCGCTTCGGACCCAGATGAAACGGGTCGGGAATACCGCCTACAACCCCGCGGACCTGACGCGGGCGGCGACTCGGTATATGGCGATCGACCGTGTCTTCCCAGGTAGGCAGGGTCTCGTCATCGAGCAGATGCTGGAGGCCATCCGATCGTCCGGACACGATCCGCTGACTCTGACTTGTGAGCCTGCGCTTCCGACCATGATTCCCTCCGCTGCGGGGGTCATTGAGCAAGCTATGCCTTACCTGGAATCCGGCTTGCCGGTGATTGCGACGCTGGTCCCGCCTGGCGGTGGACATGCCGTTGTGTGTATCGGCCGCCAGCTCGCGGCGCAGCCGGTCAGCAGCACGGTGCGTATCGTCACACCCTTAGGGATCGCCTACCGCGTCGCGTCAGACTGGGTCGAGGCACTCATCATCCACAACGACAACACCGGCCCCTACATGCGGCTCTCGTCGGGCGATCCGAAGGCCACGGCTTACTGCCTTGAGCAGACGAAGAATCTGATCGTTCCGCTTCCGGAGGCTGTCCATATGACAGCGAAGGAGGCGGAGCAAGCGGCACTGAAAGCGCTGGCCTTCACCTGCGTTCTGCTCTCTCAGTACGACACCACCAAACAGATGCGCCTCATGCCGGAGGGCAAAGTGGTGCTGCGGACGCGCCTGGTGAAGAGGCATGCATTCCGTCGATGGGCGCTGGCGGATGACGAGCTCGATCCAGCCCTCAAGGACTGGTACCGCACCATTGAGATGCCACGACTGGTTTGGTTGGTGGAACTGCATGATCTGGAGCTGTTCGATCCGCGGAATCCGAACACCTGCAGTCGTATTGGCGAATTCGTGTTGGATGCTTCAGCCGACACGCTTCATGGCGACGTAACGCTGGCGGCGCGCGTCAGCTGCCGCGTCCTGCCGAGCTACTCTGTGCCGCATGGGTTGCTCGTGCTGGACTATGGATCCGAAGTGGTCACCCTTGCTTCCGGCGCCCCAGGGAAGTCGCTAAGCATCCCGTGGGAGTAGTGGCGCGGCGGACGACTGTGAGCATCGCGGATCCCGACTGGAAGCTCCGCACTCAGCGCACTCGGCGACGGTTTTGGCGTCAAAAACCCGGGAAGCAAAAACGCAAGCTGCACCTGGCGCCGGCAACTGTGCGGATGCCTAGTAAGCGGGCAGCCAAGTCATGTTGACATCGGACGCCGGGCCTATGCCGGCAAGAGTGCGCTGTTGCCAGCTACGACCTGAGGGGCCCGAAGGCCAACTCATTCACTCGTAGTATTTGCCTGCATACATAATTGCAGCGGCCCTGAACCAGGTGTTCTCAACTTCGGTGGCATGCGGCGAAGAGCGATTCGATCCACAAGCTGCAGCGGCGCCTAGGTAGCCATCAATGGTTCCATGTTCCCAGCCAAGAGCTCCTGCCGAGTATGGGCTGCTCGGAGTGGTCTCTTCGATCTCACGCTCTTCGGAGTAGTCCCCTGCAAGCGCCGCCACGAAACTCCGGAAGGACTCTTCGTCGCGAACAGTCAGAAGTAGGGAATCAAGGTCCGTCGGCATCTTTGGAGGCAGGTTGGGGAACAGAGGCTCGGCGATAAGCGCGCAAGGCACACAGCTTCTGCAATATACCGTCACGGCGCAGCTGGCGATGTCCACTGGTGAGGTAGTAGCGCGTCAATGTCGCGGGCTCGTTGGTGAGGTAACCGTGTCAGCACGTCACACAGGTAGACATACGGGTCATGCCCGTTGAGCTTCGCCGTCTGGATGAGGCTCATGATGGCCGCAGCGCGCTGCCCGGCGAGCAGCGTCCCGGCGAACAGCCAGTTCTTGCGTCCTGTGGCCCAGGGCCTGATCTGCTGCTCGTCGAAATTGTTGTCGATGGGCAAGGCCGCGCGTGGCGCGCCGGTTGGCGAAGAGGTAGGCATGGTGCGGCTTGGCGCTGCCGAAGACCTGAACGACGCGGGCCAGCGCGGTCTCGGTGCCGGCGCGCATGTCCAGCGGCGTCATTGCAAGCCACACTGCGTCGACGCGGATCAACGCAGCAGCTCGCGCATCCAGGCCGCACACGCGTCGGCAGCGCTTGGCGGCCACCTCACCGCGATCGTCGTCGCGCCGCGGCGGACCTCAATGCGGATGGGCTCAGCGCTCGGTGCGGGCGGCGCAGGTGGCGCCGATATCGGCAGCGCGATGAAGCCAACGGGCTTGTCGCTGACAGGCACTGCATCGAGAGGCGGCTGAGCCATCTCATGGACCCAGCGCCGCAGCAGGTTGGCGTTGATGCCGTGAGCCATTGCGACAGCGGCCATCGAGACGCCCGGCTGCTGCGAGACCTGCACTGCCTGCGCCTTGAACTCGGCGCTGTGAACTCGTCGCCGGCGGCCTAGCGCTGTTTGATCCATAGTGCGTACGTACCCATCAAGTCGTTGATGGATACGAGCATCCTAGGCACGGCTCAGCGGATCAACATGACTTGCCAGGACGCTTACGTCTCAGCACTTCCTGAAGGCATGCGTATGGGTCGTGGCCATTGAGCTTGGTACACGCGCGATGTGTAGACGCAGACCTAGCCGAACGGGCGTTCGATGATCTGGTCGGATCGCAGCGCTGTTACTGCATCGCCGAGCCCTTGGTGCGGCGACACTGGCGGCATGAGCACCAAGTTCCAACGCACTCAGCCCCGGCAGGTCTACCAACTCCGAATCGAGTTGCAGCACATCCGGCCCCTCATCTGGCGCCGCATCCTCGTGCCCGACACCATCAAGCTCGCAAAGCTGGACCGCATCGTCCAAGCGGCGATGGGCTGGACCAACAGCCATCTGCATGACTGGCACATCGAGCAACGACGTTACGGAATTCCCGATGAGCAATGGATCGGGAGCGTAGACATTCTGGACGACCGCAAATTCACCGTAGGCGCCGTGCTGGGCGAACAGGTGAAGACCTTCAGCTACAGCTACGACTTCGGGGACGGCTGGGAGCATCACATCACGGTCGAGGAGCGACTGCCTGTGCAGGAAGGGAGAAACGATTGGCCGATGTGCACGGCCGGCGAGAACGCGTGTCCGCCAGAAGACGTGGGTGGCCCATCGGGCTACATGGACTTTTTGGAGGCCATGCACAACCCAGCCCATGGGCAGCATGCCGACTACTGGCGCTGGTGGGGCGGCCCCTTCGTAGCCACAGCCTTCAGCATCAACGCCGCAAATATGGCAATACGCAAACTTCGGTGACCTTCAGCGGGCCAAGGCAGGTTGGCCGGACCGAAGCCGAAGTTGGGCTCCGCGTCTGTTGGGACGAAAATTTGAACGCGCCCCCGGTTTCCGTCCTTCAGGTACTGCGGCCCCGTCTAATCGCTGAGCCGTGGTTATGGCCGACTACTTTGTACTCAAGCATCTCAACGAGCCCGGCGAATCTGCTCAGCGAATTCTTCAAGAACCCCTCCGATCGTGCAAACCTTCCGTAAGACACCGTTTGCCATTTCTGTGGCATTCCTTGCGATGGCGCCATGCTGGTCCATGTCCGCCATGGGGACTGCGGAGGTGACGTTGCTGGAGGATGACAGGGCCTGTTTTGCTGTGCCTGCCAGGAACGCAAAACGTGATCCCGCTTCCCGCATTCAGGCGCTGTCCGTTGTGGACGATGCCGACCAATCGGGACGCAAGATGTGGGCGGCGCGGTTATGGGAGATGGAAGGTGGCGGCATTCCCGTCTCGTCCATCTCATGCGTGGCCTATGGGCAGGCGCTGGAGGGTGTCAGTGCAAGTCCTGCCATCGCGTTGGCAGAGGGTCGGGCGTATTACGTCAGCCTGAACGTCAGGCCTTCCGACCGCTCAGATCCCACACGTGGCTACTACGCGAAGTTCTGCATCCTGGGCCGCGGGACGGAGCGCCGGATCAAGCTGATTTCGGAGAGTTCGCCGGATTGGTATACCGGGTCGTGTCAGTGAGGGACACGGTGAAATCTCGTGACCGATGACGCACCATCGGTCTTGGTCAGTTTGCTCGCGAGTGTGGAAATTCAGGTGGTCTGGAACAACTACGGCGGCGCTGACTTCGCAGAACAGCAAGCTCGCCATGCGCTGGGAGCCGGGCGTTGAGACCGCCTGACGACCTCTCCAGCCTCAAGCACCTGCCCCTGGTCCTGGGCGCGACGGGCGCCTTTGTCGTCCCGGCGATGTGGGCCTTCGCGCTTGCCAAGCCCGCCCTCGTGGTCATGTCTGCAGTGATGGGCCTGGTGTTCTTGGCCTCCGGGCTTCACCTCAAGTACCGCGCCCGCTACTCCCCGCGGGGAGCGCTCTGGGGTGCGGTGCTGGCGTTTCTGTTCTTCGGCAGCCTGCTGGTCGTTTCCGCGACGGCCCTGGCCTGGCGCGCCCATCGTCCGGATCTGCAACCGCTGGCGCTCGGGCTGGCCGCACTCATGTGGGTCGGCGCCATGGCCACAGGCTTCATTGCCGAACGTCGCCGTCTGCGCATCATCGATGCCTCCACCGGACTACCCGCCCCATTGGTGCCATTGCTCGACCTGAAGCGGCACCGAATCCTGCCTCTCCCGTCACCGCCGCCGCCGCGCGCTGGGACTGTGGCGGCGTTGACCGCAGTGGTGCTCAACGTTCCGCTGTTGCTGCAGATCGGCGGTTGGGAAGCCAACGACGTGGTTTGGCTGGCCATGCCGGCCCTGGCCGCCACGGTGACCATGGTGCTGGCTTCGGGCTTCGGTCCGGCGCTGGCCAGAGCGCTGGCTTTCATGGAGGTTGAGCGCCGTGTGGGCCAGCGACTGGTCAGCGCTCGCCTCGACGAGCTGCAGGCCGTGAGGCGCGGGTTCTGGCTATCTAGATGGTTGGCGCGTGATGACGGCCCCTAAGCCGGCGGCGTGAAAAACTTCGCGGACAGACACGCTTTTCTCTCTGTTTGCAGGTGGCAAGGCGACGGCGCATGAAGGCCGGCGCTATACGAAGGTGGAACGGCACATCGCTGCTCCTCCATCAATTGCCTCCAAGGAGAGAAATGAAGAAGCACGCCCTGTGGGACTGGTTCAAGTCCTACGCCATGCATTGGCTTTTCCCCAAGATTGGCGTCGTCTGGGCCGTCTATCCGCTGGCCGGAATCATCCTGTCGACCGCCATTGCCTTGCATCCGGACCCGCCGTCCACGTCCGTCGGTAGGGGCGTCCCGCAGCCCGTCTTGCAGGGCAGCGGGTCGCATCCGGCAGCAGAAGTCGGCGGAGTCAGCAGGCAAGCGCCGAGCGCACCGCTCGCGTCTGCCCCCGACGTGTCCATGCAGGCGGTGGAGAAGTTGGTGGGCGTCATCACCCAGTCGACCTCATCGGCCCAATCCGCCGTCTACATCGCGGCGGTCGTCGTCTGGCTCCTGGTCATGATGGCGAAGGGATACGTCACCCTCGTCAAGCCGCGCGAGACCCTCAGCTTCAGGCTGTCGCAACTGATGGCGTGGGCGACTGTCGGGCTGGTATTTGTGGCCGGCATGTTTGTCGTTCCGCTCACGGTGGCCTGGGCAGTCGCGCTGCAATTGCCTGGAGGAATGCAGTTGATTCCGACCATCCACCTCCCATTGTTCGGGCGCTGACAGCGACGGCCCGCTCAGGCCCGCCCATGCATTTCAGGAGGACCTCCATAGAGCCAGCGGTTGACCAGCACCTGCTCGCCCAGCAATCTCAACCCAACATTGCGACCGAGCCGACAGAGCCCGCTCGCGTGGTAGAGCCGGCCGTTGCGCTGCGACATGCGTTGAACGCGTGCGTTGCGCTCCCACCGCTGAGCGGCGTACCTGGCGAACAGGGCCGCCCAATCCAGCGGGGCCGCAAGGCGGTCGATCAGTTGGCCGATCGCCCACGCGTCTTCGATCGCCATGGCTGCGCCCTGAGCGAGGTGCGGGCGAAGCGGATGCGCCGCATCGCCCAGCAGGGCGACCGGGCCGATGGCATGCTCGGATGGGCCGCGCAACGGCCGGCGATCGTATAGGGGCCAGCGTGTCCAGACAGGGACGGCGTCGATCAGGTCGCGAAGATGTCCCGCCAGCGGCCCCGTCTTGACGAGGAGGTCCTCGACGCGAGCCTCCCGTGCCCAGCGTCTGGGCCTGTCGCTGTCCGGATCCTCGCCCAGGCCATCATGCACGACAGCCACGAGGTTGATCCATCGGCCATCGCGTACTGGGTAGGCGACGACATGCATCCGTGCCCCGAGCCAGAGCTGCACCGAATTGCGGCGGGACTCGAGTCCAACGCTGTCGGCCTGGACCAGTCCGCGGTAGGCCAGGTGACCGGTGAACTGAGGGCGCGCTGCACCGAGCAAGCCGTCGCGCACGCGACTCCAGAGTCCGTCGCACCCGATCAATGCTGCGCCGGACAGCGTCTGCCCGTCGTCCAGCGTCACGTGCACGCCATGCGATTGAACGTGGAAATCCTTCACCGTCGTCTGCAGGCGCAGCTTGGCGGGCGTGCGACTGCGCACCGCTTCCCGCAGCAACTGATGAAAGTCGGCGCGGTGGACGCAGGCATAGGGTTGCCCGAAGCGCGACAGTGCCGTTGCGCCCAGTCTCAAATGGCCGAGCTCGCGCCCATCGCGTGAATCCCGCACGCGAAGATCGTCCGGGTAGGAAGCGATCGAACGAAGCGGGACATCGAGGCCCCAGTCGGAGAGCACCCGCATGGCGTTGGGCCCCAGCTGGATGCCCGCGCCGATTTCAGCGAAGTCGCCAGCCTGCTCCAGCACGGTGACGGGCACACCCGAAACACCGATGGAAAGGGCGCATGCCAGCCCGCCGATACCGCCACCGGCGACCAGCACGGTTTCTTCCATGGAAGTCATCGCGCCGACCGATCTGAAAACTCTGCAGCCCACGGGATCGGCACGAGGCCGACGGCCAGTTTGGCATGGGCCTTCTCCCGTCCAGGGACCCTCCGGTATCGCGGCATCTAGAGCACGAGCCCCTCTTCGGCCACCAAGCGCGCGAGCGCCTGTTCCAGCATGCTCCTCGCCGCGCTGGTGACCTCGTGCAGGTGGCGATGCAACGCGACATCCGCCGCATTTCGGGTCGCGCATTCGGTGCTGTACTCCTCGAAGCCCACCAACAGAGTGACGATCTCGGCCAGATGGCGCGGACATTCACAAGCCACCATCGAGGGCATCTCCCTCAGGGTCACCAGGTCAGCATCGCTGTACCGTCGGGGATTGGAGGGCGCGGCAATCGCGGCCTTCCCGTCGGGCGGCCGCGACGCCATGACCATGCCGGCCAGTTCCCGGCCGGAGACGGGCTCGCGGCGCACTGTCACGCCCGCGGCAGCAAGCGTTTCGGCGACGCCCTGAGCACCGAATGAATAAACGAGGATGACACGAGCAACCGGCAGGTTGCCGCGCAGGCTCGTGATTCGATCGGTCATCGACGCGTGCAACGAAGCGACGTGGATGACCAGCACATCCGCGGAGCCGGCATGGACGATCTCGCGCTCGGCATGCGCCAGGTCGCTGAATACAGACGCTGGCGCGGGTTTGAGCCGCCCCTCCAGCTTGTGCGCGGCGGACTGGCCGATGACAAGAACCCGCGGCACTCTCGCCGTCGCGATCGGGTTACCGGAGGAAAGCGCGAGCAGCGCGTCAGTGTCGAGCCGGGCAACGCTGCCGATCGCATGCCCGTCCACCGTGAGCTGCTTGATCAGCCGCAGCCGCTCGATGTCCTTCATGGAATACGTGCGTTGTCCCGAGGCCGCCTTGGGGGGCGCCACGACGCCGTAGCGGTTCTCCCAAATGCGCAGGGTTGATGGCGACAGGCCTGCCAGGCGGGCCGCGATACCACTGCGCATCAAGGGTCTTGCCGCAGGTTCGTCGGGCGAGGTGTGAAGAGACATCCGGCGCTTTCTTGGGCGGGACGAATACCTTGATTGTGACCTGAGCTTGACGGATTGAAACGCTGTTGAATCGAGAATATTGAGTCAAAGACCACAATTGGCGACTCAATAACGTTGCATTTCGATTTCGGCGCCATACAGTCCGGCCATGCCCTCCGAGCCATCTCGCCACTTCGAAAGCGCTGCCCTTCGTGCTGCAACGGCAGTTGGTACGCCTCGGCGCGCGAAGTGCGCAAACGTCGAAGGAACCCCTTCGCGACCTTCGTTCAGCAACCGCTGAATTCATCCACTTGCCATCAGCGAGTCAAACATGCACGACATCGTCGACACCGCCGTTGAAGCTGGAAGCTTCAAAACTCTCGCCGCGGCACTGACCGCAGCCAATCTGGTCGGCACTCTCCGCGGCGCCGGTCCGTTCACGGTCTTCGCGCCGACCGACGAGGCGTTCGCCAAGCTTCCCGCCGGCACTGTGGAGGCCCTGCTGGCGGACATTCCCAAGCTCACCGCGATCCTGACCTACCACGTCGTCGCCGGCGCGGTGATGGCCGCCGACGTGGTCAAGATGGACGGCCAATCGGCCCAGACCGTCAATGGCGCCTCCCTGAAGATCAGCACCACGGGAGGCGTCAAGCTCAACGGCACCACGTCGGTTGTCAAGACCGACATCTCCTGTACCAACGGCGTCATCCATGTGATCGATTCGGTGTTGCTGCCCGCCTGAGTCAGCACGCACCGAACCGCATCTGCAGGTGTTCCAAACCCGGCGGCCCAGCCGTCTGACACTTCGAAAGTACATCCCATGAAGAAGCTCCTCATCGCTGGCGCCATCGCGCTGGCCAGCGTCGCCGCCCAAGCCAAGGACGTCGTCGACACTGCCGTCGCTGCCGGCAATTTCAAGACGCTCGTCGCCGCGGTGCAGGCGGCCGGTCTCGTCGATACGTTGAAGGGCAAGGGCCCGTTCACCGTCTTTGCGCCGACCGACGAAGCATTCGCGAAGTTGCCGAAGGCCGACCTCGACGCATTGCTGAAGGACAAGGCGAAGCTGACCGCCGTTCTGACCTACCACGTCGTCGCAGGCCAGGTTCTGGCCAAGGACATCAAGCCCGGCAAGGTCAAGACCGTGCAAGGCGGCGAAGTCACGCTGTCGACGACCGGCGGCGTGACCGTCAATGGCGCGAAGGTGATCAAGGCGGACATCGTTGCCGACAACGGCGCGATCCATGTGATCGATACGGTGTTGATGCCCAAGTAACTGCGGACCCCGAGAGCATTCCAGGCGATACGAGAACACAAGCTCGTTCGCCTGGAAGAGCCGTGCGCGCGGCTCGCGCCTGGCAGGCGTGGAGGGATGGCGCTTGCGTCGTCACCAACAAGAATGCCGAATCTGCTCAGCCGTGCCGGGGAGACCCGGCGCATAGGCACGTCTGCTCACGAATTGCTTTGCTTCCAGAAGCTCCGGCACGACATGCCTTCGAGTGCTAATCGCCGACGAGCTGTGAAGCGTCACATCTAGACCTTCATCACGACCTTGCCGATGTGTTGCCCACGGGCCAGGTAGCGATGCGCGTCCACCACCTCTCGCAGCGCGAAGAGGCGATCGATGTGCACGAGCAGACTGCCCTCGGACAGTCCGTCGTGCAAGTACTTCAGCCCACGCTGCAGCGCCCCGTCGTCCCGCGCAAGTGTGGCTGAGGCGGCTGGTGGAGGACGCCTGCTCGCAGACCATGGGTCATCTGGGGGTCGGCGGTGTGGCGTCGCTCAGCCCGCAGTTGCCAGGTTCACTTTGACAGACCATCTGGCCGGCCTTCGTGCAGGGCCGAACCTCGCCCTGGCGCTGGGCGGTGTGACCGCGGGGCGGGCAGCGGTGGCGAGTGTTGCGCAGCTGAGGATTCGGGCTGAAGAGGTCGGTAGACCGACGCCCGGCAAGCCCTGACGCTCAAGTCTCTGCCGGAATCACCGGACCAGAGATCAACTGCCCAGGTTATAGCGTGCCTTGAGATCCATCATCAGGAGCCTGGAGGTAGCGCCTTCAGGCATGCCACCGCTCTCCATGATTCTGTCCTTGAGGACGGCTATTTGGTCGAGCTTTTCTTCCCGATTCGGCGCTTGGTGGATGGCCTGCACTTCAGCCTGATGCTTCTCGACAGCACCGGAGAGGAAGTCATGGAGTTCGGGAGACACCGTCTTCGCTGGAGCTGGCTTGCTCGAATTGCCAGGCTGCATGTCGAGAAGTGACTGCGACATCGAGGGGCGAATCGTCGCGATCGGGACCAGTGCCACCTTGGAAATGGAGCCTGGATTGACCTTTCGGTCGCCAGTCAAGCTGTTCACAAAATCCCCATCGTGGGCACTGGCAGCGTTGCTCACGGCGTCCCACGACTTTCCTGTTTCGATCTTTCCTTCCTTGAACCCGGCGCCTTGCGGTGCCACCACGGCGTACATGACATTGGTCTTGTCGGGCTTGACGTAGTCGTCGACGGGACGGTTGGACATGTAGAGCCCGGGTCCGTGAATGTTCATTCCGGCAACGCCGCCACCCAGGCCGCGATTCGCATCGGCAGAAAAGCCTTGATTCCGGATCGCGGTGGCGTTCTCCTGAGTGGTGACGTGATAGCCGAACACTTGGACAGGCCCGTGCTGGCCCTGCAACGCATCCTTGATTTTCGCTTCGATCTCGCTGCTCTGCGCCTTGGTTGGAACCTGCGAGTGCATCGTAAGACCCGGAATGTCGATCACCCTGCCGCCGAGTGGGCTGGCTCCGGCGGTAGGCGCTGAGATGGCGCCGATCTGCGATGCCTGTGCCGGCATGTCTGATCCCAGTTGCCCGGTGCGGGTTGGCAGGACGGCGATCCGTCTCATTTGCCTCGCCGGCTGATCGGTCGCGATGTCGGCATCATCACCGGGCCGCTTTGTCGCGGTCGAGCCGGCGGACAGGGGCAGGGATGGCCTGCGACTGGTGGCTGCGGTCAGGCCCGACAGTTCATAGCCGCCGGGTGGCCGTGCGGCGCCACTTTCTCCCGGTGACGTGCGAGGGAGCGAATTCGATGGCTGAGCCCCGCCGATCGGAGGGTTCGTCGTCGGCGCGTCACCTTGAATCTTCATTGAAAGGCCTCGGGGAAAACCATTTCGCCCGATGGTGTTGGCCTTTCGGAGCGCACGATCGTGCGCACGCGAAGCTGGCGACGAGGAGGCGAATCAAGCCCCGACCCTCATGGGGGATGCCATCCCCCGCACGCCCCCAAGGCGTCAACCGCCGGAAGTCTTTGACAGGGCCTCAGAGGCGTCCGCCAGATTTCGCCCTCAGGCCGCAGCGTAGCGCGATCGAATGGCGTGGCGCTTCCAGTACGTCAGCGAGCGCCAGATCCATTCGAGCGGGCCGAAGCGGAAGTGCCGCATCCACAACCCGCTGAACGTCAGGTTCACGAGCCAGATCGACACCACAACATAGTGGTACTGGTAATACTCCAGGCGTCCGTAGAGTGCCAGCGGAGACCAGACGAACACGATCTTGCACAGCAGGCTGGTCAGGATGTAGTTCGTCAGCGCCATGCGGCCCACATCGCGCAGACGCGCAGCGATCGGCGCAAACGGCGCCCATCGGCTCAGCAGCAACAGGGCGGCCGCATTGGCGAACATCACCAGAATCTGCACCCCGATGTAGGGAAGGTACAGCCACCTCATGTTGGCGTAGGCGCTGAAGCCCTCCTGGTGAGCCGCCCAGATGCCGAAAGCCACCACCGGCGCCGCCAGCCCATAGCCCGTCATGCAGATCGCTGCATAGGTGCGTGTACGCCACTGGCCTGACAGGAACCCGGACTTGTACAGCCCCATGCCGACCAGCATGGCGCCAAGAACCTCGGCGATCCAGCCCGAGGTGAAGATCCAGGACACGAAGTTGAGGAATGCGCTGGCGCGAGACCGGAATCCGTCCAGGTAGGCCTCTGCATGCACCTTCTCGACGGCCGCGGTCGCCTTGGCTTGCCGCTCCATGTCCTGCTTGTCTTTTTTGGCGAGAAGCGAGGTCTGCGCGGGGGTCAGCGGCAGGCCTTGCGCCTTGGCGGCAACCGCCTCGTGCAGCGCTCGCCCATCGCGCAGCGTGTCGCCCGCCCTGAACGCGTTGGACAGACCCCATGTCCCTCCCACTGCCCACACGATCAGGCCCACGACCATCAGGCGGCGCGCCGGCAGATGCCGCAGCGGGTACAGACAGAGCAGGGCGGTGGCGCCGTACATCAGCAGGATGTCGCCGCTCCAGATCAGCACGCCGTGGAGAAAGCCGAACACGATGAGCCACATGTTGCGCCGGTGGAAGGCGTCGGCCTCCTCCATTCCGCGGTTCGCGCCCGCCAGACGCTGCGTGAAGAGGACCACGCCGGCACCGAAGAGCATGGCGAACAGGGCCCGCATCTTTCCTTCGATGAAGAACCACTTGAACGAAAAGATCAGCAGGTCCAGCGGCGCATGCCAGCCGACGAAGGCGGGCTGGGCCAGGCCGATCGGAATGTTGTGGAAGGACTCCGGGCCCGCGAAGGTGTCGATGTTGGCCGCAAGAATGCCCAGCAGCGCGAAACCGCGGAGCATGTCGATCGTGTGGAGCCGATCATTCGTGGGGGTCGGTTGGGCGAGGGCGGTGGAGGGCGGCATAGGCAGGGGCGTCATTCAGCGTGGGCGGGTGTCGGTGCAGGACCTCACCGAGGGTCGCATCGAGGGGTGCATCGATGGGCGCTTCAATGGCGGCGGGATTCTGGAGTGAGAGGTCGCAGAGAGCCATGCCCTATTAGAGGTAGCCGCAGAGGCGATCCAGAAGCCATCCATTGACGTATGGCGTCCCCTTTGAAGCCGCCCCGAAAGCACTTCACGCTGACCCACCCGATGACTTCCTGTGCCTTGCGCACAGGGCGGGACCCTTGGAGCAACGTTTCAAGGTGGGCGGTGGACGCAGGCTATCGCGCCGATAGATAACATTGTTGGCAATTAACTAGCACACGAATGATTAGTTCGATACAGTTCATCCCATCGACGCAGCGTGGCACCCAACTGGAGGTCACAAGCGGCGAGTCCCTCCACCCCAGCGCTTCAAATGATTTGCGCGCTAATCGTTAAGGAACTCATCATGTCCAAGATCATCTCTGTTGCCGTGGTTTCCAGCCTTTTCGCTGGCCTGATCGCTTTCTCCGGCGTGGCCGCCGCGCAAGCCTCGGACAAGCCGCTGACCCGCGAGCAAGTTGTTGCGCAACTCCAGGCCGCCCGTGCCTCGGGCGAGCTTGCACGAGTCCAAAGCGAGAACGGGAGCTTCAGCCCCATCGAGATCGGCTCGAGCCGTGTCAGCCGCGCTCAAGTGATCGAGGAACTCAAGCGCAGCCAAGCCAGCGGTGAGATCGATGCGGCGTTCCGGGATTCCCATGCGTACCCGGCGCCGTTGGTGACGAAGTCGGCGTCCTCGCCCGTGACCCGCGAGCAAGTGAAGGCCGAACTTGAGCGTGCTCGCAAGAGCGGTGAGTTCGCCCGCCTGAACGGCAACGACAGTCACGTGGGCCTGTGAGGCTCAAGACCTGGGTCGGTCGCGGTCAGCCGCGGTCGACCCTGATGAGCGGATCGCCCGGCTGGATCCCTTCTCGGGGCCCTCGCCGGGCGCATGGACATTGACCTTCGAACGGCCGAGAAAGGCTGGCATGACGCCCAACAACGCCAACAATGCCAATGACTTGTCCGAGGAACGGCAAGCCATCGAGACGTCGGGCGCGGTCGGTTGCGATGGCTCGGTGATTCTTGAGGAGCAACTCTGTTTTTCTCTCTACACCAGCGCGCTGGCGATGATGCAGGTCTACAAGCCGATGCTCGAGCGCATCGGGCTGACCTATCCGCAGTTCCTGGTGATGACGTCGCTGTGGCAGTCGGATGGCGTGACCGTGAAGCAACTGGCGGAGCGCCTGCGGCAAGACTCAGGTTCCCTGACGCCGCTGGTCAAGCGGCTCGAAGTGGCGGGCTATCTTCAACGAGCCCGCGATCGCCGGGATGAACGCAATCTGTGCATCACTCTGACTGCCGAGGGGCGGGCATTGCAAGCGAAGGGCAGGGCGGTGAGCCAGCAATTCGCCAAAGCGTGCGAGCTGCCCACCGACCAATCCACACAGCTGCGTGACGGGCTCACCGCGTTGGACGCTCGGCTGCGCGGTCGGCACAGGTAAAGAGGAGAGGGCCATGGGGGCTGCTCCATGGCACAGGACAGTACAACCACGCCTTCCCCCTAGCGAGCTGCCGTGCCTCGCCCGCGGTCCATCCTGGAACCCCAACTTCATGCCTTAATCGCACGGTCCGGCGCCATTGACTTCGCCTGAGACCGCACCCCATGCCGTACCGATCAAGGAGCTGACATGAGCACCGACTCCCTGTTTGAAGCCGTCGGCGGCGCAGAAGGCGTCCTGCGTCTGGCACACGCCTGGCATCAGCACGTGCTCGCCGATGACGTGGTGGCGCATGCCTTCAGCCACGGGTTCCATCCTCAGCACACCGAGCGGCTGGCCGCCTACTGGGGTGAAGCATGGGGCGGGCCGGCCACCTACAGCCAGCATTACGGCAGCGAATCCTCGGTGGTGCGCATGCACAGCGGCAACGGGTCCCATGAGGACATGGATGATCGCGCCATTGCGTGCTTTGATCGCGCACTGGTCGATGCGGGCATTGCAGATCCGGCGCTCTGCGCGGTGCTTCACGACTACTTCGCCTGGACCACACGACACACCATGGCGGCCTATCCCAAAAAGACGGACACGGTGCCCGACCACCTCCGCCTTCCTCACTGGTCCTGGAACGGCTTGCAGTCGTAGCCGGCCCGATCGCCGAATGCCGGACGCCCATCGGATCGAGGTCGATGGCATGCGGACCATGCCGCAACCGACCCCGTCATCCCCACATTTGATGAGGTGCACGCTGCCCATCTCCCCTCATCTCAGGGGCCGCATCACCAAGCAGAAGTCGCGTTGGAAAACTGTCATCAAACGATGGTTGTGAGACGCCGTTGAACGCGGTACACCTTCGGCCAACACGGACGACGGGAGTGCGGCATGGCGCTTTGGTTGCAGGAGATCGACAAGGCGAAGGCGCGCGGCGCCGGAACAGACCTGCAGGCGCTGTCCGACTTCTCGCGCGGCAAGGCGCCGAACGAGTTGAGTCCGCCGCAGCAGTTGGCCGATCGAAAGCGCTTCCTTGACCAGAGCCTGCAAGACGAAGAAACGTCCGGTCGACTCTTCGAGCGAATCATCTCGGGCAATGAACTGCAGGACGTCAACTACCTGGCGAGAGGCGCCCGCGCCGCCCGAGCCATTGCCAGGGTCGTCATCAGGACGCCCTCCGGGCAATTGGCCGGCTATGGCACGGGTTTCCTCATCGCGCCGAGGGTGCTCATCACCAATCACCATGTGCTGGAGAACGCGGCGGCGTCGGCGCGATCTCAAGCACAGTTCGAGTATGAGGTCGACCTCGACGGTCGGCCGCTGGCGCCCGTCACCTTCGGGCTGATGCCCAGCGAGCTCTTCTACTCGTCCAAGGAACTCGACTTCACCGTGGTCGCTGTCCAGCCATTGGCCGAGGTCGGCGAGACCTCGCTGGACACCTACGGCTGCCTGCCGCTGGTGGGGACCCAGGGCAAGGTTGCGGACGGGGAGTGGCTGACCATCATCCAACACCCGGGCGGTGAGCGTAAGCAGGTCTGCGTGCGGGAGAACAAGCTCCTGAAGCGCGACAAGGACGTGCTGTGGTACTCGACCGATACGCTGGGCGGATCGTCCGGATCGCCCACCTTCAACAACGACTGGTACGTGGTGGCCCTCCATCACAGCGGTGTGCCTGAGGAGCGGGACGGGCGGATCCAGACCGTGCACGGCACCGATTTCGACCCGGCCAAGCATGGCGAACAGGACATCAAGTGGATTGCCAACGAAGGCATCCGGGTGTCCCGGATTGTCGAGACCCTGACGCAGTCGCTGGCCGATCACCCGCTGCTGCGGCCCGTCTTTCGGGCCACCCCGGAAAGCGCGCGAATTCTTCCAACATCGGTCGACAAGCTGCGCAGCACCGCAGCGCCTGCCTGGCGTCGGCCCGATCCCTCCGTCTCAGCGCCGACCGCACCTCAAGGAGAGCCTCCCATGGATCATCAAAGCACACGCACTGTCCTCGTCACCTTGGAAATCGACCCCTCGGGCCAGGCGCGCGTGGTCGGAAGCGCGGGTGCCTCGTTGGAAGCCACGTCCGGCTCGTTCGAGGCCCGGCCCAACCCGAGCGAAGGGGCGCCGTTCGATGTCCCCTTCAATGCGAAATACGACGACCGTGAGGGTTACGCAGAGGACTTCCTCGCACCCGGCGCGGTGTCCGTGAAGCTGCCCGAACTGTCCCCTGCGCTGGCGCAGGCGGCTGCCGTTCTGATTGGTGCCCCCGCAGACGCGGGCCCCGAGAAGCACCTGCTGAAGTACCACAACTACGCGGTGGTCATGCACAAGACGCGTCGCCTGGCCTTGTTCTCCGCGGCCAATGTGGATTTCTCCGGCCGATTCGCCATGTCCCGCCCGACGGACGTTTGGCGCACCGACCCGCGCATCAAGCTGGAGGAGCAACTCTCGAACTTCTACTACGCGCGGAACCAGTTCGACCGCGGGCACCTCACCCGGCGGGAAGACCTGGAGTTCGGCAGCACCCGCAAGGCGGCGCTCCAGTCGGCGGCGGACACCTGCCATTGGACCAACTGCACGCCGCAGCACGCGAAGTTCAACCAGAACAAGGAACTTTGGCAGGGTGTGGAGCGGCACGTGCTCGAAGACGCGATCGAGCGCGACAGCTTCAAGGCCCAGGTCATCACCGGCCCCGTGCTTCAGGAAGACGATCCCGTCTGGGACCGTTTCCCCGAGATCCAATATCCGGTGCGGTTCTGGAAAGTCGTGGCCGCGCTCAACAGCGAGAACGAACTCTTCGCCACGGCCTACATCCTCGATCAATCGGAGGTCATCGACCAGTACGGCATCGAGGCGGCGCCCGCCATTCCGTTCACCGATTTCAAGACCTTCCAAGTCCCCATCGCCGAGGTGGAGCGGCTGACCGGGCTGACCTTCACCGCGAGCGTCAACGGCACCGACGCCTCACTCCAGGACTTCGATCCGTTGAAGACCAAGGCCGCGCGGCGCGCACGCCGCCCACGTGGCGCCGGACGCGCGGAATCCGTCGGCATCGTGGCGCCTGATGGCTATCTGCCGCTCGGCTCGCTTGACGACATCATCCGCTAGGCGGTCGCTGGCGTGTCGGGTGCTTGCGTCACGGCGCCATGGGCTCGCCGTGGAGGCGGGGCGGGGGCTACCCGACCAGCTTCTTCACCGAGCCGATCACCGCAGGGCCGTTGAACGGCTTGACGATCCAGCCCTTCACCCCGGCGGCCTTGCCGCGTTCCTTCATGGCGGGCGAGTTCTCCGTCGTCAGCATGATGATGTTGACGGACTGATTGCCCAGTTCGCCGCGGACCTTCTCGGCCATCGTCAACCCGTCCATGTTGGGCATGTTGACGTCGCAGACCACCAGCTTGATGGCGCTGTCCGCCTTCAGCTTCGCCAGACCGTCCCGGCCATCGACCGCATAGGCCACGCTCAAACCGTTGCCCTGCAGGAAACTGCCCACTTCGTTGCGGACCGTGCTGGAGTCGTCCACTACCAGGATCTGTGCCATCTCTTTTCTCTCCGATGCAGCATGGATGAATGATCAATTGAATGAATAAATGAATGAAAGGCCGGGTCCCGGCCTCAGAACATTTCGAGTTCGCCGACGCCCACATCGCCGGCCGCCACGGGCGGTGCAATGAAGTCGACATCGCCGTAGGCGCAGACGCAGTAGCTCGCCAGCCGGTGCGAACCGTCGTCCAGCGCCATGCGGAAGTGCCGGACGTGGCCGTAGCGCAGCAGGGCCAGGTGGTCGACGCAATGCGCATCGAGTCGGTGCGGCGTGGACATGCCGACCAGCGGGAACACCCGTCCCAGTTCTCGGTTCAGCGCCCCGCAGAACAGATTGCCGGTTTCCGCCAGCGCATCCGCCAGCGCCTCTTGGGCCGCCTGCTCGTCGCCGTGCGCCGGGCTCAGACCGTGTTGCGTGGGCCGCTTGGCGAGGGATGCGGCATCCGCTTCGTGATGCAGGAACAGCACCAGGCTGAAGCTGGACGATGCCACAGTGAGCATGACCACCGCGCCTCTCGGTTCTGCCGCCGGCCCGAAGCCCGACGCTGTCCTGGACGGCCGTGGCGGAGGGGCCAGGCTGTCCATGGCGACCATGCCGATCTCGGTCCGCCCGGACGGCACCAGCGTCGTGCGCATGCAGTGCTGAACGAACTGGTCGAAGCCCTGTTTGGCTCGATCGCTGATGTTCATCGCGCGCTCACCCCGCCGAGACGTCGAGCAGTCGACGGTTCGCCAGTTCCAGCCCGGTCAGCGCTCCCATGATCAGTCGCCCCGAGGCCTGCACATCCTGGAAGGTAGAGGTGGTGATGAGGTCGTTCTCATGCAGCGCGTTGCCGTAGTCCTGCGAGAGCTTGGCCGCATCCGAGGCCAGCTTGCGCATCTCTTCGGCCACCACCGCGAAGCCGCGGCCCGATTCGCCGGCGCGGGCCGCTTCGATCGACGCGTTCAGCGTCACGATGATCATGTGGCGCACGATCCGGGCGAAGTCGCCGTTCTTGTCGTGCATGCCCTTGTTGTGGGAAAGCAGCGCATCCATGGCGTGGTGCCAGCGCTCGAAGGTTTGCTCGATCTTCATCAGTTCACCGATGTCCTGGGCCACCTGGCCGTTGCCGCTCAGCAGTTGCACCAGGCGGTCCTGCGCGCTCGTGTGCCGCAGGCTGTCTTCAACCTGCTGGCGTTGCAACCGTTCCAGTGCCTGCACGGCCTCGGCCCGCGCCAACGCGGCGGCTTCCGCATCTTGCGCCGCACGCGCCGTCAGCGCCGCCAGCTCGTGTGTCAGCTCGTCAGCGCGGAGACGCATTACCCGGGCGTCTTCCGCAAGAGCGTCCTGCTCTTTCAGGCGTCGCCGCAGGCGCCAGTACACGCCGGCCGCGGCCACCAATCCGAGCAGCAGTCCGATGCCGAACTCAAGCATGGATCGGCTCCTCGGTCATGCCGATGTCGGCCGGCACCACGAAACGCTCGGGCAGGGTGATGACGGTACGGAAAGGCACATAACCGTTCACTGGAATCGCGTCGCGCGCCAGCACGAGCGCGATGTCCCCGCCTTCGGCATTCAGGAAGGCGCGGACGGCGTCCATGCCGACACCGCGTCCAGACACCTCCGTCACCTGATCGGCCGTCGAGAAACCGGGCGAGAAGACCAGTTCGGCCAGCGCCACCGACGGCATCTCTGCCGACACGTCGATCAGGCCGAGCGCCAGCGCGCGCTCGCGAATGCGGTCCAGCGCCAGGCCGCGACCGTCGTCGACGATCTCGATGCGAAGACGTCCCTCCACCTGCTGCGCCGAGATCACGATCTGTCCCGCCGCGCGCTTGCCTGCGGCGATGCGCGCCAGCGCCGGCTCGATGCCGTGGTCGATCGCGTTGCGGCACAGATGTACGAAGACGTTGCGCAGCGTGCCTCCGATCTGCGCATGCAGCCGCATACCGTGGTCGTCGACCTGCACCTCGGGCGCTTCCTTGCCGAGTTGCGCCGCCAATTGCGGCAGCGAGTCGAGCACCGGGGCCAACTGCTCACCGAGGGTTTCGGTGCCGACTCGCGCCATCGATGCCCGCAACCGCTGCCAGGCCGGCGACTGCGCGAGGTTCGCGCCGGCGGCGGTGTCCCCCATCGATTCCAGCAGCCGCTGCCACGACCTGACCTGCTCGCGCGGAATCAGCGCGAATTTCTCAACATCGCCGCGGCGGCCCGGGCCGTGGCGTCCGAGCTTGGTTTCGCTCAAGTGGCGGTATTCGTGGAGGACCTGGCGGAGACCGGCCAATCGGACGTTCAGCGACGAGGCGTCCCAGTCCTCCAGTCCGGCACGCAGACGGTCGAAGTGTTCCTCCACCTCGTGGCCCGCGTCTGCCAGTTGCAGCAGTCCGTGCGTTCGGGCGTTTCCCTTGACCGTGTGGACATTGCGGAACAGCACATTGATCGCGTCCACGCGCTCGCTCGGCGGGGCACCCTCGGCGTGTTCGACGACGTCGCAGCTCTCGTCGAGCAGCGTGGTCGCGTCGGCGCAGAAGGCCTGGAACTTCTCCTGATGCACGCCGAGGATCTCGCCGATCATGCCCAGCTCGCGGCGCTGCGACTGCGCGGCGCGGGCCAGCGCACGCAGGTCGGTGACGTCGCGCACGCACACCAGCAGGCGGTCGACCTGATCCTGCTCATTCATCATCGGCGACCAGTTCAGGTCGAGGATCTTGACCCGGCCGTCGGCCATGGTCTTCTCGATCTCGGCGGGCAGCAGGTGGGCGTTGAACTCGAAGTTCATCGCATCCTCGCCGATGCAGGCCGCGATCGCGGCGTCGACCTGCGACAGCGCATCGGCACCCAGGTCGGTGTCGGCGAACAGCACCTCCATGGCGAGTTGGCCGGCCACATCGGTGCGCTCCAGGACGATCGCCAGATGCTGCGACACCTCCGGATGGATCCGGCCGCCAGACTCGATGGCGAGGATGCCTTGCGGGATGTTGTCGAGCATCGCGTGGATGTCGGCGGTCTTGCGTCGGACCTGGGCGGCACTTTCCTCGATCTTCTCGATCATGAGGTTGAAGGCCTGCAGTGACTTGCCGATCTCGTCGTCGCGTTCGACCTGGACCCGATGCGAGAAATCCTGCGTCGTGGCGATGCGGGTCATCGACGCCTGCATGTCGCCGATGGGCGCGACGATGCGGCGGTAGAGCACGAAGCCGATGACGCCCAGGAATGCCAGCGCGGCGAGGGTGACCATCGCCAGCATCACCAGCGTGGCGCTCAAGCGCTCGTTGAGCTTGCGGATCGCCTCGTCCTTGCTGCGGTTCTTCTCGATGTCGAGTGTGCCCAGCGCCTCGCCTTGCTCGCGCAGATATTGGTCCACCGTCGCGGCCATGTTGGCCTGCGCCACGTCGCGCTGTCCGGCGAGCGCCAACTTGGCGGTGTCGTCCAGCGATTGAAAATAGTTCTTCTGACTCTCACGGACCAGCTCGACCAGACCGCGCTGCGCCTTGGAATCGGACTGCGCGTCCAGCTCGTCCACGGCCTTGCTCAAGGCGTCGCGGCGATGGGCGGTCTCCTCATAGGCCTGCCGAATGGTGGCTTCGTCAGGGGCGGAGACCATGCCCAGCGCAGCAATGTGCACCTCTTTGAGTTTGGTCAGCAGCGCGACCGACTTGATGGCGCTGGGCACGACGGTTTCTGTGACGAAACGGACTTCTCGTTCGCTTTTGCGCGCCTGGTACATGGCCAGGGCGCCCACCGTCAGCAGGGCCAGGAACGATGCCGCCACGAGCAGCAGGATGCGGGCTCGGATGTTCATGCATGACTCTCTCAACAACGACCGAAAGGACCCCATCAGCGGCCGATGCCGTTGATGGGGGTGACACGCGGACCTCGAAGCGGGCGTCGTGTCGACTCGGCCGCAATGTAGAGAGCGTCGATGTCTGTTTCCATATGTTGCAGCGAGGGGCTCCTGAAAATCCAGACTCCTGTGAACGAGCCCACGCCGCAGGCCGCCGTCATCCGTTTTTCATACGACCGTCACCGTTGGGCTGGCCGGAATCCGGCCTTGATTCAGCCCCAAGGACTTCGCTTCGCCGGACAGCGCATCGCACCGCATCGGCTGCCCCGGCGGCGCGGGGATCGAATCACGGGAATCTGCCTCCACAAGGACCGGCATGTCCCACCGCATCGCCACCGCCGCCAGAACCGCAGGTCCAACCGCCCCTGACAGTGCTGCCCACGCCGTGCTCGCGCCGCAGGTGATGGCGCTGCAGCCGCTGCTGCAGGCGTTGTTGAAGGCGACCTCCCGAAGCTGTCTGGAGCGCGCGTCGATCGGCGCTGAGCGCGCGGCCGCGTTCGGCGATGCGGCGAGCCTCTTGCGGCAGGGCATGCGCACAGGCTTGGAGGGCGGACACCCTCCCCAGCCGACGCTGGGTCTGGGCACGCGGACCCACACGCAAGCGGTGGCGATGCCGACGACGGCGCCGTGCGCCGATTCGGCGGTCATCGGCGGGCTCGTCTCCCAGCGATCGACCTCTTCCGCGCCTGCAGGCCAAGGTCTGGCCTCGACGCCGCGAGGGGACGAGCTGGCCCTGGCATTCGCGACGAATGCGCGCTTGGGTTCATCAATGGGATCAGTTCAGGATGCTCGACGTTTCGCGGCCACGGAGACGTGCACCGCGCGGCGCCCCACCGATCACGACGTCGTGGCCATCCTGGGTCGTCACGAGGCCCGCTTCAAAAAGGCGGATCCCGAGGCGTTGCGCGCCATGGCGAGCGACGCCACGACACCGCCCGACCTGAAGCGCGCGCTCGATGAATTGCTGCGCAAACCCGGGCTTCAGAAGGCCGTGATGCCGGGCGGCACCCTGAATGCCAAAGGCATCAACGACGCGCAGAAGCACATGCCTGGACAGCGCGCCTATGCGGAAGCGAAGGCGCGCGAGTACACCCAGAACTATGTGCCGTCGGACGCGCCCGAAGGGCAGGCCGGCCCGCGCCCGATGACGTCTAACGACGCGATGCGCGAGCTCTTCAAGTATTCCGACGAGCTGCCCAAGAAGGTCTCGCGCGAGGCTCTGCGAGACATTGCCAACGGGACCGCAGGCGCCGGCAAATGCCCGCCCCAGCTTCAGGCGGCGGCCCAGTTTTATGTGGACAACCCCGCCGCCTGGCAGCGCGACTTCGGCTGCGATCCGGAGAAGTCCCTCCGCAAGGACAAGCTGCTGAACCGGAGCGACGACAAGATCCAGCTCACGCAGAAAGAGCACGACACGCTCAACACCTTGTCGACACATCGAGACGTTTTCTTCGGCGGCAAGAGCCTCACGCCCGAGACCTTGAAGAAGCAGGCAAACGATGACCAGGCCGATCCGCAGGTGCGCGAGGCCGCGCGCGAACTGCTCGGCAACAAGATGCTCTTTGCCATGCTGGACAACGGCAAGCACCAGCACGGCGGCAACCTGATCCATCCCGCCAACGACAAGAAGATCGGCGAGGGCGACCTCAATGCGTGGTTGAGCAAGATGAACAAGACGGTGGCGTCGGCGCACACGGCGGCCACCTCACCGGCGGACTTCAGCTTGAGCGCCACCCGCGACATGCTGGAGGGCCAATTCAATCAGCCGGACTTCAAGCACAAGAAAGGCGGCGGTCTGGCGGACTTCGGTGCGGGGCTGTTGAAGGGCGTCGGCTTCGTGGCCGGTCTGGCATCCGGCGCGCTGGGCGCGGTGGCCAATCTGCGCATTCCGGGGGTGAGTTGGCTGGCGGGTGCCGGGGCGGTGGGGCTCAGCATGGCCGAGGGCGGTGCCAAGGTGGGCGCCACCGCCATTGAAGGCGGCGATGTGAAGGCGCAAGGGATTGCCGCCGGCATCGGCACGGCGGCCACGCTCGCGGGGCTGGTCGGCGGGAAGGGCGCATCGCAGGCGGCCAAGCAGGGTCTGGAGGGCGCTGCGGAGCAAGGACGCAAGGGCGCCCAGCGCTGGTCTCAGAAGGCGGTGACGGCAGATACCGACGTCACCCGCGGCGAGACGGTGGCCGCGGCCGCCAAGGGCATGGCCGAGCGGCTCGCTGCGGGCGCCGTGGTTTCCGGCGGCATGCAGGTGATGGACAGCGGTGGAAGCCGCAGCGACGCGCCCGTCGGCGGGGCCCTGGCGCGCCGGCAGGTGGATGCGCAGTTGCAAGGGATCGCGGCGTCGTATGGACGGATCTGAGTGAGGCCGTGAATGGGTGGCCTGCAGCGGGGCCGGGCGCCCCGGACGTCGGGCGCGCATCATCTTGAGCCCGGAGACGGGGCTGGAAGCATTGGACGACGCTCATTGAACGAGTGCGGGCCGGTCCTTCCAAAAGGCTGCCGCTCTCTGCGAGGATGTCGCCATGAACAAACCCACCGTTCTCAAGGTCGCCGTGGCGGCCGCGCTTATCGGGCTCGCCGGCTACTGGTATTGGTCGCCCTTCCTCGCCCTTCATCAGATGCGAGAGGCCGCCAAGTCGAGCGACGCCGAAGCATTCAATGAGCACGTCGACTACCCCCGGCTGCGTGAAAGCCTGAAGCGCCAGTTGGCCGCTGCCATCGAAGGCCGTGCGGGACAGTCGGCCCAGTCCGACAGCCCGCTCGGCAAGTCCGGCGCCGCGCTGGGCTCGATGCTCGCCCTGGCCGTGGTGGACCGGATGGTGGACACCTTCGTTCAACCCACGGCGGTGATGCGTGTCATGCAAGAGGGCAAGCTGCTCCCGAATCCGAAAGAGGATCGCCCGTCCGGCGAACCCCAAGCGCCGGGCGAGGGCGCGGACGCCGGCGCTGGCCGCAGCGATCCGGTCTGGTCGACCGAGCGCCGTGGCGTCAACGAATTCCTCTTGCATCTGCGCAAGGCCGATCAGCCGGATGACCGTCGCACCTCGCTGGTGTTCGAGCGCCGCGGCTTCGCCAACTGGCAGCTCACCGAGATCCGGATCGCGCCGATCTGAGCGCGGACCGCGCGACGCTCACCGTCCGCGGCAGTTGCCGCACCATCCGACTCCCCATCATCCTTTGCACGACATCCCCATGGCCTTCGACATGTACGTCGGCGATCGCCGCGAGGTGATCCACGAGCACGAGACGCCGCTCTTCACGCTGGCTGCCGCCTCGGCCGGCGATTTCCCTCAGCTCAACGCGCTGTGGTCCCGCTTCTATAGCGACAGCAGCCTCTATCCGGAGCAGGCTCAGGCCCTGGTCCATGAGCTGCTGGCGCTGCACGCACGGCATGGGGGACCAGGCGGGCAGGGCGGCAAGGGCATGGCGCAGACGGTGCTGCGCCTGGCGGCGTTCTTCAGCGCGGCGGCTTGTGCGGGCCGCAGTATTCGTTGTTCCGGGGATTGAAGCGCGAGGGGCCTCGTTGCCCCAATGGCAAAGGGGGACAGCTTCTGAGATGCATCTGAATCACTGATTCCTTGCCGAAAGTGCACTGGACGCCATCTCCCGCCCTCCCTATCGTGCGGCCACGTGCTTCATCCCCGCACGAGGAATTCGCAGATGTTTGATCCTGTCCCGTCCCTGTCCAGCGCCGACAGCGACCTTCTCTTGCTGGACGCGATGATCGGCGTCGCCCAGAACGCCGGCAGCCGGCTGCTCGCGGCCTTTTCGACCGATGCACGTCCCGACAGCCGTGAAGCCCTGATCGCCGGCGTGGCCGCCAACGAGGACCGCGTGGCCGATGGCCTGCAACGGGCCCTGATGGCACTGCGTCCCCAGGCCCGATGGCTCACCAACGAAGTCGAAAGCGCCCCATTGCCGGACGGCGAGTGGTGGGTGGTCGATGCGGTGGAGGGCAACGTCAACCATGTCCATGGTCTTCGCGATTGGGGCGTCAGCCTCACCCTCATGCGGGAGCAGCGGCCGGTGGCGGCGGTCGTTCATCAACCGTTGGAGGCGTTGACCTGGACGGCCGTGCGCGGCGGCGGCGCCCGCTGCAACGGCGCGGCCATCCATGTCAGCGCGAAGTCCCGGCTCGATGCCGCCATCGCCACCACCGGGCAGGCCGAAGCGCAACAGGTGCAGACCTACGGCCCCATTGGTGCCTCCATCACCCACATGCTTCATCACGCGCTGCTGGTGCGCATGACCGTCCCGTCCACCTTCCCGATGATGCAGCTGGCGCGCGGCCAGAACGATGTGTTCTGGCAATACTGCCCCGTGCTCCCTGGCGTGGCAGCGGGCTGGCTGATCGTGACCGAGGCGGGCGGCGTCGTCAGCCGGATCGATGGCACCCCGTGGGCTACGGGCGCCCCGGACATCCTGATGACCGCACCGCATCTGCATGCCGCCGCCGTTCATGCGCTCAACGGCCACGAGCAGGTGGAGCTGGCATGAAACTCGCCATCCTTGGCGCGAATGGCCGCACCGGCCAGGAACTGGTCCGCCAGGCGCTGCGTCGTGGGCATCACGTCGTGGCGCTGATGCGCGATCCCGCGCAATCTCGTCTGGCGCCGCAGGCGCAGCTTCAGCTGGTGCGTGTCGACGCGTTCGATCCGGCATCGCTGCGCCAGGCGATCACGCCTGATGTCACCGTGCTGTCGGCCTTGGGCACCGTCAAGGGCGGCCCGCTGGGCGTGCTGGACGCCGGCGCACGCGCGTGTGTAGCGGCCCGGCCTGCACGCATCCTCTGGCTCGGAGCCTTCGGCACCGGTGCGTCGGCGCAGGTCGGTGGCTGGGCCGTGCGGACGCTTCTGGGCCTCGCCCTGCGCCGGGACCTGCCCGACAAGGTCGCGGCGGACTCGCGGGTCCTGAGCGCGGGCGGCACGGTCTTTCATGCGGGGCCGTTGTCGAATCGCCCGATCAGCGCGGCAAGGCGCGCGGTCGGGCTGGCGCAGATACCGGCGCGCTTCTTTCCCGCCAGCATCAGTCGCGCCACGGTCGCCGCCGCCATGTTGGATGAGGCAGAGGCGCCCAAGTTCGCCGGTCGTGTGGCGGTGCCGCTGGAAGGCTGACGGTCATCCGCGGCGCCCAGGGATCGCGGCAGGGCGCTGCAACCGCGGTGCGACGCCGACGCACTCGGGCCGCCCTCGAACCGGTCGCGCAGGCCCTGCCGCAGGCAAGCCGTTTGAGGGCAGGGCAGGGCGCCTTGAAGAGACCACAAAGACTTTTCAAGAATCACTAGACGACTGGTCTATTTAATCGTTATCATGAGCCCATGCGCTGTTGAAGAGCGGGCCCGGTGAAACGACCCCGGCCATCCCGGCAACAGGCCGCAGGACGGTGCTGCCGTGCTGCGCTCAACCCGCCACCTCGCTGAGGTGTTTTTTCAGGCCAAACGACTAGTAGACTGGTCTAGGTTGTTCAAATTCTTGCTTTAGGAGATTGAAATGAAAGTTCTGATGGTCCTCACCTCCCACGATCAACTCGGCAACACGGGCCGCAAGACCGGCTTCTGGCTGGAAGAGCTGGCCGCGCCGTACTACGCGTTCAAGGAAGCCGGCGCCGAGATCGTGCTGGCCTCGCCCAAGGGCGGCCAGCCGCCGCTCGATCCCAAGAGCAATGAGCCGATGTTCCAGACCGAGCTGACCCGCCGCTTCGAGAACGATGCCGACGCCACCGCCCAGCTCGCCCACACCGTGCGCCTGGACTCGGTCTCCCAGGCCGACTTCGACACCGTGTTCTATCCCGGCGGCCACGGCCCGCTGTGGGACCTGACCGAAGATCCGCGCTCCGTCGCGCTGATCGAATCGTTCATCGCCGCCGACAAGCCGGTCGCCCTGGTCTGCCACGCCCCCGGCGTGCTGCGCGATGTGAAGGCGCCCAACGGCCGTCCGCTGGTCGAAGGCAAGCAGGTCACCGGCTTCGCCAACACCGAGGAAGAAGGCGTGGGCCTGACCCAGGTCGTGCCTTACCTGGTGGAAGACATGCTGATCGCCAAGGGCGGCGTCTACTCCAAGGGCGCGGACTGGGGCTCGTACGTCGTCACCGACGGCCTACTCATCACCGGCCAGAACCCCGGCTCCTCGGCCGAAGCCGCCCAGGTGCTGATCAGCCGCCTCGCTGCGGCCTGAGCCCATCTGCGATGAGCCGACGCGCGCCCGCGTCGGCTCATCGCCCCCCCGAATTGATTTCATCTCGTGGTGCCTTCATCGGGCACCCCGATCGACCTCGCCCATCTGAGAAAGCGCCACGATCATGACCACGCCCTACATCACAGCCAATGACGGTGTTCAGCTCTACTACAAGGACTGGGGCCCGCGTGACGGCCAGCCCATCGTCTTCAGCCACGGCTGGCCGCTGAGCTCGGACAGTTGGGAAAGCCAGATGATCTTTCTGGCCAGCCAGGGTTATCGCGTCATCGCCCACGATCGCCGTGGCCATGGACGTTCGACCCAGCCTTGGGAAGGCAACGACATGGACCACTACGCCGATGACCTGTCCACCGTCATCGAGACGCTGAACCTCAAGAATGCGGTGTTGGTGGGCTTCTCCACCGGCGGCGGCGAAGTCGCCCGCTACATCGGCCGGCATGGCACCTCGCGGGTGGCCAAGGTGGCGCTGGTGTCGGCGGTCACGCCGGTGATGATCAAGTCCGAGAAGAACCCCAACGGCGTGCCGATTGAGGTGTTCGACGGCATCCGCGCCGGCCAGTTGGCCAACCGCGCCCAGCTGTACAAGGACATCGCGGCCGGTCCGTTCTTCGGCTTCAACCGTCCGGGCGCGAAGGTCTCCCAAGGCCTGATCGACAACTGGTGGCTGCAGGGCATGCAGGCCGGACACAAGAACACCTATGACTCCATCAAGGCGTTCTCGGAATCCGACATGACCGATGACCTGAAGAAGATTGATCGCCCGACCTTGGTCGTGCACGGTGATGACGACCAGATCGTGCCCATCGACATCTCGGGACGCGCTGCGGTGAAGTTGGTCAAGGGGGCACAGCTCATCGAGTATCCGGGTGCGCCGCACGGCCTGACCGACACCCACAAGGATCGTCTGAACGCCGACTTGCTCGCCTTTATTCGTCAATGAGCGGACGCGAGGGCCCTTGGATGAAACGAACGGCCATCGTCGGTGTCGAGCCCGCGCGTTGCTGGTGCTCGGTTCGCCGGTGGCCGCTCATGTCGCCTTGTCTTGGGGATGCCGGTCCCGTGCGAGCCGTCAGACGATCTGCCCCGGAGTGACGCCAAAGGCCGCTTTGAAGCGACGCGTCAGATGGGCCTGATCCGCGAAGCCGACTTCAGACGCCGCTTGCGCCAGAGGAATGCCAGCGCGGATCAGCGTGCGTGCGGCCGACAGACGCAGCGCGGTGTGATACACCGCCGGCGAGCAGTGGAAGGCTTCGGAGAACACATGAGTCAGACGGGATTCGCTGATGCCTGCGATCGCAGCCAGGTCGGCCGTTCGGACGTCCTCGGCGAAATGTGCATGCAGATAGTCCCGAGCGAGCGCCGCGGCCTTGGGCTGCCGGGGATGGGCGCGACGCGAGGCGGATTCCGGTGTCGACAGGCCGGCCATCAGGCTGCGCTGCAGCAGCCGGAACAGCAGCTCTTGTCGGCCCAGCGCGCTGTCACCCCGGGTTTCGATCCGTCGGTGCACCGCCAGCGCACATGGCACCAAGGCGCTGCCGCTGAGCAATACCGGGGCGGTCGGCATGCGCAGGCGGGCGTCGGTCATCCACAGCCGCGACAGGGCGCAGACATCCACATAGATGGCGCGGTAGCTGTAACCCTCGGCCGCGACGGGCGCGCCATCGTGGGCCAGCCCGGGGGGCAAGATCAGCAGATCGCCGGCCTGCGCCACCCACCGGCGGCCAGCGGCCTGGAAGGTCTGCACGCCGCCTTCGAAGTAGGCGATGACCAGCTCCGGATGGGCATGTGTGCTGAACTTGTGGGCCACGCGCGAGGCGCTCAGGAACTCCACGCACAACTCGTGGTCACGCCAAAGCTTGACGGCAGCGCTCATAGACAAGGGCAACTTCGATCGGTCCGCAATCGCTGCCGGGGACAACGGTGTCACCGCCTCAGCGTTCGGGCCGCGACGTTAGGGAAACGGCCCCGCGCCGTCCAGTGACCTTTCGGCAATCACTTCATTACGCAGACGCAATGGACCTCAATCTACTCACCGCGCTCGATGCGCTGCTGGAGCACAACAGCGTGGCGGCGGCGGCCGTGCGTCTGCACCTCACGCCGCCCGCCGTCAGCCGCACCCTGGCGCGCATCCGCCATGTCACCGGCGACGACATCCTGGTGCGCGCCGGACGCTCCATGGTGCCGACGCCCTACGCACTCTCGATCCGCACGCAGGTGCGCGCGCTGGTGCAGGAGGCCAGCAGCGTCTTGAGGCCGGCGAATGCGCTGGACCTCGGCACCCTGGACCGCGTCTTCACCCTGCGCGGCCACGACGCGCTGCTGGCCGCGCTCGCTCCCGCCCTGCTCGCCGCCGTGCGCACCAGCGCGCCGTCGGTGCGCATGCGCTTTCTGGGCGAGGCGGCGTCCGGCGGCTTCGACGAGCTGCGCAACGAGGTCGACCTGGAACTCGGCTCGACCCTCCCGACGCAGCCGGAGGTCACCCATGAAGTGATCGGTGCGGATGAGCTGGTCGTCGCCCTTCGGCGAGGTCATCCGCAGGCGTGCGCGCGACTCACGCCCAAGAAGCTGGCCTCGCTGGCCCATCTGAATGTGTCGCGACGAGGACGACTGCATGACCGTCTGGACGAGGCCTTCGAGGCCCTGGGCCTGACGCGCCACGTGGTGGCATCGCTGCCCACGGCGGCGGCGGCGCTGGAGGTCGTGGGACGCTCGGACTTCGTGACCATCGTCTCCCGCACCCTGTGTGCACCGATGTGCGCCGCGTGGGAGGTGGTGACGCGGCCGCTGCCGCTGGAACTGCCCGCCGCACCCATCGTGCTCGCGTGGCATCGTCGATTCGATACCGACGTCAGCCACACCTGGATGCGCACGCAGGTCGCACACATGCTGAAGACTCAATTGCAGACGCAGGGGTGATGGCACGCCGGAGGGGGCACGGGGTCGGTGGTGACAGCGTGCGTGGGCGCCGCAGCATGGCCGCGTTGTGACGGTCAGACTGCGGTGGGCAGCCGACACCGATGAAGTGGATTTGGTAACGAATGGTTGAGCGCTGACATGATCGGCGCCGTGCCTCGCGAGCCCGATGCCGACGGGCTTGCCGCCCGTTTTGCTGATCGCTCCGCGCGTGCTGCGGGCTGTCGAGGCGGCGCTTCTTAGCAGGATTGTTCAATCCGGCCGGTGCTCGCTCGCGCCAGACTGCGGCCAGTTCAATCTTGGTGGGCGGCTGGAGTCCAGGTCTGTTCGTCCGCCAGGTGACGGTGATGAGCACGGAGCGCCTCAACGTGTCGTAACACGCTCGGACAACGGTCACTGCAACGGCACGCTTTGGCACGCACAGTCGCGCCGTCCATCTCTGGATCCCTTCCCCCCCATCACAACAGAGGCAAACATGGCTCACCGAGTCCAACTCCGCGCACCAGCGCCCCCGATCCACGCCGATACTGGCACACGATGCCGCACCGCCGAGGGACGCGTCCCCAGCCCCGGCCGCCTGTCGCAGGTCGCTGTGATCCTGAGCAGCTTCGCCACGCTGGGACTGCTGACTGCCTGCGGCGGCGGCTCGGACAATGATGCCGGCACCAGCGTGTTCAAGGCAGCCACGTCGGTGACGGCGACGGCCGCCTCGGCGGACGCCGACGCGAGCTCGGACACCACTGGCCGGGGCCGCGTCTCCATCCAGGCCGCTGCGGCCGCGCTGCCCACCACCACCACGCCGCTGGTCGCCGTCAGCCTCAATGCGTGCACCGAGGCGGTGTCGTCCAGCTGGGACGTCAAGCTCAGCAACTGCAGCGGCAGCACCGCCCAGAACTTCGTCTTCCGTCCGGTGTCCGGCAGCTCGGGCGTCTACACCATCGAGTCCGCCGGCGTGTCCGGCGCCTGCCTCAAGCCCAGCAGCACCCGCGCGGGCGCCTATGTGGAGCTCGACAGCTGCGATGGCAGCACCAAGCAGCAGTTCCAACTGGTGGTGCAGGCAGATCCGAAGCAAGTGGAGCTGCGCAACATGGCCAGCGGCCTGTGCCTGGTGGCGCCGACGAAGCTGGGCAACCTCGGCTTCTCAACTGCCACCTGCAGCAGCAGCAACACCAGGGAGGTGTTCGCACTGACCGCGTCGGCCACATCGGCTCCCGCACCTGCTCCGACACCCGCACCTGCACCTGCACCTGCACCAGCACCAGCACCAGCGCCCACGCCGGCTCCCGCACCCGCGCCGACGCCCGCACCGGCACCCGCGCCCACGCCGGCTCCGGCTCCGGCACCAACGCCTGCGCCTTCTCCCGCACCTGCACCTGCACCGGGCACTTGGTACAAGCCGACCGTGAACACGTCGTGGCACTGGCAGCTGACGGGCACCTTGGACACCAAGGTCAACGCGACCGTCCTTGACATCGACCTCTTCAACACCGATGCCGCCACCATCGCCCAACTGAAGGCCGCCGGCCGCAAGGTGGTGTGCTACTTCTCCGCCGGCAGCGCGGAAAACTGGCGCGCCGACTACGCGCTCTTCCAGGCTTCGGACAAGGGCAAGGGACTGGACGGATGGCCCGGCGAGTACTGGCTGGACACGCGCTCGACGACCGTGCGCAGCGTCATGGTCGCGCGCCTGGACCTGGCCAAGCAGAAGGGCTGTGACGGCGTGGAGCCCGACAACGTCGATGGCTACAGCAACAGCAGCGGCTTCCCGCTCACCGCCGCCCATCAGTTGGACTACAACAAGTTCCTGGCGACGCAGGCCCATGCCCGCGGCCTCGCGGTGGCGCTGAAGAACGACGTCGACCAGGTGGCCGCCCTGGAGCCGTATTTCGACTTCGCGATCAACGAGCAGTGCAACGAGTACTCGGAATGCGGCGTCTACACCGCGTTCACCTCGAAGAACAAGCCCGTGTTCAACGCGGAATACGCGACCAAGTACGCCAAGAACACGAGCGGCGCCCGCGACAAGCTCTGCGCCGCATCCCGCGCGGCCAACATCCGCACCCTGGTGTTGCCGCTCGACCTGGACGGCAGTTCGCGCTACAGCTGCGACTGACCGCCAGCGACCGAGCGAGGCGGTGCATCGCCTCGCTCGGCGTGACTGATCTCCGCATCATCAGCGGTGTCCGCCTCGTGCAGGCACCGCTGATGTCCTTCCATGTCGTGCGACGGCGTTCGACGTCTTTCCAAGAAGCGAGTTCTGATTCATGAGCCCATCCAACCCTGTGAGTTTCGGGATTCTTGGCACCGGCCTGGTGGCCTCCGCCTTTGCGAGGGAATCCTCGAGCTCTCCGAAGGTCCGATTGACGTCGGTCGCCAGTCGCAACATGGCGCGTGCCGAGGCCTTCGCCAGCAAGTTCGGCATCGCCCGTGCGACGGATGCCTACGCCGATCTGCTGGCCGACCCGGACGTCGAGGCGGTCTACATCGCCTTGCCCAACAGCATGCACAAGACGTGGTGCATCCGGGCGGTGGAAGCCGGCAAGCACGTGCTGTGCGAGAAACCCCTGACCGGCACCGCCGCCGATGCCCGGGCCATCTATGACGCCGCCCGTGCGAATGGGCGGCAACTGGTCGAGGCCTATCCCTACCGTGCGCAGCCCCAGTCGATCGAGTTGCTCCGCTTGATCCGCTCCGGTGAACTTGGCCGACCCGTCGCCATCCAGGCGTGCTTTGGCTTCAAGCTGACCAATCCGGAGGACATCCGTCTGAGCCCGGACCTGGCCGGTGGTGCCTTGATGGATGCGGGCGCCTATCCGATCAGCCTGGTGCGGGCCATCGCGGGTGCAAGACCGACGCAGGTCCAGGCTTTCGCGCAGCGTGGTGCCCAATCGGTCGACACCGCGGTGTTGGCCAACCTCGCCTTCGCGGACGGCCTGATGGCGCAGATCGCCTGCAACTTCGGCGCGAGCTCCCATCGGTTTGCCGTGATCGCCTGTGAGAACGGCGTGATCGAGGCGAACTATTCCAACGGAACGCCAGGCAACACGCCGCTCACGCTGCGCCTGAAGCGCCATGCGGCGGATGGGTCGCCCGTGTTCGAGACGATGGAGTTCCACAGCGTCGATGCCTTCCGCGCCGAGGCCGAGTGCTTTGCGGATCACCTGAGGGGTGTTGAGCTCTGGTCCGGCATCACCGAACAGGAGTCGGTGGATGTCGCCGCCATGCTCGAGCAGATCGCGGCGTCCGCCTCCCAGGTCGGTTGACCCTGCCCCGCTTGGCCGATGCGGCGCGCTGGCGCCCGCGACGGCCATGGGTGGTCGGTTCTCCCAATCATTTTTCAAGACGCCGACGTCGCAGCAGGGGCTGCGCGCCGGCCATTCAGCTGCAGAGGAAAGCGCCGATGACCACCGAAAGCCAATGCCCGTTCTCCGGCAAGACCCCCCCACCGAAGGCCCGCACCAACAAGGACTGGTGGCCGGACCAACTCGACGTCAGCGTCCTGCGTCATTCCACGCCCGGCACCGGCCCGATGGGCGATGACTTCGACTACAAGGCCGAATTCGCGCGTCTGGATCTGCCTGCCCTGAAGGCGGACCTGCTCGCCCTGATGACCGATTCGCAGCCGTGGTGGCCTGCGGACTATGGCCATTACGGGCCGCTGTTCATCCGCATGGCGTGGCACAGCGCCGGCACCTACCGCACGGCGGACGGCCGTGGCGGCAGCGGGTCGGGCCAGCAGCGTTTCGCGCCGCTGAACAGCTGGCCGGACAACGGCAACCTGGACAAGGCCCGCCGCCTGCTCTGGCCGATCAAGCGCAAGTACGGCCGACGGATCTCCTGGGCCGACCTGATGATCCTCGCCGGCAATGTGGCGTTGGAATCGATGGGCTTCAAGACCTTCGGTTTCGCCGGTGGCCGCACCGACGTCTGGGAGCCCGAGGACCACATCAACTGGGGCGCCGAAGCCAAGTGGCTGGCCAGCAGCAGCGAGCCGCACAGCCGCTATTCCGGTGATCGGCAGCTGGAGAACCCGTTGGCCGCGGTGCAGATGGGCCTGATCTATGTGAATCCGGAAGGTCCGGATGGCGTGCCCGATCCGCTCGCCTCGGCCCGCGACATCCGCGAGACCTTCGCCCGCATGGCCATGGACGATGAAGAGACCGTCGCCCTGGTGGCCGGCGGCCACACCTTCGGCAAGGCGCACGGCGCGGGCGATGCGGCGCAGGTGGGTGCCGAACCCGAAGGCGCCGCGATCGAGCAGCAAGGCCTGGGCTGGCACAACAGCTTCGGCACCGGCCGCGGCCAGCACACCATCACCAGCGGGATCGAAGGCGCCTGGAAGCCGAATCCCACCACCTGGGACAACGGCTACTTCGACACCCTGTTCGGCCACGAATGGGAACTGACCCGAAGTCCTGCCGGCGCCCATCAGTGGAAGCCGGTCGGCGATGCGGGCGCGGGCACCGTGGTCGATGCCCACGATCCCACGCTGCGACATCAGCCGATGATGACCACCGCCGATCTGGCCCTGCGCGTGGACCCGGACTATGAGCGGATCTCGCGCCGCTTTCACGCCGATCCGCAAGCCTTTGCCGATGCCTTCGCCCGCGCCTGGTTCAAACTGACCCACCGCGACATGGGACCGCGGGCTCGCTACCTCGGCCCGGACGCGCCGCAGGAAGTGCTGCTGTGGCAAGACCCGGTGCCCGCGGTCGATCATGAGCTGATCGACGCGTCCGACATCGAGGCCTTGAAGGCCAAGATCGGCGCCTCCGGCTTGTCGGTGGCGCAACTGGTGTCCACGGCGTGGGCTTCGGCGTCGACCTTCCGCGGCTCCGACAAGCGCGGTGGCGCCAACGGGGCCCGCATTCGCCTGGCGCCGCAGAAGGATTGGGCGGTCAACCGTCCGGATCGACTGGCGCATGTCCTGTCGGTGCTGGAGAAGCTGCAAGCCGACTTCAACGCCGGGCTCGCCCGCGCCACCGGTGGCACCAAACGGGTTTCAATGGCCGACCTGATCGTCCTGGCGGGCAACGTGGGCATCGAACAGGCAGCCAAGCTCGCGGGCCAATCGGTCCGCGTGCCGTTCACGCCGGGCCGGACCGATGCGACCCAGGACCAGACAGATGTGGCGTCCTTCCAGGTGCTGGAACCGGTGGTGGATGGCTTCCGCAATTTCCAGAAGACCCCGGTCGGCGCGGCGGCCGCTGCGTTGCTGGTCGACAAGGCGCTGCTGCTGAACCTGACCTCGTCCGAGATGACGGTGCTGCTGGGTGGCCTGCGGGTGCTGGAGATCAATGCGGACGCCTCGCGGCACGGCGTCTTCACCCACCGCGCCGAGGCGCTGACCAATGACTTCTTCGTGAACCTGCTCGACATGTCGACCGTCTGGGCGCCCAGCCTGACGGATGCGGAGGTCTTCGAGGGGCGCGACCGCGCCTCGGGCGCGCTGCGCTGGACCGGCACTCGGGTCGACCTGATGTTCGGATCCAATGCCGTGCTGCGCGCGCTGTGCGAGGTCTATGCCAGCGATGACGCCGGTGGCTCGTTCGTCGCGGACTTCGTGGCGGCCTGGACCAAGGTGATGAACGCCGACCGCTTCGACCTCGTCTAAGCGAAGCCGTTCAGGGCGGCGGACGCTCCAGTGGCGTCTACCGCCTCTGACGCTTCCGCGACGCAACGCGCCGTCCCGACCTTTCGGCTGGGACGGCGCGTTGTCTTTGGGGGCCGCCGTGCTGAACGGCGATCGTCAAGATCGCTGTCGGTCCCACATTGGCGTCGGGCTGAAACGCTCCACGCCTCACCCTTCACGCTTCACGCTTCACGCTTCACGCATTGCGCATTGCGCATCATGCCGTGCGATGCGGCAACCGGGGGCTCAGGAAAGGCGTCAGCACAAGCTTGAGGGCGCCGGCCGCGGCCAGCAGCCACAGGGCGGGCACGAAGCTGTGGGTCATGTCCCGTACCAGTCCGATGCTCAAGGGGCCGAGCGCACCGAGGCCGTAGCCGATCGCCAGGGTGAAGGAGGTCCAGGAGTTCGCCTGGTCGGCATCGACCGTGTTGTCCAGCGGCAGGGTCATGCCCAGGGAGAAGGATCCGCCGATGCCGAAGGCCAGCAGCCCGATCGCCAGCCAGCCGATCTGATGCGGCGAGGCAATGACCAGCGAAATGCCCAGCATGAAGGCGCCTGCGAACAGGCCGATGGCCAGCCGGCGGTCCGCCCCCTTGCTCACGAGCGCCGGCACCGGATTCGAGAACATGAACACGGTGGTGAATCCCGCGAGCATCAGGCCGGCCGTGGCCGGGGAGGCGCCGAACTCCATGTTCATCGGCACGAACCAGGCCAGCAGGCCGAAGAAGAGGAAGTTGTTGGCCGCGAAGTACATCGCCGCCAGCCAGGCCGTCCACGACCGTGCCGGGTGCGGATGGGCCACTTGCGTCGCCGCCCGCGCGGGCAACGCCAAGGCCCCTTCGGCCTTTGACACATAGATCCAGGCGGCGATTGCAGCCAGTCCGGGAAGCACCCACATCGCGGTCGCCACACGCCAGCCGCCGGTGAGAGAGGCAACCGGTCCGGTCAGTGCCGCGGCCACCGTGCTGCCGAGCCCGAGCGATGCGGCGTACAGGCCCATCAGCAAGGACACGCGCCCCGGGTGATGCGCCTTCACGAAGCCGGAGATCAATGCGCCTGCCACCGCAATCCCCGCGCCGACGCCAGCGGTGGCGAACAACAGCACCACAGCCGAGGTGGAGAACGCGCGCAACAGCGTGGCCAGTCCCAGGACCGCCAGCGCCACCAGGATCACGCGGTTGCGACCGAAGCGACGGGCCATCCACGGTGTGGGAATCGCCAGCAGGCCCATCAACAGGGTGGGAATCGCGGTGAGCAGCGAAGCCTGCGCATTGGAGATGTGGAACTCGCTGCGCAGCAGACCCAGCACCGGGCCGATCGAGACGATGCCGGGGCGCAGGTTGGTCGCTACCGCCGCGATCACGGCAATGGCCGCCGCCAGACTGATGCCGGCGCTGTTCGTGCCAGGACGCGCGGCGGGGGCCGGGTCCTGGCGTGGGGCGGTGTCGAAGAGGCCGTTACGGGCCGTGACGGTGTAGGCGGTCATGAGAGGCTTTCGGGAAGGAGTGCTGGGTCAGCGAGTCAAGAGGCAGTCGGGACGCGGGGCGCTGTCGGCGTGGCGGTGTCCGTCAGCGCGGAGAGCGCTGCCATGGCGACGCTGATGTCCTGTTCGATCGTGCCGGCGCTGGCGCCGACGGCCCCGATCACCGCACCGTGGGACGTCACCGGCACGCCGCCGCCGAAGACCACGGCGCGACCGTTCAGGCTGTGCTGGAGGCCGAAGAGCGGCGCGCCAGGCTGGGCCAGCGGCGCGATGTCGGCGGTGGCGCGTCCGTAGGCGACGGCGGTGAAGGCCTTGTTGATCGCCAGATCGACGCATCCGACCGCACCGCCATCGCCTCGACTGAAGCTCAGCAGGTGACCGCCACCGTCCACGACGGCGATGGAGAACGGAATGCCGAGTGTGGCCGCATGGGCTTCGGCCGCTTGGGTCATGGCTTTCGCGTCGGCGAGGGAGAGCGTTTGGATGGTGTGGGTCATGGCGGTCTTCAGGCGGGAGCGGTCAGGGCGGGCAAGGGGATGGCGAGGGCGAAGGCGAGGGCCAGGCAAGTGGCCCCTGGGCCTTCGGCGTCAGGCTTTGCGCGTTGGGCTGGGGCGCGCGGGGACGCGCCCTCGGCGGCTCACTTGGCGACGGCGTTCACCGCGTCGATGATCACGGCCGCGACGTCGGCGGGGCGTGACTGCTGCGGGACGTGGCTGGTGGGCAGCGTCGTGACTTTCGCGCCGATCTTGCGGGCCATCGCGCGCTCGAGATCGGGATGGATGATGCGGTCGTTGGCGCTGACGATGTAGTAGGACGGACGGGTCTTCCAGGCCGCGACCGTGACCTTGTCCGACAGCGCCTTGACCTGCAGCGGGCCCTGCGTGGCGGCCATCACCACGGCTTGCGAAGCGGGCACGTCCTGGGCGAAATCCTCGGCCAGCGCGGCCGGCGGCAACGTCAGCCAGCCGTTGGCATCGGCCACCAGTTTCTGGATGCCGGGCGAGGCGGGATAGCCGGCGGAGAGTTCCCGTGTCCCCTGACCCGCATCCGGCGCATAGGCCGCCACATAGACCAGGGCGGCAACCTTGTCGTCATTGCCTGCTTCGGTGATCACCGTGCCGCCCCAGGAGTGGCCGACCAGCACGACCTGACCCTTCTGGTTGCCGATGGCGCGTTGGGTGGCTTGCACATCCCCGGCCAGGGATTCGAGTCCGTTCTGGACTGCGGTCACGTGGATGCCCTTGGCTTGCAGCAGCGGGATGACCTTGGCCCAGTCCGAGCCGTCGGCATAGGCGCCGTGCACCAGCACGACGGAGGGCAGATCGGCTGCTGCGGCCGGGCCCGCCATCAAGGCGACGATGGAAGCTGCAAGGGTGGTGAGCAGGGCGAAACGCTTCATGGTGGAACTCCTGGGAATGGACAACCGATCACTGGATCGGTGGCTCAATGGATCAACGAATCCATTGGGGGAAGAGTGGCTGAGCCGCAGGCGGTGGGCCGCTCAGCGCGTGGATTCGGCCAGTGCTCCGCCGGCCGTGGCCGCAGATGGCTCGCCATGGCGTGGGGCATGTGGCGGGGAGGGACCGGGACCGGCACGGCGCGCAGGCGCGTCCGGTCCTCGGTCATGCGGCGCCGGGATGGCGCCGCGCAAGGCTCACTGGCGGATGAAGGCCAGCAGGTCCGCGTTCAGGCGGTCCTTGTGGGTGTCGGTCAGGCCGTGCGGCGCGCCGGGGTACACCAGCAGTTGGGCGCCCTTCACCAGCTTGGCGGTGGCGCGGCCGGAGATGTCGATCGGCACGATCTGGTCGTCATCACCGTGCACGACCAAGGTCGGGCGATCAATCTTCTTCAGGTCATCGGTCATGTCGGATTCCGAGAACGCCTTGATCGAGTCATAGGTGTTCTTGTGTCCGGCCTGCATGCCCTGCAGCCACCAGTTGTCGATCAGGCCTTGAGAGACCTTCGCGCCCGGACGGTTGAAGCCGAAGAACGGACCGGCCGCGATGTCCTTGTACAGCTGGGCGCGGTTGGCCAACTGGCCGGCGCGGATGCCGTCGAACACCTCGATCGGCACGCCGTTGGGGTTCTTCTCAGACTTGATCATCACCGGCGTGACGGCCGACACCAGCGCCACCTTGGCCACCCGCGAGGTGCCATGCCGGCCGATGTAGCGGGCGACTTCGCCGCCGCCGGTGGAGAAGCCCACCAACACCGCATTCTTGAGGTTCAGCGTCTCGATGACGGTGGACAGGTCATCGGCGTAGTGGTCCATGTCGTTGCCTTCCCAAGGCTGGGTCGAACGTCCATGGCCACGGCGATCGTGGGCGATGACGCGATAACCCTGGCTGGCCAGAAAGATCATCTGGCTTTCCCAACTGTCCGAGCTCAGCGGCCAGCCGTGGCTGAAGACGATGGGCTGGCCGTCACGCGGACCCCAGTCCTTGTAGTAGAGCTGCACGCCGTCTTTGGTCGTGATGTAGCTGCCAGCCGGTTGCGCGCTGGTCACGGCCGGCGCTGCACGCTTGGCCTCGGCGGCCATGGCCGGGGTGATGACGGCGCTGGCGAGAGCGACGGCAAGGGTGGAGAACGTCAGCAGGGCGCGGGCTTGGCGCAGGGAGAAGAAGCGGGTGATCATGATCGTGGCGCTTTCTGAGATGTGCGAGGTCGATCGGGGTGCCCGATGAAGGCACCACGAGATGAAATCAATTCGGGTGGGGGCGATGAGTCGACGCGGGCTCGCGTCGGCTCATCGCAGATGGGCTCAGGCCGCAGCGAGGCGGCTGATCAGCACCTGGGCGGCTTCGGCCGAGGAGCCGGGGTTCTGGCCGGTGATGAGCAGGCCGTCGGTGACGACGTACGAGCCCCAGTCCGCGCCCTTGGAGTAGACGCCGCCCTTGGCGATCAGCATGTCTTCCACCAGGTAAGGCACGACCTGGGTCAGGCCCACGCCTTCTTCCTCGGTGTTGGCGAAGCCGGTGACCTGCTTGCCTTCGACCAGGGGACGGCCGTTGGGCGCCTTCACATCGCGCAGCACGCCGGGGGCGTGGCAGACCAGGGCGACCGGCTTGTTGGCGGCGATGAACGATTCGATCAGCGCGACGGAGCGGGGATCTTCGGTCAGGTCCCACAGCGGGCCGTGGCCGCCGGGATAGAACACGGTGTCGAAGTCGGCCTGGGAGACCGAGTCCAGGCGCACGGTGTGGGCGAGCTGGGCGGTGGCGTCGGCATCGTTCTCGAAGCGGCGGGTCAGCTCGGTCTGGAACATCGGCTCATTGCTCTTGGGATCGAGCGGCGGCTGGCCGCCCTTGGGCGAGGCCAGCACGATCTCGGCGCCGGCTTCCTTGAACGCGTAGTACGGCGCGGCCAGCTCTTCCAGCCAGAAGCCGGTCTTGCGGCCCGTGTTGCCGAGTTGATCGTGGGAGGTGAGGACCATCAGAACTTTCATTTCAATCTCCTAAAGCAAGAATTTGAACAACCTAGACCAGTCTACTAGTCGTTTGGCCTGAAAAAACACCTCAGCGAGGTGGCGGGTTGAGCGCAGCACGGCAGCACCGTCCTGCGGCCTGTTGCCGGGATGGCCGGGGTCGTTTCAAACCGGGCCCGCTCTTCAACAGCGCATGGGCTCATGATAACGATTAAATAGACCAGTCGTCTAGTGATTCTTGAAATCTTTGAAGAAACGTCTGTGCCGAGGCGCTTTGGCGCCCCCAAGCCGAGGTGCGCCGCTCCGTCTTCCGACGGCGCTGCCCCGTCTTCTGAGGCGACGTCCTCTCGAAAGTGCGCTTGAACTTCGTATCGCGGAGCCTCTTGCATGGCTCATTGAATGGCTCTCTGAATGGCGCGATGGGTGCGCCCCTGCCAACAATGTCCTGATTCGACGGCTGCAGTGAGGCGGTGCGATCACGCCACCGCGCAGAATGTGGCCGCATCGACCGTCGCCCTTTGACCGCATGAACGACCGCCAACCGCCACGGGCTTCCTCCTCGCCCGCCAAGTCGAGGCCCGCCACGTTCGGGGGGGAACTCCTGGGATGGGTCAGGGCGCGCCTGGGTCTGCGCCGCCCGGCGAAGGAGGCCGACCTCGAAGCGGCGTCCTTCGAGCCGCTGGTCAGCCCGATGCCCGCCCAGCCCGAATTCGCCAGCATGCTCAATACCCTGCGCAGCCGGCACGCCGGGTGGCAGCGCCACCTGGACCCCGATGTCGTCGAGTCGCTGATGGGCCCACGACCGGGATGGATGCCGGATGGCGATGAGCTGATGGAAATCCTCCGAAAGCAGCGCCTGCTGATCACGGAGGGCCAGATCGGATGGGGCGCGCTGGTGCAGGCCAATCGCCAGCTGTTCTCGCCGGGTGATACCGACTGCCCCGCCATGCTGGTGCATTCCTCCGACCGCTATTTCGATGAACATCCACGGGAGCTGCAGGCGGTGGCGAGCGCGTTTTATTCATTCAAGAACACCGAGCAGACCCATCCGGTCCTGAAGCGGCTGGCCCAAAACGTCACCGATGAAATGACACGCGCCATGGGCTTCGTCGTGCCGCCGGTGTTTTCCGAGCGGCCGATTCGTTCCACCACCTTCATGGTGTTCCGCCAGCATCTGCCCGATGGGGTGCTCACCGGCAGCCTGCTGCCCATCCTGACCCATCCGTCGACGAGCGCCGTGCTGGTGGTGCCGTCCAGCTTCTGGCCGGAGGAGTTGGCGCATAGGTGGCGGGCGGGGCAGCTATAACGGGCGTCTTGGGTCCAGCAACCCGCTGCGACACCGCCGCCAAAAGTCTCTGCAGGAAGCCAGATCGACATGCATGTCACCCCTCCCGCGACTGATCCCACCCCGCCCAGCGAGGGCACCGTCGCCCCGCCGCCCGTCCGCTACGTCTGGTGGGAGAAAACCGTCGAATACGCCTTCGTTCGGCGAGTCTTGCCAGCAGCTGCTGCGGCCTTTCCCCTGGCAGGAGATCAAGAAACGAGCTTTGGAGACCTGCTGCTCGCTCAGGGAGCGGAGTGCCGATTGATCGAGTTCAAGAAGGTCAAAGGGTCCATCCAGAGTGAAAAGAAAAAGTTTCCCGAGTTCGTGCTGGATTCGACGAAGAAGACCGTGAGGGCTGGAAGTTTCGCGGACCTTCTCTCCCAGACCTATCCAACGTTGACAAGCCATCAGGCCAAAGACGCTCACTTCTTTGTCTACGGGGTACCGAACGATGGCGGATTCACCTTGGAAGCCCGGTGCTACTCAAGCGCCGATGGCGCCAAGACCATCGACCTGAATGAAGAAAGCGACCTCGTGCGTCTGCAAAGCACAGATGCCGCGACGCTTCGTTGCTACCTGGCGTGCCTGGACAAAGTCAGAGGCGCCCAGAGCGGCGGCGCGGAGACGACAGAGGACGGCGCGGGCGATGGCGGCGGCAGTGGCAGTGGCGGTGGCGGCAGCATTCCGACCGCCGATGCGGCAGCGAAGGCGGATTCCGAAGTGCCGAATGAGGACGCACTGGCACCCATTGCCGAGTCCGTCACCTTCGTGCTGGTCAGCCTGTCAGGCGAGTCCTCCCTCCTGACCGCAGCTGAATTCACCGCCGCCATGCTGAAGGCCAAACCCGCGTTGGCGCGTCAACGCGGACTCAAGCCTTGATGACGCCACTGTCGCCTCGCAATCAAGGCGATCGTGTCCGTTGAGTGGCCGCTACGTCCATCAACCCAACCACCGACCCGATGATCAGCAACGCCGGCGGCTGCACCTGCTGCAATCGCACCGTCTCGGGCAGGCCCTCCAAGGTGGTCACAAAGGTGGCCTGATCCGGACACGTCGCCGATCTGACGATGGCGACCGGCGTCTGCGCCGCCAGCCCCGCCGCCTGTAACTCCGCCGCAATCGTCTTGACCCCGGTCAGCCCCATATAGATCACCACCGTCTGGCGCGGTTGGGCCAATGCCGTCCAGTTCAGCGACAACTGGTCATGCTGCAGATGACCGGTGACGAACACGCAGCTGTGGGCATGGTCGCGATGGGTCAGCGGGAAGGCCAGACTGGCTGCCGCACCCATCGCGGCGGTGATCCCCGGAATCACCTGCACCGCAATGCCGGCCGCCATCAGCGCGTCCATCTCCTCACCGCCACGGCCGAAGATGAACGGATCCCCGCCCTTGAGCCGCACCACCCGCAGCCCGGCGCGCGCCTTCTCCACCAGCAAGGCGCAGATGTCGGCCTGCGCCCAACTGTGCCGGCCCGCGGCCTTGCCGACATTGATGCGCGCCACACCCTCCGGAATGTGGGCCAGCACGTCCGGGCCGACCAGCAGATCGTGCAGCACCACATCGGCCTGCTGCAGGCAGTGAAAGGCGCGCAGGGTGATCAGGTCCGCCGCACCAGGGCCGCCGCCCACCAGGGCCACGCTGCCGGGCGACAGCTGGAAGGACGAACTCATTCGCTTGCTCCGCGCTGATCAACCGGGTCCGTCGGGTCCGCCGGGTCCGCTGGCTCAGCCTGATGGAACACCAGCGACGCCACCGGTCGCCCGTCCACCAGATGCTCCTGGATGATGCGGTCCATGTTGTCCGGCGTGACGTTGTAATACCAGGTGCCGTCCGGCTGCACACAGACGATCGGGCCACCCTTGCAGGCCGCGAAGCAACTGGCGCGGGTGCGCTTGACCCGCAGCGGGCCGGCATTGAGGCCGGCGGCCTTGAACTTGTCGCCCAGGCTGTCGAACAGCGCTTGAGACGCGCCGTCGCTGGTGCAGCGCTCGCCGGTGCACACCAGGATGTGCCGACGGTACTCGCCGATCTTCGGTTTGATGACCTCGGATTCGCTCACGCCTGGTCCTCCAGCTGTTCCGCTTCGGACGCCTGCGCGGCGCCGGACGCCTCGAGTTCCTCCGGCTCCGACAGCACGGCGGCGAGGTAATCCGCCGGCAGGCGATGGCGCCGTGCGAGCGTGGCCAGATCGTCTCCCGCCGCATGGTCGGCTCGGAGCTGCTCCAGCCAGCCGAGCAGGCCGGTGGAGAGCGAGCGACCGGCCCGCTCGCCCTCGCGCGTCGCGCCGTCGGCCATGTCGTACTTGTTGGCATAGCCGCGCGGCGTCACCATCAAGCCGTGCTGGACGAAGGTGTTGCTGTTGCCGATGAGCACCGTGCTCAGCATGCCGATGTCGGCCTCGGCCATCTGGTCCAGCGTGGTGAACACGATGTTCTGACGCCGCCGATACGCACTCTTGACGATCGCCACCGGCGTGTCCGCGCGGCGATGGCGCAGGAACAGCCGCTGTGCCTCGACGATCTGCCGGGTGCGCCGTCCGCTCTTGGGGTTGTAGAGCGCGACGACAAAGTCGGCCATCGCCACCGCATCCAGCCGGCGTGCAATCGTCGGCCATGGCGTGAGCAGGTCGGACAGCGAGATCGCGCAGAAATCATGGGTCAGCGGCGCGCCCACCAAGGCCGCGCAGCTGTTGAGCGCGGAGGCCCCAGGAATGATCTCCACCTGTACCGTGTCGTCCGGTGTCCAGCCCGCCTGGAACAGCACCTCATAGGTCGGACCGGCCATGCCGTAGACGCCGGCATCGCCCGAGGAAATCAGCGCCACCTTTTTGCCGCTGCGGGCGGCCTCCAACGCGCTCACCGCCCGGTCCAGTTCCTCGGTCATGGACTTGCGGATGACTTCCTTGCCCTCCAGCAGATCGGCCACCAGCTTGATGTAGGTGACATAGCCGATCACCACATCCGCTTCCGCGATGGCGGCTCGCGCCCGATGGGTCATGTGCTGCTCGCTGCCGGGGCCGATGCCCACCAGCATGATCTTGCCGTGCGGCGTGGCCGCGGGCTCGTGGGGGTCCAATGTCATGGTGTCTTCCTTGCAATCGATACGGTGGCGTGGCGACCGTCCTGGCCGCGGTGGCGGAGCTTCTCGACGATCAATGCCGTCATCGGCGTGCCCGCGCCGGCCGCCAGCAGACAGGCCGCCTCGCTCACCGACGGCGTTCCGGTGTGTCGACGCACCGTCTCCGAGGGGTTGGGCACCGGCACCGCCGCCAGCGCCTCGGGCGTGTAGAAATGCAGCGGCCAGCCGTGCTGCGCCGCCAGCGCCAGCAGTCCGGCCTCGTCGGCCTTGAGCGTGATGCTGCCCACGGCGGTCACCTGATCCGCGCGCTGCCCGGCCTGGCGAAGCGCCGCGTCGACCGCCTCGCGGATCGTCTCGACCGAGGTGCCGCGGTCGCAGCCCACGCCCAGGGTGATCGCCGTCATGGGTGGGCGGTCGCGCTGGTCACGGCCGACGCGACCGACGCGGCCGAGGAAGCGGCCCGCGCAGCGGCCGGCGCGGCGGCTTCCTCAACCGGCGGACGATAGACCACCAGTCGCTCATGCAACTGGGTCCACTGTGCCGGCTCGATCGGCGTGTGGGTCACCCACAGCACGGCGGCGAAGCGCGACAGGTCCACCTCATCGAAGCGATCGAATCGATGGATGTTGGCGGGAAGCGGGGTGGGGCGGGTCCACCAGTCGCGGCTGCCGGCGTCCTGCACGAACGCGATCGGCTCGCCGTTGACCACATGGGCCGACACCCGCGTGATGTTGATCTTCGGCGCCTCGACCCGCCATCCCAGATGTCGGCCCAGGATGTCCACCGGAATCGTCCGGCCCACATCGGAGGCGGTGGTCAACACCGGCACCGCGCCCAGCAGATCGGCCACCCGCTCGCTCCATTCATTCGCGCCGCCCACATGGCCGGACAGCACCGGGATGACGTACCGGCCGGCATCGTCCACCACGATCACACCCGGGTCCACATCCTTGTCCTTCAGATGCGGCGCAATCAGCCGGACCACCGCCCCGAGCGAGACGAAGAAGATGAGCTGATCCTGGTCGGCAAACAGCGGGCCGATCTGATCCCGCAGCGCGCCTTCGTAGGCATGCACCGTGTTGGGCAGGCCGGCAAAGGCCGACGCGAACTTTGCCGAGGTACAGATCTGCGCCTGCGGCAGGTCCGCCGCCAGCCGAGCCGCCTGCGCGGCGCCGTGTTTGGTGATGGCCACGATGCACAGCCGCGGATCGGCCACCGGCACGCTCGACAGCACCGGCGAGGCGATGGGCGATGCGGCGTTCGAATCGCTGGAGGAAACAGCAGAGCTCATGGGGATTCCAAGGTCGTTGGCACCGGGCCGCTCTTCTTCAGGCAGCCCTTGATGCGTTCACCGCGGATGCGGTGCGGGTTCTTGACGATCAGCAACGAGAGGTAGCTCACCTTCTCGCCACGCAGACTCAGCAGCGCCGGGCCCGAGACGCGGCGCTCGTCCGGCGCGCCCACGCGCTCGATGAAGTGCGCCTCGGCCAGCAGCGACCGCTGTTCCAGCCAATCGAGCAGCTCGCCGATCAGCGGCTTGATCTTCATGAGCACCAGGGTGTCGAAGTCCGGCAGCAGGCGGTCGACCGCGCTCACGCCGTACGCGGCGGGCACGATCGCGATAGTGTCGTCCTGCTCTGCAAAGGGCACGTCCACGCTCGCGCACGCGGCGGTGAAGGCATTCACGCCGGCAATCACGCGAACCGGCACCTGCGCATCGATCGCCCGCACCGTGCGCGCCAGATGGCCGAAGGTGGCGTAGGTGCTGGCATCGCCCTCCACCAGGAACAGCACATCCTGACCCGCCTGCAGCCAGGGCAGCACCGTCTCTGCGGCTTTCAGCCAGGCGCGGGCCAGTTTCTCGCCGTCATGCGTCATCGGGAACAGCAACTGACGGTGGGTGGCCGGCGGCGTCAGCCCCGCGCGTTGCACGATGTCGAAGGCATAGCTGGGCGTCTTGCCGCTGCGCGCGGGATAGACCCATACCGCATCGGTGCGCGTCAGCGCCTGCCAGGCCGCACGGGTGATCAGGCCCGGATCGCCGGGACCCAGCGACACGCCCCACAGCGTGCCGCGCGAGACGGGCAAGGCTTCACTCATCGCTGGCCTCCGAAGCCGCGACGGGTGCGGTCTCCTTCCAGGCGCACACGATCCACACCGGGTTCTCGGCCACCATGCGATGCATGTGAAGAATCGGCTTGCTGCGCGCGGCCTGGATCTGCAGCACGTCCCAGGCCACGCCGTCCGACGCCAAGGCCTGCAAGGCAGCGGTGGCGGCGGCCAGGTTCTCCAACGTCACGAAGTTCATCACCAGTCGACCGTCGGGCCGCAGCCGCTGCATCACCTGACCGATCAGCGTGGCAAGTTCACCGCCCGATCCGCCGACGAACACCGCATCCGGTGCGGGCCACGCCGCCAGCCCCTCCGGCGCCTTGCCGAAGAACAGGCTGTAGTTGCTGACGCCGAAGGCCTCGTGATTGCGCCGGGCGATGGCCACGTCGCCCTCGTTCTTCTCGATGGCATAGACATGGCCCTGCGGACACAGCCGCGCGGCCTCCAAGCCCACCGATCCCGAGCCGGCGCCGATGTCCCACACCACGCTGTCGGCACGCAACTGCAGCCGCGCCAGGCTCACCGCCCGCACTTCCTGTTTGGTGATCAGCCCCTTCTCCGGCTGACGCTGGTGATAGGCCGCATCGGCCAGGCCGAAGCGCACCGGTCGCGGGGCCGGCAGTCGGCGCCACAGCAGCACCACGTTCAGATCCGCAAACTGCTGGTTTGCAGCGTCACTCGGTTCCAGTTGGGGCAGCACCCGCTCCTCGGGCTGCATCAGCCGCTCGGCGACCGCCATGAGGAAATCATCGCCCAGGCCTTCCGCCAGCAGCAGCCTGGCAATCCGGTCTGGCGAATTGGCTGGACTGGTCAGCACCAGCAAACGGTCATGGGTGCGCAGGGCCTGCGCCAGCGGATAGAGGCCGTGGGACGGCTGACTGCCGCGGGCCCATTCCCCCGCATCGCGGCCGTGCGCCGACACGATGCGCGCGTCCTGCCAAGCGAGCCCGATGCGCGCGCACGCCAGCTGCAGGGTGGACAGATTCGGATGGATGTCCAGCGCGTCGATGCACAGATGCTGCGCCAGATAGGGCGCAATGCCGTGGCACAAGGGATCGCCCGTGGCCAGCACCACGCAGCGCTGCAGGCGTTCACGCGCGTCGCGCACCCAGTCGGGAACGCGCGTCAGCGCACCGGTCAGGTCATGGCGAATGGCGCCGGGCTTGATGTAGTCGGCAAACAGTGCCAGCGTGCGCTCGCCGCCGATGACCACGTCCGCCGACCGGATCAGCGCCCCGGCGGTGGCGCTCAGGCTGGCCATGCCGTCATCCAGCACGCCCACGACATGGCAGGGATTGGGATCTCTCACTCGGTGTCCTTGATGCTTGATGATCAGTCCGCGTCGGCCGGGCCGTCCGCGTCGGGCAGGTGGTCGGTGCCGGTGCGGCCGGCGGTGGCCGGACGCTCCCGGGGCAGCGCCGGCGCGGACAGCACATCGGCCACGCATTGGCCGTTGAAGTCGCAGACCATCACCCGCAGGGTGAAGGCGCGGTCATATCGGTCCGGCGCCAGCAGCGTGTCGATGGCCGCTTGCGCCAGCGCGTGATGGAAGGCGTCCCCCAGGCCGCGCTCCACCATCAACTCCGCGCCGAAGCGGGCGGTTTCCGCCGCAGCGATCGCCTCGCAGTCCGCCGGGCTGGCGCCGATGCGGCGGGCGATCTCGGCCACCAGGTCGGTGTCCACCACATTGCGGTTGGCATGGGTGATGGTCTCGCCCTGGGCGATCTTGGTGAGCTTGCCCACCATCACCGCCAGGACCACCAGCGGGATGCCCTGCGCCACCGCCTCATCCAGCGCATAACGCAGGAAGTCGCCCATCTGCACGAAGCAGGCCTGCGGCAGCTCCGGGCGTTCGGCGCGCAGGGCGCCGATGGCGAAGGTCTCGGTGCGGCCGCCGGTGGTCAGCGCTACCAGACCGTGCCCCACCGTGGCGGCCACCTGCACGCCTTGCACCACGCTCGCCCGCCAGGCGGCGGTGGAGTAGGGCCGCACGATGCCGGTGGTGCCGAGGATGCTGATCCCGCCCAGGATGCCCAGTCGCGCGTTGGTGGTCTTGCGGGCCATCTCTTGTCCGCCGGGCACGCTGATGGTCACCGCCACGCCGTGCTCGGCGAGCAGGGCGGGGGCGGCCTCGCGCAGGTTGTCCGCAATGTTGGTGCGGGGGACCGGGTTGATTGCCGGGCCGCCGACCTCCAGGCCCAGTCCGGGCATCGTCACCATGCCGACGCCGTCGCCCGCATGGAAGGTGACGCGCTCGGCCTGGCCGGGCAGCAACTGCAGGTCCACGGTCAGATGCGCACCGTCAGTGCAGTCCGGATCGTCGCCGGCGAACTTGACCACCATCGCATGGGCGCTGCCCGGCGCGCAGCGGCCGTCATGCACCTCAAACCACACCCGCTGGCCATTGGGCAACAGGCTCTCGATCCGATCGGGCACGCAGCCGCCCGCCAGGCCCAGCACGGCCGCACGGGCGGCCGCGGCCGCGCAGGCGCCCGTGGTGAAGCCGGTGCGGGTGCCTCGCGGCGTGGCCTGGGCCGCGTCTTTCATGCAGGCGCTCCGGCCGTGGCAGCGTTGGCACGCTGACGGGCCTCGGCCAGCGCCAGCAGCGCATGCAAGGCCGCCACCACCAACGTGGATCCGCCCTTGCGGCCGCGGATCACGATCCAGGGCACCTCCTGCAGCTCAGCCATCAAGTCCTTGGACTCCTGGGCCGACACGAACCCCACCGGCATGCCGACGACCAGGGCCGGCCGCACCCCTTCTTCGCGGATCAGGCGCACCAGCTCGATCAAGGCGGTCGGCGCATTGCCGATGCCGACGATCGCGCCGTCCAGCAGCGCCAATCGCTGCGCCTTGCGCATGGCCTGCACCGCGCGGGTGGTGTCCTGGGCCTGGGCATCGGCGATCACATCGTCATCGCTGATGAACTGCCAGGTCTTCATGCCGAAGTGATTCAGCCGGGGACGCGACAGGCCCGAGCAGATCATCTCCACATCCGCCACCACCGGCGTGCCGCCGCGCAGCATCGCGGCCACGCCGGCGTCCACCGCCTGCGGATGGAAGTCGGTCAGGCCGTTGAAGTCGAAGTCCGCGTTCGCATGGATCATCCGCCGCACGATGGCCCACTGGGACTCGGTGTAGGGGTGCGGACCGGCTTCCGCATCGATGATCGAGAAGCTGTCGTGCTCGATGACCTGGCCGGCGCGGGTCAACTGCTCGGTGACGACATTCACCGTGCTCATGCGGTCTGGCCCTCCCGGGTGCTGCCCGCGTGGCTGTGATCGTCTGCGCCGTGGGCGCCGTGCGCGTGATCGAGAGAATGGGGATGTCCGTGATCGTGTGAATGACCGTGTGCATGACCGTGCTCGTGCCCATGTTCGCCGCCGTGTTCATGGCCGTGCTCGTGGCCGTGCTCGCGGTCGTGCGGGTGCGGGTGCGCGTGCGCGTGCGCGTGCGCGTGCGCCTGCCCCTGGGCCAGTCCATGCACATGCACCACCTGCTCGCGGGGCGCCTGCGGTGCGGCCACCGCATGGGTGTGTTCATGGGAGTGACCATGGCCGGCCTCATGCGCCAGCTCTCGATAGGAGCATCCGTCACAGGGCAGGCGGCTGTCGGGCTTGTTCGCGTCCAGGTCCAGGATGCGTTGGGTCATCAGCGCGAAGATCTCCGGCTCGAAGCCGAAGTGCTCGCTGCAGATAAAGCGCATCTGCGGATATTGCAGGCGCAGGTGATCCACCTGCCGATGGATGCGCTGCATCAGGGTGCCGGTGTAGAGGTAGTACGGCAGCACCACGATCTGGCGCATGCCCAGCAGCGCCTGGCGCTGCACCACGCGCTCCAGACGGGGCCAGGTGATGCCGGTGAAGGCCAGGTCCACCAGCTCGTGGTCGCCTTCCTCCAGCAGCCAGCGGGCCATCTTGGCCATGTCGCCATTGGCGCCGCGATCGGAGGAGCCGCGTCCCAGCAGGATCACACCGGTGGTGGTGGGGTCCGGCATGTCCAGCGCGTTCATCGCCTTGCGCAGCCGGCGGCGCAGCAGCGCCAGGATCGGGTCGCAGGCGGTGAGGTGCGGCGCCAGCAAGATCTCGGTGCGGGGATGGGCCAGCCGGGCCTGCTCGATCGCCTCCGGCACTTCCATCTTCACATGGCCCGCAGCGTTCAGGATCAGCGGCACCACCAGCACCCGCCGCGATTCGCGGGCCGCGTCCATCAGGCCGTTCTGCAGCGACGGCGGCGCGAATTCGATGAAGCACACGCGGATGCGCCATTCCGGCAGCTGCGCCTGCCACTGGGCGGCAAAGGCCAGGATCTCCTGGTTGCCAGAATCCTCGCGTGAGCCGTGACCCACAATCAGGATGGTGTCGTCGGAGCTGATCATGCGTTGGCCTTTCGGAAGCGATGGGTGAACGTGGGGTCGTAAAGCTTGGAGCGCGCCAGCGTCTCCCAGTGACGTGCGCCCAGCGTGGGGCTGGCGACGATCATGGATTGGCTGACCACGCCGGCCTCGCGGCAGCGCTGCTTGATGTCGGCCAGCGTGCCGCGGATGATTTGTTCCTCACCGGGCCAGCTCGCCTTGTGCACCACCAGCATCGGCGCATCCTCCGGCCAGCCGGCCTGGCGCAGCGCCGCCTCCACCTTGTGCAGCAGGGTGATGGACAGGAAGATGCAGATCGTGGTGCGGTGTGCCGCCAGGGCGGTCAGATCCTCGCCCTCCGGCATCGGCGTGCGGCCCTCGACGCGGGTGAGGATCACCGTCTGGGTGACCTCCGGCAGCGTCATCGACTCTCCCGCAGCGGCCATCGAAGCCATTGCGGAGGACACGCCCGGCACCACGCGCCACGGCACGCCGGCCGCATCCAGCGGACGGGCCATTTCAATCAGCGCGCCATACAGCGCCGGGTCGCCGGTCTGCAGCCGCACCACGGTCTCGTGCTGTTGTGCGCGGGTGATCAGCCAATCGGTCATCTCTTCCAAGGTCATGTCCTTGGAGTCGCGGATGTCGCAGCCCGGCGGCGCATACGCGGTGGCCGCGCGATCGACCAGCGAGCCGGCGAACAGCACCGCGCCGGCCTGGGACAGCAGCTTCTGTCCCTTCACGGTGATCAGCTCCGGATCGCCCGGACCGGCCCCGACGAACCAGATGGTGCCGGGATCATGCAGCGTCATGACAGGGTCTCTCGTGAGGATGAGGGTGAATGTGAGGATGCGGTTGAGCCTGCGGTTGAGGCGTCAACCCGTTCCGCAGTTGGTCGAGCAGGCGTGGCATCGACCGCGGCACCGGCGTGGCCGGCAGCACGCCGCGTCGCACCAGTTCCTGATGCACGGCGATGACCTCCGGTGGCGATTGACCGGCGTCCAGCCAGGCTTGCGGCTGCGCCATCAGTCGATCCGCCGACTCGGACAGGCGGCAGCGGCCGGCGACCATCAGATGCAGCTCATCCGCCCAGTCCGCCGCAAAGGCAGCATCGTGGGTGGAGATCAACACGGTGACGCCGTGCCGAGCCACCAGATCGTCCAGCAGCTGTTGCAGGTCGCGCTGCATCGGTGCGTCCAGGCCGGCCATCGGCTCATCCAGCACCAGCAGCTGCGGCTGCATCGCCAGCACGCCGGCCAGGCAGACGCGCTTCTTCTGACCGAAGCTCAGGTGATGCACCGGCGATCGCGCATGAGCGCGCATGCCGACCGCGTCCAGCGCTGCCGCCACCCGGGTGCGGACATCGTGCTCGCCCAGGCCCAGGTTGAGCGGGCCGAAGGAGACGTCCTCTTCCACATGCGCGGAGAACAGCTGGCGGTCCGGGTTCTGGAACACCAGGCCGACCTGCTGCCGCAGCGCGCGCAGCCCGGCGCGGTCATAGGCCACCGGATGGCCTTGCCAGTGCAGATGACCGGAGGTCGGCCGCAGCAGCCCGTTGAGGTGCTGCATCAACGTCGTCTTGCCGGCGCCATTCGCACCCAGCAGCGCATTGCGGCTGCCGGCGCGCAGGCGGAGGTGGCAATCGTCCAGGCCGGGTGTGCCATCTGGATAGCGGTAGCTGGCGGACACCAGTTCGATCAAGGTGGTCATGCCCAGCGTCCCCAGGCGGCGAGCAGGATCAGTCCGATGGCTGCCGCGGCGGCGACGGCTCCTTCACGCCGTCCGTTCGGATGCGCGGCGTGAAGGAACCGCAGCGTGCCGTCGAAGTTCCTGGCATCGGCGGCGGCCTGCAGCGCGCTTGCACGCATCCAGCACTGCACCGCCATCTGGCTGATCAGCTGTGCGGTGGATCGGAGTGATTGCAGGCGGCCCGCATGGCCCAGTCGCGCACGTTGTGCGGTCAGACCGTCGGACCAGGCGTCCCCCAGCACCGACTGCATGCGGTAGGTCACGGCCATCAGGTCCGCCAGCACCGCCGGGCATCGCAGGCGACGCAGCAGGGCGAGCAGATCGCCCAGCGGCGTGGTGAGCACCAGCCACAGCAGCGCAGCGCACAGCGCCATCGCGCGGGTGGCAATCATCAGCACCTGGGGCAGCATCTCGGTGGCCAGCCGCCAGGTGGGCGCGCCCGGCGACGGGTTCACGGTCACCAGCATCGTCAGGCAGGACAGCATCAGGAAGCCCATCGGCGCCATGGCCACGCGCAGATAGTCGCGCAGCGGAATGCGTGCTCCCGCCACGGTGACGGTGGCCACGAGCGCCGCCAAGCCCGCCGCCATCCACGGCGACGGTGCCAGCCAGGCAGCCGCCATGGCACCGCCGGCGAAGATCGCCTTGGCCGATGGGGCCACCGCGCGCCAAGGGCTGGCATACGCCAGCCGCTCAATGATCACTGCGGTCTGCCCGTGTGTCGTTCGACGACGGCGCTGGCACGGCATGCGCGTCGGGCGGCGTCGCGTCCTTGGGGGCCATCGCCGCACGGGCTTTCGACACACCGAGCCAATAGCCGATCACGCCGGCGCCCAAGGCCGCCTGCAAGGCAAACAGCAACGATGCGATCTCGCCACTGGACGGTTCCAGCACCGGGCTGAACCACGGCTGGTAATCCGGTGCGATTTGGGTGATGGCCTGCTGCGCGCGGGCATCGGCGCCTTGGAACAGCTCGCCCGGTGCGCCGGAGGCATCCGGGGGGGGCGATCCCACCCAGATCAGCGGCAGGGCGGTCAGCAGGACCACGGCGGTCAGCAGCAGCCAGGTGCGGCGGCTCATGGCGTGGTCCTCCGCGGATGGGCCAGCACCGGCATCAGGCGGAGTTCGTTCGCATTGAACTGCGCCATCGCATTGACCACGAGCACCGTCAGCAGCCCTTCGGTGATGGCCAGCGGCACCTGGGTGAACGCGAAGATGCCGCCGAATTTCTCGAACGACAGCAGCACGCCGCCCACCGGATCCGGGAAGGCCAGCGCCAGTTGCACGGAGGTCGTCACATAGGTGGACAAATCGCCCAGGCAGGCTGCGAGGAACACCGCCATGCTGCGCGTCAGACCCAGTGCGCAGCCCAGGCGGAACACGCCATAGGCGACGAAGGGACCGACGATGGCCATTGAGAACACGTTCGCGCCCAGCGTGGTCAGGCCGCCATGCGCGAGCAGCAGCGCCTGGAACAGCAGCACCACGAAGCCGACCGGCACCATGGCCGCAGGACCGAACAGCAAGGCGCCCAGACCGACGCCGGTCGGATGCGAGCAACTGCCGGTCACCGACGGCAGTTTGAGTGCGGACAGCAGGAACGCAAAGGCGGCGCTGACGCCCAAGAGCATGCGTTGCTCCGGATGCGACCGCAGGGTGCGGCTCACCGAGTGCAGGCCCCAGGCCAGAAAGGGCGCGGACGCTGCCGTCCATGCCAGCGCATGCGTGAAAGGCAGGAAGCCCTCCATGATGTGCATTCGATACCTCCCGTCGAATGGTTGAACTCACCACCAATCGACAGGGCTATTGACGCGACATCAGCACGGAGACGGCCAGGAGCTGGCCACGCGGCGCCGACAGCGGCTTCCCTCGCCCCGGGGAATGGTGCTGACACTCGCCATCGGGCCGGTATTCTGGCTCGCCATCGTCCTTCCCTGCGCCTTCCCGTGACGGATCACAGTGGCTGGTTGCAGGGTCGTCTGGCTTACAGCAGCGGGGGCTGCACCGGAATGGCTGTGGATCACAGCGTCACCGGTTTCCCGTTTAACGTTTCGTCCGGCAGGACGGAACGCACCCAAGGCGGAGCGCATGTTAACCGCATCGAGGTGGGGTGGTGGCGGCCTCGTTGGGCGTCATGCGCCCGTTCGGGTTGACCCCAGGCCCGCATGGCGATTAAGGTGTCGCCTCTCTCGCCGATCAAGACGCCATGAGACGGTGTGTCACACCGACCCTTGATCGCCCTCGCACTACTCGCTGATCGTTCGAATCACGTCGCGGTGCAGGTCTCACGCCGCCGGGCTTGTCTCTACATCCCCGGCATCTCCGGCCGGTTCGCCCGGCCCCATTGCCACGCCAGGCTCGTCCAGGCGGCGCCCCTCGACCAGGCCCGCCGTCTGTGAATGAAGTCGCCGGCGGGGACTGGTCTCGTCCTCTCGTCGTCAGTGCCCGCCTGCAGCCCCTTCGGCCTGCCGAGGCCTGTCGCATGCGCCGCTCGTCGGACCTCGCATGCCGGCCTTCGGTCCGCCGCATCGGTTCCTGGCGTGATCCTCGCCTGTCGCGCCACTGAGCCGACGGCGAGACCGTCATCGCTGCACGCAAAGGAGCTCCGCACATGGCCAAAGGCATTCTCATCGACCACGTCTTCAAGGTCTTCGGCGACCGGCCCGACGACGCCCTGGCGCTCGTGCGCCAGGGCGTGAGCAAGCAGGAGATCCTGGCGCGCACCGGTCAATCGATCGGCGTGTTCGATGCCAGCTTCGAGATCCAGCCCGGCGAGATCTTCGTGATCATGGGCCTGTCGGGTTCCGGCAAGTCCACCCTGGTCCGTCTGCTCAACCGGCTGATCGAGCCCAGCGCGGGCCGCATCGTGATCGATGGCCATGACATCAACACCCACAGCGATGCCGCACTACGTGCCCTGCGCCGCAAGGACATCAGCATGGTGTTCCAGTCCTTCGCCCTCATGCCGCACATGACAGTGCGCGAGAACACCGCCTTCGGCCTGGAACTCGCGGGCGCCGGCAAGCACGACCGCCTTCGACTGGCCGACGAGGCCCTAGCCCAGGTGGGGCTCACCGGATGGGGCGACAGCTATCCGGACGAACTCTCCGGTGGCATGCAGCAGCGCGTCGGCTTGGCGCGCGCGCTGGCGGCGGACCCGTCGGTGCTGCTGATGGACGAGGCCTTTTCCGCGCTGGACCCGATCGTGCGCACCGAGATGCAATCGGAGCTGCTGCGGCTGCAGCAGGTCCGTCGCCGCACCATTGTGTTCATCTCCCACGATCTGGATGAAGCGATGCGCATCGGCGACCGCATCGCGATCATGAAGGACGGCCGGGTGGTGCAGGTCGGCACGCCCGATGAGATCCTGCGCGATCCGGCCGATGACTTTGTCCGCAGTTTCGTGCGGGGCGTGGATGCAGCCGCCGTCTTCAAGGCGGCCGACATTGCGCGCCAGCCGCTGGTCGTCGTCTCCGAGCATCAGGACCGAGGCGCCCGCGCGGCGCTCAAGCAGTTGGAGGACCAGGACCGCGAGTTCGCCTATGTGGTGAGCCCGCAGCGTCGTTATCTGGGAACCGTCTCGGCCGACACGCTGCGCGCCGCTTTGGACGGCCATGTCGGGCCCTTGGGCTTGCGCCGCGCCTTCCTGCCGGATCTGGCCGCCATCGCCGCCGATGCGCCGGTGGCGGGCCTGGTCGGCCAGGTGGCCCAGTCCCGCTGCGCGGTGCCGGTGGTGGACGAGGACGGCCGCTTCCGCGGCGCCATCAGCAAGACCACGCTGCTGAAGTTCCTGGACCGGGACACCCCACCGATCGAGTCCCCGCCACCCACCGACCCTTACCACCGAACAGAGACCGCGCCACCGTCACCCATCGAGACGTCTGCGCAGCCCGCTGCAGCCGCTGCCCATTGATCCGAGGAGCCCCCCCGATGAATGACACCCCACAGCCGGTCGAGCTCGCGGCGTCCGACGCCCTGACCCACACCCTGAACCACACCCTGAACCACACACAGGCCGGCGCCCAGCCCGACACCTTCTCCGAGCCCTTGCCCAACGCCTCGTCTGAGGCCTTCTCCGCCGGCGTCGCGCCGGCCCAGCCATCGCCCGGCGAGATCGATCCGTGGGAAGCCATGTCCCACGCGGCCGACGCGAGCGGGTCCTTCACCTGGCTGGACGCCCCCGCCCACGGGGCTGCCGGGCTCGGCGACACGGCCGCCAGCGCCACCGGCTTCCCTCTTCAACAGTTGTGGAACGGCGCCTTGCCGGTCGAGGACTGGATCAATCACGGCCTGGGCTGGGTCGTCGCCCACTTCCGCCCCTTCTTCCAGGGGATCCGGCTGCCCATCGATGCGACCTTGAACCAGATCCAGGCCTTGCTCAACGGCCTGCCCGCGCTGGCCATGATCGCGCTGATCGGCCTGCTGGCCTGGCAATTCGCCGGGCGCAAGCTGGCCATCGGCACCGTGGCGGCCTTGCTGGTCGTGGCGGCCCTGGGCATCTGGCCGGAGGCGATGGTGACCCTGTCGCTGGTGCTGACCTCCTTGCTGTTCTGTCTGCTGGTCGGTCTGCCGCTGGGCGTGCTGTTGGCCAGCAGCGATCGGGCCGAGCGGGTGATGCGTCCGCTGCTCGATGCCATGCAGACCACACCCGCTTTCGTGTACCTGGTGCCGGTGGTGATGCTGTTCGGCATCGGCAATGTGCCGGGCGTCATCGTGACCATCGTGTTCGCCCTGGCACCGCTGGCGCGGCTGACCAGTCTGGGCCTGCGGCAGGTGCGGCCGGACCTCATCGAAGCGGCCCGCGCCTATGGCGCCTCGCCGTGGCAGATGCTGGTGAAGGTGACGCTGCCGCTGGCCATGCCGTCGATCATGGCCGGCATCAACCAGGCGCTGATGCTGTCGCTGTCGATGGTGGTGATCGCCTCGATGATCGCCGTCGGCGGCCTGGGTCAGATGGTGCTGCGCGGCATCGGCCGCCTGGACATGGGCCTGGCAACGGTGGGCGGCCTGGGCATCGTGCTGCTCGCCATCACCCTGGACCGGCTCACGCAGGCCTTCGGCCGCTCGCGACGCGGCGCCGGTCAGCGGTGGTGGCAGACCGGTCCCTCCGGTCTGCTGCTGCGCGGCCTGCAGGCGGTCATGAGGCCGAATGGCAGCGGCGCCGCGGCCGTTGATGCACCGCACGCAGCGGTCTCCCGCACCGCGCCCTGAGGTGCCGGGTCAGTACACGGTCATCCATGTCGAAGGAATCCACACCATGATGAAGGCGTTGTTGCGCTACCCATCCCTCTCTCGCCCCGTCCGCGCCCTGCTGCTGAGCGTGGCGGCCGTCTGTGCCGCGGTGCCACTGAGGGCGCAGACCGCGCCCGGGGCCGGGGTGACGGTCCAGCCGCTCAAGAGTTCATTGGCGGAAGAGGCGTTCCAGACCTTGCTGGTGTCGCGGGCCCTGGAAAAGCTGGGCTACACCGTGCTGCCGATGAAGGACCTCGAGCCCGCCACCGAGCATCTGGCGATTGCCAACGGGGATGCCACCTTCATGGCCAACCATTGGCATCGGCTGCATGCGGACTTCTACCGCCACAGCGGCGGCGATGCCCGGCTGGTCCGCCGTGGCAGCCTGGCGGAAGGTGCGGTGCAGGGTTATCTCATCGATCGGCGCACGGCCGAGCGCTACGGCATCTCCCGTCTCGACCAGTTGAAGGATCCCGAGATCGCCAAGCTGTTTGATACCGACGGCGATGGCAAGGCCGATCTCACCGGCTGCAACCCCGGCTGGGGCTGCGAGATGGCGATCGAACATCATCTGGACGGCTTGCAGCTGCGCGCCCAGGTCACCCACCGCCAGGGCAGCTATGCGGCGCTGATGGCGGACGCGATGGCGCGCTTCAAGCAGGGGCTGCCCATCCTCTACTACACCTGGACGCCCTACTGGGTCAGCGCGGTGCTGCGGCCCGGGCGGGATGTCGTGTGGCTGCAGGTGCCCGCGCCAGCGGGTCAGGTGAGCGAGACCCAACTGCCCAACGGTCGGGACTACGGCTTCCAGGCGGACCGTGAGCAGATCGTCGCCAACCGCGCCTTCGTCGAGCAGCATCCCGCCGCCGGCAAGCTCTTCGAGCTGATGACGCTGCCGATCGCCGACATCAATGCGCAGAACCAGCGCATGACCGAAGGCGCCGACAAGCCACGGGATATCGAGCGGCATGTGGAAGGCTGGATTCGCGCCCACCAGGCCGTGTTCGACGGTTGGATCGAGGCCGCGCGTGATGCGGCGCGTGGGACCGCGCGTGATGCCGCCGCTCAGGCGCCGAAGGCGCCGTGAGCGAGATCACCTCGGCATCACGCGCCGCGTGATCGAGTCGATCGGCGGCCGCGCCGTGGCCAGCCGCTGACGGCAACCTGCGCCGGGCCAGGCACACCCAGCGTCAGGCGTCAGGCGTCAGGCCGACAAGCGCATTCCTCAAGGTTCAGCGCTTCTCCAGTGCATAGGCCCGTACCGAATCACCGGGCCGGGTGCCGGTGGAGCCATGTCCGCCGGCCACGACCAGAAGGTACTGACGACCGTCGGCACCGAGGTAGGACATCGGCGTGGCCTGGCCGCCGGCGGGCAGGCGGTCCTGCCAGATCTGGCGGCCGTTGTTGACGTCGTAGGCACGCACATAGTCGTCCATGCTGCCCGACAGGAAGGCCACGCCGCCGGCCGTCATCAGCGGGCCGCCCAGGCTGGGCACGCCCAGCTTGATCGGCACCGGCACCGGCGAGAGGTCGCGCACCGTGCCATTGCGATGGCGCCACACCACCCGGCCGTTGTTCAGGTCCACGCCGGCCACCGTGCCCCAGGGCGGCGCCTGGCACGGAATGCCCAGCGGCGAGGTGAACGGCTTCATCCGGGCCGCGAACGGCGCACCGAAGTTCTCATTGAGCGCGGGCAGGGCGCCCGTGGGCGGGCCGTCGTCCTGCACCAGCTGGGTGGTCGCGTCGGGCCGGGGGACCAGCGTCGAGGTGAAGGCCAGCACGGCCGGCGTGGTGAAGGCCAGTCCGCGCACCGGATCCACCGCGATGCTGCCCCAGTTGAAGACGCCGAAGTTGCCGGGATTGATGATCGACCCCTGGGTGGACGGCGGCGTGAATCGGCCCTCGTAGCGCAGCTGGTGAAAGGCGATGCGGCACCAGAGTTGGTCGAACATCGTCACGCCCCACATGTCCCGTTCCTTCAGCGCCGGCGGATTGAAGGAGATGGCGGAGACCGGCTGCGTGGGCGCGGTGAAGTCGCCCGCCGCGGCGCCTTGCGGGGCGGGTGTCTCGGTGACCGGGAACACCGGCGTGCCATCGCGGCGGTCCAGCACGAACAGCTCGCCCTGCTTGGTGGGCTGCACCAGGGCCGGCACCCGCTGGCCCTTCACCGTCAGATCCACCAGCACCGGCTGCGACGGCACGTCGTAATCCCACAGGTCATGGTGGACCGTCTGGAACACCCACTTGGCCCGGCCGGTCGCCAGCTCCAGGGCCACCACGGACGACGAGTGCTTCTCCACGGCCGGCGAGCGCTTGCCGCCCCATTGGTCGGGCGGCTGGTTGCCCATCGGGAGATAGACCAGTCCCAGCGTTTCATCCACGCTGGCCACCGACCAGCTGTTCGGCGAATTGGGCGTGTAGGTCTGTCCGGCGGCCAGCGGCGCGGTGGCGTCCGGATTGGCTGAATCCCAGTTCCACACCAGCGCACCGGTCTGGATGTCGTAGGCGCGGATCACACCCGACTGCTCCTTGGTGGAGGCGTTGTCCAGCACCGTGCCGCCGACGATCACCCGCTGGCGGGTCACCACCACCGGCGAGGTGGCGTAATACGCACCGGGCTTCACATTGGGCATGCCGGCCCACAGGTCCACCGCACCGTTGCGTCCGAAGGCGGGGCAGGTCTTGCCAGTGGCGGGATCCAAGGCGATCAGCCGACCATCGGCGGTGGGCATGAACAGCTTGGCGGCACAGGCGCCGGTACTGGCTGTGGCACCGGCCGTCGCATCGGTGGCGCTGGCGGCGCTGGCCGCGCTGGTCGTGTCAGGGGCCTGGGCGGCACCGGACGGTGGCTGATAGGACAGACCGCGGCAGGTCAGATGCTGCAGCGCGAGTTCACCGCGTACCTGCGGGTCGTAGCGCCACAGCTCGCGCCCGGTGGTGGCCTCCAGCGCCAGCACCTGCTGGTGCGGGGTGCAGAGAAACAGTCGCTCGCCGATCTTCAGCGGCGTGACCTCGAAGGTCGTCTCCTTCGGATCGCCCGGCTGACCGCGCTTGTCGCCGGTGTGGAACTCCCAGGCCAGTTTCAGGTCGCCGACATTCGCCGCCGTGATCTGCGTGAGCGGTGAATAGCGCTGTCCGGCGGCGGTGCGGCCGTAGGCGTGCCATTCCCCGTCGGGTACTTCCGCCCCGGTGGCGGAGGCCGCGGCGGTGGGGCGGGAGGCCGACGCGGGGGCCGCATCCTGCATCGATCCTTCGATCGCATGCAGGTCGCGGGTCCAGGACACCAGCGCCACCGCAGCAAAGGCCGCCATCGACACCATGAGCACCACGGCCGGCGGGCTGCGCAGGGCGACGCGCCGGGGATCGTCCAGCGGCAGATGGCGGCGCATCGTTGGCATCAGCACCAACAGCACCGCGCCGATGATGAAGGGCACGCCCATGCGCGCCGCCAGCGGCCACCAGTCCAGGCCGACCTCCCAGAGGCTCCACGCCAGGCTGGCGATGAAACAGGCCGCGTAGACGTAGACCGCTTCCCGCAGTCGGCCCCACATCAGCGCGCCGATCACGGCCCAGGCCAGACCGGTCAGCGCGTAATACCAGCTGCCGCCGACGGAAGCCAACCAGCCGCCGGCAGCCAGCAGCACAAAGCCGGCCACCAGCAGCACACCGCCGAGGATGCGGGCGAGCCAGGGGGCGGGAGACGGGGTCGGCGCAAGGACGCTGGACATGGGCATGCTCTCGGGGAACGAGGTGTCCCCTTCGGGCAAGTGGCGTTCCCTGCGAGCGCGTCGGCGGCGTCGCTGCGGCCTTGTCCAGCGCCTGACAAAGCGTGTCGCGGCGAGGGTGCGGCTGCGCTTCGATCAGCGCGGCCTGCAGGGCGCCAGCCGGGCCGGCCACGGACCCGGCGACCCGACAGGCGCGCGTTGGCTCGCCCCCGCTGTCACAGCTTCGTGAAGCGGATCCAGTTCAGATTCCATCCGCCGACCGGCGCATAGATGCCGACGTTGTAGGTGCCGGCATTGATCGTCACCGTGTGCGATGCGGTGGTCCAGTTCTGCCAGCCGCCGGTGGCCGCAATGCTGGCCCGTCCGAGCTGGATGGCGCCGCCGTTGAGGTCCAGCGACAGCGAGGCACCGCTCGGGCTGGCCACCCGGTACTCGACCCGATAGGTGCCGCTGCTCGGGAAATTGATGTTGCCGTAGACCATCCAGTCGCCGGCATCGATCCAGCCCACATTGGCGCCGCCTTCGGTGCTGGCTTCGGTCTGCACGCCGCTCTGGTTGCTGTAGCTCTCGGCCTCGACCTGCAGGGTCCAGGACGACGAGATCTTGGACACCACCGCCGAGCTGGCCTGGTCATTGAACGCATCGTCCACCAGACAGCCGGCATTGCCGCTCTTCACCACGCTGCGGCCGGTGAAGTTGTCGCTGTCATAGAGCGTGACCTGATAGCCGGCATTGGCCTTGAGCGACGACAGGTCGTTGTTGCGCACACCCAGCGTCTGGAGTTGCGCGGTCGTGTAGCGGCCTTCATTGAGACCCACCGCATAGCCGCCGTAGTTGCAGTCCTGATAGACGGTGGCCACGCCGGCCGGCGGCGGGCTGCCGATCTCCGAGCGGATCGCCGACAGCAGGCTGTTGGCGCCGGTCGCGTCCTGCGACAGTTCCCAGATCATCACGCCCGAGCCCTGCTGCAGGGCCAGCCGGGTCTTGGCCTTGATCGTCGGGATGCCGTTGTAGGTCACATAGCCACAGGTGGCGCACAGCGTGCCGATCAGGTCCTTCTGCACCGCGGCTGCGCCGAATTGATTGACGATGTCTGCGAAGCCGTAGGAAGCCGCATAACCGTTGAAGCCGTAGCCGTAGAACGGCACGCCCAGCACCAGCTTGTCCTTGGTCAGGCCGCGGGCCTGCCAGGTGGCGATGTTGCTCTGTGCCAGCGAATAGGGCGACTGCTCGGTGCCGACCTGACCCCAGCCCGGGCCCACCGCGTCATAGGCCATGATGGTCACGAAGTCGAACGAGGGCAGCGAGGAGACCGGGATCATCCCGCCCTCATAGGTGGCGGTGGCCGCGGTGATCAGCTTGCCCGGCAGCGCACTGCGCAGGTTCTGGATGAAGGGCGTGTAGTTGCCGGCCCGGTCGATGGCGGTGAGCAGCGCGCCTTCCAGGTCCACATCCACGCCGTCCAGGCCGTAGGTGTTGACGAACTGGGTCAGGCTGTTGACCACCGCCGCGCGGGAGCCGGGCTGCAGCAGGCTCTGCCAATCGCCGGAGCAGGCGGGAATCACACCGCCGGCCAGGGACACCAGCACCTTCACGCCGGCTGCATGCGCCTTCTGCACCACATAGCTGATGTCCGCGCCGGTGGCCGATTCCATGCAGGACGGATTGCCCCCGTTCAGGAAGCTGCCGCCGGGCGCGGGATTGGCGAAGGCGAGGTTCAGATGGGTCAGCTTGGTCAGGTCGGTCTTGTCCGCGACCGCACGCAGACCCTTGTAGGAGGGGATATAGCCCACGACCTTGGTCTGTGCGGCAGCCATTTCGGACAGGCCGCACAGGGCCAGGGCGGCGACCAGGAGATGACGGTTAAAAGACAGAGGCAGGCTCACGGCGCGATCCTTTGGTGGTGATGGAACGGCCGCAGGGGCCGGGGGTTGCGCCCAGCGCTGCCTGCCGAATCGCACGGCAGCGGCAGCAGCGTGATGCAGCGCGTACTGAACTGCGGCGGATTCTGTCCCGGTTTCTGAAAGCGGTTTCACCGTTTCCCACGTTTCAGCGACAACCGCAGCGAAACGAATGCAACAGGCGGTTGCCCCCGCCGCAGAATCGATCGGTTGAACGGCGGTGGACGTGATCGGTCCCGGTCCATACGGAATCGCCGCTGGCAAGGTGGTCACCTGTCAACTGTTCAGCCCGGTCCACTTCCCTATAGTGCGAGGGAATCCGCAGCGAAGGAGGCAAGGACGATGACGGAGGATGCCGACGACGGCCAACCAGCACCGCGGTGGCGAGCGTGTCCGCAGACTGGGCTCGGAGGGTGGCGATGGTTCGTTGAGATGTCCTTCGTGACCCTGCTGCTGATCGGCCTGTGGCTGCCTGCGGGCATCGCGGTGGCGGCGTCGACGTCGACCTCCGCCTCAACGGCCCATGGGGTGCCCCTCGCCGCGTCTTCCAGCGTCGCGACCTCCACGGCGGCATCGGCCGTGCCTGTCCCGCTGGCCGACATCCTGTCCCGGGCCGACCGGGACCAATGGGTCATCGATCGCATCCGTCGCCAACTGACCCGGTCGGACGTGTCGGACGGTTTGACCGAGGGTCTGGCGGTGCTGTCGAAGTCGGTGGAGGACAAGCGCCGCACCTACACCCCGGACGAGATCCGACAGCTGCCGGTGATTCGCCTCGAAAGCCTGGACCGGTACTGGGCCCTGGACGAGCGACGCTTCCAGCAGTGGCAGGCGGAGGCCGTGCGCCATCTGGCCCCGTTGGCCGAGGACGCCACCGTGCTGAACCGGATTCGTCTGCAGTGGGAGGCCACCCTGGCCGCGCAGACGCAGCTGCCGGCCGCATTGGCCGATCGCATTGCCGCGCTGCTGGCCGACCTGGCCGAGGCCGAACAAGGCGTGTCGCCCCGGCTGGCCCGGCAGATTGCCCTGGGACAGGAAGCCCGCGAATTGGCCGGCCGTATCCAGACCGGCCGCGATGCGGTCGGGGAAGTGATCGGGGTGGCCGACCAACGTCTGTTTCAACGCGACCTGCCGCCGTTGTGGGCCTCGGCGGCGGTGCCGCGTGCTTCGGCTGCATCGGCCGCATCGGCCACGGAAGTCTCGGAGTCGGGCCTGGACCTGGAGTCCAGTTTCGCGGCGGACTACCTGGCCGTTTCCACCCTCAAGATTCAGGCCACGACCGTGCTGCAGGTGTCGCTGCTGATCCTGATGCTGTGGGCCGCCCGGCGATCCAGGCGCGACGCGGCCCTGACCGCATCGGCGCCCTCCGCGATGCCACCGGTCGACGGGGCGACCGGTCACGTGCCGTCGTCATCCTTGCGGCCCGGCCGGTTGCTGAGCCGTCCGCTGTCGGCCTGGGTGCTGCTGGGCATGCTGGTGACCCTGCCGCTGCGCACCGATGCGCCGCTGATGACCCGGGAGCTTGCGGTCGTGATCGCCCTCGTCCCTGCGCTGCGGCTGTTCCCGGTCAGTTCGCTCAAGGACTGGTCGCCGATGCCCCAGATCGTGGTCATGCTCTACGCGCTGAAGTGGCTCTGCCTGCTGGCGTTGGACAACGCCCTGCTCTACCGGGTGCTGCTGCTCGGTCTGTCGATCCTGGCCCTGGCTTGGCTGGTGTACTGGCTGTGCACCGTCCATGCCGGGCCGCTGCTCGGCGTGGGGCCCTTGTCCCCCGCCTGGCGCGCCTTGGGCTGGAGCGCCGTCGCGATGCTGGGCGCCGGGGCGCTGGCGCAGATCAGCGGTCATGTCACCTTGGGCCAGACGCTGATCAACGGCGTGTTCGACCTGGCCTACCTCGGCCTGCTGCTTCATCTGGCGCAGTCGCTGCTGCTGGCGTTGTTGCAGCTGGTGATGGGCCCCGCAGCGGCATCGGCCTCCCGATCTCCGTTGTGGCGGACCCATGCCGGGCAGGTGGGCAAGCTGCTGGGCCGGGGGCTTCAATTCGCGGCCAAGGTCGGCTGGCTGATCTATGCGGCCAGCGTGCTGCGGCTGCTGCGGCCGGTGCAGTCGGCGGTGGAGGCGGTGCTGGGGCACCGCTTCGAGGTGGGGGAGATCTCGATCAGCCTGGGCGACCTGCTGGTGTTTGCGTTATCGGTGCTGCTGGCCTACGTCAGCGCGCGCCTGGTGCGCGGCCTGCTGCGGAACCGGCTCAACGACAACCCCGCATTGCCCCGCGGGGCCGGCAACAGCATCGCGTCGCTCAGCTACTACGCGGTGTTGATGCTGGGTTTCATGGTGGCACTGTCGGCCGCCGGGTTCAAGGTCAGTCAACTGGCCCTGGTGTTCGGGGCGCTGGGGGTCGGCATCGGCTTCGGGCTGCAGGGCATCGTCAGCAACTTCGTGTCCGGCCTGGTGCTGATGTTCGAGCGTCCCATCCAGCCCGGCGACATGATCGAGATCGGGGACATCCTGGGCCGTGTGCGCCACATCGGTCTGCGGGCGACGGTGCTGCGCACCGCCGACGGCGCCGATGTCGTGGTGCCCAACGGCGCGCTGCTGGCGGGCAACCTCAAGAACTGGACCATGTTCGATCGTCATCGGCGCATCGAGGTGCCGATCAGCGTGAGCTTCGGCTCCGATGTGGCGCAGGTGCTGACCACGCTGGATGCGGTGGCGCGCACCACCGCCGGCGTGGCCGAGGACCCGCCACCTGCCGCGCTGTTCATCGGTACCGGCACCAGCTCGCTGGACTTCTCGCTGCGGGTGTGGACCTGCGATTTCGATCAATGGATGACCGTTCGCAGCGGTCTGCTCGCGCGGGTGCTGGAGGCCTTCGGCGAAGCCGGCATCACGATTCCGTTCAGTCAGTTGGATGTGAATCTGCGGCAGGTGGTGGAGCCGGCCGCTGCGTCGACCCTGGGGCCTGCCGAGGGACCGTCGGCCGGGCCCACCGAAGCGCCGCCCATGCCTCCAGCGTCCCCTGCCGTGTCCTGAGCGCCGCACGGGCCGGGCGGCCGTGACGCAGTGACGCAGTGACCGTGGCACCGAGGCGATACCTGTGCGTCCCGTTGGGCAGATGCCCCACGGAGGGCCATGGGCGACTGCCGCTCGCTCAGCGCGCCCGCGACTTCGCAACCGCCTGCCGGCAGACATGGCGGCACGTCCTGACCCCTCGGTGTGCGCTCTGCCGCCCGGGGCAGCGTCGCGCGGCCTGGAAATTGCCCCCGCGTGCGTACGAAATTGATACCGTTTAGGTATTAACACTAGGCTGGTGATGCAAAAGAGTATCGTCGGTCGCCCATCAGGTACCAACCCGGAATTTCCGGATCGGTATCGTTCAGAGCCTCAATGCCTGCGCATCCCGGGCGTTGAACCTCATACCTACAAACCGGAGACTTCGATGCCTGCTTCCCTTCTTGTTGCGCCAGTCCGCCTGGCTGCGGCGGCTGCCGCTGTGGCCCTGTCGTTCGGCGGCCTGGCCCAGGCCCAGACCGAGCTGGTGATTGCCACCGTCAACAACGGCCACATGATCGAGATGCAAAAGCTCGGCAAGCATTTCGAGCAGGCCAATCCCGACATCAAGCTCAAGTGGGTCACGCTGGAAGAGGGCGTGCTGCGTCAGCGCGTGACCACCGACATCGCCACCAAGGGCGGGCAGTTCGACGTGATGACCATCGGCCTGTACGAAGCGCCGATCTGGAGCAAGAAGGGCTGGCTGCAGGAACTCAAGACCGATGCGGCCTATGACGTGGACGACCTGCTGCCCGCGGTGCGCAGCGGCCTGTCGATGGACGGCAAGCTCTTTGCCGCGCCGTTCTATGCCGAGAGCTCGATGCTCATGTACCGCAAGGACCTGGCCGACAAGGCCGGCGTGCAGGTGCCGGAGCGCCCGACCTGGCCGCAGATCAAGGACCTGGCTTCCAAGATCCATGATCCCAAGAACGGCGTGTACGGCATCTGCCTGCGCGGCAAGCCGGGCTGGGGCGACAACATGGCCTTCATCACCACGCTGGTCAACACCTTCGGCGGCCAGTGGTTCGACATGCAGTGGAAGCCACAGCTCGAGTCCAAGCCCTGGAAGGAGGCGGTGAGCTTCTATGTGGACCTGCTCAAGAACTACGGCCCGCCCGGATCGTCGGCCAACAGCTTCAACGAGATCCTGGCGCTGACCAACTCCGGCAAGTGCGGCATGTGGGTGGATGCCACCATCGCGGCGTCCTTCGTCTCTGATCCGAAGCAGTCCAAGGTGGCGGCGCAGATGGCCTTCGCCCAGGCGCCGACGATGAACACCCCCAAGGGCGCGAACTGGCTGTGGTCCTGGAACCTGGCGATTCCCGCCGGCTCCAAGAAGGTGGCGGCGGCCCAGAAGTTCATCAGCTGGTCCACCAGCAAGGACTACATCCAACTGGTGGCCAAGACCAACGGCTGGGCGAATGTGCCCACCGGCACCCGCAAGAGCACCTACGCCAATCCGGAATTCCAGAAGGCCGCGCGCTTTGCCGCCGCGGAGAAGACCGCGATCGACTCGGCCAATCCGACCGATTCCACCCTGCCCAAGAGCCCGTATGTGGGCGTGCAGTTCGCCGCCATTCCGGAGTTCCAGGCCATCGGCATTGCCGTGGGCCAGCAGATGAGCTCGGCCCTGGCCGGCCGCACCACCGTCGACGCTGCGCTCAAGGCCGGCCAGGTGACGGCCGACCGGGAAATGCGCAAGGGCGGCTACTACAAGTAAGGCCCACGCCATCGGCCCACCGCGCCGGCGCACGGCGGCGCGGTGCTCGCCCGGCGGCTGCGGAGGCCGGTGTGCGGGCCGCGGCCGAGGAGCGATGAATGAGCCGATGACATGCGCCGATGAGTTGCGCCACTGCCCGTGCCGCTGCCCGTGCCGCTGCCTGGCGATGCCGGCGCCGCTCACTCGGGCGACTCAGGCCGTGCGTCGGCGCCAGCCGCGCCCGCGGCATCGGATGACTCGCCGCCTGGATCCTCCCGCTTGGGAACCTCGATGAAACGCTTGATTCCACGACTGCTGCTCGCACCCGCGATCGGAACGCTCTTCCTCTGGATGATCGTGCCGCTCGGGATGACGATCTATTTCTCGCTGATCCGCTACAACCTGATGCAGCCGGATCAGACCGGCTTTGCCGGGCTGGAGAACTTCGAGTTCTTCGTGACCGATCCGTCCTTCGGCGCCGCCGTGGTCAACACCCTGCTGTTGCTGGGCAGCGTGATCCTGGTCACCGTGGTGCTGGGCGTGGCCATCGCGCTGCTGATCCACGAACCCTTCCCTGGACGCGGCATCGTGCGGGTGCTGTTGATCTCGCCGTTCTTCGTCATGCCCACGGTCAATGCGCTGCTGTGGAAGAACATGATGATGAACCCCATCTACGGCGTGCTCGCCCAGGTGTGGATCTTCTTCGGCGCGCAGCCGGTGGACTGGCTCACCGACCATCCGCTGTTCTCGGTGATCGTGATGGTGGCCTGGCAGTGGCTGCCATTTGCCACGCTGATCTTCATGACCGCGCTGCAGAGCATGGACACCGAGCAGCTCGAAGCCGCCCGCATGGACGGCGCCACCTACCTCCAGCAGCTGCGCTACCTGTACCTGCCGCATCTGGGCCGCTCGATCGCGGTGGTGGTGATGATCGAAATGATCTTCCTGCTCGGCGTGTTTGCGGAGATCTACACGACCACCGCCGGCGGGCCGGGCGATGCCAGCACCAACGTCACCTTCCTGATCTTCAAGCAGGCGCTGTTGAACTTCGATGCCGGCGTGGCCTCGGCCGGTGCGCTGTTCGCGGTGGTGCTGGCCAATGTGGCCTCGCTGTTCCTCATCCGCCTGGTCGGCAAGAACCTCGACAAATAAGGAGCGCACCGAATGACCTCACGACGCCGTTCCGCGTTCTCTCCGGCCCTGGCCCTGCGCACCGTGGCAGCCTGGGCGGTGGCCTTGCTGCTGTTCTTCCCGCTGGCCTGGCTGTTCCTCACCGCCTTCAAGACCGAGCTGCAGGCCATTGCGGTGCCGCCGCAACTGATCTTCGCGCCGACCCTCGAGAACTTCCACGAGGTGCAGGAACGCAGCGACTACCTGCTCTATGCGAAGAACTCGGTCATCACCAGCGTGCTGTCCACGGTGCTGGGGCTGCTGCTGGCCGCGCCCGCGGCTTATGCGATGGCGTTTCATCGCGGCAAGTTCACCCGGGACATCCTGATGTGGATGCTCTCCACCAAGATGATGCCGGCGGTGGGCGCGCTGGTGCCGATCTATGTCCTGGCGCAGAAGAGCCATCTGCTGGACACCCAGCTGGCGCTCATCATCGTGTTTGCGATGTCCAACCTGCCCATCATGGTGTGGATGCTGTATTCGCACTTCAAGGACATCCCGCCCGAGATCCTGGAAGCCGCCCGCATGGATGGCACCACGCTCTGGCAGGAGGTGCGTCTGGTGCTGCTGCCGCTGGGCATGGGCGGCATTGCCTCCACCGGTCTGCTGTGCCTGGTGCTGTCCTGGAACGAGGCGTTCTGGAGCCTCAACCTCAGCGCCGCGAAGGCAGGGACCTTGGCCACGTTGATCGCCTCGTATTCCAGTCCGGAAGGACTGTTCTGGGCCAAGTTGTCCGCGGCGTCCCTCATGGCCATCGCGCCCATCGTGGTGTTTGGATGGTTCAGTCAGAAGCAGTTGGTCCAGGGCTTGACCTTCGGCGCGGTCAAGTAGGGCCTGGCCTCGTTCCGTCGCATCCCGTGGCATCCCGTCGCACCTTGCCGATCTCTTTCCACGTCACCACGTGCCGACCTCACGACGGTTTGCGTCGACCGGTCCCGGCATCTCAATGTTCCCAGGTGATCGCGTCATCACCGCACGATCTCAGGAGTCACCACCATGGCCTATCTTGAACTGCGCGGCATCGAAAAATTCTTTGCCCAGCATCGCGCCATCAAGGGCATCGACCTCACCATCGAGAAGGGCGAGTTCATCGTCTTCGTCGGGCCCTCGGGCTGCGGCAAATCCACGCTTCTGCGCCTGATTGCCGGCCTGGAGGAGATCGACGGCGGCACGCTGAGGCTCGACGGCCGCGACATCACCGAGCAGCCTTCCAGCAAACGCGACCTGGCGATGGTGTTCCAGAGCTATGCGCTGTATCCCCACATGAGCGTCTACGAGAACATGAGCTTCGCGCTCAAGCTCGCCAAGGTGGATCCGGCGGTCATTCGCGAAAAGGTGGAGCGTGCGGCCGATATCCTCAACCTCACCGCCTACCTGAAGCGCACCCCCAAGGAACTGTCCGGCGGTCAGCGTCAGCGGGTGGCGATCGGCCGCGCCATCGTGCGTGCGCCGAAGGTCTTCCTGTTTGACGAGCCGCTGTCCAACCTGGATGCCGCGCTGCGCGGCCAGACCCGGGTGGAGATCGCCAAGCTGCACCGCGACCTCGGCGCCACCACCATCTATGTGACCCATGACCAGGTCGAGGCCATGACCCTGGCCGACCGCGTGGTCGTGCTGCGCGACGGTCAGATCGAGCAGGTCGGCACGCCGCTGGAGCTCTACGACCGTCCGGCCAATCAGTTCGTGGCCCAGTTCATCGGCACGCCGCAGATGAATGTGGTGCCCAGCCTGCAACTGCCCGATGCGGTGCAGCAGCTCGGCCCGCAGGCCGCAGCGGGCGGCGCCATCGGGCTGCGTCCGGAGGCGGTGAGCGTGATGCCGAAGGGGCAGGGCGCGATCGCCGGACAGGTCTCGCTGGTCGAGTCCCTGGGCGCTGAAACCCTGCTGTATGTGCGCACGCTGGAAGGCGCCCAGTTGGTGGCCCGGATGAGTGAGCGCACCGGGCTGCAACCGGGCGACGACGTCTCGCTCAATGTTGCGACCGACGCCGCCCACTGGTTCGACAGCGCCGGCCGCGTGGTGCACGCACAGCGTGCCGTCTCCTGATCGACGGCGCACCACCGCACCACCGCACTACCTCACCACCGCTTCCCGGCGATCGGCAGCGACCTGGGTCGCTTCCGATCCGTCGCTTCCCGCATTCCCTGTTTTCCGACCCGCCATGACCACCGCTCAAGACACCCTCACCATCCTGCATCTCGGACTGGGTTCCTTCCACCGGGCCCACCAGGCGGTCTATCTGCATGAGCTGCATGCGCTCGGCGACACCCGCTGGGTGCTGGCGGGCGGCAATCTGCGGCCGGACATGCCGGAGACCATCGCCGCGCTGCAGGCCCAGGGCGGGGCCTACACGCTGGAGACGGTCAGCGCGCAAGGCGAGCGCCGCTACACCTGGATCGAATCGATCCGCACCGTGGTGAGCCACACGCCGGATCTGGCGGGCCTGATCGAGATCGCGGTGCGGCCCAGCACCCGCATCATCTCCTTCACCGTCACCGAGGCGGGCTACTACCTGGACAGCCGCCATCAGCTGGACTGGGCCGCCGCGCCCGATCTGCAGGCCGATCTGCAGGCGTTGCGCGACGGCCGCGCCGGCAGCACCCTCTATGGGGCGCTCACCACCTTGCTGCGTGCGCGCATGCAGGCCGGTGCGGGTGCGCTCACACTGCTGAACTGCGACAACCTGCGCCACAACGGCGATCGCTCGCGCGGCGGGCTGTTGCAGTTCGTCCGCGCCCTGGGCGACGACGCCCTGGCCGCCTGGATCGAGGCCCACACCACCAGCCCCAACGCGATGGTGGACCGCATCACGCCCCGCCCGACGCCCGAGGTCGCCGCCCGCGTGCTGACGGCGACCGGACGCACGGATCCGGCGGCCCTCATGGGCGAGAGCTTCATTCAATGGGTGATCGAAGACCGCTTCGCGAATGGTCGTCCCGACTGGGCGCGGGTGGGCGCGGAACTGGTCGAGTCGGTTGCACCGTATGAGGAGGCGAAGATCCGCCTGCTCAATGCCACCCACAGCTGCATTGCGTGGGCGGGCACGCTGGTCGGCTATCGCTTCATCCATGAAGGCACGCACGACCCGGCCATCCGCCAACTGGCCTACGACTATGTGACCGACGACACCATCCCGGTGCTGTCGCCCAGCCCCCTCGATCTGGCGGCCTATCGGGACGTGGTGCTGGAGCGCTTCGGCAATCCCGCGATCGAGGACACCAATCAGCGGGTGGCGATGGACGGCTTCAGCAAGATTCCCGGCTTCATCGCGCCGACGGTGCGCGAGCGCCTGGCGCGGGGCGAGTCCATTGCCAGCGTGGCGGTGTTGCCGGCCCTGTTCCTGGCCTATCTGCAGCGCTGGCATGCGGGTCAGATTCCCTACACCTACCAGGATCAGGCCATGGACCCAGCGGCCGCGCATGCGATCTGCGAGGCCGCCGATCCGGTCGCTGCGTTCGCCGCCGATCCGGTGCTGTGGGGCGAATTGGCCGGAGATCCCCGACTGGTTCAGGGCTTGCGGGCGGCCAGCGAAAAGGTGGCAGGATTCGTGGCGCAGCATGCGTCGGGTCGGGCGGGCTGAATCGCGACGGGTGACCGTCTGAAGGCCGATAGAAAGTCGATAGAGGGCCGATAGAGGGCCGATAGTGGGCCGATGGAAGGTCGCCCCAGGCCCTTTGGCCAGTTCCCGTTGTGTCCGCACCGCCGCTGCGTCTGCATTCCGCTGTTCAGGAGTTCGTCGCCATGTCCACGCCTCATGCCCTGCCGCGCCAGACCAAGCCCGAGTTGGAGCATGCCTATTCCCGCTCGCCCGAGCTGGGCTATGAGCCACCGGAATCGGCCGGATTCATCCGTTGTCTCTCACATGGTTTCCCGACGCCGCTGGCGCGTTGGCACTATCACGATGAATACGAGCTGCATCTGATCACCGCCTCCTCCGGCAAGGTGTTCGTGGGCGACTGGATCGGGCAGTTCCAGCCCGGTCAACTGGTGCTGACGGGGCCGCGCCTGCCGCACAACTGGATCAGCATGGATGTGCCGGAGGCGGGTTATGCCGAGCGCGACCTGGTGGTGCAGTTTCCGCATGCGCCGCTGGCCAGTGCCTGCGAGGGCATTCCGGAGATGCGGGAAGTGATGCCCTTGCTTGAGCGTGCGCGTCACGGCATCGAGTTCTTCGGCATGCAGGCGCAGGCCACCGCGCACTGGCGCCGCATCAAGTCCTGCCAGGGCCTGGCGCGATTCGGCGCCTTCTGCGACTGGATGGGCGAACTGGCCCGGTCCACCGATTTCCGACTGCTGTCCAGCGCTCAACTGCAAAGTGAAGACAGCGACACCCAGCTGGCGCAGATCAATGCGATCGTCAGCCGCATTACCGAGCATCTGGCGTCGCCGCTGTCGGCTGCGGAGCTGGCGCAGGAACTCGGCATGACCGAGAGCCGCTTCTCGAGATTCTTCCGGCGTGCCACCGGCAACACCTTCACTGATTTCGTGAACCTGGTCCGGGTCAATCGCGCCTGCCAATTGCTGCAGGACACCGAACGCTATGTCACCCTGATCGCCTACGACGTCGGCTTCAACAACATCGCCAACTTCAACCGCCGCTTTCTGGACATCAAGGGCATGACGCCCACCGAATACCGCAAGCAGGCGGCCGGCCGCTTCGGCCTCAAGTAGCGCTGCGATGGCGGCGATGGCCAGGGCCTTCTGATCACGCCCCGTCGCCTGCAGCGCCCTCGTTTCTCATTCGTCTGATCCCCTTGTCACCATGACCGTCGCCGACCTCTCCGTGAATCCCGCCGCCGCACCTGCCCCTGAGATCACTGCCGCCGTCGCCGGCGAGGCGCTGATCGATCTGATCCGTCGGCCGGATGGCAGCTATTTGCCGTGCCTGGGCGGCGCGCTCTACAACCTCAGCCGGGCGCTGTCGCGCCAGGGGGTGGGCACGCAATACCTCAACCCGCTGTCGCGCGATCGACTGGGTCGCGAGCTGCATGCGCAACTGGTGGCCGACGGGGTGCAGCTCGCGCAGCCGGAGGCGGTGCAGCAGGTCACCTCGCTGGCCGTGGTCAACCTGGATGCGAACGGCCATCCGGACTACGCCTTCTACCGCGAGGGCGTGGCGGACCGCGCGATCTCGGCGATGGGCCTGGGTCAGGCCTGCGCCGCGCTGCCTCAACTGCAACTTGTGTGCACTGGCGCGCTGGCGCTGGATGCCCGCGATACCCGCATCTACCTGCCGTGGCTGCAGGCGCAGCGGGCGGCGGGTCGCTGCGTGGTGGTGGACGCCAACCTGCGTCCGTCGGTGATGCCGGATCTGCCGGACTACCGTGTCGCGGTGCATGCCGCGCTGGCGCTGGCGCATGTGATAAAGGTCAGTGACGAGGACCTCGACCACCTGGGCGTCCCGGGCGAAGACGCCTTGGGCCGTGCGCGGCATCTGTTGGCCTCGCATCCCCAAGCGGTGCTGCTGGCGTTGACGCTGGGACCGGACGGTGCCTGGCTGCTGCACCGCAACGGCACGGCCTGCTTCGCCAAGGAGACGCGGTCCTTGACCGTCGTGGACACCGTGGGTGCGGGCGACTGTTTCCTGGCAGGCCTTCAGGCGCACCTGCTGCGTCAGGCGCAACTCGCGGGCACGGCGAGCATGGCGATGTTCCTCAACGAGCTGTCCATTCAGGATGCCGAGCAGGCGCTGCAACACGCGGTGGCCAGCGCCAGCCTGTGCGTGCAGGCCCAAGGCTGCGTGCCGCCGACGTGGCAGCAGGCTGTCGACTGGGCAGCCGCCGCACCGGCGCCGGTCGGTATTTTGTAGATCTGTCGGCAGCCCGTTGGCGCCCGATCGGCTGGCGTGGATCCTCGCGATTCATTCCTCAATGAAAAGACCCGGGCGTAACCGGGTCTTTCGTGAGGGAACGGCGGAGCAGCGTCGGACGATGCTCCGGCCCTTAACTAGCGATCAGCGATCAGCGATCAACGATCAGCGATCGCGCTGATCCTTCCCACCGTCCTGTGACGCCTCACCACGGCCCTTGCTGTTGTCCGGGCGCTGCTGGCCGCCTTGCTGCTGCTGGCCGGGAGAGTGCGATCCCTGCTGGCTTTGCTGGCCGGGCTGCCCCTGCGATCCCGAGCCTTGTTGCTGCCCGGGCGTACGCTGCGGGTTTTGCTGGTGTTGCTGGGTGGAAGGGTTCTGCTGCTGTGGCTGACCGGACTTCTGATCCTGCGATCCCACTTGGTTGCGCTGCGAACTGCTGCTGTCCGGGCGGTTGTTCCGATCCGAATTGTTCTGTTGCGACATGGTGGTCTCCTGAGTTGATATCGGCAGGACTGCCGACCTTGGAGATGCGGCAACGCGTGTTCCAGCGTGGGAGACAGGGTTAAGCATGGACCTCAGACATGACGGATCCACTGGGACAGCAACACCCTCAGTGACGCCGCGTGCGCCTCGATCTCCGACACACTGGCGTACTCGATCATGGCGCGGTCCTTGGCCAGCCACTTCAGCACATGGTCCGGATCCTGGATGTCGACAGCCGTCGAAGCTTCTCGCACCTTGGCGCCGAGATGAAGAATCAGCCCCACGCGGTCCTTGGCGCGCAGGTGCAGGGTGGCGAAGTACTCCGTCGTTCGAAAGCTCGGGGCATTCCATTTCACCCCTTCCTCGATCGACGGATCGGCGCCCAGGATCACCGCTCTCAGTGCCTGCACTTCAGGCTTGCAGGCGTGCGTCAAATCCGCCATGAACGCGTCGACGGCGTGGCTGGAGTCTGCGGCAGAGCGATGCCTGGACGGGGCAGGGAGGTTGCGCATGGCGTGCCAATCATGGAAAAAACGAGGCGGCGTTTTTCGAAGCGTGCGGGCTTGCGCATCCCGGTGCGGCGCGCATCCTGGAAGGCAATGCAAGGCGCCGAACCCGTGACGTGGCCCCGGCGCGTCGAGACCTGCGTACGGTTCAGGCCTTCACCTCAAGCACCTGCTCAAAGCCGCCGAAGATCATGCGTTTGCCGTCGAAGGGGATGGGCGGGTTCTCCGGGTTGTTCGGGTCCATGCGGGGGTCTTCCGCCATCTTCTTCATGCCGGCATCGCGTGTGGCCTTGTCGGGCCATTCGACCCATGCGAAGGCCACGGTCTCGTCGGCGGTGGCCTGGACCGCGCGGCGGAAGTCGGTGACTTTGCCGTCCGGCACGTCATTGCCCCAGCTCTCGATCACGCGCAGGGCGCCCAGTTCGATGAATAGATGGTCGAAATGACTCGCGTGTTCAATGAACTTCTGCTTGTTGGCGGTCGGCACCGCCATCACGAAACCATCGATGTAGGACATGTCTTCTCTCCTGTGGGGTTGACCATTCGGCGGACGATCAGAACGACCTGCCGTTTTCCTCGACGAGCGACGGGGGACGAAATCGACAGCACCTGGCGAAGGGCATCACATTCTTTGTGTGACAACGGATTCCCAATGATCCTGCACACTCTGCCCAGGAATGAAGGCGCAAAAGGATGCTGCAAAGCGTATTGGATTCTGCGCGCGCATCGACGCACCGACGATACGCCCAAGATGCACTGGAGACGCCCATGCCCCCCTTGACCCTGCACTATCACCCGCTCTCGTCCTACTGCCACAAGGTCCTCATCGCTTTGGACGAACTGGGCGTCTCGGTCGCGCTGCAGCGGCTCAACCTGGGCGATCCCACCGAACGTGCGGCCTATCAAACCCTGTGGCCCATGGGCAAGATGCCGTTGCTGATCGACCAGGGGCGGCCCATCCCGGAGAGCAGCATCATCATCGAGCATCTGCAGCGTCACCATGCGGCCCCGGGCCGCACGCTCATTCCGGACGATGTCGACCCAGCGCTCACCGTGCGCCTGTGGGACCGGTTCTTCGACCAGTATGTGATGACGCCGATGCAGGCCTGCACCTCCGATCTGCTGCGCAGCGAGACCGAGCGCGACCCCCTCACCGTGGCGCGCGCCAAGCAAACGCTGGCCGCAGCCTACCCGGTGATCGAGCAGCAGCTGGAAGGGAAGACCTGGATCGCCGGAGACACCTTCACCATGGCCGACTGCGCCGCAGCGCCCTCGCTGTTCTATGCGGTGACCTATCTGCCGATTCCCGCATCGGCACCGAGGCTGTCGGCCTATTTCGAACGCTTGATGGCTAGACCGTCGATCGCCGCCACTGTCGATCAGGCGCGTCCGTTCTTCCAGTTCTATCCCGGGCGCGCCGGTCTGGCACCTCGGTTCCTTGAAAGCAACGTGGACTGATCCTCGACCGTGGATCGCCGCGCCTTCAACGCCTTGCGCACGGCCATGAAAAAAGCGCGGCAGTGCCGCGCTTTTCGAAGGCTGAGGCCGATCAGTACTTGCCGGCGTCCTTGACGGCTTCCTTCACGTCGCCGACCGACTTCTGGGTCTTGCCCTCGACCTGCTTGGCCAGGCCCTTGGCCTGCTGTTCCTTGCTGCCGACGAGTTCGCCCGTCTTCTGTTGCACCTTGCCAGCGGCGTCCTTGACAGCGCCCTTCACTTGGTCCTTGTTCATGACATCTCTCCGGGTTGGTTATTGCGCCTCTCAACGGTGAGCAGCGCATGAACGAAGAGTAGGCCGCCCGCCGGACCGGCGGTGCAGGTCAGGGGCCCGTTGTGCTGTCGGTCTTCGCCTACGTCGGTTTTACCGATGTGCCATGACGGTCAAGCACAGGCCAACGTGGCAGGGACGGTCGCTACAGGCGGCGCATCGCCGTCATGGGCAACACGGCGGTCAGAAAGCGGCGCGGTCCTACACCGTACGCCGCCCGCGGGTTCTACCCTTGCGGCCCATGAATGCACCCATCTCCCGAACCAAGCCGCCGCCCGAGGATGACTCCGGCGATGCCGCTCCCTTTCTGTTGCGCGGCTTTGCCGTGGTGCACGGCGTGCTCGCCGCGTTGTTCGCCTGTCTGGCCTTGCTGCTGGTGGCGATCTCCGCGCGAGAGGCCTGGGAGGTCCTGAACATGGACCTCGGCCCCAAGGCGGCTCAATTGGTCATCGAAGCCGTCGGCGTGCTGGCGGCCGCAGTGGTGGCGCTGCAGATTGCGCAGACCATCACCGAGGAAGAAGTCATCCGCAGCGCCCACATCAGCGCCCCGACGCGAGTGCGACGCTTCCTGTCGCGCTTCATGGTGGTGGTGGTCGTGGCCCTGGCGATCGAGGCGCTGGTCGCCACCTTCCGCGCCGCTCACGAAGACTCGACCGAGCTGCTGCATGCCGCGGCCATGGTGCTCGCCGTGGGCGTGTTGCTCGCCGGCTGGGGCGTGTTCATCCGCATGAACCGCTATGCCGAGGAGCTGGAACCCGAGGCCATGCGCGAAGCCCAGGAAGAGGACGAGAAGCTGAAGTGAGCCAGCGCGGCGCCATCACGACGCCAGCGCGACCGCCACAGGCGGCGCGACGCCGAGGACGGGCAACGATTTCGTGTGCTGCATGGCCATGCCATCGTGGCCATCGGACATCGGTTTGTCCTCAGGTCTTCAAGCCAGGCGCCATCGGCAGCAGCAGGTGGGCCATGGCTTCGGCGCGTGCCGGCAGGCGGCTCATGAAGCCGGCAAACCCGTCGGGTGCCCGGCCGACGCGGCGCGGGCTGGTGGTCACCCGCACGGTGTTGGTTCTGGCGATCGTGGCGCCGACCGCTTCCAGCTGGCCGACCAGCGCCACATCCTCCCGATGCCGGATCGGCGGGAAGCCGCCCGCCCGCAGATAGGCGGTGGCCGAGACGCCCAGATTGGCGCCGTGGATGTGCGGATGGTCTTCCGCATCCACATAGTGCGCTTCATAGGCCAGCCGCTCTTCCGTCGAGAAGTCGCTCCAGTCCTCCACCTGCACCACGCCGCACACCGCTTCTGACTGCAACGCCAGTTGATGCGCGAGCCAGCCCGGATCCACGATGGAGTCGGCATCGGTGAACGCCAGCCAGCGCGCCCCCCGTGCGATCAAGACCATGGCGCCTTCGGCCCGGGCCGCGCCCACATTGCGATGGCCCACCACGAGTCCGTGCACGCCCAGGGCCCGCACCACCTCGCCGGTCCCGTCGTCACAGGCATCGAGCACCACCAGGATCTCGACCGTCTCACCGAACAGACCGGGATGGGCCGCCGCTGTCTTCAGGGCCAGCAGGCAGCGCGCGATCAGCGCTTCCTCGTTGTGGGCGGGCACGACGACGCCGATCATGATGGCAGGCCCTCGCGTTGCGACACCGGGCGGGCATCGTCGCTCCAGACCTCGATCAGGAAGTCGGCTTCCTCATGCCGTGACAGCCGGGTCAGGCCGTGTTGGCGGGTGAATCCGTCCTGCATCAGCCGATGGACCTCGTCACCGAGCCGCCGATAGTCGCCCTCGGCATGGCGCCAGTGGCACGCCAGGATGGTGCCGCCCGGCATCAGGGACCGCGCGCTGCGATCGATCACGCCAGCCAGCGCGTCTGATTCGAGGTAGTAGCCGAATTCGCTCAGCACGATCAGGTCGAACCGCTCGTTCGGCCAGTGCGCGGGCATGGTGGCGCGCTCGACCTGCACGTTCACGCAGTCCGCCAGCCGCTCCCGAGCGATCGCCACCGCCGCCGCACTGCCGTCGGTGGACAGCAGCCGGTCGCAGCGCCCGGCCAGGGCGGCGCTGAGCTCGCCAATGGCGCATGCGGGCTCGAACGCCTGTGCGTAACGAGCCATCGGCAGGCAGGCGAGCGTCAGCGCGCGCTTGCGGCGTTCATACCAGCGGGTGCGATAGCGCCAAGGGTCGCCCTCGGCGCTGAACAGCGTCTCGAAGTGCTGAGCCAGTTGGGCTGCCGCCGAGGCGTCCGACTCGCTGGCCGTCGTGGCGCTGGTGGGCGTGGCCTCGGCATCGACATCGACATCCAGATCGACAGTGGCGTCGACAGGGGCCCGAGGCCTGGATGCGGCGCTCATGAGTCGGCCTCCGGCGAGAAGACGAATTCGAACGGACGCATCAGACGCTCCACCGTGGTCGTGGTGAGCACGGGCGGACGCCCGCCGTCTGCCACCAACTGGCTGCGATGCGCCGCGATCGCGGCGCGCTTGCATCGCAGGGCCGGTTCATCCAGTGGCAGCCGGCGCAGGCGGTGCCAAGGGACGCGCGTGTCATCGGGCTGGGCCCAATGCCAGGTCCATACCGGGACTTCCACCAGACGGGCACCGGTCAATCCTGCCGCTCGGGCACAGGCCCGGCCGGTGGCCTCATGGTCCGGATGGCCGTCCGATCGCCAAGTGGTGAACAGCACATCGCCCGGTTGCAGCAGGCTGAGCAGATAGATGACCAGGTCGTCCTCGTTCGCCGTCACGGCGCCGTCGGGCAGTCCGGCGGTAAAGACAGGCACCTCCAGTCCCAGTTGCCGCAGGCCGTTCGCACGCTCGGCACGTCGCTGCACCGCGAGGCGTTCCGCCGTCCAGTGGCGCGAACCCGGATGGCTGGCCTCGCCATCGGTCACACCGACCATCAGCACCTGCGGGGCGTCCTCTGCCCAGACGTCGGACCGCGCCAACTGCCGGGCCGAGAGCATCGACAGCAAGCCGCCGCAGGCCAGCACCTCATCGTCCGGATGCGGGGCCACCACCACCGCACGCCGACCGTCCGGAACCAGTTGGTCCAGCGCGATCAGCGGGACCGTGGCCAGTGGCGCCCACGCTTGCCAGATGCGCTCGGACGTGCCGTCGCCGTGGATCAGGGGCTCGTCCCACGCGTCGGCGGCGGCCAGGGCGAGCGGGTCGACCGAAGGCCGGGGCGTGAACGGCGGCGCGCGCAGCGGTTCAGGGGCGGCACGGGGGGCGCGCGGCGGTGGATGAAGCATCACAGGGTCCATGGGGAGGGCACTCGTCGGGCGGTGTCGGTGGAGGCGGCGTGCCGGGCGCGTTCGCCCAGGGCAACCAGGTCACGGTCGCCATGGCTTTGTCGAATGAAGACGGGCAGGTCCGCCGCCAGGCGGGCAAAGCGGGGATCCAGGCACAGCGGTCCGGCACCCATGGCCCGGGTGGCCGCGCGCAGCACCTGCTGCGCGGCTTCGTCGCTGGCGGCGCGAGTGCGCAGGGCCCAGTCCTGGGCATCGGCATGGGGATGGTGGTCGATCCAGTCGGCCGCCTCCCGCAGCAAGGCGGCGTTGGCCGAGAGCAGCCGGTCGATCTGGCCGAGCGCCAGCAAGCGGTGCCAGCCTGGCTCGCGGGCTTCGACGGTCTGCGCCAGCAGGGCGTCTGCCACCGCGCCGGCTGCGCCATGCCAACACGCGGCGATGCCGATCCCGCCTTGCCAGAAACCCGGCCGCGACAGGTAAAAACCGCCATCGCCGATCAGGCGTGCCGGCACCGACTCGAACCGGACTTCCGCGCTCACGGTGTCGGACATGCCGACCGCCTTCCAGGCGGCCTCGTTGATCGTGATGCCGTCCTGGCACAGGTCCACATCGGCGAGCCAGGGCCCGCCGCCTTGCTCATCCCACACCGTCAACAGGGCGCGGTCCAGGCCGGCGGCCCCGGAGCACCAGGCCTTGGTGCCGGTCAGGCTCACGCCGCCGGTCGGCGAGCGTTGACACCGCACGCGAGCGTGAGGTGGCTCTGCCGCCCACATGCCATAGGCGGCTTCCGGTTGCACGGGCGCATGTCCGGCTTCCGCCAGCACGGCCAGCGCATCGGTATGGCCCTCAAACAGTTTGACCAGCGACAGGTCAAGGGCCGCGACGGTGGACAGCGCACGCCAACGCATCAGGGTGTGTCCGCCGCCGGGCGGAGGCAAGTCGGCATGGCCCTCCTGAATGAGGGTGCGAAGGCGCTGGGCAGGCCCTGCGACGTCCAAGTCGGCGAGCGCGGCCTGCAAGCGTTCCATCGGTCCCGCCTCAAAGGGCGCGGTGGCTCCGGTTTCGATCATGAAGGTACTGGGCACGCGCCGTGCCACCCCTGGCAAAAGGGAGCTGGCGCGCATCAGCGCACATGCCCCTTCCACGCGGGACAAGGCGGCATGCGGCCCCCTTTGTGCCAAGATCATCCAGCGCCGTCGCGCCGCCTTTCGGGCGGCATGCAGCGCGCGGAGTGGCCAAAGTTGTCAGAAAGGGCCGCCATGACCGAGGGAGACGCATCGCATCCGCAAGTCCAGTTGTTGGACGCGGAGCGGCGCATTCAAGAGTTGCATGCCGGACTGGCCTTGGCGCTGGCCAGCATTCGTGCGGCCTACATCCGTGTCGACCGGCAGGGCTGTGTCAGCGACATGAACACCATGGCGCAGGAAATCACCGGCTGGCCCTTGAGCGAGGCACGTGGTCTTTCGATCTGGTCGGTGTTCCAACGAGAAGGACGGCCCGAGCACTACTTGAAGCGCAACCCGATCGAGGTGCTGCAGGAACAGGACTGGCAGGCCGGCGAAGGGCGCCCGATGGTTCTGATCGCACGAGACGGCCGACCGGTCAGCGTCGAGGTCTATGCCACTGTGAGTCATGGACCCGACGGTCATCCGGACGGCATGGTGCTGGTGTTCCGCGACCAGAGCGCGCTCTACCAAGCGCAGACGGCGGCACATCGGCTCGCGGCGATTGTGGAGTCCTCGCATGATGCGATCGTCGGCAAGGCGCTGGACGGCACCATCACCAGCTGGAACCAAGCCGCCGAACGGCTGTTCGGCTACAGCGCCGATGAGGCGGTCGGCATGTCGGTGATGGCCCTCATCCCGCCGGAGCGGCGCAATGAGGAGATGCAGATCCTGGCGCGCCTTGTCCAAGGCGACCGCATCCCCGCACTGGAGACGGTCCGGCTGTCTCGAGATGGCCAGCGCATCGATGTGTCGTTGTCGATCTCACCGGTGCGCGACCATGCAGGCACCATCATCGGCGCGGCCAAGATCGCCCGCGACATCACCCAGGAGCTGGCCGCCCGACAGGCGAGGGCTCGCGTCGACGGCCTGGAGCGCGAGAACCGGGAAGTGCTGGAGGCCATGCGCACCAAGTCGCTGTTCCTGGCCAGCATGTCGCATGAGTTGCGCACCCCGCTCAACGCCATCATCGGCTTCGCGCAGCTGCTGCATGAGTCGCCGGTCGCCGTGTCCGAGGAGAAACGACAGCAGTTTGTGGCCCACATTCTCAGCGCGGGGCGGCATCTGCTGGAGATGATCAACGACGTGCTGGATCTGTCGAAGGTCGAGGCCGGCCGGATCGATTTCAATCCGGTCGAGTTCGATGTCCGCGCCGCCGTCCATGACCTGATCGAGACCCTGCGGCCCTTGGCCCAATCCCGTCAGCATCGCTTGCGGGAGGACCTGGATCCCGATGTCGGTCCGGTGCTGCTGGACCCGGTGAGATTGCGGCAGATCCTCTACAACTATCTGTCGAACGCCATCAAGTTCACGCCGCCCGGAGGCGACATCGTGGTCCGGACCCGAGCGCGCGGACGCCGTTCCTTCCTGCTGGAAGTCCAGGACAACGGCGCCGGCCTCTCGGACGCCGATCAGGCCGAATTGTTCCAGGAGTTCCGACAGCTGCGCCGCCAACCGGGCCAGGACAGCGCCGGGACCGGCCTGGGCCTGGCGCTGACGCGCCGGCTGGCGCAGGCGCAGGGCGGCAGCGCAGGCGTGGCCAGCGAGCCCGGCCGAGGCAGCCGGTTCTATGTGGTGTTGCCGGTCCGGCACGCGCACCCTTCAGGGCTTGAGGCTGCCAGCACGGTGAATGACGCCGGGCGTACCGCGGTCCACACACCGCGGGTCGTCGTGGTGGACGATGACCATTCGCTCAATCGCGATCTCATGGACCGCTTGCGCGATACCGGCGTGACGGTCGAGCGCACCGACAACGTGCTCGATGCCGGCAAGATCGCCGCCACCGAGCGAGTCGATGCCTTCGTGCTCGGACTGGAAGTGGCCGGCCGCAATGGTCTGGAGCTGTTGATCCGTCAGGGGCCGGAGGCGGCCGTGCCGCCGGTGGGAGCGCTCAATGTGGCATTGGACCGGGACCATGTGGCGAGCTTTCCCGTGGCCGGCGTCATTCCCAAACCATCGACCCCGCGCGATGTGGGTGAAGCGCTGGCCCAGTGTGCCGAAGGCGCCCGCTCGCCGACGGTGATGGTGGTCGACGACGATCCGTTGAGCCTGACCTTGATGGATGAGACCCTGCGCGGATGGGGGGTCTCGGCGATCTTGTTCCGCAGCGCAGAGGCGGCCCTTGCTCACCTTGAGCGAGACACCCCGGACCTGATCATCCTGGATCTGCTGATGCCGGTCATGGACGGCTTCGAGGTGTTGGCCGCCATCCGTCGTCGACCTGACCTGATGCACCTGCCCGTCTTCATCTGGACCAGCCTGACCCTCACCACCGATGAGCAGGACCGGCTGCGGCGCTCCGCCGCGCGGGTGCTGTCCAAAGGCGAAGCGGCGCTGGACGGACTGCTGGCCGAACTGCTGCCGATTCCGGCCCGCACGACCGCGCCCTGACGCGACCGACGTGACGATCGCGGCCATCGCGGCCATCGCGGCCATCGCGGCCATCGCCAGGCGGATCGACCGGCCCTCTTCGGATGGCCACACAATCCGCGCCAGCGACGGGCCCCCAGACGACGGCCCGCAGGAGCAGTGATGGATCGTTTCGATGCGCTTCAGGCCTTTGCCCGGGTGGTGGAGGCCGGCAGCTTCACCAAGGCCGCGCAGACACTTCACATGAGCAAGACCACGGTGACCCAGCTTGTGCAGCAGCTGGAGGCGCGGCTGCGAGTCAAGCTGTTGAACCGGACCACCCGCCAGGTGGCCTTGACCGCCGATGGCGCGGCCTATTACGAGCGCGTGGTGCGGGTGCTGGCCGATCTGGAGGATGCCGACACCAGCCTGTCCAGCGCCACCGCCTTGCCGCGGGGCCGCTTGCGGGTGGATGTACCCAGCCCGTTCGCGCGGATGATCCTGATGCCGGCGCTGCCCGCTTTTCATGCGCGCTATCCGGAGATCCAGCTCTACATGGGCGTCAGCGATCGCATGGTCGATCTGATCGGTGACAAGGTCGATGCCGTGGTGCGCGGCGGCGCCTTGCCCGATTCATCGTTGATGGCGCGCCGCATCGGCGAACTGCGGTTGGATGTCTATGCGGCGCCGAGCTACCTGGCGCGCGTCGGCATGCCGTCGGACCCGCAGGCGCTGGAGCAGGCGCCGCACCATGCGGTCGGATTCCTGAGCACGCGCACCGGCAAGGTGACGCCGTTCCGTCTGCAGCACGGGGCGGAGCAGATCGAGGTCCAGGCGCGCCACGTGGTGGCGGTGGACGATGGCAACGCCTATCTGGCGGCCGGACTCGCGGGCATGGGGGCGCTCTGGCTGCCGCACTACATGGCGAAGGGGCATGTTGCGAACGGCGAGCTGGTGCCACTGTTCCCCGGCTGGCGGGTCGAGCCGATGCCGATGCATGTGGCCTATCCGCCGAACCGGCATGTCAGCACCAAGCTGCGGGCCTTCATCGATTGGGTGGTGGAACTGATGGCGCAGCATGCGCCGATGGCCGAAGACCGCGGGGCGGTCGGTTGATGGCCGCGATCAGTCCGCGCCGCCCGCACCACCCGCGCCACCCGCCTCGTGCCGGCTCGCCAGCAAAGCGGCTTCCACCCGGCTGCGCACCTGCAGCTTCTGCAGGATGTTGGTGACGTAGTGCTTGATGGTCTTCTCTGACAGGAACAGCGCGTCGCCAATTTCGCGATTGGTCTTGCCGCCACCGATGAGCGACAGGATTTTGCGTTCGCGATCGGTCAGTTCCTGCAGCGGGTCCGGCGCCTTGCGCTGGGTCAGCGAGACCAGCATCTCCGCGGCGATCGACGGGGACACATAGACCTCGCCGTCCACCGCCGCGCGCAGCACCTCGGTGAGTTCCCGGGCCGAGACGCCCTTGAGCACATACCCGCGCGCGCCGGCCTTCAGCGCGGCCAGCAGCTTGTCCTTGTCCTCGGACATGGTCAGCATCACGATCGCGGTGGCGGGGCAGGCCATGGCGATCTTTTCGGCCGTCTGGATGCCGTTCCAGCCCGGCATGCTGATGTCCAGCAGCACCGCGTGCGGCAGCAGCGATTGCGCCATGGCCAGCGCTTCTTCGCCGGAGGCGGTCTCGCCCACGACGCGGAATTCGGGATCCAGCCCCAGCGAATGCACCACGCCTTGGCGGAACAGGGGATGGTCGTCGACCACCAGGACTTCAATCACGTCACTCATGCGTTGGCTCCGTTCCCACCAGCGGCAGGCTGACCCGGATGGTCGTCCCCCGCCCGATCTCGCTGGACACCTGGAACACGCCGCCCAGCGACTCCACTCGCTGGCGCATGCCGCTCAGGCCCAGTCGACGCTTGGCCAGCGCCGCGTCCACCGCGAAGCCCGGTCCGTTGTCGATCACCTCGATGCGCACGGTGCGGGCATCCGCCGTCACCCGCACCTGCCCGTCGCAGCCCGGGGCATGGCGGAAGGTGTTGGCCAGCGATTCCTGCAGCAAGCGGTAGAGCGTGGTCTTGATTCGGAAATGCACCGCCAGGCCGTCTGGCACGTCGGTGTGCAGACTCACCGGTTGGCGGGTCTTGGCCAGGAAGTCCCGCACCACCCGCGCGGCGATGGCGTCCAGTGGCAGCGGGCCGATGTCGGGCAGTTCCAGGTCGGCCGAGATGGCCCGCAGATCGCTCATGGCCGATTGAACCGCATCGGCCACGCGGTCCAGGTCCTCGGCGGAGGCGGCACCGGACGACGCGCTGCCGGCGTCCCGCAGATTCTTGATCCGCATGAGCGCGAATCCCAGGTCCTGGCAGGGGCCGTCGTGCACATTGGCCGAGACCCGTTGCAGCAGCGCTTCGTGGTTGACGATCGCATCTTCGGCGGCGCGCCGCACCCGGGCATGCAATTGCAGGTTTTGCGCATTGAGCTCGGTCTGCCGCTGGATCTGGCCGTTCAGCTCGGCCTGCTGCGCCAGGATGGTCTGGCTGCCGCGCCGCACCACGATGAACAGCAGCAAATAGGTGGCGAGCATCGCGCCGGCCACCACCAGCCAGCTGCGCCGCTGCGCGATGCCGGCCTCGCGGTCGACCTCGTCGGGCAGTTGGTAGAACTCGGCCACCGCGCCGATCCGGCCGCGGTCAGAGGTGTGGATCGGGGTGTAGGTCTCGATCATCCGCTCCAGCGGCTGACCGTGGTCCGTCTGCACCTTGCCGCGGCGGATGCTGACTTCCGAGTAGATGTTCCCTGCCGCCGCAGCCTCCAACCCTTCGTCGATCTCGAGCTGCTTGCCGGCGCCTTCGCCGTCGCTGGTGAACAGCACCATGCCGTCGGGTCGCCAGATGCGCAGCGCCACGATGCGGCGGGCCCATTCAGCGTCGGCCATCAGGGCGGTGAGGGCTTGGCGGTCGGCGTCGCTGAGCGTGCCGGTCTCGTTGACATGCTGCAGGTGCGGCGCGATGAAGCCGTCCACATACAGCGCGGTGTCGCCGCCGATACGGTGCACCACGCTTTCATGCACTTGCCGGCCGACCCACCAGCCGATGACCAAGGTCGTTGCAAAGAGGATCGGAAAACTGATGAGGAGGAACTGTTGCGAGAGCGACAGGCGCGCAGGCGCAGATTTCATCGGCGGGACTGTAACAGCGTGCATCCGGCCTGCCCATGGACCAAAGTCCCGACCGATCGCGACCATGGCCCGACCCAGGTCCCGCCCTTCTGCCGTGGGCGGGCAGGGGGCGCTTTCCTACGATGCGAGCACCGATCCCGATCAACCCGGAGCTCTCATCCATGTCGCATCCACGTCAATCGATTCCCTCCCGTCACGTCGCCGGCCGTTCGTTGCTGGTGGGCCTTGCGCTCGTGCTGTCGAGCGGCCTGGCCGCTGCCGCCTCGTCCAAGGGCTGTGACGGCGGCGGCTTCCGGGTGCTGGGCCTGAGCGGCTCGCAGAGCACCACCGTGCCGGCCGCGAGCGTCGGCGCCAGCTTCCTGGTGCAAGGCAAGTATGTGCAGTTCGAAGTGGATGCCGCCACCTTCGGCGTGCGCAACTACCTGCTGACTGGCGCGGCCAATGCGCTGGACATGACCGGCGGCGTGCCCACCCCGGTGTTCGCGGCCAAGACCCCGGACCACCGTGGTGCGACGCTCACCAGCGGCGTGGATGTGGACCTCAAGGACACCGGCATCGAGCTGATCCGCGAAGGCGCCCAGGTCACGATGAAGCTGCAGGCCAAGGACTGCGCCAACGGCGGCGTGTTCCAGATGGAAGTCGCCCGCGCGGACGGCACCGCCACCGTGTTCACCCATGTGCTGGCCACACATCCGAGCAATCCGTCGCTCAATGCCTTCTATTTCGACAACCGCAATTTCCGCAACCGCGAGGGGGATGCGGTGCCCTACAAGGACACCACCGTGGTGGTGACGCCGCGGGTGAACTTCGGCAACGACTATTCGTCCAAGTTCGTCGGTCGTGACAGCCCGCAGGTGGCGACCCGCCTGAGCGATGCGAACTGCGTCAACGCGATCGTCCGCCGTGACGGCACGGTGCAGAAGGTCAGCCATTGCGGTCTGACCTCGCGCTGGGAAGTCTCCAGCGGTGGCCGCATGGGCATGGTGTTTGGTGAAGATGCCACCGAGGTGGCACCGCCGGCCACCATCTGCACCCACAAGTGCCAGGCGCAGAACCAGGTGAAGGGCCGCTCCACCGTGCTGGGCGCGCCGTTCCCGGTCGCGCCGGCCGATCGTCTGGCGCCGCGCCAGTAATCGTCGGTCCTCCGGCACAAGGCCGGTCGCCCTGAAGTTGCGGCGACCCCAACCACCCCGCCCACGGCGCCCTCGCGGCGTCGTGGGCGTTTGTGCGGTGGGCGCTTGGGCATACTGGCGGCACGATGACGTCTGTCTGGTGAGCGGTCGATGGCGACGCCGCAGGCAGGCGCACGGGAGCCCTCATGCGATCGCTGTTTCATCTGGCCTATCACGTGCGCGACCTGGATGCTGCGCGCGCCTTCTACACCGGCGTGCTCGGATGTGCCGAGGGGCGCAGCACCGAGACCTGGGTCGACTTCGATTTCTTCGGCCACCAGATCTCGCTGCACCTGGGCGAGCCGTTCGCGACCACGCTCACCGGCCGGGTCGGCGACCATCTGGTGCCGATGCCGCACCTCGGCCTGGTGCTGGCCATGCCGGACTGGCAGGCGCTGGCCGACCGGCTGGTGAGCCTGGGCCAGACTTTTGTCCTGCCGCCGAGCATCCGCTTCAAGGGCCAGCCGGGCGAGCAGGCCACGCTGTTCCTGCTGGACCCGTCGGGCAATCCGATCGAGATCAAGGGCTTCGCTTCCCAGGACGGTGTGTTCGAGGCCTGACCTCATCCCGCCACCGGCTGCGTCGGCAGCAGCCCCGCTGCGCGCAGCCGGGTGAGCACGTCCAGCAGCAGGTCGCTCTTCACTGCATAGGCCGCTCGCGGCGAGTTGACGAAGCCGGTGGCGTTGAGGACGAAATTGGTGCCGTCGATGCCGTCGAGCTGCACGCTCGGCGGTGGCGACGACAGCACGCCCGGATGGGAGGTGAACGCCTCCAGCAGCAGGGCACGCGCGCGGGCGGTGTCGCTGGACAGCGGCATCGGCAGCTTGAACTGCACCATGCCCAGCGAGTCGCCGTAGGTCACATTGCGGACGATCTTGGTGATGAACTCCGAGTTCGGCACGATCACCGTGGAGCGGTCGCCCATCTGGATCTCGGTGGCCCGCACATTGATGCGGCGGATGTCCCCCTCCACGCCGGACAGCGACACCCAATCCCCCACCTTCACCGGCCGCTCCGCCAGCAGGATCAGCCCCGACACGAAGTTCTGCACCACCGCCTGCAGGCCGAAACCGATGCCCACCGACAGCGCGCTCGCGACCCAGGCCACCCGCTCCAGGCCGACGCCCAGCGCCGACATCGTCACCGCGATCACCGCCACGGCGCCGATGTAGCCGAACAGCGTGGTCACCGACATCCGCATGCCCGCATCCATGCGGGTGGTGGGCATGTAGCGCTGGGCCAGCCAGGTCTTGAGCAGCCGCACCGCGCCGAAACCGAGCAGCATGATCAGCGCGCCTTGCAGCAGCGCCATCGGGCGCAGGCTCAGTTCACCGATGGACAGGCCTTCATGCAGCCGGCCCGCCCGACGGAACAGCTCCACCGGACCTTCCCCATAGGGCGCCAGCAGCAGCACCAAGGCGAATACGCCCACCATCACCCGGCAGACGGCCGACAGCAGCACCGCGGTCTGTTCGCGCGTGCGGGGTTTGGCCGGGGCGGCGCTCGCGTCCTCGGCGGCGGCTTCCTCGGGCGAGCTCGACTTGGCGGTCGGCGCGAGCAGCGACATGAAGAGGTCGTCCACCAGCGCGGTCAGCAGGTAGGCCGTGCTCAGCACGATCAGTCCCCAGACCAGCTGGTTCATGATGAAGGTGCCCAGCGCCACAAAGCCCGACAACACCGCCAGCGCGGACGCCGCCAGCGCGATCCAGGCGCCCGCACGCAGCACCGACAGCCACAGCGGACGAGCCGATGCCGCGCCGTGCGCATCACCCTGCGCGCCGTTGTGAGATCCCGCACCGGTGTTGCCGTGACCTTCGCCGTGACCATCGCTGCGGCTGTCCCCACCGGGGCGCGGCGTGGTCCGGCGCTGGGCCTGGGACAGCGCCAAGGCGAGCACGCCCAGGTGCGTCAGCGTCGACAGCCCGTTGACCGCCCAGGAGAACGAGACGCTGGCATCCAGCGTCGCCACCGACCGCACCGACACCCAGCCCACCACCACGGTGGCAGCCAGCGTCTGCGGGAACCAGGCCAGCCGGGTGGCGGTCAGGTCCGGCACCGGCGGCAGCCGCCACGACGGCTTGCGCGGCATCAACAAGGCGGTGCCCAGCGCGCCGACAAAGGCGCCGAACCAGAGGATGGCCTCCACGCTGTCCAGCCAGTCCGCCAGCCTCGGTGCCGGGCCGGGTCCGGCGGTCAGGGCAAGCGCCACCCCGTGAGCCAGCAGGCCGGCGCTGAGTGTCCACAGCATCACGACGCCGGTGGCATGCAGCGAGCGCCGAAGCCGGCCGGACGGCAGCCGCGTCGCGCTGAGGTGCGCCAGCAACCGGCGCAGACCCAGATGGGCGAGCACCCAGACGACGGCGGCTCCAGCCAGCAGCAGCCAGGTGCTCGGAGTGACCGCCGCAAATCGCTCGCCCAGTTCGCCGCCCAGGGTGCGCAGCCGTTGAAGGTCATCGTCACCGTCGTCGGCCAGCGCCTGCCAGAAGCGCGAGCCCAACACGGACGGCGCCCGCTCTCCCAGCCGCGCGCTGAACTGCATGCGGCGGTTCTCCAGCGCCGTGGCCGCCGCCTGTTCGGCTTCCAGCGCCAGCAGGCGGGCCAGCTTGATCTGCGAATCCAGGGTGGAGATGTTGCGCATCAGCTGCGCCCGCTGGGCGGCCACCTCGGGCGATTCCTTGACGCCGTCGGCCGGCTCGCCGATCTGGGTCAGCCGCGCCTTCACATCGGCCAGCTCGGGCTCCAGCGCGGACGCCGCCTCTTCCGCCCGCGTCTGCGCCGACAGCGCCCGCTTGCGCAGCTGCAGCGTGGCCGCGTCGTCCAGCGTGTCGTCCTGCAGGCTGCGAATGGCGTCCATGTCGCGGCGGGCCGAATCCAGCAACTTGGCCGGATCGACCTCGGCCGGCGGTGCTTCGGTGGTGGTGGTCCGCGAGGTGGCGGGCGTGGCGGAGGCCGACGTCCCCTGCGCCGGTGCAGCCACGGACATCACGGCCGCCGCGAGAGCGATCAGCCATCGACCGGCCAGGCGTGGGCCGCTTTCGGTGAGGCAGGCCCATCGCGCCCGGAGCGAGGGGGCCGGTGGGGTCGGACGTGATGCTGCCGACCGTTCCGCGCGGTGCACGCAGGGCAGGTTGGGCAGGCCCTCCGGCCGTTCCACGCTGTCGATTTGAACCTCGTCCATCCGTCGTCACTTTCTCGATTCGCCAAGGGCAGGCCGTCCGTTTCAGGGGGCGCGGCACGGCGCGACTGGCGCGCAGCTGCGGCCATCCCCGACACTGGGCGCCCGATTTGCCGGTATGAGGGCAAGCGGCATGCGAACCCTGCAGGAACTCCCTTGGCCACACGATCCAGCGCCCCCTCGTCCCGACCCACCCGCCGTCCGAAGGCGCCCTACGCCGCCGGCGACTCGCCCGCCTCCGGGGCGGCGCCTGCTGCTGCGGTGGCTTCATCCCCCTCGACAGGTGCCACAGCCTCATCCGCCTCACCCGGCCAGGGCTTCGTGCGGGTGCGTGGCGCCCGGGAGCACAACCTCAGGGACGTCGATGTGGACATTCCGCGCGACGCCCTGGTGGTGTTCAGCGGCGTCTCCGGCTCCGGCAAGTCGTCCCTGGCGTTCGGCACGATCTACGCGGAGGCGCAGCGCCGCTACTTCGAATCGGTGGCGCCGTATGCACGGCGGCTGATCGATCAGGTCGGCGTGCCGGCGGTCGGCTCGATCGACGGCCTGCCGCCGGCGGTGGCCCTGCAGCAGCAGCGCGGCACGCCCAGCGCCCGGTCCTCGGTGGGCAGCGTGACCGCGCTCTCCTCCCTGCTGCGGATGCTCTATTCGCGCGCCGGCCGTTATCCTGCCAAGCAGCCCATGCTGTATGCGGAGGACTTTTCGCCCAACACGCCGCAGGGCGCCTGTCCGCACTGCCACGGGCTGGGCCGGGTCTATGAGGTCACCGAAGCGTCGATGGTGCCGGACGATTCGCTCACCATCCGCGAGCGCGCGGTCGCTGCCTGGCCGCCGGCCTGGCACGGCCAGAACCTCCGCGACATCCTGGTCACCCTGGGCATCGATGTTGACAAGCCCTGGCGCGAGCTGCCGCGCAAGACGCGCGACTGGATCCTGTTCACCGACGAGCAACCCACCGCGCCGGTTTATGCCGGATTCACGCCTGAGGAGACGCGGGACGCCGTGCGCCGCAAGATGGAGCCGAGCTATCAGGGCACCTTCAGCAGCGCGCGCCGCTATGTGCTGCACACCTTTGCCACCACCCAGAGCGCGCTGATGAAGCGCCGGGTGTCGCGCTACATGGTCGGCGGCCTGTGCCCGGTCTGCGATGGCAAGCGGCTCAAGCGCGAGGCGCTGTCGGTGACCTACGGCGGCCTGGACATCGGGGCGCTGTCCCAACTGCCGCTGGAGCGGCTCGCCGACACGCTGGTGCAGGCGGACACGGCGAAGCTGTCGGAAGAGAAGCGCCTGGCCGCGCAACGGCTGGTGGAGGACGTGCTGATGCGGCTGCGTCCGCTGCTGGCCTTGGGGCTGGGCCATCTGTCGCTGGAGCGCAGCACGCCATCGGTCTCGCCCGGCGAGTTGCAGCGGCTGCGCCTGGCCACGCAGATTTGCAGCAATCTCTTCGGCGTCGTTTATGTGCTGGACGAACCCTCGGCCGGCCTGCACCCGGCGGACGGCGAATCGCTGCTCACCGCATTGCGCCAGCTCAAGGCCTCCGGCAACTCGGTCTTCGTGGTGGAGCACGACCTCAGCCTGATGCGCGAGGCGGACTGGCTGGTCGATGTCGGCCCGGATGCCGGCGAACGGGGCGGGCGGGTGCTCTACAGCGGCCCGCCCGACGGATTGCGGGCGGTGACGGATTCCCGCACCGCCGCCTACCTCTTCGAGGCGCCGCGGGCATTGCGTCCGTCGCCGCGCGAGCCTCGCGGCTGGCTCACCCTCACCGGCATCCGCCAGAACAACCTGGAGGGGTTGGACGCCGCCTTCCCGCTGGGCGTGTTCACCGCGGTGACCGGCGTGTCCGGCTCCGGCAAGTCGACCCTGGTCAGCCGCGCGCTGGTCGAGCTGGTGGGTCGGCACCTCGGCCATGAGCCGACGAGGGACGACGCCGAGGAGGATCCGGCCGAGGCCGAGGCACTGCCCGAGACCCTGGGCCGGATCACCGGCGGCATCGACGACATCCGACGGCTGGTGCAGGTCGACCAGAAGCCGATCGGCCGCACGCCGCGCTCCAACCTGGCGACCTACACCGGGTTGTTCGATCAGGTGCGCCGGCTCTTTGCCGCAACGCCAGCGGCGAAGTCGCGTCGCTTCGATGCGGGTCGGTTCTCCTTCAATGTCGCCAAAGGACGCTGCGAGACCTGCGAAGGCGAAGGCTTCGTGAGCGTGGAGCTGTTGTTCATGCCCAGCGTCTATGCACCCTGTCCCAGCTGCCACGGTGCGCGCTACAACGAGGCCACGCTGAAGGTGCGCTATCGCGACCGCACGATCGCCGACGTGCTCGGCATGACGGTGGACACCGCCGCCGCGTTCTTCGCCGATGAGCCGTCGCTGGCCCGACCGCTGTCCCTGCTGCAGGGCATCGGCCTGGGCTACCTGCGGCTGGGGCAACCGGCCACCGAGTTGTCCGGCGGCGAGGCGCAGCGCATCAAGCTGGTCACCGAGCTGCAGCGCACCCAGCGCGGCCACACCCTGTATGTGCTGGATGAACCGACCACCGGGCTGCATCCCTCCGATGTCGACCGATTGATGGTGCAACTGCAAGGGCTGGTGGAGGCGGGCCACACGGTGGTGGTGGTGGAGCACGAGATGCGCATCGTGGCGGGCAGCGATTGGGTGATCGACATGGGGCCGGGCGCGGGCGGCGCGGGCGGTCGCATCGTCGCGGCGGGGACGCCGGCGGCACTGGCCCGTGATCGCGCTTCGCGCACCGCACCGTACCTGGCGCAGGTGCTGAAGGGCGAGGCCGGGCGTTGAAGGCGAGGGCGAGGGCCCGGTGAGCCGTCGACCTGTTGATCCGTCGATCCTTCGATCCGTCCATCCGCTCGGCAAGGCGTGGGCGGCGGGATCGCCGGCTTCGCCTTCGGGATGGTGTTCCGCCCACGATGAGCGGATGATGAGCTCGACTAAGCGATAAATCGCAGCGGCTCGACGCCGTTGTCCAGGACATTTGCCCGGTGATTTCGCCGAAGACGAAGTCCATGCCCTCCGATGCAGCCGCGTTTCGCGATGCACGCGTCCCCAAAGGGCGCTGCGGGGCGCGGCGTTTGCCGTACATGGCACTGGGTTGGTCCCGATTCATTGGACAAAGGATCTTTCCATGCCTCCGCCCGTCGTCCCAGGCGACCCGCGCGTGCTCACCGGGCTGCTTGCTGCCATCGCAGATTCCTGCGGTGCGCAGGGCTGCGAGCTGCTCATGGACGGCAATGTGGTGGCCCAGGTGCGCAGCACGCCGCAACTGAGCGTCACGGCGGGGGTGGATCTGTCCTGGGACCATGCCCGCGGTCTGCTGCAGTTGCTCGACACCCCGGCGCGGGTGATGTCCGGTCTGGAGCAGGCGGCCTTCCGCGGCGCCTCGATGATGCTGGCCGCCTTCCTGCGTCATGCGGCGCAGTTGCCGCAGGCGGATTCGGAACTCAGTGGCAAGGTGCAATCGGCGCTGGAGTACCTGAACGATGCACTGATCCTGATCAGCGGGGCGGGCGTGGTGGAGTTCGTCAACTCCGCCTTCGAGCAGGCGACCGGCAAGTCCCGCTCGGCCCTGGTGGGTCGGCCCTTCATCGACTGTCTGCCCAGCGTGGCCGGCAGCAGGTTCGAATCCGAAGCTCGTCTGGCGGCGACCAGCCGCAAGGCCCACACCTTCGAGGCCTTCAGCGATCGACTCGGCAAGTGGTTTGAATGCCGCGCCTTTCCTTGCCGGGACGGGCTGATCATCCTGTTGATCGACATCACCGCCCGCAAGGCGGATGAGGCGACCCGTCTGAACCTCGAGGACAAGCTGGTCCGGGCGCAGCGCATGGAATCCCTGGGCACGCTGGCCGGCGGCATCGCGCACGACTTCAACAACATCCTGGCCGCGATCCTCGGTCACGCGGGCATGGCGGCGGATGACTCGCCCAAGGTTTCGCCGCTGCGCGAGCACATGGAACAGATCCGCCGGGCCGGCCTGCGGGCGCGGGAGTTGGTCGAAAAGATCCTGGTGTTCGCCCGCGGCGGCGGCGAGGCCCTGAGTCGGCTGCCGCTGCGGCCGTTGGTGCAGGAGGCGGCCGACCTGCTGCAGGCGACGCTGCCGCCCTCGGTGCGGCTGTCGGTGACGCTGGACGAGGAGGACTGCGCCGCCACCGTCGGTGCCGCCGAGGTGCAACAGATGGTGCTCAACCTTTGCACCAATGCCTGGCAGGCCATGCCGGGCGGCCAGGGGCTGATCCGGTTGCAGCTGCGGTGTGTGACGCTGACCGCACCGCGGGTCTGCACCATGGGGGAGCTGGTGCCCACGAAGTACGCCGAGCTGTCGGTGGAGGACAACGGCGGCGGCATGTCCGCCGAGGTGCAGGCGCGCCTGTTCGAGCCCTTCTTCACCACCAAGCCGCGCGGGCAGGGCACCGGCCTGGGGCTGCATGTGTTGAAGGGCATCGTCGGTACCCACAGCGGTGCCATCGACGTGGTGAGCGAGGCCGGGCACGGGACGCGGTTTTCGGTCTACCTGCCGGTGGTCGAGACGGAGGGCGAGCCGGTCAGCGCGGCTGCGGTGCATGAGGCGCTGCAGCCCGGTCACGGCGAACCCGTGGCCTATGTGGATGACGACCCGATCGTGCTGATGATGGTGGAGCGCCTGCTGGCCAAGGCGGGCTTCTCGGTCAGTGCGTTCGCTTCGCCGGAGGCCTGCCTGCTGGCGCTGATGGCCACGCCCGCGATGTTCAAGGTGCTGGTGACCGACTTCAACATGCCCAACATGAACGGGGCTGAGTTGGCCGAAGCAGTGCGGGCCCTGTCACCGGGCCTGCCCATCGTGGTGACCACCGGTTATGTCTCCGAGGACCTGTCGCAGGCGGCGCTTCGGATGGGCAACATGGCGATCCTTCACAAGGAACGCTCCTATGAGGAACTGGCCGAGGTCACCGCCCGCGCGCTGCAGGGCTTTCCGGACAGCCGGTTCGGGGAGACGGGGATGGCGGCGCTTTAGGATTGCGCCGCAACGCCCCTCCCGGACGTGCCCAGGCGCCTGCGTGCGTACAGGAGGCCGTCCTCCCAGACTGGGCGTATTTGAGCGAGCAACTGGGCCGGCACACGGGGATCGCTGGCGGCCTCCTGCAAGGTCTTGGTCATTCCGGTGGCGATGCGTTCCAGCACCTGTGCTGGCGATTTGACGCCACACACCTTGTGGCCGAACTGCAGAAGCATTTCGCTCGTTGGATAGGCCTTCGTGTGATGGCGACCGCTGAACAGCTTGAGCGCGGTGGTGCGATCTTCCAACTCCGGTCCCCCGTGGAACTGGGTGTAGCGATAGATGGACGTGGTCACGACATCAAACATTGGCGTCAGCCACACATCGGCTGATGACCGATACAGCACGCCAAAGTTCTTCAAATGGGCGTCTCCGTTGCGCACCATGATCGAGAACGCCACCTGCTCATAGAAACGCTCCAGGTCGGACGAGCTCAGGCCCAGTGCTTGGAGGGTCTCGGCGATGCGCTGATAGCTGCCGTGGTATTTGCGATCGGACAGCACATCGCGAACACGCAGACCGACGATGGCGGCAATGTCTTCAAAGCCCAACCGTTCGACCCGCCCGTCGGGATGATGGATCATGTCGAAGCGATCCAGCACCAGGAGTTGACCGTCATTCGAGAGGTCGAAGGTGGGCACCTCGATGCCTGCATGCCGCGCCGCCGTGAGGCAGAGATATTCATTGGCGGCCAGACCGGGGTAGGCCTCGCCTGCCGCCTTGACGATGAGGGAGGGCACAGGCACCGTCGGGCGCGCTGGCACCATGATCTTGGGCTGCATGCCGGCGATGCCGGCGCCGGTGCTGAGGTAGGCGTGAACCAGCTCGTCGAAGAGCTCGGGCGTGTAGGGCATCTCCAGCAAGGCGCTGCGGCTGAGCGGGTGCATGGCTGCGGGCGGCTCGGCGCCTGGCAGGCGATAGCCCAGTCGCCCGATGCCGTTGTTGCCGATGAGCGCGAGCAAATGCATCGGCGTGGTGGGCTGCTTGGGGAATAACGCGCGGATGCGCATGAAGAGGTCGCCCTCGGGCAGGTTCTGATCCATTGACGGGAACAGATCACCGCCGCGCCACGTCAACTGCGATTGCGGACTCATCAGCAAGGCCACCTGCGGCGGCTCAGGCGCCGCAGCCAGGTAGCGGAATTCATAAATGGAATTCTTCAGCAACTGACCGGCGTCGGCAGCGTCGCCAATCGACACATTCAGGAGAGGGATCTTGTCAGGCAGCATGGCCACCGCCCGTATCCTCGTCCGCATCTTCATCGCGGTTGAAGCGTTCGGCGATTTCTTCCATGGTGGGTAAACCTGCGCGTTCAAGGCGCATCGTCAAACCCAGTGCGCGAAGGACCGCCATGAGCGAGGAGATAGTGGATTCTTCGCCAGACTCCAGGCGATAGATCACCTCCCGGACCTTGCCGGCACGTTCCGCCAGATCCTTCTTGCTCAGGCCCATCGCTTCGCGACGCTGGCGAAGCTGCAGCCCCAAATCCTCAGCAAATCGAACCGTGTCAGTCATGGCTGACATTTTGAGCAATTTTGCGATTTTTGCAAGCCATGGCAGACACGAGCTTCCACTGCCATGAAACGCCTGTGTAAGCCATGACTTGCATTTCGGCGGAAAAATTCCAAAAAGACAGCCATGGCTGACACGGAGTGTCTCGTGCTGGCAATGTGAGGGCAGCGATGGATCCCCAGGGTTCTGCGTTGAGGCAAGAGGGCCGGCGCAGCGGAATGCCCCGGCGTCATCCTGCGATCGGCGGCCGGTCGGTTATCCGGCCTTCAGATCAAACCGGTCCAGATTCATCACCTTGGCCCAGGCCGCCACGAAGTCGTGGACGAAGGGCGCCGCGCCGTCGCTGGATGCATAGACCTCCGCCAGGGCGCGCAGTTGGGCGTTGGAACCGAAGACCAGGTCGGCGGCGGTGGCCGTCCATCGGGCTGCGCCGGTCTTTCGATCGGTGCCTTCGAAGACGCCTGGCACCGAGGCCGAGGGCTTCCAGGTGGTGCGCATGTCCAGCAGGTGGATGAAGAAGTCCGGCGTCAGCGCCCCGGCGCGTTGGGTGAAGCCGCCATGCGCGGTGCCGCCGAAGTTCGCGCCAAGGGCCCGCAGGCCGCCCACCAGCGCCGTCATCTCCGGTGCGGTGAGGGTCAGCAGGCAGGCGCGGTCAATCAGCGCAGCGGCCGCGGTCGCCTCGCTGCCGGCCCGCACGTAGTTGCGGAAACCGTCCGCCGCAGGCTCCAGCACCTTGAAGGCCTCGACATCCGTCTGCGCCTGCGAGGCATCGGTGCGTCCCGGGGAGAACGGCACCTTCACCTCATGGCCGGCCTGCCGCGCGGCCACCTCCACCGCCGCGCAGCCGCCCAGCACGATCAGATCGGCCAGCGACACCTGCTTGCCCTGGGTCTGCGCCGCGTTGAACTCACGCTGCACCTTTTCCAGCTTCTGCAGCGCCTGGGCCAGCGCCGCCGGCTCATTCACCGGCCAATCCTTCTGCGGCGCGAGCCGAATGCGCGCGCCATTGGCACCGCCCCGCAGGTCGGTGCCGCGGAAGGTCGACGCCGAGGCCCAGGCGGTCTTCACCAGCTCCGGGACGGACAGGGCATTGAGCAGCGCGGTCTTGAGCACCGCGATGTCGGTCGCATCGATCAGTGGGTGGTCGACGGCCGGCACCGGGTCCTGCCACAGCAGGTCCTCCTTGGGCACCAAGGGGCCGAGGTAGCGCACCTTCGGGCCCATGTCGCGATGGGTGAGCTTGAACCAGGCACGGGCGAAGGCGTCTGCAAAGGCCTGGGGGTCGGCCAGGTAGCGGCGGCTGATCTGCTCGTAGGCCGGATCGAAGCGCAGCGCCAGATCGGCGGTCAGCATCATCGGCTGATGGGTCTTGCCGGGGATGTGCGCGTCGGGCACGGTGCCGGCGGCGGCATTGCCCTTGGGCTTCCATTGATGGGCGCCGGCCGGGCTCTTGGTCAGCTCCCATTCATGCGCAAACAGCGTCTCCAGGTAGCCCATGTCCCATTGGGTCGGATGGGCGGTCCAGGCGCCCTCCAGGCCGCTGGTGATCGCATGCGCGCCCTTGCCGCTGTCGAAGCCGCTCTTCCAGCCCAGGCCCAGTTCCTCGATATTGGCGCCCTCGGGTTCCGCGCCGACATGGTGGGCCGGTCCGGCCCCGTGGCACTTGCCGAAGGTGTGGCCCCCGGCGACCAGGGCCACCGTTTCCTCATCGTCCATGGCCATGCGGGCGAAGGTCTCGCGGATGTCGCGTGCGGAGGCGACGGGATCGGGATGGCCGTTCGGTCCCTCGGGATTCACATAGATCAGGCCCATCTGGACGGCCGCCAGCGGATTGGCGAGCTCGCGGTCGCCGCTGTAGCGGTCGTCGCCCAGCCAGGTGGATTCGGGCCCCCAGTCGATCGGCTGCGGCTCCCAGATGTCCTCCCGGCCGCCGCCGAAGCCGAAGGTCTTGAAGCCCATCGATTCCAGCGCCACGTTGCCGGTCAGGATCATCAGATCGGCCCAGGACAGCTTGCGACCGTACTTCTGCTTGATCGGCCACAGCAGCCGACGAGCCTTGTCGAGGTTGCCGTTGTCCGGCCAGCTGTTGAGCGGGGCGAAGCGCTGCTCACCGGAGCGGGCGCCGCCGCGGCCGTCGAAGATCCGGTAGGTGCCGGCCGCGTGCCAGGCCATGCGGATGAAGAACGGGCCGTAATGGCCGTAGTCGGCGGGCCACCAGTCTTGCGAATCGGTCATCAGCGCATGGAGGTCGGTGATCACCGCGTTCAGGTCGAGGGTCTTGAACTCGGCCGCGTAGTCGAAGTCCTCCACCATCGGATCGGACAACTCGGAATGCTGGTGCAGCAGCGCCAGATTCAACTGGTCCGGCCACCACTGGCTGTTGGTCCGGGCCGACTTGGGTCGATGAGCGACCGGGCATGTGGTTTCAGTAGTCATACGCAGGGTCTCCGTTGAGGTCGACGGCCATAGCGTAGGACGACGCCTGGAATTCCGGAAGTCGCGGGTCGCATGTCCGACTTGCGGGACCGGTCGAACATCCGGGCACGCTTGCGAATACATTGGGACCTGCCCAAGCAGGCCGGCGCGGGCAAACGTCTCTACATTCCCGCCCGGAGGTGAAGCGCGATGACAAATCCATCCCTGTGGTCGGCCGGCGCCTGAAGTCCCGGCGCATGGAACTCCGACCCTTGAGACTTGAGCCCGGCGACGATCTCCGCCGTGCATTGGAGGCTGCGTGCGCCGAATCGGGCACCGCAGCCTTCGTCGTTTCCGGCATTGGCAGCTTGACGCGGGCCAGGCTGCGTCTGGCGGCGGCGAACGGGGAAACCGAGCTGTCAGGCCCGCTCGAGATCCTGACGCTGGCCGGATCGCTCAGCGCCGATGGCGCCCACCTGCACATGTCGGTGGCGGACGCGCAGGGTCGCGTCTGCGGCGGCCATGTCGGCTATGGCAATCAGGTCAGGACCACGGCGGAAGTGCTGGTGGCCGTGTTGCCTGACTGGCAACTGACGCGCGAGGTCGATGCCGCCACCGGCTACAAGGAGCTGGTGATCAGACCCACCTCGTCGACGTAGCCCCCCCAAACGACTTCGGGCATGGCACCTGGACTTCCAGATGACATGCCCGAGAACAAATCCGTGGCGAGGTCCGCCCGCTGGTCGCCACAGGTGGCGGTCGCAAGCGGCCTCGCGGCCATCGGCTGGATCAGCCGATGGGGTTCCGACTCAGCGCGCTTGCTCGACGCGCTGCGCGTTCAGACCATCCGAGACCACCAGCTCGAAGCGGCCGCCGGCCGGCAGCTCGCTGGTGTCCAGCGTGGCTTGACCGCCCTGCAGATCCTGCGCGAGGTTCAGGCGGCGGGTGCCGTCGGTCCAGGTCACGCTCAGGAACGGCGTGGCATCGGCATCCCAGCGCAGCACGGCCTGGCCACGGGTCTCCTGGACCTGCACCTGGGCGCGGCTGGCGCCGGCGGCCAACGCCTTCTGGCGGGCATTGCTGGCGCGGGCGGCGGCCTGCGCCAGGGTGCTGCCATCCCGCATCACGCTGATGCTGGCGATGTTGTCCACCTTGGGCACCAGCACGCGGAAGTGCAGCAGTTCGCCTTCATGGTCCAGCGATTGCGGCGTGAACGCGTAATCCTGGATCTGACCGGCCGAGGTCTGCACGCGCACCACATACGGGCCGCTGCTGCTCTCCGGCTTGGACACCAGCGTCTTGACCGGGTTGATCTCGATCTGCTTGCCGCGGATGCTGCCGCTGATCAGCAGCACGTCCTGGTCCGGCGCCGCCGCCACCGCAGCCGCCTTGGCCGTGGCCGCATCGGTCGGGGTCAGGAAGGTCTGCATCAGGCGGTAGTTGTAGTCCGAGAACACCACGCCACCGCAGTAGCTCATGATGTCGTGGCGGTCGGTCGGACGCGGGTCGTAGAAGCTGTTGGTGTCCGACAGGTAGCTCCAGATGTAGCGACCGGCCTTGCCCAGGTTGGCATCCGGGTACGGATACTTCGGATCCGGCGATCCCGCGCCGCCGCAGGCCGCGTGCGGCAGCGAGAAGTTGTGGCCGAGTTCATGGGCCACCACGTCCCGCACCGTGTCCGGCGAGTTGGGCATGTCGAAGCTGACGGCCGAGTTGCCCGGCATGTAGCCCAGGCCGGCCAGACCCCAGGTGCGCTTCGGGATGAAGCCGAAGTAGTAGTCGTGGCGGGCCGCACGCTCCAGCGCATGCAGGTCGGACAGCTCGCCCAGGATCTTGCCGAAGGCATCGCTCCACTGCGCGTCCGAGGTTGGCAGCGTAGTGACTCGGGTCGACACATAGGTCGGGTGCGCCTGCAGCGTCACCGTCGACACCGGGAACAGGGCCTTGATGTGGGCGGTCTGGTCGACCGGCAGTTGACCGGTGGTGCCGGCGATCTTCACCGCGATCGGCATGAAGCGCATCGGGATGCCGCCGCCCACGCGAGGCGTGAAGCTCTGAGCCGCAGCACCGGCGACGTTGACCGTCACCTTCATGCCGGTCTTCACCAGATCGGCGGGCACGGTGACGGTGTAGGCGTCGTCGAAGGACGGGACGTCGGAGACGGTGGTGGGCAGGCCACGGCGCGGCGCGGCCAGCGGCAGGTCGCGGCTGGTGCCGGTGGCGGTGTTCTCGATCCTCACCGTGGCTGCCGGCAACGTGGCCGGCGAGGCGGGCGCGGTCACATTGACCTTCAGCAGCGTGGGCTTGTTGGCCACCAGCACCAGCTGGTTGTCGCTGCTGCCGTAGAGCATGGACTGCGCGAACTGGACCGAGGCCAGCGTCACCGCCGACGGCGTCGGCGTGGTGCCCAGCGCGGTCATGCGGATCGAGGCGGTCACGTCGTTGAAGCTCGACGGCACCAGGTTCGCATTGTTGGCGGTGAGGGTCAGCGCGCGGCCGCCGTACAGCCTTTCGGAGAACAGCTCGACCTTGTAGCCGGTCGGCACCTTGATCGAGGAAATGCGCGCGTTCCAGGCGGTCGGCAACTGCGGATTGCTGCTCGACATGCAAATGGTGGCGCCGGTGTAGTTCACGTGTTCATAGACGCAGACCAGCGGCTTGGAGGCGGTGGCCGCTGCGGTCGTACCGGTGCTGCCGCTGACATTTGCGGCCTGCGCGGTCGCCTCGGTGGACTCGCCGCCGCCGCAACCCACCAGCAGACCGGCCAGCGCCAGGGACATCGACAGCGGGTGCAGGCGCAGCCGGCTGGGTGCGCCGGACGAGCGCTTCGTGGAGAGAGTCATGAGGGCTCCTTGGGGAAATGGGGTGTCGCCGCGCGTGGGCGAGGCGTACAAGGCAGGGGCGACAGGCGCCTGACCTTGGCGTGGCGCGATTATTCGGAGCGACCCCTGGGGACGTTGCAACGGGTGTCGCGGATTCGTAAGCGCAGGAAAGCAGTTTCAAGTCACGCCGTGAGCGCCGGGGTCCGGCGCGGAGGACCGCGATCCACCGGCTGCCGCTGCGAGATCCGGCAGGCGGCCTGGCCATCGGCGTGTGCGGCTGCGCCAAGGCGGGCCGGCGCGCGGTGACACGCTGTTACCGGCCTGTTGCTTGTTGCTTTCGGTGGGTGTCGGATTCGACAAACAGGCGGCTTGAAGGCTGTCGCCGCTTCTTGGGACGTCGGGTGGGGCGCGCGTGAGACAGACGCCTATCAAGCTTGGCTGGCAACGGGCAACGGGCAACGGGCAACGGCGGCGGCGGTCGCGGTGGACCGTCGAGTGCGACAACCGCCGCTGGAATGCGCATCGCGCCACCGTCCATGCAGACGGTGGCGCGATCATCTGGCCGACGGATCAGCGTGGCTGACCCGCCGGCCGGTCTCGACTCAGCGCGCTTGCTCGACGCGCTGCGCGTTCAGACCATCCGAGACCACCAGTTCGAAGCGGCCGCCGGCCGGCAGCTCGCTGGTGTCCAGCGTGGCTTGACCGCCCTGCAGATCCTGCGCGAGGTTCAGGCGGCGGGTGCCGTCGGTCCAGGTCACGCTCAGGAACGGCGTGGCATCGGCATCCCAGCGCAGCACGGCCTGGCCACGGGTCTCCTGGACCTGCACCTGGGCGCGGCTGGCGCCGGCGGCCAACGCCTTCTGGCGGGCATTGCTGGCGCGGGCGGCGGCCTGCGCCAGGGTGCTGCCATCCCGCATCACGCTGATGCTGGCGATGTTGTCCACCTTGGGCACCAGCACGCGGAAGTGCAGCAGTTCGCCTTCATGGTCCAGCGATTGCGGCGTGAACGCGTAATCCTGGATCTGACCGGCCGAGGTCTGCACGCGCACCACATACGGGCCGCTGCTGCTCTCCGGCTTGGACACCAGCGTCTTGACCGGGTTGATCTCGATCTGCTTGCCGCGGATGCTGCCGCTGATCAGCAGCACGTCCTGGTCCGGCGCCGCCGCCACCGCAGCCGCCTTGGCCGTGGCCGCATCGGTCGGGGTCAGGAAGGTCTGCATCAGGCGGTAGTTGTAGTCCGAGAACACCACGCCACCGCAGTAGCTCATGATGTCGTGGCGATCGGTCGGACGCGGGTCGTAGAAGCTGTTGGTGTCCGACAGGTAGCTCCAGATGTAGCGACCGGCCTTGCCCAGGTTGGCATCCGGGTACGGATACTTCGGATCCGGCGATCCCGCGCCGCCGCAGGCCGCGTGCGGCAGCGAGAAGTTGTGGCCGAGTTCATGGGCCACCACGTCCCGCACCGTGTCCGGCGCATTGGGCATGTCGAAGCTGACGGCCGAGTTGCCCGGCACATAACCCAGGCCGGCCAGGCCCCAGGTGCGCTTCGGGATGAAGCCGAAGTAGTAGTCGTGGCGGGCTGCACGCTCCAGCGCATGCAGGTCGGACAGCTCGCCCAGGATCTTGCCGAAGGCATCGCTCCACTGCGCGTCCGAGGTCGGCAGCGTGGTGACGCGGGTCGACACATAGGTCGGGTGCGCCTGCAGCGTCACCGTCGACACCGGGAACAGGGCCTTGATGTGGGCGGTCTGGTCGACCGGCAGTTGACCGGTGGTGCCGGCGATCTTCACCGCGATCGGCATGAAGCGCATCGGGATGCCGCCGCCCACGCGAGGCGTGAAGCTCTGAGCCGCAGCACCGGCGACGTTGACCGTCACCTTCATGCCGGTCTTCACCAGATCGGCGGGCACGGTGACGGTGTAGGCGTCGTCGAAGGACGGGACGTCGGAGACGGTGGTGGGCAGGCCACGGCGCGGCGCGGCCAGCGGCAGGTCACGGCTGGTGCCGGTGGCGGTGTTCTCGATCCTCACCGTGGCTGCCGGCAGCGTGGCCGGCGAGGCGGGTGCGGTCACATTGACCTTCAGCAGCGTCGGCTTGTTGGCCACCAGCACCAGCTGGTTGTCGCTGCTGCCGTAGAGCATGGACTGCGCGAACTGGACCGAGGCCAGCTTCACCGTGGACGTCGCGGTGATGCGCACCGAGGACACCACGTCATTGAAGTTGGACGGCACCAGGTTGGCATTGTCCGCAGTCAGGGTCAGCACGCGACCGCCGTAGTTGATGTCGGAGAACAACTCCACCTTGTAGCCGGCCGGCACCTTCAGCGAGGAGATCCTATCGTTCCAGGACGAGCCGATCCAGCTGCTGCTCGCGGTCAGGCAGGTGCTGGCACCGACGTAGTTCACATGCTCGAAGAAGCAGATCTGAGCCGCCGCGGCGGCCGCAGTGGTGCCGGCGCTGGTCGAGCCGGCCGCGCCGGTCGAGCCGTTGACGCGAGAGGCCTGAACCGCCGGGTCGGTCGATTCACCGCCGCCGCAACCCGCCAGCAAACCCGCCAGCGCGAGAGACAACGACAGCGGATGCAGCCGCAAGCGGCCGGATGCGCCGGATGAGCGCTTGGAAGACAGAGTCATGGGGGCTCCTTGAAATTGGGTTGGGGGCCGGGACGTGACCACGATGAGGTGGACCGGCCCGTATCCGGCAGCGGGTGAGACCCACCCCGGCGAGGCGCGATTATTCGGAGCCGATGCCCCTGAACGGTGCAACCGGTGTCGCAGATTCGTAAGCGCAAGAAAGCGCTTTCAAGGCGTTGGCATCTCAGGGCAAACACGCATCGGGATGCGGTTACGACCTGCTCGTGCCCAGTGGCGCGCGATCCCCTGAACGGGGCATTCGCGCGACCGGCGCCCGGCCTCCGGACGGCCACCCAGTGACGCCCTGTTACCGGCGTGCGGCCGGTTTCTTTCTGCATGTGTCGCCGTTGACAAACACCATCGCGATCGGCCGTCCCGCCTTTGCGTGACGCCAGGCTCGAAGCCCTGGGCGACGCGCGCGCTGCTTTCGGCGCGAGCGCTTGTGGGCCGGTATCGCCCGTCGCCCGTCGCCCGTCGCCCGTCGCCCACCGCCCAACGCCCAACGCCCAACGCCCAACGCCCAACGCCCGTCGCCCACCGCCCAACGCCCAACGCCCAACGCCCAACGCCCAACGCCCAACGCCCAACGCCCAACGCCCAAGCCGTGGCATGTGGCTTGCAAGAGCCGGGGCATGAATGCGTCTTCCGCCTTGCTAGCCCATGTGCCTTCGTCGGACGCCGTGAGCCGGCGCCTGGCCCTGTTGCTGGAGAGCACCGGCGAAGGCATCTTCGGCATCGACATGGACGGGCGCTGCACCTTCGTGAACCGTGCGGCCTGTCAGACGCTGGGCTGGCGCACCGAGGAGGTGCTGGGCCGCAACATGCATGCGCTGATCCACCATTCCCATGGCGATGGGCGCGACTACGCGGAGTGCGACTGCCCGATCTTCAATGCCTTCCGGCGCGGCATGCCGTGCCGCATCGACGACGAGGTGCTCTGGCGCGCGGACGGGTCGGCCTTCCCGGCCGAATACTCGAGCTATCCCATCATCGAGCACGGGGCGGTGCAGGGCGCGGTGGTGACCTTCGTCGACATCTCTTCACGCAAGCGTGCCGACGAGCTGCTGCGCGCCAGCCACGATCAGCTGGAGCGCCGGGTGGCGGAGCGAACCCGGCAATTGCGGGAACTGGCGCATCACCTGGAGGCGGTCCGCGAGACCGAGCGCAAGCGCATCGCGCGCGAGATCCATGATGAGCTCGGCTCGCTGCTGGTCGCGCTGAAGATGGACCTGAACTGGCTGGAGCGCCGTGTCGGTGAAGCGCCGCTGCGCGACGCGATGGTGCAGAAGTGCGGCCGCATGGGCGGACTGGTCGACACCGCCGTCGATGCGGTGGGCCGCATCATCACCGACCTGCGTCCCAGCATCCTGGACCATCAAGGCCTGTGGGCGGCGCTGGAATGGCAGGCGCAGGAGTTTCAACTCGCCGGCAGCGACGAGCGGGAGGTGGAGGTCAAGCTCTTCGTCGCCGCGGCGGTGCCGCCGCCCGAAGGCGGGCTGGCCATTGCGGTGTTCCGGATCTTCCAGGAGGTGCTCTCCAACATCGCCCGCCATGCGAAGGCCCGTCGGGTGTCGATCCGGCTGGATGTGGATGCGCCGCCGCAACCGGTGCTCTATCTGCTGGTGCGCGACGACGGCATCGGCGCGCCGGACGACGCCTTCAATGATCCGCGCAGCTACGGGGTGCTGGGCATGCGCGAGCGGGCCGCACAGTTCGGCGGGCGCCTGGGCATCGAGAGCGTCCCTGGTCGCGGTACCACGGTGCGGCTGGTGATGCCGCTGGAGGCCGCACCATGAGGCCGGGTCCGGCGGCAGCCGATCCGACGCAGGTGCGAGGGCACGGGCGCCGCGCGGCAAAGTCTCGAAGGACATCCGGGCGCGGGAGCGGCCACGCATGACCATCCGCGTGCTGATCTGCGACGACCACCTCATCGTCCGCCAGGGCATCAAGCAGGTGCTGGCGGAGGCGGAGGACCTGCGGGTGATGGGCGAGGCCGCCAGCGGCCCGGAGGCGCTGCAGCAGGTGCGCAGCGGGATGGCGACCGGGCAGGGGCCCGACGTGGTGTTGCTGGACATCGCCATGCCGCAGCGCGACGGGCTGGACACATTGAAGTCGCTGAAGGGCGAGTTCCCCAAGCTGCCGGTGCTCATGCTGTCGACCTATCCGGACCGCCAGTACGCCGTGCGCAGCCTCAAGCTCGGCGCTGCGGGCTATCTGAACAAGAGCGCCGACAGCGAGCAGATGATCGAGGCGGTGCGCACCGTCGCGCGTGGCCGGCTCTTCATCACGCCCAGCGTGGCGGAGCATCTGGCCGGCGCGGTGGGCGCGGGCGGCCGCGCTGCGGATGAGGGCCTGCCGCTGCATGAGCTGCTGTCGCATCGGGAACATCAGGTGTTCCGGCTGTTGGTGGCGGGGCGCAGCGTGGGCGAGATTGCCCAGCAGCTCAGTCTGTCGTCCAACACCGTCTCCACCTATCGTGCGCGCATCCTGGAAAAGACCGGTGTGCGCAATGACGTGGAACTGACGCTCTTTGCCATGCGCAACGAGTCCGTGGCGCCGTAGCTCTCTCGGCTGCATGCGGTGGCTGTAGGGCCAGCCCTACAGAAGAATGGCGAACGGCGCGATGCCGTGGTCGCGCCGGAATCCCTAGAGTCCATCGCATCCCCAACGCCCCGGACGCCGCGATGAGCTCAGAGTTCCACGATCCCTACGACGCCGATCGCCCGCTGCTGATGCGCTGCGCCTGCGGCCGTCACGGCAATGAGGCCGAACATGCCGCCGCCGCATCGCGGGACGCGGCCGTCTCGGCCCTGCAGTCGCGGGCCGCCGAGGCGCCGGTGACGGCGGATGTCGAGGCCACGCTGCGCAACGGGGTCGAAGCCGCGTTGGTGAAGGCCCTGTTCCCGCAGGAGGCGCTGCGGCGCCGTTTCCTCAAGGCGGTGGGTCGTCGCAGCGCGATGGCCGCCATCGGCAGTGTGCTGCCGATCGCCAGCCTGCAGGCCATGGCGCAGGAGGCCGCCCCGCTGGAGAAGAAGGATCTGAAGATCGGCTTCATTCCCATCACCTGCGCCACGCCGCTGATCATGGCGCATCCGCTGGGCTTCTATTCGAAGCAGGGACTGAACGTGGAGGTGGTGAAGACCGCCGGCTGGGCGTTGATCCGCGACAAGATGATCAACAAGGAATACGACGCCACCCACTTTCTCAGCCCGATGCCGCTGGCCATCAGCCTGGGCCTGGGGGCGACCGCCACGCCGATGAATGTCGCGGCCATCCAGAACACCAATGGCCAGGCGATCACGCTGGCGCTCAAGCACAAGGACAAGCGCGATCCCCGGCAGTGGAAGGGCTTCAAGTTCGCGGTGCCCTTCGAGTATTCGATGCACAACTTCCTGTTGCGCTACTACGTGGCGGAAGCGGGCCTGGACCCGGACCGGGACATCCAGATCCGGGTCGTGCCGCCGCCGGAGATGGTGGCCAACCTGCGCGCCGGCAACATCGACGGCTTCCTCGGGCCGGACCCCTTCAACCAACGCGCGGTGTTCGAGGAGGCGGGCTTCATTCACCTGCTCTCCAAGGAGCTCTGGAACGGCCATCCCTGCTGTGCCTTCGGCACCAGCACCGCGTTCATCCGCCAGCACCCCAACACCTTTGCCGCGCTCTATCGCGCGGTGTTGAACGCCGCCGCCATGGCCCGTGAAGCCCGCAACCGGGAGCTCATTGCCAAGGTGATTGCGCCGCCGGCCTATCTGAACCAGCCCGAGACGGTCATCGCTCAGGTGCTCACCGGCCGCTATGCCGATGGGCTTGGCCAGGTGAAGAACGTGCCCGACCGCGCCGACTTCGACCCCATTCCCTGGCAGAGCATGGCGGTCTGGATGCTCACCCAGATGAAGCGTTGGGGCTACCTGAAGGGCGAGGTGAACTACCGGCAGATCGCGGAGCAGGTCTTCCTGCTGACCGATGCGAAGAAGCAGATGAAGGCCCTGGGCATGAACGAACCCGAGGGCGCCTATCCCAAGTTCAGCGTGATGGGCAAGACCTTCGACCCCGCTCGCCCGCAGGCCTACCTCGACAGCTTCGCCATCAAGCGGTCGTGAGGAAGGAACGCCACAGCGGGTGAGAGCCCATGAGTCCATCGGCCCGCAGGCCCGCAGGCCCCATTGAATGAGGTTGATCCGATGACGTCCCCCATGAGGTCCCTGAATGTCCGAGCCGCCGTGCTGTCGCTGCTGATCCTGGCGCTGTTGCTGGGCATCTGGCAGGTCGCCACGCTCGGCGCGCCAGCCAGTCCGAAGGCGCCCGCCGCCGCGATGACAGCGGCGCAGATCGAATACGCCCAGCTGATGGGTCAGCCTGTGGACGCTGCCCCGGTGGCCGCCAAGAGCGGCTTCCCGACGTTGGCGCAGATGGGCGCCACCGTGGCACACCACTTGGCCGAGCCCTTCTATGACCGGGGCCCGAACGACAAGGGCATCGGCCTGCAACTGGCCTATTCGCTGGGGCGGGTGGCCCTGGGTTATCTGCTCGCGGCGATGGTGGCGATTCCGCTGGGCTTTGTCATCGGCATGAGTCCGCTGGCTTATCGCGCCCTGGATCCGTTCATCCAGGTGCTCAAGCCGATCTCGCCGCTGGCCTGGATGCCGCTGGCGCTCTACACGATCAAGGATGCGGCGGCGAGCGGCATCTTCGTGATCTTCATCTGCAGCCTGTGGCCGATGCTGATCAACACCGCCTTCGGCGTGGCCGGTGTGCGGCGCGAATGGCTGAATGTGGCCCGCACGCTGGAGGTCCGCCCGCTGCGACGCGCCTTCGAAGTGATCCTGCCGGCGGCGGCGCCGACCATCCTCACCGGCATGCGCATCAGCATGGGCATTGCCTGGCTGGTGATCGTGGCGGCCGAGATGCTGGTCGGCGGCACGGGCATCGGCTACTTCGTCTGGAATGAGTGGAACAACCTCAGCCTGCCCAACGTCATCTTCGCGATCCTGGTGATCGGCCTGGTGGGCATGGCGCTGGACCTGCTGTTTGCGCGGGCGCAGAAGGCGGTGACCTATGTCGATTGAACACGACGTGGTGACGCCGGCCGCGCCAGGCGCGGTGCGCGTGCGGGTGGAAGCGCTGGCCAAGCACTATGGCGGAACGACCGTCTTCGACGGCGTGAACTTCAGCCTGCATGAGGGCGAGTTCGTCTGCATCGTCGGCCACAGCGGCTGCGGCAAGACCACGATCCTGAACACCTTGGCCGGCCTGGAGCAGGCCAGCAGCGGCCATGTGATCGTGGACGGCCGCGAGGTGGTCGGCCCCGGCCTGGATCGCGGCGTCGTGTTCCAGGGCCACGCGCTGATGCCGTGGCTCACCGTGCGTCAGAACATTGCCTTTGCGGTGCGCAGCAAATGGCCGGACTGGTCGCGGGCCGAAGTGGAGGCGCAGGTGCGCAAGTACGTCGACCTGGTGGGACTGTCTGCGGCGCTGGACCGCAAGCCCAGCGAACTGTCCGGCGGGATGAAGCAGCGGGTGGGCATCGCCCGGGCCTTCGCCATCGAGCCCCGCATGCTGTTGCTCGACGAGCCCTTTGGCGCGCTGGATGCGCTGACCCGCGGCACGATCCAGGACGAGCTGCTGAAGATCTGCGCGGCCACGCGTCAGACGGTGTTCATGATCACCCACGATGTGGATGAAGCCATCCTGCTCGCCGATCGGGTGTTCCTGATGGCCAACGGGCCGCGCGCCCGGGTGGCGGAGGTGGTGGTCAACACCATGCCGCGCGACCGCCAGCGCGCCACGCTGCACCACGATCCCCAGTACTACCGGCTGCGCAATCACCTGGTGGACTTCCTGGTGGCGCGCAGTGCGCAGCTGTCCGATGGACGGGCGCCGGAGCATCCGCCGGAAGTGCGCCCCGGCTGGATCGATGACGCCGCGCCTGCGGCTGGGGAACTGCCCGTGGCGCCCGCGTCGCTGCCGTCCTCTTCACCGGTTTCGCCATCGCCATCGGCGGCGATCCCCATCGCAACGGCAGCGGTTGCATCGGCCCCCTCCGTGCCGACGAACGAACCTTCCTCCCGGATGCCAGCCCCGACGCTGGATCCTCTGTCCCCTTCCCAACGCAGGAGCATTGCATGAGCCGTCTCGACGTGACTGAAAAGATCATCGCCACCAAGGTGGCCAAGGGCCTGAAGTGGTCCGACGTGGCCGAGCAGGTCGGTCTGAGCAAGGAGTGGGTCACCGCCGGCTGCCTGGGTCAGATGACTTTTGACGATGCCCAGGCCGCAACGCTGGCCCGCCTCTTCGACCTCACCGAAGTCGAGACCCAGTGGCTGAAGGTGGTCCCTTACAAGGGCAGCCTGCCCACCGCCGTGCCGACCGATCCGCTGATCTACCGCTTCTACGAGCTGGTGAGCGTCTACGGCACCACCTTCAAGGAGCTGATCCATGAGGAGTTCGGCGACGGCATCATGAGCGCCATCGACTTCCGCATGGACCTGCAACGCGAGCCCGATCCCAAGGGGGACCGCGTCAGCATCACGATGAGCGGGAAGTTCCTGCCGTACAAGACGTACTGATCGACTCGGTCGTCCCGTGGGCGCAGTCCCTGGCGGCCGCGCCTGCCGCCGCCAGCAGATCGTCGGGATGCACCATCAGATCCCGGACCTGCCTCAGCGTCGGATATTGCTGGCGCACTGCGTCGAAGACCGGATCGTTCAGCAGCTGCAGCCACACCGCGTGCAGCGGTTGCGGGTCAGCGGTCTCGCCGTCTGTGGCGACGTCGGTGCCCTTGGTGGCCTCGGCCCACTGGCTGGCGAAGGCCACCGCCGCGGGCGCGGACATCAGTTGCATCCTGCTGGCCGGATTGAGCAGCGGCGGGGTGCGATCGGCCGTTGCATTGCTGCAGTACAGCACTGAGCCAAGCACCGACCGGGAGGCGTCGAGCCGATCGTCCTGAGCCGGAGCGCTGCACGGTGGCACCGGCCCTTGGGCCGCGCCCTCGCCCTCGCCCTCGCCCGCGCCGAGGGTCAACGCGCGCAGCGAGGCGCCGGTCAGGCCGACCTCGCCCTGGTCGCAGGCGAAAGCGTGCACCTCGCCGTCGCTGGCCTGCTGAAGCCGTTGGAGACCGCGCTGCAGTTTGTAGACATCGGTCGTGGCCGCGTCGGCGGAGGCCTTGGCTTCCACCAGCAGGCACAGATCCCAGGCCGAGGCGTCGGCGTGGCCTTCAGCGCGCCGCAGCAACGCCACGTCCCATTCGCTCTTGGCGCCCTGCGGGTCACCCGGGATCGCGCCGGGCACCAGCAGGCCGGTGACGACCCGATAGGGCGCTGCGGCGTCCTCTTCATTCAACCGACGGGCCACCGCCTCCAGCGCGTGCGAGGCCTGGGCTTCCACCGCCGCGCCGCGCGCCTGCGCACGCGAGCCCCGCGCATGGGCCTCTGCAGTGCCCGATCGGGGGCCCTGCTGCTGCCACAGCCGCAGGTAGCGTTGAATCCGTTCATCGTGTGCCAACACCGCCAGGCGCTGAAGGCGATCCACGGCGGTTTCATCGCGCAGGCGTTCCAGCAATCGACGGAGGGCGGGATCGGCACGGACGTCGGGCTGGTCCAGCAGCGCCAGCGCCATCGGAACGAGGCGTGGCCAGTCCGCCGCTTCGCCGGCGCGGTGGAGTTCAGTCAGCGCGGCCCTCAGCGCGGCATCGGGGCGCCGCCGGGTCTTCTCGGGATGCGCAAAGGCGCGGATCGTCGATTGCACGGTGCGCCGATCGGCCGCGGCATGCGCGTTCAGCGAGGCGAATTCCCGAACCACCGGCCATTGATGCTGCAGCACCATGGCCTGGAACGCGGGATCTCCGCCTTGCGGACGGAGCGCCCCGGCGATCAGCCTGGCCAGTGCGTGGATGAACAGTGCGCGCACGGCCGGCTCGGGCGTCACACCCTGCACCGTGGCTACCCGTGCCTGATCGATGGCGAAAGCCAATGCCGTGGCCGGGCCTGCCAGGCTGGCCTCATCCAGCGAGGCGGGCAAGGCAGGGGCGCGGTAGCGTCGGACACAGGCGAGGAGCATCCGGGCCAGCGGGGCAGGCAAGGGGATGGGAGACATCCGGTGCGGGCGGGGCGTCGTGGGGGTGTCGCATTGTGGCGCCGGCGTGGCGCGCAGGCCGGCCCGGTGGAGGTGGGCAACGCACCTGATGACGCTGAGGCCGGTGCCGCGTATAAATGGCTTCAATGGCGGCTTCAATGGCGGCTTCCGTGTCGGCTTCCGTGTCGGCTTCCGTGTCGGCTTCAGTAGCACTCCATTGGCGGGCCTGATCGCTGAGGCAGCGGCCGAAGCAAAGGCTAATGCAAAGGCCGATGCCGTCGCCAATTCAATCGCTGTCAGACCGGCGCGAGCCGCATCGTTGCAGGGCATCTCTTTTGGGCACCACCTATTCCATTCGCGGCCGGACCTATCGGTTTGCGGACCTGAAGTCCTTGATGGCCAAGGCCAGTCCCCGGCGGTCGGGCGACGAACTGGCCGGCATTGCCGCTGACAGCGAGGCCGAGCGCGCCGCCGCCCAATGCGCCCTGGCGGACCTGCCGCTGCGGCGCTTCCTGGATGAGGCGCTGATCCCCTATGAATCGGACGAGGTCACCCGGCTGATCGTCGATGGCCATGACGCGTCGGCCTTCGCCGAACTGGCCCACCTCACCGTGGGCGGTTTCCGCGACTGGCTGCTGCGCACCGAGACCGACACCGCCGCGCTCAGCCGAGTCACCGCAGGTCTCACGCCGGAGATGGTCGCCGCCGTCTCCAAGCTGATGCGCAACCAGGACCTGATCGCGGTGGCCCGCAAGCGCCCGGTGGTCACCCGCTTCCGCACGACGGTCGGTCTGCCGGGTCATCTGTCGGTGCGCCTTCAACCGAACCATGCCACCGACGATCCCAAGGGCATTGCCGCCTCGATGCTGGACGGCCTGATGTACGGCTGCGGGGATGCGCTGATCGGCATCAATCCTGCCTCCGACCATCCGAAGGCGATCGGCGACCTGCTGCGGCTGGTGGATGAGCTTCGGCAGCGCCACGACATTCCGACCCAGTCCTGCGTGCTCACCCATGTCACCACCACCCTGGCGGCCATCGAGCAGGGCGCCCCGGTGGATCTGGTGTTCCAGTCGATCGCCGGCACCGAGAAGGCCAATGCCGGCTTCGGCATCTCGCTGGCCTTGCTGGCCGAAGCGCACGAGGCCGGCCGGTCGCTCCAACGGGGCACGGTCGGGCAGCAACTGATGTACTTCGAGACCGGGCAGGGCAGTGCGCTGTCGGCCGAGGCGCATCACGGCGTGGACCAGCAGACCTGCGAGGTCCGCGCCTATGCGGTGGCGCGTCGCTTCGATCCGTTCCTGGTCAACACGGTGGTGGGGTTCATCGGCCCGGAATATCTCTATGACGGCAAGCAGATCATTCGCGCCGGGCTGGAGGATCACTGCTGCGGCAAATTGCTGGGTGTGCCGATGGGCTGCGACATCTGCTACACCAACCACGCCGAGGCCGACCAGGACGACATGGACACCCTGCTCACCCTGCTCGGCGTGGCCGGCGTCAACTTCATCATGGGTGTGCCGGGGGCGGATGATGTGATGCTCAACTACCAGAGCACCTCCTTCCATGACGCGCTGTATGCGCGCGAGGTCCTGGGCCTGCGGCGTGCGCCGGAGTTCGAGGCCTGGCTTCACCGCATGGGCCTCACCGATGAGCGCGGTGTGCTGCGGCCGGCGGGGAAGGCGCAGCCGCTGCTGACCGGGGCGCGGGACTGGCTGGGCGCGGCATGAGCGAGAAAGCCAGCCCACCCGATGCCGCCGCATCGACCGCCCCGCCTGAGGATGGCGCACTGGCACGGACTGACCCCGGTGTGGACCCCGATCCGTGGTCCGCATGGCGACGCTTCACGAATGCGCGCATTGCGCTGGGTCGTACCGGCCATGCCTTGCCGACCGGCCCGCTGCTGGACTTCAAGCTCGCGCATGCGCAGGCCCGGGATGCGGTGCATCACCCGTTGGACGTGGCGGCGCTCACCCAGGCACTGTCGTCGCGCGGCCATGAGGTCGTGGCGGTGCGCAGCGCGGCGGCTGACCGTGCCGACTACCTGCGCCGGCCCGACCTGGGCCGCCGGCTCGCCGCCGACAGCCGAGATCAACTGTTGCCGCCGCCCGCGACGCCGGTGGAGCTGCTGTTCGTGATCGCGGATGGCCTCTCGGCCACGGCGGCCGGCCGGCAGGCGGTGCCGTTGCTGGACGCGTTGCTGCCGCGATTGAACGACTGGTCGGTCGGGCCGCTGGTCATCGCCACCCAGGCCCGGGTGGCGCTGGGCGACGAGATCGCCTCGCTCTGGCGGGCGCGATTCGTGGTGATGCTCATTGGCGAACGTCCCGGCCTGAGCTCGCCGGACAGCCTGGGGATCTATCTCACCCACGCGCCGCAGGTCGGATGTCGCGATGCCGATCGCAATTGCATCTCCAATGTGCGACCGGAAGGGCTGGGCTACGCGGCGGCCGCGCACAAGCTGCACCATCTGCTCACGCAGGCAAGACGGCTGGGGCTGACGGGCGTGACACTGAAGGATGACAGCGATGGGATGCTGGAGCACCAGCCATGAGTGAGTCGAGAAACTCCGCCTCGCCGGCCGCCACGAGGTCGGCGGCATTGACCGGCACGCTGCAGCGCTGGGATGACGCACGCGGCTTCGGCTTCATTGCGCCGACCCACGGCGGTCGCGAGTTGTTTGTCCACATCAGCGCGTTCCCGCGCGATGGGTCTCGTCCCACTGTGGGCGAAACCTTGAGCTATGCCCTCGGGCGCGGCAAGGACGGCCAACCGCAGGCGGTGGCGGTGGTCCGACACGCCGTGGGCCAGCGACGACCCGAAGCGGCGAAGCCCGCCACGCGACCGGCGGGGCGAATGGCCCGGCCCCATCAGGCCGCGCCCCGACGCTCGCCGGCGACCGGCCTTGTCGCACTGGTCTTGATGGCTGCAGCGGTCGGCTATGGGTTTCATGTCTACCAGAAGGGCCAACGTCCGCCGTTGCCGCTGGCGTCCGAGCGCCCCGCCGAACGGCCCGTCGTGCCAGGGAATGGCGGTGCCCGCGATCGGTGTGACGGGCGGCAGTACTGCTCGCAGATGCGCTCCTGCGAGGAGGCCACCTTCTTCCTGCGCAACTGTCCGGGCACCCAGCTGGACGGGGATGGCGACGGCGTGCCTTGCGAGTCGCAGTGGTGCGGGGGGAGATAGCGGCAGATTTCACGCAAACCTCACGCCGTACGTTTGGTTCCAGCTTTTTGGCGGGATCGTTTCTATCATCCGCCGGATGAACTCCCTTTCGACCTTCCTGTCGCGCCAGCCGCGCTCCTCATTGGCCGCAGCGGCCGTGCTGGTCCTGGGCCTGTCCGCCTGCGGCGGCGGCAGCAGCAACGACAGTGCAGACACCCCCACCAGCGACCCCAGTGCCGTGGCCGGCACCTGCAACCTGCTCAACTTCCAGCAGGAGCTGATGACGCGCATCAACGCGCTGCGCGCTGCCGGCGCGGATTGCGGCACCTCCGGCGTCTTCCCCGCCACCACCGCGATGACCTGGAATGCGCAACTGACCCAGGCGGCCGACGGCCACGCCAAGGACATGGCGGCGAAGAACTACTTCAGCCACACCAGCCAGGACGGCCGCACCATGAGCGACCGGGTCAACGCCACCGGCTATGCCTGGAGCTCCCTGGGCGAGAACATCGCCGCCGGTCAGCCCACCGTCGAATCGGTGATGGACAGCTGGCGCAACAGCCCCGGCCATTGCGCCAACCTGATGAGCGCCAGCTACACCAACGTCGGCGTGTCCTGCCAACTGGCCACGGCCCAAGGCGCGACCTACAGCAAGTACTGGGTCATGAACCTGGGCAAGCCGCGGTGATCGTGGCGTGATCCGGCGCCGTCTCGATCAGGCGGCCTGCACATCCCTATGTCGACACATGTCGCATAAACAAGGCGAAACCGCGTTCGCAGGGACCGGAGCCCCCTAGACCGCAGGTCGCCATCCCTCGCAATTGCGACCCCGTGAGCGTTTAATCAGCCGATCGTCCTGTCGACGTGACCGCGACCACCCGCGCGCCATGTGCGCCCGCGTCGCCAATCCGCCGACCTCGACGAGCTTGACGCCCGATGCCTTCCCTGAAAGGCATCCCACGATTCACGGAGGAACCATGCCAGGAGCAGATGCTGACGGCGCGGACGCAGCCGCGCCGCCACCCGTGAGCCTCGCCCACCGGGACGAGATCCGCGGATTCATCCACATCAGCCAGGCCTGTGCCCGCGTGGCCGAACGATTGCCGGTGGTCGCGGGCTGCCAGGCCAATGTGCTGATCACCGGCGAAACCGGCACCGGCAAGGAAGTCTGTGCCCGCGCCGTGCACTACCTGTCACCGCGCGCGTCGCGGCCCTGGGTGGCGGTCAACTGCGGCGCATTGCCGGCGGAACTGGTGGAGAACGAACTCTTCGGCCACGCCCGCGGCGCCTACACCACCGCCCATGCCGCCAGCCCCGGCCTGGTGCGGGAAGCCGAAGGCGGCACGCTCTTCCTCGATGAGGTCGACTCCCTGCCGCTGCCCGCGCAAGCCAAGCTGCTGCGCTTCCTGCAGGAACGGGAGTACCGACCCATCGGCACCAGCACCACCGTGCGCGCCGACGTGCGGGTCATCGCCGCCAGCAACAGCGACCTGCCGCAACGCATGCAGCGCGGCCAGTTCCGGCAGGATCTGTTCTTCCGGCTCAATGTGCTGCATCTGCACCTGCCCGCTCTGCGAGACCGTCGTGAAGACGTGTCCGTGCTGGCCCAGCATTTCCTGCGTCAATTCGCCCGCGAATACGCGCGCAGTGCGCAGGCGATCTCGCCAGCGGCCCTGCTCAAATTGCTGCGACACGATTGGCCCGGCAACGTCCGGGAACTCAGCCATGTGATCGAACGCGCAGTGTTGCTGTCGACAGGGCCGATCCTGGAACCGCGCGACATCGACATCGATCTCGCCTGCATCGAGCCCGCCGTGCCGGAAGAAGCCTCGTTCCGCGTGGCCAAAATGCGGGTGGTGGATCGATTCGAGCGCGGCTATGTGGAACAGCTGCTGTCGGTGCACGGCGGCAATGTGACCCACGCCGCCATGGCCGCGAAGAAGGATCGACGCGCGTTCTTTGAGTTGATCCGCAAGCATGGGATCGATCCTCAGCGGTTTCGGTCGTCGGTGCCCTGAGTTGTTCGGGGCTCTGACGCCGTGGAGGCGTCTGACGTTTTGGGGCTTTTGCGGTTCTGCGGTTTTGCGCTTTGACGCTTTGACGCTTTGACGCTTTGACGCTTTGACGCTTTGACGCTTTGACGCTGTGAAGCGTTGAAACTCACGCATGCAGCGACCCAGCACGGTCCGGGAGGACCGGCACCCACCGTCCGCTCAGACGCTCCGCATTCGCTCCCGGTGGGCACCGGTCCTCCCTGACCACAGCCACCCAGCTCCTCCCCCACGCGTCCTGCAAACGATCGGGCATCTTCCAGACATCTCTATCTCCATCTTCGACGTTGACGTTGACGTTGACGTTGACGTTGACGTTGACGTTGACGTTGACGTTGACGTTGACGTCGCGTGGTGATTGCAGTGCAAGTGAGTGCGCTGCTGCGATTGCGCCTGAGTGTGCAGTGGACGCCGCGTGGGCAGACAAATTCACCCAGTCCCGCGGACAAAAACCTCCTCCCGACTTTTCCGCCCTGCGTGCGCCTGTGCGTCTCTGAACGTGCTCCCCAAGACCTGGCAGGCCGTGGGATTCGGGTGGCGCGAGGTGGACAAATTCATCCTGCCCGATCGGTGAAGCGGCGTGAAGTTCTTCATGGAAATCAAGGACTTGCAGATGACGGTCCGCCTGGCACAGGGCTTGCGATCCTTCCGTGACACGAGTCCTTGAGACATGGCCGACGCCTCACATTCCCGGGCGATCACGCAAGCGCTGGTTCACTACCTTCGCGCCAGCCCGCAAGCGTCGGACACCGCCGAGGGGATTCGCCTGTGGTGGCTCGATCCCGCTTTGGAGGTGACGATGGAACAGCTTCAGACGGCCCTCGATGAACTGCGCAGCTGCGGGTTGATCGAGGAGTCGCATGCCGCCGACGGCCGCCGCCGCTATCGCCGCATCGGCACCGACGCGCAGTTCGACGCCTGGCTGGCCAGGGGCGCCAGCCCCACCCGGCACAACGGCGACGCCACCCCGCCGTCGCAAGGCTGACCACCGCCATGGCCAATCACCGCGCCATCGCCGCCGTCAGCACCGCACTTGCGGGGCTGATCCGCGACCGCTATCCGCGAGACGATTTCGGATCGGGCCTGGAAGTGAAGCTCTACCAGATGCGCGATTTCGAATCGCCGATGCAGGACGGCTTCTCGGTGTGCCTCTATCGCGTCGCGATCAACGGCGCCGTGCGCAACCTGACCCAGCGGCGCGCCGCCGATGGCCGCCGCTTCCGCCCCTCGCTGCCGCTGGACCTGCACTACATGGTCACGCCCTGGGCCCAGGACGCGGAGATGCAGCACCGCATGCTCGGTTGGGTGATGCGGCTGATGGAGGACGTCGGCACCCTCTCCGCCGGCCACCTCAATCACTATCTCAGCGAGACCGACACCTTCGCTTCGAATGAAGCACTCGACCTGATCTGCGACCCGCTCTCGCTGGCCGACTACCTGACGCTGTGGGACCGCCTCCAGCCGCGCCTGCCCGCCTCGGCCACCTACACGCTGCGCATGGTGTTCGTCGATTCCGATGTCGAGACCGGCGAAGGGGCCGCGGTGCAGACCCGTCGCTTCGATGTGCGCGAGGTGCTGGCATGACCGTGAGCCTGCGATCCATGGAGCGGCTCTCTCGTCATGCCGCCATCGGCGTGCGCTTCTGGGATGTCGCCCGCAGCACCTCGCAGGTCGATGGCCTGCAGGTCGAGGTCTATGCCCGGTCCAACCCGCGCCGCCGCAAGCCCATGGCCCCCAACCTCAGCCATGTCTATGTCGGCCACTCGGTGCCCGGGCTGCATGATTTCGAATACTCGGACACCGATTCCCCCGCCCTCTGGTCCAGCGCCGAAGCCGCGCTGCAGGACTGCCGGGTCGAGGTGCGCGATCCCCGCGGTCGCTTCCTGCCGCTGGCCTTCGATGTGGCGCTTCCTGTGCAGGGCCTGGTGAGCTTCCAGGCGCCGTGGTGGTCGCCACCGCATCCGATCGCATGGCCCGGCACACCCGGTTCGCCGCCGCAACTGATGATCGAGCGCATCCCCTTGTTCTCATCGGTCAGCCGCGGCGTGCCGGATGCCGCCGCCGTGGTCTATGCGCAGATGCGCGACACCACCACCCGCCGCCCCGCCGCCTGGGCCTTGCTCGGCGTGAGCATCGACGGCCAACGCTGCGGCCTCGGCCTGGCCGATGCGGAGGGCCGCGTGGCCACCCTGTTCCCGTACCCCGAGCCGCCGCGCCGTGCGCTCACCTCGCCGCCGGAGGCCCGCAGCGACTTCAGCTGGCCGGTGACGCTGGAAGTGTTCTGGTCCGCCACCGCGTCCCCGCCGGCACCGCCCCCGGAGATGCCGGATCTGGCGCAGTTGCTGGCGCAACTGGAAACGCCGGGCACGGTGGACGACCTGGTCGCCTCGCCATCGCCGTCGGCGTTGCGGCGCCTCGATTACCGCGTGCCCTTGACCGCACGGACGCTGGGCGCCGTGTCGGCCGAAGCGTCCTGGCTGTCCGTGTCCCCGGGCTGAAGCCCGCCTCCCTGGTTCCGATCGGCGAAAGCCGCCGCTCCGAGTCCGCATCCGTCCCTGTCGCAGGAGAACCGATATGCCCGAGTACCTCGCCCCAGGCGTCTTCGTCGAGGAGGTGTCGTTCCGCTCCAAGTCGATCGAAGGCGTGAGCACGACGACCACCGGTTTCGTCGGGCCGGCCCGCTACGGTCCGCTCGACCTGGAGCCGGAACTGATCACCAGCCTGGTGGAGTTCGAACGCACCTACGGCGGTCGGGAGAAGCTCGATTACGCCGATGCCGGCGAGATCGACAACTACCTCTGGCATGCGGTGCGCGCCTTCTTCGAAGAAGGCGGCAAGCGGCTCTACATCAGCCGCGTGTTCACCCCGCAGGACACCGAGGACCTCTGGTCCGGCCATGCCCGCGGCGGCCTGCCCGGCAGCCCGTCGCCGCTGGCTGTCTTCGCTCGCTTCCCCGGGGCCGCCGGCGATGCCCGCGTGACCTTCACCTTCAAGGTCGGACAGAGCGTGCTGGTGGCCGACGGCGCCGTTCCTGGCGTCCGCTCCCTGGTTCACCGGGATGTGGTCTGGATCCGCGCGGCGGCGGCCAGCGCCTCGCCCGCGGTGTCGCCCGGCGTGGCCGATGGCTACTACCTCGCGCTGCTGGATCCGGTCAACGACACCTGGGTCTTCTCGTCCACTGATGACGACATCGCCACCGCCGATGTCCAGCTCGCCCAGCTCACCCCCGGCGCCTACGAGCTGCGCATCATCACCGTCACAGTGACGGTGGCACCGCTGTCCGGCAGCCTGGTGCCGTTCACTTCGCCCGACCTGCCGCTGGATCCCGACCATGAACGTGCCGGCAGCCCGGATGGCCTGTTCGATTACTTCTCCGAAGCACCCGCCAGCCTGGCGCGTGCGCGCACGCTGCCCATCGTTTTCCGGGCCGACGACGTGGCGGGTTTCAACACCGGCGTCGACCTGCTGCAGGCCTTCTTCAATGCCGCCCCCGCCGCCTTTCCTGCACTCGGCCTGCAGGCGGCGCTGGAGGACAACGACAGCACGCCCGCTGCCCGCAGCGTCTCGCTGGTGATCAGTGACGGTGACGACGGCGTCCGCCCCGAGGCCGATGAATACGCCGGCATCACCACGCCCGACGACCGCAAGACCGGCCTGGTTGCCTTCGAGGATCTGGAGGACATCTCCATCGTCGCCGCACCCGGCTCCACCTTCGGCTACGAGGATCCGGGCTATGGTCCCACCGCCCGCACCATCGTGCGCGCGCTCATCCGCCATGCCGAACGGATGAAGTACCGCATCGCCGTCATCGACAGCGGCGACGACCAGGCCATCAGCGAAGTCCGCGCCATGCGCGCCCAGCTCGACTCCACCTACGGTGCGCTCTACTACCCCTGGATCCGGGTGCTGGATCCGCTCACCCAACGCGAGATCCATGTGCCGCCATCAGGCTTCGTGGCCGGCATCTATGCCCGCAACGATGTGAACCGCGCGGTCTACAAGGCGCCGGCCAACGAGGTGGTGAACCTCGCCCTGGGCTTCGAGCGATTCCTCAACAAGTCGCAGCAGGAGGTGCTCAATCCCGAGGGCATCAATTGCTTCCGCTACTTCGAAGGCCGCGGCATGCGGCTGTGGGGCGCCCGCACCATCAGCTCTGATCCGGAATGGAAGTACGTCAACCTGCGACGCTATTTCGCCTATGTGGAGCGCTCCATCGACAAGGGGACCCAGTGGTCCGTCTTCGAGCCCAACGGCGAGAAGCTCTGGGCCAATGTGCGCCGCACCGTCGAGGACTTCCTGCTCAACGAATGGCAGAACGGCGCCTTGCTCGGCGACAAACCCGACAAAGCCTTCTTCGTGAAGTGCGACCGCTCGACGATGTCCCAGAACGATCTGGACAACGGACGGCTGATCTGCCTGGTCGGTCTGGCCCCGCTGCGGCCCGCCGAATTCGTGATCTTCCGCATCGGCCAATGGACGGCCGACCGCAAAGTCTGATGGGAGCCCGCCATGGCCGAATTGCGTGACCGACCCTATGTGCAGTTCAACTTCCTCGTCGACCTGGGCGACGGCAATACCGAAGGCCCGCAGGCCGGCTTCCAGGAGCTGAGCGGCATCGGCATGGAAGTCACCGTCTCCGAATACCGGACCGGCAATGCCCGCGAAAACTCGGTGATGAAGATCACCGGCATGAACAAGTCGACTGACGTCACCATGAAACGCGGCGTGATCGGCTCGCTCAACCTCTACCGCTGGCTCGACCAGATCCGCAACGGCGACCAGAACGCGATGCGGACCGTCACCATCCATCTGCAGAGCGAGGACCACACCCAGATCGTGCAGACCTGGAAGCTGCTGCGGGCCCGCATCACCAAGCACACCAGCGGACCGTTCAATGCCAAGGGCACCGACGTGGCCATGGAAGAACTCGTGCTGGCCTACGAGCGGCTGGAAATGGAGTGAGCCCGTGATCGCCACGCTGAGTCCCACCACCCGCCGCTTGCCCGGCATCCGCGTCGACGTCGCACCGCCCCCGGCGGTCGAGGCCCTGCCGCGCATGGACGTTGCCGTGTTCGTCGGCTTCGCGTCCACCGGGCCGCTGCATCTGCCGGTGGCGATCGAAAGCGTGGCGCAATATGCGGCCGTCTTCGGCCCCGATGCGCCCCTGGCCTGGGACGCCCAACGCGGCGAACGGATCACCGCCTACCTCGGTCCCGCCGTGCGCGCCTTCTTCGGCAACGGTGGCCGGCGTTGCTGGGTCCAGCGCGTCGCGCGCAGCGCCGCACTCGCCGCCGCCAGCGGCCAGGATCCGGAAGCGCCTGAAGTCGCACGGGCCAACACCTTCGCGATGCCCGGCCTGCTGGCCATTGCCGACAACGGCACCCTCGCGCCCGCCTGTGCCGCGACCCGCTGCGAAGGCGCATGGTCCGACGCGTTGCGGCTGAGTACGGCCGCCACGGTGGGGGGCCTGGCCATGGACGGCTTCGGGCCGTCCACGGTGCCCGGTGCCGGCCCGAACCGCTTCAGCTTCCGGTCTCGGGTCATGCTGGGCGTGGGCGATCTGCTTCAGATCGGTCGCCGCGAGACCACCTGTGCCTATGCGATCGTGGAAGCGGCCAGGGTCGCGTCCGAGACCGGTGGCCTGCAACAGGTGGAGGTGCGCGTCGTGGCCGCCTTTGAGCGAGTCACGGCGGCGGCGGTCTCTCCGCCCGCCATCGGCCTGGCCGAGGTGGCGGGCTTCGGGCCTCCCGTGGCCGCGACCTGGCTGGGTGCAGAAGCTCCTGCCGCTGCAGCCGCCGGGCCGCTCGACCCACCGATGACCCGGCTGCGCTTCGATGCGCCGATGCCGACCACGTTGGAGGTCGGCCACTGGGTGCGTTTCCGCGAGGGCACGACCACCCTTTGGCAGCGGCTCGATGGCTTGCAGCGCGAGCCCGCCCTGGTCGGCAGTCCGGTGTCGCTGTCCAGCACCCTGATGAAGGCCGAGAGCCGCGGCCCGGCGTGGAGGGAACTAGGTGCCGGACTGCCGCCGGCGCTCGCCGGTGCAACCCAAGCCCAGCGTATCGAGCTCGCGCTCCGCATCGGCGTGGGCGCTCAGATGTCGCGGCTGTCCGGCGTCGGCCTGACGCCTGCCCATCCGTCCGCGTTCTGGACGCTGCGCAGCGATGCGGACTTCTATCGCCCGCGGGACGACCTTCCTCCCGCACCCGCCGCGGACCTGCCGCGCTTCCCGCTGGCGCCGCTGGCGACACCGGCGCCGCTGGCCTGGCTGCCGCTGGGCGTCGATGCCCTGTTCGGCGCGCCCTTGGCCCCGTTGCCGCAGGCCGCCGGTCCGCTCGAACGGGATGGGCTGTCGCGGTTTGACGCGTCGCTCTTCCTCGACCCCGAACTGGCGGACGACGGTGCTGCCGCCCTGGTCGCCCATGCCGACGACATCCGGCTGATGCGTGCCCAGCCTCGGCCGCTCTTCGGCCTGCATGCCGCGCTGTCCATCGGTGCGGGCGGGCTGTTCAACGAAGCCAGCCTGCTGGCGCTGCCGGATGCGGTCCATCTCGGATGGTCGCCCCGGCGCGACGCCGCGCCCGCACCCTCGACGCCTGTGGCGGCCGCGCAGCCGATCAGTTGGACGCGTCACCGCGGTGCATGCGCGGATCAGGCGGTGCTCGCAGCGGCCGCTGCGTCGCGGGCGGCAAGCGGCACCGTCGCGACAAGCGCACCCCAGCCATCGGCGGAGACCGGCCCGGACTTCGGCACCTTCCTCGATTGCCGAACCCGTCGCCTCAATGCCCCGTGGCTCGACGGCCCCGATGCGCCCGTGCCCCCCGGCTCGTATGGACTGACCTGGAGCGACAGCGAGCCCGGCGCGACCTATGTGCTGCTCGAAGCCCTGGCCGCGGACTTCTCCGATGCGCGAGAGATCTACCGCGGCACGGCGCAGGCCTTCAGCGTGTTGACCGACCGGGAGGGCGTGCTGCGCTACCAGGTGTTCGCCTGGCTCGACGACGAGCGCAGCGAAGGATCGAATCCGGTCACCGTGGTGGTGCGCGGCAACGACTGGGTGCAGCATTCCCCCGCCGTGGCCGAGTCGCTGCATGAAGCCGATTGGCTGACGATCCAGCGCGCCGCCCTGCGCCTGGCACTGGCAGGCGGCGATCTGTTTGTCGCATTGGCCATGCCGAGACATTTCCGCACCGCCCAGGCCCTGCGACATGCCGCACGGCTGCGTGCAGTGCGGCAGGCGCCGGCCGCCGGGGATCCGCAGGCCTTCGGCTTCGACGAGGCCAGGGCGCTGTCCTATGGCGCGCTCTACTTCCCGTGGGTTCAGTCTCAACTGCGCGATGTTGGTGATGCGAACCAGGCGGTGCCGTCGAACGCCAATGGCATGACCGGCGTGCGCGGTGGCCCCTCTGGCCTCGCCGGCAACTCGGCCACCGTCAGCGGTTTGATCGGCGCGAGCGGCGGCGGAGGCCGCATGGCCGCGGGTGAGCTCAGCGCCCGGACGGTGCCTCCGGACGGTGTCGCCCTCGGCGTCATGGCCGCCCGTTCGTCGGAGCGGGGCGCCTGGATCGCGCCGGCCAACCAGGCCCTGCAGGATGTGGTCGCGCTGACCCCGCCGGTGCCGGGCGCGGATCGGCAGGCGCTTCAGGAGGCGCAGGTCAACCTGCTGCGGCTGGATCCGCGAGGCTTCTTTGCGCTCTCGGCCGACACGCTGTCGCTGGACACGGAACTGCGCCCGATCAATGTGCGCCGCCTGCTGACGCTGCTGCGCCGGCTGGCGCTGCGCCGCGGCATGTCCTGGGTGTTCGAGCCCAACGGCCCGGCGCTGCGGCGCTCGGTGCGTCGGGGCTTCGACACGCTGATGAACGACCTGTTCCGCCGCGGTGCCTTCGCCGGGGCCACACCGTCCCAGTCCTTCCGCGTGGTCACCGACGACACCGTCAACACCGCGCAGGACGGCGATGCCGGTCGGCTCATCGTCGAACTGCGGGTCGCACCGGCGCTGCCGATGCGCTTCATCACCGTGCGGCTGGCCCAGAGCGGCGAGCGCCTCAGCGTGGTCGAGGAGCTGTGATGAGCGCCGTTCAGCCGTTCACCGCCTTCAACTTCGCCGTCGAGATCAATCGTGGCGATGAGGCCCGCCCGCTGGTCGGTGCCGCGTTCTCCGAATGCGACGGCCTGGAGATGACGATGGAGATCAAGACCCTGCGTGAGGGCGGCGCCAACGACCGGCAGATCCGCCTCAACGGCCCGGCCTCATTCGGCCAGTTGACCCTCAAGCGCGGCATGACGCCCAACTTCGACCTCTGGCATTGGTTCCAGGACAGCGTCAGCAATCCGCGCTTGCGCGCCGAGGCCGAGGTGGTGCTCTATGCCGCCGATGGCCAGACGGTGTGCGCCAGTTTCCAGCTCTCGCGCTGTGTGCCGATCAAGCTCAAGGCGCCCGCATTGAATGCCCGTGACGGCCAGATCGCCGTCGAGGAATTGCAGGTGGCCTACGAGACCCTGCGCTTCAACGGAGAACACCCATGACCGCACTGACACGGGCCAAGCTCATCGAGCTGGATGCCGGTTTCAAGAAGGAGAAGCCGGGCGGTGTCCGGGTCGAGGTCCAGTTCAATCCCGAGACCCTCAAGCTCACCTTCGCCAACGAGATCAAGCAGCCCGAAGGCGGCGACCAGCAGGCGGGCAACAACGGCCGTCAGTTCGTCGGCGCGGGCACCACCAAGCTGGCCTTGCAGCTCTGGTTCGACGTCACCGCGATGGAGAAGAACGCGGTGGACGACGTGCGCCGGCTCACCACCAAGGTCATCCACTTCATGACGCCGCAGAACGCGGACGAGGATCCCAACAAGAAGGTGCCGCCCGGTGTGCGCTTTCAGTGGGGCACCTTCCTGTTCGACGGCATGGTCGAGAGCCTGGAAGAGTCGCTGGAGTTCTTCTCGCCCGATGGCAAGCCGCTGCGGGCCAGCATCAGCCTCACGCTGTCCCAGCAAAAGATTCTCGAAGCCCAGTTCAAGGGCGCCGGCCGCGTGCCGGTCAGGCCCGGCCACGCGCCACCCGGGCATGCGCCGCTCAAGGCCGCCCTGCAGGGCGATTCGCTGCAGGCCATCGCCGGTCGGCTCAGCAAGGGCGACTGGCAGGGTATTGCGGCCGCCAACGGCATCGAGGATCCGCTGCGCATGGCACCGGGCCAACTGGTGAACCTGCAGGCCTCGGTGGGTGGCGGTTCTACCGGCGGAGCGTCCTTCGGCGCGTCGCTCGGCGCGTCGTTCGGTGGCGGCGCGAGCGTGGGCAACTCGTCCGGCGGCGGTGGCCTGAATGCGTCGCTGGGCGGCGCCAGCGCGACGCTGTCGATCGGCTGAGCGCCGCCACATGGGCCACGGCCTGCCTCTGTTCTCAACCAGGAGCCTGCGATGGGATCCGTCGTCATCAACGATTTCGAAGTCCTGCGGGAGGCGCGTCCGACGCCCTCCGGTTCGGCCGCCAATGACGGCTCCGGCGCCGACTCGGGCACCGAAGCCCCACAACCGCTGCAACCGCAGGACCTGAAGGACGCGCTGCAGACGCTGCACAGCCAGTCGCTGCGCGTCTGGGCGCACTGATCTCACCCCGACCCCAAGGAGCCCGCATGTCCGCAGAGACCCCCGCCGTCCTCGAGATCGCCCGCCCGTCGATCGAGATCGACGGCCAGCGCGATGCCGGCCTGTGCGCCGGGCTGATGACGATGGACCTCATCGAGACCAGTGAGGGACTGGCGCGCGCGGAGCTCACCTTCGGCAACTGGGGTGGGGCGGACAGCACCGGCTTCCAGTACTTCGATCGGCAGGCGCTGGACTTCGGCAAGCCGCTGGCGGTGAAGGTCGGACCGGACCTGCTGTTCCGCGGCGCCATCAGTGCGCTCTCGGCCGAGTTTCCGGAAGGCCGCACGCCGCAGGTGGGCGTGTGCGCCGAGGACCGGTTGCAGGACCTGCGCATGACCCGCCGCACCCGCAGCTTTGCCGATGCCTCGCTGGCCGATGTGCTGCGCCGCATTGCGGGCGACCACGGCCTGCAGACGCAGATCGACCTCACCGGCGAGACCTACAAGCACCTCGCCCAGGTCAATCAGAGCGACCTCGCCTTCGTCCGCGACCTGGCGCGGCGCGAGGATGCCCAGATCTGGATCGACGACATGAAGCTCAAGGCCACCCAGCGCGCCCGGCGCGAGGCGGCCACCCTGGAGCTGGCCTGGGCCGGTGAGCTGCGGGAGTTCCATGTCTGCGCCGACCTCGCCCACCAACGCACCCAGCTCGTCGGCGCGGGCTGGAGCGTGGCCGACAAGCGCGTCGCCCGCCACCAGGCCGACGAGGCCGCCATCCGCGCCGAACTCCACGGCGGCCCCAGCGGCGCCCAGACGCTGCAACGCGCCTTCGGTGCGCGGGTGGACACGCTGGCCCATGCGCTGCCGGCCGTCGATGCCGAGGCCCGCGCCTTCGCCGAAGCGAGCTTCCGTCACATGGCGCGGCGATTCATCGTGGGCCACGGGGTCACCCGCACCCAGGCGGGGTTGCGGGTCGGGGCGCGGCTCAAGCTCAAGGGCTTGGGGCCGCTCTTCGAAGGCGAGTACACGGTGACCGAGGTCCAGGTGCGCTTCGATGCGCGCAAGGGCCTGCGCACCGAATTCTGGTGCGACCGGCCGGCCATCGGGCAGGGGCGTTGATCATGCGCGTGACCGACCTGCCTCCATTCGAACAACTGCTCAACGAGCGCCTGCCCACCGGCTGGGGCGGTCGCTGGTACGGCGTGTGTCCGGCGCTGGTCATCGACCTGCGTGACCCGGATCGCCAGGGCCGGGTGAAGGTGACCCTGCCCTGGACGCCCGATGCCGGCGGCCAGCGCTATGAGGCCTGGGCGCGGCTGGCCACGCTGTTCGGCGGCAACAACCGGGGCAGCTGGTTCGTGCCCGATGTGGACGACGAGGTGCTGGTCGCGTTCGAACACGGCGATCCCCGTCGTCCGTATGTGGTGGGCGGGCTCTGGAACGGCTGTGACGCGCCGCCGGAATCCATGGACGGTGCGGGCACCAACAACAAGAAGGTGATCCGGTCCCGCAACGGCGTGAAGCTCACCTTCGATGACCAGGACGGCCAGGAAACCCTGCGCCTGGAAACGCCCGGCGGCCAAAAGATCACGCTCAAGGACGGGCCCGGTGCGGTCACCATCGAGGACAGCAACGGCAACTCGGTGAAGCTGGAGACCGCCGGCATCACCATCACCGCCTCGGCCAAGGTCACCGTCAATGCCAGCACCGTTGCGGTCAGCGCCGGCATGGTGACGGTGGATGCGGGCATGTCCACCTTCTCCGGCACGGTGCGGGCGGCCACGGTGATCGCCGACACCGTCATCGGCACCTCCTATCTGCCGGGCGCCGGCAACATGTGGTGAGGCCATCGACATGAACCATCCCGTCGCCTGGCAAACCCCGCAACCGCTGTGGTCGCGCTTTGGTGCGAGTGCGGCGGCCAACGCCGCTTCGGCCGCTTCGGCCGCGTCCACCGTTGCATCGGCAGCCGCATCTGCATCTGCATCTGCAGCCGCGTTGTCGCCCGATCAAGCCCGCCCCGCCTTGCTCCGGTTCGACAGCGACGACTACATGGAGCAACTGCTGGCCGCGCTCGAACACGATCCCGCCAGCCTGGGCGACCGGATTGCGCGGCCCGAGACCTGGCGCCTGCCGCTCGGTGACGCGCCGGATCTGGTCGAGCGCCTGCCGCTGCCCCGGCTGGCGAAGACGCTGGCCCGGCTTCGCAAGGATCAGGCGCCACGCAGCGCGCTGCCCGCCGTCACGGGCACCCAGGCGGTGACCGAGAACGGTGTCGCCCGCACGCTGCCGCTGAAGCTCTACCAGCCGGCGCACATGCGGCATTACCTGGTCGCGGCCAATCTCGTCTGCGCACAACCCGGGTTGCCCGATCGGACCCTCGGCACGGGCGGCAGCGAGCAGGTGGGCTTTGTGATCCGACGCCTGATGTCGCCCACCGCCGGCGCGCCGCGTGTGGAATATGCCTTCGTCAAGAGTCCCGCCGGCCCGCGCTGGCAACGCGTGGCGGCCGAAGGCGCGGTGGAGCCGGGCGAGGACCTGCTGCCGCTGTTCTCCATGGGCTTCGTGGCGGACAACGGCCAGCCGCGCCGCCTGCATGCCGGCACCGTGCCGGTGGGTCGGCGCGAGGAGTACATGAGCACCCGCGCCCAGCATGTGGTGGGCGCCGAAGGACCCGGCGCGACCGGCGCGAGCGGTGCGATTTCCGCCGCTGGCGTGGCCGCCATGCCCAGCGCCATTGCCACGCGCAAGGAGCAATTCAAGCTGGACGTGGCCGAGCCGTGGAAGCAGTTGCTGCGGTCGGCGGTCTATGCCAAGGGGCGCATCGTGGACCCCGCCAGCACGGCGACCGCCGCCCAGCGCCTGGAGCAGGCCGTGACCACCAACCGGCAGTTGCAGGGCCAGTCCTGGCTGGTGCTGCTGGACTTTGCCGATTACCTCGCCACCCATGTGCCGGGTGTCTGGTCGGCCGTGCAATCGCCCGCCTTGGGCACGGGACTGACCGGCGCCGCGAAGGCCCTGTTCGATTGGATGAACGCCGCCGCCACCGCGATGGGCAGCAACTGGCCCGGCCTGGCGGACAGCCCCGCGATCAGCGTGCGTGAGGCCCTGCGCCGGATCCGCGGCGCACGCGCCTCCCTGGAAGGGACCACCGCGCTCTATCCGGACGCCCCGGGCGCGGGCTTGGCCTGGCCGGATTTCCGCTGGCTGCTGGCCGGTGTGCGCGACAGCGGCGGGTTTGTGGTCGCCGGATTGCACACCACGCTGCCGGCCGTCACCGTCGACCCGGCCGATGTGGAAGCCGGCACGCCGTCGATGACCCCGCTGCAGCAGGAGGCCGAAGCCGCTGCCGCGCTGGTGGACAAGGCGGTCCAGCTGGTGATCGCCGCGATCGACACCGCGCAGCCCGCGGCACCGTCCCCAGCTTTGCCGTTCGCCGCGCGCCTGCGGGACGCGTTGGTCACCACCCAGGGGGATGCCGGCTGGTTCGTGATTCGCTGCGCCTACCTGCGCTGCGATTGCGGCCCGCTGAAGCCGGCGGTGCTGTCGGCGCCCAGCGAGCGATTCCAACTGGCGAGCTTCTTCGATTCCGATGCCCCGGCGCGGCCGATCCGCATTGCGCTGCCGCTGGACACCACACCGGCCGGGCTGCGCAAGCATCAGAAGAATGCCGCGTTCCTGATGTCCGACCAGCTCTGCGGCCAGGTGCAGCGTGCCAAGGGGCTGGGCTTTGTGGACCTGGTGAGATCGGTGCTGCCCTGGCCGCTGTACAAGCCGCTGGACGTCGGTGGCATGGGGCCGTGTGCCGGCGGTTCGCCGCAGGCGAGCCTGGGGATGATCTGCTCGCTCTCCCTGCCGATCATCACCCTCTGCGCCCTGATCCTGCTGATGATCATCGTCAGCCTGCTGGACTTCGTGTTCCGCTGGCTGCCTTACTTCGTCATGTGCTTCCCGGTGCCCAAGTTCAAGGGCAAGGGCGGCGGTGACGGATCGGATGGAGGTGGGTCATGACATCGGTCGTTTGCCTCATGCCGGGCGCTTCGATGGCACCGAGTGCGCCGACTGCGCCGACTGCGTCGATCGTTCCGATCGCCCTGACTGCCGCACCACGGAGGTCCCAGCCATGACCAGCATCTTCGGCCGCAGCCTGTCGTTCCCGCCGCGGGTGGGGTCGGATGGCCGCTTCGTATGGTCGCAGGGCGAGACCAACATCCGCGAGTCGATCGCGGTGATCCTCAAGACCGAGCCGGGCGAACGTGTCGGCCTGCCCGAATTCGGCGCCGGCCTGGCGAGCTTCCTGTTCGAGCCCAACAACGCGGCCACCCATGCCCGGGTGCAGGACGCGGCCCAACGCGCGCTGGCCCGATGGGAGCCGCGGATCCAGGTCGAGTCGCTGGACATGGCGGTCGATCCCGACGATGCGGAGAACGCGCTCATGACCATCACCTACAAGCTGGTCGCCACCGCGACCCGGGAGCGGCTGACGGTCGGCATCGCGCTGGCCGCCGGGTGAGGCCCACACCGACACACGACAAACGACACACGACCCGCGACCCGCGACCCACCACCCGCGAGACCACCCACCCCGCGACCCACCTGCCGAAGGACCGCACGATGCCGATCACGCCGCCGCCGCTCGATGACCGCCGCTTCACGCAGCTGGTCGACAGCACGTTGGCCCGCGCCCGCGTGCACACGCCCGAGTGGACCAATTTCAACCAGAGCGATCCCGGCGTGACGCTGGTGCAGCTGTTCGCCTTCCTCACCGAGAACCTGCTCTACCGCGCCAACCTCGTGCCGCAGCGCAACCGCGCCCGCTTCCTGCAGATGTTGCGGCTGCCGCTGGCCAGTGCCTCGGCCGCGAACGGGCTGGTGGCGATCGCCAACGATCGCGGCGAGGCCACGGTGCAGACCCTGCCCGCCGATCTGGAGGTGCGAGCCGGCGCCGTGCCGTTCCGCACCCAACTCGGCCTGGAGGTGCTGCCGCTGGAGGCCCGCGTCTTCTTCAAGCGCCCGCTGGCGGCGGCGTCCCAGTCCCCGGACCTGATGGCGTACTACCGGCTGCTCTATGCGTCCTACCAGATGCCGTTCCCGGACGATGTGCAGCTGTATGAAACCGTGGCGCTGGATCCGCAGGTGGTCGACAGCGTGGACCTGAACGCCGACACCATCGATGCCGGCCTGTGGATCGCGCTGCTGGCCCGGCGCACCGATGTGCCGGACGTGGGCCCGGACCCCTGGAAGACGCTGCGCGATCGCCTGGGCGGTCGCACCCTGACGCTGGGCCTGGTGCCGGCGCTGGAGGCGACCTCGGCCTCGCTGACGCCGACCGGCCAGGCGCAGCCCGGTCAGATGCTGCGCTTCGAGCTGCCCGAGGTGAAGGCCGATGGGCGCGTCGCACGGGACGCGAACGATCGGCCCGCTCCGTCCTATCGCCAACTGGAGGCCCGCACCGAGGTCGACCTGCTGTCGGTGCCCGGCGTGGTGCAACTGACCCTGCCCGGCGCGGCGCAATTGCGGCCCTGGCAGGACGTGGATCCGCTGGAGGGCGGCGTCGGCGACATGCCGCCCACGCTGGACGACCCGACGCTGGGCTCGCGCCTCGTGACCTGGTTGCGGGTGCGGGTGAATGGTGCGGCGCAGGCACGCATCCGCTGGACCGGCATCAATGCGGCCCCGATCCGTCAGATCCAGCGCGTGGCCGCCGAGCCCCTGGCCGATGGCGACGGCACGCCCGACCAGTCCCGTCGGCTCGCCCGCGCGCCGGTGCTGCCAGGCAGTGTGACGGTGATCACCCGCGCGGGCGACGAGCCCCCGCTGACCTGGTCCGAGATCGACGACCTGGCCGCGGCCGGTCCCGAAGTGCCAGTCGGCAATCCGCGCTCGACCGCCCGTGAATGGCAGGCCGACGACAGCGGCCGCACCGACGTGTTCGAGCTGGATGCCGAGGCCGGCGAGCTGCGCTTCGGCGACGGTCTGCGTGGCCGCCGCCTGCCGCTGGGTGCGCGAGTGCTCGCCGCCTATGCCTTCTGCCAAGGCGCAGCCGGCAATGTGGCTGAGGGCGCGATCGACAGCGCGCCGCAACTGCCCTCCGGTTTCACCGTGACCAATCCGGTCCAGACCTGGGGCGGCGCGGATGCCGAGGATGTGGCCACCGGCGAGAAGCAGGTCCGGCGTTATTTGCAGCATCGCGACCGGTTGGTGAGCGCGGATGATTTCGAAGCCATCACGCTGCGCGCTCCGGGCGTGCAGATCGGCCGGGTCGAGATCCTGCCGGCCTTCCATCCCGACCTGGTGCCCAACGAGCCTGGCGCTGCGCCCGGCGTGGTCACGGTGATGGCAATCCCGAAGCTCGACCCCGGTCAGCCCGATGCGCCACGGGCCGATCGGCTGTTCCTCAATGCGCTGTGCCAGCACCTGGACCCGCGTCGCCTGGTGACGACCGAGCTGGTGGTGCGCGGACCGGTCTACAAGGGCCTCTGGATCTCGGTCGGTGTGGAGACGGCCGCCGGCTTCGCCATCGCCGAGGTGGTGGACGCGGTGAAAGCCCGGCTGCGGGCCTGGCTTGCGCCGGTCGGACCGAACGGCGATCAGCCGCGTGAGACGCCGCTGTTCAGCGCCCGCAGCGTGGATCCGGCGCGCGGCTGGCCGCTGCGCACGCCGGTGGCCAGCCGAGTGATGCTGGCGGAGGTGGCGCGCGTGGCGGGGGTGCTGTCGGTGGCGGATGTGCTGATCGCCGAAGGCAGCCGCGCGGCGGCCGATGTCATCGGCATGACCGGCCTGGAATTGCCACGCGTGCTCGGCATCTCGGTGGTGTCGGGCGATCCGTTGCCCCTGGATGCGCTGCGCGGCGGCAGCACCGGCAGCGCCACGCCCACGACGGTGTCGCTGCTGCCGGTGCCGGTGGTGCCGGAGACCTGCTGATGAAAAACGTCAACGGCGCTCGCTTCCAGCTGCTGCTCGGACAGGCCGACTGGGGTCGGTGTCTCGACGGCGAGGCCGACGGGATCGACGCGGCTGCCACCCCGCAGACGCTGTCAACCTGGTGGGACGCGGCCGCATCGAGCGGCGCGTCGAGCAGCCCCGCCAGCAGTTCACCGACCCTGCCGACCCCGCCGATCGTTTCGCCGCCGGCCTGGGATGGCGAGCGCAACGAACTCACGCTGGCCCCGCGCACCGTCGAACTGCCCGCCACCGCGGCCGAAGCGCCGCTGACGCTGGACGCGCGCCGCGGTGCAGCGGCGGACCGCAATGGCAATGTCTATCGTGTCTCGGAGGACCGGCACGCCTTGCGGGTGGCCTCGCTGGCCAGGGCCGACGACAGCCCGTTCTGGCCCGCTGATCCGTCGGACTGCAGCCCGCAGCGCACGCAGGAACGCCTGAGCTTCCAGACCTGCGCGCCTGCGGCAGCATCGGTACCGGCGACCTACCTCGCGCTGGCGGTGACCGCGGACGACTGGCTGGTGGTGGCCTTTGCACAGGGCGTCCGCCGCGGCCTGCTGAGCTTTGACTTGGTGGCGGGCGGCCAACCGCTGGAAGTGCCTTGGCCCGAGGACCTCCCGTTCGAGCCCTTCGACATGTGCGCCCGCGAGGGCGGCGGCGTGTGGATCCTGGACCGCCTCAACGCGCGGCTATGGGAGCTGGACTGCACGCTGGCCGTGGTGCGCAGCGGCCAGCCGCTGCGGCCGCTGGCCGCGCCGGTGGTGGATGATTTCCAGCCGCTGTCCGGCCCGTCACGCACCCAGCCCGCACGCGACTTTCCCGCCGGACTCTCGCTGTTGGACAGTCCGGGTTGGGTGATGGATCCGATCGCCCTCGAGACCGACTTGGCCGACGGTGTGTGGCTGCTGGACCGGGATGAGACCGCCGGCCGCTCGCGTGTGGTTCGCCTGCGCCGCACCGGGGACGACTGGGCCCGGGCGGCGTCCGCGTGGCTGCCGTTGCCCGCGCTGGCTCACGACTTTGTGCATGCGAGTGCGCGCCGTTGGCCGGCGGGAGACGACACGTCCACGACGCTGTGCTTCATCGCCACCACCATCGGCAACCAGGTGCATGCGTTCCATGTGGTGGATGCGCTGGCGCCCAAGCCGGGCGTGACAGCGGCCACCGTCCCCGGCGGCTTTGCACTCCAGGCCTTGCCACTGCTGTATCCGCTGCGTCGCTTCGGCGGGCGCGCGTTGATCGCGGTGCGCGGGGATGGCAGCTATGACAGCGGACTCGCCGCTCCGGTATGGACGCCGTTCGTCCAGCAGCCGCGGGCGCGTTTCGAGACCGAGGCGACGCTGATCTCGCCGGTGTTCGACAGTGGCGAGCTGGGCATCACCTGGGACAAGCTGCTGATCGACGCCGCCATTCCGGCGGGCACGGCGGTGGACGTCTGGAGCCGGGCGGCGGATGAGTTCGACGGCCCGATGGCGCTTGGCAGTCCCGAGGGGTGGGACAGCTCGTCCTTCGCTTCCGGCGCGCCAGTGCCGGGGCAATCGCTGGTGGGCGGGTGGACGCGTGAACCCGCGTTGCTGCTGCGGCCGGAGGGCTCGGAGCTGCCCTGGATGCGGAGCGATGCCATGCCGCCGACCTGCCGCGAAGCGGGGCAGGGCACCTGGGAGTTGCTGCTGCAGGCGGCGCAGGGCCGTTATCTGCAGCTGAAGCTGCGGCTGCGCAGCGAGCACGGCACCCGCTCGCCGCGGCTGCGGGCGCTGCGGGTTTGGTCGCCGAGATTCTCGTATTCGCAGCGGTTCCTGCCGGTGGTCTACCGCGAGGACGAGGCCGGTGCGAACTTCCTCGAGCGCTGGCTCGCGAACTTCGAAAGCACCTTCACCGGCATCGAGGACAAGATCGCCCGGGCCACCGCGCTTTTCGACGCACGCACCGTGCCGCCGCAGGCGCTGCCGTGGTTGGCGGAATGGTTCGACCTGGCACTGGATCCGACCTGGGACGAGCGCCGCCATCGCTTGCTGGTCCGACATGCGATGGACTTCTTCCGCTGGCGCGGCACGGTGCACGGCCTGCGGCTGGCGTTGGCGCTGGCCTTCGATCCCTGCTTTGATGCGGCGATGTTCGACGGGCCGAGCGACACGGATCTGGGCCCGCGACGGATACGCATCGTCGAGTCCTACCAGACGCGCTTGATCGGTGCGCTCGCGGCGGGCGATCCGGGGGCGTCGGTCGCATCGTCCGGGGTGGGGGCCATGTCGACCACTGACAGCGGTAGCGGCCCGCGGACTGTCGTCACCCAATCCCGCTGGACGCCCGACGAGGGCAATGCCGGCCTGGCCGATCGCTGGGCGACCTGGCAGGGACGGGTGGCCACGCCCACCGAACAGCTGATGCCGTGGTCGCTGGTGCCGCCCACCGAGGCGAATGCAGCGGCCGACTGGGCGAGCTTCTGCAGCGCCGTGCTGGGTTTCGTGCCGTCGACCGGGGCGCAGGAACGGGCGCGCTTGCAGGCCTGGCTGCGAGCGCGCTACGGCAGCGTCGCGCAGATCAATCAACGGCATGGCAGCGCCTACGCCAGTGTCGAGGCGATCGCGCTGCCGACGCAGGTGCCGTCCGATGTCGATGCCGCCGCCGACTGGGCGACCTTCTGCGCCATCGCTGACAGCACCTTGAACCGGCCACGCTGGCAGGACTTCCTGGCGCGGCGCTATCGCCGCATTGAACGCTTGCGGACGGCGCACGGCACCGCGTGGCCGAGCTTTGATCAGGTGCCGATCCCGGATGCATTGCCCATCACCCGCGCGGCGCAGCTGGACTGGCTGCAGTTCGAAGGCCAGTTGCTGGCGATGCACCGCACCGCGCATCGGTTCTCGGTGCTGTTGCCGGTAGACAGCGTCATGGCCGATCCGTTCGAGCTGGAACAGCGGCTCAGCCTGGCGCAGCGGATCGTGGCGCTGGAGAAGCCGGCGCACACCGTTTTCGATGTCCGGCTGTTCTGGTCTTTCAACCGGATCGGCGAAGCGCGGCTGGGGCTGGACACCCAGCTCGGCGGCGGCAGCCGCGCGCCGGAGCTGATTCCCGACGCGGTGGTCGGGCGGTCCTATATCGGGGCGAGCTTTGTCGGCGGACCGGCGGCGCCAAGTGCCACCGACCGCCGCTTGCTGGCCTGTTGAACGGAGACGCCGATGCGCCGCCCACGCTGCATGAATGCCGACCTGCCTCGAGCCTGTGCCCGATGCGGCCGCCGATCGATCAACCCAGGAGCGAGCCATGGGCTGCTGCAATGAACCGGTGAGCCTGTTGACAGGCACCGCCCCCGACCCGACGCAGCATGTCAACTATGCGCGCGGCATGGTGCTGGGCGTGGACGACTTCGTTCAGGAGTTCACCTATCTCGACGGACGCGATCGCTGGCAGGCCCGCGAGGCGCTGGGCTATGGCACGCTCAGCGGGCTGCGGGTGATGGCGGAGGTGGACGGCACCGAGGGGCCGCGGCTGCATGTCAGCGCCGGCTCCGCCCTCACACCCAGCGGCCGGCATCTGTGCGTGCCGGCCGACCAGTGCGCGGTCATCAACCGCTGGCTGGCCAAGCCTGACAACGCCGCCTTGGTGGGTCGGCTGCTGAATCCGTCGGGGGCGTCGGCGTCACCGCCACTGCCCGTGCCGTCCTCGCCGCCGACTTCGCCGCCGACCTCGCCGCCAGTGATCAGCGCCGGACCGATCGCGCTCCACCTGACCCTGTGCTGGTCCGATTGCCAGACCCGTCCGGTGCCGATTCCCGGTGCGCCGTGCCGGTCTGACGACACGTTGATGGCGCCGTCCCGCATCGCCGACGACTTCCGGCTGGAGCTGCGGGAGTTCGCGCCCCGTCAGACCGAGGAAGATGCGCTGCGGGACTATGTGCGCTGGCTGCGGGCCAATGTGGATCTGGGCGGTGGGAGCCCGCCGCCAGCAGCGGACGACATCGCCTGGATCGAGGCCTTGCGACCCGGCATCCAGCCGTGGCGGGATGCGGAGGCCGCGTCCCCGCCGCTGTCGCCACCGGCCTCGGTCGAGACGCTGGGCGATTACCTGTTTGATCTGGCGGCGCCGGTGCAGGTGGCGCGCGACGATCTGTGCGCCTTCCTTCGGGTGGCGCTGCGCTTCTGGGTCACCGAGCTGCGACCGATGTGGATGGCCATGCGCTGCCACCGGGTGGAGCAGGGCGATGCGGACTGCCTGCTGCTGGCGATCGTCAGCTTCGATGTGCAGTGGATCGGTGGCTCGCCGTCCGGCGCTTGGCAGATCGTGGGCAGCCCGCCGATGATCGGCATCGATGAGCGCACCCGGCCGGTGCTGGCGCACCTGCGCTTCCTGCAGGAATGGGCTCTGTGCGGCTGCGATTGCGGCGGCGGTGGTGGCGGTGGAGCCGGCACCGCACCCATCAGCGGAGGCGGGGGAGGCGGAGGTGGCGGTGGCGGTGGCGGTGGCGGAGGAACGCCCATCGCCGGACCGGTGCTGGTGCCGCCAATCGGTCGCACGCCGCTGCCGACGCCGATCCGGCCCTCTCCGGTGACGCCCTTGACGCCGCCGGCACCGGGACCGGTGGCGAGTGCGCCGACGGTCGAGCCGCTGCGCCTGCCGCTGGTGCGCGTGAACACGGACCTGACGCTGGATGACAGCCATTCCTACATCCTGGCGCGGGATGCGGTCGCGTTGACGATCACGCTGCCGGCGTCCTCGGCTTCGGCCGAGGGGCGTGTCTATGTGGTGAAGAACGTCAATGTGCCGACACTCACAGTGCGGGTGGGTGAATCGACCGGCGACACGGTGGATGACCAGCCGCACCTGACGATCGCGCGGGGCCGCGCTGTGACCCTGATCGCAGACGGCGCCGGGCATTGGTATGACGTGGGCGACGGCGCGGGGCAGGGCACCCGGACTGCGCCGGGGACGGGAACAGCCACGGGCACGCGCACCAGGAGGCCGTCATGAGCGGCGATGCCCTGCAATTGGAGGAGCCGCTGAAGGACGGCGGCATCCGCAGCGTCAACTTCTTCAACGGACGCCTGCTGACGAGCAAGGACCTGTCGCGCGAGCAGCAGGCCCGGCGCGATTGGGATGCGCGCTTGGGCCTGGCGATCGGCGATGGTGTGGCCTTCGGCCTGGAGGCGGCCCGGGATGCGGATCTGGATGCGCCGCTGGCCCCGGTGTTGCGGGTCAAGGCGGGCCTGGCGGTGAACCGCGCGGGCCAGACCTTGCGGCTGGGCATGGACACCAGCGTGGCGCTGACACGGCGCTTCGATGCCGGCACGGCCAGCGCCTGCGACTGCGTCTTCGCCAACTGCAATCCGCTGAGCGACGGCACTTATGTGGCGGGCGCCGGCGTCTACCTGCTGACGATTGCGCCGGCCCAGCTGTCGGAGGGGCGGGCGCCGACGAACGGTCTGGATCCCGGCAATGTGCGCTGCAACACCGATGTGACGGTGGAAGGGCTGCAGTTCCGGCTGCTGTCGATTTCGCCGCAGCGCTATGCGGGGCTGGACATTGCCTCGCCGCAGTTTCGCAATCGGCTGGCCTATCGGTGCTTCGGCGTGGAGGCGCGCGAGGCCATCGTGATCGATCCCTGGCGCAGCGATCCACCGAGTTACGGACTGGTGGACGACTTGCGCGGCACCGGTGCGTTGTCGGACTGCGATGTGCCGCTGGCGCTGGTGTTCTGGACGGCCAGCGGGCTGCGCTTCGTGGACCTGTGGTCGGTGCGTCGTCGGTTGCTGGGGCCCGATGCGCTGGGCGCGCAGGCGTTCGTCGCACGGGATCGGCGGCTGGTGGAGGCCGAGGCCATGTGCGCCCAGTTCCAGCAGCATCTGGGCGACTTGCTGGCCGCGAGTGCGACGCCCGCGTCGCTGCAGGTGAAGGACCACTGCCGCTACCTGCCGCCGTTCGGCATGGTGCCGCTGCAGAGCCCGCCGCTGCGGGGCTTCGGCGATGCGGCGTTCTTCAGCGGCGTGCCGCGCCGGCCGGTGCCGGGCAGTGGGCAGTCGACGCCGTTCATGGATGGGCGGCAGTTGGGGGCCTTGCGGCAGATCGCCTTGGCCCACGCGCCGATCGATCTGACGGCGGGTGAATTCGTGCGGGTGTATCGGCCGTCGCAGAACGTGCAGGCCGCATTGACCGGTCTGCCGGTTCAGCCGGTGATCGTGTTCGCGAGCGGTCTGACGCCGGAGTTGGCGGTGGCGCGCTTCGACATGGCACGGGCCGACTTCAGCAATTTCTCGGACTGCTGCGGCGGTTCGTAGTCCAGGGTCTCAAAGGAGCGGGTCATGGCAGCCATCAACGACACCATCAATCCGGGCGACGTGATCTCGTCGGCATTGATGCGCAAGATCATCGACCTGATCAACGCACATGATGCGGCGTTGAGCGGCGGGGGAGGCGGCGGCGGCATCACCGTGCCCAACCTGTTCGGGCGACCGCTCTCCGAGGCACGGATCTCGCTGCAGTTGCAGCAGCTGTCGCTCGGGACAGTGGTCGACACAGGCGGCGTGATCATCAATCCATCCGCCTCGGCGTCGGCATCCTTGATGGTGCTCAATCAGGTCCCTGTCGCCGGTTCGCAGACCGTGGCCGGCGGTGCGGTGAACTTGGTCGTGGCCGGAAGCAGCGGGGGCACGGCACCGCCGCCGCCAGCGAACCCGGTGGTGACGCTGTTGGTGCCGACCTCGGTGAGGGCGGGCGGATCGCTGGAGATCCGTGGATCGGGGTTCGCCGGCGCGAGCTCGACGGTGACGATGGGCGGCATCAATGCGGTGGTCCTGGGCACCAGCAATGCCACCCGATTGTTCGTGACGGTGCCGAGCGGCATTCCCGGCGCGCCCTCGCTGCCCGGAGGTGCGCCCGCCACGGACATCGTGGTGCGCGTGGTCAACCCCGGCGGGCAGGCGGCGACGATGGCGGTGACGGTGCTGCCCCCGTTGACCAACCCGTTGGCCATCTCCTCGATCACGCCAAATCCGGTCTCGGTGGGGCAGGCGGTGACCGTTGCAGGAACCGGTTTCTCGGCGACACCGGGCCAGCAATCGGTGAGCTTCGGCGGGGTTCCCGCGACGCCGTCGGCCGCCACGTCCACACAACTGACCGTCACCGTGCCGACCGGCATTCCCGGCCTGGTGGCGCCTGGCGACAGCACCACGGTGAATGTCACCGTGACCCGTAGCACCGACAACGTGACCAGCGGCGCCCTGCCGCTGTCCGTCGACCTTTGATCACCTGGAGTCCTCGATGAAATCAGCTGTTCTTGTCTTTGCGGTGGCGGCGACTGCCACTGGTCTGTTGGCATCCGACGCTCGTGCTGACGCGACCGTGGCGTTCGTCATCAACGATCGACCCGCCAAAGTCCCCGTGGCCCGCGTGCGCTGGAACTTCGCACTGGCGGGTGCGCCGGCTGGTGCTTCTGCCTCCATCAATGGCGTCGCGGCCTCAGTGGGCATGGGATTCGTGAGTCTTCCCAACGGAGATCGATTCCGTCTGGACGGCGCGCCGACGATGAACAGCGGTCAGGCGGTGAGTTTGCTGTACGAGGCCCGCAGTCATTTTGATCCGTCAGATTTCTGCCAGTTGAAGGCGGGATTGCCGGCCAATACGCTGCCCAAGACGGTGACGGTGAATTTTTCCGGCCCGCAGATCACCCAACATGCACTGGGGGCCTATACCGTTGCCGGTGTGACTAAAGCGACGACCTTGTTGTGCCAACAAGCGAAGCGCCGGGTGCAAGACGGGTACGCGGTCAATACGCCACCGCCTGCGCCGGCCCCTGCTGCACCGCAGCGCCTGCCACTGGATGTCATCCTGGTGTTGGACAAGTCAGGCAGCATGGGCTGGGAACTTCCGGGCAGTGCGCCCAACAGCCTCCCGACGCGCTGGACCGCCTTGGGGACTGCACTCGATCAATTCGTCGCCTTGTGGGACCAGGCCTCGGAGTCGGGCGTGACGGGCGATCGGCTGGGTCTGGTTCATTTCGATTCCACGGGGCAGCCGGCGGATTTCGGTGGGGGCAGCATCTTTCGAACCCGCGGCAACTGGGCGTCGTTGTTGGCCCAGGCCAAGGGCAAGTCACCGGGAGGCAGCACCGCCATCGGCGATGGGCTGAACAAGGCCATCGGCAAGTGGGTGAGCGATCCCGCCAACTTTGATGCAGCGGTCATCCTGATGACCGATGGCGAGCAGAACGTCGATCCGCGCATCGCCAAGATTGCGGGGACCGACGACTGGGCGCTTGGCGCTGTGGGGGCGCCGGTGGCGGGCACGGATGAGCTCTACAGAAAGGGCCTGCCGATCCAGACCATCGGCTTTGGAACCCCCGCGTCGATCGAAACCGATCTGTTGAGCGGCATTGCCGCTCAGACCGCCGGAACCTCCATCGTGACTGCAACTGCCACGGGGTTGTCGACGGCCATGCAGGATGTGCTGCTGCAAGCGCTCAAGGGCAATACCTTGGGGCTGCTGGCTCGCACCACCGGGACGGTGGCTGGGATTGGCGCGCCTCCGATCCGGCTCAGAAGCCTTCCTGCTGCCGCGGGGGCATCTGCTCCCACCGGACCGCTCTCGGCGCCGATCCCGCTGCAGGTCGATCCGTCGGTCCGCCGGGTCACGGTGGTGCTCGATTGGGTCGGGCGGAGCAATCTGTTCAGGCTCTGGCTGCAGCCGCCGGGGGGCACGGCGATCAAGCCATCGCTCCAGAAGCTGGGTTCAAGTTGGCTGGTGGCGTCAGTCGATGTGCCTGCGGACGGTCCCGGCGGTGAATGGAATGCGCTCGTTGAGGGCAACGACATCAGTGCGCCGACGCCGTTCCGACTCTCTGCCTACGCGGTCGACAGTCGACTGAAGTACGCCTTGAACTTCGGTCGCGACAGCAGTGGCACCGGGGATGCGATCCCGCTGATGGTGGAGGCCACTTATGACGGCAAGCCGCTGACGGGCATCGCCGGGGGCATCCGCATCCGCCCGGCCTCGCCGGCCGAGTCCGCCGGCAACATCCTGCATGCCGCCGCCACCGCCGGCCCCGACCCTCGGCCGGATCAGAGCGCCACCACCGCCAAGGCGTTGTCACTGGCGGTGACGGACAAGTTGCTGGAGCGGATCGAGCCCAAGCCCACCGGCCAGCAACTGATCCTCAGCGACGCCGGAACCAGTGGCGATACATCGGCCAATGACGGTGTCTACACCGGCAGCGTGTCCGACACCCGAGTGCCGGGGCGCTACCGCTTCGATGTGGCGCTGGAATGGGACGATCCGAGGACCGGCAAGGTGCGGCGGATTGAATCGATCGAACGGGTGGTCTCGGCCATTCCCAACAGCGGGCAGACGGTGGTGGCCATCGCGGCGCCGACCGGTGATGGCGTCTATCAGGTCAAGGTGACGCCGCGGGATCGGTTCGGCAACCATGTCGGGCCGGGTTATGGCCGCGTGGTGCAAGTCAAGGTGAGTGGATCAGGCATCGTCGGTCCGGTCGCCGACCCGCTGCAGACCGGCGACTACACCGTCCGCATCAGCGGCGTGGCACCCGGCACCACACCGGGACTGGATATCTGGGTCGATGGCCGGCCGGTGCGCACCGGTCAGCCCCTGAAGCCCGGCACCAGCGGCGGCGAGTACGGGCCCATTCCCGGACCCGGCCCGGGCCCGGGCAGCAGCCCTTACGCCCTGTGGCTGGCCGGCGGCATCGCCATCCCGCATGGCAAGTTCGCCGACACCCAGAGCACCGGACCGGCTTTGGCCATCGGCATCGACTATGCGTTCTCCAGCGACATGTCGCTCGAAGGCACCGTCTCCTGGCATCGGCTGGACGGCAAGACCGGCCAACCCAATGCGAAGGTCACGCAGGTCGGGCTGAACGGCAAGTGGTATTTCTCGCCCGGCACCGGGCCGATGCGGCCGTTCGCCACCTTGGGCGCGGGCGTCTACAGCTTCGATCCGGGCAAGAGCCGGCTGGGCTTCAACATCGGGCTGGGTGGGCAATGGCAGGTGGCGCCGCAATGGTCGGTGGAGGGCCGCTATCAACTGCATGCGGTCACCAGCAACTCGCCGCAGTCGGTGCATTCGACGCTGCTGCTTGGCCTGCGCTACTCCTACTGAACGGAGCCCGCGATGTCGCTGCCGGTCCGCCATGGCGCCTTGCTGCAGCGGGTGCGTCTGGCCATCGGTGCGGGCGCCGGTGCCGGACTGACCGGCCGGGCAGCGATCGACCCGCTCCGGGCCCGGCAGGGTCTTGAGCGGGCGCTCGCCGGCGTGGATTGGTCGCCGTCGTCCTTGGGACCGTCCGCGCTGCTGTTCGTCCGCCGCTTGACAGTGCAGGGGCGGCGCGGACCGCCGCGGGGCGATGAGCCATCGGGCGAATTCGCGCGGCAGGTGTCGAGCGCCGTGAGCGCGCAGGCGGCGAAGGCTCAGCGACCGTGGCTGCGCAGCGATGCCGCGGCGGCGCCTGCCGTCTGCTTCGCCGATGAGGCGGAGCTCTCCGCCTGCCTGTGGCGGGATTGGCTGCATCGCACGCTGGATGCAGGCTGGTGGTGGCACAGCGTGCTGGGGAGGCAGACCCCGCGCCAATGGCTGAAGGCGGAGGTGATCGATCATGGTGACCGTCTGGTGCCGACGCTGTCTCTCCTGGCGGCCCGTGGCCTGGCGACCGCTGCCGTCACGCGCATGGATGCAGCGGAGGTCGCCGCGGGACTTCGCGCGCTCATGGCCTCCCACGCCATGCCCGGGATCGAGGCGAGGTCGAACGAGGCACTGCGGCGGCCGGGTGATCAAGAGCGAGGCGAGCTCCAGAGCCCGAGCGGCCATGCCACACCATCGGGCCTGTCCGATTCCCGCGACCGTGCCACGCCGCTGACGCTGCGCCGCTTGCTGCAGGTGGTCCCCGAGCTTCAACGATTCACCGGTGATTCGATGGCTGGCCGGCTGTTGGCGGGTGCCCTGGCCGTGCAGCGTGAACCGGCCTGGGCGCGCTCGTCGGCGTTGCTGCACGCGCTGGATCATTGGGCTCACACGGATGCGCCGCCGGTGACCGATCGCCGCGGTGACCCGGAGGCGGACGCGGAGGTGCACACGACGCCGCCACCGCGCGCTGGCGATGGGCGATCGGCGCTGCGGTCAGTCGACTCATCCGATAAGCGACCGTCTGCGGTGCCACCGTCACCCGAGGCGGAGCGCACCACGTCCGGCCTGGCAATGAATGAGTCGTCGACCCTGACGGGTCATGGCGCCGAGCGCGGTCTCGCCAGAGATCCCAATGCGCTACCGGATGACGACGCGCCGCAAAGGCGATCGGCCGGCACGCTTCCCGACGCGCAGGACACCACGCCCAACGCGGTCGCGGAGCTGCTGCCGACCGTCTGCCTCACGCACTACGGCGGGCTCTTCTATCTGTTGAATGCGGCGCTCGCCTTGCGCCTGTATGGCGACTTCACCATGCCGCGCGATCCGGGCCTGCGATGGTCGCCATGGAACCTGCTGGCCTGGACCGGACAGGCCTGGTTCGGTGAGGCCTTCACCGCCGATCCGCTGTGGCCTCTGCTCGCGGACCTGGCCGGTCGATCGCCGGCCGAGGCGCCGTCGCGGTTCTTTGCCGAGGTGCCGGACTGGCGGTTGACCGACAGCGATCTCGCACCGTGGGGCGCTCCGACCACGTTGACCTTCCATGCAACGTCGCGACGACTTCGGGTGGCGCATCCCATGGGCTTCGTCATCACCGACGTGCGCCGCCGCACTGGGATGGCACCTGCGGCCCAGGCCCGCGCGCTGTGTGACGCGGTGCCGCTGCTGCGCCGCGCAGTGCTGCGTCGCGCGGTGATCGCGAGTGCGAATGGCACGGCGGCCCATCGCTGGTTGTCGCACTGGCGGCGGTATCTGGAAGCGCGCCTGCGGGCGGCGTTGGGCGTCCGGCCCACGGAGGACCTGGCGGCATGCGTCTGCCGCCACCGCGCGGAAGTGAGCGTCGGCATGGCCCGCGTGGACGTGGTGCTGTCGCTGGCCGATCTGCCCCTGTCCATCCGGATCGCCGGCCTGGACCGCGATCCCGGCTGGATCCCCGCCACCGGACGCAGCGTGATGTTCCATTTCGAATGAGGCCGCGATGAAGACCACCGATCCTTTCGCTCCGTCGGACGCCTCTGCGGTGTCTGCTTTTCGGCGTCGCTTCGGTGGCGGCGGCGCTTCGGGCGCCGCCGATTCCGTATCCGGCGGGCCTTCCGCGCAGACGTCGGCGTCACCCGCCGCGGCGCAGCATGTGCGGCTGATGCTCTTCGGCGTGATCGCCCGGCTGGTGGGTCACTGCACCGCCGGGGGCGAGCAGGCGGCGTTGGCGGCCTATCCCTTCCTGGCCGATTACCAGGCCGAGATTCGCGCCCAGGTGGGGCGGTCGGAGACGCCCTGGCGCGCATGGCGTTCCCGGGTGCAGGCCTGGGAGGCCGACTGCCATGCCCATCTGCCGCTGCGCGCGCTGCGGCATGCGGGGCTTTCCGAGCTCGATCTGGAGTTGCTGTTGGCGGCAGGCCTGATCGAAGAGGATCCCCGCTTTGCGCAGCTCTTCAGCGACGGCGATCCCCAGACCGCGCCGCGACGTCCCGCCTTCGGCCAACTGATCGCGTGGTGGCGCCATGGCGACGACGGCAGCGATGGCGCCGAGGTCGTGCGCCGCAGCCTGCTGGCGCTGCTGCGTGCCGGCCTGCTGCAGGCCTTGAACCCGGAGGCGCCGCGACCCGATTGGCTGCTGACGGTGCCGCATGCCCTCTGGGATGGCTTGCGCGGCGATCCGCCGTCGGCGCCCTGGCTGCAATGGCGGCCGCTGGAGAGCCTGTGCCCGCTGGATCGTGTGATCGCGGATGCCGACACCCTGGCGCGCGCCAAGGCGCTTCCCGCGCTGCTGGGCGGCCCGGTCGACGATGCGCAAACTGGCTTCGATGAGTTCGGTCGGGTCGATGAGCGCAATCAGCGCAATGAACGCAATGAGCGCAGTGGGCGCGACGGACAGCCCGGATCAACCGCCTTCGGCCCTGCCTTCGACGGCGGCCAGGGACCTGCCGCGTCGGGCGATCTCAGCGGCACGGTGCTGCTGGTGCGGGGCCCTCGGCACAACGGCCGCAAGACGCTGATCGGCGGTGTGGCCCGCGCGATGGGGCGTTCGCTGCTGGTGGCCGATGCGGCCGTGCTGGAGGACGAGTCGCGCTGGCGCCTGTTCGGCTTGCTGGCGGTGCTGCTGCAGGCCTTGCCGGTGGTGGATGTGGACCTGGCCCCGGGCGAGACCCGCGCGCTGGCGCCGCTGCCGTTCGGCGGCGGCACGCTGTGCGTGGCGACCGGCCGCCATGGCGCCTGGACTTGTGCCGGCGCCGGCGGCAGCAGCCAGGCGATGTTGACGCTGGAGCTGCCGATGCCGGATGCGGCCCAGCGCTTGCGGCATTGGCGCGAGGCCTTGCCGGGTCACGAGGAGGACGCCTTGGTCGAGATGGCGCAGGCGGCGCGCCTGACCAGCGGGCATGTCCGCCGGGTGGCGCAGACGGCGGCGGCGCTGGCCGGCCTGGCCCGTCGACCCGTGCTGGGTCTGGACGACGTGCGCGAGGCCTGCCGGGGCCTGCAGTCCGCCCGGCTGGAAACGCTGGCGACCCGGCTGCCCACCCGCGGCGGCCTTCACGACCTGGCGGTCGACACACCGACGCGCGACGAGATCGACGCCCTGGCCGCGCGCTGCCGCTTTCGCGAGCGACTGGCTGCCCGAGGCGCTGCCCTGGCGCAGGGCAATGCCGGCGTGCGCGCCTTGCTGGCGGGCAACTCCGGCACCGGCAAGACCTTGGCCGCGCGGCTGCTCGCCTCCTCGTTGGGCAAGGACCTCTATCGGGTCGATCTGTCGGCCACGGTCAACAAGTACCTGGGCGAGACCGAGAAGAACCTGCACCAAGCCTTCTCCGCCGCCGAGGAACTGGACGTGGTGCTGCTGCTCGATGAAGGCGATGCGCTGATGGCGGGCCGCACCGATGTGGGCTCGTCCAACGACCGCTATGCCAACCTCGAGACCAACTTCCTGTTGCAGCGCATTGAGACCTTCGACGGCATCCTGCTGATCACCACCAATGCGCTGGACCGCATCGACAAGGCGTTCTCCCGGCGCATGGATGTCGTCGTCCATTTCCGACCGCCCGATGAATGGCGCCGTTACGACATCCTCAAGCTGCACCTGGCCGCCGGAGACGAGGCGATCGGCGCAGGTGCGTCACGGGCGCACGCGGAGCTGGGTGCGGTCGATCCGCGGCGCGAGCCCGATGCCCTGTCCGCCTTGAATGTCGCGACGGCTCAGGGATCTCGCGACGCTGGGACCGGCTGGGATGCGCTGGAGGCGGAAGACGACATCGACGACGACTGGCTGCAGCAGATGGCCTGCCGCTGCACCCTGACCGGTGGACAGCTGCGCAACGTGGTGTCCCACGCTCGTCTGCTGGCGCTGCAGCGCGGCGGCGGCATGCGCACCGAGCATCTGTTCGCGGCCTTGCAGCGGGAGTACCGCAAGACCGGTGCCACCTGTCCGCTGCGTCCGGTCGAGACGGCGGCCCGCGTGTCCGATCCGCGCGCGGGCGTTCAGGCCTGAGCCATGGCAGTCGCGCACGCTGCCGCCCTGCGCGCCTCCGCCCAGGCGAAGGCGCAGCAGAGCGCTGCGCGGGCGGCGAACGTGCGGCGGCCGCCGGTGTCGCCGGCCCAGTCGGCCGCGTCGGCGGCCTCGCGGGGGAGCAGTCTGCTGCTGCCGTCGACGTTGCAGACGGCGATGCAGGTGTCCTCGCCCGCCGATCCGGCAGAGCGGGAGGCGGTGTCGGTCGCCAGCCAGATTGTGCGCATGGCCCCACCGCAGGCGGCGGGCATTCGCCGGTCGGCCTCGGTGAGCCCGGCTTCATCCGGGGCGACGGCGGCGCGGGCACCTGCGGTGGCCGTTGGCATCGCTCGTTCGGCATCGACGCTGCTGTCGCTGTCCCCGTCGATGGTGCATCGGGCCGGACGGGACGGCGGCGGCGCGGTGTCGGCGCCGGTGGCTGCGGAGATCCGCGCCAGTGCCGGCGGCGGTCAGGCGCTGCCGGCACCGGTGCGGGCCTACATGGAGCCGCGCTTCCGGGCGGACTTCAGTCCGGTGCGGCTGCACACCGATGCGCGTTCCGCCGCGCTGGCGGCGCAGCTCGGCGCGCGGGCCTTCACCGTGGGGCGGGACATCCATTTCGCCCGGGATGCCTATCAGCCGGACAGCCCGTCAGGCCGGGAGCTCATCGCGCATGAACTGACCCACACCATCCAGCAGCGGGCCGCGCCCCAGGTGGGACCGGTGCATCGCGAGGCGGCCACCGAGGTCGGACCCGCCGTGTCGACCAGCGAGCCGGTGCAGGTGCATCGGCTGGGATGGGACACCGCGCTCAACTTCTTCGCGGACAAGGCCAACCTGCTGCCCGGCTTCCGGATGCTGACCATCGTGCTCGGGCGCAACCCGATCAACAACACGGCGGTGGAGGCGTCGCCGGGGAATGTGTTTCGCGCGATTGTCGAGTTCATTCCCGGGGCGACCGTGGTCACCGAAGCCATCAGCAATGCCGGCATCTTCGACAAGGTGGCCAACTGGGCCTACGGGCAGCTCAAGAGCGTGATGGCCGCGCTGGGATCGTTGGGATCGGCGGTGCTGGGCTATGTGAAGTCCCTGGGCGCGTCGGACTTGCTGAGCCCGGGCGCGGCGATTGATCGGGGCATCCACCTCGTCACCGACCCGATCAACCAGATCAAGAGCGTGGTGGCGGGCTTCATCGGCGCGATCCTGGACTTCATCAAGGAGGCGATCCTGCGGCCGCTGGGCAAGCTGGCCGAGGGCACGCCCAGCTACGACCTGTTGAAGGGCGTGATGGGCGAGGACCCGGTGACCGGCGAGCCGGTCACCGATTCGGCCGACCTGATGGTGGGCGGCTTCATGAAGATCATCGGCCAGGAAGAGATCTACGCCAACATCAAGAAGTCGGGCGCGCTGGGCCAGTGCTGGACCTGGTTCCAGAGCGCCATGGGGGAACTGAAGGGCTTCGTGGCGGAGATCCCCGCCCTGTTCATCGCCGGCCTGAAGTCGCTGGAGCTGGCGGACATCGTGTTGGTGCCGCGGGCCTTCGCGAAGCTGGCCAAGGTGTTTGGCAACTTCCTGGGCCGGTTCGTGACCTGGGCCGGGCAGGCCATGTGGAACCTGCTGGAGATCATCTTCAAGGTGGTGAACCCGGGGGCGCTGGAGTATGTGAAGAAGACCGGCGCGGCGCTCAAGAGCATCCTGCAGAACCCGATGCCCTTCCTGGGCAACCTGATCGCCGCGGGCAAGGGCGGGTTCTCGGCGTTCTCCGGGAACTTCCTGAGCCATCTGAAGAAAGGCCTGATCGACTGGCTCACCGGCTCGCTGGACGGCGTCTATATCCCCAAGGCGCTGACGTTGGGCGAGGTGGTGAAGTTCGTGTTCTCGGTGCTGGGCCTGACCTGGCAGCGCTTCCGGGTGAAGATCGTCAAGGCCTTCGGCGAGACCACGGCGGTGGCGATGGAGAAGGGCTTCGACATCGTGATGACGCTGGTCAACGAGGGCCCGGCCGCAGCGTGGGAGAAGATCAAGTCGGAGCTGGAAGGGTTGAAGGATCAGGTCATCGAGGGCATCAAGGGCCTGGTGATCGAGGCGGTGGTGACCAAGGGCATTCCGAAGCTGGTGGCGATGTTCATTCCCGGCGCCGGCTTCATCGGCGCCATCGTGTCGATCTACGACACGGTGATGGTGGTGGTGAATCAGGTGTCCAAGATCATCGCGGTGGTGAAGTCCTTCGTCGATTCGATCGTCAACATCGCCAACGGCAACATCGGCAGCGCGATCGAGAAGGTGGAATCGGTGCTGGCCTCCGGACTGTCCCTGGCGATCAACTTCTTCGCCGCCTTCGCCGGGCTGGGCAAGGTGGCGCAGAAGATCAACGGCGTGATCCAGAAGATTCGCGCGCCAGTGGACAAGGCGATGGATTCGCTGATCGGCTGGATCAAGAAGATGGCCAAGAGCTTCATCGACAAGCTCGCAGGCAAGGACGCGCCGCCGGAGGAGAAGCAGAAGCGGGTGGAGAAGGCGGCTGCGGCGGGCTTGAAGGCTGTGACCAAGTTCTCCGGCAAGGTGGTCGGCGATGCGGTGCTCAAGCCGATCCTGCTGGGCATCAAGCTGATCCATCGCGTCACGACGTTGGTGCCGGTGAAGGAGGGCGACTATTGGTCCATCCGTGCCGAGATCAATCCGGTCAAGACGGTGAAGACCTCGGTCAAGGCCGGAAAGAACACGGCGGAGATGGAGGTGGGCTACGAGCCGGATTGGCCGCTGGATGAATTCCGGTCCAAGGCCAATGCGATCAAGCGGGCCGCGGAGGGCAAGACCGCCAACCAGGCCGCAACGCTCGGTTTCGTGGCCGGCAGCACCACCCAGCGGCAGTCCACCAAGCCGCTTCGCCAGGGCGGGCAGGATGCCTTCCGCTCGGAGATCCACGCGTACATTGACCAGATCAAGGTGAAAGCCGATCAGAACGCCGCCCGAACCTTGATGGGTCAACTGCAGGCGGACCATCAGCAGGAGCTTCAGATGGGCGGCACTGACACCGCGGCCAACATGGCGATGATCGAAAGCCGGATGAATTCGCAGATGGGCGCGATGTGGCGTGGCCAATTGAAGGACCTGGAGGCCAACACCAAGATCACGAAGGTGAAGATCGAAACCAAGACTGGCACTGCGAAGGGCCAGAACCATCGAGCGAGCGGTGCCGCGGCCACCTTGCAGGCGTTGCTGCTCAAGCATGCCGCAGCGCTCGGTACCAAGCCGACGGTCATTCGGCGTTGGTTCAAATTGTGAGGAACTCACCCATGACAGACGACGAGCACGACCAATGGATCGAACGAGCCCGCGATGCCGTTCGGCGCGGCATGGCAAAGGCCCAGCAGAAGTTCGGCATCGGCGCACCTGGCCGCTACGAACTCGACCTGCCCACCGCCACCATCCGCTTCTTCGATCCGGAGGACCACCCTCGCGCCACCGCACGTCTGCAGGTGGCCGGCAGTTGGTCACCCACCGGCGAGTCCTGGATGTGGGGCTGGGCGAACGACTCGCTGCCGGCCGCCGCCACCCAAGCGCTGGCCGCTGTGCGCGAGCGCGGCGAGCGAGATGCGGTGCCCAGCCTGACCGCCGGCGTCGTGGCGAGCGACGAGGGCGACGCCTGGAGCCTGGTCTCGTTGGCGGCGGACGTCATCCAGGCTGAATGCGTCTATCGCGCCGCCGGGCCCAAGAGCCATCTGTTCCTGCTGCTGTTTGATCTTCGCAAGTCGTAGGCGGCGGGGCCACCATGCCATCCACGCTCCAGGACTTTCACAACCTCCATGCCGGCGAGACGGTGATGGTGTGCGGCTGCGGGGTGTCGCTCAACGAGCTCGATCGGATCGATCCGCAGCGCCGGCCGCTGACCATCGGCGTGAACGATGTAGGCCGCCGCGTGGACCCGGACTATCTCGTCGTGCTCAATCCGAGCAGCCAGTTCAAGGACGATCGGTTCCGGTATGTCGCGCAGTCACGCGCACGAGCCCTGTTCACCCAGCTGGAGCTGGGCCCGGTGCAGCCGCAGGTGGTGGGCTTCCGGCTGGGTCAGCACGGCGGCACGGCGACCGACGCGACTGACGCGCTGCCCTTTACCCAGAACTCGCCTTATGTGGCCGTCTGTCTGGCCGCCTACATGGGGGCGCGGCGGATCGGTTTGATCGGCGTGGACTTCACCGACGACCATTTCTTCGCCCGCACCGGACGCCACGTGCTTGCGCCGCGCCTGCGCGAGATCGACGCGCAATACGGCCGATTGGCCGCCGCCTTGGCGCAGCGTGGCATTGAGCTGGTGAACCTGAGCGCGCGCAGCCTGCTGGAGCGTGTGCCCAAGAGTGACTTGGCGCCATGGATCGACGGATCGGGCCTGGCGCCGAGCGCGGCCGCGTCGACCGCGGCCAGGTCGATGTCGATGACCGCGGCGGACCGCGCCGGCGCCAAGACGGCGAGTACGTCCGGACTGCGCATCGTCTCTTATTCGACGATGCCGGTGGCCGGCGTACCGGCCGTGCTGGCGCGCTGCATCGACCACGAGACGCCGGACGCAGCGTCCTGCGTCTGGGCCACCGGGTCGTATGGCAACGGGGTGCAGTTCGACGGCGGCGTGAGCTGGCGCAGCCAGCCGCAGCAGGCGCAGACGCTGCTGGCCGAGGCGGACCTGGTGATCGTGCACAACGGCAAGATCGAGGCGGCGCATCGACGCGTGCTGCAGAGCAAGCCGATCCTCACCATGGCGCACAACTACGGCTGGAACGTCGATTTCCAGTTCATCCGTGCCGGTCACCCCGGCGTGGTGGTGGGCCAGTACCAGGCCACGCTGCCGGAGTTTGCCGGTTGGACCGTGGTGCCCAATCCCATCCCGCTGTGGGACCCGGTGCATGCGCCCGAGACACCGCAGGGGCGGGGGCCGGGCATCGGCATCGCCTACACGCCTTCGGGCCGATATGAGCGCTATCCGCCAGGCCACCGCCTGTACTGGCATGGCAAGGGTTTCGACTCGACGATGCGGACGCTGGATCGACTGGCCCGTCTGCCCGGCGTGCGGCTCGAGACCACGCGCGGTGGCCAGGTCAGCCATCTGCAGTCGATGGCCATGAAGCGTCGATCGCACATCGTCATCGATGAATGCGTGACCGGCAGCTATCACCGCAACAGCCTGGAGGGCCTCGCGGTGGGCGCCGTCGTGGTCAATGGCATGGGGCAGCTCCCCGGCGTGCGCGAGGCGTTTCTGCGCTGTGCGGGCGAGGGCGTGGACGACACCTGCATCGACGCGCTGTTCGAGTGCGCCACCCTGGCATCGCTGCCGGCGCGGCTGGAGGCCTTGGTGGCGATGGGCCCCGAGGCCTTGGTGGAACTCGGTCGGCGGCGTCGTGCGTGGATGGAAACCCACTGGCGATTCGAGACGCAGTGGCAGACGCAGTGGCGACCCGCCATCGATCGTGCAATGAATGGCCCGTACCGTGGCGCCTCGGCCGTGGCCGTCGGGATGGTCTCGGCTGCGTTGCCACCGCCATTCGAGCGGCCGTCAGCGTTCCGGCCGGACTCGGCGACCGCACGCGCGTTGGGCGTCACGCGCCGGCCGGAGGTGCCGATCGCCCGACGTCCGGCGCTGCCCGTTGCGCGCCATCCCGCGCCGCCGGCGGCACGGCCCTTGGCCTTGGCGCCGCTGCCGGCGATGCCGCCTCGGCCGCGCCAGAGGGGGCTGCCCGCTCGAGGGTCCGTCCCCGTGCCGTCCGGCCCGATTCACACGGCGCGCGTGGCGCGACCGATTCGACAGGAGACTCCGATGGCAGCGCTTCCCGTTCAACCGGTCTCGGTGATCATTCCGCACGGCGGCACCAAACGCCTGCCGCATCTGACGACGACCCTGTCCACCTTGCGGCAGATGGGCGAGGCGCTGGAGCTGATCGTGGTGGAACTGGGCGGGGCCCCGGTGGCGATCGAGGTGTCGCGGCGCTGGGCCGACAAGCATCTGTTCATCGAGCACCACGGCCCCTTTGAGCGCGCCCGCGCCCTCAATGCCGGCGAACCCGTGGCCGCCGGCGAGCTGCTGCTCTGGCTGGACAACGATCTGATGGTGCCGGCTGGTCTGATCACCGCAGCGGTTCAGGAGCTGCGCAAGCGCCGTCTGGACGGGCTGACCTCGCCGTTCTCCACGGTGCGTTATCTGTCGGAAGGCGACAGCCTGCAGGTGATGCAGGGGATCGTCGATCCGGGGGACTGCCGGCCGGTGAAGGTGCTCACGCCGGCGGGTGGCGCGTCCGGCAATGCGACGCTGGTGACGCGGGACTTCGTTCGGCGCCATGGCGGGCTGGTGGAAGGCTTCATCGGCTGGGGTGGCGAGGACAACGCCTGGAACCACAAGCTGGCGGTGCTGGGGCGCAGCGGGCGGCTGCAGCAGTCCGAACATCACCTGCACCATCTCTTCCATCTGAACTCCGGGGGCCATGTGGGCGTCGCGGCCGGCGCGGCCAATCCGCATTACGCGGCGAATGTCGAACTGATGCGGCGGGTGTTTGCCGTCCGCGGCAAGGCGCAGTTCCTGGCGACGTTCCCGCCGGTGCCGGCGACCCGGGGCCGGCTGACGACGTTCGATCAGCAGCCCGCGAACGCGGCGCCGGCGGTGTCGACGACGGCCGATGTGCCGGTCACCGCAGAGACGGTCTGGGCCTATTGGGAAGGAGACTGTCCGGACTGGATAACCGCCTGTCTGCGAACCTTGCGGTCGGCGGCGCCCACGCTGCGATTGCTGAACGCGGCCAGCTTCGACCAGCTCCGTGACCAGGATCGCGACATCGACCTGAACCGCCTGCAGGTGGCGCACCGGGCGGACTTCATCCGGCTCTTCCTGCTGCAGCGCTACGGCGGCCTGTGGGTGGATGCCGACTGCGTGGCGATGCAGCCGTTGGCGCCGGTGCTGGCGTTGCTGGGCGCGCACGAGCTGGTCGGACATCGGGAGCGCAGCGGGCTGGTGTCCAACGGCTTCCTTGCGGCGCGGCCGGACAGCCGCATCCTCCGGGCCACCTATGCGCGGGTGTGCGCGTTGCTGCGGTCTCGTCAGCCGCTGGGCTGGACCTCGATCGGATCGGAGCCGCTGACGGCCGCGGTGCAGCAGCATCCGCACGATTGGCATGAGCTGCCGGTGGCACGGGTACAGCCGATCTGCTGGAGTCAGCCGCAGCGCTTCTTCGAGGTGGGATCGGCGGAGGCGCACCAGCGGGCGCTGGATCCGCAGGCGCTCTGCTACATGCTGTCCAACACCGAGATCAGTCGGTATGCGGCGCGCGATCGGTCGGTCGATCTGATGCGGCCTGACTCGTTCTTCAGTTTCCTGTTGGCGCATGCCGCAGGAGCGGTCGACACGGCGGGCATGGTGGCCTCAGAACACCGCGGAGCCGCGACGATGCGCATTCCAGAGACATCGGCCCCGGTTGGGATGAATGGGCACGCAGACACGACCGACGTCGCGGTGGCGCCATCGCCGCTGGAGGCGGTGTTCATCCGCGATGCGCAGGTGTATCGGCGCTATCGGGATGAGTCGATCTCCGGCCCCGGCTCCAGCCTGCAGCAGACGCGCGTGCTGCGCGCGCGCTTGCCGCTGGTGCTGGCGCACCTGGGCGCGAGCAGCCTGCTGGATGCGCCGTGCGGCGACTTCCACTGGATGCGCCAGGTGGCGTTGGGCGTGGCGCACTATGTGGGCGTGGACATCATGAGCGCAGTGATCGAGGCGCATCAGGTCCGTGATCGTCGGCCGGGTCGCGAGTTCGTCCGGGCGGATCTGCTTCACGGCGCGTTGCCGCGCTGCGATGCCATCTTCTGCCGGGATCTGCTGCCGCACTTGTCGTTTGCCGAGATTGCGACGGTGCTGGAGAACTTCCATCGCAGCGGGGCGATCTGGCTGCTCACCACCACCTTCACCGCCGAGCGAGCGCCCGCCAATGCCGACACCGAGGCCGGCCGCTGGCGGCCGTTGAGCCTGCACCTGGAGCCGTTCGACTTCCCCGCGCCTGTGCTGCTGGTCAATGAGCACTGCAGCGAGGGCGGGGGACAGTTTGCCGACAAGAGCCTGGCGGTCTGGCGACTGGCGGATCTGCCCTGGGACCGCCTGCGGGCCCTGCGCTACAGCCAGCCGGACTTCCTGAAGCGCCAGAACAGCACGCCACAGGTGGCGGTGATGAGGCCCAGCGCCATCGGATAGCCCCAACGCCATTTGAGCTCCGGCATGACCTCGAAGTTCATGCCCCAGATGCCGGCGAAGGCGGTGGCGGCGGCGAAGATGCCGGCCCAGGCCGCCAGGCGTTTGGTGACCTCGGACTCTTCGATGGTGGCCATCGACAGGTGGACCTGGATGGCGGTGGTGGCGGTTTCGCGCAGGCTGTCCAGCGCGCCCTGCATCCGTTCCAGGTGGTCGTAGACATCGCGGAAGTATTCGCGTGTGTCCTCGCACAGCGGCGGCACGCGGCCGCGCACCAGCTTGCCGACCGCATCCAGCAGCGGCGAGACCGCATGCTTGACCTGGGTGATGCGCTGCTTGAGTTCATAGACCCGGCGGATGTTCTCGCGGGTGACGCCGGGCTCGAAGATCTGGGCCTCGATGGCTTCCAGCTCGGTTTCCAGGGCCTCGATGACGGGGAAATAGCGGTCCACCACCGCATCCATGATGGCGTACATCACGAAGCCGGGGCCGCGGCGCAGCATGTGCGGCTCTTTCTCGGCCCGCGCCCGCACGCCCAGCAGGCTTTGGGAGACCCGGTTGCGGATGGACAGCACGAAGTTGCTGCCGGCGAAGATCGCGACCTCGCCGCTGACCAGCTCGTCGGTGGGGGTGAACTGCACCGCATGCATGACGGTGAAGAGGGTGTCGCCGTATTCCTCGATCTTCGGGCGCTGATGGCCGTGCAGCGCGTCCTCGACGGCCAGCTCATGGAGATTGAATTCCTCCTTCATCGCCAGCACTTCGGATTCGGACGCATCGCGCAGCGCCACCCAGACGAAACAACCCGGCATGGCCAGGTACTCGCTGATGTCTTCCTGCCGAATGTCCGCCAGGCGATGGCCGTCGCGGTAGGCGACGCAATTGATCAGCATGGGACGCTCCTTCACGCCGCTCGACAGGGGCGGCTGGGGAGCGATTGGAGCATGCGGCGCAAGCATGGCCGATCGGTTGTAACCACCCGTGCGCGCCCTGGACGGTGTGCGGAATTGCGCAAGCTTGATGGATTCGGCCTGTTTAGGGGCGTCTCCCGATGAACGGCGCAGGGGGCTTGGTGGGCGGGCTATGGCATGATTTCGCGCCGATGTACCTTACGTGTCACCGCGTGGGGTCGCCCGTTGGGCGCGTGTTCATCGGGAGTTCCATCGCCCTAGCCTCCCGCGGGGCGACGTCAACAGCCGCTCTCTCTGTGCTGTCTGTTTTTTCTTCAGAGCGACATGATCACTGCATTTTCCCGGGCCCTGCGGCCCCTGGCCCTCGCCGCGTTGAGCGCCGTCGGCTTCTTCGGTCTGGCTGCGTCCGCGCAGGCCGCCGACACCCTCTCCCGCATCCGCGAGGCTCGCAGCATCAACATTGGTGTGCGTGAAGCAGCCCGTCCGTTCTCCTATTTGAACGATGCCAAGCAGCCGGTGGGTTACTCGGTGGACCTGTGCCTGGCGGCGGTCGAGGACCTGAAGAAGGAACTCAAGCTGCCGGACCTGAAGGTGAACTTCGTGGTGGTGGGCGGTCCGGAGCGGATTCCGAAGCTGCAGAAGGGCGAGATCGACCTGGAGTGCGGCTCCACGACCAACACCCGGGCGCGGCAGGAGCAGGTCGATTTCAGCTACACCATCTTCGTGGCCGGCATGCGGGTGCTGGTGCCCCGTGGCACGCGGGTGGAATCGATCAAGGACCTGGAGGGTCTGACGATTGCGGTGAGCAAGGGCACGACCTCCGAAAAGCTGTTCAACCAGTTGCAGGCCTCCGGCGAAGCCAAGATGCAGGTGGTGCCCTACGCCAACAACGTCGAGGCCTTCAAGGCGCTGCGCGACGGCAAGGCCCGCGCGTTCCCTCAGGATGATGCGCTGCTGCAAGGTCTGGCCTCGAAAGAGAAGGCGCTGGACACGCTGAACCTGGGCGGCATGGCGTTCTCGGTGGAGCCTTACGGCATCATGATGCGCAAGGGCGATGCCAAGCTGCAGGAAGCGGTCGACCGCAGTCTGAGCCGCATCTACGCCAGCGGTGAGATCCAGAACATCTACAAGAAGTGGTTCCAGACCGACTCGCTGTCGATCCCGATGAGCCGCTTGACGCGCGACAGCTTCGTGCGGCCCAACAAGGAAGCCGGCGTGGCGATGCTGCTGGGCTACTCGATCTGATCGGCGCCGCATCCGCCGCTGGGTGAGGGGCGCATGCCCTGACCCCGCTGCGCGGATCCTCGCGCGAGTGCAGTGCCGGAACGGCCGCCATGGGCGGCCGTTTTCAATGGGGCGTTGTGGGGCTTGAGGTGTCTATGGCGGGATGGCAGGCGGCAAGTGACCCGCGATTGAGTCGCTTGATGCGATCAATGAACCGCGCTGGCGGGTTCGATCTGAAGATGGCTTGCATGCGCGGCAGATGACCAAAGTCCTACCGCTGTTTGGGCGCTCGCAGCCAGAATCCACGCTGTTGGTGATTGGGCCCCGCCTGCCTCGGAAACGTCATGCTCGTATGGACATGAAAGGTGAGGGTACATCGATGGCGACTGACCTGACGCCCACTTGTCTGCGCTGGTGCGCCATGGCTGTGACCGCCATCGCTGCGCAGGTCCATGCGGCCGCCGAGGCGGCTCTGCCCTTTCGCAGCCAGTGCGAGATCGGCGCTTTCGTCCAAGAAACTGATCCGGCAGGACTCAACGTTCGCGCCGCACCGAGTGCTCATTCGAGGGTGCTCGGCAAGCTCGTTCCTGTCTATATGGATCCTGATCAGGGCTATCGCACACGGGCAGAGGTCGATGTCGTCGCATCCGAGAGGGGCTGGTTCCTCATTCGCAATGCTCGCGACAACCCGGACCTGTCCGGCCAAGCTGAACGCCCGATGTATCAGGGCGAGGGCTGGGTCAGCGGCAGCCGCTTGATCGTGAAGTCGCAAGCGACGGTCGGGCGCGCTGCCCCGACGCGACAAGCCCCGGAAGCATTGCGGTTTCGGGATGAGGACTCGTTCGACAGCAGCGCCATGATGGACAGTGGGCGACTGGTGGGCTGCCAGGGAAAGTGGGCCCAGGTGGAGTTCACCGAGACCAAGTTGCCTGTCGCTCTCCGAGAAAAGCTTCGCGTGGCCCCAGCCGCGCGGCAAGGTGTCCCTGCCGGCCGCTTCCGTGCCTGGCTCGACAAGATCTGCGATCTGCAGGAGACCAGCTGCAGCGGGCTCGGCGGCGGCGAGCCCTGAGCCCGTCAACCCATGGCACGGCTCAGTGCCCGCCCCCCTCCGGCAGCTTGGCAATCACCTTGATCTCGAACTGGAATCCGGACAGCCAGGTCACCCCGACCGCGGTGGCCGTGGGGTAGGGCGCTTCGCCCCAATACTCGGCGGCGACGGCCCAGGCGCGTTCGAAGTGCACGTCCGGGTTCACCATGAACACGGTCACGTCGATCACATCGCTGAAGCTGCAGCCCGCGGCGGCCAGGATTGCATTGAGGTTCTGGAAGGCCAGGCGCACCTGGGCATCGAGGTCCGGCTCGGGAGAGCCGTCCGGTCGGCTGCCGACCTGGCCGGAGACAAACAGCAGCCCGTTGGCACGGACCGCCGGAGAGTAGCGGTGCTGGTCGTACAGCGCGTGGCGGTGGGGCGGGAAGACAACATCGCGGGTGGTCATCGGAGGCAATCCTTCTGTGAGGGAGTAGATGAGTCCACTGTAGAAACATCGGCCGGGCCGATAAACAACCAGCTCGCTCCCTCACTGTTTGCACCCGCCAAACAATTCGCCGCGCCCCACACTATCGCATCGGCGACAGAAAACTGCCCCGATCTGGTTCGCTGACAGCCTTCTCGCACCAAGAGATCGCCGACCGAACGATCGGTCGGGGATGCGTCGGTGATTACCCTAGCCCGAATTGACGGGTCGGATGGTACCGCTATCATCAACTTTGGTACCGGTACCAGCGCGCTTCAGCGACGGTCCCGACACGGCGCTCGGCGCCGTTTTTCAACCCGACCACCGCACCGCCATGACTTCGCCTCAAGCTCTCAAGGACACCATCTCCCACGGTCTGCTGTCGTTCCCGCTGACCGACTTCGACGCCCAACTCAACTTCGCACCGAAGCCCTATGCCGAGCGCCTGGAGTGGCTGATGCCCTACGGCGCGACCGCGCTGTTCGCGGCGGGCGGCACGGGTGAGTTCTTCTCGCTGGAACCCAAGGAATACAGCGAGATCATCAAGGTGGCCGTGGACACCTGCAAAGGCAAGATGCCCATCATTGCCGGCGCCGGCGGCCCGACCCGTGTGGCGATCCAGTACGCGCAGGAGGCCGAGCGCCTGGGCGCGCAAGGCGTGCTGCTGCTGCCGCACTACCTGACCGAAGCCTCGCAGGAAGGCCTGGTGGCGCACGTGACCGCCGTCTGCAAGAGCGTGAAGTTCGGCGTGATCGTCTACAACCGCGGCGCCTGCCGCCTGACGCCCGAATCGCTGCTGAAGCTGGCCGACGCCTGCCCCAACCTGATCGGTTTCAAGGACGGCATCGGCGACATCGAATCCTTTGTCTCCATCCGCCAGACCCTGGGCGACCGCTTCTCCTACCTGGGCGGCCTGCCGACCGCCGAGCTGTTCGCCGGTGCCTACAAGGCGATGGGCTGCCCCGTGTATTCCTCGGCCGTGTTCAACTTCATCCCGAAGACTGCGATCGATTTCTACAACGCGCATGCCGCCGGCGACACCGCCACCACCGATCGCCTGATCCGCGACTTCTTCCTGCCCTACATCCAACTGCGCAACAAGGGCCACGGCTATGCGGTGTCGATCGTGAAGGCCGGTGCGACGCTGGTCGGCCACACCGCCGGTCCGGTGCGTCCGCCGCTGTCGGACCTGAAGGCCGCCGAAGTGGATGAACTGGGCGCGCTGATTTCCAAGCTCGGTCCGCAATAAGCCAGGAGGCCCGCATGTTCAAGAACCTGATCAACGGCGAGTGGGTCGACGGCCCGCGCGTTTCCCGCAACATCAATCCGAGCGACACCCGCGACGTGGTCGGCGAGTACGCCCAGGCGGACGCCGCCCAGACCCGCCAGGCCATCGCCGCCGCGCGACAGGCCTTCTCCAAGTGGAGTCTGTCCACGCCGCAACAGCGCTTTGACATCCTCGATGCAGCCGGCAACGAGGTGCTGGCCCGCCGCGCCGAGCTGGGTGACCTGCTGGCCCGCGAAGAAGGCAAGACACTGCCGGAAGCCATCGGCGAGGTGGTCCGCGCCGGCAACATCTTCAAGTTCTTCGCCGGCGAGGCGTTGCGCGTCGGCGGCGAGGTGATCCCGTCGGTGCGTCCGGGCGTGGGTGTCGAAGTCACCCGCGAGCCGCTGGGTGTGATCGGCCTGATCACGCCGTGGAACTTCCCGATCGCGATCCCGACCTGGAAGCTGGCTCCCGCGCTCGCCTTCGGCAACACGGTGGTGATGAAGCCGGCCGAGCTGGTGCCCGGCTCGGCCTGGGCACTGGCCGACATCCTCAAGCGCGCCGGCCTGCCGGATGGCGTGTTCAATCTGGTGATGGGCCGCGGCTCCGAAGTGGGCGCGGAACTGCTGGAGAACCAGGGCGTCGATGCCATCAGCTTCACCGGCAGCGTGCCGACCGGACAACGTGTCGCCGCCGCCTGCGTGGCGCGTGGCGCGAAGTTCCAGCTGGAGATGGGCGGCAAGAATCCGTTCGTGGTGCTGGACGATGCCGACCTGGACGTGGCGGTCGCTGCCGCGGTCAACAGCGGCTTCTTCTCAACCGGTCAGCGTTGCACCGCCTCGTCGCGCGTGATCGTCACCGAAGGCATCCATGACCGCTTCGTGGCCGCCGTGGTCCAGAAGATGAAGACCCTGAAGGTGGACGACGCCCGCAAGGCCGGCACCGACATCGGACCGGTGGTCGACGAGCGCCAGCTGGCGCAGGATCTCGAGTACATCGGCATCGCTCGCCAGGAAGGCGCCGTGCTGGCCGCCGGCGGCGAGGCGCTGGGCCACAGCTCGGCCGGTGCGCCGGGCTTCTACCTGACGCCCGCGCTGTTCACCGAGACCACTGCCGACATGCGCATCAACCGCGAGGAAGTCTTCGGTCCGGTGGTGAGCGTGATCAAGGCCAAGAACTACGACGAGGCGCTGGCGCTGGCCAACGACACCCCGTTCGGCCTGGCCACCGGCATCGCCACCACCTCGCTCAAGCACGCCACCCACTTCAAGCGTCATGCGCAGGCCGGCATGGTGATGGTCAACCTGCCAACCGCGGGTGTGGACTATCACGTGCCGTTCGGCGGACGGAAGTCGTCGAGCTACGGCCCGCGCGAGCAAGGCCGCTATGCCGCCGAGTTCTACACCACGGTCAAGACGGCCTACACCCAGGCCTGAGCCAGGCCTGACCCAGGCCTGACCCCGGTGTGAATCTGACGTGATGCCGACCTGATGGACGTGATCGGCATTGCCGTCCTGATTTGACCGCGATGGGCACGGCGCCTGCGGGTGCCGCCCCACGACGAAGGCCGACACAGATCGGCCCCTCATTCCCGATGTGGAGACAACATGCAGCTTTCTCTTTCCTCCGCCGCAGGCGCTGTCGGTAGCCGCACGCGCTACGGCGTGCTGGCGATGATCTTTCTGGTCACCGTCCTGAACTATGCGGACCGCGCCACCGTCGGCGTGGCGGGTCCGGTGCTGTCCAAGGACCTGGGCATCGACTCGGTGCAGATGGGCTTCATCTTCTCGGCCTTCAGCTGGTCGTATGTGCTGGGCCAACTGCCCGGCGGCTGGTTGCTCGACAAGTTCGGCGCCAAGAAGGTCTACGCCTGGAGCATCCTGCTGTGGTCGCTGTTCACCATGCTGCAAGGCACGGTGCACCACATGGGCATGGACATGGTGCTGTTCGGCCTGCCGATGGCGGTCGCGGCGCTCTTCATCATGCGTTTGCTGGTGGGGCTGGCGGAGTCGCCGTCCTTTCCGGCCAACGGCCGCATGGTCGCGGCCTGGTTCCCGGTGGCGGAACGCGGAACGGCCTCGGCGATCTTCAACTCGGCGCAGTACTTCGCCACGGTGCTGTTCGCGCCGATCATGGCCTGGATCGTGCACGCGATCGGCTGGTCCGAGGTCTTCTATTTCATGGGGGCGCTGGGCATTGTGGTGAGCGTGGTGTGGATGCGAACCATGCACAACAGCCCCTCGGAACATCCCAACGTCAGCCAGGCCGAGCGCGAACACATCGAATCGGGCGGTGCGCTGCTGTCGGGCAGCGCCAGCAAGACGGCGTCGGGCCCGAAGCTGGCCTACCTCAAGCAGTTGCTGGGCAACCGCATGCTGCTGGGCGTGTACATCGCGCAGTACTGCGTCAATGTCCTGACCTACTTCTTCCTGACCTGGTTCCCGGTGTATCTGGTGAAGGAACGCGGCATGTCGGTGCTCAATGCGGGCATCGTGGCGGCGCTGCCGGCGATCTGCGGTTTCGCCGGGGGTGTGCTGGGCGGTGTGATTTCCGACTGGCTGCTGCGCCGGGGTCATTCGCTGACCTTCGCCCGCAAGCTGCCGATCGTGGTGGGCATGCTGCTGTCGACCACCATGGTGGCCTGCAACTACGTGGGCATCGAAGCCCTGGTGGTGGGCATCATGGCGCTGGCGTTCTTCGGCAAGGGCCTGGGCGCGCTGGGCTGGGCGGTGGTGTCGGACACCTCGCCCAAGGAGATCGCGGGTCTGAGCGGCGCGCTGTTCAATACCTTCGGCAATGTGGCCGGCATCGTGACGCCGATCGTGATCGGCTACATCGTGCAGACCACCCACTCGTTCAATGGCGCGCTGGTGTTCGTCGGCGCCCATGCGCTGATCGCCGTGCTGAGCTATCTGCTCGTGGTGGGCGAGATCAAGCGCGTGGAACTGAAGCCCGTCTGAGCGCGGCTGTTTCCCTTCCCAGGCCCACCTGAACCCAGGAATCCACCATGACCGCCCCCAAGAACCCGTTGACCATCCAGATGCATGAGGCGGACAACGTCGCCATCGTCGCCAACGATGGCGGCCTGCCCGCCGGCACGGTGCTGCCCTCCGGGCTGGTGCTGAAAGACCAGGTGCCGCAAGGCCACAAGGTGGCCCTGGTGGACCTGCCGGCCGATGCCGCCGTGCTGCGCTACAACGTGCCGATCGGCCACGCCGCGCAGGCGATCCCGGCCGGCAGCTGGGTGCATGAACGTCTGCTGAAGATGCCGCCGGCCCGTGAGCTGGACGGTCTGCCCAAGGCCACCGCTCAGGCGCCAGCGATGCCGCCGCTGACCGGCTACACCTTCGAGGGCTACCGCAATGCGGACGGCTCGGTCGGCACCCGCAACATCCTGGCGATCACCCAGACGGTGCAATGCGTGGCCGGCGTGGTGGAGTTTGCGGTGGCGCGCATCAAGGCGGAGCTGTTGCCGAAGTATCCGAATGTCGACGATGTGGTCGGCCTGGCGCATACCTACGGCTGCGGCGTCGCCATTGATGCGCCGGACGCGGTGATTCCGATCCGCACGCTGCGCAACATCAGCCTGAACCCGAACTTCGGGGGCGAGGTGATGGTGGTGAGCCTGGGCTGCGAGAAGCTGCAGCCCGAGCGTCTGCTGCCGCCGGGCGTGATCCCGATCGCCGACCAGCGCGGCGATGCGGCGGCCGAGGGCCTGGACGTGGTCTGTCTGCAGGACAACAAGCACGTCGGCTTCATGTCGATGATCGAGTCGGTCATGACGCAGGCGACGGTGCACCTGGAGCGCCTGAATCGCCGCCGCCGCGAAACCATTCCGGCGTCGGAGCTGGTGGTGGGTGTGCAGTGCGGCGGCAGCGATGCGTTTTCCGGCGTCACCGCCAATCCGGCGGTGGGTTTCTGCGCCGACCTGCTGGTGCGTGCCGGCGCCACGGTGATGTTCAGTGAAACCACCGAGGTGCGTGACGGCATTGCCCAACTGACGGCCCGCGCCCGCTCCCCCGAAGTGGCGGACGCGATGATTCGCGAGATGGCCTGGTACGACGCCTACTTGCAGCGCGGCAGCGTGGACCGCAGCGCCAACACGACGCCGGGCAACAAGAAGGGGGGCTTGTCCAACATCGTCGAGAAGGCGATGGGCTCGATCGTCAAGAGCGGCAGCGCGCCGATCTCCGGCGTCCTGTCACCAGGCAACAAGCTCGACGGCCAACGCGGCCTGATCTACGCCGCCACGCCCGCCAGCGACTTCATCTGCGGCACGCTGCAGCTGGCGGCGGGCATGAACCTGCATGTGTTCACCACCGGCCGCGGCACGCCTTATGGCCTGGCGGAATGCCCGGTCATCAAGGTGGCCACGCGCAGCGACCTGGCGCGCCGCTGGCATGACCTGATGGACATCAACGCGGGGCTCATCGCGGATGGGGAAAAGACCATCGCCGAAGTGGGCTGGGAGATGTTCCACATGATGCTGGAAGTGGCCAGTGGCCGGCAGACCTGGGCGGAGCGGCATGGCTTGCACAACGCGTTGGTGTTGTTCAATCCGGCGCCGGTGACTTGATCGAGCGGCCGTTGGGGTGGCAAGCGGACCAGACGAAGGAACCGCCACATAGGCGGTTCTTTGCAAGACTGGTGGACGAGCCTTACCCTTTGCCCGCGATCGCGGGTCCTGTGTGCATCGGAGCCAACGCGTCTGGCATGTCTTGGCAAAGGCCGCGAGATAGACGTCTTACTCCTCCCCCGGCTCGAAGTCCTCGACTTCGACAAACCCGCCATCCCCGTTTTCCCGCTCGAATGCGGAGCCCGGCTCGGCATCGAGGAACGGGATGATGTCCGGGTCGTAGTTCGCGATCGTATTGACGTCGTAGGCCGCGTGATTGTCCGGGTCGTTCATGTACTCGTCGGATTCATGGCCCGACATGAAGCGCCAGCCGCTGTCGTCCTCGTGGTCTCCTTCCTCTCGGTACATGAAGGCCACCTTTCGGCCCTCGCAGGTGATCATGTCCGTGGCGATGCAAGCGCCGTATCCCACGGCGACGTCCTTGATCTGGTCCGGACGCAGTCGAAACGGTTTTTGAGCGGGATCAGTCGCCATGGATGGCCTTTCGTCATTCGGGTGGGTGGCGTTTGATCGTAAGTCCGCTTGGCATCAAACAACGACCAATGCGGCGTGACTCGAGCCCCTCCCAGAGGCAGGGCTGTGCCCAAATCGTTGCAAAGTGTCCAAGGACACTGTCCCCCCCAGCCCCCCGGCCTAAACTTCTCAGCCTCGAAGGAGTTTCCATGGCCAGCCGTGTTCCCGGATCGCTCGGCATGAGCGAATCCACGCCCCCGATTGACCCCGGCACCCTGGTGCGGGCCACCTCGCCGCAGGTGCGGCCGGTCGGCACCACACCGGCTGCGGCGCCCGCGCCCGCCGCAGCGACCAAGCTGGACGATGACACCCGCGCCTTGGCCGCCGTCGCCTACGGTGAAGGCTCCACCGACAACGTGTTCGAGGAAATGGCCGCCATCGCCAATGTGCTGGTCCGCCAGCAGAAGGCCCGCGGCTACGCGACCATCAGCGCCTTCATCAAGGCCAACAAGACCTATGCGTTTGCCGCCCATGACGGCAACAAGCGCTATGGCAAGCTGATCAAGGCCACCGATCAGGAGATCGCCGCCGACACCGGCATGGACGCCGCCGTGCGTGGCGCGCGCAATGCGCTGTCGGCCACGCCCAAGGACTACGCCAACGGCGCCTACTTCTGGGACGGCGCGGACATCAAGTCCAACTACGCCAACCATCCCAAGGTGCTGGTCGGCATCAAGTTCACCGATCCCAAGCACAACATCTACAACATCGCCGAAAAGAACGTGCCCGACGAGAACTTCTGGATGGACGCGAACAATCGCCCCACCAAGTCCCGCGGCAAGTGGAACTACAAGTTCGAATCGACCGCAGCCTACGGTGGCACCATCTTCTGGAAGTACAACGAGGACTTCCTCAAGGCGACCAAGAACAAGGAATACAACTGATGCGGTCATCGACAGCGGTCTTCCCCCCGGCGATGCCCCGGCATCGTTCACCGTGGCGCCCGGTCATCCGGCCCGTCCTGCGCAGCCTCCCGCTGAGCGCGGCGCTGCTGCTGGCGATGAGCATGGCGCACGCCGAGGGCGGTGCGCCGGCGCCGCGTCCCATCGCCAATGCCGCCGAGTTGGTTCAGCAACTGGCCGTGGGCCCTGCCGTGACGCTCACGCCCATCAAGCGCATCAGCGGCTGTGGCCCGAAGGGCTGCTCGGTCAATGTGGAGCGGGTCTCGGTGGTGCGTGCCGACGATGAGAAGCCCGGCGAGCTGCAGTCGTCCACCGGCGCCAAGATCCGGCTGGTCGAGCATCGGCCGGCGGATGGCCGCGAGCTGCCCGATCTGGATTGGTCGCCGCTGCGGGCCTTTGAGGTGCACAACGGCAAGCAGCGCTGGGGCAGCTGCATCGAGTTCACCCATGAGGGGCTGGGCAAGAGCGGCGTGCAGCAGCGCTGGACCAGCGTCGTGCTGGTGCCGTTCAAGGGCGACAGGCCCGGCACCACCGCGCATCGCTTCGTCGGCTACTGGGCCGGTTGCGAAAGCCTGCGCGGCGCCGAGAAGGCGCAGGCCGTGACGCTGCCGCTGGTCGAGCCGGCTGCAGCGGGCGCCGCCCATCCGCTTCATCTCATGCAGTACGCTTGCACCCGCGAGTCCTGCACCGGGCGGGAAGATCCGCGCCCGGTGAAGGGCGATCCCGGCAGCACGACTGGCGAGCTGATGATCGGCGCCGCGCCCTGAGGGTCAACGGCGCCTTGCGGGGCGCCTGGCTGCGTTGAATGGAGAAAGGGGCGCCTCAAGCGCCCCTTGGTTCATCGGCGGTGGCTCGCGCCTGCCCGCATGATTTGCTTCACTTTTTGCTTCACTTCTCCGGCATGGCCGACGAATGGTGATGCGCGATCAGCCATTGGCCGTGCGTCCATTCATAGACGTAGGTGTAGCGAGCGCGCACCTGGCTGCCGTCCTTGAATTTGAAGGTGTAGGTGCCGACGTCCTGCGCCACATTGCAGCCGATGCGGATGATGCGACTGTCGATCGTCCCTTGCGGCCCGTTCTTCAGGAACTTGACGAAGTAGTCCCGGATCTCGGCTGGCGTGGTGCGCGCCTGATTGGAGACCGTGGGCAGCAGCACCGCATCCTCGGCGTAGTTGGCGACGACCTTGTCCGGGCTCAGCGTCGACAGCGACGTGTTCCAGCGGTCAAACAGGCCGGCGACTTCGCGCTCGGTGGTGACGGCACATTCCGAATGGCCCTCCTTGGCCATGACCGGCAAGGCGGCGGAGAGGCTCAGTGCCAGCACAGAGGCACCCAGAAGGCGAGGAAGAAAAGCGGTGGTCATGAATCGTGTCCTGTCGGTGGCATGCAGGGAGACGTTCAGGCCCGGAGGCCCGACGTCGCGCTTTGAGTGGCGCAAGAACGATTCTGGAAACGACGGATGAACCGCCGGCTAGCGACGTATGAATCCACAGTGAGCGACAGATGAATGCCAGATGAACGACCGACGCACCGACCCGGCTTCGTACCGAAAGCGGTTCAGACCATGCGATCGGTCAGTTCTGCCTGCCGCTCAGACGGGACTGTCGTCCAGCCGATAGCCCAGCCCGCGCACCGTCTTGAGCAACGGCAACGGATGGCCGTCGTCGATCTTCGCGCGCAGGCGCCGCACATAGACATCGACGATGTTGGTCAGCGGATCCACATGCACGCCCCAGACATTGGCCAGGATGCGCTCGCGGCTGAACAGTCGCCCCGGGGCACTCATCAGCAGTTCGAGAAACGCGAGTTCCTTGGCGGTCAAGGTCAGCGGCGCGTCCGCCCGCCAGACCTGCATGCGCTCCCGGTCCAGCACCAGGTCAGCCACCTGCAAGGTGGTGGCCACCGCCCGTTGCTCGCGCCCGCGCCGCAGCAAGGCGGTGATGCGGGCCAGCAGTTCCTCGAAGTCGAAGGGCTTGGTGAGATAGTCATCCGCGCCCAGGCGCAGGCCCTTGACCTTGTCCTCGGTGGTGCTCATGGCGGTGAGCATCAGGATGGGCACCTGGCCACCTTCGGCGCGCAGCGTCTGGCACAGGTCCAGCCCGTTGAGCCCCGGCAGCATCAGGTCCAGGATGACCAACGACACGCGCTCGTCCCGGGCCAGTTCCAGCCCCTGCGGACCGGTGCGCGCCACCTCGACCGTGTAGCCCTCCGCCTTCAGACCGCGGGAGAGGAAGTCGGCCACGCGAGGATCGTCCTCGATGATCAGCAGATGGCGGTTCATGGCGAGGTCAACGGGTGGTCGATGGCCTTGGGCGAGGCGAGGGCGGATGCCGAGGGGATGCCGACGCCCGTCTGGTTGCCTTCGTCATCCATCACCTTCAGCGCGCCGGCGCGCAGCGGCAGGCGCAACCGCACGCGGGTGCCGACGTCGGGCTGGCTGTCGATCAGGATCTGGCCACCATGGGCTTGAACAATGCTCTGCGCAATCGACAGACCGATGCCGGTGCCGTCGGCGCGGTAGGAGCGGGCGCGTCGGCCGCGCACGAAGCGTTCGAAGACCTGGTCCAGTTCATCGGCATCAATGCCGATGCCTTGGTCGCGGATGGCGATCTCGATCGCGTCATAGCGAAGCAGGTCATTCGGGGACACGTCGTCGGCGGTCTCGGCTGCGGGGTTCGTCGTCGTCCGATCGAGGGGAGGCGCGGTCGCCGCGTCCATGGGCGTTTCGGTCCCGTCGGCGTGCAGCAAGATGCAGTCCACCGTCACCTCGCCCTGCGGCCGTGAATAGCGGATCGCGTTGTCCAGCACGATCATCAGCGCCTGGCGCAGGCGTGCGGAATCGGCGCTGACGACCAGGTCCGCTGGCGGCAGCGTCGCCGTGAGTCGCAGCTGGCGCAGGGCAGCCATCGCGGCGGCTTGCTCCACCGTGTCCTTCACCAGCGCGCCGAGCGCCACCAGCTCGGGATGGATGAGCAGCTCGTCGGCCTCGGCGCGGGCGACCAGCATCAGGTCCTCGGTCACGCCGCTCAGCTGCTTGACGGCCGCCAGGATGCGGCTGAGCGCCAGTCGATAGTCCTCCGCCGGCAACGGGCCGGCACGCAGCGCGATGTCGGCCTCGCCGCGGATCACCGTGGCGGGTGTGCGCAGTTCATGGCTCAGATCGGCGAAGAGCTGCCGGCGCCGGTGGTCCAGCCGCTGCAGCGTCTCATGGGCCGACTGCAGTTCCCGGGTGCGCTCCTGCACCGCATCTTCCAGACGCCGACGCACCGCATCGGCCTCCAGGCGGTGTTGCTGCAACTCATGCGCCATGGCGTTGAAGTGGGCGGCCACGTGATCGAACTCGTCGCGCGATCCGGTCGATTCGCTCAGCGGAATGCGGTGGTCCAGCCGGCCGGCCTGAAGCGCTTGCGCCGCGGCCAGCAGCCGTTCCAGCGGCTGCTTCAGGCGATGGCTCAGGTGCAGGAACAATCCCAGCGCCACCGCGAAGGTGATCACCGTCATCAGCAGCGCCTGCTGGCGCAAGCGTTCCAGGCCGCCCTCGGTGGCGGCGCGGGCCATGGGCAGGGCCTTGCGTTGACCTTCGATCGCGCCGTTGAGCAGGTCACGCAGGTCGCGGCCGTGGGTGGTGTCGAACACCTGGTTGATCTGCTGCCAGACGCCGGAAAACGCGGCGTGGTCGTCCAGCGCCTTCAGCTCCTGCAACTGGGCCTGCACTTCCAGGATGTTGGCATCCAGCAGCGCGCTGATGTCCACCAGCTGTTCCACCTCCGCCGGCACCGGCACGCCGTCGCGCGCGGCAATGGCCCGCCAGGAGGCCAGGTGTCGGCGGGACATCTCGGTCAGTCGCCCGGCGCTTTCGTGCATCCGGTCCAGCAGCCGGTCGCGGGTGTCGGGCTGGGCGCCGGCACCCATCAACTGCTGCGCCGCCCAGGTGCGCAGGCGTTGCTTGTCGGCGGAGAGGTCCAGCAGCTCGGACAGCAGGTCGCTGGTGAGCCGACTGTGACGGGCGTAACCATCGACCCGGTCCGCCCCCCAGTAGACAAAGCCGGCCTGGATGCAGACCAGCGCCAGCAACGCCCCCAGGGCCAGCGTCAGTCGCCATCGATACATGCGTGTCCCCCTGGGCGTGGTGCGTGGAATCGGCGATTGTAGGAAGCCGCCATCGGCGTCGCGAGGGTGACGGCTTCGGTCGGACGGAGGTCCCGGATCGACGGGACCCGCCCGCTGGCCATCCCCGTGCGGATACACCTGGAGACCAGTGCGTCGGTTCGCTAGGTGATAACCCGGTGCAGTTAGTTCGACCGCCAAATTATTGTGAGCACCACGGCAGGTCGACCGCTGCAGGTCGATGCACCCGGGGTCCCCGGTGCGGCCGCCACAGAGGCCGGCACGGCGCGCAAGACCTTGCGGTCCCGCCGCCGCGAACCGCCCGATCAAGGAGACAGCCTTGTCCGCCCCGCCTGCGTCGGGGCCAGGGGTGTCGTTGTGCCATCGACGTTCCAACCGCCGGGCCGGCGCGAACCCCGCCATGACTGGGCCTACCCCATGAGAACCCCCATGCGACCTCTCTTTCGAATCCTTCCCATGCCTGATGCTTCTTCCGCGTCCCCGCACCCCCACCCCCACCCCCACCCGCGCCGGCTTCCGACCGTTCGCGCCGGCCGGGCCTGCCTGTCCGTGCTGGCGGTGCTCGGCAGCCTGCTGCTGGCCCCGCTGAGCCAGGCACAGACCTGCGGCAGCGGTGGCGGTGCCACCGTCTGCCTGACCAGCACCGGCAGCGCCGACAACATCGCCCTGAACTGGACGGTGAGCGGCACCGTCTCCAATGTGCAGGTCTATCGCGACACCGACAGCGAAGCCGCCGGCCGCACCCGGCTGAGCACCGTCAGCGCGTCCACCACCCGCTACACCGATGCGGCCGCGGCCGCGGGCACCCGCTATTGGTACTGGATCAAGTTCACCGCCAACGGCGCCAGCTACAACGCCGGCCCCGCCAACGCGGTGCGCACCACCGCCACCACCGGCGGCATGCGTGACCTCACCAGCACCCAGCTCGCCGCCCAGATGGCGCCGGGCTGGAACCTGGGCAACTCGCTGGAGGCCATCGGCGGCGAAACCGCCTGGGGCAATCCGAAGGTGACGCAGGCGCTGCTCACCAGCGTCAAGGCCGCGGGCTTCAAGACGGTCCGCATTCCGGTGTCCTGGGCCCAGTACGCCGATGCCAGCGACACCATCAGCGCCGCCTGGATGGCCCGGGTGACCGAGGTGGTGGGTTATGCGCGCAATGCCGGGCTGTACGTCATCATCAACGTGCACTGGGACGGCGGCTGGATGCAGCCGACCTATGCGCGACAGGCGGCGGTGAATGCGCGGCTGACGAAGTTCTGGACCCAGATCGCCAACAACTTCAAGAACCACGACGACTACCTGCTCTTCGCCGGCACCAATGAAGTGATGGTGGACGGCGATTACGGTACGCCCACGGTGGAGTACTACACCGTGCAGAACAGCTTCAACCAGACCTTCGTGAATGCGGTGCGCGCCACCGGCGGCAACAACGCCAAGCGCCACCTGGTGGTGCAGGGCTTCAACACCAACATCGACCACACCGTCAACTTCGCCACCCTGCCCAATGATTCGGCCAGTCGGCGTCTGATGATGGAAGTGCATTACTACGACCCCTACAACTTCACCCTGAACGCATCCAGCAACATCTGGCAGTGGGGCTCGATCGCCACCGATGCGTCGGCCACCGAGACCTGGGCCAACGAGTCGTATCTCGATGCGCAGTTCCAGAAGATGAAGGCCCGCTTCATCGATCCCGGCACGCCGGTGATCCTGGGCGAGTACGGTGCGATTTCACGCACCAACATCAGCGGCGCGGAGCGCTACCGGACCTACTGGGTGCAGTCGGTCACCCGGTCCGCCAAGGCCAAGGGCCTGGTGCCGGTGTACTGGGACAACGGCTACACCAGCAACAACAGCATGGGTCTGTTCAACCGCGCCACTGGGGCGGTGGTCTACACCGACCTGGTGAACACCATCGTCAACGCGTCGAAGTAAGACGCGGCGCGAGCGCCGCCGTGCTGCGGCGGCGCTCGCATGCTGTTCGCTGACCCGCCTCGCCTGCCGCCCGGTTCGGACTTCTGCACAGTGGGGCTGACCGGGCAAGCCCCGCCCCCAGACGCGGCGGGGCCATCGCCCGGCACGGCGGCGATGGGCATGCGCCTGCACCTACACTCGCCGCCATGCAACTCAAGATCGTCCTCTATTCCAAGTCGGCCTGCCCGCAATGCGACACGGCCAAGAGCCTGCTGAAGTCCCGATCGCTCCCGTTCGACGAGATCAAGATCGACGACGAAGACGAGCGCAAGGCCTTCTACGAGAAGTGCGGCCCCTCGGTGCGCCAGATGCCGCAGATCTTCATCAACGACCAGCGTGTGGGCGGCGTCGCCGGCCTGCAGGCCGCGTTGGCGCAGATCGCCAAATAAGCGTTGTCGATGGCCTGACCGCTGGGTCTGCCAGGGCGCTTCAGCCAGCGTGCGCGCGGAGCGGGCGCCGCCTCGCGACCGGTGGCGCGGAGGGCGCGCTCCCGAATCGCCGGCATCGCAACCTATCGATTGATGATGGCCCGTCTCCGTCGCGAGTCTAGGATCGGCTCCAACCGCCACCAGCGCCCCGGAGCCTTCCATGCCGTCTCAACGCCTGACCGAATCCAGCGTCGCCGATCAGGTGCTGGGCCATGCCCATTGGCCTGACCAAGCCTTGCAGGCGGCACGCACCCAGTTTGCGCAGTCCACCGCGCTGTCCGGTGCCGGCTGGCATGGTCCGCACGACATCCAGACGCTGATCGGCCTGCAGGGGCAGTTCCTGTGGTCCGAAGACGTCTTCCAGGTGCGCACCATCCTGTTCGATTTCGATCCCGGTCACATCGGATCGGAAGGCCGCTACCAGCTCGTCGGTGGCTGGACGTCGACCGAGCAGGGACGCTTCCAGTGCGTGCCCAACAATCCGGCGATCGGCTATGCCTTCATCGCGCTGCTGCCCGATGGCGGCGAGCCGCGCACCGTGATCGTGAGCGGCATGATGACCGGCAACGACTGGAAGATCTACACCGCGGTGTTGAACAAGGTCGGGCCCAACGGGCCGCAACTGCCGCCGTTCAGCGCGGTGCGCCTGAGCTGATCCGCCCGCGCGCGACATCCGACATGACCGAGCTGCCTCCGGGCCTGGACCCCTGGCAATTCTGGCGCTCGCTGATGCAGGGCGGCGGGGTGGCGCCGCCGTCGCTGGTGCAGCCGATCCTGCCGGGCTGGACCTTCAACATCAACAGCCACAACTCCACCGCGCCGCAGACCGAGGCAGCGATCCTCGCGGAGCACAGCTATGGCCGCCAGATCGGGCGCATCGCCGATGCCCTGCATGCATTGATCGGCCAGCAATATCCCGACGGGGCGCCGAAGGGCCCGTTGCTGGACTTCGACGCCATGTGGCGGGAGATCGAGCAGGTCAAGCGCCAGACCGCCGCCGAGCAACTGGACGCGATTGCGAGCAACCTCGCGCTGCTTCGGCGGGACGACCGCAAGGCGTATGAGCGCACGCGTCGCGCGCTTGAGGCGGCGCTCAAGCAGAACGCGTGATCGCGGCGGTTCCTGCGCGGTGCCGCGCCGCGCGGTTGCACCGTCCCTGAGCGGACATCGACCGGCCGGAAGGCCCTGTTTCGCGGGCATGACTCGGGCTTTGAGATGATGGGGCCCATTTCATTGCTGGATCGCCCCGTGCTCGGCCCTCGTCCGGCGCGCGACGTGCTCCCCACGCCATCATGTCCGTCCTGCCCGAATCCACCGTCGCCGCCCCGCGGGGCGAACCTGTCCATGTGGCGGGCGCGTCGTCCGCTTCGGCGATCACCTCGCTGCTGGGCATTCGCCTGCCGCTGATCCAGGCCCCGTTGGCGGGCGTGCAGGGCGCGCGTCTGGCCACGGCCGTGAGCCGCGCGGGCGGGTTGGGCTCGCTGCCGGCGGCGCTGCTCAATGCCCAGACGCTGCACAGCGAACTGACCTTGCTGCGCGACATGGGCCTGCCCTACCAGGTCAACTTCTTCGCCCACACGACGCCCCAGCCGGACGACGCCCGTGAAGCGCGCTGGCGCGAGCGCCTGGCGCCGTACTACGCCGAGTTCGGCATCGATCCCAGCCAGATCCAGCCGGGCCCGGTGCGTCAGCCGTTCTCGGCGGCGATTGCGGATCTGGTCGAGCCCTTCCGGCCGCCGGTGGTGAGTTTCCACTTCGGGCTGCCCTCCGAGGCCCTGCTGGCGCGGGTGAAGGGCTGGGGTGCGGTGGTGCTGTCCAGCGCGACCACGGTGCAGGAGGCGCTCTGGCTGGAGGCCAACGGCGCGGACGCGATCATTGCCCAGGGCTGGGAGGCCGGCGGTCACCGCGGGCATTTCCTCAGCGATGACCTGAGCCGTCAGCCGGGCACCCTGGCCTTGCTGCCGCAGATCGTGGCGGCGGTGGACCTGCCGGTGATTGCCGCCGGCGGCATCATCAACGCGGCGGGCATCCGGGCCGCGATGACGCTCGGTGCCCAGGCGGTGCAACTCGGGACGGCCTTCCTGCTGTGCGATGAAGCCACCACCAGTGCCGCGCATCGCCAGGCGCTGCGCGAGCCGGCCAAGCACTACACCGCCTTGACGAACCTGATGACCGGCCGCCCGGCGCGCGGCATCGTCAATCGCCTGATGCGGGAGGTCGGCCCGCTCAATGAGGTCGCGCCGGAGTTTCCCAACGCCAGCAATGCCCTGGGCCCGTTGCGCGCGAAGGCGGAGGCAGCGGGCAGCGGGGATTTCTCGCCGCTATGGGCGGGACAGAACTTCGCCGGCCTGCGCGAGATCGGCGCCGCCGCGTTGGTGGCCGAGCTGGCCTGGGCGTTCGAGCCGAACGACGCCGCGGAGTGACCGCGCGTTCGGCGTGCGGCGAGGTTCATCCGCGAGATCACCTCGGCCGCATGCGGTGATGCTGCGCAGGCTTACGGCAACGCGGCGCCACGTGCCGCTTCATACAGCGCGTACCAGTCGCCGCGGGACATCGTCAGCTTGAGCGCATCGCCGCAGGCGCGGATGCGCGCCGGCTGGCTGGTGCCGATGACCGGCTGAATGCGGGCGGGATGCCGCATCAGCCAGGCCAGCACAAGGCCTTCCGGGCTGACGCCGTGCTGCTCGGCGAGCTGATGCACCAGCGCGCGTGCGGGCTCATCGCGCGGATCCGCGGCGGTGTCGCCGGTGTAGCGGCCGCGCGCCAGGGCGCTCCAGGCCTGCAGCTGGATGCCGTCCTGCTGGCACAGCTCCAGCGTGCCGCCCCAGGCCAGCGCGCCGGCGCGTGTGCCGGCTTGACGGTCGTTGAAGCAGGTGCCCGCATCGATCGGTTCCAGATGGCCCAGACCCAGCTCCAGCTGATTGGCGACCAGCGGCTGATCGAGCGCCCGGTTCAGCCAGGCGATCTGCCCGGCATGCATGTTGGATACCCCAAAGTGGCTCACCAGGCCGCGGCTGCGCAGGCGCTGGAAGGCCTCGGCAATCTCGTCGGGCTGCATCAGCGGATCGGGGCGGTGCAGCAGCAGCAGGTCCAGCCGATCGGTGCCGAGCCGGCGCAGGCTGGCTTCCACCGCAGTCACGATGTAGTCGCTGCTCAGGTCATAGCGCTTGGGGCCTTGCGCATCGGCGAAGCGGATGCCGCACTTGCTCTGCAGCACGATGCGATCGCGCAGCGACGGCTGCCGGCGCAGCAGTTCACCGAAGACCGATTCGGCCTTGCCGAAGGTGTAGATGTCCGCGTGGTCGAACAGGGTGACGCCGATGTCCAGCGCCGCTTCGACCGCCGCATGGGCGTGGGCGAGGTGGTCGGCGGTCCAGTCCGTCGCGTCCCACGATCCGCCCAGGCCCATGCAGCCGAACGCCAGCCGGCTGGCCTTGGGCAGATGGCGTTGCAGTGGCAGCTCAAGGGTCGTGCTGGGGTTGGTGGCGGCGGAAACGGGTGCGTGCGCGGCAGGTGTGAGGCTCATGGTGTCCGGACGTCGTGGCGGGGAAGGGCGGTCAGTGGCAGGCCGAGGCGGCAAATGCCGCCAGGCCTCCCCCAGCACCGATGCGGCCGATGCGACCGATGCGCCTGGAGGACGCACGACGGCCGCAGGGCCGGCCGGCATTGTGGCCTGACTCCGCGCGCGAGCAAAACAAGCCTTGGGCAGGGCGATGAGCGGTGTCCGCCAGCCCCATCGGGTGCCGTCCAAGCGCAGCCAACGCCGTCCCGCCGCGTGACACCGCATCGAACCGAGTCCGCCTGCAGGGGCGATGCGCCACCCTGCGCCACCGGGACGCGCGTCGTCCGGCGGATCTATCGCGTGGCGTTGACCACGGTGCGGTTGGATTCCGGCGTTTCAGCCGATTCGGCCCCCTCAGCCGCCTCCGCCGAGGCCGGGCGCACGGTCACCTCAAACCGCGTGGTCGTGCGCACGACATCGAAGCGCACCGCCAGCACCTGTTCGATCACGCCGAAGTTGGTGCGGGTGTGGTCGGTCATCGTGCCGAAGCTGTAGCGGGCCGGACGACCGGTGTTCACCACCGCCAGGGCCAGCGGCAGCGCCCACTGGTCAGCCAGGTGCTCGCCCACCGCCCCGTCGCTGGCCTGGGCCGCGCGCACATCCTGGACCATCGCCGCAGCCACCGCTTCCGCGCTGAGACCGCGCTCGCCGAGCCGCATCAGCAGCTCGGTCGCATGCTCGTGGACCAGGGTGACCATGAGTGCATTGCCGGGGCCTTCGTTCTGTCGACACGGCAATTCACGCAGCTGGCCGGCCTCCCAACCCAGCGCCCGACCCAGGGCGTCCAGCTCCCGCAGACTGACGCTGCGCGGCAGGGCGGGCGCAACCACTTCGGCGAAGGCGTCCTGAGCCGCGCCACGTTCCAGGAGGTCGAAGGGCTGCGGGCCTTCGGCAGCCGGGTGGATGACGGCCTCGATCTCGCCGCCGCCCGCCGGATAGAAGCCGTGGCGACGCAGGCTCATCGTCAGCCCGACGCCGGTACGACGCACCAGCGGCGCGAAGCAGCGGTCCAGGAAATGAAAGGGCGGGGCCATGGGGTTGTGGGTGCCGCCGTGCAGCTGCAGCCGGCTCGGACCCTCGGCCAACATCAGCGGCGGCAGCACCGTCTGCAGCACCAGGGTGCAACTGCCCGCGGTGCCGACGGCGAAGTCATAGTCCCCCGCGCGCACCGGGCCGGGGTGGAAGCTCAATTGCTGCGAGCCGAGTTCGGCGCCGCTGACCGTCGCGCCCGAGATGGCTTGCGCCGCCTGGACGCAGGTCAGATGCTGGCGCATCAGACCGGGCTTGGGCCGACCGGCGCGGATGCGCTCGATCTGCAGCGGCCGGCCGGTGATGACGGACAGCGCCAGGCCGGTGCGCAGGATCTGGCCGCCGCCCTCGCCGGTGGCGCCGTCGAGCCGGATCAGCGCGGCACCGCGCTGCGTGGGAATATGCTTTTGCATGCTGAATTCTTCTGATGGAAGGCGACGGTCCCGGTCTGCAGGTGTCGGTCTGTCGGTCTGTCGGTCCCGGCGCCTCGCTCAACCCTTCACGCACACGACCTGCTTGAGGGTGTGCACCACCTCCACCAGATCGCGCTGGGCGTGCATGACCGCGTCGATGTCCTTGTAGGCCATCGGGATCTCGTCGATCACCTCGGCATCCTTGCGGCATTCGACGCCCTCGGTGGCGGCGCGTTGATCGGCGACGGTGAAGCGACGCTTGGCCTCATTGCGACTCATGGTGCGGCCGGCGCCGTGCGAGCAGCTTTCGAAGCTCTCCGGATTGCCCTTGCCGCGCACGATGTAGCTGCGGGCGCCCATGCTGCCGGGGATGATCCCCATCTGGCCTTTCTTCGCATTCACGGCGCCCTTGCGGGTCACGAACACGTCTTCGCCGAAGTGGGTTTCCTTCTGCACATAGTTGTGGTGGCAGTTCACCGCCTCGATGTGGCTCTCGAAGGGCTTGGCGATCACCGACCTGGCCGCCGCGATGACGCGACGCATCATGGCCTCGCGGTTCAGGGCGGCGTACTTCTGCGCCCAGCCCACCGCGCGGACATAGTCACCGAAGTAGCGCGCGCCCTCTTCGAAGTAGGCCAGGTCGATGTCCGGCAGATTGGCCTGGTTGCGCATCGCATCCTGCTTGGCCAGGTCGATGAACATCGAGCCGATCGCATTGCCCACGCCGCGCGATCCCGAGTGCAGCATGAACCAGACGACGCCGGTCTCATCCAGGCAGACCTCGATGAAGTGATTGCCGGTGCCCAGCGTCCCCAGGTGCTTGCGGTTGTTGGTGTTCTTCAGCTTGGGATAGTCGCGGCAGAGCTCGTCGAATGCTGGCGCGAGCTGGGCCCAGGACTGGTCCACATCCTCGGGCACATCGTTCCAGGCGCCCACATCGCGACCGCGGGGCGTGCGGCCGTGCGGCACCGCGCGTTCGATCGCGCTGCGCAGGCCGCTGAGGTTGTCCGGCAGGTCGTTGGCCGTCAGCGTCGTCTTGCAGGCCATCATGCCGCAGCCGATGTCCACACCCACGGCGGCCGGGATGATCGCGTTCAGCGTGGGAATCACCGATCCGATGGTTGCGCCGATGCCCAAGTGCACATCGGGCATGGCCGCCACGTGCTTGAAGACGATCGGCAGGCGGGAGGCGTTGGCCAGTTGGCGACGGGCCTCCGCCTCCACGGGCACGCCCTGGGTCCACATCTTGACGGGCACGCCGCCGGGGACTTGTTCCTGGTTGTAGGAGGTGGGGGACATGTCGTTCGGGGTGTTCATCTCGGACATATTGTTCTCGTTGTTCATGATGCGCTGTGTTCGATGAAAGAGTCGATGGCTCGATGCCTCCTTCATTGCAATGCCTGTGCCAGGTCTTGCCTGCCGCGTCGAGGCCCGCTTCCAAGTCGTTGATGCGATGGATGTTTTCATGCTTCTGCGGAATTGCAAAAGCATGGTTGCAACATCTCGCAGATCGATAGAGATAGCGCGACGGCTAATCCTGTAGAAAAATGGATACGGAGGTGCGGAGGCCTGGACAGCGCCCCCCACGAACGGCGCGACGGCGACGGTGCGACGGCGCAGGACTTGAACACAAGGTCGAGAGATGGCGAAGAAGAATGTGGTGATCGGCTTCCTGGGCACCCAGCTGGACGGCGGGAAGGGCGCCGGCCGGTGGGAGAAATGGCGGCCGACCGTGTCGCTGGTTCAGCATCACGATGCGGTGGTGGACCGGCTGGAGCTGATGTTCACCGCGCGCCACCTGGAGCTGGCGCGGCTGGTGCAGCGCGACATTGCGCAGGTCTCACCCGAGACCGAGGTGCGGCTGGTGGAGCTGCAGATCGATGATCCGTGGGACTTCGGCGAGGTCTACACCACGTTGTACGACTGGTCGCAGACCTATCCATTCGACCCCGCCCGTGAGGACTACCGCGCCCACATCACCACCGGCACCCACGTCGCCCAGATCTGCATGTTCCTGATGATCGAGGCGCGGTTCATCCCCGGGGTGCTGCTGCAGACCTCGCCGCCCCGGCGCCAGACGGCCGGCGACCCCGGCACGATGACGCTGATCGACCTGGACCTGTCGCGCTACGACCCGATCGCGCGCCGCTTCCAGGCGGCGCAGCAGGATGCGGTGGCCTTCCTCAAGCGCGGCATCGCCACCCGCAACCGGCGGTTCAATGCGCTGATCGAGGAAGTGGAGCGGGTCGCGGTGCGGTCACGCGCGCCGATGCTGCTGGCGGGGCCGACCGGTGCGGGGAAGTCGTTCCTGGCGCGTCGGATGTATGAACTCAAGCAGTCGCGGCACCAATTGGACGGGCTGTTTGTCGACGTCAATTGCGCCACGCTGCGCGGTGACGGCGCGGCGTCCACCTTGTTCGGCCACAAGAAGGGCGCGTTCACCGGCGCTGCGGCGGATCGACCCGGCCTGCTGCGCACCGCGCACAAGGGGCTGCTGTTCCTCGATGAGATCGGCGAACTGGGCCTGGATGAACAGGCCATGCTGCTGAAGGCGATCGAGGAGAAGCGCTTCCTTCCGGTGGGCGCGGACCGCGAGGTCGAGAGCGACTTCCAGCTGATTGCCGGCACCAACCGGGACCTGCGCGCCGAAGTGGCGGCGGGCCGATTCCGCGACGACCTGTTCGCACGGATCAACCTGTGGACCTACAGCCTGCCCGGCCTGCGCGACCGGCCGGAGGACATCGAGCCCAATGTGGAGCATCTGCTCGCCCAGGCCGCGCAGGACAGTGGTCGCGCGGTGCGCTTCAGCGCCGAGGCCAAGACGCGCTACCTGGCTTTTGCGCAGTCGGCGCGGGCGCCTTGGAGCGGCAACTTCCGCGACCTGAGCGCGTCCATCACCCGATTGGCGACATTGGCCGAAGGCGGGCGCATCAGCCTGCCGTTGGTGGAGGCCGAGATCGCCCGCCTGGCGTGGTTATGGGATCGCGGGGATGCCACCTTGCCGACCACGGGCGCGTCATCTCGCGGTCCCGCTGCCGCGCCTGACCTCACCGCCCTGCTGGGCGAGGAGGCTGTCGAGGCAATGGATCTGTTCGATCAGCTTCAACTCGCGGCCGTGGTGCGGGTGTGTCGCGGCGCGCGCACGCTGTCCGACGCTGGACGGCAACTGTTCCAGGCCAGCCGGGAAGCGCGCAGCGTCATCAATGATGCGGACCGACTCCGCAAGTACCTGCTGAAGTTCGGACTGAATTGGGAGCAGGTCATCGCGGAGACCTGAATGCCTGATGAACACGAGGGTGTGAGGCGGTCCAGTGATGCGCGGGCAGGTTGCGAACAGGCTGAAGGCGGTCGTCAGCGGGGCCGTCTTCAGATCTTTTCGTAAAGAGGGCGAAGCCGTTTTGACCGCCAATCCATCGCCTGCGTGGCTTCATGCGGCGGTGCATCAATCCGGCCGAGGATCGGCGCAGGGAGGTGCGGCGCTCGGTAATGGGTGGCTCATCGGTCGCCGGCGGCCATGCCTGTTCTGTGGCGTGCTGCGATGCAGCATGGGGACTGGGCGAGATTCGATCTAGCGGGTGGTCCGTCAACGCCGACGGTGTGGGTCGGGTTTTCACGCACGGTGCCTCATTGAAGGTGTACAAGCGCAGCTCTGACCCGGCGCATGCGCACGTTCCGGGCGCTCCCAGCACGCGCCGCCAGTCGGCTGCATCCATCAGACGATGGACGCCAGGATCCACGTTGCACGTGAGGCACGTTCATCCATGCAGACCCTTCATCACCACCTCGGCCGGACCTACCTGCTGGCCTGTTTCGGCGAAGGTCCCTTCCTGGGCCGTTTCATCGTCAAGGGCGAGGAAGACGGCCACCACGCCGTCACCGCCTGGCATGAGCTGGCCGACGAATGGCCCTCCGCCGAGGCGGCGCTGCAGCATGCGGGCACGGTGGCCCGGCAGTACATCGCCACCTTTGCGCAACAGGCCTGAGCACGGCAGTCCGCCATCCATTCGTAGCGTCTCGACATCCGCTTGCCCGGACGACGGCGCGCCCAAGAAGAGGCCCCCGGGCCGACAAGTCCAGCGGAGCAAGGAGATCCGGCTCTGCCGGGCTCCCTGCTCGTCCTTTGGGGTCGACGTCACTCGGTAGGGGGGGGGCTACTTCAGGTCGTCTTGGCCCGACGCATTCATGCAGAGGCCCAAAGGGCCGACAGGTCCAGCGGAGCAAGGAGATCCGGCTTTGCCGGGCTCGCTGCTCGTCCCCTGGGGACGCCCGGCGTCAGCCGGTAGGAGGGCTGCCCCACCCGACACGTTGATGGAGAGGCCCAAAGGGCCGACAGGTCCAGCGGAGCAAGGAGATCCGGCTTTGCCGGGCTCCCTGCTCGCCCCCTGGGGGGCCGGCGTTAGCCGGTAGGGGGGGGTCTTACCGAATGAATTTCAGGAGGTCGGCGTTGACGCGGTCCTTGTGGGTGTCGGTCAGGCCGTGCGGCGCGCCCTCATAGACGATCAGCGTCGACCCCTTGACCAGCTTGGCCGAGGCCCGGCCGGCGTTGTCGATCGGCACGATCTGGTCGTCATCGCCGTGGATGACCAGGGTCGGCACATTGAACTTCTTCAGGTCGTCCGTGAAGTCGGTTTCCGAGAACGCCTTGATCGAGTCATAGGTGTTCTTGTGGCCACCTTGCATGCCCTGGAACCACCAGTTGTCGATCAGGCCCTGAGACACCTTCGCGCCCGGCCGGTTGAAGCCGTAGAACGGACCGGTCGGAATGTCCTTGTACAGCTGGGCCCGGTTGGCCAGTTGCGCCGCACGGATGCCGTCGAAGACGTCCTTGGGCACGCCGTTGGGGTTCTTGTCCGACTTCACCATGATCGGCGGCACGGCCGAGATCAGCACCGCCTTGGCCACGCGGCTGGTGCCGTGGCGACCGATGTAGCGCGCCACTTCACCGCCGCCGGTCGAGAAGCCCACCAGCACCGCATTCTTCAGGTCCAGCGTCTCGATGACGGTGGCCAGGTCGTCGGCATAGTGGTCCATGTCGTTGCCGTCCCACGGCTGGCTGGAGCGGCCATGACCGCGGCGGTCATGGGCAATCACGCGATAGCCGTGGTCCGCCAGGAAGATCATCTGCGCTTCCCAGCTGTCGGAATTCAGCGGCCAGCCGTGGCTGAAGACGACGGGCTGACCGTTGCGCGGGCCCCAGTCCTTGTAATAGAGCTGCACGCCTTCACGGGTGGTGATGTAGCTGCCCGACGGTTGAGCGGCGGCGACCTTCGCCGGTGCGGTGGCCGGGGCTGCAAAGGCCGGCGTGGCGGCGGCGCCGGCTACAGCGATGGCCAGGGTAGAGAGGGCCAGGAATTGCTTGGAAAGACGAAGGGCGTTCATGGTGGTGCTCCGGTCAGTGAGGGATGAAAAGACAGGTGGTGTTGTGCTTGCTAATAGATCGTGTGCGAAGTAAATATCAGGGGAACGAGGAACGACGACATCGCAGCATGGTGAACTCGTGGACTTGAGAAAGTGAAGGCGCGACGAGGCGCAGGGGAACCGGGCGTGGCCGTGGCCGCGTGTCAGGCGGTCAGGCGCTGCTGCGGGACATTCGTCCCCGCAGCCTGAGCAGGCGGTCGCGGAGGTCGAGGATCTCATCGAGCGGGCTGTCGGCCGCCTTGGCAATGCACTGCGGGAGGTGGGCGGTGCGTTGCTGGAGGGCGCGGCCTTCGTCGGTCAGGGTGATCAGCACCTGGCGTTCATCCTTTGCGGACCGGGTGCGGGCCACGAAGCCGGCGGCTTCCAGGCGCTTGAGCAGCGGGGTCAGGGTGGGGGAGTCCAGGAAGACACGCTCGCCGACTTCACCCACGGTCAGGCCGTCCCGCTCCCAGAGCACCAGCATCACCAGGTACTGGGGATAGGTCAGATTCAGGTCCTTCAACAAATCGCGGTAGACCTTGTTGAAGCCCAGCATGGTCGAATAGAGCGCAAAGCAAAGCTGCTGATCCAGTTCGAGCGGCACGCTGGCCGATGCGGACGGCGTGGCATCCAGTGCGGATGACTTGCTGCGGACCGTGGTGGCCTTGCCGGTGGAGGAGGTGTTGCGTGCCATGGGTTGAACTTTAACTCGCACGCAAATCAATTGCAAGCGAATTTATTGCCGCGTCATCTCATTGCCCCAGCGAGTCGGTCCGGCGTGCGGTGGACCCGCTGCCGTGGCCCTGGCCTTGCGGACGTCCGAATTCCCGGGTTTCGATCGCATGGCAGGCCGCTTCGGTGGCGTAACTCAGGGCCTCGTTCTCGGTGGCCCAGGTGGCATCCAGCGACGGATGCAGGCTGTCGTCGTCCCCGCTGATCGGTAGGTCCGTCAGTCGGAAGTGGGCGCGCCAATCGGTGTCGCCCACCGGAATCGCCTCGACGACGTAAGTCACGCCCCGGTAGTGGCCCTCGCGGGTGATCGGTCGAAGGGTGTTGGTGGCCGAAGAAGACGCGGCAGAGGCGCGCGCCCGGTCGTCGGGCTGATCGGACGGGGTCTCGGGAAAGATCTCGGTGGCCATGGGGTTCTCCGGCGCCGGGTGGATGGCGCATGGCGCCGCAGCGGCAAAAGCCGGTCCCGCGCGGATGACTGGTCGTTGGACGGCGCCGGGCGGAGGGATCGGCCTGTCCGACTTGTGACAATATGGCGAACAGACCCCACAACCGACACCGACCTCGATCTTGGATGCCCTGCTCGCCCAGCTTTCTTCCTCCGTTCCTGCGGCGCGGAATCTCGACCAACTCACCCGCCCGCTGCTGGAGATGCTGGGCACGGTGACCGGCCTGGAGTCGACCTACTTCACCACCATCGATCTGGCCAACGGGTCGCAGACGGTCCAGATCGCCCGCAATGTCGGCCACCTGCAGATCCCCGAAGGCCGCACCGTGCCCTGGGAGGACACGCTGTGCAAGCGCGCGCTCGACAGCGGATGTCTGGCCACCAACGAGGTCGCCACCCGCTGGTCGGATTCCGTCGCCGCCCGCGAGCTCGGCATCCAGACCTATGTCAGCTCGCCGATCCGCAGCGAGGATGGCGAACTGCTCGGCACGCTGTGCGCCGCAAGCGCGCGGCGCGAAACCATCCCACCGGAAGCGGAACACCTGCTGCGGCTCTTCTCGACCTTGGTCAGCCAGTTCATCCAGCGCGAGCGCCTGATGGCGGACCTGCGCACTGCCAATGAACGGCTCACCACCTATGCGCTGACCGATGCGCTGACCGGCCTGCCGAATCGGCGCGCGCTGTTCGACGACCTGCAGCGCTTGCTCAATCGCGCCGTGCGAGACGGCACCAGCGTGCTGGTGGGCTGCATCGATCTCGATGGCTTCAAGGCCATCAACGACCGCTATGGCCATCAGGTGGGCGACCGCTTCCTGCAAGCCGTGGCCCAGCGACTCTCACTGGAACTGCGCGGCTCGGACCTGCTGGCCCGCATGGGCGGCGACGAGTTCGTGGTGGTCGGCCCCGGCGCCGACATGACCGATGCCCCGGCACCCAACGGCCCGCAGATCGACCGGGGCGAGCCCCAACTGGCCGCACGCACGTTGCAGCAGCGCGCGACCCTGGCCACCGTTGGCCGCTTCGAGCTGGGTGAGCAGGTGCTGCATTACGCCGGCGCCAGCGTCGGCGTGGTCGCCCTCAATCCGGTCGGCCTGAGCGCTGAAGAAGCCCTGCAATTGGCGGACGCGCGCATGTATGAGGTCAAGCGCGGTCGTCATCAGCAGGCGCAGAGCGGACAGAGCGGAGAGAGCGACCAGAGCGGACAGAGGGTGCACCCAGCGCCGTCGGCCCCGAAGGTCGAGGCCATCGTCCCCGGCACCACCGCGCCGCACGCCTGATCCCCGGCGTTGCGTCCCGTCCTTCGGTGGCCTCAGGCCCGGCGCGTGAGCCGCGGTTCGTGGATCGGGCAGCGATTGAATGACCCGCGGAACTGACGCGAGGCCTCCAGCACCACCCGGCGCGCCCGATTGACCGCACCCAGCGGCCGATGGGCCGCCAGCGCATGCCAGGGGTCGAAGGCGAGCTCGTCTTCCTCCACCTGGCTGCGCCCCTGCAGCCAGCTCTGCTGCTGCGGGATCCGCAGCGAGGCCACGGCCACCCACGGGCTCAGTTCCTCCGGCCAGCGCACCGACGCATCCTCCACCGGCATCCGGTCCCGGTCGGTACACAGCTGCGCACGAAGCTCCCATTCGGCGGGCTCGCCGTTGTGGGCGAAGAAGGCGGACACCGCATGCCGGAGCAGATCGTCGTCATCCCCCTGCAGCCGCTGGTCGGTGAGCGCCGTCAACGACGGCGACACCGGCGCGATCGAGAACTTGGCGATGTACGGCCCGTAGAGGAACGGCGTCTGCGAGAAGTAGGTCTCGCCCAGCGGATGGGCCTGCGGTTCCCCGCCCAGCGCCTTGAGCTGCGCGCTCTCGCCGCCCACGGCCTCGATCATGGCCTCCGCCCCCTGCAGCACGCTGGACAGCAGTTCCTTGGCGTGGGGCGCCTTTTCGGTGGTGGCAGCGAGCAGCTTCACATCCTTGAGGAAGTCCTTGGGTCCGGCGCGCGAAAACGCCGGGCCGTTGACCATCAGGAAGTCCTGCGTGTCGTGGTCCCAGGACTCCTGCACCCGTTCGCCGGGCACCCGCATCAGCTTCAGGGCCAGCGCGCGCGGGGTGGACACCTGGTCCGAGAGCTGCTCCGCGGGCGGCGAGGACAGCCGCATCAGCGCGTCGTATCGACCCGGCTGGGCAAACAGGCCCTGGGCATAGGGCGGGGGCAGGTCGTCCAGGACAGTGAGCGTGCCGCGCAGCAAGCCGTGGCCCTTGGCATGTACCGCGCGAAAGGCGTGGCCCTCGGTGTCGGCCACGGTGTGGGCCATGTCGAGGAAGACCTCGACCAGTTCCCGGATGGTCTCGATCTCGCCGGGTTCGGTCTGCTCCATGTCGGGCTGGAATGGCACCGGCTGAAGGTCGGGCGAAAGGCTCATGCGCTGGCTCCTCGGGGCGTCGCTGTTCTGCTCCCAATCGGCAATGCACATGCCCAGGCCAGATCGCTCGCCTGACCCTGTGTGCGCTGGCGAGCGCTGAGGGGGACGACCGCTGTCCCCGATGCCTACGGGGTTTGCGCACGGATGGCCCGCTGCGGCGGGCGCGGCGGGCCACAGGCCGGCGTGGGACGCCGCCGTCCGCCCGCGGCCTCAGCGCGGCATCAATGCGGTCTCAGCGCGGCAGCGCCAGCACGAGCTTCTCGATCAGCAGGTCCACATCGACCGGTTTGGCGATGTGATCGTCGAAGCCTGCGGCAATCGCTTCGTCCCGATCCTGCAGCGTGGCCAGTCCGGTGAGGGCGATGGCGACCACGCGATGGGCCGCAGTGACCACTGCGCCGTCCGCAGCCGAGGCCTTGGCATCGAAGGCGCCGCGGCGCTCTCGTTCGCGGAGATCGCGGATCAGCGCATAACCGTCGGCGCCAGGCATGGCCACATCGCTGACCAGCGCATCGATGCGGCCCTGGTCCAGCGCTTCGCGCGCCGCCGCCACCGAGCCGGCGGTGCGAACCGCCGCACCGGTGGTCCGCAGCAGGTGCTCCACCGCCTCCAGCGCATGGGGATCGTCGTCCACCACCAGCAGGCTCAGCCCGGTCAGGTCATGTGCCGCCACATTGCGAACCGCGGGGGCATCGTCGCTGGGGGTCACGGAGAAGTCGATCGCCGGGAAGCGCACCGTCAGGCGGGTGCCGCGGCCCTCGCCATCGCTGTACGCCGTCACCGTGCCGCCGTGGGCGAGCACCAGATGCTTGACGATCGACAGCCCCAGACCCAGGCCGCCGTATTCGCGGGTGCGGCTGTTGTCGGCCTGGGTGAATCGGTCGAACAGGCGAGGCAACTGATCGGCGCGGATGCCGATGCCGTTGTCCACCACCGCCAGTTCCACCATGGCGCCGACCCGGCTCAGGGTGGCGGTGACCCGCCCGCCATTGGGTGTGAACTTCAGGGCATTGCCCAGCAGGTTGGCGATGATCTGCTGCACCCGGCGCGGATCGCCCTGGATCCGATGGGCCTGCTGCAGCCCGCCGGCCTGCAGGGTGAGGCCCTTGGCATCGGCGGTGGGCGCCTGGCTTTCGGTCACCGCACGCAGGCTGGCACTCAGGTCGATCGGGCGCATCTCCAGCGCCAGATGGCCGGAGGCGATGCGCGAGACGTCCAGCAGATCGTCGATCAACTGCGACTGCGACTGGCAATGCTTGAGGATGGTGGCGATCGCCCGGGTGGCGGTCGCCTCGCTCAGCATCTGCCGCTCCTGGGATTGCCGGAGCACCGAGGCCCAGCCCGCGATGACGTTCAACGGCGCGCGCAGCTCATGCGAGACCATGCCCAGGAACTCGTCCTTGGCGATGTTGGCCCGCTCGGCATCGCCGCGGGCGCGCTGGGCGCTGTCCAGGGCGCACTTGAGCTCATGGATGTCCTGGAAGGCGATCACCGCGCCGTCGATGCGGTCGTCGGAGGTGCGGTAGGCCCGCACATTGATCATCCACCAGTGCCGCTCGTTGTCCTGGTATTCATGCTCGACCGCGGCCAGCCCCTGCACAGCGGTCTGCACCAGCTGTTCCAGGTCGCCCACCGCAAAACGGCTGCTGACCTGGCTGATGGGCTCGCCGATGTCGCCCGGCGAGAGCCCGAACAGCTGCGCCGCCTGCGGCGACGCGTGCCGGAGCTTGTGCTGCCGATCCAGCAACACCACCGGCAGCGGAATGCCTTCGACCAGGTTGCTCAGATCGTCATTGACCAGATCCAGTTCGTCGTTGCGGGACTTGAGCTCGTCATTGAGCGAGATCAGCTCCTGGTTCGCCGATTCCAGCTCCTGCTTCGCGCTCTGCAATTCCTCATTGGCGCTCTGCAGTTCCTCGTTGGTGCTGAGCATCTCCTCATTGGCGGTGCGCAGTTCCTCATTGGCGGACTCGAACTCGCTGACCATGGTCTTGAGCTGCGCCTGGGTCGCCTCCAGCTCGTCGGACAGGGTGGTGACGGTGCGCTCCAGATCGTCCATGCGCGGCGGCTGCGACGGCAACACCAGGCTGGGACCGATGTCGTCGAACTGCGGCGCCAGCGTGACCAGGAAATGCCGGGCCGCGCCTTCGGCCTCGAACGGCAGCACCTCCAGCACATAACGCAGCTCATTGAGCTGCACCCGCTCGCGTCGCACCGGCTGGGCGGTGCGCTTGGCCTCGATCAGCGCGGTGCGCACCGGCACATTGAGCTCGGAGTGCAGCAGGCGCGGCAGCGCCAGCGTGGCCTCGCCGCTGGCGGGCGAGATGAAGGCCGCGACATCACCGCGGAACTGCACCACGTCGCCGTTGTCGTTGACCACGAAGCCCGGCGGCGCATAGCGGGCCAGGGCGACCCGGTTGGCCGCTTCCGCCACCCGGTCGGGCTGCGGCGGCATGGCCGCGCGGGGCGTGTTGCCCTCGCTGGCCCAGGGGCGCAGGGCGTCGATCGGGAAGAGCGGGCGCGGCCGTCGGGCCGCGCTCAGCTTGCGGAACAGATGCGGCGCGCCGGCATGCTCGAAGCCGTCCGCGGCGGAGGCGGCCTCGGCGCGGCCGAGGATCATGAAGCCGTCGGGCCGGCAGGCGTAGTGCAGCACTTCGAACACATGCTGCTGGGCTTCCTTGCGCAGGTAGATCAGCATGTTGCGGCAGCTGATCAGGCCCATGCCGGAGAAGGGCGCATGGGTGAGCAGGTTGTGCCGCGCGAACACGCACATCTCGCGCAGTTCCTTGGCCACCAGGTAGCCGCCGTTGCTGGGAACAAAGGCCGAGTCCCGGAACGGCTGCGGCACGTTCTCCAGCGCGGCGGCGGTGTAGCGGCCGGCGCGGGCGGTTTCGATCGAGGCTTCGTTGATGTCGGTGCCGAAGATCTGCACCCGTCGGTTCGAGCCCTCGCTCTGCAGCGCGTCCCGCAGCAGCATGGCGATGGTGTAGACCTCTTCCCCGGTGGAGCAGGCCGGCACCCAGATCCGGATCGGATCGTGGCGCAGCTCCAGCAGCTTGGGGATGACCGTCTGCCGCAGCACGTTGACGAACTCGGCATCGCGGAAGAAGGCGGTGACGCCGATCAGCACATCGTCGCGCAGGCTGGCGGCCTCCTTGGGATCGACTCGCAACAGCTGCAGGTAGCCGCCCACGTCGCGGTCCTTCTGCAGCAGCACCCGTCGCAGGAAGCGCCGGCGCAGGTTGACGTCCTTCACATAGCCCAGGTTCACGCCGGCCTTTTGCTGCACCAGCGCCAGGGCGGTTTCCAGCGCATCGGCGTTGGGGTCCGGGGTCTCGGCGCCGGTCGCGGCGGGCAGGGTGTCCGGTCGGCCAAAGCGCTGGACCAGGCTCGGTGCGATGTCGGCCGGGGGCAGCACATCGTCGATCAGGCCGGTGTTGATGGCCGCAGTGGGCATGCCGTCATGGGCGGCGGTCTGCGGGGCCTGGGCAATGGCCAGGCCGCCGGCGGCCTTGAGGTCGACGATGCCGGCCGCGCCGTCCTGACCCGCGCCAGACAGGATCACCACGGCGGCATTGACGTCCGGATCCTGCGCCATCGACGCCAGGCAGGTGTCGATCGGCAGATGCAGGCCCGGCGGTCGACGGGTCACCCGGAAGTGGCCGTCCAGCGCCATCACGCTGGCGTTCTCCGGCATCACATAGATGCGGCCATGTTCGATCTTGCGCAGATGCTCCAGCCGCTCGACCGGCAGCACCGTGCGCGGCTGCAGCAACTCCGGCAGCCGCGTCTCTTCATTCGGGTCGAGATGGGTGATGACGAGCACGGCGAAGCCGGGCTCCTCCGGGAGTCCGGACAGCACGGTGCCCAGCACTTCGATGCTGCCGGCGGATCCGCCCAGCACCACCACCCGTACCGCTGAATTCTGTTCTGGCTCCAAGCCGTTCCCCAAGGTCAGTCGCTGCAGTGCGGCGCAGTCTACCGTTGGCGGTCCGCAGGGCCGTCCGCGTTCCTGCGTAGCCCATTTGGCATGCGGCTTGCTCCGCGGCGGCGCCGCAGCGATCGCCCGGCAAACGGCGTGCGCGAGGTCAGCGCAGATAGGATTTCAGTGCGGTGATGACGGCGTCCGTGTCCCGGGCGCGGGCGGCGGCATCCAGGTCGGGATCGCCCAGGTGCTCCCGCACATGGCCTTCCAGCACCTCCGCCATCAAGCCGTTGACGGCGCCGCGGATGGCGGCAATCTGCTGCAGCACCGCCAGGCAATCGGCGTCCTGGGCGCCCTGATCGACGGCGCGCTCCAGCGCCGCGGTCTGGCCCTGGATGCGGCGGATGCGGGTGAGCAGCTTCTTCTTCCCGGTGACGGTATGTGCCATCGGCGCATTCTAGAAGCCCTGCCGAGGGGGCTGCTTATACTGGGGGGGAGTATTCGGCCGCCCTGTCGCTTCGCCCAGTCGCTTCGCCCATTCGCTCCGCTCATTCGCTCCGCCCACTCGCCCCAGTTTGTCCGCCCCGCGCCCGTTGCCACCCTGACCACCATGTCTCCAACGATCCCACCAACGCCCACTCCTTGGCATCACTCGCATGTCTTCGATGAAGGCAATCCGCTGGCCGAGCGCAACACCCGATGGGCGGTGCTGCTGACCGTGCTCATGATGGCGGCGGAGATCGTGGGCGGCTATGTGTTCAATTCGATGGCGCTGCTGGCGGACGGCTGGCACATGAGCTCTCATGCCGTGGCGCTGGGCGTGGCGGTGCTGGCGTACGGCGCCGCCCGGCGTTGGGCGGGCCATGGTCGGTTCGCCTTCGGGACCTGGAAGATCGAGATCCTGGGCGGCTTCAGCAGTGCGCTGCTGCTGGTGGGCGTGGCCGGATTGATGCTGTTCCAGTCGGTGGAGCGGCTGATGACGCCTTCGCCGATCCATTACGACGAGGCCATCGCCGTGGCCGCGGTGGGTCTGCTGGTGAACCTGGCCTGCGCCTGGCTGCTGCGCGGGGGACACCATCATCACGGACACGGACACGGACACGGACACGGACACGGACACGGACACGGACACGGACACGACCACGACCAAGACCACGACCACGACCACGACCACGACCACGATGGCGTTCATCGTCATGGTCATGCGGACGACGCACCGCGCGCGCCGATTGGGACCGTCGCCGCCGGCCCTGCCCAGCATGATCTCAACCTGCGCGCGGCCTATGTCCATGTGCTGACCGATGCGGCGACCTCGGTGCTGGCGATCGTGGCGCTGTTCGGTGGGCGCTGGTGGGGGGCGGACTGGCTGGATCCGGTGATGGGGATCGTCGGCGCGGTGCTGGTCGCGGTCTGGGCCCGAGGGCTGTTGATTGACACCGGCCGCGTGCTGCTGGATGCGGAGATGGACGCCCCGGTGGTGGCCGAGATCCGCGAGGTGATTCAGGCCAGCCCGTGGCCGGCGTCGATCTCCGACCTGCATGTGTGGCGGGTGGGCCGGGCGCAGTACGCCTGCATCGTGGCGCTGGTCACCACGTCGGACGCCACGCCGGCCGACTTCAAGCAACTGTTGGCCGTGCATCAGGAACTGGTTCACATCACGGTCGAAATCAACCGTCCGGCCCTCTGAGGCGGCGCCACAATCGCGCCCCATGAAAACGAACTACATCTTTGCCGCCATCCTGGTGTCCAGCCTGATTGGCGCCTTCATTGCCAGCCGCTCCATGAAGACGGTCTTTGCCCTGGTGTCGGGTGCGCTGGCCCTGTATGCCTTGCTCCGACAGGTGATCTGAACCGGTCCGACCTCCGCCTGAGGGCCTCCCCCGTCTCCTCCAAGATCCCTCCCGGATCCTTTCCCGGCCCCCTACCGGATCCGCCCCCGATCCCATCCAGACACATGCTGATACACCCCATGGTGGGATATCCCGTCCGCCGTCCCGCGCCGATAGTGAGCACTCGACGGGAGATAACAACATGCGGTACGGCCACAACGAGGGACTGGGGGTCCAACCCCCGCACCACCAACACCAGTTCAGCCTGGTGATGCAACGCATCCTGCGCCAGACGGATCTGCTGCTGCAGCGCCGTCAGGCGCCGGCGACCGAGCCCGAAGCGGCACCGCCGCTGGATGGGCTGGAAGTCCATGAGTCCACCTGGGATGAGTGGGCAGAAGTGATGAGCCACCAGCTCGACGGGCGCTGATCGCCCGCGCGGGGCCCGGGCGTCGCCTGGACCCGCCGTGCGCAGCGCGCGGCGCTGCGCCCACGCTTCGGTGAACCACATCACCCAGGCGGCTGGGATCGCGCCGGATCCCTGCGTTATCGAGCCTTGTCCAGGCTCAAGTTTGCGAAGAATCCGTTCACACCCTTGAACGAGAGCTTCGCCATGCAAGTCCACGCCGCTTCCAAGTCGGCCCACGGCGCTGCCGCCGTGCCCGCCAGCACCTCCGCGCGCACCGCGCCCTCCGCCCCGCCGGCGGGCGACTTCTCCAAACTGTTGAAGAACGCCCAGGCCAGCGCCCCGGCCGCCCCGGCCGCCCCGGCGGGTGGGTCTTCCGCTGCCGCGTCGACGGGCGTTCGGTCCGGCATGGCGGCATCGGCGGCCCCTGCGTCAGGGCGGTCTGCGCCTTCCGCGCCATCTGCGCCTTTCGCTGCTTCCGCACCCGCCGCTGCGATCGCAGGGGGCTCCCCGGCGACGACCACCGACACCCTGTCGCTGGCCGCCCGCCTTTGATCGACCGATCGCGGAGGCCCGCACGATGAATCGCATTTCCGCAACATCGGACACCGGCGTATCGACCGATGCCGGCCGCTCGGCCGCCGCAGGCGGTGCCGCATCGGCAGCCGCGCCGCCGACGCCGCGCGCGTCGTCACCCGAAGTTGGGCTGACGATCGGCCTGCCGGTGCTCGGCGTCACCGCCACCTTCAGTCCGCAAAGCCTGGTCGCCCTGGCCGAATCCACCGCCGATGTGGTGGGCGACGCGGTCGGCGAGATGTCCGATGCGGGCGCGGACGTGCTGCACGGGCTGTCGAAGGCGGCCGGCCGGGTGGCGCAAGGCGTGGGCGACGGCACCCAGGCGGTGGCCACCGGCCTGTCCGACCTGGGCGGGCAACTGGTGGATGGCGCCGTCAATGTGGTCGCCACCGTGGCCGGTTACGGCGTCCTCGGCGCGCTGGCGGGCGGCGCCATCCTGGATGAATTGGCATGAGCGAGCGGCCTGCCCCGCCCGCCTGGAGCGCCGCGTCGGAGCAGGGCGGCGGCGTCCGGGCTCTGTCCGCCCAGGAGCCCACGCCGATGCGGCGCAGGCGCGGAGGGCAAGGCCTGACCGCGTCGCCCCACCCGTGGACGCTGGGGCTGGTCCTGCCGCTGATGGCCGCACTGCTGGGCGGCTGTTCGGTGCTCAGCCCCTTGCCGGCATGGGAGCTGGTCAAGGCCACGGGCACGGCCACTTCCGCCGCGATCGCCACCGCCGCGCCGGCCAAGGCCAGTCACACGGTGCATCACGGCGATGCGCCGGTGCGCGACCTTTGCATTGAATACAACCGCAACGCGCCGCTGGAGGATCTGGTGCCGGCGCTGCAGGCGGAGCTGCGCGGTCAGGGCGTCGAGAGCCGGGTCTATGAGCCGGGGACCGGCCTGCAGCAATGCGGCGTCTGGCTGCGGTATGTGGCCACCATCGAATGGGGCGTGCCGCCGATGGCGAGCGGCTATCGGCCCAACCTGAGCGCCGCCGCCTTGAGCCTGCATCGGGCCGACGGCACCTTGATGGCCACCAGCAGTTATCAGATCGACCAGAACCTGGGTCTGGCCCGATGGGCGCCAACCCGCCACAAGATCGCACCGGTGGTGAAAGCCTTGATCACCGGCTTCGAGAGTTGAGCGAACGACCGCAGACCGCAGGCGCCGCTCGGGCGTTCATCAGGACCTCCGACGCACCCGGAACCACCGGAACGCGACCTGCGGCCGACATCACTTCAGGGAGAGAGAGCATGTTCACCATCGATCCGTGTGATCCACATGATCGCCCCACGGCGCGACACCCGACCCCGGGCGCCCGCACGACGGTGGTCGCCCGCTGCACGTCAACCGCGTTGGCGGCGCTGGCCTCGCTGATGCTGGCCGCTTGCGCCAGTGCGCCCACGCCCACGGTGCCGGGGCCGATGGTGGTGACGCCGCCGCAGGCCCCGATGTATCTGGAGCGTCCCAACAACGGCGCCATCTATCAGGCCAGCATGGCCACCACCTCGCTGTTCTCCGGTGAGCGCCGCCCCAGCGCGATCGGCGACACGATGAAGGTGGACATCGACGACTCGATCAAGGCGCGCCAGAAGCAGACCACCGACACCAGCCGCGACAACAAGCTGTCGGTCAAGGGGCCGGGCGGGCGAAGCAGTGTGGGCATCGTCGACCGGCTGCTCAATGCGGATGCGTCCGCAGCGGGCAGCGACTCGTTCAAGGGCTCCGGCACCACCGAGACCGAGAACAGCTTCGTCACCCAGGTCGCGGTCAGCGTGATCAATGTGATGCCGAACGGCCATTTGCTGGTGGCCGGCGAGCGCAATGTGGGTCTGAACAAGGGCGTCAGCACGCTGCGCTTCTCCGGCATCGTCAATCCGCGCGACATCCGGCCCGGCAACGTGGTGTCGTCCCGCGATGTGGTCAATGCCAGCCTGGAGAGCGTGGCACAGGGCGATGTGTCGGAGGCGTCGTCCCGCACCTGGCTGCAGCGGGTGCTCGCGCGCAGCCTGTCGATCTGGTGAGCCGGCATCGGCACGCAGGACCGGCCTGGCGCGTCAAGCCTCATTTGGGGCGGCAGGCACCGGCCTTATCCAGCGATCGCTGACGCCTGTCCGCTTCTATAACCAACCCTCGCCGCACTGCATCCGCGCCTGGACGTGGAGGGCGGAGCACTGGCGGCGACCATCATCACCACACCCCATGAGTTCAAGAGGGAAGCGAGCAACGCCCATCGATGGCGCCGCGGATCACTGGCTGTCGGACGGCCAGGTGCGGACCTATCGCCGCGGGCAGACGATCATCTCCGCCGGCAGCCCGCTGGCGGAATGGATTGCCATCAGCGGCGGTGCGGCGTTCCTGGCCGCCCCGGTGGCGGCGGACACCCGCGTGGCGGTGGCCGCCTTGTGGCTGGGCGATGTGATCGGCGCGGATTCCCCGCTGGGCAAGCTCGCGGCGCGTTATGACGTCACCGCCCTGGTCGATGTGACCACGCTGCACATCCCGCTGACCCGGGTGCGCGACCGGGATGCACTCCAACGCAGTGCCGAGACCGGCGAGCTCTATGCGGCCACCGCGTCCCGCTTGCAGGATCAGATCACCATGCGCCTGGCCGGCAATGGCCTGCAGCGGCTGGTCAGTGTGCTGGCCACTCTGGCCACCGCGCTCACCAGCACCGCGCCGGCCGGCGGGGCGACGAACAGCCTGGCGCTGCCGGTGTCGCAAGCGTGCATCGGTCAGCTGTCGGGCCTGTCGCGGCGACAGACCTGGATTTACCTGGGGCAGCTGGCCGAACGGGGCTGGAGCCGAACCGCCCGCACCAAGGTCACGCTGGACGGGCTCAACGCCTGGCTGGTGCTGATGGCCGAGGTCGAGACCCGCGGCCTTGAATGCATTGCGACGCTGGATCAGTGCGATGAGACCTTGTCGCGCCTTGCGGCATTGAAGTGACGTCCGCGATGCGCATGGTGGTTTGGCATGACGGGCAGTGAGTGCGCGGGGTCGGACGACATGGTCGCCATGGCCGACATGGCCGCCATCGCCGAGATTGCCGAGATTGCCGACATGACCCTGCGCCTCGCGGATGCCTTCGATCCCCCAACGATCACCGTGGATCGAAATGGATCTCCGCCGCCGGCTTCGCGCTCATCGCGGGGCCGAAGCTGTGGAGATGGCGCAGGATCAAGGTGTGATGGTCCCTGATCTGCGGCGCCGTCAGCTCACCGTTGGCGATGGTGGAATGGCCGTCTTCGACCAGCGTCACCCCGAAGCCGAGCGACAGCGCACGACGGGTCGTTGTATCGACGCAGAAGTCGCTTTGCAGGCCGCAGATCACCAGGTGATCGACACCCAAGGCCTGCAGCGTGGCGCTCAGCTCGGTGCGATGGAATCCGTCGGGTGCGGTCTTGCGAACGCGAGGGTCCTCGGGGCGTGCGGCCAGACGCGCATCGAGCTGCCAGCCGTCGTTGCCGTGGGTCAGGAGGCCCGAGTCGGCTTCCTCATGCTGGACGAAGATCACCGGCGTGCCGGTGTCGCGAGCTCGCGCGATCAAGCCGTTGATGCGCCCGATCACGGCGTCGATGTCATGGCACGCGTATTCGCCTACGCACAGCGCCTGCTGGACGTCGATGATGAGCAAGGCAGTCGTCATGGCACCTGTGTCCCCACTTGAAAGGAGTGGGCCAGCATAGCGCCACCACCGTGCGGCCGGCCACTCGTCATGGGCCCCGGATGCGAATGCCCACGCCACTGCCGATGCAAATGCCAATGCCAATGCCTCAGAACTTGTAGTTCATCACCACCCGCAATGCGCGGTTGTCCCCTCGGGCGCTGTTGGGCTTGTCGAGGTTGAGGTTGTCGCCGCCCAGGCGGTTGGCGGGTTGCCCGGCTGCCGGGGCGGTGCCCACCCAGTCGTCGAACCCGTTGAAGTTGTCCGCGCCGAACAGGTTCAGTACATCCAGCCGCAGCCCCACGCGGTGGATGCCGTAGCGGAACTCCTTGCCCAGGCTGATGTCCACCTGCCGGTAGCTGGGCGAGTCGCTCGACTGCAGCACGCAGGCGTCCGCGCCTTGGACACAGTTGGTGAGCCGGCGGATGAAGCCGCTGGCGTAGGTGGCCTTGGCCGAGAAGCTCATGCCCCAGGGCAGCAGCTTGTCGGTCATGAAGGCGCCCACCAGGCGGTGGCGGTCCACCAGCGTGCTCGGATTCCAGCCGCGGCCGGGGCGGCCGTAGGTCCAGTCGAAAATGTCGTTGGTCCACTCGCGGTTGGTGGTCTTGGGCTCGCTGTAGGTGTAGGCCAGCGTGGCCGTCCAGCCGGTGGCTTCGTTGTACGGCCGCTCGGCTTTCAGGAAGACGGCATCGGTGCGCGAGCGGCCGATGGCATCACCCAGCACCAACTGACCATAGCCATTCGGGCCGCCCCACAGCGGATCGACGGCGCTCTGGGTGCCGAAGCCGCCGTTGGGATCGCGGTTGCCGCTGAACCAGGCGAACTGGTTCTTCTCCTCCACCCGGCTGAGGGCGATCTCGCCGTTCCAGGTGGGCGAGAGCGCCTGCCGCAGACCGATGCTGAACTGGTCGGCATAGGGCATCTTCAGATCGTTGCGAATCAGCCAGATCTCGCCGTTCGCCGGCTGGTTCTTCTGCAGCTCGTCGAGCGCATGGTTGGCCATCGTCCGGTCATAGCTGCGACCGTAGCCGCCGAACACCACCGTGGCGCGGTTGCCGAGGACGTCGTAGGAGAAGCCGACCCGTGGCGCAAAGGCGTTCTTGAACGCCTGCCGTGATTGACCGCTGCTGATGTACTGGCTGATGTCGATGCCGCCCTTGGCCAGCGACTGGGCATAGGTCTGACCCGCGGCGGGGGCGATGCCGAATCGGGTCACGTCCGCGGCGAACAGCGCAGCCACGCGGTCGGTGGGCGTGGCATAGCCGTTGTTGAGCATGTTGTCTTCATAGTCCCAACGCAGGCCCAGGTTGAGTTCGAGCTTCGCGCTGAGGCTCCAGTCGTCCTGCAGGTACAGGCCCCACTGGCGGTTCTTGAAGTTGGCCACCGAGGGCGCTACGGCGCGACGGATGTTGCACTGGTCGCTGGTGCTGCCGTTGTTGGAGATGTTGGTGCCCAGGCAGTTGGCGCCATCCCAGTAGGGCAGGCCGGTGCTGCGGTCGATCAGCACATCGACGATGTCCACCGCGTTGGCCGTGCCGCTCAGGTCGTAGCGCATGTCCTTCATCTTCACGCCGCCCTTGATGACATGACGATCAAAGCCGGTGTAGCTCAGTTCCTCTGACAGGAACATGCCGCGCTGCTTGCGCTTTTGCGCATCGGGCGAGCCGCCGTCCAGGATCACGTCCTGGGAGCTTGCCAAGGCCTGCGGCACGGCGGTGGACACCTTGTAGCGGACGAAGGCCGTGTCCGAGGCCGACGCGGGATTCCATTCGTAGTCCTCATAGCCGACCCGGGCTTCGCTGAGCCAGTCGTCGCGGGTCCATTCGTGCTTGAGGTCGATCCGGGTCTCGTCGTTCTGGCGTTCCTTGTCATTGCCGGGCAGCGAGAGGTTGCGGTCTTCGGCGATGCGGTCGGTCTCGCGTCGCAGGCGGGCGGTGAAGGTCAGGCGATGGGCGTCATCGAGCTGCGCATCGAGCTTGCCGAACAGCAGATCCTCATCGAAGGGATCGACCTGGTTGCCGCGCCGCCCACGCAGCGCCGGGACGATGCCGGCGTCCGGCAGCTTCTCGAAGTTCTGGCCAGCGATCTGGCGGGAATCCTCGATGCGTTTGCCGTCATAGGCGAAGAAGAAGTGCAGACGGTCCTTGACGATCGGCCCGCCGATGCTGCCGCCGTACTCGTATTTCTGCGAGCTCGGACGCGACACGCCCTGGGCCTCGCGCTCCTTTTCCAGCGCATTCATCGCCCGCCAGTTGGTGCCGGTGCGGTCCCCATACACCTCGCCGTGCAGCTCGTTGGTGCCGGACTTGGTGACTGCGGTGATGGCCGCACTGCTGACCTGATCGAACTCGGCCTTGTAGTTCTGGGTCAGCACCTTGTACTGCGCAATGGCCGACTGCGGAAACGGATTGCCGCGCGAGTTGTCCTGGCCGCTGAGCCCGCCGCGCAGGATGTTGTTCTTCTGGCCGACCCCGTCGATGAACACATTCACATGGTCGCTGTTCTGAGCGCCGGACTGCAGGCGGCTCACGCCGCTGGCATCGCTGGAGAAGGACACGCCCGGCGCCAGATCGGCCGCGCTGAGGAAGTTGCGGGTGCTCTGCGGCAGCGCCTCGATCATCTTCTGCGACACGGTGGTGCCCACCTGCGGATCACGCACGCCCTGTCGGATGGACGAACCGGCGACGGTGACCGTGCCCAGTTGCACCACCGTCGCGCCGTCCGCCGCAGCGGCATCGGTGGCGGTCGAGGGGCCCGCCTCCAGGTCGTGGGAGGCGATCTCGCCGACGGCCAGGGTGATCTGATCAGTCTTGATCACCGCGCCGGCGGCGTTGGCCAGCCGCAACTCGTAGCTGCCCGGCGCCAGACCGACCAGCAGGTAGCGCCCATCCGGCTGCGTGCGCGCCCGGTAGGTCGTGCCATTGGCACGGTTGACGGCGAGCACGGACAGCCCGGCGCCTGGCGGTTGTGCCGTGGGCGACGTCGTGGCCGCTGCCGGCACGGTGATCTGGCCGCGCACGGTGGCGGTACTGACCTGGGCCTGGACCGGGTCGGAGGCGAGGCCCAGGGCGATCGCGCTCACGGCGCTCACCGCGCCCGCGGCGCCCAAAGCGCCGGCCGCTCTCAGCGCCAGTTGGGTGGTGGTGGCGGCCAGACGTGGCGCGGCGCCGGCGGACCTCAGCGCCTGAGCCAGCCCGTGGGTGATGGCAGACGGTCGAAAGCGGGGCGTGGCGGGGGGCATGCAAGGTCTCCTGTGTTCATTGCTTGTCGTGGCGACAGCAATTCACGATCCAGGGGACAGCCGGCAGCAAGGACCACGGGGGGCGCCGCGCATCGGCGCTTGTTGCGTTGGACGGCCGCGATCGCCGTAGGCATCAGCGAAAACGCGAGCCGAAGCTCGCGTGCGGGGCGTGACACCACTGCAAGAAAGCGGTCGTCAACGAGGCGTGAGTTTTTGAAACCGTGTGGCTCAGGTCGCCTGACCGGCCTTGGCACGCCGCATCTGATCGGCGAAAACCGTCTCGACGGTTTTCTTCTCCGGCAGCACATACACGATGCCGCCGCGCTTGCCGAGGATCGGCCAGAGCTGGTTCTCGAAGAACTTCACCGGCATGTTGATGCAGCCGTAGCTGATCCGGTTGTCCTTGGGCGAGGGCGTAGCCAGACGCTCCAAACGCCGTTCGGCCGGGTTGGTGACCCGCACCCGGTGCATGGACACCGCGGCGTCGTAATCCACCCAGAGCACGTCTTCGTGCAGGGCGTTCTTGCCCGGCTGGGCGATAAAGCGTCCTGCGGGCGTGGTGCGTTCGGAGGGGCGTACCTCGGCGATCGGACGCAGCCCGATGCCCGCAACGCTGTCATCCCCGGAGGCGTAGCCCAGCAGCACCGGCGTCGAGCCGGCGAGCTTGCCATCGGGGTAGAAGACGAACACCTGCGCCTGACGCTTGTCCAGGATCGCGAATGGGCGTCCGCCGTGATCGAAGCCCGCCATGACCCATTGGGCCAATTGGCGCGCTTGCAGAGAGGCTTTGGTCTTTCCGAAATCGGCCGTGCCGGACCGCGGCACTGGCGCGGGGGCTTGGACGACCGGGCGGACCGGTGAAGAGGAGGCGACGACAGCCGGCGGCGTATGGCGCACCTGCTTCATCACATAAGTGGCGACCGGCCAGGCGAGCAGCGCGGCCACCACGCCTAGACCCAATCCCTGGAGCGCCCACCCGGCGCGTTCGCGCAGGGGACTGGCCGGCGTGGCCGGCGTCATCGGCGTCACCGGAGACGCCGCCTCATCGGGCGGGTCGCCGGTTTCGTAACCGCTGGAAGCGCGCAACATGGGCGGTGCTCAGGGTGGGTGGGGGACAAGTCGATCCGAATCAGATCGGCTCAGGCCGATCAGTTCCGGTCGGCGCGCGGGGCCGGGGTGCCGGCGCTGGTCGGCTCGGTCGGCAGCGGATCCTGCTGGCTGGTCGGGTTCTGGTTCTGCCACTGGTCGGCCGGCTGTTGGGCTTGGGTCGACTGGGTGGACTGAGCCTCCGACTGCATCTGCGACTGCGGTGCTGCGTTGTTGGCCGCAGGGTCGTTCGCCGGCATGCTCTGCTCAGCCGGGGCGACCTGGTCGGTCGTCTGAGCCGGTTGCTGCTGCTGCATGGCGGGGGTCTGGGTGGTGTCGGTCGGGTTTTCCACCTGGGCATAAGCCAGGCCCAGCACGCTGGCGAAAGCGGTCAGGGCGACGGCGCCGGTCACAAGGGATTTGGTCGCGTTCATCAGTCTCTCCTTGATTGCTTGAAGGGCTAGGCCGATCGGCGAGATCGGTTAGGGACAACTGTGAACCCGGCAGCGTGTCCCAGGCGTGAGGCGATGCCGCTAGCGCGTGTAGGACAACCGGACGATTGCATGAGGAGCCATCCAGGACCTCTCCGGTGACTGCCGCGCGCAGTCTTTGAGCCTTCTGCAGCTCGACTCTAGGCCGCAATCCCGCGTCGCGCCAGGAAAAGTACCGCCAGGGCGGCGGGAAGCAGGGCAATGAAGCCAAATTGCACATAACCGAGCGCGCCGAGGATCGCGCCGGCCCCGAAGGAGGCAATCGGCCAGGCCAGCTTGGCCACGCGGCCGCGCACTTCCGGGTTGCGATGGCCCAGCAGGAAATCCGTCAGCTCCAGCACCAACTGGGTGACATTGCCGGTCATGACGGTGTGCGGCGTCAGCTTCGACAGCAGCAGGCGACCGGTGCCGTTCTGCAGGCCCATGGCCGCCGCGCCCAGCAGGCCGGCCGCGATCGGCCACGGCGCATCGGTGCCGCGGATGGGATGCCCCACCATGCCCGCCGCCATGAAGCCCAGCAGCAAGACCGCCTGGACCAGCAGCAGGGTGCGCAGGGCGGGTCGGCCCTGGCACTCCCGCCACAGGGCGATCACCCGAGAGGCCGCGACCGCCAGCACGAAGGCCGGGAAAGCCAGGAACTTCAACAGCACGCCATGGCCCGGCCGGACCAGCTCCGCACCGATCAGCACGAAGTTGCCGGTCACATGGGCGGTGAACAGGCCGAACAGCGCGACGAAGCCCAGGGTGTCCACATAGCCGGCGATGGCGGCCAGCAGCGTGGCGGCCCAGCCAGAGGACATCGGCGCGGCGCCGTGGGCGCCAGAGGCCGCGTGCGTGGCGCTCGGTTCAGTCGGGGGCGGGGGCGCGGTGCGCTGAGGGTGGGTCGTCATGGCAGGACTTCGGTGGATCAGAAGACGGGGGGGCGGGTGGCGATGCCGGATCCGAGAGGCGGCATCGGCGCGGCCAGGATGGGAGGAATTCGAATCGTCAGGGCCGGCGCGTGGCTTGTCCTGCCCCATCCGGGACAGCCGGCACCGCGGATGGCGCCCGTCGCACGATCGTTTCCGGCGCTCGGGGGTGTTCGATCGCGCTTGGAAACGAGGTGTCGGCCTTCGTGCTCGGTCAAGCCTGCATTCGCCAGGGACGGCGGCTGAGCGGCCCAAGCGCCGGTGTTCAAGCCACAACGCCATGCCAACGGGGCGCGAATGCGACCTTTATCAGGCCGCCGGGACCGCCTCATCGACCCGATCGATGGGCCGGGCTCGAGCCGATGGGCAGGTCGATGTTCATCTCTGGTGCGATGTTCGTGCACGAGCTTTCGCTCGGATGTGCGATGGCATCGCGATTTCGCTGCGGTAGGGCCTCGCAGGCATGGCGGTGACGCCCGCTTGACGTGCCTGTGCCCAGCACCGGTGCAGGGCGCGAAACGCCCTTTGGTGCGTCTCCCGGTCCGGGTGGCGCCCCGGTCAGACCGCTGGTCCTGCATGACACAACCAAACGTCGGTTTCGTGCGATAGATGTCCGAACGGCGGGTGGGGTTGTGAGTGTTTGTCAATGACTTGCGTCAATATGGCGACTGTTGCGATGGGATGTTCTCAATCTTTTCCGGTTGTAACCGGTGAGCGAGTCCTCACGCCCTCGTGAAGCCGCCTTGAACTGCTGGTGGTTACACGCATGCCGTGGCGGAAATCTGTCCGCAAGATCGCAAACGTCCGGTGGCAGGAGGAGGGTCCTGACTGCCGGATGACGTCCATAAATGCCGCGTGGCGGCTCAATTTCTTTTCAGGAGAACCCATGTCCTCAGTGCTGAACGACCCGTCGGCGGCCGCCCCCGGCGGATCGAGCTGGCTGGCCAAGGAGCGCACGATTGCCGCTCCCGGCTTCAACCGCTGGCTGGTGCCGCCGAGTGCGCTCGCCATCCATCTGTGCATCGGCATGGCCTATGGCTTCTCGGTGTTCTGGCTGCCGCTGTCCAAGATGATGCAGACCGCCGGTACCGGCGCGGCCTGCGGCAAGGACGTCGGCTTCTTTGCCCAGCTGTTCACCACCGCGTGTGACTGGAATGTCGCCACCCTCGGCTGGATGTACACCCTGTTCTTCGTGTTCCTGGGCTGCTCGGCTGCCATCTGGGGCGGTTGGCTGGAACGCGCCGGTCCGCGCAAGGCGGGCCTGGTGAGCGCGGTGTGCTGGTGCGGCGGCATGCTGCTGTCGGCCCTGGGCATTCACACCCATCAGTTCTGGATGATGATCCTGGGCTCGGGCGTGATCGGCGGCATCGGCCTGGGCCTGGGCTATATCTCGCCGGTCTCCACGCTGATCAAGTGGTTCCCGGACCGCCGCGGCATGGCCACCGGCATGGCCATCATGGGCTTCGGCGGCGGCGCGATGATCGGCTCGCCGCTGGCGGTGGAGCTGATGAAGCACTTCGCCACCCCGACCGACGCCGGCGTGATGCAGACCTTCGTCGTGATGGCGCTGGTGTACTTCGTGTTCATGGTTGCCGGTGCGATGGGTTACCGCGTGCCGCCGACCGGCTGGAAGCCCGAAGGCTGGACGCCGCCGGTGGCCCAGGCCACCAACACCATGATCACGCAGCGCCATGTGCACGTGAAGAAGGTGTGGGGCATTCCCCAGTTCTGGCTGGTGTGGATCGTGTTGTGCATGAACGTGTCGGCCGGCATCGGCGTGATCGGCATGGCCAGCCCGATGCTGCAGGAAATCTTCGGCGGCAAGCTGATCGGTCTTGAACTGCCGTTCAGTGAGCTGGACAAGGGCCAACTGGCCGCGATCGCCGCCATCGCCGGTGGCTTCACCGCGCTGCTGAGCCTGTTCAACATCGGTGGCCGCTTCGTCTGGGCCTCGGCGTCGGACAAGCTGGGCCGCAAGCTGACCTACACCGTGTTCTTCGTGCTGGGCGGCCTGCTGTATGCCAGCCTGCCGAGCAGCGCGGCCGCCGGCCACAAGCTGGCCTTCGTGGGCGCGGTCTGCATCATCTTGTCGATGTACGGCGGCGGCTTCGCCACCGTGCCGGCCTACCTGGGCGACCTGTTCGGCACCCAGATGGTGGGCGCGATCCACGGCCGTCTGCTGACCGCCTGGGCCACCGCCGGCATCCTCGGCCCGATCGTCGTGAACTACATGCGCGACTACCAGCTGGGCCTGGGCATCCCCAAGGACCAGGTCTACAACCAGACCATGTACATCCTGGTGGGCCTGCTGGTGATCGGCCTGATCGCCAACCTGATGATCCGCCCCGTGGCCGACAAGCACTTCATGACCGACGCCGAACTGGCCGTCGAGAAGAAGCTGGCCAGCGAGAAGGCCGCCGCCAATGAAGTGGGCAGCGGCCCGGGTGCCGGCAAGGCCACCCCGGTGGCGCTGGTCGCACTGGCCTGGGCGGCGGTGAGCATCCCTCTGGCTTGGGGGATTTACCGCACGCTGCTCAGCGCGGCGAAGTTCTTCAGCTGATACTTGCGACCGCCCGGCGTGCCGGCAGACCCCGAGAGCCGTCTCGATGTCTGCCGGAGGCGCCCGGCGACGGGCCGGCGGCGTGCCGGCCCGCTACCCCCTCGGGGGGCGTTGAACGGGCCTGAAAGGGCCCGTTCGAACTGGGGGTAACTCTCATGACCGAACAAAAGATTCATTTCTACAAGGGACCGGCCGGCGGCTGGGGCGCGCTCAAGAGCGTGGCCCGGCATCTGCAGCAGCAGGGCATCGCCGTGAAGGGCGCCAAGACACTGCTGTCGGCCAACCAGCCGGACGGCTTCGACTGCCCCGGCTGCGCCTGGCCCGACCGCGACCATCGCTCCACCTTCGAGTTCTGCGAGAACGGCGCCAAGGCCGTCGCCGCCGAGGCCACCGCGCACCGCGCCACGCCCGAGGTGCTGGGCGCGCACACGGTGAGCTGGCTCGCCGAGCAGTCCGATTTCTATCTCGAGAACCTGGGCCGGATCACCGAGCCGCTGGTCTACGACGCCACCACCGATCGCTACAAGCCGATCGCCTGGGACGCCGCCTTCGACCTGATCGCCGCCAAGCTCAATGCGCTGGCGACGCCGGACGAAGCGATCTTCTACACCTCCGGACGTGCCAGCAACGAGGCCGCGTTCCTGTACCAGCTGTTCGTGCGCGAGTTCGGCACCAATAACTTCCCCGACTGCTCCAACATGTGCCATGAGCCGAGCGGCCAAGGCCTGAAGCCGACCATCGGCATCGGCAAGGGCACGGTCACGCTGCACGACTTCGAGCAGGCGGATGCGATCTTCGTGTTCGGCCAGAACCCGGGCACCAACCATCCCCGCATGCTGGGCGAGCTGCGCGAAGCCTCCAAGCGCGGCGCCAAGATCGTCAGCTTCAACCCGCTGCGCGAGCGCGGCCTGGAGCGCTTCGCCGATCCGCAGAACAAGCTGGAAATGGCCACCCTGGGTAGCACGCCCATCTCGACGCATTACTTCCAGGTCCGCATCGGCGGTGACATGGCGGTGATGAAGGCGCTGTGCAAGCGTGTCTTCGAGCTCGACGACGCCGCCGTGGCCGCCGGCCAGCCCCGCGTGCTGGATCTGGACTTCATCGCCGAGCACACCGCCGGCTATGAGGAATTCGCCGCCAGCATCCGCGCCGAGTCGTGGGCGGCGCTGGAGACCGAATCCGGCCTGTCGCAGGCGCAGCTGTTCGCCGCCGGCGATCTGTATGCGCAGGCCAAGAGCGTCATCATCTGCTGGGGCATGGGCATCACCCAGCATCAACACTCGGTGGCGACCATCCAGCACATCGCGGCGCTGCTGATGCTGCGCGGCAACCTGGGCCGTCCCGGTGCCGGTGCCTGCCCGGTGCGCGGCCATTCCAATGTGCAGGGCGACCGCACGATGGGCATCTACGAGAAGCCCGCGCCTGCGTTCCTGGACCGCCTCGGCAAGGTCTTCGGTTTCGAGCCGCCGCGGGCCAACGGCTACGGCACGGTCGAAGCCATCCAGGCGATGCTGGACGGCAAGGGCAAGGTCTTCTTCGCCCTGGGCGGCAACTTCGCCTCGGCCACGCCCGACACGGTGGCCACCTGGAAGGCGCTGCAGACGGCCGAGCTGACGGTGCATGTCACCACCAAGTTCAACCGCAGCCATGTCATCCATGGCAAGGAAGCGCTGGTCCTGCCCTGCCTGGGCCGCACCGAGATCGACATGCAGGCCGCCGGCCCGCAGGGCGTGACGGTGGAGGACTCGATGAGCATGGTCCACCTGTCCAGCGGCATGAATGCCCCGGCCTCGGCGCATCTGATGTCCGAGCCGGCGATCGTCGCCCGCCTGGCCGCCGCCACCCTCAAGCACAGCAAGACACCGTGGCTGTGGCTGGTGGAGGACTACGCCCGCATCCGCGACAAGATCGAGGAAGTCTTCGACGACTTCAAGGGCTTCAACGAGAAGATCAAGCAGCCCGGCGGCTTCCGCCTGCGCAACACCGCGTCCGAGCGGGTCTGGGCCACGCCCACTGGCAAGGCCAACTTCATTGCGCACCGACTGCCGACCGACACGCCCTTCCACCTGGCGCAGGAGCGGGCCCGCGAGCACAAGACCGTCGTCTTCAACCTGGCCACCGTGCGCTCGCACGACCAGTACAACACGACGATCTACGGCATGGACGACCGCTACCGCGGCGTCTGGGGCCATCGCCGCGTGGTCTTCATCCATCGCGAGGACCTGAAGGCGATCGGCATGAAGGCCGGCCAGTGGGTCGACATCACCAGCGTCTACAGCGACGGTGACACCCGCCGGGCGGAGAAGTTCGTGCTGATCGAGTACGACATCCCGCGCGGCTGCCTGGCCAGCTACTTCCCGGAGACGAATGCGCTGGTGCCGCTGTCGAGCGTGTCCATCGGTGCGGGCACGCCCACGTCGAAGTCGATTCCGGTGGTGCTGACCCTGCGTCCGCAGGATGAGCCGCTGCCGCAGGAGCAGGCCCGCGCCGTCGCCGACGCGGACGCCACCGCCTGAGCGCGACAGGCCGGCTGCCGTGGACCGATTCCTCGATCCAGCGCGGGAAACGGCGCCGAAACCGGTGCTGAAACCGGCGCCGAAACCGACGCTGGGACCAGCCCTCACTTCGGAGGCCGATGTCTCCGAGGTGCCGGACCATGCGGCCGGCGATGGCGAGGCCGTCGAGGATCCGGTCGAAGCGCAGGCCCGGGCGGCGTTGCAGGCCCTGGCCGAACTGGACGGCGGCAAGGGCGTGTCCCTGCCCCGTCTGGCCAAGCGCACCGGCCTGCGGGTCAGCGTGCTGCTGCGCCTCTACACCTTGATGAGCGAGGCCCGGGTGGGTGACCAGGTCGGGCCTGGCTGGGTCCGCCTGACGGTGGACGAGGACGGCGGCCGCTGGCTCGCCCACCTCACACCTGCCGGTCGTGGGGAGCCGGAACCCGACCTGCCGCCGACCCCGACACAGACGCCATGAACCCCACCTGCCCGACCTCCCCCTTCGACACTGAGGCCCCGTTGCCGTCGGCCCTGGTCACGGTGCGCCCCACCCGTCTGGGCGGCCCGGCGCGCGAGGACGAGGAATGGGTGGCCGAAGAGGTGCCGGTGGCGCTGGAGTACAACGGCCTGTCGCAGGCGGTGATGCTGGCCACGCCGCTGGACCTGGAGGACTTCGCGCTCGGCTTCTCACTCAGCGAGGGCCTGATCGCCACCCCGGCGGACCTGTTGGATATCGAGATCCAGACCCGCCCCAACGGCGTGGCCCTGCAACTGCGGGTGACCGCGCGCTGCGAGCTGCTGCTCAAGGAGCGCCGGCGCAGCATGGCCGGGCGCACCGGCTGCGGGCTGTGCGGGACCGACAACCTGGATCAGGTCTTCCGTCCACCGGCTCAACCGGTGCCTGCGCTGCCGGTGGATCGATCCCAGCTGATTCCGGTGCTGTCACGCGCGATGCGTGAATTGGCCGAGGCCCAACCCCTGCAGCAACGCAGCGGCGGCATCCATGCGGCGGCCTGGTGCGGGCCGGATGGCGCGGTGCGCCTGGTCCGTGAAGACGTGGGGCGCCACAACGCCCTCGACAAGCTGATCGGCGCCCTGGCCCGGGCGGGAACGGACACCGCTGCGGGCTTCGCGGCGGTCACCAGCCGGGCCAGTTTCGAGATGGTGCAGAAGGCCGCGGGTGCGGGCATGCCGATGCTGGCTGCCGTCTCCGCACCGACACATCTGGCGATCCGCACCGCACAGGCCTGCGGCCTGACGCTGGCGGGCTTCGTGCGTGAAGGTCGGGCCACACTCTATTCGTGAGCGGCTGAGCGGCTGAGCGGCTGAACCGTTGAACGGCTGATCGGTTGGGCGGCTGATGGGTTGGGCGCCTGATCGATGGAACGCCCGAGCGGCTTGCCCGCTGGGCGGGCTGCGTGCCCCAAGGTATTCATCAATACCGCCCCAGCAGGCCGGGAGGGTCTCCGGGCGGTCCCGCCAGACCGGTCTCGCTGGCGGGCCCCTGGCCCCTCAAGGTTCTGACGTGGGCGGCGGTGGCGGCGCGGTCATGTTGAGTATCTCCATCGCGCGGGGTTTGACGATGCCATTGGCGAAGTATTTCTGCATGACGTCCAGGGAGAAGCGTCTTGCCTGACACCAATCGCTGAAGCCGGGATCCAGATATCGCCGCGATTGCAGGATGTCCCGAACAATACGCTGAGTGATCCGCGTCCTGAAGGCTTCATTGACCCGGTCTTCGCCCTTGACGTTCAAGGTGCCATCGAGATTGAAAAAGCGGGACAGGCCGCGAGACTGGTTCAACGATCTGAGCGCGGCGGTGAGGCTGCCACATCGCACGACCGCCTGCGGCAGGATCCGAGCCAGTTCGCGCAATGGCGCCGTATCGCTGGCATTCCTGCCGACTTGCGTCGGCCTCACGCGTTGAGGGGGGTCTTGATCGGGTTTCGGCAGGGCGTCGAGCGGCGGCAGCGCCGCGCCGGCCTGCGACAAGTGCGCAAGCGCGGCGGGCATCCAGGGCGCGTGGGCCTGTCCGGGAACCTGCAGGGCGCGGCGGATCATGGACTTGACCCGCTCGGGCGTCAGACGGATCCTCATGGCGAGCAGGGAATAGTGATGGGCCCGGCACCAATCGTCGAAGTCCGGCCGCAGATGTTGGCCAGTGAGCAGCACGTGCTGGACGACCTGGGCCGTCACCGGCGACAACTCGTGGGGATCGAGCCGGCTGAGCCCCTTCGAGTTGAGTTGGCCTTCGTCGCGAAAGTACGTCACCCACGAGGTGGGGCAACCCAAGGCAATGAGCGCGGCTTTGCACGATTGGGTGCGCATCAATTGGGGCATGCGTTGCGCCGCCTCGCGGAACTTCACCTGATCGGCGCTGCGAAACCGGGCGCCGAGGACCCGCGCGTCATGGGGCGGCGTGGCCGGTCTCGGCATGAGCGCGGCCTGCGCCGAAGGGCTGACCGGATCGCTTGAGCGGCCGGCGCGGCCGTCGGCCCCGTCGGCCCCGTCGACCCCGTCGACCCGGGCGTCGACTTGCGCTTCATCGGCGCCTGGCAGACCGATGTCCTGCGTGCCAGCGGGACCGGGCGCCTCTTGCAGCGCCGGGCTGGTCGAGAAGGGACGCCACAGCGTCAGCGAACGGGCGGATGGAGCCGGCTGGCTGCTCTCGATCCAGGCCGCCTGCAGTCGATCGCGGGCGCTCATGGGCCAGCCCTGCGGATTCATCGGTGCAGGCACGGTGGCGAGCAGAGCGCCTTGCTCGGCGCGGGTGAGCAACGCCAGCAAGGCGTCGGCCAGGGTCATGTCGTCGGCTTGATGAACGATCGTATGGCCGGATGAGCCCACGCCGATCTGACGCGCTTCACTCACGCGCCAGCCGACCTCTCCGACGCCCGTGGGCATCGGGGCGAATCGCAGTTGGCCCGAGCAATGGCGGTGCGCCGGGTCACGCAGGACCACCTTGCGCACGCCGGATGCGTCCGCGAACTCCAGGGCGAGCCCCAGTGTCGACGGCACCTGAGGCAAGGCCAGGAAGTGCCGACACACCTTTCGCACGACCTGCTCCGCCAGCGCATGCTCGGCGCGCGGGTGGGCGCGGTCCACTGGCACGGGCTGCACCGCCGGGGTGGGGCTCTCGTGGCCGTGCGGCGGATCGATCGACGTGTGGGGCAGGCGGACGGAAGCGAACATGCGCAGCGGCCTCGACAAGGATGTGGTCGCTTGGTCCGCTTCGTGCCGTCCACAGTTCAGTCCGAGGACGCAGCCGTGTGAGAGGGCGGCGGCACGGTCAACCCCAGTTCCTTCATCGTGCGGAACTTGACGACGCCGTTCGCGAAATACTTGGAGATGGCGTTCAGCGAAAGTTGCTGTTCCTGACACCAACTTTCGAAGTGAGGGTCCAGATAGCGACGCGATTGCAGGATCTCGGTCAGGATCTGGCGACTGATGCCATGCCAAGGGCTTCTCTTCAGCCGATCTTTACCCTTGGCATTCAAGTTCCCACTGCGATCGAAATAGCGGTGCATGGTCCGACCTTTGCGCAACTTTCTAAGTGCGGCGCCGACACTGCTGCACTGCAGGACCGTTTGCGGCAGCATCTTGGCCAGTTCGACAAACGACGCGTGTTCGTCCTCGCTGCCGTAGATCCTCGCCGCCCTGGCAAACCTGCGGGGAGTTTCACCGGCCTGCGGCAACGCGCCGAGCGGAGACAACGATCCGCCAGACGTCGCCAACTCCCGATGCGCAGCCGCGACCCAAGGGGCCTGGGCCTTCTCGGGAACCTGCATGGCGCGCTCGATCATGGCCCTGATCCTCGCGGGTTTGAGCTTGGAACGCATAGCGATCAAGGAGTAGTGATGGTCCAGGCACCACGCCTCGAAATCCGGACGCCGATGTCGGTTCGTGGTGAGCACGTACTGGACGACTTCATCCGTCACCGGCGTTAACGGCTTCTGAGAAAGCCGGCTGTGTCCCGCCGCGCTGAGCTGACCATTCGGAAGAAAGTACCTGCACCAGGACGGGGAGCAATTCATCGCGATGAGCGCGGTCTTGCGCGACTGGGAAAGCACCATCCGGGGCATGCACTCGACCACCCCCCGGAATTTCGCCTGGGCGGCCGCCCGAAACCGAGAAGCGAGCACCCGTGTGTCAGGAGGCGGCGTGCTCGGACTCGGCATGAGCGGGCCCTGCACCGCAGAGGTGGCCTGAGCCGACGAGGGGCCGCCGCTTGCGGGTTCGCGCTGCGGATCAAGCTCGTGCGAGCCGGCCGACCAGGCCGTCTCCTGCAACGGCGGGCTGGGGCTGAAGGGGCGCCACAACGGCCGCGAACGGGCGGCAGGCACGGGCAGGTGGCCCTCCATCCATGCGGCCAGCAGTCGATCCCGCGCGCTCATGCGCCGCCCGTTCGGCGTCAATGGTGCCGGCAGGGCAGCGATCAGATCGTCCTGCTGGGCGCGGGTGAGCAACGCCAGCAAGGCGTCGGCCAGGGTCATGTCATCGGCTTGATGGATGACCGTGTGATCGGGGGAGCCCACCCCGGTCTGACGCGCCTCGGTCACGCGCCACCCCGACTCACCGCCATCCGTGGGCGCCGGCGCGAATCGCAGATGACCCGAGCCATGGCCCACCACCGGCGCCCGCAGGACCTCCTGGCGCACATCGGCGTTCTCCACGAAATGAAGCGTCAGGCCCAGGGTCGAAGGCACCTGCGGGCTGTCGAGAAAGCGACGACACACGGTCCGAGCGAGGGACTCGGTCAAGGCCAGGTTGGCGGTTGCCTGATGGGAGACGGCCACGGGTGTGGGCAGGGCTGCCGTGGCGGGACGTTCGTGGGAGCCCGTCGGGTCGATCGGCGTGTGGAGAGCGTGGAGGGAAGCGAACATGCGCAGCGGCCTCGGAAAGGATGTAGTTGCTTCGTCCGCGTCGTGGCATCCCGAGTTCAGTCCAGAGGTGCAGCCGCTGATGGCACGTCGCTGCAGCCGATGACTGCCGCGCCATGTATTCCGCTGCGCCGACGGAGGCCACGTGAACAGGGCTTACGAGGGAGAAGGCGGAGAGGGCTTGGAAGGCGGAGAAGGCTTGGAAGGCGGAGAGGGCGGAGAAGGCGAAGCGTCTGTCCGTCGGTCATCTCCCGGACCTGGCGAACTGGATTCGGCCGGGCCCTGTGGCTGGAGGGCATCGCTGTGCAACCCCCTAAATCGGGGCGGCATACCCAGCTTTTTTCGCGCGTAGTTGGTGAGCTCTCCTGACCGAGTGAACATATGGCGCACGGCTGACATCGCGAAATCCTGTTGCACGCACCAGTCTGCAAAATCGGGCTGACGATGGCGACCGGATGAGACGATCTGCTGGAGAGCCTGCTTCGTGAGCATCCTCGACGGGCTGGTGCCGCTGCACTTGCTTTCGCCCCACACATTCAGCGTTCCGTCGAATTCGAAATAATCGCGCCAGGAGGCCGGCGCCTTCAGCATCCGCAAGGCCAGCCTGGCAGACCCATACTTCTGAGTCGTCTCTGGCATCTTGTCCGCGACATCCCTTAACCAGGCGCGCCGAGCCGACAAGAGCGGCCTGCGCTGTTTACAGAGGGAGAGGAATTTGTCGTGACGTTGAAGGGACATCCTCGATGCGGCGAGCGATGACAGCGGCTTTGAGGTGCTGGCTGCCGCTCCCACAGGTGCGCTGCGGGGTGCACCCAGGCCGCCTTCTCCTGGGCTTTCTTCTGGGCCTTCTTCTGGGCCTTTTACCGAGCCTTTTACCGAGTCTTTTCCCGGGCCCTCTCCCGAACCTTCTCCTGGTACTTCTCCTGGGCCACCAACATGGCGCACCGCCGAAGGGGTGGTCCCTGACTGCGCGAGCACCTGCCCGTTGAAGAAGTGTTGATGGATGTCCTGCATGCGAAAACCATGGTGCACACACCAGTCACTGAATTGAGGCGATCGGTAGCAGCCACTGTCCTCAATGGCCTTCACCACCGTGGGCGTGACCCGGGTGTATTGGCTCCTGGCCAGTCTCAGGAAACCTCGCGCATTCAGCTGACCTTCCTGAGTGAAATAGCTCTCGTAGAGGTGATCGACGCCCAGGAGGCGCAGTCCCGTTTCGACTGAGCCGCAGGTTCGGACGGCTTGAGGCAGCCGGTCCACCAGACTGAGGAACTCCCGGGCCGCCTGAGCTTGGGCGAGCAGGAATTTTTCGAGCACGACGGGCCAGACGGTTGTCGGACCCGCTGCGGCCGACGTCGTCCGGGTCGGGGCCGCGTCGGGCGGGTGTTGAGACCGCCAATGCACCGTGCTGCCGCTGTTGCCCGCAGGGCCGGCGAGGCTGGCCAGGGGCAGGGTGGCGAGCATCGGCGGCTGCGTGTCGGACTCCAGGGCCGTGGGCGTCCAGAACGGCTCGCTGAGTGCGCCAACAGGCAGTGTCGGCGGGTATGCCGATGGCAAAGAGCTCGGGTGAGCGTAGCGACTGTACGAACCCGGCGGCATGCCAAAGGCGTAGCGGGGAATCGGACGGAACAGCGACGGCGGCCCGGCCTGCGGGTCCAGGCCATGAAACCCCGCACTGGCCATCGCCGCGCTTGCCTGCGCCGCTTCGGCCATCACCGGGCTGGCAGGAACCGGGCTGTCAGAACGGGTGACAGGCGAGGGGAACTCGAAGGGTCGCCAGAGGGCGGTCGGTTGACCTGTCGGGCCGGCCGGTGGCGGAGTCGGCGGCCGCTCGTCCGATCGCGACACCGGGCGGCGTGGTGCGTCCTGCGGCGAGGTCGGCCCGGGGCTGTCCATCGGGTCCGGTGGCGCCTGCCGATGGTCGGGCGGCAGCGGCGTGCCGAACAGATCCAGCAGCAAGTCGGAAAGCGGTCCACCTGCGGCACCGATGGTGGTGGCGCTGGGCGCAGGCGGCCATTGATCCATCCCCAGGAGTGTCACGCGGTCGAGGCGCCACAGGGTCTCGCGGCGGTTCTGCCCCGCCGGCACGAAGCGCACCTGCGCACGGGGCGCACCGACGTGGCCGGCTTGGCGGCCCTGCGGGTCGTGGTGAGGGCGGCGCCACTGGTCGTTGAACACGAGTTCCAACCCGACTTCCGGCGTTACCTGCGTCAGTTTCCGGAAGGTCCGCGACCTTTGCAGGATGTCGTCGTGATTCAGTTGCGTCGCGGTGCCGTGAAACATGGCCTCGGTGGCCGGAGCGGCACGCTCGCCCGGGTCGGCGGAGGGCAGCTCGTCATCGGTGCTGCTGATGGTCAGATCAAACGGCGAACTCGGGGAACGGACGGAAGCGAACATGCGCGGCAGCCTCGACGGGGATGAGGCTCCTTCGTCCCCCGGCTGCGCTGCGCAGTTCAGTCCAGCTCTCATGTGAGGGTCAGGTCGTGCCTGAGACCCTCGGAGGTCGCCGCGTCGTCAGTTCACCAGCCCCAGCAGGCGAGGCAGCGCCAGCGACAGGCCCGGCCAGTAGGTCACCACCAGCAGGAAACCCAGCATGGTCAGCAGCCACGGCCAGACCGCGACCGTCAGCTCGGTGATCCCCATCTTGGTGATGCCCGAGGCCACATACAGGTTCAGGCCCACCGGCGGATGGCACAGGCCCACTTCCATGTTCACCGCCATCAGGATGCCCAGATGGACCGGATCCACGCCCAGCTTGGCGGCCACCGGGAACAGGATCGGCGCCATGATCAGCACGATGGCGGCCGGGTCCATGAAGTTGCCCGCCCCCAGCAGGATCAGATTGACCAGCAGCAGGAACACCACCAGGCCGAAGCCCTGCGCCGACATCCAGGCCGCCATGGTCTGCGGGATCTGCTCGGAGGCCATCAGGAAGCTGAACAGCACCGCATTGGTGATGATGTAGAGCAGCATCGAACTCATGGCCGCGGCCTTGAGCAGCACGCGCGGCACGTCCTTCAGGCCCATGTCCTTGTAGACGAACACCGAGATGATGAAGGCATACACCGCCGCCACGGCGGCCGCCTCGGTGGGCGTGAACTTGCCGCTGTAGATGCCGCCGATCACCACCACGATCAGCATCAGGCCCCAGAAGCTGTCGCGGAAGGCCTTGAAGCGCTCGGCCCAGGTGGCCTTGACCATGCGTGGATAGTCGTACTTCCTGGCGCGGTACCAGGTGGTCAGGCCCAGCAGCAGCGACAGGCACACGCCCGGCACCACGCCGGCCATGAACAGCTGACCCACCGAGGCGGTGCCCACCACCTCGCCGTTCGGTCCGGTGGCCGACATGCCGGCCGTGGCGATCGAGAACATCACCAGGTTGATCGACGGCGGGAACAGGATGCCCAACGCGCCGGAGGTGGTGATCACCCCCGCGCCGAACTGCTTGGGATAGCCCTGCCTGGTCATCGCCGGCAGGATGATCGAGCCGACCGCCACCACCGTGGCCACCGACGATCCGGAGATCGCCGCGAACATCGCGCAGGCCAGCACACCGGCCAGGCCCAGGCCGCCGTACCAGTGGCCGATCATGGTGGTGGCGAAGTGGATGATCCGCCGCGCCACCCCGCCATGGGTCAGGAAATTGCCCGCCAGGATGAAGAAGGGCACCGCCATGATCTCGAACTTCTCGATGCCGGTGAACAGCTTGAGCGCGACCGATTCGATCGGCACGTTCGTCATCGTGAAGAGATAGGTCAGGACCGTCAGGCCCAGCGAGATCGAGATCGGCATGCCGGTGAGCATCAGCACCACCAGCAGGGAGAAGATGATCAGGGTGTTCATGCGCGGTCTCCCTTGCGACCGTCACCGGCGGTGATGGCAGCCTCATGGGCGGTGCGGGTCGACGCCACGGCCGCCACGTCGTCCTCGATGCCTTCCACATGGCCATGGTCCGCATGCGGTGCTTCACCGGTGCGGATGAAGGTCCAGCAGACCTGCAGGAACCGGAAGCACATCAGGTAGGAGCCGAGCGGCACGCAGGAATAGGCGATCCAGGTCGGGATCTCCATGTCGGGCGAGGTCGGTCCTTCGAACAGGTCGGGGTTGTCGATGCCCAGCGCATGGGTGAAGGCATAGTGCGCGCCGTTGTCCCAGACGAAGCTCGCGCCCAGCGTGCCGATGGTGGCGGTGAACACCGCACCGGCCAGCAGGCTGAAGATCACCAGGTACTTGGCATGCTCGGGACGGAGCTTGCGCACCACCACGTCCACGCCGACATGGGTGCCGGCGCGCACGCCGTAGGCCGCGCCGAACTTGGCCATCCACACGAACATGTAGATGCACAGCTCCTGCGCCCAGCTCACGTCGATGCGGATGATCCAGTCCTGCAGCCAGGGCACGCCGGCCAGGAAGCGGTGCAGCACCGCCATCGCGATCACCAGGGTCGCGGTCCCCATGAGGAGCGCAATCAGCGTCTCCTCCAGTTTGTCCAGCCACCTCAAACTCATGGCGGTCTCCTTCAGGCGAAAAAAAATGCCGCGCCGCCGTGAGGACGGCGCGGCATGAGACGCCATCGGCGGTACGGCCGATGGCGGGAGGGTTCCGGGTGCTTACTTGGTCGGCGGGATGAAGCCGGCCGACTTGTAGGCGGCTTCGACCGTGGCCTTGCCCACGCGGCCTTCCATGTCCTTGTGGACCGGCATCAGCGCCAGCTTCCACTCGTTCACTTCCGCCGGGGTCAGGGTGTAGACGGTGGACTTGCCGCTGGCCTTGATCTTCTCCATGGCCTGCTGGTTCTCGGTCGCGGCGATGGCGTTGGCATAGGTGGTGGCGTCCTTGACGCTGCTGTCCACCACCGCCTTCAGGTCGGCGGGCAGGCCGTCATAGAACTTCTTGTTGATGATCAGCGCATAGGCCAGGTGGCCGTGGTTGCTGACCGTGGTGTGCTTCTGCACCTCGTAGGTCTTCTGGGTGTAGAAGTTGGAGGGCACGCCTTCGGTACCGTCCACCACGCCCGACTGCAGCGCCTGGTAGAGCTCGGAGAAGGCCATCACCTGCGGGATCGCGCCCAGGGCGCGCATCTGCGCGTCCAGCACCTTGGAGCTCTGGATGCGCATCTTCAGGCCCTTGAAGTCCGCCACATGGTGCAGCGGCTTGTTGGCGCTCATGAGGTGGAAGCCGTTGTCCCAGAAGGCCAGGCCCTTGATGCCCTTGGGCTCGAGTTTCTTGAACAGCTCCATGCCCAGGGTCTGGGTGGTGTTGCGGAAGGCCGCATCGTCCTTGAACAGGAAGGGCAGGTCGAAGACCTCGAACTCCTTCACGCCCAGCGGACCGAACTTGGCCAGCGACGGCGCCAGCATCTGCACCGAGCCCAGCTGCAGCGCTTCCAGCTCTTCCTTGTCCTTGTAGAGCTGGCTGTTGGGATAGACCTCGACCTTCAGCCGGCCCTTGCTGCGTTCTTCGACCAGCTCCTTGAAGCGCTGGGCGCCCTTGCCCTTGGGCGTGTCCGGCGCCACCACATGGCTGAGCTTGATCACGATGGGCGACTGCGCGAAGGCGGTACCGCCGACAGACAAACCGGTCAGCGCAAGCGCGGCGGACAACAACAGACGGCGGGGCAGGATGGCGGCCAAGGGAGTCTCCTCATACTTTTCGGGATGGGCGGATTGTCAAAATCCACCCGCGCGCCGCCCAGTTGTGGACTTCCACATTGGGGGAAAACGAAACCCCGCCCACCCGTTGTGCGAGGGGCAGGACACTAGACTGGCGCCATGCCGTCGTTGTCGCCCTCCCGCCCGCCGGGCCTGCCCCCTGTCGATCACCTGCGCCGCGCCACCTGGGCCTTGCCGCTGGTGCTGGCGCTGGCCTTCGCCGCCTCGGTGGCGGCGTGGCTGCGCCACAGCGACGCCCGCGACCTGGAAGACGAGCGGCTGACCCTCATCGCCGATTCGCTGACGCTGGAAGCGCGGCTGTCCGACTGGCTGAATGCGGAGCATGCGGCCGTGGACCGCCTGGCCCAGCAACTGCCCGCGCGGGTGGACGACAACACCCTGCTGAGTCATCCCGCGGTGGCCGAGGGCCTGCGTCGCCTGTGGGTCAGTGTGACGGTGCTGGATGCCAACAACCGCGTCCTCGCCCATGTGCCGCAGCAGGCGCCGCAGACGGTCGCCCCGCCGCGCGAGCGCACCGGCGTGAGCCTGGACGAGGGCGGCGTGACCGCCCACTGGAGCACCGCGCGGCCCATGGGGGGACGCATGGTGGTGAGGTTCGCGCCCTCCGCGCTGCTGCGCCAGACGCTGCCTTGGTGGCTGGCGCAGAAGTACGACGTTCGATTGGTCGATGCCCTGGGCCAGCGGCTGGCCCAGACCGGCGATGCGCAGCCGCGCGAGGGCACGCAGAGCTATCGGCTGAGTGTCGACCCCGCCATGCGTGAAACCTGGCTCGAACTCAATACCCGCGACCGCCACATCCCGTGGTGGCACACCTTGGCGGCGACGCTGATGGCGGTCTTCATCCTGCTGTCTGCGCTGGCCAGCGGCATGCTGCGGCGGCAGATGCGCGAGGTGCGTCGGGCCGAAGGCGAAGCCCGCACCGAGGCCGCCTGGCGCCGGGCGGTGGAGGATTCGCTCAGCGTGGGCCTGCGCGGCCGCGACCTCGAAGGCCGCCTCACCCACCTCAACCGGGCCTTCTGCGACCTGGTGGGCTTCAGTCCGGACGAACTGATCGGCCGGCTGCCGCCGATGCCGTACTGGCTGCCCGACGAGATGGACGACAACCTGCGACGCCACCAGCGCAACATGGCCGGCGGCGCACCGCGCGACGGCTATGAAGCACGCTGGCTGCATCGTGACGGCCATGTGCTGGACGTGATGATCCTCGAAGCGCCGCTGGTGGATGCCAGCGGGCGGCAGATCGGCTGGATGGGCTCCATCGTCGACATCAGCGCCCGCAAGCAGGCCGAGGAGCGCGAGCGCCGCCAGACCGAGGCGCTGGCGCATCAGGCCCGATTGAGCACCCTGGGTGAGGTGGCCTCGGCGCTGGCGCATCAGCTCAACCAGCCGCTGGCGGCCATCGCCGGCTACAACGCGGGGGCGATCCGCTCGCTGGAGCGGTCCGGACAGACCGAGGACATCGTCATGGAGGCGCTGCGCCGCCTGGGCGAGCAGGCGGCCGAGGCCGGCCGGATCGTGCAACGCATCCGCGCCTTCCTGACCCGACGCGCGCCGCAACCCGAGCGTTGCGCGGTGCCGGACATCGTGGGTCGGGCGCTGTCGCTGCTCAAGCGCGACCTGCGCGGGGTGCGCGTCGAGCTGGCCCTGCCCGGCGACCTGCCGGAGGTACTGGCCGATGCGGTGCTGATCGAGCAGGTGATGATCAACCTGATCCGCAACGCCGTGGATGAATGGCAGGGCCGGTCGCTGCCGCCGACCGTGGCATCCGCATCCGCATCTGCACCTACCCCGACATCGACGGCAGCCTCGATCCCCTTCCCGTCGCTGCCCGCGTCACCGCAGTTGCGCATTGGTGCGGCGCGCGTCGGCGAGCGTTTCGTGCGGGTGGATGTGGACGACAACGGTCCCGGCCTGCAGGGCCGGGGCATCGATCAACTGACCACCGCGTTCTATTCGACCAAGCCGGACGGCATGGGCATGGGGCTGGCGATCTGCCGCTCCGTCATCGAGGCGCATCACGGCGGCATGGAAGCCGGCAGCGGACAGCTCGGCGGCGCACGCCTGAGTTTCACCCTGCCCCTTGCGCCGACACCGATGCCGACGCCGACGCCGACCGGGCGCGGCCCCACCCACAAGGAGTCTCCCTGATGAGCGATCCGCAGGCCACGGTGCATCTCGTGGACGACGAAGCGGCCGTGCGTGATGCGCTGGCCTTCCTGATGCGCACCCACGGGCTGCGGGTCGAGACCCATGCCAGCGGCCCCGAGCTGCTGGCTGCGCTGGAGGCCGCGCATGAGCCGCATGGCTGCATCGTGCTGGATGTGCGGATGGAGCCGCTGTCGGGCTTGCAGGTGCAAGACGAGCTGATTGCGCGCGGCTTTCCGCTGCCGGTGATCTTCCTCAGCGGTCATGGCGACATCCCGATGGCGGTGGATGCGATGCAGAAGGGCGCGATCGACTTCGTCGAGAAGCCGTTCAACGATCAGGCGCTGGTGAACAAGGTGCAGCGCGCGCTGGCGCTGGATGTGCATCGACAGCGCGAAGCCCGCGCCCAGGCCGATGCCGCCGGTCGGCTGGCCAGCCTCACCGACCGTGAGCGCGAGGTGGCGCTGCTGGTGGCCTCCGGCAAGCTGAACAAGCAGGTGGCCGACGAACTGGGCATCGCGATCCGCACGGTGGAGGTCCATCGTGCGCGGGCCTTCACCAAGCTGGGTCTGCGATCGGCAGCGGAATTGGCGACCTTGCTGGAGCGTTTTGAACTCAAGCGGTGAGCAAGGAGCTGGTGGCCTCCGGCAAGCTGAACAAGCAGGTGGCCGACGAACTGGGCATCGCGATCCGCACGGTGGAGGTCCATCGTGCGCGGGCCTTCACCAAGCTGGGTCTGCGATCGGCGGCGGAATTGGCGACCTTGCTGGAGCGTTTCGAACTCAAGCGGTGAGCGTGGCGCGGGCCCTGGCGGCGGGCCCCGTCAGCCGACGGTGAGTCCCCCGCGGGCGACGCCTCGTGAGGACCTCCTGACGACCGCGTGAGGACCATGCGAGCGTCGTTCGAGGACCGTTGAGGCGATGGCGAGACTGCGCGAGCGCCGTTGAGCGCTCGTTGGACGCTCGTTGATGGCATGGGGCGTCCGCGCCGTTCAGTGCGCCGATGGTCCCTTCACCACCAGCGACACATTGCTGCCGCCGAATGCAAACGAGTTGCTGACGATGGCCCGGGTGGTGTCGAACCGGCGTGGCTCGTCGCGGATCAGGTCCACCACCGCCGCCAGTTGGCTTTCGCGCACATGGGCGCTGGGCGGCAGCAAGCCGCGTCGCAGCGCCTGCACACACGCGACGAGTTCCAGCGCACCGCCGGCACCGATCAGATGACCGTGCAGCGCCTTGGTGGCGCTCACCGGCACGCCGCGGGCACCGAACACGCGGGCCAGGCTCTCGGCCTCGACCGCGTCGCCGACATCGGTCGCCGTGCCATGCGCATTCACATAGGCGATGTCTTCGGGCGACAGTCCCGCATCGCTCAGCGCGGCCCGCAGCGCACGTTCCTGGCCATCGGCATCGGGACGAGACAGGTGCACCGCATCGACGCTATGCCCGTAACCGGCCAGCACGGCAAGCGCCGAGGCGCCGCGTGCGCGGGCGTGCGAGGCCGTCTCCAGCACCAGCGCGGCCGCGCCCTCGCCGAGGACCAGCCCGCGACGTCCGTTGTCGAAGGGTCGGCAGCTCTGGGCGGGTTGGTCCGCATCCGGCGGCGCCATCACGCCCATCGCCTGCCAGGCCATGACCGAGCCGTGGTTGAGCATCGATTCGGAGCCGCCGACCAGCATCAGGTCCGCACGGCCCTGGCGCATCATCAGCAGGGCTTCGCCGATCGCCTGGGCCGACGAGGCGCAGGCATTCGAGATCGACAGCATCGCCCCCCGCAGCGCGTACGTCATCGCCAGATGGGAGGCGGCCGAGTTGCTCATCACCCGCACCACCGTGTACGGATGCACCCGCGGCGTCTCCTTGGTCAGTGCCTCGGTGTAGGACTGCTGCAGCGAGTTCGAGCCGCCCAGTCCGGTGCCCCAGGCCACGGCCGCACGCGTCGGGTCGCCGGACTGCGCCGGCAGCCCGGCCTGGGCCCAGGCCTGCGCCGAGGCGCGCAACGCCATCAGGCTGTGCCGGTCGTAGAGATTGCGCTGGGCCGGCGGCATCTCCTGACCCAGCGGGGTGTCGATCACCGCCGCTGCGAAGGGCGCAAGCCCCCGGGCCGGATCGCCCGGTTGCAGTGACACGCCGGAGTGTCCCGTCTCCAAGGCCTGCGCGAGCGCATCGGCGTCCGGGCCGAGGGCACTGAAGGCGCCGATGCCAGTGATCCATATCTGCTCTGCGCTCATGCGGCGTTCCGTGTCAGAAGAGTGGGGGGAGGCGATCAGGCGGCGACGACCTTGGGCGTGCCCGAGGTGTCCGCCGGGGCTGCGGCGACCAGACGCTCCACCAGCGCGGCCAGGCCGGTCAGCGTGGGGGTCTTCATCGCCTCGTCGTGGTCGATCTGGATGTGGAAATGGTCTTCCACCGCGAACATGAAGTCCACCAGCATCAGCGAGTCCAGACCCAGCTCGGCGAAGGTGACGGTGCTGTCCAGGTCGTTCTCGGTCAGGCCGAGTTCACGGCAAGCCAACTGGCGCAGTGGTTCAAGCATGTTGCTCATGGGGAAGGTCCTCGCGAAGGGAAGTGGGAAAGAGCGCCGCCACCGGTGACACGGCAGCCACCGGCAGGCGGCTGCGCAGGAAATCGCGCGCGGTCTGGGTGACCGCGCTGCGTTCGTTGTCCAGCGTCAGCATGTGATAGCTGTGATGGAACCAATGGACTTCGGGCGTGCTGCCCAGCCGCTGCTGCAGCTCCAGCACCGAGCGCGGACCGCTGACATCGTCCTCGCTGGCATGCAGCACCAGGGTCGGTGCGGTGATCGAGGGCAGCCCGGCGCGCACCGTGCGGATCATTCGGGAGGCCTGGTAGAGCGAGGCGGCGGAGAGCTGGTCGGCCCCGGCCGCCGACACATGCTCCGACACCATCGCCTGGGCCACCCAGGCGCGCAGCCGTTCGTTCTTGATGCCGTAGGGCGGGCGCTCGCGAAAGCTCAGCCATTGCCGCAGCGGCCGCACATAGGCCAGCGGCAGCAGGCGGCGCCAGGGGGAGACGTTCCAGCCGTCGAAATGCAGCGAGGTGGACAGCAGCATCAGCGCCGCCGCCGGGCGCTTCATCGCCAGGGCCAGGGCCAGCACCGAGCCCATTGACAGGCCGCCGATCGCCACCAGCTCATGGCGGGCGGCGAGCACATCGAAATGCGCGGTGGCCAAGGCCACCCAATCCTCGAAACGGGCGACAGGGGCTCGTCGGCCGCCGCGTTCCACGGCCACGCCGTAACCGGGCAGGGCGGGCGCCTCGACCAGATAACCCGCCTCCCGCAGCGTGCGGGCCAGCGGCATCAGTTCGAGCGGGTTCGCACACAGTCCGTGCAGCAGCAGGACCGCGGGACGCGGGTCCCGCGCCGTGTCGGGGGGCGTGGCGCGCGCCGTGTGCATCGGCATCGCGAGCGGCATCGGCATCGGCATCGCTGCGACCGGCGGAGGGGCCGGCGGGCACATCGAAGGAGACTCAGGATCAACCATGTCCGCCAGTCTGATCAAGGTCGCTGTTGCGTACATGTCGCCAAGCTTGCGCAAACCTGTCGGCGCTGTTGCCTTCAGGTTTCCGCAAGCTTGGTGGATGACCGCCGCAAGGCTCTCGCCTTATGCTCTGCGGCATGCGCATCCTGTTGGTCGAAGACGATGAATTCCTGGCCGAGTCCACGGCCCGGGCGCTGCGTTCGCAGTCCTGGGTGGTGGATGTCAGCGCGCGCGGCGAGCCGGTGCCGCTGTCGCTGCGGGAGGATCGCTACGACCTGCTGATTCTGGACATCGGCCTGACCGGCATCGACGGCTTTGAAACCCTGCGCCGGGTGCGTGGCCAGGGCAGCCCGGTGCCGGTGCTGCTGCTCACCGCGCGGGATGCGGTCGAAGACCGGGTGCGCGGCCTGGAAGGCGGCGCTGACGACTACCTCGTCAAACCGTTCGCCCTGAGCGAGCTCATCGCCCGGGCCCGGGCCCTGGTGCGTCGCAGTCAGGCCCGCTCCGGCAACGAGCTGGCGCTGGCGGCCCTGCGCATGGACCTGGAGGCCCGCCGCGCCTATGTGGGCGAGGAGCCGCTGGCTCTGTCCGCCCGGGAGTGGGAAGTGCTGGGCTTCCTGCTGGCGCGTGCCGGCAAGGTGGTGGCGAAGGAGCAGATCGCCTCGGCCAGCAATGGCTGGGAGCAGGGCGTGAGCGACAACGCCATCGAGGTCTGCGTGTCACGGCTGCGTGCCAAGATCGAGCCGGCCGGGCTGCAACTGCGCACCGTGCGCGGGCTGGGCTACTTGCTGGAAGAAGCGCCCGCCAAGCGCTGAGGCCCCCGAATCTCCGAACCCATGGCGCCGAACCTTCATGCGACGCTGAGCCTCAAGCAGCGCCTGCTGCTGTGGTTGATGCTGCCGGTCCTGGTGGCGGTGCCGGTCGCCGGCCTGGTGCTCTACCGGGTGATGCATGAGACGGCGATCTCCTGGCTGGACCAGTCGCTGGGCGACACCGCGCTGGCGGTGGCCAGCCTGATCCGGGAGCGTGACGGGCAGCTGTCGGTGGAAGTCTCCGCGCCGACCGACCGCGCCCTGCGCTTCGACCGGCAGGACCTCGTCTACTACCTGGTGCTCGATCCGGACGGCAACCGCCTGTATGGTGACGCACAGCTGCGCGCGCTGACGGTGCCGCACCGCAACGGCGGCGAGTGGTACTTCACCCTGGCCACGCTCAATGGCGAGGCGTTGCGGGTCGCGGCGCTGGGGTCGGCCTGTCGCTTCGCCCAGTCCTGCCAGGTGATCGTGGCCGAGACCCTGCACAAGCGCGACGCTCTGCAGCGCCAGTTGATCGTGGTGGTGGGGGTGATCATCGGCGGCATGGCGGTGTTGCTGGCGGCGGCCGGCTGGTGGGCCACCCATCGCGGCCTGCGCCCGCTGGCGCGCCTGAGCGCGGAGCTCGAGCAGCGCGACCTGGCCCGACTCGAGCCCCTGGCGGCCGAGGTGCCCGGCGAGCTGCGACCGTTGATTGCCGCCTTCAATCGCCTGTTTGAACGGCTGCGACGCGCGGCCTCGGCCCAGCAGGACTTCCTGGCCAATGCCGCGCACCAGCTGCGCACCCCGCTGACCTCGCTGCGCACCGAGATCGACCTGGCCCTGCTGGAGCCGCACCACCCGCAGATGGAGCCGCTGCTCAAGCGGTTGCAGCGCTCGGTGGACCGCAGCGCCCGGCTGGCGACGCAGATGCTCTCGATCGCCCGAGCGGAGGCCGAGCCCTCCGGCCGCGCGCAACCGCTGGACCTGCGCGACATCGCCGCCCAGGTCGCCGAGGACTGGGTGCCGCGGGCCCTGGCGTCCGGGGTGGACCTCGGCTTCGAGCTGGAGGATGCGCCGGTGCTGGGTCAGGGCTTCCTGCTGCGCGAGCTGCTGGAGAACCTGCTGCACAACAGCTTGAACTATGCCGGTGGCGGCGCCCGCATCACGGTGCGGACCGCCTGCCAGGGCGACGGGGCGATGCTGGAGGTCGAAGACAACGGACCCGGCATCGCGCCCGAAGACCGGGCGCGCGCCTTGCAGCGCTTCCAGCGCGGCAGTGAATCCATCGGCACCGGGAGCGGCCTGGGCCTGGCGATCGCGCTGGACATCGCCCAGCGGCACGGCGGCCGCCTGGAGCTGCTCGATGCCGCTGGCGGCCAGGGCCTGCGGGTGCGACTGAGCATGCCGGTGCGCGCAGGCGCCTGAAGCCCGGGGCTAGCCGACGCCCACGCCGATGCCGATGCCGATGCACATCCCCACGACCACGCCGATGCGGCTGGCGATCGCGATGCCTAGTCCGATGGCGTCTTGAAGCGGATGTCGTCGAACATCCGTCGCAGCTTGGTCGCCCGTGACGGCACCACGAACTGCGTCGCCCAGGCCAGCCGCCCCAGCAAGGGTGCGCGCAGACCCGGATCGACCGGACCCTGCGCGGCCAGCCGGTGGAGCTCCGCGCGCAGTCGGTCGTAATCCTCGCGCGGCAGGTTGGGTCGGGTGTTGACCACCACCCCGGTCACCCGTTGTCGGCCGGCCGCCGGCATCCGCCGGGTCTTGTCATGCCGCAGGCGGAAGCCTTCGTCCTCGATGATCCCTTGCACCCAGGCCTGCAGCGTCCGCAGGTCTCGGCCCAGCCGTTCCGGCCCGGAGAACACCAGGTCGTCCGCATAACGCGAGTAGCGCGCACCGAAGCGATGCGCCAGCCCATCCAGCCGCAGGTCCAGTCCGAAGGCACAGAGGTTGGCCAGTGCGGGCGAGGTCGGCGCGCCCTGCGGCAGGTGGGGCGAGGCGAGTCGCCGCACGCCGAGAAACCCCATCGGTCCCATCGGTCCGTCTGCTGCCAGCCGTTCCCGCACCGTGGCCGGCGTGCGGGTGGTGCAGAGCGCGGCCAGGCGGCCCGCGACGGCTTCCGCGTAGCCCAGGGTGCGGAACAGCGCCTCGATGCGGGCGCGTCCGATTGACGGAAAGAAGTCCTGCAGGTCGAAGCTGACGACGAACGCTGCCCCGGCGTGGCCGGCTGCGTGGGTGGCCACATTGCGGCCAGGCACAAAGCCATGGGCGGCTTCGTGGACCGGCACCTGCGCCAGCAATCCGGTCAGCACACGCCGCTGCACCGCCTTCAGGCGCGGCAGCGGCGCTTCGATGAGGCGCAGACCGCCGCGTCGTTTGGTCAGCAGCAAGGTTTGGTAGTGGCGCGCTGCCGTCACCTGCGGCCGTTGCGGGGTGGCGGTGGCCTCTCGATAGCGGTGCGCGTCGCCGGCCAACCAGTCCAGTTCATCGAGGGTCAGGTCGAGCCACTCGGCCACGCTGGACTCGGTCGGCAAGGCGGGGAGGGTGAGGCCCTCCAGGGCGAACGGCAGCGGCAGTTGCCGGGTCGGGCGCAGCAGCAGGCGCCGCACCCGCCAACGGTCGTAGGTGCTGGCGTCCTGTCTCTCGTCGAAGGGCGCCATGGTCTGCAGCCGGTCTGCCAGGGTCCGCACCGTCTGGGCCCGCCACATCGGTTCGGGCCAGGCCGCGAGTGCCCGACACAGGGGCAGCAACCAGGGGCGGGCGCCGTCGTCCAGACACTGCATGGCGCGGGCCAGCAGCGCGTCGACGCTGCGGCCGTGGGTCAGGTGGTCGTCGGCCTGCAAGGCGCGCGCCAATGCCAGGGCGATCCAGCGGGGGTAGGTCAGCGGGGCGTGCCGGGTCATGGATCGATGCGTCGTGCCACGGAGGTCAGGGTGACCCCCACCATGGCCAACCGGCGGGTCTGGCATGTTCTGTGGCGCGCGGCAGCGCGCGGCGGAACCTGCGCCGTCTGGTCAGGTCATGGGCATGCCGCGGGGATACCCCGCAGCCCGGAAGCGTGAACACTTCCGACAGTGCTTGGCCATGTGGAGGTCGCGCGGATTATGCGTGGGCTGCCGGGCAGGTGCGGCGGACTCGCGGCGTGACCGCCCCATTGCATGTCGCCGCCTGCTCAGTCAGCGCGGCGCCAGCCGCAGCGGTGTCATGTCGAGCGGCTGGGCGGTGTGGCCGGGCTGGCGTCCGGCACCTTGCGTCGCAGCGCGAGCGGCGGCTCACCCCTGGGCATGGATGCCGATGTCGCGGCGGGGCGGTCCACTCAGCGGTGGGCGGCTGCGGAGGGTCCTGCTGTCGGTTCTGCAGACAGCCCCGCCGATGATCCGGTCGAAGAAGTCGAAGAAGTCGAAGAAGTCGAAGAAGTCGCCGACGTCTGCGCACGCCCCTCGGCCCCTGCCATGTCGAGAGACAGGTCGACCGCCTCTCGCAGCCGCTTGGAAGGTCTACTGTAGTTCTGGACCACGTTGGGCAGGCTTTCGAATTGCGGATACATCTGCCGCGGGAGGCCCTCGATGGCGCGGCCCACGGCGTTCAGGGACCCGTAGTGCGCCACCAGGGCAGGCATCTTGGCCATCAGTTGTGCTTTCACGCGGGGATGGAAGCGCGTCGCCACAGGGAGCTGGTGGCCTTCCTGGCGCTGCATGTGGGCCCGGTTGCCGAACACCCGATGCAGCGCATCGGGACGCGAGCGGCCGACGCCGGGCAGCAACTTCACCTCGTTCAGCGCGGTCCGCAGTTCAGGGCTGCTCTCCAGCACCGTCAGCAGTTGGCCCCGCACGGCGGCGGAGCTTTGCTGGGGCGTCAGGGCATTGCCCCGGGGCAGGTGCATTCGCAGCATCCAGCCCAAGACATCAAAAAAACCATGGGCCGGCTCATGGCCGGAGGCTTGGCACCGCAGGTTCCACCGGTGGGACCGCTCGAGTCGCGTCGCGTCGGCCGCTCCATACTCAGGCGGATCCTTCGGCGTGATGGCCGGCCCAAAGTCGGTCAAGAGGCCGCCCGAGTAAATCCGATGGTCGCGACTGGCATCGCGGGAGGCCACGTACCAGGCATCCCGATCCCGTCCGCGATGCAGCACGGTGTACTGAGGATCGGCCGTGAGATCGCTGAGCCAGACCAGGCCTCGCTCTCTCGGGTAGAACGGGAGTTTCAGCAGGGCCTTCATCAGCACCGGCACCAGGAAGTGTTCGGTCTCGGCGGTGCACCAGTAAGACGGCTGCGAGAGGGCTTGCAGGCAGTCTCGACCCGACACGAAAGGCGAGGGCAGCAAGGCCAGGCGGGAGGCGTCCCGCGCGCGGACCGTGGCGGGCGACAGATCGCCCCCGGGCCGCGCCGGCTGATCAGGTGGGCGCATGCCCGCGGTGCCGCCGACGCCGTGCGTGGAAGGGCAGGTCGCACCCACCTGCGCGCGCGCACAAGATGGTTTCAGCGCGTTCGGGAAGTGTCGGGCGATCTGACCATTTCTCGCGTCAATGGCCTCCGAGAACACAGGCAGCGCGCCGTAGAGGTTCACCAGAGCCGGCAGCCGCGGCTCCAGGAACGCCTTCGCTTCGGCCGAAAAACGCGAGCGGTTCAACCCCATTTGGCCATGTCGCTCGGAGGCCGCCACTTCGTCGATGGCCAACCTGCACCCGTCGCCCACGCCGGGCAGCAGTCTCACGCCTTCCAGCTCGACCAGCAGGTCCGCCGACCTCGCCAGAATGTCCAGCACGTCGCGTTGAACCGCCAGCGCACGCTGCAACGGCGTCATCTGAAGACCGTTCGGCAGATGGTCCCCCAGCATCCAGCCCAGCACATGGAAAAATCCCTGCGGTGGTGCCTTGCACGAGGACTCGCATCGCATGCACTGCCGGATGGCCTCCGAATCCGCCACATCGAGCGACGGATGGCGTGCCGGCGCAAAGTCCACCAACAGGCCGCCCGAGTACTGCCGCAGGCGCCCGCCCGCCACCTGCGACGCGATGTACCAGGCGTCGCGGTCCGGTCCGTGATGCATCACGGTGAAGCCATCAGTCAGCGCCGAGTCTTCCAGCCAGACCAGGCCGCGCCGCTGCGGATACCACGGCAGCCGTGCCAGGGCGCGCATCAAGGCCGGCACCAGCAGATGCTCGCTCTCTGCGGTGCACCAGCAGGCCGATCGAGCCAGCCACGCGATCCGGTGGTTGGGGGGCAGGAACAGCGACTCGTCCGGCGCGTCCTCCTGCGCGTTGGTGATGTCGAGCCGCGGCGAAGCATGGGCATGGGCGGTGGGAGCAAACATCCGGATCTCTCCTGCGAACGGTCAGCCCCGTGGGTGCGAGGGTGTGCGTCGCGGGTTCCGGCTGCGGACTCACCAGACACCCACGGCGCCGACCGCATCGACGCGCGCTGGGGCGCCAGTCGGCGGATCTGCCAGGCATTCGAGTGATCAAGTCGATCGATTCGGGTCAGTGACCGGACAGGCCTCGCTCCCTACGCTCTCACGCTTTCTGCAAGGAGTGTCTATGTCCTGGAAGTCGAGCACCGCGGTGATCGCAGCCGCTGTGGGGTGTGCCGGTCTGCTGCAGGCTTGCGGTGGTGGTGGCGGAGGAGGGAGTGTCCGGCTGGCGCCGGAGTTGATCGAGATCGTGAATCCGTCCGACGTGCCGCCCTATCAGGGGCCTGTCACCGAGCTGCCGCCGGATGTGACCCGGCTGTATGCCCTCAGCGGCAATGCGTCGTCGAGCACGGTGGTGTTGTTCCTGCAAGGTGGTCCGGTGGACTTTCTGGTGCCCGAAGAGGGCCTTGATGACCTGCACCCGGTCCTCACCGAGCACACGCTGGTGCGGGTGCATCAGGCCAACACCCTCAATCCGTCGATCGTCGCCAATCCGGACCTGTCGTATGCGCGCGCGATCCGCGAGAACGAGGTGTCGGTGGAGATCCTGAACCGGGTCATCCGACACTTCGCCGCCCAGGGTCGGCGTGTGCAGGTGGTGTCCCATTCCTTCGGCTCGTTCCTGGTCCTGCGTGCATGGGCCCGACATCCCGCTCTGGCGACGTTGGTCGACCGCTTCCTGGTGCTGAACGGCCGGCTCGATATGCCGGACGTGGTGTGGCAGGGCATGCGCCGTGGCGAGCAATGGGGCTTTCCGGATGGCGGCGAGCCCGCGCTGGCGGCGAACCAGCCGACCCGGGAGACCCGCGAAGGCGATGACAACCGCGCGCCCGGCGACCCACCGCAGACCCAGACCTTCAGCCTGTCTCAGCTCAAGCTGGAGGCGGACATCGGCCGGTTGCCGCTGACCCGTGAACTGGCGGGCCGGAGCTTGAATCGACTCATCATGGTGGAATCCACGGCGGACCGTGCCGTCGGACGCTTGTCCGAGGACGAGCGGCGTTTTCTCGCGGCCCAGGGGGCCACGCGCTACTGCATCGCCGGGGGCACCCACGACAGCGCCTTCGAGGCGCCCTATGCGCAGGAACTTGCCGCCCTGCTGGACGGCACCTCGACCCGCACCCGCGACTGCGCGGGCTGACAGCGCCCCGGCGCATGGGCTTCACGGCACGGGTGTGAGCCGCCCCGACTGGCACGTTGGTGCCACGCACCTGGCAGGCACCTTGTCGGCACCTCGTCGGCAGTTTGCAGGCCGAGGTCGCAGCCAGCAGGGGCAGTCTCAGGCCGCGCTCAGCACCGCCTGCTTCGCGCCGTTGGCCGCTGCCGGCGACGTCCGGGCCTCGGTGCCGGATTTCGCATCGCAGGTGGCGATCAACTGCTTCTGCCATTGGGTGTGGCGGTCGAACAGCTCGGCGACCCAATCGACGAACACCCGCAGCTTGGTACTCAGGTGCCGGTTGGGCGGATACACCACATACAGCGGCAGCGGGTCCGACTCCCAGTCGCAGAGGAAGGGCACCAGCTCGCCGGCGTCCACATGCGGCTTGATCATGAAGTAGGGCGCCTGGATGACGCCCAGGCCGGTGAGCCCGGCGGTCATGTAGGCATTGCCGTCGTTGACCGACACCTGATAGCGGCCGTAGATCTCATAACGCTGGCCGTTCTTGCTGTAGTCGAACGGAAAGCGCTTGCCGGTGCGCGCCGAGAAATAGCTGACGACGAAATGCTGGTCCGATTCCAGCTCCAGCGGATGCTGCGGCAGGCCGTGGCGGCGGATGTAGTCCGGCGAGGCGCAGCAGCCGTAGCCCCAGTCGCCGATGCGGCGCGCCACCAGCGATTGGTCGGTGATCTCGCCGCCGCGCACCACGCAGTCGATGTTGTCGCCGATGAGGTCGACCGGCCGGTCCGAGACGCCCAGGTCGATCTGAATGTCCGGATGCTTTGCATAAAACTCCGGAAGTGCGGGAATGATCAGCATCCGCGCCACCGACGAGGCCACATCCACCCGGATGCGTCCGCGCGGTGCCGCCCGCGCATGGGAGACGGTGCCTTCCAGCTCTTCGATGTCCGACAGCAGCCGGGTGACCCGCTCATAGTAGGCGGCGCCGTCCGGCGTCACGCTCACGCGCCGGGTGGTGCGGTTCAACAGCTTGACCTTCAGATGCTCTTCCAGCGACTGGATGAGCCGTGTCACCGCGGTCTTGGGCAGGTCCATCGACTCCGCCGCCTTGGTGAAGGTTCCCGCCTCCACGACGCGCGCGAAGGCCTGCATTGCATTGAGCTTGTCCATGTGATCGACCTCTTCCGACCTTTGTGGACCGCGTTCGCACCGTCCGCACCTGTCTGCGGTCGTCCTTGCGGGCTGCGGCCCTCGTTCTCATCCTCGTCCTGAGCGTTGGCGGCCATGGCGGCCATCGCAGCGCTCTTGTCATGACCCTCCGCGCGTGCGCGAGGTCGCCATCCTGCCCGAGTCATTGTTTCGCCGGCGAAATATTGATTCGCGTCGGCGCCTGTTTATCGAACGGCGGGCAATCCGTAAATTTCGCTGCATTGCAACATGTTCGCCTGCCCCTTGTCTGTGCAGGCCTTTGCGTTTTCCCATGGATGCCTTGCCGCTTACCTCCTGCCAAGACGACCTCCTGCCCGCCGGCGACGGCGTGCTGCCGGTGCGCGTCTACAAGGGAGCGACCCGCCGCAAGGATGCGCCCCTGGTGATGCATCTGCATGGTGGCGCCTTCACCAGCGGCGACCTGGACAGCGGCGAACTGGTCTCGCGCCTGTTGGCCGAAGCCGGTGCGGTGGTGGTGGATGTGGATTACCCCATCGGGCTGGACCGCATGTTCCCCGCCGCGCTCAAGACGTTGGATGCCCTGCTGCATGGGCTGTACAAGGCGCGCAGTCGCCTGTCGGGCAAGGCCAGCCCGGTGCTGGTCGCCGGTGAGGAGGCCGGCGGCAATCTGGCCGCCGCCCTGGCCCTGATGGCGCGCGATCAAGGCCATCGCCGCCTGGCCGGCCAGATCCTGATCGGTCCGATGCTCAATCCCTGCCTGGCCACCGCCTCGCTGCGTCAGGCCGAGGCCGGCGACGGCCAATGCCGATGGACCCTGGGCTGGCGCGCCTACCTGGGCCAGTTGGAGGAGGGCGACCATCCGTATGCGGCGCCCGCCTGCACCAGCCGTCTGGCCGGCCTGGCGCCGGCGCTGATCGTCAGCGCCGAAGACGATCCCATGCGCGACGAATCCCTGGCGTATGCCCGGGCGATGAAACGCGCCGGCGTCGAGGTGCGACAGGAACTGATCGAGGGTCCCAGCGGTTGGCCCCACAGCCTGATGCGCCTGCCCGCGCTGCCGGGACTGCAAGCCCCGTGGGCCCGCGCACTGCGACAGCGATTGAGCGATTTCCTGGCGCGCTTCCCACCCACCGGTCCCTTGCGGCCCCAGCCCGCCTGACCCGACGACTGCTGATCGCCGGATCCCTGATCCGGCTCCGAATTCCCCGCTCCCCAGGATCTCCGCGATCCCGGAGAGGTCCTGATGCTGCTGAATTCTTTGATTCCTCTGATCCCTCTGATTCCTCTGATTCCTGAGCCCCTGACCCTCGAACCGCCGCTCGCCGACCTGCTTCCTCTCTTCGCCCCATCGTCTACGGAGTCCACAACATGAAGAACCTGATCTCCCGCCGGCATCCGCTGGCCCTGACCGCCACCTCCCTGACTGCCGTGGCCGCCGTGGTGGCGGCGGTGGTCGTGGGTCTGCACAGCCAGCAGGCCGAAGCCAACCCGGCGGCCGCAGCGCCGCAGGCCATCCCTGTTTCCGTCGCCACCGTGACCAGCCAGGATGTGGCCGCCTGGGACGAGTTCTCCGGCCGCCTGGAAGCGGTGGAGCGGGTCGATGTCCGCTCACGCGTGGCCGGTGCGGTGCAATCGGTGCACTTCCGCGAAGGCGCGCTGGTCAAGGCCGGCGAGCTGCTGATCACCATCGATCCCGCGCCCTACCAGGCCGAGGTCGACCGCGCCGATGCCCAGGTGCTCGCCGCCCAGGCCCGCGTCAGCTACACCAAGAGCGAGCTGGAGCGCTCCACCCGCCTGTGGAGCGAGCGCGCCATCGCCCAGCGCGAACTCGATGAACGCAGCAATGCCGCCCGTGAAGCGGAAGCCAACCTGCGCGCGGCCCAGGCCGCCTTGCAGACCGCTCGCCTGAGCCTGGGCTACACCCAGGTCCGCGCGCCGGTGGCCGGCCGCGTCGGCAAGCTGGAAGTGACCCAGGGCAACCTGGTCGCGGCCGGACCCGGCGCACCGGTGCTGACCACGCTGGTCTCGGTCAGCCCGATCTACGCCAGCTTCGATGCGGATGAGAAGACCGTGGCGCGCGCCCTGGCCGAGCTGCCCGGCGGCGCCGGTGCCCGCAACCAGATCGACCGCATTCCGGTGCAGATCGGCACGGCGGCCACGGTCGACGCGCCGTTCGCCGGCCGTCTGCAACTGGTGGACAACCAGGTGGATGCACGCAGCGGCACGGTGCGGGTGCGCGCGGTCCTGGACAACAAGGACGGCGCGCTGATGCCGGGCCAGTTTGCCCGCATCCGCCTGGGCCAGTCCAAGAGCCGCCCGGCGGTGCTGGTCAATGAGCGCGCGGTCGGCACCGACCAGAGCAAGCGTTTCGTGATGGTCGTGGGCAAGGACAACACCCTGAGCTACCGCGAGGTGCAGCTTGGCGCCAATGTGGACGGCCTGCGCATCGTCACCTCCGGCCTGCAGGTCAATGAGCGGGTCGTCGTCAACGGGCTGCAGCGGGTTCGCCCGGGCGCCCTGGTGCAGCCGCAGATGGTGCCGATGAATGCCAAGGCCGAGATCCAGGCCAAGCAGGAATCGGCGAAGGCGGAGAAGTCCTGATCGTCCGCGCCGAGCGTCGCGAATTCCGCAAGTGAGCGAATTCAGCGACGACCGCGCCTTCAGTGACTCTCCCGCCCCGAACCCAGTCGCATTGAAAGACTGACATGAATCTTTCCAAATTCTTCATCGACCGCCCGATCTTCGCGGGTGTGTTGTCGGTGCTGATCTTCGTCTCCGGCCTGCTCGCGCTGCGGGTGCTGCCGATCTCCGAATATCCGGAGGTCGTCCCGCCGCAGGTGGTGGTCCGCGCCCAGTATCCCGGCGCCAACCCCAAGGTGATCGCCGAAGCGGTGGCCACGCCGCTGGAAGAGGCCATCAACGGCGTCGAAGGCATGCTCTACATGGGCAGCCAGGCGACCACCGACGGCCTCATGACGCTGACCGTCACCTTCAAGCTGGGCACCGACCCGGACAAGGCCCAGCAACTGGTGCAGAACCGCGTCTCGCAGGCCGAACCACGCCTGCCGGAAGAGGTGCGTCGCCTGGGCCTGACCACGGTCAAGAGCAGCCCCGACCTGACCATGGTCGTTCACTTGCTGTCGCCCAATGACCGCTACGACATGACCTACCTGCGCAACTACGCGGTGCTCAATGTCAAGGACCGCCTGGCGCGGATCCAGGGCGTCGGCCAGGTGCAGCTGTTCGGCTCGGGCGACTACTCAATGCGCGTCTGGCTGGACCCGCAGAAGGTGGCCGAGCGTGGCCTCTCGGCCAGCGATGTGGTGCAGGCCATCCGCGAGCAGAACGTGCAGGCCGCCGCCGGCGTGGTGGGCGCGTCGCCGGGCCTGACCGGCATTGATCTGCAGCTGCCGATCAACGCCCAGGGCCGCCTCAACAACGAGGAAGAGTTCGGCGACATCATCGTCAAGACCGGCACCAACGGCCAGGTCACCCGCCTGCGCGACCTGGGCCGGATCGAACTCGGCGCCGCCGAATATGCGCTGCGTTCGCTGCTGGACAACAAGTCCGCGGTGGCGATCCCGATCTTCCAGGCGCCCGGCTCCAATGCGATCGAGATCTCCGACAACGTGCGCGCCACGATGGCGGAGTTGAAGAAGTCGATGCCCGAAGGCGTCAACTACGAGATCGTCTACGACCCGACGCAGTTCGTGCGTGCCTCGATCGAATCGGTGGTGCACACCCTGCTCGAAGCCGTGGCGCTGGTGGTGCTGGTGGTGATCCTGTTCCTGCAGACCTGGCGTGCCTCGATCATCCCGTTGCTGGCCGTGCCGGTGTCGATCATCGGTACCTTCGCGGTGATGCATCTGTTCGGCTTCTCGATCAACGCGCTGTCGCTGTTCGGCCTGGTGCTGGCCATCGGCATCGTGGTGGACGATGCGATCGTGGTGGTTGAGAACGTCGAGCGCAACATCGAGGCGGGCCTGAACCCGCGTGACGCGACCTACCGCGCGATGAAGGAGGTCTCCGGACCGATCATTGCGATCGCCCTGGTGCTGGTGGCGGTGTTCGTGCCGCTGGCTTTCATCAGCGGCCTGACCGGCCAGTTCTACAAGCAGTTTGCGCTGACGATTGCGATCTCCACCGTGATCTCGGCCGTCAACTCGCTGACGCTGTCCCCCGCGCTCGCGGCGATGCTGCTCAAGGGCCATGATGCGCCCAAGGACTGGCTGACCCGGGTGATGGACAAGCTGCTGGGCCGCTTCTTCGGCGGCTTCAACCGGCTGTTCAACCGAGGCGCCAAGGCCTACAGCGGCGGCGTGACCAAGGCGATCTCCCGCAAGATCGTGATGCTGGTGCTGTATGCGGGCCTGATCGCGGTGACGGTGGGCCTGTTCAAGGCGGTGCCCAGCGGCTTCGTGCCGGCGCAGGACAAGCAGTACCTGATCGGCTTCGCCCAGCTGCCGGACGGCGCCACGCTGGACCGCACCGAGGACGTGATCCGCCGCATGAGCGACATCACGCTGAAGACGCCGGGCGTGGCCAATGCGGTGGCCTTCCCGGGCCTGTCGATCAACGGTTTCACCAACAGCGCCAATTCGGGCATCGTCTTCGCCACGCTGAAGTCCTTCGACGAACGCACTGGCAAGGGCCTGTCCGCCGGCGAGATCGCCGCCAGCCTGAACCAGCAGTACGGCGCCATCCAGGACGCCTTCGTGGTGATGTTCCCGCCGCCGCCGGTCAATGGCCTGGGCACGACGGGTGGCTTCAAGTTCCAGCTGGAAGATCGCGGCGGCCTGGGCTATGAGGCGCTGGATGCAGCGGTCAAGGCCTTCATGGCCAAGGCCTCGAAGGCGCCCGAGCTGGCGGGTCTGTTCTCCAGCTATCAGGTGAACGTGCCGCAGCTGTATGCCGACCTGGACCGCACCAAGGCCCGCCAATTGGGCGTGGCGGTGACGGACGTGTTCGACACCATGCAGATCTACCTTGGCAGCCTGTATGTGAACGACTTCAACAAGTTCGGCCGCACCTACACCGTGCGGGTCCAGGCGGATGCGGCCTTCCGTGCCCGTGCCGAGGACGTCGGCCTGCTGAAGGTGCGCTCGGCCACCGGCGAGATGGTGCCGCTGTCCGCGCTGATGAAGGTCGAGCCCAGCTTCGGCCCCGAGCGTGCGATGCGTTACAACGGCTTCCTGTCTGCCGACATCAACGGCGGCGCCGCCCCCGGCTACTCGACCGGCCAGGCGCAGGACGCGATCGCCCGCATCGCGGCGGAGACCCTGCCGCCCGGCATCAGCTATGAATGGACCGAGCTGACCTATCAGGAAATCCTGGCCGGCAACTCTGCGCTGTGGGTGTTCCCGCTGGCCATCCTGCTGGTGTTCCTGGTGCTGGCCGCGCAATATGAAAGCCTGGCACTGCCGATCTCGATCATCCTGATCGTGCCGATGGGCCTGCTCGCCGCGATGACCGGCGTGTGGATCAGCCACGGGGACAACAACGTCTTCACCCAGATCGGGCTGATCGTGCTGGTGGGCTTGAGTGCGAAGAACGCGATCCTGATCGTGGAGTTCGCCCGCGAGCTGGAGTTTGCCGGCCGCACCCCGCTGCAGGCGGCGATCGAAGCGAGCCGTCTGCGTCTGCGCCCGATCCTGATGACCTCGATGGCCTTCGTGATGGGCGTGCTCCCCCTGGTGCTGGCCAAGGGCGCCGGTGCGGAGATGCGCAATGCGATGGGCGTGGCGGTGTTCGCTGGAATGATCGGCGTGACGGCTTTCGGCCTGTTCCTGACGCCGGTGTTCTATGTGCTGCTGCGTCGCCTCTCCGGCAACAAGCCGCTGAAGCAGCATGGCGAGACCCCGCACCTCGAGGCATTCGCCCAACCGGAGCAAGGCGCCGGACATGACTTCGGCAATCACGGTGGTGGCGCCGGCGGCAATGGCGCGCATGGCGACCAGGGTGGTCACGGCGGCGGCGGTGATGCGCGGCCCCATCCGGCAGCGCCCCGTCGCGACCATGAATGAGCCCGGCACCAATCGCTGCTGAACGCGCCCCTGACCGGGCGCAACGACTGGAATCGACAAGGATCCAAGCCATGAAACTGATGATGACGAGCCTGCTCGCGGCGCTGGTGCTCGCGGGTTGCGCCACGCCGCCGCCGATCGACGACAGCCGTCTGCCGGCGACGCCGTCGGCCTACAAGTCCGGTACGGTGGCCGCCGTGGCCGAGGGGCAATGGGCGGTGGTGCCGCCGGCCGATGCCGAGCCGCGAGGCGACTGGTGGCTGGTGTTTGGCGACACCGCACTGAACGACCTCGAACGCCGCGCGCTGGCCGGCAACACCGACCTGCAATCGGCAGTGGCCCGACTGGCCCAGGCCCGCGCCCTGGTGCGCAGTGCCGATGCCGACCGGCTGCCGCAGGTGGGTGTCTCCGCCGGTGCTGCCCGCGGCACGGTGGCGGGCCAGGGCCCGGCGGCGTCCACGCTGTACAACGCCGGCGTGGGCGCGAGCTGGGAGCTGGATCTGGTGGGGCGGCTGTCGCAAGCCAGCCGTGCCGCGCTGCTGGATGCGCAGGCCCGTGAGGCCTTGCTGGAAAGCACCCGGCTGATCGTGCAGACCGATGTGGCGCAGACCTATCTGTCACTGCGCTTCACCGACCAGGAACGTCGCCTGGTGCGCGACACCGTCGCCGCCTACCGCGAGACGCTGGCGCTGACGCAGCGTCGCTATCAGGCTGGCGATGTGGCTGAGCTGGATCTGGCACGGGTGCAGACGGAAGTCGCGGCGACCGAAGCCGAGGCGGTGGCGCTGGACCGTCGCCGTGCGGAGCTGGAGAACGCGCTGGCCGTGCTGTTGGGCGAGCCGGCGTCGAGCTTCTCGCTGTCCGAGGACACGGCGCTGGCGCCGCTGCCCGCCATCCCCGGCGGACTGCCAAGCGCCATGCTGGCCCGTCGTCCGGATGTGGCCGCGTCGCAGCGCAGCCTGCTTGCCGCGCAGGCACGTGTCGGCGTGGCACAGGCCGCCTGGTTCCCGAGCCTGACGCTGACCGCCAATGGCGGCTATGCCTCGCCCGAATTGAGCGATGTGTTCAAGTGGTCGGCCCGCGCCTGGTCGGTCGATGCGCTGCTGTCGCTGCCGATCTTCGACGGCGGCCGTCGCAAGGCGGGTGTGGAGTCAGCCAAGGCGGGACTGGACCTGGCCATGGCGGGCTATCGCCAGCAACTGCTGCAGGCGCTGCGGGAGGTTGAGGATTCGCTCAGCGGTCTGCAGTTGCTGTCCCAGCAGGCGCAGGTGCAATCGCAGGCGGTGCAGTCGGCCACGCGGGCCACGGCGCTGTCCGATTCGCGCTATCGCAACGGCCTGGTCAGCCAACTGGATCTGCTGGATGCCCGTCGCAGCGAACTGCGCAACCGGCGCGCGGCCTTGCAGGTGCAGGCGGCGCAGTATCAGGCGACCGTGGGCCTGGTGCGGGCGCTGGGTGGCGGCTGGGCCTCGAGCGCCCCAGCCGCCTGATCGGGCGAGGAAGGATCACCGATCCCACCGTCCTCCTGAGAGACGAACGACGCCGATGCGGCGTCATTGGGGCGTGCAGCGATGCACGCCCTTTTTTTCGTCGGTGATGGCCGCGACGGTGAAGCGCCTCGCCAATCAGCCTCCCGCCGCCGGATCGCGATCGGCGAGCAGGAACGGCAGCGCGGCATCGAGCAGGGCGTGCGGTGCTTCCTCGGGAATGTAGTGACCGCAGGGCAAGGTGCCGCCGCTGACATCGCCGGCCACACGCTGCCATTCCGCCAGCGGATCGAAACACTTGGCGACCACGCCCTGCGCACCCCACAGCACCCGCAGCGGCATCGCCAGCCGGGCGCCTTGGTCGCGGTCCTGGCGGTCGTGGACCAGATCGATGCCGGCGGCCGCGCGGTAGTCCTCGCACAGACCATGCGCGGTGCCCGGCAACGCGAGGGCGCGTTGGTACTCGGCGAAGGCGCGGGGGTCGAAGGCGGCCAGGCCCGCATGGCGACGGCCCATCACGTCCAGCGCATAGGCGGCGGGATCGGCCTCGATCAGGCGTTCAGGCAACGGGGCCGGCTGGATGAGGAAGAACCAGTGCCAGTACGCGCGGGCAAAGGCTTCGGTGGTTTGCTCATACATCGCCAGCGTGGGCGCGATGTCCAGCAGCACCATGCGGCGGACGGCCTCCGGATGGTCCGCCGCCAGTCGATGCGCCACGCGGGCGCCGCGGTCGTGGGCCAGCACATGGAAGGCGTCATGTCCCAGCGCACCCATCAGCAGGCGCATGTCCAGTGCCATGCGGCGCTTGCTGTAGCGGACATGGTCCGCATCGCCGACCGGTTTGGACGATTCCCCGTAGCCTCGCAGGTCCGGCATCACCACGGTGAAGTGGTCGGCCAGGGTGGGCAGCACACGGTGCCAGATCACATGGGTCTGCGGATGGCCGTGCAGCAACAGCAGGGCGGGCGCGCCGGGCTGGTGCGACAGGACCCGCGCATGGATCTGCACGGCGGGCTCGGCGGCGGTGGCGGATTCGACCTCCACCGTCAGCCGACGCGTCTGCGGCGGGAACAGGGCGTCTCCCGGATGAGGCTGATCCAGGAACTGAACGACGGGACGGGCGTTTTCGGTCATGGCGGCAACGGGATGGGCTGTAGAGCAGCGAGGGTACGGCGTCCGCGCGGCGGGCGGTGCGAGAAGCGGCGCCGGCCGCTCATCGCGTCGCCGCATCGGCGGGCAGGCAGGCGGCGCGGGTGTGGCGCTCCCACGCGGCCACGGCCGCCACCACTGTGCAGGCGAGCGCGCTGGTGGCGATCGGTGACCAATCGGTGGCAACCCAGCCCGCAGCGGCCAGCGGCAGCAGCGCCACCGCATGCGACCACGGCCATCGGCCCACCACCGACCACTTGAACAGCCCCACGCCCAGCACGAACAGACCGACCCCGCCCAGCAGGCAGACGGCAGTGGCCACCGAGGTCGCGCCGCCGGGATGGGCGAGCACGAACTCGTCGCCCGCCGCGTTGACGATGATGCCGGCCACGATCGGCAGATGCAGGTAGGTGTAGGCCAGCCGGGCGAGGCGGCCCGGATCGTCGCTGTGGGCGATGCGGCCGGCGGCCAGGTCATTGGTGGTGTCGAAATACAGCCACCACATCGCGAGGCTGCCGACAAAGGAGACGACAAAGGCGGCGATGCCGGTGGGCGTCATCGGATGGTCGGCGAAGGTGGCGCCGGTGACCAGCAACGACTCGCCCAGCGCGATGATGACGAACAGGGCGCACCGTTCCGCGAGGTGACCGCCGGAGACGTTCCAGTCTGCGGTCGATGAACGTCCCAATCCCGGCACCGCGAAGCCCATCGACGGGCCGAGGTATTCGAGCGACAGCGCGGTGATCCAGAGCGGCACGCGCAGCGAGTCGTCCCAGGCACCCCACAGCCAGAGCACTGCGGTGAAGCCGAGCCAGACGCCGATGCGATGGAAGTTGCGCGCCAGCCGGCGGTCGCCCCCTCGCACCGCCCAAAGGAAGAACAGCGTGCGACCGACCTGGATCGCGGTGTAGCCGCCGGCGAACATCAGGGCGCGGTCGTCGAAGGCGCGAGGCAAGGCGGCGGACATCACCAGGCCGGCCAGCATGAACACGAACAGGCAGATCCTCACTGGCACGCGTTCCGGGTCCAGCCAATTGGTGACCCAGGAGGTGAAGATCCAGACCCACCAGACCGCCAGCATCAGGAACAGTGTCTGGGCCACGCCGGCCCACGAAAAATGGGCGATCAGGGTGTGGGAGAGCTGGGTGACGGCGAAGACAAACACCAGGTCGAAGAACAGCTCGGCGAAGCTCACCTTGGCATGGCCGTCCGGGTCTGGGCGTCGCAGCAGCGAGGACCGCATCAAGGCGTGACGCCGGACCGCCTGACGGCCCGTCGGCGGGAGCTGCGATGCAGGCGCAGAGGGGGCGGCGGCGCCGTGGTGGAGAGGACGTTCAGCCATGCGAAGACTGTACGTGACGGCTTCTCTGCCATTTGGGGGAGGACCTCGTCGACGAAAAGGCTGGCCGCACTGGCGCCACGCACGGTGGGTAATCCGCGATGATGGCCCGCATGGACATGACGATGTGGCGATTCGGCGCGGCGGCATTGGGCTTGTGGATGGCCGCTGCGGCTGGTGCAACGGGTGCAGCGGCTGACCCCGGGGCAACGGGTGCAGCGAAGGCGGCTGGGCGCGAGGCGCTGATGCGCGCCGCCGAGCCGGCGCCTTGGAGTGGGCCGGCCGAGGCGGCGAGCCAGACGCCGCCGGGCAGCGAGGCGGTGCGCCCGTTGCGGCCGCTGCGCAATGACATCGGCGAGCGAGTGCAGGCCTGCATGCTTTGCCACGGCGAGCAGGGCCGGGCGACGCCGGACGGCTACTTTCCCCGCCTCGCGGGCAAGCCGGCGGGCTACCTGTTCAATCAGCTCCGTCATTTCCGCGATGGTCGCCGCGCGCATGCGTTGATGAGCGGTCTGCTTCGCCACATGACCGACGACTATCTGCATGAAATCGCCGGCTACTTCGCCGCGCAGTCGTTGCCGTATCCGCCGCCGGTGGCCATCGGCCTGTCGCCGGAGGACCGTCGACGCGCAGAGTCGCTCGTGCGTCTGGGCGATCCGGCCCGCCGACTGCCGGCCTGCGCGGACTGCCACAGCGCGGCGATGACGGGGCGTCAGCCCGCCATCCCCGGATTGCTCGGCCTGCCGCGGGACTATCTGGTGGCTCAGTTGGGGGCCTGGCGCAGCGGCCAGCGCCGCGCCAACGCGCCGGACTGCATGGCGGACATCGCTCGCGCGTTGAAGCCCGATGAAATCGCGGCGGTGGCGAGTTGGCTGTCGATCCAGCCCCCAGGTGCCGAGCCCGCGCCACCCAGCAGCACGCCCACGGCGCTGCCCTGCGGAGGGCTGTCGCCATGAGGCTGCGCAGGGTGATCGGCATCGGGCTCGGCGCACTGGCCTTGCTGGGGACGCTCGTGGTGGGGGCGGCCTGGTGGCGTGAGCATGGCTTGGCATCTACGGCATCGGCTGCATCGACGACCTCTGTGTCCTCCGCCCCTGGCGCGTCCGGTCCTGCACCGGTCGCCGCGTCCGCATCGGGAATGGCCGCCGCAGACGTCGTGTCGCGTGGCGCCTACTTGGCTCGCATCGGCAACTGTGCTGGCTGCCACACCGCCCGTGGCGGCGCACCGCTGGCCGGTGGCGTACCGCTGGGCACACGCTTCGGCACGCTCTACAGCAGCAACCTGACGCCCGATCCCGAGACGGGCCTCGGGCGTTGGAGCGAGGATGACTTCTGGGCCGCGATGCACCACGGGCGCAGTCGCGAGGGCCGGCTGCTGTATCCGGCGTTTCCGTACGGCAGCTACACCGGGCTGACGCGCGAGGACAGCGATGCGATCTTCGCCTGGCTGCGTGCGCAGGCGCCGGTCCGACAGGCGGTGCCCTCGCATCAACTCGGCTGGCCCTACCGCTGGCAGACCAGCCTGGCGGTGTGGCGGCTGCTGTACTTTCGGCCGGTGGATCAGGCGACCTCGACCCGACAGGACGATGGCCTGCCATCGGCGCAGCGGTCGGCCTCGATGAGCGATGCCACCGTGGCCGCTCGAGGCCGTTATCTGGTGGAGGTGCTGGGCCACTGCGCCGAATGCCATGCGCCGCGCAACCGGCTGGGGGCGCTGCGGGATGCGCCACGGCTGCGTGGCGGCTGGGTGGGGGACGAGGGCTGGTGGGCGCCGTCGCTGGCGGATCCGCAGGCGGCGGGCCTGCAGGATTGGCGCGAGGACGAGATCGCGGCCTGGTTGCGGTCGGGCTGGTCCGAGCGGGGTGCGGCGCTCGGGCCGATGGCGGACGTCGTCGCCGACAGCCTGCAATACCTCAGCGATGCCGATGCCGCGGCGATGGCGCGCCATCTGCATCAGCTGCCGCGGGAGACCGAGGCGGCGCCCGCGTTCAAGGCCGCGTCGCCGACCCAGACGGATCTGGGCCGACGCGTCTACGCTCGCCACTGTGCCGACTGCCACGGCGAGCAGGGGCAGGGACGTCGCATCGACGGCGCGCCCGCCTATCCGCCGCTGGCCGGCAATCGGGCAGTCACGCTGGCGTCGCCGCAGAACCTGCTGCAGATGTTGGCCCATGGCGGTTATGCCCCGACCACGCCCGCCCATCCCCGGCCCTTCGGCATGCCGCCGCTGCGCCAGACGCTCAGCGAAGCCGAGATGGCGGCCGTGGCGAGCTATGTGCGGCAGTCCTGGGGCCATCGCGCATCGCTGGTGACCGAGCAGGACGTGCTCAAGCTGCGCTGAGCCGGCCGCCGCTGCGCCCCCTGGCAGGGGCGGTCCACCGGAGCTGAACGCAGGCGAACCGGCGCATATGGGGACACGGGGGGCTGAATTTCAAGATCTTGAAGAACTCGATCGTCGACCAAAGCTTGGGTGACATGGCAGCCACGAAAACGGCTGCCAGGAAGACCGAGCGATCGGTCCCGGAATGTCCCCCCAGCGCCAGCGAGAACCGATGGCGTCGACGGAAGCGCCCGAAGCGTCACTGACGTGGCCGGGCGATCCACTTCATGCTTCAAGGAGGCTTGCATGTATCAACGTCTGTTTGCCCGTGACCTGTTCAACGACCTCGACCGCTTCCAGCGCGAGGTGAGCGGCCTGTTCGACCGCAACGGCACCTCGGCGGTGCGTGGCGCTGCACGGGGTGGTTATCCCGCGCTGAATGTGGGTTTGTCGCCCGAGGCGGTGGAGGTGTATGCCTTCGCGCCGGGCCTGGATCCGGCGTCGATCACGGTGGACCTGGACCGCGGTGTCCTGAGCCTGGCCGGCGAGCGCGCCTCGTCGCTGGTCGCCAAGGAGGCGCCGACCGAGGGCGCGCCGGCTGCCAAGCCCTTCGTCCACCAGAACGAGCGCTTCTCGGGGCGTTTCCGCCGCGTGGTGAGCCTGCCGGACGACATCGATCCGGACCAGGTGCAGGCGAGCTATCGGGACGGTGTGCTGCGTGTCAGCGTGAAGCGTCGTGCGCCGGCCCAGCCGCGCCGCATCGACATTCACTGATCGCCGGTCGTCCCGCGACACATTCCCATCGTTTCATCGACCGATGGATCCGCTGAGCTGCCAACGGCGCCGCCGCGATTCATCGGTCTCCAGATCCAGGAGTTTTTCCATGAGCACCACTGCTGTTTCGACCCCTGCCACCACCGCGACCGCCCGTCCTGCCACGCCCGCCTCGACGGCCACGAGCGCCAGCCGCAGCCGTGACGATTTCGCCATGCTGCCGCCGGTGGACGTGGTGGAGGATGCGCAAGGCATCACGCTGTATGCCGACCTGCCCGGCGTGGCCCGTGAGCAGCTGCAGCTGCGTGTGGATGGTGACCAACTGGTGGTCGAGGCCGAGATGCGGCTGGACATGCCCGAGGGCCTGCGCACCAGCCATGCGGAGGTCACCAGCCAGCACTACCGCCGCACCTTCCAGCTCAGCAAGGAGTTGGACGCCGACCGCATCAGCGCCGAGCTGACCCAAGGCGTGTTGCAGGTGCGACTGCCGAAGGCAGCGCATGCGCAGCCGCGCAAGATCGAAGTGCGCTTGAGCTGAGCGCGCGGTCCGGGGCAGGGCCTCGGATGGGATTGGAAAAAGCCGGGCGATGCCCGGCTTTTTCATGGGCGGCACATGCCCTGACCCCCTGGGGCCCAAAGCTCCCGGCGGAGATGGCCCGCTCCGGCCGTCTGCGGCATCATGGCGGCCTACTCACCCGGTCGATCCGCCTATGCGTTTGAAGCACATGCAGTTCTACGGCCATTTCGATGCGCGGTGCGACGTCGCCGGCTTCAGCATTGCCCGAATGGTGGCGCTCAATCCCGCACATCAGGTGGAACCGCATGAGCATGAGGACGGCCATTTCATCGTGGTGCTGTCAGGCCTCTACCGCAGCAGCGCCCGCGGCGTGGACACGCTGCTGGAGCCCGGCGGCGTGTTGTGGAATCCGCCGGGAACACGGCATGTGGATACCTTCGCGGGCACGGGTGGACGTTTTCTGGCGCTCAGCGTGAAGGCCGACCTCGCGCAGGCGCTCGGCTTGGCCGATGGCGGCGCCCGGCGGCTCCTGGGCGCCACGCGTCAGGCCGCGCTGGCGCTGGCGGCGCAGCCGCTGACCTCGGACCTGGGCGGCTTGCTGGACGCTGAGGAAACCTGCCAGCATCTTTGTCTGCTCACCCGCGGGGGACCCGAGCGGGGCGAAGCGTTGTGGCAGCCAGGCGCCGAACGCGGCGAGCCGCTGTGGCTGCGCCGGTGCATGGAGCAGTTGCTGGAGGAATGCGAGCAGCCGTTGCAGCTCGCGGCGCTGGCGCGGACGGCGGGCGTGCATCCCGTGTCCATGTCCAGGGCCTTCCGACGCCACTACGGCATCTCCCCCGGTCAGTTGCAGCGGCGCGCGCAGTTGAATCGCGCGGCGCAGCGCCTGAAAGAAGGTCGCCCGATCGCCGAGGTGGCAGCATCGCTGGGGTTCGCGGATCAGAGCCATTTCACCCGGCTGTTCCGAGCGGAATACCGCTGCACCCCCGCCGCCTGGCGTGAAGGGTTCAAAACGTTCTAGACGCTGCGGTGCGGCAGGGTGACCATCCGCGGCATGAACCTTCTCCACTGCTCTCGCTTCGTGACCGGCGCCGCATGGCGCCGATGGCTCTCGCCCTGGCTGGTCGTGCCACTCCTGGGGGCATGCGCCGTGCAGCCTGCCGCACCGCCAACGCCAGCGCCACCTCCACCGCCGGAGCTTCTCGCCCAGGACCGCGCCGCACTGGAGGCACTGCCAGGCGGGACCAGTGTGCTGCTGCAACGCAAGGGTCAGGCGATGGTGGCGTTGTACGCTCGCGGCGCGGACGCTCAGACGCTGCACGACACGCGTTCTGCCGGTAAATCCGTCACCGCCATGTTGGTGGCGGCAGCGGTGCAGGACGGGTTCCTGCGCCGCGACACGCCCGTGTTCGCCGAGCTCACGGATGTTTCCCCGTTCGCCAACGACGGGCCCGTCAAGCGCGGCATCGTGGTGGAGGATCTGCTCACGATGTCGTCCGCGCTGGACTGCAACGATGACCAGTCCGAGAGCCCGGGCAATGAAGAGAACATGTACCCGGAGCCGCGCTGGCTGCGCTGGGCGGTGGACATGCCCACGCGCACCGTGGCGCGTGACACCCAAGGGCTGGGACCCTTTGCGTATTGCACCGCCGGCGTGTTCCTGCTGGGTCAGGTGTTGGAACGACGGGTGCCGAAGGGGCTGGAGGCGTATGCGCAACGTCGGCTGTTCGCTCCGTTGGGGATTGCGACGTGGCAATGGTCGCGCTCGCCCAGTGGCGAGACGATGACCGGTGGCGGTCTGCGCTTGCGCACGCGTGATTGGGCCGCGCTGGCACAACTGCTGCTTCGACGCGGCGCGGGGCCGGACGGGGCCGTGCTGGCGCCCGAGCAAGTGGCTGCACTGTTGGCGGTCAAGCGGGCCACGCCCTCCGGTTGGGAGTACGGCGAGCTGTTCTGGCGGCGAGACCTCGAGCTGCGCTGCGGCCGTACGAGCGCCTGGATGATGTCGGGCAACGGCGGCAACCATGTGCTCGTTTTGCCCACGCTCGACGCGGTGGCCGTGGTCACGAGGACCCACTACAACCAGCGCGGCATGCACCAGCAGAGCACCGACTTCCTGACGGCATTGCTGGATCGGCATGTGTGCGGGGGCATGCCAACGCAGTGAGTGGCTGAGGGGATGCCCCAAATGGTGGGCAGGGCTCGATGAGCGGAGCTGGTGGGCTGGGGTGAGGTTCGGAGTCGAGTTGACCTCAGCCGCGGCCACGTCGGGCCTGCACAGGGTCTTGCGGAAGCTGAATGAGGCGCCTCCAACGACGCTGGAGGCGCTTTCATTGCATCGTGGGCGCGCCCGGTCCGCTTCTCATTGCGGACGAATCTGGATGTCAGTTTTCACCGAATTGGCGATGAAACATTCATCATGGGCTTCCTGGTGCATTGCTTCGATTTTCGCCTTGCTTGGCATTTGATCGCCAGAGAAGAGAATTCTCGGGTGAAGCGTGACCGATGAAACCCAGTATTTGTTTCGTTCGTTGGGCGTCATGATGCCCACGGCGCGGTCGTGGTACGAGTCAACGATGAAGCCGTTTCTGGCTGCTATGGAGAGCAACCAAAGCATATGGCAGCTCGAAATGGCGGAAACGAGGGCCTCTTCTGGATCGACGGCATTTGGCTCTGAATAGGGGAGAGGAACGACCAGAGGTGATGATGAGCCTGGGATCGAGATCCCGCCATCAAACCTCAGCGTGTGTTTGCGGCTGTACAGGTTGTCGCTGAATTTCCGTCCGCCGCGTTCCCAAATGATTTCGGCCGTGTAGGTGTGCGCCATGGTCTGCCCGTTAGTCTCTTGCCTGAATCATTTTCCAGCCATTGCCCGAGGGATCGCGGAAGCCCGCATCGACGGTGCCGTAGCGGTCGATCGGCTCCTGGGTGAATTCAACGCCGTCCGCCCGCAGCTTGTCGTATGAGGCGCGACAGTCGCTGACGGTGAACACCAACGGAGGCATTGCGCCCTTGGCGACCAGTGCTCGCATCGTCTGCGCCGTCTGGGCATCCAGGGCAGGCGGCCCGGGCACAAAGAGACCCAATTGAAACGACGGCTGATCCGGAAACTGCACCGTGAGCCAGCGGTAATCGCCGGTGCCGACGTCCGTGTGGACGCGGAAACCGAGCTTCCCGACATAGAACGCCAGCGCTTCCTCTTGGTCGCGGACGTACAGCCCGACCACGCCTACGCCTTGATTCATGGAGACTCCTTTCGCTGAAGAAGGCTGTTTGTAGCGTCAATGCCGAGCCGACGCTTCTCCGAAACTGCTGTGTGGAGGTCAGGTCGTTGCGCCGCCTGGACGAAGCAGACTGGAACTCGACCCTGAGAGAGGAGTGATTTCCTCGCGCTTGCCCGCATGGCGCTCGGGCTGTCGCCGGTGATGTCTCGGAACGTCCGGCTGAAGGTGCCCAGACTCTGCCAACCGGTAGCGAAGGCGATCTCGGTGATTGACCGTTCGGTCTCGCGCAGCAGTGCGGTGGCGCGTTCGATGCGCCGCGTCAATTGATAACGGTGAGGCGGAGTGCCAAACGCCTGCTTGAACGACCGAGCGAAGTGCGCTTCTGACACGCCACTGATTTGCGCCAAGCGATGTACGGGCCACGCCTCATGCGAGGCAGCGTCCAGGTGATCCTTGGCGCGCAGCAGCCGGCGCAGCAGGTCGGGATCCTGGAGAGCAAGGTCGGTGCTCATGATCGTCCGCATGAGTGGTGCGAGGCTGCATGATCGCCGACAACCGTGGGTTGGCGGCTCGATCTGTCAAACGGGCAGCGGGCAGCGAAGGGCGCCTGAAGGTTTTGCGGCTGACCTTCCACCTCGACGGCGCCGTCAGGCCTCTTCTTGTAAAAGGCTCAGTCCCCACGGTCCACTTTGAAATGGCCGACCGCCTCAAGGATGTCGTGGTGCCGCTTGTCGCTGATGCCGCCTCGCTGTTCGTGCGTGCGAGTGCGTGCGTCACATCGTCGGTCAACAGGAACTTGGGACGGCTGCCGGCATCCTGGAACTCGTTCCGCACCGGCAAGCAGTGGATGTTCTGCGCCGCCGACCCTCCCCTCACATGCGGGGAATCACCGGTCCTGTGTGGCCTTGGCTCGATGCCGCCATCGGATATCCTTCGGCGCGCACAAATCTCACGGGTTTGCGCCAGAAGCCGGCACCACCTGATGAATGCCGGCCGAAATAACATTTTTTGAGGGATTTATGAATCTTCGTCTCGTCGCGCTCATGGCCGCTTCCATCGCCCTGACCGGCTGCGCCTATAACGCCTCGCCTTATGGTGCTTCCGTTCAAAACGTCGAAGCCGTCAAGACCTACAACCTGAAGCCGGTGTCGGTGGGCAAGTTCCAGGCGAAGACGCCGGGACAGAGCTCCATCACCTGCCGGGCAGCGGGCTCCGTCAAGATCGAACCGAGCTTTGAGGCCTACATCGAAAAGGCTTTCATCGATGAGCTGAAGCTCGCCGGCGCTTATGACCCGGCTGCCGGGCTGGTGATCACCGGCAAGCTGGAACAGGTGGATTTCAGCTCCGGCATGACCGATGGCAACTGGTCCTTCACCTTGACCCTGACCAATTCCCGCAAGGAAAGCTACACGACCAGCTCCAAGTTCCCCTTCTCTGGCAGTTTCGTGGCCGAGAAGGCGTGCCAGGAAGTGGCTCAGGCGTTCAGTCCGGCTGTCCAGAAGCTGCTGAACGACATCGTTCGGGATCCCAACTTCCGCAAGATCGCCAGCTAAGTCAGCAATTTCCATACGCCCGCCGTGTGAGCCTCGTCTCCCGGCGGGCGTTTTTGCGATCGGGCCTCGGTCACGTCTGAAGCTCGCGGGTGGAGCGACAGTGTGGGTCGTGCAATGGGTGCGCAGAGCCTTGCTGACGCTCCACGCCTCAAGACCGTCGAGCCCAGCCCGGAAGGACCCTAAACGGACTCGCCCTTCGACACATGCATGCCATGCAGCGCGCCCAACGCATGGACGGCATGTCGTCCCCAATGGATCCGGTGGAGAAACGACCAGTGCCAGAGCGCATCGTCGACCATTCCCGCTTCGAACAGGACCAGGCCCCGCTTGAGGTCCGTGTAGACGTCGAGCAGGTCGTCTCCCAGATCACCCATGCCGGGCGCTTCTTGAGCGGCCGGATCCGGATCTGACCACGCTCGGTAGTACCAGCCGAAGAAGCGCGCGAGGTTGCTTTCTGCCCGGGCCAAGGTCTCGGGCGGCAATTCTGGAAGATCGCTGCCGTACTCGCCGCCCACTCGTGGAAGGCTCAACGCGGAGGCATAGAGCAGCGCCAGCCAGCGAGCTGCCTGGGCCTCAGGGTCAATGCCGAGCGACTGCCCTTCGCACCACTGGCAGTAGCCGCAGGCAAGCTCGACGAACTCACCCAACTGGGTCGGTTGCAATGCCTGCATGTCATGATCTCTGTCGCCAGGATGCGGAGGAGACGTCGGGCCGATGGACGTGCTTGGCGACGCCGAGACCTTGCGCCTTGAGTCAGTCCTCACGGTCCACCTTGAAATGGCCGACCGCCTCAAGGATGTCGTGGTGCCGCTTGTCGCTGATGCCGCCTCGCTGTTCGTGCGCGAGTGCGTGCGTCACATCGTCAGTCAACAGGAACTTGGGACGGCTGCCAGCATCCTGGAACTCGATCCGCACCGGCAAGCCGCTGGTTTCCTCGTAGCCGGGAATCGTGTTGGCGAGCGTCCCCCTGGCGGTGGTGCCCAGCAGAGGCCCCCCATCGAAACCCGCGACATAGTGGTCATGCGTCGCGCGGTCCACTTCGGCCCAGATGCCCCAGCAGAAGTCGTCGTCCTGCTCGGTGAGCGGCAAGGGGAGAAATCCTCGAATGAAGTATCGCGACTCGTCAACGGTGCAGAGGTCGGCGTTGCTGCGGCATCTGGCGTAGCGCTCGAGATAGTCCAGGGCGTGAACTTCGTCGGGGAGCCGAAATCCAAAGTCGGTAGGAAGGCCGCGGTGGACTTGGCCGCAGGTCGAGCATGAAAAGGAAGCATCGGTCATTGGGTCATGGCCTACGGAGACGGCCACCTCGGTGGACAAGTGTGAGTGGGGCGGCGAAGGTCGGCCATCGGGGTTTCCGGAGGCGTCAGCGGTGCCAACGCCTTTTGCGGTTTGTTTCGGGCATCGTCCTCACCGGCAATATTGGTGTGCGGTGCGGGCCGTGGCGATGGACCGACTCGCCGAGATGCCAGAGACGCACCAGCAGCCTCTCAAACGAAAACGGGCCGCGAGAACGCGCCACTCAGCGCCGTCCCTGCTCAATCATCGCCAACGCGCGCTCAGCCGCCTGACCCGCCCGCGCGGCGTCATCCACACTGACCAGCATCCGACGTCGAATCCACGGCCGCAGGTCATCCAGCGGGCCGACATCGGGCAGCAGGCTCCAGTCCTGCAGCGCCTGCAACGCCGGAGGCACGGGTTCTTCTCCGGCCAGCGCACGCTGAAGCCGGTCGGACTGCGCGGGCAGTGTCGCCACCGTGTCGGGATCCAGGTCCTGCGCGCGGCGCATCAGGCTCTGCCGCATCATCGACAGGTGCGCCATCAGCCGATAGCCGTGGTCCAGCACCGTGTTGAGCTCTTCCAGCGGCGGACGCACCCGCCGGGGCTCGGCCGCGCTGCGCTGCAGAGCGGCTGAGAGCGCAGCCAGGGCGTCGTACGCCTGGCGCCGCGCCATGCGTTGGGCCAGCGCGCCGGCGGGCGTCATCTCGGCAGACATGGCCTGCTTCACATACTGCTGCAGCGCCGCGCGGGCGCGCTTGAGCGATCGCGGCAGGTTGCGCCGCTCCCAGGCCGGGAGCACATAGCTGAAGCCCCAGGCCAGTGCGGCGCCGAGCACCGTGTCGGCCAGGCGCTCGGTGATGGCCAGGCCGTGGCTGGTGTCGGCCAGATGCGCCTGCAGCAGCGCCATCATGGTGGCGGCAATCGCGGTGATCAGGTAGCGACGTGTCGCGAACGCGTGCGCAATGCCCACGGCCACCTGCAGCACGATGGTCCAGACCAGCAGGTTGTTCACCTGCGACAGCACCAGCATCAGGCCGCAACCCACCGCCGTGCCCACCACCCGCAGGTTGCGTCGCTCCAGCGTCTGGTCGAGGCTGCCGCGAAGCACCACCGCCACCGACAGCACCAGCCAGTGCGGATGCGAGGCCCACGGCAGCATCAAGGCAATGAAATAAGCGCTGGAAAGCGCCAGCGCACTGCGCAGCGCATGGCGCAGCACCGGTGAGTCCAGATGCAGTTGCGCCTGGAGCAGTGCACCGGGCCAGCCCTCGGGCGCGATGAATTGCCGCAGCTGCAGTTCATCCAGCGGCAGCGCCGGCAGGGGATGCGAAGGGTCCAGCGCGCGGGCAATGGCCAGCACTTCGTCGTCCAGGTGGCGCAGTCGATCCTGCAGCAGCAGCTGCAGCCGCCCGCGCGGATCCTGCGGTGGCAGCACCTGCCAGTCGATCGGGGGCAGGCTCGGGGGAACCGGGTCGCGCTCATCGAGCAACGCCTGACGGCAACGGTCCAGTCCGGTCGCCAATGCCTTCAGTCGGTCGACCAGGACCACCCGCAGCCGTTGGCCGACCGGATCCTCGCCGATGAGTTCCAGGTCCAGCCGGCTGGCCAGGATCAGATCGCGCAGTTCGATGACGTGCAGCAGCACGGCGGTGCTGCGTGGGTCCTCGGTGGCATGGGGAAAGAGCTGGTCGCGAGCGGTCTGCAGCAGGTCGGCGAGCTGGGCCTCATTGCCCAGCCAGTCGCGCATCGCCTGCGCGCCGCCGCCGCTGCCCAGCAGCTCGGCACGCGCGGTAAGCAGCCGCGCCAGGCCCTGCAGGGCTTCGGCCAGCGCGAGGCGGCGGAAGCGCCGCTGCAGCAACCGGCCGCTGAAGACCGACCAGGCCAGATAGATGAGGATGCCGGCTGAGCCGCTGGCGACGACCACCGCCAGCGGTTGCGGCGGCCACGCCAGCGCGAACACCATCGCCAGCACCGGAGCAAAGGACACCGCCGCCGCCCGCAGGCCCCAGCTCATCATCAACGCGCAGCCGAAGGCCAGCACCGCGATCAGCGTGCCCATCAGCCCGTGATAAGGCCGCAGCAGCGCCACCGCGACGACCGCCAGCAGCGACAGCGCGCCGCCCAGCATCACCCGCTTGAAGTTGCGGGTGACACTGCCCGGCAGATCGGCCAGGCTGGCACAGATGGCACAGGCCATCGCCAGTTGGGAGGCGATATGGGCGAGCGGCGCCGGCGCCAGCGTCGACACCAGCACCTGCACCAGCATGACGCCCAGCGCCACGCTGAAGCCGTTCCACCAGTGCGCCGGCCAGTGGCGCCAGCCCCGCCAGCCACCGCTGCGCGGCGACCCGCCGTCCGCCGAGGAGCGGTCGCCGCCCGGCGCGGAGGGAACCCGATCGGCGTCAGGCGCGCCTGGGGTGGGGGCGATGCGCTGGACCTTCGACAAGGTGGCCGACGTCAAGCGTCCTTGATGCGCTGGGCCAGGTGCGCCAACGCTTCTTCCACCTGATCGACCAGCACCAGGCACAGGTCGCCCGGACGCAGCCGCTCCAGCGCACGGTCAATCGCGACGAACTCGCCGCGGATCTCCTCGATGTGCTTGGTGCGGCTGGCGCCGCGCAGGCCTTCCTGCAGCAGGGCCAGCACCTCGCCGTCCTCTCGGCCGCGTTGGCAGGCGTCCTGGAACAGGATGGCCTCGTCGAAGGCTTCGCCCAGGATCTGGGTCTGGACGCGGATGTCCTCATCGCGCCGATCACCTGCCCCGGAGATCACCACCGAGCGGGTGTTGGCCGGCAGGGCCTGCACCGCGGCCACCAGCGCGCGCATCGCATCGCCGTTGTGGCCGTAGTCGGCGATCACCGTCGCACCGCGATAGTCCATCACATTGAAGCGGCCCGGCACGCTGTCCGGATCGCTCATGAAGCTGGCCAGACCGCGACGGATGGTGTCCCAGTCCAGACCCGCTCCCCAGGCCGCTGCGACCGAGGCCATGGCGTTTTCAACCTGGAACGGAATCGCACCGCCACGGGTGAAGGGGATGTCGCGCAGCGGGATCGATTCGCGCCAGGTGCCGGCGGCTGCGACCAGGCTGTCGCCATCCACATAGACGCTGCGCTTGCCCTGCGCGCGGTGGGTGGCCATCAGCGGATGGTGGCGGTCACTGGCGAAGAAGATGACCTGGCCCGGGCAGACGGCGGCCATGTTGGCCACCACCGGATCCATGGCATTGAGCACCGCATAGCCGTTGGGCGCCACGTTCTGCACGATGACCCGTTTGACCAGCGCCAGTTCCTCGACGGTGTTGAGGAAGTTCATGCCCAGGTGATCGCCCTCGCCGAGGTTGGTCACCACCGCGACCTGGCAGCGATCGAAGCCCAGGCCCTCACGCAGCACCCCGCCGCGGGCGGTCTCGAAGACCGCGGCCTCGACATCCGGATGCATCAGCACATTGCGGGCGCTGCGCGGGCCGGAGCAGTCGCCGCTGTCGGTCTGGCGGCCTTCGACATAGACGCCGTCGGTGTTGGTCATCCCAACCCGGAAGCCCTGGGTGGCAAACATGTGCGCCACCAGCCGTGAGGTGGTGGTCTTGCCGTTGGTGCCGGTGACCGCCACGATCGGAATGCGGCCGTCCTCGCCGGTGGAGGCGCGACTCGCATGGCCCCCGTGACCGCCGCCGTGACCGGCGTGCGCGCCGTGGCCACCATGGCCGCTATGACCGTACAGGCTGGCGATGATCGCCTCGCCCACATCGCGGCCCTTGCCGTAGGACGGGCTCAGGTGCATGCGCAGGCCGGGCGCGGCATTGACTTCGACGATGCCGCCGCTCTGCTCTTCCAGCGGACGCAGCACGCTCTCGGCCACCACGTCCACGCCGCAGACATGCAGGCCGACCACCGTGGCCGCGGCAATGGCGCGGGCAGCAACTTCGGGATGCACGTCATCGGTCACATCGGTGGCGGTGCCGCCGGTGGAGAGGTTGGCGTTGTTGCGCAGGATGACGCGGCGGCCCTTGTCGGGCACCGAGTCCGGTGTCAGGCCTTGCAAGTCCAGGCGGGCGATGGCGATGTCGTCCAGCCGAATCTTGGTGAGCGAGGTGGCATGGCCGTCGCCGCGGCGTGGGTCTTCATTGACTTTGGCCACCAGCTCGCGCACGGTGTGCTGGCCGTCGCCGATGACGTTGGGCGGATCACGCCGCGCGGCGGCCACCAGTTTGTCGCCGACGACCAGCAGGCGGTAGTCGCTGCCGGGCAGGAACTTTTCGACCATGACCTGGCCGATCTCGTCCGCCGCCTTGTAGGCGATCTCCAGGTGCTCGCGGGACGCGACGTTGACCGTCACGCCCTTGCCCTGGTTGCCGTCCACCGGCTTGACCACCACCGGCAGGCCGATGTCCTGGGCCACGGCCCAGGCTTCGTCGACCGAATCTACCGGCGAGCCGATCGGCACCGGCACGCCGGCCGATTGCAGCAGGCGCTTGGAGAGGTCCTTGTCCTGGGCAATGGACTCGGACACGGCGCTGGTGGCGTCGACCTCCGCCGCCCAGATGCGGCGCTGCTTCACGCCCCAGCCCAACTGCACCAGACTGCCCTGGGTGAGCCGGCGGAACGGGATGCCGCGCTTGACAGCGGCGTCGACGATGGAGCCGGTCGAGGGGCCGAGGCGGATGTCCTCGTCGGTCTCGCGCAGTTCGCGCACGGTGGCGTCGGCGTCGAAGCTGCCACCGTTCTGGGCCGCGTTGACCAGCTCGACCGCCTTCTCGAAGGCCATGCGGCCGACATCTTCCTCGCTGTATTCGACGATGACCTGGAAGGTGCCGGCCTCGCCGGTGATGTGGGTGTGGCTGTAGGTCACCGGGCAGCCGGCCTGGGCCTGCAGCGCCAGGGCGGCCTGCTCCAGCACATGGGCCAGGGAGATCGGGGTCTTCTGGCTGCTGGCCGGCCGCAGCGGGCCGATGCCGGGGAAGCGCTCGCGCAGCCGGGCTTCGAAGCCCGGCATGTCGGCGATGGCGCGCTCCGACTCATTGCAATGCACCACCGCTTCGATGGCGGTGTGGCGGCTCCACATGTTGGGGCCGCGGAGGGCGCGGGTGCGAGAGACTTCCATCTGTCGTCTTTCGTTCGTCTGTTCTGAAGTGATCGGTGCGAGGCGGGGCAGTGTGTGCGGGCGCTCAGTGCGGCAGTTCGGGCACGAAGGTGTCCAGTCCGGCCGCAATCAGTTCGGGTGAAATCCCGATCGCCCAGGCGGTGGCCACCGCGGCCAGCACCGAGTCCGCGCTGATGTCCTGGCCGGCGGCCTTGAAGCGGGCGCACAGGCTGTCCACATTCGCGCCTTGGAGTTCGGTGCTGCCCTGCGCCAGCACCGCCATGCCGCGCTGCAGGAACACGCCGCGGCCTTCCTTGGCGCGGTGCTCGGCGAGGGCGGCATTGGCGCCGTCGAGCGCATAGAAGAGCACCTCGCCATCGGACAGCGGCGCCATCTCCACCAGTCGGGGTTCGTCGGCATTGAGCACGGCGGCGCCGTCGGACAGCACCACATCGACCTGGGTGCGCAACACCTTGAAAAGCTGGTCTTCGGTCTGGATGTCGTGGCGTTCGAGTTCGGCCACGCGGCCCATGTCGGTCACGACGCCGACCTGGCAGCGGTCATAGGCCAGGCCGTCACCCAGGATGGTGCCGGCGCCGTTCTCGGCCACGATCGCGTTCACCGCGCGGTTCATCAGCAGGCGGTGGATGGCCGGCCAGGTGGCGCTGTCCTTGCGCTCGACCCGGCGGGTGCCAAGGAACAGGCCGTCGCCGCAGGCCAGCCCGACATGACGGCCATTCAGATGCAGCAGCCAGCCGACCAGGCGCGAGACCTGGGCGGTGCCGCGCGAACCGGTCACGCCGACGATGGGAATGCGGCCGTTCTCGTCTTCCGAGAACAGGTGGTTGATGATGGCCTGACCGACCGGCTGGGGCATGCCCTCGGCCGGCTTCAGGTGCATCAGCAGGCCGGGACCGGCATTGACTTCAACGATGGCGCCGCCGGTCTCGGACAGCGGCTTGGCGATGTCGCTGGTCACCAGGTCCACGCCGGCGATGTCCAGGCCGACGGTGCGCACCGCCAGCGACACCGCATGGGCCACTTCCGGGTGGATCTGGGCGGTGCAGTCGATGGCCACATTGCCGTTACGCTGGATCAGCACCCGGCGGCCGGCTTCCGGCACCGCGTCGCCGGACAGGCCCTGGCGCTGCAGGTCCAGCAGCACGACGGCGTCGTCGGTGATGTTGATGCGGTTGAGGGGGAAATCCTCGGTCAGGCCGCGACGCGGATCGGTGTTGATCTGCAGGTCGATCAGTTCGATGACGGTATGGCTGCCGTCGCCGGTGATCCAGGCTTCTTCGCCTCGGGCGGCCGCGACCACCTGGCCGCCGACCACCAGCAGCCGATGCTCCATGCCGGGGATGTAGCGCTCCACCAGCACTTCGGAGCCTTCCTTGTCGGCCAGCTCGAAGGCGGCGGCGATGTCCGGCTCATGGCGCAGGTCCAGGGTGACGCCGCGACCGTGGTTGCCGTCCGACGGTTTGACCACCACCGGCAGTCCCAGGTCCTGGGCGACGTCCCAGGCCTCGGCCGCAGTCTTGACCGCCTGGCCGGCGGGCACCGGCACGCCGACGGCCTTCAGCAGGTCCTTGGTCAGGTCCTTGTCCCGCGCAATGCCTTCGGCAATGGCGCTGGTCATGTCGGTTTCGGCGGTCCAGATGCGGCGCTGGCGGCCGCCGTAGCCCAGTTGGACCAGGTTGCCGTCGTTCAGACGGATGTGCGGTATGCGGCGATCGGTGGCTGCGGCGACGATGGCGGCGGTCGAGGGGCCGAGGTAGCAGTCGTCCAGCTTGTCGCGGATCGTGGCCACGGCGGCGTCCACATCGAAGGGCTCGTCGTTGATGGTGGTCATCAGCAAGGCATGGCCCTGCTCCAAAGCGCTGCGGGCGACCTGCTCGTCGCGGGCGCGGAACACCATCCGGTAGACGCCGTGCTGCGAGGTGGACCGGGTCTGGCCGAAGCCGGTGGGCATGCCGGCCAGGTTGAGCAGCTCGATGACGATGTGCTCCAGCACATGGCCCATCCAGGTGCCTTCGGTCAGGCGCTGCAGGAAGCCGCCGCGCTCGCCGACACCGCAGTGGTGCTCCACCAGCGCGGGCAAGCGGGCGCACAGCCGCTCGGTGAAGCCGGGAATCAGATGGGACGGGTGCTCTTCCAGGCCTCCCAGGTCCAGCCAGGTTTCCAGCACCGGACGGTAGGTCCACATGTTGGGGCCACGCAGATAGTTGATGCGCAGGAGCTTGATGTCGTCGTGTCGGCTCATTTGGGAGGGGACGTGGAGGAGGGACCGGCTACCGGGAGGCGGGGCAAAAAAGAACGCAGGGCCGGCAGCACAAGAGGAACCAGGTGGCAATTGTGCGCCCAAGCAAGCCCTGCATCACTGCCGCGACCGACGCGACCCTGCGCCGGGCGGTCGGTGCTGGCGCAAATCCTCGCCATCGCACCGGCGATGACGGGGGTGTCGGCCGGGCGCGCCCTCCGAAATCGGGGTCACGTCGGCTCGCGGCAGTCATGCAGAGCTTCCTTAAGCGAAAATCCCTTGATACATGCCTGACCCGTTGGGGGTCGGGCCGAGCACGACGTCAGAACAATCACAATGCCGCATCCACATCCTGTCGTTTCGGTCGAACCGGCCTCAGAGGCCCTGAAAGCGCACCTGCGCCATGGCGAGAACGTTCGGGCGACCCTGGAGGTTGACCTCGACTCGGAACTGCGTTTTGCCAGCGGGGTGTTGCAACTGACCAACGACCGGCTGCTGGCCTGGGAGCCGGGCGCCGCCCAGTTCCGCGAATGGCCGCTGTCGCCGGATCTGCGGATGGCGCTGTCCGACCATGCCGGCCTGGGCCTGCTGGACCTGATCGACGACCGCGGCCGGGTGGCGATGTGGCGCTTCACCATGCGGGCCAATCTGCAGGCGCAACGCTTTCAGGATGCGTTCAACAAACGCGACGAGCCGGCCGCCCTGCAGACGGAAGAGCCTCAGCTCTGCCCGAGCTGCCAGGCGGTGCTGCCCGAGGAGAGCGAGGAATGCCCCAGCTGCGCCCGGGAGCTTCACACGCCGCCGTCCACCTGGGTGTTGCTGCGGCTGTGGCGCTTCGCCCGGCCGTATCAGGGCCAGCTGCTGCTGGGTTTCCTGCTGATGCTGGGCGCCACTGGGGCGACGCTGGTCTCGCCCTACCTGACGATGCCGCTGATGGACGATGTCCTGATCCCGTTCCAGCAGGGCAAACAGATCGACACCGGCCTGGTGGCGTTCTACCTGGCCGGCCTGCTGGGGGCGGCCATCGTCTCCTGGGTGCTGAGTTGGGCCAAGACCTACATCCTGGCGCTGGTGTCCGAGCGCATTGCTGCGGACCTGCGCACCGCCACCTTCGATCACCTGTTGGGGCTGTCGCTGGAGTACTTCGGTTCCAAGCGCACCGGTGACCTGATGAGCCGGATCGGCTCGGAAACCGACCGCATCAGCGTCTTTTTGTCGCTTCATGCGCTGGACTTCATCACCGACTGCCTGATGTTGATGATGATCACGGTGATCCTGTTCTCCACCAACCCGTGGCTGGCGCTGGCGACCCTGGTGCCGCTGCCCTTCATCGCGTGGATGATCCACATGGTGCGTGACCGCCTGCGGACGGGTTTCGAGAAGATCGACCGGGTGTGGGGCGAGGTGACCTCGGTGCTGGCGGACACCATCCCCGGCATCCGGGTGGTGAAGGCCTTCGCCCAGGAACGCCGCGAAGCCCAGCGCTTCAAGCAGGCCAACCAGCACAACCTGGTGGTCAATGACCGCCTGAACAAGACCTGGAGCCTGTTCACCCCCAGCGTCGCTCTGCTGACCGAGATCGGCCTGCTGGTGGTCTGGGCTTTCGGTATCTACCTGATTGCGCACGCGCAGATCACCGTCGGTACCTTGACGGCGTTCCTGGCCTACATCGGCCGGTTCTACGGCCGGCTGGATTCGATGAGCCGCATCGTGTCGGTGACCCAGAAGGCGGCCTCGGGCGCCAAGCGGATCTTCGACATCCTGGACCATCAGTCCAATGTGCCCGAACCGACGAATCCAACCACGCTCGACAAGGTCGAAGGCGGCATCACGCTGCAGGACATCGGTTTCCGATACGGCAACCGCACGGTCATCCGCGACCTGAACCTGCAGATCAAGCCCGGCGAAATGATCGGTCTGGTCGGCCACAGCGGGTCGGGCAAGAGCACGCTGGTCAACCTGATCTGCCGCTTCTATGACGTGACCGAGGGCTCGATCAAGGTGGACGGGGTGGATCTGCGCCGCTTCCGGCTGTCCGACTACCGCCGCCACATCGGCCTGGTGCTGCAGGAGCCCTTCCTGTTCTTCGGCACGATTGCGGAGAACATCGCCTACGGCAAGCCGGACGCGACCCGCGACGAGATCGTCGCGGCCGCCCGCGCCGCGCATGCGCATGAATTCATCCTGCGGCTGCCACAGGGCTATGACTCGCTGGTCGGCGAGCGCGGCCAGGGCCTGTCCGGCGGTGAGCGCCAGCGGATCTCGATCGCCCGCGCGTTGCTGATCGATCCCCGCATCCTGATCATGGACGAGGCCACGTCCGCGGTGGACACCGAAACCGAAAAGGAAATCCAGAAGGCGCTGGACAACCTGGTGCGCGGCCGCACCACCATCGCCATCGCCCACCGGCTGTCCACGCTGCGCAAGGCCGACCGGCTGGTGGTGATGGACCGCGGTGAAGTGGTGGAGGTCGGCCCGCATGATGAGCTGATCGCCAAGCAGGGCGCTTACTGGCGCCTGTGGGAGGCGCAGGTCCGCCGGGTCGACCAGGACGGCGACGAAGGCGAGGGCCCCGTGATCGTGGTGCCGCCGAATGTCAATGCCCACACCGCCAACGCCTGACGCGACGGAGACCGCCATGAGTTCAAGCCCCACGAACGCCGCAGGCCCGAACCTGCGCCACCTCGCCCGCAATGCCTACGGCCGCCTGTTGCTGGTCGACCGTCACGGCCAGACCCACGAGAACGTGACGCCGGTGCGTGCGCATCCGCTGAGCGCGCCGGATGAAGGCATCGCCTTCGTCGGCACCGACGGCCACGAACTGGCCTGGATCGACCACATCGACCAACTGCCCGAGGATCAACGCACGCTGCTGCGCGAGGAATTCGCGGGCCGGGAGCTGATGCCCACGGTGCGCCAGCTGATCTCGGTCTCGACTTTCTCCACCCCCAGCGAATGGACGGTGGAAACCGATCGCGGCCCGACCCGGTTCATCCTCAAGAGCGAAGAAGACATCCGCCGCTTGGGCGAGGGCCGGCTGCTGATTGCCAGCAGCCACGGCCTGCCCTTCATGGTGCCGGACCGGTTTGCGCTGGATCGCGCGTCGCGCCGACTGCTGGAACGCTTTCTCTGACCCTGATCGTCGGCGCGGCAGGTCCGTGTCAGTCGGGGCCCGCCCCGGCCCGGGGATCCGCCTGCCTGGGCGCCCGGTGCAGCCGCGCCGGGGACGTCCCTTAAGTAGTTTTGCAATAGCCGCTTCGGCGCAGGGTCGGCCTACAATTGACGTTTACGTAAACGTCACAACATGAATCGTCAACCGCGGCTTTGGTCGCGGGGAGTCGGTCGAGGAGACAACCCATGAGCCTGCCAGGTCTGAACTTCCATCTCGGCGAAGACATCGACGCCCTGCGCGACGCGGTCCGCGACTTCGCCCAGGCCGAAATCGCACCGCGCGCGGCCGAGATCGACCGCAGCGATCAGTTCCCGATGGACCTGTGGCGCAAGATGGGCGAGGTGGGGGTGCTCGGCATCACCGTGCCGGAGGAATACGGCGGCGCGGCGATGGGCTACCTGGCCCACATGGTGGCGATGGAAGAAATCAGCCGGGCCTCGGCGTCGGTCGGCCTGAGCTACGGCGCCCACAGCAACCTGTGCGTCAACCAGATCAAGCGCAACGGCAATGCGGCGCAGAAGCAGAAATACCTGCCCAAGCTGATCAGCGGCGAGCATGTCGGTGCCCTGGCGATGAGCGAGCCCGGCGCGGGGTCGGACGTCGTCAGCATGAAGCTGCGGGCTGAGGACAAGGGCGGCTACTACCTGCTGAACGGCACCAAGATGTGGATCACCAACGGTCCCGATGCGGACACGCTGGTCGTCTACGCCAAGACCGAACCCGAACTCGGCGCCCGCGGCATGACCGCCTTCCTGATCGAGAAGGGCATGAAGGGCTTCTCCATCGCCCAGAAGCTGGACAAGCTGGGCATGCGCGGCAGCCACACCGGCGAACTGGTGTTCCAGGACGTCGAGGTGCCGGCCGAGAACGTGCTGGGCCAGGTCGGCGGCGGCACCAAGGTGCTGATGTCGGGCCTGGACTATGAGCGCGCCGTGCTGGCGGCCGGCCCCATCGGCATCATGCAGGCGGTGATGGACAACGTGGTGCCCTACATCCACGACCGCAAGCAGTTCGGCCAGAGCATCGGCGAATTCCAGCTGATCCAGGGCAAGGTGGCCGACATGTACACCGTGCTGCAGGCCGCCCGAGCCTTCTGCTACACCGTGGGCAAGAACCTGGACGCCCTGGACGGCGCGCATGTGCGGCAAGTCCGCAAGGACTGCGCCTCGGTCATCCTGTGGTGCGCCGAGAAAGCCACCTGGATGGCGGGCGAAGGCATTCAGATCTTCGGCGGCAACGGCTACATCAACGACTATCCGCTGGGCCGCCTCTGGCGCGACGCGAAGCTCTACGAAATCGGCGCCGGCACCTCCGAGATCCGACGCATGCTGATCGGCCGCGAGCTGTTTGCAGAAACCCTGTGATCGGCCACGGTGGCCGTGCACGTCGGGACATGCGGGATTGCACGAACCGCAGGTCAACGACGGTCCTGCGGCCACATTGGCGATCGTCAGTCGCCACTTGCGGCCCACTTTGGCGCCGCTTCGGTGCCAGTTGAGCGCCGATCGATGCAGTGGACGATTTCGGGACGTCCCCGTCGGCGGAACTGAACCCCAGGACGACACGGATTTGGATAACGACGCGACAATGTCCTGATGAGCACCAACGAACTTCAAGACCTGCTGAACAACAACAAGCGCTGGGCCGCGGAAACCGAGGAGCAATCTCCCGGCTTCTTTTCCCGCCTGTTGAAGCAGCAAACGCCGCAATACCTGTGGATCGGTTGTGCCGACAGCCGCGTGCCCGCCAACGAGCTGGTCGACCTGTTGCCCGGCGAATTGTTCGTGCATCGCAACGTGGCCAACGTGGTGGTGCACAGCGACCTGAACTGCCTGTCGGTGATGCAGTTCGCGGTGGATCAGCTGAAGGTGCAGCACATCATCATCGTCGGCCACAGCAACTGCGGCGGCGTGCGCGCGGCCTTGCAGGACTTGCGGGTGGGCCTGGTGGACAACTGGCTGCGGCATGTGCAGGACGTGCGCAACCATCACCAGCACTGGCTGGATCAGGTCGAGCCGGAGCAACGCGTCAATGCGCTGTGCGAGCTCAACGTGCTGGAGCAGGCCCGCAATGCCTGCCAGACCACGGTGGTGCAGGACGCCTGGGCCCGCGGCCAGTCGGTGACCGTGCACGGCTGGGTTTACGGCCTGCACAACGGCTTGCTGAAGGACCTGAGCGTGAGCGCGGCGGGCCCGGATGATGTCGGTCCCGCCTACCGCCGTGCGCTGGAAGCGCTGCATCGCCGCTACGAGGCGGCGATGGGTCGCTGATCCGCCACCGGCGGCGCGCCCCTCAGCCTCCGAGACCGGCCCCATCGATCCCACGGCAGAACAGGCGGCCCGCATGTTCCCTCACGAGCTCACCGATCCCCGTGCTTTCGAGATCGCGCAAGCGCTGCTGGAGGGATTCAACAAGCACTACCGCCTGTTCCGTGCCGCATCGGCCACCGCCAAGCAACGCTTCGAGCAGGCGGACTGGCACGGTCAGCAGCGCGCGCAACGCGAGCGCATCGAGTTCTACGACCTGCGGGTGGACGAGGCGGTCACGCTGCTGGAGCAACGCTATCGCACCAGCGAGCTGCCCAGCGAAGTCTGGCAACAGGTCAAGCTGCACTACATCGGCCTGCTGACCAACCACCGTCAGCCGGAGCTGGCGGAAACCTTCTTCAACTCGGTCTGCACCCGGCTGCTGCATCACCGCTACTTCCACAACGAGTTCATCTTCGTCCGGCCGGCCATTTCCACCGAATACATCGAGAACGACGAGCCCGCCGCGCAGCCGACCTACCGCTGCTACTACCCGTCGCAGGACACGCTGCGCGACACCTTCATGCGCATCGTCTGGAACTTCCAGCTGTCGCTGGAGTTCGAGGACCTGGGCCGCGACATCGACTGCGTGTTGCGCGCCATCGGCAATGAGCTCGGGGCCTTTCGCTGGCGGACCAACTTCCAGGTCCAGGTGCTGTCGTCGCTTTTCTACCGGAACAAGGGCGCGTACATCGTCGGCAAGATCGTCAACGGCTTCACCGAGACACCGTTCGCGCTGCCGATCCTGCATCAGGAGCGTCCCGCCGCCAAAGCGGACGTCACGACCAGCCCCCCATCAGTCGCTACGAAACCCGCCACCGGCCCCGCAGCCACTGCCGCTGCCACCGCCGCTGCCACTGGGTCCGCATCACCGAAGCCGTCGTCCGGCCTGCTCTACATCGATGCGGCCTTGTTCGGCGAGGACGAACTGCTGATGCTGTTCAGTTTCGCCCGGGCCTATTTCCTGGTCGACATGGAGGTGCCCAGCGCCTATGTGCAGTTCCTGCGTTCGCTGATGCCGCGCAAGCCGCGCTCGGAAATCTACGCCACGCTGGGGTTGCAGAAGCAGGGCAAGAACCTCTTCTACCGCGACTTCCTCAACCACCTGCGGCACAGCAGCGACAAGTTCCGCATTGCCCCCGGCATCAAGGGCATGGTGATGCTGGTCTTCGACCTGCCGTCCTATCCGTTCGTGTTCAAGGTGATCAAGGACTTCTATCCGCCGCAGAAGGACACCACCCGCGAGCAGATCCAGGCCAAGTACCTGCTGGTCAAGCAGCACGACCGCGTCGGACGGATGGCCGACACGCTGGAGTACACCCAGGTGGCATTTCCGCGCCATCGCTTCGAGGAAGAGCTGATCGCCGAGCTCAAGCATTTCTGCCCGTCGCTGCTGGAAGAAAGCGGGGACGATCTGGTGATCAAGCATCTCTACATCGAGCGTCGCATGGTGCCGCTCAACATCTACCTGCAGGAAGCGTCGCCCGCTCAGCTGGCGCATGCGGTGGTCGAATACGGCAACGCCATCAAGGACATGGTCGCGGCCAACATCTTCCCCGGCGACATGCTGTGGAAGAACTTCGGCGTGACCCGGCATGGCAAGGTTGTCTTCTACGACTACGACGAAATCGAGTACCTGACCGACTGCCAGTTCCGCGCCGTGCCCCAGCCCCGCAACGAGGAGGAAGAGATGTCCGGCGAGATCTGGTATCAGGTCAACAAGCACGACGTCTTCCCCGAGACCTTCGGCCCGTTCCTGCTCGGCCACCCCGGCGTGCGCGACGTGTTCATGGCGCATCACGCCGATCTGCTCGACCCGGCCTTCTGGCAGGCGCACAAGCAGCGCATCCTGGCCGGCCATGTGCACGATGTCTTCCCGTATGACCCGCACAAGCGATTCCACATCCACGATACCGCGCCCGCATTGAAGGCGCCCGATCCGGAGGATCGCGAACTGCCGATTCACTGAGTGCGACGCACGCATCGCTTCATCGCTTCATCGCTTCATTCTTCTACTGCTTCACCCCATTCCACTGAAGGAGACTCTCATGTCCGATCCCATCGTCATCGTTTCTGCCGCCCGCACCCCGATCGGCGGCCTGCTGGGCGACTTCTCCGGGCTCGCGGCCTGGGAGCTGGGCGCCGTGGCGATCAAGGCCGCCGTCGAGCGTGCCGGCGTGTCGACCGACGCCATCAATGAAGCCTTCATCGGCAACTGCCTGATGGCCGGCCAGGGCCAGGCGCCGGCGCGCCAGGCGGTGCTCAAGGCGGGTCTGCCGCAGTCGGTCGGTGCGGTGACGCTGTCGAAGATGTGCGGTGCCGGCATGCGCGCGGTCATGTTCGCGCACGACACGCTCAAGGCCGAGAGTGCCGAGATCCTGATCGCCGGCGGCATGGAGTCCATGACCAATGCGCCGCATTTGATGTTTGCGCGCAAGGGCGTCAAATACGGCGTGGCGCAGATGTACGACCACATGGCGCTGGACGGTCTGGAAGACGCTTACGAGCGCGGCAAGGCCATGGGCGTTTTCGCCGAACAATGCGTCGACAAGTACGCCTTCACTCGCGAGGCTCAGGACCAGTTCGCGATCTCGTCTACCGAGCGCAGCAAGCGCGCGAACGAAGACGGCAGCTTCGCCTGGGAAATCGCGCCGGTGACCCTTGCCGGCAAGGGCGGCGAAACGGTGATCTCGCGCGACGAGCAGCCGTTCAAGGCCAAGCTCGACAAGATCCCGACCCTCAAGCCGGCCTTCAAGAAGGACGGCAGCATCACCGCAGCCACCTCGTCGTCGATCAGCGACGGCGCGGCGGCGATGGTGCTGATGCGCGAGTCCACCGCCCGTCGCCTGGGCGTGACGCCGGTGGCGCGGCTGGTCGGCACCGCCGTGCATGCGAATGCGCCGGAATGGTTCACCACCGCCCCGGTGGGTGCGATCCAGAAGCTGTTGGCCAAGAACGGCTGGGAGGCCAAGAGCGTCGACCTGTGGGAAGTCAACGAAGCCTTCGCCGCGGTGACCATGGCGGCGATGGCGGAGTTCAAGCTCCCGCACGAGATCGTCAACGTCAACGGCGGCGCGGTGGCCTTGGGCCATCCGATCGGCGCCTCCGGCGCGCGCATCATCGTCACGCTGCTGGGCGCGCTGAAGCACCGCGGCCTCAAGCGCGGCGTGGCCGCACTGTGCATCGGCGGCGGCGAAGCGACGGCTGTCGGCGTGGAACTGATCTGATGCGCGACCTTCTTCTGATGAAGTCGCCTGAATGCGTGCGGCCGATGGCGGCGACGCGGGCAGCGCTGACGGTGATGTGGGCGCTGAATGCGCTGCACTTGCGTGGCGTTCAGCGGGTTCACGTGGCCGACGCGATTGTGGATGCGGGAGGCGCGGCATGACGCAGATCCTGATCATCGGCGCCTCGCGCGGCATTGGCCTGGAGCTGGTCCGCCAGCACCGGGAATCCGGCGACACGGTGGTGGCGACCGCGCGCGACGAGGAAAGCCTCACGCGCCTGCGCGCGCTGGGCGCGACCGCCATCAAGCTGGATGTGTCGGACGTGGTCAGCATCGCCGGCCTGGCCTGGCAGCTCGACGGTTTCCAGTTCGACCGGGTGATGTATGTGGCGGGTGTCTACGGTCCGCGCACGCTCGGCTTGCAGCCGCCCAGCGTGGTCGATTTCGATGCGGTGATGCACACCAATGTGCTGGGACCGATGCGGGTGCTGCCGCAGCTGATGGATGCGCTGGCACCGGATGCGCGCATCGGCATCGTGTCGTCGCGCATGGGCTCGTTGACCTTGCGGGCGAACTCGGCGGGCTGGGTCTATCGCGCGTCGAAGGCGGCAGTGAACTCGGTGATGAAGGACATTGCGCTGTCGCTCGATGGCCGGGCGCTGTGCGTGAGCCTGCATCCCGGCTGGGTGAAAACCGACATGGGCGGCCAGGAGGCCGACATCGACGTCCAGACCAGCGCGGCCTGCCTGCGCCGGGTACTGGACGGTCTGAAGGCCGGCGACAACGGCGCCTTTCTCAATTACGACGGCAGTCCGCTGCCTTGGTAACGGCTCGGCACGGGCCTGGCGCGGCGGCCACAAGCGGCCCGCAGGCACCGTGTCTTCCGCGCCCCTGCGGGGGCGCTCTCCTCTGAACGATCCGTCGATCCGGGTCGCACCGACATGCTGCTTTCCGAAGACCATCGCGCCGTGCAGGACGCCGTCCGCGCCTATGTGCAAGACCAGATCGCACCGAAGGCGGCCGCCTGGGACAAGTCCCATCACTTTCCCGCCGAGGAACTGAAGGGCCTGGCCGCGCTCGGCTGCTACGGCGTGGCCGTGCCGACCGAGTACGACGGCGCGGGCCTGGACTACCTGGCCTTGGCCATCATCCTGGAGGAGATCGGCGCCGGCGATGGTGCCACCTCCACCGTGGTCAGCGTGAACAACTGTCCGGTGTGCAGCATCCTGATGGCCTTCGGCAACGAGGATCAGAAGACGCGCTTCCTCAAGCCGCTGGCACGCGGCGACATGCTGGGCGCGTTCTGCCTGACCGAGCCGCATGTCGGCTCCGAAGCGGGCGGACTGAAGACCACCGCGGTGCGCGATGGCGATGACTACCTGCTCAATGGCGTCAAGCAATTCATCACCAGCGGCAAGAACGGCGATGTGGCGATCGTGATGGCGGTGACCGACAAGGCCGCCGGCAAGAAGGGCATCAGCGCCTTCCTGGTCCCGACGAACGCGCCGGGCTATGTCGTTGCACGCATCGAGGACAAGATGGGCCAGCACGCCAGCGACACTGCGCAGATCCTGTTCGAGAACTGCCGCGTGCCGGCCGCCAATCGGCTCGGCGAGGAGGGCCAGGGGCTGAAGATCGCGTTGTCCGGCCTGGAGGGCGGTCGCATCGGCATTGCGTCGCAAGCCGTCGGCATGGCGCGCGCGGCCTTCGAGGCGGCGCTCAAGTACAGCAAGGAGCGCGTGGCCTTCGGTGTGCCGATCTTCGAGCACCAGGCGATGCAGCACAAGCTCGCGGACATGGCCACGCAGATCGAAGCCGCGCGACAGCTGATCTGGCATGCGGCGAGCTTGAAGGATGCCGGACAGCCCTGCCTGAAGGAAGCGGCGATGGCCAAGCTGTTTGCCAGCGAGATGGCGGAGAAGGTCTGCTCCGCAGCCATCCAGGTACACGGGGGCTACGGCTATGTGAGCGACTTCCCGGTCGAGCGGATCTACCGCGATGTGCGGGTCACGCAGATCTACGAAGGGACATCGGAAGTCCAGAAGATCCTGATCGGGCGGGCGCTGGCCTGAGCGGCTGGGCCGCTGCGGGTCGCGGTGATGCAGGCCGGGCTGGCGCCCGGGAATGCGCCACTCAGTGAAGCGTGCAGGCTTGGGCCTGGGGGATGCGATAGAGCGCCCACTCCACGGTGTCGTCGTCCTTGTGAAAGATGTCCAGCGCGGTGTTGATGAGGTCGGTCTTCTCATCCTCCAGGACGCTGAGGGCGACCTCGAACAACGCCAATTGAAGCTGGAGGTCGAGCGGGCGCTCGGAGTTCAGGCAGACCAGCCCGGCGTGAAGGTCCACTTTGGCATGCTCGCCGCCGAGCTGCCCGGGGCCATGACCGCGAAAGTCGACCGAGTTGCCGGTGACCAGTGTGAAGTCTTCTGCGATCACATGCTGCATCAGCCGGTAGTCCTTCGTCCCGGCCCAGCCTCGGTTGCGCACGCAGGTCGACTCCACATGGCCTGCGGCCACTGCGATGCGGACCAGTTCCGGCGAGAGGCATTCGTCAATCAGGAACTTGAAGATCATGGGAGCCGTTTCTTCAGCATTCGTTGGCCCCGCTTCAGTGGCTCCGCAGGATGGATATCGTTCAGGCGGCGTGGCCGGCCTCGACGCGGGTGCGCGTCGTAGAAGATCTGAGCGGCCTCGATATGGGCTGGCGTGAGAAACGGGTAGGCGAGCTGCAGGCGCAGCGGGTCGATCGCGGCCTGAATCGACGCCAGCACATGCTCGATCGGCACGCGGGTTCCCGCAAAGCAGGGGACGCCCCCCATCACCTCGGGATCCTCCAGGATAAGCTTGCCGGCGTTGTCGACCTCCCTGGCGCGGCTGGCCGCCTCGCAGACATAGCCCCAGATATCGATGACCACGCCGCGACCGGGCGTGGCGACGGTCCAGTCAATCGCAGCGTCGGAGACGAACTGCAGCGCAAACAGTTGGTCGCGCACCTGTGACTGCTCCAGGCGAGCGGTGACGTCGGCCAGCACCTGCTTTCGCGCCGCTGCGAGCAGCACGGCATCGGTGGCGAAGAAGAAGTTGGCATAGGCGGCCATGAGCCGCGCCACGGTTCTCGCGCCGTTCTCTTTTCGAAACAGCGACGAGGGAACCAACTCTTCGTCCACGAGTCGATTCATCTGTGCCGCACTGACGCCGCCGATGTAGGCCGCTTCGGCAGCTGGAACAAAGGGGAGTGAGGTGATCATGATATTCCTTCTGAGTGTTCAGAAGGTATATGACGGCATGCGATCCGTCAAGCCGATCGGCCCGATCGACGACCGACCGACCGGACCAGCGCGATCGTCGCTCTCGCCCACGGGTCCGACGATGGGTGGCAAACCCCTTTGTGAAACGTTGTCCCCAGGGCGCGCCCCGGTCATTTCACTCGTCGTCGCCCAACCCGAGCGCCCACAACCGGGCGGCGGCCTCGAACATCGACGGCGCGCTGCCAAGCGACTTCGGATCGCTCGCCAGCGCCAGCCACGCCAAGGTGTCATGGTGGCTGCCGGGCAGTCGGTCCCGGGAGCGTTCCTCCACCAGCCAGGCGTGCAGCGCGGCGTACTGGTCGGGATGCCGCTGAAGCGTCCACGCCAGCGCGACCAGATCGCCGTAGCCCTCTTCACGGCGCGTCGATTTCATCGAGAGATACGCGCGTTCCAGCTCCGGGCTCAGGCCCACGGGCGGGCGGTCCGCACTGAAGCCGGCGGGCAGGCCGTACCAGACGCCATCCAGATAACGTCGGCAGTGACCCAGCTCATGCGCGGCCATCAATTCGAGGGCGCTGTCGGTGAGGGCCGAGGGAATGCGGTCCAGTGTGGCTTGCCCCTCCGGGTTGCCGCGCAGGCTCAGCACCAGCTTGCAGCGACCCTGGAGATAGCCGAGCGCCAGCGGTGCCGCATCGGGCGCATCCTGTGGCTGGACGACGATGTCCAGCGGAAGTCCGGTCGCCCGGGCCCGCTGGATCACCGGCGACATGCCCGCGATCCAGCGTTGCTCCAGCGCGGTCAGACCGGTGGCCTGCACGGCAGCACTCCAGGTCCACACCGCCAGCACGGCCCAGATCCTCAGCGACTTGTTCATTCCCATCACGGCTCGCTTGCGTTGCGTGAGCCTTCATGGTGAGGCGCGACGGCGGTCCGTGCGCACCGGTCGCCGCCTCAAGACCGAGGCGCGCGTGAAGGGTTTCGCGCTTGCCCGCACTGAGGCACGCGCGCGATGAACGCGTGCATCGATGACCGATCGCGGGATGCGCGGTCCGCTGACAGCGTCCGTGAAGAAAGCCCGACACGTGTTCGCGTCGCGCAATCAAGGTCGCGCAATCAAGGTCGCGCAGGACAGGCGACGCCGATGGATGACGTCGATGGATGACGTCGACGAGTGACGCCGCTGGCGGCCGCACCTGAGCGACGCGGACGGGCCGACGAGAGGCGCTCGGACCGATGCGCGCGACGCGCCGCGATGGGTCTCGGCACGGGCCTGGCGTCGCTAACCGAGCGCCGTGTCCAACACCATCATCAGCGCGAAGCCCAACATCAGGCCTTGCGTCGCCCAGCGTTCATGGCCCTTGCGGTGAGATTCGGGAATGATCTCGTGGCTGATGACGAACAGCATCGCGCCGGCTGCGAAGCCCAGGCCCCAGGGCAGCAGCATCGGCCAGACCGAGACCACCCAGGCACCCAGCACCGCCCCCACCGGTTCCACCAGGCCCGAGGCGGCACCGACCGCGACCGATCGGGTGCGTGAGAAGCCGATGCTCATCAGCGCCACCGCAATGACGAAGCCTTCCGGCACGTCCTGGATGGCAATGGCCAGACTCAGCCCGCCCGCCGCGACCGGATCACCGGCGGCGAAGGCCACGCCCATGGCCAGGCCCTCGGGCAGGTTGTGCAAGGTCACTGCGATCACGAACAGCGTGGTGCGCCGCAGCCGTTTGGCATCCATGCCTTCGCGGCCCTTGATGAAATGCTCATGCGGCAGCCAGCGGTCCATCGCCATCAAGGCCCAGGCGCCCAGCAGCACCGCCACGGCCATCAGCGAGGCGGCACCGCTGGCACTGGTGTGCTCGCGTGCCGCGCTCAGGCCCGGCAGGATCAGGGAGAAGGAGCAGGCCGCCAGCATCACGCCGGCACCGAAGCCCATCAGCGCGTCCTGGCTTCGGTCCGAGAGGCTGCGCGTGCCCAGCGCCGGCAGCGTGCCGAGCGCCGTGGCCGCCGCGGCGATCAGTCCCGCCTGAAGCGCCATCGCCATGACGGACGGTGCGCCACCGGCTTGCATCAGCGTCCAGCCGTGATGCAGCAGCAATGCGCCACCCAGCAGCAGGACGGCCAGGCCCAGGCCGTCGCGCCAGCGCAGGCGGCGACGCGAGTCGGTCGAGGCGATCGTGTCAGAGTCCGCCATCGGTGAGCTTGGCCGGATCCAGCATCTGCTGCAGCGTGCTGCGGTCGATCTCGGTCATCTCGGCGGCGACATCCAGGATCGGACGCCCCTCCGCATAGGCACGCTTGGCAATCGCGGCGGCATTCAAGTAGCCGATCTCGCGGTTCAGCGCGGTGACCAGAATCGGGTTGCGCGCCAGGGCCTGCTGAAGGCCCGGCTCATTGACCTTGAATGCGCGGATCGCCTGCTCCGCCAGCGCGCGGCTGGCGGTGGCGAGCAGGGCGAGGCTGTCCAGCAGGTTGTGCGCGATCAACGGCAGCATCACGTTGAGCTGGAAGTTGCCCGATTGCCCGGCCACGGTGATGGCGGCGTCATGGCCGATCACCTGCGCGCAGACCATGGTCACCGCTTCGGGGATCACCGGATTCACCTTGCCCGGCATGATGCTGGAGCCCGGCTGCAAGGCCTGCAGCTCGATCTCCGCCAGGCCGGCGAGCGGGCCGGAGTTCATCCAGCGCAGATCGTTGGCAATCTTCATCAGCGCCACCGCCAGGCCCTTGAGCGCGCCCGACAGCGCCACCGCCGTGTCCTGCGCGGAGAGCGCGGCGAAGAAGTCCGGCGCAGGTCGGAAGGTCAGGCCGGTGAGGGCGGAGAGTTCTTCGCAGAAGCGCTGCGCGAATTGGGGATGGGCATTGATGCCGGTGCCCACGGCGGTCCCGCCCTGGGCGAGTTCGCAGACGGTGGGCAGCAGCGCGCGCAGTTGGGCGCGACGTGCGTCGATCTGGGCGCACCATCCGCCCAGTTCCTGGCCCAGGCGCAGCGGCATGGCATCCATCAGGTGGGTGCGGCCGGTCTTCACATGGTGGCCGTCGCTGGCGATCTTGTCCTGCAAGGTCTGCACCAGCACATCCAGGGCCGGCAACAGCTCGCCGGACAGGGCCTGCGCTGCGCTGATGTGCAGCACCGTGGGAATGCTGTCGTTGCTGCTCTGGCCCGCATTGACATGGTCATTGGGGCTGACGGGCGTGGCAGACAGCAGCCGGGTGGCCAGGGTGGCGAGCACCTCATTGGCATTCATGTTGCTGCTGGTGCCGGAGCCGGTCTGGAACACCTCCACCGGGAAGTGCGTCATCAGGTCCGGCGACTGCAGCAACTGGGCGCTGGCCCGGTCGATGGCCTGCCCGATGTCCTGCGGCAGTTGATCGAGGCTGATGTTGGCCCGCGCGGCGGCGGCCTTCTGCAGCAGCAGGGCACGCACGAAACGCTCCGGCATCGGCTGGCGGCTGATGGCGAAGTTCTGCACCGCACGCTGGGTTTGCGCGCCATAGAGCGCGTCGGCCGGCACGGCGACTTCGCCCATGCTGTCACGTTCGATGCGGGTGGCTGGCTTCATCGGGACTCCTTCAAGGGACTTTGGCTGAGGCACCACTGGAAGCGCTGCAGGCGCGCCGCCAGTGCGGCATCGGCGCCGGCCAGCCGGGACAGTGCCGCCAACGGGCGGTTCAACTGGTCCATGCAGGCACATCGCCAATGCCAGGGTAGCAGCGTGTGGTGGGCGGTGCTGTAGAGCAGCCGGAGAGCCTGCTCATGGGCGGGGATCGCGGCCAGGACGCCGGCCTCCACCAACTGTTCGGTGGCGAGCTGATGGCGCCGCAGCAGTTGAGGGTCCTCCGGCGTCAGCCCGCAGGCGATCTTGAAGGCCATCCACCGCAGGCATTCCACGCCGGGATGGTCGGCGGTGTGCCTCGCCCTGTCATCGGCCAGCAGGCCAAGGGCCGGCCCTCCCGAAAGGCCGGGTAGCAGGCCCAGCGCCGACGAGCGCACCGGCCAGGCGGCACTGGCCGCCCGGGGTGCCCACAGGCAGGACGGCGCCGGCGCTGCGACGTCCGAGGGCTTGGCAACGTCGCAAGGGGAGCAAGGGGTGCAAGGGGCGTCGCCTGGCGGTCGGCCAGCCGACGTCGCGACGGGCTTGGGCAGGTCGTCGGAAGGCGGGGGCAGCAGGGACATGGGGGCTCCTGGCAGGGCGGTACCGGGCGTTCCGGCGGGCGCGGGCTGGCAGGGAGGCGTGCTGGCGACGAAACGGCTGAGACCCTTCGGCAGGCGGCGCGCCCGGTCCGGGACCTGCAAAAAAGCAGGGAGTCCGCCCGCGCCGAACGTGTCGACCGCGGGGGGGCTCCCCGTTGAAGTTGCATTGGTCGCGGGGATCCGCGGGAGTCCTAGTCGTTTGCTGCCGATACTAGATGAGAACTTATCTCATCTGCAAGTCGGGCGAATCCAAGCGCTTGCCGGGGGCAGGGCTATTGGCGCGGATCGCGATCGAGATTGCGATTGCGATCGGGAGCGAGAGCGGACCGGCTCAGACCAGGCCGAGGTCGCGCGGCACAGCGCCGGGGAACACGCGTCCGAGCGCATCGCGTGACAGGCCGAACTGCCGCTGCCACAGGCCGCCCAGCACCGATCGGTAGTCGTTCAGCACCGGGTAGTCGCGGTTCTGGAACAGGGTCGAGGCGCTGAGCGCGATCTGTTCGCCGGCCACCGGGCCGCCCTGGCTGGCCAGGCCGCCGCCCAGCAGCCAGTACACGCTGCCGTGGCCGTGGTCGGTGCCGCGATTGCCGTTCTCGCGGAAGGTGCGGCCGAATTCGCTGATCACCATGACCGTGGTCTGGCGCCACAGGTCCGGCCCCAGTTCATCGGCGATCGCCGCCAGTCCGCGGCCGACTTCCTCGAAACGATTGGCCAGTGCGCCGGTAGCCCCACCTTGGTTGACGTGTGTGTCCCAGCCACCGATGTCGATGAAGCCCAGACTGAACCGTCCCCGCATCAGGGCGGCGATGCGACGCGCCTCGGCTTCAAAGCCTTTTGGTGCGATCGCATTGCGGCCGGCGGCATCCATCTCTGCCTTCATCTTGGCGGGGGCGAGATCGCGCGCCAGCTCCTCGCGCAAGGCCAGTCCTTCCTCGACGGTCTTCTCCAGCGCCCGGCCCTGGTACATGCCGGTGATCAGCGCGCGGTTCTTCGCATCGACGGCGGGCCGCGCCGTCTCACGCAGGGCCGCGTTGGCGATGCGGGCCGGGCCGCGAAACGCGATCGGCAATTGATCGGTGAACGAGAGCGCCTGCTGGGCATCCAGCTCGGCCGCGAGCCGGTTCAGGAAGCCGGAGTTGTAGTCGCGCGAGCCGCCCAGCGGTTGGCCGAGTTCGATGCTGTCCTGCGTTTCGAAGTGGCTGCGGGTGAGGTCGTCGGTGCCGGCGAAGGGAATGAAGCGCGCCTGGCCCGCCAGCATCAGCGGATGCAGGCTCTGGCGCAAGGCGGGATGCAGACCCCAATCCGCGTTCACCGGCAGGGCCGTCTCCGGGCCGGCACCGGGACGGGCGATGGCGATGCGTGGGCGCTGCTCGTAGTAGAAGCTGCTGCCGATCGGCACCAGCAGATGCGAGGCGTCATAGCCGCCGCGCAGGAACACCAGCAGGAAGCGGGGTCGGTCCGCGCCTGCGGCAAACAGGCGCACGCCGGGCACCGACCACGCGCCGGCCCCGGCCGCCGCCTGCAGCAGCAGCCGACGACGATCCGGCGAGCGCGGCGCCACCGACGCATCGGTCGCCCACGGACCGTGCGGCGGGAATGAGGCAGAACGGGAACGGGTCATCCGGGGTCTCCAAGAGGCGGTCAGCGGGGTGACGGGTCAAGCGTATCGGCGGGGTCAGCGTGGCAGCCGGGTTAGCCGGGTCAGCGGGGTCAGCGGTACATGAAATCGGGGCTGGAGAGCCACAGCGTCAACCATTGTTGCGGCGTGCCGGTCTGGGCCAGCGCTTGCCGCGTGGCCGGTGCCAGGGTGGGTTCGACCCGGGCGCGCAGCGCTTGCAGGTCGGGCATCGGCACCGGCGTGGTCGTGCCTTCGGCGCGGAACAGACCTGGCGCGCCGCCGCCGATCTGACGGGCGATCTCGAAGCGCAACGTCATCTGGCCAGGGCTGTCCCAGGCCTCGGCGGTGAGCGGATAGCCGTCGGGCGTCTGCTTGTCGTAGAGCCCCTGGCCGAGCCGGCGCAACCATTGCTGCAGCGGCTGGCTGTTGAGCATCGCCTGATGCTCGAAGCCGGCTCGCAGGCTGGACATCAGGTAGTGCTGGGGATCCTTGAACTTCGGCGCGAGGCTGCGGGAGCCGACGCCCGGCCCGGCCGCCCCGTCAGCGGCGCTGATGTCGCCGGTCGCGGTGAAGGCGGGTGAGAAGAGCAGCGGGCGCAAGGTCGCGGGAATGTCTCCCCGGCTGCGTTCGAAGGCGCGGGCCATGGTGTCGACCAGCGCGGGCGGTGGTTGGTCGCTCAGGAAGAAGACGGCCAGCTTGCGGCTGACGAAGCGGGCGGTGGCCGGCTGGGCCACCAGCAGGTCCAGCACCTCGTCCAGCTCGGCCAGGCCTCGGCCGCGGATGGTGTGACCCAGCAGCTGCTTGTCACCGAAGTCGTGGCGGGCGGGATTGAATTCGAAGAAGCCGTCGCGGTGGTACTGGTCGATGAACTTGGGCCCGAGCTTGGGCGGTTCGGGGTCGATGCGCACGCCGAAGCCGGTCAGCACCCGCGCCAGTTCCTGCACATCGCGCTGGCTGTAGCCGCCATCGACGCCCAGGGTGTGCAGCTCCAGCAGTTCGCGCGCGTAGTTTTCATTGATGGCGCGCAGCCCGTTCTGGTCGTTGTCCAGATAACGCAGCATGGCGGGATGTCGGGCGACGGCGCCCAGCATCCGGCGGAAGCTGCCCAAGGCCTGCGGACGCAGCGCCTGTTCCTCGTAATCGGCCAGCAGCAGGCGCACATCGCGCTTGCCTTGATGGACATTGAAATGGTTGAACCAGAACCAGCTGAGGTGCTCCAGCAGCTGTTGTTCCGAATACAGCTGGCGCAGCAGCTGCCGATGGCCGGCCTCGCGCGCGGCCAGGTTCTGCGCCTGTTGATAGGCCTGTCTCGCCGCCACGCGTTCGGCTTCGTCGGTGGCCTTGTCCGCTGTCCGGCGCAGGGCTTCGGCTTCACGAACGCGGGTGATCAGGTCGCGGCGGCTGCAATCGAGGGCATCGATCTGGCGCTGGGCGGCGGGCGCCAGCGGCGCCTTGGGATCGGCGCGCAACTGCTGCTCCACATACCGGCCCCAGCCAGCGCGCTCGATGGCCGCAAGCTGGGCCTGGGTGGCCCCCCAACCCAGTCGATCGGCGGCACGCTGCCGCTGTGCGGCGTCCAGCGGGGTTGACGGCGCGGTCGAGAGTCCACCGCAGCCACCCAGCGTGGACATCAAGGCCGCACCGGCGGCGCGGCCCACCACGGCGCGGCGGGACAGCCCGGGCGAGGCGAACGTGGCCTCCAGCGTCGCCGATGAGCGTCGCCGCGGATGCTGCGCTGCATCGCGCGATGCCGGCGCATCCGCTGGCGTGGCCGCCTCGGACGAGCGACCCGAGGCCGCGCTGAGAAGTCGTGTCAGTCTTGACATGTGCCAAGCATGCCAAGCGCGGCTGGTGGCTGTCCAGAGCCCTTTGCGCTACTTCACAGTTGTAGCCGGCCTCGGTGCGGCGCGCTTCACGCTCCGTCGCCGCGACTCGCGCGCACGCTAGGCTCACCTCGCTCGGCTTACCTTGCGCAGAGGTGCGCCTCCAGCAGTGCGGCCCTCCACCGCGCCCCCACAACTCGTCCGACGAGGTGCAGCCGGTCAGAGTTCCGCCACGCCTTTCACCCGTGCCGGGGCCTTGGCTTGAGGCACGATCGCCATCGGGACCTCCACCGCGCGGCCGTGGAAGCGATCCACCAGATCCTTCCACTGCGCCCGCACCGTCACCACGTTGGCCAGCTTCACATGGCCATAGCCACGGATGCCCTCAGGCAGTCGAGCGAGCTTGACCGCCAGCTCCAGGCGGTCGGCGCTCAGGTGGGCCAGCAGCTCGTCGACCAGCGCTTCATAGTCCCGCACCAACTGGCGCTCGATGCGGCGCTCTTCCGTCTTGCCGAACACATCCAGCAGACCGCCACGCAGACCCTTGAACCGGGTGAGCAGCTTCAGCGCCTTGAAGGTCCAACTGCCGAGCTCGATCTTGCGTGCACGACCGTCCGCGCCGGGCCGCGACACCAGTGGCGGCGCCATGTGGAAGCTCAGGTGATCCCAGTCCTCGAACTGCGCCTTGAGTGCAGCTTCGAACTTGCCGTCGGTGTACAGACGCGCGACTTCGTACTCGTCCTTGATGGCCAGCAGCTTGGCGTAATAGCGGGCCACCGCCTTGGTGAGGCGAAGCCCCTTGCCCGCGTCGCCCAGTGCCGTTTCCGCCTCGCGCACGCGCCGCACCAACGCGTCGTAACGCTCGGCGTAGGCGGCGTCCTGATAGTCGGTCAGGAAGGCTTTGCGACGTGAGATCAGCCCGGGCTGGCCGTCCTTGTCGTCGAGCTGATCGAAGTTGAACCACTGCACCGGCGTGGCGGGCTCGCCGGCCAGTCGGCGCAGTGCCTCGGGCGCGGCGATGGCCAGGCGACCGAGCGCGAACGCGGTCTTGTTGTTCTCGACCGCCACCCCGTTGAGCTCGATCGCCCGCATCAGCGCCTCGAAGCTCACCGGCACCAAGCCGCGCTGCCAGCAGGCGCCCAGCATGATGATGTTGCTGGGCATGGTGTCGCCCATCAGCCGCTGGGCGATGTCCTGCGCATCGATGCTGTTGAGCAGGTCCGCGCCTTCGCCCACGGCATGCCGCATCTTGGCGAGCAGCGCATCGGCCTGCAGATTGGCATCGGGATTGCGCACGAAGGCCGCGGTCGGCAATTCATGGGTGTTGGCCAGGATCACGGTGCGGCCGGACTTGATGGTGGCCAGCGCATCGGCGCTGGCACCGACGACCATGTCGCAGGCCAGCAGCACATCCGCCTGCTGGGTGTCGATGCGGACCTGGTTGAGCAGGTCCTGCGTCGGCGCGACCCGCACGAAGGACAGCACCGCGCCGCCCTTCTGTGCAAAGCCCATGAAATCCAGTACCGAGCTGCGCATGCCTTCCAGGTGCGCGGCCATGGTGACCAGCGCTCCCACGGTGACCACCCCGGTGCCACCGACGCCGGTGACCAGCATGTCGAACGGCCCGGTCCAGCGCCACGGCGCGGGCGGCTGCAGGGCGGCGATCTCTCGCGCCAGGTCGGCCGGACCGAAGGCCGCGCCGGCCCGCTTCTTGAGCTTGGCGCCGTGCACCGAGACAAAGCTCGGGCAGAAGCCGTTCACGCAGCTGAAGTCCTTGTTGCAGCTGCTCTGCTCGATGACGCGCTTGCGCCCCCAGTCGGTCTCCACCGGAACGACCGAGAGGCAGTTGCTGGCTTGACCGCAGTCGCCGCAACCCTCGCAGACCGATTCGTTGATGAAGATGCGCCGGTCCGGATCGGGGAACTCGCCCTTCTTGCGACGGCGACGCTTCTCGGCCGCGCAGGTCTGGTCGTAGATCAGCACGGTGACGCCTTCGATCTCGCGCAGCTCGCGCTGGACCTGGTCCAGCGCGGCGCGGTCATGGAAGGTGGTGCCGGCGGGGAACAGGCCTTCATGGCCCTGGTACTTGCCGACGTCGTCGGACACCACCACCAGGCGCTTCACGCCCTCGGCTTCGACCTGGCGCGCAATCTGCGGCACGCTGGTCTGACCGTCGACCGGCTGGCCGCCGGTCATCGCCACCGCATCGTTGTAGAGGATCTTGTAGGTGATGTTGGTGCGGGCCGCGATGGCCTGCCGGATCGCCAGATAGCCCGAGTGATAGTAGGTGCCGTCGCCCAGGTTCTGGAAGACATGCTTCTCGGTGGTGAAGCGGGAATGCGCGGCCCAGTCCACACCCTCGGCGCCCATCTGGATCAGGCCGGAGGTGCCGCGTTCCATCCAGCTCGCCATGAAGTGGCAGCCGATGCCGGCCAGCGCACGTGAGCCCTCCGGCAGCTTGGTGGAGGTGTTGTGCGGGCAGCCGGAGCAGAAGTAGGGCTGGCGGCGCACGCCGTCGGCGCTGTTGGACAGCAGGCAGGGCGTGAGGAAGTCCACCACCAGGTGACGCCGGTCCAGCGCGGGATTGAGCCGCGCCAGCCAGTCGGCCACCGTCGACATGATGCGCGACGGCCTCAGCTCGCCCAGCGCGCTCAGCACCGCCGCGCCGTGTTCATCGGTCTTGCCGACGACCCGCGGCCGCTGCGCATCCGGCAGGTGATAGAGCAGCTCCTTGATCTGGCGCTCGACGACCGGCGCTTTCTCCTCGATCACCAGCAAGTCGGTCAGCCCCTGCGCGAAGGCACGGATCCGGGTGGGCTCCAACGGATAGACCAGGCCCACCTTGTAGACCCGCACACCCGCGGCGGCCAGCGCGTTCGGGTCCAGGTCCAGGCGGCGCAGCACTTCCATGAAGTCGTAATGCGCCTTGCCGACGGTCACGATGCCCAGCGTCGCGCGTGGGCTGACGACGATGTGCTTGTCGATGGTGTTGAGCTTGGCGAAGGCCAGCACCGCGTCGATCTTGTGCGCCAGCCGCGATTCGAGGTCCAGCGAGGGCAGGTCGACCTGACGGATGTGCAGATCGGTGGGCGGCGTGTGGTCGACCGGCAGCTCGAAGTCCAGCGGCACCGCGTCCAGGTCGACCGTCATGCCGGACTCGACCACTTCGGAGATCGCCTTGAAGCCGACCCAGGCGCCCGAGAAGCGCGACAGCGCCCAGCCGTACAGGCCGAACTCCAGGTATTCGGCCACATTGCCGGGATGGACCAGCGGCATCGACCACGCCTGCAAGGCCAGGTCGCTCTGGTGCGGGGTGGAGGAGGAGACGCAGCCGTGGTCGTCGCCGCACACGACCAGCACGCCGCCTTGGCGGGCGGTGCCATAGACATTGCCGTGCTTGAGCGCGTCGCCGGAGCGGTCCACGCCGGGGCCTTTGCCGTACCACATCGCAAACACGCCATCCACGGTGCGCTTGGGGTCCAGGGCGACGCGCTGCACGCCCAGGCAGGCGGTGGCGGCCAGGTCCTCGTTGATGGCGGGCAGGAAATTGATCTGCGCCGGATCCAGGAACTTCTTGGCCTTCCACAGCTGCTGGTCGACCATGCCCAGCGGGCTGCCGCGATAGCCGCTGACGAAACCCGCGGTCTTCAAGCCCTGACGCTCGTCCTGGGCCTTCTGCATCAACAGCAGGCGCACCAGCGCCTGGGTGCCGGTGAGGAACACCTGACCCGCGCTGGCCGCGAGGTTGTCCGACAGCTGATAGGGGCGCAGCACGGGCGCTGGCGTGGCGAGGGACATGGCGGTCTCCGACCCGGCGTGGGCTCTTGGTGTGGATGCGCGATTCTTTACGAGAGAATGCGCGGTTTGTTGCTTTGATCGCTTCGTCGAGGCGTGATTTGGAGTGCAATCCACTCGAAAGGGGCTGAAATGGAAAAGGATGCTTTCGATCGGCCCACGCGCCTCATCCTGGAGGCGTTGCAGGCGGATGCGCGGCAGAGCACGCAGCAGCTGGCCGAGCGCATCGGCCTGTCGGCCACGCCGGTCTGGCGGCGCATCAAGGAACTGGAGGAGCGTGGCGTGATCCGGCGCCATGTGGCGCTGGTGGATCGGGAGCAGATCGGGCTGTCCATCTGCGTGCTGGCCAATGTGAGCCTGGTGCGCCACAGCGAAGGCGCGGTCGAGGCCTTCGAGGCCATGGTGGCCGCCAGCCCCGAGATCATCGAGTGCCAGGCGATCACCGGCGAGGCCGACTATGTGATGAAGATCGTCGCGCCCGACATGAAGGCCTATGACCAGTTCCTGCAGACCAAGATCTTCAAGGTGCCCGGCGTGGCCAGCGTGAGAAGCAATGTGGTGCTGCGGGAGGTCAAGTACGAAACCGCGTTCCCGATTCCGGACGCCCGCACCGCGCGCTGATCGGCACACCCGCCGCGCGCCCCGCGTGGCCCACGTGCCCCATCCTGCCGGCGCAGCGCGGCGAACGAGGGCAGGCTGCGTGTTTGCAGCAATGCGCGTGGATGCCGGGCTGTGTCATCCTGACGGCATGTTTTCCGTCTACGGCACCTCCGGAAAGATCTACACCGGTGGCCTCGAGCAGGTCCGCGAGCTCGCGCCGGTGCAGGCGGTGGCGCGCACCCGGGCGGTGGCGCCGATCGGGCCGCAGGGCGATCTGACGCCGTCGACGGTGGTGCTCGCCGGACTGGGACAGGGTGGCGCCGGCGCTGCGGGCAGCGGCGGATCGGCGGGCGGGCCGAGCGCCTACGTCGCCACCGAAGCCTTGGCCGCCTACGCCGGCGAGCCGGTGCGTCAGGTGCTGACCCAGGTCCATCAGCTGATGAATCGACGCCTGATCAGCGTGCGCAGCGGCGCCACGCTTCGGCAGGCCTGGCGGGTGATGTCTCGCGCCGCGGTGGGACAGGCGCCGGTGCTCGGGCCGATGGGGGAAGTGCGGGGACTGATCACTCGGGCCGACCTGCTGCGCGGCCTGCCGGACGATCTCGAGGACGGCGCCGAAGTGCTGGAAGTGGCGCGCCGTTTCGCCTCACCGGTGGACGACGCCATGTGGACGCCGGTGCCCGTCGCGCTGTCGGACACGCCCTTGCGTGAAGCGGCTCAACTGATGCTGGATCTGGGCTTGCCCGGCCTGCCGGTGGCGGATGCGGATGGGCAGTTGCAGGGCTTTCTCTCGCGCAGCGACCTGCTGCGCGGCATGACGCACGAACCGCCGCTGGACTTGTGGACCTGAGCCGGGCGGCCGCTCAGTAACGCTTCCAGCCCTTCTGCGACTGCTCGAGCTCCAACGCCTGCTGGGTGCGCCAGTCGGTGCAGACGAACACGCCATCCTCCAGCACCAGATCCGGCAGTGAGCCGTCGCCGCGGGCGATGCGCCCGTCCTTGCAGACCAGGCTGCTCTTGGTGTTGGCTTCGTCGGTCAGCGCGCGGCCAACGGCCATGCTGTCGCGGGTGTAGTGCGCCAGACAAGCGAGCGCAAGGAGCATGCCCAGCAACACCACCACGCCGATGACGATGTCCATCACATCGCGCAGGGCCGAGGGCGGCGCTGCGGTGGGCGTGAAGCGCTGCGACGCGGCGAAGCTTCCCGCGTCGGCCGCAGCGGACGACGGTCCGCGCGCGCGCAGCGGCGCGCTGTGGTTCATACCAGGCGAGGATCGGGTGGTGGCCATGTTCATGAGAAAAGTCGCAGCGCCAGAACAGACGCCTCGAAGGCTACAGGCGACCCGCTGCGTCGTTCACTTAAATCCCGCCGGGTTCCCCAAAAATGCACGCGCATACCCCCTGCTTTCCGATGGTTACAGCAGTTGCAGAATTAAGATTTATACGATCTAGTTCAGCGTTTTACGAGCGCCGCCATGTCCCAAACAGCTGCCACAACCACCGCCGCCGGTGCCCACGAGGCTTTGCACAAGCTGTCGCAGGAGATTCCGGACGCCTGCGAGCGACTGGACTACGTCAAGCGAATGACCGACCAGGCAGCCAGCAAGGTGCTGGGTCTGGTGGAGTCTGCGCAGGACGATGCCGAAACCGTGCGTCGCCAAGGCAGCGAACTGTCGGAATCGCTGCAGCGCATGGCACAGAGCACCGACCTGAGCGTGGAACGTGCCCGCGCCATGATGAAGCTGTGTGCCGCCTACGCGGCCAGCGCGGCAGGATTTGCCGACCGGGTCAAAGGCCTGCAGACCGAGATCATGATGGCGCAGGACTTCCAGGATCTGTCCGGCCAGGTGATCAACAAGGTCTTGGGCATCCTGCGTCCGGCCGAAACGCCGCTGCAGGAGTTGCTGGCCGAGTTCGAGGCGGCGGCTCCGGTCACTCAGACCGAGCAGCTCGCCGGTGTGCAGACGCCGGACAAGGCGCTGCAGCAGGACGATGTGGACGCGTTGCTGGCCGAAATGGGCTTCTGATCGCGGGCGAATGAACGGCCGTGCAGGCCCGCCCTCAGGACCACATCATCGGATCGATCTCGTAATACCTTCGCAGCGCCGCATACACCTGCGGATGGGCTTGCGCCAACGCCCACGGCTGGCCGAAGAAGCGCTCGCTGGCCACGGCAAAGAATTCCGCCGGTTCGGTCGAGGCATAGTCGCCCAGCGGATCGGGCTCACCGTTCTCCAGCCGGCGGCGCAGCAGGTCGAAGCTTTGCTGCATCACTTGTGCCCATCGCGCCTGGTCGAAACGGCCACCCACCCACGGCGCGCCATTGGCGAAACCTTTGTCCTGGTCGAGCTGGTGGGCGAACTCATGCACCACCACGTTATGACCGTGTTCGGGCAGCGCGGCGTCCCGCATCACGTCTTCCCAGGACAGCACCACCTGGCCCTCGCCCCATGATTCACCGCTGAGCACCTGGCGCTGCTGCATCTGCAGCGGACCCTGATGCCGCACCCGGTCGACGATGAACGGACCCGGATACACCAGCACGCTGTGCAGGCGAGGGTAGTAACCGCGCGAGCGGCCCAGCAGCGGCAGGCAGGCCAGCGCCGCGATGGTGACCCTGACCTCATCGGTGATCGCCTGACCGGCACAGCCGATGAACTGCTTCTCCGCGAGAAACACCTGCATCTGGCGCTTCAGCCGCAGTTGGAGATCGGAAGGCAACTGAGCGATCTGCGGCACCCGGCGCCGAAGGATGGCCCGCCATGACGCCGGAAAGGCGCGCGCCCTCAGCCGCGCCCGGCGACGCGCCTGCCGCCAGGGCTGGCTGATCAGCCAGAAGCAAAGAAACGCCGCAATGAGCGTCAGCACGATCAGGGCCATGGTGTGGAGTGTCTGCAGTTGCGCACGACATGACGCCGCGCAGGGGCTTTAGGAGCGGCGGCATCTGGCGGCCCGCCGTGTGTCGCCCGACGACAGCGCGACATCCATGCGCTCCACATGCGCCCGTCAGGCGACGTTTCAAGGACCGTCTGTCGGCTGTGGGGGACCGTCGCTTTCCGATGTCCTCAGCGCACAAACCCCAAGCCCTCCCGCCCTCCACCATTTCCACCTGCATTGGTTTTGCGACCGAGGTCATCGTGGGAATGTCCTGCGACGGCGGTGCTGGTGGGCGACAGCCGCTGGGTGGCGTCGTGCGTTCGCGACGGAGTCCGGGCTGAAGCGTTTCGCGGCCCTGCTGCATTCGTGAACGACTCCACGACGGCACACACGCCGCAGAAGTTCGTGCGCTGAGCGATTCTTGCGAGCCCGCATTCGGCCGAGCGGGGGCGGCGGGCTGGTGAGAATTCCCGCCGGTCGATCCCGGGCGCGCGTCGCGCCCGCGTCGACACACCACCACGCAATGATCGGGAGCGGGACGGGGCGCATCGACGCCATCGCCCGTTGGGACGGATTGAAGCTTTCGGACATTCTCGGCGCACCGCTGCAGACCTCAGCCTTTGCCGAAGACCCGCTGCGCCAGCACCGCGCCACGGTCTCGCAGCAGTTCATGGCAGGACCACCGCCCTCGGTGGTGCTGCAGCTGTCGCCATTTCTCACCAACGGTTCGCCACTGGACCAGTTCGTCGGCGAAGCCCAAGCCGACGTGGTGTATGGCCGACGCCCGCTCGGCCAGATGGCGCCGCCCGTGGATCAAGTGCAAACGCCCAGTGCCTCGCGCGGTCGCTACACCGCCACCGATGGCCCGGACATGACCGTTTGGGTGGAACTCGGGCCCGTGTTGTGGAACCACGTCGAGCGAGGCAGTGACGCCGCGCGCCTGCTGGACATCAGCGCCTGAATCGAAGGGGCGCGGTGGAAGTTTCCACCCAAGGGCGGGCGCTTCAGACCCGCGTCCGAACCCCAGCGCCCGGGGTGGTCACTAGAAAACAGTCCGCGCCGTTGCGCGGGCTGTTGGCGCCTGCGCATCGACCTGTTCGGCTCGGTGGTCGGCACGCGCACTTTTGAACCCGCCGCCCTTGGAGCCTCCTCATGTCTTCGCCCCCTGATCACCAAGCGCCGCCTCCGTCGGCGGCCGATCTTCATCCGCCATCGCCGGACGCCGCTGCGCAACCCGAAGTCGGGCACATGCCACCCGTGTCTCAATGGCAATACTGCGCGGGCATGCTGGCCCGCAAGACCGAAGCCTTGAGTGCGGGGCTGGTCCAGTATCTGGGGCTGGGTGATCGACGGGCATTGATCGAGGTCCTGCGGTCGCCCGCCGCTTGCTGGATGCCCGAGAGCGGGCAGGCACAGCGGCGCTTCTGGATCGCACGGTTGAGCTCTTCCGCCGCCGCCGGTGAGGGGTGCGCGACGGTGGAAGACTGCGACGTTCAGGTGCTGAAGCAGCTGCTGGACGATGTGCTGATGACGGCGTGTGTCCGTCTTCCGGATGGTTCTCTGAAGCTGAAGAGCGCGGAGGAGCTGGAGCTGACCCGGCGACTGTGGGCATGGGCTGCGATGGCGAAGCCGGGCCGGGATGCGCAGATCCGCGAAGTGCATCATCGGGTGCTGCTGGCTCAGCACGGTGGCGTGGCGGATGAGATCACGCTGTCGGATCGAGGCCCTGGGGGCGAGCCCGGCCGCCTGGAGTTGCCCCCCTGCGACCTGCTGAACGCGGTGATGCGCTACACCACGCGGGTGCGCCTGCAACTGGATGACGAACTGGTCCTGACCGGCGCGCTGGCCGAGTCACTGTCGGTGCTGCCGGTGCGGGTGCTGGATCTTCGGCATCCCGGCCTGCTGCCGCCGTTGGCTGCCATGCAGCAACTGACCTTGCGCGAGATCGATCTCAGCCGGGCAGACAGCCCATGGCCGGATGGCCCGGGGGTGGATCTGCGCGAGCTCTTGGCCCAATGCCCTCAACTGATGGAAGTGCGGCTGCATCCGGATGTGCAGGAGGGGTTGCTGGGCCTGGACTGGCTGCCCGGGATCCATCGCGGCCGGGGCGACTACAGCCTGTTCCGCCATGCGACCCGCACCGATGTGCTGGGTGAACTGGACCGCATGAACTCGGCCTGGGCGAGGGCGCTCACCCGCACCCAGGTCGACTTCCGACATCACAAGAACCTCGCGGACATGCTGCCCCTGCTGCAGATCGCTACGCGTCTGGCTGGACTGACGAATCGCGCGGAGGATGTCGCCAATCACCTCCACCGCGTCCTGGTCGGCGCGGCGGACGATCCGGCTCTGCTCAAGACCTGTGTGCGACTGGTCATGGACGGCCTGCAGCACGGCGAACCCGAGCTCACGACCCTCGCGCGGATGGTGGTGCTGGTGCCCGCCGAAGTCACCCCACCCCGCAGCCTGCCGTTCGACTTGATGTGATCTAAGCAGACCGGATGGGCTCCCCCGGACCCTCTCAGACCCTCTCAAGCCGGATCAGACCTGAACAGACCTGATCAGACGGGCTTGGATGGCTGAGACAGGCTCTGACCTGCCGAGGACCGATCAAGCCCGATCACCCCTGCTTGGACCCGCGGCCTTCTTCCTCGTCAGACTCGGCATCACGCGGCGCGTCGATGGCGTCAATGTCGTCCTGATCGTGCAGCTCGATCTCGGCGTCCGTTGCCTCGTCGTCGTCATCGCTGTCGTCGCTGCCGTCGCTGTCGCTGATGTCGTCGCTCGTGGCGACGGCATCCCGAGTGCCGCGCTTGGCCAGCACGCGCTGAGCTTCGCGAGCGGCTTCCTTGGCCGCTTCGGCGGCATCGGCTTCGGCGGTCCAGGCGGCGAACTCGTCCGGGGTTTCCAGCGTGATGCGGCCGAGTTGCGTCTGACGCAGGTCATACAGCAGGATCTCGGCGGCTTTCTGGGTGTTGATGCGACCGCCCGGCAGGATGGCGCCACGCCGCTTGCCGATGGCATCGAGCAGTTCGCCCTCGCTGCGGGCGTCGGAGGCGTCGATTTGATAGCGCTGTTTCAGGGCCTGCGGGTAGTGATGGCGAAGGTAGGCGAGCACATCCAGCGCCACCACTTCTTCCTCGAATGCATTGCGACCGATGGCGCCGCTGGCGGCCAGGTTGATGCCGGCTTGGGGCACGCGGATCTTGGGCCAGAGCATGCCGGGGGTGTCGAACAGGTAGACGCCCTTGTCGAGCAGGATCTTCTGCTCGATCTTGGTGATGCCGGGCTCGTCGCCGGTGTTGGCCGCGCGCTTGCCGACCAGCGTGTTGATGAGCGTCGACTTGCCGACGTTCGGAATGCCGCAGACCAGCACCCGAAGCGGCTTGTCGAGCGTGCCGCGATTGGGGGCGGTCGCCCGGCACTCGCTGGCCAGCGCCTTGGCCAGTCCGGGCATGCCTTGATGGATCGCGATGGCGCGGGTATCGGGCTGGGCGCGGTAATGCGCCAGCCACGCCTCGGTGCGTGCCGGATCTGCCAGATCCTGCTTGTTGAGCAGCTTCAGTGCGGGACGTCCCAAGGTGAGCTGGGCCAGCAGGGGATTGGCGCTGCTGGCGGGCACGCGGGCGTCCAGCAGCTCAATCACCACATCGATCCCGCTTTTCATGCGCTCGCGGATCGCGCCCCGGGTCTTGTGCATGTGCCCGGGAAACCATTGAATCGCCATAGCCTGCCATTGTCCGCGATCTCCCGACCGCAGAAGACCTTGCCGAAAAGCGAGCCCACGAATCCACGAACCCACGAACCCACGAACCCCAACGCGATCCCCCCGACACACCCCCACCACGGTGGATCGGGAGATCTTCGATGTCCTCGGTCGCAAAACCAATGCAGGCAAAACGTGGTGGAGGACGGGAGGGCTTGGGGTTTGTGCGCTGAGCACGGGCCCCATGCCCTCGCGGCCATCGCGCCGAGCGGGGCAGGTGGGCAGTCCCGCTACAGACAGAACGATGGAAAAGACGGACCAGCCGCAGCAGGACGGTCCCACGATGGCCTCGGTCGCAAAACCAATGCAGGCAGAACGTGGTGGAGGACGGGAGGGCTTGGGGTTTGTGCGCTGAGCACGGGCCCCATGCCCTCGCGGCCATCGCGCCGAGCGGGGCAGGTGGGCGGTCCCGCCACAGACAGAACGACGGAAGAAACGAACCGGCCGCCGCAGGACATTCCCACGATGGCCTCGGTCGCAAAACCAATGCAGGCAAAACGTGGTGGAGGACGGGAAGGCTTGGGGTTTGTGCGGTGAGCACAGGGCCCCATGCCCTCGCCGCCGTCGCGCGGAACGGGGCAGGTGGGCGGTCCCCGTCAGCGCGACGAACGGGAGCGCAGCTCGGTGATCATGGGCGTCCCTTGGATCAACTGAATCCGCACCTCGACCGAGTCACCGGGCTTGAGCGCGGCGAGTTGCTCGGCAGACAGCAGCCCGGGTTTGACCCGGAAGGGCATGGTCATGCCGGGCATGTCGAGATGGCGAATCTCGCCGTGCTTGAGGGTGATGCGCTGTTGGGCGGTGTCGATGCGGCGAATCTCTGCGCCGATCCAGTCCTCTGCGGACGCTGCGTCACCGACGGCAGAGGAGGCGGACGCTGTGGCTGAAGGCGCGTGGTCGTGCGCGTGTTCCTGCGCGGTTGCAGGCGTCTGGAACATCGGCAGCGAGAGCAGGCCGACGAGCAGCAGGCGTGACGGGGAGGTGAGCGTGAAGTTCATGGTGAATGGTGGGGATCGAGATTGGAAGTCGAAGGGGATGACTCGAGCGGAGCAGCACACGAAGGCGGCGCAGGACTCAGTGCCCGTGATGCCCGTGCCCATCGGGCTTGCGGACGCGGAGTGGCTCCGAAGCGGGCCTGGTGGATGCGGCCTCTGATGCGCCAGCCGTCGGACGAGGCGGGTGCTGATGAGCCGTTGGCATCGGCGATGACGGTGCTTCACCGGGCGTTTCCACACGCCGCGCCACCGAACCCGCGGGAGCGCGATACCAGCCCGGATCGCTGTAGTCACCGGGCTTCTGGTCCGCCCGGACTTTCACCACGCTGAACATGCCGCCCATTTCAAGCGACCCGTGCGGCCCTTGACCGGACATCATCGGCACCGTGTTCTCGGGAATCGGCATCTCCATTTCGGCCATGTCGGCCATGCCGCGCTCGCCCATGGCCATGTAGTCCGGGATGATCTTGTTGATGCGGGACGCCAGCCCGCGGTGGTCGACGCCGATCAGCGTATCGACCGCGTGGCCCATGGCATTCATCGTGTGGTGGCTCTTGTGGCAGTGAAGGGCCCAGTCGCCCGGCTCGTCCGCCACGAACTCGATCTGGCGCATCTGGCCGACCGCCACGTCGGTGGTCACCTCCGGCCAGCGCGCGGCGGGCGGCACCGGTCCACCGTCCGTGCCGGTGACCTGGAACTCATGGCCGTGCAGGTGGATCGGATGGTTGGTCATCGTGAGGTTGCCCACGCGGATCCGCACCCGGTCGCCCTGCCGCACATTGAGCGTGTCGATGCCGGGGAACACACGGCTGTTCCAGGTCCAGAGGTTGAAGTCGGTCATCGTCGAGATGCGCGGGGTGTAGCTGCCGGGATCGATGTCGTAGCTCGACAGCAGGAAGCAGAAGTCCCGCTGCACCGTCGCTATCGCCGGATGGTGGGCTTTCGGATGGGTGACCCAGAAGCCCATCATGCCCATGGCCATCTGCGTCATTTCATCCGCATGCGGGTGGTACATGAAGGTCCCGGGACGACGCGCGACGAATTCATAGACGAAGGTTTCGCCCGGCCGGATGGCCGGCTGCGTCAGACCGGACACACCGTCCATGCCATTGGGCAGGCGCTGGCCGTGCCAATGCACGCTGGTGTGCTCCGGCAGCCGGTTGGTGACGTAGAGGCGCACCCGGTCGCCTTCCACGACTTCGATCGTGGGGCCTGGCGACTGGCCGTTGTAGCCCCACAGGTGGGCCGTGCAGCCCGGTGCCAGTTCGCGCACCACCGGCTCTGCGACGAGGTGGAATTCCTTGACGCCATCGCGCAGGCGCCAGGGCAAGGTCCAGCCGTTGAGGGTGACCACCGGCTGGTAGGGCCGGCCGTCCGGCGGCGACAACGGCGGTGCGGTGTCCGGGGTGTCGCGCTGCATGGCGTCGGGAATCGCAGCCAATGCCACACGGGAAACGGCCGCGGCATTCACCGCGCCGGCCACGCCGACCGCAGCGCCGGCGGCCATCTGGGCGAAGAGGTTTCTTCGGGAGATCATGGGTGTCCTTGGAGAGGTCGCGCTCAATGCGCGGCACCGCTGGCATCGGTCGACGCGCCAGGGGTTGAGGAAGTGTTGGGGCTGGCGCTGGACGCGGTGTCATGCACCGGTCCCAGCAGGCTTTGAGACAGCGTGGCTTCGGCCAGCCAGAAGTCGCGCTGGGCGCCAAGGGCGGCGGAGACGGCACGCGCCTGCGCCCGCGCATCGGCCAGCAGGTCCATGACGCCGATCAGCATGCCGTTGTAGCGCAGCAGGGTTTCGTCCGAGACCTGGCGAGCCAGCGGCAGCAACTCGTCGTGATGTCGACGCGCGATGCGCCACGCGGCCTGCGCGCGCTCGCTCGCCTCCCGCACTTCGGAGCGGGCGTCGATCGCGGTCTGCGCCGTCTGTTCCACCGACTGCAGATAGGCCTGCTGTGCCCCGACGATGCGCGCCTGTCCCCAATCGAACAGCGGCACCTCGAGGCTGAGGTCCAGTCCGCGTTGTGTCGGCGCCTGGTTGCTGCTGTTGCGTTGCAGCCCGAGTTCCAGCGCATTGAGGCGGCCGGTCTGGCGCGTCAGCCCCAGTTGCGCGGCGAGGGCCTCGGACTGGCGCTTGGCGGCCTGGATGTCGAGCCGCTGGGCCACGGCCGTTCGCTCCAGGTCGTCGGCCTGGCGGAACGTCGATGGCACGTCGGGCAGACGCTCAGGCAGACTCAGCCGCGCGACATCGTCGCCCCACAGTCCGATTGCACGGATCAAGGCCTCCCGCTCGCGAACGGCCTGCAGTTGCGCCTGCTCCATCGCCAGTTGTGCTTCGGCCAGCACCGCCCGTTCGCGGGCGAGTCGCAGCGCGCTGACGTTGCCGGCCTGCCGCATGCGCAGCGTCAGCTCAGCGCCGGCTGAAGCGGAGTCCAGCACGGTCCGGGCATGGGCCTGTTGCGCCTGCGCCGCGACCGCGTCGATCCAGCGCCGCCGCGCCTGCCCCGCGATGTCCAGCAACTGCTGGGCGACGCGCGCCTGCTCGCGTGCCAGGGTGCGGGCGCTCGCGTCCTGCCGTGCGGGGCGGCCCAGCAGGGCCAGCAGGTTGACGCTGAGGCCGCGCTCGATCTCACGCTCGTCGCCGCGCACCAGACGTCCGAGGCTGAGGACCGGGTTGGGCCACAACAGCGTCTGCACCCGTTCGGATTCGGCCATGCCGAGGCCGTAGAGGCTGGCCTGCAGCCCGCGGTGGTTCAGCAACGCCAGTTGCACGGCGGCCTGTGCATCCAGCGGCTGCGCGAGCAGGGCCTCGGTGCGCTGGCGTGCGGCGGCGCGTTGGTCATCCGTCTGTTGCAGCGGCAGGTCAGCGCTCAGCCAGGCCTGACTCTGCTGCTGGACTGGCGCGATGGCTTGTTCCGGCGACAGCGAGGCGCAGCCGCCCAACAGCACGGCGGCAGCCGAGGCGAGCACACTGCCGAGGGCACGCCGCTTCGTCGCTCGGTGCTGCAGGCTGGTGGACGGCGCGGCACGGGCCGCCGTGGAGGGAATCGTCTGTGACGACATGGTGGTGAACTCCCTCAATCCGGGTGATGGTGATGGCCCGCCGCTGGCGCGGATGCCGCTGCGGCGGGGGGCGGCGTTGGCGCGGCTGGAGGGGCCTTGGCCTGGGCGGCTTGGCTTTCTCGCAGCAAGGCGCGCCAGCCGCCGGCCTCGTGCACACGGCGATTGGCCTGGCGCCAGTCGCCGACACCCGGATCCATCACGGCCCGGCTGGACGGTGTCATCGCCTCCGACATGGCGGTTGACGTGGATGCCGATGCCGGCGGCAAGCGCTGCCCCTCAGACGCAGAGGGGCGGGATCGCGTCGCGCCTTGGCCCGGGTCGCTGGGATCTGCATCGGGCAGGCGAGTCGCGGCGGTCGCCGCAGGCGGGGTCGGGGTGGCCGCCACGGTGGCGGCGGCTGCAGCGGGCGGCGCAGCGATCGAGGCCGCGCTTGCGCTCACCAGCACGGCGATCGCAAGCGCCGACGCCGAGACGGGCGTGAAAGAAGTTCGAGAAGGCATGGCTTCCTCGCAAGATGAACAGGGACGGTACCGATGCGCCCGGCGATTTCAACCAGGGCGTGACGGCAGCGGATCCGGCGCCGGGGGCGCCGGTTGTTCAGGCGAGGAAGGTTTTCGGCGGCCGGTCGAGCGCCTGCGGCGGCTGATCGGGAGCGCCCGCGGTTCGACGCGTGGGGGCCGCATCGCGCAGGTTCTGCTCGGCCAGAGGCAATGACGCCATCGGCAGGGCCGCACCGATGCAGCACTGCAGGCAGATGCCGCAGTGATGATCAGCGCCGGCGTGATCGTCGCCGCTGGCAGCATCGCCGGCCGACGCCAAGGCGTGTCCGTGGTGGCTGCCTTGGTCGCTGACTTGGACGCTGTGGTCCATTTCGCCCATGTCGGCGCAAGCCGATGGCATCGCCGTTGACATCGCCATCGACATCGCCATCGTGTGGGCAGGCCCCGGGGTGGCGGGCATCAGTGCCATACCGAGGGCCATGGTGGCCGCCAGCGCGCCTTGCAGCGGCAGCATCAGGCTCAGCAGCGCGAGCACCAGCCAGCGGCTCCAGAGGAGTCGACGGTGGGCGGGGGCGATGCGGGCGCGCATGGGGCGCAGTGTAAGGGGCCGATGACCGACCGGTGCGGGCGGCCCCCGCGCGATGCGGGATTTCTGACCCGGGCGGCCCCAAGAAAAAAGGGACCGCTCGTGAGCGGTCCCCCTTTGGATGAGCCGGTGAGACTCAGTCTTCGTTCTTGAACACCAGCTTGACCTCGTGGGTCTGCTTTTCGCCGCTGGCTTCGAACTTCCAGTCCATCAGGGCGCGGGTGACGGCCTTGTCGAAGACCTTGCGCGGTTCGGCTTCCAGGATTTCGACGCCCGAGACCTTGCCGTCCGGATCGATGTTCATCTTGGCGCGGACCGAGCCGGCGGAGATCGACTGGCGGGCGGCTTCCGGCGGGAACTCCGGCGGCACCTTCTTGATGATCTTCGGGGTGGCGTAGGCGCCGGCGCTCAGCAGCACGGCGGCGGTCAGGCCCAGAAGGCCACGGGAAAGTTGCTTGATCAGGGGCTTGCTCATCTTGGGACCTCGTACGTCTTGGGTGAGGAAAGTAGGGTTGTCCGGGTGGGAACGCGGGGTCGGGTGATCGGCGATCAGCTCGCGGAGCGCGCCGTGCTGAAGAAGCCCACTGCCTGCACCAGGCGGGAGCTGCTTTCGCGCAGCGAGTCGGTGGAGCGGGTCAGCTCGTCCACCAGGGTGGTGTTCTGCTGGGTGGTGCGGTCGAGTTCGTTCATGGCGTTGTTCACCACGCCGACGCCGGCCGCCTGTTCCTGGGCCGAGTGCGAGATTTCCTCGATCAACTGGCCCATGTTGTTGACCTCGTCCACCACCGAGCGGATGGTGGCGCCCGCGTTGTTGACCAGGGCGGTGCCGTTCTCGACCTTGACGGACGATTCCTGGATCAGCACCTTGATTTCCTTGGCCGCCTGCGCCGAACGCGAGGCCAGCGCGCGCACTTCCGAAGCCACCACCGCAAAGCCCTTGCCGTGTTCGCCGGCGCGGGCCGCTTCCACTGCGGCGTTCAGCGCCAGGATGTTGGTCTGGAAGGCAATGCCGTCGATCACACCGATGATGTCGCCGATCTTGCGCGAGCTGGCGCTGATCTCTTCCATCGTCGAGACGACCTGGCTCACCACATTGCCGCCGGCAGAGGCCGACTGGCGCGCCTTGGCGGCGATGCCGGAGGCCTTGCGGGTCAGTTCGCTGGCGCCGTTGAGGTTGGAGGCAATCTGCTCCACCGACGCGGCGGTGTTTTGCAGGCTCTCGGCCGAGCGCGCGGTGCGGTCCGACAGATCGACATTGCTGCCGGCGATCTCATTGGAGTTGTGGGCCACTTCGCCGGCGGCCGCGCTCACGCTGGCCACCACGCCGGACAAGGCGTTCTGCATGTCGCGCATGGCGTGCAGCATCTGCGCCAGTTCATCGGTGCCTTCGACATCGATGTGCTGCGACAGGTCGCCCGAGCTGATCGCCTGGGCGGCATCCTTGGCCTTGCGGGCCGGCACGACGATCGAGCGGGCGATGGTCAGGCCGCCGACACCGCCGATCAGCACCGCCACCACCACCAGGGCGCCGGTGACCAGGATCGACTGGTTGGCCAGCTTGGCGCCGGATTCGGCCAGGGCACGGGCGTTGCCGAACTGCAGCTCGACCAGCGCCTTCAGGCCTTCCTGATAGGCCTGCTGGGCCGGACGCACGTCGGTGATCAGGCTTTCGCGGGCTTCGTCAGGGCTGCCGTCCTGCTGGATCTTCAGGAACTTGGAGACCGCAGCGGTGAACTTGTTCTGCTGCTCGTGGACCACGGCCACGACGTCCTTGTCCTTGGTGTCGGCCACCTTGGCTTCCAGCTCGGCGAGCTGCTTGTCGCTGTCGGCCAGGGCTTCGGCAATGGCGGCCTTCTGCTTCTTGATCTGACGCGCTTCGTCGAGCAGCAGCAGATCGCGCGAGGCGCGGGCAATGATGTTGACGTTGCCTTCCAGTGCATTGGCCGAAGCGATCTTCAGCAGGCTGGAGTTGGCGGTCTGGTCCAGGTCGTGAGAGAGGCGGCCGGCGTTGTGTGCGCCATAGGCGCCGATGATGATCAGCAGCAGGATGAGGAGCGTATAGCTCAGCGTCAGGCGCTGCCCGATGCGCAGGCGGGACAGAAACGACATGGATTCCCTCGCGTGGAAATGAGTTGTTGATGACGGTTTCTTGACGCTCTTCGACGTCTACCGTGCAACGGCTTCGGCCGGATCATCGGTGCACTTGATTCGGGTTATCCACGCTGGATTTCCGGGCCCGTGAATTCTGACGCGGCACCTGCAACTGTTTGAAAAAGGCGTTTCCTCCTGCTTGGTGGAAGCCCTAATAGGGTTGTTACAGGGAGCCTGAGAAATGCGCGCTGATCGCACGGAACGCCCATGCCGAGGGCGTTTGACGGCTGACGGGGTCAGTCGTTGCGGGTGCCCGTTTCGGCACCGGGCGCATCGGCGGTGGCTTCCGTCTCCACGCGATTGCGGCCCCCTTGCTTGGCCCGGTAGAGCGCGGCATCGGCGCGGCGCAGGGCGTTTTCGATGCCTTCGTCCTCGGCCCGCATCACCGCGACGCCGATGCTGACGGTGTACCTGATCAGCGGTCCGGTCTCCCGCGCCGCCCCTTCGGGCGGCGGCCCTTGGACCTGGGCATCGGCAATGCGGACCCGCAGGCGTTCGGCGAACTGCAGTGCTCCCGGCAGGTCGGTGTGGGCCAGGCCAATGACGAATTCCTCGCCGCCGTATCGACCCGGCAGATCCACTTCACGCGAGGCGTCCTGCAGCGTCCGCGCCAGCGCGCGGATGACGGCATCGCCGGCGGCATGGCCGTAGCGGTCGTTCACCAGCTTGAAGTGGTCGATGTCCAGCATCAGGACGGCCGCCGGTGTGCGGTAGCGCCGCACCGCGCGAAGCAGCGCACGCAGGCCGTCTTCGGCGGCCATTCGGTTGACCAGGCCGGAGAGGCCGTCGGTGCGGGAGCGTTGTTCCAGCTCGGCGTTCACCCGGGCCAGTTGCATGACCAGGGCTTCGGTCGATCGCAGCCAGCGCGACAGCGCCTGATAGCCGAACTGCCCGACGAACAGCACGATCAAGGTGAAGACCCAGAAGAACACCCAGGCGGTGCTCAGCATGACGCGGGCCGCTTCGGCGAGCTGGCCCCAGTCCCGGCTGTCCAGAGCCAGCCGCAGTTGCAGCGAGCCCAGTCCCAGACTCACCAGACCGAAGCCCTGCACCGCCAGCACGATGGCCAGCAACAGCCCCAACCCGAGCGCGCGGCGGCCGGCGGGTGTGGGATGGCGCAGTTCCGGCCGGCGCTGCAGCCAACGCCACAGCGGCGGCCAGGTGAAGGCCAGCAGCGGGCCGGCGATCAGCAGGCTTTGCGCAAAGGCACCGAGCCACCAGCCCTGCCAGATTGGCAACTGCTCGCCCGCGCCGAGCTGGCGGGTGTGGGTCCAGATCAGGGCCCCGGTGGAGCTGAGCACCGCCGCCACAAAGCTCAGCGGCACATAGAACATCCAGCTGCGTCGGGTGCGCAGCGCGCGGGAGGCGCCGACGGCCCGGTACCCCAGCGCCATCACGCCCAGGCCGATCGGATTGGCGGCGGCGAAGATCAGGGCCCAGGTCGGCGCCATGTCGGCGTCCAGCGCCAGCGCCAGGGTGGCGACATACGCGGGCGGTGCGCCCCAGCGCCAGCCGAAGCACAGCGTCCACCACAGGCACAGGCTCAGCGGCGGGAAGATGCTCAGGTACAGATGCCCGGCCGGGTCTGGGTCATCGCTCATGCCGACCACCGAGGGCAGGGGGATGGCCAGTCCGGACCAGTTCAGCCGCACGCTCAGCAGTCCCAGGGCCACCGCAGCCACCAGGGTCAGCAGCCAGCCGCCCAGAATGAACAGGCGCTCCTGATGGGTGCCTTCACGCAGCAACGCCATCAGCGACAGGCTGCCCGGGAGTTCGGGCAACCATTCGCCGGGGCGCGGCAGCGTGCTCATCGGCTAGGCCGGTCGCTCGGGCGGCGGGGTCCGGGCGCCAAAGATGGCCGTGCCCACCCGCACCACGGTGGCGCCTTCCAGGATGGCGGCCTCCAGGTCGGCGGTCATGCCCATGCTCAGGGTGTCCAGTGCCAGGCCGTCGCGGTTGAGCGCCGCCAGCAGTTCGGCCAGGGCGCGGTGGGGCTCACGTTGCTCGGCCAGGCTCGCCGCCGGCTCAGGGATGGCCATCAGGCCGCGCAGCCGCACCCGAGGCAGGGCTTCCACGGCCTGCGCCAGGGCCGGCACGTCGGCCGGTGCGACGCCGCTCTTGCTGGCCTCGCCGCTGATGTTGACCTGCAGGCACAGCTGCAGCGGGGGCAGCTCGGGCGGCCGCTGCTCGGACAGGCGCTGGGCGATCTTGAGCCGGTCCACGCTGTGCACCCAGTCGAAGCTTTCGGCCACCACCCGGGTCTTGTTGCTTTGCAGCGGTCCGATCAGGTGCCATTCCACCTGCGCGCGCAGATCCGCCAGGCTGGCGATCTTGTCGATGCCTTCCTGGACATAGTTTTCGCCGAAGCGCCGCTCGCCGGCCTCAAAGGCGGCGCGGACATCTTCCGCAGGGAAAGTCTTTGTTACGACCAGCAGCGTGACGCTGTGCACAGGGCGCGACGCCTGCTCACAAGCCCGCTCCATGCGGGCGCGCAGCTGTTGTATGTTCTCGGAGATCGTCGCCATAATCGCCCAGGCTTTTCCTCATCCCATGGACATCACTCAACTGCTGGCATTCTCGGTCAAGAACAAGGCTTCTGACCTCCACCTCTCGGCCGGACTGCCGCCGATGATCCGTGTGCATGGAGATGTGCGCCGGATCAATGTCGAACCGCTCGAGCACCGCCAGGTGCACGACATGGTCTACGACATCATGAGCGATGCGCAGCGCAAGGCTTATGAAGAGACGCTGGAAGTCGACTTCTCGTTCGAGATCCAGGGCCTGGCGCGCTTCCGCGTCAACGCCTTCAATCACAACCGGGGCTCCGGGGCGGTCTTCCGGACGATTCCGTCCAAGATCCTGACGCTGGAACAGCTCAGCGCGCCCAAGGTGTTTGCCGAGCTGGCGCTCAAGCCGCGCGGCATGGTGCTGGTGACCGGTCCGACTGGCTCCGGCAAGAGCACGACCTTGGCCGCCATGGTCAATCACCTGAACGAAAACGAGTACGGCCACATCCTCACGATCGAGGATCCGATCGAATTCGTGCATGAATCCAAGAAGTGCCTCATCAACCAGCGCGAGGTGGGGCCGCAGACGCTGAGCTTCTCCAACGCGCTGCGTTCGGCGCTGCGGGAAGACCCGGACTGCATCCTGGTGGGCGAGTTGCGTGACCTGGAAACCATCCGCCTGGCGCTGACCGCGGCCGAAACCGGCCACTTGGTCTTCGGCACGCTGCACACGTCCTCGGCCGCGAAGACGGTGGACCGGATCGTCGACGTGTTCCCGGCGGCGGAAAAGGACATGGTGCGGGCGATGCTGTCCGAATCGCTGGTCGCGGTGATTTCGCAGACCTTGTGCAAAACCAAGGACGGCGCGGGCCGGGTGGCGGCGCACGAGATCATGCTGGGCACCTCGGCCATCCGCAACCTGATCCGGGAGAACAAGGTCGCGCAGATGTATTCGTCGATCCAGACCGGTAACAACCTGGGCATGCAGACGCTGGACCAGAACCTGACGGAACTGGTGCGTCGCAATGTCATTTCGCCCGCGGAAGCCCGCGGCAAGGCGAAGTTTCCCGAAAACTTTCCCGGGTGAGATGGGGCCCCCGGTTTGGCCGGCCCTAGAGGCCGACCAAACCACCCCCCAAGGGGATCGGGCCGGCTTGGGGCGGCCCGGCGCTCGGCCCGTGGTGCGGTCTTCACCTCCGCCGGCTGCGCGGCTACAGCGGACACGTCATTCGGGCAGCGGGGACGTTCTCTGTAGCGCTTGACGGAGCTCCGCCCGAGTTGGCCGACGCGGTCGATGGCCGGGCTGGCGAGCTGGAATCTGGATGGTCGGTCGGGGGGCCGTCATCGGGCGGCGGGCATGGAATTGATTGGTCGAGGCGGCTTGCCGGCTCTTCTCTGTTTATGTAGGTTGGTCCGTGGGGCCGGCTTCAATAGGATTTCGTATGGAACGCGATCAGGCGACAAAGTTCATCAACGATTTGCTGCGCCTGATGGTGTCGCGCAAGGGGTCGGACTTGTTCCTCACAGCCGATTTCCCGCCGGCCATCAAGGTGGATGGCAAGGTGACGAAGGTGTCGCCGCAGCCGCTCACCGGGCAGCACACGCTGCAGTTGGCGCGCTCGATCATGAACGACAAGCAGGCGGCCGATTTCGAGCGCACGAAGGAGTGCAATTTCGCGATCTCGCCGCAAGGCATCGGGCGCTTCCGCGTCAACGCCTATATCCAGCAAAGCCATGTGGCCCTGGTGCTGCGGACCATCCCCCAGATCCTGCCGACGGTGGAATCCCTGGATCTGCCCCCGATCCTCAAGGACGTGGTGCAAACCAAGCGCGGGCTGGTGATCCTGGTCGGCGCCACCGGCTCCGGCAAGAGCACCTCGCTCGCCGCAATGGTGGACCATCGCAATGAAACCACCTACGGCCACATCATCACGATCGAAGATCCGGTGGAGTTCGTGCATCCGCACAAGAACTGCATCATCAGCCAGCGCGAGGTGGGCCTGGACACCGAAGGCTGGGAGCAGGCGCTGAAGAACACGCTGCGTCAGGCCCCCGACGTGATCCTGATGGGCGAAATCCGCGATCGCGAAACCATGGAGCATGCGGTGGCCTTCGCCGAAACCGGCCACCTGTGCATGGCCACGCTGCACGCCAACAGCGCCAACCAGGCGCTGGACCGGATCATCAACTTCTTCCCGGAAGAACGTCGCGCCCAGCTGCTGATGGATCTGTCGCTGAACCTGAAGGCCCTGGTGTCGCAACGCCTGTTGCCGCGTCAGGAAGGCAAGGGCCGTATCGCCGCCGTCGAGATCCTGCTCAACACGCCGCTGATCTCCGACCTGATCTTCAAGGGCGATGTGGGCGAGATCAAGGAAATCATGAAGCGCTCGCGCGAGCTCGGCATGCAGACCTTCGACCAGGCGCTGTTCGATCTCTATGAGATGGGCAAGGTGACCTACGAAGACGCGCTGCGCAATGCGGACTCGGTGAATGACCTGCGTCTGCAGATCAAGCTCAACAGCGAGCGGGCCCGCAGCGGCGATCTGTCCTCCGGCACCGAGCATTTCTCGATCGTCTGATGGCGGTGGCCGTCCCCTCCACGTTCCGAACAGGTTCCCCATGAGCAGCATCGGCTCCCGCAGCTACGACGCGACGCCGTCGATCCGTGTCGCCTTCCTCGGCCTCGGCGTGATGGGCTTTCCCATGGCCGGCCATCTGGCCCGCGCCGGCCATCAGGTCACCGTCTACAACCGCACCGCGGCCAAGGCGCAGGCCTGGGTGGCCGAGTTCGGTGGCGCGTCCGCTGCCACGCCGCGCGAAGCCGCGCAGGGCGCTGCACTGGTGTTCGCCTGCGTCGGCAACGATGCGGACCTGCGCTCGGTGGTGCTGGGTGATGACGGCGCCTTTGCCGGCATGGCCGCAGGCGCCGTGTTTGTCGATCACACCACCGCGTCCGCAGAAATCGCCCGTGAGCTTCATGCGCAGGCCCAGCAGCGCGGTCTGCATTTTGTCGACGCGCCGGTGTCCGGCGGTCAGGCTGGCGCCGTCAACGGTGCGCTGACGGTGATGTGCGGCGGCGATGAGGCACCGTTCGAGCGGGCCCGCCCGCTGGCGCTGCACTTCGGCAAGGCGGTGACCCGCATCGGTGATGCGGGCGCCGGTCAATTGGCCAAGATGGTCAACCAGATCTGCATCGCCGGCATCGTGCAGGGCCTGTCGGAGGCGATCGCCTTCGGCCAGAAGAGCGGGCTGCCGATGTCGCTGGTGCTGGACGTCATCGGCAAGGGCGCGGCCCAGAGCTGGCAGATGGACAACCGCGGCAAAACCATGGTGGAGGACAAGTTCGACTTCGGCTTCGCCGTCGATTGGATGCGCAAGGACCTCGGCCTGGTGCTCGAGGAGGCCCGCAGCAACGGCGCGCGCCTGCCGCTGACCGCGCTGGTCGACCAGTTCTATGCCGATGTCCAGGCCCAGGGCGGCGGACGTCTGGACACGTCCAGCCTGATCAAACGCCTGCGCTGAAGCGGTATTTCAAGCGCTGATTCAAGCGTTGATTCGCGAACGCGCATCCAAGGCCGCACGCAGGCGCCCACGAAAAAGCCGGTCCGAGGACCGGCTTTTTGCTGTCTGTCGTTCGCGCTGGCCGTCGGCGGCCCGATCGGCACTGCTTGCGGCACGGGCCGAACCCGTCGACGCTTCTAGAGCGGCGCGATCGCCCCCTAGCGCCACCCAACGTCGCCCCGGCGCCATCCACCAGCCGGCCCATGACGACCGATGGCCGTTGATGGCCATCGGGGGCGGTTCGGGGATGACGCCCGGCGTCGCCCGGTCAGGGGTTGGACGATGCGGGCTTGGCGGGCTGCTGGCCCATGGCGGCCAGTTCGGCCTCGGTGATGATTTCCATGGCGCGGACCACCTTCTGCACGCCGCGCACGCCGCGAGCGATGTCGGAGGCACGGCTGGCTTCACGCTCGGTGACCCGGCCCATGATGTAGACGTTGCCGCGTTCGACCACCACGTAGAACGCGTTGGTGATCAGGTCTTTGGCATCGACCAGGCTGGCCTTGACCTTGGCGGCGATGGCGACGTCGTTGGCCCGGCTGGACAGCGAGCTCAGCATGCCGACGCCGACCTCGTTGAGCACCGAATTCACGTTCTCGACACCGCGGGCGATGTTCTCGACCGCCGCGCGGTCTTCGTCATTGCGGGTCTCGCCGGTCAGCAGCACCATGCGGTTGTAGCTGTTGACATTGATGTGCACGCGATCGCCCAACTGTTCACGGATGCGGTTGGCGGTCTTGAGCTCGATGCCCTGGTCCTCCAGTTGGGTGCCGGAGGTGCGACGGTCGGTCACCACGAAGGCGCTGCCGACAGCGGCGCCGCCCAGCATCAGCGGCACACAGGCGGTTTGCAGCAACGCGCCGCCCAGGGCAGCGACCAGGAGCAGGGTGCGGGTCTTGTTGATCATCGTCGGGTCCTTCGGGAATCGTGCGCGGGAGGTGGAGGAGGAGGTGGGGCGCCATCAGGCGGCCTGTGGAACGGACCGGCAGGGCGGCGCGGGCTGGCCCGCTGTCAGACAACGCCACGGCAGGGCGATCGGATTACTCGGTCGCACCCAGCAGTTGCAGGTCGATCGCATCGGCCAGGCAGTGAGAGAGCAAACGGTGCGCCTCCGCCACCCGGGCGAAACGGCTGTGCGGCACGCGCAGTTGCACATCGGTGTCGAGCAGGGCGCCGCGCCAGTCGTCGTCCTGGGTGCCGCTGAGCACGATGACGCTCATCTCCTGCCCATGCGCGACCTGCAGCAGCGCACCGACAGCGCCGCTGGACTGGTTCTCGAACAGTAGCAGCAGGTCGCCGGGATGCCCCAGGGTCTGAACCTGACGCATCAGGGCCGAGGCGGGATCGCTGTAGCCCTGGGCCTGCGCATCCAGTGCGATGGCGGCCAGGCCCGGGCGCTCCTGTTCGAAGCGGCCGGCCAGCAGCGAGGCCAGCGCGGTGGCGTCCGCCGCCGAGATGCCGAGCCCGGCGCACCAGACCCGTCCGCCGCCGGTCAGGGCGTCCACCATCATTTGAGCGGCCACTGCGAGCGGCCGCGACAGGCCTTCGGCGATCTGATAGAGCAGATCGGCGCTTTCGAAGAACTGTTGTTGTATGCGTTGTTCCAACATGAGCGCGGATGATAAGTGCTAACCCGGCCCCTTCCGACGCAGCCTCGTCTCGCGCCTGCGGCAAGGCGTTGCGAGCGGTTGCGAGGTGTAGCGGGGCGCCCTGAGGGCGCCGGGGCGGCGGCGTCCGCTTCGGCTTCGGCGGCTGTGTCGGCGCTGGCGATGGCGATGGCGTCCGCGTCCGCGTCCGCCCGGCAGCTTCAGTCGGGCGGCGACGACCAGGCACTGCTGCTGTCGAAGGCCCCTGGCAGCCACTCGATGGCCTCGCCGTCGATGGCGACGATGTCGAAGCGGCAGGGCGGGGTGATCCGCAGGGTGCGCAGGTAGTGACCGGCCGCGAAGATGATGCGCCGCTGCTTGGCCGGTGTGATGCTGGCCGCCGCGCCGCCGTGCGAGGCATCGCTGCGGGCGCGCACTTCGACGAACACCAGCGTGCCGTCGGGCGCTCGCATGATCAGATCGACCTCACCGCCCCGGGCGTGGGGACCGCGCGCGACCCGATAATTGCGCTCCGCCAGACGCAGGCCTTGGCGGTTCAGGTAGTTCAACGCGCGGGTTTCGGCATCGTCGCCGCGCGATTTTGTGGAGAGTGTCTTGAACATCCCCTCGTCTCCGTCCAGCTCGATGAGCGAGGCGGCAGCCGCCGCCGCCGGGCATCAGCAGTATCCGGCGGGCACCCTCTATCTGGTGGCCACACCGATCGGAAACTTGGCCGATATCAGTCTCCGGGCGATTCATCTGCTGGGCCTGGTGGATGCAGTCGCCTGCGAGGACACCCGAGTGAGTGCGCAACTGCTGCGCTGGCTCGGTCTGCACAAGCCGATGGTGGCGCTGCATCAGCACAACGAGCAGACCGCCGCCGAAGCCGTGGTCGCCCGTCTGCGCCAGGGCGAACGCATCGCCTACATCAGCGATGCGGGCACGCCGGCGGTGTCCGACCCCGGTGCCGTGCTGGTGGCGGCCGCGCAGCGTGCCGGCGTGCGGGTGCTGCCGCTGCCCGGCGCCAGCAGCGCGATCACCGCGCTGAGCGCGGCCGGGGATGCGCGGGCGCAGGGTTTTCGATTCGTCGGCTTCCTGCCGACCAAGGCGGCCGAGCGTCGCAGCGCGGTGCAGGCCTTGGGCGGTGCCGCGCACAGCCAGATCCTGTTCGAGGCGCCCCATCGCATCGAGGACCTGCTCGGCCTGCTGGCAGAGCTGGTGCCTTCGCAGTCGCTCACGCTCTGCCGGGAGCTGACCAAGCAGTTCGAGACCGTCCACACCGCCCTCTGTTCGGACTTTCCTGCCTGGCTGGCGGCTGACAAACAGCGCGAGCGGGGTGAATTCGTGCTGGTGCTGCATGCGGCGCCGCCGGCTGAGAACACCGGTCTGCCGGACGAAGCGCTGAGGGTGCTCCGGCTGCTGATGCGGGAATTGCCGCTGAAGCAGGCGGTGGGACTCGCCTCCGAGATCAGCGGTTCGCCGCGCAATGCGCTTTATCAGCAGGCGCTGGCATGGAAACAGGACGCCGACGGCGATGACGACGCCGCAGGAGATGACGCGACCTAGGCGCTGACGCCGGTCGCGTTCGCTGTGAGCGTCGACCGGCTGCCGGCAGACCGCGACCAGCGACCAGCGACCAGCGACCGGAGACCAGCGACCAGCGACCAGCGACCAGTGACCAGTGACCAGTGACCAGTGACCAGTGACCAGTGACCAGCTACCGGCGAGCGACTGCCGTTTCCCGCCGCCGTTGCCTCCGTCTGGCTTCCGGTTCCATCCCCGCCGTAAGGGCCGGGAATCCATCTGCTGGGCATGGGCGGGGCGGCTGCCTACAATCAGTCGCATGATTTCGCGCGAACCCACCCTCGCCCGCCTGGTCACTGCCCGTGCCCAGTTGCTCGAACCTTTCGGGCTCACTGACCAAACCCTCTCGCAGGCCTTGCGCCTGATCACCGAACACCGGGTCGATGATGCCGACCTCTACTTCCAGACCACCCGCTCCGAGGGCTGGAGCCTGGAAGAGGGCATCGTCAAGAGCGGCAGCTTCTCGATCGACCAGGGCGTCGGCGTGCGCGCGGTCGCCGGCGAGAAGACGGCGTTCGCCTATTCCGATGACATTTCCGAAGCCGCGCTGCTGGATGCCGCCCGCACGGTGCGTGCGATCGCCTCCGCCGGCCAGAGCCGCCGGGTGAAGGTCCCCAGCGAGCCCACGGTGGCGGCCAGCCGGGCCCTCTACGGCGATGCCGATCCCATCGCCAGCCTGGACAGCACCCAGAAGGTGGCCCTGTTGGAGCGCACCGAGAAGATGGCGCGGGCCAAGGATCCGCGCGTCGTCCAGGTGATGGCGGGTCTCGCGGCCGAGCATGAGGTGGTGCTGATCGCCCGCGCCGATGGCACGCTGGCCGCCGATGTGCGGCCGCTGGTGCGGCTGTCGGTGACGGTGATCGCCGAGAGCAACGGCCGGCGCGAAGTCGGTTCCGGCGGCGGCGGCGGCCGGTTCGGCCTGGCCTATTTCACCGACGAGATGATCGCCTCGTATGTGGACCATGCGGTGAGCTCCGCCCTGACCAACCTGGAATCCCGCCCGGCACCGGCCGGCGAGATGACCGTGGTGCTCGGCCCGGGCTGGCCGGGCGTGCTGCTGCACGAGGCCGTCGGCCATGGCCTGGAAGGCGACTTCAATCGCAAGGGCTCCAGCACCTTCTCCGGTCGCATCGGGGAGCGGGTCGCGTCCAAGGGCGTGACGGTGCTGGACGACGGCACCCTGCCGGATCGTCGCGGTTCGCTGAATGTCGACGACGAAGGCTGTGCCTCGCAGCGCAATGTGCTGATCGAGGACGGCATCCTGAAGGGCTACATCCAGGACGCGATGAATGCGCGCCTGATGAAGGTCGCGCCCACCGGCAACGGTCGCCGCGAAAGTTACGCGCATGTGCCGATGCCGCGCATGACCAATACCTACATGCTGGGTGGCGACAAGGATCCGAAGGAAATCATCGCCAGCATCAAGAAGGGCCTGTACGCCACCAACTTCGGCGGCGGTCAGGTGGATATCACATCGGGCAAGTTCGTCTTCTCGGCCAGCGAAGCCTTCTGGGTCGAGAACGGTCAGATCCAGTACCCGGTCAAGGGCGCGACGCTGATCGGCAATGGCCCGGATGCGATGAACCGCGTCAGCATGATCGGCAACGACATGCAGCTCGATACCGGCGTCGGCGTCTGCGGCAAGGAAGGCCAAAGCGTCCCCGTGGGCGTGGGCCAGCCGACCCTGCGCATCGACGGTCTGACCGTCGGCGGCACGGCCTGACCCCGCGGGCAACGCGACAAAGGGACCGGCCGATGCAGCGCTTGGACCGTTCAACGTCGTGCGGCAGTCACACGGCTGCGCTTGACGGCGCGCGGTGGGCGCGTGCACTATGGGTCCCTATGCGTTCTGTCGGCCAGTTTTATTTTGCTTATTTTTGGTTCTCGCACCGCCCCGGCGGAGGAGAGGCGAACGCATAAGCAAGCGCCACTGAATCCTCAAGAAACCGCCGGGCCCTCCAGCCCGGCGGTTTTTTTTCGCCGGTCTCGGGAACGGCGCGAGGAAGGCCCGAAACGGCCGCGCTTCCCCACCGACCTCAATGAAAGCGTCACCCATGAATGCCAAGTCGACCAGCCCCTATCCCACCTCGCCGCAGGCGGAGCGCTGGTATTCGCCGCAGGACAAGACCAGCCAGACCGACGACGAACGCATCCTGGACATCACGCCCTTGCCGCCTCCCGAACACCTCATCCGCTTCTTCCCGATCCGTGGCACGGCCATGGAGCAACTGGTGGTCGGCACCCGCCAGCGCATCCGCGACATCATGCAGCGCCGCGACGACCGGCTGCTGGTGATCATCGGACCGTGCTCGATCCACGATCCGGTCGCCGCGCTGGAATATGCGCGCCGGTTGGTGCCGCTGCGGGCGCAGTACGGCGATACGCTGGAGATCGTGATGCGGGTCTATTTCGAGAAGCCGCGCACCACCGTCGGCTGGAAGGGGCTGATCAACGACCCCTACCTGGATGAGAGCTACCGCATCGACGAGGGCCTGCGCATCGCCCGCCAGCTGCTGCTGGAGATCAACCGGCTGGGCATGCCCGCCGGCTCCGAATTCCTCGATGTGATCTCCCCGCAGTACATCGGCGACCTGATCAGCTGGGGCGCGATCGGCGCCCGCACCACCGAGAGCCAGGTGCACCGCGAGCTGGCCTCCGGGCTGTCGGCACCGATCGGCTTCAAGAACGGGACCGACGGCAACATCAAGATCGCCACCGACGCCATCCAGGCCGCAGCGCGTCCGCACCATTTCCTGTCGGTGCACAAGAACGGGCAGGTGGCGATTGTCGAGACCAAGGGCAACCCGGACTGCCACGTCATCCTGCGCGGCGGCAAGGCGCCGAACTACGACGCCGACAGCGTGGCCGCCGCCTGCGCCGATCTGGCGGCGTCCAAGCTCGACACCCGGTTGATGGTCGACTGCTCGCATGCGAACAGCAGCAAGCAGCATGAGCGCCAGCTCGACGTCGCCCGCGACATCGCCGAACAGATTCGTGGCGGCAGCACCCGGATCTTCGGCGTGATGGTGGAGAGTCATCTCAAGGGGGGTGCCCAGAAGTTCAGCCCCGGCAAGGATGATCCGGCCCAGCTCGAGTACGGCAAGAGCATCACCGACGCCTGCCTGGCCTGGGATGATTCTCTGGAGGTGCTCCAGGTCTTGAGCGATGCGGTGCGCGCGGCGCGAGGCACCTGAGCAACAATCCGACCCATTGGCCGAACAGCGACCGCCTGAGTCGCTGAAGGCCGAACGTCCGGTGGAGGCGCTGGCGTGAAGGGAGGGATGGGGATGCGCAGTGAGATCACGGTGGTGCTGGCGGCTGACCAGACGTGCCAGCTGGCGGTGGAGGCCGATGACGCGTGGCGCTTCGGCACCGCGCGCGACTGGTTGGACGAGCAGTTCGTCCTCCACCGCTGCGAGCCCTTGCGACGATCCGGCAAGGTGCTGCTGACCGACAAGGTGCTGGCCGTGGCCGCAGCCCTGGGCGTCGACGGCTTCGCCGATCCGGCGACCGCCCGCGCGTTTGCGCGCGCGGCGGCGGCGGCTCTGGGCAAATCGGTCGTGACGGTGGATGTGCCCCGGATGAGCGTCACCAGCTGAGGGAGGGCCGGTGGGCTCGTCCCGGTCCGATGCTCAGCCCAGCTGCAGCATCTGCAGCGCCGGCAACTGCCAGTTCCACTGCAACGCGGCCAGTCTCAGCGCCGCGACGCCGACCATCCCGATCACGAAGGCCCAGCGCACCGACAGGCCGGCGGCCTTGAGCAGGAAATACAAGGCGATGCCGCCGATGGCGGCCGTGGCATAGATGTCCTTGCGCAGCAGCAAGGGCGCCTGGCCGCTGAGCACGTCCCGCAGCACGCCGCCGCCACAGGCGGTGAGGGTGCCCATCAGCAGCGCCGGCAGCGGCTTGACGCCTTGTTCCTCCGCGATCTCGGTGCCGCAGAGCGCAAACAGCGCCAGGCCCAGGGCATCCACGACCTTCAGCATCATCAGGCCGTGCTCGGGAAACGGGCCGAACACCAGGGCGGTGAGGGCGCTGGCGATGATGACCAGCAGGTAGCGGGTGTCCTTCATCCAGAACACCGGGTGCCGATTGAGCAGCAGGTCGCGCAGGGTGCCCCCGCCGACCGCGGTCATCGCGGCCAGCACCAGCAGGCCGAACAGGTCCAGCCCCGCCTGCATCGCGGCCAGTGCGCCGCTGACGGCGAACACCGCCACGCCCATCAAATCGAACCAGTAGATCATCGGCATAGGGCGGGGAGTGTAGGGGGCCGCCCGGCGCCTCACCAAGGCTCGGCCAGCGGTGCCGCCCGGTGTCTCAACCCGCCGGGCAGGGGGCGTGTCGCTCGCCGGTGGGACTTGAAATCGCGCCGGGCCGCCTCACCTGCGCCGCTCAGCCTCTGGCGCTTTTGCTGTCCGAGGTGCTGCCGGCACGCGCCGGCAGCGATGACAATGACGGCTTCGCGCGTCGGCGCCTTTCCGCATCAATCCGCAAATCAGAACGAGTGATGGACAAGCAAACCCATTCCTTCCAGGCCGAGGTCAAGCAGATCCTGCATCTGGTGACCCATTCGCTCTACTCGAACAAGGAAATCTTCCTGCGCGAGTTGGTCAGCAATGCCTCCGATGCCTGCGACAAGCTGCGCTTCGAGGCGCTGGACAACACCGCGCTGTTCGAGGACCAACCCAATCTGGAGATCCGGGTCGCCTTCGACCCGACGGCCCGGACGGTGACCATCAGCGACAACGGCATCGGCCTGTCGACGGAAGAAGCCATCGCCCACCTCGGCACCATCGCCAAGAGCGGCACCCGTGAATTCATGGCCAAGCTGGAAGGCGACCAGAAGAAGGACGCCAACCTGATCGGCCAGTTCGGCGTGGGCTTCTATTCCGGCTTCATCGTGGCCGACCGCATCACCGTCGAGTCCCGCCGCGCCGGGCTGCCGGCCGAACAGGGCGTGCGCTGGACCTCGGAAGGCACCGGGGACTTCGAGGTCGAATCCATCGTCAAGCCCGGCCGCGGCACCGATGTGATCCTGCATCTGCGCGAGGGCGAGGACGAGTTCCTCAAGACCTGGCGCCTGAAGTCGGTGATCAGCAAGTATTCCGACCACATCTCGCTGCCCATCCTGATGCGCAAGGAGGAGTGGGATCCTGAGAAGACCGAGCCGGTCATCCAGGACGAGTGGGAGCCTGTGAACAAGGCCTCTGCCCTGTGGACCCGCAGCAAGAGCGACGTCACCCAGGACGAGTACGACAGCTTCTACAAGCAGATCAGCTACGACACCGAGGCGCCGCTGGCCTTCACCCACAACCGGGTCGAAGGCCGCAGCGAGTACACCCAGCTGCTCTACATCCCGGCCAAGGCCCCGTTCGACTTGTGGAACCGCGACAAGCGCGGCGGCGTGAAGCTCTATGTGAAGCGCGTCTTCATCATGGACGACGCCGAAGCCCTGATGCCGGTCTATCTGCGCTTCGTCAAGGGCGTGATCGACTCGGCCGACCTGCCGCTGAACGTGAGCCGCGAGCTGCTGCAGGAAAGCCGCGATGTGAAGGCGATCCGCGAAGGGTCGACCAAGCGGGTACTGTCGATGCTGGAGTCGCTGGCCAACAGCGAGGACGTGTCCGACAAGGACAAGTACGCCCGGTTCTGGAAGGACTTCGGCCAGGTGCTGAAGGAAGGCGTCGGCGAGGACCATGCCAACCAGGAGCGCTTGGTCAAGCTGCTGCGTTTTGCTTCCACCCATGCGGACGAGGGCGTCAGCTTCCAGGACTATGTGTCGCGCATGAAGGAGGGCCAGGAGGCCATCTACTACATCAGCGCCGACAACCTGGCCGCGGCGAAGAACAGCCCGCAACTCGAGATCTTCCGCAAGAAGGGCATCGAGGTGCTGCTGCTGGTGGACCGCGTTGACGAATGGATGCTCTCGCATCTGTACGAGTTCGAGGGCAAGTCGCTGCAGTCGGTGGCCAAGGGCTCGATCGACCTCGGTTCGCTGCAGGACGAGGAAGAAAAGAAGAAGGCGGAAGAAGCCGCCGAGACCTTCAAGCCCATGCTCGACCGGCTGAAGACTGCGCTCGAAGGCCGCGCCAAGGACGTGCGGGTGACCACCCGTCTGGTGGACTCGCCGGCCTGCATCGTGGTGGAAGAGGGCGACATCAGCGGTCACCTGGCCCGCATGCTGAAGCAGGCCGGTCAGACCGCCCCGCCGTCGCAACCGACGCTGGAAGTCAATCCGGACCATGCGCTGGTGCGCAAGCTGGGCGAGATCAGCGAGCAGCCGGACGCGTCCGCCCGCTTCCAGGACATGGCGCTGGTGATGTTCGACCAGGCCTTGCTGGCAGAAGGCGGTGTACTGGAAGATCCGGCCGCGTATGTGAAGCGGGTGAACGCGCTCCTGCTGGGCTGAGACCGGGTCGGCGGCGCGCGGCGGGACTGAGGCGGCGGGAGCCGCTCAGTCCCAGCTCGGCAGACTGTGCGCCTTGGCGGCTTCGGTCTGCATCGCATCCAGCTGGTCGCGCAGCTTGACGACCTGATCGCCCCAGTAGTTGGGCGTCCCGAACCACGGGAAGGCCAGCGGGAAGGCCGGGTCGTCCCAGCGCCGCGCCAGCCAGGCGCTGTGGTGGATCATGCGTTGGGTGCGCAGGGCCTCCACCAGCCGAAGCTCTCGCCAGTCAAACTCGCGCACGCTTTCATAGCCGTCGAGCAGCGCATCGAGTTGGCGGCGTGCCGCCTCCGGATCACCGGAGAGCAGCATCCACAAGTCCTGCACCGCCGGGCCCTGCGCGGCATCGTCCAGATCGACGAAGTGCGGGCCGTGGTCGGGCGTCCACAGGATGTTGCCGGGATGGCAGTCGCCGTGAAGTCGAACGCTCGCGCGTTGAGGCAAGGCATTGAAGGCGGCATCGATCGCCTCGATGCACTGTGCGGCGATGGCATGCCAATTTGCCGACAGCTCGGGTGCGAGCACCTCATGGGCCAGCAGCCAGTCGCGCGCATCACGAGCGGGGCCGGCGCTGTTCCAGCTCACTCGGTGTGCGAACGGTTGCCGCTGGCCCACCTCATGCAGGCGCGCCAGCAGTCGGCCGATCCAGCGCAGGACCTCGGGATCCTCCAGCTCCGGCGCCCGGCCCCCTTGACGCGGCGACACCGAGAACCGATGGCCGTGGAAGTGGCCCAGCGTGGTGGCTTGTCCGTCGAGGGTCAATGCCAGCGGTGCCACCACCGGCACCTCTGCATCCGCCAGTTCCTGAGCGAAGCGATGCTCCTCCAGGATCTGCGCATCGGTCCAGCGTCCTGGCCGATAGAACTTCGCCACCACCGCGCCGCCCTCCTCCAGATGGGCTTGCAGCACCCGGTTTTCGTAGGAGTTGAGCTGAAGCAGCCGCCCGTCGGGATGCAGGCCGGCGGCGTCGAGCGCATCCAGCATCAATTCGGGGGTGAGATGGCCAAAACCGGCCGGTGACGTGTGCATCTGCAATGAAGAACGGCGCTCACGCGCCCCCGGTCAGGAAAGGGGAAAGCGCGTAGCTTAGCGCCGTCGCCGGGGCAGCGCCCGGCTCAATGCTGGCGGAACCGGGGACTGTCGACCACGACGCCGACGATGTCGTCCGCTGCTTCGTCCGGGAATTGCGAGTCGGCGCCCCGGCCGCTCAGGCTGTCGCCCAGCGAGCCGCTGGCCCGTGGCCGGTAGCCGCGCGCACGCGGCTCGGCGGGGGTGACGGGGCTGGGTGGGGTGTCGGTCGGACCATTGAAGGCGTCGAACCGGCTGTCCGGGGCGAAGAAGGAATCGCTGAAGACCGGAGATTCGTTCCACAAGGTATTGCGCACCGGTGGCCGGCGTGCGGCCGAGGGCGCGGACGCCATCGGGGCCGCCACCGGCGCTCGTGCGGCAGGGGCGCGCTTGGCGGGCTGCGGGCTGCGCGCGCCTTGGTTGCTGTACGGCACCAGCAACTGAAGTTCAGACGCGCTGGGCAACTGCTCGGCCGTGGTGCGCAGGTAGCGAATGCGGCAGGCAGTCAGCACCGACTGCTTGATTTCCAGACTGCGCGCGGAGCCGGGGCGGCCGGTGTCCAGGTCGATTGCGGCCAGAACCCGTCCATTCGGGCTGCAGATGGCGAAGTTGACGCTGATGCCGCCCAGCAGGTCATACCAATAGCGCACGTCCTTGGCCTCGGTCGGCTGGCAGAAGCGCACGATCGGCAGCTTGCACATCACCAGGTGATGCGGCAGCGCCTCGCGCAGCAGGCGAAACACGCGGCGCTCATCGGTGCTGAACACCGGGCGGGCGGCCAACGACCATTGGGTCGGCAACGGCTTGCGTCGGCGGTGCTGACGTCGCGAAACCAGCACCATGGCCATGGCCACGACAACCAGTCCGGAAAGTCCGGCAATGATCCACGGCAGGTAGTGCTGCATGGTCCCAGGCATCAAAAAGAGGTGGCGTACGGTGCTGCCCCACTTCCCTTAGGCGACCCGTGACGAATCGCACGGTCGGACGGCGCCGTGCCTGAATCCGCGCGAATGTAGCTGAAAGGCGTTACAAAATGCATCCACGTCACCCCCTGAAACGGGTGGATCGAGTTGCATGAGCTCTCAGCACATCGCTCGGCAGGAGGCCTTTCTGGGCAAACCGGGTGCCGGACTTTCGCTCATGGCGCCTTGTTGGACCGGCACGATCTGGCGTATTTCGTCTCTCTCACGCATGGGAGACGTCGCTCATGCTTGGTGCTGGCGGCGTTCGCCGATGCGCGACGGCGCTCGCGCGGCGCTGTCGAGACCGGCCTCTCTCGCCGATCGCTTACGCCGTCACTCCATCACTCCTTTACCCAATCACGCCGTCACTGCTTGGCGGCCTTGCCGCCGCCTTTGCCGTCATAGTTCGATTTGACCTCGGCCACGCCGTCCAGGATGCTGCCCAGGGTGCGCATGTGACGCTTGAACTGGAAATCAACCTCGGCCATGTGCCGGCCGATGGCTTCATCGACATGGGAGGACACCGAGTCAGGCGGCAGGCGCAACCAGGCTTCGGATTCACTGCCATCGCGCTCCACCTTGGCACCTGCCTTGCGAGCAATCGCCAGCATCGGACCGTTCTCGCTGATGGCGTGAATGAAGAGGGTGTCGATGCCGCGGTTGCGTGCATGCAGTGCGGCGCGTTCGAACAGGCGTGCGCCGAAGCCGCGACCCCGTGCCGTGGAAACGACCGAGACACCGAACTCCGCCATGGCGGGACGTCCCTTGATCTGCGGCGCCGGCGCATACGCCAGGTGGGCCACGGCGATCAGTTCCAACCGGCGATTGAAGATGCCCAGCACCTCGTCGCGGCTGAAGTCCAGCCCGTTGACGTACTTCAGGATCTGTTCGTCGCTGGCGGGATAACCGAAGCGCAGGTAGCGGTCGCGTTCGCCCAAGGCCAGCAGATGCTGGCCGATGCGGCGCCGGTGGCGCTTGCCCAGCGGTCGGATCGGCACCCAGCCGGTCCAGCGCGCGAGCAGCCGGGCAGGATTCCAACTGGCGTGACTCGGGTCGTCGGGCGGTGGGGCGTCGGGAGTGGTCATCGATGGCACGACGTCACGCAAGGTGTACGTAGTAACCCTGATCGTACTGATCTGCGGCGAATCGCCTAGAGGGAAAACAGCTGAATTTGCAACGATTGGGCAAATCCGGTGGGCGCGGCCGGGGTGTTTGGGGCGGGTCACTGCGGGATGTCGGGCTGGAATGCGACGTCCGTGGCGCCCAGCGCAGGCCGGCATTTGGCTTTTCCACGGCTTCTGCTAGACTCGCGGGCTTTCCTGGTTCCATGGCTACTGGGAATGCACCGACGCGAGAGGCCGCATCAACTAAGCGGCACCGAACGTGGTGAGGGGCAAGCCCGGACTTGCGGATGCATGGGTCGTCGTCAACCACGGTGGCTCACGAACGCGAGACGGGGCTGGAAGCCCGATCAGCCTGTATTGAAAGAATCTCATGAAGACCTTCAGCGCCAAGCCGGCCGAAGTGACGCACGAGTGGTTTGTGATTGACGCCACCGACAAGGTGCTCGGACGTGTTGCCAGCGAAGTGGCACTCCGTTTGCGCGGCAAGCACAAGGCCATCTACACGCCTCACGTCGACACCGGTGATTTCATCGTCATCATCAACGCCGAAAAGCTGCGTGTCACTGGCAACAAGGCCACGGACAAGGTGTACTACCGTCACTCGGGCTTCCCGGGCGGCATCTACGCCACCAAGTTCAAGGACATGCAAGCCAAGCATCCGGGCCGTGCCCTGGAAAAGGCCGTCAAGGGCATGCTGCCCAAGGGTCCGCTGGGCTACGCGATGATCAAGAAGCTGAAGGTGTATGCGGGCGACACGCATCCGCACACCGCCCAGCAGCCCAAGGCGCTGGAAATCTAAGGAGCGGTGATGATCGGAAACTGGAACTACGGTACCGGCCGTCGCAAGTCGTCGGTGGCTCGCGTCTTCATGAAGAAGGGCACGGGTCAAATCACGGTCAATGGCCGTACCATCGAGCAATACTTCGGCCGTCAGACCTCGATCATGATTGCGCGTCAGCCCCTGCTGCTGACGAACAATGGCGAGGCCTTCGACATCAAGGTGAACGTGCACGGCGGCGGTGAATCCGGCCAAGCCGGTGCGGTCCGCCTGGGTATCACCCGCGCGCTGATCGACTATGACACCGCACTGAAGCCTGAACTGAGCCGCGCCGGCTTCGTCACGCGTGATGCGCGTGAAGTCGAGCGTAAGAAGGTCGGTCTGCACGGTGCTCGTCGCCGGAAGCAGTTCAGCAAGCGCTGATCGACGTGGGTGGATGGCGCGGATCTCACGGTCCGGCGCTGTTCAGCCAACCCAAAAGGCCGCTGTATTCAGCGGCCTTTTGTTTTTTCCGCGCCTTTTGTTTTTTCCGCGCCTTTTGTTTTTTCCGCAAGCGCGTGGCTGCATTGTCGATAGGGGCTTCCCGATCATGGCGCGTGCTTCAACGGCCGTTTGCCATAATGCAGACCATCATCACCGGAAACACCGGGTCTTCTCCGGACCTTTCCATCAGGAATCCAGCATGAGCACTGCAGTTCTCGAATCTCAAGCCACCGACGTGGGCGGTATGCCAGCGCCTCTGGTGTTCACCGACAGCGCCGCCGAAAAGGTGCGCGATCTGGTGATCGAGGAAGGCAATCCCGAGTTGAAGCTGCGCGTCTTCGTGCAAGGTGGCGGCTGCTCTGGCTTCCAGTACGGCTTCACCTTCGATGAAGCGGTCAATGACGATGACACGCAGATGAGCAAGAACGGCGTCACCCTGCTGATCGACGCGATGAGTCTGCAGTACCTGACCGGTGCAGAGATCGACTACAAGGAAGACCTGCAGGGCGCCCAGTTCGTGATCAAGAACCCGAATGCGCAGACCACCTGTGGCTGCGGATCCAGCTTCTCGGTCTGAGCGTCTCGCGCTTCTGTGCAGAAAAACCGCCTTCGGGCGGTTTTTTCATGGGCGTGCCGAAGCCATTGCGTTGGTGGGTGCTGTTCGGTTGGGCCGTGCGCTCTGATGGGCGTTGTCTTGCGCCGGACGCGGTGGCGCCGCGAGCAGGCGGTGTGGGGTAAGGGTCCTGATCGCGTCGGCGATGTAGGGGTGGGGTCGATACTGGCGCGAGCCGATGCTGCCGCCCCACGCCATCAGAGACGCCTTGAGGCGGCTCCTCAGACGACGTCAGGCTGGCGTGTAGCTACCAAGGATGCGCGGCCCGGTCGCGCCGGTGGCGGCTGGCAGGTTGCCTGACAGGTGTCGGACATGACGCATGGCAAGCCAGGCAAATGCGGCCCCTTCCACCTGCATCGGGGGCAGGCCTTGCGCATCGGTGGCCTCCACCTGCACCCGTGGCAGCAAGGCCTGCAGGCGCTGCATCAACTGGGTATTGAAGGCGCCACCGCCGCACACCAGCAATCGCACCCAATCCCCACTCGCAAACTGCATGAGGCTGTGCGCGATCGCTCGTGCGGAGAGTTCCAGCAGCGTGGCTTGAACATCGACCGGCGCTGCGTGCGGTGCATGAAGGGCGAGGTGTGTGCCCAGCCATTCCAGATCGAAGAGATCGCGACCGGTACTGCGCGGCGGTGCCAGATGGAAGAAGGGCTCTCGGAGCAGCGCGGACAACAGGTTCTGCAGCACGGTACCCTGAGCGGCCCATTGGCCGCCATGGTCATAGGCCTGGCCCTGGTGGCGCTGGATCCAGCCATCCATCAGACAGTTGCCGGGACCGCAGTCGAAGCCGCTGCTGCGTCCGTCGGCCCAAAGCAGGCTGATGTTGCTGATGCCGCCCACATTGAGCACGGCCAGGTCACGGGTGCTGTCACCGAGCACGGCGCGGTGGAAGGCAGGGACCAACGGTGCGCCCTGGCCGCCGGCAGCCACATCGCGACTGCGGAAGTCATGCACCACCGAGATGCCGGAGAGCTCTGCCAGCAGCGCGGCATTCAGCAACTGGACGGTGAAGCCGGTGCCGTCGAACTCGCCTGGACGGTGGCGCACCGTCTGGCCGTGCGCGCCGAGGGCGCGAATCTCGTTCGGGCCGAGCCGCTGCGACATCAGCAAGGCCCGGCAGGCCTGTGCATAGGCGCGGGCCACCGCGTTCGCGGCGAGCGCCGACCGCTGGAGTTCGTTGTCGGACGCCTTGTTCAGCGCGAGCAGCTCGTCATGCAGATGACTCGAGAATCCCTGGTGCTCGTGAGCCAGCACGCGCAGGCGCCCATCGGCTTCCGCTCGCGCCAATACGGCGTCCACCCCATCCAGCGACGTGCCGGACATCAATCCGATGAAGAGGTCTGCGCTCATGGCGGAAGACGGTTGGGGACGCGTCAGCGAAAACAGAGGGTGGTGCGGTCGGTCGCTGGCCGCGTCGCTGAACGGATCAACCTGCCTGAAGCAGGTTGACGTTCATTCACCGCTGACGCCGTTGCCCAACGAGGCGGCCACGTCCAGCTGGGTCTTGGCTGCCGCCACCTGCGACTGGAAGGCAGCGCGAGCGGACGCCGGCAGCGTGACGGCCTCAGACGCCCGGGCGATCACGCGCGGGTCCTGTTGTTGGCCGTTCACCCGGAACTCGAAATGCAGATGCGGGCCGGTCGCCCAGCCGGTGGAGCCGACGGCGCCGATCTTCTCGCCCTGGTCGATGCGCTCGCCCTTCTTGACGTCGATCCGGCTCAGGTGGGCATACACCGTGGTGCGGTTGCCGCTGTGCTTGACGTGAATGACATTGCCGAAACCGTTCTGCCAGCCGGCGAAGTCCACCACGCCATCGCCGACGCTGCGGACTGCGGTGCCTGTCGGTGCGCCGTAGTCGATGCCCTGGTGCTGCCGCCAGGTCTTCATGATCGGATGAAAACGCATCGCGAAGCCGGAGGTCACGCGCGAGAACTCCATCGGGCTGGCCAGGAAGGAGCGGCGCTTGTTCTGGCCGTCGAAGGCGTAGTAGCCGCCCTTGGAGGCGCCGGTGTCCTTGAACCACACCGACTGATAGGTCTTGCCGCCGTTGACGAACTCCGCGGCGAGCAGCCGACCGGCGCGGCCATCCCAGTTGATGGGTTCGCCATCGGCGGTCAGGGTTTCGTAGACGACCGAGAAGCGGTCGCCCTTGCGCAGTTCGCGATGGAAGTCGATGTCGCCCGAGAACATGTCGGCCAGTTGCGACGCGATGGCGTCCGGCACATTGGCTTCGTCGGTGGCGGCGAACAGCGAGCTCTGGATGGTGCCGCTTCCCAGGCGCACCTGGGTTTCCATGGGGACGGTCTCCAGCGTGGAGACAAAGCCGTCGCCCTGGCGGGTGATGTTGAGCCGGGTGAAGTGAGTGGCTTGCTGCTCCGCCTTCTCGGCCGGGAAGCGTGCAATGATGCTCTGGACCTGGCCGCTGGCGGTGGCCGTGACCTGCACACGCTTGCCGATGCGGCCTTGCAGGATGCGCTTGGCGGTGTCGTCGGTGCGCAGGAATTTGGCGGCAGCGGGGTCGAACGCACCCATGCGTTTGAGCAACGAGTCGGCCGTGTCGGCCGCGCGGGTGATGTCGTTGCGGGAGAGGCCGGGATCGAAGGCGGCCAGTTCGGACAGTTGCTCGTCGAGCGACTGGATGGCGATGGCCTCAGTGATCTCGCGTTGCGGAAGGTCGGCCGCGTCCGGCGCCATGGGGGCGATACCGAAGGCGGTGACAGCGAAGCCGCCCAGCACGCCCACCACCGTGCCGGTGAGGGCGCGGGGATGACGGGCGGCGAAACCTTCCACACGGGCCAGCGAGCGCTGCAAGCGCTTCCATTCCTCAGTCCAGTTCATCACGCGCTAAAAATCCTGCTGACGTTGGAGGGCCTGGGGCGACATCGACGCGAGGTCGACGGCGACAAAGGCTTTCGAAAAACGGTCCGTCCTTGGGCTGTCCCTTGGGTTGTCCCTTTGGGGTACCACGGTCAGTACGGCTGGCCTGCTCTGCGGGTTGATGGCGCGTGACGCCCCTTCAAACCTGTGGAAGCGAGGACGCCTCCACTAGAATCGGCAGCTTTTGCAGGCCGTGTCCGGGAACGACTTTTGCCCTACCCGCAGCCCGCAAAAACAGGCGCCAGTATAGCGGCGGGCCCGGGTCGTCAACGTCAAGAAAACCCGCTAAATCAAGACTTTACGTAAGCCCTGTACGGGCTCTGTAGCAAAACATGACCGAACCCCGTATCCCCGCCGCCGAGCCGGAATTCCCCATCACCGACCGCGTCCGCCAGGCCATGGCGCAGTCGCTGCGCGGCTGTGAGGAGCTGCTGCCGCAAGAGGAATGGCTGAAGAAGCTGGCCCGGTCCGAGGCCACTGGGGTGCCGCTGCGCATCAAGCTCGGCCTGGACCCGACCGCACCGGATATCCACCTCGGACACACGGTGGTGCTCAACAAGATGCGCCAGCTGCAGGACCTGGGTCACCAGGTGATTTTCCTGATCGGCGACTTCACCTCGATGATCGGCGACCCGTCCGGCCGCAACGCCACCCGCCCGCCGCTCACCCCCGAGCAGATCAAGCACAACGCCGAGACCTACTACAAGCAGGCCAGCTTGGTGCTGGACCCGGCGCGGACCGAAATTCGTTACAACAGCGAATGGAGCGATCCGCTCGGCGCGCGCGGCATGATCCAGTTGGCGGCCAAGTACACCGTCGCCCGGATGATGGAGCGCGACGACTTCACCAAGCGTTTCGCCGCCGGCACGCCGATCTCGGTGCATGAGTTCCTCTATCCGCTGATGCAGGGCTACGACTCGGTCGCGCTGAAGGCCGACCTGGAGCTCGGCGGCACCGACCAGAAGTTCAACCTGCTGATGGGCCGCCATCTGCAGGCCGAATATGGCCAGGAGCCGCAGTGCATCCTGACCATGCCGCTGCTGGAAGGGCTGGACGGCGTCGACAAGATGTCCAAGTCCAAGAACAACTATGTGGGCATCACCGAGCCGGCCAACAGCATGTTCGCGAAGATCCTGTCGATCAGCGATGTGCAGATGTGGAAATGGTTCGACTTGCTGAGCTTCAAGTCGATCGAGGAGATTGCCGCGCTCAAGCGCGAGGTGGAGGCCGGGCGCAATCCGAAGGAAGCCAAGGTGATGCTGGCCAAGGAAATCACCACCCGCTTCCACAGCGCGCAGGCCGCGGACGATGCCGAGGCCGATTTCAACAACCGCGCCAAGGGCGGCATCCCGGACGACATTCCCGAGCTGACCTTGTCCGGTGCGCCGGTCGCGATCGGTGCGCTGCTCAAGCAGGCCGGGCTGGTGCCGTCGGCCAGCGAAGGCGGTCGGATGGTGGAGCAGGGCGGCGTGAAGATCGATGGCACGACCATCAGCGACAAGGGACTGAAGGTCTCGGCCGGCACGATGGTGCTGCAGGTCGGCAAGCGCAAGTTTGCTCGCGTCACGTTGAGCTGAGTCGGCGCTGAGTTGAGTCGGCGTGCGGCAGCGGTGGGGCGGCCCTTCCGCCTGGCGATGGGCTGGCAGTGGGCTGAAGGTGGCGCTGGAGAGGCGAACGAAAAAAGGGAGGCTTCGGCCTCCCTTTGTGTGTGCAGACAGTGTGTGAGTCCTGGCGATGAGGCCGGGGGTCCCGCCTCATCGCCTGCCTGACTGCCTCTTTTACTGCTTGATCGGCCGCAGGTAGGGGCCCGGCTTCGGGGTCACCACCGGTGCCTTGGCGATGGCCAGCTTCAGCCAGTCGACGGCTGCATCCAGCTGCGCATCACGCCCTTCGGCGGTGGCTCGCGGCGGGTTGTCCACCGCGATGTCGGGCGTCACACCCTTGCCCTCGACGATGAAGCTGCCGTCCATCAGCAGCTGCCCGCTCTCGGCGGCGCGCATCAGGCCGTTGTCGATCAGTCGGTTCTGGTCGGACAGCCACACCCCGGCGCCCGAGGTGGTCACACCGATCACCGGACCCAGCCCCAGCCGCTTGAAGCCTTCGGAGAAGGTCTCGCCGTCGGAATAGGTTTCCTCGTTGGCCAACACCACGACATGGCCGCGGAAGACCTGCTGCATGTTGGGATAGGTCTTGCTGCCCGCCGGCGAGCGCGATTGCCAGAACGCCCAGGCGCGGCGCAGCAGCGTCTGGAGGATCCAGCTGTCGATGTTGCCGCCGTTGTTGTGGCGGACGTCGATGATCAGCCCCTGCCGGTCGCTCTGCGCGTAGAACTCGCGGGCGAAGTCGGCGATGTCGTCCCGGCCCATGGCACGCAGGTGCAAATAGCCGATCTGCCCGCCGCCGGCCTGCTCCACCACCTTGGCTCGGCCATAGCGCCAATCGCTCACTCGCAACTGGCCCTCGCGTCGCAGGTCCACCGGCGTGACGATCACCGAACGTTCGCGGCCCGACGGTTCCTTCAGCTGCAGCAGCACCTGCTTGCCGGCCTGACCGCGCAGCAGCTCGCTGGGGTCGGGGACCTGGGTGGCGTCTCGCCCATTGATCGCAGTGATGACCGTGCCGATGACGATGTTCAGCCCCGGCGCCGCCAGCGGGCCGGCTTCCGAGGGCAGTTCCGGATCACCCGCATAGACGCTGGCGACCTTCCAGCCCTTCGGGTCACGGGTGAGCAATGCCCCCAGGCCGGCATAGCCCGGATCCTCCGGGCCGCGGCGCACCTCGCCCGGGGCGACCTGGCTGTGCAGCAGGCTCAGTTCGCCAACCATCTGGGCCATGATCTCCGCGAGTTCACCGCGCTCGGTGACGCGATCGACCAGCGGGGCGTACTTGGCGCGCATGGCAGGCCAGTCGACGCCGTGCATGTCCTTGTCGTAGAAGTAATCGCGTTGCATGCGCCAGGCGTCACTGAACATCTGGCGCCATTCGGCCTTGGGATCGATCTGGATCTGCCAGTCGCTCCACCGCACCCGGGACTTGTCCAGCTCGCCGGGCAGCTTGGGACCGGCGTCGACGATGAGGATCTCCGGCGCGGTGCCGGGCGCGGCGCTGCGGCGAATCATCAACTTCTTGCCGTCGGCGCTGAGGTCGAAGCTCTGGACCTGCTCGGTCACGGTCTCGGCCTTGGTCTCCTGGGGCGCGATCGGCAGTTGCTTGAGCACGTTGCCTTCCAGCAGGTACAGACGCTTGGCCTCGGCCTGCAGTCGGCTGTAGTTGCCGGCCGCCAGTGGCACTTCGTACAGGCGCAGGGACAGGCCGGGGATCTGGATCGCGGGCTTGGCCTTGGCCTCCGGCTTGGCATCGGCCTTGGCGTCCGACTTCGCGTCCGCGCCTGCCGCGGGCTTGGCACCGGCGTCGGCCAGCTTCTGCTTGGATTCCTTATCGTCCGGCTTGTCCTTCTCCTGGGTGCGGACCTCGGCTTCCTCCTTGGATTTCACCGACTGCAGTTCGTCGGGCGCGGCGAAGGGGAAGCGCAGGCCGGGCTGAAGCGCGAGCGCATAGACCTTCCAGCCACGGTCGAAGTTCGGACCCATGTTGCGGTCACCCCAAGGGCCGGGGTTGCCGCTGACCACGAAGGTCCGGCGCGAGAGGAAGTACAGCCACTGCCCGTCCGGGCTGAAGGCGGGCGAGGACGATGCGTAGCGATCGCTGCCGAGCTGATGCACCTTGCCATCGGCAACGGTCAGCAGCATCAGTTGCTCGCGGTAGGGGTTGCTGGTGTTGCGCACATAGGCCAGGGCCTTGCCGTCCGGCGACCATTGCAGTTGCTGCGGGCCTTCGCCCGCGAGGTCGCGGTCCACCTCGCGGGTGGCGGTGGCGCGGTTCGCGGCCTTGAGGTCGGTCAGTTGCAGATGGCCTTCCTTGTCGGTGTGGGCGATCCAGCGGCCGTCCGGCGAAGGCAGCAGTTGCTGGCGCATCGCCTTGGCGTCCTGCGTCACCTGCTGGGGTTGTCCGGTGCCGTTGGCGGCAAAGCGCCAGATCTCCAGCTCGCCGCTGTAGTCGCACAGGGCAAACACCTGGCGGCTGTCGCTGCTGAATTCGGCGTCGCGGCAGCGGCCGGCGTTGTCCAGGCCGGTGGGCGTCGGCAATTCGGCGCGGCGCAGCGGACCGACGCCCTGCGTGGCCAGACGTCCCCGGCTGGTCAGCACCACCCGCTCGCCATCGGGCGACAGCGAGACCTGGGTCAGGTAGTCCTGCGGCTTGCTGACCCAGCGGCGGCGCTGCTGGTCGAAGTCGCCGCCCAGGGCGATGTCGATCTTGCGCTCCGCGGCGGCCGCATTCAGGTCGATGCGGTAGAGGTCCGCGCCGAGGGCATACACGGCCTGTGCGCCGCTCAGGCTGGCGTGGCGGATGTCCCAGCCCTTGTGACGCGTGTGCTGGCGCAGGTCGCTGCCGTCGGCCTTGACCGACCAGAGGTTGTAGGTGCCGTCACGGTCGGAGAGGAACGCGACCCGGGCGGTGCCGGACGCGTCGGTGTAGGGCAGGGGTCGACGGTCATTGCTGCCTTCGGCAAACAGCGGTTTGGCCTCGGCCTGGGTGGAGAGATCCATGACCCACAGGCGAGCCATCGCGCCGCCGCGGTACTGCCGGGCGTTGTCGCCCCGCAGGCCGTTGCGGGTGAAGTAGAGGATCTTGCCGTCGGCGCTGAGGGCGCCGTCGCTGGCCTGTCCGACCGGCAGCGCCCGGCGCACGCCGGTGGTGAGGTTCACCAGATGCAGCTGGGTGCCCGGCTCGCCGCGGTCGGTCGCGCCGGTGAAGATCACCTCATTGGCCGCGGTGATGCCCCAGACGCGCACCGCGCCGGTGTCCCAGGTGAGGCGACGAGGCACGCCGCCGGCGGCCGGCATCACATACACATCGCCAGCGCCGTCGTACTGGCCGACGAAGGCCACCCAGCGGCCGTCTGCCGACAGGGCCGGCAGGCTTTCGCTGGCGGCATGGGTGGTCAGCCGCTGAGCAGCGCCGCCGGACAGGCGGGTCTGCCAGAGATCGCCTTCGGCAACGAACACCAGTTGATCGCCGTTCAGCGCGGGCTGCCGATAGAAGCCGACCGACGGCTCGGTGGCGCTGCGGGTGGCGGTGGACGAGGCTTCGGCAGCCATGGCCAGCGTGGCCAGGGCGCATGCCGAAGCGATGGCCAGACGGTGGAGGGTGATGCGCATCGGTGTCGTTCCTCGTGGGCGCGGAGGTCGGCGCGGGCCGACGGGTTGGGAAAAGGTTTCGGTGCTGGGCAGCGGGTGAGCGTCAGCCCGGGTCAGCGTGCGTGTCGAGCGTCGAAGGGTCATCGGGGCCATGGTGGCCATCGGTCAGAGGCTGAGTCGGACGCCCGGCCGGCGCTCCGGCCCCAGCCGGGGTGTACATCGCGGCGGGTGGGGCAACGGCCAGCGAATCGGAATTCTGGCGCGGCCCACCGGCTCAGCGGTTCGTCACACCGGCCGCGACGTGGCCGGAGGGCACATGGCCCAGCGCGCTTTCGATGTGACCGGCCTGATCGTCGAAGAAGAAGTCGGGCTCGAACTCCCGCAGGAACTCGCCTTTGGCCAGTCCGCCGAGGAACATCGCCTCATCGATCTCGACCTGCCAGTCCATCAGCGTCCGGATCGCGCGTTCATGGGCCGGGGAACTGCGCGCGGTGACCAATGCGGTGCGAATGCGCATCGGGCTGTCCGGCACACGCTGCAGCCGTTGGAATTCGTGCAGCACCTGCTTGAAGGGACCGGCCGGCAACGGGGTCAGCTTGCGTTCACGCTCATGGACATGGAAGGCATCCAACCCGTCGCGCTGATAGACCTGCTCCGCCTCGTCGGAGAACAGCACCGCGTCGCCGTCGAAGGCGATGCGAAGCTCGCTCGGATAGGCCACCGAGGCGCGGGCTGACTGCGGAAACACCCGGGCGGCGGCGACGCCCGCGGCCAGCGCGGAACGCACATCCTCTTCATTCGCCGACAGGAAGAGGTGGGCCTTGAGCGGGCGCAGGTAGCGCCAGGGACTCTGGCCGCGGGTGAAGACGCCGCGCTGGATGGGCAGCCCATAGTGCTGGGCGGAGCGGAACACCCGCATGCCGGAGATCGGATCATTGCGCGACAGCACCACCACCTCCACCCGCGGCGGCTGGCCGGCGGCATTGAAGGCCAGCAGCTTGTGCACCAGCGAGAACGCGGTGCCCGGCTTGGCGGGCTGGTCCAGCCGCTGCTGCTGCAGCCGCATGTAGGCGTTGTCGTCGCTGGCTTCGAAGAGCTGGTTTTCCTCTTCGAAGTCAAACAGCGCGCGGGAGGAAATGGCTACGACCAGTTGGCCGTCGAGATTGGCAGGCATGACCGCGATGATAGGCAGCGCGCAAGTCCTGCCCAGCCTCGAAAGCCCGCGTTTGCGCGATCTGAAGCGCGTGCAGCGGCCGACGAGGGCGTCGGCCGCGCGGCTTATTGGGTCGCCAGACGGTTCATGTCGATGATCGGCAGCAGCACCGACAGCACGATCAACATCACCACGCCGCCCATGGCCACGATCAGCAGCGGTTCCAGCAGCGTGGCCAGCGTCATCGCCCGGCGCTTGACCTCATTGCCCAGCTGGGTGGCGGCGCGTTGCAGCATGTCGGGCAGTTGACCCGTTTGCTCGCCCAGGCGGGCAAACATCGACAACAGACCCGGGAAACGCTTCTTGCCGGCCAGGGCCGCGCCCAAGGGGGCGCCTTCGCGCACCTGGGACAGCGCCTCCATCGCATCGGCCCGCATCGCATGGTTGGACAGCGTTTCCGCTGCCGCCTGCAAGGCCTTCAGAATGGGCACCCCGGCGCCGGCCAGCATGGCCAGCGTGCCGGAAAAGCGCGCCGCGTTGTAGCCGCGCGAGAGCCGACCCAGCACCGGGAGGTTCAGCCAGGCCGCATCGAAGCGCTGACGTGGCCCCTCCTGCTTGAGGATCTGGCGCGCACCGAAGAAGCCGCCCACCGCGAGCACCAGCAGCAGCAAGCCCCACTGGCGCAGCAGGTCGGAGGTGCCCATCATCACCCGTGTGAGCAGCGGCAAGGTCTGGCGGGTCTGGGTGAAGACTGCGGCCACCTGCGGCACGACATAGGTCAGCAGGAAACTGACCGCCAGGATCGAGATGAAGCAGACGATGACCGGATAGGCCAGCGCGCCGAACAGCTCCGAACGCAGGCGCTGCTGTTCTTCCAGATCATCGGCCAGTTTTTCCAGCACGGGGCCGAGCGCGCCGCTCTGCTCGCCAGCCGCGACGACCGCGCGATAGACCTCATCGAATTCGCGTGGCGCCGTGGCCAGCGCGCGCGCGAACGGCGAACCGGCATTGACTTCGGACTTGAGCTGCGACATCAGGTCGCGTTGGCGCGGATCCTCGGCCTCGTCAGCCAGCGCTGAGAGCGAACGTTCCAACGGCAGGCCCGCAGCCACCAGGCCGGCGAGCTGCCGGGTCCACACAGTGAGCCCGGCGCCCTTGAAGGCGCGGCGGGACCAGCGGGTCTGCTTGCGCACCGGCGCGACCGGTTGCACATCCATCGGCACCAGGCCCTGGGCACGCAACTGGGCGCGGGCCGCGCGCGGGTTGTCCGCCTCGACCAGGCCCTGGTGGTTCTTGCCGGCATTGTCCAGCGCGTCGTACTTGAAGGCCGGCATCGTGGATCACCCTCTCAATCGCGCGTGACGCGCAGCACTTCTTCTTCGGAGGTGACACCGGTCGCCACCAATCGATCGCCGTCCTCGCGCATCGAGCGCAAGCCGTTGTCGCGGGCCGCCTGCAGCAGGTCGGCCTCGGCCGCCTGGCTGTGGATCAGGTGGCGGATCTTTTCATCGCAGACCATCAGTTCGTAGACCCCGGTGCGGCCCTTGTAGCCGCTGCTGCCGCACGCCTGGCAGCCCACCGGCTGGTAGCGCACGCCGCCGCCGGGCAACTGGGCCGGCGTCTTGCAGACCGGGCACAGCTTGCGCACCAGGCGCTGGGCCAGCACCCCCAGCAGCGAGGAGCTGAGCAGGAAGGGCTCGACGCCCATGTCGGTGAGCCGGGTGACCGCGCTGACCGCATCATTGGTGTGCAGTGTGGCCAGCACCAAGTGGCCGGTCAGCGAGGCCTGGATGGCAATCTGCGCGGTCTCGTAATCGCGGATTTCGCCGATCATGATCACGTCCGGATCCTGGCGAAGGATGGCGCGCAGCGCCTTGGCGAAGGTCAGCTCGATCCGCGCATTGACCTGCGTCTGACCGATGCCGGCCAGCTCGTATTCAATAGGGTCTTCGACCGTCAGCACATTGGTCGTGGAGGTGTCGACAGTCTGCAGCGCGGCATAGAGCGTGGTCGTCTTGCCGGAACCGGTCGGACCGGTGACCAGCACGATGCCGTGCGGCTGCTGCACCACGCGCTGGAAGCGCTCCAGCCGTTCGCCGTCCATGCCCAGTGCGGCGAGTGAGAACCGCGATTCGGACTTGTCCAGCAGACGCAGCACCGCGCGCTCGCCGTGGGCTGACGGCAGCGTCGAGACCCGCACGTCGATGGCCCGGCCGCCGATGCGCAGCGAAATGCGGCCGTCCTGCGGCAGGCGCTTCTCGGCGATATCGAGCTCGGCCATGATCTTCAGTCGCGAGATCAGCGCGGCATGCAGTGCCCGGTTGGGTCGCACCACGTCACGCAGCGTGCCGTCGACACGGAAGCGCACACTGCTTTCGCGCTCATAGGGCTCGATGTGAATGTCGCTGGCGCCGTTGTTGGCGGCCTGCGTGAGCAGTGCATTCAGCATCCGGATGATGGGGGCATCGTCCGCGGCTTCGAGCAGATCCTCAACCGCGGGCAGGTCCTGCATCAGGCGCGACAGGTCGACCGCGCTCTCCACCTCGCCGACGACCATGGCGGCGTTGTCGCCGCCGCCGGCGTAGGCGGTCTGCAGGCGCTGCGCCATCTCCGACGGGCTGATGCACTCCAGGTGATTGGGCAGGTGCACCCGCTGCATTTCGGACAGCGTGGGCAGGGTGACGGCGGGCGTGGCCCACAGCGTGCGCTGCTGGCCGTCGTCCTCCAGCAGCAGTTGCTGCGCTTTGGCGAAGGCGTAGGGCAGGGGATGGCGGGTGGCCATGGCGTTCCTTCGGTCAGCGTGCGGAATCGGACGCGGACTGCGGCGGGAGGGGCGTGGTCACGGGGGCAGACGGCACGGGGGCCGGCACCGGTGCGGGCACGGTGGGCGGTGTCGGCAGCAGCGGCGACGAGGCCGGCTTCTCCGGCAGCAACGGTGCGCCGGTGTTGGGCAGCACGATGCGCTTGTCCGGCTGGACCTCGTTCTGATAGGCGCGGATCGCTTCGTAGCGGTCCATCGTCAGGCCGTTGGCACTGTCGGGCGTGCGCAGCACCACCGGACGCAGGAAGATCATCAGGTTGGACTTGGCGCGGGTGCGGTTCTGGGTCTTGAACAGATAACCCAGCAGCGGAATGTCGCCCAGGCCCGGCACCTTGCTTTCGCCATCGCTGTAGTCGTCCTTCAGCAGGCCGCCCAGCACCAGCACCTGGCCGTCCTCCAGCGTGACCGAGGTCTCGACCGCGCTCTTGTCCAGCGTCACGCCCTGGGTCGCCGCAGTGGCGGTGTCGACCACGCTGGAGTTTTCCTGGTAGACCTTCATGCGGACGGTGCCGTTCTCACCCACCTGGCCCTTGACCTTCAGACGCAGGCCGATGTCGCGACGCTCGTAGGTCGCGAACGGGCTGACGGTCGAGCTGGAACTGGAGGTCGAGGACGAATAACTGCCGCTGAGCACCGGCACGTTGCGGCCGATCAGCAGATCCGCCTCTTCGTTGTCCTGCACCACCAGCGACGGGGTGGACAGCACATTGGTGCCGGAAGCCTGCTCCAGCACGTTGGCGATGGCACCCAGCGTGTAGTAGCTGCCGACCTTCTTCAGGAAGCCCAGGTTCAGGCCCGGCGAGACCGAACCCACGGCGCCGGCCAGCGAGCTGGTGGTGCCGGAGACGGTGGCTGCGCTCAGCGTCAGGATGTTGCCGGTGGTGCCGAAGTTGGTTCCCAGCGCGGAGATGACCGAGCTGGACGCATCGCCGAACACCTGTTGCAGCTGCACGCCGAACTGGCCGGTCTTGCTGGCATCGACCTTGACGATCAGGGCTTCCACATAGATCTGGGCGCGGCGGGTGTCGAGCTGCTCCACCACGGCGCGGATCTGGCGGTACATCGGCTCGGGCGCGGTGATGATCAGCGAGTTGGTCGCCGGATCGGCCTGCACGAAGCCGCCGGTGTTGACCTGCGCCTGCGCGGCCACCTGGGTGGACGCCCCGGTGCTGCCCGAGCCGCCGGACGAACCGCTGCTGCCGCCGCCGAAGGACGAGCTGTTGCCGGCAAAGCTGCCGCCGCCACCGCCCGAGCTGCCGGTCTGCGCGCCGGCGAAGCTGCCGGTCGACGACGAGGCGCCCGCGGAACCACCGCCGCCGCCACCGCTGTTGTTGGTGGTGAAGGCGGCGCGCAGCACCGTGGCCAGGCGCACCGCGTCGGCGTTCTTCAGATAGATCACCCGGATGTTGCCGGTCGCCGCATCCACGCCGGGCTGGTCGAGCTTGGCGATCATGGCGCGCAACTGCATCAGCTTGGCCGGGTTGGTGGCCCGCACGATCAGCGAGTTGCTGCGCGGATCCGCCAGCACGCTGGTGCCGCCGCCCTGGGCGCCGGCCACGCCGGGGTTGCCGCCGCCGCTGCCGCCGTCCGACAGGCGCTGCACCAGCTGCACGATGTCCGCCGCCACGGCATTGCGCAGCGGGATCACCTCGATGTCGGTGTTGGACGGCTGGTCCATCGCCGCGACGATGCGGCTGATGCGCTGCAGGTTCTCGGCGTAATCGGTGATCACCAGGCTGTTGTTGCCCGGGTTGGCATTGATCGTGTTGTTGGGGGTGATCAGCGGCCGCAGCACGGCCACGAGGTTGTTGGCGTTCTCGTGGTTGAGCTTGAAGATCTGGGTGACGATCTGGTCACCGCGCTGGCGGGCCTCGGTGCCGATGGTCACGCTGCCGGTCTGCAACTTGGCTTCAGCTTCGGGCACCAGCTTGAGCAGGCCGCCTGCATCCACCATGGCAAAGCCCAGGCCGCGCAGCGAGGCCAGGTAGCTGAGATAGGCCTCCTGCACCGGAACCGGCTGTTCGGCGGTCAGGGTCATCGTGCCCTTGACCCGCGGATCGACCAGGATGGGCTTGCCCAGCGCGGCGGACATGGCGCGAGACACCGCCTCGATGTCGGTGTTGACGAAGTTCAGCGTCACCGGTGTGCTGGGCCGAACGGCCGGCTGTCGACGAGTCGTCTGCTGCTGGGCCGTCTGGGCCTGCAGCGGCAGACTGGTCGCGATCAAGGCGATCGCCAGGCTCAAGGCCGTCGGTCGCATCAAGTGCTTGTTCATGCTCATCCCACCGAGATGATCGAGCGCACGCCATCGCGGCGCCCGATGATGTTCAACAAATTGGCCAATGCGGCTTCGCTGCCGGGAGCGGCGGTCGCCTCCCCTTCAAAGCGTGTCCGCGCGCCCAGGCTTCCCTGGCCGCTCAATTGGAGAGGACCGCGCTGCGTCTGCAACAGCAACTGCGGTGTGCTCGCGCCCATCAGGTTCAGCTGATAGCTGCCCAGGGGCGAGAGGCTCGACAAGCGCGAGGAAAAGTCCCGCAGCTCCAGCTGGGTCATGCCCTGGACCTGCCAGGCGCCCTTCGACTTCTCGACCACGAACTGCTGGGCGCTGATGGCGATCTGGCCGTCCGGCGCAATCGTGTTCCAGGGCGTGCCCAGGCCGACCAGCCAGGCCGCCGGCCAACGGATCCAGGGCTGGTCCGGCGAGGCGTCGGGCAGCCGCAGATTGACCCGGCTGATGCCCAGGCGCGCGGTCACCGCTGCGTCCGGACGGATGCAACAGGACTGGTCCAACACCAGCTTCAGGCCGACGGCGCCGTCGATCCAGACCGGGCGCAGGCGCCAGCCCAGACGCTCGGGCAGCTCGCTGGCGTCGCGACTGCCGGCGCCGGGGCTGAGCACCAGGCGCGCACTGCCGGTCCAGAGGCTGCCGCGCGCGTCGATGAGCAGCAGGCGGTCGCCGGTGGCCTTGGCAATGCCGGAGGCCAGCCAGGCGGCCGGCGCAAACAGCACCACGGCCAGCAGCAGGCCGACCAGGGCACCGGCGATCGCCCACCGGCTGTGGCGCACCGGCGCATCGATGGCGCGGCGAATCATGCGCCGGGGGCTGCGGGCAGCAGCACGGTGAGTCGTCCGGAGTAGCCTTGGGCGCCGGTCTGCAGTTCCGCCTGTTGCGGACGTGCACGGGCGGTTTGGCGGGCTTCGATCAGCCAGGAGGTCAGTGCCGCGCCGGGGACGCCGCGCAAGCGGAGTTGGGCCTGCGCGCCGGTGACGGTCAGTTCCGCGGCGGGACCGAGCCGCTCGGTCGCGGTGCGCAGGGCCGCAATGGATTGGTCGGCGCTGACGGGAACGATCTGCCGGTATTGCTGGGTCTGCTCGGCCAGTTGCCGCATCTGCTGCAGCTCCCGATCCAGGCGATCCATGTCGGCCGGCGCCTTCTTCAGTGTGGACAGCGCCGGTGCCAGCGCGATCAACCACAGCAGCAAGGCACCGACGGCCACCACGGCCAGTCGGACCATCAGACGCTCGCGCGGTTTGGCCGCCTGCCAGCGTTCGTCGAATTGGCGCCGCCAGAGAGTGAGGCTGTTCATCGTGTTTGGGGCCGCAGGCTGAGGTTGAGGGAGTCGCCCTCGTCGGTGACGCTCAGTCCAGGTTCCTGGACAAGGCGTTCTCGCAACTGCTGACGCACCGGCGGTGGCAGCCCGGTGAGTTGCAGGCGGTTGGATTCATAGCGCAGACCGGGCAGTGGCGGCTGGCCGGCGGGCCAGGCGCGCGCGACCGCGGCCAGGAGATCTTCCATGTCGCCGGGGCCGATCTGACCGGCACCACCGCGCAGGGTCTCGGTTTCCTTGACCATCTGGGCGCGTGCGTCCCGGATCGTCCGCACCTGCGGGAAGGCCTGGCGCAGCACCAGTTCCTGCTCATTGCGGCGTGCATCAACGGCGCGGCTCTGCTGCCAGGCCATCAGGTTCAAGCCGACCACCTGCACCAGCAACAGACCGACCAAGCCCCAGCGCACCGGCCGCCAGGCGGGTGTCTGCAACACCTGCCAGCCGCGGTAGATGCGCTGCCAGCCGCGTTGACGCGGCGTGAACTCGAGCTGCAGGAGGTTGATCGGCGCCTGCCGCGACAGCCAGGCGCGCTCGGTGTCATTGCGGACATCGACCGGGCGGCCCAGCCATTTTTCGGCCTCGCCTGCGACGGCGGGGCTGGCGGACACCACGGCCTCGGCCAGCCAGCGCTCGCCCAGCCAGGTGCGGATGCCGCTGCTGTCCAGCGGGAATGTGGCCACGCCCAGCGAGGTCCACGCACGCAGGCGCGGCCGGCCGTCCGCCCCGGGGACCACATGGCCGCCGGCGCGCAATTGCGGCCAGGACAAGGGATAGACCGCCTCCAACGCCAGGCCGGCGGCTTCGATCGCCTCCAGGTGCAGTCGCAGCGGCTCCCGGGCGGTGATGGCCACCCACTGGGGCGCATCGGAGCCATCCATCAGCACGGTGTCGCCGCCGCCGTTCTTGTCGGGCGGAGGCGGCAGGGGCTGAAGCGCCAGCTTGGCCTTGCGGGACGCCGGCGCGTCGTCGCTGTCCATGATGGCAAAGTGCAGCCGCTCCGGGTCGTCCAGCACCTGTTCCTCCAGCATGCCGACCAGCGCATTGCGCAGTCGTGCACCTTTGAGGCTGGGCAATCGAACCGGCAACCAACTGACCTGGTCGTCGCCGATCACCGCGATCACCTGATCGGCGCGCGGGAGCTCGGCCAGCGGCGCGCGCTCACCCTGTCCGCGTGATGCGGGGGCCTGAGCGTCGGCGCTGAACCAATATTCATAGTCTTGCGGGCCCGCCTGGGGAGGCGGGGTCGCGGGCAGCAGAATGAGCAGGGTACTCATGAGAAGGCGGATTCTAGGAGGGCTTGCATGACGGATCGGTCGCCCGTCCCTCCGCACAAGCCCGTAGTTGTTAGTTTGTGTCCAAGCATTCCAAAGCGTGGCTCACGGTGTCCGTCCGTTCGTCCACGCCGGACTTCATCCACACTTCACGCCAGCTTTACCCGCCGGTGGAGGTGCTTCAAGGCCATCGCGGTGATTGCGACCGTTACCCGTGGCAATGAGCCTTTCAATCGCCTTGCAATCGCCTCTCCGTTGCCTTGGGGTCGCCTGGCAATGGCGGGTCAAGCGCATGGCGCGTGCCTTCAGCGGTAATTCGTGTAGTTGGCCGAGGTCTGCTGCTGGATGCGCTCGCGGTCCAGCACCTTGAGGACCAGCGATGTCGGGCTCTCCCGATTGACCAGCGAGCGCAGCGTCAGCACTCGATCATCCATGCGAAGTCGCCCCTCAACGAAGAAGTAAGTGGTGGTAATAGCTGTCTGTTCTGCGGATAGGACGAAGGACTGCGGAAGGTAGGCCGCCACGTCTTCCAGCTTCGAGAACGGTTTGGAATCCCGGGCGCGGATCAGCCGGTCGGCGGTCGACAAGTCGATTCGCTCATCCAGCGCGGTGATCACTTCCCGCGGCGCGGTGTTGAGATTGACCGGCGTCGCCGCGGGCAGGATGACCACCAGGGGACGCAGACGCTCGATCTGCTCGGGCGACAGACCGAGCCAACGCAGTTGATCGAGTCGCATCGGCGTCAGTGGCACGTCACCTTGGGCTCCGCTGGCGGCACCGTTGATGGCCTGTTTGAGGCTCTTCTGCAACTGCGGGGCGATTGAGGTGTTCAACCCGGCACTCTGGAACAGCCGTGCGGCGATGGCCAGTTCCTTGGCGGCTTCGGCGGGGTCAGTCTTGACCAGGTTGCGCAGGTTGTAGCGCGACTGGGCATCCTCGATGCGGCCGGAGAGGTAGGCGTCCGGGCCCGAGTCGGCTGAGTGGTTGGAGTCGGTCGACAGGAAGCTGGAGAGACGGGCTTCCGCCAGCGGCACGGCCCAGACCTCGCCGAGATGGTCGGAGGGCGTCTTGACGTTGGCCCGGCTGTCCTCGCGCAGGATCAGTCGTGCCCAGTCCAGCGCACCCTGCAGCACCCAGTCCGACTGGGCGCGACCCCGCTCGGCGGCTTCGATCTGGATGCTGCGCGCCTGGCGCCACATCATCGCGGCCGCCAGCGTGGTGATCAGCACCACGATCAGCAGCGCGGTCAGCAAGGCCGCGCCGCGATGGGGCCGGCGCGCTGGCGTCCGATGGCGCCGCTGCTGGAGCGGGCAAGCGGCGTGGCCATCGATGATGCGTTCGGGCTGGCTCATTTACCGCCTCCGGCCGGCACCAGGACCTGACGGTTCAGTTCCCCCCGATAGCCGCTGTCCGGGCCGAACTGCAGACGCATCCGCACGCCGGCGGGGGTAGCCTGGCTGGTGCTGCCGTCGGTGTTCTTGTTCTGGTCCGCCTCCGACTGCGCATTGGTCCAGGCGTTGCCGCGGAAGAAATAGATCTGCCAGCCGATGACACCGGCGACGCCGGGCAGGCCGCGCAGTTCTTCCGCGCTGAGTTGCTGGCTGCGGAACCAGGCATCTTGCAGGGCATCGCGCTCGGTGGTGGGCGTCGACTCCCAGCGGGTGAGGCGGTTGTCCTTGATCTGCCAGCTCACCAGTTGCAGGCCGGTCTCGCGGCGGCGGGTCAGGCGCAGGGTGGCGCCGTCAAACGACACCGCGGTGATGACCTTGCTGTCCTGCACTTCACGCAGGTCCAGCTCCCACTGGCGCATCAAGGTCTGCAGGGTCTCGGCCCGATCCATGTGGGCTTCGTTGTGGTCGCGGGTGTTGGTCAGGGCCGACACGGCACGCCAGGCCATCACCGTCATCATCGCCATGATGACAAGGGCGACCAGCACCTCGATCAGCGTGAAGCCGCGACTGCGTCGCCGGGAGCGGAGCGCAGGCATCTCAGTAGCGACCCACGATGGTGGTGATGCTCAGCAGCGGCCGGTTGTCGCCATCGAACACCTGGGCCTCCACCCGACGGAAGTTCGGATTGGGTGTGGCGGCCACCGTCATGCGGCCGATGAAATCCCGGCCCATCTGGCTGCAACTGAAGTCGGTCTGCCCGACATTGGGAAAGTTCTGGGTCAGCCGCATCTCGGTCAATTCGTTCTCGGCACACCATTGCGCCAGACCGTTCATCTCGAGCCGGTCGGCGTTGCTGGTCATCGCTCCGCCGGCACGCATGCCGGCGGCCAGGCACAGGCCGACGATGGTCAACGCGACCAGCACTTCGATGAGTGTGAATCCGGCGGTCAAACGTTGGGCGGCCGGTGGGGTGCGGCGTGAACTCATGGGGTGGCGCTCCCGCGCTGGACGCGGAACGGGCCCAGGCCGTCGGTGGAGACCGTCATGCGGTGGTCGCCACGGGTCAGCAGGATGCGTTGCGCGCCGATCAAGGGTTCAGGTCCGAGGCGAACCGATCGGCCATTGGCCGTCGCGCCCTGGATGTCCACCACCGGTGGCTCGCCGAGCCAGGACCGATTGAGCTGCAGACGGTCGATGAGATCCGGCGGCAGTCCGGTGAAGCGATAGCTGCCGCCGTCCTTGCCGTCCGGCATCCACCGCACATCCAATGACGCGGCCCGCGCTTCGGCGCGGGCGGTTTCAAGCACGCTGGCGAGATGGAGCGCCTCGCGCTCCAGGTCGGAATCGCCGCTGCGCCCCATCGAGATCGCCACCGCCGCACTGGCGATGGCGATGATGGTGATCGCGACGATCAGCTCGATCAGCGTGAAGCCGCGCGCCGCCCCTCGAGAGAGGCGGAGGCGGCGGGCACCGGTCATTCCCAGGAACCGATGTCGGCGTCGTTGCCTTCGCCGCCTGGCTTGCCGTCGGCGCCGAAGCTGTAGACGTCGATCTCGCCCTTCAGGCCGGGGCTGTCATATTGATAGGCATTGCCCCAGGGATCCTTGGGCAGCTTCTCGATGTAGACCTTCCAGTTGTTCGGCACGTTGCCGTTGGTCGGTTTGGAGACCAAGGCCGTCAGACCCTGGTCGCCGGACGGGTAACGTCCGTTGTCCATCTTGTAAAGCTTGAGGGCCTGGACCAGCGTGTTGACGTCGGTCTTGGCGGCGGTGCGCCGCGCGTCGGCCACATGGTTCATCACCGCCGGCACCACGACGGCGCCCATGACGGCAACGATGGTGATGGCCACGATCAGTTCGATCAGGGTGAAGCCGCGAGAGCGGCGAAGGGAAGAAGTCCGTTGCATGGCTTTGCAATCCTTGCGGCGCCGCCCGCTGCGGCCCGTCGCGGTGAATCATAATCGGCGCATGCATGCACGATGGTTAAGCTTCGTCACCTGGGCGCTGCTGGCGGCCAGCCTCGCGTATTGGTCGCTGGTGCTGATGTCCAGAGGCCCGCAGGGTCCCGCAATGACGCATTCGGCGGTGTCCGGCGGCGCGACTGCGGACTGGACACGCCTGTTTGCGTCCCTGGAACCGGTCGCCGGACCGGTCGAATCCGCGTCATCTCGTTACCAATTGTTGGGCGTGGTGGCCCCGTCGACCGCGGGTCATCCGGGCGAAGGCGTGGCGTTGATTGCGGTCAGCGGGGGGCCTCCGAAGACGGCGCGCGTGGGTCAGATCGTCGACGGCGACTTGTTGTTGATGGAAGTCACCCGACGTGAAATCGGCCTGGGCCGCGACGGCGTGGTGTCGATCCGGGTGAGCATGGCGCCCGGTGCAGCCGATCTGATGGCGCCCCCGGGCGGCGCGCCGATGTCGGGTGCACCGCAGCAACTGCCCATCGGTGGCGGCATGCCGCCGATGAACATGTCGGCAGGTCCGGGCGGGCCGGGCGGCGTGGTGTCGCCGTTGGCTGTCGGGGGGGCCTTGCCGGGCATGCCTCCGCCGCAAGCTCAGCAGCAGGACGGCGAGATCCGCTGACGGCGCTGCTGCGCCGAGGGCGCCAAGGACGCCAAGGGCACCGACAGCGGCGAGCGCCGCCGGTGCCTTGATTCAGTGCTTTGAATTCAACGGCGGACGGACGCTGCCCGGATTCGCCAGACCGCTGGGCGCGCTCGCGGCGCCGGACCCCGTGTGAAGTTCCGTGGGGCGGCTGTGGATCGGCCCCTCGGGCAAATCCTGCACATCGGTCAACAAGGCGGCGGCGCAACGCACCAGCGGCCAGGCGAGCGATGCGCCGGTGCCGTCGCCACAATCCATGCCCAACTCCAGCAGCGCTGCCGCGTGGAACAGGGCCAAGGCCTCGTCCAGGCCTTGGTGCGTGGTGCTGCGGCAGAACACGGCGTAGTCCGTGACCGGCGGCGCAATCATCGAGGCCACCTTCAGGGCGGCGCAGGCGGGCATGCCGTCGATCAGGATCAGTTGCCGCTTGCTGGCGGCGACCAGCATTGCCCCCGTCATCACCGCGAGCTCGAAACCGCCGAAGGCGGCGAGCACCGCCATCGGCTCCACGATGTCTCGATGGCGGGCCTGCGCGCTTTGCAGGACGATCAGCAGATGGGCCAGGTCCTCGTGCGGCATGTCCGGGCCTGAGACCAGAAAGTCCCGCACCGGCATGTCCATCAAGCGCGAGAGCACCAGCGCGGCGGCTTCCATCGAGCCCTGTCCCAGGCCCGCGCACGCAATCACGTTGCCGGCGAGGTTGTCGGAAATCTCCATGCCGACCCGCACACCCGCATGGGCCTGTTCGACCGTCATGGCCGGACCGACCCGGGCGTTGCGCGTGCCGTGTGCAATCTTGCGGGCCAGCAACCGAGGCTGAGGATTCAGCGGCTCGGCCACGCCGCAGTCCACGACGGTGACATGCATGCCCTGGTTGCGGGCGAACACGGTCGCCGGCAGCCGGTTCTGCAGGGCGAGCAGGGCTTGCTCCCGCGTCGTGCGGCCATTGGGCAAGGCCACGCCGTCCACGGCAAGTCCGTGATCACCGGCAAACAGGACCAGCGTCGGATCGTGCAGCTTGGGTGTCAGGGTGTTCTGAATCAGGCCCAGGCGGACCGCGAGCGGTTCGAGTTCTCCCAGTCGGCCGGCGATGGCACAACGGCGATCCAGGCGCGCGCGCAGGGCGCGTTCAAGTTCCGGATTGACGGTCGGCGAGATCAGGGACTGATGGATGGACATGAGGGGACGGCAATCGCAACCGCGGCGCTCAGGCGGAGGAACCAGCGCGCACGGGGTCGCTATTGTCGTCCCGCGGTCCGTTGAGGGCATCGGCAAATCCCCACCCGGCGCCCCTTGTCCTGGGGGCAGGCCGTGCGCTGGGCGATCCGGCGCCCCGGCTTGCTTCACCGCGGAAGCGGTTGAGTGGCGCCGCTGCCCTTGTGACACGAGGGGTACCGCTGACCGCATCCGCATGGCCCGCTGAGTCGTTCGTCAGGCGGCGGGAGGGGGCGTGACGTCGGCCCGCTGATCAAGTCTGAATTCAGACCGGAGCGCGGGCGCGAGAACACTCGCTCGGCGATGGGCCGGCGGCTCAGCGCAGGAACAGCCGATAGACGGGGTTCTGCGTTTCCTCGGTGAACGGATAGTTCAGTTGATCGAGGAACTGCTTGAAGACCTTGGCGTCTCCCTTGGGTACTTGGATGCCCACGAGGATGCGGCCATAGTCCGCGCCCTGGTTGCGGTAGTGGAACAGGCTGATGTTCCAGTCCGGATGCATGCTGGACAGAAAGCGCATCAGCGCCCCCGGTCGCTCGGGGAAGACAAAGCGGAACAGGCGCTCATGCTCCGCCAACTCGGTCCGTCCGCCCACCATGTGGCGGACGTGGGCCTTGGCCAGTTCGTCGTCGGTCAGGTTGACGGTGGGGAAGCGGTGTTTATCGAACTGGCGGGCCAGCTTGTCGGCTTCCTCGCGTTTGCTGGTCGCCACGCCGACGAAGACATGGGCTTCCTTGCGGTCGGAGATCCGGTAGTTGAATTCGGTGACGCTGCGAGGCCCGATGAGCTCGCAAAACCGCTTGAAGCTGCCCCGCTCTTCCGGGATGGTGACGGCGAACAGGGCCTCGCGCGCTTCACCGACCTCGGCGCGTTCGGCCACGAATCGCAGCCGGTCGAAGTTCATGTTGGCGCCGCAGGTGATGGCCACATAGGTCTGGCCCTTGGTGCCATGCTGCGCCGCATATTGCTTGATGGCGGCTACGCCCAGTCCGCCAGCCGGCTCGAGAATGCTGCGGGTATCCACAAACACATCCTTGATCGCTGCGCAGACGGCGTCGGTGTCGACCAGCACATAGTCGTCCACCAACTCGCGGCAAACGCGGAAGGTCTCTTCGCCCACCAGCTTGACGGCGGTGCCGTCGGAGAACAGCCCGACGTCCGTTAATGCGATGCGCTTGCCGGCGCGGACCGATCGGACCATGGCATCGGAATCGCGGGTCTGCACGCCGATGATCTTGATCTCGGGGCGCACTGCTTTGATGTAGGCCGCCACGCCGGAAATCAGCCCACCGCCGCCGATGGCGACAAAGATGGCGTCGATCGGTCCGGGATGCTGGCGCAGCACTTCCATCGCGATCGTTCCCTGTCCGGCGATCACATCGGGGTCGTCGAACGGGTGGACAAAGCTGAGTTGTTGCGCTCGTTCGAGCTCAAGGGCGTGCTCATAAGCATCGCTGAAGGACTCGCCCGCCAGCACCACTTCCCCGCCCAGGGCCTGGACCGCATCGACCTTCAGCTTGGGCGTGGTCACCGGCATGACGATGACGGCCCGACACCCCAGTTTGCGGGCCGACAAGGCCACGCCTTGCGCATGATTGCCCGCTGACGCGCAAATCACCCCGCGCGCGAGTTGTTCCGCACTGAGATGAGCCATTTTGTTATAGGCCCCACGCAACTTGAAGCTGAATACCGGCTGTTGGTCCTCGCGTTTGAGCCAGACTTTGTTGCCGATGCGCTTGGAAAGATTGCGGGCCAGGTCGAGCGAGGTTTCCTGGGCGACCTCATAGACCTTGGCATTCAGAATTCGCTGGAGGTAACTCTGGTCGGCGGGCAAAAGCGCAGGATGGCGCTGCGAAGTTGACGTGCGCGATGCGCGGCGGGTGCCGGCCATGGAATACCCCTTCTGGTCGCAAAGTGCCGCAATGGTGCGGCAAATGATGATAGCCAGGGTTTCTCCGCACTCATCTGCGTCCAACCCGAGGCCGGACAGATTGGTTTCGCGGTTCGAAGAGGGTCGCTTCTTGAGCGCGCGTCAAGTGAGTTTCAACGGCGCGTTTTTCCCACCCGCAATAGCGGTGGAAGTTGGGCTTGTGGGCCGCGTCGGACGGCTGCATCGCCGCTGCACGGCCGTGGCCATGCGGACGTTGCTCGACAAGACGGAGCTGCCGAGCTCGCTACGGACGAAAAAAAGCCCGAGGCTTGTGGCCTCGGGCTGAATCCACCATGGAGGCGGTGGAGGAGACAATCGGTGCGGGGCTACCGCGTTGGTAGCGCTATCGCATGCCTAGAATTCTAGGGCGGAGCATGCTGCGCTGCAATATTTTTTCCGCCTTTTGTCTCTGGGGACAGGCCTCTAATCGAGCAATATCACCGGATGGCCGCTGGCGCGGTCCGTTTTGAGGAACACACGCATGGAATGCACGATCGACTGGATGGGCCAGGACGGCATGAGCTTCGTTGCCGAGACCGGCAGCGGCCACCTGGTCAACATGGACGGCGCACCGGATGGCGGCGGGCGCAACCTGGCGCCAAGGCCGATGGAGATGGTGTTGCTGGGTACGGGCGGCTGTACCGCCTACGACGTGGTGCTGATCCTGAAGCGGGGGCGCCACGATGTTCGCGGCTGCAAGGTCCGGCTCCAGGCCGATCGGGCCGAGGTCGAGCCCAAGGTGTTTACCAAGATCCACATGCACTTCGTGGTCGAAGGCAAGGACCTGCCGCTTCAAGCGGTGGAGCGTGCGGTCGCCCTGTCGCATGAGAAGTACTGCTCGGCCAGCATCATGTTGGCCAAGACCGCAGTGATCACCACATCGGTGGAGGTGATCGAGGCCTGAGTCAGGTGCACCGGGTGCATCGAGGGCATCGGCTGCTCGGTCCAGGCCCCGGGTGCTTCAGCGCAATCGGCGTCAGTGCGCATTGGCGGTGAGCTGCCGTTCAGGACAATTTCCCGGCTTGGTGGCGGGTGGGCGTGGCGCTCTGCTTGATGCCTCTGCTTGATGCCTCTGTTTGATGCGTTTTCTTGACGCTTGTGCCGCCCCAAGCGCCGGTGGCCGCGGAGACCGTCCGGCCCCCACCCTATTTATAGATAGTGCGCCGTTCGCGTCATGACCCGTGCGGCGACACGCATCAGCCGCTTGACCGGCGCCGGCAGCGCCACGGCGCCGCGGGCGATGGCCTCTTCCGCGTGACGGGCTTCCTCGTCCTTCATCTGGGTGACGATGGCGCGGGAGGTTTCATCTCCCTGGGGCAGTCGCTCGAGGTGGCTGTCCAGATGGGCCTCCACCTGACGCTCGGTCTCCACCACAAAGCCCAGGCTGACCTTGTCGCTCACCAGGCCGGCGGCCGTGCCGATGGCGAAAGCACCTGCATACCATAGGGGATTGAGCAGGCTGGGACGGTCGTTGAGGTCGCGCAGCCGCTCGGCCGTCCAGGCCAAGTGGTCGAGTTCTTCCTGTGCGGCGTGTTCGAGGTGGGTGCGCAATTCTTCATTGCGGGTGCTCAGTGCCTGTGCCCGGTAGAGCGCCTGCGCACAGATCTCGCCGACATGATTGACCCGCATCAGCGCGGCGGATTCGCGTCGCTGGGTCTCGTCCAAGGGCGAATCGGGACGGGTTGCGACCGGGGTTGGACGGGACATCGGGGCCACACCGGCCAGGGTTTTCAACCCATGGTCCAGGGTGGAAATCCACGCGTCCGTTCGGGTAAGGCGCCGGGACTTTGCTTGCATCGTGTGCGCTGGGCATGCCAATTGATTCCGCAGTTTAGGGCGGTGGGGATATCCATGGCGGCAGCTCCGGTCGTCGTTATTGTGCGAATGCCTGATGACACATTTCTTTCTCTGCATACGCGTTGCACGGAGCCAACGAAATCAGGACTTTTCCGGGGTCGCCGCTGGTCAGGGCCGATCGGAACTGTTGCAATACGGCACAGCTTCATTGCAGGAGCTTGGTTTGCGAACACCCAGTGGGGGCCGCAGGCCTCATTGAAGATCTAGGAGTCTCTAATGAAGAAATCACTCGTCGCGCTGGCTGTGCTGGCAGGTTTCGCCGGTGCCGCCGCCGCTCAATCGTCCGTGACCCTGTTCGGTGTCATCGACGTCGCTGCTCGCTACACCAAGGCCAATGGCCAGAACACGTCCCAGCTGTCGAATGACGGCAGCAGCTCCAGCCGCTTCGGCGTGCGTGGTGTTGAGGACCTGGGTGGCGGTCTGAAGGCCGGTTTCTGGCTGGAAGGCGCTTTCTCCGCTGACGCGGGTACTGCCGATTCCTCCAAGTTCTGGGGCCGTCGCGCTTCCGTGAGCCTGATGGGCGAATTCGGTGAAGTCCGTCTGGGCCGTGGCAAGACCTCGACCCGTCTGGTCGTCGATGACTTCGACGTCTACAGCACCACCGGTCTGGGCGATGTGACCCGCGTGTACAGCCTGCTGGGCAGCGGCACGCAGACCATCAACCGCGCTGACAACCTGGTGCAGTACTTCCTGCCGGGTAACCTGGGTGGCGCTTACGGCTCGTTCGACGTGGCCGCAGGCGAAGGCGCTGTCGGCGCCAAGTCCTACGGTGGCCGTCTGGGTTGGAAGGATGGCGCGATCAACGTCGCTGCTGGCTACCAAACCACGGAAGCCGCTGGCACCGCCAAGTTCAAGCAAGCCTCCCTGGGTGGCAGCTATGACTTCGGCATGGTCAAGGTCAGCGGCCTGCTGTCGCAGCTGAAGTTCAACAATCTCAAGCAAAACATCTACACCATTGGCGCCACCGTTCCGGTGACGACGTCTGGTACGGTGCTGGCTCAGTTCTCCAAGTCGAGCACCAACGGTGCTGCGGACCGCATCAGCGCGCCAAACCTGGCCACTATCGGTGTTGCTGGCGACGCGAAGATGTTCACGGTGGGCTACCTTCACAGCCTGTCTAAGCGTACGGCGCTGTACGCCACTGGCTCGATCATCGACAACGACCGCGGTGCCAACTTCCGTGTTGCCACCAACGCAGTGTCCGCCGCTCCTGGCGGCAAGTCCGGCGGTGTGGACGTGGGCGTGAAGCACAGCTTCTAATCCCGTCGTCGGATCTACGGATCCTTCGGACACCAAAAGCCGCCCCTCGGGGCGGCTTTTTTCATGGCCGCTCGGATGGCGGCTCGTGCCTCCGTGCCCGGACTGTGAGGTGCCCACTTTGGCTGTGCTCAAGGGGGCGAGTCAGGCCTTGCTTTTCGCGCGGCGATCAACGCCATGACCCTCGCCGGGCGGCAGTCGCCCAATTCCGCATCTTGAGGCTCCCTGCGAAGTAGTCACCAACTTGACAGGGTTTGCTCGTGTGGGCGATCAGCAACATGCTCGATCTTCAGTGCGAACGTTCGCTGAGAATCAATCTCGGCGAATAGACCACACCTACAAATGGAGACAGACCTATGAAGAATGCTGCCATGGCGCTCGGCCTTGTTGCTGCCGGCGTCAGCTCCGCCTGGGCACAGTCCAGTGTCCAGCTCTACGGGATCCTGGATGCCGGCGTTCGCTGGACCAGCAACGCCAACGCGGGCTCGTCCAAGAACCAGCTCATTCCTGGCGGGATGTCGCAAAGCCGACTCGGCATCAATGTGACCGAGGATCTGGGCGGCGGGCTCAAGGCCATTGCCAACCTGGAGCACCGGCTGAACTCCGACAACGGCACACAGGCAGCGACGGACTTCTGGCGTCAGTCGTGGGTGGGTCTTCAATCCAGCGAATTCGGCCGCATCACGCTCGGCCGCCAATACAACATCCTGTTCGACATCTACACGTCGACCTACGCCTCCTTCAAGTATTCGCCCTACATCGAGGCCTACAAGCCGGAGATCGGCCTATCCATGGGCGCGCGGCAGGACAACATGGTGAAGTACCTGGCCGAGTTCGGCCCGGTGCGTGGCGAAATCCAGGTGTCGGCGGGTGAGGGCAACACCCAGAACAAGTCGTTCGGTGGATTGCTGCGTTATGCGGAAGGTGCGTTCTCTGCGGGGGGCGCGTATTTGCAGGTGGAAGACACCTTGGGCAAGAAGGTCAAGGGCTACACCGCCGGTGCCGGCTACAACGACGGGCCGTGGTATCTGAACGTGTCATGGGCGACCAACAAGTTCGATCGTGGCGGCCTGCTGGGGGCGGCCTACACGTCCGGTCTGTTGGGTCCCGTGCTCAATGCCGCAGCCAATGATGTAAAGAAGCGCGACATGGTGTCCGCCGGGTTCACCTATCAGGCCACCCCGCAGCTCAACCTCGGCGCCCACTATTGGTATGCCACGCAGACCCACTATGTGGTGTCGACCAGCAAGAGCAAGGGGCATTACCTCGCGTTCGTGGCGGATTACGCCTTCTCCAAGCGCACCGATGCGTATGTCGAGCTGGACTACACCAAGCACGACGGCGCGGTCCGCTTCCAGAATGGTGCAGAGAAACGCGGTGGGGCGATCGTCGGTATGCGTCACCGTTTCTGAACGGATCGATGCCTAAGGACACCTCATTGGTGTCTATCGACCGCCTGACGCATCGCGGCGACCCGCGACAGCGGGCGACCTGACGCAGGAACCGCCTTCGGGCGGTTCCTCGTTTCTGCCTTCGCGAGGCCAAGCCATGCACTGAGTGCGGTCACCTCGCACCGTGACGGAGCTAACACCAACTTCTGCGAAACCGCAGGTCGTTGCAGCTTTCGCGGATGTCGCGCCATGCGCACGTTTAGGGCTTTCCCAGTTGCCCTTGGCGTGCTGCGTCCCGGATGATGGGACGCTTCAAGAAGCGCGCGCCTTCGGGGGTCAGGTCATGCCAGGGTCAAACGACCAGGTGGGATCGCCGGGGCCGATCCCACATGCTGGTTTTCATTCTCCGCCGTCTGGCGCAAGCCCTGGTCGTCATGCTGACGGTGGCTTTCATCGCCTTCATGCTGTTCCAGTATGTGGGCGATCCCGTCCACAACCTGCTGGGCCAGGACGCCACCCCTGAGCAGCGCGAGCAACTGCGCCGCGATCTGGGCCTGGATCAGTCCTTCGCGGTGCAGTTCGGCCATTTCGTGGTCAATGCAGCGCAGGGCGAGTTCGGCATCAGCCTGCAGCAGGGCCGCAAGGTGTCGACCCTGATCATGGAGCGCTTTCCCGCCACGCTGGAACTCTCCGCCGTGGCCGCATTGATCGCGGTGGGTCTGGGCATTCCGCTGGGGGTCTATGCGGCCTTGCGACGCGGCAGTTTCGGCACCCAACTGGCCATGGCCTTGTCGCTGGTGGGGGTCTCGCTTCCCACGTTCCTGATTGGCATCTTGCTGATCCTCACCTTCGCTGTGCAACTGCAGTGGTTACCCAGCAATGGCCGCGGTGACGTGGTGATGCTGGGCAAGTGGAGCACCGGGCTGCTGACGGTGGATGGATTGCGGCATGTGCTGCTGCCGGCCATCACCTTGTCGGTGTTCCAACTGACCTTGATCCTGCGCATCGTGCGGGCCGAGATGCTGGAAGTGCTGCGCACGGACTACATCAAGTTCGCCCGCGCCCGAGGCTTGAGCAACCGGGTGATCTACTTCGGCCATGCGCTCAAGAACACCCTGGTGCCGGTGATGACGATCACCGGTCTTCAGTTGGGCTCGTTGATTGCCTTCTCCATCATCACCGAGACCGTGTTTCAATGGCCCGGCATGGGGTTGCTGTTCATTCAGGCGGTCCAGTTTCCGGACATTCCGGTGATGGCCGCCTACCTTTGCCTGATCTCGTTGATCTTCGTCGTCATCAACCTGGTGGTGGATTTGCTGTACTTTGTCGTCGACCCCCGGCTGCGGCTGAGCGGCGGCGCCCACTGACATGAATGCGTTGAGCACTGCGGCCGCCGGCACCTACCAGCGCCTGCTGGAGGCCCGCGGCGAACTGGTGGCCTTGCGCCGCGAGCTGCATGCGATGCCGGAGCTGGGCTTCGAAGAGCGCCGCACCGGCGCGCGTATCGTGCAGGCCTTGCGGGCCTGCGGCGTCGATGAAATCCATGAAGGCATCGGTCGCACCGGCCTGGTGGCGGTGATTCACGGCCAGCCGTCGGACCGCCCGCGTCTGATCGGGCTGCGCGCGGACATGGACGCCTTGCCGCTCAAGGAGCAGAACGATTTCGCCTGGCGTTCCGCGTCACCGGGACTGATGCATGCCTGCGGACATGACGGACATTGCGCCATGCTGGTCGGCGCGGCCCGCTACCTGGCCCAGACGCGGCAGTTCGCCGGCACGGCCGTGCTGGTGTTTCAGCCGGGCGAGGAGGGCTATGGCGGCGCACGGGAAATGATCGCCGATGGCCTGTTCGATCGATTCCCGGTCGAGGCCACTTATGCGATGCACAACTGGCCGCATCTGCCGCCGGGCAAGATCGGACTCAATCGGGGCGCGATGATGGCCGCGGCCGACCGCGTGCAGATCAGCATCCAGGGCCGCGGCGGTCACGGCGCTCATCCGCATCTCAGTGTGGATCCCGTGTTGATCGCCGGGCACATCATCACCGCGGTGCAGAGCCTGGTGTCGCGCAACATTGCGCCGATCGAGCAGGCGGTCGTGAGTCTGTGCGCGATGCAGGCCGGCGAGCCGAGTGCCTTCAGCGTGATTCCCGAACTGGCCCAGCTCACCGGCACGGTGCGCAGCTTCAAGCCGGAAGTTCAACAGTTGCTGGAAGAGCGCATGACGCGCCTGGTGGAATCGGTCGCACTGGGCTTTGGTGCGAGCGCCAAGGTCGACTATCAACGGCTTTATCCCGCCACGATCAACAGCGCCCCCGAGGCTGATTTCGCGATCCAGGTGTCGCAGTGGCTGGTGGGCGCCGAGAACGTGGACGACAAACTGCCGCCCAGCATGGGCAGCGAGGACTTCGCCTTCATGCTGCAGGCCCGGCCCGGCGCTTATCTGAGACTGGGGCAGGGCGGACCTTGCGGCCTGCACCAGCCCCGCTACGACTTCAACGACGAGGTGCTGCCGCTGGGCTCTGCCCTGTTTGCCGCGCTGGTCGAACAGGGCCTGCCGGTGACGCCGGCGTGAGGCCCGCCACCCGGGCGATCGCCGATCGCCGCCTCGGCCCGCTGATGGTTCTACCCCCTTCACCATGTCTCCCGGCAGCACGCATGATTTCGCACGGAGTGTCCAAGCTATGAGTTCCACTGCGCCGCCCTCGGTGCCGCCCTCACCGAACCCCGGCCCCCCCACGCGGGCGCCGAACGCGCTGCAGCGCTTTTTCGATGGCGACGTCTGGCATTCCTTCACCCGCTCGCCGGTGACGATGGCGGCGGCCGTCGTGGCCCTGTTCTGCCTGGTGTGTGCCGTCTTCGCGCCGTGGATCGCGCCGCATGATCCCTTCGATCTGTCGACCGTCGACCTGATGGACTCCCGCCTCCCGCCCGCATGGAGCGAGGGCGGATCCACCAAGTTCCTGCTGGGGACCGATGACCAGGGCCGCGACCTGCTGAGCGCCATCATGTATGGGGCGCGGATTTCGATGCTGGTGGGTTTCGCCTCGGTGCTGGTGTCGATGGTGATCGGCATTGCGCTGGGCCTGCTGGCGGGGTTCGTCGGCGGCAAGACCGATGCCTTCATCATGCGGGTCTGCGATGTGATGCTGTCCTTCCCCTCCATCCTGGTGGCGCTGCTGGTGGACGGCATCGGCCGTGTGCTGCTGCCCGATGCGCATGGCACGCTGGCCTTCGCGGTGCTGATCCTGGCGATCTCGCTGACCGGCTGGGTCCAGTACGCCCGCACCGTGCGTGGCTCCACGCTGGTCGAGCGCAACAAGGAATATGTGCAGGCCGCGCGTGTCATCGGCGTCAAGACGCCGGCCATCATGTGGCGCCATGTGCTGCCGAATGTCACCGGGCCGGTGCTGGTGCTGGGCACCTTGCAGGTGGCCTCCGCCATCCTGACCGAGGCGACGCTGTCCTTCCTTGGCGTGGGCGTGCCGCCGACCAGTCCGTCGTTGGGGACGCTGATCCGCATCGGCAACGACTTCCTGTTCTCCGGGGAATGGTGGATCACGATCTGGCCCAGTGTGATGCTGGTGATGATTGCGCTGTCGGTGAATCTGCTGGGTGATTGGCTGCGTGACGCGCTCAATCCCCGTCTGCGTTGAACGGGTCGCGAGATGACTGCCTTGCTTGAAGTTCGCCACCTGCGGGTGGAATTCCCGACACGTCGCGGCACGCTGGTCGCGCTGGACGACATTTCCTTCGACATCGCGCCCGGGGAGGTGTTGGGCGTGGTGGGCGAGTCCGGTGCCGGCAAGTCGTTGACCGGGGCGGCCATCATCGGCTTGCTGGAGCCGCCGGGCCGCATCGCCGGCGGCGAAATCCGGCTCGAGGGACGCCGCATCGATCAGCTCTCGCCCGATGAGATGCGCCGTGTGCGCGGACGGCAGATCGGCGCCATCTTCCAGGATCCGCTGACCTCGCTCAACCCGCTCTACAGCGTGGGGCGTCAGTTGATCGAGACCATCACCGCGCACCTGCCATTGACCGCTCGGCAGGCGCGTGCACGCGCCATCGAGCTGCTGGCCGCAACCGGCATCCCCGCACCCGAAGCGCGGGTGGACCAGTATCCGCATCAGTTTTCCGGCGGCATGCGCCAGCGGGTGGTGATCGCGCTGGCCCTGGCCGCCAATCCCAAGCTGATCGTGGCCGATGAGCCCACCACCGCGCTGGATGTGTCGATCCAGGCGCAGATCATTGCCTTGCTGAAGCGCGTCTGCAAAGAGCAGGGCGCGGCCGTGATGCTGGTGACGCATGACATGGGGGTCATCGCCGAGACCTGCGACCGGGTCGCGGTGATGTATGCCGGACGCGTTGCCGAGATCGGACCGGTGCAGGAGGTGATTCATCGCCCCGGACATCCCTACACCGCGGGACTGATGGGCTCGATTCCGGCGATGGATGAAGACCGCGAGCGTCTGGTGCAGATCGATGGTGCGATGCCCCGACTCAATGCGATCCCATCAGGTTGCGCCTTCCATCCGCGTTGCCCGAAGGCCTTCGACCGTTGCGAGCAGCAGCGTCCTGAATTGATGGCGGCTCCCGCCACTGCGGCAGCCTGCTGGCTGCATGGAGGTGCCGCATGAGTGCCGTGATGACGACAGACGGTGAACAGGCCGCTTCCGACGGCCGCCAGGGAGCGGTGCTGGTCGAGGTGCGCGAGCTATCCAAGAGCTTCGACGTGTCCGCGCCCTGGCTCAATCGCGTGATCGAGCGCAAGCCGCGCCAGTTCGTGCATGCGGTCGACGGGGTGAGTTTCCAGATCGAGCGCGGGACGACCCTGGCGCTGGTCGGCGAATCCGGTTGCGGCAAAAGCACCGTCGCCCGTTTGCTGGTCGGGCTGTACCGGCCCAGCGGCGGTGAGGTGAGGTTTGACGATGTGGACATCGCCACGACACTGGCCGGTCCGGGGGCGCTGCCATTGCGTCGACGGATGCAGATGATCTTTCAGGATCCGTATGCGAGCCTGAATCCGCGCTGGAAGGTGCAGGACATCGTCGGCGAACCGCTGCGCGAGCATGGCCTGGTGCGCGATGGGGCGGCATTGAAGCAGCGGGTGGGCGAGCTGCTGGTCTCGGTGGGGCTGTCGCCGGCGGATGTGGAGAAGTTTCCGCATCAGTTTTCCGGTGGCCAGCGCCAACGTATCTCCATCGCCCGTGCCCTGGCGACCGAGCCGGAGTTCCTGGTCTGCGACGAACCGACGTCAGCGCTTGACGTGTCGGTGCAGGCCCAGGTGCTCAACATCATGAAAGACCTGCAACGGCGGCAGGGCCTGACCTATCTGTTCATTTCGCACAACCTGGCGGTGGTGCGGCATGTCGCCGACCAGGTCGGTGTGATGTACCTGGGGCGGCTGGTCGAGCAGGCGGACAAGCGGCGTCTGTTCGCCGCGCCTCGTCATCCCTACACCCGGATGCTGCTGGATGCGATTCCCGACATCCACATGACGGGTCGTTCCCGCACGCCGGTTCAGGGCGAGGTGCCGAATCCGCTCAATCCACCCACCGGCTGCAGTTTCCATCCGCGCTGTCCGCATGCGAATGCGCGCTGCAGCCAGGAGCGACCGGCGCTGCTGACGGTGGAGGGCACACGCGTTGCGTGTCACGCGGTCGAGGAAGGGCGGATCTGACACAGATCGGCATCGGTCATGGCGGCCGATGTAATCCTGCGCTGGCCAGTCCCATGCGTTGCTGATCGTCGCGGCGGTGCGATGACTGCAGTCTGAGCCTGCGGGCCCATCCTCGACTCCGCGGACGTCTCCGTTCGTAGCCGAGGTGCTGGGCGCTTCCCAGGCCCGGCTGACGCTGCGGCCCCGTCGTCAGCGCTGGGGCATGATGGCCGCGCTGGCCGGTGCCGAGGCCGGATCGGCACTGTGGCGCAGGATGTCGGGTTCGGTGGGCGGGTTGGTGTTGGCCGGCTTGGCGTGGCCGGGCTTGGCCGGCAGCTGCAGCGGCCGTTTCTGGCCGCAGCCGACAACGCCCGCGGCGATCGCCAAGGTGGCACACAACATCAGGCACGACAGGGCCTTGCCGGTGGCGGCATCGGGGGTCCGGGGCGCTGCGCCTACACTTCGCTTCTTCGTTTTCATCATGGACTCCAGTCTAGCGAGTCCCGACCCATGACCGCCACCGCCACACCACTGACCGATGCCGAATACGACGCCAGGACCGCCGCCGTGCTGTCCCGCATCGAAACCGTGGTGGATGCCTGGCTGGACGACGATGTGATGGATGTGGACCAGCATCGCACCGGCGGTCTGCTGGAGCTGGAGTTTCCCGATCGCAGCAAGATCGTGGTGAACACGCAGCCGCCGCTGCATGAGTTGTGGTTGGCGTCGCGGCGCGGCGGCTTTCATTTCAAGTTCGTCAACGGCCAGTGGTTGGACACCAAGGACGGTGTGGAGTTCTTCATCCGCTTGTCGGAGGAGGCGAGCTTCCACGCCGGCAAGTCGCTGAAGGTCGAGGCCTCCTGAGCGCGGCGATCACGCCCCGCGCGACGACGTCCCACCCGAGCCCTCGTCCCGGCACGCAGCCACCCGCCATGGCCAACGAAAACGCCAGCCTTGAGGGCTGGCGTTTTGCTGTCCACGTTCCGCTTTCGGACCTGAGGCCGACCTGAGGCCGACCTGGCGGTCGATCAGCGTTTGAAGAGGTCGAGGATGCTCTTCTTCTCTTCCTCGGATCCCGTGGTCGGCACGTTTTCGTCGTTCGTCAGGGCGCGCACGCCCTCGTTGCCGCTGAATTCGTCGTAGAACCACTCGCCGTTGAGATTGACCAGGCCTTCGGTCGGCGGGATCTCGGCCACCGGCGTGTTGCGCAGGGCGTACTGCATGAACTCGATCCACACCGGCAGGGCCAGTCCGCCGCCGGTTTCCCGGTCGCCCAGCTTGCGGGGTTGGTCATAGCCGATCCACACCACGGCCGCCAGCGTCGGCTGATAGCCGGCGAACCAGGCGTCCATGGAATCGTTGGTGGTGCCGGTCTTGCCGTAGAGGTCCGGTCGCTTCAGGGTGGATTGCGCGCGCGCGGCGGTGCCGCTGCGCGCCACTTCCTGCAGCAGTCGGCTCATCATGAAGGCATTGCGCGGTTCGACGGCGCGCATGTCGTCGGCGAGCGGCTTGGGTGTCGCCTGGTACAGCTGCCGTCCCTGGTGATCAGTGATGCGCTGCACCAGTGAGGGCGTGATCCGGTAGCCGCCATTGGCGAACACCGAATAGGCCTGCGCCATCTGCATCGGGGTCACCGCGCCAGCGCCCAGGGCCATGGTCAGATAGGCGGGGTGCTTGTCGGCTTCGAAGCCGAAGTGGGTGATCCAGTCCTGGGCGTACCGAACCCCGATCGCCTGCAGGATCCGGATGGACACCATGTTCTTGGACTTGGCCAGTGCCGTGTGCAGCGGCATCGCACCTTCGAACTTGCCGTCATAGTTCTTGGGCTCCCAGGGCTGGCTGCCGGTGGTGGAGGCATCAAAGAACAGCGGGCTGTCGTTGACCACGGTCGCCGGACCGAAGCCCTTTTCCAGCGCTGCCGAATAGATGAAGGGCTTGAAACTCGAGCCCGGTTGGCGCCAGGCCTGGGTGACGTGGTTGAACTTGTTCTTGTTGTAATCGAAGCCGCCGACCAGGGCCCGCACGCTGCCGTCCCTCGGATTCAGGGCGACCATCGCCCCTTCCACTTCCGGCAACTGGGTGATGGTCCATTCGTCCTTGTTGTTGCGGACCAGCTTCACCACCCGGATCACCGCACCGCGTCGGATGCGGGTTTTGGGGTTGCCCTTGTCGGACAGCCCGGAGGTGGCCGGTTTCAGGCCTTCGCCCACGATGGTGACCGTCTCGCCACTCTGCAGCGCAGCCAGCACCCGCTTCGGATCGGCCTCCAGCACGACGGCGGCCAGCAGTTCGTCGTTGGCCGGGTGGTCAGACAGGGCTTCGGCGACCCGGGTGTCCAGCTCTTTCGGGTCGGCCGGGAGGTCCACATAGGCTTCCGGACCGCGGTACACCTGCCGGCGCTCGTAATCCATGATGCCGCGACGCAGGGCGCGGTAGGCCCGTTCCTGCTCGTCGGCATTCAGCGTGAGGTAGACATTCAACCCGCGGGTATAGGCCTCTTCCCCGTACTGGCTGAAGATCAGTTGCCGCGCCAGCTCGGCGACGTACTCGGCATGGTTGGCCGCTTCCTGCGGCGGTCGGATGCGCAGCTTCTCCGCCTTGGCCTCGGCATGCTGCTCGGGGCTGATGAAGCCCATTTCCAGCATCCGGTCGATGATGTATTGCTGGCGCAACATCGCGCGGCGCGGATTGTTGATCGGGTTGTAAGCAGATGGTGCTTTTGGCAACCCGGCGAGCATCGCCGCCTCGGCCACCGACAGGTCTTTCATCGGCTTTCCGAAGTAGACCTCGCTGGCTGCCGCGAAGCCGTAGGCGCGGTGACCCAGGAAGATCTGGTTCATGTAGATCTCGAGGATCTTCTCCTTGGGCAGCGCGCTCTCGATCTTCAGCGCCAGCAAGATCTCGTAGATCTTGCGGGTGAAGGTCTTCTCGGTGGAGAGATAGAAGTTGCGGGCCACCTGCATCGTGATGGTGGAGGCGCCCTGGCTCTTGGACTCCCCCACATTGGCCAGGCCGGCGCGAATCACACCCAGGTAGTCGACCCCTCCGTGCTGATAGAAGCGGGCGTCCTCGATGGCCAGCACCGCGTCCTGCATCACCTTGGGTATGGCGCGGATGCTGGAGTAGCTGCGCCGCTCCTCGCCGTACTCGCCCAACAGCTGCCCTTCACTCGAGAGCACGCGCAGGGGCAGCTTGGGCCGGTAGTCGGTGAGGCCGCTGATGTCGGGCAACTGCGGATAGGCCATCGCCAGTGCCATGCCGGCCAGCATCGCGACCGCGCCGACGCCGGCCAGGATCAGGCCCAGCAGCCAGCCCAGCGCTCGCAGCAGCCAATGCTTCTTCGGCTTCTGCTTCCGGGGCGCCTTCTTGGCGCCCGCCCTCTTTGGAGGGGTGTCGGGGGAGGAGGAAGAGGGGGTGTCGTCGTGGGAGGCTGGGGGGGTCTTCGCGGGCATGAGCAAAGTGTGCATTTATGCGTGCCCGCCCGCCGCCTGTCAGGGCCTGTACGGGTGCGAATCGGGCCGCGAGCAGCGATTATAGGAACCCTCTTCCGGGCATCGACGCATCGCCCGACCCGGCGGTGGCACAACGGCTTTCATGCCCGCTTTTCAAGCTTTTGACGGGCTTCTGCGGCGTGTATGTTACGCAACGCGGTGTTACGTGCTGTGACCGCTTTGCCTTGGGGCATCAAAGGCATTGCTGCTAGCATTCAAGTAACTTATTAACAAACCGGCGCAAAGCGGCGCGTTGGGGGAACGCTTCATGGGATTTTGGGACGTACTGCTTGGGCGCGCGCATCCACCCATGATTGGCCTGGACATCTCGTCGTCCAGTGTCAAACTCGTGGAATTGAGCCAAAACTCCAAAGGTGAATACGTGCTTGAACGTTTCGCCACGGAGCCATTTGAAAAAGGTTGGATCACCGACGGCCAGATCGAGAAATTCGATGAGGTTGCGGAGGCCGTTCGTCGCGTCGTGACGCGCAGCGGCAGCAAGACACGGCATGCCTCATTGGCCATGCCGCAGTCTGCGGTGATCACCAAGAAAATCATGCTGCCGGACGGCCTGCGCGAGGAAGAACTCGAGTTGCAGGTGGAAGCCGAGGCGAATCAATACATTCCGTTCTCGCTGGACGAGGTGTCGCTGGACTTCTGCGTCATCGGTCCGAGCCCGACCTCGGTCGGTGATGTGGAAGTGCTGATCGCTGCGTCCCGCAAGGACCGCGTGCAGGACCGTCAGGCCCTGGCGGAGGCGGCGGGTCTGCGTCCGATGGTGCTGGACATCGAGTCGCATGCCTCGCGCATGGCGATGGGTCGTCTGGTGCAGAGCCTGCCCAACGAGGGCAAGGATGCGTTGGTCGCGCTGTTTGAAATCGGCGCCGACACCACCAGCCTGAAGGTGCTTCGCGACGACGAAATGCTGTATGACCGGGACCAGGCATTTGGCGGCTCGCAGCTGACCCTGCTGATTTCGCGCCAATACGGTTTCTCGTTCGAAGAAGCCGAGCAGAAGAAACTCAACGGCGAACTTCCCGAGGACTATGACACGCAAGTGCTCAATCCTTTTGTGGACAGTTTGTCCCAGGAAATTGGTCGCGCCTTGCAGTATTTCTTCACCAGCACGCCGCATCACAAGGTTCACTATGTGATGTTGGCCGGCGGCACTGCGACGCTGCCCGGGCTCAAGGAGCGTGTGACCGAATTGACGGGATTTGCCTGCATGGTCGTGAATCCGTTCGAAAACATGGAACTGGGTTCCGCCGTGCGTGAATCCAAACTGCGGCGCGAAGCGCCGGCCTACCTGACCGCCTGCGGGCTGGCGATGCGGAGGTTCTTTCAGTGATTCTGATCAACCTGCTCCCGCACCGCGAGGAGAAACGCAAGCGTCGTGAGACCGCGTTCTACGTCGGTCTGGGCATGTCCTTCATCGCCGGCCTGCTGGTCGTCGGCGTCATCTATGTGATGCTGGAACAGATGACCGCCGCGCAAGTCGGGCGCAACAATTTCCTGAAATCGGAGATTGCCAAGCTCGACGAGCAGATCAAGGACATCGCCACCCTGCGCGACGAGATCGAGGCGCTGCGCGCCCGTCAGCGCGCGGTGGAAGACCTGCAAAGCGACCGCAACACCCCGGTGCACCTGCTCAACGAGCTGGCGAAGTACACCCCGGAGGGCATCTACCTCCAGGGCATTCGCCAGACCGGCAAGAGCGTGGTCATCAACGGTGTGGCGGCGACCAACGAACGTGTTTCGGAATTCCTGCGCAACATCGGCCGTGCCGATTGGCTGGAAAACCCGGAACTGGTGGAAATCAAGCTGGCGCAGACGAATCAACGCGATGCGCGTCGGCTGTTCGATTTCTCGATGAAGGTGGCCATCAAGAGCCCGGCGGTGGAAGCACCTGCTGGCGCTGCGAGTGCGCCGGCCGTCAAGGCCAACAAGTCCTGAGGATCGCATGGCAGACCTCAAAAATATGGATCTGAACGCGTGGTTCGCGGATTTCTCGAGCCAGTTCCAGAATCTCGATCCCAAGAAGCCCGGCCAGTGGCCGCCCGCCCCGAAGATCTTCGCCTACCTGATGGTGGTGATTCTGGTGGTCGTGGCCAGCTGGTTCGCGCTGCTGTCGGACGTGAACGACCAACTCGAGGCTGAAAAGGCCCGCGAGCCGCAGCTCAAGGAAGACTACCGGGGCAAGCTGGCCCAGGCGGTCAACCTGCCGGAACTGCGCAAGCAGAAGAGCCAGGTCGAGGAATACGTGCTGCAGCTTGAGAAGCAGCTTCCCGGCAAGGCCGAGATGGATGCGCTGCTGTCCGACATCAACCAGGCGGGCCTGGGTCGTGGTCTTCAATTCGAACTGTTCCGTCCCGGTCAGATCGTGATGAAGGACTACTACGCCGAGCAGCCGATCTCGTTGAAGGTGTCGGGTCGCTATCACGACATCGGATCGTTCACGGCGGATGTCTCGAACCTCTCCCGGATCGTGACCCTGCATGACCTGAACATCCAGGCGCCGACCAACAACTCCAATGTCAAGGTGGACCCGAACGGCAACCTGACCATGGAAGCGATCGCCCGGACCTACCGTTATCTGGATCCGGCCGAGGTCGAAGAACAGAAACGGGTCGCCCGTGAAGCGGCAGCAGGGAAGAGGAAATGATGCGCGCCACCCTGATGACACGCATCCTGTCTAGCCGGATGCTGGCGCTCGGACTGTGCGGCACGCTGCTGGCGGGCTGCACTTCGAGCACCGATGAACTGCAGCAATGGATGGAAGAGCAGCGCCAACAGACGCGCCCGACCGTCAAGCCGCTGCAGCCGCCCAAGAAGTTCCTGCCGGAACCCTATGCGGCAATGAATGCGGTGGAGCCCTTCAGCACCCAGAAGCTGAGCGTGGCGCTCAAGGCCGAGGCCTCTCAGCCCAGCTCCTTGCTGGCGGCCGAGATGAAGCGTCGCCGCGAGCCGCTGGAGGCTTATCCGCTGGACAACATGTCGATGGTGGGCAGCGTGAACCGTGGCGGACGCCCGTATGCGCTGCTGCGTGTGGAAAGCCTGCTGTATTACGTCAAGGCGGGTGACTACCTGGGCCAGAACTTTGGCCGCATCACCAAGATCAGTGAAACCGAGATCACGTTGCGAGAAGTCGTCCAGGACGCTGCGGGCGAATGGATTGAACGCACCAGTACTCTCCAGCTACAGGAGCAGGGACGATGAAGACTTTTGTGGAGAACGCTGACATGAGCGCCCGATCGAGCGACCCCAAGAGGGAAGGGAAAAGCGTCTTGAAGAGCCGCATCGGCGCCTGGCGACTGCTGGCCTGTGCCATGGGTATGGCGGCACTGCTGCCTGTCCAGGCATTGGCGCAGAACATGATCCGCTCCATCACGTCGACCCAGCAATCGGGTGCCGACGTGGTCCGCATCGAGATGTCGCAGCCGCTGACCGAAGTGCCGCGCGGCTTCGCCGTGCAAGTGCCTCCGCGTATCGCGCTGGACATGGCCGGCGTGAGCAACGGCCTGGGCCGCAACTCGGTGGACATCAACAGCGGCAACATGCGTTCCGCGAATGTGGCCCAAGCCGGTGACCGTACCCGTGTGGTGCTGAACCTGCGTCAAGCCAGCACCTACCGCGCCCAGATTCAGGACAGCTCGCTGCTGGTCTTCCTGGATCCGGCCGGTGGCGCTGCTGCGCCTGCCGCCGCCGCCAGCACGGCGGTGACCACCGAGCCGCTGCATTTCGCCCCGAGCCAGAACGCCACGACGCAAGCGCTGCAGGACATCGATTTCCGCCGTGGCGCGGATGGTGCCGGCCGCGTGGTCGTGAACCTGCCGAGCAGCCAGATCGGCGTCGACATCCAGCAGCAGGGCCAGACCCTGGTGGTGGAGTTCCCGCGCAGTTCGCTGCCGGAGCGCCTGCGCCGTCGCCTGGATGTGACCGATTTCGGCACGCCGGTGCAGACCGTGGTGGCCACCCAGCAAGCCGATCGGGTGCGCCTGGTCGTGACGCCCAAGGGCAACTGGGAGCACAGCGCCTATCAGAGCGACAACCAGTTCGTGCTGGAAGTGCGCCCGCAGAAGGTCGACCCTAACAAGCTGACGCAAGGTCCGGGCTATGCCGGCGACAAGCTCAGCCTGAACTTCCAGAACATTGATGTCCGCGCGCTGCTGCAGGTCATCGCCGACTTCACCAACTTCAACGTGGTGACCAGCGACACCGTGACCGGCAACGTGACCCTGCGTCTGAAGGACGTGCCTTGGGATCAGGCGCTGGACATCATCCTGCAGGCCAAGGGCCTGGGCATGCGCAAGTCCGGCAATGTGCTGTGGATTGCGCCGAAGGACGAACTGGCCAACAAGGAAAAGGCCGATCTCGAAGCCAAGCAGCAGATCACCCAGCTGGAGCCGCTGCGCACGCAGTCCTTCCAGATGAACTACACCAAGGCCGAGGAAGTGGCCAAGGGACTGACGGGTCAGAACAGTGCCGGCGGTGCTGGTGGCAGCAGCCAGGCCTCTCGCATCCTGTCGCCGCGCGGCAGCGTGATCTTCGAAACGCGCACCAACCAGCTGTTCATCACGGACGTGCCGGCCAAGCTGGAAGAGATCCAGGCGCTGATCGCCAAGATCGACATTCCGGTTCGTCAGGTGCTGATCGAAGCCCGTATCGTCGAAGCCGACGACCGCTTCGGCCGCGCTCTGGGCGTGAAGCTCGGCGCCTCTGACCTGCGCGGTCAGCAAGGTGGCATCCCCGGCTACAACGTCGGTGGCAGCAACTACCTGACGATTGGCGGCAACTACAACGCCGTTGGTGGACAGACCGGTCAGACGGGGACGGTCAGCTACAGCGACAGCCAATTCGTCAATCTGCCTGCCAACGTGTCGTCGGATGCCTTCGCCGGGACGTCGGCTGCGAACTTCGCGCTGTCCTTGTTCAGCGCCACCGCCAACCGGTTCCTGAATCTGGAAATCTCGGCACTGGAAGCCGATGGCCGCGGCAAGATCGTGTCCAGCCCGCGTGTCGTGACGGCAGACCAGACCAAGGCGCTGATCGAGCAGGGTGAAGAAATCCCTTACCAGCAAGCCACGTCCAGCGGCGCGACCTCCATCAGCTTCAAGAAGGCTGTGCTGAAGCTGGAAGTCACGCCGCAGATCACGCCGGAAGGCAACGTGATCCTGACGGTGGATGTCAATAAGGACAGCCGCGGTACGCTGACGCCTGGCGGCTACGCCATCAACAACAAGCATGTGCAGACGCTGGTGCTGGTCGAGAATGGCGGCACCGTGGTGATCGGCGGTATCTACACGCAGGAAGACCTGGAGAGCGAGAACAAGGTTCCGTACCTGGGTGACATTCCGCTGTTGGGCAACTTGTTCAAGAACAAGAGCCGCAGCTCGTCGAAGACCGAGTTGCTGATCTTCATCACACCGAAGGTGGTGAACGATCGGGTGTCCGCATCGCGCTGACCCTCGGCAGACAGTTTCAGTGAGGAAGACACGGCCCATCTGTTGATGGGCCGTTGTCACAGGAGTCGAAAGCAATGAAGAAAATTGATCGTCAGGCCATGTCGGGCCAATTCACCGGGCGTGTCGCACAGATCGCCTTGACTGCCACGATGGTGGCTGTGCTGACCGCTTGCGGCGGCGGCGGCGGAGACGCCGGCGACCCTGTCATTGGCGGAGGCACAGGATCGGGCGGCGCCACGGTGACCGTGTCCGATCTGTCCATGACGCTGGACAAGACCAGCATCACGAACTCGGGCAGCGACACGGTCGTCACCACCTTGACGGCGGTTGATGCGAATCGCGCCGTGGTGGCCAATGTGCCGGTGAGTTTCTCGGTCAACAACGGTGCGACGATCACGGTCATCAACGCGACCACTGACACGACCGGCAAGGCCGTGGCGAACGTTCAGATCGGCGCGGACAAGTCCAATCGTCTGGTCACCGTGACCGCGACCAGTGGATCGTTGACCCGTACGGCCACCTTCCAGGTGACCGGTGCGGATCTGGATGCCTCTGCAGTTCCGACGACGCCCACGGCTGGTTCCTCTGGCAATACCGTCCAGTACCGACTGAGCGACGTCAACGACAACGCGATCGCCAATGCGCCGATCGCAGTCACCGCGCCAGGGCTGACCGCAGCCAACGGCACCACCGATGCCAACGGCGCCTTCACCTTCACCTACACCGCACCGACCACGCCGGGTCCGATCGACATCTCCGCGACGGCTGGTGGCGTGACCAAGGTGGCCACGGTGACCGTGCCGTCGACCACGTCGACGATTCCGGCAGTGACCACGGTGGTCGCCTCGAGCGCGGTGTCGGCGAATCCGACGGTGCTCAATGTCAACAGCACCGGCATCACCACCAATCGCGCCGAACTGCGTGCGCTGTTCCTGGGCGCGAACAATTCGCCGATCAAGAACATTCGTGTTCGCTTCGACATGAATGGCGATGTGAACAGCATCGGTGGCACGATCAGCTCCGGCAGCGCACTGGTCTATACGGACAGTGCTGGTGCGGCAACGACCAGCTACTACCCGGCCTCGCGGCCCAGCCCGACCAATGGCGTGACGATCCGTGCGTGCTGGGACTACGCCGATTTCGCGGCGACCGCTTGCCCCAACACGCTCACCACCACCCTGACGGTGGTGTCGGATCCGTTGTCGATCAGCATTGGCACCGACAACACCCTCGCCGAAGGCACGAGCAAGCTGACCTATGTGAAGCGGTTTGTGGTTCTTGTGGTGGACGCGGCCGGCAATCCCAAGGCCGACGTGCAGATTACGCCGTCGCTGGACCTCACGTCTTACATGAAGGGCGCTTACGCAGTCTCTGGGACATCGTGGTCGGCCTTCCACTCGCTGGATGGCGTGACGACGGGTGGTCGAAGCGAGCCCTGCCTGAACGAGGATTTGAACCGCAACGGCTCCATCGATACCGGTGATGACAAGAACCTCAACGGGCAACTGGATCCGCGCAAGTCTGACGCCTCCATCAGCTTTGAAGGTGCGACCAAGACTGACTCCAGCGGCACTGCGGTGATCAAGTTGGAGTACCCCAAGAGCGTGGCCACCTGGGTGAATTACACGGTGACCGTGTCGGCCTTTGGCGTGCTGAGCCCGCCTGCGACCTACAGCTCGACCTTGTCCGCATTGGCGACTGATTTCACCAGCGCCACGGTGTCGCCTGCCTTCCAGGTCAGCCCGTACGGAACCACTCGCCTCTCCGGTGAAAGCTACTGCTCGACCAGAGACTGACCTGCCTGCAGGAAGGCCCTTGATCCTGACCCTGGTCGGCATGCCCGGCGGTGGCAAATCCACCGTCGGCCGTTTGCTGGGCAGGCAGCTGGACATCCCCTTCGTCGACTCCGACGCCGAGATCGAAAAACATCTCGGCGGCGAGTCGATCAAGGACTACTTCGCCCGCATGGGCGAAGTTTCGTTTCGGGACGTCGAATCACAGGTCATCGCCGAGCTGTTGAAGCGTCAGGGTGAGATGGTCCTGGCGACCGGTGGTGGCGCCGTGTTGCGTGAGATCAACCGCGACCGGCTCCATCAGCTTTCGACAGTGGTGTATCTGCGCTCGTCGCCGGACGAACTCTTCCGTCGTCTTCGACACGACACCCAACGCCCGCTTCTGCAGGTGCCCAATCCCTTGGGCAAGCTGCGTGAGCTCTATGCGCAGCGGGATCCGCTCTACCGACGCTGCGCGCACTTCGTGCTGGAGACGGCTCGCCCCTCGGTGCATGGGCTCGCCAACATGATCCTGATGCAGATCGAACTGGCCGGGCTGATCGATCCGGCCCGGGTGGCGGCGACCGTCGGCGCCACCGTCTCGCCCACCCCTTCGGGGTGAACGACGGGGGAGCGACGGGGGAACGACGGGGGAGCGCCGGCAGAGGTCAAGGCGACGCCCGTACACTTGGTTCATGAGTGTTTCGTCCCCTGAGTCTTCCGCGTGCGTGCCGATCGAACTCGGCGAGCGCAGTTATGAGATCCGCATCGGCCCCGGACTGCTGGACCTTGCCAGTACATGGCAAGGGCTGCCCCGCGCGGCCACGGCGCTGATCGTCACCAACGATCGTGTGGGCCCGCTCTATCTCGAACGGCTTCGCACGCAGTTGCAGCCGCACTTCGGACGCATAGATGCCGTCGTGCTGCCGGACGGTGAACAGCACAAGAGCGCGTCCTCTCTCGATGCGGTGATCGACCACCTGCTCGCGTCAGCGTCTGATCGCAAGACGGTGCTGTTCGCACTGGGCGGTGGCGTGATCGGCGATCTGGCCGGCTTCGCTGCCGCCATCTACATGCGAGGCGTGCCCTTTGTGCAGGTCCCGACGACCCTGCTCGCACAGGTCGACTCTTCGGTGGGCGGCAAGACGGCGATCAATCACCCCCGCGGCAAGAACATGGTGGGGGCGTTCTACCAGCCCATCCGGGTGGTGGCTGACCTGGACACGCTGGACACGCTGCCCCCGCGAGAGCTTTCCGCCGGCCTGGCGGAGATCATCAAATACGGCCCCATCGCCGATGCGGCTTTCCTGGACTGGATCGAACACAACCTCGATGCCTTGCTCGACCGCGACAAGGCGACGTTGGCCTATGCCGTCAAGCGAAGCTGCGAGATCAAGGCCTGGGTGGTCGGACAGGATGAGCGGGAGTCTGGTCTGCGCGCCATCCTCAACTTCGGCCACACCTTCGGCCACGCGATCGAGACGGGCCTGGGCTACGGCGCCTGGCTGCATGGCGAAGCCGTGGGCTGCGGCATGGTGCTTGCGTCGGAACTGTCGGCGCGGCTGGGGTTGATGCCGGCGAGTTTCGTGGACCGGATGCAGCGGCTGATCGAGCGCGCGCGTCTGCCGGTGCTCGCCCCGGCGCTGGGCCTGGACCGCTATCTCGAGCTGATGCAAGTGGACAAGAAGAATGAGGACGGCGAGATTCGTTTCGTCGTCATCGAAGGCCTGGGCAAGGCGGTCATGCGCACCGCTTCGAAGACCTTGATTGCCGAGACGCTGGCCGCGCATCTGGACCCCTCGCCCATGGCGGTCCAGCAAACCGATCACTGAGCGAGATCACTCACCGACCATGCTGCGCGCCCCTTATGCCTCTGATCCCGCGCGCAGTCGCGGTCGCCGTCACCCAGAACCGCCGGCACCCACTCGCAGCGAGTTCCAGCGCGATCGCGACCGCATCGTCCACAGCAGCGCGTTTCGACGCCTGGTCTACAAGACGCAGGTCTTTCTCAACCATGAGGGCGACCTGTTCCGCACTCGGCTGACCCATTCGCTGGAGGTGGCCCAACTCGGGCGCTCCATCGGACGGAGCCTGGGCTTGGATGAGGATCTGATCGAGACCGTCGCCCTGGCGCATGACCTCGGCCACACGCCCTTCGGCCATGCGGGCCAGGATGTGCTGAACGACTGCATGAAGGCACACGGCGGGTTCGAGCACAACCTGCAGTCCCTGCGCGTGGTGGACAGGCTGGAGCTGCGTTACCCCTCGTTCGATGGGCTGAATCTCAGCTTCGAAAGTCGGGAAGGGATTCTCAAGCACTGCAGCCGGCGTGATGCGCAGCGTCTGGAGGATCGAGAACCGGGCGGCGTGGCCAGCCGCTTTCTCACTGGTGGTCAGCCCAGTCTGGAGGCGCAGCTCTGCAATCTGGCGGACGAGGTGGCCTACAACGCGCATGACGTCGACGACGGCGTCCGTTCCGGGCTGGTGACCCTGGAACAGTTGGAACAGGTGCCGCTGGTGCAGCGCTTCCTGCGTGAGACGCTGGCCGAATATCCAAATCTGCTGGGCAAGCGATTGCTGGCCGAGACCATCCGCCGGATGCTGTCGCAGCAGGTTTACGACATCATTGGCGCCACCCGCACCGCGATCGAGGCGGCCTCACCTGCCGATGCCGATGAAGCGCGGCGTGCCGGCCCTCTGCTGCGATTCAGTCCCGAGATGCGTCATGCGAGCACCGAGCTCAAGCGCTTCCTCTTCAGCAACCTCTATCGCCATCCTGCGGTGCAGGAAAAGCGGGACCGCGCTGAACTCGTGCTGCGGGATTTGTTCCAGATCTACTTGAACGATGTGGCTCAGCTGCCAGCCGATTTTGCCGACAGCGACGACCACGCCCGTGCCTGCGCCGACTACATCGCCGGGATGACCGACCGGTTTGCACTGCGGGAGCATGAGCGATTGACCGGGAAGCGGCTGTTCGGCTGATTGGATCGCCGATCGCTGCATCCACGGCCTCACAGCGCGCCTCCGCCAATCCGCCAATCCGCCATTCCGTTATCTGATCCCGCTGACCGTCGAGCCGGCAATCCATAATTGGGGACAGATCGAGAGGCCCCGATGGCACGACTTCCCCGATTGGCCCTGGCCGGCCACCTGCATCATCTGATTCACCGCGGCCACAACCTTCAACCGATCGCGCAGGACGACGACGACCGTCGTGCCTTGCTGGCCGCGTTGCAGGACTGCGCGGCGACCCACAAGGTCGCGATCCATGCCTATGTGGTGATGCCCAATCACCTCCACCTGCTGGTGACGCCCTCGACCGACGACGGTCTCAGCCGCACGATGCAGGCGCTGGGACGACGCTACGTCGCGGCCTACAACCAGCGGCATTCGCGGGTGGGCACCCTCTGGGAAGGGCGCTTCAGAGCCGCTCCCATCGAAGCCGAGGCGTACTTGTTGCCGGTGATGCGCAGCATCGAACTGAACCCGCAGCGTGCGGGTTTGGTCCAGGATCCAGCCGATTATGTGTGGTCCTCCGCCGCGCACCATTTGGGGCGCCGCCGCGATCCGTTGCTGACGGACCCGCCCGGATTCTGGGCATTGGGCAACACCCCGTTTGAACGTGAGCTCGCCTGGCGACGCCTGTTGGAAGAGGGCGAACAGGAGAGCGAGCGCAAACGTCTGGTCGATGCTGCGCTCAAGGGATGGCCGCTCGGCTCGGCACGCTTCCTGCAGCTGCTGGGCGATGTGTCGGAACGGCCGCTGACCCCTCGACCGCGCGGCCGGCCACCCAAAATTAAACCTGTCCCTATTTAATGTCGAACTCTCAATGAGTGGGTTCTTAAAGCGACACTGACCCTAATTAGTTGTGCTTGTGCTCGATAGGAGGGGGCAGTAACCTGCGCGGGTTTGTCATTGACTCCAGGAGGCCACCGATGTCGGCAGCACACCCAACAAAAGCGCAATCCGCCACCGACGTGAACGCCGTGGCTTCGTCCGCAGAGATTCAGGCGCTCGCCGAACATGGCTTGTATCGGCCAGCCAATGAGAAAGACGCCTGCGGTCTGGGCTTTGTGGCGCACATCAAGGGCCAGAAGGCGCATCACATCGTTCAGCAGGGCCTGAAGATCCTGGAGAACCTGGATCACCGCGGCGCCGTCGGCGCAGACAAGCTGATGGGTGACGGCGCCGGCATCCTGATCCAGATCCCCGACGAGTTCTATCGCGCGGAGATGGCCAAGCAAGGCGTGGTCTTGCCGCCGCCCGGCGAATATGGCGTCGGCATGATCTTCCTGCCGAAGGAACACGCTTCCCGTCTGGCCTGCGAGCAGGAACTCGCCCGCGCGATCAAGGCCGAGGGTCAGGTGCTGCTCGGCTGGCGGGATGTGCCGGTGGACCGCGACATGCCGATGTCGCCGACGGTGCGGGAGAAAGAGCCGATCATTCGCCAGATCTTCATCGGGCGCGGTCCGGACATCATCGTCCCCGATGCGCTCGAGCGGAAGCTCTATGTCATCCGCAAGACCGCCTCCAGCGCGATCCAGGCGCTCCAGCTGACCCACAGCCGTGAGTACTACGTGCCGTCGATGAGCTGCCGCACGGTGATCTACAAGGGTCTGCTGCTGGCGGACCAGGTCGGCAAGTACTACCAGGACTTGGCGGATCCGCGCGTGGTCTCCGCGATTGCGCTGGTGCATCAGCGCTTCTCCACCAACACCTTCCCCGAATGGCCGCTGGCGCACCCGTACCGCATGGTGGCGCACAACGGCGAGATCAACACCGTCAAGGGCAACTTCAACTGGATGCGCGCCCGCGAAGGCGTCATGAAATCCCCGGTGCTGGGGGATGACCTCAAGAAGCTGTATCCGATCAGCTTCGAGCATCAGTCCGACACGGCCACCTTCGACAACGCGATCGAACTGCTGACCATGTCCGGCTATTCGCTGGCGCACGCCGCGATGATGATGATTCCGGAAGCGTGGGAAAACCACGAACTGATGGATGAGCGCCGCCGCGCCTTCTACGAATACCACGCCGCGATGATGGAACCCTGGGACGGCCCAGCCGCCATGGTCTTCACCGATGGCCGTCAGGTCTGCGCCGCGCTGGACCGCAATGGCCTGCGCCCCGCGCGCTACTGCGTGACCGACGACGACCTGGTCGTGCTGGCCTCCGAGTCCGGCGTGCTGCCGATCCCGGAAGCCCGCATCGTCAAGAAGTGGCGCCTGCAGCCGGGCAAGATGTTCCTGATCGATCTAGAGCAGGGCCGCATCGTCGACGACGAAGAGCTCAAGACCCAGTACGCCAACGCGCGTCCATATCGGCAGTGGATCGAGAACGTCCGCGTCAAGCTCGACGAGATCCCCGCGCCGGAGGTCAAGTCTGCCGCGTTCCCGGCCTCGCTGCTGGATCGCCAGCAGGCCTTCGGTTTCACCCAGGAAGACATCAAGTTCCTGCTGGCTCCGATGGCAGCGAACGGCGAGGAAGGCATCGGCTCGATGGGCAATGACAGCCCGCTGGCGGTGCTGTCCGACAAGAACAAGCCGCTCTACAACTACTTCAAGCAGTTGTTCGCGCAGGTCACGAATCCGCCGATCGATCCGATCCGCGAGGCCATCGTGATGTCGCTGAACAGCTTCATCGGGCCCAAGCCCAACCTGCTAGACATCAACGCGATCAACCCGCCGATGCGGCTTGAGGTGAATCAGCCGGTGCTGGACTTCGATTCGATGGCCCGTCTGCGCGCCATCGAGCAACACACCAACGGCAAGTTCAAGCCGTATGAGCTCGACATCAGCTATCCGCTCGCCTGGGGCCGTGAAGGCGTCGAGGCTCAGCTCGCGTCCTTGTGCGCAGAAACGGTGGACGCGCTCAAGAGCGGCCACAACATCCTGATCATCACCGACCGCCACCTGAGCGCCACGCGCGTCGCGATCCCCGCGCTGCTCGCGCTGTCGGCGGTCCACCATCATCTGGTGCGCGAAGGTCTGCGCACCACGGCGGGCCTGGTGGTCGAGACCGGCACCGCACGCGAGGTGCATCACTTCGCCGTGCTGGCCGGTTTCGGCGCCGAGGCGGTCCATCCCTACCTGGCGCTGGAGACCATCCAGGCCATGAGCGCGGAACTGCCCGCCACCCTGTCCACCGACAAGGCTATCTACAACTACATCAAGGCGGTGGGCAAGGGACTGTCGAAGATCATGTCCAAGATGGGCATCTCAACCTACATGTCCTACTGCGGCGCGCAGATCTTCGAGGCCATCGGCCTGAAGACCGATTTCGTGGCCAAGTACTTCCGGGGCACGCCGACCCAGGTCGGCGGCATCGGCGTGTTCGAGGTGGCGGAAGAAGCGCTGCGGCTGCATCGCGCGGCCTTCGGTGACGATCCGGTGCTGGAGCACATGCTCGACGCCGGCGGCGAATATGCCTGGCGCACCCGCGGCGAAGAGCACATGTGGACGCCGGACGCCATCGCCAAGCTGCAGCACAGCACCCGCGCCGGCAAGTTCGACAGCTACAAGGAATACGCGCAGCTCATCAACGACCAAAGCAAGCGCCACATGACCTTGCGTGGTCTGTTCGAGTTCAAGTTCGATCCCACGCAGGCGATCCCGGTGGAGGAGGTCGAACCGGCCGCCGAGATCGTCAAGCGATTCGCCACCGGCGCCATGTCACTGGGCTCGATCTCGACCGAAGCGCATGCGACGCTGGCCGTCGCCATGAACCGCATCGGCGGCAAGAGCAATACCGGCGAGGGTGGTGAAGATCCCGCCCGCTATCGCAATGAGCTCAAGGGCATCAAGATCACCGCCGGCACCAAGATGTCGGACGTGGTGGGCTCGAAGGTGGTCGCGGTCGACTACGAGCTCAAGGACGGCGATTCGATGCGCTCGCGCATCAAGCAGGTGGCGTCGGGACGCTTCGGCGTGACGACGGAGTACCTGGTCAGCGCCGACCAGATCCAGATCAAGATGGCCCAAGGCGCCAAGCCGGGCGAGGGCGGCCAGCTGCCCGGCGGCAAGGTGACGGACTACATCGGCTTCCTGCGTCACTCGGTGCCGGGCGTGGGGCTGATCTCGCCGCCGCCGCACCACGACATCTATTCGATCGAAGACCTGGCACAGCTCATCCATGACCTGAAGAACGTCAACCAGCGCGCCGACATCTCGGTGAAGCTGGTGTCGGAAGTCGGCGTCGGCACGATCGCCGCTGGCGTGGCCAAGGCCAAGGCCGATCACATCGTGATCGCCGGGCATGACGGCGGCACCGGCGCATCGCCGTGGTCGTCGATCAAGCATGCGGGCACGCCGTGGGAGCTCGGTCTGGCGGAGGCCCAGCAGACGCTGGTGCTGAACCGTCTGCGCGGCCGGGTGCGGGTGCAGGCCGACGGCCAGATGAAGACGGGACGCGACGTGGTGATCGGTGCCTTGCTCGGCGCGGATGAGTTCGGCTTCGCGACCGCACCGCTGGTGGTCGAGGGCTGCATCATGATGCGCAAGTGCCACCTCAACACCTGCCCGGTCGGCGTGGCGACCCAGGACCCGGTGCTGCGCGCCAAGTTCAGCGGCAAGCCCGAGCATGTCGTCAACTTCTTCTTCTTCGTGGCCGAGGAAGCGCGTCAGATCATGGCCCAACTGGGCATCCGCAAGTTCGATGAACTGATCGGCCGCTCCGACCTGCTGGACACCCGCAAGGGCATCAGCCACTGGAAGGCCAAGGGCCTGGATTTCAGCCGCGTGTTCCATCGCCCGGAACTGCCGACGGACATCGCCCGCCTGCACAACGATCGCCAGGACCACGGCCTGGATCGCGCGCTGGATGTGAAGCTGATCGAGAAATGCCTGCCCGCCTTCGACAAGGGAGAGAAGGTGCAGTTCATGCAAGAGGTGACCAATGTCCGTCGGACGGTGGGTGCGATGCTGTCCGGCGAACTGGTGCGGCGTCGTCCCGAGGGCCTGCCGGACCACACCATCTTCATCCAGATGGAGGGCACCGGCGGCCAGAGCTTCGGCGCCTTCCTGGCGCCCGGCATCACCTTCTATCTGATCGGTGACGCCAACGACTACACCGGCAAGGGCCTGTCGGGTGGTCGTGTGGTGGTGCGGCCGTCGATCGAGTTCCGCGGCGACGCGACCAAGAACATCATCGTCGGCAATACGGTGCTGTATGGCGCCACCAAGGGTGAGGCCTTCTTCCGCGGTGTAGCCGGCGAGCGCTTCGCGGTGCGACTGTCCGGTGCAACGGCGGTCGTCGAAGGCACGGGCGACCATGGCTGCGAATACATGACCGGCGGTACCGTGGCGGTGCTCGGCAAGACCGGCCGCAACTTTGCGGCGGGCATGAGCGGCGGCATCGCCTACGTCTATGACGAGGACGGCCAGTTCGCGCAACGCTGCAACCCCAGCATGGTCTCGCTGGACCGGCTGCTGCCGGCGCACGAGCAGGAGAAGACCGTCGAAAAAGCCATCTGGCACCGACTGGGCGACGGCGAGGCGCGCACCGACGAGGCGATCCTGAAGAAGCTGATCGAGGACCACCTGCGGTGGACCGGGAGCCAGCGGGCGCGGGACATCCTCGACCACTGGGCCGAGTCGCGCGCCAAGTTCGTCAAGGTCTTCCCGACGGAATACCGCCGCGCGCTGGGCGAGCTCCATGCCGCCCGCGAAACCGCCGCCACTATCGCCGTCGCCAAGGCCCCTGCGGCCAAGGCGAAGGTCTGAGTCACGCATCGCTGACAAGCTGAACCGATCAGGAGAAAGCCGACATGGGAAAAGTCACCGGCTTCATGGAATACGAGCGTCTGGAAGAGGGCTACGAGCCCGTCGCGACGCGGCTCAAGAACTACAAGGAATTCGTCATCGGTCTCAACACCGAGCAGGCGAAGCAGCAGGGTGCCCGCTGCATGGACTGCGGCACGCCGTTCTGCAACAGCGGCTGCCCGGTCAACAACATCATTCCGGACTTCAATGACCTGGTGTACCGGGGCGGAGCAACCGATTGGAAGAGCGCCATCGCGGTGCTGCACTCGACCAACAACTTCCCCGAATTCACCGGCCGCATCTGTCCCGCACCCTGCGAGGCGGCCTGCACCTTGAACGTCAATGACGACGCGGTTGGCATCAAGTCGATCGAGCACGCCATCATCGACCGTGCGTGGGCCGAAGGCTGGGTGACGCCGCGTCTGCCGAAGGTCAAGACCGGGAAGACGGTGGCCATCGTCGGCTCCGGCCCGGCTGGCCTGGCCGCTGCGCAACAACTGGCGCGCGCGGGGCACAGCGTGACGGTGTTCGAGAAGAACGATCGTGTCGGCGGCCTGCTGCGCTACGGCATTCCCGACTTCAAGATGGAGAAGAGCCACATCGATCGTCGCGTGGCGCAGATGGAAGCCGAAGGCGTGGTGTTCCGCACCGGGGTGATGGTGGCCCATCTGCCGGACGACTCCAAGGTCACGAACTGGGCCAAGGAGGTCGTCACTGCCGACGAACTGAAGCAGTCCTTCGATGCCGTGTTGCTCGCTGGTGGCGCGGAGCAATCGCGCGATCTCCCGGTGCCGGGCCGCGAGCTGCAAGGCATTCATTTCGCGATGGAGTTCCTGCCGCAGCAGAACAAGCTCAACGCCGGCGACAAGCTGAAGAACCAGTTGCGGGCCGACGGCAAGCATGTGATCGTGATCGGCGGTGGCGACACCGGCAGCGACTGCGTGGGCACCAGTAACCGTCACGGGGCCAAGAGCGTCACCCAGTTCGAACTGATGCCGCAGCCGCCCGAGGTCGAGGACCGACCGATGACCTGGCCCTACTGGCCGATCAAGCTGCGGACCTCGTCCAGCCACGAGGAGGGCTGCGACCGCGAATTCGCCATCGCCACCAAGGAATTCATCGGCGGCGAGGGCAAGGACAAAGGCAAGGTCACTGGCGTGAAGACGGTCCGTGTGGAATGGGTCAACGGCAAGATGGTCGAGGTGCCGAACAGCGAGCAGGTGCTGAAGGCGGACCTGGTGTTGCTCGCCATGGGCTTTGTCGCACCGGTGGGCTCGATCATCGACGCCTTCGGCGTGGGCAAGGATGCGCGCGGCAATGCGAAGGCCACCACCGAGTTCACCGGCGGCTACAAGACCAATGTCGACAAGGTGTTTGCGGCTGGGGATATGCGCCGTGGACAGTCACTGGTGGTGTGGGCCATCCGTGAGGGCCGCCAGGCGGCTCGAGCGGTGGATGAGTATCTGATGGGCGTGAGCGAGCTGCCGCGCTGAGAGGACGGTCAGCGGCGCTGAGCCGTGATGCCCTGGCCAATGGACCGAAGGCCTGCCGTTGCAAGACGGCAGGCCTTTGTTTTTGGCGCGCGGCGGAGGGGCGTGATCGAAGCGATGGACGGTCAGGAACCGGCTGCACGGGCCGGCGCTTCGATGTCGGTTCCCGCGCAGAGAAGCCGACGTCTCGAAGCGGTGTGCCGCCTGCGATGAGAGGGTCCCTAAGGCCGGTGGGGCGGTGCTTCAGGAATGAAAAAAACCCGCTGTCGTGAGACAGCGGGTTTTGCGTTGGGACCGTTCGGACAGCGGTTGCTGTCGAGCTGCCTCAGTTGCGCAGCGGGACTTCGCGCCAGTTGATCAGGCGCTTGTTGCCGGCGCCGGTCCCAGCCGTGTCGAGCACCAGGTCACCATCCTTGTTGCCACCGCCCGGCGTCGAGGGACTCGGCGTGCCGGCGACAGCCACCTTGATGGTGCCGTTGTCGTTGATGAACCGTGTCTCATCGACCGCGAAATCGATGGTCGTCTTGGTGGTCGCACCGGTGTTCAGATCGATCACCGCCGTGATGCTGTTGCCCGATGGGCTGCACGCATTGGTCGAGATCGGACGGATCGCCGAGAAGACCACCAGGTTTTCCAAGGCGTCGGCCTCATTGATCACGCGGAAGCCGGCAGCGGCGCCCACGGTGGCCAGATCCATGAAATAGCCGACCTTCGTGTTGAAGTTCAGCGGCGTGGCGGTCGTGCTGATGTCCTGGAAATCATGCCGGCTGGCGTTCTCCAGGAACGGCATCGTGATGCCAGAGGGCAGGTCGGTGCTCTGGGTGTACCGACCTTGGTAGCCGTCCAGGATGGCGTAGAACCGGTTCAGACGATTGACCGGGATGTCGTTCGTGCTGAGCAACTGGCCGGTACCCACAGCGATCCAGCGACGGTTGCTGCTCGGGTTCACCACAGGCGTCGGCGTTGACGTGATCGGCAAGGCAACGCCAGCCGCGTCCGTGAGGGTGGCGAGCTTGACAGGCGCGGGGTACGCACCGGTCGCGGCGGTCAGGTCCAGGCGCCACAGGTTGCCCTTCAGGTCACCGGCATAGATCGACTCAACGGTCGCGTCCTGACGGTCGCGATAGTAGGTTTCCAGATAGGTCAGGCCGGTCGGGCTGCTCACCGTGCCGTCGTCACCCGCGGTGGGCAGCGAGACCTTCTGCAGCAGTGCGCCGGTGCGGGCATTCAGGATGTAGAACGCACCCTTGCCGCTGGCATTGTTGAAGCCCGAGCCGACCACCACCACCCAGCCGTATTGAGCCGTTTTGGTGATGACGGGCGAGCCGAAGGTGAAGCCCATGTCGCTCTCGGTGTACTCCCAGAGGACTCGGCTGGCTGCAGCGGTTTCAGAGTTGACCGCGTTGGCGGTGGTGAGGTCCAGCGCATAGATGCTGCGTCCACCCTTGCCCAAGCCGCCGACGGCGATGCTGTGCCATTCATTGGCGGACAAGTTGGATCCGGCGGTCCGCTTGAAGTCCACTTCAGCCACGGTTGGGCGCGCATCCACCAGATAGCGGTGCTCAAAATCCGGGTTGCCGTAGGACGCAATCCCGTCCACGCTGGGCGTGCCGCTCGGGCCGGCAATGACGGCATTCGGGATGAAGGCGAACAGCTCCTTGCCACCGTCTGTCGTCGACGTGACCGAACCGTTGATGATGTGCACCATCCCGCTGTTGGCGCCAGCGATCAGGATGTTCGGTCGAGATGCATAGGTCCGCACGTGAGCGGCATAACCCGGATTGGCCGCTTCAGACAGGTTGCCTTGAGGCGGTCCCAACACCACCACCTGGCTGTTGATGATGTCGGCCAGCAGCGAGGTGCGGGCGCGATAACCGGTGGTGACCGTGGCACTGATCTCCTGGCTCTTGTCGCCGCGGAGGTACTTCACATAGTCGGCGGCATCGTTGCCGGTCACATAGGTGGTGTCCAGGGCGCTGGCCTGGGTGCTCGTCAGGTTGGCCAGACGGAAGGCAACGCCGGTGCCGGTGGTGGCGCTGGTGGGCTTGTACGTCACGATGTTGCGGCGGGTGTCCCAACCAGTGCCATCGGTGCCCACCTGGGTCTTCAGTGTGTCACTGAACTTCCAGACCGAGGTATAGCCAATCGGCGTGGACAGCAGCGAGATGGTGCTGGCCGAGACCTCGCCCGTCCACGTGTTGGAGTCATAGGCAGAACCATATGCTGCAGTGCCGGCGGAGACGTTGTTCGAGGCCGTGTTCAACGACGATGTGGACGCGGAGATGCTGGCCACGATGCTGGCGAAGGCACTGGTCAGGCCGCTGACCATCGTGTCCGCCCGCGCGGCGGTGTAGTAGGTGTCCGGGCGCAACTGGCTGCCCACGGTGTCGGTCGCGGCACCGGTGTGCCACCAGGACTGGGTGAGATCGGTGGTGCCCAGTGGATTGAAACTGGTCGGAATGTTCGCACCGCCGTACTTCGTCGCCAGATAGAACTGGTTGTTCGACTTGTAGGTCTGCAATTCCAGCACGTCCATCCAGTAGGTCTTCACTGTCTGGAGGCCGTCCATCGTCGGACGAATGTCCTGGGTATTGGCCCAGTAGGCCATGCCCGCCATCAGCGCGCCGTTGTTGTTGCAGCAGCCACCGTAGTTCTGTACGGTGCCCAGCGAGGCGTTGTTGCCGTTCAGTTGGCCAACCTTGTTGGTCCAGGTGATGGCATCAAAGCCGGTGTCTGCGGTGACCGAGGCGGGCTTGGCCGGTTCGGAATTGCCGGTGGCGCCAGGCAGGTTGCGGTCCGCGTGGGTGTTGACGTCGCCAATGCCGAGGATGAAGTTCTTCTGGCAGGAATACAGGATCGGGTCGTCCCAGGTCGTGATGACCGGGAAACCGTCGGCATAGGTCCGCTTGGTGTTGTTGTTGTTCGTGCCAGGATTGGTCCACTGCGGCACGTTGCCGAGATTGCGGTAGTACCGCAAGGCGGCGTAGTACAGCTCCCCCACCGGGTCATACGTCTTGTACGACCCGGGTGTGATCTGCCCGAACTTGTTCAGGTAGTTCATCACGCCGCTGTTGTCGATCGTGACGCCGTATTCGGTGGCCGTGGTGGTCGCATCCGCGGGATCAGGATTGGTCACCATCACACCGGTGGTGGCACTCCATTCCCCCAAGGCATTGGCGATCGGATCACTGCCGGGTACCGGCTTGGTCGGGCCGACGAATTTCTGACGTGCCCGCAGCACACCGCCATCACGCGACAAGGAGGCGTCGTTCAGGTAGCCGAAGGCGCTGAAGCGGATCCGCTGCGAATACTTCTGGATCAGACCCTCCGGCTTGTAGTTCGAGCCGTAGGCCACGCAGTTGGACTCCAGTCCGCCTGCAGTGCTGCCGGAATCGCATACCTTCACCCGGATGCTGACTTCCCAGACCGTGCCGTCGTTCCAGCTCCTGCTGGACGAGTCGAAAGCGGTGGGCGTGGTCGCCCCGGAATTGTTGTCACCCGTGCGGGTGAAACGCATCTTGTTGCCCAGACCCTGGATGCGGATCTTGATGCCGGACCAGTTCATCGGCGTGGCGCCGGAGACCACCGAGCCCGTGGTGATGGAGCGGTCGGGGAAGTTGCCGGCGCCGCCCTGACCGGTGGCGTAGGCCTTCTCGATGATGGTCGTGGAGGCCGTGTCCGTCACCCGATACCCACCGGTGAGCGCCCAGCGGAACGGGTCGATGGTCTGCATCGACGCCCAGTTCAGGAAGTTGCCGCTCCACTTGTTGCTGCAGACATGGTTATTGGCCGTGCCGGCAGGCTGAAAATAGCGGTCCGCCTCTGTCGCGGAGTACACGTAGGTGTAGCACTTGGCGGGGTCGAAGTAGCCGAGGTAGGTGGAGGCCGGTGCATAAGTGGCGTCCGTGTGCGCATTGCTGACGGCGGTCGGATATTCCACCGACAGGGCCAGTGCCAGATTGCCGGGCACGGCCACGGAGGAGAACACCGGCTGATTGGCCAATGTCGTCTGCGCGTGTGCCGGCAGGGCGGCGCCCAGCCAGGCAGCGGCCAGGCCGAGGCCCAGGCGCGCGGTGCGGAAAAGGAGCTTGTTCATCTGGAGGCCTCAGTTGCTGTAGGTCGCCTGGTAGAAAGACTGGGAGCCGCGTGGTCCATCCACGCGCACCGTGATGCGGTAGACCGGCTTGGGGCTCTTGGTGACGTCGCCCGGGCTCTTGCCGCCTTGGGGCGCCGCCGAAACGGTCTGGCAGGTATCAGCAGACAGTGGTCCGGTGTTCAGGCACAGCCGGTCGACCACGTAATAGATCTTCATGTTGGGAAGATTGCTCGTGCTCTCGCCGCTGATGGCCGTCGTCAGGTCGATCGAGTTGGCGGCGACGCCGTAGCCGCTGACCAGCTCGGGACTGGTGGTCGTCAGCAGGGCGTTCGGAATGCCTTCGGCGGAGGTCGCGAGCATCGCGGCGCTGTAGTTGAGCGCGGTGGCGTTGCTGTCGAGGCTGCCGGCGCCGTTGAGCGCCGTCATGGCCTGGCGCAGCGCACGCTCGGCCTGGTTGGCCATGTCGCGCTTGAAACCGAAGTTGCCGACGCTGCTGAGCGAGACGTTCATTGCGCGAATGGCCGCAACGGCGCCGATCATCAGGATCGCCAGGGTGATCAGGGCGATCACCATGATGACGCCGCGCTGGCGGCGTGCGGAGATGGCTTGCATGGTCATCTTGGTGAAGAAGGGGGTGGGCGATGGATGGGGCATCGTCGGCTCAGGGCGGCACGGCGCGGCCGCTCATGACCAGCACATTGCGCAACGGCACGGTGAACTCCACCACGCGATGTCGACGCTTGCGGTCGGCCACGGTGTAGGGGACCTGCAGGGACGTCGCGAGTCCACTGAACATCGTCAGCGTCGTCGGCCCGAAGTCTTCCTTCTCCTGGTAATCGGTGCGCAGGATCATGCTGACCTTCACCGCCATGATGCGAAAGACGTTGGCCTGATTGGCCGGGTCGTTCAGCGCGGCCGGGGCGTAGTCGCCCGTGGGCGTCACCCAGCTGTCGACGGTGCCGTCCATGGTGGCGGTGGTGTCCACACCGTAGCGCACCCGCATGTCCACCACGCCGTCCGCGACGGGGATCGGCGTGTCGCCGGCGCCGTTGGAGAAGCGCAGCAGGTCGTAACGGACCAGTTGCTGGGAGGCGTTGATGCCCAGCAGCAGGAAGCGCGGCGGGTTGCCGTTGGTGGCATTGCCCATCACCATCGCGTTCGCCACCGCGCCGGTGGAGCGGGCGTTGATCGACTCGGTGCCGATGGACGAGGCGTAATAGCTGCCGTCCAGGTCGACCTGCTGGCTCGCACCGCCGGTGTAGCTCGCAGCGGCCTGTTCCAGCATGCAGGGACGGCCTGATTCGGTGATCAAGAGCATGTCGTCACCCTTGATGCCGACGGTGGAGCTCAGTCGAAGCAAATTGGTCGCGACGCTGTTCAGTCGAACCTGGGTCGAGGTTTCACCGATGCCGCCGGTACCGGTCATCACCTGGATGACGTCCGAGCCACCGTTGCCGATGCCGGGATAGACCAGCAGCGGCAGCATCTTCACCGTGGTCGTGACCGAACCGAACGGTGCCGGGAACGCGGCGGACGCGGGCAGGATCTGCGCGCCGCTCAGCGAGCTGTAGAGCGTGCAGCCGTAGGTGTCGGTCCGGCTGGTGCTGAAGCCTGAACCGGCGCTGCGCAGCTGACGGTCAAGGTCATACGCAAGGTAGCCGGTGTTGAGCGACATGTCCGAGGTGGCGGTGCCTTGTCGCTTGCCGGTCTCGAACTTGGACGAGATCACGCCCATCGCGATGATCATCGCCATGGCGATGACGATGGAGACCATCAGCTCGATCAGCGAGAAGCCGTGCGAGGCCCGCATCGCGCGCTGGCGGGTGCGGGGAGGAAAGGGGCGGCGGTGCTGGGTCATGGTCAGTTGTTCAACCGCACGTCGGTGAAGTATTGGCGTGCCGTCCCACTGGGCGGCGTCCAGGTGATCGTGATGCGGGCGACCTGGTTGACCGAGGTGATGGTGCCGGTGCCCGAAGGCAGGCCCTGGTCGGTCGCGGCGGCCACGCGGGTCTGCCAGGCGGTCACCGTGGCTGCAGGCAGCGTGATGGTGCCGGCCAGCCACATTTCGGTGGCGATCTCATTGGCCAGCACGGCGGCGCGCTGGGCGTCCTCGGTGGCGCCGGTGGCTTGCGAGGCCCGCGCCATCAGCGAGACCAGGCCCAGCAGGCCGACGGTCATCACCAAGATGGCGCAGAGCACTTCGATCAGCGTCATGCCACGGGCACGACGACGCCGGCTGGGCATACGGGTGTGCGGGTTCATGTGGTGGGCGTCTGGTTGATTTCCGGGCAGCCGTCGGGCAGGGTGGATGACACCTGCCGCGTCTTCTCGCACATGCGGACGGTGCCGCCGAGCGTGAGCCAGACCTGCAGCTTCTTGAGATTGGCTTCCGACGAGGAGGTGGAGTCCATGCCGTAGATGATTCGGCCGCCGGACCCGGTGGTGCAGGCGGCGCCGACGCCGGTCTGGGTGTTGGTCAAGGCCAGCGGGCGACCATTGGCGTTGAAGCAGACGGCGGTCGGGCCGGTCACCGCAATGGTCGGTGCGTTGTCCAGCAGATTGCCGCACTGGGTGGCGGACGCGGTGCCGCTGCTGGTCAGCGGCAGGATCTTGATGACCCAGCGAGTGCCGGCGGCCGCAGCCTGTTCCGCACCGGTGCAGGTGGTGGCGTTGGTTCGGAAGAAGACCACCTGGCGGAAGCTGCGCACCGCTTCGGCCTGGGCCTGCTTGAGATTGGTCTGCAACGCGGAGGCCGTGCTGCGCAGCTGCGCGTTGGCGGACCAGGCGCGCATGCCGGGCATGGCGAGTGCGGTCAGCAGGCCGATGATGGCCACCACCACCATCAGCTCGATCAGCGTCAGACCACGTTGGCGGGTCAGCATGAGTCGCCCTTGCGAGTGAGCCACTTCGTGGTGCAGGTATTCCAGCCGGTGGGCGCGGCGGTGGTTTTCTTTTCGTCCTTCTCGTTCACGGTGAAGGTGAAGCCGGCGGCCGGGCTGCCGGTCACGCCCACAGCCTGCAGCACATAGCCATTGGCCGACAGCGTGGCGGCGGGGCAGCTCACCGTGAACTTGCCCAACACGGTGCCGGCTGCCGTGCACGGCGGGGTCGAGGTGCTGCCGACGGCCTGGTAGGTGCGGAAGTCCTGGTAGTAGCGTTCCATGTCGGCACGCAGGGTGGTGAGGTTGCTCACCGCTTCGGTGAGTTGACCGCGGACCACGTAATCCCGGTAGGACGGCAACGCAATGGCCGTCAGCACGCCGACGATCGCCACGACGACCATCAATTCGATCAGTGTGAAGCCCCGCTCCCCGCGATTTGTGGGCTTATTGACATTGGTGTGGGTGTTCCCAAGCATGAATCACTCCTATTTGCAGAAATTATCGACAACGACATGATGAAGGCGAGGCCGCTCATCGCGCCTCGGGTTCCGCCCGTCTTGCGGGGGTCTCCAAATGTGCAGTTCGTCACGTTTGCCTCTAGGCGCAGGGGGCGTGCGAGAGGGGAGCGGGCCGGCGGATGGGGTGGCCGTCGGTCTCCCAAAGGTGGGGGCGCGGGGTGGTGCAAGCCTTGCTCAGCAAGCGGGTGACGGCGTCAAGCGCGTTCATCGGACTGTCGCAATTCGCCAGCGCCCCAGATCCGCTCCGGCATCAATCCGGGCTTTACCCTATGATCCCGGCTCCCGGGCGGCCGCCCGTCCGGATCCATACCAAGAAATGGCATTCACCGATCCCAAATCAACAACATCTGCCGGCCCTCTGATCGAGGTGAAGGATGTGACCTGTGGCTATGCCGACCGGGTCATCCTGAGCAAGGTCAATCTGAGCCTGGCCCGCGGCAAGGTGATCGCCCTGATCGGTTCGTCCGGCGGTGGCAAGACCACCTTGCTGCGGCTGCTGACCCGGCAATTGCGGCCCATGACCGGCCAGGTGCTGTTCGATGGCCATGACCTGGCACCGATGAACCAGGACCAGCTCTACGCCCAGCGCCGTCGCATGGGCATGCTGTTCCAGTTCGGGGCGCTGTTCACCGACCTGAGCGTGTTCGAGAACGTGGCGTTCCCGCTGCGCGAGCACACGCAGCTGTCCGAGGCCATGATCCGCGATCTGGTGCTGATGAAGCTCAATGCGGTCGGCCTGCGCGGTTCCCGCGACCTGATGCCCAACGAGATCTCCGGCGGCATGGCGCGCCGCGTGGCACTGGCCCGGGCGATCGCGCTGGATCCCGACCTGGTGCTGTATGACGAACCGTTCGCCGGTCTGGATCCGATTTCACTGGGCGTGACTGCCCGCCTGATCCGCGACCTGAACGACGCCCTCGGCCTGACCAGCGTCATCGTCACCCATGACCTGCACGAGACCTTCACCATTGCCGATCATGTGGTGATGGTGGCCAATGGCGGCATCGTCGCCCAGGGCACCCCGGATGAGCTGCGCGAGAGCCGGGATCCCCTGGTCCACCAGTTCGTCAATGCCGAGGCCGATGGCCCGGTTCGTTTCCATCAGCCGGCGGTGCCGGTGCGCACCGACTTCGGCCTGCCCGAAGCCGAGGAGACCGCATGAAGAACGTGACCACGGCCATTGGCCGCGGCCTGCGGCTCAGGCTTGTTGATTGGGGCTGGTCGGCGCGTTTGCTGGGCGCCCTGGTGATGCATCTGGGGGCGAGCCTGCGTCGCTTCAGCCTGGTGCGCGAGCAGATCTTCTATCTGGGCAACCGGTCGTTGTCCATCATCGGCGTGTCGGGCCTGTTCGTCGGTTTCGTGCTGGCGCTGCAGGGCTACTACACCTTGCAGCGCTACGGCTCTGCGGAGGCCGTGGGCCTGCTGGTCGCCTTGAGCCTGGTGCGCGAACTCGGTCCGGTGGTCGCGGCGCTGCTGTTTGCCGGACGCGCAGGCACGTCGCTCACGGCGGAAATCGGTCTGATGAAAGCCGGCGAGCAGCTCAGCGCGATGGAGATGATGGCGGTCGACCCGATCCAGCGGGTGCTGGCGCCGCGATTCTGGGCCGGTGTGATCGCCATGCCCTTGCTGGCGGCGGTGTTCTCGGCGGTCGGTATCTTGGGTGGGTGGCTGGTGGCCGTGCCGCTGATCGGCATCGATGCGGGCTCGTTCTGGTCGCAGATGCAAGGCGGCGTGGATGTCTTCGCCGATGTCGGCAACGGCGTCATCAAGAGCCTGGCCTTCGGCGTGACGGTGAGCTTCGTGGCCCTCCTTCAGGGCTATGCCTGCAAGCCCACTCCGGAAGGTGTGTCCCAGGCCACAACGCGTACCGTGGTGGTGTCCTCGCTGGCGGTGCTGGCGCTGGACTTCATGCTGACCGCGATGATGTTCTCCATCTGAGTCCGGGCCACTCACTGCCCTGGCTGTAGTCAAGACTGTTTCTTTCGATTTGATCCGGAGTTGCTGATGCAATCCTCTCGTTATGACGCGTGGGTCGGGTTTTTCGTCCTGCTGGGCGGCGCGGCGCTGCTCTTCCTGGCACTCAAGGCCGGCAACCTGCTGAGCCTGAACTTTGAAGACACCTACACCGTCACCGCCAAATTCGACAACATCGGCGGCCTCAAGCCGCGTGCGGCGGTCAAGAGTGCCGGCGTGGTGATCGGCCGCGTGGACTCGATCAGCTTCGACGACAAGAGCTTCCAGGCCCGCGTGGTCCTGAAACTCAACCACGGCGTGGCCTTCCCCAAGGACAGCTCCGCCAAGATCCTGACCTCGGGCCTGCTGGGTGAGCAGTACATCGGCCTGGAACCCGGCGCGGACGAGAAGAATCTGGTCGCCGGAGACATGATCAAGCAGACCCAGTCCGCGGTCGTGCTGGAAAACCTGATCGGCCAATTCCTCTATAACAAGGCGGCCGATGCATCCTCGGGAGAGAAGCCATGACAGAACATGCCCAAACAGGGCCACGTACGGGCGGTTCGCGCGATGCGCTGCGTCCGCTGCTGCTGAGCGCCGCGCTGCTGGCCGGTGTGCCAGCGTTTGCAACGCCCGCGCCGTCCGACGTCGTCCAGACGGAGCAGGCTCAGACCGTCCCGGCGACGCTTGTTGAAGGCGTCGTCGCCCCGGTGGTTGCCGCGCAGGCGGCCAGCGAGGCCGCCAGTGCCGCCGATGCCGCCTCGGGCCCGGCGCGCGCTGAGGATCAATCCGTGGCCGATGCCGCGGCTGCTGCCGCGGCAGCGGCTTCTGACAACGCGCCGGCGGCGTCCGCGGCCGCCGCCTCTGCAGCGGAGCCCGCTGCCGCAGGCCAGGCCGGTCAAGCGGCGCAGGCCGCTTCGGATGCGCCAGCACCCGGTCCGCGTGCACGCAATCGCCTGGATCCGTGGGAGAACTGGAACCGGAAGGTCTTCAACTTCAACGAGAAGCTGGATGAGAACATCCTGCGTCCGGTGGCCACTGCCTACAGCGACCTCGTGCCGTCGCCGGCTCGTCAGGCCGTGGACAACTTCTTCGGCAACTTCTCGGATGCGTGGTCGGCGGTCAACCTGTTCCTTCAGGGCCGACTGAAAACCGGTGCGCAGCAAACCATGCGCGTGGCGGTCAACAGCGTCTTCGGTCTGGCTGGCCTGATCGACATCGCCACGCCCGCAGGCCTGGAGAAGAACAGCGAAGACCTGGGCCGTACGCTTGGCTATTGGGGCGTGAAGACCGGGCCCTACATCGTGTGGCCGCTGCTCGGCCCGTCGTCGCTGCGTGATTCGGCGACCCTGCCGGCCAATGTCTACTACTCGCCGGCCTATCTGTTTGATAACGGCGAGTACAAGGTCGGCATCACCGCGCTGCAGTTGATCAACACCCGGGCCAACCTGCTCCGCGTGACCGACATGCTCGATGGCATCGCGCTGGACAAATACACCTTCATCCGCGACGCCTACCTGCAGCGCCGCAATGTGAAGACCCACAAGGAACAAGAAGAGGATGACGACTATGAAGTCATCACGCCCGACGAGAAACCGGCTGCAACCCCTGGCCGTTGATTCGACGGGTGAAACAACCGGTAACGCCGCGGGTGGCGACCGGTGAACCGGCATCGGACTTGCCGCGTTGAAGACGTGTCCGTCCATGTCATGAAGAGAGAAAGGACAAGCATGAATTCCACCAAACGACTGTTGTTGCGCCTGGCCCTGTCGATGGCCGCGCTGAGCCCGCTGGCCTCGTTCGCCGCAGACGCTTCCGCGCCCGACCAACTGATCCGTCAGCTGTCGATCGAGACCCTGGACGCCGTCAAGAGCGACAAGGCGATCCAGGGCGGCGACGTCAACCGCATCATGGACCTGGTCAACACCAAGGTCATGCCGCATGTCGACTTCCAGCGCATCACCTCGTCGGCCGTGGGTCGCTTCTGGCGTCAGGCCACGCCCGAGCAGAAGCAGCGCCTGCAGGATGAGTTCAAGACCCTGCTGGTCCGCACCTATGCCGGCGCGCTGACCCAGGTGAAGGAGCAGACGATTGCCTTGAAGCCGCTGCGCGCAGCGCCGGAGGACACCGAAGTGGTCGTGCGGACCGAAATCCGCGGCAAGGGCGACCCGATCCAGCTCGACTACCGTCTGGAGAAGACCGACGCCGGCTGGAAGATCTATGACGTGAATGTGCTGGGCATCTGGCTGGCGGACCAATACCGCAACAGCTTCGCTCAGGAAATCAATGCCAAGGGCATCGATGGCCTGATCAAGGCACTGGCCGATCGCAATGCCAAGCCCGCGTCGGCGGCGTCCGCACCGAAGGCCAAGGGCTGAACGATGTTGAAGCTGCCCGCCCGTCTTCGGATGGACAACGTCCCGGAGGTCTGGGGCCAGCTGGAAGGCGCCTTGCGCGCTGAGATGGCCCAGGTCGGCAATGCGGCGGGTCGCTCCGTCACGTTGGACGCGAGCGGTCTCATCGACTTCGACTCCGCGGCCCTCAGCCTGCTGCTCAGCGCCCTGCGCCTGTGCGGTCAGGATGGCTGGCAACTTGATCTGCTGCAGGCGCCGTCGCCTCTGCGCGAACTGGCCCGGGTCTATGGCCTGGAGCACTTGTTCTGGGCGGATGCGGCGGTTCCCACGGCCGCTGTCGCGCCTGCCGCGAAGCTGACGGCCGAGGCCTGACGATTGGCCTTGGGCACCTCATCCGTTTCGGCTGAAGTCCCCAAGATGCATCCGCCATGGGCCGCTTTTGCGGCCCGTTTGCATTGTCTGGATCCGCGCTTGCTGTGGACGTTGCTCAGCGCTGTCTGGACGGCCGACCTCGGTACATGCGCAAGAGGTGGCGAGTTGGGCTGCCGGCGAAAGACCTCGTCCAAGCCGAGCGAGAATCCCACGCATGAGTGCCACTGACTTGCCCCCGCTCGGAACGTTGACGTTGTCAGGCGTCAATCCGACCGCGGCGGCGGATGCCGCTACGTCTGGCGCGATCGACATGGCTTCCGATCCCATGCCCACGCCGCCCGTGCAGCCTGACCTGGATGCCTGCTGCGGGAACGGCTGCGATCCCTGCATCTTCGATCTCCATGATTTGGAGATGGACCGTTATCGCCAGGCGCTGCGAGCCTGGCAGGCGCGTCACCCGGACGGCGCTGCGGCGGCTTAGGCCGGGATGCTGTAGTCCCGTTGGGTCATGACGTCGATGCCGCATTCCAGCGTCGACACCCAGTCGATGAATTGCTCGATCGCGGCACCCGCCATCGGCGCGCCGTGCTGCGGCACCAGCATGCGGATGGGCAGCGAACGCACCATCGATGCCCACAACTTGAGCACCTTGCCGCTCACCATGTAGCGGCGATGGAAGGCTTGCATCGAGGGGATGTGGGGACGGAGGTCGGTGATGGTCGTGGCCGGATCCACGCCGATCGACACGCCCAGGTCGCCGGAGAACAGAATGCCGCTGGTCTCGTCCCAGAACTGGAAGTTGCCTTCCGAGTGCAGGAAATGCGCCGGCAAGGCGACCAACTTGCTCTGGCCCACCGCGATGCGCATGCCGCCATCCGGAATGCCGACGATGCGCCCGGCCGTCTTTCCCGGCTTGCAGAAGTGCGGGACGAAACGTTCCCACACCTTGGAGATGTAGACCGGGGCAGAGGTGGCGGTCATCCACCGATCCAGCGACGCAATGATGTCGGGGTCCGCGTGCGATGCCACGATCGCCGACAGCCGATGCGGCGGAAAGCAGCCCGTCATCCCGACATACAGATCGTTGTAGGCGAGGTTGCCGCCCGGATCGATGACCGCGCCGGTGCCGTTGTCGACGATCAGAAACTGATTGGACTGGACCCCGTCGCCGTGTTCGATGTCGCAGAACATCAGGCAGCGGTGTTCGCCCTTGTTGAAGAGTTCGATCGGCAACGCAGCCCCCTGTTGATCAAAGGCAAACACGTTACCGCGATGACCTTCATTTGCGTGGCTGGACCGAGGGCTGGCTTGACATAAGGCAAGGCGATGAGCGCCCCGGGACGGGGGCTGCTACGCTAGCCGACAGTGCGCTCGCGACAACGGCGAGCGAGGTGTTTCCCACTTCTGACTCTCCTCCCGCTTCCCATGCCGCTGCATATTCACACGCCGCTCATCTCGTCCCGTCCCTTGACTCTTCGCACCGGCAAGGAGGTCTGGCTCAAGCTGGACGCGCTGCAGCCTGTGGGGTCCTTCAAGCTGCGCGGCATCGGCGCGGCGTGCGAGGCGCATGCGGCGGCGGGCAAGACCCGGTTCGTGTCGTCATCGGGCGGCAATGCCGGGATCGCGGTGGCCTATGCGGGCCGCCGGTTGGGCATCCCGGTGACGGTCGTGGTGCCGGAGACCGCCACCGCCCATGCGCGCCGGCTGATCGAGCAGGAGGGCGCCACCCTGATCGTGCATGGCGCGTCGTGGCAGGAGGCCAATGAACGGGCGCAGTCGCTGCTGGATGCCCACACCGCCTTTCTCCATCCGTTCGACGACCCCCTGCTGTGGGCCGGTCATGCCTCGCTCATCGACGAGGTGGTGCGCGAGGGCCTGCGCTTCGATGCGGTGGTGGTCGCGGTGGGCGGCGGTGGCCTGCTGTCGGGCGTGGTGGAGGGGTTGCGTCGTCAGGGCTTGGCGGATGTCCCGGTCATTGCGGTGGAGACGCACGGTGCCGACTCGCTGGCGCAGTCGATGCACGCCGGACGTCGCGTGACGCTGGACGCGATCTCCAGCGTGGCGACCTCGCTGGGCGCGAAGCAGGTCTGTGCGCAGGCGTTCGAGCTGACACGTTCGCACGACATCCGCAGCCATGTGGTGTCGGATCGTGCCGCCTTGGCCGCCTGCCTGCAGTTTCTGCAGGACCATCGATTGTTGGTCGAGCCCGCGTGCGGCGCCGCGCTGGCTGCGCTGTATGAGGCCGATTCGACGGTGCTGGCGTCCTTCCAGGCACCGCTTGTCGTGGTGTGCGGCGGCGCGACGGCGCCTTATGAGCAGATCAACGCCTGGCATGCCAATGCGCCTGCCTGAGCCTGGACGGTCAAACTGGACAGCCCTGCGGAATCCTCTACCCATCGTTCAGCTTACCGCTTGCCGGCTGCCCGCTTCCCGCGCCTGATGGCCCTGGCCGTTCAACGGAAGGTCTGCAACGCCTTGCGACCTTCTGCCGTCAGGAAAGGCAACACCACATCGATGGGCAGCACCACCACCTCGATGCAAGGCGTCAGCGCATACGGCGCATCCGCCTGAAACGCCAGTCCCTGAGCGACCGGATGCACGCCTGACAGCGACAGCGTGATGCCGTCGATGCATTCGGGCTCGGCGCCGTTGGGTGTCTTGCGATAGCGCGCCATCAGTTGCCTGCCCAGGGCAGAGTCTTTCTCAATGCCCTGGCGCAGGTCTTCGCGCAGCCACTGGGTCACATCCTCCTGCGCGCCGGTGTCCAGACGGTAGGTGCGAAAACTCTCGCCGTGCCAGGGATGCGCGCCGCCGCAGTAGCCCTCGTTGTTCAAGGACACAGCGACATAACCACGGCTCCAGGCCACGACGTCTTCCTGAAGATTGGATTCGAACTCGGACGCTCGGCCACGCTCGCGGCGGGCTTCGGCGCGGCAATCGAGGTGCTCGCCCAGCGTCTCGGTGGCCTGCTGCCAGAGCGACTGGTTGATCGCCAGGATTCCTGTCGACGTGCCCTGCAGACGGACCGCCTGGATGCTGGCGCCTGCCGCGTCGAGCACCAGCCGCTCGTAGCTGCCATTTCCGATGCGCGTTGTGCCGCGTGTGGTTGGCTTGATCGAGGCAAGACGCGCCGCATGGTATTGCTCATCCGGAATGCGCATGGCCTGGATCGGCAAGGTCTTCACACCGCTGGGTGTGCGCCATTCGCCGGTGAGCATCGTCCCGTCGCAATCAAGGCGCAATTGGCCGGTCGCCTGACCCTTGTCGTCGATCTCCACCCACTGCCGATCATTCGCCGGGTCTTGCTTGAGCTCCAGCTCCGCCATCGCATCGCGGTAGTAATAGCGGCCCGACAGCGGATCATCGCGCTGTGTCGCCTCCAACTGCAGCGTGATCGGCAGCTTTCCCAGTGTCCCGGACCAAGTGCCGGATTGGCAGGTCGCTGCGTGGACGGCGGATACCGAGGCCATGAGCAGCATGAAGGTGAGCGAGCGATTGATCATGGCGCGAGATTCTCCGTCTTCCGTCTTCCGTCTTGGTCGATGTCGATGTCGATGTCGATGTCGATGTCGATGTCGTCGGATTGCGCTCGCATCGGCTCGCGACTGTGATCCAGAGATGTCTCGGGCTCGGTCGACCCGCACGACGATCCCCAGGATATGCCAGGATTCCCCCGTCTTCTTCTCAATGGCCCCACTTGATCAAGTCGGTCAACTTGAAACCAAGCGTGAGGCGCTCGCAGCCTTTGATCTTTGTCGTCGTGGCCAGCGGTGCGGCGCCGAGATGATGGGCGTCTTTCACCTGGAGACGGTCGGTTCTGCTGAAGAGCCAGGGCGGCGGTGAGCTTTCCACGCCAGCCAGGTACGTTGAGGAACGCAACGCAATCGGATGGTTCAAAGTAGGTGCAATCGTTGCATTGAACCTCGTCCTAACGTCCGTGATCAGCCTTCACGCGCCCTGACGAAACCGGGCGGCAGCAGGGCGAGCGGCCCAGTCTCTGCGATCAATTCTGTCGACTCCGACGAGTCGACCCCACCACTGCGAGTGACGATGGCCAAGAAGATTTCTCCCACCCCAGCGCACGATCCTGATTCGGTGTCCGCAAGTCCTGCACCCATGACGCCACAGACACGGGTGGCGAAGGGTGAATCGATTGAATCGATTGAAGCGAACGGGGCGAGCATTCAGACGCAGGTGTCTGTGCAGCGGGTCGCTCTGCCTGCCGAGTCCGTCCCCGGCGTCGAGTGCGACGCCAAGGGCGACACCGTGTGCAACGCCAAGGGCGACACTGAGGGCGACGACAAGGACGATTCCGACGACAACGCCGGTCGGTTGGCGACGTCTGCGCGGCCCGCTGCAGGACTTGCCGAATCGCCCTTCGCCGCTGCTCGACCGGCCTCGCCGCAGAAAACGGGTCCGAGCTCGTCGTCGACCGACCCGATGGTGGCGGCAGCCGTGGCGGCGGCTCGGTTCGGCGCGTCGCTCAAGTCCAAGGGGTCCACGGCGGGGCTGCGCGAGAACGACACCTCGCCCGATCGACGCCCCGAGGCCATGCAAAGCGCCCTCCGGCGCAACAAGCTGCTGGCCGCCATCGTCCCGCTCTTGGACATCAAGCCGCTGCTCCGCCTGGATGACGAGACCTTCGACGACTTCCTCTACCTCTGCCGCATGTACCCCAGTCGCAGCCGATTCCCATGCGGCAATCTGGATTGGCTGGCGCCACGGAGAGACATCACCGTGCGGGCCGCGCTGGCCTCGCTGCGTGAGCGGCTTCAGCAGGCCGCAGCCGCCATCGAGCTGGTGGCGCGTCTGGAACGGGACTTCGTCGACGAGAACCCGCTGCCGGATGACGACGAAGCAGTGGTGGTGGCCGCCAACGTCCGAGACCTGATCCGTGGGGCGATGGCGATGCTGGGCATCATCGAGCGTGCGCTGGGACTGGGCGAGGCCATGGTGCACATGGATCAGTCGCTCGTGCCCACGGTTCGGGAGCCTGCGATGAGGTATGCGCAACGAAGCGGTGTGACCCACAGTCTCAAGGCGCATTGAGACGTGTCCGCTCCCAACCGCTTGGGGGCCGGCTGACAGCCGGGCAAGGCTGCTGCCCGAAGGTCCAGGCCCAGCCGCATCGACAGGCGGACGGGCACGGGCCGCAGCCCATCGAGCGCCCTGGCGTTAGAGTGTGGCCCTGGAAGCACCGCTGCGTCCCATGGCCGCAGCGGCGCCTCGCCTCGAATCCGCCCCCACGCAGGACCGTCGGCCGTGACCGCGCCCCGAAAATCAACCACCTCCAAACCCGCCCGGGTGCGACACCATCACCATGTCTATGTGGTTGAGCTGTCGGACCGGGTCTGGAATGAAGCGCGGTTTCGCAAGGCCAACCCGGATCATCAACTGGGCAAGCCCTTCGTCTATGTCGGCATGACGGGCCTGGACCCGGATTTGCGCTTCGACAAGCACAAGGCCGGCATCCAGTCGAATCGCTTCGTCTTCGAGTACGGGCTGCGCCTGCTGCCCTCGCTGTATGAAGTCTTCAATCCGATGCCTTATGAGGCGGCGCGGGAGATGGAAGTCGAACTGGCGATCGGCCTACGAGAGGCCGGATACGGCGTCTGGCAGGCCTGAATCAAGGCGCTGCCGTCACCACCTTGACCAAAGACTTGGCTGCAGGTGCGGTGCCGCTGCTGTAGTGTCCGTTGAGCAGCTTGAGTTGGGCCTCTGACAGCACCGAGCTCTTCGCGAGTTCGGCAAAGCCGCCGGGCGGGAACGCGCGCAAGCTGATCTTCCATGGCTTGGCCAGTTGCTTGTCCTGTGCCGTCAGCGCGCGGAAACTCTCTTCCGCCTGGGTCAGGGCGGCCCGCTGGGCTTGGAGAGAGGCGGCATCCTTCGCCGCATAGGCCAAGGCATACACTTGACCCTTGGCGCTGGTGATCAGCGTGAGCTCTGCCTGCCCCCGCTGGCCCTTTGCATTGCGGCGGACACCGCTGAAGCGGGTGGCGCTCAGCCCGTTGATGCGCTTGGCATCGGTGCGTCCCTGTTCGGCGCCCCAGCGTCGCAGGATCTCCTCATGGGAGCTTCCCGCCTGCGTCGGTACCGACTGAAGAATCAGCGCCGCATCACGGGCCGGGCTCATCACGGTGAGCGACTCGCTGTCGTTGGCCAGCGTCCAGCCGGCAGGTGCGGTGAGGGCGATGTCCAGAGACGGGTGAAGAAACTGTTGGCCGCGCACCAGGCCCTGCGACGGGCTGTCCCCGAAGACCAGGCCGTCGATCGCTCGCAGGAAGGCGGCCCGGTTCTCGTCCACCGGACGATCGCCGGTGAGCGCGGCCGCTTCGTCGCGGATGCGCTGCAAGCGTTGTTCATTGCTGGGATGCGAGGCCAGCCAGTTGTTGCCGGTGCCGGGCTGTCGGCCCTGGGCGCGGGCCTGGTCGGCGGCGAACTGCTCCTGATCCTTCAACACCTGGATCACATCGACCATGTGTTTGGGGTCGTAGCGATTGCGGGCCAGGTACTCGGCGCCGAGCTCGTCTGCTTGAAGCTCCTGCTCCCGGCTGTATGACGCGACATAGCCTGCCGCGACGTTCTGCGACACCTGCCCGGCCATGTCGGCCGCGCCCCCGACGCCTTGCGATTCCAGCAACACCCCCAACACCGTGGCGGCCAGCACGCCAATGCCGGCGGTCTGCTGACGGGTGGCACGCTGCGCGCCGTGACGGGCGGTCACGTGGCCGATCTCATGGCCCATCACGCCGGCCAGGTCGGCCTCGTTTTCCATGTAGGCGAGGATGCCGCGGGTCACGTACACATAGCCGCCGGGCAGGGCGAAGGCATTCACCTCGGGACTGTCCAGCACAGTGAAGTGCCAGTCCAGTTCGGCCCGGTGGGATTGGGCCGCCAGCTTCTTGCCCAGGGCGGTGACATAGGCCTGCAGCGCCGGATCATCGACCGGGGTGGTGCTCTTGAGCACCTGCTGGTGGGCCTTGCGGCCTTCCTCGACTTCCTGCTGCAGCGACATCACGCTGCGCTCCGCGCGCCCGCTGACCGGGTTGACGACGGTGCTGCCGCACCCCGCCAGCAGCGACGCCGTGACCAGAAGCCCCGCGACCCAGCGCTGAGGTGCCCGCGCCTGCCACCGAGGCCAGGCCTGTGCAAGTTGCGCCGAGGCCGCTTGCGCCATCTGCCCGATCGCGGGCTTCACCGTCGCCTTCACCGTCGCCTTCATCGTCACCCGTCAGTGCTGGTTGGTCGCTGTTCTTCTCAGTGCGGCTGGATCAGTCCGCTTGTTCGCGCAGGGTCCACAGGGTGAGAACGCCTTCCGGCACCTCTCGGCTGAGCGCATCACGCCAATGCAGATCGGTGAGTTTTTCCTGGTCCTCTGCGCTGAGCTGGCTTTCGTCGCCGCCCAGCAGCGCGATCGGGGCCAGTGCGGCCGCGGTCTTGACGTGCTCGAACAGCGGGCTCCAGGCGTCGCCGTCCTGATCGACGCCGATCATGAAACCGGTGCACCAGTCCTCGGCATCCACCAATTGCTGCTCGCCTTCTTCGGCCACGCTGAAGATCGGCTCCCACTCCTGCTGCTTGGAGCCCCACTGCACCGCGAGGCTGTGCACATGCCGCAGCAGCCACAGGCCGATGCGCTTGCGTTGCTTGCCGCTCTGGAACGGATCGCCGCCGCCCCAGATGGGCGACATCCACTCCACGCCCGGCTTGTCGGTCAGGGGGGAGGGGCTGAGCAGCATGGCGCTGAGGTAGCCGTCCAGCGCCTCGATGTTCATCGCGGAGTCGGTGGGCACGTCGGACAGCCAGTCGTCGAGGTCCTGCAGCTCGTCGTCGGTCAGCGGCAGGTAGTCGGCCTTGTCGGGTTGGTACTGCGGAAAATCCATGGTGGTCGGGGTCCTGAGGGGTCGGGGAGGGCGGGAGTGTCAGCGCTGGCTGCGGGCTTTGCGGCCGTCGAATTCGGTGAGCTGGGCCTTCAGCAAGGCCATCAGCACACGGGCATTGGCCTCGCTCATGGTGATGAGGGAGGAAGGTTCGATGCCGTCCACCGGCTGGCGCGCGGTGACCATGGCGTCGACCTTGAAGCTCACGGTGCCGTGGCTGGAATTGGAGGCGGCCTTGAACTTCTGGATCTCGATCTGATGCGTCTTCATGGTGTGATTCTCCGCGATGAACGCTCCCATGGGGGTCGCGACGCCGTCAATGACGACTGCTTTCCTGTACTGATGTCGGTGTGCATCCACAGTGCGCCGCAGCCGGTACATTCGCCCCTGGCCGCTTCGCACTGTCGGCTGGCGATGCGCCGGGAGCTCCCGCCCCCCGCACGGACGACCGGTCCGGGACGCCCCACGGCAGTGCGAAGCGGCGCCCGCGCCCTTGATTTCCCACCATACCAGCGATGCCCAAGCCGATCGAGCCCCGTGACCGCCGCCCCGAAGCCGAACGCCTGGGCCGTCCCCTGTCAGGGTGGCGACTGAAGGTCTACACCGTCATCTTCGAAGCCGATACCCGCGCGGGCCGCAGCTTCGACCTGGCCTTGATCGGCCTGGTGCTGTTCAGCATCGCGGTGGTGATGTTGGAGAGCGTCGCCTCGTTCCGGGCCCGGCACGGCACATGGTTGACGGTGAGCGAGTACCTGCTGACCGCGGTGTTCTCCATCGAATACCTGCTGCGGCTGGCCTGCGTGCGGCATCCGTGGCGCTATGCGCGCAGCTTCTACGGGATCGTCGACCTGCTGGCCGTGCTGCCGACCTACCTGGCGCTCTTCATGCCGGAGCTGTATGCGCTGGTGGACGTGCGGGTGTTGCGGCTGCTGCGGGTGTTCCGGGTGCTCAAGCTGAGCGCCTATGTGGCGGAGACGGCCATGCTGGTCGAGGCCCTGCGGGCCAGTGCCCGCAAGATCTCGGTGTTCATTTCGGTGGTGGTCATGATCGTGGTGGTGCTGGGCACCGTCATGTATGTGGTGGAGGGCCCCCACAACGGCTTCAGCAGCATTCCGGCGAGCATCTATTGGGCGATCACGACCATGACCACGGTCGGCTACGGCGACATCACGCCGAAGACGGATTTCGGTCGCGCGATTGCTTCGCTGATGATGCTGGTGGGCTGGGGCATCCTGGCGGTGCCCACCGGCATCGTGACCGCCGAGATGACCGCTCAACGCCGGCAGCGCCCGGCCACGACCCGCACCTGCCAGGTCTGCCTCAGCGAGGGGCACTTGCCCGAGGCCCGCTTTTGTCGCGACTGCGGTGCCTCGTTGCCGCCCTATCAGCGCGATTGAGTCAAGGACGGCGGATCGCCGCCGTCCGGTGTCCCTTCAGCGACCGCGCAGCCGTTGGATCAGCGTCACCGCGCCCAGCACGATCGCGCCGGCGACGATGCCGACGAGCGCATCGCTGAGCAGTTCCACGACGGTCTGCCCAAAGCCGCTGGCGCCCAGCGTTGCCACCAGATGCTGGATGCCCTCATGCAGCACGCCCAGGCCGTGGGTCAGGATGCCCCCGCCGACCAGGAACATCGCGGCCGTTCCTGCCACCGACAGCACCTTCATCAGCCACGGCGCCAGCGCCAGCAGACCGCGCCCCAGTGACTGCTGCCAGGCAGCACCGCGGCGGCTCAGCCACAGGCCGGCATCGTCCAGCTTCACGATCGCGGCGACCAGACCGTAGACGCCGATCGTCATCGCCAGGGCGATGCCGGTCAGCACCAGCAGCCGGGTGGTGAAGTTGGAATCGGCCACCGTTCCAAGCGTGATGGCGATGATCTCGGCGGACAGGATGAAATCGGTCCGGATTGCGCCTTTGATCTTGTCCCGCTCCAGCGCGGCGAGGTCGGCGTTCGGATCCAGCAATGCCTGTTCGATGGCCTCGGCATGCGCATCATCCTCCGGCGAGTGCAGCCAGCGATGGGCCAGTTTCTCGACGCCCTCGAAGCACAGGTAGGCGCCGCCCACCATCAGGAGCGGGGTCACCAGCCAGGGCGCCCAGGCGCTGATGGCCAACGCCGCCGGCACCAGGATGGCCTTGTTGAGCAGCGAGCCCTTGAACACGCCCCACACCACCGGCAGTTCACGGTCGGCTCGCACGCCGGTCACCTGTTGCGCATTCAGCGCCAGATCATCCCCGAGCACGCCGGAGGTTTTCTTGGCGGCCACTTTGGAGAGCAGGGCCACGTCGTCGAGGACGGTGGTGATGTCGTCAAGCAGGGCAAGCAGGCTGGAGGCCATGGATCGGTTCTCTTTGGTTCTTTGCGGAATGTGAAGCCCGGTTTGTACCGCATGCGCACGGGCGAACCCCTACGGCACATCCCGCGCCCACCGTGGAATTGGCGCCGATGGCACACTCGCGCGCATGAAACGACGCACCTCCATCACCCTGGTGACCGCCGCCTTGGCAGCGGTCCTGTCGCTCCCCTCGTTGGCCGCCGAGACGAGCGCTCCCTACAACGAGCAGGCCGACGCCCGGGCGGACATCAACCAGGCGCTCACCCGCGCGGCCGCCGAGCACAAGCAGGTGCTGGTGGTCTACGGCGCCAACTGGTGCAAGGATTGCCTGGCCCTGGATCGCGGCTTCGGCCAGGGCGCACTGGCCGCCGAAGTGCACAAGCGCTTCGTCACGGTGAAGGTCAACGTCGGTCGTTTCGACCGGAATGTGGACGTGGCCAACCAGATGGGCGTGACCCTGAAAAAGGGCATCCCGACGGTCGCCGTGCTGAGCCGGGACGGCCAGGTGCTGGGCGCCACCCTCGGCGGTGAACTGGCGGATGCCCGCAGCATGGGCCAGGATGCGGTCCTGCAGGTGCTGGCCAAGCTGGGTCAGCAGTAAGGTTGCTGGAGGGCGGGCTGCGGTTGCCGGGGCCAGCCCGCCAACCAACCAACCAGCGATCTAGCGATCCAGCCAACCGACCAGCGATCCAGGCTTGGGCCGTCGGAGCGCTTCAGTCCTGACCCCGGCGGCGACTCACTGCGCCAGGGGCCACGTCTTGCGCCGATCCGCTGGGGCCCGTGAAAAGCGGCCGCAAGCGCAAGGGAAGACGAGTCGGCCACCCGGTTCAGGTGGCGTCGCCCACTTGTTTTTTGGGGGTTCCTCGCCTAGTTTGAAGGGATGGCCCGACCGCTTCGCATCGAGTTCCCCGGCGCTGTCTACCACGTGGCCACACGGGGTGAGTCGGCGGTGTTCGCTGACGACGACGATCGTCGCGTGCTGCTGGATCTGATTGATCAGGCAGCACAGCGCTTCGATGCGCAGGTGCTGGCTTACGGCCTGGGCCGCGAACACTATGAACTGTTGCTGTTCACGCGGCAGGCCAATCTCTCCCGGCTGATGCGCCATCTCAATGGCGTCTACACCCAGGCCCACAATCGCCGCCATGGCCAGACCGGGCATGTGTTCCAGGGCCGTTTCAAGGCGGTGCTGGTGGATCGCGATCACCTGCTGCTGGATGCCTGCCGTTATGTCGAACTGATCGGCCGTCGCAGCGGATTGGTCTCGTCACCGGAGGGGTGGACGTGGAGCAGCTACCGCGCCCACGCCGGGCTGGCACCGGCCCCGGAGTGGCTGGAGGTCGAAGGCCTCTGGACCCATGTGCTGGGGCGGGTGCCGCAAAATGCGGCAGACCGTCGACGGGCGGCCCAGCGCTATCAGGCCATGGTCACTGCGCAGCCGGATCTCAACATCTGGGGCCAGTTGCGCCACCAGATCTTTCTCGGCGACGCCGCCTTTGTGCAGCGCACCGTGCGCCAGAGTGAGCGGCCGGCGCGTTCCACACGGCCACGGGGCTGGCGCGATTGGCTCAAGAACAGCACCAGCAGGGAGGAGGCCCTCTATCGGGCCCACACCGAAGGCGGCCAGTCGATGACGGCGCTGGCGCGGGAGCTGGGTTTATCGGTGTCGCGGGTCAGTCGGCTGATTGCCGGTCACGAGCGCGGACATCGCGGCGCGGACGGCAATCCTCATTGAGGCGGGCTGCCACCGCTTGGAAATGACGGGCCGGGAGGCCCTTGGCGCTCAGCGGCCGGTCTCTGCGACCGGCCCAATGCAGATGTTCAGTGCAGCGCCATCGCCGAAGCGGCGGGGCACGGCGCCAAGGCGTGGTTCTGGTCGGCCGCCTCGTTCCATGCCTCGGTGGTCAGCTCGCGCGCCGCGCTGAGCTGGTGGCAGAGTTCGGCGATGCCCAGACCGTCGGCCTCACCTTCGGGCAGCGGCATGGCGTTGATTTCCGACGGCAGGTCCGCCAGCGCGCCCAGCAGCTGGAACAGCAGTTCCAGGTCGGGCTCGCCGCCGGGTTCCTGCTGCCGGGCCAGGCCCAGGCTGCGGCACAGGTAGAAGCAGGCATCGGCCGCCTGGTCGCACATGGCGTGGGACAGGGCCAGTTGTTCCAGTGCCTCGGCGCGGGCGGCGGTCGCCTCGGCGCTTTCCGCCGCATCGACCGACGACATCAACGCCTCCAGGGCCGCCGAGGTCGGAGGCAGGACGTTCGATGCATCGTCCGACGGCAGAGGCTGGGCCTCGGCAGCGGTGACACGGTCAGCAGCGGTTTCGGTAGTCGCCATGGAACACAACCTGGTGAGCCAACAACAGGGCCAATCCTAGGGATTCGCCGTTCCGGTCGCTTCCCACAGGTCGGGGGGAGCGGGCCATCCTCTGGGCAGACCCGTGAAGTTGTCACAGATCCTGGCGCCCAAGGTCTAAAGCTTACGGCTTTTAGGCCCGCGGGAGCACCCCGTCACTTCTTTTTGGTGGGCCGGGTCCAGCCGGAAATCACGGTTTGTCGGCCCCGCGCCACGGCCAGTTGGCCGGCGGCCACATCCTTGGTGATGGTGGAGCCCCCACCGATGGTGGCGCCATCTCCCAGCGTGACCGGGGCCACCAGCACGCAGTTGGAGCCCACATGCACGTCCGCACCGATGGTGGTGCGGTGCTTGTTGGCCCCGTCGTAGTTGGCGGTGATCGAGCCGGCACCGAAGTTGACCCGCTCGCCGATGGTGGCGTCCCCCAGGTAGGCCAGATGATTGGCCTTGGCGCCCCGCGCCAGGGTGGCGTTCTTCACCTCGACGAAGTTGCCGATGTGGACCTCCGCCCCCAGTTGCGCCCCCGGCCGCAGCCGGGCGAACGGACCGATGAGCGCACCTTCGCCGACGCTGGCGCCGGCGGCCTCACCGTCGATGTGGGTGAACTCATGGATGCGGGCGCCCGCCGCGATCGTGGCATTGCGGATCACGCAGTTCGCGCCGATGCGCACACCATCACCCAGGGTGACAGCGCCTTCGAACACGCAGTTGACGTCGATCTCGACATCCTGGCCGCACTGCAGCTCGCCGCGCAGGTCGAAGCGGGCGGGATCGGCCAGGCGCACGCCAGCTTCCATCAGCGCGTCGGCCTGCTGGCGCTGAAAGCGGCGCTCCAGATGGGCGAGCTGGGTGGGACTGTTGACGCCCAGCACCTCGGTCTCGTCGGTGGTGCGCACCGCCACCACCGGCACGCCCTCCGCCACCGCCATGGCGACGATGTCGGTCAGGTAGTACTCGCCCTGCGCGTTGCGGTTGTCGAGCTGGCCGACCCAGCGCTTCAGCGCCTCGGTGGGGGCTGCCATCACCCCGGTGTAGCACTCGCGGATGGTGCGCTGCTCGGGTGTGGCGTCCTTGTGCTCGACGATGGCCTTCACCGACTCACCGTCCCGCACGATGCGGCCATAGCCGGTCGGGTCGGCGTACTCGATCGTGAGCAGCACCAACTGTCGGCCCTCGCAGGCGTCCACCATGGCGCGGGTGGTGGGGGTGCTGATCAGGGGGGTGTCGCCGCTGAGGATCAGGGTGCTGCCGCCGGCCACCAGGGCCGGGACCGTCTGCTGGATGGCATGGCCGGTACCCAGTTGGGGCATCTGTCGCACGAAGCGCAGGCCGGGTCCGCTGATCGCTGCCTCCACTTGCTCGGCGCCGTGGCCGGTGATCACGATCCGGGCGTCGGCATCCAGCGCGGCCGTCCGGGTCAGCACATGCTGCAGCAGCGAGCGACCTGCCAGCTTGTGCAGCACTTTGGGCAGGCTGGACTTCATGCGGGTGCCCTTGCCCGCGGCCATCACGACAATGTTCAGCGACATAGAAAAATCGCGGTCCCTGTGGAGAAACCGCGATTATCGGGGCGTCGTCGGACGCAGTCGGTCGGGGGCGTCAGGCGGCGTCCCCGCGATGGGGGGCTACTTGCCGGGGGCGACCGGTGCGGCGGGGGCCACCGGCGAGCTCGACGTCAGCGGCGTGCCCCCCAGCTGCACCGTGACGCGATGCGGCTCCGGCCGTGTCTGCGGGAAGTCGACCATCGAGGCTTCGAACAAGGCGGCCATCATCGCCAGGTCGCCTTCGGTCAGGCCGTCGTTGCTGGCCCGCGCCTCGTAGAGCGGCTCGTTGGACTTGCGATCGCGCAGCAGCAGCGCAACCTCGCGGTCATAGCGCCGTTCCATCATCGGATCCATCGGATAGGGATAGCCCCAGCGGCTGTAATAAGGACGCCAGGCCGGACCGTAGCGCCAATGGAAATAGCTGCCGTTCCAGCGCCACCAGAGCGGGTCGTCCCACGGGGCGGAGGCACTGCGTGCCACGCGGGCACCGATGGACACCATCACATCGGCGGTCTTGGGATCGGCGGCGGCCGTGAAGCCGGCCTTCTCCAGCGCGACGCGCGCCGCGTCCTCGATCCGGCCCTGGCCATCCGCGTTCTGCTGCTGCGAGGGCAGCCGTTCGAAGGCATAGGTACCGGGCTGGCGGCCGGCGGGCCAACTGCCGAAGGACTGCGCGTCGGCCGAGACACTGTTGAGCGTGCCGCAGGCGCTCAGCGCGAGCAGTGCGGCGGCGCTCAGGCTGGCCATGGCCAGCCGGCGGGTGAGGGTGAACATACGGACCTCCTGTTGTCGATGCCGGACGTCCCGGTCGCCGGTCAAGCCGAGCGTCCTGGACTCCAGAACAACGATTGTGACCGTGTCAGGTTGACCTTGTCTGTGAGGCCCGTGTAAGGCGCAGGTTTCAGCTTATTTGCAGGTGAAGCTCTTGGCGTTCACTTCCTTGACCTGGCCCGCGCCGCAAGTCGCGAGCGCCTGCTCGCTCATCTTGGCCACGTCGCTGGCGCTGGTGACCTGCACCGACGACGGCGGCGCGAAGACGCAACCGGTCGCCAGGGCTGCCGCGGCAAGCATCAGCATCAGCGAGGCAGAACGGCCCGCCGACGCGAAGCGGCGGGAAGCAGCCAGCGGGGCGAGTGTGGGCGAGGCGTCGCGGCGGTCGGTGTCGACGGGCGAGAAGCGGGCTTGGGTCATGGTGGGGTCCTGTGCAGCGCACGATGGAAAAGTTCGGAACGCTGCGGAGTCTAGAAGGGCCAGGCCTTGCGCCGCGCCGACCCGCTGATGAACTGCAGGACCACCAGGACAGTCCGCGCCAACGACCGACAGGCGGCGCAGCATCGATCGAGCGCGACCTGGATGCGCCCCGGGGCAGCCGCCCCGCAGCCCGTATCGACGACTTCCCGCCGCCTGCCGTCTACCTTCTACCGCCTGCCACCTGCCGCTTACCACCTGCCGCGCACTGTCAACCCGCCGGCGCGCGCCCGTGCCATGCCAGCCCCTTTGGCGCTGCGGCTGACCTCTCACTCCTGATCGTCATCCCGCACCAGGCGGATCACCGATCCGCTGGCGGCGGTGGTGCCGCAGTTCTCTTCTTCATCGAAGGCGATGTCGCCGTCCGTCACCGGTGCCCCGGTGGCCTTGATGGTCTCGAACGGGAAGAGATGGCGGTCCAGCATGTGGGAGGTGACGATGTTGCCCATGGCGGTGAACATGTTGTCCACGCGGCCGGGGAAACGCTTGTCCCAATCCTGCAGCATGGCCTTGACGGTCGCGCGCTGCAGGTTCGGCTGACTGCCGCAGAGGTTGCACGGGATGATCGGGAACTCGCGGTGCTCGGCCCAGCGCTCCAGGTCGGACTCCTTCACATACGCCAGCGGGCGGATCACCACGTTCTTGCCATCGTCGCTCACCAGCTTGGGCGGCATGCCCTTCATCCGGCTGCCGAAGAACATGTTGAGCATGAGCGTGGTGACGATGTCGTCGCGGTGATGGCCCAGCGCGATCTTGGTCGCGCCCAATTCACCGGCCACGCGGTACAGGATGCCGCGACGCAGGCGGGAGCACAGCGAGCAGGTGGTCTTGCCCTCCGGCACCAGGCGCTTGACGATGGAATAGGTGTCCTGCTCCTCGATATGGAAATCCACCCCGCGCGACTTCAGATAGGCCGGCAGGATGTCTTCCGGAAAGCCGGGCTGCTTCTGGTCCAGGTTGACCGCCACGATGTCGAACTTGATCGGCGCGCGTTCGCGCAGGTTGATCAGGATGTCCAGCAGGGAATAGCTGTCCTTGCCGCCGGACACGCAGACCATGACCTTGTCGCCGTCCTCGATCATGTTGAAGTCGCCGATCGCCTGGCCGACCTGGCGGTGCAGGCGCTTGGAGAGCTTGTTCATCTCATGCGCGTGCTTCTTCTCGGCGGCCGCCGCATCTGCGGTGGCGGCCTGCGCCGTGGAGGTGTCGATGGCGGTGGGGATCGCTTCAATCATGGTCATGTCCTCAATGTCTTGATCGGGTGGGGCCGCGCGCTGAACGGGTGGTGATGGGGCGCGCGGGGCCGCGATGGGGTCGGTCCGTGCGGGCCGCTCAGCCCTCAGTGAAGAGGGCCTCTGCGAGCGGCGCCCGGTGGCCGGTGGTCCTGATGGCGTGTGACGAGCCGGTTCACCACTGTCCGCATTCCGCGCTGATGGCGACCTGGCAGTCGGGGAAGATCTCCAGCTTGGTGACCTTGATGCGCACGCCCACCACGCCGGGCAGCTTCATCAGCCGGGTGCAGAGCTTGCCCAGCAGGGCTTCCAGCAGATCAGTGTGTTCGGCGGTGCATTCGTCGATGATGATCAGCCGCACGCGGCGGTAGTCCAGCACGTGGCCGATGTCGGCATCTCGCGAGACGATGGTCTGCGCGCCGAGGTTGACTTCAGCATCGACCTGGATGGGTTGCGGTCCCTCGCGTTCAAAGTCCAGCACGCCCAGGTTGGCACCGAATCGCAGGCCGGCAATGTGGATCACCTGCCGGTTGTTGCGGCGCAGCGCGGGGGGCGGTTGGGACTCCCGCAGCGGTCGCAGGAAGGCTTCGATCTGCTTGGCCGCGACGACGCCATCGCCCAGCGCGGTCTGCACGCACGGGTGTTGCCGGCCGCTGGCATCGCCGGCCACGAACAGGCCGAGCACGCCGAAGCGAGGCTCGTCCCGGAAGGGATGCGACGGGGCGGTCACGCCGGCGCGCTGCAACGCATCCGACACCTGCAGCCAGGCCGAGGGTTCCGGTTCATAGCCGAGCAGCACGGCCACATGGTCGAACTGTTCGGTGCCGTAGGCCTTGGAGCTCACCTGGACGCCGTCCGGTGTACCGACCACCGCCGAAGGCAGCGCCTGGGCTTGGCGGCGGCGCAGGCCGGGCCATGCATCGAGCTGTTGCACCAGGTGGGTCTGGGCGCGCCATTCGGACCGAGACCAGAGGGTGACCTCATGGCCTCGTCCTTGCAGATACAGCGCATTCTCGACCGCGTTGTCCCCGCCCCCCAGCAACAACACTCGTCCGGCCGGCAGCGACTCCCGTCGGGCGGTGAGTTCGAGCGCGTCCAGGATGCGGTCATGCCGTGACGACGCGGGATACAGCGGGGCGGGATGGCGGGGCGTCAGGCCGGTGGCCAACAGCAGCGTGCGGGCATGCAGCGGTTGCCGGGCGGGCGCCGTGTCATGGGCACCGGCATGCGGATCGAGATAGAGCTGCCAACCGGGCGTGGCGGACCAGTCAAGATGGTGCGCCGTCTGGCCGGTCAGCACATGCACGCCCGGTTGGGCGGTGGCATGGGCGGCATAGCGGTCGCCCAGGGCCGCCAGGCTGTGGCCGGGGGCCCCCAGCAACCAGTCCTGTCGGTAGGTGAGCGACTGCAGGCTGCCGCACAGTCGGGGGCCGCGTTCGATGAGGGCGACGCTCAGGCCAAGCTGTGCGAGCCAGCTGGCTGCGCTGCAGCCGGCGGGGCCACCACCGATGATGGCGGCGTCCACCGACAACGGCAGTGCATCCGGCGGCAGGCGGGTCGAGGCGTCGGACATGGCGTTAGGGGCTCGGATCGAAGGGGCTGCGCGGGCGGGCGTCGGGAATCTGGCGTCAAGGCGGGCGCGACATGGCATCCCGGCATCCGGTGGGTCACGCCTCACTGCGGCCGCAGCGTGGGGGCAGGCTCAGGCGACTGCGTCCCTGATGGCCGCTGAAACGGGGCGTCTCGGAATGACTTCCGGCAACGGCAACTGGCGCCGCGAAGCATCCAGGGGGTGGCAGGAAGGCAAGAAGTCGCGAATTATCGGGGATTGAAGGGCGAGATGTCGCCGCTCGCGCGATTGAGCCCTGAATCGCGTCGCCGACAGGACGTTTTTCACGGGCCGACGAGGGGTCGGCGGCCGACCGCACGCCATGCGGCACCTGCCGTAACGCCATGCGGTCCCCCGCCTTGGCGCCTTGCGGCGCCCGCCTCAAGGCCAAGTGGCGCCCGCCTTCGCGCCGGGCTCATCAGGGGGCGCCGTGAGTCCGATGCCGTGGCGCCGTGTCCGGAAGGCCGATCCCGAGATCGGCCGCGCCCTCACCCCTTGACCTTTTTCCAGACTCTCCAGCCCAGCAACACCGCCAGGATCCCGCCGTAGACCGCGGGTTCCGCGAAGTTGTTCTTGCCGGCTCTCATCCAGATGAAATGCATCAGACCGACCACCGAGATCACATACACCAGCCGATGCAGGACTTGCCACCGCTTGGCGCCCAGTGCCTTGATGGCGCGGTTGAACGAGGTGGCCGCGAGCGGCACCAGCAGCACCCAGGCGGCGAATCCCATGAGGATGAAGGGCCGCTTGACGATATCGCGCCCGATGTCGGCGAGGTCCAGCCCCATGTCGAGCCAGCCGTAAGCCAGCAGATGCAGGCTGGCGTAGAAGAATGCGAACAACCCGAGCATGCGCCGAAAGCGGGCGAGGGTGGGTTGTCCGGTCCATTGCCGCAGCGGAGTGATGGCGAGCGTGATCCACAGCAGTCGCATGGCCCAGTCGCCAAGCCCCCGGATCATCGCTTCCGCCGGATTGGCGCCAAGCGTGCCGGCGAAGGCCCGCCAGACGAGCCAGGCCAGCGGGCCCAGACAGAGCGCGAACAGCACCGCCTTGGCCGCCGGATGGAGCAGCGGGTGCCGCCGGGCTTTGGACGCGGGGGCGGCGCGTCCGGCCGCGGCGGGGGCGTGACTCGTCATCGTCGCGATCTCAGTAGTTCTTCTTCAGGTCCATGCCCGCATAGAGCTGCCCCACCTGGGGCTCATAGCCGTTGAACATCAACGTGGGGCGCTTCTTCGCGAACAGGCCGTCCTCGCCGATCCGACGCTCGCTGGCTTGGCTCCAGCGCGGATGGTCCACCTTCGGATTCACGTTGGAGTAGAAACCGTATTCCTGCTGGGCGGCCTTGGTCCAACTGCTGACCGGTTGCTGTTCCAGGAAGCGGATGCGCACGATGGACTTGGCCGACTTGAACCCGTACTTCCAGGGCACGACCAGCCGCAGCGGCGCACCGTTCTGGTTGGGCAGCACCTCGCCATACATCCCGAAGGCCAGCAGCGCGAGCGGATGCATGGCCTCATCCATCCGAAGTCCTTCGATGTAGGGCCAATCCAGCACGCCGGAACGGACACCGGACATCTGCGCCTTGTCCGCGAGGGTGGTGAATTCGACGTACTTGGCCTTCCCGGTCGGTTCGGCCTTTTTCAGCAGCTCAGACAGCGAGTAACCGACCCACGGCACCACCATCGACCAGCCCTCGACGCATCGGAGCCGGTAGATGCGCTCTTCCATCGGCGCCAGCTTGAGCAGGTCCTCGATGCCGTAGCGGCCCGGCTTGGCGCATTCGCCTTCGATGGCAACGGTCCAGGGCCGGGTCTTGAGGGTGTGGGCGTTCTTGGCCGGATCGCTCTTGTCGGTGCCGAATTCGTAGAAATTGTTGTAGGTGGTGGCGTCCTGGTAGCTGGTGAGCTTCTCCAGGGCGAAACCTCCAGGCACCGCGCTTTTGGCGCCCGGCAGCTTGGCCAGCTTGCCGGGGCCGGCGGTCTGGGCCTGGACCGTGCCCGACAGTCCCAGGCCGGTCAGGCCGAGGGCGCCGGCGGTTTTCAGCCAATCGCGGCGGCTGTCGTAGACATCGCGGGGCGTGATGTCGGAGGACGGAATGCGTTGTCCATCACGCTGTGGCAGGAAATGCATGGGCTGACCTTTCGGGGGAGGGCGCGCCGAAGGGCGCAAGGGTTCGATCACGCTTCGTCGCGGATCGACCCCCGAACCTTACGCTGCCGGCGCAGGAATTTCATGAGACAACGCTTAAGGCCTGGGAAAGGCATGCGGAAGTCGAACCAAAGACGTCCGAAAGCGCGCCGTCCGAAAGTGCCATCTCCGAAAGCGTCCCCTGCGAGAGGACCTCACGAAAGTACCGCGCGGAATCCCTTGGGCTGCGCTTCCAGGGTCAGCCTCCACGAACCGGTCGGCCGCTGGGCAAGACGCGCCGTGCCCGGTGCCTCCGGAAATCAGAGCGTGCCGTAGGAATGCAGCCCGGAAAGGAACATGTTGACGCCCAGGAAGGCGAAGGTCGTCACCAGCAGACCGATCAAGGCCCACCAGGCGGACACCACGCCGCGCAGACCCTTCATCAGCCGCATGTGCAGCCAGGCTGCATAGTTGAGCCAGACGATCAGAGCCCAGGTTTCCTTCGGATCCCAGCTCCAGTAACCGCCCCAGGCCTCAGCCGCCCAGAAGGCGCCCAGGATGGTGGCGATGGTGAAGAAGGCGAAGCCCAGGGCGATCGCCTTGTACATCAGATCGTCCAGCGTGCCGAGTGCCGGCAGCCGGGCGGTCAGCGGGCCGCGCAGCGCCACGCTCAAGGCCAGGAACACGGCCAGACCGGCCATCTTGCCGGCCCAGCTGTCCAGTCCGGCCACCGTTTCCGGCGGCAGGCCCGCGCCCAACCGGAAGGCCACCAGCACCAGCACCAGTCCCACCGGTACGCCGATCAGGCCGATCACCAGCGAACGGGTCGTGGCGGTCTTGAGCAGCGTGGCCAGGGCCACCATGGCGGCCATGGCGAAGCTGCCGTAGCCGATGAAATTGGCCGGGACATGGATCTTCATCCACCAGCTCTGCAGCGCCGGGACCAGCGGCTGGATCTCATGCGCCTCACGGGCGACGGTGTACCAGAGCAGGAAACTCACCGCGGCGCTGACGACCAGCATCACATAGGCGCCCAGGGCGCGGGTGCGGAAGCGCTGCTCGTAATAGAGATACATGAGCGTCGTCAGCCAGGTGAACAGGACGAACACCTCATAGAGGTTGCTGACCGGGATGTGGCCGATGTCGGGCGCGATCTGGTGGCTTTCGAACCACCGCACCATGGTGCCGATCAGCGCCATGCCCACCGCGCCCCAGGCCAGCCGCGAACCGATGGCCTCGGCGGCACTGTGGCCACCGTCGCGCTTGAACAGGCCCAGCCCGTAGAACAGGGTGCTCATGTAGACCAGCACGCTCATCCACAGGATCGCGCTCTGGCTGGACAGCATGTACTTGAGGAAGAACACCTTGTCCGCCGCCGCGAGGTCGGCGCCGAAGCTGTCCGTCTGCCGAAGGTAGAGCTGGATGGTCAACAGGCTGGCCGCGCCGACGATCAGGCACAGCAGGCGCAACGGACGCCAGAACCAGCCCAGCGCGATCAGTGCCGGCGTGGCGCAGAGCAGGATGCCCTTTTCATACACATCCATCGAGCCGTGATAGCGGCTGAAGGCGAAGCCCGCGCCCAGCAGCACCATGGCGGCGAACAGCCAGTCGGCCGGGCTGCGGCCTTGGAACCATCCGCGCTTGCCGATGACGATGGCGCGCTGAGGTTGGAGCTCCGACACCGGTGCGGGCGGCAGGGTGGCGGATTCCAGGGCGGGGTTGCTCGTGTTCATCTCAGGCCTCCTCATGCAGCAGGTGCTGCTTGAGCGCGTCGAATTCCGTGTTGAGGTCGGGCGAGTCGCGGTTGCTGGACAACGCCATGCGCACGCGGGTTTGTTCGGGGCGGCCTGGTGCGGAATCCAGCCACAGCCACAGACGGCGTTCGCGAATGTAGAGCATCGCAAATACCCCGATGATCAGCAAGACAGCGCCCAGATACACCAACGTCTGACCCGGTGCGCGGGTCACCTGGAAGACGCTGGCCTGGATCTGCTTGAAGTCGGACAGCTGGATCACGGCCGGCGCGGGATAGAACATCGCGTCGGACAAGGACAGCACCGCTTGCGTCATGAAGGCCTGTGTCTTGGGGCCTGCTTCCGGGACCGGGTGGCCGAGCTGCTCCTGCGTCAGCTTGTGCAGCTCGAACAGGCTGCCGTTGAGGATGCGCAGCAGCACCTCCGACACCCGCGGCCGCTCCTCCTTCGGAACGTCGCGTTCGATGAACTCGGACAGCGCCGGCAGGCCGCCGAGCACCGCGCCCTGGGCGGGGGCCTCGGCCTTCAGGCCTTCCGCACCGGCGAACAGCGCCAGCGTGCGCACCGCGGTGGCCTCCAGCTGGGGCAGCATCTGTGGCTTGTCGGTCGGGGTGGCGCCTTCGGCGTAGAGCCGGGCGGCCCGATTGCGCTGAACCGGGTCAGCCAGGGCGCGGCGCAGGGCCAGCCAGGCTTCGAGTCCATCCTGCTCATCCACCGGCACGCGCAGATAGCGGAAGCTCTCAGCCGGCGTGTCGCGCACGCCGAGCAGCATCACCCGATGGCCTTCGAGCTCCAGCGGCAGCATGTAGTTGTTGTATTCCCGCGCCTGGCCGCTGGCATCACGCAGCTTGTAGCTGAACGATGGGCCCACGTTGCGCAGATGCTTGTCGCCCGAGACATTCGCGCCAGAGCCCAGATGCTTTTCCAGGCGACCGACCAGATCGACCTTGCGGACATCGGTCGCGCTGTCACCGTTGGCGCCGTTGGGCCCCGACAGGTTCTCGACGTTGATCACCCGCAGGCCAGTGAACTCCAGGCCCAGGGTGCCGCCGTCGCTGCTGAGGGCCGCATTGCCACCGACACGGCCGGAGAGGTCGGCATCAACCGGGGCCGACAAGGTGCGCACCCGCATCTTGAGCTCGGAGCCGCCATCTTCGAAGCTGCTCTGGTAGAGGGTCAGGCCGCGGTAGCTGACCGGCTCGTTGACCTTGACCGTGGCGGCTCGGGTGGTGCCGTTCTCGCGGTCGTGGATGATGATTTCGCTGGCGAACAGCTTGGGCATGCCGGTCGCGTAGTACTCGACGATGAACTTCTTCAGCTCCACCTCGAAGGGCAGTTCCTGCATCACCACGCCGGTGGGCATGTTCAGCAGGGCGGCGGCCGACTGGCCGCCCTCCGGCACGAACAGATTGGCGCGGAAGCTGGGATTGCCCGGGCCGAGCCGGTTCTCGGCGGTCATGGCGTTGAGGTCGGCGCCGGTGTAGACCGACTTGCCCTGGGCCCACATCATCATCCGCACGACCAGATCGCCGTCGAACAGCCCGCCCAGGCAGATCAGCACGATCGCCGAATGCGCCGCCAGATAACCCAGCTTGTGCGACGCGCCCTTGCGTGCGCCGATCATCACCCCGCCGGTGCGCACCTGCGCCCGCGCGCGCCAGCCATGCGCTGCCAGCCAGGCGTTGATCTGCTGCAGGGCCGCTTCCGGGTTCAGCTCCAGATGGCCGAGCGCCTTGTGCTTGAACGCCTGCAGCGACTGCTCGCGAACGCCTTCCTTGAAGGTCTTGAGCTCGCGCAGGATCTTGGGCGTATGGCGCGCAATGCACAGGCTGGTGGAGATGACCAGGAAGGCCAGCATCAGCAGGAACCACCAGGCGCTGTAGACGGTGTAGAGCCCGATATGCCCGAACAGTTCCGCCCAGAACGGGCCGAACTGGTTCACATAGTTCGGCATCGGCTCATGCTGGCGCACCACGGTGCCGATCACCGACGCGATGCAGATGACGGTGAGCAACGCGATCGCAAATCGCATCGAGGCCACCAGCTCCATCGCGTCGGCCAGGGCGGCGCGCGAGGCGGTGGGGCGGGCGGGGGACATCTCGGTCATGGACACATTGTCGCGGTCAAAGGGGACAAATGTCTCCTGCAAAAGCAACAGGCCGGTGGGATCACCGGCCTGGCTGCAACTTCTTGATACGGATCCACGCGATGGGTCCGGGCATGAGACTCAGCGCAGGCCGGCGATGTAGTCGGACACCGCCTTGATTTCGCGGTCGTTCATTTTGGCGGCAACGCCCATCATCGGGCTGCTGTTGGCGCGAGCACCCGAGCGGAAGGCCGTGAGCTGCGCTTCGGTGTAGTCGCTGTGCTGGCCGCCCAGGCGCGGGTACTGGCTGGGGATGCCGGCGCCGTTGGGGCTGTGACAGCCGGCGCAGGCAGGGATCTGACGGTCGGCGATGCCGCCGCGGTAGATCCGCTCGCCCAGCTTGACCAGGTCCTTGTCCTTGGCGGCGCCCGGCTTGGCCTGCTTGCTGGCGTAGAACGCGGCCACGTTGCGGATGTCGTCATCGCTCAGCGGGGCGGCCATGGCGTTCATCACGGCGTTCTTGCGCTTGCCTTCCTTGAACTCATGCAGCTGCTTGGCCAGGTAGTCGGGATGCTGACCTTGCAGGATGGGATTGGCGGGCAGGCCACGGGAGCCGTCAGCCGTGTGGCAGGCCGCGCAGACCTGGGTGGAAAGGGTCTGGCCTTTGGCCAGATCGGGTTTGGCGGCGGGCTTCGCATCTGCGGCCAGTGCAGCGCCGGAGATCAGAACCAGACTCGACAACAACAAGGCAGCAGTCTTCATGAATGTTGAGAGGTTGGGTGAGCGCAACCGCAGGATCTTACAATGGCGCCTCTTTTGAGCCCGAAGCGCGATGACCGATTCCAACAAGAAACCCGCTTCGGCGGCCCCAGGGAAACCCGCAGGCCGTGGCGTGGGTCGGGGTGGCACGTCGTCCACCAAGCAAGGTCCGGGTAAAACCGGCCTGCGCGCCGCCGCCAAGGCGCGGGCGAAAGCCAAGGCGCAAGGCGTGGCCCCCGCCCCCAAGCCCGCCGCTGCACCGCTGACGCCGGGCAAGCGCGCATTGGCCTGGGCGCACACGGCCCGTTTCCTCACCACCGCCAGCCAGCTTCGCCACCTGCCGATCAACGGCATGCTGCCTGCGGAGGCCAAGGCTGCGGCCGAGGCCGCCCTGGCGGCGGAGGATTTCGACGAGCTCGATGAGATCGACGAGATCGATGCCATCGACGATCGCGTCCCCGAGGACCGCGACCCCGCCGACGGCGCCGACGCCGGGGCTTCGCTGCAAGACCTGGCCCCGCGCCAGTTGCCCGAGATTGCCTTTGTCGGCCGCTCGAACGCCGGCAAGTCCACCGCCATCAACACCCTGGCGCAGCAAAAGCGGCTGGCCTTCGCTTCCAAGACGCCGGGCCGCACCCAGCACATCAACCTGTTCTCGCTCGGCCCGCGTGATGCGCCGGATGCCTTGTTCGCCGACTTGCCCGGCTACGGCTACGCTGCAGTGGCCCGTGATGCGAAGCTGCGCTGGCAGCGGGTCATGGCGGACTACCTGAGCGAGCGCGAAAGCCTCTCGGGCGTGGTGCTGATGGTGGATTCGCGCCTGGGCCTGACCGAGCTGGACAAGCAGCTCCTGGAGTTCGTCTCCGACCGCGTCACCGCGGGCGAAGTGAGCCTGCTGGTGCTGCTGACCAAGGCCGACAAGCTCAATCGCAAGGAAGGCGCGGCGGCACTCGCCAAGGTCCAGCAGGAGCTGGGCGTGCTGGCCACCGAGGATTCCGACATCGGGGTGACCTTGTTCTCCGCCCTCAGCAAGCAGGGGCTGGAAGACGTGGCCGAGCAGATCTACGACTGGGCGCATCGCCCCGCCCGACAGCTCAGCGGCGAAGACTTCGATGGCTCGTTCGAGGAGACCGAAGCGACCGATGCAACTGAATCGCCGCAGGAGACGGAGCGCGCGGATGACGCAGATGACGCAGATGACGCGGACGCCCCGAGCCCGTCGACGCCGGAAGGCCGCGGAGACCGCTGAGGCCTTCGTCGTCCCTGGCCCGGATCAGGGGCGTCCGATGAAGACGTAGAGCGCCGCGCCGGCCTTCGGCGCGTAGCCCACGCCCACATACAGCGGTCCCAGCCCGGTGTCTGAACCGAGGAAGATGCTGCCTGCGTAGCGCAGATCCTTCACATTCATGTCGCGCCGGGTGGTCCAGGTGTTGCCCGCTTCCAACGTACCGCCCACGAAGAATCCGCGTGAGAGGAAGGGCGAGTCGTTCAGGCGCCGGTAGTAGGTCGCCCGGGTGAACATCAAGGCATTGCCGCTGAGCTGATTCGGCTGGTAGCCCGACAACTGATGGAAGCCGCCCAGGGTGTCGCCGCCCAGGCCGGTGTCGTCGGGCTGCTGCGCCGCCAGTGCGCGGGCATACAGGCTCACCGTGTGGCCACCGAAGCTGCGCACCAACGTGCCTTCGGTGTTGACGCGGACAAATCGGCCGCTGTTGAGGTTCTTGTTGTCCTGATGGCCGGCCAGCGCATCCACCGTGAACCGGTAGCCGTGCTGCGGGAAGTTGGCGAAGTCGAGCTGATCGACCACCGTGCGCAGCCGCAGGCCACGCTCATAGCTGGTCCACCGCAGCTTGCCCATCGAACTGTCGATCAGCGTGATGAGGTCGGGCTTGGCATAGCGGATCTGGCTGACCACACCCAGCCGCACCTCGCCCCAACGTCCCCAGGGCTGGCCCAGATCCAGGCCCACCGCGGCATTGCGACGCACCAGGCGGGCCTGGCCGAGGTTGGCGTTGTCCGGGTCGTTGTCGTCGTAGACGATCTGCTTGCGCTGATTGGCCTCGGACCAGAGGGATGCGAACCAGTCGTCCGCCACGCCCAGCTTGAGGCCGAGCGGGTGATAGAGCTCGGTGTACAGCCGCGGGGTCTCGCCGACCGTCAACTGGTTGCGCCACTCGGTGCCCTTGTCGGTCAGCCAATGCCGGTTGTGACTGATGCGCAGGTTGAATGAACTTTCTCCGCTCGACTCGGTCGACAGGTCCATGCCGATGCGGAAGTAGTTCGGGCCCCAGGGCTTGTCTTCCATGTTGAAGACCAGGGTGTCGCCCTCCGCCCGCGGCTCCACGTGATAGTCGACCCGCCCATAATCGCCGCTGGACGACAGGAAGCGCATGTCGCGCTCGGCGATGCTGTTGTCGAACGGCGTGCCGGGCTTGGACTCGAGCTGATGGCGCAGCCGCTCCGGATTGGTGAGCTCGGATCCTTCCAGCTTGACCGCCGCCAGCAGCGGCGCCGGCGGCTTGAGCCCGGCCCGCGCCAGTCGCCAGACCTCGTACTGCGAGGGCTCTACCGCATACGGGCGCAGTTGCGGCAACATCGCCTCGGCCGCTTGTTCACCGAGGCGGATGAAGTCACGGGCCTTGTCGAAGTCGCCCGAGGTCAGTTTGCCCAGCCGTGGCGTGATCAGCAGGTCCTCGCCGGCCGCCATCGAGGCCAGCGAGCGCTGCACGTTCTGCTCGGTCAGGATGTTGATCATCTGAGCCGTCAGCCCCAGCAGGGAGTTCAAGGTGTCGCGACCGCCCACCGGCGTGCCGACATTCACCGCGATCAGGCGCTCGGCGCCCATCTCTCGTGCCACATCCACCGGCAGGTTGTTCACCAGTCCGCCGTCGCCCAGGATCCGGTCTTCCCACTCCACCGGCGCGAACACGCCCGGCACGCTCATGCTGGAGCGCAGGGCCAGCGCCAGATCGCCGGCCGTGAGCACGCGCTCCGCACCGCTCTCCATGTCGGTCGCCACGGCCCGGAACGGCGTCGGCAGGCGGGTGAAATCGTTGATGTTGCGCACCGGCAGGGTCAGCCGCCGCAGCAAGGCCTCCAGGCCTCGGCTGGAGAGCGTGCCGGTGGGCACCCGTACTTCCCCGTTCCGCAACCCGAACTCGATGGTGGCGGAGAACTCGAAGTCCTCCTCCTTGCGCCGTTGCGACAGATCCTGCCGGTCCACACGGCTGGCGAAGAGGCGGTCCCACGCGATGCGCGACAACTCGCGATCCAGATCCTCCGCCGTCATGCCGCTGGCATAGAGCCCGCCGATGATCGCGCCCATGGAGGTCCCGGTGATCACGTCCACCGGGATGTGTTCCCGCTCCAGCACCTTCAGCACACCCACATGCGCCAGGCCGCGGGCGCCGCCGCCGGACAGCACCAGGCCCAGGCGAGGCCTCGGCGTCACCGGGACCACCGGCACGGTGGTTTCCAGTGCCTTCACCGACGCGTCAGCGGGCGCCGTGGCGGTCGCCGGCGAGGGCAGGCGCAGGGGCGTCGGGCCGGCGGCCCCAGCGGGGCCGGCAGCCAAGATCAGGCCGCCCGCGAGGAGGGCGGCAGCACGGAGCGTCACAGACATGCGGATTCAGCGTTCCTGTTCGAGATCCTGCATGAGTGTGCCGATGGCGCGCTGCAGCAGCGGTTCGGGCTCCAGCGCGGCCATCAGGCCGTTGGACACCAGTTGCTCCAGCGCGCCACGGGTGAGCGAATGACGCTCCTCGTGCACCTGGCCAACAAACAGGAACAACTGTCGGCTGTCGCTGATCCAGGCCACCTGGGCGGTGAGCCACTCGCTTTGCACGAACAGATGGAACCAGCCGCCGATCTGCACCCCGGCAATCCAGTCCTGCATCGCCACGTGTGCATCCGGCGACCGGTCTTCGCTGAACAGCCCGACCGGCACGGTCGGCAACTGGCCGCGGTCCACCTGTTCATGCGCCCAGCGCGACGGCAACTGGGATTCGCGCTCGGCCAGCAATTGCGCCAGCACTTCCTCTGGCGTGAGCGGCGCGCGACGCAGGGCGCCAGGCATCGCCGCGCCTTCTTCCAGCGCCGGCAGGCCGCGCAGGACACGGCCGTGCTGGCGCATCAGCTCGTCCATGAAGGCCTGCCGCTGCATCGGCGGCAGGGCGATGCTGTCCATGCCGCGTTCCAGCATGGTGACCAGCGCGGGCAGCCGCATGCGCAGCCCTTGTCGCGCCGGTTCGTCGATATGGACCTGGACGCTGTGCAGCAGCCCGTCGACCAGGTCGATGTAGCCCATGGCCTCGGGTGAATCGCGGCCGGACTGGACCATCGCCTGGGCGATGACCTCCACCCACGGACCCAGCAGGAAACGCCGCATCAGCTTGCCGGCATGGGCATCGTCCAATTGGTGCTGCAACTGCTCGCGCAGCAGCCGCTTCCATTCCTGACGCTGCTGTTCGCGATCCATCCGCTCCAGGGCGCCCGCGCTGCCCTGGCCGCGCTGCTCGGCCTGGGCACGGATGTGCAGGTCGACCTCGGTCAGTGCTTGCTGGAACTGGCTGGCTGCCGGGTGTTCGCTGGTGAGCAGCGGCTGGATGACGCGGTCCAGGAAGTGGAGGAAATCGCGCAGGCCGGCGTCGTCGCCGGTGCGGAAGCCGGCGCCATGGGCAGCGATGCGGTTCAGCAGTTGCCAGGTCGGATGGTCCTGGCGACGCAGCAGGGTGACGTCGTTGCGGGACAGCCGGACGATCGCCACCTGCAGCCGGCCCATCAGCACCTTGAGCTGTGGTTGGAGTCGATCGTCGGCCAGGATCTGGTCGTACAGGCGGGAAAGCAGGTCGCCGCTGCCACCGACGCCCGGTCCCAGCCGCGGGCTGCCCAGGGGCTCGCCCAGCCCGGCCGGGCGGGTGACGGCGTCGAGCTTGAGCGCGACCTCATCCAGCGTGGTGTTCTGGGCATGGCTGGCGGCCTTGAACTGCCGCATCCGCAGGTCGGACTCCTTCAGCGCCGAACCGTGGCTCTCCAGCATGCCGCTGAGCTGGGCCTCGCGCAGTTCCCGGCACAGCAGCGAGAAGATCGGTTGCAGGTTGCGCGCCAGCGGATGGGCGGCGATGCGCATCACCGCGTAGCGGCCCTCGGCGTCCAGATCCGCGCCTTCCAAGGCACGGGCCAGGGCATGGGCAAAGATCGCTGCGCGCAACGGGTTGTCGTTCTTCAGCGGACGGGCGATGCCGCGAAGGGCGGCAAAGAAGTTGCCGAGCTGATGCAACTCCGCCCGGCTTTGCTCTTCAATGGCCGAGATCACGCTGGCGATGGCCACATCCTTGAGCGCCTGACTCTCGTCGACCAGACTCAGCATGTCGGGGCTGCCGGCACGGCGGTCGCGATGCAGCGGATCGCCGCCGTCGCGCGAGACACGCAGCAGCAGGTTCAGGGAGCCTTCGAGGTCGGGACCGAACTGGGCTCGCCGCTTCGACCAGCCGGCCAGCAAGGCATGGTGTTCCAGACGGCTCTTGAGCTCGTCCTGGATGCCGTTGAACACCGCATGGGCCAGGGTGGGCACATGGGCCAGGGTCTCGTCGACCAGGGATTGAAGCGTAGGCGCTTGATGCATCTTGAGATTCAATTTACGCCTGCATTATGTGCGTCCCTGGATGCGGCGGCACCCCCGCCCCGGTGGGTGGAGCCCACCGCGAACAGGGTGGAGGTCTGCCGAGGGCGCGAAGTCGGTCGCGGGACAACGAAAAAGGGGCCGCTTTCGCGGCCCCTTCATGTCTCATGTCGAGGGCTGTGGAGCACTGGAGCGCGCTCTTCAGCCCCGGCGCGACATTACATGTCCATGCCCATGCCGCCCATGCCGCCCGGCATGGCCGGACCGGCGGACTCGTCCTTCGGCGATTCGGCGACCATGCACTCGGTCGTCAGCATCAGCGAAGCCACCGACGCGGCGTTCTGCAGCGCGGTACGGGTCACCTTGGTCGGATCCAGGATGCCCATCTCGATCATGTCGCCGTAGGTGCCGTTGGCCGCGTTGTAGCCGTGGTTGCCCTTGCCGGCCAGCACGGTGTTGACGACGACCGAGCTTTCTTCGCCGGCGTTGTAGACGATCTCGCGCAGCGGGGCTTCGATGGCCTTCAGGATCAGCTTGATGCCGGCGTCCTGGTCGGCGTTGTCGCCCTTGATCTCGCCAGCCGCTTGACGGGCACGCAGCAGGGCCACGCCGCCACCGGCGACGATGCCTTCTTCAACGGCAGCACGGGTCGCGTGCAGCGCGTCTTCCACGCGGGCCTTCTTTTCCTTCATCTCGACTTCGGTGGCAGCACCGACCTTGATGACGGCCACACCGCCGGCCAGCTTGGCCACGCGCTCTTGCAGCTTCTCGCGGTCGTAGTCGCTGGTGGCTTCCTCGATCTGCACGCGGATCTGCTTCACGCGGGCTTCGATGTCGCCGGCAGCGCCGTTGCCGTCGATGATGGTGGTGTTTTCCTTGCCCACTTCGACGCGCTTGGCTTGACCCAGGTCAGCCAGCGTGACCTTCTCGAGCGACAGGCCCACTTCCTCGGCGATCACCTTGCCGCCGGTCAGGATGGCGATGTCTTCCAGCATGGCCTTGCGACGGTCGCCGAAACCAGGCGCCTTCACAGCCACCACCTTCAGGATGCCGCGGATGGTGTTGACCACCAGGGTCGCCAGCGCTTCGCCGTCGACTTCCTCGGCGATGATCAGCAGCGGACGGCCGGCCTTGGCCACGGCTTCCAGCGTCGGCAGCAGGTCACGGATGTTGCTGACCTTCTTGTCGTAGAGCAGGACAAACGGGTTGTCCAGGATCGCCGACTGCTTTTCCGGGTTGTTGATGAAGTACGGCGACAGGTAGCCGCGGTCGAACTGCATGCCTTCGACGATGTCGAGCTCGTTGTCCAGGCTCTTGCCGTCTTCGACGGTGATCACGCCTTCCTTGCCGACCTTGTCCATCGCCTTGGCGATGATCTCGCCGACATCAGCGTCGCTGTTGGCGGAGATGGTGCCGACCTGGGCGATTTCCTTGGACGTGGTGGTGGCGCGCGAGGCGTTCTTCAGCTGCACGACCAGGGCCGAGACGGCCTTGTCGATGCCGCGCTTCAGGTCCATCGGGTTCATGCCGGCGGCCACGTACTTCATGCCTTCGCGCACGATGGCCTGGGCCAGCACGGTGGCGGTGGTGGTGCCGTCACCCGCGTTGTCCGAGGTCTTGGAAGCGACTTCCTTGACCATCTGGGCGCCCATGTTCTGCAGCTTGTCCTTGAGCTCGATCTCCTTGGCGACCGAGACACCGTCCTTGGTGACGGTGGGGGCGCCGAACGAGCGCTCGAGCACCACATTACGGCCCTTGGGGCCCAGCGTGACCTTGACCGCGTTGGCCAGGATGTTCACGCCTTCGACCATGCGAGCACGCGCTTCGCCGCCGAAGACAACGTCTTTTGCTGCCATATTGAATTCTCCGAATCAGTATTGGGTAGTTCAGCCCCACCCGACCTCACGCGCACTGGGCGTGAGGTCCGGTGTGGCGAGCGGTTCGCCGACCGGGCGCAACGCGCTGGGTGACGCGATCGACCCGAAGGTCGCCCTGTTCACCCGCGCTGCCCGACGACGCGGCCAACCGCGCTGTCGCCTTACTTGGCGATCACGGCGAAGAGGTCTTCTTCGCGCATGACGAGCAGTTCTTCGCCGTCGACCTTGACCGACTGGCCGCTGTACTTGCCGAACAGGACGCGATCGCCCACGGCGACGTTCAGGGCAATGAACTCACCCTTGTCATTGCGCTTGCCCGGGCCGACGGCCAGCACTTCACCCTGGTCGGGCTTTTCGGCGGCGTTGTCGGGGATGACGATGCCGGAGGCCGTCTTGGTTTCGTTTTCCAGGCGCTTGACGATCACGCGATCGTGAAGAGGACGCAGTTTCATCTGATCTCCTTGACTCTGTCGGACTTGATTCCTGGGCCCGCAGGGCAGTCATGCATGCCAGGCATGCATCGGCACCGCCGACCCATCACAAGAAATTGGCCCCGAGACCGAAGTCCGGGGCTGTTAGCACTCAACGATTGCGAGTGCTAGCAGCAACGGATTATAGGGACGGCTTGTGACGTTTCAAGGGTGGGGACCTGTTTTGACCCTCAGGTCGCATCGACCTTGAAGTCATCCCGGGCGCGGCCCTGGGCTTCGTAGTCGGACAGCCAGCGGGCCGGGCGACCGCGGCCGCTCCAGGTATTGGCCGGATTGGCCGGGTCCCGGTAGAGCACCGGGGCCGTGCCGTTGCGCTTGTCGGCGGCGTTGCGGCGGGGGGCCGCATACGGCTGCAGGGCTTCGATGGCTTCTTCCACCGAGAAGCCGGCGGCCTGGATCTTCTTGATGTAGCCGTCGGCGATGACCTTCAGCTCTTCGGATCGCTTGTCTTCGATCTGCTGTTCCAACTGCCTGCTGAGCGCGACGAGTTCGGCGTAGGAAAGCTTGGAGACATCAATATTGCTCATGGACTCGTTCGTGGAGGGGCAGTGAAGCCCGGATCCTAGTCTCAAAACGAGCGGATCCTCGCCAGATCGACGTCTTCATGCAGGCCGAGGTTTGACGCCAGCCCAGCAACGCGCCCCGGTCGGTGGATGGAGAAAGTCGACAGTTCAGCGTGGCCATGCAGCCTGTGACGGTGTCCGACCTGTTGTTTTTCGGCTCAGGCCGACCGCGCCCGATGCGGGACCGCGCTGCCGTTTCAGCGTGCTGCCGGCAGCTTTTCAGCCGCCACGCGCAGCAGATTGCGCAGGGCATCCGTCGAGACGGGTTTCTCGAACGCCGCATCGAAGAGCTGCGGATAGCGCCGTTCCAGGTCCATCAGACCGCCGCATCCGCTCATGGCGGCCAGCATCAGGGTGTCGCCGCGCCGCTGTCGAAGCTCCTGGGCCAGATGGGCGCCCTGGGTGGCGGTCTTGTACACATCGGTGATCACGACATGCGGAAGGAACACTTCCTCCACCAGCGCGCCATCTTTGGCGCTGTGGCAGGTTCGGGCTTCCCAGCCCCAGGTCTCCGCCAGCGCGGCCACGGCGTCGGCGAGGTCGACGTTGTCGTCGACCACCAGCAAGCGATGGTGCATCCCGAGGCCTTCTTTGCTTCTTGTAGAGGGCTCGCATCAGGCGCCCTTGGGCGCCGGGCGTCAACCCCGCGTTGCGCAGATCCTGACGAATGACGACATGTGCGCTCCTCGCTTGACTTCCTGTGGACAGTCAGGAAGCGATCCGCATCGCCAATGCGGACAGGGACCGCAATGCCTGCGGCCATGGGCGTGCAGGGCGGTCGCTGGCCGCGGTCGCTCAGGCTTTCGCGGTGTCTGCGCGTTCACGCAGCTTGGTCATTTCCTGCAGGCAGATGTTTTCGCCGACGGTGGTCAGGCGCAGGCCGCCGCCGTTCCACTCCAGCCAGTCGAGCTGGACGTAGTCATCGATGTAGGTCTCGTCGATGTCGCAGGCGCGGCGGCGATACAACGCGTCCACCGACGCTTGAAGGGACAGGCGCAGCGTCTCGAGGCTGTTGCGGGTTCGCATGGGAGGGGCTCCTTGCGTTCCGCGCGGCGACATGCCACGCGAGCAGATGCGCCAAGCGATCAATCAAGAGCGGAGACTTCGCTGCCACATCGTCGGGGAGACGGAGACAGGCGCTTCGGAATGACAACCTCACGGGTCTACGCACCGATCCTACGCTGATCGCCCGCACACGCCCGATGTATTTCGGCGGCAGGGGCATCGGGACGCTCAGGTCGGGGGGCCAGGCCCCATCCCCCTCAGGGACCGGGTTCAGCGCACCACAAACCCCAGATTGGCCGAGACATAGCTGATCGGCATGAACACCCCGCCGCCGACATACTGAAGTTGCAAGGCGTCCTGCTGACCGCCGGACAACGAGCCGGCCGTGCCCAGGGTGGTGGACGAGCGTCGGGAGCCCGTCTGAATCGCGGCGCCGGCATTGCCGGCCACCAGATTCATGCCATCGGCGCTGCTGGCCACGGCGATCCACTGTCCAATGTCTCCGGTCCCACGCCAGGTCACGCCGTTGTCGGTCGATTCGTACAGTGACCCGCCACTCGTGGCGGCCACGACGAAGCGGCCGTCGGACGACGACGTGATGCCCCGCCAGGTTCGATTCGCAGCCTGGGATTCCCAGGTGGTTCCGAAATCGTTGGACACCCAGATCGCGCCGGTATCGACGGTCGCATACAGCCGTTTGCCGTCTGCCGTGGCGGCCAATGCCCACCAGTATTGGGTGGTGGCGCGGGCGGTCCAGGTGACGCCGGCATCGGTGGACACATAAAGGCGGTCGCCATTGGTGCCGGCCACCAGCACCTGGCCATCGGCGGACGAGGTCATTGCACGCCAAGCGCGGTTGGCCTCGCGCGGGGTCCAGGTGGCGCCGCTGTCGGTCGAGGTCCAGATCTGGCCGAGGTAGGCGGCGGCCACCAGATGGGTGCCGTCCGTCGAACTGGCCACGGCACTCCAGCCCCGGGACGTGCCGTCGGTGACCCAGTTCAGCCCGCCATCGGTGGAGGTGTAGATCGAGCCGCCATTGGCCACGGCCACCAGCTTGAGGCCGTTGCTGGACGAGGCCACCGCACTCCACGGCGGGCCGGCGACCCGCGCGATCCAGCTCACGCCACCATCGGTGGAGGTGTAGAGCGTGGTGGTGGAGGCGGCCAGCAGCCGCAGCCCATCAGCGGACGACGCCACGGCGACCCAGTTGTCGGTCAGCGCCTGCGGCGTCCAATGCAGCTCCAGGCCGCCGGGCAGGCCGCGGGTCGTGATGCGCTGGCCCGCGTTCTGGGCGATGGTCCAGCCGCCGCTTCCCACGCCGCTCACCTTGATCCAATCGCCGATGGCCGGCGCAGTGGGCAAGGTGATGACGACATTGGTGCTGGCATTGGCCAGGTAGCCGGTGTTGACCTCGCCCTGGGCGGCGGCGCCGGTGACCTCCACCCATCGTGTGTCCGCGGGAGCGGCGCTGCAGAGATAGGCCGTGGCGGTCACTTCGCCGGCCTCCAGCACCTGGTTGCCATTGAGGTCGATGCCCGAGGACACGCGTTGGCCACCGTAGGTGCAGTTGGCGCCGGCCGCCTCGACGGCCAGGGCGATCAGGCTGTCATGGCCCGCCGATCCGACCGCGCCTGTGGCACCGGTCGCGCCGGTGGCTCCGGGGGCACCGTTGCAGACATAGGCGGTGGTCGTCACTTCGGCATCGGCCAGGACGCCGTCCCGATCCAGGTCCAGACCGCCCAGCACCTGCGAACCCCCTTGAGTGCAATGGCTGCCGGCGGGTTCGGCGCGCAGTCGAACGAGCGTGGCCGCGCCTGGAGCGCCCGATGATCCGTTCGCACCATTGGCGCCCGCCGCGCCGTTGCAGACGTACTGTGTGCTGCTGACCTCGGCATCGGACAACGCGCCGCTGCGATCAAGGTCCAACCCCGCATCCACCCGCACGCCGCCGGAGGGACAGGCCGTGCCGGGCCCTTGAGCGGCGACACGCACCAAGGCCGCAGTGCCGGAGGCCACCGGCGGGGGATCGTCCAGGCCCACCGCGTCCGATCCGCCACCGCATCCCACCAGCAACGACATCAGTCCGATGACCAGGGCCCCTGTCGAGCGCGACAGGCGTGGAAATACGGCCGGGTGGCCAGTGAACGGAAGCGACATGGCGGGTACGGAGGAAATGATCTCGAATCTTGAACGAAGCGTCGCCAAACTGCATCGTTCATTTCGCGTGCGGCGCAACGATAGGGGCAAAAGATGGCGGCCCGCGCGACACCGCCCCCCGCAAATCGGGGGCAGGCGTCGCCTCAGCGATGGCGAAGGTCAACCCAGGCCGCCCAGGCTCCCCATACCCAACATTTGCTCACGTTTTGGACTCGCTCGTTCACTGACGCACCACGCTCGCGGTGGCAGCATGCGCGGTCGTTTTGTATCGACCCTGCCCAGGGCGCGCCGCGTCTCCATGACTTCCCGTTCTTCGTCGCCGCTGGCGCTTCCTTCGATTTTTCCGAGTTCCGCCGCGATCCGCGCCTGGCGGCATGGTTTGGCACTGTCCGTGTTCGCCGCGCTGGTGGCGTGTGGCGGAGGCGGCTCGGGCGCGTCCAGCGACAGTGGCCCGAGCGCCTCAGATCCTTCCGCCAGCACACCCACCACGGGCATTGGGACGGGGACAGGCTCTGGTTCTGGATCCGGCTCCGGCACAGGCACAGGCACAGGCACAGGCACTGGCACTGGCACCGGCGGGACCACACCGACCGACCCGGCCACCCCGGTCCGCACCACGAGCTTCACGGCGACGGATGTCGAGCTCCCCAACCCGGAGCGTGGCTTCTTCCGCTGGGCCTGGACCAAGCTGGATGCGCTCGCTGCGGCGGATGTGCAAGATGCCTATGCCAAGGGCTACCGTCTGCTCTACACGCCGCTGGACCTCTCCGCCTACCGCGACCACGATCTGCCGGCCAGCCTGTTGACCCAGCTGGACACGGCCTTCGCGCGAGCGCGGGCCGGCGGCGTCAAGCTGGTGGTGCGGGCGGTCTACAACTATCCGGCCTCGGAAACCGACTACCAGAACGCCCAGGATGCGCCGCTGCCGCGCGTGCTGGGCCACATCGGCCAACTCAAGCCGGTGCTGCAGCGCAATGCGGACGTCATTGCCTACATGCAGGCCGGTTTCATCGGGGCCTGGGGCGAGTGGCATACCTCCTCCAACCAGTTGACCGCCACCGCCAGCCGCACCCAGATCCGCGACGCACTGCTGGATGCGGTGCCGACCAGCCGATTCATCCAGGTGCGCTATCCGCCGTATGTGATGGACTGGACGCCGACCCTGCCCAGCCTGCAGACGGCGCTGGCCGGCGGTTACCGCGTCGGTGTTCACAACGATTGCTTCCTGGCCAGCACGACCGACGTCGGCACCTTTGACGACAACGCCACCACACGGACCGCGCAGCGCGATTACGTCGATCGACTGGGTGATCTGGCCCCGTTCGGCGGCGAGACCTGCGACCCGGCGGATGAATCGTCACCCACGCCGCGCACCAGCTGTGCCGACATCCTGGCCGAGGGCGCCCGCTACAACCTCACCTATCTGAACGACGAGTACTTCCGGACCCTGTTCCATGACCGATGGGTGCAGGCGGGCTGCATGCCCGAGGTCCAGCGCAAGATGGGCTATCGGCTGCAACTGGTGAAGGCCTCGCATCCGGAATCGGTGACCCGCGGGCAGACCTTGGCGCTGTCGGTCACCGTGCGCAACACCGGCTGGGCCCGGGTGTTCAATCCGCGCGGTCTTCAGGTGCTGCTGCGTGACGCGACCACCGGCGCCGTGCGGCGGGTGGATGCCACCGGTGCGGATCCTCGCGCCTGGCTGCCCGGCGCGGACCAGGTGGCGACACTCAGCATCACCGTCCCGGCCGACCTGGCTGCGGGCAGCTATCAGTTGTGGCTCGGGCTGCCGGATGGCGACAGTCGCCTCGCCAGCGATGCGCGCTATGCGATCCGACTGGCCAATGCGGACGACACGACGCTGGGCCAGCGCTGGGACGCCACCCTGGGCGCCTTCGCGCTCGGGACCTCGGTGACCTTGAAGTGAGGTGACGACCGACGGCGCGCGGACCCGTCGGGTCCGCCGCCTCAGCGGCCCTGCTCGCCGAACCGGATCGAAATGATCCGGCCCTCGCGAATCTTCACCACCGCCGCCAGGTTGCCCGGCCCCCGGTCATACAACCATTCATCGGTCATCACGCAGCCGCTGTAGACCGGTTGCACCTGGCCATTGCGGCCGGGGTCGCCGGGCGTGTAGATGGGCACGCAGTAAGCGTCGGACAAGGTGGGTTGGCCGCAGGCACGCAGCAGCGACAGCTTGGAATCGCCCTCCCGGACGCCGTTGTCGCTGCACCGCAGCGACTGCGCCTGCGCACTGGCACCGATCAGCAGCAAGGCGCCGAGGGCCACCCGCCGGGACAGTGCCAGGGGGCCGATTCTTGTTGTCATGACACGATCCTCCGCGATGGTCTGCCTGACCCAACGCGGGAATCGACCGCCCGGTTGACCTGGGCCGCCGAGGGACCGATGCGGGACCGTCTACGGACGGTCTATGGACCGTCGAAGCGCGCCGCCGGGCGATCTCGATGGACCGAGGCACGACGACGCCCGTCGATGCATGAGATCGCCGACACCACCCGCATGTGGCCGACGGCCGCGCTGCGGCACGCGGGCGTGACGGCTCAAGCATGGCCTGCCCCCGCCCCGACCCACGGGCAGGCCTCACCTCACCTCATTTGATGGTGTAGCTGTCCCCGTACACCTTCCAGGACAGCGGCGTCTTCAGCGTCAGGTTGCCGGCCTTGAGCCAGACGCGCTGCGCGGTCTCCACGCGGGTGACGTCGCTGTGCGCTTCTTCAGTCTTCATTGCGGCCACGCGGGCATCGAGGAAGGCATTCAGATAGGTCGCCTCATCGCCACCTTGGGCGGGTGGGCGCGCCTTGGCCATCGCGGCCTTGCGGATACCACCGAAACTCACGCCGCTGTTGCCCGGGCCGTGCATCACGATCGCGTCGTAGTAGATGAACTGGCCGAGCGCCTTCAGGCCGTCGGACTTCGCCTGCTGGACCGAGGGATTGAAGTAGCTCCGGTCACGCTCGCTGTCTTGCGCCTGCTGGAACACGACATCGGCCGAAGCGGTGCGCCAATCGGTGGTGAAGTTCGGGTCCAGGCCCGCATGCGAGTCGCTGCCGTTCACCGACTTGAGCGCGTTCAGGTACTTGGCCAGCACATTGCCTGGCCGCAGCGTGTTGTAGTGTTGGACCAGCTCCAGCATGTCACCGGTGCCAGAGCAGAAGCCGATGATGCCGGCGGTGTAGCCGCGACCATCCCGGATGTCCTGGATGTAGCGGTACTGGGCGCGCCAGTCCAGCGACGAGTTCTCGGCGCTGGAGACGATCTGCATGGCGATGTCCTTCATGCGGGCATCGGTGAGGTCCGCCGGTGCCGGAGCAGGAGCAGGAGCCGGGGCCGGTGCTGGTGCCGGTGCCGGTGCCGGTGCCGGTGCTGGTGCTGGTCCTGGTGCCGGAGCAGGCGACGGTGCCGGAGATGGCGAGGGTGCCGGTGTGCCGCTGGCGGTCAGACGCCAGCGCTGGTTGGCGCTGCCGGCGCAATCCCATTGCTGGATCGGCGTGCCGGCGGTCGTCGCATGGTCAGTCACGTCCAGGCACCGGCCGCTGTGGCGCGCCTTGAGGCTGACGCCGTCGCCGGTGCTGCTCAAAATGAAGCGCTGGTTGTCGCTGTTGGCGCCTGCCCATTGCTGAAGCCGTGCGCCATTGGCCATCGACACGTCGCTCACATCGAGCGACTTGCCGCTGGCCAGGTTCACCAGCCGATAGCTGCCACCGGTCTCGCCGCGAAACTCGAAGCGTTGCGAGGCCTGGGTGCCGCAGCGGTTTTGCTGCAGCGGTGCGCCGTCCGCTGTCGCTGTGCCGCCGATGTCCAGACACAGCCCGGACTCGGCCGACTGAACGGTGTAGAGGCCGACCGCCACCGCGCCGCTCAGGCTGCCGGTTCGAGGAAGCAGCCGCAGTTGCTGATTCGCCGAGCCGTTGCAGGTCGACTGCTGCAGCGGCGTGCCGTCGGTCAGTCGACCGCCTTGCACGTCCACGCACAGGCCGCTGCTCTGATTGACCATCGCGAACCGGTCGCCACCCAGATGCTGAACGCGGAACTGCTGCGCACCGGTGCCGTTGTCCGTCCATTGCTGCAGCGCGGCACCTTCCGCCAGCGAGGCCCCGGCGATGTCCAGGACCTTGCCGCTGCCCGCGTTGGTGAGCTTGTACAAGCCATTGCCCAGCTCGGCGATGTCGAACGACTGCGCTGGGTTGCGACTGCAGGCCGCGATCTGCAGACGGACCCCATCCGCCGTGCCCGCGCCGGCCACATCGACGCAGCGACCGCTGGCCGCATGGGCGATGGTGTAGACGCCCGCTCGCAGCACCACCGTGGCGGCGGCGCCTGCTGCGGCTTGCGCGGTCGCGCGGGCGTCGGAGCCGGCCTCGGCGGTCTTGCCGAACACGCTGGTGCCGGCTTCGTCGTCATTGCCGCCGCCACAGGCGGTGAGGCAGGCGCCGGCGATCGCCAGCAGCAACGGGGCCGTCATCAGGGCGGAGGCCGAGGAGCGGCCGCTGGCCTTGCGGAGTCGATGGGTCATGAGGAGTTCCTTTGAACGTCCCCCGCAACGGGCTGTTCGGCCTGTTCGACCTGATCGGTCTGAACAGCTGGATCTGCCGGATCGGGGGCTCGCCGCGGGAGCGGCGGCCACCGGAGGTCAGTCGCGGGGGACAGGTGCGCTGGGGTCAAGCGCGGGCGGGGTGAATCACTTCCACTCCGAGGTCTGCAGCAGCGGGTCGACCGGCAGGCCCAGCATCGTGCCGACCTTCTGGCCCACCGTGCCCGGTGTGGCCAGCGCGGCCGAGCCGCAGGTGCCGCCACCGGTCTTGAGGATGGCCCAGAGCATGGCGCCGTCCCGCACATTGCGGTTGGGCGCGCTGCTGTTGAGCACCGCATTGGTGTAGCGCTGGACCGAGTAGGGCTGGTTCAGGTTGACACCGTACTGGTCCTGCAGATTGCGAGAACCGGTGCATTGGGCATCGGCATCGTTGACCACCAGCAGACCGCCGGCCCAGCCCTCGGGCGCGGGTTCCAGTCCGATGGACACGATGGTCTTGGACGGGAACAGCGAGCGGTACTGGTTGTAGGCGGTGATGCCGTCGTAATGCTCGAAGCGGGCGTCGTAGCTCATCACGTTGACCATGTCGAGCATGTTGGCCACGGCTGGGTACTTCAAGGCCACGGCGCGCTCGCGTCCGGCATTGCCGCCCCAGTAGGACAGCTTGCCCGCGCAGGCGGCGTCGGTGGAGGTGGCCGAGGTGCAGTCGGCGCCGGTCGACCAGCCCGCCAGGGTCAGCATGCGACCGCCGCCGGCGAGGTCCACCGCACGGCGCAGCGCCTTGATCACATTGGCATAGCGATCGACATCGCCATCGCTTTCATAGTCCACGTCCAGGCCGTCGAAGCCGAGCTCGGTCTGGATCTTGGCCAGCGCATTGATGATCGGGCCGTTGCCTGCGGCGCCTTCGGCCGCGATCGGGCCCCAGTTGTTGTAGGTGGCACCGCCCACCGCCAGGATCACCTTCTGGTTGCGCTGATGCAGCACGTCGATCGAGGCCTTGATGTCCTTGGGCGTGGCATTGAAGTTGATGCCGGTGCCGGAGAAGGTGTTGGCCGACAGGCCGGCCCACGAGAAGCTCGGATCCGCGAAGGACACCATCACATGGGTGTAGGTGGCCGGCACACGGGCGAACTTGCTCGCCTTGTAGACCTCATTGGCCGATTTGCCGGTGGCGTCGAACCAGTTGTCGCTCCAGGTCGGGTAGTAGCCGACATAGACCCGACGCGTCTGCACGGCCTTCAACGCCTCCGGCAGGGTCAGGCCGGTGCCGGGCGATGGTGCCGGTGCGGGCGACGGGGCGGGCGCAGGCGACGGTGCCGGTGAAGGCGCGGGGGACGGCGACGGCGCGGGCGAAGGGGAAGGCGCCGGTGCCGGAGACGGGGCTGGCGATGGTGCCGGCGTGGGGCCGCAGCTGCCGGACGTCGGTGTCCACAGCGACGGCGTGGCGGCCGGGTTCCAGTTCGTGCCCACCCAGGCCGTGTGCGCGACCAGGGCCTTGTAGGTCTTGCCTTGGTAGCTCACCACCTGGCCGACGGTGAAGCTCTTGCCTTCGGCCCAGGCGACGCAGGTGGCGGGTGCGGGAGCCGGAGCGGGCGCGGGTGAGGGCGCTGGCGCGGGAGAGGGCGCCGGTGACGGGCTGGGTGCGGGGCTGGGCGCAGGGCTGGGGGCCGGTGCGGGCGAAGGCGCCGGCGCGGCGCCCTTGGCGGTGGCAAACGCCTGCCAGTATTCGTGGTCGCGGGTGTTGGTGCGGCTGTACTCGCCCAGGTTGCCGGAGCCGATGCGGTCGCGCTGAGCGGCCCAGTACGACAGCAGGCCGATGCCCTTCTGCTTGGCAAAGGTCGCCACCGTGGCCGCATCGGCCGGGGTGAAGATCTCGGAGGCCACATCGTTCTGGCCGATCATCGGCGTGATGCCGATCATGGCCCAGCGCTGGGCGTCGGTCTTGTTCGGGTAGATGGTCTTGAGTTGGGCGACCGTCTGGGTGGCGGCGGAGATGGCCAGGTCACCCATCTTGCGGCCGCTGCTGTAGTAGCCGCCGTAGTCCATCGTCATCAGATTGACGATGGAGATCTTCACACCGGCCTGCGCTGCGCCGCGCAGCAGTTCCAGGGCATCGCGCCCCAGGCCGCCGGTGTCGTTGGCATTGACGTAGGGCACCACCGGCAGGGTGAAGGAGGTGTAGAGGTCGGGATAGATCGCTTGCAGCTGCTGGATCGCGGCATTGCGCACCGCATTCAAGCGGCTGTCGGCCAACTGGCCGCCTTCGATGTCCCAGTCGATCGATCGGGTGCCGTGGGCATCGATCAGCCGACGCAATTGCGCCACCAGCTCGTTGGCCGAGCAGGTGGACTCCAGATAGGTGCCGTTGGCGCCGCCGAAGGACAGGATCACCCGTCCGCCCGACTTGATATAGGCCTTGATGTCGGCCTGGAAGCTGGCGTTGTTCAGCGTGCTTTCCATGCCGCCGCCCAAGGTGCAGCCGCCGCCGGAGACACCAAAGGCCAAGGTCACGGCGTCGATGCCGGCCTTGGACTTGGCCTCGCTCAAGGTCTTCAGGCTGTAGCTGCCGTTGCCGAAGCCCCAGGTGAAGAAATACGGCGCCACGATCGTGCCCGCCTGCGCCTGCGCCTGCGAGCCCGCCGCCAGCAATGCCGCAGCCAGTGCCACTGCCTTGATTTGTCCCGTACCCATGTGTGTTGCGCTCCTGTCGTCCGCCGCATCGGTGGGACTGCGGGGTTGTTGTTCTCGATAAAACCACCGTGAGACCAGTGGCGGACTTTATGAACGGATCGCGCCGGGAACTGTGTCAACCGGTAGTGGAAACTCGTGTCGACCTGTATGCAGTTATTCAAAACCTCCTGGGTTGGTGACGAGTTTCAATCACCTTGCACCGAAAACCAGTGACACGCGGACTTGAGCGGTCGCTACACGGCGATGAACGGAGAAACTCGCCGAGTTGTAAGGGTTTGATGGTGACCCGACGAACGGTCCATACCAGTGGCTTCAACCCGTGGCAGTGCGTTTCGGCCAACGTGAATGGCATTGCAAGTAATTGTTCATGTCGACGGCGGCGCAAACCCTTGAGCCTCGGGATAAATCCGCGCGGGAACGGGACACACAAGGACACCAGAACGAGTATTGGACTGGTATTTCGTTTTTAGACTGACGCGCCACTTGAGCAAGGAGACTGGCATGTCATGGAATGCGCGAAGAATTGAAGGGAACGGCCGGTCCACCCCGTCCAGGTCGACCCAGGTCCTGCTGATCGCCGCCGCGTGGATCGCGGCCATGGCCTTGCCTCTTGACGATGCCGAGGCTGCGACGATCCGATCGGCAGCCAACAACAACTTCGTCAGCGCCACGGCCACGGGCACCTCCTTCCTCACCGCCACCGCGGGCGTGGCGGACACCTGGGAGCAGTTCCAGATCATCAACAACGCCAACGGCACGGTCTCGTTCCGGGCGACGATCAGCGGCAACTACGTCGCGGCCGATACCGGTCTGGCGGCCCCCAACACCAACAAGCTGATCGCCAACCGCGGCAGCATCGGCGGCTGGGAGCAATTCGCCGTGGTGCCGCAGTCCAACGGCACGGTGGCCCTGCGGTCCATGGCCAACGGCCTCTATGTCTCCGCCGACCTGAACCTGGGCGGTGTCCTGGTGGCCAACCGCAGTTCGGTCGCGGCCTGGGAGCAGTTCGTCATCAGCGACCTGCCGGTCACCCCGCCGCCGGCCACGCCGCCGGACTTCGGCGCCAATGTCCATGTGGTCAGCCCCAACACACCCAACCTGCAGGGCCTGATCAACGACATCTACAACGCCCAGCAGCCCAATCACTTCGGTCCGCGGCGCGATGCCATCCTGCTCACGCCCGGCACCTACAACAACCTGCGGATTCCGGTCGGCTTCTACACCCAGGTGCTGGGTCTGGGCAGCCATCCAGACCAGGTCCATGTGAATGGTGACCTGCGCTCCAATGCCTACCTGGACGGCGACAACGCCACCCAGAACTTCTGGCGCGGTGCCGAGAACTTCTCGGTCACGCCGAGCCTGGGCATCGGCAACAACACGATGCAGTGGGCCGTCTCGCAGGCCATCCCGTTCCGCCGCATGCATGTGCGCGGCAACATCAAGCTCAACCAGAACAGCGGCTGGTCCAGCGGCGGCTGGTTCTCCGATGTGCTGGTCGACGGCCAGGTCAATTCCGGCAGCCAGCAGCAATGGATCTCACGCAACAGCCAATGGGGCAGCTGGGTCGGATCCAACTGGAACATGGTGTTCGTGGGCGTGCCCAATGCGCCGGCGGGCGAGTTTCCCACCGCCGGCCAGCGCTACACCAAGATCGCCCAGACCCCGGTGATCCGCGAGAAGCCCTATCTGTTCATCGATGCCGACGGCAGCTATGCAGTGCGGGTGCCTGCGCTGCGCACCAACACCAGCGGCATCTCCTGGGCCAATGGCGGCATCACGGCTGGCCGCACCTTGCCGATCAGCCAGTTCCACATCGCCAAGCCGAGCGATTCCGCCGCCACGCTCAACACCCAGTTGGCCAGCGGCAAGCACCTGCTGTTCACGCCCGGCACCTATGTGCTGACGCAGACGCTGCGAATCAACAATCCCAACACGGTGGTGCTGGGCATCGGTTTCCCGACGCTGCGCTCGGACAACGGCCAGCCTCTGGTGCAGACCGCCGATGTGGATGGCCTGACCATCGCCGGCCTGTTCCTCGATGCGGGCGCGGTGGAGTCCGGCGTGCTGATGGAGATCGGCCCGAACGGCGCCAATGCCAATCACGCCGCCAATCCGATTGCGCTGCATGACCTGTTCTTCCGTGTCGGCGGTGCAGCCGCAGGACGGGTGAGGATCGCCTTGAGCGTCAACTCGAACAACACCGTGGTCGACCACACCTGGATCTGGCGCGCGGACCATGGCGCCGGCGTGGGCTGGGCGAGCAACCCGTCGGAGAACGGCCTGTGGGTCAACGGCAATGACGTGACCATGTACGGCCTGTTCGTCGAGCACTTCCAGAAGCACCAGGTGGTGTGGAACGGCAACGGCGGCCGGGTCTACTTCTACCAGTCCGAGATCCCCTACGACCCGCCCAGCCAGTCTGCCTGGAACAGCCCCACCGGCCGCGGTTATGCCGCGTACAAAGTGGCGGACTGGGTGACCAGCCACGAGGCCTGGGGCCTGGGCGTCTACAGCGTCTTCACCAACGGCAACATCTGGCTGGACCGCGCCATCGAGTCGCCGGTCAACGGCAATGTGCGCTTCCACAACATGATCTCGGTCTGCCTGGGCAACAACGGCGGCATCGTCCATGTGATCAACAACACCGGCGCGCAGACGGGTTGCAATGCGTCCTACACGCCGACGGTGACCAACTTTCCCTGATCGAAGGCGCAGGCCGAGGCCCGTCATCCACGGGCCCCGATCCTGACGCCGATCCAGAAAGGTCAAACGGCCCGTTGCATGGCGCAGCGGGCCGTTTCTTTTGGGAGCGGGGGTGATCAATAGGTGATGGTCACCGTCACCGTGTCGGTGTAGGCACCGGGCACCACGTTGGCCAGCGACGGAATGCGGCCGTAGACCGACAGGGTCTGTGCGCTGCCGCTGCCGGTGCCAGCCTTGGTCGAGGAGCTGGCGGTGCCGTCGCCCCAGACGGTCGAGCGGCCGGAATCCAGGTACAGCTGATAGGCCAGGGTGTTGGCGCCGTTCGTCATCGTCCGGGCGCTGAAGTTGGAGGCACCGCCGGCATTCGCACCGGCGTTCAGGGCCACGGCGTAAGGCGTGGTGTTTGAGCAGGTGACCGTCAGGGTGGAGGTGCCGTCCAGCGGGGTGGCGGTGGCCAGCGGGTCGATCGCGCTGCCGAAGTTCAATGTCGAGCCCGACACCGTGCAGGCGCTGACGATCGTCGCGGTGACCTGGAAGGTGGTGCCCACGGTCGAGGCGGTGGCGGTGACCGAGGTGGCCGCCGCGGTGGCCATCAAGGCCAGGCCGACGGCGATGCGCTGAATGGTCTTGCCGGTCCGGGTCGAAAACGTGTTCATGTGGCCCCCTGTTTGCGATGTTGAAATCTTCGTTGCCGGGGCCTGTTTTCAACAGGCGCGGATCCCGTCAGGCAGCGTCGGCGCAACCCAGGAGGCGCGTGTAGGCGGATTGCCGACAGGCGTCGGGCGTTGGGCGTCACACAACGTCAGCCAACGTCACGCACCCGAGGCACCGGGCGCCACGCACCGGCCACCACGCACCGGGCACCGGGCATCGGGATCGGGGACCCGGGCGCGGCGATCAAAGTTCAGCGACCGGGAGCCGACCTCATCTCCCCGGCCCCGTTTCGAAGGCCTCGCCGCGTTTGCGTGCTGCGCCGTGGCCTGCGGGTCCAGCGAAGGGACACGCGCCCAGGTCCCTTGCCATGCGGTCCAACGCACGTGGCGCAGTGCAGCGGTGCAGTCCGCCCAGGGAGGGAGGCGGCCCTTCTCGGGGTCGCCTTCACCCGAGGGACGCGGCGGACCCGTCGGAGTGATGGCAACATTCGCCCATCTCATTGCCAACAAGGACTGCCCATGCCCACGCCTTCGCATCCCGACGATTCGTCCGCCCGCCTGCCCCGTGGTGGGTTCCGGCGCCGTGCCGCCCTGGTCCGCGCTGTCGCGGCGGGTGTGGGGGCCTTGTGGCTGGCGGGGGCGGCGGTCTCGGCGCAGGCGGCGGATCTGCTGGACGAGGTCAAGGCCCGTGGCACGCTGCGCATTGCGTGCGAGGGCACCTACCCGCCGTTCAACTTCAAGGACGAGAAAGGCGAGCTGACCGGCTTCGATGTGGAGATCGCGAAGGCGCTGGCAGCCAAGATGGGCCTGAAGCCGGTGTTCACCACCACCGAGTGGAGCGCGATCCTGGCCGGCCTGCAGGCGGGCAAGTACGACGTCATCGTCAACCAGGTGGCGGCCACCGACAAGCGCCGCGAGACCTTCGATTTCAGCGGTCCGTATGTGCTGTCCTATCCGCAGTTGATCGTGCGCGCCAATGAGTCGCGCAAGCTGGAAACGCCGGCCGACCTGAAGGGCCTGAAGATCGGTGTCGGCCAAGGCAGCAACTTTGCCGAGCTGGCCAAGGGCATCGCCGGTGCGGAAGTTCGCACTTATCCCGGCGCACCCGAATATTTGCAGGATCTGGCCACCGGCCGCATCGACGTCGCCATCAACGACAGCCTGCTGATCCCCTACCTGCGCGCCAAGACCCGTCTGCCGGTCAAGGCCGGCGCGCCGTTGGGCAAGCCGGAGAGCAATGCGATCCCGTTCCGCAAGGGCAGCCCGCAATTCAAGCAGGCGATCGACAAGGCGCTGGCCGACCTGATGGCCGACGGCACCTACGCCAAGATCTCGACCAAGTGGTTCGAACGCGACGTGAGCCAGCCGCCCGCGGCCCGCTGACGCAACGCCGTCCATGGAACTGCAATCGCTGTTCGCGCTGGCCTGGCCGGTTCTGCTCAAGGGGACCGGCTACACGCTGATGTTCGCCATCGTGTCGATGCTGCTGGGCCTGCCGCTGGCCGGCCTGGTCACCTTGATCCGGGTGCTGCGGGTCTGGGGCCTGGACCGTCTCACCGCGGTCTATGTCAGCGCGATGCGCGGCACGCCGCTGCTGGTGCAGGTGTTCATCGTGTACTACGGGCTGCCCAGCATCGGCATCGAGCTCTCGCCGATCACCGCCGGCATCCTGACGCTCACTCTGAATGTGGCGGCCTACATGAGCGAGACGCTGCGCGGGGCCATCGTCGCCATCGCCCAGGGGCAATGGCTGGCGGGCACCAGCCTGGGCCTGACGCGGTCGCAGACCCTGCGCTACATCGTCGCGCCACAGGCGCTGCGCGCGGCGGTGCCCAGCCTGTCCAACAGCCTGATCAGCCTGATCAAGGACACCTCGCTGGTGTCGGTGATCGCGGTGACCGAGCTGATGCTGGCGACCAAGGAGCTGATCTCCACCACCTTCCAGCCGTTTCCGCTGTACATGGCGGCGGCGGGCATCTACTGGGTGCTGAGCCTGAGCTTCGAGCAGTTGCAGCGGTGGATGGAGAAGCGCCTGGCCTATCCGAACTGAGCCACTTGGGGCGCGTGGGGCGAGGTCAATCCCACCAGAAGAACCAGACCGGCGACTTCAGCAACGAGGCCGCGAGCGCTTCGAGCGTCTCGCAACCCTGGTAGACGATGTCGGAACAGTAGATGAACTGCTCGCGCGCCAGCGCCAGGGCGTCTTCGCGGGTCTGCGGCGGGCGGGCGACGGTGAACTCCACCACGTCGTCGGCGATGCAGGCCACCTCGGCGCCGAAGCGCTCGGACCAGGATCGCCACAAGGCCGCATGTTCATGCGCCTGCGGGCAATCATTCCAGCCGCCGATCTTGAGCAGCGCCGCCGCCTCGGGCGAGGTTCGGGCCGGCAGCACCGCGATGTAGACCTCGTCCAGCGGCTCGCCGCTGACCATGTCGATCGGGGTGGTCAGCGCGGTGGCGGGGGCGGTGTCCTCGGGCCAGTCGGCGGCCTCGATTTCGTAGAAATCGTCTTCGGCCTGCTCGCGTTCCTGCAGCCACTCCATCGGATCGAGCGCGGCCGCCTCGGCCAGGATCTCCTCCGGCGTGGCTTCATTGAACGCCATGGCTTCCTGCAGCCGCTCCAGCTGTTCCGGTCCGCCGAGCATGACCGGCAGGCCCTCGCCGCGGTCCCTCAGCGCCCAGAGTCGCGCCGGTGCCTCCAGGCCCGTGACGGTGATGATCGGAAAGGGGAAATCCATGGCAATGCATCCAGTGACGATGAGCGGCCATGGTAGCGGGGGCGGCGGCTCCGGGGATGACAGCCAGGTGCGATCCTTGATGCCTTATCCCTGCGGCTCGTGGCAGGCCACGCACAGCTTGTTGCCTTCCGTGTCCCGGAAATAGGCGCCGTAATAGTCGGCGTGATAGTGCGGGCGGAGGCCGGGCGGCCCCTCGCAGGTCCCACCGTGGGCCAGGGCGGCAGCATGCGCCTGGTCCACCGCGGTGCGGGTCGATGCGAGGAAGGCGGCCATTTGACCGTTGCCCGGCTGATGCGCCTGGCCATCGAAGGGTTCACCGATCAGCAACAACGGTCGCGGGCCGGGGCTGGATTGCCAGCCGGCCCAGCGCCGGGCGCTATCGCCGAACCTCTCCTGGATGCCGAGCACCGGCATCAGTGCACGGTAGAACCCCAGGGCGCGTTCGAAATCCTGAACGCCAAGGTGAAGGTGGGACAGCATGGGCCAAACTCCGAGGTCAGCGCGAGGTGGCTTCGCGCCTTGAGGGGGCCCGCGGGCTCACTCAGCGCCGCACCTTCCCGTCGTCGGTCAGGATGGTCATGTCGACAAACCGCGAACCGGTGTGACGCTGGTTCGAGAAGTTGATGAAGAAGCCGCCCAGGTTCAGATCATTCAGACCTTCCAGCCCGGTAATCAGGCTGTCGGGGCTGGGCGAATTGCCGGCGCGCTTGAGGCCTTCGACCAGCGTCTTGGCCGCAATGAAGCCTTCCATGCCGGTGTAGCTCAGCTCCTTGTTGCCGGAGGCCTTGCTGCGCTGGATGTATTCCGAGGCGATCGGTGTCAGGCCGGAGAACGGGAAGGGCACCACCTGCGATACCACCACGCCGCGTGCGTCCTTGCCGAGTTCCGTGGCCAGCGCCTGGGCGCCGACAAACGACAGGTTGTAGAAGTTGCCCATGAAGCCGCTGCGACGCGCCGCACGGATGAACGCCGCGCATGAATGGTAGGCACTGATCTGGATGATGCATTCCGGCGATCCGGCCATGATGCTCTTGAGCGCCGCATCGACAGCCACCGAATTGCGCTCCACCGTGCCCAGCGACACCGGTGCCAGATTCAGCCCTTTCATCGCCGTCTTCACCGCCTCCAGGCCGCCGATGCCGTAGGCGTCGTTCTGGTAGAACACAGCGATCTTCTTGATGCCGACGGCGGTGATCTGCTTGAGGATCTCCGCCGCTTCGTCCTGGTAGGACGCACGGACGTGGAACAGGTAACGATTGAACGGCGTGCGCAGCCCCTCGGCACCGGTGAACGGAGCGAAGCACGGCACCTTGGCGGCGGTGAACAGCGGCATCGCCGCCAGCGTGGTGGGCGTGCCCACATAGCCGAACAGCGCGGTCACGCCGTCTTCCAGCAGACGACGCGTGTTGGAGGCGCAGCGCTCCGGCTCGTAGCCGTCGTCCAGGCTCTTGAGTTCGATGCGGCGCCCGGCCACGCCACCGCGGCTGTTGACCTGGTCGAACATCAGCATCGCGCCGTCACGGAACTGCTCGCCGAGCTCCTTGGCCGGGCCGGAGAACGGCGCCGACTGGCCCAGGACAATGCGCGAGTTGTCGGCGAAGACAGGCAGGCTGGCGGCACCGGCGAAGGCGGCGGCTTGTTGGAGCAGTTGACGGCGTTTCATTGTTTTGGCGGAGGCAGGCGCACCGGTCGGGCCGGCGGGCGCATGGTTCGAGTGGCCAGGAGCCGCGCGGCCCGAGGCCCTGGAGGGCCCGAAGACCGGAAAGGCTCGGAGGGCTGAGGCACGCGCGTGCGGCGCGTCGGCAGACAACGGACGCGACATGCACGACCGTCGCGCCGGGGCATGGGCGCCATCTTGCTGGAACCTGTCCGATTCGCGACAGCGTTACGTGCCCGGGGCGCGAATTATGCGGGGTGAATGTGGACAAGTTCACAAGCGAATTGGTCAACTTGGGATCAACACCACTTGGCATAAATCGTTACAAATGCACGAACCGAAGTCGGTCTTCGGAAATTAGAGGGGGGTGGAGGGGGCCTACCGGCCACCCGTCGCGCCGGCGGTCCGCGCTGCAGCCGGCTGAACGCTCGCCACCGCTCGCGTGGTTCGCCGGCCTGCTGCCGTCCTTCAGCGTTGAATCAGCGCCCAGGCGAGCGCCGCCCCCGTGCCGATGAAGCCCATCGACAACACCGCATTCAGGCACCACAACGCGAACCAGCCGCCGGTGATGCCGTGACGGGAGCGGGAGGTGGGGGCCATCAGCATGATCGAACTCGGCACCAGCAGCAGGGCGGCGACGAACAGCAGCGGGCCGCCCAGCACAAAGCCGGCCACATCGGGCGCCTTGGGGATGACTTCGGCTGCATCAGCCGCCATGCCCTGAGTCAGGATATGGAAGCCGAAGACGAAGCCGGCGGTGAGCAGAAAGCCGAGGGACTGGATGATTCGCATGGCAGCGGGCGGCGGCGGCAAGGCGCGTCGATCAGGAAGCAGGAAACAGGGGCGAGTCTGGGCGGTGCCTGTGTGGTCACTGTGAAGTCCGCAGGCAGGCCCGGGGTGATCGCTGCGGCGGTCTTCGCGGGCAAGCCCGCGCCCACGCGACCCCGGTGCTGACGCTGACGCTCGCTCTGACGATGCTCGGCAATCCGGCGGCCCATCCAAGGATCGCCCGTGTGGGCTGCGGGATGAACGCCTGGTCCGGGCATCGCGCAGCCGGCGCGCAGGGCGTTGCGGCGCGGGTGCCGGAAGCCATGCCCGGGCACGGACCGATGGTGTCGGGCCGGCGGGTGCGATAGCCTCCCGGCCTTCTCTCCCTACCGCCGGCGTCGTGCTGGCCGTTCTTCATGTTCCGTCCCGCCCTGATGGCCGCCGCCGTGGCTGCCGCACTGTCCGCCGCGCCGGTGCACGCCCTTGACGTCAAGAGCTTCGCTGCCGATGTCTCGCCCTGCGCCGACTTCTACGACTATGTGAACGGCCCCTGGGTGGCCGCCACCGAACTGCCGGCGGATCGCTCGCGCATCGGCAGCTTCGATGCGCTGCGGGTGGCCAACGATCGGCTGCTGAGCGACGCGCTGGCCGAGCTGATCGCCAAGCCCAAGCTGCAGACCACGCCCGGCCTGAAGCAGGTCGCGGCGTACTACGCCAGCGGCATGGACCAGGCCGCCATCGAGGCGCAAGGACTCAAGCCAGTCCAGCCGCTGCTGGATCGCATCCAGGCCATGAAGTCGGTCGAGGACCTCCCCGCAGTGATGGCGCAGCTGGCACGGGTGGGCATCGCGGCCCCGGTGGGCGAGTTCGTCCGGGCCGATCCGAAGAACACCCGGGTGAATGTCCTGACCCTGGCGCAATCCGGCCTCGGCCTGCCGGACCGCGATGACTACTTCAAGGACACCGACATCGCCAAGAAGCTGCGCGAGGCCTACCGCCTGTATGCGCAGCGGCTGCTGTCCTCCGCCGGCTTCGCGGCCACGCCGCAGACGCTGGACGCGCTGATCGGCTTCGAATCCCAACTGGCCGAAGCCACCAAGCCGCGTGCCGCGCTGCGTGATCCGCTGGCCAGCTACAACCCGATGACCACGCCCGAACTCGCCGGCAAGGCGCCGGGGCTGGCCTGGGACGCCTACCTCAAGGCCCTGACCCGCAGCGACACCCGCCCCGGCGGCGTGGAGCGCCTGATCGTCGCGCAGCCCGAGTTCATGCAGCGCGTGGCCCTGATGAGCGAGCACATCCCGCTGGCCACCTGGCAGACCTACCTGCGGCTGCGGGTGCTGGACAACAGCGCCAACCGCCTGCCCAAGGCCTTCGCCGATGCCCACTTCGACTACTACGGCGCCACCATCAGCGGCCTGCAGGCCCGCTCGCCGCGCAATGAGGAAGTCATCCTGCTGATTGGCGGCCGGACCGGCGGCTCGCCGCTGGGGCTGGCCCTGGGCGAGCTGTTCGTCTCCAAGGCGTTCTCGCCCGAAGCCCAGCGCCGCGCGACCCTGCTGATCGGCGATGTGAAGGCCGCGATGCACACCCGCATCGAGAACCTCACCTGGATGAGCCCGGAGACCAAGGTCAAGGCGCTGGAAAAGCTGGCCGCGATGCAGCCCAAGATCGGCGCGCCCGAGAAGTGGCCGCAATACGTCGGCCTGGCGTTGCAGCCCAAGGACTTCGCCGGCAATCAGTTGCGCGCCGCCTCCTGGTATCACGAGGAACAGATCAAGGACCTGGACCGCCCCACCGACCGCACCCGGTGGACCATGGCGCCCTACATCGTCAATGCCCAGGCCGGTGGCCTGAACGAGATCACCTTCCCGGCCGGCATCCTGCAGCCGCCGTTCTTCGATGCGAAGGCCGACGACGCGGTGAACTACGGCGGCATCGGCATGGTGATCGGTCATGAGATCGTGCACCACTTCGACGACCGCGGCCGCCAGTTCGACAGCATCGGCAGCCTCAACGACTGGTGGACCGCCTCCGACGCCGAGAACTACAAGTCGCGGGCCGATCGCGTGGTGGCCCTCTACGAGAGTTACGAGCCGGTGCCCGGCACCCGCATCAACGGTCGCCTGACGCTGGGTGAGAACATCTCCGACATGGCCGGCATGCCGATCGCCTTCGACGCCCTGCAGAACGCGCTCAAGCGCACCGGCAAGACCGACAAGATCGACGGCTTCAGCCAGGAGCAGCGCTTCTTCCTGTCCAACGCCATGGTGTGGCGCAACAAGTCGCGCGAGGCGGCCCTGCTGAACCAACTGCGCACCGACCCGCATTCGCCGGGCAAGTACCGGGTGCTGGCGCCGATGTCCAACATGACGGCGTTCAGTCAGGCCTTCAACTGCAAGAGCGGCGATGCGATGGTGGCTGCCGATCCGATCAAGGTCTGGTGATCGTCGACGCCGGAGGTCCCCGGTCTGACGACCCGGCCGACGGCTGAAGCAAGGCGGTCCCTGCATGACCTGCAATGCCTGCGGCGTCCGCGCCCAGGCTGGCGGTGGCGTGCGGGGCCGCTGCGGGGCCGGTGCCGGGCACCGGATCGGGGGAGGTTGTCGCGGGAGCGGCGGCGTTCCCCGTGCCGAAGGCCATGCCGCTTGTCCGAAGCGCGCCACAGCGCGCCCCTGCTGACATCGCTGAAACCATCCGGAAGGCGAGTCCTGCTACAACGGGCCACCGCGTGCGGGCCTGGTGTGACTGCCGGTGCTGGCAGCCTCCTCACACCTGATCGTCTCCCCACCCCCACGTCCCCATGACTGTGTCCCGCACCCCCGGCGTGCCGCCGGCGTTCAGTCCGTACCAGCGTTTCGCGGTCGGTCTGCTGACGCTGCTGCAATTCGCCGTCATCCTCGATTTCATGATCATGTCCCCGCTGGGGGCGATCATCATGCCGACGCTGTCGATGACCGCGCAGCAGTTCGGCCTGGTCGTGTCCGCCTATGCCTTCAGCGCCGGCATTGCCGGTCTGCTGACCGCCGGCTTTGCCGACCGCTACGACCGCAAGAAGCTGCTGCTGTTCTTCTATGGCGGCTTCCTGCTGGGCACGCTGTGGTGTGGCCTGGCCAACAGCTTCGAGATGCTGCTGCTGGCGCGCATCGTCACCGGCCTGTTCGGCGGCGTGATCGGTTCCATCGTGATGGCCATCACCGCCGACCTGTTCGAGCCCGCGCTGCGCGGCCGGGTGATGGGGCTGCTGCAGGGCGCCTTTGCCGGCAGCCAGGTGCTGGGTCTGCCGTTCGGGCTCTATCTGGCCGCGCATGGCGGCTGGCATGCCCCGTTCCTCGCCCTGGTGGCCATGGGTCTGGTGGGCGGCGTGCTGATTGCGGTCTTCATGAAGCCGGTGAATGCCCATCTCACCGCAGGCCGGGCCGACAGCCCGCGTGTGCACCTGTGGCGTACCCTGATGAAGCCGCGCCACTGGCTGGCCTTCGGCACCACGGCCTTGCTCACCACCGGTGGCTTCATGCTGATGCCCTTTGCCAGTGCCTTCGTGGTGCACAACGTGGGCATTCCGCTCAGCGACCTGCCGGCGGTCTACCTGGCCACCGGCCTGGCGACCTTGGTGGTGTCACCCCTGATCGGTCGGCTGTCCGACCGCGTGGGACCGATGCCGGTGTTCTATACCGGCTGCGCCATCACCGCCGCCATGGTGCTGATCTATACCCGGCTGGGGCCCTCGCCGCTGGCGCTGCTGATCGTGGTCAACGTGGTGATGTTCGTGGGCATCTTCTCCCGCCTCATTCCGTGGCAGGCCATGGCGGCGGGCATTCCATCACCCGAGCAGCGCGGTGCCTTCAGCGCCATCAACAGCGCGTTGCAGCAGCTCGCCGGGGGCGTCGCCTCGTTGGTGGCCGGACATCTGGTCCACATCAGCGTCGATGGCCAATTGCAGGACTTCCCGCGCGTCGGCTATGTGGTGATTGCCTCGACCGTGGTCGCCGCCGTGCTGATGCGCCAGGTGGTGAAGACGAGGCCGGCGCAGAGTGACTGAGCCTGTCCCGACCGTTGGCGACATCCCCGCAATATCCGGTTACGGCAGTCGTGCGCGTCGCGGATGGCATGCCCGGTTCGGCACCATCACGGTGCCGTTGCGCGCATAACGGGTAAACCCCTACGGGATGACGGGCGGATGTCGCTCGACCACCTTCGATGGCGTCGACGCGTACGCTACGCGGGTCTGGGGTGCGGGAATTTTCGTGTGCTTCACACGCCGGTTGCATGAGCCACTTAGGCTGATGACAGCGGCCACCGCAGCGCCCAGGCGTCGCGCCGTCTCCAGACCGCTGCCGATGGATGTTCAGTTTCCCCGTTCCACTTCATGTCCGTTTCCGCCTTCTTCCCGTCGTTCCAGCGCTGTCGCGTGGCCTTGTTGCTCACGTTGGCGTCGGCCGCCGTGGGCGGATTGACGGCCTGTTCGCGCAGCCCGTCGTATGACGGTCCCGAGCTGTCGAGCTGGGAGTCGCATCAGCATCAGCGCTGCGTGGCGCTGCTGACGCAGATGTGGGGCAATGAGCGGGTGCGTCACACTTCCGCGGAGCGGGGTGCGGGGGGACTGGACTATGTTTGGGTCAATGTCGATGTGGACGATGACCGGGACGACATCGACCGCCGCACGTCGCGCGGCAGCCGCCATGCCGGGCACTGCCAGTTCGAAGCCGGTTCGGATGCAGTGCACATCCATACCTACGCCTTGACCGAGGGCGCAGTCGCCGGCGCCGATGGCCGCGATGCCGGCTACCGGTTCTTCACCGCCTCCGCCAACGAGACCGTGGCCGTCGCCGACGACGCGCCGGCCCGCTGAGGCAAGCGCTTTCGGCCGGTGCCGAGCGGCGGACGGCTGGCGGCCCCTTCCAGAAGGTTCATGGCCGGTTGCCCGACGGGCTGTCGAGGACCGACCGACTTCTGGCCCAATAGCGGTTCACGAAGTCCCAGCCCCGTCGGGCCCTGCGCCATGCTCCGTCGCCTTCATCATGCCGCGATCATCTGCGGTGACTACGACGTCTCCCGTCGCTTCTACACCGAGGTCCTCGGCCTGCGCGTGATCGCGGAGCACTACCGCGAGGCGCGACGCTCCTACAAGCTGGACCTCGCCCTGCCCGACGGCGGTCAGATCGAGCTGTTCTCGTTCCCCGACTCGCCGCCGCGGCCGTCCTATCCGGAGGCCCGCGGCCTGCGCCACCTGGCGTTTGCGGTCGACGATGTGGACGCGTTCAAATCCACGCTGCAAGCCCAAGGCGTGGCCGTCGAGCCGGTGCGGGTCGATGAATACACCGGACGCCGCTACACCTTCTTCGCCGATCCGGACGGTCTCCCCTTGGAGCTCTACGAAGCCTGACAGGGCACCCCGTCAGCGTGGGTCAGGGCGCCTCGTCGATCACGCCCAGGAAGTGATCCAGGATCACGAAGTGGTCCTCGAACATCACGCCTTCCATGGCGCTGAGTTCATCGCGGTGGAACCAGCGGGCTTCCTTCACATCGTCGCTGCCGAGGACTTCCGGCAAGGTCGGCATCTCGCTGAACTTGAAATGGTGGGCCAGCGTGATCAGTCGCCCGCGCGCGCTGCGCAGCGGATCTTCGAAGGTGGCCACATCCGACAGTGCCGCCAGCACCGATGCGGCCATCAGCGGGAACCGGGTCTCCTCCTGCAGCTCGCGGATGGCGCAGGCCACCAGCTTCTCGCCGCGCTCCAGGTGCCCGCCGGGGATGGCCCACAGGTCTTCGCCGAAAGGCCCCTTGCGGCGCACCAGCAGCACATGGTCGCCCACCGTCACCAGCGCGTCGCCGGTCATGTAGCTCACGGCGGTGTATTTCTTGAGATAGGCCTGGGCGGAAGCGTGCTCCGCCACGCGTCGCCGGTATTCGGGCAGTCGGCTCCAGGCCTGCAGCCAGGCGCGCACCGGGGCGCTGACATACGGCGCCATCACCTGCACCGCCGCATCCGGATCGTCGGCCTCGAAATAGACGCGGCGCATCGCCGTGGCGTCCACGTCGGCCAAGCGCTCGACCCGGTGCTGCCGCCAGCGCGGGAAGTTGTTGAGGTAGTAGCTGGTGTGGTCCTTCAGGTGGCCCACCAGCACCACCTCCGCGTCCGGGCCCGCGGCCGCCGCGACGCCACGATCCACCGCAGCATTCCAGCGCCGGTCGTCGTAATAGTCCCGCACCGGGACGAAGCTGATGCGGGCCCGCTCCTCGGGCGACAGCGCGGCCGACAGCATCTGCTCGCGTTCGGTGTGCAGGAACGGGTTGCGCGGATCGCGTGCCTTGAAGGACGACCCCAGCACCACCACCACCCGTTCGGCGACCGACAGGGCCTCGCGCAACAAGGCCTCCTGGCCGAGGTGGACCAACTGCCAGCGGCCGACCACGGCCGCGACGGTGTTTCGTTTCATGTGAGCCGCTTCCATCCTGGATCCTGGTCATGCATCGCCGCGATCGGCACCTGCCGTCCGCTGCCAAAGGCGCGCCCCCGCAGCTGGATGATCGGCGGCGCCTGGCGACGCTTGTATTCGTTGCGCGCAATCATGCCCTTGATGCGGCGCAGCAGTGCGCGGCCTTCGTCGGTGCGCCGCAGATCCTCATAGGTCGATCGGGCCCGCGCCCGCTCCCATTCGGCCAGGCGATCGCCTTCGATCAGCACCTTCAGCACCTCGTCCAGCAACTCGTAGGGCGGCAGGCTGTCGGTGTCGCGCTGGTCCGGCGCCAGTTCGGCGCTGGGCGGCTTGTCGATGATGGCCGACGGGATCAGTTCCCGGCCGGCGCATTCGTTCAGATGCCGACTGAGGGCGAACACCTCGGTCTTGAACAGGTCGCCGATCAGGCCCAGCCCGCCGTTGGTGTCGCCGTAAAGCGTGCAGTAGCCGACCGCGATCTCGCTCTTGTTGCCGGTGGTCAGCAGCAGGTGGCCGTGGGTGTTGGAGTAGGTCATCAACAGCGTGCCGCGCACACGGGCCTGCAGGTTCTCCAGTGCCAGGCCGGCAGGAGTCAACTGCAAGGTGCTGTGGCTCATCGTCTGCCCGACTTGCTGGACGATGTCCTGGATCGGACAGGTCTCCAATGGGATGCCGAGGTTGGCGCACAGCTGCGCCGAATCGCTGACGCTGCCGGTGGACGAATAACGCGAAGGCATGGTGATCGCCGCCACACGATGCGCCCCCAGCGCCTCCACCGCCAGGGCCAGGGTCAAGGCGGAATCGATCCCGCCCGAGCAGCCCACCACCACCCGCGCAAAGCCGCAACGCCGCGCATAGTCGCGCAGGCCCAGCACGATCTGCCGGCGATAGAACGCCAGCGGGGACAGGCCTTGCGTCGCCACCGGCGGCAGGTCGCGGCCGCCGCGCGGGCTGAAGCGCGCGGTGTGCGGATCGAAGCCCAGCGTGGTTACATCCTGCTGAAAGCGGCTGGACTCGAACACCACGCCCCGCACCGGCTCCACCGCAAAGGAGGCGCCGTCATAGACCAGTTGGTCATGCCCGCCGACCTGGTTGACATACACCAGCGGCAGCCCATGCCGACGGCAGGCGGCGGTGAACACCGCGTGCCGCTGCTCGCGCTTGCCCACATGGCTGGGGCTGGCATTGATCGACACCACCAGGTCCGGCGCGGCGTCGGCCAGACGCTGGAAGGGATTGACCGCATAGTCGCGGCCGTCGTCGTTCCAGCCGTCCTCGCACACCATGAAGCCCACGCTCACCCCGGCGATGCGCAGCACCCGCGCCACATCCGGACCGGGCTCGAAATGGCGGCGTTCGTCGAACACGTTGTAGGTGGGCAGCAGCTGCTTGTGATAGTCCAGCACCACCTCGCCGTTCTTGATCACCAGCAGCGAGTTCCGGTAGCGCTTGCCGACGCCCGCATGCCGGGTGGGCGCGCCGATCACCCAGTACAGGCTGTCGACCTCGCGCGAGGCGGCCATCAGGTCGCGCAGTGCGGCGTCCAGGCGTTGCTGGAAGTCGTCGTCGTCCAGCAGGTCGGCGGGGTAGTAGCCGGTCAGCGAGAGTTCGGGAAAGACCACCAGATCGGCGCCGTCCAGCCGGGCCTTGCGCGCCGCATCCAGATGCAGCGCGATGTTGCCGGCGAAGTCCCCGATGGTGGGATTGATCTGAGCGAGAGCGATGTTCAGCATGGTGAGTGGCGAGCAGTGAGCGTTCATCGAGGCCCGGTGAGCGTGGCGTCTTGAACGCGACCGTTGACGGGAGCCCTTGAACGTTGAATGGCAGCCTTTCGGATCAACGCGAGGGGGTGGGCATGTCCGGCTGCGGAATCTTGAAGACCTGGCGGAGGTAGCGCAGGAAGGTCTCGTCGTCGCACAGCGTCTTGCCGGGTGAATCGGACAGCTTGGCCACTGGCTGGTCGTTGCAGCTCACCAGCTTCATGACGATGTTCAACGGCTTGGGGCCGACGTCATTGGTGAGGTGGGTGCCGATGCCGAAGCCCACCGGCACCCGGCCGGCGAAGTGGCGATGCAGCCGGATCGCTTCGGCCACGTTCAGGCCGTCGCTGAAGACCAACCGCTTGGTGCGTGCATCGATGCGCAGGCGGGCATAGTGGGCCAGCGCCTTCTCGCCCCAGACCACCGGATCCCCGCTGTCATGCCGCAGGCCATCGAACAGCTTGGCGAAGTAGAGGTCGAAGTCCGCGAGGAAGGCATCCATGCCGACCACATCGGTCAACGCAATGCCCAGGTCCCCGCGGAATTCCTGCACCCAGCCTTCCAGCGCGGCCTGCTGCGACAACCGCAGTTGCACCCCGACCGCCTGGAAGGTCTGGAGGTATTCATGGGCCATGGTGCCGATCGGCACCAGGCCGTGGCGCTGGGCCAGGCGGACATTGGAGGTGCCCTTGAAGCACTGCGGCAGCTCGCGCTTGAGGGTGGACACCACCTCGTCATGCCAGGACCCGCTGTAGCGGCGGCGCAGTCCGAAGTCGAAGATCTCGAACGGGAAGGCGGTGCCAGTGCGCCCCACCTCGTCGGCATAGGCGCGCAGGGCCTGGATCTTGTCCTGCAGCCGTTGCCGGCCCAGCGCCAGCGTGTGGGGGGGCGCCTCGGTGGCGGCCTGGCGCTCGGCCCATCGGCGGAAGTAGAGCTCGTTGACGATCGCCAGCACCGGGATCTCGAAGCCCATCACATGCACCTGCGGTCCGCGGGCCACCACCGTCAACTGTTCGCCCTCGATGCCGACGTCGATGAAGCGGCGCTGGAACTGAAAGATGCGCAGGAAATCGATGAAGTCGGACTTCATGAAGCGCAGGCCGCCGAGGTAGTGGAGCTCGTCCTCGGTGAAGCGCAGTGTGCAGAGGTGGTCGAGTTCAGCCTCCACCGCCGACTTGAGTTCGGCCAGGGGGAAAGCCGGCGTGTTGCGGCAGACAAAACGGTATTCCGCCTGATTGGCCGGAAACGCATGCAGCAGCGTCTGCCACATGGTGAATTTGTAGAGATCGGTCTCCAGCAGCGAGTTCAGCACGTGCGTGGCAGCGGGCCGCTGACCGGTCGCCGTGTTGGCTGCGGAGGCCGCGCCGGCCTGGGGCAGAGTTGGGGCGCCGGCGTCATTCAGGCCGGAGGGCAGCGGGACAGCGGTATCGGACATCAGAACTCCAATCAGCAGATCAGCAGGGTCGGAAGACTCACGGGGCTCACAGGGATCACGGGCATCGCAGGCGTTGCGGGAGGCATCAGCATTCGACGCGTCGACCGGGGAGGGCCAGGTCTTGCAAGGGGGGCGGCGGTCCTGTCGGGACGGCTCAGTCTCGGCAGATCAGCGCCGTGGCCTCCGCCACCGTCATCTGCCGCACACCCAGGTCGGCGGCGCGTGCGAGGAAGGCCTGTTCACCGGCTTCGAAGCCGCCCACCGGGCTCATGCCGTCGGTGAGCAGCACCACGCGGGCGCGGCGCTGGGCGTCCATGGCCGCGAACAGGTCATCGGCGGTGGCAGCGACGCAATGGCTGCTGGCCTGGCCGGCGATGAGGGTCAAGCCCGGGAAGTCCACGATGCGGTCGACCAGCGCTTGATTCGTCTGAGTGCGCGGGTCACCCGCCACCGGCACTTCGGCGCGGACGGCGCTGTATTGCTCGGTGAGCGGATTCAAGCCCTTGAGCACCTTGTCCACCGTGCGCAGCGAGGCGGCTTCCCACTGCCCCAGGGCCTCGGCAAGCGTGCCATGCAGGTTGTGTCCCCAGGTGCCGATGACGCAGTGCGTGGGCCAGACCATCAGCGTGTACTTCTTCGGGCTGGCTTCCAGGGCGTCCAGATAGGTCAGCACCGTGGTCTTCAGGGCCGGGTCGCGGGGCGCGTAGACACCGTCGCGCACCTGCTGCGCGGTGATGGCGGTGAAGGGCGTCACCGGTTCGGCAGTGGCAGGGCCGCCCGTGCCGGGACGCATCCAGAAGGCGGGCCGCTCGATGCCGTAGACCGCATGGGAATCCAGGGTGACGACGATGTCGGTCAGCCGCCGACCGGCGGCGGCCACCAGGGCCGCGACGCGGCGCAGGTCGGCATCCGCGCCGGCCACCGGCAGGGCAGCGCCAGGGATGTCGCAGAAATCGTTCTGGGGATCAACGAGGAGCAGTTGCGCGGTCATGTGGGTTCTCCGATGGGGTGTGGCGGCAGTATAGATCAGTTAGTGCGTAAACGCACGAAGATGGAAAATCGCGATCAGGGGGTGATCCTGGATGAGGAGGCGTGTGATCGGGATGGACAGCCAAGAGGGTCGTCGACAGAATTCGTGCCCTTCAGCACGAAGCTCTCGGGTCCGACCGCGCCCCTTGTCCCGTCGACCCGCGGCACTCGTGCCGTCCGTGCCGCCCGTGCCACGGGTTTCCATCGTCTGCCTCGTCCGCACCGTCCATGACCCGATCCCCTGTCCTCCCTTCAGCGCCGCTTCCCCCGCCGGGCGATGCGGAGCGGCCGATCGTCACCGTCGACATCGTGTTGCTCACCATTCTGGACGGTCGGCTGCAGGCGGGCCTCACCCAGCGCGAACGCGAGCCCGCCGCAGGCGCCTGGACCCTGCCAGGCGGCTGGGTCCACACCGACGAGGACCAGGATGCCGATGATGCCGCCGTGCGCATCCTGCGCGACAAGGCGGGCCTGGAGAGTCCCTATCTGGAGCAGTTGCGCACCTTCTCCGGCAAGCATCGGGATTCGCGCGGCTGGTCGCTGTCGATCGCCTATTACGCGATGGTGCCCGGCCATATCTGCGAGCGGGACAACCTGCGCTTTCGCTGGGCGCCGATCGATGCGGCCCGCTCGCTGCCGTTCGACCATGCGGAGATCCTGCGCACCGCGGTCGAGCGGGTGCGGTCCAAGACCCTGTACTCCTCGCTGCCGGTGCACCTGATGCCGGAGACCTTCACCCTGAGCCAGTTGCAACTCACCTACGAGCATCTGCTGGAGATGGCGCTGGACAAGCGCAGCTTCCGCCGGCGCATCGAGGAACTGAATGTGATCGAGGAGATTGACGGCGCCTTCACCACCGGTGCGGGCCATCGGCCGGCGCAGCTCTACCGCCGTCGGCCGCATGCGGCGCGGCTGGCCACCTCGTCCAGCAACCTCCCGGTGGCCTGACAAGACAAAGCGCCTGGACTCCGAGAGAGTGCCAGGCGCTTGGGGACGGCGGCAACGCCGCAGACCGGCGTCAGGGTGGGGGTCGACTCAGAGCCGGAACACCCGCACCGCCTCCACCAGGCTTTGGGCCTGGCCGCGCAGGCTGGAGGCCGCTGCGGCGATTTCCTCCACCATGGCGGCGTTCTGCTGCGTGGCCGCATCCATTTCGCTGACCGCGCCGGACACCTGGGACACGCCCTGCGCCTGTTCGGCGCTGGCCACGCTGATCTCGCCGACGATGCCGGTCACGCGGTGGATCGCGTTCACCACTTCCGTCATCGTCTCGCCCGCGCGATTGACCAGGTCCGTGCCGGTCTCGACCTGCTCGACGCTGGCCTCGATCAAGGACTTGATCTCCTTGGCCGCGGCGGCCGAGCGTCCCGCCAGGCTGCGCACCTCGGAGGCCACCACCGCGAAGCCGCGGCCCTGTTCGCCGGCCCGCGCCGCTTCCACCGCGGCGTTCAGCGCCAGGATGTTGGTCTGGAAGGCGATGCCGTCGATCACGCCGATGATGTCGGCGATCTTGCGCGAGCTGCCGTGGATGCCGCGCATCGTGGACACCACATCGGCCACCACCTTGCCGCCGCGCTGCGCCACATCGGCCGCATTGGTGGCGAGCTGGTTGGCCTCCCGCGAGGACATCGCGGTCTGGCCCACCGTGCCGTTGAGCTGCTCCATCGCGCTGGCGGCGCGCTGGACATTGGAGGCGGTCTGCTCGGTGCGGTGGCTCAGGTCCTGGTTGCCGGCCGAGACTTCCTGGCAGGCGTTCTGGATGTTCTCCGACGAATCCCGCACCTGCGAGATGGCGCGCTGCAGGCTCAGCCGCATGGTGTCGAGCGAACGCATCATGTGCGCGATTTCGTCATCGCCCTCGCTCTGCACCGAGCGGGTCAGGTCGCCGGCGGCCACCGCCTCGACCACCTCGCTGGCGCGGCGCAGCGGCACCGTCACCGAGCGGGTCAGCATCCAGGCGAACACCGCGCCGATGACCAGCGCCAAGCCGCCGATCACGGCGATGTTCCATTGCGCGCGGGTGGTCGCGCTGTCCACGCCGGCGGCCATCTCATCCAGGGTCTGTTGCTGGAACTTGAGGTAGCCGGACATCTTGCCCAGGTAGACCTCGGACTGCGGCCGGAATTCCTGCGTGAGGATGCGTTCGGCCTCCTCGGTGTTGTTGGCTTTCTTGACGGCGGCAATGCGGTCGCGGGTGGCGATGTAGTTCTTCCGGGCCTCGGTCAGCTCGGCCACCACTTTCTTTTCTTCATCGCTCTTGGGCAGGCCGTCCAGCGTCTTGACGATCTCATTGCCGCGGGCGGTGGAGATCTTCACATCCTCGACGAAGTAGTCCGACAGCGTGGTGTCGGCGCTCTTGGCGATCGCGGTGTAGCGCTTCACGCCGACCAGCGTCAGCATGTACCACTCGCTGACCAGCCGTTCCTTTTGCAGCGGGATCGCCATCATGTCGCGCGTGGACTGGGCGGTGCGCCCCAGGCTGAGGCTGCCGATCACCATGATCGTGGCCAGCAGCAGCAGCACCACCCCAAAACCGGCGGCCAGGCGGACCGACAGCCGCATATCGTTGAGTTTCACGCAGTCTCCTTCTCATTCATTCGCAAAAGCGGATTGGGCTCAATGTAGGCGTCGGGGCCGATCCAGAGGAATGGGAGAAGGGCGTCAATCCCGGGTCAATTCGTGCTTTGTGGACGGAATGAGGCGCGGTGGCTCCTGGACGTGGCGCGGGCGGCACGCGTCGTCGAACCGGACCACTGCGCGTCAGTCGCCCAGGCCGTCGGACTGGATGAACCACGGGCCGCGCCAGCGTGCGCTGTACATCGCAGCCGATCGTCCGCCGTGCAGGGCGGTGAGTCACGGTCGCCCATCGCGGACGTCCCCATCGCCGACACGTGATGGCCTGCACAGGCCGGCCGACACGTCATGGCGGTCGACTGGCGACTGCGCGCGTTGGGTGCTCCGGACCTTGGACGGCGGCCGGGGCGCGGCAGGGTAGACGGTGCGGCCCGCCTCGCCCATTCCTCGATGGAGTAGCTTGAGGCTTCGCTGTGGGGTCCATACCGACGCGCGGGTAACGGGTGTTTCAAGTTCGTATCCAAGGCGGCGGCGCGCTTGCGGGCGACACGGTGCTTTCCTCTAATGCGCCCGGTCTGAGGTCACACGGCAGGCCATTCAATGCCGTGGCCATCAGCGGAGGACCCCCTGTGAACGCTCAACAAATCCAAGTGCGCCGAGGCTGGCGCGCATTCGCCTCTCGCCATGGCGCGGCGCTGCTCGGCGCGGCCGTGCTCAGCGCCTGCGGGGGTGAAGACCACGCGGCCGACGGCACCAAGGCGACGCCGGTGGCTGCGGACCCCACACCCGTGGCGGTGACGGTGCCGGCCGGCCGCTATGTGCTGGCGCAGGCCTCGTCCGGGCTGTGCCTGTCCGGCAGCACCAGCGCCACCCGCGGTACCGTGGTCACCGCGGCCTGCAGTGGCGCCACCGCCCAGTCCTACGACCTCAGCATGAATGCCGACGGCACCTGGCGGCTGGTGAACGTGGCCACCGGCCTGTCGCTGGACCTCGAGGCGATGTCCACCGCTGAAGGCGCGGCGATCCAGCTCTGGGCCGCCAACGACACCACCGCCCAGCGCTTCACCCTGCAGCGCACCCAGGGCGTGCGCTACAGCCTCAAGAACAGCGGCAGCGGCAAATGCGTGGCGGTGCAGGGCCAGGCGCTCAAGCAGATGAGCTGCAATGCGCAGCCCGAGCAACTGCTGCTGCTCTATCCGCAATCAACCACGGCCGGCGTGGCGCGTGGCCTGCTGCCGATCGGCCAGTTCAGCTTCCGCTCGGCGCTGTCCGGCCTGTGCCTGGACGTCGACGGTGCCAGCACCGCCGACGGCGCCCGCGCGGTGCAGACCGCCTGCGCCAGCGGCGACAGCCAGCGCTTCGACCTGAGCGTGGCGGCGGATGGTCGCTATCGGCTCCAGAACCTGCGCAGCGGCAAGCTGATCGATGTGGCCACCGGCGGCGTCGACAGCGGCCTGGCGATCCAGCAATGGGTCGACAACGGCGGCGCCAATCAGCACTTCACGCCGATCCTCTCGGCCGGTGCGGTGCTGCTGCAGGCCGGGCACAGCGGCAAGTGCATCGACATCAAGGATGAAAGCCGCGCCAGCGGCGCCGTGCTCCAGCAATGGGAGTGCGGCGTCGACAAGGCCAATCAGCAATGGCAACTGGTGATCAACGGCGCCGACAGCGACCAGGTCTTCGTGCCGCCGGCCGCGCCGACGCCCCCCCCGGGCACCGGCGATGGCGGCAGCACCACGCCGACCGATCCCGGCACCGGCGGCGGCACCACGCCGCCGACCACCGATCCGACGCCCACCCCCACGCCCACCCCGGGCCCCACCACCGCGCTGCAGCTGCCGCTGGAACTGCTGGGCGACGGCATGCCGGATGCGCCGGTCATCGCCACCGCCAACCTCACCCTGGATGCGGCACGCCTGGGCACCGCGACGCAGCTCTGGTTCAAATGCCATCGCTGCGGCTTCTTCGGGCCGCCTGAATTCGAGGCCACCCGGCTGCCCCCGACCCGCATCAAGGGCAGTCTGCGGGTGCTGGGCGGCACCGCGCCGGCCAATGCCGGCAACATCCCTTGGGTCGACATCACCGACAGCACCATGACCCTGGCGGATGCCGAGCGGGTGCAGGGTGGTCTGAACCGCGGCGGTGCCTACACCGTGCGCATCGGCTTCGCGCTCGATGCCGCCACGCGGGCGCGCCTGGTGGCCGGCGTGAACCTGGTGCAGTTCCGATTCAACGGCACTGATGGCGAGTCCAACGGCTACCGCGTGATCGCATTGCAACTGCGCGATGCGCAGGGCCAGAGCCTGGCCACCAACGCGGTGCAGATGGCCGACATCCAGACCGAGAAGCTGGCTGGCAAGGCGCTCACCGCCGAGGTGAGCGCCGGTGAGTCGCTCTGGTATGGGCAGAACCGACTGATGAAATCCGCGCTGACCGGCCGTGCGATCAAGGCGGCCTGCGCCTCCTGCCATGCCTCCGATGGCCGGGATCTGCAGTACTTCAATTACTCCAACAACGCCATCGTTCAGCGTTCGCGCTTCCACGGCCTGACCGACGCCCAGGGCAAGCAGATCGCCGCCTTCCTGCGCTACAGCCAGCAGGCGGTGCCGCATGTGGCGCAGGCTGCGCCGTGGAATCCGCCCTACCAGCCGGGCCCGGGCCTGGACAGCAAACCCATCGCCGAATGGGCCGCCGGCGCGGGCCTCGAGGCGGTGCTGGATTCGCCGACCGACGCGGTCAAGTCGCTGTTCGGCAAGCCGCTGGACGGCACGGCGCTGGCGCTCACCCAGGCCGATGTCGACCGCGTGATGGATGCCAACGCCACCCTCAATGCGCGTGAGGTGCAGATGCCGATCCAGTATCCGGACTGGAATGCCTACCTGCCGGCCATGCATCCGATGGACATCTGGCCGGTGGGCGCGAATGCCGCCGGCTCGTTCGAAGGCGGAGCGACCTTCGCCGGCAACGGCCGGCTGAATCCGCTGGCCACGACCAAGAAGGTCGCGGCCTGGTTCGAGTCGCACCGCAATCCCAATGGCGTCTACGGCGACTGGAGTCATCTCACGCCTGCTCAGCGCAATGAGATCCAGAGCCTGCTGCAGCCGTACGGCTTCGAGGTGTATGCGTTCCTCGGCGGCGGGCGCGGCAATCACATCGCCCCGTCCGGCCAGTACGGCGCGCAGGTCGGCGCGGCAAATCTGCAGAAGCTGGCCTCGGCGAGCAACACGGCGGCCGAGCCGGCGGCCTTCACCACCAATGCCTTCATCGAGCGGGTGGTGGGCAGCCTGCTGCAATGGAATGTGGTGCAGCAGTGGGAATGGGCGCAGCGCTTCGGGCTGGAGGGCAACCAGCAATGGTTCATCGGCGATTACGACGCCACCGCCAAGACCTGGAAGGGCCGGGGTGAAGTCCGCGGCTGGCCGTTCAACACGGTGAGCGCGTTCTATCTGGCGCCGCACATGGTCTACCAGAGCGACCAGGACAGCAGCGGCAAGCTCACCCGCGAATGGTTCATGGCCTGGGAGGCCGGCAACAAGCCGGGCTCCTACTACCGGACCAATGCCTGGTACCAGGCGCAGGTCACCATCAACCCGGGTGCGCAAAGCGACTGGGTGAACTTCTCGGTGGACTGGCCCTATCTCACCGGCTTCGACGAGGTCCTCGCCGATCAGTTGGGCACCGGCACCCCCGCCACGGCCACCGCCGCCACCCTCAGCCACATCCGGCTGCTGCAGGCGCGCATCAAGTCGGCGCAGTATGTGAACAATGCCATCCCGTTGTATGTGGCCACCGATACGCGATCCTTGATCGACAACCGCGGCCGCTTCAGCCGGGCCCAGGTGCTCAAGCACCTCATGCCGACCAACTTCATGGATGCGACGTCGACGCAGGGCACCGCCGGCTCGCGCTACAAGCGGCTGGACCAGCTGCAGTCCAACTTCTCGCTGCTGGTGCTCAACGGCGCGTTGCGACAGTTCAACCAGGTCTATGCCACCACGGATCCGGCGGCCTGGCGGCGGTGCGATCCCAACAACACCGACCTGGGTGAGCCGGAACCGACGGCGGGCTTTGCCTTCTGCCTGGACCGCAGCCGCCAGCCGTTGGTGTTGCTGTCGCCCGGCGTCTATGCGATGAACTCGGTGGACTACCGCATCACCGGCGAGCAGAAGCTGCAGTACGCGGTGTGGAAGGCCGGCACGCTCGGGGCGGATCCGGCACGTATCTCCACGCTGAATGGCTGGATCCAGCGGGCATGGCCCTGACGTGTGCGTCCTGCGCCCCCGCCCACGCAGTGTCCCTACTGTCACGGGGGCCGGGCCGCCGCTCCTAGACTCCGCGGCTCGCGGCTGTCAGAGCCCGCTGTGCGGTGAGCCGCGGGGTGGGAACAGCCGTGTCGATTCCGTCACTACTGCCGACACTGCTGGCCTGCAGCAGTGCTCAATCAAGGTCCTGCCACGATGTCCGATCTGTTCTCTCCGTTCACCCTGAAGTCCGTGACCCTGCGCAACCGCATTGCGGTGCCGCCGATGTGCCAATACAGCGCGGTCGACGGCCTGGTCAACGACTGGCACCTGGCCCACTACACCGGTCTGGCTCGCGGCGGCGCGGGGCTGGTGATCGTCGAAGCCACCGGCGTGTCGCCCGAAGGCCGCATCACCCCCGCCTGCCTGGGCCTGTGGAATGACGACCAGGCCCGCGGGCTGGCTGGCATTGCGGCGGCCATCAAGTCCGGCGGGGCGGTGCCCGGCATCCAGATCGGTCATGCGGGTCGCAAGGCCAGCGCCAATCGCCCCTGGGAGGGCGACGACCACATCGCCGAGGGCGATTCCCGCGGCTGGCCCACGCTGTCGCCGTCCGCCGTGCCCTTCGGCAAGCAGCTGTCGAAGACGCCCAAGGCCATGACGACGGACGACATCGCCCGCGTGCAGGCAGATTTCGTGGCGGCTGCAGTGCGCGCCCGCGATGCCGGCTTCGAATGGCTGGAGCTGCACTTTGCGCACGGCTATCTCGCGCAGAGTTTCTTCTCGATCCATGCCAACCAGCGCGACGACGCCTACGGCGGCGACGCGGTGCGCCGTGGCCGCTTCCTGCTGGACACCCTGCGTGCGGTGCGCGAGGTCTGGCCGCAGCATCTGCCGCTGACCGCCCGCTTCGGCGTGATCGAGTTCGACGGCCGGGATGAGGAGACGCTCACCGAGGCCATCGCCCTGGTGCGGGCCATGCGCGAGTCGGGCCTGGACCTGCTGAATGTCAGCGTCGGCTTCTCCACGCCGGAGGCCCAGGTCCCTTGGGGACCAGCCTTCCTCGCGCCGATCGCCGAACGGGTGCGCCGCGAGGCCGGCCTGGCGGTCGCCTCGTCCTGGGGCATCGACACCCCGACGCTGGCCGATGGCGTGATCCGCGCCGAGCAGATGGACCTGGTGATGGTGGGCCGCGCCATGCTGGCCAATCCGCACTGGCCCTACCAGACGGCGCTGGCGCTCAAGCGGGAACGTCCGTCCTGGGTCTTGCCCGCGCCGTATGCGCACTGGCTGGAGCGCTATCAGCCGGCCCAGGGCTGATCCCCACCGTGCGGTGTGGCGGGGCGTGTCATTGAACCCTTACCGCGCCGCACCCCGCCGCACCGTCTGAAGGGCCTGTACGGCGCCAGCGGCCGAAGGCCTCTGGCGCTTGTCATTGGCGCATGTCATTGGCGCTTGTCATTGGCGCTGCCGCCATCAAGGTTCCTGCACCCGCGGCTTGAAGGTCACGATCACGCCGCCGATGACCAGGATCGCGATCACGCCGTAGAGCAGGTAGTTCGCATCCCGCCACGCGGTCAGCGAGGGATCGCAACTCAGGATCGCGATGGCCACGGCCAGCGTCAGCACAAAGCCGATCCACAGCCCCGCCAGCACATGGCGGCCCTGGCGCCGGACCCGGCAGCTCCACGCATAGAGCGCCAGGGCGCTCGCTTCGGCCAGCACCAGGAACTCCAGCAGCAGGCGCAGCGGCACGCGGTTGGGGCAGACGAAGGCGCACAGCGGCCCCGAGGCTTCGGTCTTCTTGAGGAAATGCTGATCGAGCTCGGCCAGGATCGCCGCCCCCTGGCCCACCTCGGCGCGTGGCAGCGGCCAGGTCGCCGCGCCGGCGAAAGTCCACTCCAGATAGGACAAGGTGCTGCCGATGGATTCGACCTCGGTCTGTGATTTCGGCGTGGGTTCGCCGAGACGGTGGAACACCACGGGCACGACGCTTTCCAGGAAGTCGATGCGCGCCTCGCCGTCGACCGACCCCTCGCGGTCCACCATGTCCCGCAGCCGGATGGCGCTGTCGTCGCTGGGATCGCCCATCAGGACCAGCAGATAGGCATGCAGACCGCTGGACCGGTGGTTGGCCACCTCGTCATCCCGTCCACGGGTCCGCCGTGTGGCGGCGCTTGACGAGGCGTTCGCCGCCGGGGTGTCGTATTCGGTGTCCTGAATGAAGGCGGTCAGTTTGGCAAAGCTGTAGGGCCCATCGGCCTGACCCACTTCCAGGTCGGGCACCACCAGGTTCACATCGTAGGGCTGCCGATTGGCTTTCATCTTCGCTGTGAGCTTGTCCATGAACTGCCACAGGAACCGCTTGAACTTCGCCCGTTGCTCCGGCTCGGTCGGCGAGTCCTCGAAGAACACGGTGATGCCGTTGAACACCCGGTCCGGCTCACGCCAGCCGGGCAGCATCAAAGGCCGCAGCTTCGCCTGCCAGTCGCTGCGTCGTTCGTCGGCCAAGGCCAGGGCCTCCTCGACGGCGCGCTGGACCAGGGCGTCCTGCTGGGTCTGGGGCATCGCCAGCAAGGTCCGCCACTCGCGCCGATAGACCACCAGATCCATCTTCACACGGTGCCGCTGGGCTTCGGCCGAGAAGCCGGAGGCGTCGCCCTTGAGGTCGGGCGGCAGCGCCAGACGACCGTCGTCCTGGAGCACCGCGCCCATGTACTGCAGCCGGGTGAACTCCTTGAAGTCGACCTCGAACGCCGTCTTGGGGCTCATCCAGTAATTCGCGAAACCCACCACCTGGTTGCGGTTCTTGTTGGGCGAGCAAGCACAGCCGGTGCTGGTCCAGCGCAGCGGTTCGGCCTTGTCCAGCGGATGGATCTTGCGCGCGACCTGGACGATGTCCTCGATGTTGGTCGGGCTGAGCAGCGAGGCGTAGAACTGCGGCAGATCGGCCACCTCGTCCGCCTTCAAGGGCACGGCCGATTGGCCTGAGCCACTGGATCCTGCGGCGCCGTACCGCTGTTTCGAGGTGGTCGAGCTGGTGGAGGACTCCGAGGCGGAGGCCGTCGCCTCCGATGCGGCTGCCGCGCTGATCGACGTCGGCTCCGGGCAACTGGCTTTCACCGTCTCCTTGCGTTGCGCGGCGATGTCCGCCACATGGCGCAGGAAGTAGTCGCAGCGGCGCGATTCCAGGGCGCGGCGGAACAAGGCCAGGGTCGGATATTCGATGTCGACCAGCGGTGTGATGATGGCCCGCAGCTGATCCGCGGTGGGGGCGTTCAGCGTGGCGTCCTTGTTGTCCTTGCTGTCCTTGGTGGACGGCGTGCCGCCGGCCACCGCCACAGGCGGGGGCTCGGCCGTGCCGTCCTTGGCGGCACGGCCGGTGTCGGCCTTGCCTGCGTCGGCGCTGTCGGTGCTGCCTGTGGCCGCGGACGCGGGGGCCGGCGGTGCGTCAGGCAGCAGGGCCGCGACATCGTCCGCTGTCAGTCGGTAGCTGGCCGGCACGTTGGCATTGAGATCTACCACGGCATCGAGGTCCTCCTGGCGCAGCCCGGTCATGCCGGTGGGCGGCGGCGGCGTGGCGGGCGGCTTCGCGCGGGCCGGTGCCGCGCGGGTGGCCGGGGCCGGGTCGACGATTCGCAGCACATAGCTCTGCTGAGCCTCCATCACGGTGGACGAGGCGTCCTCGGCCGTCAGCGTGAAGCTGAAATTGCCGACCTGGGTCGGCGTGCCGGACAGACGTCCCTGGGCATCGAAGTTCAGCCCCGGGGGCGCGGTGCCCTCCAGCAGGATGCGGTAGGGCGGACGGCCGCCCTGCACCAGCTCGCGCGGCGGGTAAGGCACGCCGCGCCGACCGCTGGGCAGCGGCACGGTGATGTAGACCAGCCGCAGATCCCGCGCCTCATCGGCTCGGCGCGGCTTCATCCACATCGTGCCGGGCGCCGTACCTGGCGCTGTACCTGGCGCTGTACCTGGCGCTGTACCTGGCGCTGCGCCGGGCGTCGTGCCGGCCTGGGGTCGGCTGGCGCTGTCCGAGGGGCCAGCGGTCGTCTTGTTGACCGCGGGTGCGGATGCGGGACCGGATGCGGCTGCGCCTGCGCCTGGGATTGACGCCGCAGACGCCGCCTGGGCCATCGCCGACGCGATCGCCGTGTTCAAGGCGGCGGACAGCGATGACGCTGTTGCCGCAGCCGCCGCTGCGGAGGCTGCCTCCGGCAAGCGGAGCGGGAAGCTGACGGCAGACGCCGCCGCGGCGGCGGCACTGGCCGCTTCCGCGCTCTTGGCCGACAGCGTGTTCAACGCGGCGGCCGCCGAGGCCGCCGCGGAGGCCACGCCCGCGACCTTGGCGGACACCGGCACCTGCAGTTGCATGGCGGGAATCTGCACCGGCACCTGCACCATGGGCGAGGCTGTTGTCGGCGCGGCCTGGGCGAGCTTGAGTGTCGGCGCCGGGTCGCCGGCCCAGGCGTGGATGGCCAGACCAGCCACGGCGGCCAGCATGCCGGCGACGAAGATCCGCGCCCGTCGGCAGCGCGGGCAATCCGGCCGGCGGCGCCGAGCGGCGCCGGTGCTGGCGGAGGCGGAAGCGTGGGGGGTGGAACGACTGCGTCGATCGCTCATGGCTACACCATCCGCCCTTCCTTGCGCAGTTCCTTGGCCACACCCTTGCGCAGGTCGGCACTCTCGATGCGCTCGCGGCCCGCCTGCACCGCATTCAGGGCGCCGTAGCGCACCACATTCGCGATCGCGCCGCCGGCCAGCTCATACCGCTCGGCCAGGGCGTGCAGGTCCACGTCTGGCGCCAGGCGACCGGTGTGCCGCACCATGCCTTCCCACAGCCGCAGCCGTTGATCCGCATCCGGCATCGGGAAATGCACCACCGATTGGAAGCGCCGCGCGAAGGCCTCGTCGATGTTGCCCTTCAGGTTGGTCGCCAGGATCACCGTGCCGGGGAAGTCCTCCACCCGTTGCAGCAGGTAGGAGACTTCCTGGTTGGCATAGCGGTCGTTGGAGCTGGAGGTCGCGGTGCGTTTGCCGAAGAGCGCATCCGCCTCGTCGAAGAACAGGATCCAGCGGCGATGCTCGGCCTGGTCGAACACCTGGGCCAGGTTCTTCTCGGTCTCACCGATGTATTTGGACACGACCATCGACAGATCGATCCGGTAGACATCCGCGCCCACCGCCTGGCCGATCAGCGTGGCGGTGAGTGTCTTGCCGGTGCCCGGCGGGCCGAAGAACAGGCTCCGGTAGCCGGGCTTGAGCGACTTGTCCAGATGCCAGTCCCGCATCAGCGCCTCGCCATGCCGGGCCCAGGTGGTCAGGCTCTGCACTTCTTCCAGCGCATCGCTGTCCAGCACCAGGTCATCCCAGCACAGCCGCGTGGTGATCAGCTTGGCGGGGAAGCCGGCGCTGTAGTCAGGCTTGCGCGATTCGCCGGTGATCAGCAGGTCCAGCGTTTCCGCCGTGATGTGCAGCGCGGCGCAGAACCAGGGTTCGCCGGGGGCGTCGTGATCCAGCCGGATCAGGCCGTTGCGGCGCAGCGGCGCATCGTCTTCCAGCGTGCGACGCAGTTGCACCCGTCGCGACAGGTCCTCGCCGGCGATGAGAAAGGCCGCGGTTTCCGCCGTGGGCAGGAAGCCGCCGTGGGCACGGCCCTTCCATCCGCCGAATTCACTGAAGCCGCGGTCGAGGTTGCGGTTGCGCACGAACAGCATGTCCAGCAGTTGAGGCCGCAGGTGGGGTGCGAGGGCCAGCGCCAGCACCAATCGATCGTCCGGCGTCAGGCCCAGTGACTTGACCAGCCGGCCGTGGTCGCTGTCCAGGTCCAGGGGCGGGGGCGCACTGGGTCGCTGATCCGGACGCTGGTCCGGGCGCTGATCGGCTCGGCCCTCACTGGCCCGACCCTCCGGCGACGCCACCAGCGTCGGCCGGGAGACCGCGCCGCCGGCCGCCAGGCGCAGCTCGTCGGTGCCGGTGCCGGTGGCGCTGACGGTGTCGCCGGCCTCCTGCCCGAAGTGCGCACCGATGCGCAGCTGCAGCACCCGGTCCAGCCAGCTCAGTTCTCGTTCCAGCGCGCGGGCGTTCACCGCCACCCGCCGCCGTTGCTCATCGCCAGTCCACATGCAGGACCCTTTCCATCCAGGGGAACTTCACTGTCGAATAGCCCCAGGGGAGCCGATCGATCAGCATGTCGAAGGTGCCGGGCTCGACGGCCAGGCGCCAGGCCTCGCTGTCGCCGGCGTCTTCGTCGCCGCGTTCGCGGCTCAGGCGGCCCAGCCGACGCAGGAAGGTGCCCTGCAGCCCGCCCACCGAGGTGCTGCCCAGCGCACGCCAGTGCTGGATCACCGCGCCCAGCAGGCCGTCCACCGCCTGCCGCTCTGCGGCCGTCGGCGTCCAGTCGCGCGGGACCGGCAGGGCGAGGTCCAGGCCGCACAGCAGCTTGTTCAGCAGCAGCGACGGCTCTGGTGCGTCGGTCTGGCCGGTGGCCAGCAACTGCAGCACCAGCACGCCGCGAATCGCCGAAGCCTCGCTGTGGAAGGCGCGTTCGGTGCCCAGGTCCAGCATCGAGAACAGCCGTGGCAGATAGGGTGACAGCAGCACCAGTCCCGCGTTCTCTACCGACATGGCTTCCAGCGGGGCCGGCGCTTCCGCCTCGTTCAGGCCATCGCCCTCCAGCCCGTCGTCCAGCGTCGGCTCGGCGTTGGGACGCCAGCGCAAGCGCAAGGCCGCAGCCGCCGCCGACAGCACCGAGGTCGCGGCCTTGGCCACCCGGTCGAACCAACGGCGGGGCGCCTCGCGTCCGGGCGGCGAGACCGTCCCGACATGGTGGATCACCTGGGCGGCATAACGCTCGGCATCGAAGCGCGCGGTCTCGCCGCGCAGGGCGTGGTCCAGCGTGGCTTGCCAGAGCCACTGCCGGCGTTCGGCCGTGTCGGCGGCGGACGCGGGTGTGCCCGCCGTCACCGTGTCGATCCATCGGTGGACCGCCACCTGCAGCGCGTCGCCCAGCCACAGCGTCAGCAACTGCGGCAGCACCGCTGCCGGCAGCGCCATGACCAGCCGTTGACGCAGCGCATCGGTTCGCCCATAGCGCTGCAGCGTCTGCTTCAGCCAGGCGCGGTCGTCCCGAAGCAGTGGGTCCCAGACCGAGGCCACCGCCAGCAACGGATCGTTGGCTGATGAAAAGCCGTCGCCCGCTTCCAGCGCCGCCACCAGCTGGGCACGCCACAGGGCGGTGGCGGCCGGCTTCGCGCCGCCGCCATGCGCCATGGCTTCATCCAGCAGCGCCATCCACAAGGTCCAGGTGCCCGCGGGCGCATGGCCGCCGAGACCGCTGGGCGACACGCTGTCCAGCAGCCGCCGTGCGGCGCCGGGCTCACCCGGCATCAACAGATGCACCAGCGCGGCCAGCCATTCCCGGTCGAACTGGGCCACCATCCGGCGCAGCATCCGCGGGCGGTCGTCCATCCGGCGCAGGGCGGCTGCCAGCGCGGCACCGTGATCCCGCAGAACCTCGGCCGCCAGCGTCATCGGATCCTCGCCACGACCGTGCCAGGGCAGCCGGCCATGGCGCAGGAAGTGCAGCAGCAAGTCCAGCCGACTCGCGGCGCGGCTGCGCAGACCCGGCACTGCGGCGGCGGCGCCGGTCGGTCCCCGCAGGTCGACCAGCCGCTTGCGCAGCACCTCGCGCAGGCGGCGCGCCCAGATCCGCTCCAGGTCCGGGCCGAGGTCGTTGACGTCGCCCAGGTCCAGGTCCAGCGAGGACAGGCGCCAGATCTCATCCGGGCCGCTGAACTCGTTGAACAGCTCGTCCACGATCGTCAGCGCCGGCCCCTGGGCAAAGTCCTGCCAGCGGGTGGCGGTCTCGGCATGCAGCGCCATCGGCACGCGCAGGTCCGCCGCCGCCTCCAGATGCTCGATGACATGGCCCTCAGGCATGACCCTGCAGGACCGGCTCGTCGCGGTCCTCCTCGTTCAATGCCAGCAACTGCGCGATGACCTGGGTGGCCGCCTCGTCCACCCGCGCCAGTTGGGCCGGATCCTCGGGTGCGGCCGCCATCGCCAGGCGCGCGTTCAGCCAGGTTTCATAGACGGTTTCAAAGCGGTGCATCGTGTCCGGGTCCACCCAGCAGCACTGCAGCGACAGATGGGCCGGCGTGCTGATGCGCAGCGTCTCTTCGGCGAAACGCCGGAACGCCGGCTGCGAGGTGCGCGCCGTCCAGGCCGGCATCAGCACCGTGAGTCGCAGCGCGTAGAAGCCGTCGCGCAGGCCCAGGTCGTCATGCGCGGTCGAGACGCCGCCCAGCGGACGCAGCAGCACATGCTCCACCACATGCAGGCCTTCGCTTTCCTGTTCCAGATGGAGCAGGAACAGGCGCAGGCTGGCAGCGGCACGGCGGGCGGCGGCGTCGTCGGCGAAGTCGCCGATGGCCCAGCTCCGCCCCTGGTCGTCCGGGCCGAGGATCAGCCGGTAGGTCGGCGGTGCAGCCTGGGCACTCTCCAGGTCGAAGAAGGCATTCGGATCGTCCAGCCCGTCGCGGTCCCCGAGTCGCTTGTGCAGATGGACGGTGCCATCGCCCAGCGTCTGGATCCGGTCCGAGGGCAGCACGCGGTAGCGCTCGGCGCGCACCGCCGAGCGCATCAGCCCCGCCGGCAGGGGTTGCTCACGCAGCCACGGCATGCGACGCAGATCGTCCTGGACCTGGTCGCGGTTGGCCGGTCGCGGCGTGGCACCGATGGGCGTGGCCAGCCGCGCGAGCTCGGGTCGAACGGCCGCCGGACCCTGATGGCCCGGCCGGTCCGGCACCAGCCGCAGCTTGTGGTCCCGCACCGCGCGGGTGAGGGGACGGTCATGCCAGAGCCGGAAGCCCAGCAGCAGGCTGGCGCGGCGGTGCAGTCCCGAGCAGTTGGACGGATGCCCCCAGGAGGGCTGGCCCGGGTCGAAGCCCGCCGCCCGGTCGCGGGTGATGCTCACGATGTGACGCAACCAGGCGGCCTTGTTCTCCAGCAGCAGCGTGTCCAGTTCCTCCGGCGCCAGGTAGCCGAGGAACTGCCGCATGCTGTTCTGGGTGTAGGTCTCGCCATGCAGGGCCAGCAGATGGTCGAGCGCGCGGCGCTTGTGGCGGGCTCCGCCGTCCATCGGACGGTAGACAGTGCGGTCGATGTCCGCGGGCGAGGCCAGGTAGAGGTCTTCCAGGCCGGGGACCTGGGTGGGCCCGATGAGCTGGGCCCACAGAGTCTGGCGCGAGCCATCGTCGATCGAGAACAGGCGGCGCAGATGCTGCAGCTGCGCCAGGCTCTGGGCGATGACCTGCTCATGCAGGACCATGTAGGCCTTGAGCTGGCGCGACCGGGCATGGGCCTGAGGCGGTGCCGACCGGGGAATGCCGTGCTTGCCGACGCCGTAGATCGCCGGCAGATGGCGCTGCACCGACACATAGCGCTGCAGGTCGCGGTGCACGCCGCGCGGCAGCAGCGATTGCGCGCGGGCATCCTGGTCGGCCTGCTGGCGGGCGCGGCGGGCCCGGCCGGCGGTGCGCAGGTCGGTGAGTCGGCGCTGCAATTCGTGCGGCGCGATATGCACCTCGTGACCGCGTCGGCGCACCGCGATGGTCGGCGGGGTGCCATTCATCGGCAGCCGCAGCGACAGCGCCCAGCCATCACCGCGCCATTGCACCGAGCCGGTCACGCCCGTCTCGGGGCTCGGGGCATCGGTCGCGCCTTTGGAGGCCTCGGCCAGCGCCTGGCGATCGGGACGCAGTGCGATGACGCGCACATCGAACACGCCGGGCACCGCTTGCATGATGCCGGCTAGATCGGACAGGAACAGCCGCTGACCGTCGTCCCGCTCCGACGCCGATTCGTCGATGAAGCCGTTCGACATCACCGGCCCGTCGTAGATGGCCTCCAGCGACAGGCCCTCCTGCAGCAGGTCGTCCAGGCTGCGGGACACCGGCGCGCCGGCCATGAAACGGGCGCAGCGGTCATAGACCTCGGCGAGGATGTGCACCGCGTCGCGCGCGCCTTCGATGTCGATCTCCGCCTCCAGGTCCGCGGGGACATCGTGCACCCGGACCACCCGCGGATCCAGGTCTTCACCCAGGTTGCGCTGGGCGTAGTAGGCCGCCCGTGCGGCGGCCATGCGGGCGGCCTCGCCCTTGGGATCGAGCGCCGCGCCGGTGTGGATGTGAGGTGGCGCCGCGGCCGGTGGCGGTGCCGCAGCGGGGGCGGAGCCGGAGGGCGCCTCCTCCAGCGCCTGGCGGTCTTCGTCGACGATGCGCGTCAGCTTGAGGTGCATCCGATAGACGCCGCCGTCCTGCGGTTCGAGCGAGGCATCGTCCAGGCCGGGCACCGCATCCAGCAGCACGCTGCGGTAGTCGGCCACGGTGGTGGCCCGGCAGGGGAACACGGCGGCCGGCGGATGCAGCGACAGGGCGTCGTAGTCGATCTGCCCGTCGGGGCCGGTGAGGTGGTCAGCCACCGGAAAGCCGTTGCGGTAGACCACATCGGTCAGGCCGAAGCAGAACTGTTCCAGCAGCGTGATGCCGGGGTCGTGCAGGTTGTGGTCGGTCCAGGTCCGGCCACTGAGGGTCTGCAGCCAATGCAGGCCTTGTGCCCGCAGGCTGTCCAGGCTGAGCGCGCGTTCCTCGGCGGTGAGGGCGCGTACGCGGGGCGGCTGCATGCTCATGGTGCGCTGCCTTGCATGCGTTCGTCGAACCAGAGCCGGGACAGCGAGACCTGGATGCGCACGCCCGAGCCGTAGTCGCAGCGGGTGCGGATCTGCAGGGTGTAGCGGGCGTCCCGGCCGCTGGTGCCGTTCCAGCGCAGTTCCAGCTGGTCGCAGCGCTTGCCGTACCAGACGCTGTGGGCCTGGATGCGCTTCTTGCGCATCAGGAAATCGAACCAGCCGGCGGTCGGGTTGAAGGTGTTCATCGCCACCGCCTGGAGCAGGGCGTAGCGGCCGGTGCCGCGATCGCCGACGCCGGCCATCACCTCGAAGGCCTGGCAGCCGGTCAGCTCGGGGGTCAGGTCGTGCCAATCGCCATCGGCCAGGAGGGCGGGCGCATCGGCCGGGCGGCAGGTGCCGCGGCGGCCGGTCGAGGCCACCACGCCGGCCACATCCAGCGCCTCCTGCGGGTCGGCCGTACCGATGCCCACACGGCCTTCGCTGCCTTGCGCATCCAGGGCCATCACTGGCGGCTTGCCGCGCGAGGCGGCCACGCTGGCATGCTGGAAGAGCAGTTGATCCCGGTCGCCGCCGTAGCCCATCGACCACAGCGCGGTGCGGGCGCTCTGCTCGCGGTAGAAGCTGATCAACGCGTCATAACCGACCGGGGTCGAGACCTCCAGCCCGTTCTCGGCGGATTTGCGAAAGCCCTCGTCGCTCATGTTGAGCATCGAGTCGATCAGGTCGCCGAAGTGATCGCGCGTGGGCAACCGCCCCTCATCGAAGAAGTGACGCAGCGTTTCACGATTGCGGATGGTCATGCGGTGCCTCCGCTGATGACGAAGGTGCTGCCGATGGCCAGCTTGGACACGCCGGTGACTTGCGGCGCCGGGTCGGGGAAGCCGTCAGCGGCACTGAGGATGTGAGTGGGCATCGGCAGGGCCAGGCTCCAGGGGGTACGGGCCCGCACCTGGCGGGCGGCATCGGCATCCGCCGCGGCGCGGGCGGTGTCGGACAGGACATAGGCGCCGCTGTCGTCGCTGGCCACGCTCAGCAGGGAGAGCCGGGTGACGAAGGCCACGCCCGGCACCGACCGCAGCACCGCTTCGAGGTCTTCGGCGCGGATGATCCAGTCGAAGCGCGGGCCGTAGCCGCCGTCCTGCCAGGGCGAGAGGTAGTCGTTGAGGGTCTGGCTCAGGCGCATCAGCGTGGCGCCCTCATGGGCACCGCGCGCCAGGCCGATGCTGCAGCGCAGCTGGATCCGTTCATAGGCGGCATTGCGGACCTGGATGCGGGCGAAGGGCGAGGCCAGTCGGCTCAAGGCCTCGGCCATCAGATGCAGACGCAGGGCATTGAAGCGCGGCGCGGCCAGCACCAGTTCGGGCCGGTTGCGCGGCACCGTGGGCACGACCACCGCGGTGATCTGGCCCGGCACCGCGCCGGGATGGTCGGCCGTCAGGCAGCGCACCTTGAACACCTCGGGAAACTGGTCGAGCAGGAGCCGTTCGATGTCCCAGGCGTTGGTGGCGCGGTTCTTGTGCTGAAGCCGCTCGCCGGCGCGGGTGTACATCGCCCGCTGGTCCTCGGCGGCCCGCAGACCGAAAGACGGCCCGATCTGGCTCACCGAAGCGACGCCAGTGAGGTTGCTCGCCGGCTTGGTGATGCGACCCTCCGGCAGCGGCTCGTGCGTCGGGGCCGGTGCGGCCGAGACCGCTGGCACGGGGGCCGGGACCGCGGTGCGGGCCTCATGCCGGGCCTGCGCCTTGGCAATCGCCAGGGCGGCGGCGGTCCGGCGTTCGCGCGGGAGCGGGTCGGTGCTGGTGCCGGTGCCGGTGCTGGGCGCCGGAGACGCCATCACCCGCACCACGCTCAGGCCCTGGGCGCGGACGTTGCACAGGCTGGCGAAGCCTTCGAAGCCGCCGTCGGCGCTGACGCGCAGCCAGTACAGCCCACCGGGCATGACGGTGTTGTGGCGATCGAGGTCGCGCGGCAGGTCCAGGGTGACGATGCCGGAGGTCAGGAAGCCATGGGTGCTGTCGGACAGCACCCGTGACGGCGCCAGCTCGCGCCACTCGTTCTGGCGCAGGGTGGACCAGCGCAGGCGGCCGCGTTGGGCCAGCATGCCGGGCTCGGCCGCCGCTTCGCGCATGTCGAACAGCAGCGTCAGCAGGCCGCCGGGCGCGGAGGTGTCGCCGGTCTTCAGTCCGATGCAGAGGTGGCCGCCCCACTGGAAGTTGGGCAGCAACGCATGGCCGGCGCCCGCGGCGGCGGCGCGCAGGGTGCGGATGCCGAAGGGCAGCAGGTGGAGCAGGCGTTCCGGATCGTCGCCGGCGCTGGACTCGTCGTCCCGGTCGACGGCGATGACGCTGGTGGCCTCGTAGTCGGCGGTGATGCGCTCGATCAGCGGGGTGTAGGGCGGCAGCGGCAAGGGCGCCGGGTGCTTGGTCCGGGCATTGGCGGTGACCGTCTCGGACAGCTTGATGGGATACATCGCATGGCCGAAGCCGCCCCGCGGGCCGCTGAGCTGCAGACGGCACAGACCGTTCCGGGGCAGGGTGGGCAGCGACCAGTCTTCATGGCTGGCGCGGAAGTGCTTGCGCATCGAGCCGGGGTCGATGTCCACCGTCAGGGTCTGGCGCAGCAGGCCGCGTTCATCGAGGTCGTCGAACAGCCGCTGGTCGGCGGAGGCGCCGCCGCAAGCCTGCCACTGGCCGTCGCGCAGCAGGGCGAGCGCAGCGGTGAACCGGTCGGTGCGCAGCGCTCCGTCATAGCCTTGGTAGTAGGTGTCGAAGCCGCCGGGCTCGGTGGGCAGGCCACCCCATTCAATGTGCAGGGTCCATTGCCGCAGGCTTTTTCGCGCCGCCTCTTCCGATCCGACGATGAAATAGGAGGACAAGGTCGGCAGCGGACCGAACGGCGTGAAGGCCTTGGTGCCATCCAGCCGGCCGAGGTTGTTGGACAACAGCAAATTGCGCACGCCGCTGACCTTGACCTGCAGCGCCACTTCGCTCAGCGGCTGCTGGTTCAGCAGCGAATAGGCATACAGGCGGCCGCGGGTGCTCAGCTCGATGCGCAGCATCGGCAGCGTGGTGTCCCAGCCGTCGCCGTGCAGTTCGGCGTTGCAGCCGACGATCGCCGGCGCCTGGTTGCGCAGATGCAGACGCACGGCCAGACCGCCGCCGGCGGCGGGCTCCACCACCACGTCGGTCACCTTCAGCCAGCCGGTGGCGGCGCTGAGCGAGAAGCGAAACACGTCGTCGAACATCAGGCTGAACATCAGCCGCCGGTCCGGCACCCCGCTGCCGTTGAGCAGGCTGAGCGGATCGCCGGCCACCGCGGCCTCCGGCGTGTCGTCGCCCAGCACCCGCCGGCAGGCGCTGCGCACCCGGTCCCACTGGGCCTCCTCGGTGTGGGCACCGTCGATCAACAGCCAATGGGTGAGCAGCGCGGCCAGCGCCGCGCGCAGTGGCTGCACCCGCTGCGCCGGCGGGCCATCGGCCTGTGCCGCCGCCTCGACGCGGGCGATCAGGCTTTCCATCGTGGCACGCGCGACGGTGTGGTCCCGCTCGTCGGGCCGCATGCGCAGGTCCACGCGGATCTCCCGCTCGCCCTCCGCCAGCAGCAGCAGCGGGGAGGCGATGCCCAAACCCAGGCGCGCATTGCCCGCGCCTTCGCCGCGTCCACCACCGAAGGTCGGCCAGGCGGTCCGCCCATCGGGCTTGAGAAGCGTGGCCTTGGCGCGGGTGACCAGGCCAAAGTCGCGTTCCGGCGAGATCAGTGGATCGCGTTCCAGCCGCAGGGTGCACAACGAGGCGACCACCGCATCGGTGACTGTCAACGGCTCGTCCGCGCGAAAGCGCAGCGGGCGGCCGTCGGGTCCCTTGCCGGCGTCGAACAAGGCACCGGCCGGCACCTTCACCTGGCCCAGGGCGCGCGGATCGCGCTGGCAGACCAGCAGCGCGGCGTCCGCCACCGCGCCGCGGGGCTGGAAACCCAGGCAGTCGCGGTAGTAGAACTCGGCATGCCGGGCCGCAAAGCGGTTGAGATCGTCCTGCACCAGCTCATGCACCTTCAGGAAGGCGATCAGCAGGGCGGCGGCCGGCTCATGGCCGCCGGTGGACAGCGAGGCCTCCAGCATCTCGCAGGCCTTGGCCTGGATGCTCTCGATCGCGCTGAGGAAGGCGACATGCCGGTCCCGCAGGTGCTCGCGCTCGCTGCGGCGTCGGCCGTCCAGCATCGGTGTGGGCTGGTCAGGCTGCGGTCGCCAGATGCCCGACAGCCGACCGGCGCCCAGGCCGATGGCCTGGTTCTGCCAGGCACGCTGGCCGAAGCGCGTCTGCACCCATTGCAGGTCGCTGGCGAGTTGCTGCTCGACCAGTTGCCGGATCCGGTCGCGCAGCGCCTGCGCGCCGGGGTTGGGCGTGCCGTCCAGCGCCTTGAACCAGCGGTCCAGGCGCAGCGAGAGCGCAGTGATGTCGAAGGCCAGCGACTCCAGCGGCGCGGCATCGATGTCGCGCGTCAGGCGGGCCTGCATGGCTTCCAGGTCGATGGCGGCGATGCGGGCCAGCACCAGCGTGGTGTCGCCGTTGAACAGCGTGCCCCAGTTGCCGCCGTCGCGGTTGTCGAGGTCGACGAAACGCAGCTGCGCCGCCAGGGCCGCGGCCATGGCCACGCGCTGCTCGAAGCGCAGCGCGTCGGCATGGAAGTAGCCGTCTTCCAAGGCTGCGGGGAAGCGCTCGTGCTGGGCGGTACCGGCGCTCATGAGGTCGGTTCCTCGATCAGGCGGGGCAGTTCACCGGGCTGCAGGTAGAGCGGGAAGACCAGGTTGTCGCGGCTGTTGGTGCTGCGGATGCAGTAGTCCAGGCGAATGCGCAGCAGGCCTTCATCGAGCGCGTCGGTCTCGATGCGGGTGTGCTCCAGGGTCACCCGCGGCTCGAAGAACAGCACGGCCTTCTCGATCATGCTGCGGATCTCGGTGATGGCGCTGGTATTGATCTGCTCGAACACCATGCGGCGCAGGCCGCAACCGTAGGTCGGATGCATGATGCGTTCGCCGGGCGCGGTGGACAGCAGGATGCGCAGGCTCTCGCGCACATCGGCCGCGCCGTCGACCATCACCGCGCCTTGGGTGCGGCCGTCGAAGGCGGGCGGGAAGGCCCAGCCGGTGCCGAGGAAGCCAGGATCGCCGGTCATGGTGCTGGCCTCCTCATCCGCCGATGATCACGGTCGGCCAGCCGAGGGTGATCATGCCGCCGTGGCCGGTGGGGTCACCGATCCGCCCCGCGGGCCGGCTGCCGATGAGCACCGTGGTCGAGCCCTGGATCAGGGTGTCGGGCGGGCCGACGCAGGTCAGGCTGTCGCCGACTACGGTGGCGGGCAGGTTGCCGATCAGCACCGTGGGCACGCCCGGGCCGATCACCGGTCCGCCCACATGGGGGATCGGCGGCAGGCCGGGGGTGACCATCGGGCAGACATGCAGGTCGGTGATGCGGGCGGCGGGGGGCATGTCGGCGTCCTCAGTTGATCATCACCAGACCGCCCTTGACGACGGTCTGGCCGGTGGAGTTGAGTTCGGCGCTGGCATTGCCCTTGGCGCTGAAGGCGATCTGGGCCTCGGACATGACGTTCATGCCGGCGCTCTTCACATCCGCCTTGGAACTCACTGAAATCTTGCCGACCGCGTCCAGCGTGATCGTGCCTTTGGCGGTGATCTCGATGTTCTTGGGGCTGTCGAGCACGATGCCCGAGGGGCTGAGCTCGACCTTGTTCTGGTTCTGGTCCTCCAGCAGGATGGACTTGTCCTTGTCGCTCAGGACGACCTTGTTCTTGCCGGGGGTGGTGATGGTGATGATCTTGTCGGCCTCGTTGAATTCGATGCGCGACTTGCAGCGGGTCACGATGGCCTTGGTGTCGTTCTCGGCGGCGAAGGCATAGGGCGGGGTGAGCTTGCTGCTGTAGAGGCTGCCCAGCACCACCGGGTGCGAGGGATCGTTGGCGAAGTAGCCCAGCACCACCTCGTCACCCACCTCCGGCAGGAAGAAGGCGCCGAAGGCATTGCTGGCGTGGAACTGCATCAGCCGCGCCCAGACGCCCTCGGTCTCGGCCCGCAACACCGGCACCTTGACCTGCACCCGGTGCTCGCCGGCCGGATCCGCATCGAGCTTCATCACCACGCCGACCTGCAGGCCGTGCACGCCCGGCAGCAAGCCGGCGGCGGGCGTGGCGCTGACGTCGGGCCGGTCGGTGAACCAGTCGGGCGCCAGGCCGAAGTCGACCTCGGTGAACCAGTTGCCGTCGCCGATCTCATGGCGCACGCCGGTGACGAACAGCTTGCCGCTGAAGCGCGCGCCGCAGCCCTTGAGCTCCATCACACCGCCGACCACGGCCTTGGCGCTGCCCTGGAACTTCACCCGGCCGCGCACGCGGGCCAGGCCGGCCTTGACCTGAAGCGCCTTGGCCCATTGGGTGAGGGTGGCCTCGGTCTGCGGTGCGCCGGCCTGCAGCTGCAAGGCGTCCAGGCCGATGACCTCGGACAGCGTGGCCGAATCCAGGTCGCCCTGCACCGGCAGCGCGGCCGGATCGGCCGCCGTGCCCTCCAGCACGGCCTGGTTCTTCATGTCCCAGGAGAAGGCCTGCGCGCTGCCGTACTGGGTGCGGGCGTCGATGTCGCCGTCGAACTCGATCAGGTCATGGCCGTAGGTCACGCACAGCGCCGCCTCGCCGGCGGCGGTGGGGGTCTTGATCGACAGCGCGCCGTCCTGCGCCACCACCAGCATGCCGTTGGCGTCTGCGCGGGCGAGCATGAAGTCCCAGTCGCTGCAGTAGTGCTGGACCAGCTCGGTGTAGGTGGCGGTGGTGGCGTCGACGGTGGCTTCCAGGCCGTGGCCCTGGGCCAGGGTGGCGATGATGTCGCTGTCCTTCTGATCGACGAAGTTGGCATTGCGCCGGCCGACGGTCATCAGCACCGCCTTGTCCCGGCATTCGACGATCAGCCGCGCATCGTTGGCGCCGCTGACCTGGATGCCGTGCCGCACGACCAGCCCCTCGAACAGGGTCTCCTCCTGGTCCATGTAGCCCGCCTTGACGGTGATGGTGGTGCCGGGCTTGAAATGGGCGCTGTCGCTGAGCGGGAAGGTCTGTGCGGGCATGTCGCCGTCGGTCATCACCAGCCGGGCGGTGGGCACGGTGTTGACGGCGCGGCGGATGTTCACCGAGATGAGCTCGGCGGTTTCCGGCAGACGGTTGCCGTCGACCAGGATGCTGAGCCGGACGACGCCGACGGCGTTCTCGATGGGGGAGGCAGCTGGCATGGGATGTCCTAGGCGCGTGCCGGGAAGAGGATTTCCTGGCCGGGCTTGAGTTCCCGGGTCTCGACCATGTTGTTGTGGCGGGCCACCTGCTCGGCCATGTCGGGGTCGCCATAGACCGCCTCGCACATGGTGCGCAGCGAGTCGCCTTCCTTGGCGGTCTGGCGCTTGGACAGTTCCGACGAGGATGAGCGGCTGGTGATGCGCTGTTCCTCGGACTTGCTCATCGCGCCGACGAAGCTGACATCCACCTTCGCCCGCAGCGGATCACCGCTGGGCTTGAACAGCGTGTAATGGGCGCTGAGGCTCTTGAGCCGGCCGAAGAAGATCAGGGTGCCCCACAGCACCCGCACATAGGGCGGTTCGGCCTTGAGCTCGACATAGTCGTAGACCACCTTGCTCAGCTGCAGCAGCTGTTCCTTGACGTCCAGCGACTGGCCGGTGGCCGCGGGCACGATGCCGGTGCCGTCGAGGATGAAGCTGAAGCTCACCTCTTCGTCGCCAAGGGCGGAGAACTTCGGCTCGGTGCCGGCGCCGCCCTGTTGTTTGGTGGTGTCGTAGCCGATGCTGAAGTTGTGCTTGAAGTCCGCCGGATTGATCTGGGTCAGGAAGGTGGTGTCGCTGTCGAGCTTGACCGTCCCGTCCTTGTTCAGCGAATAGCGGGTGAGCAGCAGGCGGGTGAGTTCGCCATCGGCATTGCTGGGCATGTCAACGCTCCCGCTGGGCGCGCAGCCGTTCGGCCAGCCAGGTCTTGCACTCGGCGAGCACCTGCTCCCGCAGGCGCTGCAGGTCGCGCGCAGCGACCGACGGCCGCGGCGCGTCGGTGGCGGCGGCCGGGGTGACCTGGGTGCGGATCAGCAGTTGTCGGACTTCGATGCTCATGTTCTTCGTCTCTCAGACGACGCGTTTCCAGCCGCCATGGACCAGTTCGATGCGCTCCAGCGCCAGCTTGTTGCCGGTGGACTCCAGGCCGTCCACCTCCCACTTGACCGGGAAGGCGTCGGTGAAGGCCCAGATGCGCAGCGGCTGGCCTTCGCGGTCCATCAGGCGCACGGTGAGCGGCTGGGTCTCGATCCGCTTGGCCAGTGCGCCCTCCAGCACGTTCTTGCACCACTGGACCAGCGGGCTCTTGAGTTCCGCGACGCCGCGCTTGAGCGTCAGACGCGGGTACTTCACCGGCTTGGGGAGTTGATGGACCGATTCGTTGCGGCCGCCCTCGACCACGGTTTCGATGTCCATCTCCACCGACAGGCCGCCGACCTCCTGGAAGGAGGCCTCGATGTCGCGGGCGTTGGTCTTGCCGATGGCCACCGCGAAATAGAAGGCGTAGGGATAGGTCACCGGCTGGGTGAGCGGGCTCTCCCGCTTGCGGCCGGTGCTGCCTGTCTGCGTCTGCTGTTGCGCGGTGGTGGCCATCACTTGTTCTCGATCTTCAGACCTTCGTGAGCGATCACGATGGTTTCGACCGCGACCTCATTGCCCTGGGACTTGAGGTCGGTGCCGGTCACCTTGGTCGGCCAGGCATTGGTCAGCGTCCACACCATGGTGGGGTTGCCTTCCTCGTCCAGCAGGCTGATGGTGATCGGCTTGCGCTTGACCACGTTCATCTTGATTTCGGTGAACCAGTCCCAGAACTTGTTGTCGCTCTTGAAGACGCCCTTCTTCATGGTGACGTCGCTGAACTTCTTCAGGCCCGGCATCTTCATCACCGAGAACTCGGGACTGTTGCCGTGCCGGTATTCGATCGGCTGGGCCTCGGCATCGAGGCCGGAGACTTCCTGAAAGGACATTTCCGCCGAATCCCACTTCACCTGGAAGCGAAATTTGGGGAGCGGCCACACTGTGGTCGATTGGGTTGAGCCGTCGTCTGCCATTGCCTGCCTCCGCAAGGTTGATGGATGCACCGCGGTCCGGTCGATCGCTCACGATCGGGGACGGATCCGGGGATCAATGAATGAATCGAATGAATCGAATGAAGGGATGGATGCGTGAATGACGCGGCGGTGGCGGCGGGTCGGGGCGACCCGCCTCACCGGCGCGATCAGGACTTCTGCATCTGCTGCTGGAAGGTGATCTCGATGAATTCCGCCGGACGGCTGATGGCCACCATCACGCTCACCCGCAGGATGCCTTCGAGGATGTCCTCGGGCGTCATGGTCTCGCCCAGGCCCACATAGACGCTGAACGCGTCCTCCGGCACCGCGCCGGCCAGGCCGCCGCGCTTCCAGATGCTGGTCAGGAAGTTGGAGATCATGCTTTTGATGGTCACCCAGGTGTTGGCCACATTCGGCTCGAACACCAGTGCCTTGGCGGCCAGGCGGCAGGACTCCTCCAGCATGATCATGGTGCGGCGCACATTGACATAGCGCCAGTCCAGGCTGTTGCCGTCCAGGGTCCGAGCGCCCCAGACCAGCACGCCTTCACCGATGAAGCTGCGGATCGCGTTGATCGACTTGCCCTGGGTGGTGACGTTGAGGTCTTCCTGGTCTTCATGCGAGATGCTGACCGCCGGCGACACCACGCCGTTCATGCTCACATTGGCCGGGGCCTTCCACACGCCGCGGGTGTTGTCGACCATGGTGTAGATGCCGGCCATGGCGGGCGAGGGCGGCAGCAGATTGAGCTTGTTCTTGGACTCGGTCATGAGCGTGCCGTAGAGCCCGCTCATCGAGACCAGGCTCTTGTGCAGCAGCGCCTTGTGGGTCTCGACCGCGACCTTGATCGCATCCGGCGCGGTCAGCTTGCGCTTGTCGTCGTCGGACTTGTCGGACTTGTTGATCTCGTCGGTGATGGCCGCCGCCCACTGGTCGTCGGTCTTGGCCACATCCTGCACCGCCTGCCATTGCTGGCGCAGGCGCGGCGGGGCGGTGTCGTCGAGCTTGTCCGGCAGCTTGAGCTCCTGGCTGAGCAGGGTCACCAGCAGGTCGGGATTGGCGATGTGGGTGTAGTCCAGGTCCTTGTCCTGGACGATGGTGGTGTTCACCCACGGGTAGTAGGCGGTGGCGAAGTCCAGGTAGTTCACGCCCAGCGCGCCGCGGAAGGCCTCGATCGGATCGCCGGCGGGGTCCTGGCGGTCGCGGTCGCCGCCCCAGACGTCCAGGATGGCGACGCGGCTGCGCATGCGGCCGCCGCAGTGCTGCAGCATGGCCTGCTGCACCGAGATGCAGTTCTTCTCATCGAGCAGCACCGCATCCGGGATGACCAGCATCGTCGGTTCCTGCTCCTTGACCAGGGTGTCGATGCCGGCCATGAGCCGGTCCGATTCCACCGCGCCGTTGAAGTCGCCGACCGACACGACATAGCAGGGGCCGCCGCCGTTCTGGAAGAAATGCAGCATGCCGTAATAGAGCAGGAACTTGCCGCCGTCCTTGCCGTCGGCCTGGGTCAGCAGATAGTCCTTGCCCTGCGCGCCAAAGGCGGCCTGCGCATGCGGGTCGGTCTTCTCGGCAATGGTGAGCTTGGCGTCCGGGCCCAAGCCGAAATAGTGGTGGAACTCGGCCATCGAGCTGATGCGCCAGGGGCGCATCGACAGCGATTTGCCGGCGTTGTCGGCCCGACGGGTGTAGCCGACGAAGGCTGGCACCGCGGTGGCCACTTCCACAACCGAGTTGGGAAAGGCGTTTTTCTCAACGATATAGACACCGGGTGTCTTCATAGCCATGGCGGCCTCCTCTGCGGGTTACTGCGGGGTTATCGATGGACATGGATTTCGGAGATCAGCGTGGGAACGCCATCGATCTCCTCTCGGCCGAGCTGCAGCGCGGCGGCGACCGGCAGGCGCTTGATGAGCACCTTGGGGCCGGCGCCGTTGCGGCAGCGCAGTTGGAAGCGCGACGAGGCGCGCTGTGCCAGCGCGATCGGCTCGCGCGAGCGCACCGCGAGCATCGGCCGGCCGTCGTCCAGACGGTCGTCCTGCGGCGCAGTGAATGCGGTGGTGCCGGCCAGGTCGATGACCTCCAGCGCGGTTTCGGCCCATTCGCCGAACAGGCAGTACTTCCAGACCGTCGCCCGCGCGGCCAGTGACCAGCGCAGTTGCAGCGGCGCCGGTGCCGCCAAGGTCTGCAGCGGCAGCGACAGCAAGGCGAACGGCGGACGCAGGCGCGCCGCGCCGTGCAGCGACGGCGCCACGCGGGGATCGTTCAGGGCCACCGGCCGGGCGCTCAACTGCAGGTGGCGCGCGGCGTCGGCGTCGTCCGGGGTGGCGGTGCCGGCGTCCAGCAGCAGCAGTTCGCCGGGGCGCTGGGCGGTGTCGTCGGTGTAGTAGGCGAACGCGCTGTCGGTGCCGTAGACCTGCCAGGTCAGCGGGACGCCGTCGGGGTCCTCGCACAGGTACTGACGGGAGCTGTCGCCGGCGCCCAGGATCAGCAGCGTGGCGCCGTCCTCACGGACGATGGTGTCGGCGCGGCGCAGTCGGTCGGCGGTGTCCGGGGTGGGCACGAAGCGCAGGCCGCGGCAGCGGCCGTCGGCGAAGTAGCCGTGCGCCACATCGATCCGCAGCAGGGTGACATAGGGGCCCATGGCTCAGGTCCTCACCGAGGTCAGCGGCTCGCGGACCGTGCTGAGCTGGCCTTCGCTCTGGCCGGCGTCGATGCTCACCATGCGCATGCGGTACAGCACCGAGGGCAGGTAGCGGCCGCCCAGGATGCCCCAGAGGTTGGCCAGGTCGCCGGTGGGCAGGTTCTCGATGTCGAGGGCCAGGCGGTCGATGCGGCCGTCCAGTTCCGGCGTGTTCTGATGGTTGAACACCGGGCGGGACTGGAAGAACGAGATGGTGCTGGCGATCAGCTTCAGCGCTTCCGGATAGGTGCTGCCGCCGAAGTTGGCGGCGAACATCAGCATCAGGTTGAGGTTCACCGGCGGTTGCGAGACGGTGAGGCGGCCGGTGCCGAGCGGCCGCGGGCCGGAACCCGGCACGGTGTCGCGTTCGATGTTGACCAGGAAGACCGCAATGCGGTTGGCCGACTGGGCCGCCGGCCCGCCGTCCTGCTCATGCAGGCTGGACACCACCACCAGGTCCTCGGCCACCTGATAGCTGCGGCGCAGCGCCAGGTTCAGCTGGTTGGCGATCTGGACGATGGCGGCGTCGATCATGGTGGTGGGCGGGCGGTCGGGCGCGGGTGAGGCAACAAGGGGAGGGAGGCGCTGGCGGCAGCGGTCGTCACACGGAGGACAGGCGGCTGGCAGGCGATGTCGGAACGATAGGTGGGGCGCTCGGCTTCACCCATCGGACGAAAGCTGAGCTTGGCCTTCCGCATTGCTGAGGGTTTGAGAGCGGACGCCCACCGACCTGACGTCAGCCGGCCCGGCGCCTGGGCGGGCGATCGGGGATGAGGTCCGGCGGTCGATCCACGACGTGTGCGAACAGCGCTGCGGATCCAGATCGTTCATCGGCCGCGGCGCGACGTCCGTGGCCGCTGCAGGTGGGGCCGCGTCGCATGTCGTTTCCGCAAAGTTGGCGAGAGCGCGGTGAGCGTCTGACGCATGACGATGGACGCCGTCACGCCAGACTCCTAGACTGCGTGCCTCGCTGACGCGACAGGCGTCGGCCCGGAGGGAGAGAACAAGAATGGAACGGACGTCCGACAGCGGTGTGAACCCCGCTGCGGCGCCCGCGGCGCGGTCGACGACGACGCGTGACGCGGGTGCTGCCGCGCGCGCGGGAGGGGGTGCGCCTGCGCGCTTCACGCTGGGTGACTGGCTGGTGAACGTGCCGACCCGGCGCCTGCGCCTGGGCGAGGTGGAGGTGACGCTGGAGCCGCGCCCGATGGCGGTGCTGGTGGAGCTGTGCCGCCGGCCCGGCGAGGTCATCGCGGCGGAGGACCTGCTGCAGCGCTGCTGGCCGGAGGCGGTGGTGGGCGACAACCCGATCCACAAGGTCGTCGCCGGCCTGCGACGGGCGCTGGGGGACAGCGCCACCGAGCCGCGCTACATCGAGACCATCCGCAAGCAGGGCTACCGGCTGGTGGCGCCGATCGGCGTGCTGTCGGCCCAGGGCACCCGCAGCCATGAAGGCGGCTGGCGCGGCCAGTCGCCATTCCGCGGCCTGGAGCCGTTCCAGGCGGAACATGCGGCGGTCTTTTTCGGTCGGGATGATGCGGTGGCCGCGCTGCAGTCACGGCTGACCGCGCAGTGGCGGCGTCGCCAGCCGCTGGTGGTGTTGCTGGGTCCGAGCGGTTCGGGCAAGACCTCGCTGGTGCAGGCCGGCCTGTTGCCGGCCTTGTGCGCCAAGGCGGATCCGTCGGACGACGCCGCCCCGCGGACGGGCCGCCGCCCCACGACCGCGACGCCGGCGGACCAGCCGCTGTCGGTCTGCACCGCGGCCACGGTGGACCTGGCCGCACTGGGCGACCTGGACCCGTGGTCGGCGTTGGCGGGCGCCATGCTGGACTGGGAGCTCGGCGACGCACCGCTGCTGTCCGGCCACAGCATCGACACGCTGGCCGGCGAGCTGCGCCATCGCCTCGACGAGGTGCTGCGGCTGCTGGAGATCGTGCTGGACGCCCTGGCCGCCGGCACCGGACGTGGCGCCCAGGCGGCCCCGCCAGGTCCGCCGCTGCTGGTGCTGGATCGCCTGGAGGCGCTGTTCCAGCCCGCCGCGGAGGCCCATGTGGAGGCATTCGTGGCCTGCGTGGACCGCCTGGTCCGCAGCGGCCGGGTGCTGGTGCTGGCGGTGTGCCGCAATGATTTCTATCCGGGGCTGGCCCGACATCCGGCCTTCATGCGCGACAAGGAGCATGGTGCCCATCTGGATCTGGCACCGCCGGATGCGGAAGCGATTGCCCAGATGATCCGCTTGCCGGCGCGTGCGGCGGGGCTGGTCTTCGGCGCCGATGCGAACGGCCTGAACCGGCTGGACGACCGGCTGTGTGCCGATGCGATCCACGCGCCCGACGCCTTGCCCCTGCTGCAGTACACGCTGCAGGAGCTTTATCTGAACCGTGGGGCCGGCGATGCGCTGACCTGGGAGGCCTATGAAGCCCTGGGCGGCCTGGAGGGAGCGATCGGCCGGCGTGCCGAAGCGGTGCTGGCGGGTTTGCCCGCGCCTCAACAGGAGGCGCTGGGCCGCCTGCTGCCTCGGCTGGTGACGATGGCCGGCGAAGACGCCTCGCCCACCAGTCGCTGGGTGGCCGCCAGCGAGCTCTCCGGGGATGACGAACGGGCGTTGGCCCGAGCCTTTGTGGATGCCCGTCTGTTGGTGGCCGACCGGGTGGGCGAGGCCATCGGCCTGCGGGTGGCGCATGAGGCCTTGCTGCGCCGCTGGCCGCGGGTGACGGCCTGGGTGGGCCAGCACCGGGCCACCCTGGCCAGCCGGGATGAGCTGCGACCCTGGCTGACGCGGTGGCAGGAGGGCGAGCAGTCGCCGCTGCTGCTGCTGCCGCGCGGGGCCATGCTGTGGCAGGCGGCCCGCATGTTGGCGGAGGCGCCCAGCCTGTTCACCGAGGATGAGCGCGGCTTCATCGACCGCTCGCTGGCCCGGGCGCGCCGGCAGCGGGTCTGGCGCTGGGGCGCGGTGGTGGCGTCGCTGATGCTGGGGGTGCTGGCGGTGATTGCGGCCTTTGCCTATTCCCGCCAGGCCCAGGTGGCGGCGGAGCGGGAGCGGCAGAGCCAGCGGCTGGCGTCCTTCATGCTGGGTGATCTGGCGGACAAGCTGCGGCCGATCGGCAAGCTGGAGCTGCTCAGCCGCATCGGCGAGCAGGGCGTGAAGCTGCTGGCGCCGATCGACGGGTCGTCGGAGTCGCCGCTGGACGCCCTGCAGCGGGCCAAGGCGCTGGTGGTGATCGGGGAGGTCAACAGCAGCCGGGGGCAGGGGCGGACCGACATTGCCACCGATGCACTCAAGGCCGCGCAGCGGTTGCTGGAGCCCTTGGCGCAGGCGGCGGAGCAAGACCCGGCGGAGTACTACCGGACGTCCGGTGCGGCGGCCTTCTGGCTGGGACAGATGGCCTTTGATGCAGGCGACCTGGAGCGGGCGACGCAGGAGATGCTGCGCTACCAGGACGCCTGCGAGCGCTGGCGCGCGGCCTTGCCAGAAGATGCCACCGCACAGGTGGAACTGGCCTTTGCAGTCAACAGCCTTGGATCGATCGCGTTCCGGCGCGGTGCCTGGGCGGAGGCTCAGCGCTGGTTTGAACAGGCGCTGGCGCTGAAGCTCACCTTCCTGAACCAGGATCCGGGCAGCGAAGAAGCCTTGGATGGGGTGGTGAATTCCCGCAACTGGCTGGGCCAGGTGGCGCATGTGCGTGGAGAACCGCTCCAGGCGCTGAAAGTGTTCGAGGCCGCCGAGGCGATGGCGGCTGCGCTGACCGCCCGCCACCCGGAAGAGTTTGCCCGGATTCGTGACCTGGGGACGGTGCAACTGCGTCGCGCCGATGCATTGAGGGCGCTGGGCCAGCGCGAGGAGGCGGCGCGCGTGATGGCCGGCGGTGTCGCCATGCTGCGCCAGGCCGAGAGCCACGATGCCCGCAATCAGTACTGGCGGGCCGATCGGCTTCATGCCGAGTCCAATCTGCTGCTGGCCCAAGCAGACGCCGGGTGGCCGATCGAGGCCTCCTTGAAGAGTCTGCGGGCCCAGGTGCCACTCGCTGTCGATGCCGACGCTGGCCGCGAATTCCTTCGGAGGGAATCCATGGCGAGAATTTCTGTGGCCGAGGTGGAGTTGGCCGTGCGTGCGGGGCATTGGTCCCAGGCCGCTGAGCGCGCGGACGTCGCATTGCGAGAGATCAGTGCGCTGGTGCTGCTCAGGCCCTTGCACTGGCAAAGCCGTGAGCTTCAGGCCCGGCTGAGCCTGCTGCGGATCAGAACCGAGTTGGCCGCAGGCAACGCACAGCCGTCGTTGGCGGCGCTGTGCGCGCGCTTGCGCAACGAGATTCAACCTGCGGTCGATGCAGGTCAGGGTGGTCTGGTGCTCGAAGCGTGGTTGATCGCGCAACGATGCAGTGGCAGCCCTGGCGTCGACCCGGATTGGAAGGCGCGGCTGACGGCCGGAGGGTACGTCCCGGCTCATGCCGCATTGCTATCACCTTGAACCCTTGGCAACAGGAACATCATCTATGACATCGCCCACCCTGCCCGATTTCTACGTCGTGCCCATTCGAAAGATCAACGGTCCGGACGCCAGCATCGAGCACTGTCTCTACTACGACACCAGCTGGAACAACGTTGCTGCAAACAATCTGTTGGTGAACGCCGGCCAGACGACGGTCACACTGCAGGAGCAGACGGACAGTGTTCCCAAGCCCATCCAACAGGGCTTGAAGCTCATCGGTTGGGAAGTGAACTCTCAGGTCACGCTGTTTTCCGGGACTGCCAAGACGCTCAATCAGGCGTCGCCGCTCCCGACCAATTACGACGCGAGCGGGCTGCCCGGTGAGGCGAAGATCGCCATTGACATCACGTCGGGGACGACCCGCGGTGTGATCCTCGTCTTCCGCTTCCCGCTGACCGGGGACGTCCAGGGCCTGATCGCGACGTCCGATCCGGAAATCAAGGCAGGCAGCAGCAGCGGCGACTGAAGCGCCCCTGCAGCGTCTGTCACCGGCGGGCGTCCAAGGGGGGCGCCCGCACTTCCCAACGCTCCATCTGCGTGAGACAGGCTTCGATCGGCCGTGCCGACACCCGGTCCCGGCCGACGAAGGGCCGGTCCATCGCCGCGACGAAGAAGAACACCAGCCCGATCGCCAGCGCCGCCCCGGTGATGGCCGCGCGGTGGCACCGCACCGGTGCCAGCACGCAGGCCAGGCCCAGGGTGAGCAGCGTGCTCAACACCGCGACCGCCCAGAGCGTGCCGGGCAACTGCCCGCGACTGGCTTCCAGCCGCTCCTGTCGGGACTTCAGCAGCTCATTGACCCGCACCCAGATCTGCGGCAGGAGCAGCCGGTCGCTGGTGTTGCCGGGTTGGATGTCGGCCATGCTGCGGAACAGCGTGTCGAAGGCGTCCCAGGTGACCTGGCTGTGCTGCTCGTCGCGCATGGCCTGCCATTCCCGGTTGACCACGGCCCGCGCATAGGCCCGCAGTTGCTCGCGGGCCAGCCGGGACTCCGGCGTGTTGATCACCGCCAGCTCGCGTGACAGCTCGCTGATGGCGCTCGCCTCCCGCCTCACCGCGCTCTCCGCCTGGGTGAAGGCGGTCCAGACCGAAAAGGCGCAGACCGCCAGCAGCAGGGTGTTGAGCACGGTCACCAGCCCCATCAGGGCGAGCGACAGGGAGCGCTCCGCGTCCGACAGCGCCTGACGCTGCCAGCGCTGGCACAGCCACAGCCCGCCCAGTCCGACGCACAACCAACCCGCGACGATGATCAGGCCGAACAGCCCGTTCGGCAACGTGTAGAACCACAAGGGCATGACGACTCCAGCGGTTCAGCCGTGCGGCACCGGTTCAACGGTGCTCAGGCCTTCCTTCACCGCATAGCGCGTCAGCCCCGCGACGCCGCGCACCCCGAGCTTGCGGGTGACGTTCTCGCGATGGGTCGCCACCGTCTTGGCGCTGACGTGCAGCCGGTCGGCGATCTCCTGGGTGCTCAGATCCTCGGCGAAGAGCTGGACGATCTCCCGCTCGCGCGCGGTCAGGCTGGGTCCCTCCGCTTCCCGCAGCGGCGCGCTGGGCAGTCGCTGGCGGGAGCGCAGTTCCTCCACCACCGCGCCCATCAGGCCGGCGCTCAGGAAGATCCGGCCGGCGGCGACTTCCCGCACCGCCTGCACCAGTTCCTCGCTGGACGCGTCCTTCAGCACGAAAGCCGAGGCCCCCGCATGCAGGGCACCGACCACCGTCCGCTGGTCGCCATGCATGGACAGGCAGATCACCCCCACCTGCGGCTGCTGGGCCTTGACCCGCCGGGCCGCTTCCAGGCCGTTCAGGCCGGGCATGGCCACGTCGGTCAGCAGCAGGTCGGGCTCCAGTTGCCGGACCAGCCGCACCGCCGCGGCGCCATCCTCCGCCAGGCCGACCACTTCGACGTCGGCTTCCCGGGTGAGCAAGGCCCGCAGGCCTTCGCGCACCAGCCGATGGTCATCGGCCAACACAATGCGCAAGCTCATGGCAGGCTCCTGGTGGTCAGACCCCGAACCGGCACCAGCACCGTGGCACAGGTGCCGCGGCCGGGGACCGACTGCAGATGCAAGGAGCCGCCCAGCGTCCGGAGCTGTGCCCGAGCGCCTGCCAGGCCCAGCCCTTCGGCACGTGGCCGAGGCGTGGGGCCAGGCGCGACACAAGGCGCCCGATCGGCCGACGTGTCAGCGTGGACGAGCGGGTCGCCCGCGCCGGGCCGGGCCGCCAGGGCGTCCTGCTTGGCGCACACGGCCGTGGTGATTTCGGACGCAGGGAGGCAATGACTGTCGCGCTCGCTGTCGGCCTCGCCCTCGGCGCCCGCGTCGACCGGAAAGCCCACGCCGTCGTCCTGCACGCGGATGCACAACCAGCCGTCCAGCAGCCGGGGCGTGATGTCCACCTGACCCGCGCGGGCATGCTTGACCACATTCAGGCAGAGCTCACGCACCACCCGGCACACCACGGTGCGGAGCGGGGCGGGGATGTCGAACTCCGGCTCGGCGGTGTCGATGCGGAACTCGGGCGCCGCACCGGACAGGCCCAGACGCATCTCCCGGGCCAGATCGGCCAGGGCGGTACCGAGACCGCCGTGCCAGGACGGCGGCGCCACCGCGGTGGTCAAGGTGCGCACTGTGTGAGACAGCCGGGACAGCCAGCTGCACAGTTCCTCCATCTCGACGTTGTCCGGGCGCTGGGGGGCGTGGCGCCATTCGCCCAGTCGCAGGCGCATCTGGACGATCAGGCTGCCGACGTCGTCGTGCAGCAGGCAGGCGATGCGCTCACGCTCTCGCGCTTCGGCGGCGGTCAGGGCCTCGGCGATCGAGCCGCTTCGCAGCCGCCCGACGAGTTTGCGCGGGGCGTCGTTGCGGGGGCTGCGGCAGGTGCCGGGGCGGCGGGGCGCCGGCGTCTCCGACTTGCGGGCGGCGCTGTGGTGCATTCCGTTCATGGGATTCCTCTCTGACTGTGTGCGACGCGGTGTCCGCCGTTCTTGGTCGGTGGATCAGCCCGTCGGCTCTGATGCGGGAGAGGGGACGGCGCCCGATCCGCCCCCCTTCCAATCGCCGGCATCGCGGCTGGTCGATGCCATGGCCGCAACCTTAGTCAGCCGTACGCCGCACGACCTTCCGGAAACCTTCCGGAAGGTGCCAGGCCCGCTCCAGTGGGGCTTGGGCAGTCTTTCGGAAGGTTGAGGGCGCAGTCCGGAAGGTTGAAAAGCAGGGCAGCTGGGCGGTGCGCTGACACGCACTTCCACGACGTTGGGGGGCATTGCGGGTCAGTTGGCGCCGTCACGTGCCCATCCGTCGCACGCGGTTCTGCGAGTACGCGGTCGCGGCCGGGATGGGTGCACGCAACGGCGAATCCGATACCCATGGCCATCCCGGATCGGGACGTGGCGCATCGGCCACGCCGGCGCAGGCTCGTCATCCCGCTGACACAGCGCGTGTCGAAAAACGGTCATGACCCTTCCGACGACCGGGATGCATCCATCCGAAGCGCCGACGCGTAGTACGGCTCAGGTCGTGAACAAGGTCACGTTCCGTGGCCCTCGCGTCCTGACGGACGACGCCCTCTGCACAGGGTCGTCCGACCTTTGTCCATGTTGAAGGAGTCCCCATGTCTGAGCACTCACCGATCATCGACATGCTCGAGCAGCGCGTCCTCCGACGCGAAGAGCGGCGCAGCTTCTTTCGGAAATCCAGCGGCGTGGCCGCCGGTCTGGCCATGGGGACCCTGCTGGGGGCCTGCGGCGGCGGCGACGAGGCGGCGGCGCAATCGGGCCCGACCGATGCCGAGATCCTCAATTTCGCCCTGAACCTGGAGTACCTGGAGGCGCAGTTCTATCAATATGCCGTCTTCGGCGCCGGGCTGCCCGCCAACCTGGTGACCGGGGCCGGCACCCAGGGCGCGGTGACCGGTGGCGCGCAGGTGCCGTTCTCCGATCCGATCGTGGCCGCCTATGCCAAGGAGATCGCCAAGGACGAGCTGGACCATGTCCGCTTCCTGCGCACAGCGCTGGGCGCCTCCGCGGTGGCGCATCCGGCCATCAACATCAGCGGGACCGATCCCAATGGGCCGTTTTCGGTCGCGGCCCGTGCGGCCGGTCTGATCGGCGACGGGCAGGTCTTCAATCCCTATGCCGACGACAACAGCTTCCTGCTGGGCGCCTATCTGTTCGAAGACGTCGGCGTGACCGCCTACAAGGGGGCCTCACCGCTGATCTCCAGCAAGACCTTCCTGGAAGCGGCCGCCGGCATCCTGGCCGCCGAGGCCTACCACGCCGGACTGGTGCGCACGGTGATGTACGCGAAGGGTCTGGCCAGCGCCAGCCTGGCGATCTCCAACGCCCGCGACAGCCTGGACGGATCCACCGATGTCGACCAGGGCATTGCCGGCCCCACCGCCGACATCTCCAACATCGTGCCGCTGGATGACAACGGCGTGGCCTTCAGCCGGTCGCCTGGCGATGTGCTGAACATCGTCTACCTCAGCAAGGACGCGGTCACCCAGGGCGGCTTCTTCCCCGCCGGGGTGAACGGGTCGCTGGCCATGAGCAGTGCTTACAGCTGACCGGCGACGCGATTGAACCGGCCCGCCGTCCGGCGGAGGTGGGCCATCCCCTCCTTGCCCGCGCCTGTTCCGCCGGTGCACCGCCTGCTTGGGTGGGCGTCCTTGGCGGCGATCACCGGCTCGGCGTGGTGCCCCCGGAAGGGGCCGGCGGCGGGCGACTTCCTTGCTGAGAGGCTGACACGATGGTCAATTCCGTGGCGATTCCTCGTTCCCTGGCCCGATCGCGCCGAACCGGGCTGCGACGCCTGATCGGTGCGATGGTGGTGGTGTTCGGTGCGCTGGTGTTGCTGCAGCGCGCGTTGATGCTGTGGCCGTGAGGGGGGAGGGCGCTTGCTCGCCTCAAAGCCCCAGGTCGCTCAGCCCCGGATGGTCGTCCGGACGGCGGCCCAGAGGCCAGTGGAACTTGCGGTCCGCGGCCTGGATCGGCTGGTCATTGATGCTGGCATGCCGGTGCGTCATCAGGCCCTGGTCGTCGAACTCCCAGTTTTCGTTGCCGTGGCTGCGGAACCAGTTGCCGGCGTCGTCGTGCCATTCATAGGCAAAGCGCACTGCGATGCGGCGTCCCTCGAAGGCCCAGAGTTCCTTGATCAGGCGGTAGTCCAGCTCGCGCACCCATTTGCGCTCCAGCAAGGCTTGGGCCTGAGCGCGGCCGCGAGGGAACTCGGCGCGATTGCGCCATTGAGTATCCGGGCTGTAGGCCAGCACGATGCGGGCCGGGTCGCGGCTGTTCCAGCCATCTTCGGCCAGGCGGACCTTCTGGATGGCGGTTTCGCGGCTGAAGGGCGGCAGCGGGGGGCGTGTGTCCATGGTGGATCTCCAAACGTCGGTGGGGTGAAGTCGGGCCGGGCGGGGCGGGACGGTGCGCGGTGCGTCGTCCCGCCGGTGCGGCTTTCGATGAATGTAGACAGGTCTGTCTACGTGCCGCACTTTAGGGCATGTGGACAGGTCTGTCTACATGCGGCGACAATCCCCTCATGAGCACTGCCATTGATCGTCCGGTCGAGTTCGAATTGCCGCCGCGTGAGCGCATCCTCCACACCGCCCACGACCTGTTCTATGCCGAAGGCATCCGCGCCACCGGCATCGATCGGGTGATTGCCGAATCGGGCGTCACCAAGGTCACCTTCTATCGGCACTTTCCCAGCAAGAATGATTTGATCCTGGCCTATCTGTCGCTGCGGCACGAGCGCTGGATGGGCTGGTTCACCGAGGCGCTGCAGCGTCACGGCGGACCGACCCAAGGGGCGGCGGCCCTGGCCCCGGCGCTGGGCGAATGGCTGCGCGGCGAGTCGCTGGGGGCGTTCCGAGGCTGCGCCTTCCTCAACGGCGTCGGCGAGATGGGACCGGCCTTGCCGGAGGTGGTGGAGATCACCCGGGCGCACAAGGAGGCCATGACGGCCGCGATTGCCGCGCTGCTGCCGGCCTCGCGGTTGCGCAAGCGTCAGGCGGCGGCGCTGTCGGTGGCGGTGGATGGCGCGATCGTGCAGGCGCAGTTCAGCGGCGACCCGTCGCCCGCGCTGAAGAGCCTGCACTGGATTGCCGAGCAACTGACCGCGCCCACGGAACGGACGTGATGATCGAGGTGAATGAGCGCGGTGAATGAGCGCGGTGAATGAGCGCGGTGAATGAGCGCGGTGAATGAGCGCGGTGAATGAGCCTGTCGAGGCTCGTCGATCAGTCGATGCGGGACCGCCGGTGCCCCCCTGCGCCTTAGTTCGGTTTCGTCGCGCTAAAACTATGGAAAACCCGATGCATCCGGCTGCATCCACTCGGTTCGCTTTTGCGTAACAGTGGGCAGGCACGGACCGTGGGGTCCGTGCCGCTTCAACCGATGAGGAGCTGCGATGCACAAGATGACCCCGATGACGAAGACCGCCCTGGTGATCCTGGCGCCGATGGCGCTGCTGGGCGGCTGTGCCATGTCCGGCCAGGCGTCCAAGTCCGCGCCGATGGCAGCGCCCATGCCGGCGCCTATGTCGACGTTCTCGCAGCTCAGCCTGCCGCCGGCGGTGCAGGTGCCCGAGGGCCACAAGGTCACGATGGAGACGGTGGGCGTGGGCAAGATCACCTATGAATGCCGCGCGAAGAAGGACATGGCCGACCAGTTCGAATGGGCCTTCGTCGGTCCCGAGGCCACGCTGATGGACCGCCGCAACCAGACCGTCGGCAAGTACTACGGCCCGCCGGCCACCTGGGAGTCGAAGGACGGCTCCAAGGTCACCGGCACGCAGTTGGCGGTGGCGCCGGGCGCGGCAGGCAGTCTGCCGCTGCAACTGGTCAAGGCCAATCCGGCCACTGGCATGGGCGCGATGCAGGGCGTCAGCCACATCCAGCGCGTGGCCACCCGCGGCGGCGTGGCGCCTCAGGCGCCGTGCGACGCCAGCCGCAGCGGTCAGAATGTGATCGTCGACTACCAGGCGGACTACATCTTCTGGACCGCCATCGCGATGCGCTGAGCGGGTTGATCTCCCATCGGTGAGGCCCGCCCGGTGCGTCCGGTACGCACACGGCGGCCGGCGCCTGGACGGCGCACCTGCCCTGACGCGGTCTCGATCGCGCCGGGGCAGGCGTGCTCGTTGCCCCGCTAAGGCCCCCCACCTGGGGTCAGCCCTTGCATCCAAACCTGGCCTTCGGGCGTAAGAATCCCTCATGACTCCATCCTCCGATGATCCGGTGCCGCCGGTGGCGGCACCCTCCGCGGCTGGCGACCCTGCTGGCGCATCCGCAGCCGGCACGACCGAGCGAGATGCCACCCTGGCGGCGCTGATGTCGCGCGTGGCGCTGGGCGACCGCAGCGCGTTCGAGCAGCTCTACCGCGCCACCAGTGCGCAGCTGTTCGGTGTGGTGCTGCGGATCAATCGTGAGCGCGGACAGGCGGAGGAGGTGCTGCAGGAGGTGTTCATCACCGTCTGGCGGCAGGCCTCGGCCTTTGACGGCCGCCAAGGCGCGCCGCTGACCTGGCTGACCAGCATCGCCCGCCACCGGGCCATCGACAGCCTGCGCCGCCGGGCCACCCAGCCGGTGACGATCAGTCGATACGGCCCCCTGGACGGCGACGGCGGTTCCGGCGATGAGGACCAGGATCTGCTGGCCCGCCTGCCGGGCGAGGGGCCCGGACCGCTGGACCTGCTGGACCACGCCAGTCAGGCGCATGCGTTGGAACATTGCATGTCCGCGCTCAGCGGCGAGCAGCGCAGCAGCCTGGCGCTGGCCTACTACCAGGGCCTGTCCCATGCGGAGGTGGCCGATCACCTGGCCCAGCCCCTGGGCACGGTGAAGAGCTGGGTGCGACGGGGGCTGCAGAGCTTGCGCGCCTGTCTGGACCGGGCCGCCGGCCTGGTCGGTGCGATGGGGAGGACGGCCTGATGGACTACGGTCATCCCGAGCGCGCCCAGCGCCTGGCCGCCGAGTACGCGCTCGGCACCTTGCGCGGCGGCGCACGCCGGCGATTCGAGCGCTTGCTGCCGGCGCATCCGGCCCTGTCGGCCGCGGTGGCGGACTGGCTGGCCCGGCTGCAGTTGCTGGCCGGACAGGTCGAACCGGTGACCCCGCCGGACAGCGTCTGGACGGCGGTGCAGAGCCGCCTGTTCGGCGCCGCCCCCGGCACACGAGTCGCTGCGAATGACGAGCCGTCCACCTCGGCCCGCTGGTGGGCGCGGGTGGGCCCGTGGCGGGGCTTCAGTGCGGCCGCGAGCGTGGCGGCCCTGACCCTGGCGGTGCTGGTGATGCAACCGGTGCCGGTGGCACCGCCGGTCGTGGTGGTGCTGCACAGCACACCGGATGGCGCTGCGGTGCTGAAGACCGGTTTCGTGGCCAGCGTGACCGCCGACGGCCAGGCGCTGGTGTTGCGTCCGCTGGCCCCGGTGACGATCGACGCACAGCATGCGCTGGAGCTGTGGGCGGTGCCCAAGGGCGGCGCGCCGCGCTCGCTGGGCCTGATCCAGGCCGGCGATGCGTCCACGACGATCGTGCGGACCGGCCTGCTGCGCGACACCCATGCCTTCGCCGTCAGCCTGGAGCCGGTCGGCGGATCCAGGACTGGCGCGCCGACCGGTCCGATCCTGTCTGCCGGCGAGGTCTGAGCCGCCGGCTCGGCGACCTGCCGACAGGACTTTGGACACCTCGGAACCCCCCCGCTTCTTCGATAGACTGCGCCGCATTCGACAGATCAATCGGGGAGCGGGCCAGCATGTCGCTGACCATGGAGAGCGTGCTGGCGCTGGCGCCGGACGAGGCGTCGGCCAAGGCGGCCCGAGGGCTGACCGCGCCGGCCAAATGGCCGTTGCTGGGCGCCAATGAGCTGGCCGCCTGGGGCGAGTGCCAGGGCAGCGGCGCCAAGCCCTATCAAACCCAGGTGGACCTGAGCGGCCCCGCCTTCAAGTGCTCCTGTCCCAGCCGCAAGTTTCCGTGCAAGCACGGCCTGGCCCTGCTGATGATGCGCGCGCAGGACGCGGCCCGCTTCACCGCCACCGAGTCGCCCGCCTGGGTCAGCGAGTGGTTGGCCTCCCGCACCGAGCGGGCGGAGAAGAAGGACGAGCGGGAGCGCGAGGCCACGCAGCGTGCCGAAGCCCGCGCCGCTCGCGGCGAGCCGGGTGACGGTGCCGAGGGCGGCGAGGCCGGTGAGGTGGGGGCGATCGACACGGCTTCGGTCGATGCGCTGTCAAAGCGCGAATCCCAACGCTGGCACCGCATCGAATCCGCGTCGCAGGAGCTTCAGCGCTGGCTGGGCGACCAGGTCACCCAGGGATTGGGCGCGCTGGATGCCAACGCGATCCAGGGCTGGCGCACCATGGCCGCCCGCATGGTCGATGCCCAGGCGCCCGGCCTGGGCCAGCGCCTGCTGGCGGCCGCTGCCTGCTGGCGCCAGGGCGCGGATTGGCCGGAGCGCCTGCTGTCGCGATTCGGTCTGCTGCAACTGGCCACGGACGCGATCGCCCGTCGGCAGGCGTTGCCGGCTGCGGTCCAGGCCGACCTTCGCACGCTCTGCGGCTGGCCCTTGGAACAGGCGGACGTGATGGTCAGCGGTGAGCGGGTGGAAGACCGCTGGGCGGTGCTGGCCCAGGTCATCGAGGAACGGGACGGACGGCTGATGGAGCGACGCGTCTGGCTGCAAGGCGAGCGGACCGGGCGACGCGCCTGGCTGCTGGACCATGCCCACGGTGGTCGGGGATTCGCTGGTCTGTGGTCGCCCGGCACGGCGGTGTCCGGCACCTTGGCGTACTTCCCCGGCGCCAGTCCGTTGCGGGCCTTGGTCGTGCAGCGCAGCGATGAGGGTCATGTCTTGTCCGTCGAGGCGATGGCCGTGGCGCCGGATCAGTTGTCCACAGCGTCCGCGTGGCCGCCCGATGGGACAGCGAACGCGCAAGCGTCACCGCCATCGACCGAGGCGACGTCGTCGCTCTTGCCATCGTCATCGCCATCGTCATCGTCATTCAACGACACCGTCACAGGGCCATCACCCATCACCGCCACGGGGGCCGCGCCAGCGCATCCGTGGGAGCCCGAATGGCAGGCCATGGCCCACCGTATCGCGGCCCATCCGTGGATCCAGCTGCATCCGCTGGTGCTGACCCAGGCCACCCTGGTGGTGGCCGACACCGGCAGCCATCTGGTGGCTGGGGATCAATCGCTGCCGCTGGTCCTCAGTGAACAGGACCGCTGGCCGCTGCTGGCGGTGTCCGGCGGCCAGGCCTTGACGGTGATGGGCGAATGGGACGGTGACCAGTTCAAGCCGTTGACCGCCTGGGCAGACCACCACGCCGCACCCGTGTGGACAAGGAGCCCGACATGAGGGCCGTCGCCCACCGGCGCCCGGCGGGCGCGACACCGCGCCACTCGCCTCGGGAGAATCACCGATGAGTCTTTGGACGCCCCTGCTGCCCACCGCGATGGTCGGCACCGAACGCCAGCCCGGCGCGTTGCCCGACTGGCCCGGCGAGATCGGCGCGTTGGTCTCCCAGGCCACGGCCACCAACGAGACAGCGGCGGCCCGGCTGCTGCGCGCTGCGGCGGTGCTGGCGCCGTGTCTGTCGGCCGGGGCGCGGGGCAGGGAGTGGGCCTCGGCGCTGCCGGCCTGCTCGCCGGAGGACCACCGGCCTGTCCCGCCCGCGGCCTTGCAGCCCTTGCTGCATTGGGCCTTGCACGAAGGACCGGCCCGGCTGCATCAGCAGGTCTGCACGCTGCTCGCCGATCACGGTTATCGCCTGCCGCCGGCCTTGCTGCCGCAGGCGCTGGAGTTGGGGCGTCGATCGGTGGCCTTGCGTCCGAGCCTGTTGAAGGCGCTGGGTGAGCGCGGCCTGTGGCTGGCCAGCCAACGCGAGGATTGGCGCTATGCCGCAGGCGCCAGCGGCGACGAGCCGCAGGACAGCCACTGGACCGAGGGCACGCTGGATCAGCGTCGCGCGTTCCTGCGCCAGGCGCGCCAGACCGACCCCGCTGCGGGACGCGAACGTCTGGCCCGCAGCCTGCCGGAGCTGCCGGCCAAGGAGCGGGCCGATCTGCTGGCGGTGCTGGCCGTCGGCATCGGCCCGGACGACGAGCCCTTGCTGGAGCGTTGCCGCGCCGACCGCAGCCGGGAGGTGCGCGAGCTGGCGGCACGCCTGCTGATGCAACTGCCCGGCGCCGCGCACACCGCGCGGGCGCAGGCACGGCTCGCCGCGTTGCTCCATGCCCCGAGCGGCGCGACCGGCGGCCGTTGGCTGCTGGACGCGCCGACCGAATCGGCACCGGACTGGGAGGCCGATCAGATCGTGACCACCCGGCCGCAGCACGACAGCCTGGGCGAACGCGCCTGGTGGCTCTATCAACTGGTGCGTCAGGTGCCGGTGGCCTGGTGGGAACGCCACACCGGGATGGGTGTCGAGGCGCTGCTGACCTGGGCGTCCCGGACCGAATGGGCCGAGGCGCTGTCGCGCGGCTGGTTCGACGCGTTGGCGGCGACCCGCGAGCCGTCCTGGGCGCAAGCCATGTTGGCGGGCCGGCGCCATGACCAGGCGGGCGCGCTGCCGCCGATGTCGCCCCAGTCCGCTCAACTGCTGCAGTGGCTGCCGCAGGACCAGCGGGAGCGCCATTGGCAGCGGCATGTCGAGCAGGCGCAATTGCCGCTGGTGGTGCTGTTGTCGGCCTGCCTGGACGGTGCGAGGCTGGGGCTGCCGCTGTCGCAGGCGGTGACCCAGTTGGTGTTGTCTCGTGCCCGTGACGGCAAGCTCAAGGACGACTTCGGCGCGCGGCCCCTGCTGCCCGAATTCTGTGCCGTGATTCATCCCGACAGCCTGGACGCGTTCGCGTCCGTGGCCCAGATCCAGCGCGACGGCGAAACCGCCTCGCATGCCGATGCGATGCATGCCATCACCCAGGTGGCGGCCTTGCGTCGTGCATTCTTCCATTTGCCCCGGTTGCCTTCGAGGACCCCATGACGACTCCCAACGCCCACGTGCTGCGCCGCCATGCCGAGCAGCAGTTCGCCGAAGAACTGGCCGAATTGCAGCGCCAGGATGCGCGCGCCCGTCCCGAGAACTGGCTGCTCTCGCCCTGGGCGGTGCTGCGCTATCTCATGGGCGGCACGCTGGACAACGGCTTCCAGGTCAGCCCCAAGTACATCGGCAATCCGCGGCTGATGGAGATCGCCGTGGCCACGCTGGCCACCGATCGCGGCCTGCTGCTGTATGGGGTGCCGGGGACGGCCAAGTCCTGGGTGTCGGAACACTTGGCGGCGGCGGTCAGCGGGGACTCCACCTTGTTGATCCAAGGCACCGCCGGCACCGGTGAGGAACAGCTGCGCTACGGCTGGAACTACGCCCAGTTGCTGGCCAATGGGCCGTCCGAGCAGGCCTTGGTGGCCAGCCCGCTGATGAAGGCGATGCGCGCCGGCAAGATCGCCCGGGTGGAAGAGCTGACCCGCATCCCGGCCGATGTGCAGGATTCGCTGATCACCGTGCTGTCCGAGAAGACGCTGCCGGTGCCGGAGCTGGGCAGCGAGGTGCAGGCGGTGCGCGGCTTCAGCGTGATCGCCACCGCCAACAACCGTGACAAGGGCGTCAATGAACTCTCCGCTGCGCTGAAGCGCCGCTTCAACACCGTGGTGCTGCCGGTGCCCGCCACCGAGGACGAGGAAGTGGCCATCGTGATGAAGCGCGTGACCGAGATGGGTGCGGCGCTGCAACTGCCGGCCGAGCCCCCGGCGCTCAAGGAGGTGAGGCGGGTGGTGCAGATCTTCCGGGAGCTGCGCAACGGCCGCACCGAAGACGGCAAGACCCAGGTCAAGTCGCCGAGCGGCACGCTGTCCACCGCGGAAGCGATCTCGGTGATCAACAGCGGCATGGCCCTGGCCGGCCACTTCGGTGACGGGCTGCTGAGCCCGCGCGACATGGCCGCCGGACTGCTCGGTGCGGTGGTGAAGGACCCGGTGCAGGACCAGGTGGTGTGGACCGAGTATCTGGAAACCGTGGTCAAGGAGCGTGCCGACTGGAAGGACCTCTACCGCGCCTGCCGCGAGCAGGTCTGAGCCGACGTGGCCGGGAGCGACCCTGTGAATGGTCCGATGACAGCGCCTGACCAGGCCCCCGCCGAAGGGGCGGCCGAGGCGCCTGGCTCTTCGCGCATCGACATGCCGCGCATCGACATGCCGCGCACCGATGTACCGCGCGGCGATCTGCACTTTTTCGGCGTGCGCCACCATGGCCCGGGTTGCGCCCGCAGCCTGCTGCGCGCGCTGGACTCGCTGCGTCCGGACTGCGTGCTGATCGAGGGCGCCCCGGAGGCGGATGGCCTGGTGGCGGACGTGCTGGCGCCGGACATGGTGCCGCCGGTGGCCTTGCTCACCCACGGTGTCGATGACCCCGAGTGCGCGGTCTACCACCCCTTCGCCGAGTTTTCCCCGGAATGGCAGGCGCTGCGTTGGGCGGCCCGTGCCGGCGTGACGGTGCGGTTCATCGACCTGCCCATGGCGCACAGCCTGGCGCTGAGCAAGGCCGAGGAAGCTGCGGCCTCGGAGACTGCGCCGCGCGAGTCTCAGGATCAGGATCAGGCGCAGGCGACTGAGTTGATCGACAAGGCCGCAGGCGAAGCGGTGGGCGAGGGCGCATCGACCAATGATGCGCTGCCATCCTCGCTTGAAGCGCCGGTGCCCTCCGATGACACGGCGCCCGCGCCCGCCGCCGCCGAGGCGGATCGGCGTGGCGATCCGCTGGACTGGCTGGCGCGTGCGGCCGGCTATGCGGACGGCGAGGCGTGGTGGAACCACATGGTCGAAGAGCGCGGGGACGGCGAGGAACTGTTCGCGGCCATCGAGGAAGCCATGGTCACCTTGCGGGCGGAACTGCCTGATGAAGGCCGCCTGCCCGAACGCCACCTTCGGCGCGAAGCGCTTCGCGAGGCCTACATGCGCCAGTGCATCCGCGCAGCCCGCAAGGACGGCTTCGGGACGATCGCCGTCATCTGCGGCGCCTGGCACCTGGGCGGCCTGAAGGCACCGGCCACGGCCAAGGCCGACCAGGCCCTGCTCAAGGGTCTGCCCAAGCTCAAGGTCGCCAGCACCTGGGTGCCCTGGACCTACCGCCATCTCGCCTTGGACAGCGGTTATGGCGCCGGCATCCAGTCACCCGGTTGGTACGACCATCTGTGGCGCAGCAGCGAGCCCCGCAGCGACGGCCAGGCGCCCACGCCGCGTGCGGTGGGCTGGCTGGCCCGTGTCGCACGGCTGATGCGGGAGCGCTCGCTGGATTGCTCCTCCGCCCATCTGATCGAAGCCGCCCGTCTGGCCGATGCGCTGGCCGCTTTGCGCCAACGTCCCGCCCCGGGGCTGGAAGAGCTGCATGAGGCCACCCGCACCGTCATGACGATGGGCGACGAGTCGGTGCTGTCGTTCATCCGCGACCAGCTCATCATCGGAGACCGTCTGGGTCAGGTGCCCGCCAGCGTGCCGAAGGTGCCGTTGCAACGGGATCTGGAGCAGTGGCAGAAGTCCCTGCGCCTCAAGCCCGAGGCGTCCCAGAAGACGCTGGACCTGGACCTGCGTCAGCCCAATGACCTGGCCCGCAGTCATCTGCTGCACCGACTGAGCTTGCTGGGCATCCGCTGGGGCGAGCTGGCGAAGGTGGGGCGATCCTCGCGGGGCACCTTCCATGAGGTCTGGACGCTGCAGTGGGAGCCGGCGTTTGCGATTCGCCTGATCGAGACCAGTCGCTTCGGCCAGACGGTGGCGCAGGCCGCGACCGCGCGGGTGGCGGAGCAGTGCCGGTCCGAGCGCGATCTCGGCACCTTGGCCCAGTGGGTGGATCAAGTGCTGCTGGCGGACCTGCCGGAGGCGGTGGCCGTGGCCTCGCAGGCGCTGCAGGACCACGCGGCGATCACCGGGGATGCCGATCAGCTCATGGCCGCCTTGCCGCCGCTGGCCAATGTCTTCCGGTACGGCAATGTGCGGGGCACCGATGCGGCGCTGGTCGGGCAGGTGTTCGATGGTCTGGTCGTGCGGGCGGCGATCGGTCTGCCGTTGTTGGGCAGTGCCATCGATGACTCGGCGGCCGAGGTCCTGCGCGACCGGTTGCTCGCGGCCCATGCGGCGTTGAAGCTGCGGGATCCGGGGCGTCAGGCGGAGCCGTCTCAGCAGTGGCTGCGCGCGATCGGGCTGCTGGCGGACCGCGAGGGCGCGCATGAGCTGCTTCGGGGGTTGTGCACCCGGCTGATGCTGGACGAGGCACTGATCGCTGCGGAGGAGGCGGGCAACGCGCTGTCGCTGCACCTGAGCACCGGGACCGAGCCGCTGAAGGCCGCCGCCTGGCTGGACGGCTTCCTCAACCGCAATGCGGTGGTGCTGCTGCATCACGATGGGGTGTGGCCGCTGGTGGACCGCTGGCTGGCTGGCCTGTCCGAGGAGCACTTCGTGCAGGTGTTGCCGCTGGTGCGTCGCACCTTCTCCCGCTTCGACAGCGGCGAGCGGCGCGACCTTGGCACACGTGCGGCACGCCAGGGCGGCCCGACCGCCGCGGCGTCGGCGGCCCTGAACTGGGATGAATCACGCGCGCAGTGGCCCTTGCCGCTGCTGCGACAGTTGCTGGGAGTGACCCGATGACCTCACCGGTGGACGATGCCGCCCGCCTGCGCCGTTGGCGCCTGGTGCTGGGCGGAGAGGCGCAGGACAGCTGCGGCGGCCTGGACGGCATCGCCCAGGACATGGACCAGGCGCTGAGCGCGCTGTATGAGGACGACGGACAGGGACTGACACCCGACCGCCGGGCGGGTCGTGGCGGCTCCGCGCCCAAGGTGGCGCGCTGGCTGGGCGACATCCGCAAGTACTTCCCCAGCAGCGTGGTGCAGGTGCTGCAGAAGGATGCGCTGGAGCGGCTGAACCTGCGGGAGCTGCTGCTGGAGCCGGAGATGCTCCGGAACGTGCAGCCCGATGTGCATCTGGTGGCCAACCTGATGGCCTTGTCGCAGGTGATTCCGGCGGGCACCAAGGACACGGCCCGGAGCGTGGTTCGCCAGGTGGTGGACGACCTGATGAAGCGCATGGAAGAACCGATGCGCAGCGCCATCACCGGCGCCCTGGACCGCAGCCAGCGCAACCGTCGGCCGCGTCTGGCCGAGATTGACTGGCATCGCACCATCCGCGCCAACCTGCGGCACTGGCAGCCGTCGCATCGCACCGTCATTCCCGAGACCTTGCACGGCTTCGGCCGCAAGGCGCGTCGGCCGCAGCGGGAGGTGGTGCTGTGCATCGACCAGAGCGGGTCGATGGCGAACTCGGTGGTCTACGCCAGCATCTTCGGCGCGGTCATGGCGTCGCTGCCGGCGGTGAGCACCCGGCTGGTCGTGTTCGACACCGCCGTGGTGGACATGACCGAGCAACTGGATGATCCGGTCGATCTGCTGTTCGGCGTTCAACTGGGCGGCGGCACCGACATCAACGGTGCGGTGGCCTATTGCCAGTCGATGATCCGCGAGCCGCGCAACACCATCTTCGTGCTGATCTCCGACCTGTACGAGGGCGGCGTGCAGCCGCAGTTGCTGCGTCGCGCGGCCGAGCTGGTGGAGAGCGGCGTGCAGTTCGTGACCCTGCTGGCCCTGAGCGACGAGGGCGCGCCGTCTTATGACCATGCGCTGGCGGCGCAACTCGCGGCGCTGGGCGTGCCGTCGTTCGCCTGCACGCCCGATGCGTTCCCCGGCCTGATGGCCGCGGCCATCCGTCGGGATGATGTGAACGCCTGGGCGGCGGCGCAGGGGATGGTGACGTCGCCGAAGGCGCGGTGAACCGGCCTGGACCGGTCCTGATCGGCCTCGACACCCGCCTCGACGCCCGCCTCGGATCACCCTCTGCCTCATTCCCGGGCAACCCAAGAAACCTCTTGTTGCGACAAGCACTTGGCGAATCCTTGCCCGGGTGGTGAACAGAGTTGTCCACAGAAGGCGGGGACAGTCACACTTGGCCGCGCACCGTTCAAGGGCATTGTGAATATCTCGCTGCCGGCCCGGCGATTGACTGCCTGGGAAGCAGGGGGCGGTCAAGCGGATTCGGGCGGCACGCGCCCCGCTCTTTGCACTGCCTCTTTGCGAAGCACGGCAAGGTTTTCCCTTTGGTGACAGTCACTTGCGTCACCCCTGCAGAGACAGCCAACAGACTTGTCCACAGATCGCGGGGACAGCCATTTTGGGCTCGCATCACCCGTCCAGCCGGTCGATTCCGGCATTGCCTATTTTCGAGGCATTGAAAGGTTTTCCCATCCAGATCAAGGGCTTGCGACATCCTTGCCCGGGGTGCCAACAGACTTGTCCACAGAAGGGGTGGACAGACTGCAAGCCGTGTCTGTCGGCTCTGAACATGGCCGAAACAGGGCTGCGGGGGGACGTGGATCGGGCCAATCCGTTCTTGAATTCGTTGCCCAGTCGATCGATGGCCAAGGTGCGTGTGTCACCCGCTTGTTCAAGCACGGCGGACGCGCCTCAGGACGCTTGGGGAATGCGATGGACGTCGGGCCTTCGCAAGGTGAATGCCGAGCGGCAGGAACTGGGCGTCAAACGTGCGACCACCGGGCGCTGCAGGCGGCCTTCATCGGCGACGCCGTCCGTCAGTCGCCCTGTTTTCCACGCTGCCTCAAAACCGGGCAGTGAAACACTTCCCCTGTCAGATCAATGACTTGGCGCATCCCTGCCCGGACTGCCAACAGCGTTGTCCACAGAAGCCATGAACAGCGCGGGGCTTGACGGATGCGACTGATCCACCGCGTCCGCTGGCCGCTCAGTCGCGCGTCGCAGGGCCCAGCAAGCGGAACACCGTCTCCAGCAATTCCCGCTTGAACCGGACGGCATCGTCGGGCAACGGCGAGACTGCGCGCAGCACATGGCTGTAGGCCACGGTCTTGCTGATGCCCTGCGTGAGCAGGGTGAACAGCAGATGGGGATCGCAGGGCGTGATCTCGCCGGCGGCCATCGCATCTTCCAGCAGCGGCATGAAGACGTTGTGGAACGGCCGGACCAACTGGTCGACCAGCGCATTCAGACGTTCGCCTTCTTCGGTGGCCGCGGTGGAGAAGAACATGCCGATGTCCGGGTCCTCGAACACCCGATCGCTGAAATGGATCAGGCCCTGCTCGACCCGCTGGCGCGGCGTCAGCGTGGCGTCCCCGCGCAAGTCGGCGGCGGTGTCGAAGATCGATTGCACCTGGCGGGCGATCTGCTCCACCACCGCCATCCACAGCGCCTCCTTCGATCCGAAGTGATGCGAGATCAAGGCCGCGTCGACTCCCGCCTGGCGCGCAATCTCCCGCACGCTGGCCGCCTCGAAGCCGCGCAGCGCGAAGGTGCGCCGCGCGCTGCGCAACAGCGTGTCCGCCCCTTGTGCACAGTTCGCGCTGGGACGCCCGCGACCGCGCGGCGCCCCGACGGACCTCGGGGTTTTGTTCATGACGGGATGGCCTTTGCTATATTCATCACCCGTTGAATTATTTCAGGCAATGCCGCCAGATTGTCGGCGGCGGGGAAAGGCGGTGCGATATGCACAGGGATATCGCGAGTGACACGACCCGGGAGGGATGGCTGCGCACGGTGGCTTGGCTGGGCAACGGCGGGGTGCCGGACACGCCGCGGCCCGCGCGGCTGAGCCGTTCGTCCGACGATGGCCTGGCGCTGCGGCCGCGTCCCACCATCCATGTGCTGGACCGCCCGACGCCGCGCACGGCGGCGATTTCCTGGTCCGACCCGGGCGCCTGTCACTACGGCTATCAGATCTGGGACATGGCGCCCTCCAAGCAGACCGGCGTGTGCGTGCTCAGCGGCAGCGAGATCCGCATCGGCGACATGGTCTACACCCCGCGACAGGATGAGTCCGCGCCGATCAACGCCGGCGAGATGATCGCGGCGGCCTATGTGGATGCGTGAGGGGCGGCGCCGCCGCTGACGAGGAGGCGGCCGCGGCGGAGGTGGGTGCGGTGATTTCGGTCATCGCGACCCGCGCGGTCAGCGCGTTGTCTCTTCATCGCCGGTCGGCAGCCGGAGCGCACCGGTGTTGTAGTCGTACTCGAACACCTCGCCGTGCCGCGCCCAGGTGACGGCGGTCTGCAGCACCGCATCGGCCTCCACATCGTCCAGTTGCTCGCTCAGCAAGCGCAGCACCGGCTTGTCGGGCATCTGGCCGGAGGGCGCCTGCTCCAGGCGGTGCCGGATGTGCGCAATCAGCGGCACATGGGCCAGCAGTTGCTGTCCGAAGAGGTCACGCCGCAGGCCGTGGTGGCCGTCCACATAGCGCCGTCCCAACGCGGTGAGCTGCAGGTCGCCGCTGTCGAGCTGCGCAAGGCCCAGCAGCGCCAGCGCATGCGCCACCGGCAGCAGGTCCGCATCCGGCAGGCCGGCCTCCTCGGAGAGTTGAGGCAGGTCGGCCCGACCCTCGAAAGGCGGCTCAGCCAGCAGCTCCAGCAGCCCGTCCATGCGCGCCACATCGGCCGCAGGCAGGCGTTCCGCCAGCGGCGTGGGGGCGGCGGCGGCCTCGGTGATGCCGTGCACCCGGGCGGGGCGGGCGGCGCCGGCAGTCATCAGCGCATAGACCTCGTCGATCAGTGCCCGCACATCGGCGCTGTCCGGATCACGCGGGCGGGGCAGTTGCACCGACAGTTGGCAGCGGATCCGGCCCGGATCGCTGGCGAAGATCAGCACCCGGTCGGCCATCATCACGGCTTCCTCGATGTTGTGGGAGACCACCAGCATGGCCTGGGTCGGCATCTGGCCGCTGTCCCACAGGTCAAGGATGTCCTCGCGCAGCCGTTCACCCGTGAGCACGTCGAGCGCCGAGAAGGCTTCGTCCATCAGCAGCACTTCCGGCTCGGTCACCAGCGCCCGCGCGATGCCCACCCGCTGGCGCATGCCGCCTGACAGCTCGCGCGGCAGCGCGCCCTCAAAGCCCGACAGGCCGATCAGCGCGATCGCTGCCTCGGCCTTGGCTTCGCGCTCGGCACGCGGCACCCCGCGGGCTTCCAGGCCGAGTTCGACGTTCTGGCGCACCGTCAGCCACGGGAACAGCGCGAAGGACTGGAACACCATGCTGATGCCGCGCGCCGGGCCGGACATCGGCTGGCCGCGATAGCGCACCTGCCCGCGATCGGCCGGCACCAGGCCGGCCATGATGCGCAGCATGGTGCTCTTGCCGGAACCGGACTGGCCCAGCAGCGCGACGATCTCGCCTTCGCGAAGATGGAAATCCACCTGTTCCAGCACCGGCCGTGAATGGCCGTCGGCCGAGCGGAAACTCTTGCCGACGCCGTGGAGTTCGACGATGGATGCGGTCATGGGCGCCTCCTCTGCAGGAAATCTTGGGATCGTCAGATCCTGAATGGGTGGATGCGGGACAGGTGTCGGGTCTCGGGTCTCGGGGCTCGGCCTTGACGTTCGGGGCGGGCCATCAGAAGTGCATGCGGTCTTCGGCCAGCCGATACAGACGCCGCCAGACGAAGTGATTCAGGCCCATCACGAAGATGCACATCACGCCGATGCCCAGGGCGATGCGCGGGAAATCGCCGCGTGCGGTCATCTCAGCGATGTAGCTGCCCAAGCCGTGTGCCTTCAAGGTGGTGTCGCCCCAGGAGACGTACTCCGCCACGATGCTGGCGTTCCATGATCCGCCACTGGCCGTGATCGCGCCGGTGACGACGCTGGGAAACACCGCCGGCAGCAGATAGCGCTTCCACTTGAGCCAGCCGCGCAGACCGAGGTTGCGGGCGGCATGGCGCAGCTCAGCGGGAATGCCGGAGGCGCCGGCAATCACATTGAAGAGCAGATACCACTGGGTGCCGAAGATCATCAGCGGCGAAAGCCAGACATCCGGATTCAGCTTCCAGCGCACGATGAGCACCACGGCCACCGGGAACAGCAGGTTGGCCGGAAAGGCCGCCAGGAACTGGGCGACCGCCTGCAAGCGGCCGGACCAGCGCGGATTCATCCCGATCCAGATGCCCACCGGCACCCACACCAGCGCGGCCAGGGCGATCAGGACCAGCACCCGCAGCAGTGTGGCGCCGCCCAGCAGGAAGACATGGCCCGCCTCATGCCAGCCCACCTCGGTGTGGACGAACCGGATCAGGTGATAGAGCGCCACCATCACCGCGGCCGCCACCACGGCATCCCACGCGCGTTGCCAGGCCACCCCCGGGATCCGCGGCCGGGCGCGGATCGAGGTGCCGTCATGGTGGCGACGGAACCAGAGCAGGCTGTTCTCGAATCGCTGCGTGGCCCAGCCGGCCATGCGGCGGGTCAGCGTGGTGCGGCGCCACCAGGCCAGCATCCAGGACTGGGGCGCCGCGTCGGTGCCGCTGTCTTCGAAACGGAATTTGTCGGCCCAGGCGATGAGCGGGCGAAACACCAACTGGTCGTACAGCAGGATGCCGGCCAGCATGCACAGGATCGCCCAGCCGATGGCGCCCAGATCACGGGCCTCGATCGCCATGGCGATGTAGGAGCCCACGCCGGGCAGCTTGATGTTCTGGTGGGACACCGAGATCGCTTCGGACGCGACGACAAAGAACCAGCCACCGGACATCGACATCATCATGTTCCACAGCAGCCCCGGCATCGCGAACGGCAGCTCCAGCCGCCAGAAGCGCTGCCAGCCGGAGAGCTGGAACACCCGGGCGGCCTCATCCAGTTCCGAGGGCACGGTGCGCAGCGACTGGTACAGGCTGAAGGCCATGTTCCAGGCCTGCGAGGTGAAGATCGCAAAGATCGCCGCGCATTCCACACCCAGCAGATTGCCGGGAAACAGAGCGATGAAACCGGTCACGGTGATCGACAGGAACCCCAGGATCGGGATCGACTGGAGGATGTCCAGCATCGGCACCAGCACCTTCTCCGCGGCCCGCACCTTGGCCGCCAGCACGGCAAAGGCGGCACTGAAGATCAAGGCCAGCACCATCGCCGCCAGCATCCGCAGATTGGTGCGCAGCAGGTAATAGGGCAACTGGGCCGGGTCAAGTGACAACGGCATGGGATCGCCCAGTTCGAACGGCCGGGTCATCTGCGCCGCGCCATAAGCCAACAGCACCAGCAGTGCGAGCACCAGCGGCAGCAGCGCCCAGTCCCAGCGGTTGGCACCGGCGTCGACGACCTGGCGAGGGAAGAACTGTCGGCGATCCATGGGGGACTTTTATCGTTCGACGTGGATGAAGCGGCGAGGCGGCCGGGTGGCCAGCGGCGATGCAAAGAGGGCGGTGAACGGCGTGCATTGAGGCGAGGGCGCCGAGGCGCGAAGCATGCCGGTGATGACCTTCAGAAACCTGTCGGGTCGCTGACTCGGAACTACTGCGCGAGGTCGCCGACTACGCCAAATGCTTCAGAGGGTGGGCGGTCGCGGACGCGCGTCGCACGGGATCGTTCCGCAGGTGGGTGGCCGTCGTCCGCGTGATGGATCGAGTCAATCACGCGCAGGACCCGCCGCACGGCGCTCTGGGGCTGCCCTGTGCTGCCTGTCGAGGTGGCACTGGGCCGTTTTTGTTGCCACTCCCGTGCCGTCTTGGCGCTCTGCGGCACGGGATCTTCTTTGGTCTTCCTCTGCGGGTCTTGCGCAAGACCCATTTGCAGCCACGCTGGACACACTCGCATGCAATCACCGAACCGATCGTCGCTGTCCCCCGTCCCCCCCTTGGGCGGCCCCGCTTTCCCTTCTCTACTGGCCCGCGAGGGTCGGGCCCGTGCCTGGCTCGACTGGGCGGCGCAACTGACGGCCCCCTGCGGACGTCCGTTGCTGGCGGTGATGCCGCTGTTGGCCCTGGCTGCGCTGCACGGGCTGGCGCAGGCGGCGGGCCAGACGGATGGAGCGCCGCCGGCGGCGCCGGTGATGCAGGTGGCTCAGGTGGCCCAGCTCGGTGCGGCCGATGGGTCGTCCGGGGTGACCCCTTTCGAGGCGACCGTGGTGGCGGAACTGCGGGTGAGGTTGTCTTCCCGCTCGGTGCAGTTGTTGCGCCGGGCGCAGGTGGAGGGCAACACCATCGAGCTGTGGCTGCACCCGTCGTCGGACACCTATTACGTGGCCGTGAGCAATGCGCAGGGCGACATTCGCCGGGCGTCGAAGTTGAACAATGAGCGCAATGCCTGGCTCGGCTTCGATGAGTTCCGACGCCTGGCCTCGCAAGGTGGGTTGCGATCGACGCCATCGACCGAGTCCGCCGCCGCCGTGCTTCGGACACCGGCACCTGCACCTGCACCGGCTACCGCAGCAGCGGCAGCAGCAACGACGGCAGTCGCATCGGAGGCGCCCCCCTCGAAGCCGGCCATGCCCGCCCTGCCGGCTGTGCGGCCGGCGAATTCGGGCACGACGGCACCGATGGTCAGCGAGCCGGCTCGGGCGGGTCGCACCGCGCCGGTGCCCGTGCCAGCAGCGCCGGTCCAAGCCCAAGCCCAAGCCCAAGCCCAACGTCAGGCCCCACCGGTGCCGTCCCCGCAAGCACCGTCGGCCAGCGAGCTGCCAGCCCGTGCTGCGCCATCGACGGTGGCTGCGCCGCCTTCTGGTGCCCCATCGCGTCTGGCGCAGGAGTTCGCCCGGCTGGAAGAGGCGCAAGCGCTGAAGGCCTTGCGCAAGACCGAGAACGGCGAGTTCACCGCCCAGTTGCTGTTCCACAGCGAGACGGCGCAGTACTACGCGGCCATCGCGCATCAGGACGAACTGTGGCGGGTCGTCAAGACGCAGGACAGCGCGATGGCGGTGAAGAACTATGAGGAGTTCGTCGGGCTCTCGGCGGAGTTGGCGGCCGAGGAGCTTCGGCGGGTCGACCTGGAGGCGCAGACGCGGGCGGCCGCGCTGGCGCTGGAGGCCGCGCAGCAGCAGGCGCGTCAGCTGTCGGACGATGTGGAGACCGAGCGTCGCTATCGGGCCCTGATCAACCAGCAGCAGCAACAGTCCAAGGCGGATCTCTCCGACCTGCAACAGCAACGTCAGGCGCTGCAGGCCCAACTCGAGGCGGAGCGACGGCGCGTGGAAAGCCTGCGCCAGCAGCTGGATCCGCGGGCGGCTGCCGCCTCCGCGCCGCTGCCACCGGCGCGTCGTCGTACGCCCTGAGCGCCGAGGGGCCGGATCACCGCCGGGAGGTTCGATCCGGTCCGTCCTGGGCGCGATGACCAGCGGGCTTGGCGACGGCACAGCGGGACGGCGTGGGTGCTGGCGTCGCAGCGCATCGCACCGCCGGTCCGACCTGCCGCCGTGCCCGGTGCGCATGGCGACCGGACGGCCTACGGGCACCGCATCGGCGCTTCTATCATCGTCCTCGAACTCACCAGCCTTCGAGGAATTCCGTGATCGCTCCCATCGTGCCCCCCGTTGCCGGCCCTCGGTCCCGTCTGCTGTTGCTCATGCCCATGGCGGAGCAGCACCAGGCGCAGTTGCGACAGCTTTTCGACGTGGTCTATGCCCCCACCGCCGAAATGCGTGCAAAGGCGGTGGCCGAGCAGGGCGATCAGATTGAGCTGGTGCTGACGATTGGCGCGGTCGGCCTGCGTGCCGACGAGATCGCGGCGATGCCGAAGCTGGGCTTTGCCGCGGCACTCGGCGCGGGTTACGAGAACATCGACATCGCGGCGGCCAAGGCGCGTGGGGTGGTCCTGGCCAATGGCGCGGGCACCAACGACGCCTGCGTGGCCGACCATGCGATGGCTTTGCTGCTGGCCAGCGTGCGCGCGCTGCCGCAGCAGGAAAAGGCGCTGCGGGCGGGCATCTGGCGTGATGAGCTGCCGCTGCGTCCGAGCGTGAACGGTCGGCGCCTGGGCATCCTGGGCATGGGCACGATCGGCCTGCGCATTGCGCGGCGCGCGCTCGCCTTCGACATGGAGGTGGGCTATCACAACCGCCGGCAGCGCCATGATTCGCAGGGCTGCCAGTACTTTGACTCTGTCCTGGGCCTGGCCGAGTGGGCGGACTTTCTCATCGTCGCCGCGCCCGGTGGCCCATCGACCAAGCATCTGGTGAATGCGCAGGTGCTCGCCGCGCTGGGGCCGAACGGGCACTTGGTCAACATCGCGCGCGGCAGCTTGGTCGATACCCAGGCGCTCGCGCAGGCCTTGGCCGCCGGTCAGCTGGGAGGCGCCGCGCTGGACGTCTATGAGTCCGAACCGCAGCCGCCGCAGGCGCTGCTGGATTTTCCGAATGTGATCCTGACGCCGCACATCGCGGGCTGGTCGCCCGAGTCGGTGCAGGCGACGGTGGATCTGTTCGTGACCAACGTGCAGCGCTGGCGTGACGGCCAGGCACCGCTGACGCCGCTCTGAGCGGCGGCGGGCTCAGAGCTTCTTCACGAACTCCGACTTCAGCCCCATCGCGCCGATGCCGTCGATCTTGCAATCGATGTCGTGGTCGCCGTCGGCCAGTCGGATGTTCTTCACCTTGGTGCCGACCTTGACCACCAGGGACGAGCCCTTGATCTTGAGGTCCTTGATGACGGTGACGGTGTCGCCGTCCTGCAGCACATTACCTACGGCGTCCTTGATGACGCGCACCTCGTCGGCGGGCGCGGCGTCGGACGCCTGGGCGGACCATTCATGGCCGCATTCGGGGCAGACCCACTGGGTGCCGTCCTCGTAGGTGTAGGCGGATTGGCACTTGGGGCAGGCAGGCAAGGAACTCATGGTGAAGGCCGGGTCAGGAGAGGGATCGGATCAGGCGGCGGTGAGGCGGCCGGTGGGTGAAGGCTGCAGGGCCTGGACCAGTTCGCCCGCGCTTGGGCGCTGGGTCGGGTCCGGCTGCAGGCAGGCATCGCGCAGGCGGGTCAGCAGGGCCTGTTGAGGCGGGGGCAGGGCATCGCAGCGGGCCAGCAATTCTTCCAGCAAGCAGCCCAGGGCGCGTACGTCCAGGCGTTTGAAGGCCTCGATCTGAGCGGGCGGGACGGCTGACAGGAACGAGGCCGCGCCGAAATCGCCCAACAAGGCCTGACCCTGTCCGTCGTGCAGGATGTTGTGGGCGTAGAGATCCCCATGCAACAGGCCGCGGTCATGCAGGTGCTGCAAGGCCGATGCCATGCCCGTGGCGAGCCGCATGGCGGCCTGCGCGGTGAAGCGCAGGTCCGGCGCGTAGACGTCCCGGGTGCAGGAGTCGAGGCTGGGCGGGCCGGCCAGTGTGGTGAACTCAGGACCGATCAGCGGCATCAGCAGGCCCTGGGTCTGGGCGGGGTGATCGCTGAGGCGGGCCTGGACCGAGATCAATTGCGGATGCGCACCGGCTTGCAGGCAGGCCGCCAGTTCGCTCTCGGGCAGGCCGTCGCTGGTCAGTCCGCCCTTGAAGAGCTTGAGCGCGACCGGGTCGCCCGTCGCTTGGCGCGCGCGGTAGATGTGGCCCGAGGCGCCTTCGCCGAGCAACTGCTCCATCGCCAGGCTGGGCCACGGCACTGCGGGGATGGGGGCCTGCCGCAGCGCCGCGGCTTCGTGGTCCAGGCTGAACGGGTTGCCGCCGAATGCGAGCCAGGACAGACGCGGGAGGGTGGGCAGCCAGTCGGGCAGTGCTTGCAGCTGATTGGCCGAGACGCGCAGCAGTTCAAGGCGCTGGCATTGGGCGAGGCTGTCCGGCAGAGCACGCAGTTGATTGCCGGCGAGCGCGAGCTTTTGCAGTCGATGGCAGCGGCCGATGGCCTCGGGCAGGGCCTCGATGCGGTTGTCGGTGAGGATCAGCCAGCGCAGCCGGGCGGGCAGCGCGGCGGCGGGGACGTCACGGATCTGGTTGCTCTTGAAGCCGACCATCTCCAGGTGCTCGCAGCGTCCCAGCACCTCGGGCAGATGGGTGAACTGGTTGTTGGAGCAGAACAGGATGCGCAGCCGATGCAGGCGCGGCAGGTCGTCCGGCAGCGTGCTGAGCGCGTTGCCGCTCAGGTCCAGGATCTCCAGCGAGTCGGCCAGGGCGTAGATCGCTTCGGGAAAGGTCTGCAGGCCGGCGGCGGTCAGGGTGAGGCGACGGACGCCCTGCAGGGCGCCGGTGCGCAGTTGCTCCAGAGTATCCAAACGATGTGTCCCTCGGCCGCGTCGGGATTGGCGGGCGGCAATGAAAAAGCCCCGACGCGTGGGCATGGGGGCTGACAAGTGTAGGGGGATGGCGCTGGGGGAGGGCCGACGCCAAATCAATGAAAAAGCTTGTTCGTCGGCGTCCGGAAATAACTTGTTTTTGTGTACGCTCTTTCCGCTTTGCGTTCAGACGCCATCGCGTTTGGCTGCTTTCTGATTCCTCATTCTTTGTATCAACATCATGAAGAGAGTATTGCTCGTTGTCTTCGCCCTGGCGTCTGCGCTGGGCACTGCCACTGCGGCATCGCCAGTCGGCCCTACAGAGATCTTCAAGGTGGTGACGGGCGCCTACGACAAGGTGATGCAGGACGATCCCGCAACCGCCCGGAAGATGCTGCGCGACGTTCTCGCCAATGCGCGATATCAAGACGATGCCCGAGGCCTGTCGTTGGCTTATGTGGCGTTGGCAGACATCGAGAAGTTTGAAGCGGCGGGATCTCCGTTGCCTTTTGATGGCACGCATGTGGGCGCCGCGGGCAACAAATTTGAATCGGTGGTGACCGGGGCCAGCACGCCCCAGGCATTGGCCTACCTGCAGGCGGCCGAGCAACAGCTGTTGCGGCAAGAGAGCCCGGCGGTCCAGGCGGGCGACGACTTTGCGTTGAGCGCCCTCTGGTTTGAAATGGCCAGCATCTATGGCCGCGTGCCGGACACAACAAAGTTGTGTGGCGCTCTGAGCAAGAGCCTGGAATTTCACTTGCTGGGGACTTCCAAGCACCCCGGCGAGCCGGTCATTCTCTTCGGGCGGCCCGGCACCTCGGAGCAGTTTCAGAAAGTGATCGAATTCCGAAAGAAGGCAAACCAATGCGTGGGAAGGCATGCCAGCGGGGCGGAGGCACCGAAATGACGTTTTCAGTGTCTTGCCGCTGAGGTGGCAATTCGAGCTGCTACGACAGCTCAGCCTGTTTCCTGGCGGGAAAAGAAAAAGCCCCCGACACCTTGCGATATTGGGGGCTTCAATTTTGGCTCCTCGACCTGGGCTCGAACCAGGGACCTACGGATTAACAGTCCGGCGCTCTACCGACTGAGCTATCGAGGAAATGTACTGATCAGATCCTGTCGATCTGAATTCTTGGGCCGCGGTCTTCGGTCGGACCTTGGCTGAAATAGAACGAAGGTCCTAAGACCTTCGTCATCTGATCTTGGCTCCCCGACCTGGGCTCGAACCAGGGACCTACGGATTAACAGTCCGGCGCTCTACCGACTGAGCTATCGGGGATCAGAGCCTAAGAGTATACACAGAAAAGTCAGCGCTTCACAAGACCCACTCCACGGACGCTCGCCATGTGCGACCCGCGAGCGGATAGAGGTACACATGGTCGTACTGATAAGGCGACTCGCGCCACGCGCGTCGATCGGTGACGTTGTCCACCCCGACTCGCCAGATCAGCAACTGCCGCCCGATGTTCTGCTCATAGCGTGCGCCCAGGTCCAGTCGGGTCCAGCTGGGAATGCTCAGGCTGTTGTCCGGCAGCACCATGCGACGACCTTCATAGACCACGCCCGCCTGGAGCTCCAGGCCGGGCAGTCCGACCTGCTGTCGCGCCTGCAATTTGAGGACGGTCTCCGGTACGTTGGTGGGCTTGAGGCCATTCAATGCGGCGTCGTCGCTGCCATGGCGGCGCGCCCGCAGCTTCATTGCGCTGGCCTGGATGCCGCCGCCCTGCCACTTCAGGTCGGCCTGCGCCTCCATACCGCGATGGTCCTGCGTGCCGTCGAGACGACGCACCAGGTTGCCGTCGGCATCGGCTTGCACATCGCGCCAAGCGGGCTTGCTGATGTCGAAGTAATTGATCGACCAGTCCACCGTCCGGCTGCCCGATTTGAGGCCGATCTCCCACTGCTTGCTGCGCATCGCGGGCAAGGCCTGGCCCTTGTTGAGATAGTCCGGTCGGTTCGGCACAACATCCGATTCAATGCCTTCGCCCCAGCTCGCATAGGCCAGCAGTTGCGGATCGATGGCAAAGCTCAGCCCCAGCCAGGGCGTGGTGACGGACTGCCGATAGCCGGTGGGCGCCTCCTCGCCAGCGGCCGCGTTGACCAGGATGCTGTCGCGGTGGAGTCGGGTGTGACGCACACCCAGCCACGCTTGCCAGCGCTCGTTGAGTTGCACCGCGTCGCGCAGGTACAGCTCGGTGCTGCGTTCGTCGCGGTTGGTGTTGGTGCTGAGCAGGTCGGGTTGCGGATCGTTCTGGAGCGAGCCGTCGATGCTGCCTGGGCCGACGCCGTTGTAGGCCTGCCCTTGCAGGCGGCTCTTGAAGCGGCTGAAGAGCACGCCGGTGGTGAGCTCGTGGGTCAGGCCTCCCATGCGAAGACGGCCCTGGGCGGACAGATCGAGCGCGTCGCTGCGGCGGCTCTCGTTGTCGCTGCGGAAATCGTATTGATCGAAGGTGCCGTCGGAGCAGTAGGCGCTGTAGTTGTCCTCCTTGCCGCAACCGAACGGATAGGCGAGCCGGTCATCGGTGGTCAGCCGCTGGGTGGCGACGTGCGCCTGCAGCTTCCAGTCCGCATCCAGACGATGTTGCACTCGCAGCGACGCGGTGCGGCCCTCGAAGACCACCGGTCGGCTCCAGCGCTGATTGTTGAGGTTGGTGCGCGGATCGATGGTCTTTGCATCCGGCAGCACGCTGCCGAGCAGGCTGAAGCCCGGCTGGCTGGGTTGGCTTTGGCGGTTGAGTTCGACCTCGGCCTCGACCAGCGTGTCGGGCGTCACGCGCCAATCGCCGGCGACGGCCATCAGCCAGCGGCTGCCCTTGGCGTCGCGGGTTTCCGGATCGAGGTGGGCGGCGTTCAAGTTGACCCGCAGGCCGAAGGCCTTGTCATTGCCGCGGCCGTCGCTGAAGCGATGGCTCCAGTCCATCGACGATTCCACCGTGCCGCGCTCGCTGACGCCCAGGCTGAGGCTGGTCAGCTCGACGGTGGGCCGCTTCACGACCAGGTTCACCAAACCACCGGGCGCGCTGGTGCCGGCCTGGATGCCACTGGTGCCCTTCAGCACTTCGATGCTGCTCTTGTTGCTCAGCGGCAGCGCGGTGTCCGCGCTGATCGGCAGGCCGTCGCGGCGGTAGTTGAAGCGGTTGTCCAGGTCATAGCCGCGGATCTTGAGATACGAAACGTAGCCCGGCGAGTTGTAGCTGTCGCCCACGCTGGCATCCAGCAGCGCGAGGCCGGAGAGTTGGCTCAGGCCGCGCTCGGCCAGCCGCTCGCTGCTGATGATGGCGGCCTGCATCGGCAGCTTGGCGACGGGGGTGTCGCCGAAGCCGCTCAGCGCGACCGGGGCTTCCGACGCGCCTTTGATGACGACGCTGGGCAGCGCGGTGTTGCCGGTGGGCTTGTCCGAGGACGCCGATTGAGCGGCCGCGTGCAGGCCGAAGCCGCCGGCGATCAGCGCGATCGCGAGTTGGTTCAGCCGCAGAGCGGGGAGGGTGGGGAGGAAGGAAACAGACGAAATTGCCATCGATATGCCGAAGCCAGTGATGCGATGGCAGGTCGGCAAACCGGACACGCCGATGAGAAGTCGGGTGTCGGACACGAAAGGTGTCGGATGGCGTGCTTCCCTGCGCGAGGATTACCTCGGGCCGCAGATCACGCTGCGGCCTGGCAGCCGAAGCCGCTGATCAGGTTCAAAGGGACTTTCTCAGCCGGTCCGCCGATTCATCAGCAGCGCCAGCACCCCTAGCGAAACTCGACGGTGAACCGCCGAACGACCGCGATTCTACGGCAGCAGATGGTTGTTATTGGCTGGCAGGGCTGTCTCGAGAAGGGACGTCACCGGCGTCCGCTGAATGCAGCCGGGGCCCATTGCCGGTGCGCCAAGCTCGCAGCTCCTGGTCTCGTCAGCGCGACTGGGACGAAGATCTCATCCAGACGCTTCACACGACATTGGGGACAGCCTATTGATCGTCGCGAGTCGCTGAACTATGGTGCCCCGAACACAGGGAGAGACCGATGCATGAGCTTGTCATTCGCCCGGATTGGGCGCTGCAAATCAGCCAACTGCGCAGCCGTCTGACCGAGGACACCAACCTCATCAGCTGGGGCAATACCTTCTACCGCTGCTGCCACAGCGGGCCACCTGTGCCTCTGCTCGTCGCTACGTCCGATCGGCGCGTGGCGCTGCCGCTGCGACTTCGCCCCAGCGACCTTTACATCACGCAGATTGGCTCGGTCACCGACATGGGGCGTTATGGCAGCCTGACCGGTGAACTGTCCGTCAGCGCGCCGAAGTTGGAGCACGCCGTGCGCAGCCTGACGGGCGGAACCGTGCATGGCGACAAGGCATTCGAGCTACGCAGTCTGGTGGTGTTCTGCGTGGCTGAGGCCTTGCGCTTCGATAGCCTGGCGCACGACATCGGTTTTGCGCTTCGGACTTCCGGCGTCGCCGGGGGCGCCAAGGCGATGCCGCTGAGCCGTTGGTGGCCGACGGTGCATGCGTGGGGTCAAGCCTGTGACGCGATCTGGTCCGGTCTGGACGGTGATCTTCGCCGTGCATCGCTGTTGCCACAGACCTCACGCACCGGCGCCGACCGTACCCGCTCTGGCCGGGTGGCGTATGAGGGCATGAGCGGTGTCGTGCTTGAAGCTGCGAAGCACGCAGCCGCCCTCAAGCGCCCAGCAGCTTGAACCGCGCCTGACCCCAGCGCGGGGCCCTGAGCGCGCCGTCCCAGGCCGATGAAAAAACCCGCCGGGTCCAGGACCGGGCGGGTTGATGATCGTCGACCATGCAGACCGACGACAGGCAATGCGCCGCGAGGCGCAGCGCGTTCAGTCGAAGACCGGCGTCTCCACGCCCAGCACCTTGTGCAGCTTCGGGCTGGTGGTCGTGTATTGCAGATGGACTCGCTTCTCGGGATTGATGATCGGCATCGCACCGAAGGCCGCCAGGGCCGCTTCGTGGAAGCCCGAGAGAATCAGCTTCTTCTTGCCCGGGTAGGTGTTGATGTCACCCACCGCGAAGATGCCGGGCACGCTGGTCTGGAACTTCTCGGTATCCACCAGGATCTGCTTGCGCTCCAGCGCCAGACCCCACTCGGCGATCGGGCCCAGCTTGGGCGACAGGCCGAAGAACACCAGCACCTGGTCCGCCGGCACCACGCGGGTGACGCCGTCGCCGCCAGTGACCTTCACGCCCTTGAGGAAGTCCTCGCCTTCGTCCAGGTCCGACACCTGACCGACGATGAACTGCATCTCGTAGGCATCACACAGCTCGCGCATCTTGGCGACCGAGGCCGGCGCGGCACGGAAACCATCGCGGCGGTGCACCAGGATCACGCTCTCGGCCTTGTGCGGATTGCCGTCGTCATTGGCCGCGCAGAAGTTCAGCGCCCAGTCCAGCGCGGAGTCGCCGCCGCCGATGATCACCAGGTTCTTGCCCGCGAACTGCGCCGGGTTGCGCACGCGGTAATGGACCTGCGAGCCCTCGTACTTGTCGATGCCGTCGACCTTCAGCGTGCGCGGCTGGAACGAGCCCACGCCGCCGGCAATGAAGATGGTCTTGGTGAGGAACTGCGTGCCCTTGCTGGTCGCCACGAAGAAGCGGCCGTCGTCCTGCTTCTCCACCGTGGTGACTTCCTGACCCAGATGGAAGGTCGCGCCGAAGGGCTCGATCTGCTTCATCAGGTTGTCGGTCAGCTCCTTGCCGGTAACCACCGGCAGCGCCGGAATGTCGTAGATCGGCTTGTCGGGATAGAGCTCGATGCACTGGCCGCCGGGGTAGGCGAGCGAGTCGATGATGTGAGCCTTGATCTCCAGCAGGCCCAGTTCGAACACCTGGAACAGGCCCACCGGGCCGGCGCCCACGATCACGGCATCGGTTTCGATCACGCCCGCGTGCGGGGCGGAGGTCGCTTCAGTCACTTGCGTTTCCATTCTTGCGTTGATGGGGCGCCGGCAGGGCCCGGCCGCCCGCGGAGAGGGAGAGAAAGGTCAGCGGATCAGCTGATCGAGCTTGCCCGTCTTGTCCTTCCACTCCTCGGCGTCCGGGAGCGGCGACTTCCGCTTGGTGATGCTGGGCCACTTCTTGGCCAGGTCGGCGTTCAGCTTGATCATCATCTGCTGGTCGCCGGGAACGTCCTCTTCCGGCACGATGGCATTCACCGGGCACTCGGGGATGCAGACCGCGCAGTCAATGCATTCATCCGGGTCGATGGTCAGGAAGTTGGGGCCCTCGCGGAAGCAATCGACGGGGCAGACATCGACGCAATCGGTGTACTTGCAGCGAATGCAGGCTTCGGTGACGACGTGGGTCATGAGCGGCTCTTGTAAAGGCGGGGGCCATCGGCGGCCCGTGGGAGTCTGCGCGGCACCTGGGCACGCCATTCAGCGGGAGACACAACCAAACCATCCAAGTCAGGTCGACCCACAGAGAAGCGATTTCCGGGCGTGCGCGGACAGAAAACGGCGGATTTTAATCGTTCGGGGTTTGTGCCAGTGTCTCCGGCGTGCCCCGCCTGTGGTTATGCAGCGTTTCCGACGCGCTTTTCTCACGGTCAGCGTGCGGGGATCGCGCATCGGCCCCCGGCGTCGCGCTCCCGGGGGACGCCGCCACCGGCGCGGCCCCCGCGCCCACAACGACCACTGTAGGCCGACCTCGGTGAAGCATGGCGGCGGCCGGCAGCGTGTCGACCCGATGCTCGCTGGCCAACGCATCGGCCGCACCCGCGCGCGAGACCACGCTCACCGGCGTGTCCGCCGGCCAGCCGGCAGCGATCAGGCGGCGAGACAGCGCGGCCAGTTGCTGCCCGGCCATGTAGAAGACCTCGGTGTCGGCTGTCTTGCCGGCCTGCAGCTCGCCTTCGCGGGTCATGGCGGTGGTCAGCGCCACGCTGCGACCTTTACCGCGACGGGTGAGCGGACGCGCCGTCTGGGCCGCAGCGGCCAGCGCCGCAGTGACGCCGGGAATGACTTCGCTGTCGATGCCGGCCTCGGCCAAGGCTTCCAGCTCTTCCTCCAGGCGACCGAACACGCTGGCATCACCGCCCTTGAGTCGCACCACCCGCGCATGTTGTCGCGCCTGGCGCACCAGCGTCGCGTTGATGGCGGTCTGCTGGGTCGAATGGGCGAAGCCGCGCTTGCCGACATCGATCCAGTGGGCATCCGGCGCCAGCTCGCGCAGGGCGGGATCGGTGAGCGCATCGAACAGCACCACATCGGCCTGGGCCAAGGCGCGGGCACCCCGCAGGGTGATCAGGTCGGCGGCGCCCGGCCCGGCGCTGACGAAGATGACGCGTCCCATGTCGGCTCCTGTGGCGGCGGCGTTCAGCGGACCAGCAGCGCGCCGCTGGTGCGGTTGCTGGTGGGGTCGACCACGATCATGGCGCCGCCGACGCGGTTCTCCGCATAGGGCTGGACCGGCAGATCGGCCTGCAGCTCGACGGTGACATGACCGATCTCGTTGACCGACAGCTCCTGCGCCTCGGTCTCCGCCAGCGTCTGGATGTCCAGCCGGTGGTGGAGGGCTACGATGCGGGCCTGCACCCAGCGATTGCCGTGGCGCACCCAGTATTTGCGGCCCAGCACGGCCGGTTCGGTATCGAGCCAGGCGAGCGTGGCCTCGACGCTGCGGCGCGGCGCGGCCGAACCCGGGGCGACGATCCAGTCCCCGCGCGAGACATCCACCTGGCGGTCCAGCACCAGACCGGCCGATTCACCGGCCAGACAGGCGTCCACCACCTCGCCCGCGCGACGCAGTTCGGCCACCACGGCGGTCACGCCGCTGGGCAGGATCTGCACGCTGTCGCCGGCGCGCACCTGGCCCTGGGCAATGCGGCCCCACAGCGTGCGCGGCTGGTTGCCGGTGCCTTCGCCTTCCCGGGCGACATACTGAACCGGCACCGCCAGCGGCGCTTCCACCGTCTCCTGCACCGTGGGCAGCGATTCCAGCACCTGCAGCAGCGAAGGGCCCTGGTACCAGTCGGCGGCCAACGGCTGGGTGACGTTGTCGCCGCGCAGGGCGGAGACCGGCACCACGGCGGTCACGCGGATGCCGGCCGCAGCGGCGAACTTCTCCAGTGCGATGCCGACCTTGCGGAAGGCTTCGCCCGGATCGGCGGCAGCATCGATCTTGTTGATCGCGAACACGATGCTGGGCACCCGGAGCAGATGGGCAAGCAGGCTGTGGCGACGGGTCTGCGGCAGCAGCGGCACTTCGGCGGCGTCAAGGTCCAGCTTGGTCACGTCCACCAGCACCACGGCGGCATCGCTGCCTGCTGCGGCGGTGACCATGTTGCGGGTGTACTGCTCATGGCCCGGCGCATCCGCAATGATGAACTTGCGCTGCTTGGTGGCGAAGTAGCGGTAGGCCACATCGATGGTGATGCCCTGCTCGCGCTCGGCCTCCAGGCCGTCGGTCAGCAGGCTCAGGTCGATCGGCTGGCCGGCGGCGCGCTTGGCCAGCGTGTCCAGCTGGTCGGCCAGGATGGCGCGGCTGTCGAAGAGCAGGCGCCCGATGAGGGTGCTCTTGCCGTCGTCGACACTGCCCGCCGTCAGGAAGCGCAGCGCGCGGTGGGTGGTGTCCACCTCCGATTGGTGGACCTTGCCGGCGGCGGTGGCGGAAGCCGAATCGGCCGCCGCGTGGGACGTTTGAGCAGACATCAGAAGTAGCCCTCTTTCTTGCGACGCTCCATCGAGGCGTCGGACGTGCGGTCATCCATGCGGGTCGCGCCGCGCTCGCTGACGGTCACGGTCAATGTTTCGGCGACCACGTCGGCCGCATTGGCCGCCGGGCTTTCGACCGGGCAGGTGCAGGTCATGTCGCCGACGGTGCGGAAACGCACCTGCGCGGTCTCGACCTGCTCGCCCGGCTCCGGCGGCGTGACCTCGGTCAGCGGCACCAGCAGGCCTTTGCGGCGGATGACCTGGCGGTCATGGGCGTAATAGAGCGACGGCAGCGGGATGTTCTCGCGGGCGATGTAGAGCCAGACGTCCAGCTCGGTCCAGTTGCTGATCGGGAAGGCACGGAAGTGTTCGCCCGGACGGATGCGGGTGTTGAACAGGTTCCACAGCTCGGGCCGCTGCTCCTTGGGCTGCCATTGGCCGAAGCTGTCGCGGTGGCTGAAGATGCGTTCCTTGGCGCGCGCCTTTTCCTCGTCGCGACGGGCACCGCCGATCAGCACATCGAAGCGGTGCTCTTCGATGGTCTCCAGCAGCGTCACCGTCTGATGGCCGTTGCGCGATTCCAGCGGATGCGAGAGCCGGATCGTGCCCTTCTTCATCGAGTCTTCCAGATGGCCGACCACCAGGCGCTCGCCCATCTCGGCCACGCGGCGATCGCGGAATTCGATCACCTCGGGGAAGTTGTGGCCGGTGTCCACATGCACCAGCGGAAAGGGCAGCTTGCCCTTGAAGTCGTTGCCGGCAATCCGCTGCTTGAAGGCCTTCTCGGCCAGGCGCAGGACCACGCAGGAATCCTTGCCGCCGGAGAACAGCAGCGCCGGCCGTTCAAAGGCGGCAGCCACTTCGCGCAGGATGAAGATCGCTTCCTCTTCCAGATGGTCGAGGTGGCGGTGGTCCGCCAGCGGCAACAGTTTTTCGAGATTGACGGGGGCGTTCATACCGGGGCTCCGGAGGTCGCGTGGGACGTCGTCGTGGCCGACGTCGGGGATTCGGTGGCGCTGGGCGCATCGCTGTGGCTGGCGTGCAGGCCGCATTCCTTGGCACTGTCTTCCCACCACCAGCGGCCGGCGCGGAAGTCCTCGCCGACGGCGATCGCCCGGGTGCAGGGCGCGCAGCCGATGCTGGGCATGAACTGGTCATGCAGCGGGTTGTAGGGGACGTCATGGAGCTGGACGTAGTGCCAGACATCCGCCCAACGCCATTCGGCCAGCGGATTGATCTTGGTGCGGCCCTGGCCGTCGTCCTCGCGGAAGGGCACGTCCGCGCGGTTGGCGCTCTGCTCACGGCGCAGGCCGGTGATCCAGGCGCTGCGGCCGGTCAGCATGCGCGACAGCGGCTCCAGCTTGCGCACGCCACAGCAGGCCTTGCGCAGTTCGACGCTGCGGGTCATCGGGAACTCGCCGTTCGCCCGCACGAAGTGCAGCACCTGTTCGCGCACCGGGGTGAAGACCTCGACCTCGAGACCATACCGGTTCCGGATGCGCGGGATCAGCGCCAGCGTCTCGTCATGCAGCATGCCGGTGTCGAGCGTGGCCAGCGCGATGGGCAGGTGATGGCGGGCGATCAGGTCGGTGATCACCATGTCCTCCACGCCCAGCGAGGTGGACTGCAGCGCGCCGGGGCCGAAGTCCGCGGCCACCTGCCGCAGGACCTCGACGGTGCGCGCCAGACGCTCGTCGAAACCCGGCGTGGCGCGGGCGTACAGGCCGATGGCCGATCCTTTGGCCCCGGCACCGGGACCGGCGCCGATGGCGGAGACCGCGCCTGGCGCATCCAGCGACGACACCGTGGCCGCACCGCGATCCAGGGACGACACGAGCGGCGACTCCTCGGCGCTCATCGATCAGGCTCCGGTGCGCGCGAACAGCGGGCGGGGTTCGTTGACATCGGCCTGGTAGTGGCCGGGGAAGAAGCCCAGCGCGCGCTCGGCCGCGTCCTGGCGCTGGTCGCCGCGCAGCTGGACCGCATCGACGCCGCAGCGCTTGAGCAGCGGCAGCATGTCCACCAGCACCTCGCCGATGGCGCGGATCTCGCCGGGGAATTTGTAGCGGGCGCGCAGCATGTGCGCTTGCGAATAGGCGCGGCCATCGACCCACTTGGGGAACTGCAGCACGACCAGCGACAGGCGCGGCAGATCGGCGGCGAGCTCGGCCACATCGGCCTCATTGGACAGCAGCACGCCGGTGGCCAGGCCCTGCGGCCAGGTGTCGCGCACGGCGTGCCATTGCTCCAGCGTGAGCAGCTTGTGATCGGCGGCGGCCGGGTGCGGCTGCGGGCCGTCCTCGCCAGCGCAGGTGTGCCAGGGGTCTTGAGCGGGGGTGACGAACTTCATGGCGGCGGCGAGGGTCAGTGAACGGCGGTGGTACGGCGGATGGCGTTGGTCGCCTGCTTGAAGGCGTCCAGCCCGATGCGGCGAACCGTGGCGATGAAGCGCTCGCCCGGCTGGCGCTCGCGCCGGTAGGTGGCGATCACCGCTTCGACCGCATCGGCGGCCTCGTCGGCAGCGAAGGACGGACCGATCACCTTGCCCGGGACCGCCGCGCCGGACAGCGTCGAACCGTCCGAGCCGCCCAGGGTGATCTGATACCACTCGGTGCCGTCCTTGTCGACCCCGAGCACGCCGATGTGACCGCTGTGGTGGTGGCCGCAGCTGTTGATGCAACCGCTGATGTGCAGGTCGATGTCGCCGATGTCCCAGAGCTCGTCCAGGTCCTGGAAGCGCTCGGTGATCTCGGCGGCCACCGGAATGGAACGGGCATTGGCCAGGGCGCAGAAGTCGCCGCCGGGGCAGACGATCATGTCGGTCAGCAGGCCGATGTTGGGCGTGGCGAAGCCTTCGGCCTTGGCCGCTTCATACAGCGCCGGCAGGTCGGCCTCACGCACCCAGGGCAGCAGCAGGTTCTGGTCATGGGAGACGCGCAGCTCGCCATGGCTGTAGCGGTCCGACAGGTCGGCGGCGGCATCCATCTGGGCGTCGGTGGCGTCACCGGGCGGCAGGCCCAGGCGCTTGAGCGAGAGGGTCACCGACCGATAGCCGCTCACCCGGTGCGCATGCACATTGCGCTCCAGCCAGCGGCGATAGGCGGGCGAGGCACCGGCGAAGATGTCCACCGAGGCGGTCGGCGTCACACCGGCCGGCTCGACGAAGCTCGCGGCCACGCGCGCCAGTTCGGCCGCGGGAATGATCTGCTCGTGGCTGCCAGTGTCGTCGCTCAGGATGGCCTGGTATTCGGCATTGACCGCATCGAAGAAGGCTTGGCCCTCGGCTTTCACCAGAATCTTGATGCGGGCCTTGTACATGTTGTCGCGCCGGCCGAAGCGGTTGTAGGTGCGCACGATCGCTTCGAGATAGAGCAGGATGTCCTGCCACGGCACGAAGGCATGAATCTCCTGACCGACGATCGGGGTGCGGCCCATGCCGCCGCCCACCAGCACCTGGAAGCCGACGTCACCGGCGTCGTTCTTGCGCAGTTGCAGGCCGATGTCATGCCAGCCGATGGCGGCCCGGTCTTCCTTCGCGCCGGAGATGGCAATCTTGAACTTGCGCGGCAGGAAGGCGAATTCGGGATGCAGCGTGCTCCACTGGCGCAGCACTTCGGCATAGGGTCGGGGGTCGACCAGCTCATCCGCAGCCACGCCGGCGGTCACGTCGGCGGTGATGTTGCGGATGCAGTTGCCGCTGGTCTGGATGCCATGCATGTCGACCTCGGCCAGCAGGTCCATCACGTCGGCCGATTGCGGCAGCGGGATCCAGTTGAACTGCAGGTTCTGGCGGGTGGTGAAGTGGCCATAGCCGCGGTCGTGCTCCCGGGCGATGCGGGCGAGCTGCCGCATCTGCCGCGCCGACAGCACGCCATACGGCACGGCGATGCGCAGCATCGGCGCATGGCGCTGGATGTACCAGCCGTTCTGCAGGCGCAGCGCCCGGAAATCGTCATCAGGCAACTGACCCGCCAGATGGCGTTCGAGCTGGTCGCGGAACTGCGCGGCGCGGGCGTGGACGAACTGGCGGTCGAAATCGGTATAGGCGTACATGGGTGTCAGCGGATGGCGACGGAGCGCCCGGTCTCGGAGGCCCGCCACCGCACGACGCGTGCGGCAATCGGTCCAGGGAAGCCCGGGAGTGGTGACTCTAAGAACGCTTTATATATATGGGAACTACAAAATCGTAGATTGCTTATTCTTGAATAAGCATATCAAGCACGCTGCAAAAGGAACTGAGACGGGCAGCAGCGTCCGGTCCGTGCGAAGGTCCACATCCGCTCACCGGCCGCTCGAGGCGGCAGCGCGGAGCCCATCGATCGTTCTACAGGCCCGCCCGGGCGCCGTCCAGCGCTGCGGCCTCGACCCTGAACACCTCAGGGCGCCCGATCAGGCGTCGCGGGCGAGCCGCTCCAAGGCGGCCAATTGGTCCACGATGCGCGGCGGGATAGGTTCATCGCCCGCCAGGATGGCGCGAATCAATGCGGCGTTCTCGGCGGGTTCGCAGGCCGGGGAGAGCGGCCAGTCCAGATCCTCGTTGACCGACGGCTGGAGATCGATGGCTTGCCCATCCGCGAAGCCTTGCAGATGGGCTTTGCGGCGCAGGTGCAGATAGGCCTCGCCTTCGCTGGCGCGCATCAGCAGGGCGCGTCCGCCGTCGGCGCTGAGCACCGGCAGGGCTTGGCCCATGCTGTCCACATATTCGGGATGGGTCACGGCCACCACCCGCACGCTGCGTCCGGGCAATGGGTCCATCAGCTTGGCCACGCTGTGGCTGCTGTTGCGCAGGCCCAGGCGAGGGCGCTCAGCCATCATCGCGTCCAGGCCCGGATTGAGCACGGCGGTGGGCAGGATGGCCAGCGGTTCGGGCGAGGCCAGTCGACGTGTCCCCTCAGCGGTATCCATGCTGACGGGCAGACCGAGCGCGGCGAACAGCTCGAAGGGGCTGATGCGGCTGTCGAAATCATGTCGACCATGGATCAGCACCGGCACACCGCGACGCGCCAGCAGCAGCGCCACCAGCGGCATCAGGTTGGCTTGCTTGCGGGCGCCGTTGAAGGTGGGCAGGACGACGGTGCGCGGTCCGTCGGCCGGCGCGGTGAGGCGCGCGGTGCGGGCCTGCATGGCGTCGACGAAGCCGAGCAACTCGTCCTGGCTTTCGCCCTTGATGCGCATCGCGATCAGGATCGCGCCGCGTTCCAGATCGGGCACCGTGCCGTCCAGCAGCGCGCCGAAGAGTTCCCGCGCTTGGTCGCGGGTCAAGTCGCGCGCGCCGCGAGCGCCGCGGCCGATTTCCTTGATGAGGGGGGCGTAGTCCATGGGCTGTCCGTCCGACCGGGTCGGCGGGCGCCGGGCCGTCGATCGGGTGCCGCATCTTAAGAGGCGGGTGCGGCGGGTGCGGCGGATCGGCGCGCGGCGCGCGGCGGCAGACGCTGTGCGTGAGTGGCCGGGGGGGGCGTCGGGCCGCCGTGGCGTCCGAGCAGGTTGACCGGTGCGGCCTACTCGGGCCGCTTCATCACGAACTTCTCGCCCAGTTCGAAGTAGTCCCCGGGGCCGCCGCCGCGCAGGATCAGCCCGGCGGCTGCGGTGTCGAACACGCCGTTTTTCAACAGGTGAGGGGCGATGTGCATGAGCACGACCTCACCCATGATCATCCAGGTGTCGACCGGCTGGTTCTCCGCCGATGTCAAGCGGATGATCTGGGATACCTTGCACTCGAACGCGACAGGGCTTTCGCCGACGCGCGGCGGTGCCACCTTGACTGAGGCGACCTCGGTCAGGTGCCCGAGCTGGAATTCATTGACGCCGTGCGGCACGGCCGCGCAGGTGGCATTCATGGCCTCGGCCAATTCGCGCGTCGCGAGGTTCCACACGAACTCCCCGGTCTCTTCGATGTTGCGCAGCGAATCCTTCCGTCCGATGCTGGAAAAGCCAATGATCGGCGGCGTGTAGTTCAGCGCGGTGAAGAAGCTGTACGGCGCCAGATTCACTTGGCCCGACTTGCTCTTCGTGGACATCCAGCCAATCGGACGGGGCCCGACGATGGCGTTGAACGGATTGTGCGCAAGGTTCGGCGAGGAGGGGTCGTAGGTGTGCATGCGTGGAGGGCGTGGGGGACTGCGCCGACTGCGTGCGTGGCGCCTGATGGCGGCAGTGTAGAGGCCACGATCGGGGTGCCAGCCACCGCGGGAATTGACCCTGTGGTGGGCCGGCCGCCCGGCGAGGACTCGCCCGCGGGGCATCCGACGATCCGCACGCCAGCTTGCGCCGCCTGCAACCAGCGCCTTGCACAACGCCTTCCGTCAGGCGGGCTGTGCCACCGGCTTCGCTGGAACAGGGCTCGCCACAGCAGTTCCAGGACGCCCCTGCGCGGCCGCGATCGGCTCCACGCCGGCCAAGCCCGCAGTCAGCCCGAGCTCATCGAACAAATCCTTCGGATCCCGCAGCGCCGGCACCAGCGCCAGATCCTGGCCCAGTCCCAGCGCCTGCGACTGGTCGCGCAGCCAACGCAGCGTGGCGAAGTCCTCCAGCGCGAATCCGACCGAGTCGAACACCGTCACTTCGTCGGCTTGGCGACGGGCGACGACTTCGCCACGCAGCACCCGCCACAGCTCAGTGACCGGGAAGTCCTCTGGCATCTGCTGCAGATCGCCTTCAATGCGCGACTGCGGCTCGTATTCCACGAACACCGTCGCCCGGGCCAGCACGTCGCGGTGCAGCTCGGTCTTGCCCGGGCAATCCCCGCCGACCGCATTCAAATGCATGCCCGGCTCGATCATGTCCGGCGTGATGATGGTCGCGTTGCGCTTGTCGGCCGTCACGGTGGTGACGATGTCGGCGCCGCGCACCGCCTCCGCCGTGCTGGCACAACGCACCAGGCGCAGGCCCGGCACGCGGCCGAGATGGCGGATCAGCTTCTCGGTGGCAGCGGTGTCGATGTCGTAGAGGCGGATCTCGTCGATGCCCAGCAGATGATGGAAGGCCAGCGCCTGGAACTCGCTCTGCGCGCCGTTGCCGATCAGGGCCATGCGTCGTGCATCCGGACGTGCCAGGTGTTGCGCAGCCAGCGCCGAGGTGGCGGCCGTGCGCAGCGCCGTGCTCAGGGTCAGCTCCGACAGCAGGGTCGGTGTGCCGGTGGCCACATCGGCGAGCACGCCGAAAGCCATCACCGTGGGCAGGCCCACGCGGTGGTTTTTGGGGTGACCGTTGACATACTTGAAGCTGTAGGAGGTGGCGTCGGCAATCGGCATCAGCTCGATCACGCCCTCGTCCGAATGGTTGGCGACGCGGGCGCTCTTGTCGAACTCCTGCCAGCGCCGGTAGTCCTCGGTGAGGTAGCGGGTCAGTTGCCGGAAGCTGTCGGCCAGGCCGTGGTGCTGGACGATGCGGGCGATGTCGCCGGTGGTGAGTAATCGGGTCATGGGCAGTGAGCCGCGAAGGCTGTGGTGGCGATGACCCGATTCTTCGCACTCGGCCTGTCAGCCGGAAGCCGCTGAAGTGCTCAATAATGCGAGCTTGTTTGACAGATCGGCAGCGTCGGCTGACGTTTTGCACAGCGATTCGGGTTAACCCGGGCGCTGGGCGCCCGTCCGCCCCAAAACGCGGCTTGCGATGTGGACACACTCGACCAGCAATTGATCGCCCTGCTGCGGCAGGATGCGCGCGCCAGCATCGCGACGCTGGCCCACAAGCTGAAGGTGTCGCGCGGCACGGTGACCAACCGGCTGACCAAGCTGGAGGACACCGGCCAGATCGTCGGCTACACGGTCCGCCTGCGGGCCGATGTGGCGCCCAAGCAGATCAGCGCCTGGATGAGCATTGCGGTGGAAGGCAACCGCACGCGGGAGGTGGTCGGCATTCTGCTCGGCGAGCCCGGCGTGGCGGGGCTGTTCGACACCAACGGACGCTGGGACCTGCTCGCTGAACTGCGGGCCGACAGCCTCAGCGAGTTGGCGGAGATCCTGGAACGTGTGCGGCTGATCAAGGGCATCGGTGCCACCGAAACCAGCATCCACCTGCAGACCTACAAGCTGGCCTGAGGTGCCGCAGTGCCGCGGTGCCGCTGTGCGTGTCAGCGTCCGGCGGCGGAGGCGGCCGTCGGGCCGTCGTCGTCCGGATCCTGCTTTTCCAGCGGATCGGGTACCAATTGGAACCGACCCTCGCGCAACTCCAGCCGCGTGCGCTGGACCACCGGTTGGATCGAGGCGCAGTCGCCCTCATTGAAGCGCAGCACGATTTCCACCCGCGGCCCCACGCCCGGGCTCAGCACGCTGACGCCCGACGACTGCGGCGCCGCACGCGCCCCGCAGGCCAGAGCGCCGAGCTTGTCCTCGAAGCCGAGATCGGCGGCCAGCTGGACCTCGCCGTTGCGCTCGATCACCAAGCGCTCGCTGCGGCTTTCGCGGCCGCGGTCGTTGTCGTAGCGGCGGCTGCGCAGGGTCCAGCGCTCATCGGCGATCTGCAGCAGTTGCAGGTCCTCGTCGCCTGACCCCGGCATGCCGGGCATCAGCAGCAGGCCGCGGGCGCGCAGCTTCCAGCGTCCCGCCTCATCGGCCGCCAGTACCGCAGCGCCCAGCGCCGGCACACAGGCGTCGCATCGGAACTGATCGCGCGGCCCGGGCGTGAGCTGGTAGACCAGCATCAGCTTGTCGACCTCGCCTTCGACATAGCGGGCGCGGAACACCTCGCGGATCTCGGCGCGCAAGGTGGTGGAGCGGCCACCGAAAAAGGCGGCGACACGTTCATCCCGCCAGGTCGCGCCGCCGTAGACCATCCGCATCGCGACATCGGCAGAGGGCGGTGACTCGATGGCCACCGGCACCTGCGACCAGGCTGACGGCGTCGGTCCACACATCAAAGCGAGGACTGCGACGCCTGCGACAGACGCGCTCGCCAGGGCGTTGCGCACGGACCCAGCGGTGCGCCGAAGCCATGGCCGCGCTGGTGCATGTGGCACCTCGGCAGACGACAGGGGCAGGCAAGTCAGAAGGGGCTCGATCATGGCGGCGCGCAGGAATGCGGTGGAGCAGAGCATCAAGTGACCCCGGCGGCGGGCGATGCGGCGCGCCGATCGGGTCGGTCGTCGCCGTGCAGCGCAGCGCGGCGGCAACAGGCGCGATCATCGCCGAGTCTGCATGCGGCTCGCCTGAGGAAGCGCCCTCGGCGGTGCGGCGTCTTGTGCGATCCGGATCCGCGATGGCCCTGCGGCGTCCGCATCGAGGCGCCGCGTGTACAGTGCCCTCCGCATGAGCCGTCCCGAGACCCATGCGCCGGTGATCCGCAGCCTGCTGGAAACCGACCTCTACAAGTTCACGATGTGGCAGGCGATGCTGCATCGCCATCCCCAGGCGCAAGCCGAATACCGCTTCGCCTGCCGCAACACGCCGCAGTACCCGCTGACCGAGCTGATGGACGATCTGTCGCGCGAGCTCGACCATCTGTGCGCGCTGAGCTTCAGCGCCGGCGAACTGGACTATCTGCGGGGCCTGCGCTTCATCAAGTCGGACTTCATCGACTTCCTGCGAATCTTCCGCTTCCAGCGTGACTTCATCGCCCTGCGCGCCGATGGCGATCGATTGGAGATCATCATCCGCGGCCCGCAGGTGCATGTGATGGGCTTCGAGATCTTCGTCCTGGCGATGGTCAACGAGCTGTACTTCCGCCGCTTCGATGCGGAGGCGGCGATCGAGGAGGGCCGACGCCGGCTCGCCCTGAAGATCGACTCGCTGCGCGTCTTTGCCCGCGACGAAGCGCCGCGGCGCCATCCCTTCCAGTTCTTCGATTTCGGCCTGCGCCGTCGCTTCTCCGGCGAGTGGCATCGGGAGGTGCTGGCCACCTTGAAGACCGAGCTGCCAGACGTGTTCCGCGGCACGTCGAATGTGCTGCTGGCGCGGGAGCTGGATCTGGTCCCGATCGGCACCATGGCCCATGAATACCTGCAGAGCTACCAGGCCACCGGTGTGCGGCTGCGGGACCACCAGAAGGCGGCGCTGGAGGACTGGGTGCAAGAGTACCGGGGCGACCTGGGCATTGCGCTGACCGATGTGATCGGCATGGACGCGTTCCTGGCCGATTTCGACCTGTATTTCGCCAAGCTCTTCGATGGTCTGCGCCATGACTCCGGCGATCCGGTCGAATGGGGCGAGAAAGCGCTGGCGCACTATGAGCAGTTGCGCATCGATGCGCACACCAAGCGTCTGGTGTTCTCCGATGCGCTCGACATGCCCAAGGCCCTGGCGCTGTACCGGCACTTCGCCGACCGCACCCAGCTCGGTTTCGGCATCGGCACCCAGCTGAGCAACGACATGGGCCTGCCGACCTTGAACATCGTGGTCAAGCTGACTCACGTCAACGGTCAACCGGTGGCCAAACTGTCGGACAGTCCCGGCAAGACCATGTGTGAAGACCAGACCTTCCTGGCCTACCTGCGCCAGGTCTTCAAGGTGCCGACGCCGGTGACGACCCCATTGACGACCCCGTTGGCGACCCCGTTGGCGACCCCGTTGGCGACCCCGTTGACGAACTGACCGTGGCGGTGAGCCGGTGCTGCACCGGCCCTGCGAGCAGCGGCGTGTGCCGCGCCGCCACCCAGTCCTCATGGCCGGCGCCGTAGTAGGGCGACATCGGGTGGCCGCTCTGTCCCCCAGGCATCGACAGCCAGGCCTGGTCTTCGCGGCCCGGTGACACCACCAGCCGCTGCGACTGGCCGAAGGCCGGCCCGGCGACATGCGGCAGGTTGGCATCGCCGCTTTGCGCCACCGAAGGCATGTCCAGCCAGGCCGACAGCGCCGGAATGGCCTTGGCCAGCACATGCTGGATGCGGCTGGCGTTCTGGCGCCCCCAGGTGGCCTGCGCGAGTGCGCCGTCGGGCGCGATGTCCTTGGCTGCGGCGGCGAGCTGCGCCAGCAGCAGCGCATTCCAGTCCGCAAACGCCGGCGGCAGCAGATGGGCGGGGCGGCTGTCCAGCGCTCTCACCACGCTGTACTCGAACTGGTTGCGCCAGCGGATGCGTTGCTTGGGATCGCGTTGTCGCTCGCCCAGGGCGGGGGTGGTCCAGGCGTCCCAGAGCAGATCCAACGTCCGCAGGCGGGCGGCCCGGACCAGCCGATAGGCCGCTTGATCGGCATCAGCGCGGCCGTTCCAGCCGGCCAGCAACTGGGCGACGGCGGCATGGTCCGCATGGGCGCGCGCCAGCGGCAGGAAACGGTCTCGCCATGTGCGCATGAAGCGCGCCTCATCGTCCAGATGAATTGCGCCGAGGCTGGCTTCATCGTGCTGGGGGCGCTCGGAGAGGCGATCCCGGATCTGCTGCGCGCGCGCACCCAGGTCGAAGCCGCCATCGCCCAGCAGCTCGCCCGCGTCGCCGCCCAGCTGCCGATGGTTGGCGGTCCACAGCTGACCCTGTTTGGGCGACAGGATCTGGGGCGACTGATCCGGCCGCAGCCAGGCATGCGTCATCTGGTCGGGCGATGTGAATCGGCCAAAGGACGCGCCGAGGCTCGGTTGCGACCAGAGCCGTCCGGCGATGGTCCAGCCGATCTGGCCGTCGCGGTCGGCCGCCAGCAGGTTCTGGTGCGGCATGCCGGCCCGTTGGGCGATGGCCAGTGCTTCGTGGACATGGCGGGCCTGCAGCATGTCGTCCAGCGCGAGGTTGTAGGCCTCGCCTTCATGCGCCATCCAGTGAAGAGCCAGGCGACGGGACCCGTCGTGCGCCGCGATCGGTGCGCCGTTGAACTCGCGAACCGTCAGGATCTGCGGCGCGTCGCCTTTGACCTCGATGGTCTCGTCATGGGCCACCACCGCGGCCTGGTCCGGCACCGGCACCCAGTCGAACCATTGGCCATAGGCATTGGTGAAGCCCCACGCGACCCGGCCGTTGCTGCCCACCACCAGCGCGGGCAAGCCAGGGAGGGTCACGCCGGCCGCGCGAAGCCGGTGGTCCGACGGCGAGGCGGGGGCGCCGCTGCCGTCGCGGTCCGCCGGGCCGATCTGGAACTGGGCGCGGAACCACAGACTGGGCACGCCCAGGCCGAGATGCATGTCGTCGGCCAGGATGGCGCCGCCGTGCACCGAGCGCGAGCCCGCCACCGCCCAGTTGTTGCTGCCGATGACCGGCGGCTCATCGCCGTGCCGGGGCGCTCCCTCCTCGCGGAACAATGCGCTGATGTTGGACGCGGTGTGAGTCAGCCGCTCCGGGCGCTCCAGCCGCCGCGCCGTCCCTTCGGTGAGGCTGGCACCGGCGGTCGGCGTGGGGGTGGGCGGGCGGCGCAGATCGAACTGGTCGGCGGTGGGCATGGGCGGCTCGGACAGCGTGCTGCCGTCCAGCGGTGCGTCCCAGTGTCCGCCGCGGGGGCTGAGCCAGTTGAACAGGGTGTCGCCCGCCCGCTCTCGCAGCAGGGCGCGCTCCAATCCGGCCTCCATGCTGCCGCCCTGCAGCATGAAGTACATCTCGCTGATCACCAGCAGCGAGTCGATCGGCGTCCAGTCCTTCGGCTGCGCGCGCAGCAGCAGGTATTGCCAGGGGCGCACCGGCAGCGCATGCAGTCCTGCGTTGACGCCGTCGCAGTAGGCGGTGAGCAGCGCGCGGTCTTGCGCGCTCATGCCGGCGTAGCGGTCGGTCAGACGGGCGCGCAGTCGATGGATCCGGCGTTCCCGATCGCGCTCCAGCGCCTTGATGCCGAATAGCGCGGACAGCTCGCCGGCGGCGGACCGGCGGGTCAGGTCCATCTCGAAGAAGCGCTCCTGCGCATGGGCGAAGCCCAGGCCGCGGGCCACGTCCAGGCGATCCGCGCCGTCGATCAGGACGGTTCCACGCGCATCGCGGCTGAGGCTCAATGGTGCGCGCAGCCCGGGCAGGGCGATGTCGCCATCCAGTTGCGGTCGGCTGGCACGGACCGCCGTCCAGGCCAGCGCCAGGAGCAGGAGCAGCAGGAGCAATAGTGCGAGCAGGCTGCGCACGGTCCAACGCAGGAGGGCGCGCCATCGATTCATAGGGCGTGGAGCTTTCAATGGGAAGAGGGCAAGAAGCGACCGACCGGTACCGGCCATTCGCCATTGGCGATTGGCGATTGGCAACAGGGTGGGGCTGGGGCTGCAGCGGGCGAATTGTGGAGTCGCTCGCTGCGGAGATGATGCGGCGTTTCCCTATGGCGACCCTCGACGCATCGCAGGGACCGGTGTTGCGAACCGCCCAGAAAAAAGCCCGGCATTGCCGGGCTGTGTGGGTTCGATTGGAGGGTTCAGATGATGAAATAGCCGCCGTCGTAAATGACCTTGATGCTGTCGTTTCCGGCCGTGACGCCCGCGAAGCGAAGGTCGAAAGCCGCTTTATATCCGGTGCCTTGCAGATTGACTTGGAGCGAATTGTCTACTTCGACATACAGATAATCCGCCTTGTTGGCATCGCTGGCTGCGGAGAGAACCTGACTGAGATCCAGAACATCGCCCTCTGCGGCGTTGAATCCGGAAATATTCAGAGTCGAGGTGTCCGTTTCCTTGGACGTGAGCACATCCTGTGTCACGATAAACCGGTTTGCGCCGCCATCGCCCGCAAAGTTATAAACGTCCACCATCCCGTTGGTCAATTCAGTGGCAGCAACGCCCTTGACCTCCGACGTGATGCGTTCGAATTGGAAGGTATTGACCGCGCTGTCTTTGCCTTCGGTGCTCGTCTGGATGACCTGAACCGATTTCAAGCCATCGTCCGGGCCGAACTCGGTGGTGGCAATCTGATGATTGGATCCGCCGACCTTCCAGGTCGTGCCCTTATCCACGCTGTACTTCCAGGTGGTATCGGCCTGCAGACCGGCGATGAGCAGGGTGCCGTCGTTGGTGATGCGGTCGGTGGCGTCGGGGCCGGAGTCGGTTTTCAGGGTGACGCCAGGGCGGAGGTTTTCTTTGTCGAGGATGAAGTCGTAGGAGATCGTCGCAGCAAGGAGTTTATATTGAATGGTGCGGTTGCCATTCTCGCCTGGAATATCTTGCGCGGTTAGCGCCCAGGCTCTTGACCCTGGATTGGCGGGAAAGGCCAACCATGACGTTCCATTGTCCAGTGAATATTCCCCCTGCCACGTGTAGCCTCGAATTGTTTCAAGCTTCCCGCCATTGGTGAGTATCCCGTTTCCGCCGAGGCCTCCCAAGATTTCCATGCCGCCAAGAAAGGCTAAATCGACTTGGCCTGCATTTCCGGCTCGATCAATCTGTTGATAGGCAGTGTTGCCTTTCAGTGTGGCGGTTGCCTGTGAACCATCTCTGACGTCAGTCGCAGAGTAATCAGAGGTATACCAGTATTGCCAGTGGCCACCCTCTTCTAGGTTTGTTGCTTTAATGATTGAATCAAATTGATTGGGGCCCAGGTACTTTGCAGTGATAGTGATATCCAACAAGGCAGGAGGTTTAGTGTCCAGCTCAAAGCTGAACTCGGTCGTCTCACTCGGGATTGATGCCCTGTCGAACTGACGCATCAAGACCTTCTTGACGCCATCGCTCCCAAATGCGGAGGAGGCGATGCGATCCCCCTCGCCATCCATCCACGACTGGCCGGCATCAAGGCTGTATTGCCAACGAGCCCCCTCTTCGAGGCCAGTGATTTGAAGCGTGCCGTCGTTCGTGTATTTGTCGGTGCTGCTGGTGCCGGAGTCATTCACCAGCGCAGCGGAGAGCGCCCCAGGTTTGGGCAGCGGTGCCGGTGTTGGGGTGCCAGGATCGGGGGTGTGGCCGGCGCCGTCGCCCGGGTCGGGCGTTGGGTCACTGGGGGCGCCAGGCGTAGGCCCAGGAGTCGGCTCAGGAGTTGGCTCAGGAGTTGGCTCAGGAGTTGGCTCCGGGTTGCCGGGCTGCGGAATGCCAGGCTGCGGCTCCGGTGTGCCAGGACCCGGCCTGGGTTGCTCGGGCGCGGGAACTTGGGGTTCGCCCGGCCGGCCAAGGTCTGGCGTGTTTGAGCTGCCGGAACTGCCGCCACTGCTGGCCACGGCAGCCATCAGGCCCACAGCGCCCAATGCGCCTGCGGCGATCAGGGTGGGCGAGCCAGCGAATGCCGCCATCGAGACAGAGGACGCAGCGCCGACAGAGCTCAGTTGTTCCGATGTTGTTGGCGTGGTGGAGTCCGTGGACGCGCTGCCCACCGCTTCTTCAGTCAACCCATCCGAGTCGCTCGGGACAGACGCATCCAGGGCGGTGTGCGCGTCGCCGGTCGTGTCAGCGACGGCGGAACCTTGCGTCTCATCCATCCCGGATTGCGCCAGTTCTTCCGCTTCTTGATCGAGCGAGCGCTTGGCTCGCCCCTGGAGCTTGGCGGCCGTCAAGGGCGCCATCGCGGGCCGCGGGGAAGTCAGATCAGCCATGTGTCAGGACCTTCGGTATCGGTTTGAAAAGGCGCTCAGTCTCTGGAAACTTGGTCTGCTCGCCACTAGCCGATTCCTGCTGAAAGCTTGGTGCTGACTCCCTTAAGGGCAGACGGTGGATCACGCAGGCATGTCAGGCGGGCTGCACTGAAAGGCAAATGGCCCCTCTGTTTGAGTTATGTTGTTCAAGGCACCGACTGAGCAACCTTCGGTAGCCCGGCGAGGGATCCCTAGAATGCGCGCCATGTCCCTGAAGCCCTCCCCATCGCTCGCGCCCGCCCTCTCCACGTCCGAAGCCGGCCGCGTCGATCCGGGCCGGCGCCGTTGGCTCGCCGGCGCCGCGGCGCTGAGCGCCGTCGCCCTGTCGGCCTGCTCGGTGGTGACCCCGACGATCCCCGTCACGCCCCCGGTCACGCCGCCGCCCGAACCGGACCTGCCGACCCCAATCACGCCCAAGCCCGTGCCCAAGCCGCCTCGCATCGGCCTGGCCCTGGGCGGCGGCGCCGCGCGCGGCTTCGCCCACATCGGCGTGATCCAGGTGCTGGAAGAGAACGGCATCAAGGTGGATCTGGTGTGCGGCACCTCGGCGGGCAGTCTGGTCGGTGCGCTGTATGCCGCCGGCCGGACCGGCAAGGAGTTGCAGACGGTCGCCGAAGGCATGGACGAGGGCGCCATCACCGATTGGACCTTCCCGATGCGCGGCCTCATCCGCGGCGAAGCGCTGGCGCGGTATGTCCGTCAGATGACCGGCCATCGCAATCTGGAGCAACTGCCGCTGCCGCTGGGCATCGTGGCCACCGATCTGGGCGATGGTTCGCCCATCCTGTTCCGCCAAGGCGATGTGGGCACCGCAGTGCGTGCGTCCAGTGCGGTGCCGGCGCTGTTCCAGCCGGTGAAGATCGGCAACCGCGAGTATGTGGACGGCGGTCTGGTGGCGCCGGTGCCGGTTCGATTTGCCAAGCAGATGGGCGCCGAACTGGTGATCGCCGTCGACATCGGCGAGCCGCCCGATCCCAAGGTGCCGGGTGACGCGATGCGCATGCTCATGCAGACCTTCTCCATCATGGGCAAGTCGATCAACCAGTACGAGCTTCAGGGCGCGGACGTGGTCTTGCGTCCCAAGCTCGATGGCTTCAGCGGTGCCGACTTCAGCACCCGCCGGCGCGCCATCGCCCTGGGCCGTGAGGTCGCCACGGCGATGCTGCCGTCGATCCGGCAGAAGATCGCGGCCAAGACGCGCTGAGGGCTTCGCGGCGCCGCTGTCGGGACGATTGATGGGCTTCGACTCGCCCGGCGGGGCCTTTGCGGGCGGTCATGCGGTGATCGCGCGATGACGCGATCCCTCCACCGCGCGCAAAGGCTTAAAGCCGTTCGCCGCGAGCGGATGCTTCGATCAGCTTGTTCAAGCGCGCGGTCTGTGTCTCGGTCTTCTTGGCGCTGAGGATGTGCCAGATGCTGGTGCGCTGGTAACCGTCCGGCTGCTGCTGGAAGAAGGCCCAGGCCTCGGGATGGTGGCGGAACGCGACCTCCTGGGCGGGCGTCAGCTCGATCTGGTCCTTCTGCTGCTCATGCGAATACACCCGTGACTTATGCGCCAGCCGGGCTTCGAAGGCCGCCAGGCCGGCGGCAGTCATTCGACCCTCCTTGGTGAGCGCTTCGACGCGGCCGATGTTGATGGCGCTCCAGATCGAGCCCGCCCGGCGAGGGGTGAAGCGGATCTTGTAGGACTTGTCGTCGATGCGGGTGCGGACACCGTCGATCCAGCCGTGGCACAGGGCTTCGTCCACCGACTCGGGCCAGTCCAGGCTGGGCAGGCCGCTGCCGCGCTTGCGAAAGCCCACCACCAGCTCGGTGGCGGTGGCGGCATGCTGGTCCAGCCAGGCGCGGAACTCGGCGGCGGTCTCGAAAAAGGTGGGGGTGCGGGCAGCCATGACCTGCGAGTATGCCGTCGCCGGTGCCTGATTCTGCGACAGGGCGGCCGTCAGGCGACCTTGAACACCGACACCACGTCCTCCAGCCGCTTCGCCTGCTCCCGCAGGGAGGTGGCGGCCGCACTCGATTCTTCGACCAGCGCGGCATTCTGCTGCGTCATCTGGTCCAGCTGCGCCACCGCCTGGTTGACCTGACCGATGCCGTTGCTCTGCTCGGTGGAAGCGGCTGCGATCTCGCCCATCAGATCGGTCACGCGGCGCACGCCGGAGACGATGTCGTCCATGGCGTGCCCGGCTTGCGCCACGTCCACCGTGCCGGCTTGCACCGTTTCGACCGATCGGGTGATCAGATTCTTGATTTCCTTGGCAGCTTCCGCGCTGCGCTGCGCCAGCGACCGGACCTCACTGGCGACCACCGCAAAACCACGGCCCTGCTCACCGGCGCGTGCAGCTTCCACCGCCGCGTTCAGCGCCAGGATGTTGGTCTGGAAGGCGATGCCGTCAATGGTGCCGATGATGTCGGAAATGCGTTGTGACGCTGAGCTGATGTCCCCCATCCGCGCCACGACCTGACCCACGACACGACCCCCACGGGTCGCGGCTTCCGCCGCACTGCCGGCCAACTGGTTGGCCTGGCGCGCGGTGTCGGAGGACTGCGCCAAGGCGCCAGTCAACTCTTCCATGCTGGAGGCGGCTTCCTCCAGGTTGGAGGCGGTCTGTTCCGTTCGCGCCGACAAGTCCTCGTTGCCGATGGCAATCTGGGACGACGCGCTGGACACCGACACCACCCCCTCGCGCACCTCGGCGACGACCGCCTTGAGCTGGGTGACCATGCGCAGCAAGGCTTGCTGCAACTGTGCCACCTCGTCGCTGCCGCGAGGGCGCAGGGTCTGGGTGAGATCGCCGATCGCCACCGCTTCTGCCAGTCGAACCGAGGCACGGAGCGGGCGGGTGATCCGCCGCGTGATCACCGCGGCGAACACGGTGCCCAAGGCCATCGCGAGGATGGTGATGGCGACCACCTCCCAACGGCTGGTGGCATAGATGCGGTCTCCCAATTCATTGGCCGCCTGAGCACTGGCGCTGTTCAGCTCCACCAGTTCCTCCAGTGCCTTGCCCAAGGCTTCATAGCGAGGCAATCCGTCCACTGTCAGCATCTTGCGCGCCTGGCCCTCGTCGCCGGCCTGCGCGGTCTGCATCATCCGGGTACTGAGTTCCAGGTAGGTGGCCCACAGCGCGCGCACATCCTTGAGTTTGGCGGCCTCGTCGGACGAACTCACCAAGGTCTCGTAGCGCTTGAGTTGTTCCTCGACGGCTTGGCGCGACTGATCGATCTTCGCCGCGTCCGCCTTGCGCGCCTCGCCGTCGTCCAACATGAAGCGATATTCACGGGTGCGGTAGCGGGTCACCGTCAAATTGATCAATTGCACTTGCCGCACCGAGGGGAGCCAGTGGGCCGCCAACTCGTTGGCGGTGTGGTCGACCCGGCTGAGCTGGACCAGAGACAGTACACCCAGCCCGGCGGTGATCATCAAGACGATCGCGAAGGCGAGGCCGAGCTTGGCCCCGACGGACAGACGGTCGAGCACGGACATGAGGACTCCAGGAGATCGAAGGAATCGACACGCGTCAGTGCGACTGAGCTGCGGGGCATGTCGTTTGCCCAGATTGTCAGGTGCTTAGGCGTCTGCTAATCGCCCACTTGGTCCAGGGTTCGGGAGTATTTAACGTGGGTCGAGCGGTGGGTTAACGTACGCCGACGCTAAATCCGGAATGATGGGAAAACGCTTTGGAACAGTCACCCAACAAGGACCGTCCGACCCCGCGGCTGCGACGCGGCCCGGCGGAGATGGCCGCCCTGAAACGCGACATGCTGGAGCGGGCGCGCGCGATCTACCGTGACGAAGGGGTGGAAGCGCTGAGCATGCGTCGTCTGGCGCAGGAGCTGGGCATTTCCACCATGGCGATCTACAGCTACTTCGCCAACAAGCAGGCCTTGCTGGATGGCCTGTGGATCGAAGTCTTCGAAGCGCTGACCGATGAGCTGCTGGAGGCCGGCAATGGCCAGCGCGGTCCCCGGGAGGTGCTGCAAGCCCATCTGCTGTGCTTCTTCGATTTCTGGGAACGCCATCCGGAGCAGTTCCGGATGATCTACATGTCCCAGAGCAGTGCGTCGCTGACGCAGGTCGGCGAGGCCCAGCAACCCATCTACACCCGGCTGCTGGGCCTGATCCACGAGCGGGTGGCCGCGTGCGCGCCTGCAGGGCATGTACCGGAAGAGGGTGAGGTCCGGGCGATGACCGACCTCATGAGCGCCAAAACCATGGGCTACCTGCTGCTGGTGGTGGGGCTGCCGCGTTATCCCCTGCACGATCGTGAGGCATTGCGCGACCGGATCGTGCAGGGCGTGCTCCGCGATGTGGCGCACGGGGTGAGCGCGTCCGTGAACTGAGCGGCTGGGGGCGGCTCCGATAGCCGCTGTTGCAGCGTGGCGCTGTCAGGTCGGCGCCGTCACTTCGGCGGTGAAGGCCGCGGCGTTTTGCCCGCCTGATCCTCCCAAGCGCCGCGTACCGGCAAAAAAAAGCCCAGCATTCGCTGGGCTTGAAGGGCACTTGGGAAGCCTAGCTTCCTTGGGTACCGAGGAGACAACCGGTGCAGTGACCTGTCAGGCTGCCGCGCGTTTCGGCGCGCGTGCCGTCTGGCTGGTCTTCAACGCCGTGGTGGTCACGGTGTTGACATTGTTCTCAACGATCTCGCTGGCTTGCTTGACAGCCTTTTGCATGCTCTCGTAAGCGTTGTTGGCCGCGGCGACCGCCGACTTCACCAATGCAACAGCATTTTCCGTGCCAGCAGGTGCGTTCTTGGTCGCGTTCTCGACGACCGAGCCGAACTTGTCTTGCGCATCAGCGACCTGCGCCTCAGCCAGCTTGGTGAATTCCGAGGTGGTGGCGGTGGTGATGTCGTAGACGTGGCGGCTGTAGGCCACGGCCTTTTCAGCGGACGGCTGCAGCAGCGAGGCTTGCAAGGCCATCAGTTCCTGGGCGTCCTTGATGGACAGCACGGTCTGGGCGGTTTCAGCCGCTTCGCTCAGGGCGGTGCGGGCGACTTGCAGGTTCAGTTCGACCAGCTTCTCGACGCCTTCGAAAGCCTTGCTCGTCAGGCCGAACAGGGCGTTCAGCTGGGTCTTCTGGGCGGCGATCAGTTGTTCTGGGGTCAGCATGCGAAATCTCCTAGATGGATTCAATTCAGTCTCTCAGCCCGGTGATACGGCAGGCTGATGGCCGGTATTGCGAGTGCTTGAACACCCTTGAGCGGACCCTTGCGTGACCCCTCTTGGTGTTTGCTGCGCTGCAACATGAAACCAAGTATAGGACCCGCTTGAAGGATTGCAAGCTCTTTTTGCTGCGGCGCAGCAAAGCCCGTAGGTGCCTGAAATCATTGGATTTATGACCGGTCGTGGGCGGCGCCGGTGGCCTGGGTTGTCTGGCGTTGTCTGTGCCCGTGCCCCACCCGGGGAAGGTCCACTGGCGCAATCGACCGAAGCGCCCTGGGAGAGGTGAAGCATCCATCGCGTTTGCTCCGGATCGTGAGGCGACGCCCACTCGAGGCGTCAACCCCGGGTAAGGTGGCGACCATGCGTGCGTTCCACTACGACCATCTGACGCTGGCGCTGCCGCCCGGCCACCGCTTCCCCCAGTCCAAATACCAGTTGCTCCGTGAGCGGCTGGAGCGCGACCCCGGCCTGCTGCGCCTGCAAGTGGCGCAACCGGCGGATACCGACGTGCTGGCGCTGGTGCACACGCCGGACTACATCGACGCCGTCCTGCACGGCACCCTGAGCCCGGCCGCCCAGCGCGAAATCGGCTTCCCTTGGGCGCCCAGCCTGCTGCGACGTTCGCTGTTCTCGGTCGGCGCCACCATCGACGCCGCCCGCGCTGCACTGGAAGAGGGCGTGGCCGCCAGCTTGGCGGGCGGTACGCACCATGCGTATGCAGACAAGGGCAGCGGCTTCTGCGTGTTCAATGATGTGGCGGTCGCCGCGCGCGTGATGCAGGCGGCGCATCACCGCGCCAGGCGTGCGCCAGCAGCTTTGGCGCCCATGCATGGTCCGGCGGGGCTGGGCGTGCTGGTGATCGACCTGGATGTCCATCAAGGCAACGGCACCGCCAGCATCTTCGCGGAGGACGAGACCGTCTTCACCCTGTCGCTGCACGGCGAAAAAAACTTCCCATTCCGCAAGGAACGCAGCGACCTGGATGTCGGCCTGCCGGATGGCTGCGGTGACGAGGCCTACCTCCGCGCGCTCGACGATGCGATGGCAGAGGTCTGGCGCCGCCTGGACGGCCGCATGCCCGGTCTCGCCTTCTACCTGGCCGGTGCCGATCCGCATGAAGGCGACCGGCTTGGCCGCTTGAAGTTGACCGCGGATGGGCTGTTGCAACGAGACCGTCGGGTGCTGGAGGCGCTCTTCGATCGACACATCCCGGTGGCCCTCAGCATGGCCGGCGGTTATGGCGAAGACCTGTCGGTGACAGTCGACATCCAGCAGCGGACCTTGGAGGCGGCGGCGCAAGCCTGGGGTCGATGGCGTGATCGACAAACGCAGGCCGGCACCGCCGCCGGCCTGTCGACGACGGGCTGAGCGCCAGGTTCAGGCCCCCTCCTCACGATGCGACGTTCCTGAGCGACCGCCAGGCCTACACCGGCGCGGATCCAATCCGCACGATGGCTGACTCATGGGCTCCCAGACACTTCCAGGAGCTGCCATGTATGCCTTGTCTTCGTCGGCACAGCCATTGACCCCTCCGCCCGACGAGTCGGCTGAGCACTGCCAAGCGGCGATGTCGCCGGCCTTGTCTCGACGATCCACGGCACCGCCACCCGTGACCGTCGAGTCGTTGGCCAACGTGACGCCGACCTATCGCGGCGAGCCGGTTCAGATGCCGCCATCGCCCCGCCTCACTGCGGCGGTGCTCAACCTTGAATCGCGGCAACCACTGGATCGGGCGTCGGGTCTGGTGGCGAGGTATGCCTATGTCCAGGAAGGCACGCTGTGCGTGGTGGAGGCTGACGGCGCCGGGCATGTCACCCATCAGCGCGGATCGTTCGTGGCGGATACCGGCCAGTTGGCCTGGGCTGGGACCGATGGCGCGCAACTGCTGCTGATCGATCATCGGGATCCCGCCACCCAGGCGCTGCCTGCGGACCGCGGCAGCCGGCCAGGCGCCCGGCTGCTCTGGGACGCCGTCGGCAGCTACAACGGCGATCCGTTGCGCATGCCCGCGCAGCCGAGGGTGCTCGCGGCGCATTACACGGTCGAGCCGGCAGCGAAATTGCCGGTGCATATGCATCCTGCGCCCCGTTATGGCCAGATGCTGTCCGGCCAGTTGGAGATTACCGACGTCGACACCGGCCGCGTCCGCCGATTCGAAGCGGGCGAGCTCATTGTCGAGATGCAGAACCGTTGGCATTCAGCGGTCAACGTCGGCAGTGAGCCCGTGCGCCTGCTGGTGATCGACCACGTAGCTCAGGATGCCGATCACAACACCGTCATGTGGCACAGTTGCCTGGATGGGGGCCACCCGCCCGCTAAGCCTGCACAGTCAGGCGCGACATCCGACTGATCCCCAGGGCTGCCGCACCGCCTCGCTGCGCGGCGAGCGTCACGGGCGCGCACCGCGCCTTGCCAGTTGCGCAGGCGACAGCGACGGATTCCTTCCAATGAAAGAATCCGCGCCATGACCGCCGAACGCCCGACACCCGAGCCGCGCAGCGCCTTCGCCCACTTCATCCCGGTGCCGACCCGCTGGATGGACAACGACCTCTACGGCCATCTCAACAACGTCGTCTACTACAGCCTCTTCGATACGGCGGTGAATCGCTACCTGATCGAGCAGGGCGCACTGGACCTGCACCAGGGCGCGGTCATCGGACTGGTGGTGGAGACGCACTGCAACTTCTTTGCGTCGCTGGCATTTCCACAGGCGGTCGAGGCCGGCTTGCGCGTCAGCCGGCGGGGCCGCTCCAGCGTGCGTTACGAGATCGGCCTCTTCGCTGCGGGCGAGCCGCTGTGCGCGGCGCGCGGTCACTTTGTCCATGTGTATGTGGACCGACAATCGCGGCGTCCTGTCGATGCACTGCCCGAGGCCTACCTGACCGCACTGGTCGCACTGGAGATGACATGAGCCTGCCCGATCCCTTTCTGGTCCCCACCGATGCGCAGACGGCCGCTGTCGAGGCGGCCATTCAGACGCGCCACTCGATGCGCGCCTTCCTGCCCACCCCGGTGCCGCGGGACCTGATCGAGCGCGTGCTGGAGGTGGCGGCGCGCGCGCCCTCGGGCACCAACACCCAGCCCTGGCAGGTCCACGTGCTCACCGGGGACGCCAAGGACCGCCTCGCCGATCGCATCCAGGCCTGCTACGACGACCCCGAGGCCCTGGCGACCCACAGCGAGGAATACCACTACTACCCGCGCGAATGGGTCTCGCCCTACATCGACCGCCGTCGCAAGGTGGGCTGGGATCTGTACGGCCTGCTGGGCATCACCAAGACGGACAAGCTGCGCATGCACGAGCAGCATGGCCGCAACTACCGCTTCTTCGATGCGCCGGTCGGCCTGATGTTCACCATCGACCGCGTCATGCGTCAAGGCAGTTGGCTGGACTACGGCATGTTCCTGCAGAACATCATGATTGCCGCCCGGGCCCACGGCCTGCACACCTGCCCCCAGGCCGCCTTCACCCAATTCCATCGCCTGATCGCCGAAGACCTGGGATTGGGACCGGAGCAGATGCTGGTCTGCGGCATGTCGCTCGGCTATGCCGATCCGCAGGCGGTGGAGAACACCTTGGTCACCGAGCGCGAACCGGTGAGCGGCTTCACCCGATTCATCGAATAGATTCCTCGATTGCAGGAATGAGGTGGGCGATCCTCGTTCCGCAGGCCGCCGTCGCGGGGACCGCGGTCGGACCTGCTTCCCCCACAATGTGCCGGACCCTCCGGCCCGCCGAGACGGGTCGGCCCCGGGGTTCGACGGACACCGACTCGCCCACAGTCGCCGCCCGTCCACGCATGCCATGTCGCGGCATTGCCGCCCGCCAGGCCGATCCCGCTCGCCGCGATCCGCGCGAGGGGTGACGCGGGCGGGGCCATGCGCGAAGTCATCGCGGGTCTCGTCGATCTGATGCCGACAAGGAGACCGAGATGAGCACGAGCACCCCCCCCACGTCCCAGGCTGCCGCCGGCCGGCCCAAGGTCCTGGTGGCCCGCAAGACCTTCGACGACATCGTCGATCGGCTGCGGCCCCATTTCGAGGTGGAGTCCAACGACACCGATCTCCCCTGGCCCCAGGACGAACTGATCCGCCGTCTGCAAGGCAAGGCCGGCGTCTACATCAGCGGCAGCGACAAGATCGACGTCAAGCTGCTGGATGCCTGTCCAGACCTGCGGGTGGTCTGCACCATGGCCGTGGGCTACAACAACATCGATGTGGCCGCCTGCAGCGAACGCGGTGTGCTGGTCACCAATGCCCCCGATGTCCTGACCGAAACTACCGCCGATTTCGGCTTCGCGCTGATGATGGCCACTGCGCGCCGCATCACCGAGAGCGAACACTTCCTGCGGGCCGGACGGTGGCAGCACTGGTCGGTGACCCTGTTCGCCGGGGCGGACATCCATGGCGCCACGCTGGGCGTGCTGGGCATGGGACGCATCGGTGCCGCCATCGCGCGGCGTGGTCACCTGGGGTTCGGCATGCCGGTGATCTATCACAACCGCAGTCGCCTGCCGGCCGACCAGGAAGGCCCGCTGGGCGCCCAATGGGTCGAGAAGGACGAGTTGCTGCGCCGGGCCGACCATCTGGTGATCGTGGTGCCCTACAGCGCCTCCTCGCACCACCTCATCGGGCAGCGTGAACTCCGCCTGATGAAGCCCACCGCGACGCTGGTCAACATCGCCCGCGGCGGTGTGGTGGACGACGCCGCCCTGGCCGCCGAGCTCAAGGCCGGCACCATCGCAGCGGCGGGCCTGGACGTGTTCGAAGGCGAGCCGACCGTGCATCCCGCGCTGCTCGACTGCGAGAACGTGGTGCTGACGCCGCACATCGCCAGCGCGACCGTCGCCACCCGCCGTGCCATGAGCGCGTTGGCGGTGGACAACCTCATCCTGGCGCTCACCGGCGGGACGGCCAAGACGCCGTTGAATGCGGGGCAGCTCCGGGCGAGGTGAGGGCTGGGGCGGGTCTGGGCGGCGCGGGTGAGCGTCTCCCGTCCTTCCTCGACCGAGCGGGACCGCCGCAGCCGGCAGCCCTCTGCGCTCAGACGCTACGCATTCGCTCCGAGGGCCGCCGGCTGCAGCGGTCCGTTTTGGTTTTGGCGACGCGTGTTCTCGTTGATGTTGCGCGGCTTGCGGTGCTGGGCTTGAGTCGTGGTCGCAGTCTCCCGTCCTGCCTCGACCGAGCGTGACCGCCGCAGCCGGCAGCCCTCTGCGCTCAGACGCTACGCATTCGCTCCGAGGGCCGCCAGCTGCAGCGGTCCGTTGCGGTTTTGGCGCCGCGTGTTCTCGTTGATGTTGCGCGGCTTGCGGTGCTGGGCTTGAGTCGTGGTCGCAGTCTCCCGTCCTGCCTCGACCGAGCGTGACCGCCGCAGCCGGCAGCCCTCTGCGCTCAGACGCTACGCATTCGCTCCGAGGGCCGCCGGCTGCAGCGCTCCGTTTTGGTTTTGGCGACGCGTGTTCTCGTTGATGTGGCGCGGCTTGCGGTGTTGGGCTTGAGTCGTGGTCGCAGTCTCCCGTCCTGCCTCGACCGAGCGTGACCGCCGCAGCCGGCAGCCCTCTGCGCTCAGACGCTACGCATTCGCTCCGAGGGCCGCCGGCTGCAGCGGTCCGATGCGTTTGGGCGTTGTGGTGTTGTGGTGTTTTGGCGTTTCGGTGTTTCGGCGTTTCGGCGTTTTGGGGTTCCGGAGGTGTGGGTGGTGGGTGGGTCGGTGGCAGGGCGGGGTGTTCGGCGTCGCCGAGTTGCGCACGAGGGACGGGCAGGGCGGGAGACAATCCCGGCATGACATTCGCCGAACTGCTGAGCCTGGGCCTGTCGGTCCTGATCGTGATCCTGCTGTTGCTCGTGCTGCTGACCCAGCGGCGTCAAGCCGGCGCCGGCACCCAGGAAGAGCCGTTGGCACCCTTGATCCAGCAGTCCGGCGAGCGCCTGGAGCGCGGCCTGCGCGATGAGTTGAGTCGCGTGAATGCCGGCCTGCGCGAGGAAATGATCCGCGCCAACAGCAGCCTGCGCCAGGAAACGCTGGCCACGCTGACCCAGTTCCAGCAGGCGCTGCTGGCCCAAGGCGGCGATGTGGCCCGCACCCAGAACGAGCAGATCGACAGCTTCCGCGTCCAGCTCGCCGCACTTCAGCAGGCCCTGGCCCAGCAGGCCGCCACCGCGCGCGAGGCGCAGGACGCCGCCGGCGCACGTCTGGCCAGCCTGCTGACCGAGCAGATGCAGTCACTCGCCCAGCGCAACGAGGTCGGCCTGGCCGAGACGCGGCGCACCGTCGAAGCCCGTCTGCAATCGATCCAGCAGGACAACGAGAAGAAGCTCGAGCAAATGCGCGCCACCGTGGACGAGAAGCTGCACGCGACGCTCGAGCATCGATTGGGCGAAAGCTTCAAGCAGGTCGCCGAACGGCTGGAACAGGTCTATCGCGGTTTGGGTGAAATGCAGACCCTGGCCCGCGACGTCGGTTCGCTCAACCGGGTGCTCACCAATGTGAAGACCCGTGGCATCTTCGGCGAAGTGCAATTGGCCGGCCTGCTGGAACAGGTGTTCACGCCGGAGCAGTACGCCTCCAACGTCGAGACCTTGCCCGGCAGCGGCGCCCGGGTGGAGTTCGCCCTCAAGCTGCCCGGCCAGCGCGCGGATGGCCAGCCGCTCTGGCTGCCCATCGATGCCAAATTCCCCCGCGAAGACTACGAACGCCTGATCGAGGCGCAAGAGCGCGCCGATGCGCCCGCCGCCGAGCTGTCCGCCCGCGCCATCGAGACCCGACTGCGCCTGGAAGCCAAGACCATCCGCGAAAAGTACCTCGGCCCGCCGCACACCACCGACTTCGCGCTGCTGTTCCTGCCCACCGAAGGCTTGTATGCCGAAGCGCTTCGTCGGCCCGGCCTGTCCGAATCGCTGCAGCGTGAACACAAGGTGATGCTGGTCGGCCCGACCACGCTCCTGGCCACGCTCTCCAGCCTGCAGATGGGCTTCCGCACGCTGGCACTCGAAAAGCGTTCCGCCGAGGTCTGGGAAGTGCTTTCCGCCGTCAAGACCGAATTCGGCAAGTTCGGCGACGTGCTGGCCAAGACCAAGAAAAAGCTCGAGGAAGCCAGCAACACCATCGACGCCGCCGAAGTGCGCACCCGCGCCATGACCCGCCGCCTGAAGACGGTGGAGGCCTTGCCTGAAGACCAGATGTCGCGCGTGCTGCAACTCGGCCAAGCCGCCGACGATGAGGGCCTGGCAGGATGAGCGCCCATGGGCCCGTCACCCCCTCGCCATCGGCCCCTGTGCCCGGGCAAGGTGATGACGAGCCCGTGATCGTGGCCGCCACGTCGGCGTCAGAGGTCGACTTGGCGCCGGCATCGGCCCAGCCGATCGCGTCAGCCGCCGCACCCGCAGCATCTGTCGCATCGGCATCGGCATCGGCATCGGCATCGGCCGCGTACGCCTCCGAGGCCGCGGTGCCGTCCGCCGCCCACGAACCGCCCCCCAATCTGCGCAGTGCCTTTCCCGCAGTCATTGCCACGTTGGTGGCGGTGCATGCCTGCATGGCAACGACCCGGGTCGCGGCCAGTCTCTGGGTGCTGAGCCGGGGCTACGGCGAGTGGACCGTGGGCGTATTGCTGAGCCTGTTTGCAGTCGCGCCAATCGGCTTGTCGCTCTGGGCGGGTCGTCTGGCGGATCGCTTCGGCTTCCATCGGCCGGTGGGCATCGGGGTGCTGATGGCCTTTGCCGGTGCGGCGCTCTCCCTGCTGGCGCTTCCCTCCCAATCGGTGTGGCTGATGGGCTTGGGTTGTCTGCTGTGCGGCGGGGCGATTTCGGTGGCCGCTGTGGCCATCCAGCGAGAGGCCGGTCTGTTGGCGGCTGATCCGTCCCAGCTCAAGCGCGTGTTCAGCTGGGTGGCCCTGGGGCCGGCGTTGTCCAACGCGTTGGCACCGGTCATGGCGGGCATCCTGATCGACATCGCCGGCTACTGGGCGGCGTTTTCGCTGGCGGTGGTGCTTCCGCTGGTCGCCTGGGCGGTGGCGCTACGGGTGCCGCGTCATCCCCCGCGAGAGCGCCCAACGTCCGTCAAGGCGCGTCCGGCCTGGGACCTCCTGCGCGACCCCGCGCTGCGCCATCTGCTGGTGGTGAACATCGTGCTGTCCGCCTGTTGGGATGCGCACAGCTTCGTGGTGCCGGTGGTGGGCCATGCCAAGGGCCTGTCGGCCTCCAGCATCGGCCTAGTGCTGGGCAGTTTCGCCGCCGCCGCGACCGTGGTTCGCCTGGCCATCGTCCGCTGGTCCCATCACCTCGACGAGGTCAAGGCCCTGCGCGCGGCCATGACCGCCGCGACCCTGATCCTGATGGTCTACGCCTGGCTGCCCGGTACCCCAGGGTTGATGATCGGCTCGGCCATCCTCGGCATTGCGCTCGGCTCGGTCCAGCCGATGGTGCTGGCCACCCTGCACCAGGTCACGCCGGTGGATCGGCATGGACAGGCGCTCGGCCTGCGCATGCTGGCCACCAATGGCGCCACCGTCGCCATGCCGCTGGGGTTCGGCGCGCTGGCCAGCGTGAGCGCCGCGGCCGCGCCGCTGTGGCTGATGGCCGGCTTGCTCCTGTTCGCGCAGTGGCCTGCCAAGCAGATCGCCGCACTGCGGCAAAAGCCGTAGGGCACGGACTCGGGCGAGGCGCTGAAACGGCGCTCGCCGGACCGTCCCGCCGTGGCCCGGGCTCGCCGCCTCACTCGGCCGCCCATGTCGATCGGTCCCGCTCAACCACGCAGTCCGCTGGCACGCGCGGCACATGAAGATCCGTCAGATCGCCGTTCTCGCACACGGTCCGCTGACGCGTGCGCGCGTGTAGGCCGAGCATGCTGACAGCGTCAACGCCAGGAAAAGGTGACGTCGGGTCCCTGCCGCAGGGCTGACGTCGCCCTGGGCAACCTGTGGCGATGTCACACAGGACTCGCTCCGCGCGTCATCGTTCGCGGGCACGTCGTTCGCTCAAGGCCCCGCCATCCCCGATGGCGCCTGCGCCAAGCCGCGTTCCACCGCTGCAGTGAGCGATGCGAACCTTTTGTTTGACACGTCTCAACACAAAAAAGTTATCGGGGTATTCCGCCCTGTTAACTCTTGCAGGTGGGGCTGCCTGACGCGAGCCTGACTTCCTACACTGGCGACACGCTGATTCGAAAGGGTCTGCGGAATGTTCACCCCAATGGTCTGCCAGGGCTTCAGGGTGAGCGAGGGGATGCCGCGTGGCGGCTTCGGGTTGATCCATCAGGAGAACGCAGCATGTTTCGTATGAACAAGATCAGCCTTGCCCTGGCTCTGGGTCTGATCAGCGCAACCGCCGCCCATGCCGGCGTTTCCTCCGCGGATGTGGACAAGGCGCCGAAGCTCCTGTCCGAGCAGACCGACCGTCTGATCGTCAAATACAAGGACGGCAGTGTGGCCGTCCAGCAGCGTAGCGGTGTGGCCCTGCAGGCGCAGGCCGTGGCCAGCGCCGCCCTGAGCACCCGGACCGACAAGCTGCAGCAACTGGCCGCCCCGCTGGGCGCCCGCTTGAGCCTGTTGCGCCAGATGGGCACCGGCGCCCACGTCTACAAGCTGGACCGCCAGCTCAGCGTTGCCCAACTGCGCGACCTCGGCGCCCAGATCAAGGCCGCCGACGCCAATGTCGATTACGTCGAGCCGGACCGCAAGATGTATCCGATGCTCACCCCGGATGACGCGAGCTACACGTCCCAATGGGACCTGTATGACACGACCGGCGGCATCCGTGCCCCGGCGGCCTGGGATCAGGCCACCGGCACCGGCGTGGTCGTGGCGGTGCTCGATACCGGCTACAGGGCTCATGCCGACCTGTCCGGCCAGATCGTCGCGGGCTACGACATGATTGCCGACACCTTTGTCTCGGTGGATGGCAACGGTCGGGACAACGACCCGATCGACCCTGGCGACTACAACGCCGCCAACGAATGCGCCGCCGGGGATCCGGCCTCCAGTTCCAGCTGGCACGGCACGCACGTGGCCGGCACCATCGCCGCCAAGACCAACAACGCGCTGGGCGTGGCCGGCATCGCCTTCAACGCCAAGGTGCAGCCGGTGCGCGTACTCGGCAAGTGCGGCGGCTACACCTCCGACATCGCCGACGGCATCACCTGGGCCTCGGGTGGCACGGTGTCCGGCATCCCGGCCAATGCCACGCCCGCCAAGGTGCTGAACCTCTCGCTGGGCGGCAGCGGCAGCTGCGACAGCACCACCCAGGCCGCCGTCAACGGCGCCCGGGCCCGCGGAGCCAGCGTGATCGTGGCGGCAGGCAATTCCAACGCCGATGCGGCCAACTTCAGTCCGGCCAGTTGCACCGGCGTGGTCACGGTGGCGGCGACCGACCGTTACGGCGCGCGGGCCTACTACTCGAACTACGGCAACGACGTCGCGCTGGCCGCGCCGGGTGGCGACACCCGTTCCAGCGCCAGCAACGGCATCTTGTCGACGCTCAACACCGGCACCTCCACGCCGGGCTCCGACAGCTACGCCTACTACCAGGGCACGTCGATGGCGTCGCCACATGTCGCCGGGGTGGCTGCGCTGCTCTACAGCGCCAAGCCGACCGCCACGCCCGACCAGATCACCGCCGCCTTGAAGAGCAGTGCGCGGGCCTTCCCCGGCACCTGCAACCAATGCGGTTCGGGTCTGCTGGACGCCAATGCCGCCATCACAGCGATCCTGAGCGGGACCGGTGGCGGGACGACGATCAGCGAAGTCGAGCCCAACAACAACCGGTCCGCCGCTCAGGTGATCGCCGCGCCGGGCACGATCAATGGCGGGCTGTCGGCCACCACCGATACCGACTACTTCCGCATCAGCCTGCCGGCCGGCAAGACGCTGAGCGCCTCGCTCGCCATGGGCAGCACCATCGATTACGACCTCTACCTGCAAAACAGCCGCGGCTCGCAACTGCGCAGCAGCGAGCTGGGTAACGGTCAAACAGACAACTTCACCTACACCAACAGCGGTACGGCCGCGATCACGCTCTACCTGCGTGTCGCGTACTACGGCGGTGGTGCCAGCAGCTACACGCTGACGCTGGGATGGTGAAGTCCCTTCTTGCCAACCACCTCGTTTGGTAAGCCGGGGGTCCTGGGCCCGAACGGGGCCCCCGTTGATTCCCGCCGGTGCGAGCCGGCGGGTTTTTTTATTTCCGAGGCCGCCGCTACACTGCCGGACTTGTATCTGCATTCCTCGTCGGCCTCGCTGAGAGACCGTCGACGCACCCATGGCCGGCCTCGACCCTTCCACGCCCCTCCCGACCGACATCGTCGTTCACCAGCAGTCACGCACGCTGGAACTGGCGTTTTCCGACGGCGCGCGCTTTCGCATCCCGTTCGAGCTGATGCGGGTGATGAGCCCCTCGGCAGAAGTGCAGGGCCATGGCCCCGGCCAGGAAGTGCTGCAGACCGGCAAGCGCGAGGTGCAGATCGTCGCCGTCCAGCAGGTGGGCCACTACGCGCTGCAGCCGCTGTTTTCCGATGGCCATGAAAGCGGTCTGTTCACCTGGGCCTATCTCTACAGCCTGGGCCGCGACCAGGCGCAGCTGATGAGCGATTACGAAGCCCGCCTGGCCGCCGCCGGCCTGGATCGGGATGCCCCGATGCCCGGTAAGAAGACCGGCGGCCATGACGGACACGGTTGCGGCGGCGCACACTGATCCCGATCAGGTTCGCCACCGCCTCATCCCCACACGATTTCACCCGCAGCGACGACACCCGATCCCGCGCGCTCTGACACACCGATCCGCCCGTTGACCTGGGCCCGCCGTGTCCGGCGGCCCGCACCGAGCGTTCAGGCCCCCAGATTCACCGTGTCAGGGTTCAGCCTTCAGATTCGGCGTCAACCTTGCGGCAAGCACAACAGCAGGACCCCTCCATGAGCAGCACCCACTTCGGATTCGAGACCGTCGACGAAAACGCCAAGGCCCGCCGGGTGCGGGGCGTGTTCGATTCGGTCGCCTCGCGCTATGACGTGATGAACGATCTGATGTCGATGGGCCTGCATCGCGCCTGGAAGACCTACACCGTGGCGGTGGCCAACCTCAAGCCCGGCGAGCGGGTGCTCGACATCGCCGGCGGCACCGGCGACATGGCCCGCGCCTTCGCCAAGAAGGTGGGCGAGCGCGGCATGGTGGTGCATACCGACATCAATGAGGCGATGTTGCGCACCGGTCGGGAGCGCATGCTCGATGAAGGCCTGGTCCTGCCGACCAACCTCTGCGACGCCGAAGCCTTGCCCTACCGCGATGCCAGCTTCGACCTGGTCTGTGTGGCCTTCGGCCTGCGCAACATGACGCACAAGGACCGCGCGCTGTCCGAGATGTGCCGGGTGCTCAAGCCGGGCGGGCGCCTGCTGGTGCTGGAGTTCTCCCAGGTGGCGGCGCCGCTGCGCAAGCCGTATGACTGGTATTCCTTCAAGATCCTGCCCCGCATCGGCCAGATGATCGCCGGCGACGCCGACAGCTATCGCTACCTGGCCGAATCCATCCGCATGCATCCGCCCCAGGCCGAGCTGAAGGCCATGATGAAGACCGCCGGCTTCGGTCATGTGGACGTTCACAACCTCACCGGCGGCATGGTGGCGTTGCATGCTGGTATCAAGTGCTGACGTGATGTCGCACTAGTTACGAACACGCCCCCCTCAATCGCGGGGGCTTCGACGACCGCCTCGGGAGGGGCGGGAGCCATTCTTGCTATTGACCCACCTAGTCTAGGGAGTGAGGGGGGTTTGAACGGCATGGAATGGGCATATTCCGTCATGGTGCAGGGCTACACTCGCCGCTCACGCGACCGCGTGAAACGGCCTGTGAGGGCCGCCAGGACAGGCATAACAACGAGAGTCGAAGCCATGAAAGTGATGAGGATGCGGGCACCCAGCGGATTTCGTTTGGCGGCTCTGACGGCGGCCACCTTGATGGCCGTGGCACTGACTGCGTGCGGCGGTGGCAGCGGTGCCAAGGCGTCGCAAACGGCGGCCAAGGTGAACAAGGAAGAGATCACCGTTCACCAGATCAACTTCGTGCTGCAGCGCCAGCCCAACCTCAAGCCTGACCAGGTGGAGGGCGCGTCGCGCCAGGTGCTGGAGCGCCTGATCGACCAGGAACTGGCGGTTCAGAAGGCCCAGGACCTCAAGCTCGACCGCGATCCGCGGGTGGTGCAACAGATCGAAACCGCCAAGCGCGAAATCATCGCGCGGGCCTATGCTGAGCGTCTGGGCGAGACGGCTTCCAAGCCGCAGCCCCAAGAGATCACGCAGTACTACAACGACAAGCCGGCGCTGTTTGCCGACCGTCGCATCTACAACTTGCAGGAAATCAGTATCGAGGCCAAGCCCGAGCAGTTCGACGCACTGCGCGCGCGGCTGGGCGAAGCCAAGACCTTGCCCGAGTTCCTGGACTACCTGAAGGCCAACGACATCAAGTTCGTCGGCACCCAGGCGGTCCGCTCGGCCGAGCAGCTTCCTCTGAATTCGCTGGATGCCGTGGCCCGTCTCAAGGACGGCCAATCGATGCTCAACGCCACGCCCACCGGGCTGCTGGTGGTGTACCTGGCCGGCTCGCGCAGCCAGCCGGTCACGCTGGAGCAGGCCCGTCCGGCGATCGAGCAATTCCTGCTGAACCAACGTCGCACCGATCTCCTGGCCAAGGACATCAAGGCCATGCGCGAGAACGCCAAGATCGAATACGTCGGCAAGTTCGCCGAGGCTGCGGCCTCCGCGCCCGCCGGCTCCGCCTCGGCGCCGGTCGCACCGATCGCGCCGGTCACCTCCCCCGATCCGGCTGCCAGCGGCAGCCTGGACAGCAATTCCTCCTCGAAGGGTTTGGGTAACAAATGAAGAGTTCGCGTCGCTTTCCGATCCTGGCCGCCATGCTCATGGCGGCCTGCCTGTCCCTGAACGCCTGGGCGCAGACGCCCGCGCCGGCCACCAGGTCGGCCGCACCGGCAGCGACCACCGCAGCGCCGACCGCGCCTGCGCCCGTGGGCGGCACCAGTGGCGCCACGGCGGAGTACCGCCTGGGGTCGGGCGACGCGATCCGCATCAGCGTCTTCCAGAATCCGGACCTGCTGCTGGAGACCCGGGTCTCTGAGAACGGCACCATCACCTTCCCGCTGCTGGGCACGGTCCGTGTCGGCGGCCTGGCGGTCAGCGAAGCGGAAGGCCGCATCGCCGAGGGCCTGCGCAAGGGCAACTTCGTCAAGCAGCCGCAGGTCACCATCGTGGTGCTGAAGGTCACCGGCAACCAGGCCAGCGTGCTGGGCCAGGTGAACCGTCCCGGCCGTTATCCGCTGGAAGTGGCGGACACCCGCCTGACCGATCTGCTGTCCACCGCCGGCGGCGTGACCGAATTCGGCGGCGAGCAACTGGTGCTGACCGGTACCCGCGACGGCAAACCTTACCGGCTGGAAGTCGACCTGCCGACGCTGTTCGCCGAGGGCGGCCGCGCACAGGATGTGATCGTGCAGAACGGCGACGTGCTGTGGATCGAGCGCTATCCCCGCTTCTACATCTACGGCGAAGTGCAGCGTCCCGGCCAGATGCGCCTGGAGCGTGGCATGACCCTGATGCAGGGCCTGGCCGCCGGCGGTGGTCTGACCCTGCGCGGCACCGACCGCGGCATCCGCATCAACCGCAAGGGCGCCGACGGCCAGGTGCAGGAGGTCAAGCCAGCGATGAATGAAGTGCTGCGCGACGGCGACGTGATCTTCGTGCGCGAGAGCCTGTTCTGAGTTTTTTGCCGGACCGTGAGGTCCGTCTGAGGAGTGCATGGTGACGCCCAGCAAGCTGATATCGATTCTTCGCGCCCGCTGGTCGCTGGTGGTCCTGGTGGTGGTGCTCACCACCCTCACGGCCCTTGGCGTGAGCCTGATGCTGCCAAAGAAATATGTTGCCACCGCCTCGGTGGTAATCGATGCCAAGCCCGATCCGATCTCGGCCCTGATCTATCCGGGTCTGTCGTCGCCGGCCTTCATGAACACCCAGGTGGATGTGATCGCCAGCGATCGCGTCGCCCTGCGCGTGGTGCGCGACCTGCGTCTGACCGAGGTGCCGGAGTTCCGGGAACAGTGGCAGAAGCAGACCGGCGGAGAAGGCACCATCGAGCAATGGCTGGTGGACTTCCTGCAAGGCAGCATGGACGTGAAGCCGTCCAAGGAAAGCAATGTGCTGACGGTGGCCTATCGGTCGCAGTCGCCGCAGTTCGCGGCCTCGATGGCCAACGCCTTCGTGCGGGCCTATGTGGCCACCACGCTGGACCTGCGGGTCGAGCCAGCGCGTCAGTACGCCGGCTATTTCGACCAGCAGGCCAAGGCGGCGCTGGAGAAGCTGGAAGCGGCCAAGGGCAAGCTGTCCGCGTTCGAGCGGGTGCACGGCATCGTCGCCAGCGACGAGCGTCTGGACGTCGAAAACAACCGCCTGGTGGAACTCTCGTCGCAGCTCGTGGCGCTGCAGGGCCTGTCGTCCGAATCCACCAGCCGCCAGGGCCAGGCCGCCCGCGGCGCCGATCAACTGCCCGATGTGCTGGCCAATCCGGTGGTGATGCAGATCAAGGCCGACCTCAGCCGCGCGGAGTCCAAGCTGCAGGAACTGAGCACCCGTTACGGCGACAACCATCCGCAGGTGATCGAGGCCAAGGCGTCGGTCGCGGATCAGCGCACCAAGCTGGCGACCGAAATGCGTCGGGTGACCGGCAGCGTGACGGTGACCAACAACATCAACCGCCAGCGCGAATCGGATGTCCGTGCGCAGTTGGAGATCCAGCGAGAGAAGGTGGCCAAGCTCAAGGCGGCCCGCGACGATGCCAGCAGCCTGATGCGCGAAGCGGAAAGCGCCCAGCGCGCCTACGAAAGCATCACGGCGCGGCTGACGCAGACCAACCTCGAGAGCCAGTCCACGCAGAGCAATGTGAATGTGCTGACTGAGGCCACCGCGCCGCTCAGGCCGGCGTCGCCAAAGATTGCGCTCAACACTGCACTGGCCTTCGTGGTCGGCCTGATCCTGGCGGTCGGCATTGCGCTGCTGCTTGAAATGCGTGACCGCAAGATCCGCGATGCCGATGACGTGATGGCCGTGGTCCAACTGCCGATGCTGGGCGTGCTGCCCGCGCCGAACCAACGCCATTCCAAGACGCTGCCTTCTGCAGAGCGTCGTCTGCTCGGCCGCAGTGCCACCAAGGGAGTTGCCTGATGTCCGACTTGAAGGAACCTCTCAACTACGCGCCGAGAAAATCCGTGGATGCAGAGACCAAGGCCAGCGGCGGTCTGTATGACCGTTCGATCGGCGCCATCATTGCCGAGACCCGCAACCTCACTGCCGACCAGGTCGAGCGGGTGCTGCAGTACCAGCGTGAGCGCGGCATCCGCTTCGGCGAGGCCGCCATCGCCCTCGGTTATGCGAATGCCGAGGATGTGCTGGAAGCCCTGTCCAAGCAGTTCCACTATCCGTATGCGCCCACCGAGCGGAAGAGCCGCAGCCCCGAGCTGGTGGCGCTGAACCAGCCGTTCTCCTCGCAGGCCGAAGTCTTCCGCGGCATCCGCAGCCAGATCATGATGCGGCTGTACCGCGAAGGCGAGCCGCGCCGTGCACTGGCCGTCATCAGCCCGGACACGCTGGACGGGAAGAGTTACTTCTCGGCCAATCTGGCGGTCACGCTGGCGCAACTGGGCGGGCGCACGCTGTTGGTGGATGCGGACCTGCGTCGTCCGCGCCAGCATGAGATCTTCGATGTGAAGAACCAGTCCGGGCTGTCGTCGATCCTGTCGGGTCGCAGCGAGCCGCGGGTCATTCAGCAGGTCGAGGGCATGAACAGCCTGTTCGTGCTGCCGGTCGGGGCGATTCCGCCCAACCCGGGTGAACTGCTGGAGCGTCCGGCCTTCGGCATGCTGATGCGCGAGCTGGCGGGCAAGTTCGATCATGTGATCGTGGACACCTCGGCCGGTCTGTACGGTGCGGATTCGGCCATCGTGGCGGCACGCTGCGGCGCGGCGCTGGTGCTGGCACGGCAGAACCAGTCCCGCGTGACCGCGTTGCAGGAACTCACCGCCAGCCTGGACGACGTCAGCACGACCTTGGTCGGCACGGTGATGAACCAATATTGATCAAAGGCCGCAGAGCCTCTCAGAACGCGCCCGCCGTGCGGGCGCGTTCGTGTCTTCAAGCCTGATCAGGGAATGCAGTGAAAGTCATGTCGCGCAATGTCTTCCTCGGCGCACCGGGGCGCCAGGGACCGGGATTTCCGGCGTTCTGGGCTGCCAACCGGTTCGCGCTGGCGATGCTCGTCCTCGGCCTGGCGGTGCTGTATGTGCCGACCATCATCGACTTCCTGCACGGACCCTGGCGGGGCGACCGCAATTCCCACGGGCCGATCGTGCTGGCCCTGTCCGCCTGGTATTTCTACTTCCAGACCCGCCGCATGGCCGGGCAGGGCGAGCACTTCGAGCCGCGCCCCGCGCCGCTGGTCGGCTGGGCGCTGATGCTGCTGGGCCTGGTGCTGTATGTGCTGGGCCGTTCGCAATCGATCGCGCTGTTCGAGCTCGGCTCGCTGCTGCCGGTGCTGCTGGGCCTGGCCTTGCTGCTGCTCGGACCGGCCATTGCCAAGCGCTACTGGTTTGCCTTCTTCCTGCTGCTGTTCGCCGTGCCGCTGCCGGCCTCGGTGGTGGATGTGATCACCCAGCCGATGAAGCTGGCCGCCTCCTGGGGCGCGGAGCATCTGATGTATGCGCTGGGCTATCCGGTGGCGCGCTCCGGCGTGATCCTGCAGATCGGCTCCTACCAACTGCTGGTGGCGGACGCCTGTGCGGGCCTGAACTCGCTGTTCACCCTGGAAGCGCTGGGCCTGCTCTACATGAATGTGGTGCGCCATGAATCGGTGTTCCGCAACATCACCCTGGCCGTGCTGATCGTGCCGATCTCGTTTTCGTCGAATGTGATCCGCATCCTGATCCTGGCGTTGTTGACCTATCACTTCGGTGACGACGTCGGCCAGGGCTTCATGCACGAGTTCTCCGGCATGGCGCTGTTCCTGACGGCGCTGATGTTGATCGTGCTCACCGACAGTCTCCTGCGGGGGCTGTCCATTCGCTGGCTGCGCTGGCGCGGCAAGGAGGTCGCATGAATCCGACATCCCCGAACCCGTCGACGGGTCCTTCCGAAGGTCGTTCCGCGCCTGCGAGCGCTCCTCGACTCCCGCGCCTGTCACGAAGCGTGGCGGTGACCGGTGTGGTGCTGATGGCTGCGGCCGCGGCCTGCGCCTGGATTGCGACGCCTCGCGTCCAGGCGGTGACCGGCGCGCCGAGCCTCGAGGCCACTGTGCCGAAGGCTTTCGGTGACTGGCGCGTGATCGCGGACTCGACCACCCAGGTCGATGTGTCGCAGGGCGTGGAGACGGCGCAGGAGCAGCCTTACGACCAGACGGTGATGCGCACCTATGCCAACAGCCAGGGCGATCAGGTCATGGTGGCGCTGGCCTGGGGCGAGCGTCAGCGCCAGGATGTGAAGGTGCACCGGCCGGAGGTCTGCTATCCGGCCCAGGGCTTTGCGATCCGCCGGCTGGAGGATGGCCGCCCGATCGCCACTTCGGCCCGCGCCCAAGCGGTGCCGACCACGCAGTTGCTGACCGAAGCCCGCGGGGGCGGTTATGAGGCGGTGCGGTACTGGATCCGCATCGGCACGCAGTACGGCGGCGATGGTCTGGCCGCGCGCTGGTACATCCTCAACGAAGGGCTGGCGGGCCGCATTCCCGATGGCGTGCTGGTGCGCGCGTCGCAGCATCTGGCCACGCCGGAAGCCCAAGGGCCGTCGCAGGCGCTGATGGAGGGCTTCCTGGCGGAACTGGTCGCGGCCTCACCCGCGGCGGCGCGGGCGATGTTGGTGCGCTGAGGAGAACCGGCGGTGCGGGGTTTTGACTGGATGGCGCGCGGTTGGCGCAGTTGGCGCGACGGCATGGATGGTGCGTCCATCTGGGCCGTGCTGGGTTTGAGTGTGGGGGCAGTGTTCATCGGTCTGGTGACGGTCATGGTTGGCGGCGCATCGGCGGGCCGTCCCGCCTTGCTGGCGGTGTTGCCGGTGCTGTTGCTCACCGCGTTTTTGTTCATCTACAGCCGAGAGTCCTTCCTGCTGGTCGTGATGTTGGTGCGTGCCGGAGCTAACCCGATCTTTGAGGAAACGCGGCTGGCGGCGGTCGGGGGGCTCGGAGGTCTGCTCAACGCGCTGGTCGTCCTGATCGCAGCGATGATCATTTCGCGCGATCCCAAGCGAATTCCGAAGGCGGCCTGGTGGGTATGGCTGCCGTTTTGCGTGATGCAGCTGATTGGGCTCGGCTATTCGCCGGAGCCTGTCCAGGCGGTGCGGCTGTACCTCGGCCAACTCTCGGTGGTGGCCCTTTTCCTGGTCAGCTTCTACCTGATCACCAATGAAGCAGATCTCAACAAGATGCTCAGGTTGGTCACCTGGTCCTCGGTGCCTGTCGCAGTTGTCACGCTCATTTACATCGCGCTAGGCAAGACTGCCGGTATCGTGGATGGGCTGGAGGATGCCGGTGCTCGCTACGGCGGCCCGTTTCCGCACGCCAACATTCTGGCCTTCTACCTTGTGCTTGCGCTTGGGGTGATCTTTTACCGCTGGAAGAGCGGGCAGATCGGCCAGGGCTTCGCCCGCACGACGGTCGTTGTGGCATATATGTTGTTGTTGGTCGGGCTGCTCTACACAACGAAAACACGGAGTGCCTGGATTTCGGTGCTGTTCATCTTCGTGGTGTACGGCATCGTGAGGGAGCGCCGCTATCTGGTCTACCTGGCGATCGGCGGGATCGCGGCGATGGCGGCTCTGCCCGAGTTGCGTGAGCGTGTCATGGGCCTGTCTGAGGGCAACCAGGTCGTCCAGTACGCGAAGCTGAATTCGTTCGCGTGGCGCAAGCTGCTCTGGGCCGATGCGCTGCATTGGATGTCGACATCGCGCTATATCACCGGATATGGCGCAGAGAGCTTCATGTTTCACTCGCCGACCTTCTTCTCGATGGCGGGTGGCCGCAATTGGGGCGCGCACAGCGCGGTGGTGCAGGTGTTCTTTGAGCTGGGTGTCTTCGGGGCATTGGCCTATGGATGGATCTATTTGTCCACGGTCCGGATGCTGAAGCGTTTGTGGCGTCCCTACGGCTTGCTCGGGTTGATCAGTACGGTGCTGCTGATCGGCAATTTCCTGGTTTCGTTGTCGGACAACATGTTGTCCTACCTCATCTACAACTGGTACTTCTGGTTCTGCATGGGCGCTGTCTGTGCCCTGGCGATGCGGCAGCCCAAGGCCGCTTCTGAATCGGTCCGGAGATACGACGCATGGGCGGTCACGCAACCCTTGACGAGAGTCCCGACTTCGGTAGCAGCCGGGGTCTCGACGCGTCCGGTGTGGCGCCGATGACAGCGGCGCTCGCGAGCCACGCCACCGAGCGGTCGCCGGTCCTGGATGGCGTGCGGGCCATGAGCATCCTGGCGGTGCTCTGGACGCACCTGTTTCCCTTTCGGCTGCTGGGCGTGCCCCTGAACGAATCCTTGGGCATGCTGGGCATGGCCCTGTTCTTCATCCTGTCGGGCTATCTCATCACCATCCAGTTGCTGAAGCGGCCGACCGTGCGCTCCTTCGTGGCCCGGCGGCTTCTGCGGGTGGTGCCGGCGGCTTGGTTGTGCCTGATGGTGGTGTGGATCTGGCAGCCGGTCGAATTGGAGACGGCGCTGGCCAACCTTTTCTTCTATGCCAACCTGCCTCCGCAGCGTCTGGTGGCCCCGGTCGACCACTTCTGGAGCCTGTGCCTTGAAGTGCAGTTCTACATGCTGTCGGCCGTGCTGCTGTGGCTTCGGCCGCGGGCGGTGTGGTGGCTGCTTCCTGCCTTGCTCGCCTTGATGTCCGTCCTGCGCGTGGCCCACCAGGTGACGGCATCCAGCATCACCTGGTTCCGTGCCGACGACCTGCTGGCTGGGGCCTGCCTGGCGCTGTTGATCCATTCCCGACACTGGGCCACGATGCGGGAGCGGCTCTCCCGCCCCGGCGTGATCCCTTTGACGCTCGGATTGCTGGTTGCCAGCTGCGTCCTGATTCATGAGTGGGTGAATCCGCTGTCGTATCTGCGACCGTATCTCGCGGCCGCATTCGTCGGTGCCCTGTTGTCCCAGCCGCAGCATCTCCTGTCGCGGCATCTGGGCGGCAGGCGGCTCGCCTACATCGCGTCGATTTCCTATGCACTTTACGTGTGGCACCTGCCCCTGGCGGCCACCTGGCTGGGAAGTGGCGACCTCTGGATCAAGTATCTCAAGCGCCCACTTCTGCTGCTGGTGGTCTTCGGCATCGCGCATGTCTCTACGTTCTACGTGGAGCAGCGCTTCAACGAGCTGGCCAAGCGTGTCGGGGCAGGGCGCGGCCAGCGGCTGAAGGAGGTTTGAAATGAAGCTGTCATCACTTCCCCGCCCTCGCCCTTGCGCAGGAGGCCGGCGAGGTCGCCCGCTGCTGTGCGCCCTTGCACTGGCGGCGTCGACCCTGCTGATCGCCATGCCGGCGCAGTCCCAGACGGCCCCGCCCGTGTGGGGCTCTTTCGAGACGCCGTTCGCGGCGCACTCGCCTTGGAACATGCGGCCGGTCACTCCGGTGCTGGGTACGGCGACGGTGCCGACGTCCCAGTACTACCCGACGCTCGCGGAGGGCACATGGTCAACCGGCGTGTTCCGTGCGCTCACGACGGATCCAGCAGTGACCGTCTACCCGCTCACCGGCGCGTCCGGCGTGTGGGACCCCGACATGGAGTCCAACCGGGCTTCGGTGACCATTCCAAGGTGGCCGGCCGGTGTGACGCCGTCCACCGGTTCGGACGGTCATGCCGACATCATTGATGCGGACATGGGCATCGTCCATTCGTTCTTCCGCCTCAAGCTGGACAACGGCGTGTGGCGTGCCGCGCAATATGCGTGGGCGCCGCTGCTGGGTCGAGGCTTTGGCGAGCCGGGTCATTACTACCAGGGAGCGCGTGCGGTCGGTGTGCCCGCGATTGGTGGCGTCATCAGGCGCCATGAGGTCGATGACGGTTTGCCGTATTACCGCCACGCACTCGCCATGTCCCTCACCTACAACGGATTGAGCGGTACGCCGAGCTACATCTTTCCGGCCACCTCGGCCGATGCCACCGCTGCGACGCAGAACACCGGTGCCATCCCGCAGGGCGCCCTGTTGATGTTGCCGGCGGATTACGACACGTCAACCATCCAGAACCTGAAGCTGCGCAAGGTCGCAGAGACGCTCAAGCGTTATGGCGGCTATGCAGTGGACCGCAATACGGGCACGCCATTCGTGATCTACGTCGAGAACGGCAGCAACTTCAAGCTGATGGGCGCCACCTGGGACAACGAGACGGCCAGCCAACTGGAACGCATGCGCGCTGCCTTGAGGCAGGTGGTGAGCGTGTCTGGCTGGTTGGACGGCAATGGGCAACCATTGATCCCCGAGCAGCGGCTGAATCTGTTGTCGATGCGCGGGCAATGGTATTTGCAACGCAGCTCGCCTTTGGGGATCTATGAGACGTGGAAGCAGGCGGTCGTGTTTCCGGCCACTGCCACCGATGTCGTGCAGGTGAATTACAGCGCTCGCACCATCAGCAATGTGATCTGGGCAGCGCCGGTCGCCGGCCAACCTTATCGCCTTACCTCCCGAAGTACCGGCGGGGGCCGGCTGAAGCTGGCCTTGTTTGATAACGCTGGGGTGAAGCTGTATGAAAGCCCCGAACTGGCCAACGAAGAGGTGGCCGATTTCAACTGGCCCGCTGGCCAGGCGCGCGTGGCGGTCTACGCCTACAGCGGGTCGACGGGCGTCCAGTCGACCGTCGGCGGCACCCTGATCAGCAACCAGCCTCTGACGGAGATGTCCGGAAAGATCTTGATGAAATGAGTGACAAGGACTGGCTCGCCGATCTAGACCGCTGCGGTGGCGGTCGCGCCTGGCGCCGGGAGCAATCCCTGTGGGCGCTCTGGGTCTATCGCTTCGGCCGTCGTGTCGATGCGATGCCTGAGGGCATGGGTCGGCGCTTGCGGACCAAGGTGTACTGGCTGATGTTCCGTTGGGCGGAAACGCTCACGGGCATCAGCCTGCCCAAGGACTGCCGGGTTGGGCCGGGCCTTCGCATCTGGCACTTCGGCGGCGTGTTCATCAATCCCGCGACCGTGATCGGTGCCGGCTGCACGCTGCGCCAAGGCGTGACCTTGGGCAATCGGGTGGAGGACGGCCCCTGCCCCGTGCTCGAAGATGGCGTGGAGTTGGGTGCGTATGCGCAGGTGCTTGGCGGCGTTCGTCTGGGACGCGGTTGCAAGGTCGGTGCGATGGCGGTGGTCTTGCAGGACGTTCCTCCTGGCGCGACGGCGGTGGGCAATCCGGCACGCATCCTGCATGCACAGCCTTTGCCCGCTGATGTGCCCGCCGATGTGCCCGCCACTGCGCGATCTGCGTCGGCACTGGCTGCAGCGAAGAACAGCACGGTTGAGACGGTGCCGCAAAGCCCGGTCTGATGGCCCAGAAAGAACATGACATGACGATGCAATGGGATCGACGTCGATGGTGCGGAGCAGGACTTGGGTTGGCTGCCGGACTCAGCGCGCCCTGGTTGCAGGCGGCGCAGGTCGACGGGCCGTCCGGTGCAGCCAGTCCAGCCGATGCAGGCGCCTCGGCGGGCACGGATGCGCGCAAGCTGAAGGCCGAGAAGTCGGACCGAACCGATGCCGGCCGCGAACGCTTCGGGACCGCCATGCGGCCTTTCTCTGCCCAATCGCCGTGGAATTCCAGGCCGCTGGATCCCGTGCTGGGCACCGACGAGATTCCCCGCGACTCTTACTTTCCCACGCTGGAGTCGGGTACGTGGTCCACCGGTGTGTTCGTCGCACGACCCACAGACCGGCCTCAGCGTGTCGTCGGTCTGGTTGGCGAGAAGGGCATCTGGGACCCTGATGCCGAGGAGTTCCAGTCCGAGGTCATCGTGCCGCATTGGCCGTCCGACGTGCTGCCGGCGGCCGGTGCCGACGGCCATGCGGACATCGTCGACGAGGCCGCCGGGTTGATCCATTCGTTCTACAAGCTGAAATTGATCGATGGTGAGTGGCGCTCCCGCCAGTACGCCTGGACGCGTCTGGATGGCAGTGGCTGGGGTGATCCCGCCCACTATTTCCAGGGGGCCCGTGCCGCTGCGGTTCCCACCATGGGCGGCCTGTTGCGCAGCCACGAGCTGGAGGACGACAGTGGACCCATCCGTCATGCACTGGCGATTTCGCTGACCTTCAGCGGCCTCAGTGCGAATCCGTCCTACGTGTTTCCGGCCACCTCGTCGGACAGTGGTGCCGACAAGAACAAGGGCAAGATTCCTGAAGGCGCTCTCCTCATGTTGCCGCCTGATTTTGAGACCGCGAGCTTCAGCGATCCGCGGCTGCGTCGGATTGCGGAGGCGCTCAAGCGCTATGGCGGCTATGTGGTCGACCGCAACGTCGGCACGCCGTTCGTGATCTATGCCGAGATCGGCAGCAAGGCCCGGCTCCACCCCGCGGGTCGTTGGGATACGAAGGTAGCGGGCGAGTTGGACCGCGTGCGCGCGGCCCTTCGCCCGGTGGTGTCGGTCAAGGGTTGGCTCGATGGACACGGACAGCCGGTCGAACGGCAGCGTCCGATGAACCTGCTGTCGATGCGTGGCCGTTGGCGATCCGAACGAGGGGAGATCCAGGGACGCTTCGAGACCTGGCGGCAGGCCGTGGTGTTTGACGCCGCCAAGCGCGACAGCGTGCTGGTGGCGAATTCTCCGCGCTTGCTCAGCGCGGTGACTTGGGCCAAGCCCAAGCCGGGACAGCGATGCCGATTGACCGCTCGAACCAGCGCGGACACGCGAATGCGACTGGACCTGCGAGGCAGCGATGGCGTGCGCGTGGCTTGGGGAAGTGCGCCACTGGCCAATGGTCAGAGCGCCGAGTTCGAGTGGCCTGAAGGTGTCACGGCCGCAAGGGTGGCTGTCCATGCGCTCTCGGCCGGCCGGGGATGGGCGAGTGGCGATCTGCGGGTGATCGAGGGATGAGCGTGCTGCAAAGAGTGTCCACGGACAGCGCCGCTGGCGTTGGGACCGAGCGTGGACAGGGACAAGGACAAGGAAAGATTACAAGGAACGATGTGAAGGTCGCCTATCTCGTCAATCATTACCCGAAGGTGAGTCATACCTTCATTCGTCGCGAGATTCTGGCGCTGGAGAAGCAGGGCCTCGATGTGATGCGTTTGGCGGTACGAGGCTGGGACGACGCCGCGCCGGATCCTCAGGATCAGTCGGAGAAGGCTCGAACTCGCTATCTGCTGCAGGGCGGCCCCGTTGAACTCGGCCGCGCCATGCTCGGCGAGGCAGTGCGCGCGCCGGGCAAGTTCTTCGGCGCGCTGAAGCTCGCCTTGGGCATGGGCCGCCGGTCCGACCGCCCGTGGCCGCTGCACCTGGTCTACCTTGCCGAAGCCTGCGTGGCCCTGCGCCTGCTGCGCGAGGGCGGCGCGACCCACCTGCATGCGCACTTCGGCACCAACTCCGCCGAAGTCGCGATGCTGGTGCATGCGCTGGGCGGCCCGGGCTACAGCTTCACCGTTCACGGCCCTGAAGAATTCGACAAGCCCGAGTTCCTGCACCTGGGCGAAAAGATCCGCCGCGCCCGTTTCGTCGTGGCCATCACCTCGTTCTGCCGCAGCCAGCTGTACCGCTGGGTGGATCGGCACCAATGGGGCAAGGTCCGCATCGTGCATTGCGGCCTGGAGCCGGCGTTCCACAAGGTCGACACGCCGCCGCCGGCCGGTCGTCGGCTGTTGTGCGTCGGACGTTTGTCCGAGCAGAAGGGCCATCTGCTGCTGATCGAGGCCGCCGCGCTGGTGGCCGCGCAGGAACCCGATTTCGAGCTGGTGCTGGCGGGTGACGGCGAATTGCGCCAACCGATCGAGGAGCGCATTGCGGCCCTGAAGCTAGGCGGTCATGTGCGCATCACCGGATGGATCGGCAGCGATCAGGTCCGCACCGAGATGCTGGCCGCGCGCGCCCTGGTGCTGGCCAGCTTCGCCGAAGGACTGCCGGTGGTGGTCATGGAAGCGATGGCGCTGGGTCGACCGGTGGTGAGTACCGGCATTGCCGGCATCCCCGAGCTGGTGCAGCCCGGCGACAACGGCTGGCTGGTGCCAGCCGGTGATGCCCAGGCGCTGGCCGACGCCATGCTGGCCTGCCTGCGCTGTGAAGGCGAAGAACTGCAACGCATGGGTGAGTCCGCGCGCACCCGCGTGCTGGCCCGCCATGACGTCGATGTCGAAGCGGCCCGACTGGCCGGTCTGTTCCGGGAGCATGCCCATGCTTGATCTGCTGAGTGGCCTTCCCTGGTTGCTGGCCTTGCTGGTCAGCCTGTTGCTGGCGCTGCCGGCGGCGCTGCTGTTCGCGCAGGTGGTGCTGGCGCTCCGCCCGGATCGCCCGATCCCGGAATTCCCGAGGCCGGGCCGCATCGCCGTCCTGATGCCGGCCCACAACGAGAGCACGGGCCTGCGCGCCACGCTGATGCAGGCGCTGTCGCAATTGCAGCCGCAGGACCGGTTGCTGGTCGTTGCAGACAACTGCAATGACGACACCGCGGCGCAAGCCCGTGAGTTCGATGTCACCGTGGTGGAGCGCTTCAACACGACCGAGCGCGGCAAGGGCTTCGCCCTGGACTACGGCGTGCGGCACCTGGAGTCGCTGGCCCGCAAGGACGGCCTGCCGCCGGACGTGGTCATCGTGCTGGATGCCGACTGCGAATTGGGCCCGAAGCTGCTGCCGCGCATCGCCGCCGTCGCCCATGCGACCGGCCGACCGGTGCAGGCCACCTACCTGATGCATGCGGCCAACGACGGCCTGAAGGCCCGAGTCGCCGAATTCGCGATGCGGGTGAAGAACCTGGTGCGCCCCCGCGGCATGCACCAACTGGGTCTGCCCTGCGGTCTGTATGGCACCGGCATGGCCTTCCCGTGGGATGTGGTGGTCAAGGCGCCGCTGGCCAGCGGCCACCTGGCCGAGGACATGCAACTGGGCGTGCGCCTGGCCCAACTCGGCGCACCGCCGCTGCTGTGCGAGGACGCCCGGGTGACGAGCGTGTTCGCCAAGAGCCAGGAGGGCTCCGCCAGCCAGCGCACCCGCTGGGAGCACGGCCATCTGGCGATGTTGGTGGGCGAAGGGCCGCGCCTGCTGTGGCAGTCGATGCGGCCGGGCAAGGGCGCGCAACTGTTGCAGGTGCTGGACATGCTGGTGCCGCCGCTGGCGTTGCTGGCCATGCTGCTGTCCGCCTGGGCGGTGCTGCAACTGCTGTTGGCGCTGGTGTTCGGCTGGGTGGCGCCACTGCTGGTCACCCTGCTGGGTGTGGCCATGCTGGGCTTGTCAATCGTCATCGCGCAGCAGCGCTGGGCGTCGGACATCCTGAGCCTGGCCGAGCTGGGCCGGGCGCCGCTGATCGTGCTGGCGAAGCTGCCGCTCTACCTGCGTTTCGTGGTGAAGCGCCAGGTCGACTGGGTGCGCACCAAGCGCGACACCTGATGCCCGCACCGCACGCGCGACCTGCCCGGACCCGATGACGCCACGATGAGCCGCCAGACGCCGAACCCCTTCCGAATGCCATGACCGCCATGACCGCCGATTCGACCCTGACTGCCACCGCCGCTGCCGGCCTGCCGACGATCCCCGTCGACGGGCTGCCCTTCGTCAACACCACCGTGTCGCCGCTGGCGGACCACATCGTCGCGCAAGCGGCGGCGGGCCGCGGTGGCTGGGTGGTGACGCCCAACATCGACATCCTTCGGCGCTGGCGGCTGGACGCCGACTTCCGTGCCGTGGTGGCCGATGCGAATGTCTTCACCGCCGACGGCCGTCCCATCATCTGGGCCAGCCAGTTGCAGGGCACGCCGCTGCCGGCGCGTCTGACCGGCTCGGACCTGTTCGTGGAGCTGGTCGGCAAGGCCCATGCGGCGGGACTGCGCATCGCGATGATCGGCGGCAATGAAGGTGCCGCAGAGGCCGCGGCGGCCAAGCTGCTGCCCCAGGCCGCGCCGGGCAGCGTGCTGTGCCTGTGCCCGCCCTTCGGCTTCGAACAGCAGCCCGCCGAGATGGCTCGGATCCAGCAGTTGCTGACGGAAGGGCGCCCGCACATCGTGTTCATCGGTCTGGGCTCGCCCAAGCAGGAGAAGCTGATCCAGCGCCTGCGGCCGTTGGCGCCGCAAGCCTGGTACCTCGGCGTGGGCGTTAGCTTCAGCTTCGTGGCCGGCGATGTGAAACGCGCGCCCGGTTGGATGCAGCGCAGCGGCCTGGAATGGCTGCATCGGCTGACGCAGGAGCCGGGCCGACTGGCGCGACGTTACCTGGTGGACGGCATTCCGTTCGCGGTGGGCCTGCTGTGGCGGGCGGCCACGCGGCGCGGTCGCGTCACCGTCTCTTGATCGAACGGGTGGGGCCACATTCAGTGGTCTGCCTGAATTCCTTGTTTCTCATCTCCGCATTCGCATGACCGACTTCCTGTTCAACGGCTATTACGGATACCGCAACACTGGCGACGATGTCTTCTGCGTCGTCGCGGACTGGGGCAGCCGCAAGTATTGGGGTGCCCGTGACCTCGCCTTCGTGGCGACCGAGTTGCCGGTATTGAGTCAGCCAGCGCACGCCATCATCCCGACCGCTCGGCGCTACCCCGGGCAGCAGACCGTCTCGCGCACGCTCTCAGGCATGGGCGCACGCCATATGGTGTATTTCGGCGGGTCGACGCTGCATTCACCGCAAGAACTCTGGGTGAATCTGCTGCGTCAGACGCTCGTTCAAAAGGTCGGGCGCAAGTCCATTGCAGCGGCCGGCGTCTCTGTGGGGCCGTTCAAGTCGGCGGAAGGCGAGCGTGAGATCCGCAAATTGATCTCCGAAATGAGTTACATCGCCGTGCGCGACCGTGCGTCCTTCGACATCGTGAAAGCGATGAATGTGGAAACGCCGGTGATCCAGTCGTTCGACCCCGCGTTGCTGATGCTGGATGTGATGGCCGACAGCCCGCCCCCGGCCTTGCCGCAGCGGGCCACCGGTCGGCCGGTCATCGGCGTGAGCGTGTGCAATGTCGAGCGCTATCACGGTGGCGATGTCGGCAAGGAACAGCGCCGCGTGGCGTCGGTCAAGGCCACCGTCAAAGCCTTGGCGGCAGAGGGATTCGCGCTGCGGTTCTTTGTATTCAATGGGCACGCAGCATCGGGTGATGAGGCGGTCACCGATGAGGTGATCGCGTCGTTGGACGGCTATCCGCATGTCGAGAAGCTTCCGTATTGCGATGATCCCAAGGTGGTGTATGCCGAGCTGTCGCGTTGCGATGCGATCTTCGGCGTGCGACTGCATGCTTGCATCCTGGCCTACACCGCGGGCGTGCCCTTCATCTTGGTGGAGTACCACCGCAAGTGCGGCGACTTCCTCGATGAGATCGGCTATACGGCGGAGGGACGCGTGGGCGATGCCACGGTCGATCCGGTGGAGACCGCCCGTCGATTGACGCGGTTGGCCGCCGAGGGACGTCCGCATCGTCTCTGTGCCCGCAGCGTCGATGACTCCCGTGAATTGGCCCGGGTGAATTTCACCGCAGCGCCGTATTGCGAGGGGCGCCGCTGACGCGGTGTCTATCGTCATGTGCTCGTTGTCCGATCGCACGGGAAGGCGCCTGTTGGAACCCTCCTGGTGGGATCTGGCCTGACGCTGAGCCCTGCCCGAATCGTCCGACTCCTATTGAACGCTGCTCCGATGTCCGTCGAACCACCTCGCTTCTCCGTCGTCATTCCGCTCTACAACAAGGAAGGTCAGATCGCCCGGGCCATTGATTCGGTGCTGGCCCAGTCCTTCCAGGATTTCGAGATCGTAGTCGTGGACGACGGCTCCAAGGACCGCAGTGCGCAGGTCGTGGCGGCCTATGCCGATCCTCGCGTGCGTCTGCACCGGCAGGCCAACGGCGGTGTATCGGTCGCACGCAACCGTGGCGTCGAATTGGCACGCAGTGACACCGTGGCCTTTCTCGACGGCGATGACGCCTGGTTTCCCGATCACCTGGACCGGCTTTGGCAGATGCGCACCGCACATCCCGACGCGGTGGCATGGGCGTTGAACTATTTCGTTGTCGATGTCGCAGGTGGGAAGACGCCGGGAGTGACGGTGGTCTCGGAGCCACGTGTGCTGCTGACTCCGGAGAACTTCTTCCGAATTGCTCGGCACGGCACGCCCGTGTTCTCGTCGGCCGTCGCCGTGAGTCGAGCCGCCATTCAGCGCGTTGGGGGCTTTCCGGCCGGCATTCGCCTGGGGGAAGACATCGACACCTGGATCCGTCTGTTGTTCATCGGGACCATTGTGTTTGATAGCAAGCCAGGGCCCTGCTACCACGCCGATGGCGACAACCGGGCGCTGGTCAATCACGCGCCGCCGGCACGTTATGTCTTTTTCGATACCGATGAGGCCTGGGTGCGGGCCCATCCCGAGGCCAGGCAGGTGGCCGAAGACATGGAGGAGTTCCACAACTTCTTCCGCTTGGCCCATGCCCATCATCAAATCAAGTGGGGCGACAAGGCGGCGGGCCGCGCGGTGCTGCAGTCCTGCAGGACGACCGTCTTTGCCGGCGAACGCCGCAGGCTGTTGCGGATGAGTCTGTTGCCCCAGGCGCTGTATCGCGCCCTGGGTCGGCTTAAGCGCGCCCCGAGATCGGCGACGTCCGCCGGAACTGCAGTCTCCTCCACCAGCAGGTCCTGACGTGAGCAAAGGCAGGCTCGGGGCCAATCTGGTCAGCAACGTCGCATTCTTCGCGCTCAACATCGTCGTCTCGTTATGGCTGGTGTCCTTTCTGGTTCGCCAGCTGGGCGTCGCTGCCTACGGGATGGTGCCGCTCGCGGTGACCGTCGCTGGCTACTTCAATGTCATCACCGCCGGTTTGAATGCCGCAGTGGGGCGTCACCTCACCGTGGCGCTGAGTGGCGGTGATCACGCGCGCGCCAGCAGCATCTTCAATTCGTCCCTTTGGGCCGGCGTACTGGTGGCACTGTTGATGTGCGTGCTCGGCTTGCCACTGCTGACCCACATCGCGCAATGGATTGAAGTGCCTGCGGGTTGGGAGCGGGATGCAGGATGGTTGTTCTTCCTCACCGTGGGTGGGCTCGCGGTGACGACCTTGGGGACTCCCTTCCAGTCGGTGGTCTACAGCCACAACCGCTTTGACCTCCAGAATCTGGGCAACATCCTCGGCTTGGTTCTTCGGGTCACCGTGGTGCTGGTGCTGTTTCGTTTGGCGACGCCCCAGTTGTGGCACGTCGGGGCGAGCGTTCTGGCAGCGGCGGTGGCTACGATTGCGGTGGTGATCGTGGCGGCGCGCCGTCTGGCACCTTCGCTTCGTCCTCAACTGAGCGCATTCTCCTGGCCGGTCGTCAAGGAGGTCAGCGGCACCGGTGGATGGGTGTTCATCAGTCAGATCGGTACCTTGCTGCTGATCAACATCGATCTGCTGGTGGCCAACAAGGTGGTTGGCGCTGCAGCGGCAGGTCAATATGCGCTGGTGCTGCAGTGGTCGCTGCTGCTGCGCAACTTTGCCCTGGTGGTGTCGGGCGTGTTTGGTCCCACGATCCTCACGCTGCATGCCCAGAATCGAATCCAGGAAATGATCGACTATGCACGGTCGTCGGTGCGCCATCTGGGTCTGGTGATGGCCATTCCGATCGGCATCGTCTGCGGTTTTTCCGAGTCCATCCTGCGTGTCTGGCTGGGCCCGGAATTCGCACCGTTGTCGCTGGTGATGGTGATTGCCACGGCCCATCTGGCGCTCAATCTGGCCTACCTCCCACTGCACAACATCAGCCTTGCCACCAACCATGTGCGACTGCCCGGCATCTTGCAGGTGGTGGCGGGCGTGGTGAACCTGGGCCTGGCGATTGCCTTGGCCAAGGTGTGGGGCCTGTATGGCATCGCGATTGCTGGGGGGCTTGTCTTGCTGCTGCGCAACCTGGTGTTCACGCCGCTGTACGCCGCTCGCATCTTGGATCGCCCCTGGTGGACCTTCGCCCGGGAGGCGCTGCCTATCCTGCTGATGGCGGTGCTGATCTTCCTGGCCTCACTGACGGTGTCCCGCAGCCTGTCCCCAGCGTCCTGGCTCAGTCTGGGGGGATCCGTTTGCGGGGTTGGGGCCTTCGGTGCTGTCTTGTTGTGGACGGTCTTCCTCCGGCCTGAGCACCGCGCCTTGGCGATGGACAAGGTACGGCGCAAGTTGAAGCGAACCTGATGGGCGATGGGTGGGCCCGTCCGGCCCTGCTTTCGGTGACGGAACTGCATGGGCCAACGCGCGGGCTCTCTGAAGGCCCTCGGCCTTCTCGCCGTTTCGGATAGTGATGATTGGAGATTGACGAGATGGGTTTGATTTCGCGGATCGTAAGAAAGTTGTTGGGACAATCGACAGCACCGATCGCATTCAAGGCCAAGGGGGAGGGGTGTGGCATCGCTCCGGGAAACGATTTTGTCTTTCCGGAACGGATCTCCCTTGGCAGCCATGTGCATATCGAAGGCAATGGTTATTTCAACGGTCAAGGCGGCCTGACCATCCACGATCACGTGATCTTCGCGCCCGGTGTTGCCGTGATGACCTCGATGCATCGCTACAGGGGCGCGTCCATGGTGCCCTACGACGAGGTCGACCTGCTTCGTCCGGTGACGATCGAGCGGTTTGTCTGGGTCGGCATGCGGGCGATGATCTTGCCCGGCGTGACCTTGCGCGAAGGAACCATTGTCGGCGCGGGCGCGGTGGTGACCAAATCCCATCCCGCCGGCGCGATCCTCGGGGGCAACCCGGCGACGCAGATCGGTTCGCGGGACATGGAAGCGTTCCGAGAGTTGGTCGCGCAAGGGCGGCACTATCTTGTGCTCAAGCAGAAGCAGGGCCTTCGCAAGCGTGAGGTGCTGGATCCACGATGAACATGCCGGTGACACAGTCGCTCCGACCGCCGCTCGCGTCACCCCCGCCGGTGGCTTCTCACCGCGCGGACTGGATCGATGTCGCCAAAGGCATGGGGATTTTCCTCGTCGTTTACGGGCATGTGGCGCGCGGGTTGGTGAACGGCGGGGTCCCCATGGACCTGTGGTGGTTCGCTCACGCGGATGCGCTGATCTACAGCTTCCACATGCCGCTGTTCTTCTTGCTGTCCGGCTGGTTTTTCGTCGGATCCCTGACGCGGCGCGGTCCGAAGGATTACTTGGTGGGCCGCGTGGCCACGGTGCTCTATCCGTACGTGCTGTGGTCGTTGTTGCAGGGCGGGGTGGAGCTGTTGCTGTCCGGCTGGACCAGCAAGCCGCTCGCGGTGGGGGAGGTTCTGGCACTCGGCTGGGCGCCGCGGGCTCAGTTCTGGTTCCTGTATGCGCTGTTTCTCATGAGCCTGCTGGCGCTGCTGCTGTGTTTCAAACAGCCACGCCGCGGGGTGCTGGCACTCATCCTCCTGGGTGGCGTCGCCTTCGCCTTGCAGCGACGTGACTGGCCGATGCCGCTGGCGTTGGTGTCCAGTCACCTGCTGTTCTTTGCGTTGGGCGCCTGGCTCGGTGCAAGGCGGATGAGCGCGTCGGCAGCCTCGCGCTTGCTGCTGGCCGGCGCCTTGGTGAGCGGGGTTGCTGTGCTGTGGATGCAATCGCAGAGCGTCGACTGGCCAAAGGCCTTCCGTCTGGCCGCAGCTGTGTTTGGCACCTGCCTCGTCATGCTGCTGGCGATCGCTCTGGATGCGCGCCGCCGTGGGGCGGTACTGGCCTCATTTGGGCGCGGGTCGATGGCCATCTTTCTCCTGCACATCCTCGTGGCCAGCGGTGTTCGTATCGTATTGCTCAAAGTGATGGGAATCCGGGATCCCGCCGTCCATCTGGTGGCCGGGGTGACAGCCGGGATGGTCGTGCCTTGGTGCGTGTGGCGCTGGGCGCATGGCCGCGCGGCCATGGCGCTCTTCGAAATGCCGCCGACGTGGCGGCAGCGGTTGCTGGGGCATCGGGACATTCGCACGGCGACCGCCTGATCAGTCAGACAGCCAAGCCTGATCCGTCTGAAGCGGGCGCTTCGCTGCGGTTGCCGGGACTGGCCATGGCGGCCGCCGTTCACGGTCCTTCCGTCCCGGTCCCGGGTGGCGCAGTTGGTGGTTCCGCACCCCATTCGTGAGCTGAATGCTTTCACAGTCGCACGAAACCTGCTTGCCAACCCCTGACTGAGCGGGGACTCGCTGAGGGCGGGTGCGTCCGCCTGGGCGAGAATCGGAGGTGATTCGCAACGCTCAACGCGGGAGCAGGCTTGAAAGTACTCGTCACCGGCGCCGCCGGCTTCATCGGCATGCATGTCAGCCAGATTCTCCTGGCGCGGGGTGACCAGGTCATCGGCCTGGACAACCTCAATGACTACTACGACCCGCAGCTCAAGCAGAACCGCCTGGCTCGGCTGACCTCGCACCCTGCCTTCCAATTCGTGAAGCTGGATGTGGCTGATCGCGAAGGGATGTCAGCGCTTTTCGCCCAGCACCGGTTCGACCGGGTGGTCCACCTGGCCGCTCAAGCGGGTGTGCGCTATTCGCTGGAGAATCCGCACGCATACATCGAATCGAACATCGTCGGCTTCACCAACATCCTGGAAGGCTGCCGCCATCACCGCGTACAGCATCTGGTGTATGCCTCCAGCTCGAGTGTCTACGGTGGCAACACGCTGATGCCGTTCAGCGAGCATCACGGCGTGGACCATCCGGTCAGCCTGTATGCCGCGACCAAGAAGGCCAATGAGCTGATGGCGCACACCTACAGCCATCTGTTCGACCTGCCGACGACCGGTCTGCGCTTTTTCACCGTCTACGGGCCTTGGGGACGGCCGGACATGGCCCTGTTCCTGTTCACCAAGGCCATCCTGGCGGGAGAGCCCATCAAGGTGTTCAACCATGGCCGGATGATTCGCGACTTCACCTATATCGACGACATCGCCGAGGGCGTGGTGCGTGTGCTTGACCGTGTGGCTACCGCCGATCCGGCGTATGACCCGATCGCCGCGGACCCCGCACGCTCCAGCGCGCCTTACCGCGTCTTCAACATCGGCAACCACGACCCGATTCCGTTGATGGACTTCATCGGCGCGATCGAGAAGGCCGTCGGGCAGGAAGCGAAGAAGGACTTCATGCCGTTGCAAGATGGTGATGTGCCCGCCACGCACGCGGACGTCGAGGAGCTGGCGGCCTGGACCGGCTTTCGGCCGGCGATGCCGGTGCCGGAAGGCATCCAACGTTTCGTTGCCTGGTATCGCGAGTACTACAAGGTCTAGACATGTCCCGGCCCGATGATCCCGCGCTTGGGCGTGGGCGCAACTGCTGCGGGCGCGAACGAAGTCTGGATACGAATTTCGATCCGCCGTTGGGGCGGGCCAAGTCTTTTGAAGTGGGCGTTAAATTGGGAGTCAGCGCATGAAAGTCACGACGATCGGTACCGGCTATGTAGGGTTGGTCACCGGCGCCTGCCTGGCGGAAATGGGTAACCATGTGGTGTGCCTGGATGTGAACGCCGAGAAGATCAAGATGCTGAACGATGGCGGCATCCCGATCCATGAACCGGGCCTTGACGCCGTGGTCTCGCGCAACGTCGCTGCCGGACGCCTGCAATTCACCACCGACGTGGATGCGGCGATCAGCCACGGGACCATTCTGTTCATCGCCGTTGGCACGCCGCCGGGCGAAGATGGATCGGCCGACTTGCAATACGTGCTCAGCGCGGCACGTTCCATCGGTCAGCGCATGACCGACTACAAGGTGGTGGTCGACAAGAGCACCGTGCCGGTGGGCACCGCCGACAGGGTGCGCGCTGCCATCGATGCCGAACTTGCGCAACGCGGCACGCCGATCGGCTTCTCGGTGGTGTCGAATCCCGAGTTCCTCAAAGAGGGCGCGGCGATCGAGGACTTCATGAAGCCGGACCGAATCATCGTCGGTTCAGACGATGATCAGGCTACGCTGATGATGCGCGCGCTCTATGCGCCGTTCACCCGCAGTCACGATCGCTTGATGGTGATGGATGTGCGCAGCGCTGAGTTCACCAAGTACGCGGCCAACGCGATGCTGGCGACCCGCATCAGTTTCATGAATGAACTGGCACTGTTGGCAGAACAGGTGGGCGCAGACATCGAATTGGTGCGTCGCGGGATTGGTTCAGACCCGCGTATCGGCTACCAGTTCCTTTATGCCGGTGCCGGTTACGGCGGTTCATGCTTCCCGAAGGATGTGAAAGCGCTGGTACGAACCGGCCGTGAGCACGATCAGCCCTTGCATGTGCTGAACGCTGTGGAAGAAGCGAACGAGCGTCAGAAGCGGGTGCTGGTGGACAAGGTGGTGGCTCGTTTTGGCGAGGACCTGAGCGGGAAACGCTTCGCGCTATGGGGTCTGGCTTTCAAACCCAATACCGACGACATGCGCGAAGCACCGTCGCTGGTAGTGATTCATGAGTTAAGCAAACGCGGGGCCGCCGTGGCGGCCTATGACCCGGTCGCGATGAGCGAAGCGGCGAAGCTGCTCAGCCATGTGCCGGGGGTGAGCTTCTGCGAGCGCGCGGATCACGCCTTGGCCAATTCTGACGCCCTGATTGTCATCACCGAATGGAAGGAATTCCGCACGCCGGATTTCGACCGGATCAAGTCGGAGCTCAATCAGGCGGTGGTCTTCGATGGCCGGAATCTGTATGAGCCGGCGACGATGAAGCTGCTGGGCATCGAGCATCATGCAATTGGGCGCGGAACGACGGCCCCGACGGCGTGATGCGCCTTGATCTGTCGATGCTGCGTCGGCAGACGTTCCACCCGGACCCATTTGCCGGACGCTGGGCTCGTCGGCGTTAAGCTTTCGCCTCAGATCACTCGACGTGCCTCGTCGGCCGTGGGTGGTCGGCCATCAGAAAACAGAAGTCAGAAAACAGAAGACAGGATCCGACATGGTCAAGATCAATCAGATCGAAGTGGACAACGAGAAGCCGTTCGTGCTGTTCGGCGGCGTGAACGTGCTGGAGTCCGAGCAGTTCGCGGTGGATGTGTGCGGTGAATATGTGCGGGTGACCCAGGAGCTGGGCATCCCTTACGTCTTCAAGGCGTCCTTCGACAAGGCCAACCGGTCGTCCATCAAGAGCTATCGCGGACCAGGCCTGGAAGCCGGTCTGAAGATCTTCGAAGCGGTGAAGAAGGCCCACGGCGTGGCGGTGCTGACCGATGTGCATGAGCCTTACCAGGCCGCTGAGGTGGCCGCGGTGTGCGATGTGCTGCAACTGCCGGCCTTCCTGGCCCGTCAGACGGATCTGGTGATTGCGCTGGCCAAGACCGGTCGGGTGATCAACATCAAGAAGCCGCAGTTTGTCAGCCCGCCGCAAATGAAGAACATCGTCGAGAAGTTCGAAGAAGGCGGCAATCCGAACCTGATGCTGTGCGACCGTGGCGCGCAGTTCGGTTACGACAACCTGGTCGTGGACATGCTGGGTTTCGGTGTGATGAAGCAGGTCAGCGGCGGCAAGCCGGTGATCTTTGACGTGACCCATGCGTTGCAGCAGCGAGAGTCGGGCGCGGCCGCATCCGGAGGTCGTCGCGGTCAGGTGACCGAGCTGGCCCGTGCGGGGATGGCGGTGGGTCTGGCGGGACTGTTCCTGGAGTCGCATCCGGAGCCTGAGAAGGCGCGTTGCGACGGCCCGAGTGCCCTGCGCCTGTCCCAGCTCAAGCCTTTCCTGGAGCAGGTCAAGGCCATCGATGATCTGGTGAAGGCCATGCCGGCGCTGGATACCAACTGACGCTGGAGACGGACTGAATCGTGGGGCCACGGGCGCTGGCGTCAACAGCCCCGCCGCGATCTCTCATCATTGCCCGCTGGCACCAGGGGTCAATTGAGTGTGACGAGGTCTCGGGCCAGCAAGCTCACGATGCGCTCTGCGGCGTGACCATCCCAGAGTGGCGGGCGTGAAATGCGGGAGAGACGGGCGGGCTGAGCGTGCCGCAGCGCTTCTTCCACCAGTCCAGACGGATTACGTCCAATGAGTCGATTGGTGCCCTGGGTGAGGGTAATCGGCCGCTCCGTCGTCTCCCTCAACGTCAGGCACGGAATCCCAAGCGCCGTCGTCTCCTCCTGCAGTCCGCCGCTGTCGGTCAGCACCAGTGCCGCCTCGCTCCACAGCGCCAGGAAAGCCTGATACGGCAACGGCGGCAGCAGGTGCAGTGACGGCGGCAGGGCGAGCAGCGTGGACATCGAGATCGCATCCATCCGCGCCCGTGTGCGGGGATGCACCGGGAACAGCAGCGGCAACTGCAGTGACAGCGTCGCCAGCGCACGGATCAACGCGTCCAGTTGCGTCGGGTCGTCGACATTCGACGGGCGGTGGAGCGTGACCACACCGTAGCGGCCCGCCTGCGCCAGCGCGATCTGACGTTCGGCCTGACCCGGCCAGTCCGCCTGCACCGCACCGGCCAGTTGGCGGTGCTGGTGGAGCAGGTTGTCCACCATCACATGGCCGACCTCATGGATGCGGCTGTCCGGATGCCCCTCGCGCCGCAGGTGCGCGGTAGCGCTGGGCTCGGTGGTGAACAGCCAGTCGCTGATGGCGTCGGTGGCGCGTCGGTTGATTTCCTCGGGCATGGCCATGTCGCCACTGCGCAGGCCGGCCTCCACATGCGCCACACGCACGCCCAGCTTGCGGGCCGTCAGCGCGCAGGCCAGGGTGGAATCGACATCGCCCACCACCACGCAGGCCGCGGGCCGGTCGGCCAGCAGATGGGGTTCGTAGGCCTGCATGATGCGGGCGGTCAACTGCGCATGGCTGCCGCCATGGCAACCCAACGAGACGTCCGGCGGCGGCAGGCCGAGTTCATCGAAGAACACGCCGCTCATCGCGCTGTCGTGATGCTGACCGGTATGGATCAGCCGCCAGCGCAGGCGACCGTCCGCCTGCAAGGCCCGCACCAGCGGCGCGAGCTTCATGAAGTTCGGCCGCGCGCCGGCGATCAGATGCAGCAGAGGCGCGGACATGGCAGGGCGTGGTGGGCGTGAAGGATGGGGCGGCCCGTCAGTCGAAGCACTTGGCAGCCGCGAGCAGCGGCGCCTGCGCATCCTTGTCCGCCAGCTTCGGCGCGACGCCGGTGTCCGGCCACACGATGCCGATGGCGGGATCATTCCATCGCACCGAACCTTCGGCCTGGGGCGCGTAGAGATCGGTGGTCTTGTAGAGGAAGTCGGCCGTCTCGCTCAGCACCAGGAAGCCATGTGCAAAGCCGGGCGGGATCCAGAGCTGGCGGTGGTTCTCGCCGCTCAGTTCCACGCCGGCCCACTTGCCGAAGTTGGCGCTGCTGCGGCGCATGTCCACCGCGACATCGAAGACGGCGCCCGCCGTGCAGCGCACCAGCTTGCCTTGCGCATGCGGCGGCAGCTGGAAATGCAGGCCGCGCAACACGCCACGGCTGGAGCGCGAATGGTTGTCCTGCACAAAGCGCACCTCCGCGCCGACGGCGGCATTGAACTTGGGCTCGGTCCAGCTCTCCATGAAGAAGCCGCGGGCATCGCCGAAGACCTTCGGCTCAATGATCAGGACCTCGGGCAGGGCGGTCGGAATGACATTCATCAGAAGATCTTCTCGTTGAGCAGTTGCTTCAGGTATTGGCCGTAGCCGTTCTTCAGCATGGGCTGCGCCAGGCGTTCGAGCTGCTCGGCATCGATCCAGCCGTTGCGGTAGGCGATCTCTTCCGGACAGGCGACCTTCAGTCCCTGGCGCTTTTCCAGCGTCGCGATGAACTGTCCGGCTTCCATCAGGCTGTCATGGGTGCCGGTGTCCAACCAGGCATACCCGCGACCCATGATCTCGACCTGCAGCTGCTGCTGGGCCAGATAGCGGGCATTGACGTCGGTGATCTCAAGCTCGCCGCGCGGGCTGGGCTTGATGTCGGCAGCGATGTCGCAGACCTGCCGGTCATAGAAATACAGGCCGGTGACCGCGTAGTTGCTCTTGGGCGTCTGGGGCTTTTCCTCGATGCTGACGGCGCGCTGCTGGGCATCGAACTCCACCACGCCGTAGCGCTCCGGATCGTGGACGTGATAGGCGAAGACGGTCGCGCAGTCGGTGCGCTCATCGGCGCGGTCCAGCAAGCGCTTGAAGTCGTGGCCGTAATAGATGTTGTCGCCCAGCACCAGCGCCGACGGCGCGCCGCCGATGAAGTCACGGCCCAGGATGAAGGCCTGCGCCAGGCCGTCCGGACTCGGCTGGACGCAGTAGCGGAGGTTGATGCCCCAGCGCGAGCCGTCGCCCAGCAGGGCTTCGAAACGCGGCAGGTCTTGCGGGGTGCTGATCAGCAGGATGTCGCGCATGCCGGCCAGCATCAGGGTGCTGAGCGGGTAGTAGACCATCGGCTTGTCGTAGACCGGCAGCAGCTGCTTGCTGATCGCCAGCGTGGCCGGATGCAGCCGGGTGCCGGAGCCACCAGCCAGGATGATGCCTTTGCGCGCGCTGGACGCTGCGGGAGAGCGTGGGGTCATGGCGGTGGTCTCCTCAGAGGATCTCGTCGAGCAGGCGGTCCACGCCGGTCTGCCACGGGGGCAGGACCAGGCCGAAGCGCTGCTGGAGCAGGGTGTTGTCGAGCCGCGAGTTGAGCGGTCGCGGTGCCGGGGTGGGGTAGTCGCTGCTGGCCAGGGCCTGGACCTGGTCGGCGCTGACCTTGAGCGTCAGGCCCTTGGCCTGAGCGCGGGCAATCACATGCTGGGCATACCGGTGCCAGCTGGTCTCGCCGCTGGCCACCGCGTGGTACACGCCGCACAGGGAGCGGTCCTGGTGCGCCGCGCGCAGCAGGTGGGCGGTGAGGTCGGCCAGCAGGTCGGCGCCGGTGGGTGCACCGATCTGGTCGGCCACCACCTTGAGCTGATCGCGCTCTGCGGCCAGCCGCAGCATGGTCTTGGCGAAGTTGCCGCCGCGTGCCGCGTAGACCCAGCTGGTGCGCAGGATCAGCGCATCGCAGCCGCTTTCGCGGATGCGCTGTTCGCCGTCCAGCTTGGTACGGCCGTAGACGCTCAGCGGCGCAGTGGGCGCAGATTCCGGGCGCGGTTGGTCGCCGCTGCCATCGAACACATAGTCGGTGCTGTAGTGGATCAGCAGCGCACCGAGCGTCCGTGCTTCCTGGGCCAACAGGCCGGGTGCCACCGCATTGATCTGATGCGCCAGCTCGGTCTCGGTCTGGGCCTTGTCGACGGCGGTGTAGGCCGCGGCATTGACGATCACGTCCGGTGCGACGCGTCGCACCGTGTCGCGCAGGGGTTCGCTGTCGGCCAAGTCACCGCCTTCGGTGCGGTCGATGGCGATCAGCTCGCCCAGCGGCGCCAGCGCGCGTTGCAGTTCCCAGCCCAGTTGGCCGTTCTTGCCGAGTAGAAGAATCTTCACGATGGCTCAATCCCATTCATGCGACCTGGCGGCACGCCCGCCGAACGGCGGTGACCGCAGGCGCCATTCACGCACGCCGTCGGGCGCCGCGTCGATTCGCGCCAGACGCGTGGCGCTGATCGACGCAGACCTTGCCCCCGCAGGTGTCGACTTCCGTTGCGCCCTTGGCGACTGCAGGGAACCCGGACCCGGACATTGTCGACGCCCGGCGGGGCGTGTCAGTCATATTGCTTGGCGACCCAGTCCCGGTACGCGCCGGACTGCACCTGGCTGACCCAGTCGGCATTCGCCAGGTACCACTGCACCGTCTTGCGGATGCCGGTGTCGAAGGTCTCCGCCGGGCGCCAGCCCAGTTCGCGCTCGATCTTGCGGGCATCGATCGCATAGCGACGATCGTGACCAGGGCGATCGGTGACATAGGTGATCAGCCGGCTGTAGGGGCCGGCCGGATCGGGGCGGAGCTCATCCAGCAGCGCGCAGACCGTCTTCACGATGTCGATGTTGGCCTTCTCGTTCCAGCCGCCGATGTTGTAGGTCTCGCCCAGCCGACCGCCCGCCAACACCGCGCGGATGCCGGCGCAGTGGTCGGTGACATAGAGCCAGTCGCGGATCTGCTGGCCGTCGCCATACACCGGCAGCGGCTTGCCTGCCAAGGCGTTGACGATCATCAGCGGGATCAGCTTCTCGGGGAAGTGATAGGGCCCGTAGTTGTTGCTGCAGTTGGTGGTGACGACCGGCAGACCGTAGGTGTGGTGCCAGGCGCGGACCAGGTGATCGCTCGCGGCCTTGGAGGCCGAATACGGGCTGTTGGGCTCGTAGGGATTCGATTCGGCGAAGGGCGGGTCGCTGGGCTTGAGCGAGCCGTAGACCTCGTCGGTCGAGACATGGTGGAAGCGGAAGGCCGCCTTGGCCTCGGCCGGCAGCGCGCTCCAGTAACCGCGGGCGGCCTCCAGCAGGGTGAAGGTGCCTTCGATGTTGGTGCGCATGAAGGCGCCGGGGCCATGGATCGAGCGATCCACATGGCTCTCCGCGGCGAAATGCACCAGGGCGCGGGGCTGGTGGGTGGCGAGCAACTGGTCAATCAGCGCCCGGTCGCAGATGTCGCCCTTGACGAAGACATGGCGGGGGTCGTGCTGCAGCGACGCCAGGTTCTCGAGGTTGCCCGCGTAGGTGAGGGCGTCCAGGTTGACGACCGGCTCGTCCGAAGTCTTGAGCCAGTCCAGTACGAAGTTGCTGCCGATGAATCCGGCGCCGCCGGTGACGAGGATCGTCATGAATGCTTCCCTTGGATCACCCCGCCGGTCTGTGCGGGCGGGGGCGATGTCTGCGCGAGGCCGGACGGCGGTGTCCGGCCGGCCCTCTTTACAACCGCCAGACCTTCAGGCCGGCGGCCCGCAGATTGTCGCTGTTGAAAGCGGCCTTGACGTCGATAAAAGCACCGCCTTTGACCAGCTTGGCGGCCAGTTCGTCCGCGCTCAGGGCCTTGTACTCGCGGTGGGCGACGGCGGCGACGATGGCGTCGGCCTGCGGAAGTTCATCGAAACGGCAGAGCTGAACGCCGTATTCGTGCATCGCCTCGTCGGCGGCCGCGGCCGGATCGGTCACATGCACCGCCACGCCGTAGCTCTGCAGCTCATGGATGATGTCGATGACCTTAGAATTGCGCAGGTCGCCGCAGTCTTCCTTGAAGGTCAGACCCAGCACATTGACCTTGGCGCCGCGGATCACGCTGCCAGCGGCGATCATCTGCTTGATGGTCTGCTCGGCGATGAACTTGCCCATGCCGTCGTTGATGCGACGCCCCGCCAGGATGACTTGCGGGTGGTAGCCCAGCATGTCGGCCTTGTGGGTCAGGTAGTAGGGGTCCACGCCGATGCAGTGGCCGCCCACCAGGCCCGGCTTGAACTTGAGGAAGTTCCACTTGGTGCCGGCGGCTTCCAGGACCTCGGAGGTGTCCAGCCCCAGGCGTTCGAAGATGATCGCCAGCTCGTTCATCAGGGCGATGTTGAGGTCGCGCTGGGTGTTCTCGATGACCTTGGCGGCCTCGGCGGTCTTGATGCTGGAGGCGCGGTGCACGCCCGGCACGATGATCTTCTCGTAGGTCTTGGCCACGATCTCCAGCGTCTCGGGCGTGTCGCCGGAGACGATCTTGAGGATCTTGGTGAGCGTGTGCTCCTTGTCGCCCGGGTTGATGCGCTCCGGGCTGTAGCCGACAAAGAAGTCCTGCTTCCAGCGCAGGCCGGATTCACGCTCCAGCACCGGAATGCAGACCTCTTCGGTCGCGCCGGGATAGACCGTGGATTCGAACACCACCACCGCGCCGCGCTTGAGGTGCCGGCCCACGCTGGTGGAGGCGCCGACCAAGGGGCGGAAGTCGGGGATGTGGGCGGCATCCACCGGGGTGGGCACCGCGACGATGATCACATCCGCTTCGGCCAGGCAGGCCGGATCGCTGTGATATTCGGCGTGCACGGCGGCACGCACCTCGTCGTCGGTCAGCTCCCGCGAGGGGTCGGTGCCGGCGCGGCACTTGGCCACCTTGTCGGTCGAGATGTCGAAACCGAGGGTGCGGCCCTGTTTCCCGAACTCGACCACCAGCGGCAGCCCCACATAACCCAAACCGACGACGGCAATCACGGACACGACCTTCTCCTCCCAAGCGCGCGCTTGTGCTCTGAAATCCAAGGACGCGTTTGTAGCTGGTTTTTGCCGGTCCGCCGATCCCTCAGTTGCGGCCGTAGGTGTCCTGGAAGCGCACGATGTCGTCTTCTCCCAGATACGAGCCGGACTGGACCTCGATGATTTCCAGCGGCACCTTGCCCGGGTTGGACAGGCGATGCACCTGGCCCAGCGGGATGTAGGTGGACTGGTTTTCGGTGAGCATGATGGTCTTGTCGCCGTTGACGACTTCGGCCGTGCCCTGCACCACGATCCAGTGTTCCGCGCGGTGGTGATGCATCTGCAGGCTCAGCGACGCACCCGGCTTGACCATGATCCGCTTGACCTGGAAACGCTCGCCCATGTCGATGCTGTCATACCAGCCCCAGGGGCGATGGACCTTGCGATGCAGGTTCTGCTCGCCGCGCTGGCTGGCGTTGAGCTGGCTGACGATTTTCTTGACGTCCTGGCTCTTGCTGCGGTCGGCGACCAGCACCGCATCCGGCGTCTCCACCACGATGACGTTGTCCAGGCCGACGGCCGACACCAGCCGGCTGGTGGCATGCACCAGCGTGTTGCGGCTGTCCGCGATGATGGCATCGCCGCGGGTGGCATTGCCGGCGGCGTCCTTGTCCGCCACCTGCCACACGGCCTCCCAGGCGCCCAGGTCGTTCCAGCCGGCATCCAGCGGCACCATGCGCAGCGGGAACTCGCTGCCGGGGCAGCGCTCCATCACCGCATAGTCGATCGACTCGGACGGGACGATGCCGAAGGCGTCCTTGGACGGCCGCACGAACGGGCCGTCGACCGCCTTGGCATCGAAGGCCGCGCGGGTGGCGGCTTCGATGTCCGGGCGGAACTTCTGCAGGGCCTTGATCCAGACACTGGCGCGCAGCACGAACATGCCGCTGTTCCAGAAGTAGCCGCCCTGGTCCAGATAACGCTGGGCGGTGTCAGCGTCAGGCTTTTCGACAAACGCCTCCACGCGCAGGCCGGCACCTTCGGCGCCGCTGCGGATGTAGCCGTAGCCGGTTTCGGGACGGTCCGGCGTGATGCCGAGGATGACGATGGCGCCGTCTTTGGCCTGGCGGACCGCATCCTGCAGCGCCTGGGTGAAGGCGGGACTGTTGGTGACCGTCTGGTCGGCCGGCGTGACCACCAGCACCGGATCCTGGCCCTCCGCCAGGGCCTGCAGCGCCGCCAGCGTGATCGCCGGTGCGGTGTTGCGGCCGGTGGGCTCGAGCAGCACGGCGGTCGGGCTGATCTTCAGCTCGCGCAGCTGATCCAGCACCATGAAGCGGTGTTCTTCGTTGCCGACGATGACGGGTGCAGCGACCTCGATGTCCTCGGCGCTGAGCGCGGCCAGACGGTCGGCGGCCTGCTGGAACAGGCTGGTGTTGCCGCTCAGGACCAGGAACTGCTTCGGATAGCCCGCGCGGGACAGCGGCCACAGGCGTGTGCCACTGCCGCCGGCCATGATCACGGGTTGGGTGTTGATCTTGTTGCTCACCTGACTGCTCCCTCTGGATTCAATGGTTGCGCGGCCTCAGCCTTCGAAACCGTTCGGATTGTTGGACTGCCAACGCCAGCTGTCTTCGCACATGCGTTGCAGGTCGTACTTGGCCGTCCAGCCCAGGCGGTCACGCGCCAGTGCGGGATCGGCATAACAGGCGGCCACATCACCGGGGCGCCGCGGCACGATGTCGTAGGGAATCTCGCGGCCCGAGGCCTTGGCGAAGGCATTCACCAGTTCAAGCACGCTGTAGCCGCGGCCGGTGCCCAGATTGACCCAGATCGACTCGCTGCCACCCAGCAGGAACTTCAGTGCGGCGACGTGGCCGTCGGCGAGGTCGCTCACATGGATGTAGTCGCGCACGCCGGTGCCGTCCGGGGTGTCGTAGTCGTTGCCGAAGATCGACAGCTTCTCCCGCCGGCCCACGGCCACCTGCGTCACGTAGGGCATCAGGTTGTTGGGAATGCCGCGCGGGTCTTCGCCGATGCGGCCGCTTTCATGCGCGCCGACCGGGTTGAAATAGCGCAGGCAGGCGGTCTGCCATTGCGGGTCCGAGGCGCCGAGGTCGCGCAGGATGCCTTCGCCGATCAGCTTGGTGGCGCCGTACGGGTTCACCGCCATCAGGTCGGCGTCCTCGCTCAGCGGCAGCGACTTGGGCTGGCCATAGACGGTGGCGCTGGAGGAGAACACGATGCGCTTGCAATCGTGCCGGCGCATCGTCTCGCAGACGGTCAGCAGGCCGTCGAGGTTGTTGCGGTAGTAGCTCAGCGGCTTGGCCGTCGATTCACCCACCGCCTTGTAGGCCGCGAAGTGCACCACCGCCGCCGGCTGGTACTCGGCAAACACCGCGTCCAGGGCCGCACCGTCGCAGACATCGAGCTTCTCGAACAGCGGCGTCTGGCCGCTCAGTTCGGCCAGACGGTCCAGCACCTTGGGCGAGCTGTTGCTGAAGTTGTCCACGCCGATGACGCGATAGCCGGCGGCCAGCAGCGCCAGCCAGGTGTGGGAAGCGATGTAGCCGGTTGCGCCGGTCAGCAGGATGGTGTGGCTCATGGGGTGACTCGGTGATGGGTCGGTGGGCGGGGCGGGGCGGCTGCTCAACGCAGTGTGCCCTGCACGTAGCAGCCGTAGGTCTTGGCATCGAACTCGTAGGTCGCGATGCTGCTGCTGCGCTGCTGCTGGTTGTAGTTGCAACCCAGCTCGATGCTGCGCGTGGCGAGCCAGCGCAGGCCGACGTTGTAGCCGCGGTTGCGGTCCCGGCTGTTGGAGCTGAGCACCAGCTCGTCGCTGCGCTCGACATTGCTGAAGCTCAGGCCGCCGGTGAGGATCAGCTTGCCGGTCAACTCATAGTTCAGCTGGCTTTGCAGGCTGCGCACCACCTGGTTGAGGTCGGAGTTGAGTCCGGCGATGCCCAGATAGTAGGTCTCCACGCCGGAATCCCGCGCAATGCGGGTGTTCAGCGACCAGCGCCCGCCCGGCATCCAGTTCCAGACCAGCGAACCGGTGGCGCCGGACAGGTTGTTCTGCCCGGTCGCACTGTGGCTGGTGCGGCTGCTGGAGATGCGGGCATCCAGTGTGGAATCGCCCTTGGGTGCCCAGAAGGCGGTCAGGTCGATGTCCTTGCGGGTGTACTTGTCCTCGATGGCCGGTGCGTCGACCGGCTCGAAGAAGTAGGGCGTGCGGCCCTTGGTGTAGCGGCCGGCGATGCCGAACTTCCAGGCGCTGCTGGGTCGGTAATAAATACCGAGCGAGCCGATGTTCTGGCTGTATTCCGAGCGGTTGTATTCGGTGGCGCTGAAGCTGCGGCTGCGGTGCTCGGCCATGGCCTCGGCGCTGAAGGCGGTCACCAGGCCGAGCCGGACGATGGCCTGGGCCTGGCGGTTGTCCTCGATGTTCTTGCCGAAGGTGGGCTGAACGCCGTTGGTGCTGCTGTTGTAGTCCGCCAGCGAACGGCGGTTGTTGATCAGCAGCCGGCCGGACAGCCGCTCGATCGTGGCCCAGTCCAGGCCCCCCTTGATCGAGTAGCCGGTATTGTTCAGTTGGCTGTTACTTTGGTAACTGCTACGTTGCACAGTCGCATCGCCGAACAGGCGCTGGCGGCCGATGGGTTGGTCCAGGCCGGCGAGCAGGCTGTAGCTGGTGATGTTGTCGCTGTTGGCGTCGCTGGCCTGCCGGTACACGTTGCTCGCATGGTTGTAGCCGGCCGACACGCCCAGGTAGTAGGGGCTCGGGCCGGTCGACGACGAACTCTGCGCCATGGCGGCAGGGCCGAAGAGCGAGGTCAGCGCGGTCAGTGCCGTCAGCGCGAGGGCGGCGCCGGCGGCGGGCCGCAGGCGGACGGTCGTGGGGGTGGGGGTCAGCAGGTGACGCATGCGGGGTGTCGTGTTCCTCATGGGGCGCGGCCGACAGCAGGGCCGCGCACAGGGCCGGCGCCGCGAGGCCGCCGGGTGTCCATCTCAATAGGCGTGGCGATCGAACAGCATCAGGCGCACCGTGCGCACGATGATCTGCAGATCCAGGCCGAGCGACCAGTTGCGCAGGTATTCCAGATCGTATTCGACCCGGGCTTTCATCTTGTCGATGGTGTCGGTCTCGCCGCGCAGGCCGTTGACCTGGGCCCAGCCGGTGATGCCCGGCTTGACCTTGTGGCGGACCATGTAGGCCTTGATGATCTGCCGGTATTCCTCGTTGTGCGCGACCGCATGCGGCCGCGGCCCGACGATGCTCATCCGGCCCTGCAGCACATTGATGAACTGCGGCAGCTCGTCCAGCGAGGTGCGCCGGATGAAGGCGCCGAACGGCGTGATGCGCGGGTCACCCTTGGTGGCCTGCTTGACCACGGTGCCGTTGTCCATGGCCCGCATCGAGCGGAACTTGTAGACGATGATCTCGTCGCCGTCCAGGCCGTTGCGCCGCTGCTTGAAGATCACCGGGCCGGGAGAGCTCATCTTCACCCCGATCGCCAGCATCGCCAGGATGGGCGAGATCAGCAGCAGGATGATGCTGGCCAGGATGACGTCACTGATGCGCTTGACCACCTCGTTCACCCCGGTGAAGGGGGTTTCGAGAATGCCGACCACCGGAACGCCGTTCATGTCCTGCAGGCGGCCCTGGATGATGCTGATGCCGAAGACGTCCGGCACGAAGAACAGCGAGGCGGTGGTGCCCTGCACCTGCTCGAGCAGCTGCACGATGCGCGGCTGCGAGCCCAGCGGCAGGGTGATGTAGACCTCGCGCACGCCATGGGTGCGGACATAGTCGCTCAACTGAGGCAGCGTGCCAAGGATGCGGCCGGAGGTGTCGCCGTGCAGTCGGTCGTCCTGGCGGTCGTCGAAGAAGCCCAGGAACTCCACGCCCTTGGTCGGGCCCAGTTCCAGCGCCCGCGCCACCTTGGCGCCCAGCGGACCGCCACCGACGATGATCGCCGTGCGGCGGATCCAGGGCTGCCGGGCGCGCCAGCGCAGCACATGGCGACCGATCTCCACCGACAGGATCTGCGCGATCGGCGTCAGGACGGCCCACCACACCAGCACGTCGCGCTCGAAGTAATGGAAGCTGCTGGTGGCGTAGGCAAACATGCCCAGGATCAGCAGCAGCATCAGCCAGGAACCGATGATGTCGGTCACAGCGCTCACCGGGTGGTCGGTGAATCGGTTGCGCCCCGGGAACGTGAGCGCGAACACCAGCATGCACAGGGTGTAGGTCGACCGCATCACCGGTTCACCGAACCAGTGCAGCACCGCCAGATAACAAAAGACGATCAGCGACGGCTCAAGGAACGCCGCGATGAAGGATCGGACCGATTGCGGTGCACTGTAGAAGGTTCTTTTGTAATTGCGATCCTCAAACATTACCCTGTGGTCCTTGGTTGCTTCCCTCGTTGCCGCGGTGATGCCGCGCCGACTCTGCCAGCCGCACGCGCCATCCACCCGCACCTGCCCGATCGGGCCGCACGGGGAGCGACCTGCCGGGTTTCCCCTATCCCGGTCAGAGCCGGAAATTCTCTCTCAATTCCACGGGGCGACTCGTAACCAAGCCCCCCCGACTTCCATGTCTCGCCGGCTGCCTACAATCCGCCCCATGCTTCAAGAATGGTCTCAACTCCTGGCTCCCGCGGTTCAGGATCGCATCACGCTGTTGCTCAACCATGTCATGTCCCGGGAGCCCGTCGTGATGACACGACTGGCGCCGCAGGTCGGCAAGACGGTTCGGCTTCACCTGGCCGGATGGCCGCGTCTGCTGCCCGCCGCGCCGGACCTTCGCCTGCGCATCACCCCCGCCGGCCTGCTGGAACGGCTGGGCGACGGGGAAAGCCTAGAGCAAGAACCGGACCTGAGGATCGAGCTGGATGCGTCCAATCCCGCCGCGGCGGCCTTCGCCGCCCTCTCGGGCGCGCGGCCGGACGTCCGGGTGCAGGGCGATGCGCAACTGGCCGGCGAGATCAACTGGCTGATCGATCACCTGCGGTGGGACATCGAGGACGACCTGGCCGCGATCACCGGCCCGGCGGTGGCGCATCAGCTCGGCCGTTTCGGCCGCGCGGCCGCCCAGGGCCTGGCGACGCTGGCCCGACAGGCGGGACGTTTCATGCCGGACGGCGCAGGCCGGGCATGACCCCATGAGGTATCTCTCGCGCCTGCTGGTCATTGTCTGGACCCTCTACCGTCACGGGCTGGACGAACTGGCCCTGTCCACCCTGAAGCAGCGCCGATTCCGGTTCCTGCGTCGGTTGATCTCGGTCGGCCGCGCCTGGGACCAACCGCGCGGGGTGCGGCTGCGTCTGGCGCTGGAACGGCTGGGGCCGATCTTCGTCAAGTTCGGCCAGTTGCTGTCCACCCGCCGTGACCTGGTGCCGCCCGACATCGTGGCCGAGCTGTCACGGCTGCAGGACAACGTGCCGCCGTTCCCGGCCGAGCTGTCCCGGGCATTGATCGAGCGGGCTTTCGGGCGACGCATCGAAGACATCTTTGCCACCTTCGAGACAGAGCCGGTGGCCAGCGCTTCGATTGCGCAGGTGCACTTCGGCACCCTGAAGGATGGTCGGGAGGTCGCGGTGAAGGTGCTGCGGCCCGGCATGCTGGACGTCATCGAGGACGACCTCGCGCTGATGAGCACGCTGGCAGGCTGGGTGGAACGCTTCTCCGCCGACGGGCGCCGGCTCAAGCCGCGCGAGGTGGTGGGCGAGTTCAACACCTATCTGCATGATGAGCTGGACCTGGTGCGCGAGGCCGCCAATGCCGCGCAGCTGCGCCGCAACATGCAGGATCTGCAGCTGGTCATGGTGCCGGAGATGATCTGGGAGCTGTGCGCCAGCGAGGTCATCGTGATGGAGCGCATGCGCGGCGTGCCGATCTCCCAGATCGACCGGCTGCGGGCGGCGGGCGTCGACATCAAGAAGCTGGCCCGCGATGGCGTCACCATCTTCTTCACCCAGGTCTTCCGCGATGGGTTCTTCCATGCGGACATGCACCCGGGCAACATCCAGGTGAGTCTGGAGCCGGAGACCTTCGGCCGTTATGTGGCGCTGGACTTCGGGATCATCGGCACCTTGACCGAGGTGGACAAGGACTACCTGGCCCAGAATTTCATCGCCTTCTTCCGCCGCGATTACAAACGCGTGGCCGAGCTGCACATCGAGTCCGGCTGGGTGCCTGCGCAAACCCGGGTGGATGAGTTGGAAGGGGCGGTCCGCACCGTCTGCGAACCGCACTTCGACAAGCCGCTCAAGGATATTTCGCTGGGTCAGGTCCTGATGCGGCTGTTCCAGATCTCCAGGCGATTCAATGTCGAAATCCAGCCGCAGCTGGTTTTGCTGCAAAAAACGCTGCTCAACATTGAAGGTTTGGGTCGTCAGCTGGATCCTGAACTGGACCTCTGGGCCACGGCGAAGCCATTCCTGGAACGCTGGATGGATGAGCAGGTGGGCTGGCGCGCCTTTGTGCACCATCTGAAGAAGGAGGCGCCGCGCTTTGCGCAGATGCTTCCCGAGTTTCCCCGGCTGATGCACGAGGTGCTCAAGCAGCGGGCGGGCACCGGTCAGGGCGAACTGACACGGCAGCTGATCCAGGAACAACGACGCACCAACAATCTGCTCCAGGCCCTGCTCTGGGGCGTGGCCGGTTTCATGGTGGCGTTGGTGGTGTCACAGGTGGCCGCGCGCTGGTGGTGGATCGGTTGACCCCTCCCGCTTGATGCTTTCCGGTTGACGCTTCCCGGTTGATGCTTCCCGCTTGATGCTTCCCGCATCTGACACGCTTCTGGTTGGAACGGGCTGCTTCCGCCGGGCTCACCCGGCCATCCGGGCGAGCGGCGGAATGCGTGACGGTGGATGGACTACGGCGCGGGTGGCAAGTCACCTGCATGGGACGCGGTCATGTCGCGTAGTCGGCAAAGGTCTGCGCCACCTTGGTCCGTAGCAGGGTCCGCACCCGGTTCACACGAGATCGCACCGTGCCGATCGGAATGGCCTGGATCTCCGCCACATCCCGATACGATTCTTCCTGCAGGCAGGCCAGGTCGAAGGTGGTGCGCAGGTCGGGGGACAGGGTCGTCAGCGCTTCCGTCACGATGGTGGCCAGTTGGCGGTAGGCCGCGCGCTGGCTCACGTCCATGCCGGCGTCTTTCGGGCGATAGGTCGAGTCCGCATCCATCATGTGCGGGGACTCGTCGAGGCTCTCCGTTTGGCTGTTGCGACGCGAGCAGCGCGCCACATGGTTGCGCGCCACATTGGCCGCAATGCCGAAGAACCAGGTCTCGACCGTGGAGCGCGCCATGTAGCGATCGCTGCAGCGGGTCGCTTCCAGCAGGGCATCCTGGATGATGTCGTCAAGCTCGCCGGGCGAGCGCTCATAGCGCCGAAGGAAGCGCTTGAGCTTGCTGGAGTCGTGCCTGGACTCGCGGGCGATCTTGACGATGTGCGTCAGGACCTGTTGTTGTCTGCTCTTGGCGTCGTCGATGTCGTTGGTGGTCATGATGAAGACTCTGGATAGGCCCGCCGTCCCTGTTCTTGCTGGATGCACGAATCCGCAGGGAAATGCCGGGGGCGATAGCGCTCCCTGGAAAGAAAAGTGGTGACGTTCAAGGACGTCCGCTGAAGGTGGCCAACGCGGCCAGCGCCTGGTCGCCCAGGGCCAGCAGTTGCAGCGCCATCCAGCGTCCGGTAGCGGCGAGCACGACGCCCACCGCGATCAGCTTGACGGCGAAGGGAATGCTCTGGTCCTGCATCGACAGCACGGTCTGAAGCAGTGACACCAGCACGCCGGCGGTGACGGCGACGATCAGGGGCGGGAGTGACAGCCAGATCACCAGCAGCAGTCCCTTCTGGAAAAAGGCGATGGTTTCAACCATGGACGTTCTCGATCACAGTCATGCGTAGGAGCGAACCAGGCCGTCGAACAGACGCGCCCAGCCGTCGAGCATCACGAAGAGCAACAGCTTGAGCGGCAGCGACACCACCATGGGCGAGACCATCTGCATGCCCAGCGCCAGCAGCACGTTCGACAGCAACAGGTCGATGACAACGAACGGCACGTACAGCACGAAGCCGGCCTTCATCGCGAGTTCGAGTTCGGAGACCACGAAGCAGGGGATCAGCACGACGTAGTCGGTCTCCTGCGGGGTCATGGAGGTGCGCTCCCATTGCCGGCGAGCGAGCTCCAGGAAGGTCTGTCGACGCTCCGGCAGCGTGTTGGCCACCATGAAGTCGCGCAGCGGTTCGGCGGCATGGGCCAGACGAGCCAGGTTGAGCGGACCCGACGCTTGACCGATGGCCGCAGCGCCACTCTCGGGCTGCAGACGCTGGGCCATCTGGTTGAACACGGGCGCCATGACGAACAACGTGGCGGCCAGTGCCATGCCATTGATGGCCATGGCGGGCGGGACCTGCTGAACGCCGAGGGCATTGCGCACGATCATCAGCACGATGTTGATTTTCAGGAAGCTGGTCGTGCAGACCAGCAGAAGCGGCAGCAAGGCCAGTCCGGCCAGCAGCAGGATCAGGGCGACCGGATCGAAGGCGGTGGGATTCATCAGGGATGACCCCATTCGGTGATCTCGACGGCCAGCCGCTGGCCAACCTCGACCAGTTCGCCCGCCCCCAGGGACTGCCCATTGGCCACGATGCGCACGCGCGGCGGCGTCGGCACGTCAAGGGGAAGGATCTGGCCTGGCGCCAGCGCGGCGAGTGCTTCCACCGTCATCGACAGATGACCGACAAGAACATCGATTTCAACTTTGAGAGCATCCACAGAAAGAGGGGGCAGGGCCGAGGCGTGTTGGTGGAATGGATTGGAAGGCCCCACCCTCCTTGGACCCCATCCCTGGAATTGATAGAACCCGTCCTCTGTCTGACGGAGATTGACGAGGGTGGCCCCCAGAAGCAGGCGAATTGAGGAGGAATCAGCTCCCCATTCGGAGGGGAGCGTCAACGCATCGCCGGGCCGGATGCGTGCAAGTCGTTGGGCGGAGAGACTCAGCGATCCCAGCCAGAGCCCCCCTTCGAGCGAGATCGAGCGCACGGGACGGGGGAGCGTGTCGCGCGTCGTGGTGGGGGGATGCCAGCGGGCATCGCTGATCCACCGCTGAAGCGTGTGGGCGTCCGTACGGATCAGGAAGGTATGAGGCTCGCCTGTCCGGTTGAGGAAGGACAGCAGCGCGGAATGCGAGGGTGTGGCCAGCGCCGATGCCATGACCGTGGCGGTCGGTGGCACGAGTGCCAGCGGACCTCCCAGCACCTCCTGGAGCTCGGCGGGCATGTAGCCGCAGGCCCACTGAAGCAATTCGTGCGACAGGCCCTCACCTGCATCGGCAGGGAGGTGCAAGCCGGTCAGCAAAGTGAGGAGGAGGGGATCCTCTATTTCAATCAGTCCGTGGCGGGTTCGCCATTGGATGGCGTGACGCTCCATGCCAGGCCCGCAGGGCCAATGGTCCGTGGGCGCCAGGGTCAGTTCCACCCCGTGCCAGTCGGAATCCTCGTCGTCGATCAGCCATTGCAGGCCTCGTCCCAGTCGTCGGGCCAGCTCCGCGGACACCGGGTGGTAGGCGCGCAATTGAAGCCGCAAAGGCGGCCCGGCGGGGTGGCCATCTGCCCGTAGAGCGGACGAATCGGAAACGGTGGTTTTCGCACTGGGGAGGGGCGAGGCGGTGGCGTGTGGAGGGCGCATGTCGGCCCTCGAAGCGTCGCGGTGCGGCGGTGGGGCGGTGGGCAGGTCGTAGGACATGTGGGGGTGACCGATCGGGGCGACCGCGGTCGGCCGTGATCGGCTGTACGCGGGCGCTGGCGATCGGTTGAATCAAGGGGGCACTTCAGTGCGTGATGCGCTGGAGGCCGGTTCCGTGTGGGTCTTCACGCAGCGCGCGCTGTCTGACCGGGGCATGACGAACCACATGTGAACCGAGGTCGCGGACGGCGGTACTGACGCGCCATGAATCCCCGCTGGATTGCTCATCGATATGGTCTGGCTGACGTGGCGCATCGTCTTGAAGACGAGGATGGCGTGCTCGTTCGCGAATCCCTGGACGTCGTTCGTCAGGCCTCCGCCCTGGTGGATTGCACGCGCCATTCCTGCGCTCGCTTCTTGCGTCGGGCGCGGACCCGGCACCGCGAGCGTGCGCGCCGGGCGCGCGAGGCGCTGCAGGCGCGTGCCGAGACCGTCGAACGTGAGACGCGAATCGCGGTGATGAACGAGGCCGCCACCTTGCTGGGGCAACTCCGCGAGGAGCGCCAGGCCTTGCGCGACACCGTTCATTCCCTTGCGGTGGACGCGGTCCGTCAGGCCGCACGGCGGCTGCTGATGGATGTCCCTGCGGAGTGGCCGACCGCATCCAGTGTGGCGTTGGCCCTGGCGGATTGGCGTGCGCTTGACCTGGCGGACCAGGTGACCCTCAGGGTGCACCCGGAGGACCTGTCCGTCGGCGGGCGCTTCGGGAGCCTTGGGCAGTCACGGCGCTCGACCTGGGCCACCGAAGGTGAGGCGCCAGGTGATGCGACCCGCACCGATGAAGCCATCGCCAAGGGATGGTCGCTCCGCCCCGATCCCACGCTGAAGCGGGGCCAGTGCGTGCTCCGGCATACGGCCGGCAGCATCCACGCCGACTTCTCCGTGAATGTTCTGACGCTTTGTGATGCGTTGGTCTCGCTGGATTGGCTGGACAACACCACTCATGCTGCCGACACCGAACTCAACACCAATGTTGATGTTGATGTCGATGTCGATGCAGCACGGTCCCCCGCTGAGGTGCGCGCCGATCGTCAGCCTGCGGCCGACACCGCGCGGTCGATGCTTGCGATGCCACCCACTCACCCCAGTGCGCCCGAATCGGGCAACGGGGCTGTCGGTCCGGGAATGCTGTCGACGCCTCAAACCGGTTCCAACTCGCCGATCAATTCGTGATCTGAATCAAGGAGTCCTTCCCATGTCTGTCAACGACCCCCTGTCTTCTTTCGTCAACGACTTCGCTCACAAGCATGCGACGTTCGACAAGGACATCCAGGAATCACTCTCCCTGGAGGGCCCAAGCGGCCAGCGCTTCGTCGAGACCGTGCAGAGCATGCAGAGAGAGATGCTGGCGGTTCAGATCAGCTTGCGCACCCGTCACGGCCTGCTCAAGAAGGTCATGAACGAACTGCGATGAAACGCGAGGCGACATCGAAGTGGGCGCCGTTTTGTATCGGCGCCCTGTTGCTGCTGGCGAGTGCCTGCGTCACCCCGGATGCCGGTGCGGTGACGCCGGCCGCCTGGAAGGAGGTCCGCTACAGCTACCGGGCGGACGAGGAGACCACCCTGGGTGCGGTGCTGGACAGCTTCGCCGCTGCCATGGGTCTTCAGTTGCGGCTGTCCGATGAGAAGCTGCGCAGTCGCAAGGTGACGCTCAAGGGGCGCGGCCTTGCGCCTGACCAGTTTCTCGATCAGCTGGCGCAGTCCCAGATGCTGGAGTGGTTCGTCTACCAAGGCGTCCTGCACATTTCGCCGCCGTCGGGCACCGTGACCCAGCGGCTGGAACTGAGCACGCAGTCGGCGGCGAGCGCCCGGCAGGCCTTGATCGGCCTGGGGCTTTTCGAGCAGAAGTTCGGCTGGGGGGAACTCGATACCGACCCGCCGGCCGTGCTGGTCGGGGGGCCCGCCGCGTATGTGGCGCATGTGCGCCGTGCGCTGCGGCCCCCGACAGCACCGCCCGCGGCGCCCAAGGCGGAGCGACCGAAGATGATGGTCTTCCGGCTCAAGCATGCCGTCGCATCGGATCGCCAGATGAGCGTTCGCGGCCAGGTCACCACGAGCCCAGGGCTGGCCACCACCTTGCGGCAGATCTTGTCGGATGGCCGGGACTTGAGCGATGTCGGGCGGGCAACAGGACGAAATGCGGCTGCGTCGCCCTCGACCCCTGTCCAACCGGCAGCGCAGGGCTTCGGCGCGATGCCCGCTCCGATGGGGGCGGGAACCTCTGCGCTGCAGTCACTGCAGGACACCTTGACCGGTCTGAGCAGTGGTGCGCTGCTGGCGTCTCAGTTGCCGGGTGCAGGCAGCGCCGCGGGGCTGGGCGCAATTGCGCCGAGCTCGCCCGCGCCGGCGAGGCGAGCGGCCGCGGTGGCGAATCCGCCTGTGGACGTGCCCGAGAACCATGACCGCCTGCCCGTGGTGGCGGCCTATGCGCCGCTGAACGCCGTGCTGATCTGGGATCTGCCTTCGCGACGCCCGGAGTACGAGGCGTTGATCGCCGATCTGGATCAGGCGGTCCGTCAGGTGGAAATCAACGTCGAGATTCTGGACGTCAACACCAACGCCCTGCGCGACTGGGCGGTGGATCTGACCGCCGGCTCCGGTGCGGCGCGGGTGCAGATCAATCCCGCCGGGACCGTGGGGGCGTCTGCGGGTGAGTCCTCGCAAAACTCGTCGATGGTCCTGTGGGCCACTGACCGCCTGACCCTTCGACTCAGAGCGCTGGAATCCCGAGGTGAGGCCCGTGTGCTGTCCCGACCCTCGCTGCTGACTCAGGACAATGTGGGCGCGGTGTTGGACATGAGCCAGTCGATCAATGTCCGGCTGGTCGGCGAGCGTGCCGTGGACCTGCGCACGGTGACGGCTGGAACGTCGCTGCGGGTCACACCCAGCATCGTGGGTGAAGGCGAGGATGCGACCGTGCGGGTCACGCTCGACATCGAGGACGGTGCCTTGAAGAACACCGACGGTGACCAAGCCAATCCCATGGTCGGCAACAGCGCCGTCAGCACGCAGGCGGTCGTCCGTCAGGGCGAGTCCCTGGTGGTCGGCGGCTATCGGCGACAGAACACCGAGACCGTTCACAGCCGCGTGCCCGGGCTGCATTCCTTGCCGCTGCTGGGCTGGCTGTTTCGCAGTGACAGCGCGGTCACCGACGAGCGCGAGCGTTTGTTCATCCTCACCGCAAGGATCGTCAAGTGAACGCCCTTACCGACCCCGGGGCCGCCACGGTGTGGCCCGCTCCCGCGTGGTGCTGGATGAAGGCCGCGTCGCCTCGATGGGACGTTCCCACTCAGCGCCCCGAGCCTTCGCCTACCCACCCCCACTGAAGTCCACGAGTCATTTCATGACCATCAAATCCGTCTCTGTCGCGCTGGACTATGCCGCCCCGCTCCCAACGGAACCCGTCGTCCAGCAACGGAAAGCCGAGCACCGTCGGCAGGAGCCTGCCCACCCGGATCCCGAACTGCGGCCTGACTGGTTGCGACAGGCCGGCAGCCTCGGCTTGAAGTCGGACAGCTTCGAGGAGATCACGTTTCAGAGCAGCGAGTCCGAGGAAGCCAAACTGCACGACGACGAGCTCGATCGCGGGGTCGAGGGTCGGCAGCGGCTCGAGGCGAGCGTGCCGGTCGAGCAGGTTCGCCAGGTGATGCGGTTGATGGAAAGCAACGACGGCTACATGCACCTGCGCAGCCAGGCGCGGCGCTTCGCCGAGCTGTGGGCCCGGGATCCCCAGGCGGCGCTGGATCACCTGGCCCCGTCGGCCTATCCGCCCGCTCAGCGTTATGCGGTCATCCGGATGGCCGCAGAGCTGATGGAGAAGACCGAGGGCATCCGGGAGCCACAGAAGCTGGCCTTGGTCGAGCAGTTCCAGGCGATCGAGCAATCCGAGGATCCGGCGTTGCGTCGCCTGTTTGCCGCCATGGAAGCGGCCGCACCCAAGGCGGCTTCGCCCAGTGCCGGCTCGCCCACCGATCGCACCTCCTCCTTGATGCAACTGCTGTCTTCGCGACCGACGGCCCGCGTTTTGCTTGACTCGGCGCCAAGTCTGGAAGGGATCGCGGCCTTCAATGAGCAGGCACGGCAGGCGCCGGAGTCGGGCCGCTTCAACAGCCCGTCCGCCGAGGTGGGCATGCTGGTGGGCATGGCCCGCCTGGTGGGCCTGGTTCGAACCATGGGCGAGCACGGTGCCTCGCTGATGACCCAGGCTCGCACACCTGGGGCGGCCAATCCGGCGACCGTGCTCAAGGTGACCCGCGCCTTGTTCGATGTCTGCGGGTCGGCCGCGCCCGCTCCTCTGATGGAAAAGCTGTTCAGCGGATCGCTCCAGGTCACTCGGCTGACAAGGCCCGAGGTGGAGGGCCATCTGCTGAGTCAGATCCCGAAGTTTCCCGAGGCGGTCTGGCTGAACCTGGACACCAAGTCCACGATGCAGAAGGTGCTGCGCGATTCCCTCGGCATGGAATACCGGCGGCAGGGGCTCATCGGACCCACCGGCACACCCGATCGGACCGAGAGTCAACGCGCGCGCCTGCTGCGTCCGGCTGGCAATGATTGACCGACAGCCGCCCCCGCGGCGAAGCCGCTCAGCGCGGCGCGATTGACAGACATGGCAGTTTCCAAATCCTCAAGGGCGGTCGGCACGACCGCTGCACCTCCCCCGGCGCCTGGCGCGCCGAGCCCGAAGTCGGACGGCTACCGGATGCCGCTGGCGCTCTCGCTCGCGGCTCAGATCGCACCGCGCGGGGAGCGGGCGGAGGTGGTGGTCACCATCCTGGTGGTCGCGGTGGTGTTTGCCATGCTGCTGCCCATCCCCACCTGGCTGCTCGACCTGCTGATTGCCGTGAACCTGTGCATGTCCGCGCTGCTGATCGTGCTGGTGCTGCAGGTGCAGAAGACCACCGGGCTGAGCGCTTTCCCGTCGCTTTTCCTGGTGACCACCTTGTTCCGCGTCGCGATCAGCGTGGCCAGCACCCGGCAGATCCTGCTCAACGCGGAGGCCGGGCACATCATCACGGCCTTCGGTGAGATCGTGGTGGGCGGAAACCTGGTGGTGGGTCTGGTGATCTTCCTGGTCCTGACGGCGGTTCAGTTCATCGTGATCACCAAGGGCTCGGAGCGGGTGGCGGAAGTCGGCGCGCGCTTCTCGCTTGACGCGATGCCCGGTCGTCAGATGGCGATCGACATGGAACGCAAGTCGGGCGTCACCACCCAGGAGGAGGCCCGTGCGCAGCGCGATGCCTTGACCGAGGAGAGCCAGTTCTTCGGCGCGATGGACGGCACGATGAAGTTCGCCAAGGGCGATTCCATCGTGGGCATCGTCATTGTGCTGGTCAATCTGATTGGCGGCCTGGCGATCGGCATGTTGCAGCGAGGCATGGAAGCGGGGCAGGCGCTGCAGCTATATGCCATTCTGACCGTCGGCGACGGCCTGGTCGCTCAGATTCCCGCGCTGCTGATGTCGCTGGCCGCTGGCCTGCTGGTCACCCGGGTGGCCAAGCCCACGGGCGGGCACAACATCGGCACGGAACTGACCTCGCAGCTGTTGGCCCAACCCAAGGCCTGGGTGACCGCCAGCGGGGCGATGGTGGCCTTCGGCATGCTTCCGGGGATGCCGCTGCTGGCCTTTGCCACGCTGGCCCTCGCGTCCGCCACCGTGGGTCTGACCGCCATGGCGCGCAACATGCGGAAGAAGAAGGACGCGGAGCGCGCGGTGGCCACCGGCCTTCAGGAGTCCCGGGAATTCTCGGTGGTGCGTCCGTTCCTGCTGCGGCTCAGCGACCGTCTGTCGCCGGAGGTGGCGGCCAAGGCCGTGCAGACCTGCCGCTCTGCCCGCAATGCGCTGGTGACGCGCTTGGGCCTGGTGACGCCGCCGATCTATGCCGACGAAGGACAGCCCCTGGAAGACGCCGACGTGGAGTTCTGCCACGGCGAGGTTCGGGTGTTTGCCCTGTGGCTGAATGAAGACCTGCGCACCTTTTCCTGGATTCACGACGATGGCAGTGGTTTCGACCTGCCTGCCACCCAGGTGGAGATCGGGGCCGGACTGGCAGGCTCCGTGCGCCTGTGGATGGACGAGGCGGCGGTCGCCCAGTTGTCGCCCACCCCTTTCGATGTGCAGGACGTCTGGACGCGATTGAACGGCCTGACCATCGAGAGCCTGATGCGCTATGGACCGAGCTATTTCGGCATTGAGGAAACCCAGAAGATCGTCGCCTGGACCGTACGCGGGGCCGTCGAGCTGGGCAAGGAGCTGGATCGCGCGCTTCCGGTGAGCCGCATGACCGAGGTCTTCCGGCGGCTCCTGGGTGAGCGGGTGAGCGTGCGCAATCTGCCGGTGATCCTGAACAGCCTGATCGAATGGGGGCCGCGTGAACGCGATCCTGCGGTGCTGACGGAGTGCATCCGGGCGGCGCTTCAGCGCGAGATCTGCGAATCCTATGCCGTGCGCCGCGAACTGCGGGTGTTGATGCTGGACAGTGAATTCGAATCGCTGATCCGCGGCGCGATCCGGCAGACCAGCTACGGGGACTTCCTGTCGCTGGATGCAGAGACCACGGACGGCATCCTTGACGAGCTGAGCGCCAGCTATCTGTCGGTGATGGATGGCCACGGTCAGGTGGTGCTGCTGTGCGCCCAGGACATCCGGTCGCATGTCCGCCGGCTGCTGGCCGATCGAATCCCCGAGCTGGGGGTCATCGGCCTGTCGGAGCTTCCCCCCGAATATCGAGTGAATGTGCGCGCTGTCGTGAGCCTGCCCGAACGCGTGGGCGAAGGCGCGGAAATGTATTGACATGGATTCGCGGAATTTCCATCAAGCGCAGTTGGATGACGGGTTCGAGGAACTCGCGTCCGACCATGAGCCCGCGCAGCTTGCGGAAGAAGAATTGCTGGCGTCCGACCACGACGAACTGGAGCTGCGCGTCCTGTCGGGCCTGCAATCGGGCGCCGCCCTGCCCCTGGATGACAGCCTGACCGTCGGCAGCGGGGACGACTGCGATGTGCTGTTGCTGGACAACGGCATCGCGCCGACGCATCTGCAAGTGGCCTGGAGCCCGGACGGCGAACTGACGCTCTACTGCGTGGAGGGCGCTGTCGTCGATGCCTACGGGCACGAGCTGCCCGCGGCATCGCCGCTTCTCACGGACGCGCCGTTCTGTGCGGCAGACGTCTGGCTGGTCGTGCAGCCCCGTGATGAACCCTGGACCCCGTGGACAGGACCAGCCCCCGCCGCTGAGGCCCCCCCTCCGGCCAAACCCGCGCTTGGTGCGCCCGAATCAGAAATTGAACTTCGCGCAGAGCCCCGACCCCGCGCACCGCAGCGGCCGAGATCGAGCTCCGCAGTGGTGCGTGTGCTGGTACTGGGATGCGGCGCCTTGTCGACCCTGCTCGGCCTGGTCGCGTTGCTGACCCAGATGGGCGTCCCTGTGGCGGGCGATGCCTCTGCAGAGCCTGTGGTTCACGCCCCGTGGGCAGGTCACCGTGCCGGCGCGACGGCGCCGACTGGGTTGTCAGGTCCTGCGGCGATGGAAGGTTCCGCTTCCGTGCCGTCCCTGTCCTCCGTCGAGGCTGCGATTCCGGCTCCGGCTCCGGCTCCGGCAGGGCCTACCGGCGCACAGAGGGCTTCGGTGGCGCCCCGCCAGGCGCCAACACGCGCGGGCCCGGTGACCGTGGTCCGCCTGACTGACGACGAGTCGGTGGTGCTTCCGTTCGTGGTGCGCGAGGTGATGCTGGGGCAGCAAAGCCGAGTCACCCTGACCGACGGGCGAGTCCTGCTGCCGGGCGATGAGGTCGCCGGCTGGCGGCTGATGGAGGTGCGGGCCAGCACGCTGGTCTTCAGCGGCGAACAGCGGGTCCAGGTGCCATGGTGAGTCGCGCCACCCCCTTGCGGGCCCGATGGCCGTCATCGGTCGTCGAGGCCATTCAAACCGCCAGTCTGACCCGACACCTCGGCCAGGTGCAGCGGGTTCAGGGCATGCTCATTGAAGGCAGTGTGCCGTCCACCAGCATTGGTGAACTTTGCGAGATCTTTCACCCCGATGCGCCGAAGAAGATCTGGCGCTGCGAGGTGGTGGGCTTCCATGGCAGCCATGTGCTGCTGTCCTCGCTGACGCCCCTTGAGGGGATCTCGGCCGGATGCATGATTCGGCCCTTGCGCGCGGTGCACCATGTCGCGGTGGGCGCGCAGTTGATGGGACGGATTCTGGACGGCTTCGGCGACCCGCTGGACGGCAAGCCGATGTTGCGCGCGGACGAGCCCGGCGTGGCCTTGCGACCGGTGATCGCCGACGCCCCGCCGCCGACCGAGCGCTGGCGGATCAAGGACCGATTCCCCACCGGCGTGCGCAGCGTGGACACCCTGTTGACCGTCGGCCAAGGCCAGCGGATCGGACTGTTTGCCGGTCCCGGTTGTGGCAAGACCACGATGATGGCCGCCGTGGGGCGAGGCAGTCCGGCGGATGTGATCGTCGTCGCCCTGATCGGCGAGCGCGGCCGGGAGGTCCGAGAGTTCACCGAGCATGAGTTCGACGCCGACCTGATGGCGCGCACCGTCATGGTCTGTGCCACGTCGGACCGCACATCGATCGAGCGGGTCCGGGCCGCCTTCACGGCCACCACCATCGCCGAAGGACTGCGGGACCAGGGCTTCAACGTCCTGTTGATGGTGGACTCGTTGACCCGCCTGGCGCGGGCCCAGCGCGAGATCGGCCTGGCCGCCGGTGAAGCGCCCGCGCGGGCCGGCTTCCCGCCCTCGGTCTATGCCTTGCTGCCTCGTCTGATCGAGCGGGCGGGCAACGCGGCCGGCGGGTCGATCACGGCCTTCTATACCGTGCTGCTGGAGGGCGAGCTTCGGTCCGACCCGATCAGCGAAGAGGCTGTGTCGCTGCTGGATGGACACATCGTTCTCTCGCGCAAACTGGCGGAGCAGGGGCTGTACCCCGCCGTCGACGTGCTCGCGAGCCTGAGCCGGGTGATGTCCAACATCGTGCCGCGTGAACAGACTCGGGCGGCGGGGCGGATTCGGGAAGTGCTGTCCGGCTATCGCGACATGGAACTGATGGTGCGTCTGGGCGAGTATCGCGAGGGCGTCGATCCGGCCACCGACAGCATCGTGGCCGACTATCCCAAGGTCATCGACTTTCTGAAGCAGGACACCCGAACGCCGGTGGCGTTTGAGGACAGCCTGGCGCGACTGACGGCGCTGGCCGGACGTGCAGCGTGAGTCCGCTGGACAGCCCTCGTCGGCGTCATCTCTACGAACCCGACACGCCGGCGCCGCCCGATGCGCGGCTTCCCGATGTCAGGAAGATCGCCGCCATCGCAGGGCGACGGGTGATCATGGCCGACATTGAGCTCCGGCGGGCGCAATTGGCAGCGGACAACGCCGCGCATGCCCACGTCCAGGCCGAGCAGGCACTGATGGATCACATCGACTGGGTGGCCGCCGAGCGCAGCCGATTGAGCGAGGAATGCCAACAGGGCACACGCGATGCCGGCGCCCTGCGGCGCTGGCGCCAGCGAGACCAGGCGCTGATCGACAGCGTCGGGCCGATGCGCCAGGCTGTCGACGACCGGTTTCGGGAACTCGAAGACGCCCAGTTGGCGCTTGCCCAGGCGCTGGGCCGCCAGCGGGCCCTGTCCCGTCGCAATGAAAAATACGGCATCCTGATCGAGAAGCTCACCGAAGCCTGAGCGCGCCTCTTGCCTGCCATCGCGGGCAGAACCCGCGATGGCGCCGAACGGCCTCAGAGCCGGATGAACATGGCGTCGCCGAGTTCCTCGTCCACTTCGGCGAGTTCCAGGTCGCTTTCTTCGTCTTGCGCGCGATACGGCGGGGTCAGGATTTCCGGGGCCTGCTTGCGATATTCCTCCATGACACGAAGCAACAGGGCCACCGCCCGATAGGTGATCACAGGGATCTCCTCGCCCGCGCGGCCGCCGGCGTAGAGATGACGGGCCAGCGGGACGTACTTGACGATCGGAATGCCTTCTTCGCGGGCCATCCGTCGCATGGCCAGTGCGTCATCCCCTTCGGCCTTTTTCAGCAGCAGCGGTGCGCGAATGAAGTCGGGATCCAGATGGAGGGACACCGCAATGTGCTGCGGATTCACGACCACCGCGCTCGCCTTGGGTTCGGCTTTTCCGCCACCGGGACTGTCGGACATCGCGATCTCCTGGCCGATCTGCTTGCGCGTGCCCTTGAGCATCGGATCGCCCTCGTTCTGCTTGTAATCGCGCTTGAGTTCGCTGTGGTCCATGCGCATCTTCCGATAGTTCATGTAGCGCTGCAGCAGCACGTCGGTGATGGCCAGGAAGATGAGCACGATGATGCAGTGCCGCTCGACGCTGTGCAGCATCTCCATCGAGAGCGCCCAGCCTTGGGCCGGATCCAGGCGAAAGGTCTGTCCCAGCGTGGGCAGCGCGTCGCGAATCTCCCGGTACGTCACCCAGAGCAGCAAGCCGCCGCGGATCGGACCCAGCACGGCCATCAACAGCTTCTGCGGCGAAACCAGGCTTTTGAGATTGGCGGCCGGATTGAGCTTTTCGAAGCCTTTGGCCAGCGCCTTCGGCGCCACGTTGAATCCTGTCTGGGCCACGGTGAGGAGGGCCACGATCAGGGCGGGAATGATGGCCACCACCATCAGCACCACGAACACCGGCACCAGCGTGCCCCAGGCCCCCTGGAACGACAGGTCCAGCGGAGAGGCGATCGCGCGCAGGGCGGTTTCCAATTGCTCGTTCAGCCACTTCCTCCAGTAGGTCTCGGTGGCAAAGACAAGCTCGAAGACCACCATCAATTTGATGATGCGTGTGGCGTCCTGGCTGACGGCCACCTGGCCGTCCTCGCGCGCCTGCCGGATGCGGGTCGGGGTGGGCGGTAGGGTCTTGTCGCTCATCGCCTCAGGCCCAGCGCGTCGCGCAGTCCTTCCGACCACCAGCCCAACGCGTTTTCGCCCGCGTGCTGGAACACCGAGGGGGCCGTCAGCATCAGGATGAGCAGCGCCATCAGCGTCTTGACCGCCATCGCCGACGAATAGACGTCAAAGCCCTGGACGGCGGTGCTGGTGATGGCGAGGGCGAGCTCGATCAGCAGCAACAGCAGGAGCGCCGGTGCGGCCAGGAGCAGGGCGTCGGTGACCGAGCCCGCCAAGGCCTGGAGAATGCTTTCGCGGGCTGCCGGCCCCAGGTCGGGCAGCAACTGCATGATGGACCAGGCGCTGTAGCTGTCGATCAGGACGCTCCACATCGTCTGGAGCATGCCCCACTGGATCAGCAAGGCCACCAGAGCCCGCTCCGACAGTTCGCCCAGCAGGGTCGCGTCCGCCTGAAGCGACGGATTGACCTGTTGGGCCGCGTTCGCGCCGCGCTGGTTGTCGATCAAGGTCCCCATGCCGCGAACGGCCCAGAACGGCGTCGCCACCAGCATGCCCAACAGCGCACCGAGGACGGCTTCCTTGAGCGCATACGCCACGGTCAGTGGCATCGAGATTGGATGGTCGACGAGCGTCGGCCAGAGCGCCCAGGCGGTCGGCAGGCTCCAGGCCAGGCAGATGGCGGAACGGATGAGTCCGTTGGTCTGCTGCCTGGTCAGGAAGGGCACGAACAAGATCAGTCCCACCACGCGTGCGAGCGCCAAGCCCAGCGCCTGGGCCAGGAGGATGAGGTCGGGCGAGGTGAAGGGCATGGTGTGGCACGCGGCGGGGGCTCGCCCGCTCAGGTGGTGGTCTCTCGGCGGCGCACGGCAAGGGAGGCCATCACGGGTGGGCGCGGGGCCTCGCCCAAGACAGTGCTGGGTTCGCCGCTGCGGCCGTCGCAGGCGGGGACGTTGCGCTTGCCGCGGGTGTCCGCGTCTGCATCACTTTCGGCATCGGCATCGGCACCGGCACCCATGTCGGCACCCATGTAGGCATCGGCATTGGCCATGGTGCCCAACGAGCGCCCCCCGTCAGCCTCGGCGATACGCTGAGCGCGCAGCCGCTCGATGCGGCTGTATCGCTCATTCAGCCGGGTCATGTAGGTTTGCCATTCGGGATCGTCCACGCGGCAACCCCAGATCTCCAGATCATGGGCCTGCGCGCCATAGCGGACGATGCCGGGCAGCAGGCCCCACCGCTTGAGCCGGCAAGCACGAACCATGGACAGGCTGCGCCGGTTTCCGCCCAGAATCCAGCAGGTCAGGGTGTCGAAGCCGTGCCGGACGATCTCCGGATGGACGCGTCGGGCCATCAACATGGCCGCACCCGTGCCGTGCCATTCGCGCGCGACATAGATCCACAGATCACCGGTGGTTCCACAAGCGGAGCTGCCCCAGGCGATGGCCCGCAGATAGGCCCAACCGACCACCTCCTCGCTGGACGCGCCGTCGTCGCCCGGCCCGTGCGGCCCCGGCCGAGTCAGGACCCAGAGCGGCCACCGGTGCCGGGTCGACTCACGCATGCAGTGCCGCATGTTGTCGACGCTGGCTTCAGTCAGGGTGGGCGAATGGCCACCCCCTTGCACCGATTCGTTGTAGATGCGGCTCATGGCGGCGGCATCCTGGGGTTGGGCTCGCCGCCAAGTGAGTGCGGACAATAGTTTCATGGTTGGGGCAGGTTAGAGGAGTGCGCTGCTGTGCCAGAGCCGCCAGGCCTGTCGCCGCAACGCGGTGGCGGCGTCCGGCAAGACCGTCGCACCGTGGGGGGCGATGCCGCCTGACAGGTCCGGCGCGAGGCGAAGGCGCAGGCGGGACCAGGCGCCAGGCACTCGTTCGTCGATCAGCTGGGCCATCAGGGGGAGCGCCCAGCGCTGAAGAGCGGGTTCGGAGTTGTCGATCGGCGCGTCCGAGAGTGTCAGCAGCGGCCGTGCGCGTGCCTGACGCAAGGCATCCCGCCATGGCGAGGCATCGGCGCTGGCCTCCGGGCTGAAGAGCCGGGCCAGTTGCTCTCGCGCTTGCGACATGCAGTGGCTGACATAGCCGACGCGACCGATGGCGATGGCCGCGCGTGCCAGCCGCGGACCGGACAGAGGCAGTGCGCGAAGGTCCATGGGCATGCCGGTGTGCCATTCCCGCGGCAGGCCGATGCGGTCGTCAATCTGATGCCGCCTGCAGAACCAGGGGTAGCCCAGGCGAAGACTGGGACTGGCTCGCCTGAACTTCGCGGCCCAGGGGTCTTGCTCGGCCATCATGTCCAGCCATTCGGGATGAGCGTCCACCCAAGGCTCGTGCCAGAGGCGCCACCACGCCGCCTCTGCCGTCACCACCCGGGGCGCGGCAGGGGCGGCGAGGGCGTCATCGGGCCGCAGGGGAGGGCGACGCTCGCCATCACGATGAATGTCGCCGTGACAGTCACTGTCACTGACACTGACACTGACACGATGACTGTCGACATGGCGCCCTCGTGGGGCCTCTTCGTCGGTGTCGACGCGATCATCGCGCTCGTCGTGGATCTCGTCATCGATGGGCGCATCCGCAATGTCGTCGCGTTCGGTGCCCCTGGCGTTCGTGTAGGCCATCGGCTAGCTCACTCCACCGTGTCGTGCGACGTTCGGGTGGTGGCGGACTGCATCCGACGCTGCCAAAGCAGCCATGCCGAGGGCAGGCCGATGCCCAGCACCACCGCAGCAATGCCGATCAGCCAGCCTTGAATGGAACCGGCCGGCAGGCGGTCGGACGCGCTCGTCGCCTGGACGGGATGCGCCGCGGGCATCCGCTCGGACGGGACGAAGACGACGGCCACTTTGTCCGGCGCATCGGCCAGCCCTGGAATGCTGGCCAGCACCAACTTGCGGATACGCGCTTCGTACAGTGTGGTGTCCCACCCCACGACATGCTTGATCAGGATGGAGCAGGAGGACGGCATCACCGGCTCGCCGGGGACAACGCGCTGAGGCAGGACGGGATGCACGCGGGCGGCCACCACACCGTCGATCTGCGACAGGGTGCTCTCCAGTTCCTGCGACAGGGCATGGATGAACCGGGCTCGCTCCTCGGTGGGCGTGGAGATCATGCCGTCCTTCTTGAAGATGTCACCCATCCGGCTGAAGGTGTCTCGAGGCAGCCCGGCAGCTTGCAGGATGGTCACCGCCTGGGCGAAGTCCTTCTTGGGGATGTTGACCGCGAACAGCTGCTTGCCGTTGGGGGACTTGACCGCCTTCAGGCCGTGGATGTCGAGTTCGGCGGTGACTTCATTGGCATCGCGCTCGCTCAGGCCACCGTAGAGTTCGATGGATGGGCTGCAGCCCGACAGCGCCAGGCAGCAGGCGCCGGCACACAAGACGATGCGGGCAGCCGAGCGGGTCCGGCTGAAGGCATGGCGTCGCATGTTGTCGACGCGATCCGCCACGCGGGCCAGGATCTGGCGGACAGGGACGCTGCGCATCGGGTCAGGACAGTTTGGTGAGTTGGTCGACGGCCGACACCGTCTTGCCCACCACTTTGGCGACGATGTCGCTCTGCGTGCTCATGTCCAGCATGCGGGCTGTGATGGCGGGGACGTCGCGCGTGTTGCCGCTGCGAAGCATCTGGTTGAGCCGGTTCGCGAGGTGGCGGCGTTCGACCCCCGGCCCCCCGAGGACATCCGAGAGTCCCTGGACATCCTGCGGCGAACGGTGTCGAGCTGCGACCAGGCTGCCTTCGATGCCACCGACTTCAGCCACTGCACGGGCAAATGCCGAGGTGGCAGCGGACGGCGTCGGCGTGGAGACGGTAGGCAGATGGGGCAGGACCACCCGGTTTGGAATGGGGGCGCTGGCCATTACCCATTCCCCAGCGCGAGGTTCAGGTCGATCAGGGTGATGCGTTTGGCCGTGTCGATCAGGTCGCGCATGAACGGCGTGTCGGCGGGCAAGTGTTCGAAGCCGGCGTGGATGGCATCGTAGATTTCCGAGCCTGTCGCGACGCCGGAGTTCATGCATTCCTTGTAGAGCGTCATGGCACGTGCCATGGTCTCGATGTCTTCGGGCGAAGACTCTTCGGTGGCGAGCGCGCGAACCGACGGGTCTGGTGCGATGTCGCCCATACCCTGATCCTTCGCCTGGCGCAACATGTCGGCGAGGTCGAGTTCCTGGGGAATGTTTTCTTGTGCCGAACGCAGGACCTGCATGAGTCGGCCGACCGCCTGGTCCAGAACCAGGCTGTCCCGTCCAATGGGTGTGCAGGATTGTTCGAGGAATTCGGTCCAGGTGGCGGCGGCCTCCGGTGCGGCGAAGACCTCCGGATGGTTGTCCATGAAGGTGACGATGCAGTGGCGTTTTTCGGAGGCGGTATCGACTTCGGTCGCGGCAGACGCGACCGGTTGCTCGTAGGTGGCGATAGACATGATGGCGAGTGAGGGTGAGCACCTTCGTCGGCGTGGCCGCTCAGCAGGGCTCATGACAATGAAAAGGGCCCTGGCACATGCGCCAGGGCCCCGACGCACGATCAATAGAAGCTCGGCATGCCCATCATGGCGTGCCCCATGAACATGGAGGCCATCGAGCCGCCCATCATGCCCATCATTCCGCCCATGCCCATGCCCATGCCCATCCCCATGCCGATACCCATGCCCATGCCCAGGCCCATGCCGTGGCTGGGATCACAGTTGTGGTACGTGATGTTGGTGGTGCTTCCGCTCATGATTGATTTCCTTTCAGTGATATGGAGAGTGATGCATCGGCGGTCTTGCGACACGAGCCGATGCTCGGGAGAGATGCCCGGTATCAGCCGAGCAGTAAAAAAAGAACAAATGCAGACATGCAGACATGCAGACATGCAAGACATGCAAGACATGCAAGACATGCAAGACTGCAGAGGTGCAGAGGTTCGAGAAGACTGGCCGAAAGGGCCGTCTCGATCGATCAGATCTGCACCATGCCCACCAGCTTCGCGACGGAATTGGTGACCCCCTGAGCGACTTCATTCTTCTTCGCGTTCAGTTGGTCCTGGGCAGCCTGCTTATGCAGAACAGCTTGGTCCCATTGGGACTGGAAATTCGTCTGTTCCTGCATTTGCTGGGCAAAAGGGTTGTGGCCCCCGGTAAGTGATCCGGCCATGGATGGCTCCTGTTGAATCTGGTTGCACAACTTGCGATGCGGGGATCGCAGCGCGGGCCTTCAGTTGCCGATGGAATTGCGGTGGTTCCGTCGATCCGGACTGATCCCGGGGAGGGCGTGTCGCCGGATCCTGGATAATCCGCGCGCTTTTTCCGTCCGTTCACTTGCACCCAAGGCCCGACGCCATGCTGCTGACCCTGGTCATCCTTTACCTACTTGTCACCATCGCGATCGGCCTGTGGGCCGCCAAGCGGGTGAAGAACACGGCGGACTTCGCCATTGCCGGCCGACATCTGCCCCTGGTGATGATCGTGACCACCACGTTCGCGACCTGGTTTGGTTCGGAGACCGTGTTGGGGATTCCCGCCAAATTTGTCCAAACCGGACTCAATGGCGTGGTCGAGGATCCGTTCGGTGCGGGCTCCTGCCTGATCCTGGTGGGTCTGTTCTTCGCGGCGAAGCTCTACCGGATGACCCTGCTGACCATCAGCGACTATTACCGCGAGCGTTACGGCCGGGTGGTCGAGGTGGTGTGCAGCTTCATCATCATCCTGTCCTACCTGGGTTGGGTGTCGGCGCAGGTCACGGCGCTGGGCCTGGTGTTCAACCTGCTGTCCGGCGGCGCGATCAGCATTCCGGTGGGCATGGTCATCGGTACGGCCTCCATCCTGGCCTACACCTTGTTTGGCGGCATGTGGTCGGTGGCGGTGACCGATTTCCTGCAGATGATCATCCTCGTGGTGGGTCTCTCGATCATTGCCTGGTTCGCGGCGGAGAGCGCCGGCGGCGCGGACAAGGTCATCGCGCTGGCGTCCAGCCAGGACATGTTCAAGTTCCTCCCGGCGCCGAACTTCCACGACATCGTCTTCTTCCTTGGCGCGGCGATCACGATGATGCTGGGTTCGATTCCGCAGCAGGACGTGTTCCAGCGGGTGATGTCGGCCAAGGATGTGAAGGCCGCGACGCGCGGACCGGTGATCGGTGGCATCAGCTACATCCTGTTTGCTTTCGTGCCGATGTTCATCGTGGTGAGCGCGCTGATCATCATGCCGGAGGAGGCCAAGCGGCTGATCGCGGAGGATCCGCAGAAGGTCATCCCGACGCTGGTGATCGAGCGCATGCCCTTTGTGATGCAGGTGATCTTCTTTGGGGCGCTGCTGTCCGCGCTGAAGTCGACCGCATCGGCCACACTGCTGGCGCCATCGGTGACCTTTGTGGAGAACATCTGGCGTCAGTTCTTCCCGCGTGTGTCCGACAAGCAGGAACTTCGCACGATGCGGATCGCGGTGCTGGTGTTCTCGGTCTGCGTCTGCGGCTATGCGATGGCGCTGGAGGGCACCTCGATCTATGAAATGGTGTCGGCGGCCTATCAGGTGACGCTGGTCGGCGCCTTCGTGCCGCTGGTTTTCGGCCTCTACTGGAAGCGCGCGACGACGCAGGGCGCGATTTTGGCGATCGCGTTGGGCACCATCACCTGGCTGCTGTTCCTGCTGACCCCGGCCGGCGAGCAGTTCCCGGCGCAGTTGGCGGGCTTCCTGGCCGGCATCGTGGGCATGTTGCTGGGCTCGTTGGGCCCTCAGGCCATCCGCAATGTGCAGGGATCCCACCATCGGCTGGTGGGTGCTGAGGACGGTTCGCGCGCGGCTTGACCCCCGCAAGGGGCCGTCATCCGGATGTCCCCGCCATTGGCGCGCCAGCAACGGACCGGGCCGTGGGCGGCCGGGCTTGGTCACGCGGCTGAGGGGCAACCGGGCGCCTCTCTATATAATTTCGGGTTTTTGACCCTGGCCACCACCATGCCGATCTACGCTTACCGCTGTGGCGCCTGCGGACACGCCAAGGACGTGCTGCAGAAGCTGTCTGACGCTCCGCTGACCACCTGCCCGGCCTGTGGCGCGGAAAGCTTTTCGAAGCAAGTCACCGCCGCCGGCTTCCAGCTCAAGGGCTCGGGCTGGTATGTGACCGACTTCCGAGGCGGTTCCGGCGGTGCCGGTGCGGCCCCGGCCGCTGGTGTTGCGACGGGTGCAGCGACTGGTGCAGCGGGGGGCGCTGTCGCTGCAGGCGGCGCGGCCTCGGAAACGACTGCCGGCGCCAGCGCCGGCGGTTCCGGCACGTCGGACAGCACCTCCGGCGGCGCCAGCGCTTCGGGCGGAGGCACGCCCTGCGGCGGCTCCTGCGCCTGTCATTGAGGAACGAGGGCCGGACCCAGGCATGAGAAAGTACATCATCACCGGCCTGCTGGTCTGGCTACCGCTCGCGATCACCGTCTGGGTGCTGCTGTGGGTGCTGGGCATCATCGACGGCGTCTTCACCTGGCTGCTCTCCGCCGTGCAAACGGTGCTGCCGGTTTCTGCCCCCTGGTTGAAGCAACTTCATCAGATTCCCGGCCTGGGCGTGGTTGTGCTGGTCGCGGCGCTGATGCTGACCGGCATGTTCGTCGCGAACATCTTCGGCCAGTGGTGGTTCCGGCAATGGGACCGGCTGCTGTTCAAGATCCCCATCGTCAAGAGCATCTACAGCTCGGTCAAGCAGGTCTCGGACACGCTGTTCTCTTCCAGCGGCAATGCATTCCGTGAGGCGGTGCTGGTCCCTTACCCGCATCCTCATTCCTGGACCATCGCCTTTGTCACCGGCAAGCCCAGCGGCGAAGTGGCGGACCAGCTCGGCACGCTCAGCGGCGCCGCGCCGGACGAACATGTCAGCCTCTACGTCCCGACCACCCCGAACCCCACCTCCGGCTTCCTGCTGATGATGCCCCGTGCGCAGCTCCGTCCGTTGGGCATGAGCGTGGACGAGGCGCTCAAGTACATCATCTCGATGGGCGTGGTCGCCCCGCCTCCGGGCGATGCCACCCTGGTGCTGCCGAACGAGCCTGCCCGAAATTGACCGGGTTGAGCGCCTCGGCAAGCGCTCAGCCCTGAGGGTCCCCGGACCCCGCCAGCGCCTTCATTGGCCTGCGCCCTTCCCGGGCCGGGCCGCCGGGTCCTGAGGCATTGAAGCCTGGGGCCCGTGCCAGGCGACCGCCAGCACCTCGTGGTGGGCCCCTGGTCCCTGTACATCCCAGATTTTCGGAGAGATCCCATGCGTACCTGCTATGCCGGCCAAGTCAGCGAAAAGCTGCTGGACCAGACCGTGACCCTGATGGGCTGGGCCCATCGCCGCCGTGACCATGGCGGCGTGATCTTCATCGACCTGCGCGATCGCGAAGGCCTGGTGCAGATCGTCTGCGATCCCGATCGCGCCGACATGTTCAAGGTGGCGGAGGAAGTCCGCAACGAGTTCTGCCTGAAGGTCGTCGGCAAGGTCCGCGCGCGGCCGACCGGCACCGAGAACGGCAACCTGGTCAGCGGCAAGATCGAAGTCCTGTGCCATGAGCTGGAAGTGCTGAACCCGTCGGTGACGCCCCCGTTCCCGCTGGACGACGAGAACATCTCCGAGACCACCCGCCTGACGCACCGGGTGCTGGATCTGCGCCGCCCGTACATGCAGAACAACCTGATGCTGCGCTACCGCGTGGCGATGGAAGCGCGCAAGTTCCTGGACGAGCAAGGCTTCGTCGACATCGAAACCCCGATGCTGACCAAGAGCACGCCCGAAGGCGCGCGGGACTACCTGGTCCCGTCGCGGGTGCATGACGGCATGTTCTTCGCGCTGCCCCAGTCCCCGCAGCTGTTCAAGCAGCTGCTGATGGTGGCGGGCTTCGATCGCTACTACCAGATCACCAAGTGCTTCCGTGACGAGGACCTGCGCGCCGACCGCCAGCCCGAATTCACCCAGATCGACATCGAGACCAGCTTCCTGAACGAGGAAGAGATCCGCGCGATGTTCGAAGGCATGATCCGCCACGTCTTCCGCAAGGCGCTGGATGTGGAACTGGGCGACTACCCGGTGATGAAGTATGCGGAGGCGATGTACCGCTTCGGCTCCGACAAGCCCGACCTGCGCATCAAGCTCGAGTTCACCGAGCTGACCGATGTGATGGGCGATGTCGACTTCAAGGTGTTCTCCACGCCGGCGACCACGCCTGGTGGCCGTGTGGTCGCGCTGCGCGTGCCCGGCGGCGCCCAACTCAGCCGTGGCGAGATCGACAGCTACACCGAGTTCGTGAAGATCTACGGTGCCAAGGGCCTGGCCTGGATCAAGGTCAATGAAGTGGCCAAGGGCCGCGAGGGCCTGCAGTCGCCGATCGTCAAGAACCTGCACGACAAGGCGGTGGCGGACATCCTGGCGCGCACCGGCGCGCAGGACGGCGACCTGATCTTCTTCGGTGCCGACAAGTCCAAGGTCGTCAACGACGCCATCGGCGCCCTGCGCCTGAAGGTCGGCCACAGCGAGTTCGGCAAGACCCACGGCCTGTTCGAGGACAAGTGGGCCCCGCTGTGGGTGGTCGACTTCCCGATGTTCGAGCAGGACGAGGAAAACAACCGTTGGGCCGCCGTGCACCATCCGTTCACCGCGCCCAAGGACGGGCATGAGGATTTGATGGTGACGGATCCCGGCAAATGCGTGGCCAAGGCCTACGACATGGTGCTCAACGGCTGGGAACTGGGCGGCGGTTCGGTGCGTATTCACCGTGCGGATGTCCAGGCCAAGGTCTTCGAGGCGCTCAACATCAGCCCGGAGGAACAGCGCATCAAGTTCGGCTTCCTGCTGGACGCGCTGCAATACGGCGCTCCGCCGCATGGCGGCCTGGCCTTCGGCCTGGACCGTCTGGTCACGCTGATGACCAAGGCCGAGTCCATCCGTGACGTGATCGCCTTCCCCAAGACCCAGCGTGCCCAGTGCCTGCTGACGGGCGCGCCGTCCAACGTCGACGAAAAGCAGCTGCGCGAGCTGCACATCCGTCTGCGCAACCCCGGCGCAGCGACGGCTTGATCGGGCGGGTCTCGATCGGAGCGGTTGCCCTATCGGGCGCTGTCGATCAATGACCTGAAGCGCAGCCTCGAAGCGAACGCCCCGGCGGAGTGATCCGCCGGGGCGTTTGTCATGGCGGGCGCTCCCGTCCATGCCGCGCATCTGCTGGCTGAAATCAGGTCAGGAGCGGCGTGGGGTCGACCGGCGTGCCCGTTATGCTTCGAACTGATGCAGCCCCAGGCTGCGGTTGAGACGACGGGAGTGAGATGGCGACGGATGGGCAGGCGGCCAAGGCCGACAAGGCAGACAAAGGCGGGCCGAGGGCCCGGCCGACAGGCGGGCGACGCGAGAACGACGTCCCGGCGTTGACGTGGCCGCAACCGTTGAAGCGCTGGGAGCGCTTGGTGATGCGCCGCCCGGGGCTGGCCTATTCGCGCCTGCAGGCCGTGATGGCCCAGGACACCGAGCCGCCGTTCCAGGCGTTGCTCGGGGCCTTCTTCATTCTCGAACGCTGGGGCCGAGGACCGGAGCTTCAAGGTGCATTGGAAAGCGCGCTGCTTCGCGCGCGACAGCATCGCCTGCTGGAGGAGGCGGCCGAGCTCAGTGAGGCGCTGGGTCGGCTCCATTACCAGCGCGGCGACTACGTCCAGGCCTGCAACGTCTGGAGCCAGACCTTGGAGCTGGCGGACGATGAAACCCGCTGGGCCTGCTTGGCGCGCATCGGTCTGGCGCATCTGTGCTTTGCGCTGGGCGATTGGGCGCGCGGCGGACGGGTGCTGGATCAGGCGGAACTGCACTACCCGCAACTGGCCGACGATGCCTATCTTCGCGCCAAGATCGCTTTGAACCGGGCGGTCGCCCTGCGCGCGACGCAGGGCCCGCAGGCGGCATTGCCGCGGTTGGATGAAGCGCGTGCGGCGGCGCGCGAGGCGGGCCATCGAGACTATGAAGCCGAGGCCATCTGGCACCTGGCCCGCTGTGCCCGTGACAGTGGGGCGGCCGGCGAGGCCCTGGCGCTGGCCGTCCAGGCTGAGGAGCTGGCCAGTCGCTGCCACTACCGCTGGCTGCAGGCGCAGACGCTGCTGCTGATCTCGGAATTGCGGCCCGGCACCGAGGCCATCCCACCGGCCGAGCAGGCCTTGCTGCTGGGCGAGGCACTCCAGTCGCGGGCCGTCCAGGCCGCGGCGCATGGGCGGCTCAGCCAGCTGATGGCCGAGCAGGCGCAGTTGGGTCCGAGCTGGTACCACCAGCAGCAGCGCCAGCGGCTGGAGGCGACCCTCGTCCAAACCGAACTCCCGGCCAGGTTGGAGCAGTTGGCGCGCTTCGACACCGATCCGCATGGCGCGGACGCCCTCCTGTTGTCGCTTGGCCGTGCCGACGCGCCGGCGTCGTCCATGGCGGATGTCGACCGCCATTGGCAACGCGCTCGACCGCCCCTGAAGGCCGCGCTCAGCCTGTCCATGCTGGAGGTCAGCTGGAAGGCGCCTTTGCCGGGCCGTGGCCGGACCTTGCCCTACGATCCACCGCAAGTTCTGGAGCTCCCCCTGCACCAGCCTGACGGGGAGGCGATCGGTGTGTTGCGTCTGGAACGTCCGGTGGGCGTGCCTTGGTCGCGTGCCGATCGAAGTCGGGCGACGCGCGTGGCAGGGTGGCTGGAACGGCTCGTCGCGCAGGCGGCCAGCGCTTCGCCCGCGCCCATGCGGGATGCGCCGATGCCCGAGGACACTGGGCAGCAAGCGCGGGTCCTGCTGAGCGAGCTGGAGCGACTTCGTGCCAGCGTCGGTCCGCTGGAGCCGATCGACCTGGCTGACGCGCTGCTCGCCGCTCGCCGGCTGGTCGATCGCCTCGGATAAACCCCTTCCCGACCGGCGCGGCCCACAGGCAAACCCTCAGAGTACCGAGGTGCCCGCCGCTGTGATGACGGTGATGGCGTCGGCCTGCAGTACCTGGGCCAGGGTGATGGTGAGATCGGGGTGCGCGAAGTCGGCATTGCCGTTCACATCCACCTGCAAGACGACTTGACCGCGCTCGTCGACCGCCCGGCGCAGATAAAGCGCCTCGTCGCCGCTCAGGAAGCCCTGCAGCAGCTGGCGCAGGTCGAGCTGGTCGCCCTGGGCGGTGGTGTAGTCCCACACGAGGTCCGCGCCGCGGTGGCCCTCGGTCCACACAAAGGTGTCGGAACCTGCGCCCCCGATCAGCACGTCGTTGGCGCCGGTGGACCGAACGATGTTGTCGCCCGCATTGCCGATCACCACGGCCTGGGCGCCGGTGTCGTACGCGAAGCGTTGGCCGTCCATCACCACGACGTCACCAGCATCCATGCGGATGGTCAACGCATCCGCGCCGTTGAGGGCCACAGTCTGGGAAGACAGCGTCAGCAGGTTGGCCGCGCCGTTGTCCATCCACACCTGCTCGATGCCCCGGACACCGCCGGAGAAGGCGGAGAAGTCCAGGCCATGGTCACCGCAGAGGTACAGCGTGTCATGACCGGCCAGGCCGTCGATGGTCTCGATCGCGCGCTCTCCGGCGTAGGTGAGGACATCGTTGCGGGCGGTACCGAGCAGCGCGCGCATGCTGGGCGTGCTGTTGTCCGTGGCCAGGTAGACCAGGAACTCGTTGAACATGACCTGTTGATAGTACGGCGAGCCGTTGCCCCATCCGAGGAACCAGCTCCCGGCTGAGACGAAGGTGTCGTTCAGCGTGGCATCAGAGGCGACACGCACCCCGTTCTCGTAGATGACCTGCTTGCCATCGGTGAAGTTTTTCTCGTCGGTGCCCGCGGTGGGATTGCCGCTGTGGGCCTCGAAGACGATGTCGTTGGCCTGACCCACCACCTGCATGTCATCAGTCAGGTTGCGGACCAGCCGGCCCACCGAGTTGGGTGCGCCCACATCGAACACATAGCGCGAGCCCTCCGGGTAATGGGCACTGATCCGGTTGGACGTCGATGGATCACCGAGCTGGAAGAGCGTGCCCGACCGCGTCCCCTCGGCCTGGACCTTGGCGTAGACCGCCAGACTGCGCCAATCGGTGCCCGCGACGCCGGTGGCTTCGAGGTAATCGTTATTCGCACCATTGCGTCCGCTGTTGAAACTGATCGCCGGGGAGCCGTCGGAGCGGGTCACCAGTTGGCCGCCGTCGACGATCACGCCCTGTTTGGCAGGGTCGGTCTGGGCCATGTTGATACCGTGTCCGGACTGGTCATACCAGCAGGTTACAAAGCCTTTGTCGGTGGCGCCGGTTCCCACGAAGTCCATCAGCGCCTGCCGGTCCAGATTGCCGCTGGCGTCGAAGCCGATGTCCTGCTCGGCATTGTCCGAGGAGCGCCTCACCCGGATCGCGAAGTCGTTCTGGCGCTGATTGAGGTTGCGCAGGCCGTAGGCAGCCTGCAGTTGGCTGATGTCGATCTCGTTGAGGTTGCCGATGCCCAGGCCGTCCTGGATCACGCCGCCGATGGGCTCGTCCAGGCGAACGACCAGGGTGTCATTGACCTCGCGGTAGTAGTCGCCCTTGATGGTGAACTTGATCAGCTTGCTGTCCTCGCCCGCTGCGAAGTCGATCAGGCCGGCCATGGCGCCGATGAAATCATCATCGGCCGCCGCACCGTCGCTGAGGGCGCGCGCCGAGCTGGCGGCTTCGTCGACGGCGAATCGGACGCTGCCGGCTGCGCGGAGGTCGCCGGTGCGGGTGACCAGGAACACCATCTCCCGGCTGCCGTCCTCGCCCTCGATCACCTGTGAATCGGTGATGGCGTAGGTGGTGGTGTCCACCGTGGAGGTGGCGGTGCGCACCGTCTCGTTGCCAGCCAGATCCTGGGTGGTGACCCGGACATTGACGAGGTCGCCCGGCGCAAAGACATGGGTCTGCCCGTCGGCACTGACGGCGGAGCCGGTGTCGAGCCGCCAATGACCGGCCTCATCGGTCTGCACCTCATAACGGACCTCGTAGCCATTGGTCAGATCGTTGTCGATGTCGATCTCGATCGTGACCGGCATGTCGGGGTCAGCGATGCCGCCGAGCGTCGGCAGGGCGTGGACCGTGTGGCCAATGACAATGGTGCTGGCCGGAGGACGGGTGTCGATGGTGAGTTCGAGCAGGCCGGAGATCAGTCCGCCGGCGATCACGCCGACGCGGTAGTCCCCATCAGGGAGCGTTTGGCCCGTCAGTGTGAAACGCCATTGGCCATTGGCATCGGCCACGACGCTGCCCAGGGTTTCGCCGTTGTCCAGCAGGCCGTTGCCGTTGGCATCGACGAAGACGGTCACGGTCTGACCAGCGGGAGCGAACCCCAGGAGCACCAGCGGGGCGCCGTCGCTGCCATTGCAGGCGGTGAGGGCATCGTTGTGATGCAGGCCGGTGTCCGCCTCGGCGGCGAGGTAGAGCACCGGCGTGGCGATGTCTCGCACGTCCAGGCGGGTCACGGCTCCGGTGGCGGCGGTGTTGCCGGCGCGGTCGGTGGCGGTCACCTCGACCGTGCGCAGGCCCAGTGGCGCGTCGGCCTCGCAGGTGTAGTGGAGGGCGCGCAGCAGCTCGGACGCCTCGCCTTGCGTCAGCGCGGTGTCGGAGGTGATGGTGAGGGTGGGCGAGGGGCCGTCACTGAGCGTGAGCGTCAGCACGCGGTCCGGCAGCAGCGTCGCCGTGGTCAGGGTGCCGCTGTCGCCCAGCCGCAGCATCATGCTGCGGTCGTCGCCGCGGTCAGGGTCAAAAAGGCCGATCCATTCGCCGGTGTCGGGCGTGGTGGTGTCGAACGCGCCGGCCACCGACGCGCTGAATCGCAGCGTCAACTGGGTCACGCCATTGCGCTCGGTGATGGCGCCGGTGGCTGGATTGGCAAGCCCGAAGGCCCAGGGCAGGCCGGGCGTGACCACCACGTCGTAGTCCACGCCAGGCGTCCGGCCATTCAGGTCGGGTTGGGGCGCCACCGTGTCATAGGTGATGCTGCCTGCGGCCGTGGCCGCGCGACCCAGGTGATCGACCAGGGTGACGGTAAAGGTGCGCGTGCCCTGCAGCGGCGAGGCCAGCGGATTGACCTCGCGCAGGCTGGCGAGCATGGCCTGGGTATCGGTCAGGGACGCGTTGCTGCCGTCGGCCTTCGACAAGGTGAAGGTGTCGGAGAAGCGCGTCATGACCCAGGTCGCGCCGCCGATGGTGAAGGTCGAGCTGCTCCCGTCCAACGCGGTATCGATGCCACCGTCCCGGCTGAACAACCGGTCGTCCCGACTGGCGCCGCCGCCGGTCAGGGTGATGCGGACGAATTGCAGCGTCGCGTCCGGATTCTGGTGCCCCACGGTCAGATCGCTCGCAAACAGGGCGACGCCGCTGGCGAGGTCTGCGGAGACCGCGTCGGCGTTGATGCCGGGCGCCCCACCGTTGAGGTCGAGGAGCGGCTGGCGCGGATCGATCGTCACCGTGACCGTGGCGGTGGTGCTCAGGTTGCCGGCCATGTCCTCATAACTGAGCTGGAAGGTCCGGTCGCCGATGCCGGGGGCCACATCCTGGTTGCGCAGGCGCAGCGAGTTGGTGAGTGCGGCGGCTTCGGAGCCGGAGATCTCGGTGTCGTCGGTGCGCCAGATCGTCAGCCGTTGCTGTTGGGCGTCGTACCGATAACTCAGACCGAGCACGCCGCCGATGGTCACCCCATCCGCTGCGGTATCGGTCAGGAGCGACAGTTCGGTGTCCAGCAGCAGGCGGTCATTCGCCAGATCCAGTGCGTCACCCCCGATGTCCACGGTCAGGCGGTGCATGTCGGCCCCGGTCAGCGGAGCGGTGGTGTTGGTCAAGGCGATGCCGGCGCTCAACTGCCCCAGGTCACCCAGCCACCAGGCGCGGTCCTGCGTGCCGGCCAGCTCGCTGAGATCCAGGTCCTCCGCATGGTCATGCAGGTGCAGCCTCACCCAACGCACATCGCTGATGTTGCCCGCCACATCGATCTGCCGCACCTGCACATCCACCGCCCCATGGGTGGGGAGCCACGCAGCGTCCAGGATCTCGCCGGTGCCGGCCAGGAAGGTCTCGCCGTCGAGGCTGTATTCCCAGCGGGCGTCGGTCTCCAGGCCGTCGATGATCAAGGTGCCGTCGCGGGTGATGAAATCATGGGTGCTCGCGCCGGTGTCGTTGCGCAATTGGAGGCCGGGCGCCTCGGCGAACGTGTCCAGTTCGAACGCCAGCCAGCCAGCGGCGGAGTGCCGGCCGTCCGCATCGGTTTGCCGAACCATCACCTCCCAGTGCCCGTCGGTGGCAAAGACGGCCGCGGGAATCTCGGCACCTTCGCCGACGGCCCAGGTGATGCCGCCGTCCAGGCTGTAGTCCCAACGGGCCCCGGGCGCCAGGCCCAGGACCTCGATGGTGGCATGGCTGCTGATGCGGTCGTCGTCACGGCCCGTGTCCTGCTGAAGCCGAAGGGTGGGCGCCTGCAGCGGCGGAAGCGGATCGACCGGTTCGGCCGGCTGCTCGCCCTCCGGCAGCTCGGGCCTTCCGGGAGGTTGGGCGGAACCCGGATCCTCCGGATGAGGCGGACGGGAGGGCGGCTCGGCGGCATCCGGCTGACCTGGCGATTCGGATGGCCCGGGACGCTGCGGCGGCAGGGGCGCCGGCAACGCGTGGGGAGGCCGATCCCCCACCATCGACAACATGCCGGCAGCCAGGCCGCCGAGCGTGGGGATGACGAAGAGCGGCATCAGGTGGTCGTCGTCCTCATCGGCCTGCGATCCTGCGTCCGCAGGCAGGGCGTCGCCGCCTTGCGCCATGTCGTCCGCCAGGCTGGGCGATGCGGCCGATGGGTCGCCAGGCCGTGTTGTGCCCGCGGGATCGTCGGCGGACTCGTGGACCGACGTCTCGGGGGCCTCGTGCGTCGGCATCAAGTCGTCGTCCCTATCGGCGGGAAATTTGATGCGCTTGGGCACAGCCTTCACGCCGGGCGCCACGGCCGCCAGGCTCTGAACAGTCCGAATGGGGGCGCCAAGGAGGTTGCGGGGCGTCTCGCTGGGCTGCGTCGCGGCGTCAATGGAGATGACTGATTTAGACATGGCGATTGTGTGATCGTGTGTAGATCTCACCAGTGTCGGTAGGCTGAAATCCCAATCACATAGCACCAACTGGCCCAAAAGTTGGTGTGAATAGCAAAAACGTGCTGGTTAGACCAGGTGAGTTTGCAAGTGACGCCGCAGAGCCCTCACCAGATCGCCAGGCTGGAGGTCAGCACCCGTTGCAGCCAACTGCGCCGGGCGGCGTCGGACACCTCGCCGCGCCCGACCAGCTCCATGCGGGCGTTCACCACGTCGGCAGACTGCACCTGGTTGCCGATGCGGATGTCCTGCGGATTGACGATGCCGGAGAAGCGCAGCGTGTTCATCCCGCCGTTCATCGCCACGCTGCGCTCGCCGGCAACGACCAGATGGCCGTTGGGCAGCACATTGATCACCGAGACCGCCATCTGGCCGGTGATGCTGCTGCTGGCTTCGGTGTCGCCGCTGCCCTTGTAGGCATCACTGCCGCCGGCGGAGGCATCGGCCTTGAGCAGCTTGTCGATCAGGCCGATGGGGCTGGAGCCTCCGGGTCCCTTCACCGTCAGCTTGTTGTCGCGGCTGGTGTCGGTCTTGCTCTTCTGGTTGGCATTGAGCGATTCGCTGATCGCCACCTTGAGCGAGTCGCCGACCTGCCGGGCGCGACGCTCGGTGGTGAACAGCGAGGCGGCCGACATCTGCGGCTGGTAGATCGCGCCGTTGTTGACCCGCTCCACATAGGCCGCTTCCGGCGGCGGCATCACGTGGATCGGGTCCTGCACCAGGATCGGCTCGCGCGAGGCGCAACCGGTGGCCAGCAACACAAGCAGCGCAGCGGCGCTTCGTGTGAGGGCGTCGCGGTGCGGGACGTTCGGGGCCGCGTGTTGGATGGCATTGCGGGACGCGTCACTGGCTGCGTGGCCTGCGGCCGGGCCGGCTGTATGGTTCAGGTCGGACATGTTTCCCTCCAGTCTTGTGGTTGTCGTGGTGCCGCAAACCCGCGGCTCAGCCTTCGAAGCCGGTCAGCAGGGCGCGCACCACCGGGGCCAGCTTGTTGCGGGTGCTGGCCCAACGGCCCATGCCCATGACGGCGTCCTGGCTCTCGTAGCTGCTGGCGGCCAGCAGATGACCGCCCGCGTCATGTAGGCTGAGCGTGGCTTGCGCCAGGTAGGGCCGCACCTGATCGGACAAGGGCGGCTTGTCCCATTGCTGCAGCCCTTGATAGCGCAGCCAGGCGGGGCAGACCTCGTCGTTGGGGCGGGCACCGGCTTCATAGACCCGCGCCGGCACGTCGTGCTCGCGCAGCTCGGCGATCAGGGCGGGCACGAACTCCGGCAGCGCCAGCGAGCGGTTGTATTCGATGCAGACCCGCGTGGGCAGTGCCGCCCCCTGGAACACCGTCTGGCTGGCATGGGTCGGCCCCTGCCCGATGGCCACTGTGGCGGCCCCAGCGCTGGCCTTGATCAGTTCGACCGTGGGCACGGGGCTCAGCAGGGCACAGCCCGACAGCGCTGCGGCGGCCAGACCAGCGACCCGCGTCGCGGCCCGCCGCACCGCGGGCCCGACCGTCAAGCGCGGCGCGGTGCTCATACGATCTCGTCGATCAGCGCCTTGCCGGCGACCACGCCCGCAGAGACATAACCCGCGACGCTGCTGCCGATGTCGCCGAGCTCATCCACCACCTCGCCGACGCCGTGGGCCAGGGCGCTCGCGCCATCGACCACGGCGTCCTTGACCTCTTTCACGCCGGTGCTCACCGCGCTGCCGACGGCCTTGGCGCCATCTTCCAACGCCTGCAGCCCGTCTTCGCTCCAGTGCACCACGGTGCTCACCGCGTTTTCGCCGCCCTGGTAGGCCGCCTGGGTCAGACCGATCGCGGTGGCCGCCACCGTGCCGTATTCCTTCGCATTGATTTCATAGCTGCCGCTGGGTCGGCTCGTCAGTTGCCGGGAAGCCACCAAGGGCATGTTGGAGACCGAGGTCATGACCACTCCAGTTGTTTGGGTTGCGATGTCGCCATTCTTTCGAGGCGGCCGTGGGCGGATCGATCGAACATCCGCCGACTCCACGGCCAGCATTGACGTTCCAGATGTCGCGCCACACATCTGCAGACGCGGAGGTTGGTGCGGTGTGAAGAAGCATTGCTGGCGCAGGCTGACGATGTGTCGAACACCGTCAGTCGCCCCCCTGTGCCGGCGCGGGCCATGGCCGGGAGACAAACCTGACGCAATGTGGCCATGGCGCCGCCCCGGCCGAATTCCCCCAGCCCGGCGTGGCGGCATCCCGGCGCACGCCACAGAGGTGTCGAAGCGCTGCGATATGCTTGCCCGCATGAGCGAAGCCGTTGTTGTCCCGAGCAGCTACAAGATCCCGGAATCGGTGCTGGTGGTCATCCACACGCCGACGCTGGAGGTGCTGATGATCGAACGCGCCGATCGGCCGGGCTTCTGGCAATGCGTGACCGGCTCCAAGGACACGCTGGACGAATCCTTGCCGAGCACGGCGGAGCGGGAGGTCTTGGAGGAGACCGGCATCCGGGTGTGTGACCTGGCCCCCGGGGCGCTGGCGGATTGGGCCCTGCAGAATGTGTACGAGATCTATCCGGTCTGGCGTCATCGCTATGCGCCGGGCGTCACCCACAACACCGAGCATGTGTTCGGGCTGACGGTCCCGTCGGGCACCCCGGTGACCTTGGCACCGCGTGAGCATCTGCAATACCGCTGGCTGCCCTGGCGTGAGGCGGCGGATCTGTGCTTCTCGCCGTCCAATGCGGAAGCGATCCTTCATCTGCCTGCGCAGAGGGCGGCCCATCAGCCCGCCTTGGCGCCGCCGCCGAACGAGGCGGTGCCGCCACCGGCCGTCGCCCCGCAAGCCGCCCCGCAAGCCACCCTGGCGCCCCAGGCCGCGCCGGGACGCGCCCCATGACCCGCCCGAGCCCGCGACACGCGGCCGTCTCCAACTCCGCCACCACCGACACCACCCCGGCGCAAAGCGCCGATCGCCTGCGGGTGGCGACCTACAACATCCACAAGGGTGTGCGCGGCATGGGGCTGGCCAAGCGGCTGGAGATCCACAACCTGAGCCAGGGCGTGCGGGCCCTGGATGCCGATCTGGTGTTCCTGCAGGAGGTGCGGCTGTTCCACCACCGGGAGGCGCGCCATTTCGAACGCAGCTATTTCGGATGGCCGGAACAGGGGCAGGCCGAATTCCTCGCGCCGGATGGCTATGAGGTGGCCTACCGCACCAATGCCATCACCCGTCATGGCGAGCACGGCAATGCGCTGCTGTCGCGCTACCCGATCGGCGACATCGGCCATCACGATGTGTCGGACCACCGCTTCGAGCAGCGTGGTCTGCTGCATGTGCCGGTGCACTGGCAGGGCGTGCAGGTGCATGCGGTCGTCGCGCACCTGGGGCTGATGCATGGCAGCCGGGTGCGCCAGGTGCAGCGGCTGCAGCAGTTCATCAACGACCATGTGCCCGGCGACGCCCCCCTGGTCGTGGCGGGCGATTTCAATGACTGGGGCGAGCGTCTGGACGAGCCAATCCGCGTGTGCGGCCTCAGCCGTGCGGTGCCGCACGGCAAGTCGCGCGGGTTGCCGACTTTCCCGTCGCGGGTGCCGGTGTTTTCGCTGGACCGCATCTACATGCGGGGCCTGCGCTGTGTCGACATGAAGGTGCCGCGCGGGCCGGCCTGGGCGCGCATGTCCGACCACCTGCCCCTGCTCGCCGAACTGGTGCTGGACGCGTGAACCGACCGGCGGAGCCGCTCTTCCCCTGGACGCTGGGGTCGCAGCCCAGCTTCACCGGCGGTAACGCGGTCGAACTGCTGTGCGGCGGCGATGCCTTGTTTCCGGCGCAGATCGCCGCGATCGATGCCGCCCGACATGAGGTCTGGCTGGCCACCTACATCTTTCATCATGACGACGCGGGTGCCGCCACCGCCGCCGCCCTGTGTCGCGCCGCCGCGCGCGGCGTGCGGGTGAGGGTGGTGGTGGACGGCTTCGGCTCCAAGGCCAGCCTGGGCTGGCTGCGTGAGCAGCTGCAACAGGCGCCGGTGGCCTTGGCAGTGTTCCGACCGATCGACCGCTGGTGGAACTGGCTGCATCCCGGCCAACTGCGCCGCCTGCATCAGAAGCTGTGCGTGGTCGATGGGATGGTGGGCTTCGTGGGCGGCATCAATATCATCGGCGACCGGATGGACCTGCACCACGGTCGCACCGACACCCCGCGCCTGGACTACGCGGTGCGGGTCAGCGGACCGGTGGTCCGGCCGGTGGAGCAGGCGGTGCGGGCGGTCTGGACGCGCGCCTGGCTGGGCCATGACTTCGGCGATGAAGTCCGCGCCATGATCCGCAGCGCCTCGCCGGGGCGGCGGGCGCGGCGACTGATGCGCCGCATCCGCATGCCGCGCGGCGACCATCGCCGCCGGGACCCGACCGTGCTGCCGCCGATGCGCGCGGCCTTCGTGCTGCGGGACAACTTCCGGCAGCGCCGCACGATCGAGCATGCGTATGTCGAAGCGATCCAGGCCGCGACCACCCGGGTGGACCTGATCACGCCGTACTTCTATCCCGGCCAGCGCTTCAGGCGTGCGCTCAAGGGCGCGGCCAAGCGGGGGGTGCAGGTTCGGTTGCTGCTGCAGGGCAAGGTGGACTACCGCATCGCCGCACTGGCTGCCCGTGCGCTCTATGAGGAGCTGCTGGGCCACGGCGTGCAGATCTACGAATACACGCCGGCCTTCCTGCATGCCAAGGTCTGTGTGGTGGACAACGACTGGGCCACGGTCGGCAGCTCCAACATCGATCCCTTGTCGCTGCTGCTGAACCTGGAGGCCAATGTCGTTGTCCGCGACGCCGCCTTTGCAGGCGATGTGGTGCGGGAGTTCGACGGCGCCATCGCCCGGTCGCGTCGCGTGGAGCAACCCGATGGCCGCGGCCTGCGCGGCATGCTGCGCCGCGGGCTGGTGGCCTGGGTGGCTTATGTCTACCTGCGGGTCGCCGGCGCGACCGGACGCTATTGAGCGGCGTCCGACCGGTTACGGCCGGGGCGGCGGACGATTGATATCGACCGCGCGACTGGGCGGGAACGGATCCTGACCCACCGAGGGCGCGGTCGGCCCGGCGGCCGGCCAGGCCTGCCGGTCCAGGAAGCGCAGCATCCCCTCCACCCGTGCGGCCCAACTGGCTTCGTCATGCGTGGCGCCCGGCGCTTCCTGATAGTTGAGCGTGCTGCGGTCCCAGCCCCGATTGAACAACTGCTGGCGCAGTTTGCGCAATTGACGGATGGCGCGCTCGCCTTCGCCGTCGCCCATGTCGATCCACAGCCGCGGACGGGCCAGGCTCATCGGCAGCGGGGTGCGGGCCACGTCGCGGATCGGGAATTCATCGTCCCACCACAGCGCGGGCGAGACCACCAGCGCGGCGCCGAACACCTCGTTGTGATGCATCGCCAGCCACAGGCTCAGGTTGCCGCCGAGCGAGGAACCGCCCACGGCGGTGTGCGTCGCATCCTTGAGCGTCCGGTAGCGGGCGTCGATGGCCGGCTTGATCTCTTCGATCAGATGACGGGCGTAAGCGGCGGCGTTGCCGCCCTGAGCCGCGCCGTCCACCACGATGCGGGTGGCGGTGTAGTCATCCGCCCGTTGCGGTGAATTGGACACGGCCACGATGATCAGCGGCTGGATCGCGCCGCTCACCACCAGGCGTTGCGCGGTCTCGTCCACCGACCATTCCGCACCGGCCGCGGCAGCGTCGAACACATTCTGTCCGTCCTGCAGATACAGCACCGGATAGCGCCGCTGCGGCTCGTTCTCATAGCCGGGCGGCAGCCAGACCTGCAGGGTGCGTGGCGAGACGAATCGTGTCGGGATTGGTGGCAGGGCCTCGATGCGGCCGGCCCGGCTCAGCGAGATCGGCGCGGCCGGCGCCCCGAACACCCGCGCCACCCGCACCCGATCAGCCACCAGTTCCAGCATGCGGTTCTGGCCAGGCTCCCAGCCCGCATCGGACGCCTGTCCGTGGCGTTCGATGCGGAACTTGTAGGGCAGGGCGCCGCCGATGGGCGCGCGTTCGACGGTGAGCTCAGCGATCCAGAGGCTGTCGCGGTCGTCCTCGCTATCCCGGACGTCGGTCGTCTCCCTCGCCCGCTTGGCGAGGACCGGCGTGTCCCAGCTCAGCGGGGCACCGCCGCCGCGCACGCCCACCCGGTCCTTCGTTGGATCGAAGCGACCGGCGCGGATCTCGTCGCGCATGTCGATCTCGAACAGCACCCGGGTGGCGGCAAAGCCCTGGACGCCGATCGACATCAGCAACGCGGCCGCAAAGAAGCGGACAAGTGCAGCGATGGACAGCGGGACCGGCCACCCGCTCCGGCGTTTGGGAGGCGCCGCGTGCCGTGTGCTGGGGATGCCGCGGGCAGTGACGGCAAGGAAGGCGCTCAGGGAAAGGACGCGGCGCATGAAGGGTCGGGGAAGTTCAGTCCAGCAGCACCATATCAGTTCGATGATTCAGCAATGTTGCCAGCGTGCCGTCGTTGACCAGGGCAAAGGCCTGTTCGATGTCGGGCGCGAGGTAGTGGTCGTCCTGCATGGCCGGGCAACGGGCGCGCAGCAGCGCATGGACCTCTTCCAGCGCGTCGGAGCTGCGCAGCGGCCTGAGGAACTCGATGCCCTGGCCGGCCGCCAGCAGTTCGATCGCCACGATGTGGGCCGTGTTGTCCAGCATCGGCCCCAGCCGGCGCGCACCGAAGGTGGCCATCGACACATGGTCTTCCTGATTGGCGCTGGTGGGCAGGCTGTCCACGCTGGCGGGATGGGCCAGCGACTTGTTCTCGCTGGCCAGCGCCGCGGCGGTCACGTGCGCAATCATGAAGCCGGAGTTGAGGCCGGCATTCGCGGTGAGGAAGGGCGGCAGGCGCGACACGCCGGTGTCGATCAGCATGGCGATGCGCCGCTCGGCAATCGCCCCGACCTCCGCCACCGCGCAGGCCAGGGCGTCTGCCGCCAGGGCCACCGGCTCGGCATGGAAGTTGCCGCCGCTGATCATGGCGGACGTGCCATCGTCTGACGCGAACACCAGCGGGTTGTCGGTCACCGCATTGGCTTCGCGCAGCAGCACGTCGCGCACATAGCGGGACTGATCCAGGCAGGCGCCCATCACCTGAGGCTGGCAGCGCAGGCAATAGGGATCCTGCACGCGGTCGTCGCCGTCCCGATGGGACTGCCGGATCGGGCTGCCCGCCAGCAGCGCGCGGTAGGCGGCAGCCGCCTCGATCTGGCCGGGCTGGCCGCGCACCTCATGGATGCGGGGATCGAAGGGACCATCGCTGCCGCGCGCGGCATCCAGGCTCAGCGCGCCGCTGACGATGGCGGCGGCATAGACGGTGTCGAAGCGCAGCAGCGCATCCAGGGCCAGTGCGGTCGAGGTCTGGGTGCCGTTGATCAGCGCCAAGCCTTCCTTGGCCTCCAGCACCAGCGGCCTCAGGCCGGCCTTCTCCAGCTCCGGCAGAGCCGGGCGGCGTTGGCCGTCCACCAGCATTTCGCCTTCGCCCATCAGGGCCAGCGTCATGTGCGACAGCGGGGCCAGATCGCCCGACGCACCGACCGAGCCCTGCGCCGGCACATAGGGCACCAGGCCGGCGTTGAAGGCATCCAGCAGGCTTTGCACCACCGATTCCCGCACCCCGGAGTAGCCGCGCGCCAGCGAGGCCGCCTTGGTGGCCAGCATCAGCCGCACCACGGCGGGCGACAGCGGCGCCCCCACGCCCACGCAGTGCGACCGGATCAGGTTGCGCTGCAGGGCCGCGAGCTCGTCCTTGCCGATGCGTTTGGAGGCCAGCTTGCCGAAGCCGGTGTTGACGCCGTAGACCGGCGCATCGCCCGCGGCGGCAGCCTGCACCACCGCCGCACTGCGTCGGATCGCCGCGGCGGCGTCCGCATGCAGCGTCAAGCGCAGATCGCCGCGGCGGATCTGGCGCAACTGGTCCAGCGTCAGCCGGCCGGGGATGAGTTCGAGGGCAGTCGTCATGGGGATGTCGTCGGTGGCGTCGATGTCAATGTCGATGTCGATGTCGATGGTGTCGTCGTCATCGGTGAAGTCGATGTCGGGGTCGGCGTGCTCAGCGCCGCGTCCGTTCCGCGGGGAGGCGGTGTGGGGCGCGACGGGTTCAGCGCTGCATCGGCAGGTTCAGGCCGCGGTCGCGGGCGGTTTGCTGTGCCAGGGGATAGCCGGCGTCGGCATGGCGCATCACGCCGGTGCCCGGGTCGTTCCACAGCACGCGCTCGATGCGCTTGGCGGCGGCATCGGTCCCGTCGCAGACGATCACCACACCGCTGTGCTGCGAATAGCCCATGCCTACGCCGCCGCCGTGGTGCAGCGAGACCCAGGTCGCGCCGCCGGCGGTGTTGAGCAGCGCATTGAGCAGCGGCCAGTCGGACACCGCATCCGAGCCGTCCTGCATGCGTTCGGTTTCGCGGTTCGGGCTGGCGACCGAGCCGGAATCCAGATGGTCCCGACCGATCACGATCGGCGCCTTCAGCTCGCCGCTGCGCACCATCTCGTTGAAGGCCAGGCCGGCGAGGTGCCGCTCGCCCAGTCCCAGCCAGCAGATGCGCGCCGGCAGGCCCTGGAAGCTGATCCGCTCGCGGGCCATGTCCAGCCAGCGGTGCACGCCGGCATGGTGGGGGAAGAGTTCCTTGATCTTGGCGTCGGTCTTGTAGATGTCTTCCGGATCGCCGGACAGCGCCACCCAGCGGAACGGCCCCCGCCCTTCGCAGAACTGCGGCCGCACATAGGCGGGCACGAAGCCGGGGAAGTCGAAGGCATTGCGCACGCCCTGGTCGAGCGCCACCTGGCGGATGTTGTTGCCGTAGTCGACCGTCGGGATGCCCAGCGCCTGGAAGTCCAGCATCGCCTGCACATGCACCGCGCAACCGCGCGCGGCCGCGGCCTTCAGCTCGGCATGCCGGGCCGGGTCGGCGGCGGCGGCCTTCCATTGGTCGACGGTCCATCCCGCCGGCAGATAGCCGTTGATCAGGTCATGGGCGGAGGTCTGGTCGGTCACCAGGTCGGGCCGGATCGCGCGGCCGGCTTTGACCAGCGCCACCAGTTGCGGCAGCACCTCGGCTGCGTTGCCCAGCAGGGCGATCGAGACCGCCTTCTTCTCGGCGGTGTAGCGGGCGATGCGGGCGAGGGCGTCGTCCAGATCGGTGGCCTGCTCGTCCACATAACGGGTCTTGAGCCGGAAATCGATGCGCGACTGCTGGCATTCGATCGTCAGCGAACAGGCGCCTGCGAAGGTCGCCGCCAGCGGCTGGGCGCCCCCCATGCCGCCCAGGCCCGCGGTGAGGATCCAGCGTCCGGCCCATTCGGAGGCGGTTGATGCGGCGCCGCCGCCCGTCGCCGGCTGCCCATAGTGCTGCCGGCCGGCTTCGGCGAAGGTTTCATAGGTGCCCTGCACGATGCCCTGCGAGCCGATGTAGATCCAGGACCCGGCGGTCATCTGCCCATACATCATCAGGCCCTTGCGATCGAGCTCGTTGAAATGCTCCCAGGTGGCCCAGGCCGGCACCAGGTTGGAGTTGGCCAGCAGCACGCGTGGCGCGTCCACCTGGGTCCGGAACACGCCCACCGGCTTGCCGGACTGGATCAGCAGGGTTTCGTCCTCGTGGAGAGTGCGCAGCGAGGCCAGGATCTGCTCGAAGCAATCCCAATTCCGTGCCGCCTTGCCGATGCCGCCGTAGACCACCAGCCCGTCCGGGTTCTCGGCCACCGCGGGATCGAGGTTGTTCTGCAGCATGCGGTAGGCGGCTTCGATCAGCCAGTTCTTGCAGTGCAATGCAGTGCCTGTGGGGGCGCGCACCGGTCGGGGCTGGGCCGGCGGGAGGGCGGCATTCGTCGCAGGACCGACAAACGGTGAAGACGCAGCAGTCGCGGCGGACGCGGCAATCGGGGCAGACGATGCAGGCGAGGCAGAAGCCGAAGAAAGGGAGACGGGCGCGCTCATGGAAATCTCCTGATCGAGGACGGGAACGTGAGGCCGGTCGTCGCCAAGGTCACGCCCCGATGGGGCCATGGGCGGATCCACGAGGGCACGGTGATCCGGGACCTGTCGCGATGACGGACGACGGTGCGAGCCGTCGATGCGGCGCGATTATGTGGTCGACGGATCGGGTTGTCTATACAAGTACCGTCAAGTAGGATCCGCCCCCATGGTCACCCCTGCCGCCGGCGGCCCGGCGCCCCAATATCTCAAGGTCAAGACGCACCTGCGCGAAGGCATCGCCAGCGGCCGTTGGCGCGCGGGCGAGCGGCTGCCGTCCGAGTCCGAATTGACCGACGCCTTCGGCGTCAGCCGCATGACCGTCAACCGCGCGCTGCGCGAGTTGCATCAGGAAGGCCTGGTCGAGCGGGTGCAGGGCGTGGGCAGCTTCGTGGCGGAGCTGCACCGCATCGCTTCCACCCTGACGGTGCGGGATGTGCATGAGGAGATCGCCGCCCGCGGCCATCGGCATGAGGCCCAGGTGCATGTGCTGGAGGCCTTGCGCGCCGATGCCGGCCAGGCGGCGCAGTTCGGCATCGATGTCGGCGCTGCGCTGTTCCACAGCGTCATCGTGCATCGCGAAAACGGCATCGCCATCCAATGCGAGGACCGGCTGGTCAATGCCGCCTGCGCACCGGACTACATGGCGCAGGATTTTCATCACGTCACCCCGACGCATTACCTGCTGGAGGTGGCGCCGCTGTCCGAGGCCCGCTATACGATTGAAGCCGAGATGCCCAACGCGCTGGAGGCGCGGCTGCTCGGCATGCCGCGCGGCGAGCCTTGCCTGGTGGTCAAGCGCAGCACGCTGAGCCTGGGGCGCGTGGTCACGGCGGTCCGCCTGGTGCATCCGGGCAGCCGGTGGATTCTGCAAGGGAGTTTTCAAGCATGAGAAGCGCAAGGCTGGCGACGGCGGTCGGAGGGCCCGCATGAGCTGGATGAGGATCAGTGCCGATGAGGTCAAGCCGACCCTCTGGCGCAATGGCGGCGGCCGCACCCGCGAGCTGTTGGCGTGGCCCCATGTGTCGGACTGGAAGGTCCGCATCAGCGTGGCCGACATCGACAAGGACGGCCCGTTTTCCGCCTTTCCGGGCGTGGACCGGTGGTTTGGCGTGCTGGCCGGTCAGGGCGTCAACCTGCTGCGCCGCACCCTGAAACCGGGCGATCCGCTGCTCAAGTTTCCTGGTGAGGAAGGCCCCGTCTGCACTCTGGTCAACGGGCCGACCAAGGACTTCAATGCGATGCACCGCCGCGATGCCGGCGTGTTCCGGGTGCAGCGGGCGGACCGCCCCATCATCCCGCACGGCATGGACTGGTTCGGTCTGTTCACCGAGCGCGGCGGCCTGCTGATCCACGGTGCCCGCGCGGTACCGGTGGCGCCCCACACCCTGGCCTGGTGTGAATCACCGAGCTCGCAGAGCTGCGTCTTTGACGACGGGGATGAGCACGGCCCGGCCTGGTGGCTGATGTGGAGCGCCGAATGAGTGAGCGCCGTCTTTGGACCGGCGCCCATCTGGTCACCTTCGCCGGTGATCGCGACTGGGGCCTGGTGCCGGACGGCGCGCTGCTCACCGAGGGCGAGGCCCTGCGCTGGGTGGGTCCGCGCGCGGCGCTGCCGCGGGCGCTGTGTGAGGGGTTGGCCGACGAGCAGGACCTCGGCGGTGCGCTGGTCACGCCGGGCTTGATCGATGCGCACACCCACCTGGTCTACGGCGGGGAGCGCTCCGCGGAATTCGAGCTGCGCCTGCAGGGCGCCAGCTATGAGGAGATCGCCCGTGCCGGTGGCGGCATCCGGTCCACCGTGGCGGCCACCCGGCAGGCGTCCGAATCGGCGCTGCACACGCTGGCCCTGGCGCGTGCCCAGGCGCTCATGGCGGAGGGCCTGACGACGCTGGAGATCAAGTCGGGCTACGGGCTGTCGCTGGATGACGAGGCCAAATGTCTGCGCGTGGCCCGCCGGCTCGGCGAGGCCGGGTTGACGGTGCGCACCACCTTCCTCGGCGCGCATGCGGTGCCGCCCGAATTCGACGGACGCCAGGACGACTATGTCGAGGCCGTCTGCCAGTGGATGCCGATCCTGCGGGACCAGGGCCTGATCGACGCCGTCGATGCCTTCTGCGAGCGGATCGCCTTCACCCCAGCGCAGACCCGGCGAGTCTTCGAGACCGCCCGCGGCCTGGGGCTGCCGGTCAAGCTGCATGCGGAACAGCTCAGCGACCAGGGCGGAGCCGCGCTGGCAGCGGGCTTCGGTGCGCTGTCCTGCGACCATCTCGAACACTTGAGCGACGACGGCATCCGCGCCATGGCCGACGCCGGCACCGTGGCCCTGCTGCTGCCCGGCGCCTACTACTTCCTGCGCGAAACCCAGTTGCCCCCCATCGCCGCGCTGCGCGCCGCGGGTGTACCGATCGCGCTGGCCACCGATCACAACCCGGGCAGCGCGCCCGGCCTGTCGTTGCTGCTGATGCTCAACATGGCCTGCACCCTGTTCCGGTTGACGCCGGAAGAAGCGTTGCGCGGCCTGACGGTGAATGCGGCACGGGCGCTGGGCCTGGCCGATCGTGGCCGCCTGGTGGCCGGACAACGCGCCGACTTCTGCATCTGGAACGCCGCCCATCCGCGCGAGCTGTCCTACTACTTCGGACGCAACCCGATCCGAGGCACGGTGATGGGCGGACGCACGCGCGCCTGAGCCTGGCCCGGCGGGACGAGGAGACCCCAAGATGAAGCATGATGTTTTTGAACTGCGGCGTGGCCGCACGCCGCTGCTGATCAGCATGCCGCATGTCGGCCGCGAGATTCCGGCGGATCAGCACAGCCGGTATGTCGAGCGCGCCCTGGGCAGCGAGGACACCGACTGGCACCTGGAGCCGCTCTATGCGCCCATCGCCGAGCAACTCGGTGCCGGTCTGCTCATTCCCCGCTATTCGCGCTATCTCATCGACCTGAACCGCCCGCCGGAAGACACGCCGATGTATCCGGGCGCGTCCAACACCGAGCTATGCCCCACCCGCTTCTTCACCGGCGAGCCGCTCTACCGAGTCGGCCAGGCGCCGGATGCGGCCGAGAAGCAGCGTCGCATCGACACCTATTGGGCCCCCTACCACCAGGCGCTGCAGGGCGAGTTGCAGCGCTTGCGCCAGGAACACGGGCAGGCGCTGCTGTTCGAAGCGCACAGCATTCGATCGGAGCTGCCGTGGCTGTTCGAGGGCCAGTTGCCCGACCTCAATATCGGCACCGTCGAGGGCAAGTCCTGCAAGCAGGTCACTCGCCAGGCGATGGAGATCGTGCTCTCGGCGCAGGACCGCTTCAGCTGGGTGGTGGACGGTCGCTTCAAGGGCGGCTACATCACGCGCCAGTACGGTCGCCCCGAGCTGGGCCAACAGGCCGTCCAACTGGAGATGTGCTATCGCTGCTACATGACCGAAGGCGAGTTGGGCTACACCGGGTACGAACTGGACGCCGCTTGCGTCGAGGGCATCCGCCCGGTGCTGACGATGCTGCTGCAGGGCTATCTGATGGCCAATCCCACCCGGAACGCCCACGCATGAGTCCGCAGTGCTGGCACGCGCCGCAGGCGTGGATGGACGGACGCTGGCAGGCGGATGTGCTGATGGAGGCCGGCGCCGACGGCCGATGGCGCTCGCTGCGGGCCGGTCAGCCGGCGCCCGACGGCGTGCTCCGCCTCGACGGGCCGGTGCTGCCCAGCCTGGTGGATGCCCACAGCCACGCCTTTCAACGCGCCTTCGCCGGCCTGGCGGAGCAGCGTGACAGCGACAGCGACGACTTCTGGTCCTGGCGCGACCGTATGTACGGCGTCGCGCTGCGCGTCACGCCCGAGCAGCTCAAGGCCATCGCCGCGCAGCTCTACACCGAGCTGCTAGCCGGCGGCTACACCCAGGTCTGCGAATTCCATTACCTGCAGCATCGCGAGGATGGTCGGCCGTATGAGGACGAACTCTCGATGAGCTGGGCGCTGGCGGAGGCGGCTCGCGAGGTCGGCATCGGCCTGACGCTGCTGCCGGTGCTCTATGCCCACGCCGGCTTCACGCAGCCGGGCCTGCGTGACACCCAGCGCCGCTTTCGTACCGATGCCGACTGGGTCTGGCGCGCCTGCGAGCGCATCAACGCCGCCGGTTTGCCATTGGTGAATGCCGGCGTGGCGCTGCACTCGCTGCGCGCGGCCCATCCGGCCGATATCCAGGCGCTGCGTGCGCGATTGGGTGACGCGGCGGTGCCCATCCACATCCACGTGGCCGAACAGCAGCAGGAAGTGGCCGACTGCCTGGCGGCCACCGGGCTTCGTCCGCTGGAGGCGCTGGCGCAGTCCGGACTGGATGCGCGCTGGCAACTGGTGCATGCCACCCACAGCACGCGTGAGGAGATCGACCGCATTGCCGCCAGCGGCGCGGGCGTGGTGATCTGCCCCGGGACCGAGGCCAACCTCGGTGACGGCCTGGCCGACCTCGACGGTTGGCTGCGCGCCGGCGTGCCGATGACGGTGGGGTCGGACAGCCAGGTCACCCGCGGCTGGGTCGAAGAACTGCGGTGGTTGGAATACGGCCAGCGCCTGGGCCTGCAGCGTCGCAATGTGGCGGCCCAGCCCGGCCGCCAACCCCGTACCGCGGCCCGCCTGTTCGAGGCCTGCGTGCGCGGCAGCGCCGCCGCCGCCGGCCTGGACGCCTGGGGCCTAACGCCGGGCGCGCGTGCGGACTTCCTGGTGCTCGATCCCCAGGCCAGTGGTCTGGCGGGCTTGCCGCCCGAGGCCCGTCTCGATGGCCTGGTGTTTGCGAGCCAGGGGCCGACCTGGCACGAGGTCTACGTCGCCGGTCAGCGGCGGACCCTCCATGATTCGGCCCGTCTGCGGGCGTTCGAGGACACGATGGCGGCGCTCTGGCGCTGAGCGAGCGTCCGCTGAGCCGGGCGCTTCGCCGCCAAGCCGCCGAGCCGCGTGACGCTTGGCGCTGGGATGTTGGCGTTGTCAGTTTTTGCAGTTCTGTCCTTTCAAACCGTTTCATTTTCCCGAGATCCTGCCTCTTTCCGCATTTCCAACGCGGCTCAGGCTGTTCGAACAGCAAGCCGACTGCTAGTCTTTCTGTGCGATCAACGAATCGTTCGGGAACATCACATGCGGTCCTTGCGGAACTTCACGATCCGAGCTCGACTGATGGCCTTGGGCCTGTTGTCGGTTCTGGCGCTGCTGCTCATCGGCGGCGACGGGCTGTGGGCGATGGCCCGCACCAAGCAGCAATTCCAGCATTACGTCAGCCATGACGTGGCCTCGCTGGCGCAGCTGTCCGAAGTGAGAGCCGGCGTCGGCAACCTGCGGCGCTATGAAAAGGACCTCCTCATCAACATGGGTGAGGAGCAGGCCGTGCGGCGCTATCAGAAGGAATGGCAGGCCACCTTCGAGAAGGTGAACCAGAACCTGGACGGCATCGCGGCCCTGGACATCCAGCCGGAGATCAAGGCGATGGCGCCGGAGATGCAGCGGTCGCTTGCGAGCTACAAGACCGGCCTGGACGGCATCGCCGCGCGGATCCTGAACAACGATTTCGTGGACTCGGCCGAGGCCAACCGCGCGACCGAGCCAATCAAAGGGCCGGTGCGTCAGATGGACAAGCAGCTCGGCGAGATGACGCAGGCCATCCTGCAACGCAGCGATGCCGAGGTGAAGCGCATCGACGAGGAAGAGACCCGGATCCGCATGGCCCTGGGCGGCGTGATGCTCATCGGGGCGCTGGCCATCGGCACCTTCACGCTGTTCAACATCGCCTCCATCCTCACGCCGCTGGCGCAGGCGGTCTCCACCACCGAGCGGATTGCACGCCAGGATCTGAGCGAATCGGTGTCGGTGGATGGCAGCGATGAAACCGCCGCGATGATGCGCGGCGTGCAAGGCATGCAGAGCTCGATCCGCAACGTGGTCAGCGGCGTGCGCAGCGCCACCGACAGCATCGCCACCGCCTCGCGCGAGGTCGCCGCCGGGGCGCAGGACTTGAGCAACCGCACCGAGCAGGCGGCATCGAACCTGGAGGAGACGGCCTCGGCGATGGAGCAGCTCACCGCCAGCGTGCAGCACAACGCGGACTCGGCACGTCAGGCCAACACGCTCGCTGCGGATGCGGCCGGCGTGGCGGAGCGCGGCGTGACAGTGGTCAGCCAGGTGGTGGATACCATGGGGCGCATCAGTGCGTCGTCCAACAAGATCGGCGACATCATCGGCACCATCGACGGCATCGCCTTCCAGACCAACATCCTGGCGCTGAACGCGGCCGTGGAAGCTGCCCGTGCAGGCGAGCAGGGCCGTGGTTTCGCGGTGGTGGCCTCCGAGGTCCGCAGCCTGGCACAGCGCAGCGCCGAGGCGGCCAAGGAGATCAAGCAACTGATCACGGCCAGCGGTGAGAACGTGGCCAGCGGCTCCACGCTGGTGAGCCAGGCCGGTGAGACCATGCGTGAGATCTCCGACTCCATCGGCCGCGTCGCGAAGATCGTGGCCGAGATCAGCCACGCCACCGCCGAGCAGAGCGGTGGTATCAACCAGATCGGCAGCGCCATCTCGCAACTCGATCAAATGACGCAACAGAACGCGGCACTGGTGGAGGAGAGCGCAGCCGCCGCGCAGAGCCTGCAGCATCAGGCCGATGCGCTGTCGCAATCGGTGGCGGTGTTCAAGTTGAATTGAGGGGCTGAAGCGAGGTTGGCGAGGCAGCGCCTCGCGGCCGTCAACTCGCCATGAACTGCACCCGGTCTCGTCCGTTGTGCTTGGCGGCATAGAGCGCCTGGTCGGCGGTTTCGACCAGCAGGTCCACCCGTGAGGGCGGTTCCCCGGCGCTCAGGCCGATGCTCACCGTCAGCGACAGGTTGGGGGCAAGGTCCTGCCAACTGAAGCCGGCGATGGCCTGGCGCAGTCGCTCGCAGATGTCCTGCGCCCTGGGCGGCGGGACACCGACGAACACCAGCATGAACTCTTCGCCGCCGACCCGCGCCAGCAGGTCGGCACTGCGCAGCTGCCGGCGCAGCAACTGGGCCACCTGCTGCAGCACCTGATCGCCCATGCCATGCCCGAAGGAATCGTTGACCCGCTTGAAATGGTCGACGTCCAGCAGACCCAGGGCGATGGGTTGGTGTTCCTGACGCGCCCGCTCCAGCAGCAGCGGCAGGGCGAACTCGGCATGGCGGCGGTTGTTCAACGCCGTCAACGCATCCTCATGGGCCATGCGGCCCAGCTCGGCGGCTTGGCGGCGCAGTTTGTGCTGCTCCTGCTCGGCGTGTTCGGCGCGCTCGCGCTCCCGCCGGGCGTCCTGCATCGCATGCTCGGCTCGCGCGCGGGCCTGCTCGAATTCCTGGCGGATCAGCCGCGCTTCGGTCTGCAAGGCCATGGCGTTGCGCGCGGCCTGGCGTTCGAGCGCCGACAACTGCTCATGCGCGGAGAGCGCCTGCGCATAGTCCCCGCGCGCCTTGTAGACCCGGTACATCGCCAGACTGAGCTGGCGCCGCAGCCGCAGCGGTAGTTGCGGCGGTCCCTCGTGCGTCAGCAGCGCCTGCATCCCGGCCAGGGCCTGCATCACCCGCGCGGGGTCGTCCCGCCGCAGTTGCAGCAGCGCGCGCTGGGCGCGGGCCTGAAGCGCCATGCCGCCGTAGCCTTCACGCAGGGCGATGGCTTCGTATTCATCCACCAGGGCCAAGGCATGCGTGATCTCGCCGTTGCCCAGCAGGTGTTCCACCAGGTTGGACAAGGACACCACCACAAGGAAGGGATTGCCGGCATGGCGCACCAGCTCGGCCGCACGGACCGCATAGGGCCCGGCTCGGGCCAGCGCCTCCGCGGCCGCAGTTCGGTCTTCATTGCGAAGCGCCTCCGCATGCGCCTGAAGCCAGAAATGCGCGAGGTTGTTCAGGCAGGACAGCAGCAGTTCCTGGGCCTGGATGACGCCTCGAACCTGGCTCTGGCGCTGCCCCTGGGGATTCGGCGCAGCCGCGGTGGGCGGCAGGCCCGACCCCGCCGTGGCGTCGCCGTTGGATGACGAGGACAAGGCGGAGGAGGCGGACGAGGCGGAGGCGATGGACGACGCGGACGTCGAGCCAGCCTGCGGCATGAGAAGCCTCACATCCTGGCCCGCGGCAGTCATCGCTGACAGGGTGCTCTGGGCAATCTCCAGGGCCTGTACCGTGTCCTGGCAGGCCTGCTCGGTCTGATCCATGGCGGCAGAGGCGACCGCCAGCCGATTGAGCGCCCAGGCCTCGAGGAGGGGCTCACGGGCCGCCCGGGCCGCCGCCAGCGCCTGCCAGCCGGTCTGCAGCGCATCCCGTCCCATCAAGAACTGGGCGTACACGTAGCAGAGCTCGGTCAGGGCCTGGGCGAGCAAGGCATGACTGTCCTCGCCCTCGATCTGGCGGACCAGCGCCACTGCCTCGCTGGCACGGCGCAGGGCTGCCTGGAGGTCGCCTTGTCGCGGCAGGTCGTGGGCGATCAGGATCAGCGCACGGGCCTGCTCGCGTGGCGTCCGAGCGGCCGCCAACGCGCGCTCGCGCGCCGCAGTCGCCTCTCGATAGGCGCCTCGGTGGCTGAGCTGTTCTGCTGCCGCCAGTTCGTCCTCGAACACGGCTTGCCTCCTTCTGCGGTCATGGGACCCACGCGGCATGACGCCCCATGCCGGACGCGGCCCGGCGGGGTGATGCAGGGTGTCTCCAGCATTGGGCGATTTGCGGACCGCGTCAATGCGCGCCCACCCGGGGTGGAGCCCGATACAGTGGCGGACATGTCAAATGTCTCGAACCCCCGATCCACCCTGGTGGGGATCGATTTTTCCAGTGCCCCCAGCCCGCGCAAGCCGATCCGGCTGGCGTTCGGTCGACGTCAGGGGCAGGTGTTGCGGCTCGAATCCCAGCGCGGGCTGGCGTCGCTGGACGCCTTCGACGCCTGGTTGCGTGAGCCGGTCACCGAGGGGGAAGGCTGGCTCGGCGGCTTCGATCTGCCGTTCGGCCTGCCGCGCGAACTGGTCACCCAACTCGGATGGCCGACGGATTGGGCGCCGCTGATGGCGCACTACGCGTCGCTGTCGCGCGCGCAGATCCGCGAGACCTTCGCTGCGTTCTGCGCCGCCCGTCCGGTCGGCGGCAAGTTTGCGCATCGCGCCTGCGACGGACCGGCCGGGTCGTCGCCCAGCATGAAATGGGTGAATCCGCCGGTGGCCTACATGCTGCATGCCGGCGTGCCGCGCCTGATCGAGGCCGGTGTGCATCTGCCGGGCTTGCACTCCGGTGATCCGGGCAGGGTGGCGCTGGAAGCGTATCCGGGGTTGCTGGCGCGAGAGCTGATCGGCACGCGCAGCTACAAGAGCGACGATCGCGCCCGGCAGACACCGGAGCGGCTGATCGCCCGCAAGGATCTGATCGACGCCCTGGAGCAAGGCCGCAGCCGGCTCGGCATCCGCCTCAAGCTCAGCCATGCGCAGCGCGACGAACTGGCCGATGACGCCAGCGGGGACAAGCTGGATGCCGTGCTCTGCCTGATGTTGGCGGCCTGGGCGGATCTGCAGCCCGATTTCGGACGTCCGGCGGATGCGGATGCGCTGGAAGGATGGATCGTGGCGGCGGGGCATCTGGCGCCGCTGGCCGCGGCCACGGGTGCCGCCTCGGCGGGCCGGGCGGGCCGGGCGAGCGGCGCCGGGTCGGCAGCGTCGCGTCGAGCCAGTGGTGACGGCGCACGGTCCGCCGCCGGCAACGAGGCGGGCACATCAAGTGCCGCGACGAAGAAATCCGCGGCGTCTTCGCCTTCGTCATTGGCAGCGCCGGCGGCCAGACCATCGCCCTCGCCCTCGCCCTCGCCCTCGCCCCGATCTGGTGCCCGCAAGGGCGCTCGTGCCAAGAAGGAATGACCCATGACGATCCCGACCTCTGCGCCTGCGACCTCACCCCGCTCCGACGTGGCGAGTCCTCCCGCGACGACCGTGCCCCTGCGGATCGCGGTGATGGGCGCGGGCGCCGTCGGCTGCTATTTCGGCGGGCTGCTGGCGCGTGCCGGTCATGACGTGGTGCTGATCGGCCGACCGTTGCATGTCGAGGCGATCCGGCGGCAGGGCCTTCGCATGGAGACCGCCACCTTCGACCAGGCGGTGCCATTGCGCGCGGAGACCGAGGCCAGTGCGGCGCGGGGTTCCGACCTGGTGCTGTTCTGCGTGAAGTCCGCCGACACCGTGGAGGCCGCCGAGCAACTGCGGCCCTACCTGGCGGCGGACACCTTGCTGCTGTCGATGCAGAACGGCGTCGACAATGCCGAGCGCATGCGCGAGGTGCTGCGCCAGCCGGTGTCTGCGGCGGTGGTCTATGTGGCCACCGGCATGGTGGGCCCGGGGCATGTGAAGCATTACGGTCGCGGCGAATTGGTGATCGAGCCGGCCACCGGCGATGCGCAGGCGGCTCAGGCCCTGATCGCCGCGGGTGTACCGACCGAGATCTCCGCGAACGTGCGGGGCGCGCTCTGGTCGAAGCTGCTGATCAACTGCGCCTACAACGCGCTGTCGGCGCTGACGCAGCAGCCCTATGGCCGCCTGGTGGAAGGCGAGGGCGTGTGGGCGGTGCTGGAGGATCTGGTCACCGAGGGCCTGGCGGTGGCGCAGGCGGACGGCGTGCAGGTGGAGGGCGATGTCCGGGAGGCCGTTCGCAAGATCGCGGTGACGATGCCGGGGCAGCTGTCCTCCACCGCCCGGGACCTGGCCCGCGGCAAGCGGACCGAGATCGACCATCTCAACGGCCATCTGGTCCGACGCGGCGAGGCGCTGGGCGTGCCCACGCCGGCCAACCGGGTGCTGCATGCGCTGGTGAGGCTGATGGAGCAGGCGCCGCATTGAGGCGTCAGCACAGCGGTACGAACGCGCCTGCTGCTGCCGCACAGGCCGTGGCGAACGCAGGAGAACGAACTACCGCGCATCCAGGCTGACACATCGCGCTAGTGAGGCCATGCCGCGTCATGCCATGCGGCATGGCTGATCGCCTCGATGGAGATGTGGGTTGCTATCTAAATTATTTGGGTGGACAATTAATTCAATGCGGACGGTCGTCGAAACGACGGCCTTCCGGAAACAGGCGGCGGCGGTCTGGAGTGATGAAGAGCGCGAGGCGTTCATTGATTTCATCGCGTCGACACCGGATGCGGGTGACGTCATCCCGAACGCTGAAGGCGCTCGGAAAGTGCGTTGGCAGCGCCAAGGCATGGGTAAGCGTGGTGGCGTGCGTGTGATTTACTTTCACTTGTCAGACGAGGAAATCGTGCTGCTCGTCATGGTGTACGCCAAGTCGGAGGTCGATGACGTGCAGCCCCTCGGCATCAAGCGGAGCATCAAGGGGAGCGTCAAATGAAGACCATGAAGACGTTGAATGTCGAGAAGGCGCTGGCCGCCATCGAGTCGGACGCCGGGCAGACGCTGCCTGGCTTGCGTGAGTCTTTGCTGGAGGCAAAGGCGGGTGTGACGGCGCATGTGCATACGCCGGCGGAGATGGCCAGACGTCGCGGACGTCCGGTTGGGAGCGTGGCGGCGGTCACCAAGCAGCCCGTCAAGCTCCGGCTCGATGCGGATGTCCTCGAGGCACTTCGCGCCACCGGAGACGGTTGGCAGACCCGGATCAACGACATGCTTCGAGCCTCGCTGGCCCTGGGAGGTCGGCTTCCCGATCCTGATGCTTGATGCCTGATGCCTGATGCCTGAGGGCTGAGGGCTGATGCCTGAGGGCTTGTCCGTGCTCGCGATCAATAGGTGATCGTCAACGTCACCGTGTCGCTGTAGTTGCCCGGCGGGATGCCGTTGAGCGACGGCAGCCGGCCATACACGGTCAGCATCTGCTGGCTGCCGGTGCCCGTGCCGGTGAAGACGCCGCTGCTGTTGCCGTCGCCCCAGACCTGGGTGCGGCCCGCATCGAGGTAGAGCTGATAGGGCAGGCTGTTGGCGCCGCTCTTCATCGCGCGGTTGCCGAAGGCCGACGCATTGCCGGCGTTGGCCCCCGCACTCAACGCGACGCTGTAGGGCGTGGTGCGGGTGCAGGTCACCGCCAGCGAGGTCAGGGCATCGACCGGCCCCGGCGTCTGCAACGGGTCAATGGCCGTGCCGAAGTTCAAGGTGCTGCCGGAGACATTGCAGGCCACCAGGATGGTCGCGCCAATCTCCAGGGTGCCGCTGCTGGTGGCAGGTGCTGCGGCGGTGATGGATGCAGTGGCCATCAGGGCCAGCGCGGCAAGCGAAGCGCGGATCGACTGCGCATGAATTCGGACGGACGACGACATGGTGAAAGCGTGTTCTTCTGTACATCGCGGAGCTTGGCGGGCCTGTGTGTCCGGTGATGCGATGTCGTCCCCGGAGCGGCCTCTATGCCTGTCCCTGAGTTGCAATTGGACACGACTGGCCGCCATGCGGCGAGTGCGAAAGTCCACATTCAGGCCACCCTCTTTGGAGGGGCTCCCCTAAGCGAGCAGTCGTTCACCGAAGTGGCGAATCGGCATGTCGGATCTGACGAAGCGACTTGCGCCGGCGGTGAACCCGTGCTGCGTACGCTCGATCATCGAAAGGCATGGGTGTCGTCGCGTCGGGTAGCAAGCCCGGAATGGCCTGGCTCATCGGGGCGCAGGACAGGCATTCATCATGGGCGTTGATCACCGCCGCTCATCACCGGAGTGCCCGACACCTTCTCCCTGCTCGGGCTCGATGGACTGCCCGGCCCGACTGGATCCCCCGGCCGGCCAGACCGCATGGCGCTGTCCCTCGCGCGAGGACGACTCAACGTCGCATCAGCGTGGACTTGCCGAACAGCGATTCGATCAGGTCCACTGCCACCAGCGCCGTCTTGTTGCGCACATCCAGGGCGGGATTGAGCTCCATCACGTCCAGCGAGGCCAGCCGGCCGGTGTCCGCGATCATCTCCATGCACAGCTGTGCCTCGCGGTAGGTCGGGCCGCCGGGGATGGTGGTCCCGACGCCGGGCGCGACATCGGGATCGAGGAAGTCCACATCGAAGCTCACATGCAGGTGGGTGTTGGCGTCCATGGTGGCGAGCGCCAGCTCCATCGCATGGCGCATGCCCATCTCATCGATGTAGCGCATGTCGAAGACCTCCAGGCCCACCTCGTGCACGAAGCGCTTCTCGCCGGGGTCCACGCTGCGGATGCCGATCTGGCGGATCCATTTCGGATCGATCGCCGGCACGTGCCCGCCGATCTCGATCAGTTCCTTGGGCCCGTAGCCGCACAGACAGGCCACCGGCATGCCGTGGATGTTGCCGCTCGGGGTGAGGGTGGAGGTGTTGAAGTCCGCATGGGCGTCCAGCCACAGGATGCGCAGCTTCTTGCCGGTCTCGCGACAGTGGCGCGCCACGGCGGAGATCGATCCCAGGCCCAGGCAGTGGTCACCGCCCAGCAGGATGGGCATGCGGCCGCCTTGCAGCTCCGCATGCACCGCGTCATGCACCGCGCGGTTCCAGGCGGTGACCTCCGCGAGGTGCCGATAACCGTCATCCGGTGCCAGCCAGGGATTGGGCGGGCCGGACAGATTGCCGCGATCCAGCACCTCCACCTCGTGGCTGCGCAAGGCTTCGGCCAGGCCAGCGACACGCATGGCCTCCGGGCCCATGCTCGCGCCTCGGGCGCCGGCGCCGACATCCGTGGGGGCGCCGATCAGGCTGACTTGTCGCAAGGGGCTCATATCGGGAACTCCTGGGCTGTGCCGGTGGAGGCGCCGGGCTGGTCGATCTCGTACTCTTTCACGAGCAGGGCCCAGGCCTCGTCGGCGGTTTCAACATAGTGGAAGAGCTGCTCGTCGCCGGGGCTGATCATGCCGGTGTCCAGCAGCAGGTCAAAGTCGATCAGACGCGACCAGAAGTCGCGACCGAACAGCAGGATCGGTCGACGGCGGCATTTGCCGGTCTGGATCAGGGTGAGGGTCTCGAACAGCTCGTCCAAGGTGCCGTAGCCGCCCGGGAAGGCCGCCAGGGCCACCGACCGGATCAGGAAGTGCATCTTGCGCAGGCCGAAGTAGTGGAAGCGGAAGCACAGCTCCGGCGTGATGTACTGGTTGGGACGCTGCTCATGCGGCAGCACGATGTTCAGCCCGATGCTGCGACCGCCGGCCTCATGCGCGCCGCGGTTGCCCGCTTCCATGATGCCCGGCCCGCCGCCGGTCACCACATACAACGGATGCGGATGGTCCTTGGTGTGCTCGGTCACGAGCTGGGCGAACCGGCGCGCTTCCTCATAGAAGCCGCTCATCAGCAGCCGGCGTTCGGCGCGTTGCAGGGCCACGCTGTCGTTGGCGGTGCGGGCCGCGTCGACGGCGGCTTGCGCGGACTCGCGATCGGCAATCCGGGCGCTGCCAAAGATCACCACCGTCGACTGGATGTCCAGCTCCTGCTGGATCAGTTCGGGCTTGAGCAGCTCCAACTGCATCCGCACCGGTCGAAGCTCGGGGCGGACCAGGAAATCGGTGTCGGTGAAGGCCAGGCGATAGGCGTCGGGCGGGTTCTCGTCGAAGCTGGTGAGTTTGGCTTCTTCCTGAGCGGTCTGGAAGTTGCGCGCGGTGAGTTTGTCGTGTCGGTTCATGGTCGGTGGCCCGGGAGCATACGGGCGTCTTCGCTTAATGTTTGTGCGTCCTCAGACGAGGGAATCGGTCGCCGCGGTGGTTTGTTGCGCGACGGACGCAGACTCAGGGCGCGACCGCCGCTGAGTGCGATCCGCGCCAGGCCGCGTGGGGCCCGCAACAGGGGCAGGTGGGATCACGCTGGACCTGCAGGTCGGTCCACTCCATCCGGCGCGCATCCAGCATCAGCAATCGGCCCGGCAACTGGCTGCCCATGCCGGACAGCAGCTTCAGGGCTTCGGCCGCCTGCATGCTGCCGATGATGCCGACCAGCGGCGCCAGCACGCCCATGGTGGCGCAGCGTTGCTCCTCCGGGGGCTGGTCGGCGGGGAAGAGGCAGGCATAGCAGGGCGTATCGATGCCCCGGCTGTCATAGACGCTCAGCTGCGCGTCGAAGCCCAGTGCCGCGCCGGACACCAGCGGCTTGCCGTGGCGCACGCAGGCGGCGTTGATCGCATGTCGGGTGGTGAAGTTGTCGGTGCAGTCCAGCACCAGGTCGGCCTGCGGCACCAGCTCGTCCAGCAGCGCGGCATCGGCGCGCGCGATCACGGGTCTCACCCGGGGTTCGGGGTTGATCGCCGCAATGCCGGCGGCCGCGGAGATCGCCTTGGGCTGCTCCAGCCGGTCCAGGCTGTGCGCGATCTGGCGCTGCAGGTTGGTCAGGTCCACCCGGTCATGATCGACCAGGGTGATGTGGCCCACGCCGGCCGTGCCCAGAAACAGCGCCACCGGCGATCCCAGCCCGCCGGCGCCGATCACCAGCGCATGGGCGTCCAGCAGCCGCTGCTGACCCTCCACGCCGATGTCGTCCAGCAGGATGTGGCGCGAGTAGCGCAGCAATTGCTCGTCATCCATAGACGGCAAGCATAGCGGCGACGCCGACCGCCTGGGGCGAGCGGCGGAAAAGAGAAAGGCCCCTTGCGGGGCCTTTCGTGGGATGCATCAGGTGCGGCAGCGTGCGGCAACGTGTCCGGAGGTCCCGGCGCCGCCGTCACGCGTCACTCCTTGGTGGTCTTGGCCTCGGCCTTGCGCTCGACGGCGGTCTTGGAGATCGCCACCGGCTTGCCCTTGAGCTGATTCAGGGCCTGCTGCAGCGGGAAGTCCTCGGGGCTGCCGAACTCCGGCAGCGGCTTGAGCGGCTCGCCGCGCTTGGCGTACTCGGCCTCGAGCTTTTGGCGGCGCTCTTCGCGCAGCTTCTCGAGTGCCTTCGTGCGGGCGTCGTCGGCCTTTTCATCGGTGCCGGAGAGATGCTTCTCCAGGTCGGCCTCGCGCATGCGCAGTTCGGCGAAGACATTGCCTTCGGCGGTTTCGTCGATGGCCAGGTCGGGCACGATGCCCATGGCCTGGATCGAGCGCCCGCTGGGGGTGTAGTAGCGCGCGGTGGTCAGTTTCACGGCCGTGTCGGGACCGAGCTGACGGACCGTCTGCACCGATCCCTTGCCGAAGGTCTGGGCGCCCATCACGACGGCGCGCTTGTGGTCCTGCAGTGCCCCGGCCACGATCTCGCTGGCCGAGGCGGAGCCTTCGTTCACCAGCACGACCAGCGGCACGTTCTTCACCGAATCCGGCAGCTTGCGCAGCGGATCACTCGCACCGCGGCGCACATAGAAGTCGGGGCTGGCCTTGTAGCTGGCCTTGGACTCGGCCAGTTGGCCGTTGGTCGACACCACTTCCACATCCTTGGGCAGGAAGGCCGCGGAGATCGCCACCGCGCCCTCGAGCAGGCCGCCCGGGTCGTTGCGCAGGTCCAGCACCACGCCCTTGAGCTTGGGGTCCTGCTTGTAGAGGTCGGCCAGCTTCTGGGTGAAGTCCTCGACGGTACGGTCCTGGAACTGGCTCACCCGCACCCAGGCGAAGCCGGGTTCGACCATCTTGGCGCGCACGCTCTGGACCCGGATTTCTTCACGGGCGATGGTGATCGGGAAGGTGCGGCTTTCCGTCTTGCGGTAGATGGACAGCGTCACCTTGGTGTTGGGCTCGCCGCGCATGCGCTTGACCGCCTGGTCCAGCGTCATGCCGCGCACCGCGGTGTCGTCGATCTTGCTGATCAGGTCGCCGCTCCTGAGGCCGGCGCGGAAGGCCGGGGAGCCTTCGATCGGGGAGACGATCTTGACCAGGCCGTCTTCCATGCCGATCTCGATGCCCACGCCGACGAAGCGGCCGGAGGTGCTTTCGCGGAATTCCTTGAAGCTCTTCTTGTCGAAGAACTGCGAGTGCGGATCGAGGCCGGAGACCATGCCGGAGATGGCGTCGTTGATGAGTTTCTTCTCATCGACGTTCTCGACGTAGTCAGCCTTGACGATGCCAAACACCGCGGCCAGCTGCTGGAGTTCTTCCAGCGGCAGCGGCGCGGCCGTGCTGCGGGCATTCGCTTGCAGCTGCATCGTGGTCAACACGCCGGCCATCGCTCCCAATGCGACCCAGCCCGCAACTTTCAGTTTGGCGCCCATGATGCGAAAAATCCTTCTGTGTACAGCTTGACTGCCAGCGCCCTTGTCGCCCGCCTGGCGGACGCAGCGAGGGCTTGCTCAGTATATGCCTCGGGGAAAAAACCATCCGGCATGGAGAAACCGGTTTACCCCTCATTTACCAGCATCTCGTGGATTGATGGCGGATCGGGGCAGTGCGGCCTGTCGGGGCCGGTGGTTCGGTCGTGGCGCGCGGGAAAAGGGCGGCGGCGGCGCCATGACGTTCGGCATGGTGGCGATGCGGTCTACCGCATGGCCCTCTACCGCATGGGAGAGGGATCGCAAGGTGGCGTACGGGATCGCAAGGGAAGGCGCAGATTACGCACCGATTACGCACTGATGGCGCTCTTGATCGCGCACGGCGGCGCGGATGACGCTTCACGCTGGTCCCTCCGACAGGAATCGAACCTGTATTTGCCGCTTAGGAGGCGGCCGTTCTATCCATTGAACTACGGAGAGCAGGCAGTGGATGCCCGGGACACTCGCGGCGCCGGGAGCCGGTCACCGCGAAGCGGCGGATTCTCGCATGGAAGCGCTGGCGCTTACACCGAACTCGTCACCGCCACGGCACTCCCGCCTCACTCCCACTTCCACTGCCAGATCACATCCAGCCCCTGCTGGTCCTCGCCGGCTTGGGCCCGCAGCGTGAAGCGCTGCGCCACCTTGTAGATGAGCTGCCAATTGCCGGTGGTGGCGTTCAGTCCGCGCTCATACGCCACGAACACATTGCGGCTGAGCTGCTTGCCCAACCGCACCACCGTGCCGCGCGCATCGTCGCCTTCACCGCTGAACGACAACTCATCCAGGCCGATGTTGTGGATGATCTTGTCGCTGGTGCTTTCACCGTCGCCGCTGATCAGCGCCATCGCCGCGCGTTGCATCAGCGCTGTGTCGCTGCGGCCCAGGTTGTCGGGTGAGCGGCCAAGCACCAGCCAGGAGAGCTTGTTGGTCTCGCTCATGTCCGGATCGGAATAAAGCTTGATGCGCGGGTTGGTGGCGGTGCCGGTGACCGACACGCCCACGCGCACATCGTCGTTCTCCAGCCCCGGGCGGATGGCCAGCACGTCCAGCCGCGGGTTGTCCAGCGGGCCGTTGAAGGTGAAGATGCCGCGCTCCACCACCAGCTTCTGGCCGTAGGCATTGAAGGTGCCGCCTTCGCTGGAGACTTCCCCCTCCATCGTCGGCTTGGCCTGGCCGTCCTGCGCCAGGTGCAGCACGCCGCGGATGCGGGTGTCGATGCCATAGCCCTTGAGTTGCAGGCGCCGTCCCAGTTCCAGATCCAGGTCGAGCTTCACCCGCAGCGGCCGGCCGTTGATCTCCGCCGCCCTCGGAGGCGCACTCTGCCGGACCACCTGCACGTCGCTGTCGAGCTGCGGTGCGTCGCCGCGCGAGAAGTCGAACAAGCCCTCGTTGACAACGAAGCGGCCCTTCAGATCCAGCAACTCGGCGCTGGCCTTGATCTGTGCCGTGCCGCTGGCGACCACCCGGCGATCGACCCGTTGCAGCAGTGCGAAGGTGTCGGCCTTGAGGACAAGTTCGGCACGCGGATTGGCGCCGAAGTGCAGTTGCCCCTCGGCGCTGACCTGGCCGTTGCCGCCCTTGGCGACGAACTTCTCCAACTGAGCCTGGGTGCCGTTCATGGTGAGCGCCAGCTCGCCCTGGTTCATGTCCACGCCCATCAGCGCGTTGCGCAATGCCAGCTTCTGGCCGCCCGCCTGCCCGCGAACTTCGGGCGCACCCAAGGTCCCGCCCAGGCTCAGGGTGGCATAGAGACTGCCGCCCAATCGCCAGCCGGCCGGCAGCCACGGCCCCCAGTTGCCGAGGTTGTCCACCTTGGCTTCCAGCGCGCCTTCCAGCTTGGATGACGAGGACGGCAAGGCGTGTGGATCGCTGGTGCGCGCGGTGATCGCGCCGCCGACCGCGCCCATGTTCTGACCCGCGATGCCCTGCGTCAGGTGCCACACGCCGTTCTCCGCCAGCAGTCCCAGGCGCAGGTCGGTCAGGCCCAGTCGCTGGGTGCTGACTTCGTCGGTCACCGTCAGGTCGCCGGCCGTGCGGGAGAGCGACAGATCGATGGTCAGTCCGCGAGGATCACGCCGGCTCTTCAAGTGGCCATCGATGCGCAGATCACCCCCCCAGCCGAAGTCCGGCTGCAGCTTGTTGAGCACCGGCGCTGCCGACAGCGGCTCCAGCTCCATCTGCACATCCCAGTCCTTCGGCGCCTGCCAGATCAGGCGATCCCAGCGCAGTCCGGCGCCCAGCACCTCCAGCCGGCCGGGCGCGACCTGCGCCTGACGCGGCGTGACGCCGGGCTCCAGCCTCAGGGCCAGGGTCAGCGGTCCCGCCTTGAACAGCGGCTCGGACTGCGGATTGGCCTGCAGCAGCAACTTGAGGTCGCGGGCCTGCCAGAGCGCGCCTTGGCGCCAGGCGACCAAGGGATCTGCGTCCAGCGCTCCCGCCAGCGAAACTTCCGCCCGAGCGCCCTGGGGATCGAGCTGCAACCGGCTGGCGACACTGCTGCTGGCCGCCTGGGCCCGCGCGACCACCTTGGTCTGCGTCGGCGCCGTCAGGACTGGCGGCAGCGGCACCTGGCCGTTGGATTCCAGCTTGAGCTGGTGCTGGGACCAACTGCCGTCGAGAGTCAGTGTGGTCTGTTCCAGCCGGATGTTCTGCGGCGCCGCCCGCAGCTGCTTGATCTGGGTGGTCCAGCTGAGCGCGGCCTCGCGCAGGCTGGAGACCTTCCAGTCGCCCGAAGCGGTGTCGATCGACAGCGGCCAGCGGGCATTGGCCGCCGGGCTGGCGCCGGTGCGAACGGCGGCGGTCGAGCCGGTCAGCGCTGGCAGGCCCGGCACGCCGGCCAGGGCAAAGCCGCTCAACTGCCAACGGCCCTCGCTGCTGTAGCGGGCGCTGCGGGTGCCCGGCTGCACCAACTGGACGGCGGCCTTGGCCTGCAGCGCGCCCTGGAGGGCGGCCGCGGGGAACTCCGCCCGCAGCAGCGGCTGCAGGCTGGCGAGCTTGGGCGCGTCCAGGTCGATGCTCAGGTCCACCTGCTCACCGCCGCGCTTGAGCGCCGGATCGATGCGGCTGCGCGCCTGCAGCGAGGCGTCAGCCAGGCGCAGATCGGCCTGCAGATCGGGCACCGCGTTGGCGGCCCGCGCATAGCGCACCTGGCCCTGCAGCGGCAGCCCGTGCCAGACGCTGGGCTGCAGATCGAGGTTGGCCCGACCCTGCGGCCACAAGCTGCCGCGCACCGATTGCAGCTGTGCCTGCAGCTTGCCGTTCAACACCTGTGCGGTCGACGGCGGCAGCGACGAGGCGTCGGTCGAGGTCGTCGCATTGGCAGTGCGTGGCGTCGTGGCCGTCGGCGGGGAAGACGCAGACGCCGACGCAGACGTCGGTGCAGAAGTCGATGCCGGTCGCGCTGCCGATGCCGATCCGGATCCGGATGCCGAAATCGGCGGCACGGCGGCCGCCTTGGCTGGCGCGGGGCGGCGGGGCAAGGCGACCTGCGGGGTTTGCGGCGTGCGCAGCGGGAAGGTCTGCGCGACCGACTCTTCCGGGGCGACCGCCGAGGCGCCCGCCACCGGCAGTACGGCGGAAGCGGCCGCCGACGCGGTCCCCCCCTTCGCCGCTGAGGGTGACACCCGCTTGGTCCCCACCCGCGCCTGCGCGCCGCGCGCGGTCGTGGCCGGCGCAGCCGCACGGGCGCTCGGCGCCGCACCGGTCAAGCGACGCGGGTCCAGGCCCTGGATCGAGGCATCCAGGTCGGCCTTCCAGCCCTCGGCCATGCTGAGCGCCTGGTTCAGCGTCAGCGAGCCGGTGGCCTGCAAGGTCGCCGGGCCGGAGCGGGCATGGAGCTTCTCCAGTTCAATGGCCTGGGGACGCAGCTCAGCCGCCAGTGCCACCTCCAGCGGTGCTTGCAAACGGCCTTGGCCCAGTTGCCCTGCCAGCTCGCCTTCCACGCGAAGGGCCTGGTCGGGGTCGGTCTGGGTCAGCGAGGCGGTGCTGCTCAGGCGCAGCTCGCCCCGGGCCTGGACCACCGGCCAGCGCTGGTCGATCTGGCGGCTGTCCAAGCCGTCCAGTTTCAGCGTCAGCACCGTGCCGTCCTTGGCGCTGGTCTGTCCGACCGCGCGAAGTCGGCCACCGCCGGTCAACAGGGCGTCCAGACGCGGCAGCTTCAGGCGCGTCCAGTGGTTGGGATCGAGCAGCAGGTCCAGCTGCAACTCGCGCAGCGGCAGGCGATCCTGGTCGAGCCGGCCGGCGGCGGTGTTGTCCAGATCGGCCTTGACCGACAGCGCACCGTCCTTCGTCGGATCGACCAGGATCCGGCCCGTCAGTCCGGTGTGGGGCACGCCCGGTGTGCCGGGCAGCAGGGCGGCCAAGTCCAGCGCCTGGGCTTCGGCCTGCAACTGCGCCAGCGGGAAGGATGCAAACGGCAGCAGGCGCGCTTGCAGCAGCAACTTCTGGCGTGCCGCCTCTAATTGGCCCTTCAGGCTCAGGTCTTTCAGCGGACCGTCAAGCCGGAACGGTGCGGTCCACGGCAGCTCGCCTTGGGGTTGGCTCAGCCGCCACTGGCTGGACAGGGTGAGGTCTTCCCGTGCACTGATCTGCGCCTGTCCGGCGAGGGTCAGCTGTTGCCACTGCAGCGAACCGAGCGTGAGACGGTGGTGTTCGCCGCCATCAGCGCCCAGAGCCAGACTGCCCCGCAGCGCGCGCAAGGGCTGCGCCAGGCCGGGCGCATGCAGTTCACCAATCTCCAGATCCCGCACCGTCACGGCCACCGGCGTGAGCAGGCCGGCTGGCGGCTTGAGCGGCTCGGTGCTGTCCGATGACGCGACTTGCACCCGCAGCCGGGCCACCGCCAGGCGATCCGCCTGCACCTCGCCCCAGAGCATCGGCGACCGGTTCCACACCAGGCGCACGCCGCGCCACTGCAATTGCTCCAGCACCACGCGGTCGTCGCTGCCCGGCAGGATGAACTCGGCGCGCTCGACATCGAAATCACCCAGCAGACGGCCCTGGGCGTTTTGCAGCGTCAATCCCGGGACCTTGGACAGCACCCAGGCAGTGCCGCCTTCGGTCTTCAAAGCCCAGGTCAGCCCCAGCAGCAGCAGGCCGATGAGCACCGGCACAGCCAGCAATGCCCACAGCAGACCGCGTGCGCGACGGCGTCGCCGCGGCGGCGGCGCAGCGCCATCGTCGGTTCCCCCCGACGGGGGCGAGGGCGGAACGGACGGCGGCAGGGAAGGGCCGCCGGCGCCGTTCGCGGGCGCTGCGGTGTCAGAGGTCGGCGGCGGCGTCAGCGCCGGGCGCTCGTGGTCGGGCGTCTCGTTCATAGCGCGATGGCCACGCTGAAATGCAGACGGAACTTGTCCACCAGGTTGCCCTTGGCGAAGTCCATCCGCAGCACGCCCACCGGGCTGCGGTAGCGCAGTCCGGCGCCGTAGGCCCAGGCGGGGGTGTAGTCGCCCCAGTTGCGGGCGGCCTGGCCGGCGTCCAGGAAGACGGCGCCCATCAGTTGCGGCACGCGCGGCGTCAGCGGATGCGAGACTTCCACGCTGCCGTTGAGCAGCACCCGGCCGCCGGTCTGGTTGCCGGCGGAGTCCAGCGGACCGAGCTCGTTGTAGCCGTAGCCGCGCACGCTGTCGTCGCCGCCGGTGCGAAAGCGCAGGGCCTCGGGCAGGCCCAGCTTGCCCTTGGCGATGATCTGGCCCGCTTCCAGCCGCGTGGCCAGCAGCCAGCGCGAGGGCAGCGGCGAATACCAGAACACCTTGGCCTGGGCGCGGCCGAACGGGCCGTTCCGCTCGGTGGTGCTGTTGGCCCAGCCGCCGCCGACCAGCAGGCTGGCACTCCAGCCCTTGGTGGGCAGCAGCTTGGAATCCAGGCGGCGCCAGATGCGCTGCTCATTCAGCGACACGGCGCCCGCCACGGTGGTCTCCACATTCGGCGCATGCTCCCAGGAGCGCAAGGTCTCGATGTAGTCCAGCCGGTCTTCCGGTTCCGTCTCCCGGGCGTAGCCGAGTCGGGCGCGCAGGTTGACGTTGACCTGGTCGTCGCTGCTCTTGAGCCGCTCCAGATAGAGCGCTGCCAGGCTGCGCTGCATGCCGGGTTGCGGATGGGAGCTGATTTCGGTGTCGATCGAACGCTTGTCGCGGCCGATGTTGAGCTTGGTGCGCTCGCGGATGTTCAGTCCGAACGGCTTGCGGTGCATGTGTTCGATACCGACGTTCGGTCCGTCCACGCTGTGATAGCCCAGGCTGGTGGTGATCTGCTGACGCGGTGCTTCACGCAGCTTGGCGGTGACGGGCACCTCCACCGTCTCCACGCCGGGCGCTGGGGTCACGGCCTCGGGCTGGATCTCGACGCTGGCGCTGTCGAACAGTTGGGTGCCGACCAGGCGCTCCTGGAAGTCCAGCAACAGGCGCTCGTTGTAGGGATCGTGCTCCCGGTAGCCCGCCAGGCGCCGCACGGCGGCCTCCGGCTGATGCTTGAGTCCTTCGATCTGCAGCTCACCCAGGGTGAACAGCGGACCGCTTTCCAGCGTGACGGCCAGATCGACCTGGTTGTCGTCGGCCATGACCACCGCTTCGCTGTGGGTCATGCGGGCCAGTGGATAGCCCTGGGCCCGGGCCCGGGTCAGCAGCGCGTTCTTGGCGGCGGCCCAGTCGCCCTGGCTGAAACCGGTCTGCGGCGGCAGCAGCCAGCTTTGGTTGAGGGTGCGAGTCAGGGCGCCGGCCAGCTTGTCGCCACGATCGGCCATCGCCTTGAGCGGGCCTTCGATCTGCAGGTCCAGCGTGCCGATCATCGCGCGCGGGCCGGTGTCGACCACCAGCCGCAGGTTGCGCACGCCGTCGGACAGGTCGCCCACTTCCTCGGTGCGCACCTTGGCATTGAAGTAGCCGGCCGTCTCCAGCAGTTGACGGGCCTGCTCCGGCGCCACGGCAGCCAGTCGGCGCAGTTCCGCAGCGGTCAGCCGCATGTCTTCGGGTGTGTCCCGGAAACGGGCCAGGTCCAGATGCTGAAGCAGCAGCGCGCGCAGCTCGGGCGGCGCCTCCACCGTCAGCTCGTAGGACGCAATCCGGCGGCGCTCGCCCTCGGGGCGGCCATCGTCCGGTTCCTCGGCGGCGGCCACCTGGAGCTTGGCCTTTCGGTCGGAGGGCAGCAAGGCGCAGCCGCCCAGCAGGGTCGCCATCAGGGCGCCCAGCGTCAGGGTCAGCAGGGCCCTCATCGGTTGAGAACGCGCATCGCCTGTTCAAGTCCGCTCATCGTCAGGGGCATCATTCGTTGCTGCATCAGTTGCTGGATCAGCGAGATGCTCTGGCGGTATTGCCACACGCCGGCCGGCTCGGGATTGATCCACACATGTTTCGGAAAGGCATGAGTCAGCCGCTGCAGCCATTCGGCTCCGGCTTCTTCGTTGTTGTATTCGACGCTGCCGCCGGGTTGCAGGATCTCGTAGGGGCTCATGGTGGCGTCGCCCACGAAGATCAGCTTGTAGTCGCGGTTGTATTTGTGGATGAGATCCCAGGTGGAGGTCTTTTCGGCGAACCGCCTGCGGTTGTTCTTCCACACGAAGTCATAGACGCAGTTGTGGAAGTAGAAGAACTCCAGGTGCTTGAACTCGCTCTTCACCGCGGAGAACAGCTCCTCGACCCGGCTGACATGCTCGTCCATCGTGCCGCCCACATCCATGAGCAGCAGCAGCTTCACCTTGTTGTGCCGCTCCGGGATCATGCGGATGTCCAGCATGCCCGCATTGGCGGCGGTCTTGTGGATGGTGTCGTCCAGGTCCAGCTCGAGCTCGGAGCCTTCGCGGGCGAAGCGCCGCAGCCGGCGCAGCGCCACCTTGATGTTGCGGGTGCCGAGTTCGATGTGGTCGTCGTAGTCGCGGTAGCTGCGCTGGTCCCAGACCTTCACCGCACTGCGCTGCCCGCCGGGTCCGCCGATGCGCACCCCGCGCGGGTTCACCCCGCCGTTGCCGAACGGGCTGGTCCCGCCGGTGCCGATCCAGCGGTTGCCGCCCTCATGGCGTTCCTGCTGCTCGTCCAGCCGCTGGCGCAGGGTGTCCATCAGCTCGTCCCAGTCCAGCGCCTTGAGCTGGGCCAGTTGCTCGGGCGTGAGCTCGCGCTCCAACTGCTTGGTGAGCCAGTCCTGGGGCAGGGCCTTGAACAGGTCGCCCATCAGCTCGACGCCCTTGAAATAGGCGCCGAAGGCCCGGTCGAACTTGTCGAACAGCGCCTCGTCCTTCACCAGGCTGGTGCGGGCCAGGACGTAGAACTTCTCGACGGTCGGACCGCCGTCGTCGTCCAGCACGCCCGCCTTCATGGCTTCGAGCAGGGTCAGGTACTCCTTGACCGAGACTGGGAGTTTGGCGGCGCGCAGCGTGTAGAAAAACTGGATGAGCATGGGCCTCCCCCCTGAACTGCAGGGCGTCAGGGCATTATCCATGCCGGGCCATCGGCGTACGATGTTCGCACCACCTCGGCGCTGCGGCGACGAGGGGCGCCCAGGTGCTCGCGCAGGCCCGGACCGCCGGGACCAGGAGATTCGGGCCTTCGGGGCGTTGAAGCGCGGACGACGCGTGGTGGTGTGAGGCGTGCGGCATGGTGGATGGCGAAGTCGAGCAGATGCTCAAGGCCCTGTATGGGGCGATCAGTGCATCTCCGGGGCCGGACGGGCAGCCCAGCCGGTGGACCGCCCGCCATGGTCCGCATCAACTGACGAGCGCGTTCCAGCCCATCTACAGTTTTCCGCACCGCCGGCCGGTCGGCTATGAGGCGCTGGTGCGGGTGTCCGACCTGCACGGGCGCAGCGTCTCGCCGGTGGCCGCCTTCGAAGGCGTGGCCAGCTTCGAGGACCAGGTCCGGCTCGACCGGCTCTGCCGCCTGCTGCATGTGCACAACTTCGTGACCCAGGGGCCGCCGGACTGCTGGCTGTTCCTCAACATCCATCCGGCCGTATTCCTGCAGGCCGCCCGGGAGCACGACCTGCTGTCCGGTGCGGTGGACACGGTGCATCACCTGGGCCTGCCGACCCAGCGGCTGGTGCTGGAGGTGACCGAGGATGTGATGGCCCGCGACCAATGCTTCGAAGCGGCGGTCGAGGCCGCGCGGGCCACCGGCTGCCTGCTGGCGCTGGATGATTTCGGCGTCGGCCATTCCAATTTCGACCGCATCTGGCGGATCCGCCCGGAGATCGTCAAGCTCGACCGCAGCCTGCTGCAGCATGCACGGGGCTCCCGCCGGATGGCGCGGGTGATGGCGCAGATGGTGTCGCTGCTGCATGAGTGCGGGGCGCTGGTGTTGCTGGAAGGGGTGGAAAGCCGGGAGGATGCGCAGCTGGCGATGGATGCGGATGTCGACCTGGTGCAGGGCTTTGCCTTTGCCCATCCGAATCCCGATGTGCTGATGGACAGCGGCGTCTCGGAAGAACTGGAGGGCGTCTGGAGCCTCTTCAGCGAACGGCATGCCCAGGTGCGCCGGGACTATGACGAGCAGCTCGCGCCGTTTCGCAACGCGCTGGCCCTGGCTTTGCAACCCTTGCAGCAAGGCCAGGGCCTGGCGGTGGCCTGTGCCCCCTTCCTGCGCCTGGCCGGCAGCCAGATGTGCTATTTGCTCGACGAGGAGGGCCGGGAACTGGGCGCCCGGGCGGCCTCGCCGGACGCCCCGACCCACGACGACGTGCGCTTCCTGCCCATGGAGCGCGCCGGGGATGCCCGCTGGGCCCGCCGGCCGTATTTCCGGCGGGCGGTGGAGTCCGTCGGCGAGATCCAGGTCACCCGTCCCTACCTGAGCCTGCGGGGGGCGAAGTTGTGCATCACCGTGTCGGTGGCGTACTGGACCTCCGGACGGCTGCGGGTGTTGTGCGGCGATCTGGACTGGGGTCAGGCCTGAGGGGATCGGGCGGATTCCGGGCGCAGGGCGTCCTGCAGAACGTTGTCCGGTAGGAGCGTTGCCCTTCCAACGTCAGCTCGATTGACAGGAAGGCCCGATGACTGCGCTCGCCCTGTTGCTGACGGGGGCGTTGTCCGTCGTCACCCCATCGGCGCCATCGCCTTCGGCATGGCCTGATGGTGCCCCCCGACCTGAACCCACGCGGGTGTCCACCGCGTCGCGCCCCGTTGCGCCCGCCGTCGATTCGTGCGTCTGGGACCATCCCGGCGCGGACAGTTTCACCGGCAACCTGTCGGCGGCGGTGGATCGCTACCGGGACCTGCCCGCCGACGTCCGCCAGCGGCTCAAGGCCCGCATGGCTGCCCATGACTATGACGACCTGGTCGACATCTCCCGCGACGAGATTCGCGGCCGCCGCCGCTATGCCCCCGACATCCGCGACATGCATTTCGGCGAGGGACGGGTGTGCCGCAGCGTCACCCGCCAGGGTTGGACCGAGGCCCACCGCGAGCGCGGCCTGGTCTATTGCGAGGACGGCCACTGCCTGCTGATCCCCACCGTCTGTCGCAACCTCAGCCGCATCCTGCGTGTGCCGGGCGATGCCGCCGGACCGCCGGCCACGCCCCAGGATCCGCCGCAGGAACTGGTGTTCGAGCCGCCGTCCGCCGGGGCGCCGCCCGCCGCGCCCGACCTCCCGATGCCACGACCGCTGGCACTGCCCGACCCCTCCGGCCTGCCGCCCTTGGTGGGTCTGCCACCTGCGGTGCTGACGCCGCCGCTGATCAGTGGGCCGCCGACGGGCGGGCCGTCCGTGACCCCGCCGCTGACCGTTCCGCCGGTGATCGTGCTGCCGCCTCGGCCGCCCTCGGTGACCCCGATCCCGGCGGTGCCCGAGCTGGACAGCCTCTGGATGTTTGTCGCCGGTCTGGGGGGCTTGGCGCTCTGGCTCAGGCGAAGGGATCGACGGCGCTGATTGACTTTCGTCCTCCTCTGACTCGTGCAGAATCCTGTCGACCATCGACCAGGACCATCGCCCCCTGCAGCGGCGCTCGGAGAGGACAACTTGAAGAAGATCGCATCGGCGACGTTGAGTCGCCCCTTTCCTCGCGAGCAGCGCTGCACCGTGGAGCTGGTGGCGCTCGATCTTCCCGGCGATGGCGCCGCCAGCGCGCGCCCGTCCGACGCCCGCTTCATCGTCACCGTGCGGCGAGGGTTGGAGGAATCCAGCCTTACCGCCGCACCGGTTTCGAAGGAGGAAGCCGAGCGCCGCGCGCTGGACTTCATCCGCCGCCGCCTGGCCGCCGGCCAGACGTTGGTGCGACAGCAGGGCTTCGACGCGCTGGGCGATGCCGAGGCGCCGGCCGAGGTCGCACGCGATCGGGATGCCGCCCGGCCGGCTGTCGCAGCGCAGCCGGTGCCGCCCGCCGTGGCCGCGCTGGTGGCCCGTTTCGAACCGGTGCGATGGAAGCTGGAGTCGCCGGAGCGTCAGGCCCGCGCCGCCTGGCGGGTGGCCGAGTGCAGCGATCGGGTCGAGGTGCATCCCGCCGCCCAGCAGGCGCTGCGCGGGCTGGTGCCCCGCCTGGTCGAGCTGCTGGACACCGGCACCGACCTGTTGGACCTGTGCCTGGCCGCCGCCATCGGCCGCCTCGGCGATCCGGGGGCCGCCGAGGCGATGCGGCAACTGGCGCAACGCGGTCGCAGCCCGGCCACCCAGCGCTATGCCCGCCAAGCCTGGCTGATGTTGCTGTCCCCCGCTGAGCGTGAGGTTCAGTGCGAGCCGCTGGCCGCGCGCTGGGCGGAGGAACTCGCAGTGGATGACCACGGCCCCTCGCTCATCCTTCGCCTGCTGGATCTGGTGGAGGCGCGCGGCATGGACTGGCCCGACCTGCTGCAGGACTGGTATGACCTGGCCCTGTGCCGGGCCGATCTGCAGGGCCGCGTGCTGGACCTGCTGACCCACCTGCCGGTGCAGGCGGAGTCCTTCCAGGCCATGCGCTATCTCTACAAGGCCGCCGAGCTGCGACGGGATGCGGCGGTGATCGGCCTGTTGCATGCGCGTTTCGAGAACACACCGGCGGCGGTGGGCCGCCTGACCCAGCGCGTTTACCTCTCGCCCGTGGACGGGGAGCCGATCACCCGCGCCAGCGGCAGCAAGCGCAAGCCGGCCCGGGCCTATGCGAAGGCGACGCGCCAATACCTTCGACTGCGCGGCTGGCGCCACTTGAGGCGTCTGGCGGCCCTCGGTCATTCGCATGCGCCCGACCTGGCCGTGGCATTGCTGCTGGGCTTGCGCGACGACGAGGTGCCGGCCGCCCACGCCGAGGCCCGTTATGCGCCTCATCAGGGCCGGTGGCGTCGGCTCACGCGGCACTATCCGGCCGGAGCGCACTGGGTGCTGGTGTCCGAATTGCTGTTGCCTCGGCTGGAGACCCGTGGCGCCGGCGCCGGCTCCCGCACCCGGCGCCTGTGGACCACCGAGCCGATCGACACTGGTCGACCGCTGGCCCGCCGCACCGAAGCCTTGCAGCCGATGTGGGATGCCCATCCAGAGGCGCTGCTGCGTCTGGCGCTCTTGAGCCGCAGCGCGTTGGTGCAGGCCGTGGTGGCCCGCGCGCTGCAGGACCACGCGGCGTTCGTCGAGCGCCAGTCCCCGGCGGTGCTGGAGCCTTTGCTGCGCAGCCCATATCCCACCGCCGCGGAAATCGGTTTTACCGCCGCCCGCAGCCGTGTTCTGGCCAGTCCGCCTGAAGACCAGGTCCCGTGGCTGCGGCTGATGGCGGCGTCCACCCACACCCCCGCGCAGGATTTCGCGCTGCTCCACATCGCCGGTGATCCGGCCACCTTCGCGCGGTTCCCGTCCCTGGTGGTGGGCCTGTTGCTGGGTGAACAGGAGCGCGGCCGCAAGCAGGGCGTGGGTCTGGCGCTGCTGGCCGACCCGCAGCCGCTGTTGCGCGAGCTGCTCTCGGCCCTGCTGGCAGTGGATGCGGACCTTCCCGGACTTGCCGCCGCGGGCCGCCAGATCGAACAGCTGCTGCAGGACCGCCTGGCCTCGGCCAGCGCAGAGGCCGTGATGCCGATGATCGGCGAGCTGCTGACCCTGCTCGGCCATCCTGCCGTGCCGGTGGTGAGCGTGGGCGTGACCTGGCTGTTGCAGCATCCCGCCGGCATGGCCTTGCTGCCACCGGCCCTGATGACGGACCTGCTGACCGCCGACGACCCCGAGCGCCGTGCCTGCGGCGTGCGACTGATGGGAGCGCTGCCGGATGAGGTGCTGCGGCATCAGGTGGCCCTGATCGGCGACCTGGCGACCCATGCCAGCAGCAGCTTGCGTGCGGCCATCAGCGCGGCCCTGCTGCGGGTGGCCAGGACCGACGACGATTTCGCGCGGCAGATCGCGGATCGGCTGCACCGCTCACTGTTCCACACCGAATCCGGCGACGGCGCTCATGACGACGCCTTGCGATGGCTCACCGGCGAGCTGCGTGCGCAGGCGCCCGCCCGCGATGGCGCCAGCGTGTGGCGCGCCCTGCAGGCCCGCACCGCCGGCGCGCAGCGCTATGGCGCCTGGGCGCTGGCGGATCTGCCGCCGGCCGAGTTCTCGATGCGCCAGTTGGCCACGCTGGCACGCCATGCGGATGTGACGGTGCGCCGCTGGGCGATGGCGGCCATCGACGCCGCCCTGCCGCCAACGCCCGACACCGCCCAGACCGAGCAGTTGCTGCCGCTGGTCGAGGCCGGTTTCGACGATGCCATCGACTACGCGACCCGCCTCTTCACCGAGCGCCTGCCGGAGGCATCGCTGGGCATCGACCTGCTCATCAGCCTGGTGGATCACCCGCGCCCGTGGGTGCAGGCCCTGGGCCGGAGCCGGTTGGTGCGCCGCATGTCCGCCGCCGAGGCCTCGCTGTGCCTGACCCGCCTGAGCCAGCATCCCGGCACCCAGGTCCAGCTGTTCGTCACCCAGTGGCTGCTGGAACTGCCGACGGTCGACCCGGTGGCGCTGGCGGCCCAGCTGCGGGCGTTGACGCCGTATTTCCTGACGGTGCTGAGCCAGGTGCATCGCGGCCGCACTGCCAAGTCCCGGGTGATCGACTTCCTGCGCGCCCAGACGGCCGCACCCGAGACCGCCGAGGTGGTGGCCGCGATCTTTGCCCGGCAGGTGGTCACCGCCAGCCTCACCGACAAGCCGCAGTACATCGCCGGCCTGCGGGATATTTCCGCGCGCCACCCCGGCATCGACCTGCCCTTTGTGCAGTGGAAGACGCCGGCGGCGTCCGCCGCGCCGATCGCACCCATCGTGCCGACCTCGCCGATCTCGCCCATCGCCTGACGACCATGCAGTTCCGCTACAAGTACTACGGCAGCACCAGCGTCGAGGACAGCGCCACCGCGCAGGCCTTTCATCTCGCGCCGGACACGCTCCGACCGCCCACCGCCTTCGACGGCGCGCTGCGTCGGGATTCTCATGCCCACCTGGCGTTTCGGGAGGCGATGTCGGCCTTGCACCAGGTCGTCGTCAGTGACCAGCGCTACCGCGGCCGCGACAAATCCGCCTACCGGCAATGGCTGGCCGAGAACGAGCAGTCGCTGCTGGCCGGTTTCATGGCGGACAAGGGCGACCTCGAGCTGAAAACCCGCACGGTGCAGGCCGAGCTGAGCCAGTTGCGCCAGCGCAAGATCGCCGCGCTGGCGCCGTTCTACAAGGCCCGGCAGCGCTACTTCAATTGGCTCTACACCAGCAACCGCGACGCCTGGTTCGTGCTGGATCCGGTCATCACCGTGCACCCGGACCGCCTGCTGTTCGAGGCCTTCAGCCAAGACGAATCGACCTACTGCGCCGTCAGCGTGCGCCATGACGTCTTCGACCGCACCGGCGAGATGGCCTATGGCACCACCAACATCGACTACTCGGCCTCGCTTTACGACGAGTTCCAGAAGATCCGCGACTACAAGGCCACCCGGCTGCAGATCGACCCGGCCGGCTTCACCGTCGCCACCGGCGACGATCCGGCCTTTCGCGAAGAAAAGATCGATCTGCCCGACAGCTGGGTGAGGGGCTTCCTGCAGGTCTCGTCCGCCATGACCCTGCCGGCCACGGTGGTGGAGCTGCATCCGATGGATCTCCACAACCTGTGCGCCGCCCTGCGCCAGCGCAAGGAGCGGGCCGGTCCGCGTTCATTGCGGTTCGAGCTCAGTCCCGGCGGTCCGGCCCGACTGGTGCTGGAACCCTGGAACCTCGCCCTGACCGCGCGTCGCAGCGCCATCGTCGGGGCGCCGCTGACGGCGCCGCGCAGCATCCGGGTCTGGGGTCGCCGCCGCCTGCTCACCCTGGAGCGCCTCATCGCGATGGCCACCCGTGTGCGGGTCCATCTGCTGGGCACCGGCATGCCCAGCTTCTGGGTGGTCGAACTGGGCGACATCACGGTCACGTTGGGGCTGTCCGGCTGGTCCGCCAATGATTGGGCGGATGCGGGGCGCTTCGATCTGCTGCAGCCGCGCCACGACGTGTCCGACGCCACCAAGCAGGCGGTGGGCGCCGCGTTGCAGGGCCGATGGATGGCGACGTCAGCCGATCTGGCCGCCGGCACCCAACTGCCGAGGCCGGATGTCGAGGCCGCCCTGGGCCTGTGGGTCCAGGCCGGGCGCGCGGTGTTCGATCTGCCTTCAGGTCAGTTTGCCTGGCGCGAACTGGCGCGTGATCCGCTGCCGATCGACACCTTGCGTTTTGCCAGCCCGGAGGAACAGGCCGCGCTGACCCTGATCCATGACCGCCGCGCGAAGCTGCAAAGCCTCCAGCCCGAGGGCCAGCGGTTGGTGGTGGAGGGCACGGTGCAGGACCGCAGCCAGCGCCTGACGCCCCGGCTGATCCTCAATGCGGACCAGCAACTGGTGGATGCCCAATGCGGATGCAATTTCTATCGCCAGAACCGGCTGCGCCGGGGACCTTGCAGCCACATGCTGGCGCTGCGCCAACTGGCCCAGCCCCGTTTGGCGGAGTGGATGCCTCAGCCGTCCGCGTCCGACGCATCACCCACCGCAGCAGGGGCAACCCCTGGCACCACGCCGGAGGCCGCATGACCACAGCTGGGGTTAAACTGTTTTCGAGTGCAGCGCGCAGGCTCTTGCAACCCGGGCGGTGTTTCGCCGTCCTTGCTCCCTGCCTTTCCATGCGTCACGGGCGCCGTCTTCACTGTGCCGCCCAGCCCCACCGTGGCAGATTCCGATTGGGCTCGCTTCGAGCGAATCGTGCCACGGTGGGGCGGGCGGCGTCGAGTGGACAGCGCCCGTCCTTCAAGCCTTTCAGGCTCTTCGACGAGAAGCGCGCTGCACTCCCTTTCTTCTCCGGAGCCGCCCGATGAGCGACCGTGTGCCCACCCGCGCCGACATCATCGAGCGCATCCGCGCGTCGTCCAAGGACGCCGTCGTCCTGCAGGAAATGCAGCGGCTGGGCTTCTGGCCCTCCCATCAAACCGAACCGACGCTGGAAGCGGCCCTGATCGAGCGCGAGGCCGTGCTGATGAAGGCGCTGCAGGAGGCCCAGAGCCAACTGCGTCAGATCAACGATCCGGAAGCAGCCTTGAAGGCCATGCGCCGCGAGCGCATGGCTGCCGCCCTGGCGCGCCGAGAGGCCACGGCGCAGGCCCGGGAACAGCGTCGCTTCGAACGGGCCCAGCGCTGGCATGAGGCGCGCAAGACCGATGCGGGCTACCTCGGCGCCGGCGTGTCCGGCGGCCTGCAGCCGCCCGCGCAGCAAGGCGAGCGTCGGCCGCTGAGCGAGGGCTTGCCGCCCTTGGCCTCACCGATGGCGCTGGCACAGGCCATGTGCTTGACGCTGCCCGAACTCAAGTTTCTCTGCTTCCACCGCGAGGTGGCCCGCACCACGCACTACCGCCGCTTCCAACTGCCGAAGAAGACCGGCGGACAGCGCACCATCTCCGCGCCGATGCCGCGCCTCAAGCGCGCGCAGTACTGGGTGCTGGACAACCTGCTGGCGAAGGTGAAGGTCCACAGCGCCGCCCATGGATTCCTGCCGGGTCGCAGCATCCTCACCAACGCCACGCCGCATGTCGGCCAGGAGGTGGTGATCAACCTGGACATCCAGGACTTCTTCCCCACGATCACCTATCCCCGCATCAAGGGCGTGTTCATCGGACTGGGTTACGACGAGCCTGTGGCGACCCTGCTCGCGCTGATGTGCAGCGAGAACCCCTGCGATGAGCTGGTGGTGGATGGGGAGCGCTTCTATGTCGGCGGCAAGGGCCGCGACCGCGTGCTTCCGCAGGGGGCGCCGACCAGTCCCATGCTCACCAATGTGCTGTGCCGCAAGATGGATCGGCGGCTGCAGGGGCTGGCCGACAAGCTCGGATTTGCCTACACACGTTATGCGGACGACCTCACCTTCTCCGCCTCCGGTGACGCCGCCGGGCGGGTGGGCACGCTGCTGCGCCAGGCGCGGCATGTGCTGAAGGACGAGGGCTTCACGCCGCATCCGGCCAAGCAGCATGTGATGCGCTCAGGCGCGCGCCAGGCGGTGACCGGCGTGGTGGTCAACGACAAGCCCTCGGTGTCCCGACAGCAGCGTCGCGAATTGCGGGCCGCCTTGCACAAGGCCTCGCGCGAGGGGGTGGAGGCCGCCACCTGGCAGGGCCAGCCGGCCACCCGGGAGGTGCTGGTCGGCTACAGCCGCTTCGTGTCGATGGTGGACCGCACGCAGGGCGCGCCGCTGCTGGCTCAGGCGCTCGGTCTGTCCGGCGGCGGCAGCGCGCGACGTTCAGGATTCGGTGAAGCCTTCCGCCGGCAGGCCGCGCAGGGCCAGGCGCCGGTGCTGGCGCGCGGCGGCTGGTGGCAACCGGCCGAACCGCCGGCCCCGGTGCTGCAGCAGACCGCCGCGCAGCAGAAGGCCGCACGCCTGGCCCGTCAGGCCGAGCAACGGGCTGCTCGCCAACCTGCGGCGTCTGCCACCCCGAACGCACGTCCTGACCCCCGCCATGACGACGCAGCGGCGCCGCAATCGGGACAGGACGCTGCCTCGCCGGCCAGCGTGACGCCGGTGGCGCCAGGTGCCGTGCCATGGGTCCGCTATGCGGTGCAGTTCGCCATCCTGGCCAGCTTCGGGGAGTCCACCATGTCCCCGGTGGTCCTGTTGGGTGGACTGTTGCATCTGGCCATCCGCATCAAGACGGGTGAGCGCAGCTGGTGGCAGTTCCTGTTGGGACTGGGAGTGCTGCTGATGGTCGACGCCGCGATCAGAAGGCTGTGACCGCGGCGCTGGGCGCTGCGATGAGGCTGCCGCGCTGACATCGGCCTCCTGAACCCGCCGCCTCCATGTCGACCCGCCGCGCCGATGTCGGCACAGCGGGTGCGGTCGGCGAGCGCGGCGGGGACGTTGCGGTGTCAGGCCTTGCTGCGCTGGGTCTTGGCGGCCGACGGGCGCTTCGGGCTTGCGGGCAGCGTTGCCTCGGGCGCTGCAGTGGCGCTCGCAGCAGCCGTTGTCGCGGCCTTCGTCGCGCCTGTTGCCTTGCCTTTTGCATGGCCTTTTGCATGGCCTGTTGCCGCGCCTTTGATCACGCCTTTGATCGCGCCCTTTGCCGCCACCGCTGGCTTGCGACCGCTGCCGGTTTTGCGCTTCCCGCCGGCGGTGTCGTGGCGCTTCAGCCAGTCGAAGAATTCCCCATACCAGAGCTGGCTGTTGCGCGGCTTGAGGATCCAGTGGTTCTCGTCCGGGAACCACAGCAGCCGGGCGTCGATGCCCTGGGCCTTCAAGGTGTTGTAGTAGGCCAGACCCTGCGCATCAGGCACCCGGTAGTCGAGCTGACCATGGACGACCAGCGTGGGCGTGTTGAAGTGCTGCGCGCTGCCATGCGGGCTCTGCGAGGCGACCTTGGCCGGATCCTCCCAGTACCAGGTGCCCAGCTCCTTGGCATGCCAGTGATAGGCGTCGTTGGCCATCATCGCCTGCCAGTCGAAGCAGCCGGCGTGGCAGACATAGGCCTGATAACGGCCGGGCTGCACATGGCCGTTCATCCACGCGACCATGTAGCCGCCATAGCTGCCGCCGGTGGCGAACACCCGCGCCGGGTCGGCCCACGGCTGCTTGAGCAGCAGGTCGGTCGCGGTCTCGATGTCCTGCAGCTCCAACTCGCCCCAGCGGTGGGTGATGGAGTCCAGGAAGCGATGGCCGAAGCTGGACGAGCCGTGGTAGTTCACGCAGGCCACCACATAGCCCTGCGCCGCCATCGCCTGGTGGTTCCAGCGCCAGTGCCAGCTGTCACCGAAGGCGGTGTGCGGCCCGCCGTGGATCACATGCATCAGCGGCCAGGTCTTCTTGCCCGGGTTCTTGCCCAGCTTCTTGCCCGCGTTCTTGCCCGACTGTTTGGCGTCGAAGTCGGGCGGATAGATCAGCCACATCTGCACCAGCTCGCCCTGCGCGCCTTCGTACCAGACCTCTTCATGTGCGCCGAAGCGATGTGAATCGAGCTGCGTGTCGTTGAATCGGTCGATCCGATGCAGCACCGCCTCGTCGGCCTCGCCCTCCTGCACGACCACCGACACCCGCGGCGGGAACTGCACGCTGTCGTGATGCACGACCAGCGTGCCGGCCTGCAGCGCGAAGCTGCCGATGTGGCCGCCCTCGGTCAGCACGAAGGCCGCGAGCGTCTTCACATCGAAGCGCCAGAGATGGCGGCGCCCCCGGTCCTCGGCGCAGAACAGCACGCCCAGGTCGTCCTCGTCCCACTGCAGCGGCGCGGCGACGTCGTGGTCCCAGTCCTCGGACAGCACCGCCCAATGGCCGTGGGTGTCCAGCACCGCCAGCCAATAGGGCATGGTGTGCTTGAGGCCCTGATGGCTGGCCAGGAACGCCAGGTGATGCCCGGCATGGCTGTAGCAGGGCGCGGTGAAGTCCCAGGCCGCGTCCTGCAGCAGGACCTGGATCTTGCCGGAGCGCAGTTCCACTTCGGCCAGCGCATTGCGGTGTTCCAGCAGCTTGGTTTCGGCGGGATCGAAACTGAAGGCGATGCGGCGGCCGTCCGGCGAGATGTCAAAGGTGGTGCCGTCCGGCTCGGCGCGGCTGAGCTCGTACGGCGTGCCTTCGAACAGATCGCGCACGCGGCCGCTGTCCAGCTCCACCACATGCAGATGCGGCACGCGGCCCATCGGCAGCGAGTGGTCCCAGAAGCGGTAGAAGGCCTCTTCGGTGCGGTAACCGGTGTCCTTGCGGTCCTTCTCCGCCTGACGCACCTTGGCCTGAGCGGCCTGACCCTTTACGGTGGGGTCGACCCAGGACACGAAGGCAATCCGGCGGCCGTCCGGGAACCACTTGAAGGCCTCGACGCCGAAGGGCAGTTGGGTGAGTCGCCGCGCCTCGCCGCCGTCGGGCGGGATCAGGTAAATCTGCGGCGCCTCGTCCTTGTCGCCTTCCTGCTCACGCCGGGCGACGAACGCAATCTGGTCGCCCTGCGGGCTCCATTGCGGCTGGCCATCCTTCTCGCCGGCCTGGGTGAGGCGTCGCGGCTCGCCGCCCAGGGTCGAGAGCAGCCACAGCGAGGTCGCCCCGCTGTTCTTGTCCATGTCGTAACGGGTGACCGGCACCACGGCCTGCGCGCCGTCGGGCGAGAGGCTCGGGGCGCCCACCCGGTCCATGCGCCAGAGCGCGTCGACGTCGAACGGGGAGTGAGGGGTCGTCGGTGTCGGCATCGATGTCTTCTTGACGGCGGGCATCAGGCGCTCCGGGGTTTGTCCAGTTGCCACTGGAGATGGGTTTTCACCGTCGGCCATTCGGTGGCGGTGATGCTGTAGACGCAGGTGTCGCGCAGGGTGCCGTCGGGCATGCGCAGGTGCGATCGGAGGATGCCGTCGAGCTGAGCGCCCAGGCGCTCGATCGCGCGGCGGCTCTGCTGGTTCAGGCGATGGGTGCGGAACTCCACCGCGATGCAGCCCAGCCGCTCAAAGGCATCGGTCAGCAACAGCAGCTTGCTCTGGGTGTTGAGGCCGCTGCGCTGGCATGCGGCGCGGGTCCAGGTGGAGCCGATCTCGACGCGGCGGTTCACCGCGTCAATGTTCATGAAGGTCGTCATGCCGGCCACGCGGCCGCCGGCATCGAGCACGGTGAAGGGATGCATCGACCCCGCGTCGCGCAGGCCCAGACGGCGGTCAATCTCCGCCGCCATCCGCTCCGGCGCCGGCACGGGGGTGTACCAGAGCTTCCACAGTTCGCCATCGCGGGTGGCGTCGATCAGGCCTTCGAGATGATCGTGCGACAGCGGCTCCAGGCGCGCCTGCGGGCCGGTCAGCGTAATGGGTCGGGTGAAGTCGGTGAAGGGGGGCATGAATCAGGCAGGGTAAGGGCGTTGGAAGGGGGCGTCGGAAGGCTCGGCGAAGCGGGAGCGGGGAGGGAAGCGCGGGGCACCGTTGTCCAGGCCGTGCGGCGCGGCGTTTGTCGGGACGAGCGTCGGGCCGACCGTCGCGCCGACCATCGATCTGGACGGCGCACACCTGCGCCTGCCCACACGGCGCATTCATTGCGGCGGCGCGCCCAGCAGCAGCCGGCGCAGCAGCCAGCGGCAGCCGCCCATGCCGCCCAGGATCAGCAGCAGGCCGAGGATTTGCGAGGTGCCCCAGCCGGTGCTGCCGATGAAGTCCCAGCCCAGCCAGCGGCCGACGAACAGCCCCAGGGCGCCGCCCAGGACAAAGCCGATCGCGTCGGCCAGCGCGGCGCGCCAGGCGCCGGTGTGCGGAGTCATGCGGACGGCCTCAGCGGTTGCGGCTCTGCATATAGACCAGCTTCTCGAAGAGGGACAGGTCTTGCTCGTTCTTCAGCAGCGCCCCCACCAGCGGCGGGATGGCGACCTTTTCATCCTGCGTCTGCAGGGCTTCCAGCGGAATGTCCTCGGCCAGCAGCAGCTTGAGCCAGTCGATCAGCTCCGAGGTGCTGGGCTTCTTCTTCAGGCCCGGCAGCTTGCGCACGTCATAGAAGGTCTTGAGCGCGGCGGCCAGCAGGTCCTTCTTGAGATGGGGAAAGTGCACGTCCACGATGGCCTGCATCGTGTCCGCTTCGGGGAACTTGATGTAGTGGAAGAAGCAGCGGCGCAGGAAGGCGTCCGGCAGTTCCTTCTCATTGTTGGAGGTGATGAACACCAGCGGCCGATGCTTGGCCCGCACCCATTCCCGGGTCTCGTAGACGTAGAACTCCATCCGGTCGAGTTCGCGCAGCAGGTCGTTGGGGAACTCGATGTCGGCCTTGTCGATCTCGTCGATCAGCAGCGCCACCGGGGCGTCGGCGCTGAAGGCCTGCCACAGCGTGCCCTTGACGATGTAGTTGCCGATGTCGCGCACCTTGTCGTCGCCCAGCTGGCTGTCGCGCAGGCGGCTGACGGCGTCGTATTCATACAGACCCTGCTGGGCCTTGGTGGTGCTCTTCACATGCCACTGCAGCAGCGGCAGGCCCAGCGACTTGGCCACTTCCTCGGCCAGCAGGGTCTTGCCGGTGCCGGGTTCGCCCTTGACCAGCAGCGGTCGTTGCAGGGTGATCGCCGCATTCACCGCCAACATCAGGTCGGGTGTGGCGACGTAGTCCTGGGAACCTTTGAATTTCATGAGCGATCTCTAGCGCAGAGGGTGAAAACCAGTATATAGGGCCCCCCCTATAATCGCGCCGCCCCAAATCCTTGATGATGGGACCATGAGAAAACAACTGCAGATCTCCCTCGCGTTGGTGCTGGCTGGAAGTGCTTTTGTTGTATCGGCTCAGACAGCTGCATCCACATCTTCGCCGGCGCAGGGACAAGCGCCGGCACCCACCCCCGTTGCCGCTCGGTCGGTGACGCAGGCACCGGTACAGGCCAAGGTGGCCATGTGCATCGGTTGCCATGGCATTCCTGGCTATCAGGCCAGCTTTCCCGAGGTGCACAAGGTTCCGATGATCTCGGGCCAGAATGCCAAATACATCAGCGCGGCACTCAACGCCTATGCCAAGGGCGAGCGCAAGCATCCGACGATGCGCGGCATCGCCCAGTCGCTCACCGAGCAGGACATCGCCGAGATATCCACCTTCTATGAACAGCAGGTGAAGGTCGATCCGGTGCCCGAGACCATCGACCCGCCGCCCGCGGTCAAGGCCCTGCTCGACAAGGGCAACTGCGCCAGTTGCCACGGCGCGAACTTCAGCAAGCCGATCGACGGCACCTACCCCAAGATCGCCGGCCAGCATGCCGACTATCTGTACGTGGCGTTGAAGTCCTACCAGACCGAAGGCAAACCCTACTTGGGGCGCGCCAACGCCATCATGGCGGGCCAGGTGAAGCAATTCAGCCACGCGGAACTCAAGACCTTGGCGAAATATTTGGCAACGCTTCCCGGAGAGTTGCGCACCGTGCCGCAGTCCAAATTCCGGTGACCGACGCCGTGGGATAAATTCACGCTTCGGTGCAGAGCCGCCCGTCTGGGGCGGCTTTTTTTTGGGTTGTTGACTGTGCGCGCTACGGGGAGGGCGCCATACTGTGTTGTCCCGGTCGAAGCCGCCAGTCATGTTGAAGAAGATACCGACGCATCAAGTTCGCCTGGGCATGTATTTGCACGGGATGGAAGGCTCGTGGCTGTCGCATCCGTTCTGGAAGACCAAGTTCGTCCTGGCTGATCCGAACGATGTCAAAGCCCTGAAGGGCAGCGGCGTGCCGTTCTGCTGGATCGACGCCGCCCAGGGCCTGGATGTCGAGGGCGAGCCCGACAACGGCGTCTCGCCCAAGCCGAGCGACCCTGCGCCTGCATCCCCAGCTGTGGCCGCTGCGCCCGCCGCACCGCAGGCCCCTGCCGTCATTGCTTCGGAGCCCCGCCCCGAGCTGAGCACCGCGCCGGCGTCGATGGGCGAGGAACTCGAGCGGGCTGCGCAAGTGGTCAACAAGTCCAAGCAGGCGGTGATCAGCCTGTTCGGTGAAGCGCGTCTGGGCAAGGCGGTGGATGCCGAGCAATGCCTGCCCCTGGTGGAAGAGGTCGCCAATTCAGTGGCTCGCAATCCTTCCGCCCTGATCAGCCTGGCCCGGCTCAAGACCAAGGACGACTACACCTACATGCATTCGGTGGCAGTCTGCGCGCTGATGGTGTCGCTGTCCCGCCAGATGGGCCTGGACGAGGCGAGCACCCGCGAGGCCGGCCTGGCCGGTCTGCTGCACGATGTCGGCAAGATGGCCATGCCGATGGATGTGCTGAACAAGCCCGGCGCGCTCACCGATGAAGAATTCGCCATCATGCGCGGCCATCCCACCCGCGGCTACGAGATGCTGCTCGAAGGCACCTCGGTGCCGGAGTCGGCACTGGACGTGGCCCTGCATCACCACGAGAAGATGGACGGCACCGGCTATCCGGCCAAGCTGGCGGGCGAGGGCATCACGCTGCTGTCGCGCATGGGCGCGGTCTGCGATGTCTATGACGCCATCACCTCGAACCGGCCTTACAAGAATGCGTGGGATCCGGCCTCGTCGCTGGCCCGCATGGCGCAGTGGAAGGGCCACTTCGATCCGCTGGTGTTCCAGGCCTTCGTCAAGAGCGTGGGCATCTATCCCGTGGGCACGCTGGTGAAGCTGCAATCGGGCCGACTGGCGGTGGTGCTGGACCAGAACACCAGCGTGCTCACCTCGCCGCGGGTGCGGGTCTTCTACTCCACCAAGTCGCAGATGCCGATTCCCACCCAGGTGCTGGACCTGTCCTCGCCCTCGGCCGGAGATCGCATCATCGGACGCGAAGACCCGGCCACCTGGGGCTTCCAGCGGCTGGACGATCTCTGGCAGCAGGCCTGAGTCGTGCGTGCGACGCCGCTCCCGTTCCACGGGCCGGCGCCGATCTAACATCCGGCCTCATGAATGCGCCCCGAGACGCGTCCCTGTACGCGCCAGCCGCCTTGAGCGGTCGTCCTGCCGATGCTCACGACGGTCCCCTCTTTGAGGCCGATGCCGATGCCGATGCCGATCAGATCGCCGCGCCTGCGCCGCCGCAGGCTGCCATGCCGTCACCGCTGACCGGCGGCGGCGATGCGGGCGAGGCCGGGCTGGCAGGCAAGCGCTGGCTCGCGCGGCTGGAGGCGGACTACCGCCTGTCCCATGGCCGCTGCAGCGTGCACCATCGGCATGAAGGTCCGTTGCGCTTGCTCAAGAGCCTGTATCCGGAAGGGCCGGCCATCTGCCACAGCGTGCTGGTGCATCCGCCCAGCGGCCTGGTGGGCGGCGACACACTGGACATCGCGATGACGGTGGGCGAGGGCGCGCATGCGCTGGTCACTACCCCGGGGGCGACCCGCTTCTATCGCAGCCCGACCGGCGCTGCGGCCACCCAGCGGGTCACGGCGGCGCTGCAGCCCGGTGCGCGCCTGGAGTGGTTGCCGCTGGAGGCCATCGCCTATCCCGGCTGCGAGGCCTTCAACGAAGCGCGTTTCAGCCTCGCGCCCGGCGCTGAACTGCTGGCGTGGGACATCACCGCCTTCGGCCTGCCCGGCGCTGGTCAAGCCTTCGACCACGGCCGCTTCATCCAGCATCTGGAGATTCCTGGCGTCTGGCTGGAGCACGGCTGCCTGTCGGCGGACGATGCCCTGCTGATGGACGGCGCGCTCGGCCTGGCCGGACAGCGCTGCATGGGCACGCTGGTGTTCGCCGCCGGCGGCGGCCTGGCCCGCGAGCGCCGGGAGCGGGCGCTGGACGTCGTGCGCGAGCGCATTGAGGCCGATGCGCTCCGGACTCGCGCGGGCGCGACAGCGGCGCAGGATGGGGTGCTGGTGGTCCGGGTGCTGGGGCCGGTGGTGGAGCCGGTGGCCGCCTTGCTGCGGCAGTGCTGGGCCGCCTGGCGGCACGAGCTGTGGGGCCTGGCGGGCACCGCACCGCGCTTGTGGTCGATGTAGCGAGGGCCTGGCCCGTCGCACGGTGCTGGCGTGCGGCGAACCCGCTTGAAGCCGGCGCTGCAACACTCCGAAGGCTTGCGCGTGCGCGTCTAGTCGGTGCGTTCAGTCGGCGCGTTCAGTCGATTCGCTGATCGACAAAACAAACCGGGCCCGAGCGGGACGGGTGTCCCGGTCGAGCCCGGCGGTCAAGCGATTGCAGGAGAGAGATAAGGTGCGGGCACGAGTGCCAGCCATGGCTGAGACGAGGGTCGAGCCGGGTTCAATCCATCCAGCTGCGGCGCGCGGCGCGGCGCAGCGAGGCGGCCAGTTCCGGACGCTCGGCCGCTTGTTCGCTGGCCAGGTTCATCAGCGCGGCGCGGGGATGGGTCTGGCCCAGTTCACGCATCAGTTGACGCAGGCTGTGGCCCAGTTGGCTGCCGAGGGCCACCACACGCTCCCCGCCCTGGCGCGCGGCATTCACCCGCGCGACGTCGGACGGCATGACCTGGAGCGGCAGATTGAGAGTGATCGTGTTCATGACGGTTTCCTTGTCGAGGACGCTCGGCACATCGCTGGCTGTCCATGGGCGTGATATTGGGGGTTTTACCTAGTCCTGCCCAATTGAGAAGCGGAATCGGGTCATCACTGGCGCGAATGGCCCGTGACCGAATTAGCATCGGCGTCATGAGCACGCCCCGCCCCGTCAACTTCCGCACCCTGGATCTGAACCTGTTGCGGGTATTTGACGTGGTGATGGAAGAGCGCCATGTCACCCGGGCCGCCCATCGGCTGGCGATCACCCAGCCTGCGGTCAGCAATGCGCTGCGTCGGCTGCGGGAGGCGACCAACGAGGAACTTTTCCTGCCCACCTCCACCGGCGTGGAGCCCACCCTGCATGCGCAGGCGCTCTGGCCGACGGTGCGCAAGGCGCTGTCCAGCCTGCAGCAGGCACTGGAGCCTCAGGCTTTCGATCCGCGCGCCGCGGCCAACACGGTCAGCTTCACCCTGGCCATGGCCGACGCCACCGCCGCCTTGCTGGTGCCGGCGTTGGCGCGTCGTTTCATGCAGGAGGGCGTACATGTGGACCTGCGCATCGTGCCGCTCACCACCCGGGATCCGCGCGACATGCTGGAGCAGGGCCGGGCGGACGTGGCGATCGGCTTCTTTCCCGATTTGAAGTCGATGTTCGTCGGCGATGACGACGGCGGCGCCTTCCGCCGCACGGCGCTCTATGAGAGCCGCTACGTCTGCGTGATGCGCGCCGAGCATCCGCTGGCGCCCCCCGGCGCGCTCACCCTGGACAGCTACTGCGCTGCCCAGCATCTGCGGGTGAGCTTTGCCGGACGGCCGCACGGTTTCGTGGACGACGCCTTGGCGCGGCTGGGCCGGCGCCGCACGGTGGCCATCACCGTCAACAGCTTCTTCACCGGCGGGCTGGCGGTCCAGCAGTCTGACCTGCTCACCGTGCTGCCCAACAGCTTTGTGCCGGCCACCGGCATCGTCGGCCTGCTGGCCTGCCGGGAGGTGCCGTTCGAGCTGATGGGCATCGACATCAGCCAGCTCTGGCATGTGCGCCATGAGCTGGAGCCCGCTCAGCGCTGGCTGCGTCAGATGCTGCAGGAAGCCTCGGCGGAAATCCGTGCGCGCACCGAGGCCATGCCGTTGATGACCGGGGCCTGACGGCACATCGACCGCACACCCCCAGGACATCGGCGGCAGCTGCTGCCTGCCGTTATTGATCGTGCCTTCAGTGAGGTTCCACCGAGGGCGCGGCCGGCACCTCGGACCCCGGACGCCCACCGCGTGAGGCCCGGGGCCGCCCGAACAGGCGCCGCTCGGTCAACCGCTCGAACGGGAACAGGCTGCCCAGCGCGCCGCCGATGGATGACAGCTGCTGGGCCGACCGCATCGCCTCCAACCCGAGTTCCTGCACCACGCGGCGCTCGCTGACCTCGGTCCCTTCCTTGACGCGGGACAGCGCATGCATCACATACAGACCCATCGCGGCGGAGGCGGCGAACAGGAACTCGATGTGGGCGAAGCGCAGCACCGACACCTCGTTCACCGCCACCGGCGAGACCCAGCGCACCACCACCGACAGTTGCCGTGACTGGAACCATTCCGCCGCGAGTCCGGCCAGGATGGGCGCCATGCCGCCCGCCACGGCACACACCAGCCCCACCGCTGCCAGATAGGCGGTGCCCTGGCCTTGCGGCGCCAGCTTCAGTCCCAGGTTGCCGGTGGCCAGGCCGATCCCGCCGCTGGCCGCGCCCATCAGCAGATGCACCCCGAACAGCAAGGCCAACTGCAAGCCATACGGCTCGCCCACCCGGGTGAACACCAGCCCCAGCGCGCAGATGAAATACAGCGGCAGGGCGACCGCGAGGATCGCCTTGTTGGAGAGTCGGTCCGACACGCGGCCCCACGACAGCAGCGTCAGCGCATTCGCCGCCTGGGCGGTGACCCACAGCGCAGTGACGGTGCCCAGTCCGTACTGCAGTTGCTGCAGCAGATACACCGTCAGGAACGGCGCGGAAAAATTGGTGGCCAGATTCCAACTGCCCAGCAGCACCAGCACGCGGCGGAAGTTGCGGTCCAGGAAGGGCGCCTTGAGCTTGTTCAGCGTCTTGCCCGGCGGGCCGGCTTCCAGCATCTGCGGCTCCGGCGTGCGTGACAAATACACCGTGCTCATCACGCTGGCCAGGCCGGCGACCAGGAAGGACACCACATAGGCCAGCCGCACATCCCCCATCGGCGGTCGGTCCGACAGCAACCCCATGCCCAGCGTGCACAGGCTGGCCAGCAGCGTGGCGGCCAGCAACCGGCGCGAGAAGAAGCTGCCCAGGCTCTGTGGCGGCAGCAGTTGATGGAACCAGGAATTGATGGCGCAGCCCGCCACCGCGCTGGTGCTGGTGATGGCGAACTGCGCCGCCAGCAGCCAGGCCAGGGCGGCCGATTTGTCCTCCATCAGCGGCAGCGCGGCCAAGGCCAGGATCACCACCCGGGCCGCGGCCAGGGCGAAGATGCTCAGCCGCTTGCGCAGGCGCAGGCGCTCCACCAGCAAGGTGGCCGGCAACTGCAGCACCTGCATCGCGAAGGGCAGGGCCGCCAGCAGGCCGATCAGCAGGGGGCCGGCCCCCAGGCTGAGCGCGAACGACACCAGCACCACGCCGCCCGACAGCGACCCGATCATGCTCGCCCAGGCGGACTCGCGCACCAGCACGCGCTGCGCCTGTGCGAGCTGCTCGTCGGAGACCTGGGGGACGGGGCTGAGGATCATCGCGTGGCGGCACCCGGGTGTGAAGGCCAGCGCTGACGGCAATCCGCGTTCCGGCCGCAGCGGGAGGTCGGGCGCGTCGTGGCGGTGTGAGGTGCGGCGTGGCGGCTCAGCGCGCGAACTGGCTCACACTGGCTCGTCCGGTGAGCTTTCTGCTTGGCTATAGTGCCTCGGACAAAACGACGGACATGCCGTGAAAGGGCATGGGAGGACAAGCATGCTGCAGTGGCTAGGCAAGGCGCTCGGGGGTGACCTTGAGGAGACGCCGGGAATTCCGCCGGAATGGAAAACCCAGTTGGCGGCGAGGCTGGACCGGCCGATCGCCCGGCCACCCCATCTGAAGGAGGGCCTGGCCGAGGACATCGCCCGCTACCTGCTGACCGGCCAGCCCGAATCGGTGCTGACGGACGCCGGCCAATCGGTGGGCATCGGCCAGGTGATGGGGGTGGTCGGCTACGGTCATGATGAAACCGGCGGCATGTACCAGTACATCGCCCAATTGCCGCAGGCGGTCCTGGCACGCTGGGCGCTGCTGCTGGAGGCCTGTACCGGTTCCCGGACGGCCACGCATGTGTCGTCCAGTCCGCTCTACCTGTCGCTGCCGGCGGGCGCGCGCTGGGCGGAGGTGATGCTGGTACAGGGCGCGGGCATCTGCCTGAACACCTGGTCCAGCCGGGCCCAGTCCCGCACGCCGTTCGCGACCGTCGAAGGTCTGTTGCAGGCCCAGGGCCATCCGGAAGCCTTGCTGCTCACCAGTGCCTTCGCGCCCAGATTGAACATGCGCCAGCCACTGGTGGCGAGCATGCCCGGTTATGCCGAGGCGCTTGATCAGCATCTGGAACGCCTTCGCCCGTTGATGTCGCCGACCGCGGTGGACGCCCGCCTGCACATTCTGAAGCTGCTGAAGCCGGCCTTGGAGACCACCCTGATCCGTCTGGCGCCTGAACTCGCCCAGATGGCGGTGGCGGGCAGCCGTCAAGTGCGCGGCGAGGCCGAGCTGTTTGCGTTCAAGGTGCCCGACGCGCTGGCGCCGGAGCTCCAGCGGATTGCGGTGCAGGACAAGCCGGAGCAGCGCCAACTGGCCCTGCGCCTGCTCTACCGGCTGGGGTCGACCCGCCAGCGCGCCGACTGGACCGACTTCGCCCGCACCACGGCGGCCGCCGACAAGGCCAGTTCCATCCAGGCGCTGATCCAGGAGTGGGACAGCGTCGCCGCGGCCTCGGCGGGCGACGTCAGTGCCGAGCTGCCGCCTTACGCCGTGCCGGTGATCGACTGGACCTCGGACGGCCTGCCGTCGGACGAGGCGCTGGACGGCTTCTGGGCGGCGCTGAACCAGGCCATCGACGCGGACAACGCCCTCACCCGCAAGCGCCATGAGGAGGCCGCCGCGCGAGGGCATCAGTGGGTATTGCACCTCGTCGAACCCTATGGCGCAGAGACTCGGGCGCACTTGCTGACCTATCTGCGCGGCGATGCCGCCAAGCCGGCGCAGACGGCGTCGGTCCAGGGACGGGTCGGCTGGGGCTTCGTGGCCCCGCAGATCCAGGCGCTGGCCGAGGCCGGTCAGCTGTCGCCGTTGTCGGCGATGAAGATGCTCAGCTTCTTCCAACTGGCTGCGGATCGCGATGGCGAATTCAGTCATCCCGCCTGTCAGGTGTTTGATGCCCTGCATCGGCGTGACGGGCATCCCACCTTGCTGGAGCTGGCCGCGATGGTCGAGGGTCAGGGCTTGCCGCCCGAGGGCCTGATCCGCAACTATTGCCGCACCTGGGGCGGCTCGCTCGCCAATGATTGGTCGGATGACGCGGTCTGGCCCTTCGTGGCCCACCATGTGGAGGAGGTCGCCGCGCGCCTGGCCAAGCCCAATCCGGGCGATTACACCTTCGAGGCCTCCAAGCTGTTCCGCGCGGTGGGCACCTTGCCGGTGATTCCCTCGGCGCTGGTGAGCGTGCTGTTCGACCTGGCCCTGGCGGGCAGCAAGGTCGCCCGACTGGCGGCGCAGCGCGCATTGCAGCGGCTGCCCGGCAAGGAGGAACGCATCATGGCCGCGCTGTCCGACGGCCAGTCCGAGACCCGCGCCAATGCCGCCGCATGGCTGGCCCGTCTGCGCCATGCACCGGCCCTGCCGGCCCTGGAGGCGGCGGTGCGCAAGGAGAAGCAGGACATCGCCAAGGGCGCTTTGCTCGAAGCGCTGCTGGCGCTCGGCCAGCCGGTCGAGAAGTACCTGGACCGTGACGCACTGGATGCCGAGGCGGCGAAGCTGATCGCCAAGGGGCTGCCGAAGGATCTCGCCTGGTTCCCCTGGTCCGCGCTGCCCACGGTGCGCTGGGCCGACAACGGCCGCGCCGTGCCCGCCGAGACCCTGCGCTGGCTGCTGGTGCAGGCCTTCAAGCAGAAGTCGCCGGAACCCAATGCGGTGCTGCGCAAGTACTGCGGCATGTTCGATGCGCGCGACCGCGAGGCCCTGGGCCAGGTCGTGCTGGAAGCCTGGCTGGTCGAGGACGTGCGCCCGATCCCGGCAGACGAGGCGCTGGCGCGGGCCACGCAGGCCGCCCAATCCACCTTCCAGAGCATGGCAAGCTATCCCCAGTACTACCAGGACGATCCGAAACTGGGCAAGACGGTGGAAGAAATCACCGCCATGATGCTGCCCGGCTACCTGCGCCAGCCCGCCGGCAGCGCGGTCGCCAGCAAGGGGCTGCTGGCGGTGGCGTCGGCCTGTGCGGCCGAGCGTGCGGCGCCCCTGGTGCATCGTTATCTCAAGGAGTGGTACGGCCAGCGTGCCGCGCAGGGCAAGGCCCTGATTGCGATGCTGGCCTGGATCGCACATCCGTCCGCCACCCAGCTGATGCTGGCGGTGGGCTCGCGCTTTCGCACCAAGAGCTTCCAGGAAGAGGCCACCCGGCAGGCTGCCGCACTGGCGGAGCGCAACGGCTGGACCTTGGCCGAACTGGCGGACCGCACCGTGCCCTCGGCGGGTTTCGACGAGGACGGTGTGATGGCGCTCAGCTACGGCGGTCGCGAGTTCACGGCGCGGCTGCTGCCCAGCTTCAAGATCGAACTCTTCAATCCGGACGGCAAGAAGATCGCCGCACTGCCTGAGCCGCGGCAGGACGACGATGAGGAGCAGGCCCGCGAGGCGAAGAAGGCGCTGAGCGCAGCGAAGAAGGAGCTCAAGAGCATCGTCGAGCTGCAGACCGACCGCCTCTACGAAGCCTTGTGCACCGGACGCGCCTGGCCCCAGGCCGACTGGCGCGACTATCTGCTCGCGCATCCGGTGCTTCGGCACCTCGTGCAGCGGCTGATCTGGGTGGAAGTGGCACCGCCCGAGTCCGAGGTCGATTCTGTCGATGCCGACGCGCCCGGCCATGACCCGTCATCGTCCACCCCATCGACGACGCCATTACCCGCCGCATCGGCAGGCCAGGTGTTGCGCAGCTTCCGCCCACTGGACGACGGCACGCTCACCGATCTGGACGACAACGAGGTGGTGCTGGCGCCGCAGGCCTATGTCCGCGTGGCCCATGATTCCCTGCTGACCGAGGCGCAGGTGCGGGCCTGGCAGCAGCATCTGTCGGACTACGAAATCACGCCGCTGTTCCAGCAGATCGGCAAGGGCGTCTACCAGTTGCCGGCGGATCGGGCCAAGGCGGATGCGATCAAGGACTTCGAAGGTCACCTGATCGAGACCTTTGCCTTGCGCGGCCGCGCGACCAAGCTCGGCTACCTGCGCGGGCCGACCGAGGACGGCGGCTGGTTCATGACCTACCTGAAACGTTTCCCGACGCTGGGCCTGGAGGCAGTGATCGAGTTCACCGGCAATCCGCTGCCGGAGAGCAACCGCACGGTGGCCTTGATCTCGCTGAGCTTCCAGCGCGCCGGGCAGGACGCGAGCGGCCGCAGCCTGGCCCTGGCGCAGGTGCCTGCCATCCTGCTGTCCGAGTGCTACAACGACCTGCGCCTGATCGCGGCGGAGGGCACCGGCTTCGATGCGGACTGGCGCAAGAAGAGCGAATATTGAAGGGCCGTATCGACATGACGACGCCATCCACCGACACCGCACGCCAGGCGGCGACCGCGTTGCGCGCCCCTGCCGAGGTCCTGCATGCGGAAGAACTCGCGCGGCTGGCCGAGGCCGACCACGGCCCCCGACCCGAGGGCTGGCGACTCTCGCCGCGCTCGGTGCGGGCCTTCATCGTCGGCGACGATCGACTGGGCGTGCGGCGCAAGTTTTATGGCGACGATGCGCTGATCGACCGCTGCATCGTCACCCTGATGAGCGACCGGGGCCTGCTGCTGGTGGGCGAGCCAGGCACCGCGAAATCGATGCTGTCGGAGCTGCTGTGCGCGGCGGTTTCCGGCCGCTCCGGCTGCGTGGTGCAGGGCACCGCCGGCACCACCGAGGACCAGATCAAGTACGGCTGGAACTATGCGCTGCTGCTGGCGGAGGGCCCGTCGATGCGGGCGCTGGTGCGCGGGCCGATGTTCGATGCGATGCGGGAGGGCGTGCTCTGCCGCTTCGAGGAACTGACCCGGGTGCAGCCCGAGATCCAGGACAGCCTGATCAGCCTGCTGTCCGAGAAACTGCTGCATGTGCCGGAGCTGGATGGCGACGACGGGCTCGTCTTTGCCGCGCGCGGCTTCAACGTGCTGGCCACCGCCAACATCCGCGACCGCGGCGTGCATGAGATGTCCAGCGCGCTGAAGCGCCGCTTCAACTTCGAGACGGTGCGTCCGATCGCCGACCGCAAGCTGGAAACCCAGCTGGTGCGCGAGCAGACCGATGCGCTGCTGCGCCGCGCCCGGGTGGAGGTGGACCTGCCGCCCGATGTGCTGGAGCTGCTGGTCACCGCCTTCCATGACCTGCGTCAGGGCGTGACCGCCGAAGGCGTGGTGGTGGAGCGGCCGGCGGCGGTGATGTCGTCGGCCGAGGCGGTGTCGGTGGGCTATGCGGCCTGCCTGGATGCGCACTTCTTCGGTAGTGGCGACGTCGGCGGGGAACACATCGCGCGGCAGCTCATCGGCACCGTGCTCAAGGACAACCCGGACGACGGAAAGAAGCTGCGCCACTACTTCGATGTCGTGGTCAAGCAGCGCGCGCAGCGTCAGCCGCAGTGGAAGCGCTTGCTGGAGGCGCGGCGGGAACTGGATCGGTGAGTCGCGCTCGCGCACCGAGGCCGGACGCGGTGTCGCTGCCCACCGCCGAGTCGCTGCGGGCACTTGGCCGACGGCTGCTGGGCCCGGAGCTGATCGTGTTCCCGGTGCGCCACCACAGCCCGGCCTGCGCCTGGCATCTGCAGCGTTTGATGCGCACGCTCAAGCCGTCGGTCGTGCTGGTCGAGGGGCCGCGCAGCTTCAGCCCTTTGGTGCCGTTGCTGGTGGATCCGCAGGCGCGCATGCCGTTGGCCATCTACAGCTATGCGGTGGAACAGCGGCCGCCGGGCGGCGGGGATCGCGTCGCGGGTACCGCCAAGGATGACGCAGCGGAGGACGCCGCGAACGCCCCTCGCCGGCATGCGGCCTACTACCCGTTCTGCGACCACTCGCCGGAACTGGTCGCCCTGCGCGAGGCGCAGGCCCTCGGCATCGAGGCCCGCTTCATCGATCTGGACCATGCGGAACAGGCCCTGATCGAAGCGGCGGAAGCGGATCGGCGGGCGGCGGCCGAGGACGGCCAGGCGCAGTCCTTGCTGGACGAGCGCCACCTGGGCCGCAGCCAGCACCTGCAGCTGCTGGCCGAGCGGCTGGGCTGTCGCGATCACGAGGCGCTGTGGGAGCATCTGTTCGAGGTCTCGGCCACGGCGCTCACGCTGGAGGCCCATGTCGCCCAGGTGGCCGCCTATTGCCAACTGGCGCGATCCGACCATGACGACGCCCAATTGCGTGCCGACGGCACCCTGGCGCGCGAGGCGGAGATGGCCTGGCACATCCGCCAGGCGCTGGCGGCGCGCGCCGACGGCGCGGGGCCGGTGCTGGCGGTGGTCGGCGGCTTTCATGCCGTCGTGCTGCCGGACCTGGTCGCCGCACCAGCCATCCAGGCGCCGGCCCGGCCGGTGATCTCCCGCGCGACCATCACCGATGAATCCGCCGCGCTGATCCGGTATGGCTTCGACCGGCTCGACCGATTGAACGGCTATGCGTCGGGCATGACTTCGCCCGCCTGGCATCAACTGCTCTGGGAACGGCTGCAGCGGCATGACAAGGCCGGGCTCTTCCGCGACCCGGCCGCCGCCTTCGCTGCGGGCGTGCGCGTGCGACAGGACGCGGCCCTGGACACGCTGCTGGCCATCGCCGAGGAACTGCGCCAGCGTCACGGCATTTCGCTGCCGATGCCGGCGGTGCGCGGCGCCTACGAGCAGTTGCTGCAGCTGGCGCATCTCCGGGGGCGTCCCGCCCCCATCCGCGACGATCTGGTGGATGCCATCGCCAGTTGCTTCGTCAAGGGCGACATCGACGCCGATGGCGCGCTGGTCATGGCGCTGGCCCATCGCACGCTCGGGGGGCAATCCATGGGTCAGGTGCCGCCCGGGGCGGGCCGTCCGCCACTGGTGCGGGACTTCGAGTTCCGGGCGCGTCGGCAGCGCCTGAAGATCGATGATGCGGAGCGCCGTCGCGTGGCCCTGGATCTGTATCGGCGGCCCGAACATCGCGTCACCAGTCGTTTGCTGCATGGACTGGCCCTGCTGGGCATTCCGTTCGCGACCCGCCTGGCTGGTCCGGACTTCGTGGCGGGCAGCGGGCTGGATCGGCTGCAGGAGCATTGGGAGTATGCGCATTCGGCGCTCACCGAAGGGGCGCTGGTGGAGGCGTCGGTGCAGGGCGTCACCGTGCCGCTGGCGGTGGCGAGCCGCTTCTCTGCGCGAATCGATCGCTATCAGGAGCTCCGTGAGGGACGCGATGCCCGCACCGGCGCGTCGCTGATGGTGCAGGCCTGCGTGCTCGGTCTGCATGATCATTTGCCTCGCCTGGTGCCGTTGCTGCGGCAGGCGGTGGTCACCGATCCGGCCTTCGAATCCGTGGCCCAGGCCGCGGGTGCGCTGGGCTTGTTGTGGGAATCCCGCGAGCCGCTGGAAGCGCGCGATCTGCCGGATCTGCCGCCGTTGCTGCGGATCGCCTATGAGCGCGCCACCTACCTGGCGCGCGACCTCCAGGGGCTGCGCGACGACGGCGCCGCGACGCTGTCCGCACTGGCCCAATTGCGCGAGCTGCTGGTGAGCCAGGCCGGCGAAGCATTGGACCGCAGCTTGTACTGGGGCGCGATCGAGCACCTCTACCAGCATCACGAGGCTGCGCTGATTCGCGGCGCCTGCGCCGGCTTGCTCTATGCGGCGGGCCACCTGGCCGATGAGGCCTTGGGCCGCGCGGCCCAGGGTCATCTGGACGGCCTGGCCCAGCCGCGTGATGCGGTGTCGTTCCTGCGCGGCTTGCTGAGCGCGGCGCGCGAAGCCGCCTGGCAGCAGCCGATGCTGCTGGCGGCCGTCGATGCCGCGTTGGCACGCTGGGATGAAGCGGCCTTTCTGGCCGTGCTGCCGGACCTGCGTCTGGCCTTCGCCGACATGACGCCCAAGGAGACCGACCGCATTGCCGAGGCCGTGGCGGATCTGCACGGCGGCACCCCCCTCGGCGCGCTGGTGCACCATGAGGTCACCGCCCAGGCGTTGCAGGCGCATCTGGCGCTGTCCGCCACGCTGGCCGATGTGCTGGCCGAGGACGGCCTGAACGATTGGATCCGCCCATGACGCCCATCCAACGCTGGCGCCTGGTGCTGGGGCGCTATGCCCAGTCGCGGCTGGGAGATGCCGGTGATCAGGCCCAGCAGCGCATGGACCGCGCGCTGGACTATCTCTACGGCCGCGAATACCAGGGCCGGGGCCTGCGTGGCGAGGTCGGCGCGGGGTCGCTCGATCCCTCGCAACTGACCTTGGTGAACTGGCTGGGTGAAGTGCGGGCGCTGTTCCCGCACGACACGGTCGAGATCATCGAAAAGCATGCGCTGGACCGTTACGGCATGACCGAGCTGGTCACCGATCCGACCACGCTGGAGCGGCTGGAGCCCAATCACCAACTGCTGCGCACCCTGCTGATGGTCAAGGGTCACATGAAGGGCGAGGTGCTGGACATGGCGCGCCGCATCATCCGGCAAGTGGTGGAGGAGATCCGCCGCAAGCTCGAAGGCGAGGTGCGTCGCACCCTGGCGGGACGGCTGAACCGGCAGCGCCATTCGCCCATGGCCGTGGCCCAGAACTTCGATGCCGCCGGCACTCTGCGTCGCAACCTCAAGCATTACGACCCCGAGCGCGGACAGCTGGTGGTGGAGCAACTGCGCTTCTTCGAGCGCAACACCCGGCGCCTGCCGTGGGACATCATCCTGTGCATCGACCAGAGCGGCAGCATGACCGACTCGGTCATCCACAGCGCGGTGATGGCCGGCATCCTCGCGTCGCTGCCGGTCTTCCGGGTGAAGATCGTGGTGTTCGATACCAACGTCGTCGACCTGTCCGGCCATGCCGATGATCCGGTCGAGCTGCTGATGCGGGTGCAGCTCGGCGGTGGCACCGACATCGGCCGGGCGGTGCGCTACTGCGCCCAGTTGGTCGAGCAGCCTCACCGCACGGTGATGGTGCTGGTGACCGACTTCTGCGAGGGCGCGCCCCCCGGGGAGCTGGTGCGGGCGGTCCAGCAACTGGCCGAGGCGCGGGTGCGGTTGCTCGGCCTGGCCGCGCTGGATGAGCAGGCGCATCCCGTCTATGACCGGCAGATGGCCCAGCGACTGGCGGAGTGCGGCATGGAGATCGCTGCGCTCACGCCCCAACGGCTGGCCCAGTGGCTGGTCAAGGTGGTCTCGTGAGCCGATTGCGATCTCAACTGGCGACGCAGCTGTCCCGGTACGACGAGGACGCCTTCGCCGCGCTGGCCAACAAGGGCCTGCTGCGGCGCGCCCTCAAGGACCTGGAAAAGACGCCGGTGACCGAGGCCGATGTGCAGGCGCTCGGTCCCGATGAGGCGGCCGGCCCAGGCCCTGCGTTGCTCATCCACACCGGGGGGCAGCAGGTGCGCCTGGATGCGCGTGGCCCCGCGCAAGCCGTCTGCGGTTGCCCGGCCAGCGGGGTGTGTCAACACATCCTGGCGGCCGCGATCGGGCTGCAGCGTTTGGGCGCGGGCGGCGACGGGGGCGGCGATGCGGCGTCGGGCTCGACCTTGCCCGCCGATCCCTCTTCTGCGCCCGACGCAGGAAGCTCACGCAGCGCCCCGACGGCGACGGACACGACCCGCGCGGCCCCGGCCCCGGCCCCGGCCACGGCCACGACGGCGACGGGGTTGCCTTCGTCGCCGCCACCGTTGGCTCCTTCTGTCGCAGGCACCATCGCCGAGCAGACGGGCGAGGCCGATGACCAGCCGCTGGACGACCTGCGCCAGGCGCTGCTGGCGCTGCCCACTGACGTGCTGGTGCGTCACGCCGGCAAACCGGGCTACCGATGGGCCTGGCAGTTCGTGCAGGACCTGTCGCTGGAGCGGGACTTCCGGGTCGACGGTGACCGCTACCTGGTGCTGGGCTTTGCCCGGCCCCGGGTGGCCTTCCGCTACATGGGCGGCGGATTGGACAGCCTGATCATCGACACCGAGCTGCCGCAGCCCAACAAGTACCGTGTGGCCGCGGTGCTGGCGTTGCGTCTGGCGTTGGGCCTGGCGGTGGCGGAGCCGGAAGCGCCCAAGCGCCGCGCGGCCCGCGCTGCGGCGCTGGACCTGGGCCTGGACCACGCCTTGCCGCCCGAGGCTGGCACCGCCCAGGAGGCCTCGCGGGCGCGACTGATGTTCTCGACCCGACAGCTGCTGGCGGAATGCCTGCGACTGGGGCTCTCGCATCTGTCCAAGGGCATCCAGGAGCGCCTGTCGACGCTGGCGGTCTGGGCCCAGGGGGCGGAGTGCCATCGCTTGTCGCGGCTGCTGCGCCGTCTCGCCGATCATGTCGAACTGCTGCTGGCGCGGGCGGGCGGCGCCGACGAGCATCGGCTGATGGATGAGTTGGCGATCGGCCATGCGCTGGTCGACGCGTTGGCCCGCGCCGCCGCACGCGGTCACGTGCCGGTGGCGCTGGTCGGTCGGGCACGCACCCGCTACGAGGGCGCGGGCCACCTCACGCTCCTGGGCCTCGGCGCCAGTCCCTGGCGGTCGGCCAGCGGCTATGCGGGGCTGACGATGATCTTCTGGAGCCCGCAGGAGCGCAGCTTCCTGTCCTGCACCGATGCGAGGCCGGCCTCGATGCGCAACTTCGATCCCGTCGCACGTTATGCGGCGCCCGGTCCTTGGCGCGGCCTGAGCTCGCCCGCGCAAGCCAGCGGCCGACGCGTGGTGCTCACCGGCGCGCAGCTCAATGAGCAGGGACGGCTGTCCGCCGCCGAAAGCACCCATGCGATGGTGGATGACGCCGGCTCCCATGCGGCCGCGGTGGGTTCGGCATCCGAGGCGGATGCGCTGATTGCGCAGTTGCCGGTGGACGAGGACTGGGCCGCGCTGTCGCGCCGCTACCAGGCCGACCAGCGCAGCCTGCTCGCGGAGCCCCGACCGATGGCCGATTGGGCGGTGCTGCGGCCGGCGCGCTGCGGCCCGGCGGTCTTCCAGGCGGAACGACAGACCCAGGTGTGGCCGCTGTTCGATGCGGAGAACCGCCGCCTCGATGCGGAGCTGATCTACCAGCCGCGCTCGGCTGCTGCGATCGAGCGCATCGAGCAGTTGCACGAGCTGGCGCCGCACACGCTGGTGGTGGGGCGCTTGCGGCCGGGCGCGTCCGGTCTGGTGATCGAGCCGCTGAGCCTGATCACCCCCACGCCGGGGCCCAGCGGACGGCGGGTGGATGCGCTCTACTTTGATCCGTCACCGCGAGGGGAACGGCTGGTCACCCCGCAGGAGGTCACCGGCCAGAGACGGCGAGTGACGCCGACCGCCGCGATGCCCGTGGCACCAGTGGTGATGCCTTCGGTGCTGCGGGACTTGCGGGTCTGGTTGTGCCGTCAGGCGGAACGGGGCGTGCCTGTCGAGCAATGGCCGCGTTGGCGCACCGAGGCGGCCGCATGGGCCGATCGAGCCATGGGCCATGGCTTCAGCCTGTTCGGGCGGGCGCTGCCGGCCGATGTCGAGGTCCCGGTGCTGATGCTGCGATGGCACTACTTGCTGATGCAATGCGAGCGACTGGCGGGCAGCCAGGGCCATGGGGGCCAGGAAGGCGATGAAGCGCGGGAAGTTGGCGAGGGCGGCGAGGGCGGCGTTGGCGGCGAGGGCGTTGATGACGTCGACGTCAACGACGACGCTCGCGCATGAGAGGCGGTCTGGGTGGGCCTGAAGCGGACTGGTCTCAGATGGCGACCAATCCGCGGATCTCGGGCTGTTGCATCGCGGCGCGGTCACCGCGGGCGATGACGGCGCCGCGTTCCAGGACCAGGAAGTCGTCGGCGAGTTCGGCGGCGAAGTCGTAGTACTGCTCGCAGAGCAGCAGTGCGACCGGATGGCCATCCAGGCCTTCATCGGCGATGCGGCGGATGACGCGGCCGATGTCCTTGATGATGCTGGGCTGGATGCCTTCGGTCGGTTCGTCGAGGATCAAGAGGCGGGGCGAGGCGGCCAGGGCGCGGGCGATGGCGAGCTGCTGCTGCTGGCCGCCGGACAGGTCGCCGCCGCGGCGACGCAGCATCTGCTGAAGCACCGGGAAGAGCTCGTACAGATGCGGCGGAATCGGGGTGCGAGCGGGCTGACTGGCCAGACCCATGCGGAGGTTTTCTTCAACGCTCAGCCGCGCAAAGATCTCGCGGCCTTGCGGGACATAGCCGATGCCGGCCCGCGCGCGCTGATAGGGCGTGGCGCGGGTGATGTCGGTGCCCGCCAGTTGCACCGATCCGCTGCGGATGGGGATCAACCCCATCAGGCTCTTGAGCAGACTGGTCTTGCCCACGCCATTGCGGCCCAGCAACACCGTGATCCGACCGGGCGAGGCGCTGACCGACACATCCCGCAGGATGTGCGAGCCGCCGTAATACTGATTCACTCCGGTTGCTTCAAGCATCCTCGACTCCATCCGATCCTCGTTATTCCACTGATTCGACGGGCTCAGCGAACGCCCCGTCCCGCACCGCACGATCAGTCGTCCCATCACCCAAACGCCCAGCGCAATGCAGCACAGCACAGCACGGCTCGGCACAGGACCTCGCCCGTCTTCCAGCACCGCGCGCAGCGCCGGTGCCTCTCAAGCGGAGCTCATGGAGTGGCTTTGCCACTTCATCGAGCTCGCCCCCCTGAGGGGGGCCGGCGCAGCCGGTAGGGGGGTCACCTCCCGAGGTACACCTCGATGACGCGATCGTTGGCCTGGACCTGCGCGAGCGTCCCTTCCGCCAGCACCGCGCCTTCGGCCAGCACCGTCACCTTCTCGGCAATGCGGTCGATGAAGCCCATGTCGTGCTCGACGACGATGATGCTGTGCCGACCCTTCAGCGTCAGGATCAGCTCCGCCGTGCGTTCGGTCTCCTGGTCGGTCATGCCGGCCACCGGCTCGTCCAGCAGCAGCAGGCGCGGGTCCTGCACCAGCAGCATGCCGATCTCCAGCCATTGCTTCTGCCCGTGGCTGAGCAAGCCCGCGCTGCGGTTCATCTGGTCCTGCAGGCGGATCAGCATCAGCACTTCAGCCAACCGGTCGCGCTGGGCCCCGCTCAGTCGCCCCCACAGCGAGGTGCGCAGCGTGCGCGCGCCCTGCATCGCGAGTTCCAGGTTCTCGAACACGCTCATCGCCTCGAACACCGTCGGCCGCTGGAACTTGCGGCCGATGCCGAGCTGGGCGATCTCGGCCTCGCTGTGGCGCAGCAGATTGATGGTGCCGCCGAAGTACACGGTGCCGCTGTCGGGTCGGGTCTTGCCGGTGATGATGTCCATCATCGTCGTCTTGCCCGCACCGTTCGGGCCGATGATGCAGCGCAGTTCGCCCGGCGCGATGTCGATCGAGAGCCGGTTGATCGCCCGAAAGCCGTCGAAGCTCACGCTGACGTCCTCCAGGTACAGGATGCGGCCGTGGGCCAGATCCAACTGGCCCGGCTGCACCAACCGTCCGTAGCCCGGGCCGCTGGCCGAGCGCAGTCGCTCGGAGCCTTGTTCGAGCAGATCGGGACTCACGACTTCTTCTCCCGTTGGCGGCGCACCAGGCCCGCGATGCCGTCCGGCATGAACAGCGTGACCGCCACGAACAGTCCGCCCAGCAGGTAGAGCCAGAACTCCGGCGCGACCTGGGTGAGCCAGCTCTTCGCGCCGTTGACCGCAAAGGCGCCGACGATCGGCCCGATCAGCGTGCCCCGGCCGCCGACCGCCGCCCAGATCGCGATCTCGATCGAATTGGCCACGCTCATCTCACCCGGGTTGATGATGCCGACCTGCGGCACATACAAGGCCCCGGCCACGCCACAGATCACCGCCGACAGCACCCAGGCCGCCAGCTTGTAAGGCAGCGGCGCATAGCCGCAGAACATCAACCGCGACTCGGCATCCCGGATCGCACCCAGCACCCGGCCGAACTTGGCGCGGGTGAGCCAGCGCAGGCCCAGGTAGCCGCCCACCAGCGCCAGCACGCTCAGCACGAACAGCGTCACCCGCATGCCGGGCGTGGTGATGCTCAGACCCAGGATGCGCTTGAAATCGGTGAAGCCGTTGTTGCCGCCGAAGCCGGTCTCGTTGCGGAAGAACAGCAGCATGGCCGCATAGGTCATGGCCTGGGTGATGATCGAGAAATACACGCCCTTGATGCGGGAACGGAACGCAAAGTAGCCGAAGACGAAGGCAATGCCGCCCGGCACCAGCACCACCAACAGCAGCGTGGCCAGGAAGCTGTCGCTCAGCAACCAGTGCCAGGGCAGTTCCTTCCAGTCCAGGAACACCATGAAGTCCGGCAGGCTGCTGCGGTACTGGCCGTCGGTGCCGATCTGGCGCATCAGGTACATGCCCATCGCATAACCGCCCAGCGCAAAGTACAGGCCATGGCCCAGCGACAAGATGCCGGAGAAGCCCCAGATCAGGTCCATCGCCAGCGCGCACATCGCATAGCAGCAGAACTTGCCCAGCAGGCTGACCCAGTAGCCGTCCAGATGCAGGGCATGGCCGGGTGGAACCGCCAGGTTGAGCACCGGGACGACGACGCAGGCGATCAGCAGCACGACCGCCACCGACAGCCAGCCCTTGGTGCCCAGCAGCGCGGGGCGGGGAGGGAAGTCGGCCGGGGTGAGGGTCTCGTTCGTTGGGGTGCTCATGCTTCCCGTCCCTTCACCGCGAACAGACCCTGCGGTCGCTTCTGGATGAACACAATGATGAACAGCAACACCGCAATCTTGGCCAGCACCGCACCCACCACACCCTCCAAAGCCTTGTTCGCCAGGCCCAGGCCCAGCGCCGCCAGCACCGTGCCGGCCAACTGCCCCACACCGCCCAGCACCACCACCATGAACGCGTCGACGATGTAACTCTGTCCCAGGTCCGGGCCCACGTTGCCCACCTGGCTCAGGGCGCAACCCGCCAGACCGGCCAGGCCCGATCCCAGCGCGAAGGCATAGGTGTCGACGCGGGCGGTGGGCACGCCCATGCAGGCCGCAATCGGACGGTTCTGCGTGACCGCCCGAACGAACAGGCCCAGCCGGGTGCGCGCAATCAACACCGCCATGCCAGCCAGCACCGCCAGCGCAAACAAGATGATCGCGATCCGGTTCATCGGCAAGGCCAGTCCCGGCATCAGCGCCACCGAGCCGCCCAGCCATGACGGACTCTCCACCGCCACGTTCTGCGCGCCAAACAGGCTGCGCACCGCCTGCATCAGCACCAGGCTCAAGCCCCAGGTGGCCAGCAAGGTCTCCAACGGGCGGCCATACAACCACCTCAGCACCGTGCGCTCCAGCACCGCACCCACCAGCGCCGACGTGAGGAACGCCATCGGCACCGCCGCAATCAGGTAGGCGTCGAACCACGACGCCGGCAGCCACTGCCGGAAGGCCACCTGCACCAGGTAGGTCGCATAGGCGCCGATCATCATCAGCTCCCCATGCGCCATGTTGATCACACCCATCAGGCCGTACGTGATCGCCAGGCCCAGCGCCACCAGCAGCAAAATGCTGCCCAGGCTGATGCCCGTGAACAAGGCGCCCAGACGGCCGCCCCACGCCAGCGAATCCTCGACGCTGCGAAGCGAGCGCTGCAAGGCGCGCTTGACCTCAGGATCCTGCTCGTCGGCGATGCGTTGGTTGAGCAGGCGCTGGGTGTCGGGGCTGCGGGACTCGCCCAGCAGCTTGGCAGCCTCCAGGCGATGGGCCACCTCCGGGCTGCCCGACAGCGCCGCCGCACGGGCCAGTTGCAAGGCCGCCTTGACCTCCTGATCCTGCTCCTTGCTGATCGCGGCCTCCAGCATCGGCGCCCGGGAGGCCTCAGCGCCTGCATCCAGCAGCGACTTCGCCGCCGCCAGCCGCTCGCGGCGGTCCTCGCTGCTCAGCATCAAGGCCGCCAGCGCGCCGTCCAGCTCGCCGCGCAGGCGGTTGTTCAGCATCACATCCTCCACTGCGGCGGGCGGCGCGGCGATCGGCTGGCCCGTGGCTGCGTCGGTCAGCGTGCCGGCGTCGGCGGCGATCACCACCCGGCCGTCAGGGGTGAGCTTCACGCGCTCTTCGGTCAAGGCCTGAAGGTACGGCCTGGTTTGTGCATCCGGCTTGGCGACCAGCGCCGCCAGCGCCTCGATGCGGGCGTCCGTCTCGCCCTGGGCCACGGACAGCGCCTGCTGTTGCGTCAAGGCCCGCGCCGGTGACGCAACGAGCATCGCGCCCGTTGCGGTGAGCAGCAAGGCCGTGGCGACGCGCCTAGCGTGTGATTTCAAAGCGTCGAGCCGTCGCTTTTCCGTCGAGAGCGGTGATGCCATCGTCGTCCCCATTGCATTGCAGCCGACACGCATGCGCAGCCTGCGATCCACGTCCTGCTCCCCATACTTCTCTCGCCTCACCACAGCTCCCCTCACACCCGCTACACCCCGCCGGGTCTCGCCCCGGCCGGCGAGTCCCTTTCTTGTCGCGACAAGAAAGGAACCAAAGAAGCGCTCGAGGACTTTGATCTGGCTCGCTGTCATCGATCGCGCTCGCTCCCACCCTGCTACTGGACCCGCCACCACCGAGGACGCTTGGATCTCCCAGCGGTGACCTTGCCCGCTTTCGCGGGACGCGGACGCCCCTCAACGCGCTACTTCCCCCCCCTCGCAGCGCCTCGCCTGAACGGCGATCGGCGCACACCACCGAGACAAACCCAGCACGGCGCTCGCTCGCCAAAGTGAACGATCAACGTTTGCCTTCGTTCAACTCGGCGGTCTTGGCGCAGTCGTCGGTCCCGATCGGTGCAGATCTCCCTGACCCTCGCCGTCCCGGCGTCGGGCATGCTTCGGGGGGAGGGCGTGCGATCGGCGCGGTGCGGTGGGTCGTGTGGCTCAAGAAGAACGGCGCCGCAGGCGCCGTTCGTTCCGCGGGTTACTTCTTGGCGGGTTCGTCGGGCTTGGATTCGTTGCCGGCGATGTAGGGGCTCCACGGCTTGGCCTTGACCGGGGCCGGGGTCTTCCAGACGACGTTGAATTGGCCGTCCGCACGGATCTCGCCGATGAAGACCGACTTGTGCAGGTGGTGGTTCTTCTCGTCCATCTTGGAGGTGATGCCCGATGGCGCGGTGAAGGTCTGGCCCGCCATCGCCGCGATGACCTTGTCCACATCGGTGGACTTCGCCTTCTCCACCGCCTGCTTCCACATGTTGATGCCGATGTAGGTGGCCTCCATCGGATCATTGGTCAGCGGCTTGTCCTTGTGGCCCGGCAGGTTCTTGGCCTTGGCATAGGCCGACCACTTCTTGATGAAGGCGTCATTGGTCGGGTTCTTGATCGACATGAAGTAGTTCCACGCCGCCAGATGGCCCACCAGCGGCTTGGTGTCCACGCCGCGCAGTTCCTCCTCACCGACGGAGAACGCCACCACCGGCACATCCTTGGCCTTCAGGCCGGCATTGCCCAGTTCCTTGTAGAACGGGACGTTGGAGTCGCCATTGATGGTCGAGACCACCGCGGTCTTGCCGCCCGCAGAGAACTTCTTGATGTCCGCGACGATGGTCTGGTAGTCGCTGTGGCCGAAGGGGGTGTACTTTTCGTCGATGTCGCTGTCCTTCACGCCCTTGCTCTTCAGGTAGGCGCGCAGGATCTTGTTGGTGGTGCGGGGATAGACATAGTCCGTGCCCAGCAGCACCCAGCGCTTGGCACCGCCGCCGTCCTTGCTCATCAGGTAATCCACCGCCGGAATCGCCTGCTGGTTGGGCGCCGCACCGGTGTAGAACACGTTCTTGCTCAGTTCCTCACCCTCGTACTGCACCGGGTAGAACAACAGGCCGTTGAGCTCCTCCACCACCGGCAGCACCGACTTGCGCGAGACCGAGGTCCAGCAGCCGAAGATCACCGCCACCTTGTCCTGCGTCAGCAGCTGCCGGGTCTTCTCGGCAAACAGCGGCCAGTTCGACGCCGGATCCACCACCACCGGCTCCAGCTTCTTGCCCAGCACGCCGCCCTTGGCATTGATCTCGTCGATCGCCATCAGCACGGTGTCCTTCAACACCGTCTCGGAAATCGCCATCGTGCCCGACAGGCTGTGCAACACGCCCACCTTGATGGTGTCCGCCGCCGCAGCAGGCAGCGCAGTGAGCGAGAGGCCAGCCAGCGCGCTGGCTGCCGCCAGTAGCTTGATGGTGTGGCGGCGGGTAGACGGTGCGTTCGCGGACATGGGGAGGCTCCGGTGGTTGAATGACTTCACTGAGAAAGTGACCGGATCCTAGAAAGCCCCCCTCCCGCGGCATATACGGCACATGGCGTACGGCCCAACCCAGGGGCCCCGCAGATGCCGTCCGATGCATGTGACTGGCTGTAACCAAATGGTGTGTCGGTGCACCGTCGGCGACGTTGCGGCGTTGAGGCAACATAGGAATCCTGGCGATGCCGGTGAACCGTCGACGCAAAACGTCGAAGCGAACTGGCACCGCTGCAGATCGACAGATCGAACAACATCAAACATGACCCCGGAGGTGAACGTGTCTTCTATGTCCTTGCCCATGACGGCTCCCCGCATCGATCCGATGCGACTGGTGGCGCGCTGGCTGCTGATGGTGCTGGCGCTGGTGAGCGCGTCCAGCGCCTGGTCGCGTGGCGACGACGACAACTGGCTGGTGCTGCATGCCCGTTACGGCACGGCGGACCGCAACATGGATGTCACCGGCCGGCTCAAGGAACTGGCCCGCCGCGACGAGCGGGTGCGGGTGTCCAACGAGTTGTTCGGCAATGACCCGGCTTACGGCCAGACCAAGACCCTGCGCATCTATGCGCGCAGCCGCAGTGGTGAGAGCCGCACCTTCGAATACCGGGAGGGCAGCGTCATCGACGGCGAAAAGTTCACCGACTGGCGCGGCGGCGGCTGGGGCCAGGGCGGCAACTGGGACCACGGCTGGGACGGCCCACGTCCTGGTCACGGTGGCGGCAACGGCGATGGGGGTACCTGGCAGATCCTGCAGGCGCGTTACGGCACGGCGGACCGCAACATGGATGTCACCGGTCGGCTGAAGGAGTTGGCGCGTGGGGACGAGCGGGTGCGGGTGCGCAACGAGCTGTTCGGTAACGACCCGGCCTACGGCCAGACCAAGACCCTGCGCATCTTTGCCCGCGGCCGCAACGGCGAGCAACGCACCTTCGAGTTCAAGGAAGGCGCCTGGATCGACGGCACGCAGTTCACCGGCTGGGGCCGTGGCAACTGGGGCGACAGCGGCTGGAACGGCGGCTGGGATGGCCGTCCGGGCCGTCCGGGCAACGATGGCGGCCGTCCGGGTCAGGACCAGGGCCTCAACATCGTCCGCGCCACCTACGGCACCGGTCTGCGCCAGATGGACGTGACCCAGCGCATCCGCGACTTGAGCCGCTCGGGCCGCCTGGATGTCCGGGTCAGCAACGACCTGTTCGGCCGTGACCCGGCGTCGGGATCCCGCAAGCTGCTGCAGGTGTTCTACACCCAGGGCCGCGGACAGGAGCGTCAGGCACAGGCCTGGGAAGGCGACCAGCTTCGTCTGCCTTGAGTGACCCTGACTGGGGGACGGCGTGATCCGGCCTCCCAGTGAATAGGATCAGGCGCCTGGCCGCCAATGATCCTGTGAGACGCAATGAAGAAGGGCTCCTTGGAGCCCTTCTTCTGTTTCAGGCAGCGTGATCTGGCGGATTGGCGTTCGCCCAACCCTATTGCCAATGAAATACACCAAGCTTGCGCTGAGTCAGCAAAAGTTGATTGACTTGATGTCTCAACGAGGCTTGCCGCTGACCGCTCCCGACGACCTGGCCATGGCGCGCAGGGCTTTGGATCGCATCGGCTATTTCCGCCTCAGCGGCTTCATGCTCCCCTTCGTTCAGGGAGGCCGTGGCGCCGATCGCCACAACTTCAAAGCCGGAGCGAGCATTGAGAAGATTGTGTCGTTGCACGACTTTGACGCAACCCTGCGCATGCATTGCATCGAGGGCCTCAGTCAGCTCGAGGTCGCCATCCGTGTTTCCATCTGCGATCACTTGTCGAGGTCCCATGGGGCACACTGGCCCCTTTCCGCCAAGCCGTTCAAGCAGGGCAAACATCTTGAGAACCTGGAGGCGCTCGCCAAAGTGGCCGAGTTCGATCTCAATCGCGGGCAACCTTATGCGCGTCGCACAGGCATGCATCAGTTCCTTGATCGGTACTACGCGAAGTACACCGATCCGGCCACGCGAATGCCACCGGGCTGGATGCTGAGGGAATGCGCCAGCTTCCGAACCTGGGCGTTCTTGTTTGCGGGACTCGAAGCGTCAGAGCAGAAGCAGATTTCGGATTCTTGGAAGTACCCGAGCGGCAAGCGGATCGATCACACCGTCTTGGAGGACTGGTTCCACTCCCTCAGCGTCCTCCGGAACAGATGCGCGCATCATGGCCGTATCACACACAAGACTTTTCCGTTTGCGCCGATCGCCGCCCGAGATCCCAGCGTCGCTCATCTGTTTCGAGGTCGAGGCACTGATCTCAGAACGCTGATGGTCGTGATCGCGGTGTTGCTGAAATGCGTGGATCCGCGCGCCATGTGGAGCCGAAAGCTCAACACGTTCCTGGACTGGCAAAGCGACATCGACATCGACGGTGCGGCAGGCTTTTCCCCATGGGGCCAGGGCAGCTGGAGGGATGACCCGCTCTGGGCGTTCTAGGATGGAAGCGATCGGAAACGTACCGACGTAAAAAAGCCCCGCTGAAGCGAGGCTCTCTTACCGCTGACGCGAATAACGTAACCAACCCTGGTGCGCCCCCTTTCGGGACTCTCTGGCCTTTCAACCAAAGAAGGCGTGGTGGCGTTGTTGGTCAAGACTATACCTGAACTGCGTTCCTACGGTCTGCGCCTCGTCCGGCTCCGAAGTGGCCTGTCTCTGAGGTCTCCTACTCAGGACCTGGCCGCGGCGACCGTGCTGGACTCTCCGTGTTGAGACGGCGCCATCACAACTCCCACTGCGGATGCATCTCCCGAACCCGCGTGAGCGCCATCGCGGCCGCGGCGGTGCGGGTCTCGACGCCCAGCTTGGCATGGATGCGCTCCAGGTGCTTTTTCACCGTGGCCGGGCTGGCACCCAGGATCTCGCCGATGTCGCGGTTGATCTTGCCCTTGATGACCCAGTAGAGCACCTCCGCCTCGCGCGCGGTGAGGCTGAAGGCCAGGCCCAGCGAGCGGATCACCGCCGCATCCGAGACCTCGCGCATCACGATCAGCCAGTCGCCGGTGCCCGGCGCGTCATCCCCGCCGATGCAGTGATGCAGCCGAAAGCTCAGCCGGCGTGCGCCCAGCTCCGCGCACAGGCGTGGAGGCTCCTGCGGCGGGACGCCGTCGCGCACCTCTTCCAGCGCCCGTCGCAACCAGGCCAGCACCGGTGCCGGCGTTTGCGGCGCCACCGTGCCGTAGTAGAGCTGCAGCAGCTCGCGAGCCAGCGGCGTCTGCCACAGCAAGCGACCGCTGGTGGCCCGCACCGCGATGCTGGCGTAGCCGAAAGCATCCAGCGCCTGCCGCGTCTGGCGCGCCTGACGCGCCCCCTGCAGATGAACCTGCATGCGCGCCAGCACGGCACGTGGGTCCAGCGGCTTGGTGACGTAGTCCACCCCGCCGGCCTGCAGCGCAGCGACCAGGTGTTCGGTCTCGGTCAGACCGGTCATGAAGATGATCGGGATGTGCGCCGTGGCCGGATTGGCCTTGAGCTGCCGGGCAACCTCGAAGCCGTCCATGCCCGGCATCATCGCGTCCAGCAGCACGATGTCCGGCAGACCCTGCACCGCACGGGCCAGGGCCGCCTCGCCGCTGGTGGCGGCCAGCACGGTGTAGCCCTGCTCATCGAGCGCATCGTGCAGCAGCGACAGGTTGTCCGGCACGTCGTCCACCAGCAGGACGCGATCGCCCTCCTGCTGGTCCAGCAGCGCGGCGACGGAAGGGGGCAGGGCACTGTTCATGATGCGGCGTGGTTCTCGCCACGCGCCAGGGCGCGCAGCATCGCTTCAAACTGGAATTGCCGAGCCAGCCCGCGCTGGGTCTCGCAGAAGGGACGCCAGCGGGCGTTGGCGCGTTCGATGTCGTCAAGCTGCTGCAGCACCCCACGGTAGTAGCCCAGTTGCAGCGCCTCGCGCAGGCCGCTGAGTCGCTCGGGGGGCGGCTGTTCGATGGGTTGATTCAGGGGCGCTGCGGCGGCGGACGATTCGATGGCCGCAGCAGTTCGCCACTGCAGCTTCAGACGTTCGCCCAACCAGGCCAGCAGCAGGTCGTGGCGGACCGGCTTGACGATGAAATCACGTGCGCTGATCCCGGCATCGTTGTCCTGGCCGCGCTCGAAGGCATTGGCGGAGACCACCGCGATCGCGTCCAGCGCAGGCAGCAGGCGTCGCAGGCGGCGGATGGTTTCCCAGCCGTCGATGCCGGGCATGGCCAGGTCCATCAGGACCGCATGCGGCGTCCAACCGGCGGCCACCAGATCCAGGGCGTCATGCCCGCTCTCGGCCGTCCGCACGGTGAATCCCAGCGGCTCCAGCAACTCGATGAGCAACTGGCGATCGTCCGCCTCGTTGTCCACCACCAGCACCCGCGGCGAGGGGCCCTCGATGCCCAGGCGCGTCCGGGTGGCCGCGTTCAGCGCGCGCAGCCGTGGGGTGTCGGGGATGCGACCATGCAACTCCGGGAGGAACAGGCGCACTCGGAAGGTCGATCCCTCGCCCTTGACGCTGCGGGCGGACAACTCGCCACCCATCAGCTCGGTCAGCATCTTCGCGATCGTCAGGCCCAGGCCCGCACCCGGCGCGCTGCCGGTACCGGCGCCCCCGGCGCCTCGGGCAAAAGGCTCGAAGATGCGGGCCAGATCCGTGTCATCCAGGCCCGGGCCGCTGTCCTGGATCTCCAGCGTGGCCATCTCGCGGCTGTGCCGCACCCGCAGGGTGACGCCGCCGTCGCTGGTGAACTTGATGGCGTTGCCCAGCAGGTTGATCAGGATCTGCCGCAGCCGCTGCTCATCCGCCCGCACCCACTCGGGCAATGGCCCCTGTGGCTCGAAACCAAAGCTCAGGCCTTTGGCGGCCGCCTGCGGCTCGAACATGTCGGCCAGCTCGCGCAGCAGATCGGCGAAGCGCACCGGCGCCGGCTCCAGGCTCAACCGGCCCGCCTCGATGCGCGCGATGTCCAGCGTGCCGTCGATCAATTGCATCAGATGCTCGCCGCCGCGCTTGATGACCTGCACTGCCTGTCGGCGCTGTGGTGGCAGCGAGCTGTCCGCCGCCATCAGCTGCGCATAGCCGAGGATGCTGTTGAGCGGCGTGCGCAGCTCATGGCTGATGGTGCTGATGTAGCGGCTCTTGGCCTGGTTCGCCGCTTCCGCTGCGGCCTGCGCCCGCTCGGCCTGCAAGCGGGCACTTTGCAGCGCTTCGTCGGTGCGCCGATGGGAATCGATCTCTCGCATCAGGGCCTGGGTCTGACGGTTCGATTCCTCCTGTGCCACCTCCCGGCTCTGATGCGCCAGCACCAGCCACCAGGCCACCGTGCCCGCCACCAGCAGCAAGGCGAAGAAGGCCTTCAACAGGCCCGAATGCAGCCCCTGCCGCAACGCCGCCAGTGCGCTCTCGTCCAGCAAGGGCAACTGCTGCAATTGCTGGTGGTAGAGCAGCCCGAACAGCGCGCCCAGCACCGGCGTGATCACCAGCATCAGCAGCAGGTAGTGGCCCAGTCCGGTGTCCAGATACGGCCAGCTGGCGCGCGGCAGCAGTCGTCGAAGCAGCCCCGACCACTGCACCGACAGCCGCGCCTGCGGCTTGCACAGATCGCCGCAGCGCGCATCGAGCGTGCAGCACAGCGAGCAGATCGAGCCGCGGTAGGCGGGACAGTGGGCCATGTCCGGGCCTTCGTAGTCGCGCTCGCAGATCACGCAGCGGCGCAGCACCAGCGGATCGGCAGCCGCAGCGGCGATCGACTCGTCCGGACGCGCCAGGTAGTAGCGCCCCTTGGTCGCCCACGCAATCGCCGGGGCCGCGATCAAGGCCGTCAGCATCGCGATCGAGGCCGACCAGGCCTGCGCCAGCGAACCCATCATCCCCAGGTGCGCGGCCACCGACAACAGCGATGCCAACGCCATCGCACCCACGCCCACTGGATTCACGTCATAGAGATGCGCGCGCTTGAATTCGATCCCGGGTGGAGACAGCCCCAGGGGCTTGTTGATCACCAGATCGGCCACCACCGCCATGATCCAGGCGATCGCGATGTTGGCGTACAGGCCCAGCACATGGCCCAGGGCCTCGAACACATTCATCTCCATCAGCATGAAGGCGATGAGCGTGTTGAACACCACCCACACCACCCGGCCAGGATGACTGTGGGTCAGGCGAGAGAAGAAATTGCTCCAGGCCAGCGAGCCGGCATAGGCATTGGTGACATTGATCTTCAGCTGCGAAACCACCACGAACAGCGCGGTGGCCGCCACCGCCCAGCCGTATTGGGGGAAGACATATTCATAGGCGGCCAGGTACATCTGGTTCGGATCCACCGCCCGCTCCGGCGGCACCGCATGGCTCACCGCCAGCCAGGCCAGCAAGGCGCCGCCCAGCATCTTCAGCACGCCCAGCACCACCCAGCCCGGGCCGCCCAACAACACCGCCGCCCACCACCGACGGCGGTTCTCCGCCGTTTGCCGAGGCATGAACCGAAGGTAGTCGGCCTGCTCTCCCATCTGGGTGATGAGCGCCACACCGACCGTCAACGCGGCACCGAAGGCGTGCATGTCAAAGGCTGCTGTGCCGGACTGCGACCCAATCTGGGTCGAAATCCCGTCGAACGCACCAGGATGGCGCCACCACACCCAGGCGAAGGGAAGGATCAGCAACACCAGCCACAACGGCTGCGTCCACACCTGCAGCCGGCTGATGGCAGAGATCCCGTGCGTCACCAAGGGGATCACCACCAGCGCGCACAGCAGGTAGCCCCAATGCGGCGGAATATCCAGCGCCAGCTCCAGGGCGTAGGCCATCACCGCCGCTTCCAGCGCAAAGAAGATGAAGGTGAAGCTCGCGTAGATCAGCGAGGTCAGCGTGGAGCCGATGTAGCCAAACCCTGCGCCGCGGGTCAGCAGGTCCATGTCCACGCCGTGGCGCGCCGCATAGACGCTGATCGGCAGCCCGGCCAGGAAAATGATCAGCCCGGTGGCCAGGATCGCCAGCGCGGCATTCGTCCAGCCGTACTGCAGCAGCAAGGTGGCGCCCACCGCCTCCAGAATCAGGAAGGAGGCAGCCCCGAAGGCGGTATTGGCGACCCGCAAGGTCGACCATCGTCGGAATCGCTGCGGGGTGTAGCGAAGGGCGTAGTCCTCCAGCGTCTCGCGCGCGACCCAGGCGTTGTAGTCCCGCCGCAGCTTGATGATGTGCTGCGGTGGGTTGGCGGAGGGCAGGGGAGTGTCCATGAGCACGGGAGGAAGGCGGGGAAGGTTGCAGGTTCCATGCCTGACGCTGCTGGCGTGATCGGGGGGCGTCCTTCAGGGGCGCGCCTGGGGCTCGGTTCTTGGGCTTCGGTTTTTTGGCTTTTTCTTTGGCTTTGGCGGCGGGCCGTGGTCTGGCGAGGGCCTTCCCGTGCCACCTGCGAGCACGCAGGCCAGGCTGCCGGAGCCTGTTTTCTCCGTGTCCCTTCTTCGCCAGACTGACGTCTGTCGAATTCATTCCTTGACCTCCGAAAACAGGCTCCGGCAGCCTGGCCCGCATCACCACCGTCTCCCTTCCACGAGGCGCCTGGCCACACTCATCTGTCCGAACTCGTTGCTCCGGCTGTCTCTGCCCTGGGCTGATCGGGTCGGGATGGGATGGGATGGGATGAGCTGTCCGGGGGGGGGATCGCGGGGACTTGCCGGGACGGCATGGGCCTTGCTACAAGAGGGAGTGAGAGACACAGACGCCTGAGCGGCGCCGCAGCCATGGAACTGACACCCCGAGAGAAAGACAAGCTGCTCATCTTCACCGCCGGCCTGCTCGCGGAGCGCCGCAAAGCACGCGGACTGAAGTTGAACTATCCCGAGGCCGTGGCCTTCATCAGTGCCGCCGTCATGGAGGGCGCCCGCGATGGCAAGACGGTCGCCCAGTTGATGAGCGAGGGGCGCACCCTGCTCACCCGCGACGATGTGATGGACGGCATCGCCGAGATGATCCCCGACATCCAGGTGGAAGCCACCTTCCCCGACGGCACCAAGCTGGTCACCGTCCATCAACCCATCGCTTGAAGGCCCGAGGTTCCCCTCGACGAATTACCGCGTCCATGGCGCATCTGTCGCCCGACCTGACGCGTGACGCCGCCCACAGGCGCTTGCCGACCTTGACCGATCGACCTGAAGAGGATGCGCGATGCCGAATGCAGTGACCCGATCAACCCCATCGACTCCAGCCCACGCGATGACCCACGCCACCCAGCCCATCGAAATCCCCGAGCAGCCCAACACCGCGGCGCGCGGCACGGCCCTGAAGGTCGCTGCCGCGCTGTGCCTGGCCGCCCCGTGGGTGGTCTTCGCCCACACCGGTGAGGGCGCGGGCCACGACCACGGCCTGAGCGCCGGCTTTGCCCATCCGTTCACCGGGCTGGATCACTTGGCCGCGATGTTGGCCGTGGGCCTGTGGAGCGCACTCACCCAAAGCGGCCGACGCATGCTGGTCGCGCCCTTCGCATTCGCCGCACTGTTGCTGATCGGCGCCCTGGCCGGAGGGCTCGTCGGGCCGTCAGGCTTGCCCGCGGCAGGCATCGAACCGATGGTCGCCGTCTCAGTGCTGGCCTTGGGGTTGATCGCCGCCGCGCGCTGGCGGCTCGGGGCGGTGGCGTCGGCCACGCTGGTGGGGCTGTTTGCCATCTTTCACGGACTGGCCCACGGGAGCGAGCTGCAGGGCGGAGCGGCGCTGGCCGGCATGGTGGCCGCCACCGTGCTGTTGCATGGCGCCGGCTTGGCCGTCGGCTGGAAGCTGCGCGGGCTGGCCCCCGTGTGGGCCCGACTGGCGGGCGGCATGATCGCGCTGATGGGCCTCGGCCTGCTGACCCGCATGGTGATCGCATGATTCCTGGCGAGTTGTTCACCGACGAGGGCGATCTGGATCTCAACCCTGGCCGGCGCACCGCGACCGTGACCGTGGTGAACGGATCGGACCGGCCCATCCAGGTCGGATCGCACTATCACTTCGCCGAAACCAATGCGGCCCTGCAGTTCGACCGTGCCGCAGCACGCGGCATGCGGCTCAACATCGCCTCCGGCACCGCCGTGCGATTCGAACCCGGCCAGCAACGCACCGTGGAACTGGTGGACGTGGGCGGCGCCCGCGCAATCTGGGGCTTTCGCGGCCTCATTCAAGGACAGCTCTGATGGCCCGCATTGGTAAACGCGCCTATGCCGAGATGTTCGGCCCCACCGTCGGCGACCGGCTCCGGCTGGCCGACACCGACCTGATCATCGAAGTCGAACGCGACTTCACCCTGGCCGCCGGCGGCTATGGGGAAGAGGTGAAGTTCGGCGGCGGCAAGACCATCCGTGACGGCATGGCCCAGTCCCAGCGCACCCGCGATGAGGGCGCTGTCGACACGGTGATGACCAACGCTTTGATCCTCGATCACTGGGGCATCGTCAAGGCGGACATCGGCCTGAAGAACCACCGCATCGTCGCCATCGGCAAGGCCGGCAATCCGGACACCCAACCCGGCGTGGACATCATCATCGGCCCCGGCACCGAAGTCATCGCCTGCGAGGGCGCCATCGTCACCGCCGGCGCGATCGATTCGCACATCCACTTCATCTGCCCGCAGCAGATCGAAGAGGCCCTGGCCAGCGGCGTCACCACCATGCTCGGCGGCGGCACCGGTCCCGCCACCGGCACCTTCGCCACGACCTGCACGCCGGGACCGTGGCACATCGAGCGCATGCTGCAGGCGGCCGACGCGTTTCCGATGAACCTCGGCTTTCTCGGCAAAGGCAACGCCAGCCTGCCGCAGGCGCTGATGGAGCAGATCGATGCTGGCGCCATCGGCCTGAAGCTGCATGAGGACTGGGGCACCACGCCCGCGGCCATCAGCAATTGCCTGGACGTGGCCGAAGCCACCGACACCCAGGTCGCCATCCACACCGACACGCTCAATGAAAGCGGCTTCGTGGAGGACACGGTGGCCGCCTTCAAGGGCCGCACCATCCACACCTTCCACACCGAGGGTGCGGGCGGCGGCCATGCGCCGGACATCCTCAAGGTGGTGGGCGAGGCCAATGTGCTGCCCAGCTCGACCAACCCGACGCGGCCCTACACCATCAACACGCTCGACGAACATGTCGACATGCTGATGGTCTGCCACCACCTCGACCCGGCGATTGCGGAAGACCTGGCCTTCGCCGAGAGCCGCATCCGCAAGGAGACGATCGCCGCGGAGGACATCCTGCATGACCTGGGCGCGATCAGCATGTTCAGCTCGGATTCGCAGGCGATGGGCCGGGTCGGCGAGGTGATCCTGCGCTGCTGGCAGACCGCCCACAAGATGAAGCAGCAGCGCGGTCCGCTGCCGGGCGACACCGCCCGCCACGACAACGCGCGCGTCAAGCGCTATGTGGCCAAGCTGGCGATCAATCCCGCCGTCACCCACGGCATCAGCCACGAAGTGGGCAGCATCGAGGTCGGCAAATGGGCCGACCTGGTGATCTGGAAGCCGGCCTTTTTCGGCGTCAAGCCGTCGCTGATTCTCAAGGGTGGGGTGATTGCGATGGCGGCCATGGGCGACCCCAACGCGTCCATCCCCACGCCGCAGCCGGTGCACTACCGGCCGATGTTCGGCAGCTTCGGCGGCTCGCTGGCGCGGGCTTCGCTGAGCTTCGTCTCTCAATCGGCCCTGGCCGCCGGCGTGGCGAAGCGCTACGGCCTGGCCAAAACCGCCGTGGCGGTGAAGGGCATCCGCGGGGTGGGCAAGAAGGACATGGTCCACAATCACGATGCCCCGCGGATGGAGGTCGATCCCCAGACCTACGCGGTGCGCGCCGATGGCCTGTTGCTGCACTGCGAGCCCGCCACGGTGCTTCCGATGGCGCAGCGCTACTTCCTGTTCTAGATGCTTCAAGTTTCGAAACTGCTGGCGCAAGGCGCCGGTTTGGCGCCGGTGCTGCTCAAGCGCGCCGGCACCCTCACCCTCGACTGGGACACCCGCCAGAAAAGCCGCTTCCAGGCCACCGACAGCCAGGGCCGCGAACTGGGCGTGTTCCTGCCCCGCGGCACCGCCGTGCGGGGCGGCGATGTGCTGGTCGCCGAGGACGGCTCCCTGGTCCGTGTGGTCGCCGCGCCGCAGCCCCTGTTGCGCATCACCGCCTGCACCGCGCACGGCTCGCCCTTCGACCTGCTGCGCGCGGCCTATCACCTGGGCAATCGCCATGTGCAGATCGAACTCCGGCCCGACCACCTCAAGATTGAGCCCGACCATGTCCTCGCTGACATGCTCCGCGCCATGCACCTGATCGTGCGCGAGGTCGAAGAGGGCTTCGAGCCCGAAGCCGGCGCCTACGCCGCCGGCGGCCACAGCCATGGACATGACCACGGTCACGCGCACGGACACGAACACGGCGATGCGCACGGCGATGGACATGATCGCGCGCGCGGTCACGACCACAAGCACGACCACGACCACGACCACGGCCACGGTCATTCGCATGCGAAGGCCCCGGTCGCTCCGCCGGCCGGCCGCAAGACGATCGCCATCCAGGCCGCCGCCACGCCGCATGTGCACGGCCCCGGTTGCGGCCATGACCATGATGACCATGACCATGGTGGGCACGATCATTCCCACGACCACAAGCATTGATCCGGTCCCGCCGCTGCTGCGGCTGGTCTGGCTGGCCTCGCCGGCGCTGCCGATCGGCGCGTTTTCCTATTCGGAAGGACTGGAGGCCGCCGTCGAGCATGGCCATGTGCATGACGACCAAAGCACAGCCATCTGGCTGACGCAGCAGCTCGCGCTGCTGGCGCGCGGCGATCTGGCCGCCATCGCGCACGGCATCGCAGCCTGGCGCACGCAGGACGAGCCCGCCTTGCGCGACCTGGCCGATTGGCTGCGCCGCACCCGTGATGGCGCCGAGGCCCGGCTGCAGAGTGAGCAGATGGGCCAGTCGCTGCTCGCTTGGCTGCGCCCGCAAGGCATGGCCTCACCCGCGCAACTGGCCCTGCTCACCGACGTGGCCGCCGGCCAGTCGCCGCCTTACCCGCTGGTGATGGCCTTGGCGCTGTCGACCGTGGAGGTCCCGATCGAGCAGGCCCTGCAGGCGCAGGCCTTCGGCTGGGCAGAGAACCAGGTCCAGGCCGCGCTCAAGGCGGTGCCGCTGGGGCAGAACGCGGGCCAACGCGTGCTGGCCCGCCTGGCCGCAGCGATTCCGCAGGCGGTGGCCCAGGCCATCGCGACGCCGCCCGCGCGGCGACAAGTCTTCGCGCCGATGCTGTCCATTCTTGCGGCGCGCCATGAAACCCAATATTCACGACTGTTCCGATCATGAGCTCGAGTGCCCTGCATCACATTCCCGGCCGCACCCGCATCCTTCCGCCGCTGCGGGTGGGCATTGGCGGTCCCGTCGGGTCCGGCAAGACCACGCTGCTGGAGATGCTCTGCAAGGCCATGCGGGACCGGTGGGACCTGGTCGCCATCACCAACGACATCTACACCAAGGAAGACCAGCGCCTGCTGACCGTCAGCGGGGCGCTGCCCGCTGAGCGCATCATGGGTGTGGAAACCGGTGGCTGTCCGCACACCGCCATTCGTGAGGACGCGTCGATCAACCTGGAGGCGATCGACCGCATGCTGGCCCAGTTCCCGAATGCCGATGTGGTGTTCATCGAATCCGGCGGTGACAACCTGGCCGCCACCTTCAGTCCGGAATTGAGCGACCTCACGATCTATGTGATCGACGTGGCCGCCGGCGAGAAGATCCCGCGCAAGGGCGGTCCGGGCATCACCAAGAGCGACCTGTTCGTCATCAACAAGACCGACCTGGCGCCCCATGTCGGCGCCAACCTCGACATCATGGCCTCGGACACCCGGCGCATGCGCCCCACGCGTCCCTTCGTGATGACCAACCTGAAAACCCTGTCGGGCCTGGATGAGGTGGTGGCCTTCATCGAGGAAAAGGGCATGCTGCGCCAGTCGGTCTGACGCGTGACGTCTGAGGCCGACTGTGAGCGCCGTCGGGTCCTTACCCCAGGCGGCCGTTCGGCCGTCACGCCATCCCGACGCCAAGCCGTCATGCCTGATGCCTGATGCCTGATGCCTGATGCCTGATGCCTGATGCCTGATGCCTGATGGCGCCAGGACGATGGATTACCCCTCATGGAGAAGCCGCTGATGATTCGCTCGTTGCCGCGTTCGATCCGCGTCGCGCTGCTCGCGCTCGCCCTGCCCGCCGTGGTCGGCGGGCTGTGGGGGCCGACGGCGGCACGCGCGGCAGCGGTGGAGGTCACGCGGGAAGGCCGGATGCTTGAGCGCATCGACTTTCCCGACGGCCTGCCGGCCATCGGCGCCGACAAGCTGCGCCGCGAGCGGGTTCGGCAGATCTGGGCCGAGGTGGAAGCGCAGGGCAATTTCGAGCCCCTCGCCAGCCGCGACCTCCAGCGCGAGGGCAAGCGCATGCTGTTCTCGATGTCGCCGCCGCGGCGGGTGATCGATCCGGACGGCGGCGAATGGGTGGATGTCTGGGTGCGCAAGTTGGAGGAGCCCTTGGAAGGCACCACCGCCGAGCCCAAGCCCTTCAACACCGCCTTGCGCATGCTGCTGCGCTGCGAGCCGGCGTTGCGGGTCGATGCTGCCCTGGTGCAGTTGGACTCGCGCGCGGTCGTCCCGTACTACGGCAGCGCGCGTTCGTTCGATCGCGCCCAGATGGCGCGTGGCTGGATCGATCCGGCGGTCTATCGGCGTGTCTGCGGTCAACCGCTGGCGGGCGCGGGGCGCGCGAACGCTGCCTCGGAACCGGCCTCCGAGGCGGTGCCGAGCCCCGGGACCGCTGCGGCTTCCAGCGTCAGGTCCAGCGCAGCGGCGGTGGCGAGTGATCGGCTCGCTCGTCTTCGACTGGTCGCGACCCACGGCATGGGCGTGCGGTTCTACAAACGGGCCGCCTGCATCGGCGGCGGTCCGGAGGTGCGCATCGCGTCGCGGGTGAGCCGGTCGATGGCCCTGGTGCTCGGCCTGCCCGACAACCTCTCGCTCGGCATGCCGGAAAGCGAGTTTTCCCGCGCGGCCGCCGACCGCAACCGGGTGGGCAACCGCAACTACTTCCAGGAGTTCGAGATTGCTGCCGGCGAGCCCTTGACCGTGGTGATCGAGAACGGCCGCTGCCCGGCCACGGCGATGAGCTTCACGCCACGCGGCAGCGTCGACTACGAAGCCCGCTTCGAGCCTGCGGCGAACGGACGCGCCTGCGGCGTGGTCATCGGCCGCATCCAGGGCGATGCCAGCGTGCGCGAGGTGCGAATGACCCCCGCCGCGGCCTGCAATGCGGCCTCTGAGCCGAGCGATCGCTGAACAACGATCGCTGAACAACGAGCGATGAACAGCGAACGCTGAACAACGAACGCTGAACAACGAGCGCTGAACAGAGAGCGCTGAACAGAGAGCGCTGAACGCGATGTGTTGATCGGCCACGGCACGGCCAGGCGCTGCTCGCCGGCACGCAGGGCCTCCACCTCGGCATTGGGCGCCAGGACGTGGGTCTGGAAGGCCATGCCGTCGATCAGGCCCACGAGGTCCGTCACCCGCCGCCATCGTTGCGCAATCGTCCGCATGCTGCAGGCAGGCGCGTCTCAGCCGGAGGTCCCTCCGCCCACCTCAGCCAGCACGGCCTCTCTCAGCCAGCGCTGACCCGCATGACCGTGATTGCGCTCGTGCCACACCATGCACATCTCGAAGCCCTGGACCTGGAAGGGCGGGTCCATCACCCGCAGGCCGGTCGCCCGGCCCTTGACCAGACGCTCCGGCACCAGCGCCACCAGCTCGGAGCGCGAGACGATGTCCGGCACGAACAGGAATGAGGCGGCGGACAGCACGACCTGGCGTCGTTGCCCCAGCGCGGCCAGGGCATGGTCGACCGGCGTGGTGAAGCCGCCGCCTTCGGTGGACACCACCACATGCTCCAGCCGCGCGAAATCCCGCAGCGTCACCCGCTCCTTGAGCAGCCGATGCCGGCGGCGCGCGATCATCACGTAGCGCTCATGGAAGAGATGCCGGATGCGCACCCCGGGCGTGGCTTCGGTCGGCGTGAGGAAGCCCAGGTCGATCTCGCCGCTGGCCATCTGCGCCTCCAGCCGCGCCGGATCGAACTGCCGCACCGCCACCCGGATGCCAGGCGCCACCGATCGCCAGCGCAGCACCAGCGGCTGCAGAACCGCCACCTGCATGTAGTCGGAGCAGGCGATGTTGACGGTGAGGTCTGCGCGGCTCGGATCGAAGTCCAGTTGCGACGTCACCGCATTGCGCACCTGATCCAGCGCCTGGCGCAGCGGATCGAGCATCGCCAATGCCTTGGCGGTAGGCGTCATGCCGCGTTGCGCGGGCAGCAGCAGCGGATCCTCGAAGGCATCCCGCAGCCGGCTCAGTTGGGCGCTCACCGCCGGTTGGCTGAGGTGGAGCCGCGCTGCCGCGCGGGTGACGTTCTGCTCGGTCAGCAAGGCTTCCAGCGTGACCAGCAGGTTCAGGTCGAGTCGTCCAAGGTCCATGGCGGTCAGATCCAGCTATCCATGGCGTGGATGGTAGGACAGCAGAAAGACGATTTCACCGATGGCGATTCAACACCCAGACTGCGAGCCATGTTTGACATGGAGATCCTCATGAGCAAGAACGTGCTGATCGTGCACGCCCATCCCGAGCCGACCTCGCTCACCCGCCAAATGGCTGACGTCGCCGACGCCGCGCTTCGCGCCGCCGGCCATACGGTGGCTCGGTCCGATCTGCATGCGATGGGTTGGAAGGCGGTGGTGGACGGCGATGATTTCCCGTCCCGCGTTGATCCGGAGCGCCTGTCGGTGGTGGCGGAATCCGGCCACGGCTTTGCGACCGGGCAACTGACCGAGGATGTCCTGGCCGAGCAGCGCAAGGTGCTGGCGGCAGATCTGGTGATTCTGCAGTTCCCGCTGTGGTGGTTCGGCATGCCGGCCATCCTCAAGGGCTGGATCGATCGCGTGTGGGCTTACGGGCTCGCCTACGGTGTGCAAGGCGCTGGCAACCGCCATCGGTACGGCGAAGGCGGCCTGCAGGGGCGCCGTGCCTTGGTGTCGGTCACCACCGGCGGCCCGGCGAGCGACTACGGTCCCCGCGGCATCAATGGCGCACTGGATGAACTGCTGTTCCCGATCACCCACGGCATGCTGTTCTACCCCGGCATGTCGGTTTTGCCGACGCATGCGGTCTACGGCACCAGCCGTTTCGATGCCACGCAGGTGGAGGCGGCCAAGGCCGCCTGGCGCGATCGACTCGCCGGCATCTTCGACGAGCCCCCGATCCGCTATCGGCGTCAAAACGGCGGCGACTATCCCGACCTTCACGTCCTGGCGGACCACATCGCGCCAGGGATCGAGGGCGTGCGGGTGCATGTCGAGAGCGCGGGCGCCGATCGCGCGTGATCATGCGTGTTCACGCGTGACTGCAACTGCACCCGTCGTCCTGCGGCGGGCCCGGTCGCTGACGGGGCACGGCGATGAGACGTCAGCCGCTCACCCAGGACGAAGGGGGCGTCCACGGCCGTGGCGGCCGCGCCGGTTGGCCGCGGCTGGCCAACAGGTCGCGATGGCGAAAGCCCACCTGGATCTGTTCGCCTGCGGCCATCAACTGCTGTTGCGCAAAGCTGCGGGCGACCGCATGCAGGCGATAGGTCGGCAGGTCCTGGCCGGGACAGGGGAAGAGCCAGCTTTTCATGACCAGGCCGTGCACCGCGGCCAGCAACTCATGGCGCGCCATCAGCTCCGGGGAGGCGAAGGTGAGGATGTCGCTCAGCGGCATCGCACCACGGAAGACCGAGAGCCAGCGCAGCAACTGCTGCTCCCGCTCGTCCAGCAGGTCATAACCCCACCGCAGCAGCGCCTCCAGGTTCTGATGGCGCGAGATCGCATGGCGGTGCGCGCCACAGAGCAGCAGGAAGCGATCGTCCAGGCTCGACGCCAGCGCCTTCAGGCCAAAGGTGCGCACCATCGCGGCGGCATGCTCGATCGCCAGCGGCACGCCGTCCAGGCCTTGGCAGATGTGGGTGATCCAGACCGCATCGCTGTCGGTGGGCTCGAAATCCTGATCAGCGGCTCGGGCGCGCTGGAGGAAGAGTTCGATGGCGGGATAGTGCAGGGCCTCGGTCATGGACGAGACCGAGGCATCCGGCATCGGCAGGCAGGGCAGCAGATGCACCTGTTCGCCCACGACCCGCAGCGGCTCGCGGCTGGTGAGCAGCAGATGCAGGCCGGGGGTGGGCGCGAGCAGGGTTTCGACCAGTGCCGCCGCTGCCTTCACCACATGCTCGCAGTTGTCCAGGATCAGCAACTGCCGTCCCCCCGTCAGACGCGAGCCGATGCGGTCGAACAAGCCTTCGACCGCCGTCTCCACACCGATGACCTTGGCGATGCTCAGCGCGACATCCACCCTGCAGGCGGTGGCGGGCAGCATCGACAGATCCACGAACCAGACCCCCTGCGCGTAACGATCACCGACCTGGCGGGCCACCGCGATCGCCACGCTGGTCTTGCCGATGCCGCCGGGGCCGACCAGTGTCACGAAGCCGTAGCGGGCCAGATGACGGTCGAGCGCGTCCAGTGTTTCCTCGCGACCCAGCAACCCGCAGTCCAGCCGCGGGATGCGTCGATGGACGGCGACCGGCGTGGGGTTGAGGAGCGCGCGCGGTACGGCGTCGGGGCTGGCGGACGGCTCATTGCGGGTGGGGACGCTCAGCGCGGCGTGGCGAGCGGCGTCGGTGCGTCGGGCGAGGGCGGCGGGCCGCGGGGGTGCCGCGAGCGAGGCGTCGCGGTCCGGTGCGCCGCTTTGCAGTGTGGCGGATGTGGGACGCACCTCCAGCGGCGGTGGCGCCATCGCAATGGAGGGCGCAACAAAGCTGTAGCCGCGGCCGGCGATGTTGGTGATGTAGCGCGTGCCGTCGCCTGAACCCAGTGCCTTGCGCAGCGCGGCCATGTGGACCCGCAAGGTGTTGTCCTCGACCACTTCATGCGGCCAGACCTGGGCCATCAGGTCCTGCTTGCTCACGACCGCACCGGCGCGCTCCACCAGCGCGACGAGCAGGTCGAGCGCGCGCGCGCCGAGCTTGATCTCGCGCTGGCCCTCAAAGAGCTGGCGGCGCGGAACCAACAGGGTGAACGGTCCGAAACGGTGGCAACTCATGGTGATGAGATCCGGTGGATCGGTGGTGGCGTGGCGGGATCAGCGATCAAATGGTGCAGTGCGGGAAAACGAGTCGCATCGTCGGTGGTCTGGCCGGGCGCGTCACTTCCCCGATCGAGGGTGATGGGGCGTTGGCGCGCGCGCTCGGCCGTCAGTCTTCGCAATCGACGGCGATCGGCCACCAGGGACGCTCGAAAACGCCCCAGGCGGGAAAGCGCATCGTCAGGGTGGTGCCGTCGCCAGGTGCCGAATGAATCCGGGCCCGTCCCGACAGGCCCACGCTGCGGTCGCTCAGGCGAGCCAGGCCGCCGTTTGCCACGCTGCCGATCCGGTCGTTGTCGACGCGGGGCCTCGCCATGCCGATGCCGTTGTCCGTCACCTGCAATCGCAGGCCGTTCCACCGATAGGTGACGGTGACCCGGATTTCAGTGGCATGGCTGTGTTGGAAGGCATTGGCGATCGCGTCCTCGCCGATCCGCAGCAGTTGATCCCGGGCGTGGGGCCGCAGCTGGCGCGGGGGGCCATCCACATCGAGCAGAAAGCGAGCGCCTCCGTCCGCCGCGAGCCGTTCACCGAAGTCCGACAGCGCCGCGGCGAGATCCGGGGCCGGGGCGGGTGCGGCACGCAGGGCGGCGACTTGTTCGCGACCTCGCTCGATGAGCTGATCGGCCCGGTCCAGCGCGGCGTCCATCAGCGCCCGGTTGGGGTCGCCGCCGGACATTCGATTGGCGACCTTCTGGAAATGCAGCGTCAGGCCATGCACGCCTTGCAGCAGGGTGTCGTGGATGTCTTGCGCGATCTGTTCGCGCTCGTCCATGCGCAGCCGCATCAGCCGTTGCTCGTGCCGCGCCACCACGCGGGTGCGCCAGCGGACCCCCAGTGCCAACAGCAGCAAGACGGCCACGGCGGCGAAGGACCGGAACCACAACGTCTGGGTGAGGGTCGGCTGAAGGAAGAATCGCATCGTGGCGGGCGCCGGTGCGTCCATCGCTTGGGCTGACAGGCCGTGGCCCACCACGGCCCGCACCTCCAACCGATGCCGGCCTGCCGGCAAGTGGCTGTAGGACAGTTCCCGTTGCGGGCCGAGTTCGCGCCAATCCTTGTCGACACCCTCAAGCCGGGCCTGGAATCGCAGTTGTTCGGTCAGACCCAGGTCCAGGGTGGTGAAGCGCACCGAGACGGTCTGCGTACCCGCAGGCAGGTCCAGGCCCTCGCGATACGGCTTCCAATGCTGATCGGCCGCCGCTTCGAGCCACACCACCGGCGGCGCACGGCGAGGCGGCGGAAGCTGGCGCGGATCCAGGCGGGCCACGCCATCCAGGCCGGCGAACCACAGCGCGCCGGTGGCGTCCGCCACCAGGCTGGAGGCTGGCGCGAGTGCGGTCGCGCCGGAGGGGTAGCCGTCGGCCGAATCGAACACCTGCAGAGGCACCGGGCGGCTGGGATCGTGGTCGAAGGCGAGGAGTGCCTTCGCGCTGATCCGCACGGCGCCGCGCAGGCCGTTGAGCCACAGGTCACCGTCCGGGCTCTCATGGGCGCCGGTGACGCCGCGCAGCGCCTCTTCCTCATCGCTGCGCAACGCATGGAAGCGATCGCCGACGCGCAATTGCAGCCCGCGGTCGCCGACCACCAGCAGGCGGTGTCCGACATGAAGGAAGGTCACGGCGCCCACATCCAGGCCGTGGTCCGGGCCGAAAGCCGTGCTGCCCAGGGCATCGGAACGGATCAGGCGGTTGGTGGGATAGCCGGTCCAGACGGTGCCTTCGCCCTCCAGGGCAAAGGCGGTGGGCTGCTCGGCCTCCAGCCCGCGCATCGGCGCCGGCTGCCATTCCGAATCGCGGAGCAGCCTCAGGCCCTTCTGATGAAAGAGGGCCCACAAGCCTTGCCGATTGCGGGCCAGTTGTCGGCAATCATGAGGTCCGGTGGGGTCGAGCAGGGGGAGGCGGTGGGCGGCGTCGCCCTCCAGACGCCAGACGCCGCTGCTGGTGCCCAGCCATTCGGTGCCGGAAGGGTCTCGAAGCAAGGCGCGGATGCGGCCGCCCTCCGAGGGCCACGGCAGTTGCCGCCAGCGTCGCGCCCGCCACCGCCAGAGCATGGGCCCCCGAGTGGCCTCCACGGCCCCCAGCAACAGGCCTTCGGGCTCCGGCTGCAGGACGAAGTTGGTGGCCGAGCCGGACGGGCTGAAGCGCGCCAGCAGCGTGTCGCGAAAACGATCCAGTCCGGTCTGCGTCGCGACCCACAGGCTGCCGTCGCGGTCTTCCAGGACGGTCATGCCGATGTCGCTGGACAGGCCATCGCGCCGATCGAACTGTTCCTCGACCGGCGGCAGCGAGAAAGCGCCGTCTGCCATCCGGTGACCGGTCGGCAGGCGCGATCGGCACAGGCCGGCGGGGCAGTACACGCTCCACAGATTGCGGGCGCGGTCGACATAGATGGAGGAGGAGTCCGGTTGCGGCGGTGCTTGCGCATTTCGCGCGCCGGTGTCGGGCAGGGGCTGAACCCTGTCGTTGAAGATGAGCCAGCTTTGACCGTCGATGATGCGGGCGCTGCGGGGGGCGGGATCGTGACGATCGACGGTTTCGAAACGATGGCTGCCGGCGCGCAGGCGGAACCAGCCCTTCGGGCTGATGACCCACAAGCCGCCGGCGGCGTCGACAAAGGTGCCGGTGACGCTGGTCGCGGGCCATCCCCAGTCGGCACCGGCGCGTTGCCAGGTCGTGCCCTCGTACACCAGCAGTTCGCCACCCACGTTGGCCCACACCAGACCGTTGGGCAGGACGGACAGGCCGAGCGTCTGGCGCGACGGCAGATCGTCGGGCAGGGCAAAGGTGGTGGGCCTGCCTTGGGCGTCGATCCGGGCGATGCCGCCGGCGAGCAGGCCGACCCACAGCTCGCCTTGCGCGCCAGCGGCGACGGTGCTCACCGGGCGCTCGCCGAAGCCGGGATCATCGATCGGCGCGAGGCGCTCGAACCGCACCCCGTCGAAGCGGAACAATCCGGAGGTGGTGCCCAGCCACAGCCAGCCATCGCGGGTCTGGCTCATCTTGCGGATGCCCAGCGGGGCGCCGTCCTTGGTGGTCCAGCGGGTGTGGTGGAACTGATCGAGTGTGCGGTCTCGGTCGAGGGCCCAGGCGGGCGCCATCCCCATCCAGACAAAAGCCGCCAGCAGGGTCCAGCCCGGTCTGAGGAAGGAGGAACTCAAAGCGGCGACCTGTCGAAGGGGAGGCGGGGCATGCGAGAAGCGCGCCTGCATGTTCCCAGCGGTGCCGGGCGGCGTCACTTCCCCAATCGAGGCATAGGGGGCGGAGCAGGGAGAGGGGCTCGGCTTGCCGCACAGGCGGCACGGAGGCGGGCAGTCCACGCACTCACGCGGTCAAGGAAATCGCAATGAAGCAATGGTTCCCGCTTGCTGCCGTGATGGCGCAAGTGCTCGGCCGCGGTGGCCTAGGGGTTAGGGAGGTGCGGACCCGTCAGTTGCGCCCGCGCCGATGCGGAGCGGGGACGGTTGGCGCGGCGTCTGAGGCGTCGGGATGGCTCACGGCACGCCGGCGCGCAGCCACTGCAAATCCTGCTGGTGGAAGGCGTGGGATTCGAACCCACGGAGGGCGTGAGCCCTCGCCAGTTTTCAAGACTGGTGCCTTAAACCACTCGGCCAGCCTTCCACAGAAGCCCGCGATTGTAAGGCCTTGGAAAGCCCCCGCGACCCACCCGCCATGGCGCGACGCCAGTCTTGCGCGTGCGGCTGATCTGAATCAATCCGCAGTTCGTGCGCGGACCATGCCCTGGATCAATCCATCCCCGGCTTCTTGGCCTGGGTGCACGGCACCTGAAGGATCTCCTGCACCTGTCCGTCCAGCACCCGCGCGGCGGTCAGTTGACCGCCCCACACGCAGCCGGTGTCCAGCGCGAGCAGGTCGTCGCGCTGAACCAGGCCCAGCGTCGACCAGTGACCGAAGGCGATCGGATGGCCCGCGGTGCGGCGCCCCGGCACATCGAACCAGGGCAGATAGCCGTCGGGCGCCAGGCCCAGGCCTTCTTTGGTCTTGAAGTCCAGCCTGCCCTTGGCGCTGCAGAACCGGATGCGGGTCAGCACATTGATGATGAAGCGCAAGCGGGGCACGCCGGTGAGGTCCTCGCTCCAGCGGTCGGGCTCGTTGCCGTACATCTGCGGCAGGAAGTCGGCCAGGTCCGGGCTGCGGAGCAGGGTGTGGACCTCGTCCGCCAGCGCCAGCACTTGGTCGGCATCCCATTGCGGCACGACGCCCGCATGCACCATCAGCCATCCCTGCGCACGTATCGCCAGCCGCTGGTGACGCACCCAGTCCAGCAGCGGCTCGCGGTCGGGCGCCTGCAGGATCGCGTCCAGCGTGTCGCTCTTGTGGGGGGCGCGCACGCCGGCGGCGGTGGCCAGCAGGTGGAGATCATGATTGCCCAGCAAACACTGGGCGGCATCGCCCAGTGAATGCAGCCGCCGCAGCGTGGTGAGGGAATCCGGACCCCGGTTCACCAGATCGCCCAGCAGGTAGATGCGGTCGCGGGAGGGAGAGAAGTCGATCTTCTCGAGCAGTCGGGCCAGTGCGTCGCAACAGCCTTGCAAATCGCCGATCAGGTAATGCATGACCGGGATTCTGCGGTGTTCGTGTCACACCGGCTCTGCTAACCTTGTCAGCCTTGTGTTTTGGGCGCGACTCAGGGTTTGTACCGAGTCCGCGCTGTCAATGGATACCGCCCTAGTTCTCTTTCTCATCCTGCTCAACGGTCTGTTCGCCATGTCGGAGATGGCCCTTACGGCGTCCCGCAAGGCACGTTTGCAAGTCATGGTGGAGAGCGGCGAAGGCGGCGCGCAGGCCGCCATGGACCTGCACGAGAACCCCACCAAGTTCCTCTCGACGGTGCAGATCGGCATCACGTCCATCGGCGTGCTCAACGGCATCGTCGGTGAAGCGGCGTTTTCCGGCCCGCTGGCTGATGTGCTGCGCGCCAACACGCCGCTGAGTGCCCGGGCGTCCGACTACACCGCCACCGGCCTGGTGGTGCTGGTGCTGACCTTCGTGACCATCATCTTCGGCGAGCTGGTGCCCAAGCGCCTGGGCCAGATGTTCCCGGAGAACGTCGCCCGCCTGGTCGCGCCGCCGATGGAGATCATGTCGCTGATCACCCGGCCGTTCGTCAAGCTGCTGAGCTTCTGCACCGAATTCACCCTCAAGCTGCTGGGCATGGGCGGCCGCGCCAACCGGCTGGTGACCGAAGAAGAAATCGCTGCCAGCCTGGATGAAGGCCGCGATGCCGGTGTGATCGAGGAACACGAGCACCAGATGGTGCGCAACGTCTTCCGGCTCGACGAGCGTCAGATCGGCTCGATGATGATCCCGCGCGCGGAAATCGCCTGGCTGGACATCACCGATCGCCCCGACCAGGTGCTGCAGATTCTGCGGGCGCACGGCTACAGCCGGTATCCGGTGTGCCGCGGCGGGCTTCACGATGTGGTGGGCGTGCTCAGCGCGCAGAATCTGCTGGCCCGCGCACTGGCGGGCGAATCGCTGGATCTGGCCCAGGGGCTTGACGCGCCGGTGTATGTACCTGAGACGCTGTCCGGCATGGAACTGCTGGCCCATATGCGGGGCGCTGAGACACCGCTGGTGTTCGTGGTGGATGAATATGGCGAAGTGCAGGGCGTGGTCGCCATGCGCGATGTGCTGGAGGCGATCGCGGGCGAGTTCAACTCGTCCGACGGCGCGGATGCCTGGGCGGTGCAGCGTGCGGACGGCAGCTGGCTGATGGACGGCCTGATCCCGGTGACCGAGCTGAAGGACCGCCTCGACTTGAAGGAACTGCCCGAGGAAGACCGCGGGCGCTACAACACGCTGGCCGGCATGGTCATGCTGCTGCTGGGGCGCCTGCCGCGTACGGCCGATGTGGTGGAGTGGGACGCGTGGAGATTCGAGGTGGTTGACCTCGACGGCAAGCGTGTGGACAAGGTGCTGGTCTCGAGACTGGCCGATGATGGAGTGAGTGAATGAGCAACCCCCCGATGTATGGCAATCTGGTCCCGCTGGACCGCACGCAGCACAAGAACCTGCGCATGAGCACCGTGAAGTCCTCGCTGGACCGCATCGCGGGGCTGAATTCGCTGTTCGTGGCGGTGGCCGAGTTTTCCGACGCCTGCAAGGATTTCCCGGTGGTGTTCGTGCGCGTGGGCGCGGCCGTGGAGGGCCAGCGTCAGGCGGTGGCACCGCTGGCCGTGTTCGGCCTCAAGCCAGGCAGCAACCTGTTCATCAAGGACGGCCTGTGGACCGGTCGCTACCTGCCGGCCTACATCCGCCGCTACCCGTTCGCGATGGCCCGCATCGACGACGGCGAAAACATGGCACTGTGCATCGACGACGCCTGGGACGGTTTCTCGCAGACCGACGGCGCGCCGCTGTTCGACGACAAGGGCGAAGCGACCGAGCTGCTGCTCAACGCCAAGAATTTCTGTGAGGAGTTCGAGCGCGAAGCCGACCGCACCCGCCAGGCCTGCGATGTGCTGCAAGACCTGAACCTGCTGCAGGACATGCGCTTCGAGGCGACCATGAGCAGCGGCGAGAAGCTGGACGTGGATGGTTTCATGACCATCAATGAAAAGGCCCTGGCCGAGCTGCCGGACGACAAGGTGCTGGAACTGCACCGCAACGGCCTGCTGGAGCTGATCACGATGCATCGCGTGTCGCTGGGTCACATGTCTCGCCTGGCCACCCAGTACCAGCCGGTGGCCTGAGGGCCTGGTTCCGCTGCCCGCGTGGCGTCGGACGGCCTGGCCTGACCGGGTCTTGCCGTCGCGCTGACGGGTCGACCGGACCGTGACGCGGAGGGTGCTTCTTTCTCCGATCGCGCTCTCTGCGAATGCGCCACGCGCGCCTGACTGCGGAACGTTCCGCGGCAGGCGCGTTTTGCTTGCGGGCAGCCGGTGTTGGTGGTCAGACCGATGGTCGCGTCGCTCCCCCCAAACGGTGGGCGAAGAACGACGCGGGTTTGCGTGAAGGTGAGGAGGCGACCTGCGTCGCTAGCATTTAGAGGCCCGAAGAGGTCGTGATCCATGTTGTTTGAGGTTTTTTTGTCATCCCCTGCGGTGGAGGCGGTGTTTTCACCGACCGCGGTGGTCCAGGCCATGATGGATGTCGAGGCCGCGCTGGCGCGCGCCCAGGCCCGAGCCGGGCTGATGCCGGCGACGGCGGCGCAGGCCATCGTGAGCCTGTGTCGCGCGGAGCTGTATGACGTCCCGGCCTTGCTGGCGGCCGCGCCCCGGGCGGGCAGCCTGGCCATGCCGGTGGTGCAACGGCTGCGAGAGACGGTCGCGTTGTTCGACCCGTCGGCGGCCGCCTATGTGCATCGCAGCGCGGCGGCCCAGGACATCGTCGACACCGCGATGGTGCTGTGCACCCGCGAGGCGCTTCGGTTGATCGACGATGATCTGCTCACGCTCTGCGGTCATCTGCTGGACTTGGCCGAGCGCCATGAGGCGGTGCCGATGCTGGGGCGCACCTTGATGCAGCCGGCGCAGGTGATCAGTTTCCGCTTCAAGGTGATGAACTGGCTGATGCCGCTGCTGCGCAGCGCTGAGATGCTGCGTCGTCAGGCGGATGCGGCGCTGATGTTGCAGTTCGGCGGGCCGGTGGGCACGCTGGACAGCCTGGGCGAGCATGCCGAGGCGGTGTTGGAGGCGATGTCGCAGGACTTGCGCCTGGCCGTGCCCGACATGTGCTGGCATACCCAGCGCGACCGCGGCATGCGGCTGGCGGCCGAAATCGGCATCATGTGTGGCGCCCTGGGTAAGCTGGCCCAGGATGTGGCGCTGATGGGCCAGGCCGAGGTCGAGGAGCTGAGCGAGCCGCAGGCCGATGGCCGTGGCGTCTGCATCACCTTGCCGCACAAGCACAACCCGGTGGCGGCGCAGCAGGCGATGGCCGCCGTGCAGCGCGTGCCGCAGCGCATCGCCAGCATGTTCAGCTGCATGACGCCCCAGCATGAACGCGGTCTGGGCCAGATCCAGGCCGAACTGGCGGAATGGAACGGCCTGTTGGGCAACGCCCACGCCGCCGTGCAGGCGCTGGCCCAGTCGATGGCAGCGCCGACGGTGCGCCCGGAACGGATGCGCGCCCACGTGGCTGCGCGGCAAGGGCTGGTCGCCAGCGAGGGGCTGGAGTTGCTCCTGCTGCCGCGGCTGGGTCGTCAGCGCACTGCCGCCATGTTGCAGGACATCATCCACCGCGTGCGGCAGGGGCAGGGCTCCATGCGAGAGATGCTGGTCCAGTCATTGGACCAAGGCGAATTGCCCGCCAACGCCATTGCCGAAGGCGACCTGGATGCTTTGTTCGACATGGACACCAGTGCACGCCTGGCCGACCAGCGCGTCGAATCGCTTCTTCAGGACGCACGGCGCCGCTGCGATGCGCTTGCCTCGCGTCCGCTCGGGTGAGTGTTCACGGCGCCTTGCCGGCGTCCGCGTTGAGACCTTTGCGTTTGCCGGGAAACGGTTCCGACGCATGGACCTTGAATTCCCCCAGACTCTGAGAGGCTTTTAGCTCCCAAAAGGGGTGACATTGAAGCCAAGGCATTCCGCATGGCGAACATTTGCACCCGAAGTTACCCGATCGGCGTTTTTCCGGAGACGTTGAGCCAGCGGCTGAAGGCAACGCGATCGCCATCCCCCAAAGTGGGGCGCCAGCCCAGGCAATTGGCGCTCCGCAAGGTTGGTGAGCACTCTTTCACCTCGTTCCCTCATTCGCGGGGTATCGCAGTGATGGGGGATTGACCAGCCCCAAGGACCCGGTACAGACCCGTAAGCCCATCGTCGCAATTGTTAACTATCGTTGCAGCCGGAATTAATTACTTTGGGTGGAGCCTAGACTTGCCTCCATAACCGATGAGTCTGGAGTTGGGAATGAGCGACGAAGCAAATCTATCGAGCATCGAGCTGGAGGCCCCTGCGAGCGCATTGCAGGCCTACCAGTCGATTCCGCGACAGATGGCGTTTTCGCGCTCTGGCTCGATTGAGCTGGTTTCTCGGGACACCGAACAGGGCCCGATTGAGATTCGCGCCTTGATGGAAGAGACCAGCCATTCGCTGGTCGAGCGCCGTTATGCGTCGCGGGGTTACAAGCTGAGCCGCTCGGCGGACGTCACGCTGGGGGCGTACTGGGAAGGTCGTCTGGTGTCGACCTTTGGCATGCGTCGGGATGTGGGCGTGCTGGGCGCCGACCAGAGTTTTCCGGATGAAATGGCGGCCATGCGTGCCCGCGGCTGGAAGATTTGCGAGCTGACCCGTTTTGCCGCAGATCCGGAGGGCCCGTCAAAGATGGTGCTGGCCAGCCTGTCGCATCTGGCCTATCTGCATGCGGCCCACCACTGGGGTGCGGACTATCTGGTGATCGAGGTGAATCCGCGTCATACCGGCTTCTACCGCCGGATGTTGGATTTCCAGACCCATGGCGAACAGCGGCTGCATCGCGGCGTCGGTGCGCCGGCGGTGCTGATGAGCCTGTCGATTCCGTACGGCTCGACCCTGGTCAAGAAGCATGGCGGCAAGCTGGCCGAAGGGCGTTCCCGCACGCTGTTCCCGTATTTCTTCTCCGTCGACGAAGAAGCCCATCTGCGTGACCGCCTGGCGGACGTGTACGGCTACGGTTACGACGCCTGAGAGATCGCTGACCGGGCGGCGCTGGCATCGCACCTTCGCGCAGGGACGGCATCGATCCCGAGTCGCACTGGGGGCAGCACCCCAAACAAAGGCCCGAGCTCGTCGCTCCGGGCCTTTGTTGTTGTCCGAAACAGGCTGAGACGGCGCAGGTTCAACCTGTTTGCCGGTGCGTTCATTCGACCGGGTCACCCTGGTGTGCCGTCGGCCTCAGGCCGCCAGCCAGTGCAGGCTGAACCACTTGGCATCATCCGTCCAGACGGTCTGGGGAACAAAGCCGGCCTCGCGGGCGAGCTGCTGGAAGGTCTCGACGCTGTACTTGTAGGAGCTCTCGGTGTGCAGGCTTTGGCCGGGCACCAACGGATAGCGTCGCCCTTGCAACTGCAGCATCTGGGGGCCGCGCGGCAACAGGTGCATTTCGATGCGCTGCCGGCGGGGTTCGTAGAAGGCGTAATGGTCGAAGCCCTGGGCGTCGTATTCCAGCCCCAGCTCCCGCTGAGCGTGTCGCAGCAGATTGAGATTGAACCGGGCGGTGACGCCCTGCGCATCGTTGTAGGCGGCATGCAGCAAGGCGGGGTCCTTGATCAGGTCCACGCCGATGAGCAAGGCGCCGCCATCCAGTTCGGTGCGAAGCAGCTTGAGGAAGGTCAGCGCCTCCTGCGGATCGAAGTTTCCGATGCTGGAGCCGGGGAAGAAGCCGATGCGGCGCCCGCCCTCCGGCGCCTCCGGCAGCCGATGCGCGCGGGTGAAGTCGGCGATCACCGGCGTGATGCGCAGGTGGGGGTACTCACGCCACAGGCTTTCGCAGGCGGCCAGCAGATGAGGGCCGGAAATGTCCACCGGCGCGAAGCTGTGCAACTGCGGCGCATGCGCCAGCAAGCGCCGGACCTTGACCAGCGCGCCCGCGCCGTACTCGATCAACTGCGCGGACTGCCCCATGCGGGCGGCGAACTCCGGCGCGTGCTGGTCGAGCAAGGCGAGTTCGGTGCGGGTGGGGTAGTACTCCGGCAGCTCGCAAATGCGCTCGAAGAGCGAAGAGCCCTGGGCGTCGTAGAAATACTTCGGAGAGATGCTGTGGTCGGGGCCAGCCAGCGCGGCGTGAAGGTCTTCAGCGAAACTGCTCATGCGTGGATCTCCGCGCGTGAACGCGCATCGCGGGCCAATCGCAGCCCGGTGAACTGCCAGCGCGCGGCTGGCGGGAAGAAGTTGCGGTAGGTCGATCGGGTATGCCCCGGCGGGGTGGCCAGGCTGCCGCCGCGCAGCACCAGTTGGCCGACCATGAACTTGCCGTTGTATTCCGCGGCTGCGCCTTCCAGCGGGCGGAAGCCCGGGTAGGGGTGGTAGGCGGAGCGCGTCCACTGCCAGGCCTGGTCGAACAGTTGCGACATGCCCGGCAGGGCGCTGGCGGCCTCCCATTCGAATTCGCTGGGCAGTCGTGCACCGGCCCACTCGGCATAGGCGGCCGCTTCATAGAAGCTGAGCTGCATCACCGGGGCGTGGTCGTCCAGCGGATGGACGCCGTTCAGGCCGAACACGGACCAGGCGACCTGCGATGCCGGGGCGTCCTGTTCGTTCTCGCTCTCGCTCGCTTTCTCGTCCTCGATCCAGTAGAGCGGCGCGCGCCAGCCTTGCGACTTCACCGTCGCCCAGCCGTCGGACAACCACCAGCGCGGGTCGCGGTAACCGCCGTCCTCGATGAAGCGACGGTATTCGCCACAGGTCACCAGGCGGCTCGACATCTCGAAAGGTTCCAGCCAGACACGGTGTCGCGGCCCTTCGTTGTCGAAGGCGAATCCGGTCTCGTCGCCGTCGGCATGGCCGATCTCGACCAATCCGCCGTCATGGGCGAGCCAGGATGATGTGCTGGCGGAGATCGCTGTGGGCTGGCGTTCGATGAGCGCGGGCCGCCAGGGATGGCAAGACAACAGGTGGAGCGCATCGGTCAGCAGCAATTCCTGATGCTGTTGCTCGTGCTGCAGCCCCAGCGCGAGCGTCGGTGCCACCACCGCCTGCCAGAGGGGCTCCGCACATTGCGCGATGAGCTGATGCAGATGCCGGTCGACGTGGCTGCGGTAGTCCCGAACCTCGGTCAGCGAGGGCCGGGTCAGCAGGCCACGCTGCGGGCGAGGATGCCGAGGCCCCAGGCCTTCGTAATAGGAATTGAAGAGGTAGTGGTAGCGCTCGTCCAGGGGCTGATAGCCCGCGAGATGCGGGCGCAGCAGCAGCGCCTCGAAGAACCAGCTCGTATGGGCCTGATGCCATTTGGCCGGACTGGCGTCCGGCATGGATTGGGCGGCCTGATCCTCATCGGACAGGGTCTCCGCCAAGGCCAGGGTATGACGTCGCACCGCATCGAAGCGACGCGACCATTCGCGCCGCTGATGCGGCAAATCCGGATCCGACATGCAAGCAACTCCTGCGGCCCGTGGGGGCGAGCCGCACAACAACGGTAGCCGATTTGGCCATGCCGCGCCCGCCTTGGGCCACTCTCCTAAGGCGGAGGCGGCCGCCAAACTGACACCGCCTGTCAGTAAGGGCAAGGACGATTCCCGGCCGACGGGACAGGGATGACCAGAAGTCAGACGGCCCGCTGGCAGATCGGCTCGTCGGCGCAGAGAACGACGTCTGCCTGCGGGACAGTCATCCGCAAGGCCCGCCCCCCAGCGCCCAGCCGATTCATCGTCGCGTCATGCGATGGCGGCACCCTGCGCTCGATCCGGTTGCTGATGGCCGGACCGCTGCCACCTGCTCATGCCGATGAACCTGCTGTCCTCATTGCCGCCGCCGGAACTCGTCGCAGATCGCCAGGACGCGGTGCCGCCGGACTGGCTGCTCGATCGCCTGTTGGCCGAGCGGCTGCTGGAGGCCTTGTGGACCGCTCGCCAACCGACCACGCCGGCGCAGTTCTTCGTTTGGAGCCAGAGCCGGATGCAACCGATGCTGCCGCATCAGTTGCTCGTGTGTGTGTCGGAAAGCGCGCCGTCGGCGCGGCTGTCGGCGCAGGTGTTTCATCTTCGGCCGGTACCGCAGGCCTTGGTGTCGCAACTCGAATCGCCGGAACATGGCTTGTGGCTGCAACTGATGCGCCGCTGGCTGCCGGGGCGTCGGGCGTTGTTCATCGACTTGCTGGGGGAGGCGCCTGCCGGCGTGTTCCAGACCCTGTTGGACGCGGGCTTTCGGTCGGTGATGGTGCACGGCGTGCCCGGACCGGGCGAGCGCCCCGAAGCGCTGTTCCTGCTCGCCGGCGATGGCTGGCCGATCGACCAGGTTCAGCAGTTCGAGCTGCTGGTGCCGGCGATGCATGCGGCCTGGCGACGGGCACGATGGTCCTCGCGCAGTCCGCTGGCGCCACAGCGGATGCTGGACCTGGTCACGCCTCGCGAGCAGCAGATCGTGGAGGGCATGCGGGCGGGGTTGAGCAACGAGGGGATTGCGATCCAGCTGGGGATCAGCATGTTCACGGTGAAGAACCATGTGCGCAAGATCCTGCGCAAGCTCGGTGCCAGCAACCGCGCTCAGGCGGTGGCCATCGCGATGACCCGGCGGGAGATCAGCGAGGGCTAGCCTGGGCGCTGCGTCGCCGTCCCGCCAAACGGGTGAGGAGCAGGTGCACGCCAACGCCAAGGGCCGCGCCGATCATGTCGGCGACCACGTCGCGCGCATCGGCATCCCGGCCGGGCACATGGGACTGGACCCATTCGATCAGGATGCCGTAGGCCAACAGTCCGGTCAGCACCGCCCAACGGCGGTTCCCGCTCGGACGCAGACACTGCAGACCAACGACCGCCAAGGTGCCGAAGGCGGCGAAATGGTTCGCCTTGTCCCATCCCAGGTCGGCGCCCTGGGGCGGGTGGGGACTGAACGCCAGCCAGCTGATGACAGTCACCAGCGCCAGGAACAGCACACGCCAAGCCAGGCGCCATTGGGGATTGAACAGGAGATGATCGATCACGGCAGCCCGCCTCCGGTCGGGCGGCTGCAGTGTGCCACGGGCCTGCGGCCGGCCTTGCTGGCCTTATTCAAGAGCTTCGTGGTGGTTGCTCGCCCCGCGCTTCCAGTAGGCCGAGGCGCGGATGGCGTGCCGGTCGTGGCCCTTGTCCTCCACCAGCATTCGACGCACGGCCGCCACGGTCGACGCCTCACCCGCACACCAGGCATAGCCTTCGCCGGGCGGCAGCGTGAGGTCGCCAATGGCCGAGCGCAGGGCCTCATCGCCATCGACCCACCGCAGGTCGACATGGGCATGCGTCTCCAATGGCCGACGGTCACTGGCTGGGACATTGAGCACGACGAGCGCGCGAACGCCGGCGGGCAGTTCCTCCAGTCGGCGCGCCACGGCAGGCAATGCCGTCTCGTCGCCGATGAGTAGATGCCAGTCGTAGTCCGTCGGGATGATGAAGGAGCCGCGAGGTCCCGCCACGGTGAGCGATTGGCCGGGCTGCGCCTGTGCCGCCCAGTGGGCTGCGGGCCCGTCACCGTGCTGGGCGAATTCGATCACCAGTTCACGGGATGACGTGTCGTATCGGCGAGGCGTGTAGTCGCGCATGACCGGAGTCTCACCGTCTGCGCTGAAGATCAGCTTGATGTGGTCATCGAACGAGGCACTGATGAAGTCGTTCAGCGATTCGCCGCTCAGCGTGATGCGACGAAAGTGCGGCGTGATCGATTCGACGCGCATCACGGTGAGCTCGCGTCGTTTGATCTCGTGACGAACCCGCTTCACCCGGCTGACCGCGCTGAGTGGATCGGCGGCCGGCGCGCGGTGGGAGGGGGCTGGCCCGTCGCCGGGAGCGGCCATCGACGGGGCGAGGGTGGGGAGGGGGAATGGCTCGGGGGAGTCGTCGGCAGGGCGGAGATGGGAGGTCATTGAAGGCAGGATCTGATCGGTTGATAATGTCATCAATAATTTCGCATTCGATTGATAATGTCAACCAACACCACGAGCGGCAGGGGCAAGGAGGATGTGCTGGAGCTGATCCACACCGTCATGCATCAGTACCGTGCGCGGCAGTACCGGGTGCTCAAGGATGGGCCGCACGACATCACCCACATGGACGGCAAGGTGCTGGGATTCTTCGCGCGCCACCCAGGCGCCACGCAAAGCGATCTTGCCCAGCACAGCGGGCGCGACAAGGCGCAGCTGGCGCGGCTGATCAAGGGGCTGAGAGAGCAAGGTTTGCTGGAGGCGGAGGCCGATGAAGCGGACCGCCGCCACGTCCGGTTGCGGCTGAGCGCGCAAGGCGATGCAGTGAATCAGGCGTTGCGGCGGCAGGCGAAGCAGCTCTCGGCGTTGGCGGTCGAAGGGCTAGACGCTCAAGAGCAGGAGATGCTCCTGAAGCTGCTGCAGCGGGTGAGGTTCAATCTCGATCTGGGATGAGGTCCGCGACCTCCATGCTTGCCGGCCAAAAAAAGTTGCCCTATACTCCAAGGCTCTGCTGACGACCGCCCGCATGATTGTTCATCTGAATTGATGGCCATCCAGCGACGGTGAATCGTCAAAAGAATGCCGATGTAGCTCAGTTGGTAGAGCAGCGCATTCGTAATGCGAAGGTCGGGAGTTCGACTCTCTTCATCGGCACCAATTCGAAGGCCTGAGGTTGCAAGACCTCAGGCCTTCTTTCTTTTCTGGTCTGCATTTTTTGGGTCTGCGCTTTGAGGTCTGTTCAACTGCGACCCAAGGTGGCTCCCAACGGGAACCCAAGAAGTCCCGAATCACCGTGACGGCAATGCGACGCGCAGCGAACTCCGCAGAGACCCATAGCGGAAAACCAAAACCTTGTGCTATATTCGGGAACATAGATACGCACAAGACCGTTTATCAAGGTCTTTATCTGCAGCCCCGCCGGTCATCCCCTGACCCCACCTCGCGCGAGCGGCTCGCTACAGCATCAACTCCCGCTGACTGTTCTTGAGTGTTTCTGTCTCCGCATCGCCATGTGGCGGCGGAGTGTTCTCGCTCATCTTCTTAATTTCCAAAGGAAACACCATGTCCAATCAAACGCAAACCGGTACCGTGAAGTGGTTCGACGACGGCAAGGGCTTCGGCTTCATCACGCCGGCTGACGGCTCCAAGGACCTGTTCGCCCACCACTCGGAAATCCGCAACAACGGCGGCTTCCGTACCCTGGCCGAAGGCGCCCGCGTCGAGTACGAGGTCAAGGAAGGCCAAAAGGGCCTGCAGGCCGCCAACATTCGCGCGCTGTAATTCAACACGCGATCACGTGGCAGGGCACGTCTAACATCCCTGCAACATCCAAACCGCGCCAAGACGGTGATACTGACCAGTCAAGGCGCACACACCTCAAAAAAAACATGCAAAACAAAAGCATTGAGGTGGGGCGTTACCTTGTCTCACCTATGACCAAACCCCATGTCGACGGCGGCTTTGCCGCTTCGGTCTCGATTCGTTCGGGACGCGGCATGTCCAGCATCGATCGCGTGTGGCGCTTCGTGCCAACGTTCCCGAGCCAACAGGCAGCCCTGCGTTACGCTACGGCGGAAGGTACGGCTTGGGCGCGCAAGAGCCTCGCGACGCTCCTCCCCGCATGACGGGGACCGAGCGCCAGGCCGGCACACCTGATCGAGACGCGGCCCGCCCGGGTGCGGACTGCGGCTCACCACCACACTGACAAAGGAGAACCCGTGGCAAAGGAAGAACTCATTGAAATGAACGGGGTGGTGGAGGAAGTGCTGCCCGACTCCCGTTTCGCTGTTGTGCTTGAGAACGGCCATCGCCTGATCGCCTACGCCTCCGGCAAGATGCGCAAGCATTTCATCCGCATCCTGGCTGGCGACAATGTGTCGCTCGAGCTGTCGCCTTACGACCTCAGCAAGGGTCGCATCACCTTCCGGCACATCCAACGTGGTGCTGGTGGCGGTGCCCCCCGGCCGACGCCGCATCGGCGTTGATGAGTCCCCGCTGCGGCCAGTTGCCGCAGCGATGGGTCTCTTGCCCATTCACCTGCGCTTGCCCGACTCGCCATGTTGTCACTGGCCGGTTGAGCAGCAAAAAGGCCGCCCTTGGGCGGCCTTTCTCATTGTGGCGTGCTGATCAAGTCCCGATCAGTGGAGGATCAGGCGCACGGCGCTGATCTGCATCGCCGTCCACCGCCCTCGTCACGTTTCAAGCCTCAAGGCTTCGCCTCAAGGTGATAGGCGGTAATCCGCTCCACTTCTTTCTTCGAGCCCAGCACCACGGACACCCGCTCATGCAACTGGGTCGGCTGCAGGTCCAGGATGCGCTCGCGTGCATTGGTGGCGGCACCACCGGCCTGTTCCACCAGGAAGGCCATCGGATTGGCTTCGTACATCAGCCGCAGCTTGCCGGCCTTCTTCGGTTCGCGCTTGTCCCAGGGGTAGAGGAACACACCGCCACGGGTCAGGATGCGATGCACATCCGCGACCATCGACGCAATCCAGCGCATGTTGAAGTTCTTGCCGCGCGGACCGTCTTCGCCGGCCAGGCATTCGTCGATGTAGCGCTTCACCGGCTCGTCCCAGTGGCGCATGTTGGACATGTTGATCGCGAATTCCTTGGTCTCTTCCGGGATCTTCACATCGTCGGCGGTCAGTACCCAGGAGCCTTGCTCGCGGTCCAGGGTGAACATGGCCACGCCGTCGCCCACGGTGAGCACCAGGGTGGTTTGCGGCCCGTAGACGCAATAGCCCGCAGCCGCCTGTGCCGAGCCGGCCTGCAGGAAGTCGTCCTCGCTGACGCCCTTGCTGCCCTCGGGCTTCTTCAGCACCGAGAAGATGGTGCCGATCGAGACATTCACATCGATGTTGCTGGAGCCGTCCAGCGGATCGAACATCAGCAAGTACTCGCCCTGCGGGAAGCGATTGGGCACCAGATGGATGCTCTCCATCTCCTCGGACGCCATCGCGGCCAGATGGCCACCCCATTCGTTGGCCTCGATCAGGACTTCATTGGCAATGATGTCCAGCTTCTTCTGGACCTCGCCCTGCACGTTTTCCGATCCCGCCGTGCCCAGCACATCACCGAGAGCGCCCTTGTTGACGCTGATGGCAATGCGCTTGCAGGCGCGGGCGACCACTTCGATCAGCAGCCGCAGCTGCGACGGGATGTGGCCATGCAGGCGCTGCTGCTCGACCAGGTACTGGGTCAGGCTGACGCGTTGACTCATGAAACGACTCCGGATGGTTGAAAAACTCGTCGCAATCGTGGGCGAGGCGCGCTTGGCTGGGGCCTGGGAGCGGGACCGACCGCACCGGTGAGGTGTCGGTCAGTCGTCGCTCCCGTGCGCGCCATCGGCCTGATCCGCCCGATCAGCCTTGCGCAGCGGCTTCGGCGGCCGGTGCTGCGGCGGGGGCGTCGCTGGCGGGGCTGACTGCGGCCCACTGCGGATCCATTGCCAGCGCGCGCTCGACAATCTCCCGCACATCGTTCGACAGGTCCGGCTTGGCCGCCACACGGGCGATCGCCTCGCGGGCAGCGCTGCGATAGGGCTGGGCCAATGCAGTCCATCGGTCCATCACCCGCGCCAGACGGCCGGCGACTTGCGGATTGATGGCATCGAGCGCCAACACCTGTTCCGCCCAGAACACATAGCCGGCGGCGTCGCGGCGATGGAAGGCGGCGGGGTTGAACATGCACAGCGAGAAGATCAGGCTGCGGGCGCGATTCGGATTCTTCAGCGTGAAGTCCGGATGCTTGAGCAACTGCTTCACCCGGGCGAAGGTGCGGCCCTCCTGCTCGGCGGCGCGACCTTGCAGCGCGAACCATTTGTCGATCACCAGCGCATCGTGCTTGAACTGGCTGTGGAAACGCGCCAGCGCGCTGTCGGCCAGTTCGGCATGGGCATTGACCAGCGCGGACAGCGCGCCGAGCCGGTCGGTCATGTTGCCGGCGTCCTTGAACCGTTGATAGGCGCGACCCGGCCAGACGGTGTCGCCGCTGCGGGTAGCCTGCAGCACCAGCATCGACAGCGCCAGGTTGGACAGCGCACGTCGGCCGCTCTGCACCGGGTCCGGTTGGTAGCCGCCGGCGACCTGATGCGCGTCGTACGCCCAGACCCAGTCGGCCTGCAGCGCGGCGGCCAGTTGCTCTTGCGCGGCCGCCACTGCGGCGTGCACCGCCTGCGGATCGACGTCGCTCAATTGCTCGGCGATATAGGCCTCATCCGGCAGTTGCAGCGCCAGCGCCTTGAATGCGGGCTCGAGTGCGGGATGACGCAGCACGGCACGCATGGCGTCGAGGTAGGCGGCATCGAGCGTGAGCGGCTTGCCCGATCGCACCGCGCCCAGGATGCGCGCCAGCGCCAGGCGCTGGCTGGCTTCCCAGCGGTTGAAGGCGTCGCTGTCATGCTTGAGCAGCACCAGCAGTTCGGCGTCGCCCAGACCGTCTTCCAGCACCACCGGCGCCGAGAAACCGCGCAGCAACGACGGCACCGGCGCCACCGGCACATTGACGAACACGAACGACTGTTCCGCCTGGTCCAGCACCAACACCCGCTCGGTGTCGGTGGCGCCCGCGGCGCCGTCTTCACCCTGCAGCATCAGCGGCAGCGCCTGGCCGTCGGGCGAAAGCAGGCCCAGCGCCACCGGAATCACCTGCGGCAGCTTGCCGTCCTGTCCCGGCGCGGGCGGATTGACCTGCTGCAGCGCCAGCGTGTAGGTCTGCGTGGCGGCGTCATAGTGGCCGCGGGCCTGCAGGCGCGGCGTGCCCGCCTGCGCGTACCAGCGCTTGAAGGCATCGAGCCGCGTCGACAGGGCCGAACCCGGGTTCGCATCGGCGATCGCCTGGGCGAAGTCGTCGCAGGTCACGGCTTGGCCGTCGTGGCGCTCGAAGTACAGCGACATGCCCTTGGCAAAGCCGTCGCGTCCGACCAGCGTCTGGTACATGCGGACGACTTCGGCGCCCTTGTCGTAAACAGTGGCGGTGTAGAAGTTGTTGATCTCGACGTACTGGTCCGGGCGCACCGGATGCGCCATCGACCCCGCGTCTTCCGGGAACTGGCGGGCCCGCAGGCCGCGCACATCCTGGATCCGGCAGACCGCACGTGCGCTGGGCGTGGCGGCCATGTCCTGGCTGAACTCCTGATCGCGGAAGACGGTCAGGCCTTCCTTGAGCGAGAGCTGGAACCAGTCGCGGCAGGTCACGCGGTTGCCGGTCCAGTTGTGGAAGTACTCATGCGCGACGATGGATTCGATGCGCTGGAAGTCCGCATCGGTCGCAGTGGCGGGCGAGGCCAGCAGCGCCGAGGTGTTGAAGATGTTCAGGCCCTTGTTTTCCATCGCGCCCATGTTGAAGTCGGACACGCCGACCACCATGAAACGTTCCAGGTCCAGGGGCAGCTGGAAACGGGCTTCGTCCCACACGACCGAGGCGATGAGCGAATTCATCGCATGTTCGGTCTTCTCCAGATCGCCGCGGCGCACGAACACCTGCAGCAGATGGTCCTTGCCGCTGCGGGTGCGGATGCGCTGTTCGCGGGCCACCAGGTCGGCCGCCACGAGGGCGAACAGGTAGCTGGGCTTGGGGAACGGGTCATGCCACTTGGCGAGGTGGCGGCCGTTGTCGAGCTCGGCGGTTTCCAGCAGGTTGCCGTTGGACAGCAGCACCGGGAAGCGCGCCTTGTCGGCACGCATCGTCACCGTATAGACCGCCATCACATCCGGGCGGTCCATGAAGTAGGTGATGCGGCGGAAGCCCTCGGCCTCGCATTGAGTGAAGAAGCCGCCGCCAGAGGTATAGAGACCGGACAGCGAGGTGTTCTTCTCGGGGCAGCAGGTGTTGCGGATCTCGAGCGTGAAGTCCGCATCCGGCACGTTGTCGATGACGAGCTCATGGCCTTCGGTGCGGAAGGACACGCTCTCGCCGTCGATCAGGACGCGCAGCAGATTCAGTTCCTCGCCATGCAGACGCAGCGGGCCGTGGGCCACGGCGGCGTTGCGCTCCAGGCGCATCTTGCTGGTCACCAGCGTCTTGGCCGGATCCAGGTCGAAACACAGGTCGACGGTGCGGATCCAGAAGATGGGCGCGACGTAGTCCTCGCGGCGGATGAGGTTGGCAGTGCCTTCACGCATGTCGGTCATCCTAAAAAAGGTCAGGCCGGCCGGCCCGACAAAGTGTCAATTCACGCCGGCCAAGCCGACGACAGCGGGCCGCGCCCGGCCGGTCGACACGTGTCGACACCCGCCGGCCGCGGCCCGGAAAAACAGCCTGTGTCATACCACGAGGACGCAGGTGCACCGCCTGGCACCACCGCGGCCCGCGCGCCCCGTCCGGACCGGCGGGCGCCGCCGACCTTCGGATGGGTCAGGTGCGGCGGGGCCGGATCAGCGGCGAGGCGGGCAGCCCGGCAGTCCATGCTGTCAGACGCCTTGCTTGAGCGAGGCGGTGATGAAGCCGTCGAGATCCCCATCCAGCACCTTCTGGGTGTTGGAGGCTTCGACGCTGGTCCGCAGGTCCTTGATGCGGCTCTGGTCCAGCACATACGAGCGGATCTGGTGGCCCCAGCCCACATCGGTCTTGCTGTCCTCGAGCTTTTGCTGCTCGACCATGCGCTTCTTCATCTCATGGTCGTACAGCCGCGAACGCAGCCGGCGCCAGGCGACGTCGCGGTTGCTGTGCTGGCTGCGGCTGTCTTGGCACTGCACCACGATGCCGGTGGGAATGTGGGTCAGGCGCACCGCCGAATCGGTCTTGTTGATGTGCTGACCACCGGCGCCGCTGGCGCGGTAGGTGTCGGTGCGGACATCGGCCGGATTGATGTCGATCTCGATCGAGTCATCGATTTCCGGATAGACAAACAGCGAGGCGAAGCTGGTGTGGCGACCGCCGGAGGAGTCGAACGGGCTCTTGCGCACCAGGCGGTGCACGCCGGATTCGGTGCGCAGCAGACCGAAGGCGTACTCGCCCTCGACCTTGAGCGTGGCGCTCTTGATGCCGGCGACTTCGTCGTGCGTCAGTTCTTCGATCTCGTACTTGAAGCCCTTGCGTTCGCAATAGCGCGTGTACTGACGCAGCAGCATGCCGGCCCAGTCGCAGGCCTCGGTGCCGCCGGCGCCGGCCTGGATGTCGATGAAGCAGTTGCTCGGATCGGCCGGGTTGTTGAACATCCGCCGGAATTCGAGCTGCTCGACGCTTTCGGCGAGCTTGGCCGCATCGGCCTCGATCGTCTGCAGACCGGTGACGTCGTTGTCGGCCTTGGACATCTCGAAGAGTTCAAGGTTGTCCGCCAGATTGGTGGTCAGGTGGTTGATCGTCTCGACGACCTGTTCCAGGGTGCGCTTTTCCTTGCCCAGTTCCTGGGCGCGCTTGGGGTCATTCCAGACGTTGGGGTTCTCCAACGCGGCATTGACCTCATTCAACCGCAGTGCTTTGCGGTCGTAGTCAAAGGTACCCCCTTAGCGCGTCGGTACGCGCTTGCAGATCGGTCAGGGAGTTCCCGATCGCATTGATTTGTTCGATGTCCATGGTCTTCTTTGAAGCGTGGAGACGGCCTGGCGGTCCTGCGTCGGGCCGCTTGCCGCCACTGGCGGGATCGCGATGTCCGCGGCCGACGGCCGGGACAAGCGGCGCATTTTCTCATGGGGCGGGCAAGGGGGCCGCCTAAGATGGCCGCATGGCCGATTTTCGAGATGTCCCCCAACACGGCGACCCGGTCGGGTCGATGTCGCCGACGGGCGCGCCGCAGCGTCCCCGCGTGTGGCCGCTGACGCTGTCGCTGCTGGCCCTCTGGGCGAGCGTGACCTTCGGCGTGGCCTGGTTTGCGCGCGATCTCAGCTTCGATTTCTTCGGCTGGCCGTTCAGCTTCTGGGTGGGCGCGCAGGGCGGCCTGATCGTCTACTGCCTGATCGTCTGGTACTACGCGCGGACGATGAACCGCCGCGAGGCCGCCTGGGTGGCGGTGCACGGCGCGGCTCCGCCGCCGGTGGCCCCACCGGCCGAGCCGGTCCGCTCGCGCCCCTCCGAGTTCTGATCTCGACGGCGCGTTGCTGGTGAAGCGATTCACCGCCGCTGCGATGCGGGATGCCGGGGTGGCATCCAGCGCAGGTCAAGCGCAGGTCAAGCGCAGGTCAAGCGCCGATCAAGCGCCGATCAATCGCAGGCCAGGTTCGGATTGAAGGCGGATCGAGCGTGGATCGAGGGCGGGTCGGGCGGGGACCAGGCCCGTCAACCGGCCGAGTGCCGGGCGGCGCTCAATTGCGCTTGAAGCTCGGTCACTTGGGCGCGCAGCTGGCCGTTTTCCTCCTGCAGGGCGTTGACCTGCGCCCGCAGCAGGGCGATGCGCGGATCGGCTTCGGGCTCGCCGTCCTCGGTGGTGGCCACGCCCAGCACTTCGACGGCCACCTCGGCCACCGCATCCGAAGCCGGCTTCTTGCCGCCGCGTGACTCCCGCACCCGCTTGGCCGCTTGACGCAGCTCCTTCTTGCCACCCGCAGCGGCGGCGGCCTGTTCCTCGGCGGGCAGGTCGGCAATCACGGCTGCGGCGCTGATCGACACCTCACCCGACTTCACCGCAGCAACCAGCTCGGGCGCGGCGGCTTTCTGGATCTTCTCGATCTGGCCCACCGTGGCGCTGCTGATGCGAGCAGCGCGGGCGATGGCCTCGCGGCTCTTGAGCGGCGGCGGCGGGGGCAGGGCAGCCTCGGGACCGGCGCCGGTCGCGGCCTCGGAGGCACTGGCGTCGGGCGCGGGATCGTCCAGCACGGCCAGTCGGCGGGTTTCCAGAATCTCCTTCTTGCGCAGCGCCAACACGCCGCGCTGGAAGTCCGACACGCTGCGTCGGCCGAGATGTTGGTCGATCATCCACAGATGGACGTCTTCCATCGAGGTGAACCGGGTGTTCTGCACCGTCTGGAAGGGCAGGCCGTGCCGGGAGCAGATGCTGTAGCGGTTGTGGCCGTCGATCAGCACTTCACCCCAGAGCACCAGCGCATCGCGGCAGCCCTCGGCGAGGATGCTGCGTTCCAGGGCGGCGTATTCGTCCTCGGTCAGCGGGTCGATGTAGGCGCGGAGATCTTCGTTGACGATGATGTTCATGAGGCGGGAGGAGGAAGAGCCGGGAATGTCGAGAGGGCGGAGGGGCCGAAAGCACCGAAGAATGACCCGCAAGGACCTTGCGTCCAGCCAGAGCGGACCCAAGATCGACGATGAAAGCACCCAAGGTCGGTGCCGCCGCTTGTGCGACACGCGCGCAGCAGCGACGACAACAGAATCAAGGGCCGGCATTCTGCCCAAACTGCTGCGTGACTTCAGCCCGATCTCGGCTTGACACGCGCCCAACTTCACACGGAGACCTGTTCATGCACCCCTCACGCTTCGTCGGACCGCTGCTGATCCTGGCCCTGGTGGCCGGCTGCGCGGCACCGTCCGCCTCCTCCAGCGCTTCCGGCTCCGCCTCATCCGCCACCTCCTCGTCCACCGCCCGGCCGCTGCCGGCGGACGGCCCGTCGCTGCACCGCTGGAGCGATCAGTCCTGGGAGGTGGCTTCCCTGGGCAGCCGCGATCTGCCGGAGAACGGACCGCGGCCCACCCTGCAGGTGGTCGACGGCATGGCCCAAGGCACCGACGGCTGCAACCGGTATCGCCAGGCGATCACCACGCCGGCGGACGTGCCGGGCGCGCTGCGGTTCAACCCGTCGGGCGCAGCGACCACTCGCATGGCCTGCGTACCGCCCGGCGATGCCATCGCACGGGACTGGCATGCCGCGCTGGCCGCCACCCGCTCGATCCGCGCCGAACGCAGCCGGCTGCTGCTGATCGACGAGGGCGACAACGTGCTGGCCCGTCTGCGCCCGCAAGCCAAGGCCGGCGCGACCCCATGAGTGCGACCGATCTGCTGGAGGGCTGGGACCTTCCCGGCCCGTACCGGCTCACGGTCAGCCCTCAGGCGGCCGACATCGACGGCCTGAACCACACCAACAACGCGGTCTACGTGCAGTGGTGCGAGCGGGTGGCCTGGGCGCATTCGGAGGCGCTGGGCCTGAGCCTCGATGACTACCGCCGACTCGATCGAGCGATGGCCATCCGCCACGGCGGCTACGACTATCTGCTGCCGTCGTTCGAAGGCGAGTCGCTGGTGCTGGGCACCTGGCTTACCGCCGGCGACGGCAAGCTGTCGATGGAGCGACGTTTCCAGCTGCGCCGCGCCAGCGATGGGCAAACCTTGATGCGGGGCCGCTGGGACCTGGTCTGCATCGAGATCAGCACCGGTCGACCGCGCCGCATGCCGCCGGAGTTCGTCTCGATCTACCAGGCGGTGGTGGTGCCCGCCTGACGCTGCCTGCGCGTCTGCTCGACCGGGCGCGCAGTGGCGCGCCGCACGGTGCTCAGCCCAGGAAGGCCTGCACCTCGCGCGCCAGTGCGTCCGGCTGGTCGTGGTGCAGCATGTGTCCGGCCTGCTGCAGGGTCACACGCTGCAACTGCGGCACCACGCTCAACCGGGTCTCGAAGTCCTCCCGCGGATAGCGGTTGCCCCACCATTGGCTGATGTTGGTCTCGCTGCCCTCGACCCACAGCGTGGGCGCTTCGATGCGGGACCAGCAGGCCAGCGCCTCGGCGCGGCGATACAGCACCGGATTGGTCCGCTTGTGGGCCGGGTCGCCCAGGATGTGCCAGCGCCCATCGTCCCGACGCTGGGACCAGTGCGGCGCCAGCCAGGCGGCCTTGTCCGGCGCCAGCCGCGGGTTGGTCTTCATCAGGCGATCGACCACGCCCCCGAGATCGTCATAGGTCTTCAGGTGTTGCGGCTGCTTCAGTTCATCCAGCCATTCGGCCAGGCGGGCCGGCGCCATCTCCGGGATGGTTTCCGGCAGGCCGAAGCCTTCCAGGTTGATGAGCTTGCGAAGCCGCTGCGGACGCACGCCGGCATAGGTCATCACGATGTTGCCGCCCATGCTGTGGCCCAGCAGGTCCACCGGAGCGTCGGGACTGACCGCATCCAGCAGCGCATCCAGATCGCCTAGATAGTCCGGGAACCAGTAGGCATCGCCGCCGGAGCTGTCGGTCAGGCCGAAGCCGCGCCAGTCCATGGCCAGCACCGAGCGGTCCTCGCGAAACGCATCCACCATGAACTGGAAGGACGCGCCCACATCCATCCAGCCGTGCAGCATCACCAGCAGCGGCCGCGAGCCGTCCGGCGGCGGCCCCCAGCGCATCACATGGTGGCGAAGGCCGCGCAGCGTCAGGAATTCGCTGCGGTGCGGTCGGCGGGCGTCATAGGCGGTGCTCATGGAGCGGCACTTTACGGCGCGGCGATGCGGCGCGCTTTCGCCATGGAGACAATGCGGCCCATCCGTCGATCGACCGTTCCGTCGACACCTCCCCGGTGAACGTCACCCCTGCCAGAGATTCCTCGCCATGACCGCTGCTTCCACGCCTTCATCGTCCAACGCGCCATCGAACCTGGCTGCCGGTGCTGCCCCAGCGGCGGACGCCATCCACTCGGCTGCGACCACCGCGGCGCCCGTCGGCCCCGCGGCATCGCCTCCCGACGCATCGAACGCCTACACGTTGCGCGCGGCCCGTCCCGAGGACGTGCCGGCGCTGGTCGGACTCATTGGCGAACTGGCCGAGTTCGAAAGCCTCACCCACCTGCTGGAAGTCACCGCCGACAAGCTGCATCCCCATCTCTTCGGCGAGCGTCCGGTGGCCGAGGCGCTGGTGGCCGAGCATGCGAGCGGCGGCGTCGTGGCCTTCGCGCTGACCTTCACCAACTTCTCCACCTTCCTCGCCAAGCCCGGCCTGTATCTGGAGGACCTGTATGTGCAGCCGGCCCATCGCGGGGCCGGCCTCGGTCAGCGGATGCTGACGAGGCTGGCGCAGACCGCCATCGCGCGCGGCTATGGCCGCTTCGAGTGGTGCGTGCTGGACTGGAATGAGGATGCCATCCGCTTCTACCAGCGCATGGGCGCGACGATCATGCCGGATTGGCGCCTGTGCCGGCTCGCCGGCGATGCGCTGTCGGCGTTCGGCGAGACGTCGGCCTGAGCGGGGCCGGGGCTCAGGCCGAGTTCGGTTTGAGCGCGTCCTGAGTTCGGCGCGATCGGCCAGGGATCGGCCTGCGATCGGGGTGATCGCTGCCTGGGCGCGGGCGCATGGCGCGTCTGCGCGCGGGTTGCGTGCGGTGGGGCACAGACCGCCGACGGCGGGGCGCCCATAGTGGCGATGAACGGCATCCGCGACACCCCAACGAAAGGCGCCCGCATGAATGCACTCATCCTGCTGATGGCGGGCACGCTGGCCGTGCTGGGCGCGGTGCTGTTCTCCGAGCACTTCATCGGCTGGGGCCTGGCCATCTGGGTGGCCGCGGCCGTGCTGTCCCAATCCCTGTTCATGGTGGAGGTTTGGCGTGAATACCGCCGGCCCGGCGCCGTGCCGAGGTCCTTGATCCATGCGGTGATGACCTGCCTTCAGCGGATCTGGGGCTCGCGCGCGCCACGCAAGAACGGCTGAGCCCCCACGGCGTCAGCGCCGGCACAGCATGGCGAGGGCAGACCCCCTGGCCGATGCCAAGCCGATTCACGCGCCACATGGGCGGCGTCATTCCGCCTATACGCGCATCCGCCTTTCCGTCTATCCGCTCCTTCGTCCATCCACTCACCCTTCATTCGCCAGGAGGCGCCCCATGGTCGACACCATCCTCGTGCCCATCGACGGCAGCGCGGCCGCCGATTTCGGATTCCAGCAGGCCCTGGCCCTGGCGCGACCGCTCAATGCACGGCTGGTGCTGCTGCACGTGGTGGATGTCGAGCCGATGTTCCTGCAGGGTGTGGGCGATCTCAAGGACTACCGAAAGAACCTGCGGGACTACGGCGAAGAGATCCTCGCCACGGCCGCGGTCGCCGCACAGGACCAGGGCGTGCAGGTCTCCTACTATCTGCGCGAGACGGTGGAATCGAGCCCGGCCTCGACCATCGTTGCCGAGGCGGTCCGGCAGCATTGCGGCCTGATCGTCATGGGCACGCATGGCCGCCGGCGGCTGAGCCGCCTGGCCCTCGGCGGGGATGCGGAACTGGTGCTGCGAGACAGCACGGTGCCGGTGATGTTCGTCCGGGCGCCGGCCAAGACCGGCCTGGGCACGTCGCAAGCCTAGTCGGCGCCGTACGGCATGACGGGATCAGGTCTGCGCCTGCAGCCGCTCCCAATAACCGGCCTGGGCGTAGCTGCGATGCAGCCGGGCCTCGTAGTCCCGGTCGATCGATCCCACATCCTGGAAGGACGGGCTGCCCTGGATCTGCGCCCGGGTGAGTCCCACGCGGATGACTTTGGCCGCGGCGTCGATGCCGTCGGTCCAGCGCACGCCGATGAGCACCCGATGGCCGCCTTGCCACCAGGCGCTGGTGTCGACCATGAAGTAGCGCAGCGTCCAGTCGGTGTCGTCGAAGACGATGTCGTGCACTGCACCGAGGAAGTCCTGACCGCTGCCCACTGAAAAGCCCTGGAGGTCGATGTCGCTGTAGAGCGCGGCCCGTTCAGGCCACGATGGCACTTGTTCGTAATGCAGCATGGCGGCATGCGTCTGCTGCGGCGTCACCTCCTGCAGCGGATGCAGGGTCGGGCCGGTGCGGATCACCCGGCGGCTCAGGTCGAGGTGCATGCTGCCGGCGGTGATGGGCTGGATCAGCATCGACGGCACCACCAACACCCGGCGACCGAGCAGCCAGGGGCTGGTGCGGACCACGAGAAAACGCAGTCGCCAGGCCTGATCGTCGAACAGGGCCTGGCTCACATGGCCGATGTCGCCGTCATTGCCAGTGATCTTGGTGCGGTGCAGGGCGCTGAGGCTGTTGAGCATGGTTCGATCCGATGACGTGTGGCGTACGCCTGTCCGCCCGGGTCCCTGCCTGGGCGGTGCGAGCGGAACGAGGCACCGAAGAGGAGGGCCAGGAGCCAGCTGCGGCGCGGTGGCCTAGCGCTTGTTGTCCCGGCGTGGCCCCGTGGCCGGATCGTGCAGCGCCCCCGGTGCCGCCTGCACTGGCAGGGGCGGTGGCGTCGGCTTCTTGGGCTTCTTGGCTTCCTTGTTGCCGCGTTGATGCTTGGTCATGAGGGTCCTTGGTGAGTGGCTTGGCGCCGAGGCAAGATGCGTAGGCATCGGGGTTCGGCTCAGCGTGCAACCAATGGCGCCGTTCGTCGGTGCGCAAGCGCACGTAGCGCTGGAGAGATTGATCAGCGCTGACGGAGAAAAGCGCTGCAGTGCGGGGCCACCCGACCCAATCGATGGCGATGAGCGACCTATACTCGATCGAATCGAACCATTCCGATCCATCGAGGCGACTCGACAACCGATCACACCCACTGGGAGGCGAATGGTCACCAGCCTTGAGGCGCGCAAGAATCAGTTGTTGGCGGCATTGCCTGAGCATGAATTGGCGCGATGGCTGCCCGACCTGGAGCCGGTCGACATGCCCCTGGGACAGGTGCTGTATGAATCGGGCGGACGACTCTCGCATGTCTACTTTCCGATCGATTGCATCGTCTCTTTGCTGTATGTGCTGGAGGACGGCGGATCGGCAGAGATCTCGGTCGTGGGCTTCGAGGGCGTGGTCGGTGTCTCGCTCTTCATGGGCGGACAGACGACCCCCAGTCGGGCCGTGGTGCAGAGTGCCGGCCGACTGCTTCGATTGCGTGCCGACCTGATGCTGCTGGAATTCAATCGTGCCGGCAGTGCGATGCATCTGCTGCTGCGATACACCCAGGCCTTGCTCACCCAGATGTCGCAGACGGCGGTCTGCAATCGGCACCATGCGCTGGATCAGCAGTTGTGCCGATGGCTGCTGCTGAGCCTGGACCGGCTTCACGGCGTGGATCTGGTGATGACGCAGGAGCTCATCGCCAACATGCTGGGCGTGCGCCGTGAAGGCGTCACCGAGGCGGCTGGCAATCTCCAGGCCGCCGGACTCATCAACTACCGACGCGGCCACATCACCGTGCTGGACCGGGCTGGCCTGGAGCGACGCACCTGCGAGTGCTATGCGGTGGTCAAGCGCGAATACGACCGCCTGCTGTCGCTGCTGCCACCGTCGCCGCACACCTGACCCTGAGTTCGGACGGCCAGCAGAAGTGGCGCCGCGCACCTGCGCCACCCCTCCACGCATGGCGTTGAAATGCAGTGTCGTGCCGGGCCGTGCAGTGCCGTGCAGTCGATGCCATTGCATCGCTTTGCATGGATGGCAATGACCTGCAATGTGCGCTGCCGGACAGACCCTCGCTCACTCGGCGCCCAGACTGTGGACACACAGCCCTTGGAGGCCCAATGAAGCATCACACATCCGGACGGACCCTGGTACGGGTCGGTCCCATCGCCGTCGCACTCTTGATGATCACTGCAGGCTGCGCCAGCGTGCCGGTACCCCATGCGGACATCGCCGTGGCGCAAGCGGCCGTGCAAGCCGCAGACTCGCCTGACACCGCCAAGTACGCCGGCGCTCAGCTTCAGTTGGCCGTCAGCAAACTCGAAGCGGCCCGGGTGGCCGAACAGGCCAAGGACAACGTCAGCGCCCGCCGCATGGCAGAGGAAGCCCAGGTCGATGCGCAGGCGGCGGTCGCCGCAGCCAGCGCCGCCCGTGCCCGCAAGGCCGCAGAAGACGCGCGGGATGCCGCGCGGGTCCTGGCCGAAGAACTGGCGCGGCAGGCCGGTCGCTGACACCCCGTCCGCACCGCCGGAGCTCGATGCGTCCACGGACGTCATTCCGGCGCGGCGGTGTGTCGACGTCGTCTCATCGCCATCGCCCATGCGCCGCCGCGCTCATTGATTGAGGCGGCGGACTGTCTCCTCCCTGGCCGCGCGTCGTCGGCCAGGTCGCGAATGAATGACCGATGCGGGGCCGAGGCCTCGCCACGGTCGGATCGCGCCCCTGCATTTCAAGGATTCACCATGTCTCATACCCACACCCGATCTCTGCTCTTGCTGACCACCACCATCGCGATGCTCACCGCTTGCGGCGCCTTGCCCGAGCGCAACACCGCCCTGGAGCGCGCTCATGCCCGCTTCGGCGCGGCCCGGGACAATCCGCAGGTCACCGCGCTCGCTCGCACCGAACTCGCTGCCGCCGAATCCAGCCTGGGCAAGGCCGACCAGGCCGCGCGTGACGGACTGAGCCTGGCCGAGATCGACCATCTGGCCTACCTCGCCCAGCAGCGCACCGTCATCGCCCAGGATGTGGCCTCTGGCCGCGCAGCCGATGCGCAGACGGCCGGCGCGGCGGCTGAGCGCGACCGCATGCGGCTGTCCATGCGCACCCAGGAAGCGGACAAGGCCAAGGCCGACCTGAGCCGGGCGCGCCAGGACCAGGCCATGCAAGGCAATGCCTTGGCGGCGGCCGATGCGCAGTCGGCGCGACAGGCGGAAGCCCTGCGCCAGCGCAATGACCGCGTCCGTGAGCTGGAGGCCGAACGCGTCGCTCTGGGCGCCACGCAAACCGAGCGCGGGATGATGCTGTCGCTCAGCGACACGCTGTTCGCCAGCGGCCATTCCGAGCTCACACCGGGCGGCGTTCCCCACATGGACAAGGTGGCTCGATTCCTGCTGCACAACCCGGCGCGTCGGGCCACGGTGGAGGGCTATACCGACAACGTGGGCGGACAGGCCGCGAACCAGACCTTGTCCGAAGCGCGCGCCAATTCGGTCGTCGCCGCATTGGTCGCGCAAGGGGTGGCACGAGATCGTCTCGATGCGCGGGGCTACGGCTCCGCCAGGCCGGTGGCCACGAATGCGACCGCCGCCGGACGACAGATGAATCGCCGCGTCGAAGTGGTGTTCGATTCGCCGATGCAAGGTCAGCCCGTCGGCAGCAGCCGCTGAGTGCCTGATCCGAGGCGGCCGCCCCGCGTGCCTTCAACGCCAGCGGACGGCGGACCGTGTCCATCCCCATTGCAGGGCGCCCGCCTCGGGTGCCAAGGAGTGTGCTCATGAATCTGGATCGCGCCATGATCCGCCGCCTGTCGACGGGCGTGCCCGGCCTGGACGATGTCCTGGGCGGGGGCCTGCCGGAGTTCTCCTTCAATCTCATCGCCGGTCCGCCCGGCAGCGGCAAGACCACGTTGGCGCACCAGTTGATGTTTGCGCTCGCCACGCCGGAACGGCGCGCGCTGTACTTCACCGTGCTGGGCGAGCCGCCGATCAAGATGCTGCGTTATCAGCAGCAGTTCGATTTCTTCCAGCTGGATCGACTCAACAACGCCATTCGCTTCGTCAATCTCGCGGACGACATGGCGGGCGGCGATCTCCATCAGGTGCTCGCGCGCATCGTGGCCGAGGTGGAGCAGCACCAGCCGGGGCTGGTGTTCGTGGATTCATTTCGCGCCTTGCTCGGTGCGACCATCCCGCCGGGGCCCAGTGGCATGACGGCGGAGCGCTTCGTGCATGAACTGGGGGTGAAGCTGGCGAGCTGGCAGGCCACGACCTTCCTGGTGGGCGAGGCCTTCCACGAGGCCGAGCCCAGCCCGATCTTCACTGTGTCGGACGGGCTCATCTGGCTGCGCCAAAGCGTGCACGGCAACTCCATGGTCCGCAAGATGGAGATCATCAAGATGCGAGGCCAGGGCACTGTGCCCGGGCTGCACACCTTCCGCATCGATCACAGCGGCCTGCGGGTGTTTGCGCCGCAGCCGCTGGCGACCTACCGGGATGAACTGCCGCCCGATCCCCTGGCCGCGCGCCAGTTGACCGGTGTCACCGGACTGGACCGGATGCTGGGTGGCGGCCTGCCACGCGGCTATTCGGTGTTGGTCGCGGGACCCTCGGGCTCGGGCAAGAGCCTGCTGGCCGCCTCCTTCCTGGTGGAGGGCGCACGCCTGGGTGAGGTCGGCGTGCTGGCGGCCTTCGAGCAACGCCCGACCCGCTCGCGCGGCGCGGCGATGAAGGCGCTGGTGGATTCCGCCCGCATTGCGGTGGTGGACACGCGGGCCCAGTCGCTGTCGGTCGATGAGCTGGCGTTGCTGCTCATCGAGGAAATCCGCCGCGTGCGCGCAACGCGTGTGGTGATCGACTCGCTCTCCGGCTTCGAGCTGGCGTTGGCGCCCACCTTCCGCGGGGACTTCCGTGAATCACTGGCCCGTCTGGTGGCCGCGTTGGCCTCGACCGGCGCCACGCTGATGATGACCTCCGAGCTGGAGGATCGGTATGACGATCTGCGCTTCAGTCCCGGCGGCACCGCCTTCCTGACCGATGCCATCATCCTGCAGCGCTATGTCGAGCTCGACGGGCGACTGGATCGTCTGATGGCGGTGGTCAAGCTGCGAGGCAGCGCGCATGCCAAGGAATTGATGGCCTTCGACATTGATGACGACGGCCTGCATGTCGGCCAGGCGATGCAGGGTTACGAGGGCCTGCTGGCCGGCCGACCTCGTCGGCTGGCGCCGGAGACGGGCACTGCATGACCGGGTGATCAGGTGGTCGTGAGGGCCGGGCGCCATGGCCCGCCTTCACCGATGAACCGGATCGATGAACCGGATTGATGAACCGGATCCGTGAACCTGATCGCTGCCCTTGATCGCTGAACGTGATCAGGTCAGCCAGTCGTTGAGCAGCGCCGGAGGCCGGGCGATCAGGGCGCGGTCACCATCGACCACGATCGGCCGCTGCAGCAGTCGCGGATGCGACGCGATGGCCTGCAGCAGCTGGGCATCGGTCATCGATGGGTCCGCGAGGCCGAGCGCCTGGTACTCGTCCTCGCCGTCGCGCAGCAGGGCGCGGGCCGGCAGCTTCAGTTGCCGCGTCAAGGTCATGAGCGTTGCCAGCGTGGGCGGCGCGTTCAGATAGTCGATGACCTCGGGGGCGAGGCCTCTCGCCTCCAACAAGGCCAAGGCCTCGCGCGACTTGGAACAACGGGGGTTGTGGAAGATCTGCATGCGCGCAGTGTAGGAACACGGGGCAGGGTCCACCAGGAGAGGGTGGACCCTGAATGGTCCATGACTTGCTACGGGCTTTCCATGAAGACCCCGACCCCCACCCTCGCTAGCATCCAGCCTCTTGTTCCCCATCAGGAGGCAAAGGCGTCATGACCGGCAGAACCCCGTCCGGCCCGCAGGCGCCGGCAGGCGACATCTATCCGCATGTCCACGCCGGTTTCCGGTGGCAGCTGCCTGAGCGCATCAGCCTGGCGGAGCTGTGCTGCGGCCGCTGGGCGCGCGACACGCCCGAAGCGCCCGCCATCCTGTTCGACAGTGACAGCGGTTGTCGCGCCCACTACAGCTACGGCCAGCTGCAACGCGCCGCGCACCGGCTGTCCAATGCCTTGCAGCGACTCGGCGTGGGCGCGGGCGATCGCGTTGCGCTGGTCATGCCGCAGCGGTTCGAGACCGCGGTGGCGCACATCGCGCTGAATCAGTTGGGCGCGGTGGCCATGCCGCTGTCGATGCTGTTCGGCCCCGACGCGTTGGAATACCGGCTGCGCGACAGCGGCGCCTGCCTGGCGATCGTCGAAACCGGCGCACTCGACGCCGTGCGGCAGGTGCGTGCGGCATGTCCGGCCTTGCGTCAGGTGCTGGCGGTGGGGGCGCTGTCGCTGCAGGCGGGCGAGCAGGACTGGATGCAGGCGCTGCAGGCCGAAGACGCGCGCTTCACCCCCCGCGACAACGCCGCCGACGACCCGGCGATCCTGATCTACACCAGCGGCACCACCGGTGCGCCCAAAGGCGCGCTGCTGCCTCAGCGCGCGCTGCTGGGCAACCTCACCGGTTTCATTGCCAGCCAGAACTGGTTCGGCTTCGATCCGCGCGATCCCAGCGTCACCAGCGACGCCATCTTCTGGAGTCCCGCCGACTGGGCCTGGACCGGCGGCCTGATGGATGCCTTGCTGCCGTCGCTGTACTTCGGCCGGCCGATCCTCGGCTATCAGGGCCGTTTCTCGCCGGAGAAGGCGTTCGAGCTGCTCGCGCATTACCGCATCACCCACACCTTTCTCTTCCCGACGGCGCTCAAGGCGATGATGAAGTCGGTGCCGCATCCGCGCGAGCGCTACACGCTGACGCTGCAGGGCCTGATGAGTGCGGGCGAGGCGGTCGGCGATGCGGTTTTCCAGTGGGTGCGCGATGAACTCGGGGTGACCGTTAACGAGATGTTCGGCCAGACCGAGATCAACTATGTGGTCGGCAACTGCGAACGCCTGTGGCCCGCGCGGGCCGGCAGCATGGGACGCGCCTATCCGGGCCACCGGGTGGCGGTGATCGATGAAGCGGGTCAGGTCTGCCCGACCGGGACCGTGGGTGAAGTCGCGGTGCATCGCCGTGATGTCCATGGCGAGCTCGATCCGGTGTTCTTCCTCGGCTACTGGAACAACGAACCGGCGACCCTGGCCAAGTTCACCGGTGACCCGTCCGACAGCTGGTGCCGCACCGGCGACCTGGCCCGCATGGATGCGCAGGGCTATCTCTGGTACGAAGGTCGCGCCGACGACCAGTTCAAGGTGGCCGGCTACCGCATCGGCCCCGGCGAGATCGAGAACTGCCTGGTGAAGCATCCGGCGGTGGCGAATGCGGCGGTGGTGCCGAAACCCGATGCCGAGCGCGGCGCGGTGGTGAAGGCGTTCGTCGTGCTGGCGACCGGGCATCGCCCGTCGGCCTCGTTGGTGGCGGAGCTGCAGGCCTTCGTGAAGCATCGCCTCGCACCGTATGAATATCCGAAGGAGATCGAGTTTCTCGACAGCCTGCCCATGACCACCACCGGCAAGTTGCAGCGCCGCGTGTTGCGCGAGCTGGAGCAGGCGCGAGCGACCGAGGCCGCGGCCGAGGCGGGGGCGAGCAACGTCGCGCAGGGGCGCCCCGCCGGCAAGGGCGGTGCCGGCACCGCGGCGCGCCCCTTGGTCGACACCGTCAAGACGGGCGGGTCGATCTCAGCTTGACGTAGAGCTTGGTGTGACCGCCGTCCGGGGGCTGCAGCCGGGCGGCATCCGGCCACGGCTCCTGACCGGTGAGCACCGTGCAGCTGCGCGGCGTTGAGGACGCCTCGGCGGACGACGCGGCCGTCGCTGCGGGGGCGTTCGATGTCGACGGCTTCTGCGAACCATCGGGCTCGCGCAGACCGGCCTCGACGCTCAGCGGCAGCGACAGCAGCTGGCCGCCTTCGCGCCATTCCAGGCTCCAGTCCGGGCGGTCGCTGCAGATCGTCACCCCATCGATCTGCGGGAACAACCAGCGCAAATACCAGGGCAGCAGTTCTTCCCGCAGCCGCTGGCCCACCTTGACCACGCGGCGCACGACCGCCATGTCCAGGCGCTCCGGTGGCGTGGTGAGGTCGACCCTCATCCGGATGCCCGTCGAACCCTTCGGTACATTCGAGGCCAGCTCCATCGATTTGGCTTCGTCCGCCGGGAAGGTCGGCAGCTCGAAACGACCCTTTGCGTCGACCGGAATGGCGATGGTGCGCTCGTCATCCATCAAGGCCATGCGGAGGTTGGGCGGCAAGTCCTGACCCTGCTTGGCCGGCGTCAGCGTGAAGCGGCTGACGAACAGGCCCTCGCCCTCGGTGCGCAGCGTGGTGAGGATCTGGTTGAGCTGCTTGTACGGGATCGAGACGCCCCGCCGCATGGCCGACTGAACCGGCGGTAGCACGGTGGCCCCGCCATCCGGGTCCGAGGCTGCGTTCGAAGCGGCGTCCGAGGCGGCGCTCGCCGGGGTGGCGGGCGTGCCCTGCGCCAGGACCGGCGGCACGCCGAGGAGAACGACGGCGCCGAGCAGCGCAGCGATCAGGGAGGACGGTGTCGGAATCAAATGGAACCTCGTCTCAAGAAAGGGCGGGATCTGGGACGCATCGATGCGCCGGTGTTGAACGCTTGAACCCATGCGCTGGTGGACGGACCACGTCATCGGCATTTGCCGCGCGCCTCGGCGATCAGCCAGAAGGGCAGGCTCAGCAGGCCGCCGCCGCCGCCGGCGAAGTCGCCCTTGAGGCAGTCGGACTTGGCGCCGCGCTGCATCTCCTGGCCCAGTCGAGCGCTGGCCTCGGTGCGGTCAGGCGCCTGGCTGGCTTGATCAGCACGCTCCGAGAGCAGCGGCGCGCGAGCGGACTGTTGAATGGCCCGTCGGGTCGCGTCGCCGGACATCAGGGTCTGGCCGCTCGGTCCTGAGGCCGAGGGCGCAGCGGCCGTCAGGGGCGTTGAGGCCTGGGGCTGCGTGTGGGTCGGATCTGGCTGAGCGTCGGTCTTCGGCGGCATCAACGTGGCCACGTCGTCCGACGGGCCCGGCGCCGTGCCCAAACGATCGTCGGGCGATGGGCGGGGGCGAGGGGACGAGATGGACGCCGGTCCTTGCGACGTACGGGACGAGGCGCTGCGCCAGCGCGTCGTCCGTTCGCCGGTCGGGATGGAAGGCGAGCGCCGCGCAGTCGGCGTGGACAGCGGCGGCAATTGCAGGGTCACCATCCGCAGCCGGCTGGTGGGTTGGTGCGGCGGCGGGGTGGTGCTCAGGCTGGCCCTGCCCAGACCACCGATCAGCAGCAGATGTCCCACCAGCACCGCCAGGAGCAGCGGCCATCGCCGAGCCGCTCGAGGCAGCGCGGACAGCCCGGTCGATGCAGTCGGTCCAGTCGGTGTGGGGCGCTCATGCGGCTCATGCGGTTCATGCACCATCATCGGCTCCAGCGGTGAGGTCGTCGCCGGGCTCGTAACTCAGCAAGTCCGCAGGCTGGCACTGCAACACGGCGCAGATCCGTGCCAGCGTGTCGAAACGGACGCCGCGCACCTTGCCGGACTTCAGCAGCGACAGGTTGGCCTCGGTGATGCCGATGGCCTCGGCCAGCTCCTTCGAGCGCATCTTGCGCTGCGCCAGCATGACGTCAAGGCGGACAACGATGGGCATGGTGGGGACGGTGAGGGCAAGAGAGTGAGGACAGGCACCAAGGGAGCGACGTCAGCGCCGGACCCGGCAGAAGGGGGCGATGGTGGGCGTGCGCCGAGGCGGCGGTGAGGCCCGCAGGCCGTGCGGGTCTGCGGGCGGTCAGACGAACTCCGCGTTTTCCTGCGCCATGCGCTGGGCCTCGCGCATGATCAGGGCCATGGCCAGCAGCACCAGACCGCACAGCAGCACGATGTAATGCTGGCTGCTCAGCCCGACGATCAGCTGACGCTTGCCGGGAGGATTGCCCAGCGTCAGCGCAATGATGGTCGCCGTCTGGGTCAGCGGGGTCACCACCGCCATCGCGATCACCGCCTGACCCAGTCGCCGCAAATGATGGGCGGCCGGCGCGGTGAAGACCTCGGCCCGCAAATAGCAGCCGAACAGCCGCCACAGGCACATCAGCGCATACAGCGTGAGCAGGGTGGCCGGCAGGTTCACCACCGCCGCCGATCCCCGGGCCATGACGTCCAGCTGCATCGGTCCGGTCAGGTTCCAGTCCGTGGTGGCGGTGCGCTGCACCCAGGCGGCGTCGCTCCAGAACCACCACTGAAATCCCACCACGGTGACCATCGCGATCACGGCCATCACGCGCACACAGTGTGCAATCCACCGGATGCGGGTCAGGCCGGAGGGCAAGCGGGATTCGGTCATGGGTCTTGTCGCTTCGGAGTAATAAATTACTGTAAAACAATAATTGTTTGTCCGCAACGACGATCTGCCCGGGTGGCCCGAGCGGGGTCGCTCGCGCTGATCGCGGTCGGCGCGTCTTGGCGGGCTCGGGCAAACTTCCGGCCGTGCTGTGAAGCCGTCGACCGGAAGGCCCGGTGCATCGCGGCGCAGCGCGCAGATGAATCACAGGCGCGGGACTGGCCGGACCAGGCCGTCTCCGCCCTTCTGGAGAGCAGCGATGGAACGCATTTCATTGGGCCGGTCGGACCTGTCGGTGAGCCGGATCGGTCTGGGCACGATGACCTTCGGCGAGCAGGTGGACGAGGCCGGCAGCCAGGCCCTGATGGACCGCGCAGTGGCTGCGGGCATCAATTTTCTGGATGCGGCCGAGATGTACCCGGTCCCCGCGCGGGCGGAGACCTTCGGTCAGACCGAAGCCCTCATCGGCCGTTGGCTGCGGGCCCGACCGGGCTTGCGCGACCGGCTGGTGATTGCGTCCAAGGTGTCGGGCCCGTCCCGCGGCTACGACTGGATCCGCGAGGGCAGCCAGGACCTGACCGCCGCGCAGATCGTCCAGGCCTGCGACGACAGCCTGCGGAGGCTGCAGATCGAGCACATCGACCTCTACCAGATCCATTGGCCGGCGCGTCATGTGCCGATGTTCGGCGGTGTCTACTTCGAGCCGTCCAAGGACCGGCCGGTGACCTCGATGCATGAGCAGCTGGAAGCGCTGGCCCGCCTGCAGCGCGCGGGCAAGATCCGGCACATCGGCCTGTCCAACGAGACCGCCTACGGGGTGAGCGAGTTCATCCACCTGGCCGAGCAACACGACCTGCCGCGCGTGGTGAGCGTGCAGAACGCCTACAGCCTGGTCAACCGGGTGGTGGAAAACGGACTGGACGAGGCCCTGTACCGCCACGGGGTCGGGCTGCTGGCGTACTCGCCGCTGGCGTTCGGTGTGCTCACCGGCAAGTACGACGCCCACGGGCTGGCGGATCCGGATCGGCCCGGTCGTCTGGCGCTGTTCGACAGCATGAAGAAGCAGCGTTGGGCGCGGCCGGAGTCGCTGGAGGCAGGTCGGCGCTACAACGCCATCGCGCGGGAGCTCGGCATCAGCCCGGCCACGATGGCGTTGGCCTGGGTGCATTCGCGCTGGCAGACCAGCAGCACCTTGATCGGTGTGACGACCGCAGCCCAGTTGGACGAGAACGTGGCCGCACTGGGATGCCGGTTGGACGAAGAGACGCTCGCGCGCATCGATCGCGTGCGGTGGGAGATCCGCGACCCGGCGCAGTGAGCGGCGGGGTACGCGCGCCGTCCCCGTCTCTGTCCCCGTTCGTCAGGTCAGCGTGCCGCCGTCATCCAGCGAGGGCGGACGCAGCAGGTCGGCGTCCACGCCCATCACTTCACTGGCGCGTTCCACCGCCTGCCAGAGGGCGGGCGGCATCTGCAGAATCGCCTCCGGCGACGCGGCGTTGGCGATCCAGGCGCCAATCTGGTGGTGCTGCTCGGCGGTGATCAGGTCGAGGCTCAGCATCTCGTCGATGGTCTTCACGGCAGTTCCCTTTGCTTGGTGCGAGCCGCCAGGGCGGCATCGCTTGATCACGGCGCACAGCCTACCAGCCAAATGAAAACACCACGGGGCCCCGCGGTTCAGGCGGTGCGTCCGTGGTGCGTCGGTGGTGGGGCGGGTGGGCGATCAGCAGGCCGGACTTGCCGGGCCTGCGCATCGCGCCGGATGAGAGCTCAGGGCTGGCTGCTCGGGCTGCCCTGGCTGGCCGCCTGGGCGGCGCGCGCCTTGGCAACATAGGCGCTGTAGGCTGGCAACGCCACGGCGGCCACGACGCCGATGATGAACACCGCCGGCAGAATGAACGCCAGCAGGCGCACGCCCAGGGTGTTGGGCGGGGGCGGCGGGCCGAAGCGGTTCGCGCCCTTGCTGCCGGGCACGAAGATCCAGATCAGCGAGATGATGGGAATGATGACCGTCACCGACCACCAGCCGCTCAGGTCCAGGTCATGGCAGCGTTTGATGCCGCACAGGATCGTGAACCACATCAGGACCAGGACGCTGGCCAGCGACACGATGGTGCCGATGGTGCTGCCCAGGATCGCGGTCAGCAGACCGACGATCGCGCCATGCAGCAGCGAGGCGCCGATGCTGTAGGCCAGATAACGCAGTCGCCCGATCCGGCCTTCGGCCGAAAAGTAGCGCAGCTCCGCCGCCGGGGCGGGGGGCGCCACGTCCTGAACGGTGGCGACCGGGGGTGCGTATTGATTGGGGGCGGATTCGATCATGGGTTCCTCCTGGGTTGAACGGGAATGCGGAAGGTCACAGCAAGCCTGCGCGCTTCACTTGGTGATATCGGTTGACGAGGGTGGCGGCCAGCGCCCGGGGTTCCACATCGATGGACAGCTTGTCATGGTCCACCACGCGGGCAAAGGCGTCCTGCCGGGCCTGGGACAGCAGGTGTGCACTGGCCACGGCCACGGCATCCTCGGTGCCGGCGATCGGCAGCGCGGCCATGCGACCCAGGGCGGTTTCGCGCAGACTGGCCAGCAGCACCAGATGCCGACGGCGCAGCAGCCGCAGCGCGGGCTGCAGCTCGGGCGAATCCTCATCGCGGAAATTGGTCAGCACGATCACCAGCGAGCGCCGACGCAGCCGATGCGACAGGGTCTCCGCCGCCGCCAGGTAATCGGAATGGTGGCCGCCGGGCTGCAGGTCGTGCATCTTGTTCATCAGCGCATTGAGCGTGCCCATGCCTTTGCGCGGTGCGAAGTCGCGGCGGTCGCTTTCCTCGCCACCGAAGGTCATGGCGCCCACCTCGTCGCCTTCGGTGAGCGCGACATAGGCCAGCAGCATCAGGGCGTCGAGCGCGTCGTCGAAATGGCTGGTCTCGCCGGTGTGCCGAGTTTGCTCATCGGCCCGCATGCGGCGTCCGCAGTCGAGCAGGAACATCACGCATTGGTCGCGCTCGTCCTGGTACTCCCGAACAATCGGCTTGCGATAGCGCAGCGAAGCCTTCACATCCAGGTCTCGCAGCGGGGCGCCGCGTTGGTATTCGGCCAGTTGGCGGAAGTCGGTGCCCTGGCCCCGCTGAATGAAGTTCTTGATGCCGATCTGGGCCAGTCGCCGATCGCCAGACAGCCACGCGTAACGCGCCAGCGCGGCGAAGTTGGGATAGATGCGCAGCGCCCGCGCCTCGCCGACGGTGTCGCGCACCTCGAAGATCCCGGCGCGGCTGCGCCACAGCAACTGGGTGCGTCCCATCGTGGCCACGCCGCGCTGGCGTGCGGTGACGCGGAACACCACCCGGCTGCGCGTCTGGCCCTGGAGGCGGAGTGCGCGCGGCATGCCGTCGATGTCGAAGACCGGGTCCACCTCATCGAACACCTGCAGTCGCCAGGCGAGCAGTCCGGGGTTGACGAGGTCGAGCTTGAGTTCGGTCGAGGCGCCGATGGCGAAGGCGGCCGGCAGACGGCGCTCCACCTGCACGCCGCCGCGTGTCCACAGCCGCAGGCTGCGCCAGAGGTCCACGGCTGCAGCCAGCAACAGTGCCCCGAGCAGGGCGCTGCCCAGCGGTGCCATCACCGCCAGCGGCGCGCCCAGCGACAGCGCCACGGCGATGGCCAGGCTCAGCCCGGCCAGCACACGGATGCTGGCCTGCGTGGGCAGGACGATGCGACGGGCAGTGGTTTTCAAAGCCGCGGGGCCTCCACGCTCTCCAGCGCGGCCTGCAGGATTTCATCCAGGTCGCGGCCTTCGATCTGGGCATCCGGGGCCATGGTGACGCGATGCCGCAGCACCGCCAGCGCCTGCCGGGCCACGTCGTCCGGCGTGATGAAGTCGCGGCCCGCGATCAGCGCTACTGCACGGGCGGCACGTACCAGGGCGACGCTGGCCCGGGGGCCGGCCCCGAACTCGATGCCGGGCCACTGGCGCGTAGCCCGCACCACCCGCACGGCGTAATCGATGACCTTGGTGTCGGCATGCACCAGGCTGGCCAGGCGTTGCAGCTCCAGCACCTGGACATCGTCCAGCACCGGCTGCACCGCTTGCAGCGGCAGCTCATGGCCGGCGCGACCGGAGGTGACCAACTGCACCACGGCGGTCTCCTCGTCGTGGGTCGGGTAGCCGATGCGGATCTGCAGCAGGAAGCGGTCGAGCTGCGCCTCCGGCAGCGGGTAGGTGCCTTCGGTGTCCACCGGGTTCTGGGTGGCCATCACCATGAACGGACGCGGCAGCGGCAGCGTCTCGCCTTCGAGTGTGGCCTGGTATTCCTGCATCACTTCGAGCAGGGCGCTCTGGGTCTTGGCCGGCGCGCGGTTGATTTCATCGGCCAGCAGCAGGTGGGTGAACACCGGCCCCTTGCGCACCCGCAACCGGCCCAGGCCGGCGCCGGTGTCGTCCAGCACGCTGTGGCCGACGATGTCCGCCGGCATCAGGTCGGGTGTGAACTGCACCCGGGCGTATTGCAGCTGCAGCGCTTGGGACAGCGCACGCGCCAGCAGCGTCTTGCCCAGGCCGGGCACGCCTTCGACCAGCACATGGCCGGAGGCGACCACCGCCACCAGCATCTGTTCCACCGCCTGGGTCTGGCCGACCACGGCCTTGCCCACTTCGACGCGCAGGGCGTGCAGCCATTGGGTGGCGAGCTTGAGCTCCTCGGGCTTGATCATGTCGAATGTCTTTCGTCGTGAATGTCTTGAAGGCGGCGGCGCGCCGTTTCGAGCAGATGCAGTCGGGGCGGCAGTTCGGCGCGGGTGCAAAAGCGCGCCGTCATCGCCGAGGCCAGGTCATGCCGGTCCAGCAGCGTGGCCTCCGCCACCAGGCGCACCCGCTCCGGCACGGTCTGACGCCGATAGCCGGGCAGGTGGCGGGCGGCGGTGTCGTCCAGGGCGCGTTGCTGTGCGGCGAGCAAGGCGTCCGCGCCCTCGCGATGGAGATAGGCGCCCAGGCCGCGCACCTGTTCGGAGATGGAGCGACGCAGTCGCGGCAGCGGGGCCACCCGGGGGCCGAAGCGCACGGCGTGGCGCCAGAGCGCGGCCGTCAGTGCGAGCAGGCCCATCACGATGGCGATCCATCCCTGATGCCACAGCCACGGCAGCAGGGCTTCGCGCTTTTCGTTGAGGTAGAGCCACACCGTCGCGCCGGGGGCGGCCTGGATGGCCGAGGTCAGCAGCAGCGGATGCTCGCATTGCTGGGCGCTGCCGTTCATGAAGGCCTGGCTGTTGACGTTGAGCACGGTGACGCTGCCCTGGCCCATCGCCACCCGCAGCCCTTGGGAGCCAGCGCCCGTGGAGATCGTCCACTGCGCGGTCGAGCCCGGCGTGAGCACCAGTCGCTGCGATTCGTAGAAGAGGCTGCAGGTCCGCACCGGGTCGACGCTGCCGAACAACGGCGGCGTGGCGCGAGCCCTGACAAGGTCATCGTCCTCGTCGTCTGCTTCGCCATCTCCCTCGTCGTCATCTCCCTCGGCGGCCCCCTGGTCGTCCTCGCTGGCGGCGTCGCTTGCGGCTGTGTCGTTCGAACAGCCGTCGTCGGCCTCGGTGTGGGCACCGCCGGGCTGGGCCGGCGCGTTCGGCGGCTTCCCGCCCGGGGACTGGACGGCGTCGTCCTTCGCCGTCGAGTGACTGGCGGCGCCCGATGCCTCGCATTTGGCGGAGGATGACGTGGTGGGCAGGCCGTCGGAGGTGGACTCATCCTGGGCGGCGGCACCGGCCTTGGCGGCCGCTGCGGATGGCCCCGCCGAGGCCGCCGAGGCCGCAGCCGGTGGCACCGGTCGCTTCTTCACATCGACGGCAATGATCGGCACCCATTTCTCAAGCGGCGTGTCGTCCCAATCCGCCGGGCGGGTCAGGATGAGGTGGCCGCCACGCTGCACCCAGGCGCGCAGCTCGGCCGCGCGCTCAGGCATGAGGGCCCATTCGTTGGAGAGCAGGATGAGACGGCCGCCCTCCGGCGGCAGGCGGTCGAGCCGGTCATGGTGCTCGGCCTGCAGACCGAGGTGGCGCAGCAGCTGTTCGAAGGCATAGACCGGGTTGTCTCGCGCTTCGCCCTTGGCTGGCCGCCAGCGTGACTGGGTCACCCATTCGGTGTTGGTGTAGTACCACCAGCCGCCGGCCAGCAAGGCCAGCGCCACCAGGGCACCGATGACGCGGTCGCGCGTCATGGCTGGCCTCCGGGCGACAGGCAGGTGTCGAAGTCGGTACACAGCTGCTCAAACACAGCCGGGTCCAGCGCGCGCTGGGCATAGGCCACCGTCTGCCATCCCGCCACCAGTTGGCGAAGGAAGGCGTGGGACGGCGGGGCGAGTCGATCGGTGGCCAGATCCAGGCACTCCTGTTCGGTGCTGGCGGCGCGGATCGGGACACCGTGCACATGCACCAGCCGTGACAGGGCACCGCGATAGAGCAGCGACAGCGCCGCACGCGGCTCCTGCCGGGCCCAGAGCGCGCGCGCCGCCGCACCGATGTCGGCCGGCAGGCTTTCCGGGCGGATGTCCAGCGTCCCGACGTGGGTGGGTGGGGCGGCCGATGCCGCGCGGCCGCTGTCCCGGCCCTTGAGCCAGTCCCGCAGTCGCAGCACCACCCAGACCAGCAACGCGGCGCCAATCAGCCAGATGGCCACCCGCATGCCGGTGGACAGGTTCTCCACGAGGTTGAGCCACCAGCGGGCGTCCTCCGGGTCCTTCTTTGGCTCGTCCTTGTCTTCGTCGTCGTGCTTCTTGAAACGCAGGATCTTGGTCTTCTCCATGCCGGGCAACAGCGGATCGGCATCCACGGCGCGCGCAGCGGCGCGCACAGCCTTGGCCGTCAGCGGTTGCGCCGACGCGGCGGAGGCCGATCCCACGGCGGCCGATGCCGGCACCGATGGCGGGGCCGGCATGGCGGTTTGCGCGCGGCCCGAGGCGCCGGCGAGCAAGGTCATCAGCACGATGACGGTCTCACGCAAACGCACGGCGGAACTCCTGCTCGATGTCCCACGCTTCCAGCGCCACGCGGCGGTTCAGGTACATCGCAAAGCCAGCGGCCACATAGAACGGTTCCAGGAACAGCACCACGGCCATGTAGGACACCGAGAAGACGAGGTCGCGGGCCAGTTCGCCGGCTTCATGCGCGCCGGGATGGAAGAACCAGTCCCAGACTCCGGCATTGCGATTCTCCGGGGCGAACCACCACAGCAGCGCGACCAGCCCGTAGCCCAGCACCGCTTCCGCATGCACGAAGGCGGTCTGCAGCCCGGTGGCGGCGCCGCGGTTCTCGTTGAGCATCAGGCTCACGCGCTTGCGGCGGGCGCCGCCGCGCTGCCCTTCGAGCTGCTCTACCGGCTGGGTATAGGCCCGCCAGGGCGAGAAGCGCCGCCACAGCAGCGTGCGCAGGAACTGGCCGCCGAACACCTGGCGCCGCGCCTGCCAGAGGTCGCTCCAACGGGTCGCCTGGCCGAAGACGGCGCGCGACATCACGAACAGCAGCGTGCGGTCCAGCCACGGCTTGAGCCAGAAGATGATCAGCATGGGCAGCCAGCCCCGCAGGTCCACGGTGCACAGCGCCAAGGCCGCCACCGCCAGGAACACCGGGGCGAAGCAGCGCCAGACCGACGCGGCCTGGGCCCGCACCATCGCCAGTCCCAGATCGCAGGCCTCGCTCTGGCTGCGGGGTCGCAGCACGACGGCCAATCCTTCAACGCGCATGGACGCTCCCTCGGCCCATCAGACACAGCCAGGCCAGCACCAGGGCCCAGCAGCCGGCCGCCACGCCGTACTTGACCGCCGGTGCGATCCAGGCGGCCGAGGACCAGAAGGCCTCGAAGCCCGCAGCCACCAGCAACAGGAAAAAGGCCGCATAGACCAGCGGAATCGCGGCCCGAGCCGAGGCCCGCAGCGCTTCCCCGCGAGACAGCCGCCCCGGGACGATCCAGCCCAGGCCGATGCGCAGGCCTGCCGCGCCGGACAGCACGATGCCAGTGAGCTCGAACGCGGAATGGGTCGCCACGAAGGGCCAGAAGTTGTGGCCCAGACCGACACGCTGCAGATGCCCGGCCACCACGCCGATCAGCAGGCCGTTGTAGATCAGGACAAACGCACTGCCCACGCCGGCGAGGATGCCGGCGCCGAAGGCGCGGAAGCCGATGCCGATGTTGTTGAAGATGTAGTGGCCGAACATCTGCCAGTCGCCGTCGGCCCCGCGCAGCCGGCCGAGTGCGTCCTGGCCGTCGGCATACATCGCCTCATAGTTGCGCAGTTGACTCGCATTGAGCAGACGCAAAGCGAAATCGGGGCTGTGCCAGGACAGCGCCAATGAGAGCACCAGCGGCAACGCGAACAGCAGCAAGGCCAGCAGCACGACGCGGCGCTCGGCCCGCACCGCGTTGGGCAGTCCCACCCGCAGCAACTGGGCGAGCTGACGCATGCCGTAGTCCTGGCGGCGGTAGATCAGTTGGTGGGCGTCCTGGGTGAGGGACTCCAGGCGACTCACCAGATGGATCGGATAGGCCCGCGACTGCGCCAGTGCCAGGTGCTCGCACACGCGGCGATAGTGGGTGGCCAACTGCGCGCCGTCGGTGCGCTTGCCCAGCTTGGCCTCGGCGATCTGGGCGGCGAAGGTGTCCCACATCGCCTGATAGGTGGCCTCGAAATGCTTGGGACTCATCCCCGACTCCCCATCAACCATTGAGCCACGCCCAGCAGGCGTTCGGCGGTGCTGCGCTTGGGATCGCCCGGCTGGACCGGCGGCAGCACCGGCGCCGCGATCTGGGCGAGTTCCTCGAAGCGTGCGGGCGTCAGCCGTCGGGCGCGACCGGCCCAGGCGCGAATGGCGGCGCGTTCGCTCAGGCTGAGGGCGCGTGCGGGGGCGATGCTGGCCGCATCCGGCGGCGCGTCATGCAGCACCACCTGTTTGGCATGGACCACCAAGGTGCCGGCGGCCAAGTCGCCCAGCCGCTTGAACTCGCGGTTCAGCAGCATCGTCACGATGCCGAAGGCATAGCCGAAGGGCAGGAAATCCGCCACCCGCAGCAGGTTGCGGATGAACGATCCTGCCGGCGTGATCGGCAGGCCGGTGTCCATCACCACGCGCAGGCCCATCACCCCCTTGCCGGGCGTGGCACCGCCGCGGGTGAGTTCGAAGACGATCGGATAGAGCCACTCGACACAGAAGAAGGCGATCAGCGCCAGTCCGCCGCCCAGTCGGCCCAGGGCACTCAGCACCATGAGCACGACCAGGTTGATGGCCAGGCGGATGAGCAGATCCAGCAGGAAGGCCAGGGTCCGAGCGACCAGGCCGGCAGGCTGCAGCGACAGGACGATGCCCTCAGGCGTTTCGGCCAGCGCCAGCGTGTCGATCCGCTGCGGCGCTGCCGTGTGCGGCGCGTTCAGAGCTTGATGACCTTGGTGTCGGCCAGCGTGTCATGCAGGCATTGGCGGGAGCTGCGGAAGATCAGCAGGCCGTCGATCAGCCCGTAGATCGTCGACACGGTGACATTCGTGTTCATCACGAAGCCGAGGCCGTAGCGCAGGCCCAGCAGCCGCCACGGGTCGGGCTTGCCGCCGTCGGACCGGACGATGCGCAGGCCGCAGATCATCTTGCCGATCGTCTGTCCGCGGGTGAGCAGCGGCCAGGACTGGATCAGCAGGAAGAGGCTGCCGCCGATGACCAGCGCATAAGGATTGAAGCCGGTGAACCCGGCCTGGGCGGTCTGGTCGGCCCAACGTGACTCGATGCCCGGGATCATGCCCACCAGCCAAGCTGCGCCGCCGATGATCAAGCCGTCGAGGATGGCCGCCAGCAGGCGGATCCAACGGCCCGCCAGCGCGACGTCGCCGCTGGCGATGTCCGCGACATGCGCCTGCGGCGCTGCGAAGCGCTCGTCCACGGTGTTCGACATGGAATTCCTCCCGATATTTTTGGACGGATTGTCGTCGCCAAGCCCGGGACGGTCGATGGGGGACTTCACCAGAAATGACACACCCCTTCGGGGGGAGAACGCAGCACGAGGCACGCGGCACGCGGGGCGCGGGGCGCGGTATCCGGGCGATGTGCGCGCGGGTCAGTCTCAGCTGCGTTCCAGCTCGAACACCCCACTCGCCAAGGCCTGGCCATTGACCAGAACCTCCACCCGATGCGTGCCGGCGTGATGGGTTCGCGTCGTGAAATCCCGCAGCGAGCGGCGGATGCGCAGCGGTTCGCTGCCCAGACCGGCCAACGCCACGGTGCGCAGCTTGAAGACCTTGGGCGAGGCACTGCCGTTCTTCTTCACATAGTGGATGCGGTAGTCCACCACCAGTCGTTGGTCGACCTCAGCGGTTGAGCGCAGCGTGAACGCGATCTCCACCTCGCCGCCGATGGACAGGCGGGCGGGCGAGACGGACAGCCCCTCCACCTGCGCCTGCGCGCCCTCGCTGGCGCCGATGAGTCGCAAGGCTCGCGCGTCGCCCTGCTTGATCCTGCTGCGCAACGCATGCTTGACGATCCAGGCGCTGCGGGGCTGGGAGAGGTCCCAATCGGCCAGGTGGTCGAACACCCAGTCTGGATGGTCCTTGGTGACATCGTTCAGGCTGTTGGCCACCGAGCGGCGCACATACAGGCTCTCATCCTCCCGCAGCGCATTGAGGATCGGCGCCAACGGGGCCGGGTTCGTCACCAGGGACGCCAGACGAAACGACCACGGCAGCCGCGGGCGGCTGCCCTCGCTGGCCAGCCGACGCACATGCTCATTGCGGTCCTCGGCCCAGGACGTCATCACCTTGAGCGTGCGTGCCAGGTCTTGCCGCAGGAACGGACGGACCGCGAATTCCGCGGTGCCGTAGGGCGTGAGGCGCTTCAAAGCCTTCAACGAGGCCGTGGGGTCCGCCAGGCCGTAGGAGGCCACAAAGTCGCACAGGCCCATGTTGAGAAAGGCGCCCCGCAGTTCGGGCGCAGCGGCAATCACCACCGCCAGTTGGTCGCCATAGGTGCCCGGCAGCGATTGGGACAGCCCCTCGGCGATGCGGTGAACCCGCTGCAGAATCGACAGCTCCGCCAGCCCGCTTCGCGTGACCGCGAGAAAGCGCCGACGATCGAAATTCGGCGCCAACCCGCCCAGGGTGTCGGCGACATGCCGCAAGGCGCTGTCATTGATCAAGTCTTTGAGGGCGGGTGCGGCGGTTTCTTGAGTCATGGACATAGGGCAGGGTGGGGCGGTGGCGGTGGCGGTGGCAAAGCGGTTTGCCGACGGCCATGATGGCCGCGATGGCGCGAGAGCCTACGGGGTGGTCCTGCCAGTCGCTGTCAGCATGGCGATCGAGCGGGTGCGCCAGTGCGCACGCCGCAATCCGGTACAAGCCGTCCGGGCGACGCTGATTCACAATCCGGGCCCATGAGCAAGAAGGGCACCCACGTCAGCGAAACCCCGGCGACGCAGCTGCTGCGGCAGCACAAGATCGCCTTCGGTGAACATGTTTACGACTATGTCGAGCACGGCGGCACCGGCGAATCGTCCAAGCAACTGGGCGTTCCGGAGCACGAGGTGGTGAAGACGCTGGTGATGCAGGACGAGAAGGCGCAGCCCTTGATCGTGCTGATGCATGGCGACTGCACCGTCAGCCTCAAGGAGCTGGCGCGCCAGATTCCCTGCAAGAAGGTGGAGCCCTGCAAACCGGATGTGGCTCAGCGGCACAGCGGCTATCTGGTGGGCGGTACGTCGCCGTTCGGCACCCGCAAGGCGATGCCAGTGTTTGTGGAGGCCGGCATCCTGGCGCTGCCCCGGATCCTGATCAACGGTGGGCGACGCGGCTACCTGGTCAGCCTCGACCCTCGGGTTTTGACGGAGGTGCTGGCGGCGCGGCCGGTCGAGTGTGCATTGAAGTCCGGGGCAGAATAGCGCCCCATGCAAGCAGTCCTGTACCAAGCGCTGGCGATCCTCGCCGGCTATCTGATCGGCTCCCTGTCGTTCGCCGTCATCATCAGCCGGGTGATGGGCCTGTCCGACCCGCGCAGCTATGGCTCCGGCAATCCGGGCGCCACCAACGTGCTGCGCTCGGGCAACAAGGCCGCGGCCATCCTCACCCTGCTCTTCGATGCGCTCAAGGGCTATGTGCCGGTGGTGCTGGTGCTGAAGTTCGGCGCCCCGTTCGACATGGAGGAAGGCACCGCCGCGATGGTCGGCCTGGCGGCTTTCATCGGCCACCTGTGGCCGGTGTTCTTCCGCTTCGAGGGCGGCAAGGGCGTGGCGACGGCCGCCGGCGTGCTGCTGGCCATCAACCCGTGGCTGGGCCTGTCGGTGCTGCTGACCTGGATCGTGGTGGCTTTCCTGTCCCGATACTCGTCGCTGGCTTCGCTGGCCGCGGCGGTCTGTGCGCCGTTGTTCCAGATGCTGATCTGGGACGTGGGTCCGGAATTGCTGGCCATCGGCCTGATGAGCCTGCTGCTGATCTGGCGCCACTCGGCCAACATCAAGAAGCTGATGGCGGGCACCGAAAGCAAGCTCGGCCAGAAGGCGAGCGCCGCCGCCCATCCCGCCAAAGGCGATAAGGCCGCCAAAGCCACCTCCACACCGTCGAGCAAGAAGCACGGCAACACCTCTTCCACCAAGCCCAAGCATCACTCCAAATGAGCAACATCGAACGCTTCGACGTCGGCCCGCGCCTGTCTGAAATGGCCGTGCACAACGGCGTCGTCTACCTGGCCGGACAGGTGCCGGAAGATGCCTCCGCCGACATCAAGGGTCAGACCGAACAGGTGCTGGCGATGATCGACAAGCTGCTGGCCCGCGCCGGCAGCGACAAGACCAAGATCCTGCGCGCCCAGCTCTACATCGCCGACACCGCCGACCTGGCCGGCATGAACGCCGCCTGGGATGCCTGGGTTCCGGCCGGCCACACCCCGCCCCGTGCGACGGTGCAGGCCTTGCTGGCCAAGCCGGAGTGGAAGATCGAGATCGTGATCACTGCAGCCGTCTGAGCCGTACGCCAGGCGCCGGCCCCGCAGGGTTAGAACGCGGAATGAGAAACGCCGGCTTCATGCCGGCGTTTTGCTGTCTGGAGGGCGCGAGGGTGCCAGAGAGGGACGCGCACGTGAGGCGCACGCGAAATGCGCGAAGGCAGCGCTGGACGCGCTCGGGGCATTGGCGTCCGACCGAGCGCGGCGCCCGTGTCGGCCTTGGGACGATCAGTCTGCGGCGACGATCTCCAAGCCCAACCGTGCCGGATCGCCGCAGCCGCGACGCACCAGCACCGGCGGTTCCTCGGTGAGGTCGATGACGGTGGTCGGCTGCATGGCGCAGGCGCCTGCATTGATGATGAGCTGGAGCAGCTTGTCGTAGCGCGCGGTGATCTCTTCCGGATCATTCAGCGGCTCGGTCTCGCCGGGCGGAATGAGCGTGGTCGCCAGCAGGGGTTGGCCGATCAGCGCCAGCAGGTCCTGAGTCACCCGATGGTCGGGCACCCGCAGGCCGATGGTGCGGCGCGACGGGTGGGACAGCCGCCGCGGCACCTCCTTGGTGGCTTCCAGAATGAAGGTGAAGGCGCCGGGTGTGGCGTTCTTCAGCAGCCGGTACTGCTTGTTGTCCACGCGCGCATAGCTGCCCAGTTCGCTGAGGTCGCGGCACAGCAAGGTCATGTGGTGTTTGTCATCCACGCCGCGGATGCGACGCAGCGCCTCGGCCGCGGCTTTGTCATCCAGACGGCAGACCAGCGCATAGCTGGAGTCGGTGGGAATCGCGCCGATGCCGCCCTGGTCCAGGATCTGCGCGGCCTGGCGCAGGAAACGAGCCTGAGGGTTGTCGGGGTGGACTTCGAAGATCTGAGCCATGCCACCGATTGTGGGGCCGTGGCGGGGCGCCGTCGGGCAAGCGCGCGGTTATCCGCGTCGACGGCATAGGTGACACCTGTGATCGATGCCCCCCGCCGAGCCGTGGCGTGACGCCCATGGCGAGCGTTCCGCAGGCAGGGCCGGCCGCGTTCAGGCGGGCCAGTGGATCCGATCTTCCAGGACGGTCCAGACCGGCTTGAGCTGACCGGAGAGATGGTCCGGCAGCCTGCCGACGTCGATGCGGCTTTCCTGCGGGCTGTGGAAATCGGATCCGCGCGAGGCCAGCAGGTTGAATTCCTGGGCGGTGCCGGTGTATTGGACGATGTCGGCGCTGGTGTGGCTGCCGGTGACCACCTCGATGCCTCGGCCCCCATGGGCCATGAATTCGGTGATGAGCGCGTATTCCTCAGTCGGCGTGAAGCCGTAGCGACCCGGGTGCGCAATCACCGCCACACCGCCGGCTTCGCGGATCCAGCGCACGGTGTCGCCCAGCGAGGCCCAGCGATGCGGCACATAGCCGGGCTTGCCTTCGGTGAGGTAGCGGCGGAAGACCTCCGACACATCGCTGCAGTGACCGGCGTCGACCAGGAAGCGGGCGAAGTGGGTGCGCGAAATCAGTTCCGGATTGCCGACGTACTTGAGCGCGCCCTCATAGGCGCCGCGGATGCCGACCTTGGCCAGGTCGTCCGACATTTCTCGGGCGCGGGCGCCGCGGCCTTGGCGGGTGGCGCGCAGGCCATCGACCAGCGATGGGTGACGGTGATCGAACCCCAGGCCGACGATGTGGACCACCTTGCCGGCGAAGGTCACCGAGATCTCCACGCCGGTGAGGTAGGGCATGCCCAGCGCGAGTGCCGCGTCCATGGCGCGCTGCTGGCCGCCGACCTCGTCATGGTCGGTCAGGGCCCACAGTTCCACGCCATTGGCCTTGGCCCGTGCGGCCAGCACCTCGGGTGCCAGCGTGCCGTCGGAGACGGTGGAGTGGCAGTGCAGGTCGGCATTGGTCTGCGCATGCAGCGGCAGGCGCCGGCCAGCGGTCGCTGGGGCGGGGGGGATGGCGGTGGGGGCAGCGGGGAGAGGTTGGTTCACCCCACCGATTCTAGGAGCGAAGGCATGGCCATGGTGCTGTCGCTGGTGTCCAACGGCATCACGGCCTCGACCTCGGCGGGCGGCGACGAGCGGCGGCGGTCGACGAAGAATCGGCTCGGTCCGCTGCCGCATTTGGCCACGTGCTTGGGTTCGGCCAGCGCAGCGGACAGGGCGCGCACGCTGTCGAAGGCACCGGGGAGCACCGGGATGACGCCGGCGCTGAGAGTGGGCAGCGGGTTGAAGGATTCCTGGTTCTGGCGGTTCAGGGTGATGTAGCCGCCCAGGGCCAGGTGGTCGGCGGAGAAGAAGGGGCGCAGTTGGTGGTCGAACGCCTGGCAGACCTGGGTGAGGCGTTCGGTCCAGTCGGCCGAGCCCAGCACCATGACGAAGTCGTCGCCGCCGATGTGGCCGACGAAATCGAGCTGCGGATCGGCGGCGGTCTGCAGGAGCTGGGCGCAGAGCTTGATGATGTCGTCACCGGCGGCGTAGCCGTAGACGTCGTTGAACGGCTTGAAGTGGTCGATGTCCCAGGCCACCACGACGAACTCGCGACCTTCGTGCAGCAGCGCATCCAGATGCTGGTCGGTGGGGACGTTGCCGGGCAGCAGGGTCAGCGGATTGGCATAGCGGGCGCTGTGGACTTGGAGGTCGGACACGGCTTTGAGCAGATCGGTGCTGCGGCCGGTGCCGAAGTACTCGCCGTCGCGGGTGACGATGAAGCCGTCGACCATCAGGCGATCGTCCAGGCTGGCGATGGCCTCGCTCATGTCGCGCAGCGAGGTGCTGGCATCGAAGATCAGCGGGTGCGGGTCCATCAGCGCGGTGCAACTGCGCTTTTCGTGGATGTCCATGAAATAGCGTTCGGCGCTGCGCTTGAGCACTTGCAGCGAGCGCAGCAGGCCGATCGGCCGGTTGTGCGGATCCAGCACCGGCATCGAGAAAAGTCGCTCGTCGCGCTGGAACATGTCGACCACGGTCTGGCAGCTGAGCTTGGGCGTCACCGTGTGACTGCGGCGGGCCAGTTGGGCGGCATTGGTGATGGCGTCGGGCGGCAGGCGCCTCCAGTCGGCGTGGCGGCGGCGGTGCTCGGGCGCCAGCAGCGCGTCGACCTCGGCGCGCAGGGTTGTGCGGGGTGCGGCGCTGGGGCGGGCGAGCAGATAGCCCTGGCAGACGGTCACGCCGAGGCGGCGCAGCACGGTCAGATCGCTGAGATGTTCCAGCCCTTCGGCGACCACGGTGCAGCCGCTGCGCGCGGCCATTTCGAGGATGGAGCGGACGAACTGCTGCTTGAGGGGTTCCTGCGCGATGCCGTCGATGAAATGGCGATCGATCTTCACGAAGTCGGGCCGGATGTCCATCCACCGTTTCAGGCTGGCGAAGCCTTCGCCGAGGTCGTCCAGCGCGACCACGAACCCCAGTTCGCGCAGGCTGCGCATGCTCGCCTGAAGGCGTTCGGGTTCGAGGATGGGGCGGGTTTCGGTCAGCTCGATCACCACGCGGGAAGCGGGCAGATCGAGCTGCGCGAACTCGCGCGCGATCAAGGCGCCGTGTTCGCCGGTGGCCAGCAGCGTATCGGCGGTCAGGTTGAGGAACAGCTGCCCGGGCAGCTGCAGTTCCTTGAAGCGGCGCAGCGCGCGTCTGACGACGATGCGTTCGAGCTCCACCAGCCGCCCGAGGCGCGCAGCGGTTTCGAACAGCACCAACGGCGAATGCAGCGGCGAATCGGCCGGGCCGCGGGTCAGGGCTTCGAAGCCCAGGATGTGCGCACGCTCCAGCTCCACCAGGGGCTGGAAATGGATGTCCAGAAGCTGATCGCGAATGATGGCCGACAGGACCACGCTGAACGGATCGGGCGAGGACAGATAGATGGACATGACAGGGTCACGACGACACGTCGCGACAGGCGGGAGGGGGTGTCCCCATTCTTCGCTCCATCAATGTCACTGTTTTGACAAAGACTTACAACCTGCCCAATTTTTGGATCTGCGCCAGAACGGATCCCCTGTCTGATCGCGTCAAACAAGGGATCCGCAGGCGGGGGAGAAACCCGACGGAGATGGGCGGGTGAACGGACCGTGGAGGCCGGCGCCAGGCGGCGAGGGCCGCCCGACGGGAGCGCCCGACCCGTGAGGGGCGGGCGTCCACCGCATGATGCGAGCCGCCGCTGCAGCAGCAGGCGCATCGGCACGTGGGCGGTCGGCCCGCCTCATCACGTCTTACTGAAGTCCCGCTCCGGGAACAACCGGGAGGTCAACTGCCCCAGGCTCTCATGCACCACATCGACGTTGGTCTCGTCGACCACGATTTTGGTGACCTGAGCGCTGAGGGCCTTGCGCAGCAGGCCGAGGAAGCGGGGCGCGGCGACGATGCGCAGCTGGGTGAGGTCGTGGTTGTTGAGGTGTTCGTCCAGGGTTTTGGCCACGCGGGCGGCGAAGGAGATGGCTTCCTGGTGGGATTCGTCGACGGAGGCGGAGGTGGTGGTGCTGTTGCCACGGCGGCCTTCGGCGTCGCGGCGGAGGTCGGCCTTGTCGGCGTGGGCGGCGGCGTCGGTGAGGGTGGTGACGTCTTCGAGGTCACCGCCTTCTTCGGGCAGGCGCAGGAGTCGGGCGACGCCTTCGTCGGCCACGAGGACCCAGAGTTTCCCGTCGTCTTTGTAGTTTGGCATGAGGGGTGTCCTTCCGAGAGGGGAGTGGGAGATGAGCTGAGGCGGCAATCGCCGTACCCAGCCGGCCGGGTCTCATTGCCCTCGTACGCCCGATCCATGAGCAGATGCAGCGGCCGTGTCGGCGGCCACCGAGCGCTTGACCAGCTCACGATCGCCGCCGGCATCGTGCGCCGTTCGCGGTGACAGCGAGAAATGTGAACAGGCCCTGGTCGACCTGTTTCTTCACCCAATCGCCATCCACCCCAGGAAAACCCCTGGCAATGTGGCGAGAGCTCGCCAATTTCTGCTGAGCGGAAAAATCTTGTTCGGTGCTGTAAGGTCGAGCGCGGTCTGTGCGACAGAGTCATCGCAAGCGATCTGACTTGCTTCACTGGTCCCCCCGGGACCGAACGGAGATTCACCATGTTGACCAAGACCCAAGGATCCGCCCTCGCCGCCGCCGCCGCCCTGTTTGCGATGAATGCTTTCGCCGCCCCGGCGCCCGCCGGCAGCGCCGGCCTGGCCGTGGCCGCCAGCGACAAGGTGCATTGCTATGGCGTGCACGACTGCAAGGGCAATTCCGACTGCAAGACCAGCGAGAACGCCTGCAAGGGCCAGAACGCCTGCAAGGGCCATGGCTTCAAGGGCATGGCGGCCAAGGACTGCCTGACCGCCGGCGGCGTGATCGCCGATCTGGTGGCCAAGAAGTAAGCGAAGGGCCGCCGATGTCTTCCATCACGCGGCCCAGCCCGGGCTTCGGCCTGGGCCTGCGCAGCGCCCACTACAGCGCCTTTCTCGCCGAGCCCCAGCCGGTCGATTGGCTGGAGATCATCTCCGAGAACTACATGGTGCCCGGCGGCAAGCCGATGCAGATGCTGGAGGCGATCCGCGCAAGCTATCCGATGGCGATGCACGGCGTCTCGCTGTCCATCGGCGCGGTGGCTGGTCCTGACCTCGCCTATCTGCGCCAGCTCAGGGCGCTGACTGAGCGGGTGCAGCCGCTATGGGTCTCCGACCATCTGTGCTGGACCGGGGTGCACGGCCGCCAGATGCATGACTTGCTGCCGTTGCCCTATACCGAGGAGGCGCTGGCCGTGGTCGCGGGCAATGTGGCCCGGGTGCAGGACGCGCTGGGCCGGCGCCTGGTGCTGGAGAACGTCTCCAGCTATATCGAATACAAGCAATCGGCGATGAGCGAGGCGCAGTTCCTGGCCGAGCTGTGCCGGCGCAGCGACTGCCTGTTGCTGGTCGATCTGAACAACATCCATGTCAGCGCGGTCAACCACGGCTTTGATGCGATGGACTATCTGGACGCACTGCCGCAGGGACGCGTGCAGCAGTTTCATCTGGCCGGCCACAGCGACTACGGCGATCACCTGGTCGACACCCATGATCACCCGGTCGCCTCGCCGGTCTGGGCGCTGTATCGCGAGGTGCTGCGCCGCTTCGGGCCGGTGGCCACCATGATTGAGCGGGACGATCGCATCCCGCCGCTGCCGGAGCTGCTGGCCGAGCTCGACATGGCGCGTGCCATCGCATCGGAAGTGGCTGTGGAGGCGTTCCCCGCATGACGCTCGAAACCCTGCAGGCCGAGTTTCAGGCGCTGCTGCTGGATCAGCCGCAGCAGTTCGCCGCCGCAGTCAGGCCCGGCGGCATCGGCGTTGAGCGTCGGCTGGCGATCTACCACCAGGCCTACCGCGCCCGTCTGGTCGAGACCCTGCTCGACAGCTATGGCCATACCGCCGCCTATCTGGGCGACCAGGCCTTCGAGCGCGAGGCGCGCGCCTACCTGATGGCCCACCCTTCGAGCCAACCCAGCCTGCGCTGGTTCGGCGCCGCCTTCCCGGCCTGGCTGGCCGAGCGCCATCCGCAGGACCTCGACATTGCCGAGCTGGCCGCGCTCGATTGGGCTCTGCGCGAGGCCTTTGATGCCGCCGACGCGCAAGCCCTGACCCCCGCCGACTTGGCAGCGCTGCCGGCCGAGGCCTGGGCCACGGTGGGCTTTGGCCTGCCGCCCAGCTATCGCCGTCTGCGCCTGAGCCACAACACGCTGGCGATCTGGCAGGCGTTGGACCAGGATGAGACGCCGCCCTCGGCCGAGCCGCTGGTGCAGGCGCTGGATGTCCTGATCTGGCGACGCGGCAGCAGCCCGCACTTCCGCAGCCTTGGCACGCTGGAAGCTGCCGCGCTGGATGCCCTGGCCCAGGGCCAAAGCTTCGCTGCGCTGTGCGAGGCCCTGAGCGAACGCTTCCCCGATTCGAACCTTGTCAGCGAGGTGGGTGGCCTGCTGCGACGCTGGGTCGAGGAAGGACTGCTCGCCGGCCTCACCGGGGCGCGATGACGGCACCGGGTCTCAATCTAATTCCGTCGCAATGGCCGCCGGGCCCGGGCCCTCGGGACCGGGCTGCAACTGCGCGAGGTCGTGACAGCGCTCGGTGGTGCCGCCGTTGATAGGGAAGTGTCGGGCGGCCGCATCGGTGGCGATCACCTCGCCGATCGGGGCGAAGGCAGCGATCAGAGGCTGTGGGGTCAGGAGGCGGGGCGTGCTGTTCAGTGATCTCCATGCGCCCACTGTTGCGGCCAGATCGCCTTGGCGCCATTTGTGTTGACAGGCCCTAGACAAATCTCCAGGGCATGCGGCTTGCCGCCGGTGCCGTCTCGGCGTAGCGTGCAACCTCAATGAACACATTCGACCCCCCTTCCTCCGAGACCGGCGCCGGGACCGCGGCCAGCCTCCACCTCGTGTGTCCGTCCTGCGGCGCCAAGAACCGGGTGCCGCGCCAGCGGCTGTCGGAATCGCCGGACTGTGGCCGCTGCGGCACGGCGCTGATGGCGGCCAAGCCGATGGACTTGTCGCCGGAGGTGTTTGACCGCTATGTCGCCGGCACCGAGTTGCCGGTGGTGGTGGACTGCTGGGCGGCGTGGTGCGGCCCGTGCCGGACGATGGCGCCGCAGTTCGAGAAGGCGGCTCAGGCGCTGCCGATGCTGCGGTTCGTGAAGCTGGACACGGAGGCCGCGCCGCAGCAGAGCGCGCGCTACGCCATCCGGAGCATCCCGACACTGCTGCTGTTTGTGGGGGGCCGCGAGGTGGCCCGTCAGGCGGGCGCGATGCCGGCGCAGGCGATCGTGGACTGGGTACGCGGCAGCCTGCCGCGCTGAAGACGCACGCGGGTCTGTGTCAACCAGACCCCTCGCCCTGACACCGTCCCGCAGGCATCTGCCGGCCTGACCGGCGTTGTCCGACCTGCTGCGGACGAGCGCGTCCGCCAGCCCGGCGGATCACTCCGCCATCGCTTCCACCACCATCTGCACCCGTTTCTGCCCCTGGTACTCATCCAGGCTGAGCCGATAGGCCAGGGTGACCTGCTCGGGCAGCGGTTCGGTGTGGCCAAACCAGATGGCATCCCGCAGCAGCGCGCCTTGCCGCAGGCGCAGCTTGAGATGGCGCTCGCCGACCAGGCGCTGGTTGATCACCTGGACCCGGTCGCAGAACAGCGGCGCCTCGAAGGCCTGGCCCCAGACCTGGGCCTCGAGCTCCTGCACGGTTTCCGGGCAGAAGGCTTCGGGCGGCAGCGGCCCGTCGGTGCGCAGGGTGCGGGTGAGGGCGCCGTCGTCCAGCCATTCGCGGGCGATCTGCTCGAAGGCGGCACCGAAGGCCGCCACCCCGCCGGGCGCGAGGGTGCAACCGGCGGCCATGGCATGGCCACCGAACTTGCGCAGCAGATCGGGATGGCGTTTGGAGATCAGGTCCAGCGCATCCCGCAGGTGGAAGCCGGCGATCGATCGCCCGGAGCCTTTCAACTGGCCGTCCGCCCCTTTGGCGAAGACAAACACCGGCCGATGCAGCCGATCCTTGATGCGAGAGGCCACGATGCCGACCACGCCCTCATGGAAGTCTTCATCGAAGATCGCCAACGCGGGCGGCGGTGCGCCGTTGAGTCGGGGATCGGCCATCAGGCGGTCAAGCAGGACCAAGGCCTGCTCCTGCATCCCGGCCTCGATCTCGCGGCGTTCGCGGTTGATGCGGTCCAGCTCGCGGGCGAGTTCCAGCGCCTGATCGGAGTCGTCGCAGGTCAGGCAGCCGATGCCCATGGTCATGTCGGCCAGCCGCCCGGCCGCATTGATGCGTGGCCCGAGTGCGAAGCCCAGATCGAAGCTGTTCGCGCGTGAGGCATCCCGCCCGGCGGCGGTGAACAGCGCGGCCACGCCGGGCTGCATGCGGCCTTCGCGCATCCGTTGCAGGCCTTGCGCCACCAGCCGCCGGTTGTTGGCGTCCAGCTTCACCACGTCGGCCACCGTGCCCAGCGCGACCAGATCCATCACGCCGAGCAGGCTGGGCAGCCGGTCCTTGGCGGACGGATCGCGACGGATCAGCTCATCCCGCAGCGCCCACAACACGTAGAAGGCCACGCCGACGCCGGCCAGGCTCTTGCTCTCGAAGCCGCAGCCGGGCTGGTTGGGATTCACCAGCGCATCGGCGTCGGGCACGGTGGGCTGGCCCTGGGCATCGGCGGCGGGCAGGTGGTGATCGGTGACCAGCACCTTCAGCCCGAGTGCGCGGGCATGGGACACGCCCGCATGGCTGGCGATGCCGTTGTCCACGGTGACCAGCACCTGCGGCCGATGCTGAAGCGCCAGCTCGACGATGGTGGGCGTCAGGCCGTAGCCGTGCACCGCCCGGTCGGGCACCACATAGCTGAGCGTGCCCGCGCGGGCGCCGAGCATCGCCAGGCCGCGCAGCATGACCGCGCAGGCGGTGGCGCCGTCGCAGTCGTAGTCGGCCACGATGCACAGGCGCTCGCCGGCCTGCAGGCTGTCGGCCAGCAGGTTGGCGGCGCGGTCAATGTCCTTCAGGTCGGTGGGGCGCAGCAGATGCTTGAAGCTGGGCGCCAGGTCCACGGCGGAACTGACACCGCGAGCGGCGAACAGCCGGGCGAGCAAGGGCGAGACGCCGGCCTGCTCCAGCGCAAAGGCGCTGTCCGGCGGCACATCGCGGACCAGCAGGCGCGGCGCGTTCACAGGGCCCCCAAGGCGTCGGCCACACGCACCTGCGGCGGCGAGAGCCGCTCGCGCAGGCGTTGCCAGGCGCCGCCCGTGCGCCGCTCCCAGGTGCGGGCCAGCCGCTCGCCGCTGAGCGTGAGCCGCAGCGGTCCGCCCTCGCGCACCTGGCGCAGCGCCTGCGTCAGCGGGCCGGCGTCCAGCGCTTTCCAGGCCTCGCTCCAGCGGTAGAGATCGCCCGCATGCATCGGCGCGCGCAGGCGGTCGTCCAGGATGAGGTCCGTTGGCAAGTCCTGGCCCCCATCGCGGCCGCAGCCGCTGATCCAGGCGGCATTGAGCACCGGCAGGCGGCGGCCCTCCCGGGCGTCATTGAGCGGATGGTTGTGGAGCACCATCTGGATCTCGTTGAGCAGGGTGCGCAGTCGGCGGGCCTTCGGCATCCAGGTCTCCACGCCGCGGTTGACGATGCGGTCCAGGCTGGCCGAGGGCAGGCCCTCCAGCGTGTCATGGGCAATGGCCCATTGGTCGGCCGCGAGCCACTGCGTGCGCCAGCCCTCGTCGGCGGGGAAGACCGGGGAGAGCGCCTCCAGGAAGGCGCGCGATTCGGCTTCGTCCAGCTCAAGGGCCGCCGGATCCATGGCGGTGACCTGATCGGTGCCGACGGACAGATGCAGCGGCGTCAGCAGCGCCCAGGCGGCGTGATCGGTGTCGTCATCGGCGCCGTGATCGGAAGATGGGGCGGACGCTTGGGCGGAGGCCCGATGGGAGCCGTCATGCGGTGCGTTGTCGGCGGCTTTCCCGGTGGGAGCTCCTGCCGATCCAGCGTGCGGAGCCCGCAATTCACGGAGGCGCCAGGCGCCCAGCGGGATCGGACCGTCCGCCGGTGCCGGCAGGCCCCGCAGTTGGGCCAGGGCCCGCTCGTGGGGCGGGAGGAGGGTGAGTTCATCGTCGCCCACGTCGGCGCCCGGTGTGGGTGGGCCCAGCAGGCCGAGCAGATGACTCAGCGCGGGCAGCTCCAGCTCGCGCAGCGCGGCCTCGAAATGCGGCTCCAGCGCGCTGGCATGGGAAATCATCAGATGCATGGGCGCGATTATCGGCGCCTGCTGCCGGGGGCGGGGTGGGGGAGCGGGTTGCCCCCAGTCTGCCCCTCAGAAAGAGCGAGGCAGGCTGGGGCGCGGTCATCAAGGTTTCATGAGCCATCCCCAAGCTGTGGGGCCATGCTGACCGACACCCTCATGGCCGCCGCAGTGTCCAACGAACCGCCCGGGGCCGAGGCGGAGGAGGGCGGTTCGCTGCGCTTCCGAACGGTGTGGATCTCCGATCTGCACCTGGGCACGCCGGGCTGCCAGGCGCGGGCGCTGCTGGAATTCCTGCGCGAGGTGGAGTGCGAGCAGCTCTTCCTGGTGGGCGACATCGTCGACGGCTGGCAGCTGCGCCGCAGCTGGTATTGGCCGCAGGCCCACAACGACGTGGTGCAGAAGCTGCTGCGCAAGGCGCGCAAGGGTTGCCGGGTGATCTATGTGCCGGGCAACCATGATGAATTTGCCCGCAAGTACCTGCAGCACAGCTTCGGCGGCATCGAGGTGGCCCAGGAGTGGATCCACGAAACGGCGGACGGCCGCAAGCTCTGGGTCACCCACGGCGACCTGTTCGATGGGGTCATCCAGTGCGCCAAGTGGCTGGCGCATGTCGGCGACACGCTCTATGAGTTCACACTCAAGCTCAACCGCCATCTGAACTCAATGCGGGCCCGGCTCGGGCTGCCGTACTGGAGCCTCAGCAAGTATCTGAAGCTCAAGGTCAAGCGGGCGGTGTCCTATGTCAGCGATTTCGAGGAAGCGCTGGCCCGCGAGGCCCGCAAGCGGGGGGTGCAGGGCGTCGTCTGCGGCCATATCCATCACGCGGAACTGCGTGACATCGACGGCATCCTCTATGCCAACGACGGCGACTGGGTCGAAAGCCTGACCGCCCTGGTGGAACACGCCGACGGCCACCTGGAGATCATCGACTGGGGCGAGCGCCGGCGCCAGGAGGCGAGCGTGGCCGCGCAGTCCCTGGCCGCAGCGATGCGCACCGCGGCTTGAGCCCGGCGGTGCTGCTCGGGCAGATGGGACGCCGGCGGCCTTCGAGAACGTCGACGCCGCGCTTTCGCGCCCTCCCTTCAATGGCCGGCCCGGGACCTCGCTGCGCCCCAGGGCGGGCCGTTCCCTTTCGCCCGGATGGCTCTAAAGAGGGTCACCGGACTGTCACGATAGCTTCATAGAATCATCCCATGACCGTGCCCGCCGTGCCTTTGCTCAACCGCGAACAAGCGATCCTCGAGTTCAACCGACGCGTGCTCGCCCAGGCCCAGCGCAGCGATGTGCCGCTGCTGGAGCGCCTGCGCTACATCTGCATCGTCTCGAGCAATCTGGACGAGTTCTTCGAAGTCCGCTTTGCCGACATGCTGGATGCCCAGCGCGACGGCAGCGGGCTGGTGACCCAGCGCGACGTGGAGCGGGTCGCCCGCGCGGCGCACAACCTGATCGACGAGCAGTACGGCATCTTCAACGACCAGGTGATGCCGGTGCTGCGCGACTACGGCATCCAGATCCTGAACCATGCGGACCGCAATGAGGAGCAGCGCGCCTGGGTGTCGCGCTTTTTCGAGCGGGAAGTGCGGCCGCTGCTGGTGCCGGTGGGCCTGGACCCGGCCCACCCGTTCCCGCAGGTGGCCAACAAGTCGCTGCATTTCGTCGCCCGGCTGTCCGGCAAGGATGCGCTGGGCCGCGACACCCGGATCGCCATCGTCAAGGTGCCGCGGGTGCTGCCCCGGGTGATCAAACTGCCGCCGGCGATCACCGGGGGCAAGCAATGCTTCGTGCTGCTCACCAGCGTGATCCGCGCGCATCTGGAAAACCTGTTCCCCGGGCGCCAGGTGGAAGCGTTCTCGCAGTTCCGTGTCACCCGGGATTCGGACCTGGAGGTGGACGAGGAAGAGATCGCCAACCTGCGCCATGCGCTGCGCTCCGGCCTGACGACCCGCCACTTCGGCCGTGCGGTGCGGATTGAGGTGGTCAACACCTGTCCGGAAGAGCTGTCGCGCTTCCTGCTGGAGCAGTTTGCGCTGCCGGAAGCGGCGCTGTACCGGGTCAACGGCCCGGTGAACCTGGTGCGCCTGATCGAGCTCATCGACCAGACCGATGCGGACGAGCTGCGCTTCCAGCCCTATGAGCCGAGCTGGCCGGTCGGGCGGTTGCCGCGGGGCAAGTCCATCCTGGACAAGCTCCGCACCAAGGGCGATGTGCTGCTGCACCATCCGTTCGAGAGCTTCGATCCGGTGGTGCAGATGCTGCGCGAGGCGGTGGACGATCCCGATGTGCTGGCCATCAAGCAGACCATCTATCGCACCGGCAGCCAGTCGGTGCTGGCGGACCTGCTGATCGAGGCGGCCCGCCGTGGCAAGGAAGTGCTGGCGGTGGTGGAGCTCAAGGCCCGTTTCGACGAGGAAGCCAACATCAACTGGGCCGAGCGGCTGGAGGCTGTGGGCGCGCAGGTGGTGTACGGCATCGTGGGCTTGAAGACCCATGCCAAGCTGATGCTGATCACCCGCCGCGAAGGCGGCAAGCTGCGTCGCTATGGACATCTGTCCACCGGCAACTACAACCCGAAGACGGCGCGCTTCTACACCGACCTCGGCTACCTGACCGCCGACCCCGAGCTGACGGCGGACATGGATCTGGTGTTCCGCCAGTTGGCCTCGCTGTCCAAGTTCAAGGCGCCGAAGAAACTGCTGCTGGCCCCGTTCAATCTGCACCGCACCATGTGCGAGCTGCTGAGCCTGGTGGAAGAGGCGGCACGTCGGGGCGAACCGGCGCGGGTGGTGCTGAAGATCAATTCACTGACCGATGGCGAACTGATCCAGGCGCTGATCCAGGCCGGTCAGGCGGGGGCGCGCATCGACCTGATCGTGCGCGGCGCCTGCATGCTGCCGCCGGGCTTGCCGGGGCAGACCGACAACATCCTGATCCGGTCGGTGGTCGGCCGCTTCCTGGAGCATTCGCGGATCTTCTACTTCCGCTGGGGCAAGACCGACGAGCAGGAGGCGCTCTACCTGTCCAGCGCCGACTGGATGAGCCGCAACATGTTGCGCCGCATCGAGGTGGCCTGGCCGGTGCTGGATCCCAAGCTGCGCCAGCGGGTGCTGGATGAGGGCCTGACGCCCTATCTGCACGACACGCAGGATGCCTGGCAACTGGGGCCGGACGGCACCTCCCAGCGGGTGAACGGCGATCCGACCACCAGCGTCAGCGCGCAACAGGCGCTGATGCGGATGTATGCGGAGTAGGCTCGCGGCCCGGTAGCGATCCCGGTAGCGATCCCGGTAGCGATCTCGGTTTCGCTCTCGGTAGCGCGGCGCTGGAACGCGTCTTCCGGACGCTTCTTCGGTCCGCTTTTCCAGGGACGAGGCTGGGCGGTGCGGATGGCCGGCGCGGATGGGCGCGGAGTCGCTCGACCGATGGCAAGGCACATCCTTTGCCCAATCCTGGGGACACCACCGATCACGTCGGTGGCGCTGGACGGTCGACGGGCCTCGGGCCTGTCGGACGGCGCGCTGCGGCGTGGTTTCACTTCAGTGTTCCCACGGAAAGGTTCCCCATGACACCCTCTCTTCTCAGAACTGCGGCGCTGGGCGCCGTGTGCGCCGCCCTGACGGTGGGCTGTGCGTCCGATCGGCATCGGCATGAGGACGGTCGCAACGCGGCTGTCGGTGCGGTCGGCGGCGCGGTGATTGGCGCGGCCACCGGGGGCAATGCCCTGACGGGTGCGGTCGTCGGTGCGGTGGCAGGCGCGCTGATCGGGCGTCTGATGGTGGACGGCCGGGAGCGTGAGGTCTACTCGGATGGCCGTGGCGGTCGGTATTGGGTCGACGAAGACGGCCGTCACCGCCCGATGCGCTGATTGAGCCTGATCGAGATGATGGCGGCAGGCGCTCGGTGTCGAGCGCCTGTCGCCTGACCTCGACGGCCGCGCGAGCGGCCGGGCAATTCAGGTCGTCAGCGTGAGCTGCACGCGGCCGACCTTGGCCCAGGCCTCCAGTTCCTCGCGCAGCAGGTAATGCGCCCGGGGATGCGCCTCCACCCAACCCGGACGGATCCGGATGGCGACCTGCTGACCGTCGCGCTCCAGCTTCATCGCGCCGGCGTCGACCGCGCCGCGGGCGTGGCATTTGATGGCGGCCAGCCGAAGTGCCAGGAGCTGCCAGGTGAGATCGTCGTCGCCCAATTGATCGTCCAGCTTGCGCAAGCCACCGCGCTGACCCAGGGCCAGATCGCCGATCCGACGCAACTGGCTTTGCGAGAAACCGGCCGCATCCACATGGGACAGCAGATAGGCGCTGTGACGGTGGTAGTCGTGGTGCGAGACCATCATGCCGATCTCATGCAGCGCCGCCGCCCAGCCGAGTTCGCGGCGATGCTCTTCGTTGGCCTCGGGAGCCAGTTGCGTGTGCAGCCGAAGGGACAGGTCGCGCACGCGCTTGGCCTGTGCCCGGTCGACCGCGAAACGTCGCTGCAGCTCGGCCACCGACTGCTCGCGGATGTCCCGGCCGGTGCCCAGCAAACTGGGATCGATCCGCTCGGCCAGATCGAAGATCACGCCCTGGCGCAGGGCACCCTTGGCGGGTTGCAGGTGGTCGATGTCGAAATGGGTGAGCAGGGTGTAGAGGATGCACAGCCCACCGCCCACCACCGCGCGGCGGTCTTCCTTCAGGCCGGCCAGCTTGAGGGCCTCGACATGGCCGGCGCTCAGGCATTGCTCGATGCACCAGCGCAGGCCGTCCAGCGTGATGCTGCCGTCCGTCACCCCGTTGGCGGCCAGGATCTGGGCCACCGCGCCGACGGTGCCTGACGAGCCCAGCGCCTGCTCCCAGCGCGGCTGGGCGGTGTGGCGTGCGAATTCGGTCAGTGCTTCTTCGAGCTCGGCGCCGGCGGCGACCTGCGCGGCGCGGAAGGCTTCGGCGGTGAAGCGGCCGTCAGGGAAGAAGCGCATCGACAGGCTGACGCTGCCGACCTGGAAGGATTCGGCACGCAGCGGCACGGTGCCGCGGCCCAGGATCATCTCGGTGGAGCGTCCGCCGATGTCGATCACCAGGCGGGGTTGCTCGGCTTCCTGCAGCCTGGCGACGCCGGCGTAGATCAGGCGTGCTTCCTCTCGGCCCGAGATCACTTCGATCGGATAACCCAGCACCTCTTCGGCACGCGCCAGGAAGGCATTGCGGTTGCGGGCTTCGCGCAGCGTCTGGGTCGCTACCGCCCGCACTTGGCGGCCGGGCAGGCCGTCGAGCCTCAGCGCGAAACGGCGCAGGCAGTCCAGGCCGCGCTGGATGGCTTCTTCGGTGAGCATGCTCTGCGCATCCAGCCCCGCGCCCAGGCGCACCGTTTCCTTGAGATAGTCCTGCCGGCGGTATTGACCCAGTTGCAGATGGGCCATCTCCAGCCGGAAGCTGTTGGAACCCATGTCGATGGCGGCCAGGGAGAGGGGAACTTGCGCTTGACTCATGGGGCGCGATTGTCGCGGCGTTTCGGGGCCTCGAAATCCTTCAATTTCAAGGTCGTCCGTGAGTGGCGGGACACGCCACTAGAATCGGCCGCGCCCAGCCGTCGCCAGGCGCACGGTCGGCTTCGGGCCTGCAGTGTCTGCGCTGCGGGCGTCAGGCCCGCCCCGATCCGGCCCGATCCATCGCAAGCAGCACCCAAGGAGGCATTGCATGACGAAAGCGGACTTCGACAGCCTGTTACCCGAACGCGGTTTCAACCGCCGGGCGTTTGTGGGAACCGCGGTAGGGAGCGGCTTTGCGGCCGCCGTGCTGCCGGTCAGCGCCCAGACGATCACCACCGACACCCAGGGCCTGGACGCCGGCCCGGTGAGCGTGCCGGTGGGCAACTTCAACATGCCGGCCTATGCGGCCCGGCCGGCGGGCGTGAAGCATCCGCCGGTGGTGCTGGTGATCAGCGAGATCTTCGGCGTGCATGAACACATTGCGGATGTCGCACGGCGGTTTGCCAAGGCCGGCTACTTCGCCATCGCGCCCGATCTGTTCCTGCGCCAGGGCGATGCCAAGGCCTACACCGAAATCAGCCGACTGATGGCCGAAGTGATCAGCAAGGTGCCGGATGAGCAGGTCCTGCGCGACCTGGATGCCACCGTCGCGTTTGCCAAGGCCCAGGGCGGCAACACCGCGCGGCTGGGCATCACCGGCTTCTGCTGGGGTGGTCGCATCACCTGGCTGTATTCGGCGCACAGCAACGCAGTGAAGGCCGGGGTGGCCTGGTATGGACGGCTGCAGGGGCAGTCCAACCCGAATACGCCGAAACATCCGATCGACCTGGTGGGCCAGTTGAAGGCGCCGGTGCTGGGCTTGTATGGCGGGCAGGATGGCGGCATTCCGCTGACCAGCGTCGCAGCCATGCAGGAAGCGCTCAAGCAGGGCAGCACAGCGGCCAAGGCCAGCGAATTCGTCGTCTACAAGGACGCCGGCCATGCCTTCCATGCGGACTATCGACCCAGCTTCCGCGCCGAGGATGCCAAGGACGGCTGGACGCGCTGCCAGGCCTGGTTCAAGGCCCACGGCGTTTGATCGACGGCGGCCGGCGTGACCGGCTCCCCCGGGGTCCCCGGTGCTCGCGGCGCTCCCGGCCGTCAGGGTCATCATGACCATCCGGGCGATCCGGGCGATCCGGGCGCGCCGCGCACAGCCTGGGTCAGGCGGGGGCTTGACGAGTCTGAGACAATTTCAGCATCCCTACCGGCGCACCCATTGAGGTGCGCCTTTTTTGTCCATGACCCTGTTCTACATCCTGCTCGTGACCCTGGCCGGCGGCCTGGCTTCGGTGTCCATCGCGGCGATGCTGACGGTGGGCCTGCTCAGTCGCATCGTCCACCATCTGGTGAGCCTGTCCGCGGGGGTACTGTTGTCCACAGCGCTGCTGCATGTGCTGCCGGAAGCCTTCGAGAGCGGCACCGACCCGCATTCGCTGTTCCTCACCCTGCTGGGCGGGTTGATGTTCTTCTTTCTGCTGGAGAAGGCGGAGCTGTACCGGCACACCCATCACCACCAGGGGGACGGCCATCACCACCATCACCACTTCGACCGCGAACAGGCGGGCCGAGGCGGCCTGGCGGTGCTGGTGGGCGACAGCATCCACAACTTCTGCGACGGCATCATCATTGCCGCCGCCTTTCTGGCGGACCACCACCTGGGCTGGGTCACCGCGATGGCCATCATCGCGCACGAGATTCCACAGGAGGTGGGCGACTACATCGTGCTGCTGAACGCCGGTTTCTCGCGCGGCAAGGCGCTGTTCTTCAATGCGGTGTCTGGTCTGGCGGCGGTCGCGGGCGGCTTGCTGGGCTATTTCGTGGTCGGGCCCTGGCAGTCGCTGTTCCCCTACCTGCTGGTGGCGGCGTCGAGCAGCTTCATCTATGTGGCGGTGGCTGACCTCATTCCGCAACTGCAGCGCCGGCTGCCGTGGAAGGACACCGCGCTGCAGCTGCTGTGGCTGGGCGTCGGGATCGGCTTCGTGCTGATGGTGGTCGGCGGCCAGCACGGGCACGGCCACGCACATTGAGCTGCGCGCCGGCGCGGTGATGGGTCGGAGGTGAGGACAAGGGGCGCGACAAGGCGCCCCTTGCTCTTTTCAGCGCACCACCAGCACCGGGAACTCGCAGTGGGTCAGCACCTTCTGCGTCTCGCTGCCGAGCAGCAGGGCCTGAAAGCCGCGACGGCCGTGCGAGGCCATGACCAGCAGGTCGGCATCGACACGCTTGGCGTGTTCGATGATGGCCTCCCAGGCGTGCAGCGCCTCGACGCTGTGGGCTTCGATCTCCAGCCCTTCGGCTCGTGCGGCGGCCAGTACCTGGCTCAGGCGCTCCTGGGCGATGCGTTCCTGGGCGTCGAAGAATTCCTGCGGCGGGGTGGGCTGCATTTCAGACACCGCGCTGTAGGGGAAGGGCTCTTTGACGCTGATGGCGAAGAGCTTGGCGCCGTGATGGCGGGCCAGGCGGACGGCGGTGTCCACCGCCTTGGCGGTGATGTCCGAACCGTCGGTGGGGATCAGGATGCGTTGGAACATGGCGGGCCTCCGTGTGAAGGGAAGTTCACCCCGAGGTCGCGATCGCCGCCAGCGCGGTGATGGCGAATTCAGGGTCAAGACTTGCCTGCTCAGTCTGACTCGTGCATGGTGCTCCGGTTCTGCGCGATGTCAATCCCGATCAAGCCGAGAAGGCCCCAGCGCAGCAAACCCCGTGCCTGTGGGCTGCCGGCTGTCGTTTGCGGGCCTGCATCGGGCCTCCCGCCGTCATGGCGGGGGCGGCGGGCGGAGTCGTGGCGGGGTGACCGTCACCTGTCACCGGTCACCGGTCACGCGAACAGGTCGGTGGAGGCCCTGTGATTCAGCCTTTGGCTCAGCCTTTGGCGAGCGGCAGGCGCGGCTGGGCGCTCCATTCACTCCACGAGCCGGGATACAGGCGGCTGCCGGTGAGACCCGCGTGATGCATCGCGAGCAGGTTGTGGCAGGCGGTCACGCCGGAGCCGCACTGATGGACGGTGTCTGCGCTATCAAACGAGCCCAGGACGGCGAGGAACTCCGCGCGCAGTTGGTCGGCGGGTTTGAAGCGACCTTCCGGCGTCAGGTTGCCTTTGAAGAAGCGATTGCTGGCGCCAGGAATGTGGCCGGCCTGCTTGTCCAGCGGTTCGACCTCGCCGCGGAAGCGTTCGGCGGCGCGGGCGTCGATCAGCCGCACGCGACCCAGTTGTCCGAACAGTTCCTGCGCGGACAGTGGCTGCTCCAGGGCCTCGCCGAGCGCGAAGTCGCCCTCGGGAGGCCGGGGGCTGGGCGCCGCAGAGGTGCCTGCGCCGGCTTGCTGCCAGGCGGCGAAACCGCCATCGAGCACGGCCACCGCGTCATGGCCCAGCCAGCGCAGCATCCACCAGAGCCGTGCGGCATACATGCCGTCTGCGGCGTCATAGGCGATCAGTTGCTGGCCGTGCCGCAGACCGAGCGACCTGAGCGTGGCGGCAAAGGCCTCGCGCTCCGGCAGCGGGTGACGGCCACGGAAGTGCTCACCCACCTGCTTGGGGCCGCTCAGGTCGCGATCCAGGTGCAGATAGAACGCGCCGGGCAGATGCGCCGCGGCGAAGGCCCGTTCGCCGGCGCCGGTGTCGGCGAGATCGAAGCGGACATCCACCACCAGCGGCGGCGTCGGCGACGCCATCAGCGCCTGCAGTTGATCGACGGACACAAGACTGCGGTGGACGGGATGGCTCATGGTGCGTTCAGAAGATCGGTGGATCGAAAGACCGGCGGACCGTCGGCGCCGCGATCGGCGGCCGGCGATCCCCCTTCACACATCAGGATTCGCTGACCGAATGCTGGGCATCCTTGGGCGTGCTCCGGGCGCGCAGCAGGGTGGCGCCCAGTCCGGCGACGACGATCAACACGATCCCCAGCCAGGAGGGCAGACCGAGCCGGTCGCCAAACAGCAGCACACCATACAACGCCGAGAACACGATGCCCAGGTATTGCAGTGACGCATTGACCAGCGGCTTGCCGGTGCCGTAGGCGCGGGTCATCATCAACTGAGCGCCCGTGGCCAGAAGACCGACTGCCAGCAGCAGCGCCGCGCCCTTCCAGGTATGCGCATGCCAGCCGCCGTGCGAGACCAGCGTGGTCAAGGCGCCGGCCACGACGCCGCCCATCGAGAAGTAGAAGACGATGCGATATTCCGGCTCGCCGACGCGCCCCAGCGAGGTGACCTGCAGATAGGCCATGGCGGAGAGCATGCCCGATGCCAGTCCGGCCATGGCGTGCCACATCTGCTGCTCTTCCATCGCAGGCTGCAACACCAGTCCGACGCCCAGGAAGCCCAGCAGCACGGTGACGACCAGCCGCGGATCGACCTTCGCCGCGCCCATCAGGACGGCGCCGCCAATCAGGAACAGGGCCATCCAGACCGAGGACATGTAGTTCAGCGTCATCGCGGTGGCCAGCGGCAGCTTGCTGATGGCGAAGAACCACAACGAGAGCGCGATCACGCCGGACAGGCTGCGCCAGAAATGCATCGCCGGCACGGCGGTCTTGAGCGAGAGCCCGCGCGTGCGCGTGAGCGCGAAAAGGATCAGCGTGCCGACCAGGCCGCGGTACATGACGATCTCGCCGGCGCTGTAGTAGGCCGAAGCCAGCTTCACGCAGACACCCATGGTGGCGAACAGCAAGGTCGCCAACACCATCAACAGGGATGCAGACATGCGGCCGATTCTCACCCTGAACCTCGAGCCGGGCTGTGGCGGTGAGCCGCCAAAACGAGAACGCCCTGCAAGAGCAGGGCGTTGTGCGCACCGGTGGGCGGCGGGCGTTTGGATGGGGCGCGACCGGGCGGCGTGCCGGTCGCGATCGGTGCGTCAGCGCTTCATCAGGGCGCGGTACCACTCGTGGAAGTGCTTCATGCCGTCTTCCATCGGGCTCTGGTAGGGGCCGACCTCGTTGTCGCCGCGTTCCATCAGGGCTTTGCGGCCGGCGTCCATGCGCACGGCGATTTCGTCGTCCTCGATGCAGGTTTCCATGTAGGCGGCCTGCTGCGCGTCGACGAAGTCGCGCTCGAAGGCGACGATCTCCTCGGGATAGTAGAACTCCACGATGTTGGTCGTCTTCTGCGGACCTTGCGGGAAGAGCGTGGAGATGACCAGCACGTTGGGATACCACTCCACCATGATGTGGGGGTAGTAGGTCAGCCAGATGGCACCCTGATCGGGCGCGGTGCCGCCGCCAAAGCCCAGCACCTGCTCATGCCACTTCTGATAGACCGCCGAGCCGGGCTTGCTCAGCGCCTTGTTCACGCCGACGGTCTGCACCGAATAGTCGCGGCCGAATTCCCAGGCCAGGTCGTCGCAGGTGACGAAGTGACCCAGGCCGGGGTGGAACGGGCCGACGTGGTAGTCCTCCAGATAGACCTCGATGAAGGTCTTCCAGTTGTAGTCGCACTCGTGGACGTGGATCTTGTCCAACTGATAGCCGCTGAAATCCAGGGCCGCGCGCGGACCCAGTGCGGCCAGATCGGCGGCGATGTCGCGGCCGTTGTCCTCGAACAGCAGGCCATTCCACTCGCGGACCTTGTAGCGGTTCAGGTGCAGGCAGGGGTCTTGCTTGAAGTGCGGTGCGCCGACAAGCTCGCCCTTGAGGTCGTAGGTCCAGCGATGCAGTGGGCAGACGATATTGCTGCGGGTGTTGCCGCGGCCACGCAGCATCACCGCCTGCCGATGGCGGCAGACGTTGGAGATCAGTTCGATGCCTTGGGCATGCCGCACCAGGGCGCGGCCTTCGCCTTCCTGGGGCAAGGCGTAGTAGTCGCCGACCTCGGGCAACGCCAGGGCGTGGCCGAGGTAGCGCGGACCGTGCTGGAAGATCAGTTCCTGTTCCCGGCGGAACAGGTCCTCGTCGAAGTAGGAAGAGACTGGCAGCTGAGGGTGGCTGGACGCCGTGCTGCTTTCAAGGGCGCTGAGAGGGATGCTCAGGTCGGACATGATCCAAGAGGGTCTCCAAGACACCAATGTCAACCGTGACCGGCCGCCCCCCAGATCGGGCGGGCCGGAATGATGGACGAGTAAGGAACGCGCGCAGGCCCTGTTTCAAAGGGTTCATAGCTTTTCGACTTCTAGAGCATGCGGGCGGGCAGGGGAACCGGTGATTGTACCCGGGGCAACTCTGGCGAGTCCTCTATAAGACCGTGCGGGACTGACGTATTTCGGATGCCCTCCTGTGCAGTCGCGCCAGGTCCGGGCTGACAAGTGACCGGTCGTGGGGGATCTGTGTGATGCTCGGGTGTCTGGTTCAGGCATCTGGTGGGGCCAGGGGACTCGAGCAGGTGCTTCGGAGGGTCTGTAAGAGGGCTGAAGCAGGACCTGGGGACGGGGGAGCCGCACTTCAAGGGCCTGCAGGGTGCCCGGTGTCGGGCCTGTGATCCCTCCCACGGGGTGCCGGCGCATTTCGCCCCTTTGCTCCGCTCGCCGCCCACGCTTGCCGTGCATCTTTTCCTTCCTCCGAGACAGGTCTCTCGGTTCTGGTGCGGCGGCACCGCTGTGGCGCCCCGCTCACACCCCCCCCGTAGGTCTGATTCGGGTTCGCCCTGTCCCGGTGCTTACAATCACCTTTTTCGTGTTTTGAAATGAGCAAGCCTTCCGCCAGTGCCAAAGCGGCTCCCCAGCCCGCCCAGAACCCGGAACCCGCCAGCTACGAGCAGGCGGTGGAGGAGTTGGAGCGGCTGGTCCAATCGATGGAAGCCGGTCAACTGCCGCTGGACCAGTTACTGGCCAGTTACCAGCGTGGCGCGGAACTGCTCAAGTTCTGTCGCTCCAGGCTTCAGGCCGTCGAACAACAAGTACAGGTGGTGGAAGGCGGCGACATGAGGACTTGGGGAGAAGAATAAGTGGATGCAGGCGTGTTCGAGCACTGGGTGAAACGTTCGCTGCAGGAAGTCGAGTTGGCGTTGGAGGCCTGGGTGCCCGAAGCCGCTCCGGCCGGCCTGGGCGAGGCGATGCGGTACGCGGTGCTGGGCGCCGGCAAGCGGCTGCGTCCGCTGCTGGTGCTGGCGGCGGCCGAGGCGGTGGGCGGTGAGCGCGAGGCCGCCATGCGCGCCGCCTGCGCCGTCGAACTGATTCACGCCTACTCGCTGGCGCATGACGACATGCCCTGCATGGACAACGACGTGCTGCGTCGCGGCAAGCCGACCCTGCATGTGCAGTACGGCGAGGCTCAGGCCATGCTGGCCGGCGATGCGATGCAGGCGTTGGCCTTCGATGTGTTGACGCCTGACACCGGCGTTGCCCCCGCGCTCCAGGCGCGGCTGTGCCGGCTGCTGGCGCGCGCCAGCGGTTATGACGGCATGGCCGGCGGCCAGGCGATTGACCTGGCCAGCGTCGGCAAACCGTTGGGCGAGCGCGCGCTGCGGGACATGCATCGGCGCAAGACCGGCGTGCTGCTGCAGGCCAGCGTGCTGATGGGCGCGGCGTGCGGCGACATCAGCGAGACCGCCTGGACGTCCTTGAGCGACTATGGTGCGGCGATCGGCCTGGCATTCCAGGTGGTCGACGACATCCTGGACGTCACGCAGGATTCCGAGGTCCTCGGCAAGACGGCCGGCAAGGACCAGGACAGCAACAAACCCACCTACGTCAGCGTGCTCGGCCTGGATGCCGCGCGCGCCTATGCGCTGCAGCTGCGCGACCAGGCCCACAAGGCCCTGGCCGACAGCGGATTGGCCGACACCGCCTGGCTCAGCCTGCTGGCTGACAAGGTGGTCGAACGAGACAACTGAGAAAACAGGTCCGGTCATGAGCGATCACTCTGCGACTTCCCCGTCCTTGCTTCAGGGCATCGACAGCCCGGCGGATCTGCGTCGTCTGTCGCGGGCGCAACTTCCGCAGGTCGCGGAAGAACTGCGCGCGCATGTGCTTGACAGCGTGTCCAAAACCGGCGGCCATCTGTCGTCCAATCTGGGCACGGTGGAGCTGACGCTCGCGCTGCACTATGTGTATGACACGCCGCGCGATCGGCTGGTCTGGGACGTGGGTCACCAGACCTACCCGCACAAGATCCTGACGGGCCGTCGCGATGCGATGCCCACGCTGCGGCAGCAGGGCGGCATCTCCGGCTTCCCTCGTCGCGACGAGAGCGAATACGACACCTTCGGCACCGCGCACTCCAGCACCTCCATCTCCGCCGCTCACGGCATGGCGATGGCGGCTCGGCTCAAGGGCGAGTCCCGCCGCGTGGTCGCGATCATCGGCGATGGCGCGATGACCGCCGGCATGGCGTTCGAAGCCTTGAACAATGCCGGCGTGGCCCATGGCGGCCTGCTGGGCGACGTGCTGGTGATCCTGAACGACAACGACATGTCGATCAGCCCGCCGGTGGGCGCGCTGAACAAGTACTTCACCCGGCTGATGAGCGGCAAGTTCTACGCTGCGGCCCGCGAGGGCGCGAAGTCGGTGCTGAAGAACACGCCGCTGTATGAATTTGCGCGCCGCTTCGAAGAGCACACCAAGGGCATGTTCGTGCCCGGAACGATCTTCGAGGAATTCGGCTTCAACTATGTCGGCCCGATCGACGGCCACGACCTGGATGCGCTGGTGCCCACGCTGGAGAACCTGCGCGACAAGAAGGGCCCTCAGTTTCTGCACGTGGTCACCCGCAAGGGCCAGGGCTACAAGCTGGCCGAGGCCGATCCGGTCAAGTACCACGGCCCGACACCATTCAACCCGGCCGAAGGCATCAAGCCGGCGACCGTGCCGTCCAAGAAGACCTTCACCCAGGTGTTCGGCGACTGGCTGTGCGACATGGCCGAAGCCGACCCCAAGCTCGTGGCGATCACGCCCGCGATGCGCGAGGGCTCGGGCATGGTGGAGTTTCACAAGCGCTTCCCGACGCGTTATTACGACGTGGGCATTGCCGAGCAGCATGCGGTGACCTTCGCCGCCGGCCTGGCCTGTGAAGGGCTCAAGCCGGTCGTGGCAATCTACTCCACGTTCCTGCAGCGTGGCTACGACCAACTGATCCATGACGTGGCGCTGCAGAACCTGCCGGTCTTGTTCGCGCTGGATCGTGCGGGTCTGGTCGGCGCGGACGGCGCCACCCACGCCGGCAACTACGACATCGCCTTCACCCGCTGCGTGCCCAACATGAGCGTGTTGACGCCGGCGGACGAGAACGAGTGCCGCCAAGCGCTGTACACCGGTCATCTGCACGATGGCCCGGTGACGGTGCGCTATCCGCGTGGTGCGGGTGTCGGCACCGTGATCCAGCAGGAGATGGTGGCGCTGCCCTGGGGCAAGGGCGAGATCCGTCGCCACTCGGCGCAGGCGCAGACACGCGGCCATGGGTCGCCCCGCATCGCCATCCTGGCCTTCGGGACCTTGCTCTACCCGGCGCTGAAGGCGGCTGAATCGCTGGACGCCAGCGTGGCCAACATGCGCTTCGTCAAGCCGCTGGACGTCGAGCTCGTGGCGGAACTGGCGCGCACCCATGATGCGCTGGTGACTGTCGAGGACGGCTGCGTGATGGGCGGCGCCGGCAGTGCGGTGCTGGAAAGCCTGCAGTCCCTGGGCTTGGCATTGCCGGTGTTGCAGCTGGGCCTTCCGGACACCTACGTCGAGCACGGCGAACCCGCCAAGCTGATGGCGCAGTGCGGGCTGGATGCCGCCGGCATCGAACGCTCGGTGCGTGAGCGCTTCCTCGCGGTGCCAGCACTGCGGTCGGTCGTCAACAAGTAAGCTCGTCGCGTCGCGTCGCGTCGCGTCGCGTCGCATCGCATCGCATCGCATCCGCCTGGCCTGGCCTGGCCTCGCTTCTGTCAGGCTTGGACGGCGGTGAGTGCCTGCTTCACTGCGACGATGAAGTCGTCGACCAAGGCATGTCGGGGGCGATGCAAGGGACGCAGCGCCTGGATCCGAAACGGCACCGACACCGAAAACGGCCTGATCTGAAGCTGCGGTCCGGCGCAGGCCCAGGCCGTCAGCGGGTTCACCAGCGCCACGCCCAAGCCCTGTTGCACCAACGCGCAGACCGCGATTGCGCTGTGGGTCTCTGTCTGCAATCGGCGTTGAACGCCGGCTGCCGCGAAGATGGCATCGAACTGCCGGCGATAGGGATCCTCGGCCGACAGGCTCACAAAGCGTTCCCCTTCGAAATCACGCGGTTCCAGCACCGCCTTCGCGGACAGCCGATGCCCAGCCGGGAGCACGCAGACTTCATCGAGCGCCACCAGCGTTTCGCTCTGGGTGCCCGGCACGGCGGCGCTGACTTCGCTCAAGCCGAGGTCGAAACGCTGCGCCGCCATCCATTCCTCCAGCAGCGGTGATTCCTGCGGCGTCAGTGACAGGCGGGCTTCGGGATGCCGGGTCAGCCAGCGCTGACTTGCTGCCGGAAGCAGCGCGTGCGCCAGGGCGGGTAGCGTGAGCACCTGCAGGCGCTCATCTTGCGCACGGCCCAGGGATTGGGCTCTCGCGACGACTTGATCCAGCCCGTGATAGGCCCGCTGGACCTCGTCGAACAATGCGAGCGCGCGGGACGTCGGTCGCAAGCGGCCGGCGGACCGTTCAAACAGCGCGTAGCCCAGCAAAGATTCCATCCGAGCCAGCTCCCGGCTCACGGTGGGCTGTGAGGTGAACAGCAACTGCGCGGCGCCGGTGACGCTTCCCGCCGTCATCACGGCGCGGAACACTTCTATGTGGCGATGGGTGAGGGACATGGGTCGCGCTGATCGAGCAGAAGAAGTCGAAGCTCAATCACCTGAGCCGGATCGGCACGAGCATATCAATCCTGAATGCCATCGCGAAACAAAAGCATTTGATTGAATGGCATGGAGCGACGATGCTCCAGCAGGCTTCTGCATCGGTCTCCTGCCCGTCGGATCGATGGCGCTGCGGCGTCGATGCGGATCCTTCCCCAACATGCAAGCCTGCACCCCATCACCATGCCTCAAGCCCTCAGTCCCGCCCGCGCCCAGCGACTTCTGCAACTCACGGCGCGCTACGGCACGCCACTGTGGGTGTACGACGCGGCCGTGATCCGGGAACGAATCGCCGCACTCCGGGGCTTCGACACGGTGCGGTTCGCACAGAAGGCCTGTTCCAACACCCACATCCTGCGACTGATGCGGGAGCAGGGTGTGAAGGTGGATGCGGTTTCCCGCGGTGAGATCCTGCGCGCGCTGGCAGCCGGCTACACGGTCGGCCAGGGCGATGACGCGGTGCATTCGGGCATCGTCTTCACGGCGGACCTGCTGGATCGGGAGACGTTGGAGACCGTGGTGGCGCACCGGGTACCGGTCAACGCAGGGTCTATCGACATGCTGGCGCAACTGGGCGCGGTTTCTCCGGGGCACCCGGTGTGGCTGCGGCTGAATCCCGGCTTCGGGCACGGTCACAGCAACAAGACCAACACCGGCGGCGAGCACAGCAAGCACGGCATCTGGCATGAACAGTTGCCCCAGGCGTTGCAGGCCATCCGGGAGCAAGGACTGACCTTGATCGGGCTGCACATGCACATCGGCTCGGGCGTGGATTACGGGCATCTGGCGCAAGTCAGCGGCGCCATGGTCACGCTGGTCCGGCAGGTGCAGGCGGCGGGGCATGATCTGAAGGCCATCTCCGCAGGGGGCGGGTTGTCCATTCCGTATCGCGATGGCGAGGCTGGCATCGACATCGACCACTACTTCAGCCTGTGGGATGCGGCGCGGAAGGAGGCAGAGTCCGTGATCGGCCATGCGCTGGCGCTGGAGCTGGAGCCGGGGCGCTACCTGGTGGCGGAATCGGGCGTGTTGCTGGCTGAGGTGCGGGCGGTGAAGGCCCAGGGACGGCAGCACTTCGTGCTCGTCGACGCGGGCTTCAACGAACTCATGCGGCCGGCGATGTACGGCAGCTTCCATGCCATGAGCCTGATTCCCGCGGACGGCCTTTCCCGACCCTCGCAGGCCACGGTGGTGGCCGGGCCGCTGTGCGAATCCGGCGACGTCTTCACCCAGGGCGATGGGGGTGTCGTCCTCACTCGCGACCTGCCGCAGGCCCGGGTCGGCGACCTGCTGGTCATTCACGACACCGGGGCCTATGGGGCTTCCATGTCCAGCAACTACAACAGCCGTCCGCTGATTGCCGAAGTGCTGATCGATGGTGACGAGGACCGACTGATCCGCCGCCGCCAAAGCGTCGACGATCTGCTGGCGCTCGAGCGCTTTTAAGGACTGCCTGCCGAATCTGATACGGATGACGTGGCGGGTCCCACCCGCCCATACCCATCGGCTCACCATCGAGCCCATGGAATGCCGCGCCATGGCCCGTGGGTGGCGGCGCTTGGCCGTCTCAGGTGCTCGGGGTGCCGCGTCCCATCTTCCATTTCAGACCCCACCTTCAACTTCCAGCTTCTGTCTCCCATCTCCCATTTCCCATCTTCGATCTCCGGCGATCCGTCATCCGTCATCCGACCACGGACATTTGTGATGAGTGGGAGTGGTGGCTGGGGGTTGAAGGTGCTGGATGGGGGTATATCGGATCAGGGGGACCGGGGCCCCGTTTGCGGAGGTATCAGGAATGAATTCGGCGGACGTTAGTCCGACGAAGAAGGGACACGGAGCAAACGGGGCCCCGGTCCCCCTGATCGTGCTGGGTGGTGTGGTGGCCGGGTGCCTGATCGTGCTGGGCGGTGGGGTGGCCGGGTGCCTGATCGTGCTGAGTGGTGCGGTGGCCGGGTGCTTGATCGTGCTGGTCGGTGGTGTGGCCCGTTGCCTGATCGCGCTGGTTGGCGGGATGGCTGGGTGCCTGATCGTGCGAGGTCGTGTCGTGCCTGGGGCTCTACGACTGGCGCTGGCGACGGACGGCTTGAAATCCCGCCCCGCATGATCTATCAACGTTGTCTATCGACCAAATGACAGTCGATAGTTCCGATCAATAGCCAATGGCAATAAGCCTCATTGGGGAATTCAAAGCCGCCAGTGGGGGGATGCTCCTATGATCCAACTCATCCCATCCACCCTTACAGCGAGACGAAAACATGTCCCTGATCAACACCCAAGTTCAGCCCTTCAAGACGCAAGCCTTCCACAACGGGAAGTTCATTGACGTGACTGAAGAGTCGCTGAAGGGCAAGTGGTCCGTGCTGATTTTCATGCCGGCCGCCTTCACCTTCAACTGCCCGACTGAAGTCGAAGACGCCGCTGACAACTACGCCGAGTTCCAGAAGCTGGGTGCTGAGGTCTACATTGTGACCACCGACACGCACTTCTCGCACAAGGTGTGGCACGAGACCTCGCCGGCTGTGGGCAAGGCCAAGTTCCCGCTGGTCGGCGACCCGACCCACGCCCTGACCAACGCGTTCGGCGTGCACATTCCGGAAGAAGGCCTGGCCCTGCGCGGTACCTTCGTGATCAATCCGGACGGCGTGATCAAGACCCTGGAAATCCACGACAACGCCATCGCCCGTGACGTGACCGAAACCCTGCGCAAGCTCAAGGCTGCCCAGTATGTCGCCAGCCACCCCGGTCAAGTTTGCCCGGCCAAGTGGAAGGAAGGCGAGAAGACCATCGCTCCGTCGCTGGACCTGGTCGGCAAGATCTAAATCCGTTTGACCGGTTGAGGATGTTCCTCACCCATTGCATGCCAATGCATCACCCGCGGGCCCCGTCGGCCTGCGGGTGGGAATCTGGCCGCCCTGACGTCGTTCAGTCGGATCGTCGTGATCCAGGGAGGCCGGTTCTCAAAGTCGCTTAATCTAAGAAAGGAAGTAACGATGTTGGACGACAACCTCAAGGCGCAGCTCAAGGCCTATCTGGAGCGGGTGACGCTGCCGTTCGAGATCGAGGCTTCGCTGAGTGACTCTGAGAGCTCCGCAGAGCTCAAGCAGCTGCTGCAGGACGTCGCATCGATGTCCGACAAGATCACGCTGAAGCTCGACGGCGCCGATGCCCGTCGCCCGTCCTTCAGCCTCAAGCGCACCGGCACCGAGCAGAGCCTGCGCTTCGCCGGCATCCCGCTGGGCCACGAGTTCACCTCGCTGGTGCTGGCGCTGTTGTGGACCGGTGGTCATCCGCCGAAGGTCGAGCCATCGACGATCGACCAGATCAAGGGCCTGGACGGCGACTATGCCTTCGAGGTCTACATGTCCCTGTCCTGCCACAACTGTCCGGACGTGGTGCAGGCGCTGTCGCTGATGTCGGTGCTCAATCCCCGTGTGAAGACGGTGATCATCGACGGCGCGCTGTTCCAGGACGAAGTCAACGCCCGCGAAATCATGGCGGTGCCGACGGTCTATCTGAACGGCACCGAGTTCGGCTCGGGCCGCATGACGGCTGAAGAGATCGTCGCCAAGCTCGACACCGGCGCTGCCGCCAAGGACGCCGAGAAGCTCTCCGCCAAGGAAGCGTTCGACGTGCTGGTGGTCGGCGGCGGTCCTGCCGGCGCGGCGGCGGCGGTTTATGCAGCGCGCAAGGGCATCCGCACTGGCGTCGCGGCGGAGCGTTTCGGCGGCCAGGTCAACGACACGCTGGCCATCGAGAACTACATCTCGGTGCTGTCGACCGACGGTCCGAAGTTCGCGATGGCGCTGGAGTCCCATGTGAAGGACTACGGTGTGGACGTCATGAACCTGCAGCGGGCCGATCAACTGGTGCCTGCGGCCACACCTGGCGGCCTGATCGAGATCCAGCTGGCCAACGGGGGATCGCTCAAGAGCAAGACGGTGATCCTGTCGACCGGCGCGCGCTGGCGCAATGTGAATGTGCCGGGCGAGGAAGAGTACAAGAACAAGGGCGTGGCCTATTGCCCGCACTGTGACGGTCCGCTCTTCAAGGGCAAGCGGGTGGCGGTGATCGGTGGTGGCAATTCCGGCGTGGAAGCGGCCATCGACCTGGCCGGCCTGGTGGCCCATGTGACCTTGCTGGAGTTCGGCGATCAACTGCGTGCTGATGCGGTGCTGGTCCGGAAGCTGGAAAGCCTGCCGAACGTCACCATCATCAAGCAGGCCCAGACCACCGAGTTCACCGGCGCCGGCGGCAAGCTCAACGGGTTGAACTACACCGATCGGGCTACGGGCGAAGCCAAGCGGATCGAGCTGGAAGGCGTGTTCGTGCAGATCGGTCTGGTGCCCAACACCGAGTGGTTGCGCGGTGTGGTGGAGCTGTCCAAGCACGGCGAGATCATTGTCGATGCCAAGGGTCAGACCTCGGTGCCCGGCGTGTTTGCCGCCGGTGATGCGACGACGGTGCCGTTCAAGCAGATCATCATCGCGGCCGGCGACGGCGCGAAGGCGGCACTCAGCGCCTTTGATCATCTGATCCGGAACTGAGCTCGTTTCGGTTCTGCCTGACCGATCCCGGGGACGCGCGGGCGCCTGATCCAGCCGCTGCGCGTCCCCCGGTCGAGGAACGGGGCAACCGCCCTGACCACCGCTCTGAACGCCGCTCAAAACGCCGCCTTGTGCGGCGTTTTTCATTTCCGCTTCCTTCCGACGGGGCAGGGCGCGTTCGGCGCGGCGTCGGGGGCCGACCTCGGAAGCCAGCGGCGCCCCGGTTTTCTGGGGCGCGCAGCCGCCGCTCGGCACTGTTCAAGGGCGCACGACCGGCGCAGGATCGCGCCTCATGGCTCACCTGGAATTCACCGCCCAGTTGCATCGCTATGTCGACACGCCCAAGCTCGACTGCGAGGCGGCGACGCTGGCGGATGCGCTCGGTCAGGCGTTTGACCTGAATCCCCGGCTGCGCGGCTACATCCTCGATGAGCAGGGGCAACTGCGGCCGCATGTGGCCGTGTTCATCGACGGTCAGCGGGCGAGGGATCGACAGACCCTGGCCGATCCCCTGTCGCCGTCTGCCCGTGTCTACGTGCTGCAGGCGCTGTCGGGCGGCTGATGCCGGGCTCACCTTATGCCAGCCAAACGCCAGCCAAACGCTGAGAGCCGTCACCGGAGACCACCATGAGCACCACTGCATGGGTAGCCACCCGCAAGGGATTGTTCGAGATGAACCAGCGGGCCGGCGATGCCTGGACCCTCGGCCGACACAGCTTTGTCGGTGATCCGGTGACCATGCTGTTGCCTGCGCCGCCGGGCGGCGGTCGCATGCTGGCCGCGTTGAACCTGGGGCACTTCGGGGTCAAGCTTCAAGGGTCGGATGACGGCGGCGTGAGCTGGCAGGAACTGCCGTCGCCTGCTTTTCCGCCGCAGCCGCCGGACGCTGAAGGTCCGGCGTGGACGGTGCGGCAGATTTGGTCCCTGGAGCGCGGCGCGGATGGTCGGATCTGGGCGGGGACGATTCCGGGCGGATTGTTTGTCAGTGGCGATGAGGGCGCGTCGTGGCGACTGGTCGATTCGCTGTGGCATCGGGCCGAGCGGCTGGGCTGGTTTGGCGGGGGTTATGACGCGCCGGGCATCCATTCAATCTGCATCGATCTGGCCGATCCGGACCGGCTGTTGCTGGGCATCTCCTGCGGCGGCGCGTGGCGCAGCGACGATGGGGGCGCCACGTGGCGCCTGAGCGCCAAGGGCATGCTTGCGGCGTTCATGCCGCCGGAGCAGGCCGGCGATGAGAACACGCAGGATCCGCATCGCATCGTCGCCTGCGAGGCCGACCCCCGGGTGCTCTGGTGCCAGCATCACAACGGTGTGTGGCGCAGTGACGATGCGGGCGCCAACTGGCAAGCGCTCGATCCGCCGATCTCAGGCTTCGGATTCGGCGTGGCGGCCCATGCGGGCGATCCGCTCACCGCCTGGTTCGTGCCCGGTGTGAAGGATGAGAAGCGCCTGCCGGTCGATGGCGCATTGGTCGTCAACCGGACGCGGGACGGCGGACGCAGCTTCGACACCTTGCGGTCCGGGCTTCCGCAACAGCATTGCTATGACCTGGTCTATCGCCATGGCCTGGTCGCCCATGAGGATGGACGGCGCCTGCTGATGGGCAGCACAACCGGCAATCTCTGGGCCACCGGAGATGCCGGCGACCACTGGCGCAGCGTCTCCCACACGCTGCCACCGATCTACGCGGTGCGTTTCGGTTGAGGCGCCGTGGCGGCTCAGGCCGTCGGGTCGTTCTGATCGTCTGCTGCGAGCAACCCGGCCCACTCCGGCCCGGGCGGCGCCTCCAGGCTGAGCGGCGCTCCGGTGACCGGATGGTTGAACTGCAGCCGATGGGCATGCAGCCACAGCCGCTGCAGGCCGAAATGCGCGGCAAGGGCCCGGTTCAGCGGCCCCTTGCCATGATTCGCGTCGCCGATGATGGGATGGGCGACATGCTTGAGATGTCGACGGATCTGATGCCGACGCCCCTGCACCGGTTCACAGGCCCATACGCTGACGCGGGTGGTGGGGAAACGGGCGTCTGTGCTCACCGGCAAGGTCAGCCGGTGCAGGCAGGACCATGCGGTTTGGGCCTCCAGATGGGGCTGTCCGGCGGACGGCAATTCCGGATCGCGCGCCAGCGGATGGTCGATGACGCCGTGTGCAGAAGCGGGCCAGCCTCGGACCAGTGCCAGGTAGCGCTTGTGGGTGAGGCGCTCTGCCAGCGCCACGCCCATCTGGCTGGCCACCTCGGCGCTCAGCGCGAACACCAGCACGCCGGAGGTGCCGCGATCCAGCCGATGCACCGGCCAGACGGGCCGCCCCAGTTGATCGCGCAGCCGTTGCAGGGCGGCGTCGTCCTCATGCGCATCCAGGGCGGTGCGATGCACCAGCAGCCCGGCCGGTTTGTCGATCACGGCCAGCGCATCGTCGAGGTAGAGCAGCTTCAATGGCGCCACCGGCGCGACGTGCACGACAGGCGCTTCATGCGCCGCATCGGTCGGCTCGGTGGAGATGTGCATGCCGACGGCGATGTCCGTGTGCGGCGACGTCGCACGATCGGCAGACGTCGACCTGGGCTGCAACTCAGCGTCGGGCGGCAAGGGCTGGCCAGTCATGGCGGAAGCGATGTGGGTCCCGGTCAACGCAGGTCGCCGTCCAGGTACAGCCAGGCCCCGGCGACACGGACGAATCGACTGGTCTCATGCAGCCGATGGGCGCGGCCACCGAGCTTGCTGCGGGCCACGAATTCGACGGTGGCGTGGTCCTCATCCTGCTGCACATGTCGCTTCACCGACAGCCCCAGCCACTGCAGGCCGGGCTCGTTCGGCGCCAGTGAGGCGGGTCGGGTGTCCGGATGCCAGGTGGCGAGCAGGTAGTCGGTCAGATCCAGCACGAAGGCGCTGTAACGGGAGCGCATCAGGGCTTCGGCCGTCGACGCGATGCGGGCGCCGTCGGCCGTGAAGGCCCGGTGCGGCACACCGCAGCAGGCGTCGTAGGAGCGGCCGCTTTCACACGGGCACGGCATGGCGGACGGCGCTTGAGCGACTCCGGTGTTGTCGCCAGCGGTGCTGGAAGGGCGGCTGGCAGGGGCCGTGCGGGTTTTTTCTGGCTTCATGGAGGCGGCATGATGCCAGCCTCTCTAGAATGGCTGGATGAATTCCCAGGATTTCGGTGCGCCCGGCGCGTCTCAAGATGACCTGTTCAGCCCGCGTTCGCCGCGCGGTCTGCTGGACAACCTCAACCCCGAGCAATATGCAGCCGTGACGCTGGGACAGGAGCCAGCATTGATCCTGGCCGGTGCCGGTTCGGGCAAGACCCGGGTGCTGACCACCCGCATCGCCTGGCTCATGAGCCAGGGCCTCACCACACCGGCCGGCGTGATGGCGGTGACCTTCACCAACAAGGCCGCCAAGGAAATGGTGACCCGGTTGTCGGCGATGCTGCCGGTCAATGTGCGCGGCATGTGGCTGGGCACCTTCCACGGTTTGTGCAACCGCTTCCTGCGGGCGCACTGGAAGCTGGCGGGCCTGCCCCAGGGTTTCCAGATCCTGGATGCGGGCGACACCGTCTCCGCCGTGAAGCGCGTCATCAAGGCGATGAAGCTGGACGAGGAACGCTTCGTCCCCAAGCAGGTCTCGTGGTTCATCGCCGGCGCCAAGGAAGACGGCATGCGGCCGCGCGACATCGATCTGCGCGATGAGCAGACCCGCAAGCTGGTCGAGATCTACCAGGCCTACGAGGACCAGTGCGAGCGCGAAGGCGTGGTGGACTTCGCCGAGCTGATGCTGCGGTCCTACGAGCTGATGCGCGACAACGCCGCCGTGCGCGAGCATTACCAGCGTCGCTTCCAGTACGTGCTGGTGGACGAGTTCCAGGACACCAACAAGCTGCAGTACGCCTGGCTGAAGATGTTCGCGCCACCCGGCAACGGGCAGGGCGTGTTCGCGGTGGGCGATGACGACCAGAGCATCTACGCCTTCCGCGGTGCGCGCGTGGGCAACATGAGCGACTTCGAGCGTGAATACCGGGTGCGCAAGGTCGTCAAGCTGGAGCAGAACTACCGCAGCTTCGGCAACATTCTGGATGCGGCCAATGCGCTGATCAGCAACAACAGCCACCGCCTGGGCAAGAACCTGCGGACCGAGGCCGGCCCGGGCGAGCCGGTGCGGGTGCATGAGGCCAATAGCGACTTCGCCGAGGCCCAGTGGCTGCTGGAGGAGGCGCAGGCGCTGCATCGGCAAGGGCTGGCGCGCAGCGAGATCGCGGTGCTCTATCGCAGCAATGCCCAATCGCGGGTGATTGAATCGGCGCTGTTCAATGCGGGCATCCCGTACCGCGTCTATGGCGGCCTGCGCTTTTTCGAGCGGGCCGAAGTCAAGCACGCGCTCGCCTATCTGCGCCTGATCGAGAACCCCAACGACGACACCAGCTTCCTGCGCGTGGTGAATTTCCCGGCGCGCGGCATCGGCGCCCGCACGGTGGAACTGCTTCAGGACGGCGCTCGCCAGAGCGGCCGATCGCTCTATCAGAGCATCGGCTCGGTGAGCGGTCGCGGCGGCGCGAGCCTGGGTGGATTCGTCGGCATGGTCGATGCCATGCGCGAAGCCACCACCGGCCTGACGCTGCGGGAGATCATCGAGCATGTGATCGAGACCTCCGGTCTGGCGGATTTCTACCGCGCCGAGAAAGAAGGCGAAGAGCGGCTGGAGAACCTGGGCGAACTGGTGAATGCCGCCGAGGCCTTCGTCACCCAGGAGGGCTTCGGCAAGGACGCGATTGCGCTGCCGGTGGATGAGCACTCCCCCGGCCAGATTGCCGACGGCTTGCCCGCGGCGATTGCGCCCGCCAATCCGGCGACGCCGGATGCGGAGACCGGCGAGATCATGTCGCCGCTGGCTGCCTTCCTCACCCATGCCTCGCTGGAGGCTGGCGACAACCAGGCGCAGGCGGGCCAGGATGCGGTGCAGCTGATGACAGTGCACTCGGCCAAGGGCCTGGAGTTCGATGCGGTCTTCATCACCGGCCTGGAAGAGGGCCTGTTCCCGCACGAGAACTCGATGTCCGATTCGGACGGTCTGGAGGAAGAGCGCCGTCTGATGTATGTGGCGATCACCCGTGCGCGGCAGCGGCTCTACATCAGCTTCTGCCAGACGCGGATGCTGCATGGCCAGACCCGCTACAACATCAAGAGCCGCTTCATGGAGGAGCTCCCCGAGGAGACGCTGAAGTGGCTGACCCCTCGCAACCAGGGCTTCGGCTCAGGCTTTGCGCGCGACTATCAGCAAGCCTGGCAGCGCGGATCCGGGCTGAAGTCCATGGTGGGCGCGGGCCGGGTGGAACCGCCGTCCTTTGCCTCTGCGCCGGTGCCGCAGTCGATGAAGCAGTCGGCCGCACAAAAGACGGGCGACGAACATGGCGGTCTGCGGGTCGGCAAGGGCGTGTTCCACACCAAATTCGGCGAGGGCGTGCTGCTCACGCTGGAAGGCAGTGGACCGGATGCCCGCGCCCAGGTGAACTTCGGCCGCCACGGCGTGAAGTGGCTGGCGCTGAGCGTGGCCAAGCTGACGCCGATCGACTGAGCGAGAGGGCCCGGCGGCGCGTGCGCGGCGCGTCTCGCACCGCATCGCCCGCCGCATCTCCCGCCGCATCTCCCGCCGCATGCCGGGGCGCCTCTCGGGCCGATGGGCCGTGCAGTCGCCAGACGCGGTGATGACGCCGCGATGACCCCGCGATGACCCCGCGATGAGGCCCTGACAACGCCGTTTTTCAGAAACAGTTAGAGTTGGGCAGGAGCTGCGCGCGTGCATCGCCGAGATCCGGGCGTCCGCCTGGAGATCGGACTCGCGACTGGGAGGGAGGTTGCATTGAAACTTTTCAGGTTCTGGAATCTCCATGCGAACTGTTATTCCCATTGATCCCCCTCACGACCCGACGGTCCTGGATGCCGCGTCGCTTGGCGCGGCGATTCGATCGGCCCGCACCCGCCGACGCATTCCGTTGGTCGAAGCCGCCGATGCGCTGGGCATTTCCCGCCAGACGATGATCAACATCGAGAAGGGCGGCGCCGGTGTCGGGCTGCCCACCGTGCTGCGAGCGGCCCAGGAACTGGGCGTGACGCTGTTCGCCGTCCCGGCGATGGAGCGCGAGGTGGTGCGGCAAGCCATCATGGCCATCCGCGACTGAGCGGCTCTCGGCGATCGTTTCGCCGACTGGTCGACCGATATCTACAGACCCACTGACAGATCGACGGCTTGATCGCTCGATCGCCTGATGCCTGATGCCTGATGCCTTGATCGTTGGCTGGCCGATTCCCATCAATCGGTCGTCCCGGCGGCTTGGTGCGGCGGTGGGCCGGTGAGGTGATGGAACGCGCATGAAAAAGGCCCGCCATGTGGCGGGCCTTGCATGCCTCTCTGAGGACGGGCGTCAGATCCCGATGTCGCCACCGTCCTTGCGGGTAATGACGACCGTCGCGGAGCGCGGGCGCTTCTTCACCGTCTGGTCGGCTTGGTTGGCCGGCCAGTAGCTGCCGAAGGTCTTGCCGGCCCAGTCGGGCGTGCCATCTTCACCGGGATGCTGCACGTTGAAGAACAGCGTCTTGTTGTCCGGCGTCATCGCAATGCCGGTGATCTCGCATTCCTTCGGTCCGACCAGGAAGCGGCGCACCGTGTCGGCGGTCGCCTTGGCGCCGGCGATCGTGCTGGTGCCGCCCGCAGCGGTCGCCACGCCACCGTCACCCACCTTGCCCGGAACGGCGGCCAGCATCATGCAGTTGGTGACATCGGTGTAGGCGCCGTCGTCGGTCTGGATCCACAGCAGGCCACGCTTGTCGAAGTACAAGCCGTCGGGGCTGGAGAAATCGTTCACATCGGTCAGGCCGGACAGGTTCACGTCCGCAGCGGCATCGGCCTGCGCACCGAACAGGTAGATGTCCCAGTTCAGCTTGGTGACGTCAGTGGCGTTCTCGCGCCAGCGGATGATGTGGCCGTTCGGGTTGCCCTTCTGGTTGCTGGTGCCCTTGGGGTCCTCGTAGTAACGCGGGTTGGCGGCATCGGGCCGGGCCTGGCGGCCGGTCGGCGTCGCAGTCGGCGGCACGCGGTTCGAGTCGTTGTTGTTGGTCAAGGTCATGTAGACCTCGCTTGTGGTCGGATGGACCGCGCCCCACTCCGGGCGGTCCATCTTGGTCGCGCCGAGCTTGTCGGCCGCCAGGCGGCTGTGGACCAGCACGTCGCCCTGGTCGGCGAAGGCATAGGCCGTGTTGGTGGCGTCCAGGCCGTTCTTGCCGAAGGTGAGCTCCAGCCAGTCGCCGGTACCGTCCGCATTGAAGCGGGCCACGTACAGCGTGCCTTCGTCCAGGTACTTGGCGCCGGCGGTCATGCCCTTGCCCACATCAGCCGCATCCCAGACCGCCTTGGAGACGAACTTGTAGATGTACTCGTTGCGCGAGTCGTCACCCATGTAGAACACGATGGGCTTGCCCGCGACGGCGGGCGCCGGCCAGGCGCCTTCATGGTTGAAGCGGCCCAGGGCGGTGCGCTTGGCCGGTGTCGACGTGGGCGCGAACGGGTCGATCTCCACCACCCAGCCGAAGGTGTTGATGGTGTTGCGATAGTCGTCGGCCGCGGTGGCGCCGGTGATGGACGAGTTCCAGCGCGCGAACAGGTCGTCGGTGCCGGCGGTCTCCCACAGGTAGGGACTCTTGCGGTTCTGCGGCAGGCCGTAGCGGTTCAGGCCGGCGATTTCCTTGGCGCTGCGGGTGGCGTCATCGCCAGCGGCACGGCTGATCACGTTGAGAAAGTTCTCTTCGCAGGTCAGGTAGGTGCCCCACGGCGTGTAGCCGTTGGCGCAGTTGTTGTTGGTGCCGCGGGTCTGCTGGCCGGCCGCATTGAACTTGGTCGCCAGCAACGCATTGCCGCGCGCCGGGCCGGTGATGTCCATCGTGGTGGCGGAGGTCACGCGACGGTTGTAGCGCGAGCCGCGCACCATCGACCAGGCGCCGCTGGCGTTGTCGCGCTTGGTCTCGACCACGCTGATGCCGTGGGCGTAGATTTCCTTCTCGACTTCGGTCGCATTGCGAGCAGCGCCTGCCGTGCGGCCGGCCGGATGCAGCACGTAAGGCGCCACAACGTACTCGTGGTTCACCGCCAGCAGGCCGCGGTCGCCGCGGTCGGCCTGGTAGGCACCGGCTTCGGACAAACCGAAGTAGTACATGCCGTCGTGGCCGTCGCCGATGCGGCGGTTGTAGGAGTCGGGCGTCTCGGAGCCGTCGTCCTTCCAGGACTCGTCGCCGAAGTGCATCGGATCGCCGAGTGCATGCAGGATGCTGACGTTGTAGCCCTCGGCCACGGTGACCAGGTCGTTCTTGTTCTTGGCCACGGCGGTGAAGCCGAGCTTGGGCGGTGTCGCCGGTGCTGGGGCCGGTGCGGGAGCCGGGGCTGGCGCAGGGGCAGCATCGGAAGAGTCACCACCACCGCAGGCGCTCAATGCGCCGCCGCCGAGCAGTGCGACGGCGGTGGTGCTGATGCCGCCCTTGAGGGCGACACGACGGCTCAGTCGGGCCGCGAGGATGTCACTGAAGTGCGCGTTGCTCGAGGTGTTGACGATCGCTTCTTCGTCGTACTCGTTGACCTGGCTGGACTGATCGCCTGGCTGCTGCATGCTCATGGAATGGCTCCGCAAATAATGGTTGCGGGCGCATTCTGTAAACGCAGCATGTCAACGCCGTGACGACGGCGCGGCGATCGATCACTGTGCGCGCGGTGGCGTGTCGGCGGGAGTGCCCTGGGCAGGTGCAGCGGCGTGAGGATCAGTTGCTGTGCCAGTGCCAGTGCCAGTGCCGGTCGACGAGGGGGCTGTGTCGTCGTGCCCGGCTGCAGGTGCGCTGGGCGGTGGCTGCGAGGGGGCCGATGCCGATGATGCCGCATCGGTCCGCTCCATCGGCGGCATCCCCCCAGGCAGGGAGGGCGGCAGCGGCGGGTGCGGCGGCGGAATCGGCAGATCACGCGGCGCGCCGAACATGAAGCAGTCGATGAAGGTGAAATAAAGCGAGCAGTAGAACGCCGTGCCGATCACCAGCACCAGGGGCACCGAGGCGATGAACATCAGATTGGCCAGCCCCAGCAGCGCCAGCACCAGCGACACCACCATCGACGCGCCGAACACCAGTCCGATCCAGGCCAGGCCCGACATGGCAAAGGCGCCCTTGTTGCGCCAGACGCCCAGGGTGCTGGAGAACAACGCCTGCAGCACGCTCTGTCCGCCCCAGTGAATCAGGGCGGGGGCATGCCAGAAGGGGATGGAGATCAGCGTCAGCAGCACCGACTGGGTCAGCATGCTGGCCAGCAGGTTGGGGTCCAGCGCGGCGGCGGCCACGAGTTGCGGATCCGCTTTCGGGCCCGCCTGCATCGCGGTGCGGAAGCGATCGGTCGCGCCGGCGTCCACCCATTGGCTGAGCAGCATGATCAGGATGAACAACACCGCATAGGCCAGGCCCAGCAGCAACTGCGCCTTGCGGCGCTCCGGCGTGAGCTGCAGCGGCTGGGCGAAGACGGCGGCGGTCGGGGTCAGGGATTGCAGGACCTGGTGCGAAGCCAGCATGAACCCCAGCGAGATCAGCGGCAGGACGGCCAGCGCCAGCAGCGGGCCGATCACCGGCACGATGCTGACGACCCCGGGCACCACGATGGCGAGCGCGAACAGGCCCATCAGCGCGAACGGTTTGCGCTGCATCACCTTCAAGCCGTGGCGCACCCACACAAAGCCGTTGCGCGGCGGGACCGTTTGAAGATGCAGGATCATGGCAGGGACTCCAGCGCATGCCATGGCGTGGCGATGCGCTCGCGCAGGATGCGCTCGAAATGGGTGGGGTCGTGCGGCTTGAGCAGGCTGGCCTCCCGCGGCAGGTGGAAGTCCCACAGCCGCGACACCCAGAAACGCATCGCGGCGGCACGCAGCAGGCCCGGCAGCAGCCGGTGCTCCGCCCCGCTGAGCGGGCGCACGGCTTCATAGGCCGCCACGAAGGCGGCGGCGCGCTGTTCGTCGAGCCGGCCGCTGTCGAGGTCGACACACCAGTCGTTCAGGCACACGCACAGGTCGAACAGGAAGCTGTCGACGCCGGCGAAATAGAAATCGAAGAAGCCGCTGAGCTGCTCCCGGCCCGGCAGGCCTTCGAACATCACGTTGTCCCGGAACAGATCCGCATGCACCGGACCGCGCGGCAACAGCGCCGCCGCCGGGCCGAGCTGTTCCTGGAAAGCCAGCTCGCTGCGCAGCAGGTCGGCCTCCTGGGGCGAGACATGCGGCAGGACGACCGGCACCGTCTCGCGCCACCAGGCCAAGCCGCGCAGGTTGTCCTGGTGCATCGGGAAATCCTGTCCCGCCAGATGCATCCGGGCCAGTCCGGCGCCGACCTGCTCGCAATGGAACTGGTCCGGCGCGAGCTGATGGCCGCCGCGCAGCTTGTTCACCACCGCCGCGGGCTTGCCGTTGAGGCGATGCAGGATGCAGCCCTGCGCATCGGGCTGGGGCGCGGGCACCGGCAGGCCCTTGGCCGCCAGATGACGCATCAGTTCCAGATAGAAGGGCAGTTGCTCGAAGCTCAGGCGCTCGAACAGGGTCAGCACATACTCGCCGCGGGCGGTGGTGACGAAGTAGTTGGTGTTCTCGATCCCGGCGCTGATGCCCTGGAGGGACTGAAGTTCGCCCAGGGAGAGCGCGTCCAGCAGCGCCTGCGCCTGGTCGGACGTGACGTCGGTAAATACGGCCATGAACGGTGAGGGGTCAATCGAGGATCAATCGAGGGCCACAACGACGCAGGTGCGCAAGGCTGGACGGGCTGCGCGGTCGGGTCGGTGGCCGGCGGACGCTCAGAAGCTCAGCAAACGCCAGACCCGCTGACCGGCATTGCCCCGGTCGGCGCCCTGGCGGACGGGAATGTCGCGACCGGTGTCGCCGAGCAGGATCTCGTACTCGGGCGTCTTGCCGTCTTTGTTCTTGACCACAACCTTTTGAGTCAGGCCCCGCACCCGGGTTTCCTCGATCCGAACCTGATCGTCTTCCTGGACGATCCGTTCGACCTTCACGTCCGGCACGTCACGCAACTGGGCGGGCGGCTCGGGCGGTGTCTCGGCCGCCTGGGCGGACGCGCCGGCCAGGCCGGCGCCCAACAGGCTCAACAACGTGACGAGGCGGGTGATGTTCATGCCGGGATTATGCCCCTGGGGGCGGGTCGACCCGTCGCGGCCTGCATCGCGCCCGCCGCAAGATGCTGACAGGAGAGGCGCGGGCCTTTGCAACAATGGGGGGATGAGCAAACCCCTGATGCTGCTGGTCGACGGCTCCAGCTACCTTTACCGCGCTTACCACGCCATGCCGGACCTGCGGGGTCCCCAGGGCCAGCCCACTGGCGCCATCCATGGCATGGTGGCCATGCTGAAGCGGCTGCGCGAGGATGCCGGCGCCGAACATGCCGCCTGCGTGTTCGACGCGCCCGGCCCCACCTTCCGCGATGAGTGGTATCCCGACTACAAAGCCCAGCGCGCCCCCATGCCTGATGCGCTGCGCGAACAGATCGAACCCATCCACGAGGTGGTGAAGCTGCTCGGCTGGCCGGTGCTGACCGTGCCCGGCATCGAAGCGGACGACTGCATCGGCACGCTCTCGCGCGTGGCCGCCCAGGCCGGACACCAGGTGCTGATCTCCACCGGCGACAAGGACCTGGCCCAACTGGTCACGCCGGATGTGCAGCTGATCAACACCATGACCAACGAGCGCCTGGACGAGGCGGGCGTGATGACCAAGTTCGGCGTGCCGCCCGACCGGATCATTGACTACCTGACGCTGATGGGGGACACCGTCGACAACGTGCCGGGGGTGGAAAAGGTCGGTCCCAAGACCGCGGCGAAGTGGATCGCCGAACACGGCTCGCTGGATGGTGTCATCGCCAGCGCCGACAAGATCAAGGGCGTGGCCGGCGACAACCTGCGCAAGGCGCTGGATTGGCTGCCCATGGGGCGCCAGTTGGTGACGGTGAAGGTTGATTGCGACCTGTGCGTGCATGTGGCCGGCTGGCCGGCGCTGGAATCGCTGGCCTTCAATCCGGTCGACGAGGCCGGTCTGCTGGAGTTCTACCATCGCCACGGCTTCAAGACCTTGAAGCGCGAGCTGGAAAGCAAGCTTGGCGGCGCGACGCCCAAGCACGCCGCACCGGAAGCCGATCTGGGTGGTGCCCGGCCGCAGGAGCCGTATGCCGACGTGCCCACGCCGGCGATTCCGCTGGACAAGCAGTACGAGACCATTGTCGACATGGCCCGGCTGGACGCCTGGATCGAGCGGCTGAACGCCGCCGACCTGGCGGCGTTCGACACCGAGACCGATTCGCTGGATGCGATGAAGGCGCACATCGTGGGCATCAGCTTCAGCGTGAAGCCGGGCGAAGCGGCCTACATCCCGCTGCGTCACGAGGGCCCGGACGCGCCGGAACAGCTGCCGATGGACGTGGTGCTGGCCAAGCTCAAGCCGTGGCTGGAAGATCCGCTCAAGAAAAAGGTGGCCCAGAACGTCAAGTACGACACCCATGTGCTGGCCAACCACGGCATCGCGGTCCAAGGCACGGCTTACGACACCATGCTGGAAAGCTATGTGCTGGAGGCGCACCGCAGCCACGGCCTGGAAGCGCTGGCTGACCGCGTGCTCGGTCGCAAGGGTCTGAGCTACGAGGACCTGTGCGGCAAGGGCGCGCATCAGATTCCGTTTGCGCAGGTCGAGGTGGCCAAGGCCGCCGAGTACTCTTGCGAGGACTCGGAGATGTGCCTGCATGTGCACCAGATCCTGATGCCGCGCCTGGAAGCCGACCAGGGATTGCAATTCATCTACGAGAAGATCGAAATGCCGGTTTCGGCCCTGCTGGCGCGCATCGAGCGCACCGGGGTGCTGATCGACTCGGCCAAGCTTCAGACCCAGAGCGCCGAACTCGGCTTGCGCATGGTGGCAGCCGAACAGGCCGCCTACGACATCGCCGGCCAGCCTTTCAACATGGGCTCGCCCAAGCAGATTGGCGAAATCCTGTTCAACCGGCTGGGCCTGCCGGTGGTCAAGCGCACCGCGACGGGCGCGCCGTCCACCGATGAAGAAGTGCTGGAGAAGCTCTCGGCCGACTTCCCACTGCCGGCCAAGATCCTGGAATACCGCGCGCTGGCCAAGCTCAAGAGCACCTACACCGACAAGCTGCCGTTGATGGTCAACCCCGAGACCGGTCGGGTCCACACCACCTATTCCCAGGCGGTGGCGGTGACGGGGCGCCTGTCGAGCAACGAGCCCAATCTCCAGAACATCCCCATCCGCACGGCCGAGGGACGTCGCGTGCGCGAGGCCTTCATCGCGCCGCCGGGACACCACATCGTCAGTGCCGACTATTCGCAGATCGAGCTGCGCATCATGGCGCACATCAGCGAGGATCCCGGCCTGCTGCGGGCCTTCCAGGAGGGCCAGGACGTCCACCGCGCCACTGCGGCAGAGGTCTTCGGCGCCGCGCTGGACGCGGTCACGCCGGAACAGCGGCGCTATGCCAAGACCATCAACTTCGGCCTGATCTACGGGATGGGCGCCTTCGGGCTGGCGCAGTCGCTGGGCATCGAGCAGAAGTCGGCGAAGGACTACATCGACCGCTACTTCACCCGCTTCGCCGGTGTGCGTCGCTACATGGACGAGACCAAGCTGTTCGCCAAGGAAAAGGGCTACGTCGAGACCGTCTTCGGCCGCCGCCTCTGGCTGCCCGAGATCAACTCCGGCAACGGCCCACGCCGCAGCGGCGCCGAGCGCCAGGCGATCAATGCCCCGATGCAAGGCACCGCCGCTGACCTCATCAAGCTCGCCATGATCGCGGTGCAGCAGGCCCTCGATGAGCAAGGCAAGAAGACACGCGTCGTCATGCAGGTGCACGATGAACTGGTCTTCGAAGTGCCGGACGCCGAACTCGACTGGGTCAAGGCCGAGGTGCCCACCCTGATGGCAGGCGTCGCGGCACTCAAGGTGCCGCTGCTCGCCGAAGTGGGGGTGGGGGCCAACTGGGACGAGGCCCACTGAACGCGGATTCATGGGGAGCAGTTGCTTGCTCCCCGTCCCTCACGTTGGGGCGCGGGGCCACCTCTTGCGGTGGACCGAGCATCAGGGCGCGAGCCAGAGGCCGCGCTCCGTCAGGCGCTCCGCATTCCTCCGCGCGGCCTCTGACTCGCACCCTGCGAGATGGCGTGGATCTTTGCCTCCACCACAGCCTAGCTCACTACGACTCAGCACACCACACCACGCCACACCACACGCACCACACGGAGCACAGCACGTCCGGACCGGTCCAGTCCAGTCGTTCATTGAGATGGTGGCGGTCGTGCTGTCGGTGGGGTGCTCGGTGGTTCGAGTCGGAGAAGCCGGCGGCCTCGGGGAGGAATGCGAAGCGCCTGACGACACGAGGCCGCCGGCTTCTCCGGCTCCGCGCCGCGCCAACGCAGTGCGAGCGGTGGTCGGTGTGGCGTCCTCCTAAGTCCAGGCGCTGAGAGAGGTCCTGCGGTCGACCGAGCATCAGGGCGCGAGCCAGAGGCCGCGCTCCGTCAGGCGCTCCGCATTCCTCCGCGCGGCCTCTGGCCCGCACCCTGCGAGACGGCGTGGATCTTTGCCTTCACCACAGCCTAGCTCACTACGACCCAGCACACCACACCACACCACACCACGCCACGCCACGCCACACCACACGCAGCACCGCACGTCCGGACCGGTCCAGTCCAGTCGTTCATTGAGATGGTGGCGGTCGTGCTGTCGGCGGGGTGCTCGGTGGTTCGAGTCGGAGAAGCCGGCGGCCTCGGGGAGGAATGCGAAGCGCCTGACGACACGAGGCCGCCGGCTTCTCCGGCTCCGCGCCGCGCCAACGCAGTACGAGCGGTGGCCGGTGTGCGGCGCCTTCTCCGGAGACGCTCAGCTCAAGAAAGTTCCCGACGATTCCAAGCAAATCCAGAGGCAGAGAACCAGAGAACCAGAGAACCAGAGAACGAGAGAACCCGCTCAGCTCCAGAGATTGGCGATCCGCAGCCGCGCCTGCGCACCGAGTCGTGGCGCCGTGGCCAGGACGTTCAGCGCGGTCATCAGCCGATGCAGGTCGTATTGTTTGTCGTAGAAGCCGTCCGCACCGAGTTCCCCGCAGCGGGGCCCGTGCTCGGTTTCATCGCAGGCGGTGACGACATACACCGTGCCGGTGTAGCCCGCCCGGCGAAGGCGCGTCAGCACGGACTGCCCGGAGCCGCTGGTCAGCGTCAGGTCCACCAGCACCACGTCCGGCGCGCACAGGCCTACCGTCAGCACGCCCACATCTTCGTGTTCGGCCTGGCAGACCACGGTCGCGCCGGGAATGTCCTGCAGCAGTTCGGTCACCTGGCGGCGAAAGATTTCGGATCCGTCGATCAATGCGATTTTCATGGCGGCTCAACTCCCTTGAGCCAAGTCTCTCCCGCACGCCGAATGCAATCTGCCAGGGGAATTCGTCGTGCGGCGTATGCATTTGCGCACTCGGCCTGTCAGGCGATCACCTACACGCCGTGCGTCAGGCGTATCGACCGCCTTCACGTGTGACTTTCGTCCGCAAACGGGTGAATCCGACAGGTTGTCGGAGACCCGGATCCACCGCCAGTCTTACCGCCGGATGGGGGGAGGAATCGGCCGATCGGCGTCCCGGACCGCCGCTTACGGTTAGCATCCCGTCCCTATGAATTGGCCATATGAGTTGCAGGTCGGCTGGCGTTACACCCGGGCCGGGCGCGGAGGGCGACGCAACCGCTTCATCTCCTTCATTTCCGGTGTGTCGATGCTGGGCATCGCGCTGGGCGTCGCCGCCTTGATCATCGTGCTGTCGGTGATGAACGGTTTCCAGAAGGAGGTGCGCGACCGCATGTTGTCGGTGGTGGCGCATGTGGAGCTGATGAACTACACCGGTGAGGGATTGCCGGACTGGAAGGCCCTGGCCGCCCAGGCCAAGCAGAACCCCGCCGTGACCGGTGCCGCGCCGTTCGTCTCCGCCCAGGCCCTGATCGCCCGGGGCGAGGACATGCGCGGTGCGATCGTCCGTGGCGTGGATCCCGCCTATGAGCCCTCGGTGACCCCCATCGCCGCCCAACTGGCCAAGGAGGGGCTGCTCCAGCAGCTCAAGCCGGGCGAGTGGAACATGATCCTGGGCGTCGAACTGGCGCGCCAGCTGGGCGTGCAGAAGGGCGACAAGATCACCCTGGTCGCGCCCGCAGGCAAGGTGACGCCGGTGGGCGTGCTGCCCACGCTCAAGCAGTTCACCCTGGTCGGCGTGTTCCAGGCCGGTCATTACGAGTACGACAGCGGCCTGGCCCTGATCGATGTGGAGGACGCCGCCAAGCTGTTCCGCACCGTCACGCCCAGCGGCGTGCAGTTGCGCCTGCAGGATGTGCAGCGCGCCCGCGAGGTCAGCGCCGAGCTTCAGCGCACTTTGGGCCCGTCGGTCTACATCCGCGACTGGACCCGCACCAATGCCAATTGGTTCGATGCGGTGCAGGTCGAGAAGCGGATGATGGGCATCATCCTGACGCTGATCGTGGCGGTGGCCGCCTTCAACCTGGTGTCGACGCTGGTGATGACGGTGACCGACAAGCAGGCCGACATCGCCATCCTCCGCACCCTCGGCGCCAGCCCCGGCTCGATCATGGGGGTGTTCATGATCCAGGGCGCGCTGGCGGGCGTGATGGGCACGCTCGGTGGCCTCGGCCTGGGGCTGCTGGTGGCGCACAACCTCGATGTGATCGTGCCCTTTATCGAGAAGGTGCTGCACACCACCTTCCTGCCGCCCAGCATCTATGTGATCAGCAGCATGCCCAGCGACCCGCAATGGGCGGACATCATCCCGATCACGGTGATCTCGCTGCTGCTGGCCTTTGCCGCCACCATCTATCCGAGCATGCGCGCCAGTTGGGTTCAGCCCGCGGAGGCGCTGCGCTATGAATGACCAGAACGCGATGAACGCCGCTGCCGCCACCGCCACCCCTTCCGCAACACCGGCGACGACGAGCGCTCCCACCACGACCGGCCGCGCCGCGCACGGTCAGGTGGTGTTGCAGGGCCAGGGCCTGAGCAAGCGCTTCAAGGAAGGGCCGCTCAATGTGCAGGTCTTCCAGGGCCTGGACGTGACGGTGAAGGCCGGCGAGACGCTGGCCATCCTCGGCGCCTCCGGTTCCGGCAAGAGCACCTTGCTGCACCTGCTCGGTGGCTTGGACAAGCCCTCCACCGGCCGGATCGAGCTGATGGGCCGGGAACTGTCGTCGCTGGGCGAAGCCGCCCGCGGCCAATGGCGCAACCAGCATCTGGGCTTCATCTACCAGTTCCACCATCTGCTGCCGGAATTCAGCGCGCTGGACAACGTGGCCATGCCGCTGCGCATCCGCCGCATGCCGCAGGAACAGGCCCGCGCGCAGGCCGCCGAGGTGCTGACGCGGGTCGGACTGGGCCAGCGGGTGGACCATCGGCCCGGTGAGCTGTCCGGCGGCGAGCGTCAGCGCGTGGCCATTGCCCGCGCCCTGGTCACCCGACCGGCCTGTGTGCTCGCCGATGAGCCCACCGGCAACCTGGACCGCACCACCGCCGGCACCGTCTTCGATCTGATGCTGGAAATGGCCCGGGAGTCCGGCACCGCCTTCGTCATGGTCACCCATGACCAGGATCTGGCGATGCGCTGCGAGCACCAGCGCCGGCTGGTCGCCGGCACGCTGCAGACGCTGGGCTGATCCCGCCGCCCGCAGCATTCACCGGCCCGCGACCCAGGCTTGTCCGATGACGAGGCGCGGTGCCCGGTGCGGCCCGGGCGCGCGCGCAGGCCTGCTTTACGATCGGACCATCATGACCGTCCGCCACGCCCCGTCCCACGCACCTTCGGCTGCGTCCTCCGTCTCCGCGGCCACGACCGCCGCCTCCGCGGCTGCGGCCTCGCGCTTCATCCTCAAGCTCAGTTGCCCCGATCAGGCCGGCATCGTGCATGCCGTCACTGGCGTGCTGCTGGAGCAGGGCGGCAACATCCTGACCTCCGCCCAGCATGGTGATGCGGACCACCGCCGCTTCTTCATGCGCATCGAGTTCGAATGCGCCGGGTCCACTTCGGTGCACACGCTGCGCGAGGCCTTCGCGCCCTTGGCCCAGCGCCTGGCCATGGATTGGGAATTGGTCGATGCACGGCGCAAGACGCGCGTCCTGCTGCTGGTGTCCAAGCTCGGCCACTGCCTGAACGACCTGCTGTTCCGGGTGCAGACCGGCCATCTGGCGATCGAGATCCCGGCCATCGTGTCCAACCACCGGGACTTCTACCAACTCGCCGCCTCGCACGACATTCCCTTCCATCACCTGCCGCTGCTGCAGGCCGACGAGGCCCAGAAGCAGGCCCAGGAACGCAAGATCCGCGAGCTGATCGAGGAGCAGCAGATCGACCTGGTCGTGCTGGCCCGCTACATGCAGATCCTGTCGCCGCAGATGTGCGAGTTCCTGCAGGCGCGCGCGATCAACATCCATCACAGCTTCCTGCCCAGCTTCAAGGGCGCACGCCCCTACCACCAGGCACATGAGCGCGGCGTGAAGCTGATCGGCGCCACCGCGCACTATGTGACCTCCGATCTGGACGAAGGCCCGATCATCGAGCAGGACGTCGCCCGCATCGACCACAGCATGACGCCCGATCAGCTCGTGGCCATCGGGCGCGACGTGGAATGCGTCACCCTGGCCCGTGCCATCCAATGGCATGCCGAGCATCGGGTGCTGCTCAACGGCCATCGCACGGTGGTGTTCCGCTAAGCCCCGCCGCCGATAGATCGGATCGCCCTCGATGTGGATCGATACCCACTGCCACCTCGACGCCGCCGAGTTCGATGAGGACCGCGACGCCGTGGTGGCTCGCGCCCGCGCAGCAGGCGTGTCGCAGGTGGTGATTCCGGCGGTGGCGGCCTGGAACTTCGACACCGTGCGCGAGCTTGCCCATCGGCACGGCTTCGCCTATGCGCTCGGCATTCATCCGCTCTATGTGATGTCGGCGACCGACGAGGACCTGACGCGTCTGGACGAGGCGCTGCACGCACATCGCGATGATCCGCGGCTGGTCGGCATCGGCGAGATCGGGCTTGATTTCTTCGTCAAGGAACTGGACGCCGCCCGGCAGCAGCATGTCTACCTGGCGCAGCTGAAGCTGGCCAAGCGCCACAACCTGCCGGTGATCCTGCATGTGCGACGCAGCGCCGACCAGTTGCTGGCCGGCCTGCGCCGCGTCGGCCTGACGACCGGCGGCATCGGTCATGCCTTCAACGGCAGCCGGCAACAGGCGCAGGCCTTCATCGACCTGGGCTTTCGGCTGGGCTTCGGCGGCACGGTGACCTTCGACCGCTCGCTGCAGATCCGCCGGCTGGCCGCCGAACTGCCCGCCGACGCCCTGGTCACCGAGACCGACGCCCCCGACATCCCGCCCCAGTGGCTCTACAAGACCGCCGAGGAACGCGCCCAAGGCGCCACCATGCGCAACGAGCCCGCTGAACTGCCGCGCATCGGCGCCAGCTTGGCCGCGCTGCGCGGTTGGACCGAGGATGAGACCCGGGCGGTGACCCACCGCAATGCGCTCGCCGCGCTGCCCCGACTGGCGGGATTGGCCGAGCGCACGGTGCCTGACCTCGTGGCTTCCGAAGGCCTTCAGACGTCCGGCAGCGCGGGCGATCCCGCGACCGAGGTCACGCCGCCCTCGCTTGCGCCCCGCCATGCCTGAGTCGCGCGGATCCCGCCGGTCGCCGGCTGTCGATCAGACCGGATCCGGCTCCGGCACCGCCGACGCGACGATGCCCGCGGAGCACGCCGATCCCTCCGTGCCCCGCCCCCTCGGCGCGCCCGCTGCCGGTGCCGCCGACGAGGCGTCGCTCGCACCCCGCTGGCAGGGTCTGGCGCCGGTGCATGCGCCGGACGCGCGCTGGCTGCTGCTGGGCAGCTTTCCCGGCGTGGCCTCGCTGCGTGCGCAGCAGTACTACGGCCATCCGCGCAATCAGTTCTGGCGTTTGCTGGGCGATGTGCTGGGGGTCGAACTGGCGGGCCTGGCCTACGCGGACCGCCTCGACGCCCTGCGCCAGCAGCGCGTCGCAGTCTGGGATGTGATCACCGAGACCGAGCGCGCGGGCAGCCTGGACAGCGCGATCCGCCATCCGGCCGCGAGCGACCTGGCCAGCCTGATCGCCCGCTTGCCCGCCTTGCAGACCATCGGCTTCAACGGCGGCACCGCCGCGCGCTTCGGCGTGCGACAACTCGGCCCGCTTGCAAAGGTTTACCGAATCCTGGCGCTGCCGTCCTCCAGCCCCGCCTACACGATGCCCTACGATGAGAAGCTTCGTGCCTGGCGACAGCTGGCGGCGCCTGCGGGATCTGCCCGCTCGGCGGCGCCCTGAGTCTCGCCGCCACGTCCGCCGCGACTGTCGGAACCTGGCCACCGGCGCCCGCCTCGACCCGGAACCTCGGTCAGCGTTGGCGCCGGAACCCGCCTACTCTGCAACGGGCGCAGACGGGACGCCGCGCCGCGACGGGCCTGGCCGGGCACCCCACGGGATTTGACCCGACACCGAACCACGGAATCACACCTTGAGCAACAAACGCGACAACAACAAGAAGGTGGACTGGGTCGACGCCACGCTGAGCGAATTCGACGGCGTGCGCTACCTGCACCTCGACTCCATCTGGGTGCAGGGCGCCATGCGGGTGAAGAAGCCCGAGCGGTTGGAGCTGGAATACATCCAGCGCATGATGGTGTGGATGTTGTGGCGAGACAGTCGTGAACTGAACCAGGGCCAGGCGGTGCAGCTCGGCCTGGGCGCGGGTGCGCTCAGCCGCTTCTGCCGCAAGCAGCTCAAGATGAAGACCACCGCCGTGGAGATCAATCCGACGGTGATCAGCGCCTGCCGCCACTGGTTTCACCTGCCCGACGATGACGAGCGCTTCCAGGTCGTCAATGCCGACGCCGGCGCCTGGGTGGCCGATGCCGACCACTGGGGCACGGCACAGGTCCTGAATGTCGACCTCTATGACCATGACGCCGCCGCCCCGGTGCTGGACGACGAGCAGTTCTATCGCCACTGCCGCGCCGTGCTGGCCGATGGCGGCCTGATGACGGTCAACCTGTTCGGCCGCAGCGCGAGCTTCGCCCGCAGTGCCGCCCGCATTGCGCTGGCGTTCGGGTCTGACCAGGTCTGGCATCTGACCCCGACCCGCGAGGGCAACACCGTGGTGGTCGCCGGCCGCGGCGTCAGCGTGCCGGAGCGCGAGGTGCTGGAACAACGCGCCGCAACGATCGAATCGCGCTATGAGCTGCCCGCGCAGAAGTGGCTGAAGCTGGTGCGTCCGCTGCCGATGAACATCATCAACCAGATCCGGGATTGAGCCCATGAAGACTCCCACGACCAAGATCGAACCCGGCTTCAAGGGCGGCGCTGGCCAGCCGGCCGGCGCGGTGGCCAGCGCCGGCGGCACGGCCGCGAGCGCCACGGCGCCCAGCACCACCGCCGGTGCGGGCGGCTCGAAGCGGCCCGCCGATGCCGGCACCGGCCAGCGTCTGGAGTGGCGCCAACTGCTGCGCTGGTTGGTGGAAGACGGCGTGATCGACGCCGAGCAGTCGCAGCAGACCGAGACCCGCTTCGCCGCCGGCCACAGTGCCTTGCATCCGCTGGTGCGCCTGGCCAATGCCGGTCTCCTGCGCAAGGACAGCCAGCGCCCGATGGATGTCGAAGCGCTGACCGAATGGCTGGCCGGACGGCTCAAGCTCGGCTATGTGCGCATCGACCCGCTCAAGGTGGATGTGGGTCGGGTGGCGGATGTGATGTCCGCCAGCTATGCCGAGGCACGACGCTGCCTGCCCATCCAGGTCGGCCTGACCGAGGTCACCATCGCCACCGCCGAACCGCTGGACACCGGCTGGGTCGCACAGATCGAATCGCACACCCGCAAGCGGGTGAAGCTGGCCTTGGCCAGTCCGCAGGAAATTGCGCGCTTCACCACCGAGTTCTTCACCCTCGCACGGTCGGTGCGGGCCGCCACCAAGTCTTCGGGCGAAGTCAACCAGCCGGCGAGCTTCGAGCAACTGGTCGAACTCGGCCGCAGCAACCGGCAGCTCGACGCCAACGACCAGGGCGTGGTGCAGGTGGTCGACTGGCTCTGGCAGTACGCCTTTGACCAACGCGCCAGCGACATCCACCTGGAACCCCGCCGCGAGATGGGCGTGATCCGCTTCCGGATCGACGGCGTGCTGCACACCGTCTATCAGCTGCCGCCGTCGGTGATGAGCGCCATGACCTCGCGGATCAAGCTGCTGGGTCGGATGGATGTGGTGGAGAAGCGCCGCCCGCTCGACGGCCGCATCAAGACCCGCAATCCCGCCGGCGAGGAAGTCGAAATGCGGCTGTCGACGCTGCCCACCGCCTTCGGCGAGAAGATGGTGATGCGGATCTTCGATCCCGACACCGCGGTGAAGGACCTGGCGCAGCTCGGCTTCTCCAACCACGATGCCGAGCGCTGGAACCGGCTCACCAGCCGCGCCCACGGCATCATCCTGGTCACCGGGCCGACCGGCAGCGGCAAGACCTCCACGCTGTATTCCACGCTCAAGCGGCTGGCGACCGAGGAAGTGAACGTCTGCACCATCGAGGACCCGATCGAAATGATCGAGCCGGCGTTCAACCAGTCGCAGGTGCAGTCGGTGCTGGACTTCAATTTTGCCGAAGGCCTGCGCGCGCTGATGCGCCAGGATCCCGACATCATCATGGTGGGCGAGATCCGCGACCTGGAAACCGCCGAGATGGCCATCCAGGCCTCGTTGACCGGCCACCTGGTGTTCTCCACGCTGCACACCAATGATTCGGTCTCGGCCATCACCCGGCTGACCGACCTGGGCGTGCCGAACTACCTGATCGATGCCACCGTCATCGGCGTGCTGGCGCAGCGCCTGGTGCGCACCCTGTGCCCCAGCTGCAAGCAGCCGGATCCGGACATCTCGCGGGAATCGCTGGACGAGATGTTCAAGCCCTGGCGGCTCAACGGTGCGGTCAAGCCGTACAAGCCGGTGGGCTGCCTGGACTGCCGCAATACCGGCTACCGGGGCCGCTCCGGCCTGTATGAGCTGCTGATGCTGAGCGACTCGGTGCGCAAGCAGCTGCATCCGCACACCGACATCCCGGCGCTGCGTCGTCTGGCGGTGCAGGACGGTTTGCGCCCGTTGCGCCTGGCCGGTGCGATGAAGGTCGCCGAAGGGGTGACCACGATGGACGAGGTGCTGCGTAGCACGCCGACCTGGGAGAGCTGATCGGGGTTTGCGCTAGCGACCTTCCGGTATTTCGCCACGATGCGGAGGCCATTTGGTCAAGCGGCGGGCCCGGGCGGTAGTTTTACGTGGAAACCACAGACGAGCCATGGGGACCGCTGCCTAGAATCGCCGCCATTCAAGCCGCAAGAGGTTTCCTCGATGAAGATCAAGAGTCAACGCGACTTCTGGTCAGGGCTGTTGTTTGTGATCGTCGGCGTCGCGTTCGCGTGGGGCTCCATCAGCAACTACAGCTTTGGCACTTCGGCCCGTCCCGGGCCTGGTTACTTCCCCTTTGGTCTGGGCGTGTTGCTCGCCATCCTCGGGGGCACCGTGCTCTTCAAGGCGCTGACCATCGAATCGGAGGGCGGGCAGCCCATCGGTCCGGTGGCCTGGCGGCCCTTGCTGATCGTCGTGGGCGCGATCGCGCTGTTCGGCGTGGCGCTGCCCCGTCTGGGCATGGCGATCACCCTGCCGCTGCTGATCATCACCGCCTCGTTCGCCAGCGACGAGTTCCGCTGGCGTGACGCCATTCTGAGCAGTGTCATCCTGACCATCGGCAGCTGGGCGATCTTCGTCTGGGGCCTGAATCTGGTGATCCCTGTGTGGCCGCCATTCCTGGGCCTTTGAGGAGACAAGCCACATGGATCTGCTGAACAACCTCATGCTGGGGTTCCAGACAGCGGCAACGCTGCAGAACCTCCTCTACGCCTTCGGCGGCGCGGTGCTGGGCACGCTGATCGGCGTGCTGCCGGGCCTGGGCCCGGTCGCGACGATCGCGATGCTGCTGCCCTCGATCTATGCGCTGGACGCCACGCCCGCGCTGATCATGCTGGCCGGCATCTACTACGGCGCGCAGTACGGCGGGTCGACCACCGCCATCCTGATCAACGTCCCGGGCGAGTCGTCCTCGGTGGTGACCGCCATCGACGGCTACCAGATGGCCCGCCAAGGCCGCGCCGGCCCGGCGCTGGCTGCTGCCGGCCTGGGCTCGTTCTTCGCCGGTTGCGTGGGCACGGTCATCATCGCGGCCTTCGCGCCGCCGCTGACCGAGCTGGCCTTCAAGTTCGGCCCGGCCGAGTATTTCTCGCTGATGGTGCTGGGCCTGATCGGTGCGGTGGTGCTGGCTTCGGGCTCGCTGCTCAAGGCGATCTCGATGATCGTGCTGGGCCTGCTGCTCGGACAGGTCAACACCGATGTGATCTCGGGCACGCCCCGCTTCTCGTTCGACATCCCCGAGCTGACCGACGGCATCAACTTCGTCGTGATCGCGATGGGCATCTTCGGCTTCGGTGAAATCATCGCGAACCTGGGCCAGCCGGCCGAGCATCGCGAGGTCTTCACTAAGAGCGTGAAGGGCCTGTGGCCGACCAAGCAGGACTTCCAGGAAGCCTGGCCGGCGGTGCTGCGCGGCACGACGCTGGGTTCCTTGCTGGGCGTGTTGCCCGGCGGCGGGGCGCTGCTGGCCTCGTTCGCGGCGTACACCTTGGAAAAGAAGGTCTCGAAGGATCCGAGCCGGTTCGGCAAGGGTGCCATCCAGGGGGTGGCCGGTCCTGAGGCGGCCAACAATGCCGGCGCGCAGACCTCGTTCATCCCGATGCTGACGCTGGGCATTCCGCCCAACGCGGTGATGGCGCTGATGGTCGGTGCGATGACCATCAAGGGCATCCAGCCCGGCCCGCAGGTCATGACCAGCAACCCCGAGCTGTTCTGGGGCCTGATCGCCTCGATGTGGATCGGCAACCTGATGCTGGTGATCCTGAACCTGCCGCTGATCGGCATCTGGATCAAGCTGCTGACGGTGCCTTACCGCTTCCTGTTCCCGGCGATCGCGGTGTTCTGCTGCATCGGCACCTACACGCTGAACAACAACAACTTCGACGTCTACATGACGGCCGGGTTCGCGGTGATCGGTTATGTGTTCTACAAGCTGAGCTGCGAGCCCGCGCCGCTGCTGCTGGGCTTCATCCTCGGTCCGATGATGGAAGAGAACCTGCGTCGCGCGCTGCTGCTGTCGCGCGGTGATTGGGGCACCTTCATGACCCGTCCGCTGTCCGCCGGCCTGCTGATCGCGGCCGCGCTGATGGTGGTGGTGGTGATGCTGCCGTCGATCAAGAACAAGCGCGAGGAAGCGTTCCAGGAAGACTGAGCGCCACGGCCTCTATGAAAAGCGCCCCGCAGTGATGAACTGCGGGGCGCTTCTGCTTCGGGTCTTCGCGACGGGGCGCAGACCATTGCAACGCTGAGGATCCTTCTCCCTGGACCGCCGGTCCTGGACGAATGAACAACGCCCCGCAGGGATGAGCTGCAGGGCGTTCTTGATCGGGATCGTTGCGAGCAGCCTGTGGCCCTCGCCGTGCGGAGGATCTCAGTCCTGGCGACGACGACGACGGGCCACCACGCCCAGCGCGGCCAGGCCGGCCAGCATCAGCGCCATGCTTTGCGGTTCCGGCACGGCCGACAGCATGCGCACGCTCACGCCGTCCAGCGACGTGCCGAAGGAGTCGCTGCGACCCAGGGCGGCAAAGCTCAGGGTCATCGTCTGGCCGGTACCGATGAACTCGGTCGAGTAGGTCGCCCAAGTCGTCGAGGTGTTGTTGCCGACCACGCCCGTCAGGCCGCCCACGGTCCAGCCGAGCCCGTTGCTGGCGGCGCCGCGGTTGTCGCCACGGTTGGCATAGGAGAAGCTCAGCGCGTAGGTCGCGCCGGCCACGGTGGCGAAGCTCTGGCTGATGCTGCTGTTGGCGGAGGTGTCCAGCTCGACGAAGTTGTGACCGTCCACGGCGCTGCCCGACACGTTGTTGCGCACTTCCACGCCGTTGCGGCCGACAGTCCAACCGTCGATGCCGCTGTAGACATGCCAGCCCCCGCTGCGCAGCGCCGTGGACTCGAAGCTGCCGTTGTTCAGCAGGTTGTCGCCCTCTGCGGCGAAGGCGAACACAGGGGTGACGAGCAGGGCGGTGGCGATCAGGCGCTTCATATCGGGTGGGATCGAGAGTTCGAACAATCAGGTGGGCGCAGAGACTTCCGCGCAGCCTGCGGATTGTTCGGGGTCAGGCATTGCCGGGCATCCCCTGGGCAGTGGGGGTGACGAGATGTTTCGTGAACCAGTCCACGCGGCGACGACGGCCACCGAAGTCGGCTACCGATGGCTGCCCCATGCGCGACGTCCAGCGGGGCGGCAATCGCCCGATTGGCCGGCCGCCGATCATCAGGATCAGGCTAGGCGCATCGACATGAAGAAAGCCCCGCAACGCGGGGCCTTCAGTGAGCCTCCAGGGCGGGCTCAGGCGGTCTTGGTGCGCGCCCGGGACTTGGCCGGCGCGGTGGATGGCTTGGTGGCTGCCACCCGCACCGGCACGGTGGCCGGCGTGGGGACGGACGCCGCCTTGGATTTCCTGCCGGTCGCCGAGGTGCCCGGAGACGCCTTGGCGGAGGTGGCGGGTTTGCCAGCGCCGCCGGCCTTCGCGGCAGCCTTGCTTCGCGATGCGGAAGCGGTGCTCGATGTGTGTGCGCCGCCAGCGGTGGGCTGTTTCACTGCGGCAGCCGCCTTGCCCGTCTTGGCCGCCTTGGCTGGATTCGCTGGTTTCGATGCCTTGGCTGTCTTCGCTGCCTTCGATGCTTTGGCGGGTTTGGTCGCTTTCCCGGCCTGATCCTTCGCTTTCACCTTCCGCGTTGCCTCTGGCTCGGCGGATGGCACCGTGATCGACGGCCTGGCCTTCGATGCGCCCCCCGGACGCTTGATGGGTGCTGCGACCGCGCCGGCGCTGCGCTCGGCGCCTGGCCCGCCGGTGGAGGCCAAGGCCGCGTTCAAGGCATCCAACCGGGCAGACAGGGCCGCGAGGTCCTGAGCGCTCGGAACGCCCAGCCGGTGCAGTGCGCGGGCGACGCGGTCCTCGAAGATCGATTCCAGCTTGTCCCAATGCTGACCGGCCCGCGTGCCGACTTCGCCGGCCATGTCGGTCATGCGGCTGGCGACGGCGCCCAGTTTGTCCTCTGCACTGGCCTGGGCTTGCTGCGTGGTCTTCTGCAGCTTCGCGCCTTCAGCGGCCAGATGGTCGAACACCTTGCCGCCGTTGCCTTGGGCCTTGGCAAAGGCCGCCAGGCCCGCCGACCAGATCTGCTGGGCCGAGTCCTTGACCAGTTGCGCGAATTGTCCGTCCAGCAGGCTGGCGGGCGTGGCGCCGCTGGCCGGGCCGGTGGCGTCGGTCTTGGCCGCCTTCTTGAAGTCGGCCGTTTTCTGAACCTTCTTGACCATGGACGTTCCTCGTGCAGTGCGATGGGCGCAGATGAATGGTCGAACTATAGGGGGCCTCCCCCGCGCAGAGCTGACGAATCCTAGGTCCGGTGCTCTATCCGCGCGAGCGTGCGCTCCTCACCGCGCCGCGATCACGGCGCATCGATGACGTCGACGACGCCAATGGGGCTCGCGGGTCTCGCCTGCATCGTGAATGGATGGCATGACGACATCCGTCGGATCAGCTTGTCCGACGCCGCACGTCAAGCAGCAAGCAGCAAGCAGCAAGCAGCAAGCAGCAAGCAGCAGCCGGCGTGCCTGAGGCACGCCCTGCAATTCCGTGCGAGGCTGCCCACCTTCCTTTGGGGGAGATGCGCTGAATCGGCTCGGCGGACTGCAGAATCCGCGCATGCCGAGTCTCGGCTGACCGCGTTCCATGACTGCACTGACCGAATCTCCCGTCCATTCCCGCCCCACCCTGCCGCTGCTACGCAGTGGCGCCAGCATCGATTGCCCGCAATGCGCGGCGGCGATGCATCACCTGCGACTGCCGGGCCACCAAGGCGCCCACGTCGATCTGGACCATTGCCGTCCCTGCGGCCTGGTGTGGTTCGATGCGATGGAGTCGGTGCATCTGTCGGGCCTGGGCTGGGTGCAGTTGCTGCGGGAACTGCAGTTGGGCCTGCCGGTCGCGCTGCATGACCAACCCGCCGTACGGCTGACCTGCCCGCTGTGCCGCCTTTCCTTGAAGGCAGTCCACAACCGCACCCGCTTCGGCCGGTTCCCGACGCTGGAATGCCCCAGCTGCTGCGGACATTTGCATCGGCAGGCCGGCATGCTGGCCGAGCGCGGCCTGGTCCGGCCCTTGTTGCCGGCCGAGCGTGGCGCGCTGAAACAGGAGCAGCGGCAACTGCTGTGCTTCAGTTGCGGCGCCCCCAGTGATGGCCAAGGCGACACCTGCAGTTATTGCACCGCGCCGCTGGTGATGATCGATCTGCCGCGGCTGCACCATGCCTTGCGGGTGCGGCAGCGCGACGAGCCGCTGCTGTCGCCTTCGGACGGCCGTCCGCTGGCCTGGGCCTGCCGAGGTTGCGGTGCGCCGATGGACCCGGCCCGGGAAACCAGCTGCGGCCGTTGCGACCATGCGGTGGTGGTGCCGTCGCTGATCGACCTGTTGCCGACGCTCGACGCGCTCGAGCGCGAGTGGCGCGACGACCGCGCCCTTCGCGAGCGCTCACGCGCCGAGCGGAAGGCGTCCTATCGCGCCCCGTCGCGCCGGGACGGCGAGGCGCCCGGCACGGTGATGACGGGCGATGCCGCGTCCTCCAGGGAGGAGGACGCCGCACAGGCGCGGCAGGACAAGCTGAACTGGGCGATCGGCTGGGCCTTGGGCGGCGAAAGCGACGACACGCATGGCCGCGACCACGACGAACTGTCCTGGCGACAGGTGCTCGTCGTGCTGCTGATCTTCGCGTTCTTCCTCTGGCTGTTCTACGGCTGACCTGCCGCCGGGCGGCGTCGGCTCAGAGCTCCAGCACGCTGATCGGCGCCGAGCAGGATGCCGGCGTGCCGCCACCGCGCACGACGAAGGGCAACTCGCCCCACGGGCCGGACTCCTTCGGGCAGCCGCTGCGCAGCGTGCCGCCGGGGCAGGCGCATCCCTTGGTCTTCACCAGCTTGTCCACGGTCTTTGCCTGCTGCGGGCTGAGCTTGGGCAGTTGCGGCGAGAACACCAGTTGCAGCGCGGTCGAGGGGGCCGGCGCATCCGCCGCAGGCACCGGGCCGAGCAGCGTGGTCATCGACTGCAGGTCCTTGAGGGCCGAGGCCGGCTTGGTGCCCTTGGCGCGGCGCAAGTAGTTCAACGCCACTTCCATCGCGGCATAGCCGCGCGCCGCCGAGGCGGTGAACGGCTTGCGGAAGGCCGCGCCGTAGGTGTTGGCCACCTGATCCCAGCGGCTCTTGTCGACCATCAGGACCGGGCAGAGCACCGCGTCGACCCGCTCGTTCAGCGAAGCCTGGAAGTCCAGCCAGCAGGAGGTGCGGGCGCTGATGCGCAGGCCGGTCTCCCGGCGCAGGTCGGTGGCGATGCGCTCGGCGGCATAGAGCTCGATGCGCCCCAGCTGAAGCTGCAGCTCCTGGTCCTTGAGCCGCTCGGCATTGCTGGAGACCAGCGGAATGCCGGCGCTGCGCAGTTGGTCGGCACCGCCGCCGATCTCGCACCAGTTGCCCAGCACCACGTCCACCTTGGCCTGGATGAGCTCCTGGACGGCCGTCTGCGCCTTCTTCGCGTCGCAGGCGCTGTCCTTGATCAGCAGCGTGGGGGCGGCATCGCCCGGCCAGGTCTTCAAGGCCAGGGTCATGCCGAGTTTCAGTTCTTCCGCCTGCTGGGCACTGGGCCAACTGCCCGGCAGGATCACGCCGATGGTGGCGGCGCGGGCCTGGTTCACCAGTCCCAGTCCGGTCGCCACGGTGAGGACGCCGAGTGCCAGCACAGACGCCAGGCGACCACCGGCACCCCTGCGGCGGAGTTCGCGGACTGTCAGGTCGGCGTCACCGCGGGCGGTGTGGGCGCCGTCGCAGCGGCCGCCTCGGCCGAGACGATGCTGGACCGGGCGGTCGTGGCGAAGATCAAGGTGTCGAGCATTCATCCGGTTTCCCTCTCGTCGCTGTTGTGACGTTGTTGTGGCGAGGGACGTGGTATCGCCTGCGATCCGTGATGGGCGAACTCAGGTTTTCCCGAAAATCAGGGATGGTCCGTAGTCGAGATGTGACGTTTGCCGCAACGGCGCCACAGCTTGAGCCTCCGCCACGCTGACTTGACCATCGCGGGACAGACGCAGGACACCGACGAGACAACAACAAGACATCGGCAAGACATCGACAAGACAGCCGCAGCACACCGAAAAGATGGCCGCAGCTCACCGACGAGATAGCCGCAGCACACCGAAAAGATAGCCGCAGCCCACCGACAGGACAGTCGCCGCACACCGGCAACACAGCAGCCGCACACAAGACAGCAGCAGGACACCGGCAGGACAGCCGCAGGACAGCCGCAGGACATCGACAAGATCACCACAGGACAGCGACAGCGCTGCAGCAGGAGCACGGCCGCAACCCGGTCAGCACGCTGTTTGCGCGAGGCCAGATGAACAACGCCCCGTCCGCGCGAGGCGGTACGGGGCGAGGGGAGCGATCCAGCCGTGAAGGGGCGAGATCGCCCGCTCTGCGCCAACCCAGTGTGGGCGCTTGTGAGGCGTGCGGCTTAGAAGCCTTGCAGGACGAGCTTGCCGCGGGTGCGCTGGCTTTCCTGCAGCGCGTGGGCGCGCTTGAGGTTGGCAGCATTGATCGGGCCGACCACTTCCGACAGCGTGGTCCGGATCTCGCCGGCATCCACCAGGGCGGCCACGTCGGTCAGCAGCTTGCCTTGGGCCGCGATGTCGTGGGTCGCGTGCATGCTGCGCGTGAACATCAGCTCCCAGTGCAGCGACAGCGACTTGCCCTTGAGCGCCATCACATCGACATCGGTCGGCCCGAAGTCATCGATCAGCGCCAGTCGGCCCTGCGGCTCCATCGCTTCGATGATGCCGGCAATGTGCTGAGGCGTGTGGGTGAGGCTGGTCACATAGCGCAGCGGCGGGGCGCCGGCATCGCGCAGCTTGGCGATCTGCGGTGCGATCGGTTCGCGGTGGTTGATCACATGGTGCGCGCCCAGGCTGCGCAGCCACTTGCCGCCTTCGCCCTCGGGATCGGAACTGGTGCCGATCAGCGTCAGGTGCGCGTGGCGACGAGCCAGTTGCAGCAGGATCGAGCCCACGCCCCCGGCGGCGCCCGTCACCAGCAGGCTGACCGGACGCTCGGGACGCTGCTGCACCTCCAGACGGTCGAACAGCATTTCCCAGGCGGTGATCGCGGTCAGCGGCAGCGCGGCGGCTTCGGCATCGCTGAGCGAGGTCGGTGCCTTGGCCGCGATGCGGTGATCCACGCATTGGAACTGGGCATTGCTGCCGGGGCGGGTGATGTCGCCCGCATACCAGATGCGGTCGCCGACGGCGAAACCGCTGACCTCAGGCCCCATCGCCCGCACCACACCCACCGCGTCCCAGCCGAGGATCACCGGGGTCTTGCCATCGGCACTGGCGCGACGCACGCGGATCTTGGTGTCGACCGGATTGACTGCAATGGCGCTGATCTCCACCAGCAGGTCCTTCGCGCCGGGCGAGGGCAGCGGCAGATCGAGGTCGATCAGCGATTCGTTTTCGGTGATCGGAAGGGTCTTGAAGTAGCCGACGGCTTTCATGGTCATGGTGAAACTCCTGGTGAGATGAAAGGTGAAACGGAATCGCGGTGCCGATGGACAGTCATCGCCCACCGGCTGACGGGTCAGTGTGCGAGAAACGGCAGGCGGACATGGTGGTGTGGATGACGCTTGCGGGGCAGGGACCGTGGTGAGACACCGGCTGGACCGTTGAACGCGGCTGCCGGCGCGGGGCGCTGCTGGCAGCCGCGGGTGCCGAGGGAACGGCGGGAATGACGGGAACGGTGGCGCGTTGTCTCACAGCACGGACGATGACACGAACAAACGATGGTGGGGATGCTGCGCCGTTCGGCAGAATGAATGAAGATGGATCAATTGCTATGAGTTTCAAATGGACATTGAAAATACCTCGGAACTTCGACTGCTCATCGAATGCGCGCGCGGCGGCAGCCTGACGGCGGCGTCCAAGGTGATGGGCATCACGCCGGCGGCGGCCAGCGCGATGCTCAAGAAGCTGGAGGCCCGGCTCGGTGTCCGTCTGGTGGAGCGCAGCACCCGGGCGCTTCGGCTGACCGCCGCCGGCGAGCGCCTGCGGGACTATGCGCAGCGGGCGCTGGAGCTGCTGGAAGAGGGCGTGGCGCTGGTGAGCGATGGCGGTGAGGCCGGTGACGGCGGGGCGAAGTCACGGGGAGCAGCCGCTTTGCGGGGACGGATACGGATCAGCGCGTCTAGCGATCTGACCCGACGGGTGGTGCTGCCGCTGCTGGATGAGTTCATCGACCGTCATCCCGGCGTGGAGCTGCATCTGAATGTCGGCGACCTGCTGCAGGACGTGGTGCGCGACGAAGTCGACCTGGCGCTGCGCTATGGCGAACTGGCCGATTCGCGCCTGGTGGCGCGCCGGTTGTATGACGGCCGCCGGCTGCTGGTGGCCTCGCCCGACTACCTGAAGCGGCACGGCCATCCGACGCATCCCGACGAATTGACCCAGCATGAATGCATCCGCTTCAAGATCGGCGATCGGCTGGAGCGCGATTGGCGCTTCTGGCGTCAGGATGCGCTGCAGGCCGCACCGGTCGAGATTGCGGTGAGCGGACGGCGCAGCGCGGATGACGGCGGCATCGCCCACCAGTGGGCCCTGGAAGGCAGAGGCCTGACCTACAAGAGCGAGCTGGATGTGCGCGGCAGCCTGGCCAGCGGCGCGCTGGTGAATGTGCTGCCGGACTGGGTCGGCAAACCGATGCCGCTGCATGCGTTGATGCCCAGCCATCGCTTCCTGCCGCAGCGGGTGAAATCGCTGGTCGACCATTTGGCGGATCGACTCGGGCGCCAGCCCCGCCGCGGCTGAGGCGGGCCGCGGCGGCGCGCTTGAGGCGGCTCGACGCCGCGTTTTGATGCCGCGCCTTGATGCCGCGCCTTGATGCCGCGCCTTGATGCCGCGCATCAACGCCGCGAATTAACGCCGCGCATCAACGCCGCACATCAACGCCGCGCATGTCAGGCGCCACTAGGCGGCGCCCCTCGATCTCAATGCTTGTGGCCGTGGCCCTGATGCTCATCCTTCGCCGGCTGGGCGGCGCTGTTCAAGGCCTTGGCGGCGGCGTTGACCTGCACGGTTTCGCGCTTCTTGTCCGCGCCTTCGAAGACCAGGGTCAGCGGGACCTGGTCGCCGTCCTTGATCGGGGCCTTCAGGTCCATCAGCATCACATGGAAGCTGCCGGGCTTGAGTTCCACGGACTGCCCTGCGGGCAGGTCCAGTGCGGGCACGGCGCGCATGCGCATGACCTGGCCATCCATCGCCATCTCATGCACTTCGACGATGCCGGCGGCCGGCGAACTGACCGAGACCAGCTTCACCGCCTTGGCTGACTGCAGCTGCATGAAGGCGCCGGTGGCCTTTTGCTGCGCGACGGTGGCGCGCACCCAGGGCGCGGTGACGGTGACCTGGGCCTGGGCGAGTCCGGCGACGGACAGCAACAGGGCGGGCAGGGCGAGGGAGCGAAGCTTCATGGTCAACACCTGAGGTTCTCCGAAAAACACGGATCTGGAGCGGCAAGTATCGGGCATCCCGCCTGCCCTTCCAGCGATGGCTCCGCCCCCCTGCAATCCGTGGAGGACTCATGCAACACCATCTTGGCCGTCTGATCGACCACCTTCATCTTCGAACGCGCGACCTGGCCGCCAGCAAGCGCTTCTACCGTGCGGCGCTCGAGGCGCTGGGCCACGCGCAGGCGATCCGTGAAGAGGCTCGATACTTCGCCGCCGACGAACTGTGGATCGATGCTGCGGACGACGCGCCGGCCCAGCCGGTCTCGCATGTCCACCTGGCGTTTCGCGCAAAGGACCGGGCCCAGGTGGACGCCTTCCACCGCGCGGTGCTGGCCGCCGGCGGGCGGGACAACGGGGCCCCGGGCGAGCGCCCCTACCATGCCGGCTACTACGCCGCTTTCGCGCTGGACCCCGACGGCAACAACATCGAAGCGGTCTATCACGGTCCCTTCGACGCGTCGGCCGCCTCGGTCGTCGTCACGCCGCGATCAGACGGGGCCTGAACGGCTCATTCCAGCACGCTCAGTTCGCGCAAGGTGCGCTTGACGATCTCCTCGCGCTGACGCGCCAGGTCCGACCGCGACATGTTCATGTTGAGCGCGAAGTAGACCGGGCGCGGATCCTTGTCCTGCTCCACCCAACCCACGAACCAGCCGATCGCCGGCGTCGTGTCTGCCGCCCACCCGGTTTTGGCGAAGATCTTCCAGCCCGGGCCCTGGTCACGCAGCATGACCTTGCGGGCGATGTCATAGGTGCGGTCGGAGAGTGGCAAGGCGCGGTCATGCAGCCGGCGCAGGAACTCGATCTGGCCGACGGCGGAGATGCGCAGGTGGCCGTCCAGCCAGAAGCTGTCTCCGACCGGTCCGGCGATGGCGTTGCCATAGCGGAAGTCGTAGAGGAACTGCTGGACCGTCGTCTGCCCCACCTGACGCGCCAGATGCTGAAACACCCAGACGGCGGACACCTGGTAGGCCGAGGCCAGCGTCTGGTCCTGGTTCCAGGCGGACAGCGAGCGCTTCTTGCCGTCCCAGGTGAAGGCGGCGGTCTCGTCCTGGGCGATGCCGGTCTCCAGCGCGATCAGCGACATCGGAATCTTGAAGGTCGAGGCCGGCAGGAAACCTTCGAAGGCGCGGCGGGCGTCCGAGGCCAGCCAGCGGTGCTGTCGGGTGTCCAGCAGCACCAGGGTGCCCTGGGTGTCGAGTTCGCTGAACCCGCGTTGCCACTGCGGCCGGGTTTCCCAGCGCTCGCGCGAGGCGGCGGCAACCCGCGACGTCATGGGGATGGCCTCCGTGGAGCGGGCAGTCGCTGCCTGTGGGGCGGGCTCGGCCGGCGGCGCCGCCTGGGCCGTGGCGGCGCGGCAGGCCGTCAGGAGAATGCTGGCAATCAGCAAGGCATGGCGGGCAATGGAACGTGTGTTCATGGTGTTCGGTCGATGAGCTCGACGAGGTGGATGACGCGACCAGTGTCCGAAGTCGAGCCCCGCGGCGAGGTTCGAAATCGCGTTACGGGCGTTGCGACCCTCGTGACCGTTGTGACCGTTGCGATCCTCGCGACCGTAGCGACCGCAGCGTGGGTCGCCACCCTGGCCGACGCTCAGGCCCTGCGCTGATCCGGGCTCAACGCATCGGCTTCGGCCTGGTAGCGGCGCCGGGCCTGCTCGTCGCGCAGCTTGCGGGTCTGCAGCCGGGCCTGCCGGATCAGGTCGGTGGCGCTGAAGGCATCGCCTTCGTCGAGCGCATGGCGGGCCCAGAGCAGCAGGAAGGCGCAGCGCTGGTCCGCCGGAATCTGCGACTGCCGGGCGCGGCAGCCCGCCCAGCGCTGTGCCGCCAGGTCCGCATAGGAATCCGCAGGCAGCGGCAGGCCCTGCTCGGTGGCCAGGCGCTGCAAGGCCTCGAAGCGAAGTCCGCCGAGCGCCGCCAGACGCAGCAGGAAGATGGTGTTGAGCAGGGAGCTCCGGCCGAGTTGCCAGCGGGCGCAGATGGCGTCGCTCAGCAGCAGCCATCGCAGGGCGTCGGGCACGCCGGGGCCCTCGGCGCTGAGCAGGCCGGCCTCGGCCAGTTGGCCCAGGGTGTTGGACAGGTTGGCCGCACACACTTGCAGCGCATCCGGCAAACCCGCGAGCGAGGCGGCGCGCAGCGCGTCACCCAGGCTGGCAATGGACTGCGCCGCCAGGGCAGCGTCGCCGCGGGTGACGGCGAGCTCGCGCAGCACGATGCCGCGCAGGTTGCCGTGATCGCCGCGCAGCGTCGGGTCCTGGGCCAAGGCCGCGGGTGGGATCTCGTCGAGCTTGGCCAGCGCGGCGGCGGGCTGGCCCAGGCTGCCGTACCAATGCCAGGCGCCGAGGATGGCCAGCTTGGCCCGCAACGGCGGGCGTTCCGTGGCGGGCAGCCGTGCGTCATTGACGGTCTGCGCCAGCTCGCGCAGTTCGTCCTGGAGGGCCGCCCAGTCGCCCAGTCGACGGGCAATGCGGGCGCGGCGCAGTGCCAGCGCTGCCGCCGCCACGAGATCCTCGGCCGGCACATGCGCCGAGGCCTGCTGCAGGGCCAGTCGGGCGGGATAGAGCTCGCCGCGGTCGAGGAGGAAATCGGCGCGGGCCAGTGCCTCCGCATAAGCGAGCGGCAACAGGGCACTGGCCACCCGCGGCTGCACGGCGCGCTGCTGGCCCAGCCATTCGGCCAGGGCCGGGCCTTGCGCCGGGCGACCGTTCTCCAGTTCAAAGTGACAGGCGCTCAGCGGATCGGCTGCCAGCCAGAAGGGTCCGCTGCTGCGTGCGCGGGCAGCGATCAGGCCGTCCAGCGGGCTGGCCTCGAGCAAGGCCAGGGCGCGCCACACCTGGGTGCGATGCAGCTCCGCCATGCCGACCATCCGGGCGCAGAGATCGGCGCGGGTGCAGGGACTGTCCACCCGTGCCAGGCCTTGCTCGTGGGCCTGAAGCAAGGCGCCGAGCAGACGCGGGAGCAGACGGCTTCGCAGCAGCGCGCCGCCGTCGACAAGCACGCCCGCCGGGGACAGGACGACCCGGAAGGCGGCGGGGGCAGAGGGGATTCGGGAAGCCATCGGCGGCCGATTGTGCGCGCGGGTGAATCCGAGATCTTCGTGCAGTTGGCGTAACGCGCGTTACGGCCAGGCGTTACGACCAGACGTTGCGACCAGACGTTGCGACCCAGCCTCACGATCAGGCCTTCACCCCAATCAGGTCGCCCAGTCCTTCGGGCCCAGCCTGACGGACGAGCACGATGCGACTCATTCGATGCGAGTCATGCGATGCGCCTGCCGACGCCCATGACGGGGCACCTGACGGAGGCTGGGAAGGCGGTGCCGGAGGGCATTGATTGCGCGCGCGGCCTCCTGCTTGGCTCATCTGGGGGGTGCGCGACGTGCGGTGGGGTGGCCGTCGAGGGCCAGGCGCCAACCGGTGGCCTCCAGCCGGTCCTGCAGCGCCCGTCGGTCCAGGGTGTAGTGCAGCTCGGTTCCCTGCGGAACGCCGGCAACGGGGAGCCAGTCGTGCAGCAACTGTCGGGCGCTGGCGAGGTCGTTCGTCTCGATGTCAACCCGCAGGAAGGCCAGGGGGCGCATCTGGCCGGGCGGCGCATCGCCCAGGGACTCGCCCCAGCCGATCACCGTGCCGGCGCCGGCCTGGCGCAGGGCGCCGTCCAGTCGATCCTCCCATTGGTGATCGCGGGGCAGCGCATGGGTGGGCAGCTTCAGATAGATGAATGCGGTGACCATGGTCGTCGATTGTGCGTCGGCGTTCGGTAGCGTCGAGCCACCGTGCTGGGTTTTCAGGTGCGCGGCTTGCCATGACCGGGGGATCCAACTGCAAGGGAGACGGTGATGGTGTCAAACGAAGCCTGGTACGGCGGTGACGCGGGCGGCGCTCGGTCGCTCGGCACGCCGTCGGCGGTGTCATGGGCGGCGATCTTCGCGGGGGCTGCAGCGGCGGCGGCGTTGTCGCTGATCCTGTTGTTGCTCGGCGCGGGGCTGGGCCTGTCGGCCACGTCGCCGTGGGCCGGCGAGGGCATGGGCGCAGCGGCCATGGGCGTCACCGGCATCGTCTGGCTGGCGTTCACCCAGATCGCGGCGTCCGGGTTGGGCGGCTACCTGGCCGGCCGGCTTCGGGTGCGCTGGCGGGACACGGCGGCCGATGAGGTCCATTTCCGCGACACCGCGCACGGTCTGCTGACCTGGGCGGTGGCGACCTTGGCGACCGCGGCGGTGCTGAGTGCCTCGGTGGCTGGCATTGCGAAGATCGGCACGCAGGCGGCGGCCGTCGTGGCCGGCGGCACCGCTGCCGCTGCGGGCGCGGTGACCACGGGCATGCCATCGAAGGAGGGGGCAGGCCTTGGCACCTCGTCTTCCACAGGGGCGGGTGACTTCGCGGACCTGGGCTATTTCGTCGACGGCATGTTGCGTCGTGACCCGGCGGCCACCGGCGCCACGGGGAATGCATCCACCGCACCCGCCGCCTCCAACGGGAACGCGGTGGCGCCGAATCCCGACACGCTGCGCGCGGCGCCGGATGTCGCCACGGGCGCGACTGCGTCGGAGCTGGGCCGTCTGGTGGCCCGGGCGCTGCGACAGGACGGTGTGCTGTCGCCGGAGGACACGCGCCAGGCCGGGGCCATCGTGTCCCAGCGGACCGGCCTGTCGCAGGCCGAGGCTGAGAAGCGCGTGACCGACGGCCTCACCCGTGCCCGGACCGAGTTGCAAGCGGCGCAAGCCAAGGCCCGCGAGGCGGCTGACGCGGCCCGCAAGGCCGCGTTGCAGACGGCGCTGTGGATGTTCGTGGCGCTGCTGATCGGCGCGTTCTCCGCCAGTTGGTTCGCCACCGTGGGCGGGCGGCAGCGGGACCGCGTCGAGTGATGGACGGCGGAGATTGCATCGTCGATCTCCGCTTTTTCTTGGCGCTAAAGGGGGGCGACCTGGTGCAGGCGATGGCACGCGGTCAGCCCGACAGAGGCAGAAATTTTCACCGATCCAAGGAGATTCAGATGCGATCCATCCTGCTTTACATGCTGGGCGTGCCCATTCCGATCATCATCCTGATTGCCTTGTTCCGCTGATCCGACCGGACGACGGGCGCCGCTCGGTCGTCTCTTCACCGGTCGCTCGGAAGGAGGCCGGCAAGCCGGCCATCTCCGCAAGAGTGCCGTCGCTGCGCTGGAGCCCCTTGCTTGGGTTTGACGCGGGGGGCGTTGACAGGTCGGGTGGTCTTGAGACCGCGCTATCGGACAGCGCGGCGTCTGGCAGGGCTCAGTACACCATGTCTCTCCGGATGGCGTCGAAGGAGCTGTTGTTGCGCGCGGCGTGGATCAATGCATCCGGGCAGGGACCGCGGGGAATGGCGTCAATAGGCCGAGGTAGATCCTCTGGAACGCCCCAGCCGTTTTGAGGTTTGCGGCCCTTGTCGTAAATGTGCATGGCCGTTTGCATGGCTTTCGGATCGTCCCAGGCGATCCACCCGATCTCGTTTTTCATGAACGGGGACCGCCGAAGGTCATCCACCATTTCAACCACGTTGCCAGGTCTCGTGTCGTAGCGCTTTTTCCTTCCTGGGACAGGCCCGCCGAAGCGAATGACCAAAGAGGCGATCAGCGAGCGAGCCTCTGCGGCGTGGTCCTGTGCGTTGTTCCGATGCCGCTCATCGGCGGCAAAGCGCTTCAGATGACCGCAGCGCTCCTCCAGTGCTTCGCCGATCCAGCTGTCGACGAACTCGCGCCGATCTCTGATGAAGCGCAGGCAGTCGTCGATGTAGGCGGTGCAGTCGCGCTGCGTCGTTGGCAGGTCGGGAAGGAAGAACTTTTGGACGGCCAGGGCTTCATCCTGCGTGCGACCTGCTGGAGGCCGGGACGAAACGGCCGTCGGAGGGAGACCGTCCGGCCCGTAATCAAGTGGACGGGCGAGCCCGGAGGACACTCGCGGCAGTTGCCGGTGGGTTGTCGGATCGATGACCGTCTGCTGACGCGATGAGGGATACAGACGGGTGCTCCAGGCTGCGGCGTGACGAGGTGGCGAGATCGGAACGGCCACTGGACTGGGGACGACGGGCGTCTCAGCGAGCATCTGTTTGCGTACCTCATCAAAGGGAATCTTCTTGCACGCCGCGTCAATGAGCGCGTCCGGGCAGGGACTGCGGTCGCCGTCGAGCATAGGGCTGATCGGACTTCCCCATCCGCCGCGTGGCTTCCAAGCCTGGTCGAACAGCACGGTCGCCTTGGCCAAGCCGTCCGGGTCATTCAGGTGGATCGGACGTGCTCGCTCGGCCAGGCACTTCACGCCGGAATCACTGAGCATTTCGACCATGTTGCCAGGCCTCGCGTTGTAGCCATTGATCTTCACCTTGCCAGGAGTGCCGAAGCGGACGACCAACGAGGCGACCAGCGACCGCGCTTCCTCGGCGCACTGCTGCGCAAGCCCCAGATCATGCGCACTGCCGGCGCGGTCCCTCAGGTAGGCGCAGCGCGCTTCCAGGTCCGGAGAAATTTCGGTCTTTGCCAGCGCGCGGTGCTGCTCCAGAAAGCGCAGGCAGGTGCCGATGTAGAGACTGCAACCCACGGCATGGGACGGCAGCGGCGGACAGAAGATGTGCTGGGCGGCCTCTTGTTCTGCGGCTGCGCAGCCTGGGTCATAGGCAATTTCGGCATGGCCGTTTGCGCTGATCAAGAAGGCTTCTGCACGGTTTGTTTCGGTGAAACCAGGGATGTCGTTGAGACGCGGCACGGTGAGCTCCGATGCGAGGGAGCGATGTCAGTGAGAGGTTGGGCTGTGCTGTTCGGCGGCGAACAGCATGACCTTCCGTGCAGGGGCGGATGGCTTCCTACGCTGACCTCAATGGAAATCCCGACTCTCCGTCCTCAATCGCCCCAGCAGCGGGGTCAGGTCTTCCAGGTGTCCGGCGATGAGGTTGCGCACCTCGCCGTGACGCTGCCATCGTCCCCGAACGCCCATCAGGCGCGCATTCAACATCACCTGGCGTTGCCGCTGCCACAGCGCGCGATGCACGATGACCTGGATGTCCCCGCTCTCATCCTCCAGCGAGATGAAGACGGTGCCCTTCGCCGTGGCCGGCTGCTGCTTGACGGTGACGATGCCGCAGCCTCGCACCGGTCGGCCGTCCGGCGAATCGTCCAGTTCCGCCGCGCTCATCCAGCGGTGCTCGCGCAGCCAGGGGCGCAACAGCGCCAGCGGATGGCTGCGCAGCGTCAGCCCCAGCGAGGCATAGTCGAACACAATCTCCTCACCCTCCGGGGCATGCGGCAGCTCCAGGAAGTCCTCCTGCACCGGCGCATGGCGCAGCAGCGGCGGGGGCGCATGCTGGGCGGCCGCGTCCCACATCTGCTGGCGTCGATGACCGCTGATGCTGGCCAGCGCATCCCCGGCGGCCAGCATCGTCATCTGCTGCTGGTTCAGGCCGGTGCGGCGGGCCAGGTCTTCGGAATCATTGAACGGTCCTTGCCGTCGCGCCTCGCAGATCAGTGCCGCAGACTGTCGCTGCAGTCCCTTGATCAGTCGAAGACCGAGGCGCACCGCGACCGTCGGCGGCGCTTCGGGATCGACCGCCGCATCGGCCTCCAGGAACGGGTCGTCGATGTCTTCGGGGATTTCTTCGGGGATGTCCTCGGCGGCATCCGTACCCGCACCCGAAGCTGAACCCGAACCGGCAGCGACATCCGCATCCGCACCACGCCGCGTGCTGCGGATGATGCGGCCATCCTCGCGTTCCAGCGTGCAGTCCCAATCGCTGTGCATCACATCGGGGGGGCGAACGATCACGCGGTGGCGTCGGGCGTCCTGCACCAGTTGGCTGGGGGAGTAGAAGCCCAGCGGCTGTGAATTCAGCATGCCGGCCAGGAACTCCGCCGGCCGGTGGCATTTGAGCCAGCAGCTGGTGTAGACCAGCAGGGCGAAAGAGGCGGCATGGGATTCCGGAAAACCGTACTCCGAGAAGCCCTTGATCTGCTCGAAGATCTGTTCGGCAAAGGCCTTGTCGTAGCCGCGCGAGGTCATGCCGTCGACGATCTTGTCGTAGTACTTCTGCAGGCCGCCCTTGCGCTTCCAGGCCGCCATCGAGCGCCGCAGATCGTCCGCCTCGCCGCCGCTGAACCCGGCGGCCACCATCGCGATCTGCATCACCTGTTCCTGGAACACCGGCACCCCCAGCGTGCGCTCCAGCACCACCTTCAAGGCCGCACTGGGATAGACCACCGGCTCGAGCTTCTGCCGGCGTTGCAGATAGGGATGCACCATGCCGCCCTGGATCGGTCCGGGCCGCACGATCGCCACCTCGATCACCAGGTCGTAGAAACACTCGGGCTTGAGTCGCGGCAGCATGCTGCGCTGAGCGCGGCTCTCAATCTGGAAGACGCCAATGGTGTCGGCGCTCTGGATCATCTTGTAGGTGGCCCGGTCCTCCTTCGGAATGTCCTGCATCTCGAACGGATAGCGCTGCCGCTTGCTGATGAGGTCCAGCGTCTTGCGGATTGCGGTGAGCATGCCCAGTCCCAGCACATCCACCTTCAGCAGACCGACCGCATCCAGATCGTCCTTGTCCCATTCGATCACGGTGCGGTCCGGCATCGAGGCGTTCTCCACCGGCACCATGCGTGTCAGCGGGCCCTGCGTCAGCACAAAGCCGCCCGGATGCTGCGACAGATGGCGCGGGAATCCCAGCAGCTCCTTGGTCAGGCTCAGCAACTGGCGCACTGCGAGGTCCTGCAGGTCCAGGCCGACCTCGCGCAGCCGGTCCGCATCGATCTCATCGCCGTCCCACCACTGGTGGTTGCTGCACAGCGCATCCAGCGCCTCGGGATCGAAACCCAATGCCTTGCCGACGTCGCGCAGCGCGCTCTTGACCCGGTAGGAGATGACCACGGCCGCCAGCGCGGCCCGCTCGCGGGTGTACTTGCGGTAGAGGTACTGGATGACCTCCTCGCGGCGCTCGTGCTCGAAGTCGATGTCGATGTCCGGCGGCTCGTTGCGTTCCTTGCTGATGAAGCGCTCGAACAGCACCTGCAGCCGCGACGGGTCGACCTCGGTCACGCCGTTGCAATAGCAGACCACCGAGTTGGCCGCGCTGCCGCGTCCCTGGCAGAGGATGCCCTGCGAGCGCGCGAACTGGACGATGTCGGCCACGGTGAGGAAGTAGTGCTCATAGTGCAGTTCCTCGATCAGGCTGAGTTCGCGTTCGATCTGCTCGCTCACCGTGGCGGGAATGCCGTCGGGCCAGCGTCGGCCCGCGCCCTCGTAGGTCAGTCGACGCAGATGGCTGCTGGGGGTCTGGCCCTCGGGCACCACCTCCGACGGATAGCGATAGCGCAGTTCATCCAGCGTGAAGTCACAGGCGGCCGCCACCCGCAGCGTCTCGGCCAGCAGATCGGCGGGGAAGCACAGCGCCAGCCGTTGGCGATGACGCAGATGGCGTTCGGCATTGCGGTCCAGCGCCTGACCGCACTCGGTCAGCGGCTGGCACAGCCGGGTGGCGGTCAGCACATCCTGCAGCGGCTTGCGGCTGCGCACATGCATGAGCACATCCCCCACGGCCACCAGCGGGATTTCGGTCAGCGCATGGACCTCGCGCAGTCGCATCAGGCGGATTTCGTCATCCACCCGCCGCGGCAGGTCCACGCCCAGCCAGCAGCGCCCCATGAAGCGCGACAGCAGCCAGCGTGACAGCGCCAGCAATTGCGCCGGGCTGGCATGGCGGTCCGGACAGGCGATGACCACGCAGTCGTCCAGCGCCTGCGGGCCGATGTCGTCCAGGGTGCAGTGGTAGGTGCCTTTCTCGCTGGCGCGCCGAAGCCGCGAGATCAACTGGCAGAGGTTGCCGTAGCCGTTGAGATTGCAGACCAGCACGACCAGGGTGAAAGGCCAGTCGCCCTGGATCTGGAACTGGCTGCCGACCAGCAGCTTGAGGCCCTTGGCCTTGGCCGCGACATGGGCCCGCACCATGCCGGCCATGGTGCATTCATCGGTGATAGCGAGCGCCTGATAGCCCAGTTCCAGCGCGCGATCGACCAGCTCCTCCGGCCAGCTCGCCCCTTGCAGGAAACTGAAGTTGCTGAGGCAGCGCAGCTCGGCATAGGCCGGCAGTGGCGTGCTGCCGGCACCACCGCAGGCACCGCCGGGACGGCGGTCGCGAGCGCGATCGGTCTGGGGATCGGAGGCCATGGTTCGGGCCCGTCTCAGGCGTAGACGCCGTGCAGGAACCAGGCGCCGCTGTCCGGATCGTCGTCCTTGCCGGGCGGCTGCTGGAAGATGGCGAGCACCCCGGCGTTGTCATTGACCGCAATCCAGTAGTCACGCACCACCTGGCGATGGCCGGCGGCCTGCACGGTGGCGTTGTCCCCCGGCTTGAGCTGGGTGAAGGGCGGGGTGGACGGAGAAGCCCGTGAAGCCTTTGAGTCCCGTGAGCCCCATGAGCCCGGTGAGCCCGGTGAGCCTGCTGAGCCCGGCAGGACGGCAGCGCCGGCCGCGCCGGACGTCTCGGCGTCTGGGGCGGCGTCCGGCGTCGTCGCCTCGCGCGGCAGTCGGTCCCACCAGCCGCCCTCGATCCGATCCGGACCGATCAGCAGCGTCAGCGGTCCCTGGTAATGCGGACCGCCGTCGCGCAGGGCCAGCCGCAGCGGCGGCTCCAGCAAGAAGACGGGCGCGGGCGCGCCGGGCGGCTCGACCGCGCCCCGGGCCGGGCCCGTCCCCCGGCTGCGGCCGCCGCGGCCGGTGCCGGCGCTGACGGCCTGCGCGCAGGGCTGCCACCGGGTCATCCATTCCGGTCGATGGTCATCGCCGGTGGCCGGCTGCAGCACCCGCTCCGGCCCCAGCCGGGCGGCGATGCGCTCCAGCGTCAGGTAGAGCGTCTCGCCGGTGCGCACCGTATCGGGCAGCAGCGAGGCGCTTTCCTCGGTGAGGACCTGCACTCCCAGCGCTTGCAGCCGCAGTTCACCGACGGGCGCCAGCAGGGTCGTCTTGGCCAGATGCTCGGCCAGCAGGCGGCAGAAATGTTCCAGCTCGCGGATCGGCTCGGCGGTGCGCAGGGTCAGGCTGCCGCCATCGCCCGCGTCCTTGGCCCGCATGGAGTCATGCACCCAGTGCAGCGTCACGCCGGTGGCGCCCGCATGGCGGGCCGCCAGCCAGCCGCACAGGCGCATGAGCAGCGGCCGGGCGCTCAGCAGCAGGGCAGGCGCATGGTCCTCGCGACTGGGCAGCTCGACACGCGCGAGGAAGTCCTCCGGCAGTGTTTGCCAGCGATGGGCCTCGGGCCGCAGCGCGTAGGCCTGGTCCAACTGGGTCAGCAGCGCCGCACCGAAGCGTCGACTGATGCCGCCGCGCGGCAACAACCGCAACTGGCCCAGCGTGTTGATGCCGGCCCGGGTGAGCGCTTCGGCATGGGCGGCGGCCGCGCTGAGTGCCCTCAGCGGCAGCGGATCCAGGACCACCTGCAGCAGCCGGCCGCCCAGGTCCGGCACGCCGCAACGCGCCAGGGTCAGCGCGGCGGTGGCGGTCGGTGCCCAACCGATGCCGATCACGCCGAGGTCCGGCGCCTCGTCGCTGATCCGCTGCTGGAGCGCGCCCAGCCCGCGGAACAGGCGCAGGCTGGCCGCGACCTCCATCACCACGGCGTCCTCCATCCTCGCCACCCGGGGCGTGAACTGCAGGCACCACACCGCCAATCCGGACTGCGCCTCCGGACAGATGCCGGGAGGCGCCTTCGGATCATCGGACGGCGTCGGTGCTCGAGGCGACAGGATCAGGGCGACCCACAACATCGTGGCGCTCCGGGAAAGAAGAGTCGGGAACGGTCCGGGCCGAGGTGGCGTCGGCGTGGTCGGCGTGGTCGGCCTGCCAGGTCGGGACCAAGGCGGACAGGGTCGTCGACAGGACCGCCGAGGAAGCCGTCGAGGTGGCTGAAACGGTGGCTGAAGCGGTGGCCGATGCGGTGACTGCCGAGACCGGCGACACGGCGACCGATGAACGGCGGGATGGCCGCTGCACCGTGGACACCCGCTCGCGCACCGGCGCCGGCGTGGTGGCGGGTTGAGGCCGCAGATGGCTGGGGCGCATCACCCGAGGCGTCAGCACCGTGTCCAGTCCGCCGGGGATGGAGGGCAGACGCAGCGGGGTTTCCTGGGCGGGCCCCTTGCGCTTGAGGATCTGCACCTGCAGCGCCCAATCCACATCGATCGTCACTTGCAGGCGCAAGGGCGCGGGCGATGGATCGTGACGCGCTTCCAGCGGCCGGAACAGAAAGATCGGACCTTCGAAGGATTGCGCCAGCACCTGCAAGCGCCGCAATTGCTCCGGAGCGGCCTGCGGCATCCAGGCCATCACCGCACCGGCGGCATTGGACTTGATCAACTGCTCGGTGCACCACAGCCGCTCCGACGGTGCCTGGGCCTGGATCCAGACCAGATGGCGTTCGTCCAGCCCCAGGTGCCTCAGGCCGGGCAGGTGAGGGCGCTTGGGCGGGCCGACCAGCACGACTGCGGTCCCGCGCTTCACGAGGGTCCGCAGCGCGGGCCCCACCAGCCGCCATTCAGCCAGCGAGAACTGGGTCTGCAGCACTTCGGTGATCTGCTGCGCCGGCCAGCCGCCGCCCGGCAACTCGGCATCCAGCGCGGGAAAGCCGCTCGACCAGGTGAGGGTGGAGGTGCGGCCCAGCGCATCGCCGCGCCACAGCACGTCGGCAATGGCCGAAGGCAGGGGCGTGAGGGCTGGGCGCGCCGCATTCTGCGAAGGCGACACGAGGGCCTCGAGATCGGGCTCGGGATCGGGCTCGGTGGGGCTGGGGCTGGGGCTGGGGAGCGGGGGCTGTCCGGCAGGCGGGGACAGGCCGTCCTCCCTGGCAGACAGGGATGTCATGGCGCAAAGCAAATACTGTATGAAAGCACAGTATAGGCGGCGACTTATGGCCTGAAGGGGTGGTTACAACTTCGATGGGTCGGCCCGTGATGCAAGTCCTCCCTTCTTGCGTATAGACATCACTCCCCACCCTGAAAACTCATCGGAGCGCATAATGGCCGGGTAAACCCTATGTTGATGTTGTCCCCCACTCCTCCCGCTGGTGACGACCTCCTGCAGACGGCGCGCCTGACGCTCCGCCCGCCGGAGGATGCCGATCTCTCGCTGCTGCATCAGGCGCTGAGCGATCCCGCCAATCGCCGGTTCGGCGCGGACGGCGCCTGCGCCAGCGCGCGGCTGAGCCATTGGCAGGCGCTCTGGGCGCGGGACGCCATCGGCCCCTGGGCGGTGCAATTGCAGGACCGACCCCAGCATGGCGCGATCGGTTTCGGCGGACTGAGCCGAGGCTTGGTAGCCGGTGTGCCGGCGTTGCTGCTGGAGTTCCACTTCCGTTCGGACTTCTGGGGCTGCGGCTATGCGGCGGAGATGTCCCTCACCGCCTTGCGCCTGGCCTTCGACCGCCTGAAAGCGGGGGCGGTGCAGTCCCTGCTGCCGCCCGGCAACACGGCCGCCCGCAAGACGGTGGAGCGGCTGGGCCTGCGGCTCAAGGGCTCGGTGGCCGATCATCCCGGCGAGGCCGCCAGCCTGCTCTACGAGATCAACGTCGCCCAATTCAGCGAACGGCCACCGCAACAGCCTGAGCCGACGCCGTTCGGTGCCTGAGCCCGGACGCTCCGCCTACTGCGGATAGGTTCGCAACCCTTCCAGATCCAGCACCCGCACCCCGCCGTATTCGACGACGATAAGCTGCCGGTCCTGCAGATGCCGCAGTGCCTCATTCACGCGCTGCCGAGACAATCCCACCAGATGACCCAGCTCCTGCTGCGTGATGCGCAGCAGTCCGCCGACGCCGGGATAGAGCTGCGGATGGAAAAGCGCCGCCAGGTTGCGCGCCACCCGCAGGTCGGGATCGCTCTGGCGGTCGATTTCGCGCGCGGCGATGAACTGGCCCAGCCGCTCATTGAGCTGGTTCAGCACATACCGGTTGAAGGCGATGCTGGTCTCCAGCAACTCATCGAAGCCCGCCAGCGGCAGCCCGGCGACCACACTGCGCCGCAGGGCCTGGATGTTGTAGCGATAGACCTCGCGCTTGAGCAGCGTGCCCTCCCCGAACCAGCCGCCCGGCGGCACGCCGGTGAAGGTCACCGGCCGAGCGGCGGCATCGTCGTTGCTCATCTTCAGCAAGCCGTCGATGACGCCGAACCAGTAATTGGCTTCACGGCCGATGCGGCAGATGCGCTCCCCCACCTCCACCTCCACCACCTGCAGGCTGGCCTCGATGCGCTCGCGCAGCGGCGACTCGAGCGTCCGCAGCCAGGGGATGGCGGCCAGTTCCTGCGCGGAAGCGCCACGGGCACGCTGACGCAATGGCGGGGCGGTCGCGGAGGCGCCTGAGGGCGGGGAGCTCCCAAAGACCGCAGAGGCCGCAGAAGCTGCAGAAGCCGCAGAAGCTGCAGACGTTGCCGCAGCCGTCGTGACCGTCGTCGCGATCGGCATCGTCACTGCCGCATGTGCCCCGTCCTCAATGGCGGCGCCCGGCGCCGCGGTGAGGGCCGGGGGCGGCACCGCGGTGGGCGCGGTGCTGACGGGAAGGGCGGGCTTGTCCATCCTCGCTTCATCGCGCCGCTGCATGACATGACGCTGACGATACCCCCTGGACCAGGGCCCCGCTGCGCCCGACCCTCCCCCTCATCCCTACGGGAAAACGTGCCCCCGAACTCTCCCTAGGAATGTCGTTGCAATGACAACACGACGTCAAAGCCGCAGCCTACGATCGCGCTCAAACCGCACCACGTGGTCCTTCGGGCGGCGTGAGATGCACAAGGAGACGACGGTGGAACAGACCTTCCCCCGATGGCTGCTCACGCATGCCCGACAGCGCCCTCATGCGCCGGCGCTGCGAGAGAAGCAGCTCGGCATCTGGCAGACGCTCGACTGGGCGGCGCTGGCGGCACTGGTGCGCGAGCTGGCGCACGGACTGGCCGCTGCCGGGCTGACGCGCGGTCAGCACCTGGTCGTGGTGGGCGAGAACCGGCCTCGGCTGTATGCCTGCATGTTGGCGGCGCAGGCGCTCGGCGCCGTCCCGGTGCCGCTCTATCAGGATGCAGTCGCCCAGGAATTCGTCTATCCGCTGCAGAACGCCGACATCGCCTTCGCGGTGGTCGAGGACCAGGAACAAGTCGACAAGCTGCTGGAGATCCAGGACCAATGCCCGGCGCTGCAGCGTCTGTGGTTCGATGATCCGCGCGGGCTGCGCCGCTACACCGCGCCCGGCCTGGCCTCGCTGGACGATCTCTGCGCCGAAGGTCGCGCCCATGCGATGCGCCATCCCGGCTTCTTCGAGGCCGAGGTCGACGCCGGCCGCACCGGCGATGTCGCGGCGATGTTCTTCACCTCCGGCACCACCGGTCATCCCAAGGGCGTGGTCCACACCCATGCCTCGCTGATCGATCGCGCCAGCGCCGGCGCCCGGTTCGATCGGCTGGGTCCGGAGGAAGAGGTGCTCGCCTATCTGCCCTGCGCCTGGATCGGGCAGAACATCTTCAGCTATGCGCAGTGGCTGACCTGCGGCTATGTCGTCAACTGTCCCGAGTCGGCCGATACCGTCAGCATCGACCTCAAGGAGATCGGCCCGACCTACTACTTCGCGCCGCCGCGGGTGTTCGAGGGTCTGCTCACCAGCGTGATGATCCGCATGGAAGATGCCGGTGCGGTCAAGCGGTGGCTGTTCTCGCGGTGCATGGCATTGGCTCGCCGGGTGGGCCCCGCGTTGATGGACGGCCGACCGGTGCGCCCGTGGGACCGATGGCGCTATCGACTGGGCGACCTGCTCATCTACGGCCCGCTGCGCAACACCTTGGGCTTCTCGCGGGTGCGGGTGGCCTACACCGCGGGCGAGGCCATCGGGCCGGACCTGTTCCGCTTCTACCGCTCGATCGGCATCAACCTGAAGCAGTTGTATGGATCGACCGAGACCGCGGTCTTCGTCTGCCTGCAGCCCGACCACGAAGCCAAGGCCGACACCGTGGGCGTGCCGATCGAGGGCGTCGAGATCCGGCTCTCTGACCGGGGCGAGATCCTGGTTCGGTCCCCGGGCCTGCTGCAGGGCTATTACAAGAATCCCGAAGCCACCGCCGAGGTGCTGAGCAGGGACGGCTGGTACCGGACCGGCGATGCGGGCTTCCTGGACGCGGGCGGACACCTGAAGATCATCGACCGCGCCAAGGATGTCGGCCGCCTGGCCGGCGGCGCCTTCGACGGCGCGATCTTTGCGCCCAAGTATGTCGAGAACAAGCTGAAGTTCTTCGCCTTCATCAAGGAGGCGGTGGCCTTCGGCGATGGACGCGACCAGGTCTGCGCATTCATCAACATCGACATGGAGGCCGTTGGCCACTGGGCTGAACGGCGCCATCTGCCCTATGCCGGCTACGCCGACCTGGCGGCCAAGCCGGAGGTCTATGCGCTGATCCGCGAGGGCATCGAGCAGGTCAATGCCGACCTCGCGCAGGACCAGCGACTGGCCGGCAGCCAGGTCACCCGCTTCCTGATCCTGCACAAGGAGCTGGATGCGGACGATGGCGAATTGACCCGCACCCGCAAGGTGCGGCGCGGGGCGATCGCCGACAAGTACCAGGTGCTCATGGAAGCGCTCTATGGCGGGTTGTCCTCGCAATACATCGAGACGGCCGTGAGATTCGAGGATGGCCGCACCGGCCGTGCGGCCGCCGAGTTGCGCATCGAAGACGCGCGCACCTTCCCCGCGGCGCCCGAGGGTGAGGCCCCGGTGCCTGCACTGCGGAGGGCCGCCTGATGAATGCGATGACCGATCGCCTGGCCCGTCCGTCCGATCCCGGCGCGGGCACGATGACTTCGGCACCGTCGGCCGCTGTCACGGCCGAGGCCGACATTGCAAAAACCGCAGACACCGCAGACATCGCCGACATGACCGACCCGCCGGGGCGACGGGCCGAGATCGGCGACGTCCTGCTGGATGTGCGCAACATCTCCTTGTCCTTCGGCGGGGTGAAAGCCTTGAGCGACATCAGCTTCGATGTCCGCGAGCATGAGATCCGCGCCATCATCGGCCCCAACGGCGCGGGCAAGAGTTCGATGCTCAACTGCATCAACGGGGTCTATCAACCGCAGCAGGGCGAGATCCGCCTTCGCGGCGAAGACATGGGCCGCTTCAGTCCGCGCCATCGCCAGCGTCGCATGGCCGAGCGCGGCGTGGCCCGCACCTTCCAGAATCTGGCCCTGTTCAAGGGCATGAGCGTGCTGGACAACATCATGGCGGGCCGAGGCCTGCACATGAAGCGCAACCTGCTGTGGCAGGCCTTGCGGCTGGGCCCCGCGCTGCACGAGGAGATCGAGCACCGCGAGCAGGTCGAGCGCCTGATCGACTTCCTGGAAATTCAGCCCTACCGCCACACGCCCGTCGGCGGTCTGCCGTATGGCCTGCAGAAGCGGGTGGACCTGGGGCGCGCGCTGGCCATGGAGCCCCGGGTGCTGCTGCTGGATGAACCGATGGCCGGCATGAATGTCGAGGAGAAGCAGGACATGTGCCGCTTCATCCTGGACGTCAACGATGAATTCGGCACCACCATCGTGCTGATCGAGCACGACATGGGCGTGGTGATGGACATCAGCGACCGGGTGGTGGTGCTGGACTATGGACGCAAGATCGGTGACGGCACACCGGACGAGGTGCGGGCCAGCGAGGAGGTGGTCCGCGCCTACCTCGGCCCCGGTCACTGAACGGAGCATGACGACATGGCCTTCTTCCTCGAAACCCTGATCGGCGGCCTGATGACCGGCATGCTGTATGCGCTGGTGGCGCTCGGCTTCGTGCTGATCTTCAAGGCCTCCGGCGTCTTCAATTTCGCGCAGGGCGCGATGGTGCTGTTCGCCGCGCTTGCGATGGCACGTTTCTCCGAATGGTTCCCGATCTGGTTCGGATTCGACAACCTCTGGCTGGCCAACGGCTTGGCGCTGGTAGCCAGCATGGCCTGCATGGTGGCGGTGGCCTGGCTGGTGGAGCGCTGGGCGCTGCGTGGCCTGGTCAATCAGCCGGCGATCACGCTGTTGATGGCCACGCTGGGCATCAGCTACTTCCTGGATGGTGCGGGCCAGCTGCTGTTCGGCAGCGCCGCCTACAAGATCGACGTCGGCCTGCCCAAGGACCCGATGTTCGTCCTGGAAGGCACCTTCCCCGGCGGCTTGCTGCTCAACAAGGAGGACCTGGTTTCGGCGGTCATCGCCGCGATGCTGGTGGGCGTGCTGACGCTGTTCTTCCAGAAGACGCGCACCGGTCGGGCCCTGCGGGCGGTGGCGGACGACCATCAGGCGGCGCAGTCGGTCGGCATTGCGTTGTCGCGGATCTGGGTCATCGTCTGGTCGGTCGGCGGCCTGGTGGCGCTGGTGGCTGGGATCATCTGGGGCAGCAAGCTCGGGGTGCAGTTCTCCATCTCGCTGGTGGCCTTGAAGGCCTTTCCGGTGGTGATCCTCGGCGGGCTGACCTCGGTGCCGGGGGCGATCGTCGGCGGCTTGATCATCGGCGTGGGCGAGAAGCTGTCGGAGATCTATCTCGGGCCGGCCATCGGGGGCGGCATCGAGAACTGGTTCGCCTATGTGCTGGCGCTGGCGCTGCTGCTGGTGCGGCCGCAGGGCTTGTTCGGCGACAAGATCATCGACCGCGTCTGACGCCGGTGAACCCTCGAAAGGAGACCCTCGGTGCTCTATCGTGAAAACGGACAGTTCAAGACAAGCTATCGCGCCGATCTGGCGATGTTCCCGGTGGCGCAGGACCGATGGGCGATGCTGGTGCTGGCCCTGGTGGCGTTCGTGGTGGTGCCCGGTGTGGGCAGCGACTATCTCTTTCGCGCGGTGCTGATTCCGTTCCTGGTGCTGTCGCTGGCGGCGCTGGGCCTGAACGTGCTGGTGGGGTATTGCGGGCAGATCTCGCTGGGGACCGGGGCCTTCATGGCGGTGGGGGCCTATGCGGCCTTCAACCTGCAGGCCCGCATCGAGGGCCTGCCGCTGCCGCTGGTTTTGCTCGGCGGCGGACTGGCCGCCACCGCTTGCGGTGTGCTGTTCGGCTTGCCCAGCCTGCGCATCCGCGGTCTGTATCTGGCGGTGGCCACGTTGGCGGCCCAGTTCTTCATCGATTGGTTCACCAACCGGGTGCGCTGGGTCACCAACGACTCATCGTCCGGCTCGGTCAGTGTCGGGGCGCTGCAGCTGTTCGGCATCAGCCTGGACGCACCGGTGCAGCGCTATCTGCTGTGCCTGAGCCTGGTGGTGCTGTTCGCGGTGCTGACCCGCAATCTGGTGCGCGGGGCCATCGGTCGGGAATGGATGGCGATGCGCGACATGGATGTGGCCGCCGCCGTGATCGGCATCCGGCCGGTGCATGCCAAGCTCACCGCATTCGCGGTGAGCAGCTTCATCGTGGGCGTGGCGGGCGCGCTGTGGGGCTTTGTGCATCTCGGCGCCTGGGAGCCGGCGGCCTTCGGCATCGACAAGTCGTTCCAGTTGCTGTTCATGATCATCATCGGCGGACTGGGCTCGATCGCCGGGGCCTTCTTCGGCGCCGCGTTCATCGTGCTGCTGCCGCTGCTGCTCAACCATGTGCCGCATTGGCTGGGACTGCCCTTGTCGACGGCGACGGCCTCGCATCTGGAACACATGATCTTCGGTGCGTTGATCGTGTTCTTCCTGATCGTCGAGCCGCACGGCCTGGCGCGGCTGTGGTCGACGGCGCGTCAGAAGCTGCGGCTATGGCCCTTCCCCCATTGAGGCCCGGCGCTGTGGCCGCTCGTGATGTTCATAGGCTCCAGAGCATCCAAAGCGCCGGACCTTCACGCGTTCCCGCTGATTCAGTCGTTCAGTCATTCGCTCGAAGTCATTCGCTCGATCCCCGAGCACCGGGCACCACCGAAGTGCCCTCCACAGGAGACAAGTCCATGACGCTCAAGACTCTTGCCACCGCTGTGCTCCGGCGCGGTCGGCTGTCGCTGCTGGCCGCGTTGGGCGGACTGGGTGCTGCGGCGATGCCGTCGGCGGCTCAGGCCCAGGCGGCGACCGAGCAGTTCATTCCGCTGCTGGTCTATCGAACCGGCCAGTTCGCCCCGTTGGGCATGCCCTGGGCCGATGGCAAACAGGACTATCTGAAGCTGGTGAATGCCCGGGACGGCGGGGTCAATGGCGTCAAGCTCGCCTTTGAAGAATGCGAAACCGCCTACGACGCCGCGAAGGGTGTGGAGTGCTATGAACGTCTGAAGGGCAAGGGCGGTGGCGCATCTGGGTTTGACACCCAATCGACCGGCATCACCTTCGCCGTCACCGACAAGGCCTTCGCCGACCGGGTGGTGGTGGAGACGCCGGGCTACGGACTGTCCCAGTCGGCCGACGGCACCGTCTTCGAATGGAATTTCCCATTGCTCGGCACCTACTGGACTGCCGCCGACGTGATGCTGCAGGACATCGCGAAGAAGGAGAAGGGCCGTCTCAAGGGCAGGAAGATCGCACTGGTCTATCACGACAGCCCGTATGGCAAGGAGCCGATTCCGCTGCTGCAAAAGCGCGCATCGGTGGACGGCTTCGAGCTGCTGCTGTATCCGGTCACCCCGCCGGGCGTGGAGCAGAAGTCGACCTGGTTGCAGATCCGTCAGCAGCGGCCCGATTACGTGCTGTTCTGGTCGGCCGGCGTGATGACGCCGGCAGGCATCCGTGAGGCGCAGGCCAGCGGCTACCCGCGCGAGAAGATCTATGCGATCTGGTGGGCCGGCTCCGATCACGATGTCAAGGACATCGGCGCCGGCGCAAAGGGCTACAACGCCATCACCCTGCACAACAGCGCCGCGAAGGACAAGGTGCATGACGAGCTGCGCAAGTTCGTCTACGACAAGAACCAGGGCACCGGACCGGCCACCGGCGTGGGCACCCTGGCCCATACCCGGGGCATGATGATCTCGATGCTGCAGGTGGAGGCGATCCGCACCGCACAGGAGAAGTTCGGCAAGGGCAAGGTGATGACACCCGAGCAGGTGCGCTGGGGCTTCGAGAACCTCAACCTCACAGCGGACCGCCTCAAGGCCTTGGGCTTCGGCGAGGTGATGCGCCCGGTGCAGACCAGCTGCGCCAATCACATGGGGACCGATTGGGCCCGCATCGTCCAGTGGGACGGCGCGAAGTGGAACATCGTCTCCGACTGGTACCAGGCCGACAAGACGCACATCGATCCGATGGTCAAGGAATACGCGGCCAAGTACGCCAAGGACAAGAACCTCAAGCCGCGCAGCTGCGGTTGAACGGGAGGCTGCTGATGCAGGATGCTGATCGCTCGCCGTCGCGGGCCGCGCAGCCCGCGGCTTCATTGCCGACTGGGGCGCCTTCCCTACCGTCCGCGCCTTCAACGACCTCAAGTCCATTTCCGTCTCCTGGCGCGGGTGCGGGCGAGGAATCGGCGGCGGCAACGGCGACGCGTCCCGCCTTGCTGGACGTGAATGGCATCGAGGTCATCTATCACCATGTGATCCTGGTGCTCAAAGGCGTGTCGCTGCAGGTGCCCGACGGCGCGGTGGTGGCCTTGCTGGGCGGCAACGGCGCGGGAAAAACCACCACCCTGCGGGCGGTGTCGAATCTGCTGGCCGGTGAACGGGGCGAGGTGACCAAGGGCCACATTGCCCTGCGCGGCGAGCGGATCGAGCGGCTCACCCCGGCGGACCTGGTGCGCCGGGGCGTGGTGCAGGTGATGGAGGGCCGCCATTGCTTCGCCCATCTGTCGATCGAGGAGAACCTGCTCACCGGCGCCTACACCCGCACCGACGGCAAGGCGGCGATCGCCCAGACGCTGGAGAAGGTCTATGCGTACTTTCCGCGTTTGAAGACGCGACGGCGTTCGCAGGCGGCCTATACGTCGGGGGGAGAGCAGCAGATGTGCGCGATCGGGCGGGCGCTGATGGCCAATCCGACGATGGTGCTGCTGGACGAGCCGTCGATGGGTCTGGCGCCGCAGATTGTGGAGGAGGTGTTCGAGATCGTGCGGGACCTCAACCAGAAGGAGCGCACCACGTTTCTGGTGGCCGAGCAGAACACTCGGATGGCCTTGCGCTATGCCGACTATGGGTACATCCTGGAGAACGGTCGGGTGGTGATGGATGGGGCGGCGCAATCGCTGCGGGAGAACGAGGATGTGCGGGAGTTCTACCTCGGCATGGGCGGCAGCGACCGCAAGAGCTTCCGGGACGTCAAAAGCTACCGGCGCCGCAAGCGTTGGGTTGGCTAGTGGGGATGGGCCCACCCCCTACGGCCTGACGGCCGCCCCCTCAAGGGGGCACGCTCAGCGGCCTGGAGATAGACCCACCCCCTACGGCCTGACGGCCGCCCCCTCATAGGGGGCACGCTCAGCGGCCTGGCGGAGCCAGTTCCGCGCGCGTCGCTGGATGGCCACGTGGCCCAGGGGGCCCGTGGTGGGGGGCACCTCTTCATCGGCCTTGCTGCCGCTCGCTCAATGGGGCACGCTCAGCGGCCTGGAGATAGACCTACCCCCTACGGCCTGACTGCCGCCCTCTCAAGGGGGCACGCTCAGCGGCTTGGCGGAGCCAGTTCCGCGCGCGTCGCTGGACGGCCACGTGGCCCAGGGGGCCCGTGGTGGGGGGGACCTCTTCATCGGCCTTGCGGCCGCTCGCTCAATGGGGCACGCTTAGCGGACGGGCGAAGCGAGTTCCGTCGTCGTCGCTTGGTGTCCCCGGGGCCTGGGGGACCATGGTGGTGGACGGACGTTGATGTCAATGACGGAATCAGGAGACGCGATGAGCAGTGAAGCCAATGATTTCTTTGCGTTGCCGCCGTTCAAGGCCGATGACGCCTTGGTGCAGTTGCGTCGCGCGCTGCGCGATCTGCAAGGCCTGACGGAGCGCAGCGGCGCCTATGGCTTCGATGGACAGGAGGTGTTGAAGCTCGACACCAGTGACGGTCGCATCATCGCCAAGCTGGCGCGCAAGCCCGCACGCAGCCCCGAGTGGGATACCCGCGAATGCAGCAGCGCCGCAGATGTGCGCAAGCTCCAGGACGATCTGAAGCGCCGTCTGGCGCAATGGACGGACGACTGATGCCCGCCGCCACCTCGTCCTCGCCGGGCGCCGACGCCCAGTTCTTCGCCCATTTCGATGGCCTCGAAGCGCAAGATCCCACCGTGCGCGAATCCCGCCTGATGGCCGCCTTGCCGCAGCAGGTGGCCCATGCCCGCGCCTCCACCGACGCCTTCCGCGAGCTCCTCGCCTCGATCGATCCCGCCCGCATCAACAGCCGCGCCGCGCTGGCCACGCTCCCGGTGCTCCGCAAGGCCGACCTGGCCCATCGCCAGCACGCTGCACGTGATCAGCAGCCCCCCGATCCCTTCGGCGGTCTGTCTGCCATCGGATGGTCCGGGCTGCGGCGCAGTCTCGGCGCCCGCCGCGTGTTCCAGTCCCCCGGCCCGATCTACGAGCCGCAAGGCTGGGGCCGCGACGGCTGGCGCATGGCCCGGGCCCTGCACGCCGCCGGCGTGCGCAGCGGAGAACTGGTCCACAACAGCTTCAGCTATCACCTCACCCCCGCTGGCGCAATGATGGAATGCGGCGCCGAGGCCCTGGGCTGCACCGTCTTTCCCGGCGGCGTGGGCAACACCGAACTGCAGTTGCAGGCCATGGTCGATCTGCAACCACAGGCCTATGTCGGCACGCCCAGCTTTCTCAAGATCCTGGTGGATCGGGCGCAGCAGCAAGGCCTGTCCCTCCCGTTGCGCAAGGCGCTGGTCAGCGGTGAAGCCTTTCCGCCCTCGCTCCGGGATTGGCTGATCGAGCGCGGCGTGGCCGCCTTCCAGTGCTATGCCACCGCCGACCTCGGACTGATCGCCTACGAAACCCAGGCCCGTGAAGGCTTGGTGCTGGACGAATCGGTGATCGTCGAAATCGTCCGCCCCGGCACCGGCGATCCGGTTGCCGAAGGCGAGGTCGGCGAGCTGGTGGTGACCACGCTCACTTCCGACTATCCGCTGATCCGTTTCGGCACCGGCGACCTGTCGGCGCTGCTGCCCGGCCGCTGTCCCAGCGGTCGGACCAACACCCGCATCCGCGGCTGGATGGGTCGGGCCGACCAGAGCGCCAAGGTGCGCGGAATGTTCGTCCATGCAAGCCAGGTCGCCGAGGTCTTGAAACGCTTTCCGGAAGTCGTCCGCGGCCGCCTGGTCATCGAAGGCGAGATGGCACAGGACCGCATGACGCTGCAGGTGGAGGTCGATGGCGAAGGGCCCGAAGGTTTGCCGCAACGCCTGGCCGAGGCGTTGCGGGACGTGACCAAGCTGCGGGGAGAGGTGGTGCTGTTGCCTTTGAATGGCCTGCCCAATGACGGCAAGGTGATCGAGGATCTGCGGCGCTACGAGTGAAACCGGCCATGCGACATTGCGATCCGCGCGGCTAGGCCACGCCGCCATGGAACGATCGCGGCAATCGAACCCGGTAATCGGAGGCGGCAATCGAACGCGGTCATGAACTGAGCCAGGCTCATGCGTCTATCCCGCGTTCACAACGATTCCATCGGGGGTCAATGAGAACCGTCGGCTGCTACGAACGCAGTGTCTCGAAAAATGCGCGCCTTGGCGCATGCAGGGGGCGGCCCTTACGTAGTTTCCGCTAGTCGCACCAACGGCTCTGGCTCTAGCATCCTCGCCATCAACACCACTCCTGAGGAAGAGACAGCCATGAAGAAGACCTTGCTCGCCTGTGTTGCAGCGTTGAGTGTGGGTGCCGCCTGGGCCGAGTATCCCGACAAGCCCGTCACCATCGTGGTGCCGTTCGCCGCAGGCGGCCCGACCGACAAGGTCGCGCGTGACTTGGCCGAGGCATTGCGTAAGCCGCTGAATGCCACCATCGTGATCGAGAACGTCGGCGGCGCCGGCGGCACGCTGGGTGCCACCAAGGTGTCCAAGGCTTCTCCGGATGGCTACACCCTGCTGCTCCATCACATCGGGATGTCCACGTCTCCCGCGCTGTATCGCAACCTGCAATACAAGACGCTGGATGACTTCGAGTACCTCGGCCTGATCAATGAAGTGCCGATGACGCTGATTGCGCGTCCGTCGCTGCCCGCAAACAACTACGCCGAATTCCTGAAATGGATCGAGGCCAACAAGGGCAAGATCAACCTGGCCAATGCCGGCCTGGGTTCTGCCTCCCACCTCTGCGGCCTGATCTACCAGAGCACCCTGAAGGTGGACATGACCACCGTGCCGTACAAGGGCACCGGGCCGGCCATGACCGACCTGATCGGCGGTCAGGTGGACTTCATGTGCGACCAGACCACCAACACCACCAGCCAGATCGACAGTGGCAAGGTCAAGGCCTATGCGGTGACCACCACCAAGCGCCTGGGCGGCGGCCTGGCCAAGTACCCGACCCTGGACGAGTCCGGCATGAAGGGCTTCAACGTCACGATCTGGCACGGCCTGTATGCACCGAAGAGCACGCCCAAGCCGGTGCTGGACAAGATCAACGCCGCGCTGAAGACCGCCCTCAAAGACGCCGAGTTCCAGAAGCGCGAGGAGGCCCTGGGCGCGGTGATCGTGACCGACAACCGCGTGAATCCGGCTGAACACAAGAAGTTCGTCGAAGCCGAAATCAACAAGTGGGGCCCGGTGATCAAGGCCGCCGGCCAGTACGCGGATTGATCAGCGCACAGCGCGGATGCGCTGGGGATCGTTCTGATGAGCGCCCCGTAAGGTGCCGCCTTCGGCACCTCCAATGACAAAGACCCGCCTCGGCGGGTCTTTGTCATTCCGGGACGGGTGCGCGCGACTGACGCATGGCTTCTCGGGCCCTCCGAGCTCTGTTGGACCCGACTAGATCCGACTAGATCCGACTGGACCCGACTGGATCTGACTGTGCCCGACAGGACCCGACGGTCGGTCGATCCTTGGTGGCTGCTCTTCCGGTCAGGCGGGCGCCTTGCAGGTCACCGACAGCTTGTTGCCATCGAGATCCCGGAAGTACGCGACATACACATTGGGGCCGTAGATCTCGCGCGGGCCGGGCTGGCCCTCGTCGCGCCCGCCGTGGGCCAGCGCCGCAGCGTGAACCGCGTCCACCTGTGCGCGGGTGGAGGCGGCCAGCCCCAGCATCACGCCGTTGCCCACGCTGGCATCCAGGCCGTTGTACGGCTGCACGATCCAGAGTTGCACCTCACCACCCGACGGGCCGTAACCCACCATCTCGTCATCGGCATAACCCGGAGTCAAACCCAACGGGGCCAGGACGCGGTCATAGAAGGCCTTGGCCTTGACCCGGTCGTTGCTGCCCAGCGTGACGTAGCTGATCATGAGGAGTTCCTTGTGGGTCCCGCGATGCGGGATGGCTGTAATTGAAGGGTTCGAGCGATGGAGAGAGACGGCGATGCCGAGCTTTCGAAGACGTGGAGGCTATTCACATCCGGATCGGGATGGTGACCGGTCCGTCGTTGATCAGGCTGACCTGCATGTCGGCGCCGAACTCGCCGGTCTGCACCTCGGGATGGTGCGCCCGCGCGCACCGCACCGCGTGGTCGTAGAGCCGCTGGCCTTGATCGGCCGGTGCGGCGCCGGTGAAGCTGGGGCGGTTGCCGCTGCGGGTGTCCGCGGCCAGGGTGAACTGGGAGACGATCAGCAGACCGCCGTTGATGTCCTGCACGCTGCGGTTCATCTTGCCGGCGTCGTCGCTGAAGATCCGCAGCTTGAGCACCTTCTGGATGAGCTTGTCGGCCGTGCCTTCGTCGTCCTGTGGTTCCGCGCACAGCAGCAGGAGCAGACCCGGGCCGATGCGGCCGGTGCAGCGATCGCCGACATCGACCCGGGCTTCCTTCACGCGTTGGAGCAGGGCGATCATGGGGCGGAGGATGAATTCGGTTGGGAGGTCTGCATGGCTGGCGCCTGTGCGCGGGATTCGTCGGGATCCGACTGGCGATTCACTTCGCGTTTTCGTTCGACTTCCCGTTCGACTTCGCGCTCCATTTCACGCTCCACCTCTTCAAAGCGCGTCTCGACATTGATCGGCAGCAGCTGAATGCTGGCGCGCAAGCCGGGCAGGGTGCGCATGAGCGCGCGTTCCACATCGCCGCGCAGCGCGGCGGCCTGGCCCAGTGTCCATCGCGCCGGCAGATGCAGATGCAGATCGACATACCGGCGCTGGCCGGCGACGCGGGTCGCGACATGGTCGAACCGCAGCTCCGGGCCGCTGAAGCCGGCCAGCACGCCGGCAATCGACTGCTGTTCTTCGGACGACAGCGCCTGGTCCATCAGCCCGCCGGTGGACCGGCTCATCAGGTGCACCGCCTCCCGCAGGATGTTGACCGCCACCAGCAGCGCCAGCAGCGGATCCAGCCAGGTCCAGCCGGTCAACATCACACCGACCAGGCCGGCGACCACGCCCACCGAGGTCCAGACATCGGTGAACAGGTGTCGCGCATCCGCCTCCAGCGCGATGGAGCGATGGGCGCGTGACGCCTTGAGCATCGACCAGGCCAGTGCACCGTTGATCACGGTGCTGATCAGGGACAGCGCCATGCCCAGCCCGAGCTGTTCCAGCGGCTGCGGCGTGCGGAAGTGGTCGATTGCGGTCCAGCCGATGCCCAGGGCGGCGATCAGGATGAGGGCGCCTTCGAAGGCGCTGGAGAAATATTCCGCCTTGTGATGGCCGTAGGGATGGTCCTCGTCCGGCGGCCGACGGGCGATGGTGACCATGGCCAGACCGAACAGCGCGCCGGCCAGGTTGACCAGCGATTCCAGCGCGTCCGACAGCAGGCCGACCGAGCCGGTCCACCACCAGGCGGCCGTCTTCAAGGCGATCGTCACCAGGGCGACGACCACCGAGAGCTTCAGGTAGTGCTGTACTTGCATGGCGGTGATTTTGCCGGTCCTACAATCGCTTCGCGCCAAAGTTTGCGGCTCCGGTGGATCGGATGCCGCCTGGCGCATTCCACCCCATCCGTCATCCCCTTGGCCTCCCGCCGACCACGGACAGCACCATGAAGCAAGACCTCCCCGTTCACGATGCCGATCTCGGCCACATCTCCCCGCGCGACAAGGCCGAGCTGCTGTCCCAGGCGCTGCCCTACATCAGGAAGTACCACGGCAAGACCATCGTCATCAAGTACGGTGGCAATGCGATGACCGACCCCGCGCTGCAGCAGGACTTCGCCGAAGACGTGGTGCTGCTCAAGCTGGTGGGCCTGAACCCGGTGGTGGTGCACGGTGGAGGGCCGCAGATCGAGGACGCGCTCAACAAGCTCGGCAAGAAGGGCCACTTCATCCAGGGCATGCGGGTGACCGATGAAGAGACCATGAGCGTGGTCGAATGGGTGCTGGCCGGTGAGGTGCAGCAAGACATCGTGGGTCTGATCAATGTCGCCGGCGGCAAGGCGGTCGGCCTGACCGGTCGCGACGGCGGCATGATCCGCGCCAAGAAGCTCAAGCTGATCGACAAGGACGATCCGACCAAGGAGCATGACGTCGGCTCGGTGGGCGACATCGTCGCCATCGACCCGAGCGTGGTGAAGGCCCTGCAGGACGACCAGTTCATTCCGGTCATCAGCCCCATCGGTTTCGGCGAAAGCAACGAGAGCTACAACATCAATGCCGACGTCGTCGCCGGCAAGCTGGCCGAAGTGCTCAAAGCCGAGAAGCTGGTGCTGTTGACCAACACCCCGGGCGTGCTGGACAAGCAGGGCAACCTGCTGACCGACCTCTCCGCCCGCGAGATCGATGAGCTGTTTGCCGACGGCACCTTGTCCGGCGGCATGCTGCCCAAGATCGCTTCGGCGCTGGACGCCGCCCGCAGCGGGGTCAAGGCGGTGCACATCATCGATGGCCGCGTGCCGCATGCGATGCTGCTGGAGATCCTCTCCGAGAAGGCCTACGGCACGATGATCCGGTCGCACTGAACGCGCGCCTGGTCAGACCGATCAGACCGATCAGACCGGCCTACGCGGTCTGCGGGGTCTGCGCGGTCCGGCCGGTCTTGCGGCTCTGGCACCGAGCGGGTCGCGTTTCGGCTGTCGCCCCAGGACGCCCGGCCCCCACCACCCACCTCCACCACCCGATCTCCCTTGGCCCGACTGCCGCCCCGTACCCGTCGTGAGCGTCGTCACCGTCGTGAAGCGCCGGCTGCAGGCGTGCGCCGACGGGGTGATGGCGTCTGGCTGTTCGACCTCGACGACACCCTGCACCATGCCAGCGGCAGTGTGTTCGCCGACATCGGCGCGTCGATGAACGACTACATGGTGACCCACCTCGGCCTGGATGCGGTGTCCGCCAAGTTGCTCCGGCATCGGTATTGGCGCCGGTATGGCGCCACGCTGCTGGGGCTGGTGCGGCATCATGGGGTATCGGCGTCCCACTTCCTGGCGCAGACCCATGCGCTGCCGCAGCTGGAGGCGTCGCTGCGCGCCGCGCGGCCGGACCTGGAATGGCTCAAGCGCCTGCGGGGCCGCAAGGTGCTGCTCACCAATGCGCCGGAACATTATGCGAAACGGGTGCTGAAGGCCTTGGGCATCGGTGTGCATTTCGAGCGCGTGCTCGCGGTGGAGCACATGCGCATGTTCGGCCAGTACCGACCCAAGCCCGACATCCGGATGTTTCGCCATCTGTGTGCACAGCTTCGCATCGCGCCGTCGCGCTGCACCCTGGTGGAGGACAGTCCACAGAACCTGAAGGCCGCGCGCGGATTGGGCATGCGGACCATCTGGATGCGGGGGTGGATGCCGGTGTCGGTGCAACGGCGTCCGCAGTTTGTGGATCAACGAGTCAGTCGATTGCGACATCTGAAGACTTGATTGCAACGGTGTGTCACCTCCTTTCGGCGGTGAGCGGGCGACTGTCTCGGCATTGACCGGACAGCGATTGGCGGCGGTGAGGTTTTTCGACCGTCGGCCAGCAATGGACCATCAGTGAGAGATCTCCGATGGCCACGGTGATTGGCCGCGCGTGCGACCGTTCTGCGGTGACTTGACGCGGGCCGGACGCCTGTTCAGCGGAGTTGGCGGGCCTGCCGTTTGCCCTGTTTGTCCCTTGGGGTTTGCACTGACTGTCTTTGGTCACCCCACTGCAAGCTGGGGATTGCGGGTCGCTTGTGCGGCCCCACAGAATGTGCTCGACGGCTCCGAAGCCGTGAGGGAATGCATGTCACTGTTCAGCGTCTTGATCGTCGAAGATCAGCTTCGGTTCCGCGAAGCATTTGCCCATGCGCTTGAAAAAGCGCCTGACATCCGCTTGGTCGGTATGGCCACGGACCTGCCACAGGGTCGGAAGATGTTCGACCAGACGCGGCCGGATGTGCTGCTGGTCGACCTCGACCTGCCCGGCGGCAGCGGCATCGAGCTGATTCGCCATGCCGCGCATGTGGCGCCGGAATGCGAGGTCATGGTGATCTCGGTGTTCGGCGACGAGCAGCATGTGCTGTCCAGCATCGAGGCGGGTGCCACCGGCTACCTGCTGAAGGATTCGCTGGCGCTGGATCTGCCGGGACAGTTGCGCTCGCTGCGCGCGGGCGGCAGTCCGATCAGCCCTGTCATCGCGCGCCGTCTGCTGATGCGCCTGGCGCCGCAGGGCAGCGGCCATGCGCCGCGTGGCTTCGGGGACTCCGCGCCGATGCCGCTGGTGGATGAGCAGGTGGTCGCCCTGTCCGAACAGGAATCACGGGTGCTGCATCTGGCTGCCAAGGGCTTCACCTTCGATGAGATCGCGCAGTTCATGAATGTGTCGCCGCACACCATCATGACTTATGTGAAGCGCACCTATCGCAAGCTGCAGGTGCGCTCCAAGGTTGAGGCGATCTACGAGGCTCGGCGCCTGGGCTGGCTGCGCGACTGAGGGCTGTGCGGGCCCTGCAAGGCGCCTGGCCAAGCGCTCCGCAGCGAGCCGAATCGAACCGGGTGCAGGACCATCCGATGAGGCGGATGGGTGACGCTGTCCGACAGCCTTGTCGAGGGTGTCACCTGGGTGTGACAGAATCGCGCGCACATCCCCGGCCCCCTCTATGCACACCAGCCCTCCTGACGCCACGGAACCCGCACCGACCAAGCCCGCCGAACTGCCGCGCAAGCGACTGAAGCCGGGCGAACGACGGGTGCAGATCCTGCAGACCTTGGCCAGCATGCTGGAGCAGCCCGGCGCGGAGCGGGTGACCACCGCCGCGCTCGCCGCCCGGCTGGAGGTCAGCGAGGCGGCCCTGTACCGCCATTTCGCCAGCAAGGCGCAGATGTTCGAAGGGCTGATCGAGTTCATCGAGACCAGCATCTTCTCCCTGCTCAACCAGATCGCCGAGCGCGAGCCGTCGGGCCTGGCGCAGGCCCAGCGCATCGTCGCGGTGCTGCTGCAGTTTGGCGAGCGCAACCCGGGCATGGCGCGGGTCATGGTCGGCGATGCGCTGGTCTATGAGAACGAGCGCCTGGTGGCGCGGATGAATCAGTTCTTCGACAAGGTCGAGTCGTCGCTGCGCCAGGGTTTGCGCACGGCGGCCGAGGCGTCTGGTTCAAGCACGCCGACGGTTGAAGCCCAGGCGCAGGCCTCGGTGCTGGTGAGCTTCATCATCGGTCGACTGCAGCGCTACGCGCGCTCGGGCTTCAAGCGGTTGCCGACGGAGCAGCTCGAAGCCGCGATGCGGATGTTGGCCTGACTGGCTCCCCCCCTACCGCCTTCGGCGGCCCCCTCAGGGGGCGAGCCCGAGCGCCCGGCAGAGCCGGATCGCTGGGCTCCGCTTGATAGGTCGGTGGCGCTGGGGCGCACCTCTCGTGGGGCGGGCGCCTACCCCTACCGTCGTCGGTCGCCCCTCTCAAGGGGGCGAGCCCGAGCGCCCGGCAGAGCCGGATCGCTAGGCTCCGCTTGATAGGTCGGTGGCGCTGGGGCGCACCTCTGGTGGGGCGGGCCTACCCCTACCGTCTTTGGTTGCCCCTTCAAGGGGGCGAGTCCGAGCGCCCAGAGCCGGTCGCTGGGCTCCGCTTGATCAGTCGGTGGGCTGGCGCTCGACTTTCGTGTGATTGGGCGCCCTGACTGAGGAGGTCGGCTGCTTCTACACTTCGCGGATGTCCGAAGCCCTTGATGCCTTGCTGCGGCGCGCTGATGCGCTGCTCAATCGCCTGGAGGCCGTGTTGCCCCAGCCGCTGGTCGCGCCCGATTGGAGTGCCGCCGTCGCCTTTCGCTATCGCAAACGCGGCGCCAGCGCCCGGCTGGAGCCGGTGCGACATCTGTCGTCGATCCGGCTGGCCGATCTGAAAGAGGTGGAGCCGCAGAAGGAGCGTCTGCTGCAGAACACCCGCCAGTTCGTGCACGGCCAACCCGCCAACAACGTGCTGCTGACCGGCGCCCGCGGCACCGGCAAAAGCTCGCTGATCAAGGCCTGTCTCAATGAGTTCGCCAGCCAGGGTCTGCGCCTGATCGAGGTCGATAAATCCGATCTGGTCGACCTGCCCGATCTCGCCGACCTGGTCGCCGACCGCCCCGAACGCTTCGTGATCTTCTGCGACGACCTCAGCTTCGACGAGGGCGAAGCCGGCTACAAGGCACTCAAATCCATGCTGGACGGCTCCGTCGCCGCCGCCACCGACAACCTGCTGATCTACGCCACCAGCAACCGCCGCCATCTGTTGCCCGAACAGATGAAGGACAACCTCGCCTACACCCATAGCGAACGCGACGGCAATGTCGAGGTCCATCCCGGTGAAGCGGTGGAAGAAAAGATCTCGTTGTCCGAACGCTTCGGCCTGTGGATCAGCTTCTACAGCTTCAGCCAGCAGGAATACCTGGCCATCGTCGCCCAGTGGCTCACCCATTTCGGACTGACCTCCACCCAGATCGATGCCGCCCGGCAGCCCGCGTTGGTCTGGGCGCTGGAACGCGGCTCACGTTCAGGCCGAGTGGCCTATCAGTTCGCTCGCGATCTGGCCGGACGTGGTGCCGGCGCCGGTCCCCAGGACGCCGCCGCCTCGACGTCACCGTCCGCGACATTGGCGGGGGCATCGACCGCAACAACGCCACAGCCCCCATCGACTTCTTCCGACGACAACGCCCCGGAGGGCCTGGACCATGTCTGAGACCGCGAACGCCCACAGCCCGGTGGGCAATACGGATCGGGTCCCGGTGGAGGTGGCCGTCGGCGTGCTGGTGCGACGCGACGCGCACGGGCGTGACACCGAGTTCCTGTTGACCTCCCGCCCAGAAGGGAAGGTCTATGCCGGTTATTGGGAGTTTCCCGGCGGCAAACTCGAGTCCGGCGAGACGGTGGAGCAGGCGCTGCGTCGAGAGTTGCAGGAAGAGCTGGGCATCACCATTGGTGCCGCGCATCCCTGGAAGATCGAACTGATGGAGTACCCGCATGCGAAGGTGCGTCTGCACTTCTGCAAGGTGTACGACTGGCAGGGCGAGTTCGAGATGCGCGAGCAGCAGGCCATGAGCTGGCAGCAGTTGCCGGTGCAGGTGCAGCCGGTGCTGCCGGGGACCATTCCGGTGCTGCAGTGGTTCGCGGTGGAGCGGGCCCATGTCGGGGCCACCCATGTGGGCTGAGGGCTACACTGCCGCCATGCAATGGTTGGATCAGATCAAGTGGGACCGCGATGGGCTGGTGCCCGTCATCGCCCAGGAACTCGGCTCCGGCGACATCCTCATGTTCGCCTGGATGAACCGCGACGCACTCGCCCGCACCGCCGAGCGCGGCGAGGCGGTGTACTGGAGCCGTTCGCGCCAGAAGCTCTGGCACAAGGGCGAGGAATCCGGCCACATCCAGCAGGTGCATGAGATCCGCATGGACTGCGACAACGATGTGCTGCTGCTCACCATCACCCAGCACGGCCACGAGCCCGGCATTGCCTGCCACACCGGCCGGCACAGCTGCTTCTTCCAGGCGCTGCGGGATGGTCAGTGGTCCGCCGTCGAGCCGGTGATCAAGGATCCGGCCACCATCTACAAGGCATGAGCGCCCGTCCATGAGCAACACCATGAACGCCCCGCTGACCGGCAACGACATCCTGGCCCAACTGGGTGAGGTCGTCGCCCAGCGCCGCGACCAGGGCGACCCCGACAAGAGCTATGTGGCCAAGCTGTTCGCCAAGGGCCTGGACCAGATCCTGAAGAAGGTCGGCGAGGAAGCCACCGAGGTGGTCATCGCCGCCAAGGATGGCGACCCCCAGAAGCTGGTCTATGAGGTGGCCGACCTGTGGTTTCATTCGATCGTCGCCCTGGCGGCGCTGGATGTCCGCCCCGAACAGGTGCTGGCGGAGCTGGCCCGGCGCGAGGGATTGTCCGGCCTCGAGGAGTTCGCCGCACGGTCCGCGCCGGCGAGTCGTCCCGATCAGGGGATCGAGGGCGTGCCGTCCACCAGGTGACGGGTGTGGCGCCGGTGCATCGTGCCGGCGTCAGCCTGTGGATTGCCACCATCACCATCACCATCACCATCAAAACGCAGGGAGAAGCCCGACATGAATGACGATCTCACCGTGACCGCCAGCCCCATGCCCGCGGAGCAGCTCGCCAGCCTGAAGCAGCTGACGCTGATCACCTACATCCTGTATGCCCTGAGCTTCTTCACCGGGTTCACCGGCATCGTGGCGGTGATCATCAACTACATCAAGCGTGAAGACACGGCCGGGACGATCTACGCCAGCCACTTCACCTGGCAGATCCGCACCTTCTGGTGGAGCCTGCTGTGGTTCGTCCTGGGTGGCTTGCTGGTCATCGTGGGCGTCGGTTTCGTGATCCTGATCGTCGACTCGATCTGGGTGATCTACCGTCTGGTGAAGGGCATCCTCAACTGGAACGACAACAAGCCGATGCCGGTCTGATCCGGCAGCCGCTCATCTCCCGCTGCTTGCCGTCCGTCGCCGGCCTTGCGCCTCAACAGGTTTGACCATGAGCCACGATCCGAATTGCCTCTTCTGCAAGATCATCCAGGGCCAGATCCCGTCCAAAAAGGTCTATGAGGACGACGAGGTCCTGGCCTTCCACGACATCCACCCCTGGGCCCCGGTTCATTTCCTGCTGATTCCCAAGCTGCACATCGCCAGCATGGCCGACCTGCAGCCCGAACATGCGGCGGTGCTAGGCAAGATGTCTATCCTGGTGCCCCGACTGATGAAGGAACTGGGCGTGACAAACGGCTTTCGCACGGTCATCAACACCGGTTCGGATGGCGGCCAGGAGGTGTTCCATCTGCACATGCATGCGATGGGCGGCCCGCGCCCCTGGTTGAAAGGCTGAGCCTTGACCCCATATGCCGGCCACCGGGCGAGGTTCCCGGGACGGTTTTCTGCCTCCTTGGAGGCATAAGGCGCTCATGCGGGCAGGGGATGAGGGTGATTCATCCCATGCTTGTCATGCGGGCCCACTAGAATTTCGGCATCGACTCTGGAGATTGTCATGGGAAGTTTGAGCATCTGGCACTGGCTGATCGTGCTGGTGGTGGTGATCGCCGTGTTCGGCACCAAGAAGCTGCGCAACGTGGGTTCCGACCTCGGCGCGGCGGTCAAGGGTTTCAAGGACGGCGTCAAGGACGGTGGTTCGACCGACACCCCTCAACAGGTGTCCAACAGCAACAAGGCCGCAGACCCGAACACGGTCGACGTTGACGCCAAGACCCGTAGCTGAGCGCGTCGCGCATGCTCGATTTCGGCTTCGACAAGCTGGCACTGATCGGCGCGGTCGCGCTGGTCGTGCTCGGCCCTGAGCGCCTGCCGCGCGTGGCCCGCACCGTGGGTCACCTGTTGGGCAAGGCGCAGCGTTATGTGGCCGATGTGAAGGCGGAAGTGAACCGGTCCATCGAACTGGAAGAACTCCAGAAGATGAAGGGCCAGTTCGAGACCGCCGTCAACGACGTGCACAACAGCGTCCGGGAAGGCGTGGATTCCGCCAACCAGACCCTGCACTCCACCTGGTCCGACCTGTCGGTGGAGGGCTCGTCCTCGTCGTCCGACGCCTACGGCGACCTGACCGCACCGACACCCACCTACGCCCATCCCGGCAAGAACTGGCGCCTCAAGCGCGGCGCCACCCCGCTCTGGTACAAGCAGCGGCAGGGCGTGCGTCGACATGCCCAATCCGGCGCCGCCCGTGTGGCGCGCTTCCGTCCCCCACGCCGAGCTTCATGAGCAGCCCCCAAGACGACGAACTGGCCGGTACCGAACAGCCCTTTGTGTCCCACCTGATGGAGTTGCGCGACCGGTTGATCCGGGCGCTGCTGGCCGTCGGCGTGGCGTTCGGTCTGCTGTGCTTCTATCCCGGTCCCGGCGGTTTGTTCGACCTGCTGGCGGTGCCGTTGGTGTCGCACCTGCCGCAGGGCTCGTCGATGATCGCGACCAATGTGCTGTCGCCCTTCCTCGTGCCGCTGAAGATCACGCTGCTGGCGGCCTTCCTGCTGGCGCTGCCAGTGGTGCTCTATCAGGTCTGGGCCTTCGTGGCGCCGGGCCTGTATTCCCACGAGAAGCGTCTGGTGATGCCGCTGGTGGTGTCCAGCACCTTGCTGTTCTTTGCAGGGGTGGCGTTCTGCTACTTCTTCGTCTTCGGCAAGGTGTTCACCTTCATCCAGAGCTTCGCGCCGAAGAGCATCACCGCCGCGCCGGACATCGAGGCCTATCTCGGCTTCGTGATGAACATGTTCATTGCCTTCGGTGCGGCCTTCGAGGTGCCGGTGGTGGTGGTGGTGCTCGCCCGCATGGGCCTGGTGACGGTGCCGCAGCTCAAGCAGTTCCGCGGCTACTTCATCGTGCTGGCCTTCGTGATTGCCGCCGTGATCACACCGCCGGACGTCGTCTCCCAGCTCGCGCTGGCGGTGCCGATGTGCCTGCTTTACGAGGTGGGGATCTGGGCTGCAGGGGCGTTCGCGCGATATTCGCGGCCGCCGGATGCGGACCCCGCAGAAGAAAGCAGCAAGAGCTCGACCTGATCGCCTTCGGCCTCATCGGCCTCATCGGCCAAATCGGCTCGCTGGTGTCGGCTCTGACTGATGGATCTGACTGATGGAGCTGGCGGGCCCGATGCATCTCACAGGTCTGATGGATTGGATCGATCTGACCGCCCCGAGTTGGCCCGGCGTGCAGGAAGCGCGCCTCCCCGTGAGTCTGACCATGCCCGGAACGGAGCGGTGCAGCGATCGACGTGTCGCCGCACCGTTCGCCGGCCCGCTTATTCCGGCGCGCCGTCTTCCGTCTGAGGCCTGCGCAGTCCCACCTGCAGCGGCAGCTTGAGCGTCTGTCCGCCCCGTTGCACCTGAACCACGGTCTGGCTCTCCGGCTTCAGGCCGGCCACCACATTGATCAGCTCGCGCGGGTTGCGCACCTGCCGGCCCTCGACTTCGGTCACCACATCGCCCGCTTCCAGTCCGGCCTTGGCGGCGGGGCTGCCCTTGAAGACCTCCTTCACCAATACGCCGTGGTCGACGCTCAGCTTCAGCGTCTCGACGACCTCTGCATTGATGTCGCCGGTGATGACGCCGATCCAGCCGCGCGAGACCTTGCCGTCCTTGATCAGGGCTTCGAGCACCTGATAGGCTGAATCGACCGGAATCGCGAAGCCGATGCCCAGGCTGCCGCCGCCGGTGCGCGAGTAGATGGCGGTGTTGATGCCGACCAGCCGACCCTGCGCATCCACCAGCGCGCCGCCCGAGTTGCCGGGATTGATGGCGGCATCGGTCTGGATGAAGTTCTCGAAAGTGCTCAGGCCGAGCTGGGTGCGACCCAGCGCGCTGACGATGCCGGAGGTCACCGTCTGGCCGACATTGAACGGATTGCCGATGGCCAGGACCACGTCGCCCACCTGCAGGTCTTCGGCCCGTCCGGGATGGATGACCGGCAGCGGCGGTGCGACGGTGATCCGCAGCACCGCCAAGTCGGTTTCCGGATCGGTGCCGACCAGCTTGGCCTCGGTCTCTCGACCGTCCGGCAACTGCACCCGGATTTCCGAGGCGCCGTTGACCACATGGTTGTTGGTCAGCACGTAACCTTCCGGCGAGACGATCACGCCGGACCCCAGCCCCATCTGCTGCCGTTGCGGCACGCGGCGACCGAAGTGAAACCGCAGCCAGGGGTCGGCATCGATTTCACGCTGGGTCAGGGCCGGCTTGTTGGCCATCACGGCCACGACCGCCGGTGAGGCCGCCTGTGCGGCGGCTGCATAGCTGAACTGCACAGCGGCGCGTGGCGGCGCACCCGCAGCGGCGGGCAGGGTGGCCAGCACGGCCGGCCCCTGATGCAGCCACTGTGGCTTGAGTGTGGACACCACAAAATACGCAGCCAGCGCCACCGTGGTGGCCTGGGAGAAAATCAGCCAGGTTTGACGCAATTGGGACCCTGTCATGGCACATCGCACGGAGCTGGAGCGGCTGTTGGCCGCCACGCTGGAGCCCTCGCGCTTCAAGGATTATGGGCCGAACGGTCTGCAGGTCGAGGGTCGCGACATGATCCGGCACCTGGTCTGTGGGGTCACTGCGAGTCTCGCGCTGATCGACGCGGCGATCGAGGTCGGCGCCGATGCCATCCTCGTCCACCACGGCTTGTTCTGGCGTGGCCAGGACGGGCGCGTGGTGGGATGGATGAAGCAGCGCCTGGCGCGGCTGCTGCAGCATGAGATCAATCTGTTCGCGTATCACCTGCCGCTCGATGCGCACGACGAGCTGGGCAACAACGCCCAACTCGCCCGGCATCTGGGCTGGGCCGCCGACGGCCGTTTCGGCGAACAGAACCTGGGGTCGATCGGCGATCTGCCGCCGCAATTGGATGAACTCGGGGCCTTGAGCCGACATCTGGCCGCTCGTCTGGACCGGGCAACGGTGCAGGCGCCGGGTGACGGTCGCCCGCTGCGGCGGGTGGCCTGGTGCACTGGCGGCGCGCAAGGTTATTTCGAAGCGGCGATCGCCGCAGGCGCCGATGTGTTCATCACCGGCGAAATCTCTGAACCGCAGGCCCACTACGCGGCGGAGACGGGCGTCGCCTTCATTGCCGCCGGCCATCACGCGACCGAACGCTACGGCGTGCAGGCGGTCGGCCGCCAGGTCGCCGAGCAACTGGGACTGCAGTGGCAGTTCATCGACATCCCCAATCCCGCATGAGCACCGATACGTCCGCCATCACCAGACCGCTGCTGATCACCATGGGCGATGCCTGTGGCATCGGACCGGAAGTGGCCGTGGCCGCCTGGGCGCGCGACCGCGGGACCGACCTGCGTCTGGTCGGCGATGTGGCCGTCCTGCGCCGTGCCATGGGCTTCATGCATGTGTCGATGCCGGTCGCAGTTCTGACCGAGCCCGATGAGGTGGCGCCGCCCGATTGCCTGCCGATCTGGCAGCCGAGCGATCTGCCTGCGGATCTGGTCGACCAGCCGTTGGGCCAGGTCAGCGCCGAGGCCGGTGCGGCGGCGGCGCGATGCATCGTCGAAGCGGTCCGGCTGCAGCAGGCTGGACGCTCCCGGGCTGTAGTGACGGCCCCGATCCACAAGGAGGCGCTTCACGCCGCCGGCGTGGACCACCCCGGTCACACCGAGCTGCTGCAGGCACTGTGCGCCGATGTGCAGGGGCAGTTGCCTCCGGTGCGCATGATGCTGGCCAATGACGAGCTGCGGGTGGTGCTGGTGACGATCCATGTGGCCTTGCGACAGGCGGTCGATCAGATCACGGCCGGGCGGGTGCTGCAGACCTTGCGCATCACCGACGCCGCACTGCGTCGGTTCGGGATCGCGGCGCCGCGCATCGGCGTGGCGGGGCTGAATCCGCATGCGGGTGAGGGCGGTCTGTTCGGCGACGAGGAAATCCAGCACATCGCGCCGGCCATCGAGCAGGCGCGATCACTGGGTATTGATGCGCGCGGCCCGTTCGCGCCAGACACCGTCTTCATGCGGGCCCGGCATGCGCCGCCGCGCCATCCCGGCGAGTTCGATGCGGTGGTGGCGATGACCCATGACCAGGGGCTGATCCCGGTGAAATACCTGGGTGTGGAGGAGGGCGTCAATGTGACGCTGGGCCTGCCGTTGGTGCGCACCAGTCCCGACCATGGGACGGCTTTCGACATTGCCGGCACCGGCCGGGCGGACCCGTCCAGCATGCTGGCGGCCATCCGCATGGCGCGGCAACTGTCCGCGGTGGATGAAGGGCGCGGGGGCTAACGGGCGCTGGATGAAGGCGCTGGACGAGGGCGGTGACGTAGCGCAACGGGCCGCTGGCGGCAGACGCCCCGCAGGCGACCGGGGTGAGGGCACTGGCTTCAGGTTTTTTCCCCTTCAAGCCCTCACGCCTACAGCCCTACAGCCCTACAGCCCTACAGCCTGTCAGCCTGTCAGCCGTTCATGCCTTCACCGACGGCGCCTTGGCGCTCAGCGCGGCCAATTGCTTGCGAGCCCGCGCAGTGGCGCGCTCCAGCAGGTAGGCGCTTTCGAATGCGCGCAGGCGTCCGCTTTCGCAGAGCCGGCGCAGCATGCGGGAGGTCATGGTCAGCGTCTCGTGATGCCGATCCCCATGAGTGAAGATGAAGAAGCTGCGGCTGGCGCTGATATGGGCCAGGCGCACCTTGGTCCACTCGTCCTCCCGGCGCATCTGATAGGCGAAGCCCAGTTGCAGATGATCCAGCAGCAGGCCGCCTGCGGCGGGCTCGGGCGCTTCTTCGGCGGAGGGCAGGCCGTCGATGCTGATGTCGACCGCCATCAGCGGGCGTTGATCCTCGCCGCTGAGGTCGATGTCGATCTGGCCGTCCCAGTCGACATGTTCGTCCTCGACGACGCCGAGGCGGCGGGCCTCCTCGTCGGTCAGGCGCTCGCTCAGGTCCAGGTCCAGCGGGGCGCCGGCGGGCAGGTCCTGCTCCCGCGGCGGTGCGATGCCGAAGACGGACTCCAGCTGCTTGGCCAGCAGGTTGTATTCCAGCGGGCTGAGCGCCTGGCCCTTCAGTGAATCGGCGTGCGCGGGCAGCAGCTCGGCGAAGAATTTCTTGCGTTCGGACTCGGGCCAGCGGACCAGGTCCAGGCCTTCGTTGAGCGTGCGCATCAACACCGGCAGTGAGGCCAGGAAGGCCTGGCGCTGTTGCGGCGTGGTCTTGGGCTGCACCGACAGCACGATGTCCCGACCCATGTTGCGCAGCCGGTCCACCAGTCCGGCATCCAGGTTGGGATGCCGCGACGCGTGAACCAGCACCTCGCTCCAGGTCTGGGTGAGGAAATTGCGCAGGAAATCGCGCATGTCCACATTGGCCATCGCCTGCTGCAGCTGCTGCATGTAGCGCTGCTGCAGTCGGATCTCGGTTTCCTTGCGCTCCAGCAGCGCGGCGGCATCCCCTTGGGACTTCAGCGAATGGGCCGTTTGCTCCGCGATGAAGGTCTCAAGCTGGTTGAGCTTGGCGTCATACAGATCCATGCGGTCGAAGTCGCCGCTGACGATGTCCTGGATCAGTTCGCGCACCAGCGCGAGGAAGCTCTTGCCGGGGTCTTCGCTGTAGTCCTCGTACGCCACCGCCAGCGAGGCGATGCGGTTGACCAGTCGCCGCACCGGATGCCGGCGCGACGAGAAGAAGGTGCGATCACCCAGCGCCGCGCGCAGCACCGGCAGTTGAAGTCGCGCGATTTGCTGCGACATCAGCGGCGGCAGCTTGGGGTCCGCCAGGATCTGATCGAACAGACCCGCCACCACGTCGATCACCATGTGATCCAGCGAGCCGGTGGCCGCCTGGCGCAGTTCGTCGCGATGCAGGTGGATCAGGTTGGGTGGCAGCACGATCGGGCCGTCGCCCAGGACGGCGCCGTCGCCATCCCAACCCTGCCACTGGCTCGGCGTGCCCAGCGGCATGCCGCCGGAGTTCGGTCCGCCCAATCCGCCCGCGGATCCGCTCACGCCGGCCATCGGGCTCATCGCCAGCCGGCGCATCAGGTCCATCAACTGGGGGTCGACCGCACCGGCCGGATAGCCGCCAAAGGCCCCATGGCCGCTGTGGCCACCCACGCCGCCGCCGCCGCTGCCTCCACCCGGCATGCCTCCGCCCAGACCATGCAAGCCGCCGGGTCGGGTCAGATAACCCTGGCCGCTGTGCAGGGCGCCGGGTTGGGTGGCGTAGCGGCTGTCGTGCAGCGGCGCATGGCTGCTGTGACCGCCGGCGCCCATGCCGCCACGCAAGGACTGGCCCCGCGTGTTTTCGGTGCCGCGCACCTTGAGGTCCTGCGGACGCAATCCACGGCTGCGGAACAGACCGGCGATGTCCGAATAGCAGGCGCGCATTTCCTGCGCCAGCGAACGGGTGAGTTCATCGACCAGGACTTGCCGGGTGTCCTGGTCATCGGTGACGGCATTCACGCCGTCCAGCAGCGCCTGGGCGATGTTCTGGGGGCGCAGCGGGTGGCGGTCTTCCTTGCCGATGCCGGGAATGCCGCCCATGTAGGTGTCGACCTCGCGCAGCTCCCATTCGCTCTGATGGCCGATCGCCAGGCCGATGCGGTCGGCCGCGACCAGCGCGTTGACCTGCGCATCGTCCATCAGCGAGAGCTCGTCCCACTGGGTGTGTTTGGGCGATGAGGAGGAGGAGGACGACGAGGAGTCAGCGCCGCTTTCCAGAGCCTGTTGGCGCATCGACTGGTCGAAGCGCTGCGAAAACAGCGCTTGCTGCTTTCGGAAGATGAATTGCGCAGACAGCAGCGCATCCCGCCGCTTGGCCTGTCCTGAGGACAGGGCGGCGAGACCGAGACCTTCGGCGCCACGCTCGGCGGCTTGTTCCACCGCCGTGCGCACGCGATGGAGGGCCGCGTCGAGGTGGGGATTGAGACGGTTCATCGATGCATCAGGCACGCATTGTGGCGACCACACCACAGCGTGCAGTATCGTCCAAGCTCACGCCCTGCCCGGGCGTAACCCGCCCGGACTATGCGCAAAAGCAGACGTTTGAAGGAAGCTTTACGCTTTGTCACGAGTCAGTGCGTCGCGAATCTCGCGAAGCAGCTGCACATCTTCCGGTGGCGCGGCCGGCGCGGCGGGCGGCGGCGGGTTGTCGCGCTTGAGGCGGTTGATCTGCTTGATCATCACGAAGATGATGAACGCGAGGATGATGAAGTTCAGCAGCACCGTCAGGAAGCTGCCGTACGCGAACAGCGGCACACCGGCCTTGGTCAGCGCTTCATAGGTCATCGGGCCGTTGTAGTTGGCCGGCGGGCTGCCCAACATGACGAAGTAGTTGCTGAAGTCCAGGCCACCGACCACCCGGCCGACCAGCGGCATGATCAGATCCTTGACGACCGAATCCACGATCTTTCCGAAGGCACCGCCGATGATCACGCCGACGGCGAGATCCATGACATTGCCCTTGACCGCGAACTCGCGGAATTCGCTCATGAAGCCCATTCCTCTGCTCCTTCTCCGCTTGGCGGTGGATGGCGGCGCTGTCGCCGCGAGCCAAGCATCCTAACGGCCTTCTCGCTACGATAAATGTCAACTTGGTGCGTGAATGCACATTGGTAGAGCGCCTAGGGGTGATGGCAGTTTTTCACACCTAGAATCTTCGGTTGCCCCTGATCAGAAGTTCCCTGTAAGGACCCTCATGAGTGACCAACAAGTGGACCAAGGCAAACGCAACTGGTTGATTGCCACCAGCTGCGTGGGAGCTGCCGGCGGTGTCGCCACCGCCGTGCCGTTCGTGAGCACGTTCCAGCCGTCCGAGCGCGCCAAGGCTGCCGGTGCGGCCGTGGAGGTGGATGTCGGCGGCTTGGCGCCTGGCCAGAAGCTCACCGTCGAATGGCGCGGCAAGCCCGTGTGGATCGTGCGCCGCACCAAAGAACAGCTCGACGAGCTCAAGGGCAACGACGCCAGCCTGGCCGATCCGAATTCCGATCGCAAGGCTTTCCCGATGCCGGACTACGCCAAGAACGAGTGGCGCTCGATCAAGCCGGAATACCTGGTGGTGGTGGGCATCTGCTCGCACCTGGGCTGCTCGCCCAGCGACAAGTTCCAGGCCGGCCCGCAGCCCTCGCTGCCGGACAACTGGCATGGCGGCTTCCTGTGCCCCTGCCACGGCTCCACATTCGACATGGCGGGGCGTGTCTTCAAGAACAAACCGGCGCCGGACAACCTCGAGGTTCCGCCGCACATGTACCTGTCCGACACCAAGCTGGTGATCGGTGAAGACAACAAGAAGGCCTAACCCCGAGCGAGGCAGACGACATGGCTGAATTCAAGGAAGCACCCGTCGGCGCCCCCTTGGGCGTCAAGGTCCTGACATGGGTGGACAACCGGTTTCCGGCGTCCAAGCTGTTCAAGGAACACATGTCGGAGTATTACGCTCCGAAAAACTTCAACTGGTGGTACATCTTCGGCTCGCTGGCGCTGCTGGTGCTGGTCATCCAGATCGTCACCGGCATCTTCCTGGTGATGCACTACAAGCCCGACGCCGCGCAGGCGTTCGCGTCGGTCGAGTACATCATGCGGGATGTGCCCTGGGGCTGGCTGGTGCGCTACATGCACTCGACAGGCGCCTCCGCGTTCTTCGTCGTGGTGTACCTGCACATGTTCCGCGGGTTGATCTATGGCTCCTACCGCAAGCCGCGGGAACTGGTCTGGGTCTTCGGCTGCGGCATCTTCCTGTGCCTGATGGCCGAGGCCTTCATGGGTTACCTGCTCCCGTGGGGCCAGATGTCCTACTGGGGTGCGCAGGTGATCGTGAACCTGTTTGCTGCCGTTCCCTTCGTGGGCGAGGACCTGGCGCTGATGATCCGCGGTGACTATGTCGTCGGCGACGCGACGCTGAACCGCTTCTTCAGCTTCCATGTGATCGCGGTGCCGCTGGTGTTGCTGGGGCTGGTGGTGGCGCACATCATTGCGCTGCATGAGGTGGGTTCGAACAATCCGGACGGGGTCGAGATCAAGGCCCACAAGGATGCGCAGGGTCGTCCGCTGGATGGCGTGCCGTTCCATCCCTACTACACGGTGCACGACATCTTCGCAGTCAGCCTGTTCCTGCTGGTGTTCACTTCGATCATCTTCTTCGCACCGGAACTGGGCGGTTACTTCCTGGAGTACAACAACTTCATCCCCGCGGATCCGTTGAAGACGCCGCTGCACATTGCGCCGGTCTGGTACTTCACGCCGTTCTACTCGATGCTCCGCGCCACCACCGACGTGATGGTGACGGTGCTGTGCGTGGTGGTGGCGCTGGGCGCGGGGCTGAGCGTGCTGCGCGGCGGCCTGTCTTCCCGCGGCAAGCTGATCACCCTGGTGGCTGCGGTGGTCGGCATCGCACTCCTGAAGGCCTTCGATGCGAAGTTCTGGGGCGTGGTCGTGATGGGTGGTGCCGTCATCATCCTGTTCTTCCTGCCCTGGCTGGATCACAGCCCGGTCAAGTCGATCCGCTACCGGCCCGAGTGGCACAAATACCTGTATGCGGTGTTCGTGGTGGTCTTCCTGGCGCTGGGCTACCTCGGCATCAAGCCGCCTTCGGATGCAGGCACCCTGGTGTCTCAGGTGGGCACGCTCTTCTACTTCGGCTTCTTCCTGCTGATGCCTTGGTGGAGCCGGCTGGGCAGTTTCAAGCCGGTGCCGGACCGCGTCACCTTCCATCCGCACTGAACCGCGAACGTCACGGAGTCGACCGAATGAAGAAACTCATCGCTACGCTGCTGACGTCGCTCTCGCTGTGCGGCGGGCTGATGCCGATGGCTCAGGCTGCCGAAGGCGGGATCGAGTGGGACCGTTTCCCCACGCAGAAGATGAACGATGTGGCCGCGCTGCAGCATGGCGCCAAGCTGTTCGTCAACTACTGCCTGAACTGCCACTCGGCCAGTTCCATGCGGTACAACCGGCTGAGGGACCTGAACCTCACCGACGACCAGATCAAGGGCAACCTGCTGTTCGCTGGAGAGAAGGTGGGCGAGACCATGAAGGTCTCCCTGGACCCGAAACAGGCCAAGGACTGGTTCGGCGCCACCCCGCCCGACCTGAGCGTGATCGCCCGTTCCAGGGCCGATGGCGCCAAGGGAAGTGGGGCGGATTACCTCTACACGTACCTGAGAAAATACTACCGGGACGAAACCAAGGCCACGGGATGGAATAATCTCGCCTTCCCCAGCGTGGCAATGCCGCATGTGCTGTGGGAACTCCAGGGCATCCGCACCGCCACGTTCGAGGATCGACCAGACCCGCATGACTCCGCCAAAGTCGTGCATGTCTTCAAGGGATTCGAGCAGGTGACGCCCGGGACGATGACGCCTCAGGAATACGACGAGTCGGTTGCCGATCTGGTGGCCTATCTCCAGTGGATGGGCGAGCCGGCCCAGGGTCAACGATTCCGCCTCGGCGTCATCGTGGTGCTGTTCCTGTTGGTGTTTTCCGTATTCGCGTGGCGCTTGAACGCTTCCTACTGGAAGGACGTCAAGTAAACCGATGACCCGACTTCGGTCGGGTCCTCCGCGCAGTGGGGGCTGAAAAGCCCCCACTGCGTTTGCCATTTCTTTGGTCTTGAATGGGCCGGTTCGCCGGCCTTCAGAAAACGATGAAGCCGCAAGGCTTCGATCAGGAGTCCGCCGCCATGATGGTGCTTTATTCCGGAACCACTTGCCCTTATTCGCACCGCTGCCGTTTCGTGTTGTTCGAGAAGGGCATGGACTTCGAGATCCGGGACGTCGACCTGTTCGCAAAGCCCGAAGACATCGCGTTGATGAACCCGTACAACGAGGTGCCCATCCTGGTGGAACGCGACCTCATCCTGTATGAATCGCACATCATCAATGAGTACATCGACGAGCGCTTCCCGCATCCGCAGCTGATGCCCGGCGACCCGGTGGCCCGCGCCCGCGTGCGTCTGTTCCTGTTCAACTTCGAAAAGGAACTGTTCGCCCACGTCAACGTGCTGGAAAACCGCGGTCAGGCCGTCAAGCCGACGGAAAAGCAACTGGAGAAGGCCCGTTCGCAGATCCGCGACCGCCTCACCCAGCTCGCGCCGATCTTCCTGAAGAACAAGTACATGCTCGGCGACGACTTCTCGATGCTGGACGTGGCCATCGCCCCGCTGCTGTGGCGCCTGGACTACTACGACATCGACATGTCGAAGAACGCGCTGCCGCTGCTGAAGTACGCTGAACGCATCTTCTCGCGTCCTGCTTACATCGAAGCGCTGACGCCGTCCGAGAAGGTGATGCGCAAGTAATACACTCGCGCCCATGGATGACAGCAAGGACGGCGGCACCGCCGCCAGCTCGACGCGGCCCTATCTGGTCCGCGCCCTGCACGAGTGGTGCACCGACAACGGTTTCACGCCCTACATCGCGGTTCACGTCGACCGTTCGGTGCAGGTGCCCCTGGAGTACGTGAGCAACAACGAGATCGTGCTCAACGTCGGTTTTGAAGCGACCAGCAACCTGGACCTCGGCAACGAGACCATCCAGTTCAAGGCTCGTTTCGGCGGCGTGGCGCGCGAAATCATTGTGCCGATCGATCACGTGGTCGCGATCTATGCGCGCGAGAACGGGCAGGGCATGGCCTTCCCGCCGCCGTCTCCGGACGAAGCCGCCCCGCATCAACGTCCCGCCGCCGTGCCCGGCGCAGCCCCTCGGGGATTGCGTCTGGCGTCCGGTTCGGACAGTGAGGCGCCGGCAGCCAAGCCGGAGGAGCCCGCCACCCCGGTGGTGTCGGGCGACGGCGATGACGATCCGGGCGGCGCGCCGTCCGGTGGGCGTCCCGCGCTCAAACGCATCAAATGAAGGTGTGCGGCTCGTGCGTTGAGCCGCATTTCTGCGACTAGAATGCGACCCGCGCCGCAGGATCTGCGGCTCACCAGTTTCAGCGTGCCGGCTTAGCTCAGTTGGTAGAGCAACCGCCTTGTAAGCGGTAGGTCATCAGTTCGAATCCGATAGCCGGCACCACGCATTCTGCGATGTGAATCAAAAAACGGGATCCAGCCTGGTGCTGGATCCCGTTTTTCTTTTCAGCCGCGTCTTCCGTTTCCGTGCGGTCGTCCGGTTCAGGACTGTCGCACTCGGATGCGCAATTCCCCGTCCAGCAACAAGCCTTCCTCCTGCAGCAGTCGCAACAGTTGTGGCTGCAGGTGTCGCAGTTTGGTGGCGACGGCGGCGTTGTCGGCGACCAGGGTCCATCCGGCATCGTCCAGGGTCCCAGCCTGCACGAAACGTTTCATCGCGCCAGGCAGGGCCACACTGATCACCGCCAGGTGACGCTGCGAGGCCGCCAGCCGTTGCCCCAGTACCGTCAGCGCGCCGTGGCGCGACATCGCCCGCCCGAAATCCATGGGATCGGGTGCCGATGGCCTGGGTCTGCGCGGCAGGTAACGGGTCGTCATCTCGGCAGTGTAGTGGCCGCGGCGGCGCCAGGGGCGGGTGCTAAACTCCGCCGGTTTTTCTACGCGTTGGTTTGTCCTTGCTTGCAATCCGGTGTTTGCACCCCAAGCTGGATGGATCGCGCGCGCCGCCCGTCGGCGCCAGGACGGTCGCCGCCCCGGTCTGCATGCTCCATGCAGGCCAAGGGCGGTTCCGGCACGGGCCTGCCCGGACACGATCCAGGCAGTTCCGAGCCTCATGCAAAGAACTCCACCAGCTTCATGTTGCCCAAGCTTTTGACCCAGATTTTTGGCAGTCGCAATGAGCGCCTGCTCAAGACTTACCGCAAGGTCGTCCAGCAGATCAACGCGCTGGAGCCGCAGTTCGAGGGCCTGAGCGACGAGCAATTGCGCGGCAAGACCGAAGAATTCAAGCAACGGATCGCCGCTGGCGAGACCGTCGACCAGATCCTGCCGGAAGCCTTTGCCATCTGCCGGGAAGGCAGCAAGCGCATCCTGAAGATGCGTCACTTCGACGTGCAGTTGATCGGCGGCATGGTCCTCAACGCCGGCAAGATCGCGGAAATGCGCACCGGTGAAGGCAAGACGTTGATGGCGACGCTGCCGGTCTACCTGAATGCGCTGACCGGCAAGGGCGTGCACGTGGTGACGGTGAACGACTACCTCGCCCGCCGCGATGCGGAATGGATGGGTCGCCTCTACACCTTCCTCGGTCTGACGGTCGGCATCAACCTGCCGCACGCGCCGCGCGAGCAGAAGCAGGCCGCCTACGCGGCCGACGTCACCTACGGCACCAACAACGAATACGGCTTCGACCTGTTGCGCGACAACATGGTCTATGAAGTGCGGGACCGCGTGCAGCGCGGCCTGGCCTACGCCATCGTCGACGAGGTGGACTCGATCCTGATCGATGAGGCCCGCACCCCGCTGATCATCTCCGGCCAGGCCGAGGATCACACCTCGCTCTACCAGGCCATCAATGTCGTGGCCCCGAAGCTGAAGCGCCAGATCGGCGAACTGGACCCCCGCACCGGCGAGGGCGTGATCGATCCGGGCGACTTCACCGTCGACGAGAAATCCCATCAGATCTATCTGACCGAAGACGGTCATGAGAATGCCGAACGGCTGCTCAGTCAGGCCGGCCTGCTGGCAGAAGGCGCCAGCCTGTATGACGCCGCCAACATCACGCTGATGCATCACCTGTATGCCTCGCTGCGGGCGCATCACGTCTACAAGCGCGATCAGCAGTACGTCGTGCAGAACGACGAGGTCATCATCGTCGACGAGTTCACCGGACGTCTCATGACCGGTCGCCGTTGGAGCGACGGCCTGCACCAGGCGGTCGAAGCCAAGGAAGGCGTGCAGATCCAGGCGGAAAACCAGACGCTCGCCTCGGTGACCTTCCAGAACTATTTCCGCATGTACGGCAAGCTGGCCGGCATGACCGGCACGGCCGATACCGAAGCCTACGAATTCCAGGAAATCTACGGTCTGGAAACCGTGGTCATTCCGCCCAACCGTCCCACGGTGCGCCGCGACGAACTGGACCTGGTCTACAAGACTTCCGATGAAAAGTACAAGGCGGTCACCGAAGACATCCGTGCCTGCCATGAGCGCGGCCAGCCGGTGCTGGTGGGCACGACCTCGATCGAAAACTCGGAACAGGTGTCGACGCTGCTGACCAAGGCGGGCCTGGAGCACCAGGTCCTGAACGCCAAGCAGCACGCCCGCGAGGCCGACATCATTGCCCAGGCCGGACGCCCCGGTGTGATCACCATCGCCACCAACATGGCGGGCCGCGGCACGGACATCGTGCTGGGCGGCAGCATCGAAAAGGAAGTGCAGGCGATCGAGACCGACGACTCGCTGCCCGACGCCGAGAAGCACGCCCGCGTGGCGGCACTCAAGGCGGCTTGGCAGCCGGTCCATGAACAGGTCAAGGCCGCAGGTGGCCTGCGGGTGATCTCCACCGAGCGCCACGAAAGCCGCCGCATCGACAACCAGCTCCGGGGTCGTTCCGGTCGTCAGGGTGACCCGGGCTCGTCGCGCTTCTACCTGTCGCTGGACGATCAACTGATGCGCATCTTCGCCGGCGATCGCGTCCGCGCGATCATGGACCGCCTGAAGATGCCCGAGGGCGAGGCGATCGAAGCCGGCATCGTGACTCGGTCGATCGAAAGCGCACAGCGCAAGGTGGAAGCGCGCAACTTCGACATCCGCAAGCAACTGCTGGAGTACGACGATGTGTCGAACGACCAGCGCAAGGTCATCTATCAGCAGCGCAACGAGATCCTCGAAGCCTCCGAGCTGCTGGAGCAGATCAGCCATCTGCGTCGCGGCACGCTGACCGATGTGGTGCGCGGCTTCGTGCCCGAGGAAAGCCTGGAAGAGCAGTGGGATCTGCCCGCTCTGGAGCGCGTGCTCAAGGACGAGTGGCAACTGGTCGTTCCGCTGGCCGATCTGCTCAAGAAGAGCGAATCGCTGACCGACGAAGACATCCTCGACCAGGTGCTGAAGGCGGGCGATACCGCTTTCCAGGAAAAGCTGGAGCGGGTCGGTCTGGAGCAGTTCACCCCGTTCATGCGCATGGTGCTGCTGCAGAGCATCGACCAGCATTGGCGTGAGCATCTGGCGGCGCTGGACTATCTTCGCCAGGGCATTCATCTGCGCGGCTACGCGCAGAAGAACCCGAAGCAGGAATACAAGCGCGAAGCGTTCGAGCTGTTCTCGCAGCTGCTGGACTCGGTCAAGCTGGAAGTCACCCGCGTGCTGCTGAATGTGCGCATCCAGTCGCAAGAGGAGGCCAGCGCGGCCGCCGAGGCGATCGAGCAACGCGCCGAGAACGTGAGCAACGTGACCTACACCCATCCAAACGAGGATGGCTCGGTGTCGCAGGATGTGGCCTCCGCAGACGGCACGCCAGCGGCGCCCGCCGAGTGGGGCCATGTGGGGCGTAACGACCCCTGCCCGTGCGGCAGCGGCAAGAAGTTCAAGCAGTGCCACGGCAAGCTGGCTTGATCGACTGAACCCAGCCGGATCGGCGAGCGCAAGGGTGGGCACGCCACCCCACTCGTTCCGGATCAGCAAGCATCGCCATGACGGCGTCCCCAGGGACGCCGTTGTGGTTTCTGACGCTCCTACAATCCGCGGCATCCGGCCCTTCGTGGCCGCACCCTACCTATCGATACCCTGCCATGCCCGTCAATCTGACTGCTCCTGATCCCCAAACCCTGCTGCCCGTGCCTGGCGTGCGGCTGGGCGTCACGATGGCCGGCGTGCGCAAGGCCAATCGTCGCGACCTCAGTGTGATCGCCATTGATGAGGGCGCCAGCGTGGCCGGCGTGTTCACCCGCAATCGTTTCTGCGCCGCCCCGGTGCAGATCTGCCGAGAGCATCTGGCCGCGGGCGCGCAGATCCGCGCCATCGTCATCAACACCGGCAATGCCAATGCCGGCACCGGCGCGGATGGCCTGGGCCGCGCCCGCCAGACCTGCGAGGCGTTGGCCGCGCTGATGAAGATCCAGCCGGCGCAGGTGCTGCCGTTCTCCACCGGCGTGATCATGGAAACCCTGCCGGTGGACCGCATCGTGGCCGGACTGCCTGCGGCACTCGACGCGCTGAAGGCGGACAACTGGGCCGAGGCGGCAGCCGGCATCATGACCACCGACACCTTGCCCAAGGCCTGTTCGCGCCAGGTCACGATCGGCGGCAAGACGGTGACAATTTCCGGCATCTCCAAGGGCGCCGGCATGATCCGTCCCAACATGGCGACGATGCTGGGCTTTGTGGCGACCGATGCGGCGATCGCGCCGGAACTGCTCCAACCGCTGGTGACCGAGGCCGCCGATCTGTCGTTCAACCGCATCACCATTGATGGCGATACCTCCACCAACGATTCCTTCGTGCTGATCGCGACCCATCAGGCGGGTCATGCCCAAATCACCTCGCTCAGCAGTGAAGAAGGTCGGGCGCTGCGTGACGCCGTGGTCGCGGTGTCCCAGCAATTGGCGCAGGCCATCGTGCGCGATGGTGAAGGCGCGACCAAGTTCATCTCGGTGGTGGTGCAAGGCGGCAAGGATGAGGCTGAATGCCGCCAGGCCGCCTATGCGATTGCCCACTCCCCGTTGGTCAAGACGGCCTTCTTCGCCAGCGACCCCAACCTGGGGCGCATCCTGGCGGCGGTGGGTTATGCCGGCATCGATGACCTGGACCAGGGGCTGATCGAGCTGCATCTGGACGATGTCCACGTCGTGACCCAGGGCGGCCGTCATCCGTCCTACAAGGAAGAGGATGGCCAGCGGGTGATGAAGCAGAGTGAGATCACCGTGCGCGTGGGCCTGAACCGCGGCACGGCCGAGACCACGGTCTGGACCTGCGACCTCAGCCACGACTATGTGAGCATCAACGCCGACTACCGCTCCTGAAGCGGTGCCTGCAGCGGGCGGCGGTCAGGGCGGCGCGGTCAGAAATCGACTGCGCGAGCCCGCATGCCGCGCGCGAGCAGCGTGGCATTGATCAGCTGTGCTTCTTCACGGCTGGCGAAGGGCCAGACGGCGGCGCGCCAGCCTTCCTTGGTCTGGAAGACCTCGCCGTTGGGCACGGCGGAGCCGCGCAGGGTCTGACTGATCAGCTCCTTCATCTTCGCCAACTGGGCCTCGGCTTCCGGACGTGTCTTCTGCGGCAGGCTGACCAGTGCGACCAGCTTGCCGCCGGGCGCGGCTCGCTTCATCAATTGGCCCAGACCGGCATCGTCCACATTCAGGCGCTGCTCGGCCTCGGTGGCACTGCCGGCCGTTGATGTCGGGGCGGATGCGGACGGCGACGACTTGCCCGGGGGCTGTGGTGGCTCCTTGGCCGCCTGCTCCTGTAGCCGCGTGCGCTCCGCGCTGGATTGAAGGCTGGGGCGGATGGATCGGATGCCCGGTGCGGAGGCGGCCTCCGGTGACGAAGCGGCTGCACTGCTTGTCACCGGCGGGGCTGATGCGGCGGGTGAGGATGCCGCCGTGATGCCTGTCAGCGGCGTCGATGCGGCCGAGGCTTCCAGTTCCGGCGCGCTGGCACTTGCTTCCGAGGCGGCGACCGGCGTCGTGGCCGAGGCGGCCGGACCTGGGGCGGAAGCGGGTGAGGCGGCCGCTAGCGGTGTCGAGGCGCTGGCGGACGCGGCGGAGGCGGCCGTGTCGGCAGCGTGCGCGGCATCGTCCTTGGCATGGGACGCAGGCCAGAGCGCCCAGATCAACAGCACCAGCAACAACAGCGCAAAGCCGCCGGCCAGGGCCAGGCGGATCGGATCCAGCGCGCGCTTGCCGACGACCTTGTCGCGCCGTCCGATCAGGACGCGGGTGCGCGCCGGGCCGGCATCGATCGCTGCACTCAGCAGTATCAATTCCATCGGCCAGGCACCGCTTTGGGTCGTGGCGCCCGATTCCAGTTCACTGTTCGCGATATCGACGCGCCGCATCGGGAGATCGTCGGGCGCACTGGTGAAGCCATGGTTCAGGGCCAGCGCGGCAACCTGGTCCGGTGTCAGACCAGGGATGAAGGCTTCATTCCAGACGCGGCGTGGTCCGCTGACGGCGCCTTTTCGCTGCCATGGAAAGCGTCGCTTGGCGGGCGGCGGCGGGATGTCGGCGGTGCCACCCTCCAGGCTGGGCTCTTTGGGGAGCGGCTGCGCCATGAAGGGCAGGGCCACCGCGCCCACGGTGTGCACATCGGCAATGCCGATGCGGCGGGCCAGCGGGTGGCGGTTGTGCCAGTTGACCAGCGTCCAGGCCACCACATCCGGTGTGGGGCCCTCCCAGGGCGTGGCTGGCGCAGCGGGCGTCGCGGTTGCGGTCGGCGCGGGCGTGGGCTCTGGGGACGGGCTGGAGGTTTCATCCATGGCGCGGCCATTGTCTGTCAGGGGCTGCGCCGCCCAAACGCACACAACCGGTCGGATTGCCCCGGAATTCAAGCTTTTCGGGTTTCGCGTCCGGCTTGTGAAGCGGGCATGGGATTTGTATGGTGGTCTTCATGTCCGCCTTGCAGTACGTCGACCCCGCTCTCTCTTCCACGCCCGCGCGCCTGCTGGTGGTGCAGGCCTTGTCCGTTCAGCCGCTGGCGGATGCGCTGGAGGAAAGCGGCTATGAACTGATGCGGGCGGGCGATCCCATCGCCGCGATGGACGGGCTGGCCGCGTTGCCCCAATTGGTGCTGATGGACATGGAGCTGCCCGACCTGCCGGGTGATGCGCCACTGGAGCTGCTTCATCGTCTGGCATCGAGCGGCATACCGGTGCTGACGCTCAGTCGCCGGCAGGATGTGCAGCGCCTGAGTGCGCTGGTGGCCGCCGGCGCCACCGAGTGCCTGGTCAAACCGGTGCGGATGAGCGAACTGCTGGCGCGCATCGAACGCCTGATTCAGCCGCGGGTCGCTCGCGGTCCAGCCGAGCCCACACGCCCGGTCGCCAGCATGACGGTGCGGGAGCGCGACGGCCACTGCAGTTGGCAGTCGCCGCAAGCCCGCGCGCTGATGGCCGATTATTTTCCGCCACCCTGGTCGGAACATGCCCGCTTGCCGCCCGAAGTGATGGCGTGGCTGCATCGGGAGGCGCTTCGTCGACGCGCAGGCGCCGCGCCATCCTTGTTGACCGTGGCGCCGCGGTCTGATGCCCAGCGTCAGCGGCTGAGCTTCAGCTTGATGGCCGCGGATGGGGCGGTGATCGGCGAAGGCCATTGGCTGCTGGTGCTGCATCAGGCGGACGAGGCCGATGCCATTGCGCGGCTCGCTCATGGCCTGGCATTGCCTCAGCCCGATGCCGAGCTGCTGTTCCTGCTGCAGGGCAAGACGGACACCTCACGCGTGGCGGCCGCATTGGGGCTGGGCGAACTGGCGTTTCAGCGCCGAGTGGAAGGGCTTTGCCATCGGTTGGGATCCGCCAATCTGGATCAGGCGCTTGCGCAGGCCAGGCAAGTCCTGCGAGCGGACCATTGAAGGGTGGCAGGCAGCACGTCGAACGCGGGGCGCGGGCATTCAGCAACGAACGACGCACGACGCGCTGCGTGATGCGACAGGCAGGAGACAGGCAGGAGGCAGGCAGGAGACAGGCAGAACCCATGGCGCAGCGGCCCTCAGGCCGCGTCTGACGGCAGCGGTTCGCCAAGGATCTCGGTCGTTTCGGCCTCCGTCAGCTCGCCCGCCTGGGCCGCGGCCGTCAAGACAGCGCAGAGTTGGCGTCGGCTGTCATCGTCACTCCCGGCCTCCTTCCCCCAGGCGGCGCCGGGACGTCCGTCGCCGGTCTCCGCCTTCAGCAACTGCACCCATTCTTGGTGAGTGAGATCGCCGCGGCGATGCGCGGTCTGGACCTGCCCCAGCCAGATCTGGAAGGTGTCCCCTCGCCCGGCCTGCATGGCGGCGAATGCGGCGGTGCTGCTGTCCGAGGTTCTGCGACCCTGAAGCAGCGAGAAGGTGGCGCTGCGCGGAAGCTGGTTGGCCGCAACAGCGTCCGAAATCAGCCGGAGGTAGAGCAGCAGCGTTTCGGCGGTTCCTGAGGCCATCGCGTGGAGGAGCGCTGGTGTGCCATCCCGATCCACCGCGCGCACCAGCTCCGCGAGTTGGTGCGCTGTCACAAGCGACTGGCTGGCCGCTCGGCGCAAGGCGTCCGAGAGGATCCGTGTCAGCTCTAGATGACCGGTCGCCAGCGCCCGCGACAGCCCCGGGGTCTGCGCCACGTCGCGCAGCGCCAAGTGTTGGTGCAGTTGCTTGGCCTCCATTCGGCCCTGCGCGCGCCGGTCCAACGCCTGGCTCAGCAGTTCCCGAATGGCACCGGCATGGCCGAGCGCACTCCTGCTTGTCCAGGCCGGGTGAGCCGCCGAAGGTGCCGAGAGATCCCACCAGCTCGCTCGCCGCTCAGCGATGAGTTTCAGTCGCTTCGAGACATCCGCCTGCCAACGAGGAAAAATCTCGTTCGCCCTCGCGCCGCCAGCCCGTTGCAGCGACTGCAGCAGTGGCGGGATGTCGCCGGGCGCTTGGCCGCTCGCTTGACGCAGATCGTCTTCCGTCAGGGCCCCATGATCCTCACAGCTCGCCATCAGGCATTGCAGATAAGTGTTCAAGGTGGTCGCGATCTGGCCGTGCGGCACCGAGGTGATGATGCGGTCAGCCTCCGTGCCGTCCGGCATCAGGATGTGTTTCATGGCGGCGCCATCGAGCCGTGCCTCGCGATGCATCTGCCAAGCCCAGTCGAACAGCAGCTCGACCTTGGCCGCTCGCGCCTGCAGCGATAACAGGCTGACCAGCGGGATGCAGTCTGAACCTCGGAGGTCTCGCGCGTGCAGCAGCCCTGCGACCTCGAAACCATCCAGATGCAGCTCGGCGGACAGGCGCCGGATCAATTGCAGTTCGGCGACCAATGCCTCATTGCCGAATGAACACACGGTGGACGACAGCGCATCCGGCAGCTTGCCGTCGGCCCGCAGGATGGGAACGGTGAGGATGGACAGCGGGCCCTCGCGCATGGCCTTCAGCGGCGCCAGCACTTGGGCCAGGGCGTCGTCGTCCAAGCGTCGGACGCTGCCGATCGGGTGCCGATCGCTGAACGCCCGCACCGCGCGCCTGCTGGCCAGCAGGGCTTGAGGCCCCTCCAGCTTCTGTTCAATCCGGTCCAGCAGGTTGGATTCGGCAATCTTCTTCAGGGCACTGGTGTCTTGCGCGACCTGCCTCCCGGCGCCGGCGCGGCCTGCAGCCATCCGTGCCTGATCGCGACGCGTCTGTGCGCGGACTTCGTTGCCCCACACGTCGTCAAAACGGTCGCGCTTCCAACGACGCAACAGCTCGATCAATGGGGCGGTGGGGCGTCGGGCCATCACCTCCACAAACACCTCATTCAGCACACCTTCTGGGGTCTGGGCATGGATCTGCCGACGGATCCACTGGACCAGCTCATCATCGCGGAGCCGACCCATCAGACCATGGATGGTGCTGGTGCTGGGGAAGGCGCGCGCCAGTCGGAGCGTGTCGTCGTTGGATGAAGCGGAGGTGGCCATCATGCTCAGACGGTCCCAGAGTTCCTCGGTCAGGGGGCGAGTCGCTGGCGACGACGTCCATGGCATGCGCTCGCGAAGCTTCCAGGCCTCTTCCAGGGTGAGCAGACGCTCGAGAGGGGGCTCCTGGACGGTTCGCACGCAGGGGAGGCAGTCATCCACGAGGACCAACTCCACCTCGCCGCTGTCCGTCTTCCAGCGGTGCCAGGAGGTTTCGGATGCGGGCGGCGCGATGTGGCCGCTGGCCATGTTGCGGCGGATGTCGATCGCCAGCAGGCCCGGGTGGCGAATCAGGTCGACGGGCATGAGATCGTCGTCCATCAAGACGACGCTCTGCATGCGAAGCGATCCAAAGCGCGCGCTCAGCTTCCCGAGCGCCTGTTCCACCAACGGCCAGTGGGTGACGTCATGGCGCAGTGACAGCGGTGTCCCGTTGAGCCGTTCTTCCAATGATTGCGTCAAGTCGGCCAGACACTCCTGTGCCAGCGCGTGGGCGACGGTGGCGGGGGTCAGGCTCCGCGCCAGGCGGGCGCCGCAGCGCTGGGCGAGTTGTGTTTGGTCCGGGATGGGGTGCGCGAAGGGGTCGACGGTGTCGGGCACCCCGCCGAACGGCAAGCCGAGTGCCCTGCCGAATGCATCGACCACGTGGGGCGAGCTCAGCTGATTGAGCGTGAGCTCGGTCTCTGTGCGAAGAAAGGCCTGGACTTGGCTGAAGGCCATCAGGTCAAAGGCCCGGCGCACCTCTCCACCCAGCTCACTGCACCAGCTGCTGAGCATCAGCGCCGCTCTCCATAGTTCGTGTCTCAAGCGCTCCTGGCAATGGTAGAAGCCCTCCGCCATGGCTTCGATGGCCAGGCGTCGGGTATCCATCGGGACACGAGCATCGTGAAGGTGGCGCGCGATGCTCTCCAGATGAAGCTTCACATCCGGTCGATAGTCCTTGGCTTCCGTCTGTGCGGCGCCGGTATGGACGTCCACGACCGGGGAGCGCGGGGGGCCAAGGCGGGTGGTCGCCCTTTTCAGCAATTGAAGAGCGTCCTGCCACTCGTTGTCTTCGGCGACCTTCAGAATGTCGTCAATTGCTTGCTGCCACTCCTCACGGGCCTTCAGGAAGGAGGGGCTGCGGCAGAACTCGGTCAGCGACGCCTGGTCGGCCTCGATATCTGCGAGCGGCGAGGGCGCGTAGCTACGCGTGGACAAGACGTCCTGGCGGGCCGCTCCGGGCTCGGCGGCGGATCTGGCGACGGCCGTCGCCGGCACCATCGATCGATAGAAGTCGGCGCAGAAGCCGTAGGTGGGGGCGTTGGGTAAAGGCAGCATAGGCGCTGGGTGGGACGGTGGCATGGAACGGTTTGGCAGCGCTCGTGCGTCATCCCAGCGCGTCGCTTGCGCACCTTCCCATGGCTTTGGCGGGACAATCACCCCCTTGATACCGGATCCGCCATGTTCAGCCCGCTTCTCGATTCCTCCGATACCCGCCCGACGCTCGATGAGCGTCAACGCTTCATGCGTCTGCTGCGCACTGCGCTGACTGAGCGGCGCTTCGATCGTCTGTTGCTGGGCAAATACCAAGGCGACGATGAGACGGTCGAGCGCGTCATCGTGCGCGACATTGAGCTCAAGGGCGCCCCGGCGCTGAGCTTCCTGTGGCGACACCGGACCAAGGACGTCACCAAGAATCATGCGGTCGACGAGGGACTGGCCGAGATCGAGCGCCTGATTGGCAGCGACTTCGAACACGCCCATCTGGATACATTTCAGGAAGAGGTTCAGCTTCGCTTCAGTCGCAAGGGCAAAGCCCTGCTTCAGGTGGGCAAGCGCAAGGTGCCTGTCGAGGTGCCTTCCATTGACAGCACCCGTCATGACCGCAGCAAGTCGCGAGCCCTCACCTTGAACAGCCCCTTTTGGCGCGAGCTTGGCGTGACCCATGAGGTGCAGGGTCAGGCCCAACTTGTTCCAGCGATGGCGCGCAAGTGGAAACAGATCAACAAGTTCATCGAGATCTTCGGTGCTGCCGTGCGCCATGCTGGGCTTGCCGAATCGGCATCACCCATCCGTCTGGCCGATTTCGGTTCCGGCAAGGGCTACCTGACCTTTGCAATGCACGACTACCTCGGGTCGCTCGGACTCCAGCCCGATGTGCAGGGCGTGGAGTTGAGGCCTGACATGGTGGCTGTCGGCAACGCGACAGTCGCTCGCCATCGCCTGCAGGGCCTGCGCTTCGAGCAAGGCGATGTCCGTGAGCGTGGCGACGCGGCCCTCGATGTCATGGTGGCGCTGCATGCCTGTGACATCGCGACCGACTACGCCATGCACTTCGGCCTGCGCAGCGGCGCACGCATCATCATGTGTGCGCCTTGCTGTCACAAGGAGGTGAGGCCGCAGATTCAGACTCCGGCGGCATTGCGACCTCTGCTGCAGCACGGCGTGCACCTGGGTCAGGAAGCCGAGATGGTGACTGACTCCGTGCGCGCCTTGCTGTTGGAGATGATGGGTTATGAGACCCAGGTGATCGAGTTCATCGCTCTGGAGCACACCAGCAAGAACAAGATGGTGCTGGCGGTACGTCGACAAAAGGAGCTGTCGGCGTCCCGGCGCACTGAACTGGCTCGGCAGTTGGACGAGATCAAGCGGTTTTATGGTCTCCGCAGTCAGACCCTCGAACAATTGCTGCGTCTGGAGGGGCGACTTCCGACGTTGTAGCGTGCGCTGTTCAGACCCGTAGCATGGACTGAGTGCTGAGATTTGTAAGGCGGCGCTGCCGATGGCCTTGAAAATCAATTACTTAGCGGAGTGTCGTGCGTCAATCGCGCGTTTCTGCATCACCTCACTGCTCCCTCTTGCAACGCGAAGTTTTGCTGTGCTACAGTCGCGCTCTTCGCTGAACGACAGACGTTGTTTCAGCAGCTGCCGGAGGAACTGCTGGCGGTAGTCAAATGAATAAGCCAGATGGCTCGACAGATATTCGGAAACGAGTTTGTCAGCGAGTTGGCGCCCAGTTAATCTGATTCGATTCACTGGTTTCATTTGGCGGCGAGATTCTCGCAGTCGACGATAAAAATAATTCGCTGACTGCTTGACGGATTCGAAAAGAATCGTTCATAATCTCGCTTCTGCGCTGCTGACAAGTTGGCGGCGCGAAACAAGACGACGCGAGTTGTCTTGATGTTCTTTAAGAATTTGCAGCCGATAAGCGTGGGCGTCTGGGCCGAGCGACCTGAGAAGGTTAAATCGAAAAGACGCTCACGGAAAGAGAATGAAGCTATGTAAATAGTCTTTGTTCAATTCCGTTGAGTAAATCAAGATCGAACTGTAGAGTTTGATCCTGGCTCAGATTGAACGCTGGCGGCATGCCTTACACATGCAAGTCGAACGGTAACGCGGGGCAACCTGGCGACGAGTGGCGAACGGGTGAGTAATGTATCGGAACGTGCCCAGTTGTGGGGGATAACTGCTCGAAAGAGCAGCTAATACCGCATACGACCTGAGGGTGAAAGCGGGGGATCGCAAGACCTCGCGCAATTGGAGCGGCCGATATCAGATTAGGTAGTTGGTGGGGTAAAGGCCTACCAAGCCGACGATCTGTAGCTGGTCTGAGAGGACGACCAGCCACACTGGGACTGAGACACGGCCCAGACTCCTACGGGAGGCAGCAGTGGGGAATTTTGGACAATGGGGGCAACCCTGATCCAGCCATGCCGCGTGCGGGAAGAAGGCCTTCGGGTTGTAAACCGCTTTTGTCAGGGAAGAAATCCTTTGGGTTAATACCTCGGAGGGATGACGGTACCTGAAGAATAAGCACCGGCTAACTACGTGCCAGCAGCCGCGGTAATACGTAGGGTGCAAGCGTTAATCGGAATTACTGGGCGTAAAGCGTGCGCAGGCGGTTATGCAAGACAGATGTGAAATCCCCGGGCTCAACCTGGGAACTGCATTTGTGACTGCATGGCTAGAGTACGGCAGAGGGGGATGGAATTCCGCGTGTAGCAGTGAAATGCGTAGATATGCGGAGGAACACCGATGGCGAAGGCAATCCCCTGGGCCTGTACTGACGCTCATGCACGAAAGCGTGGGGAGCAAACAGGATTAGATACCCTGGTAGTCCACGCCCTAAACGATGTCAACTGGTTGTTGGGAGGGTTTCTTCTCAGTAACGTAGCTAACGCGTGAAGTTGACCGCCTGGGGAGTACGGCCGCAAGGTTGAAACTCAAAGGAATTGACGGGGACCCGCACAAGCGGTGGATGATGTGGTTTAATTCGATGCAACGCGAAAAACCTTACCTACCCTTGACATGTCAGAGATCCCAGAGAGATTTGGGAGTGCTCGAAAGAGAATCTGAACACAGGTGCTGCATGGCCGTCGTCAGCTCGTGTCGTGAGATGTTGGGTTAAGTCCCGCAACGAGCGCAACCCTTGTCATTAGTTGCTACGAAAGGGCACTCTAATGAGACTGCCGGTGACAAACCGGAGGAAGGTGGGGATGACGTCAGGTCATCATGGCCCTTATGGGTAGGGCTACACACGTCATACAATGGCCGGGACAGAGGGCTGCCAACCCGCGAGGGGGAGCTAATCCCAGAAACCCGGTCGTAGTCCGGATCGCAGTCTGCAACTCGACTGCGTGAAGTCGGAATCGCTAGTAATCGCGGATCAGCTTGCCGCGGTGAATACGTTCCCGGGTCTTGTACACACCGCCCGTCACACCATGGGAGCGGGTTCTGCCAGAAGTAGTTAGCCTAACCGCAAGGAGGGCGATTACCACGGCAGGGTTCGTGACTGGGGTGAAGTCGTAACAAGGTAGCCGTATCGGAAGGTGCGGCTGGATCACCTCCTTTCTAGAGAATGACAAAGCCAATGATCAACTTCGGTTGAGCGTTGAGCGGCGTCCACATAGCTCAGTTCAGTGCGCCCACACTTATCGGCTGCAGACACAACAGTGAGTGAGAAAACACGTGAGCCTGGCAAGCTGGCCTTGAAGGGGCGAGCGCTGAGGACAGGGTCACGCCAGAACGCGTGGGTCTGTAGCTCAGTCGGTTAGAGCACCGTCTTGATAAGGCGGGGGTCGCTGGTTCGAATCCAGCCAGACCCACCACGGACAGTGAGGCGAGCGCGCCGAACTGGAAAGGGGGATTAGCTCAGCTGGGAGAGCACCTGCTTTGCAAGCAGGGGGTCGTCGGTTCGATCCCGTCATCCTCCACCAATTTCTCACTCCTGAAGGGTTGGCAAACCACAGCGTCAAGCGATTGATGCTGTGGTTTGCCAGTCTCGGCTTTGAAAGAAGTCGGCTGTTGTTCTTTAACAATTCGTAGAGTCGAATCAGCGTTGCTGGCGGAAAGCTGGTGCTCGTAAAGGGGCACTCGGCACCGTGCCGCCAGCGACATTTGATTGCGTCACCAAACTTCAACTCTGGACAAGTTCAGAGAAGAAATGAAGAACGGCGAAACGCGTGATACTCAATTGAACGCTCAGGAAGCTGAGCGTCTGTCCTTGACGACATCTGCGGATGTCAAAGTTATAGGGTCAAGTGACTAAGTGCATGTGGTGGATGCCTTGGCGATTACAGGCGACGAAGGACGTGATAGCCTGCGATAAGCTTCGGGGAGCTGGCAAATAAGCTTTGATCCGGAGATTTCCGAATGGGGAAACCCACCTCTTTAGAGGTATCGCATACTGAATACATAGGTATGCGAGGCGAACCGGGCGAACTGAAACATCTCAGTAGCTCGAGGAACAGACATCAACCGAGATTCCGAAAGTAGTGGCGAGCGAAATCGGAGTAGCCCTCGTGATTTAGCATTTGGCATATCAGAACGGAATGGAAAGTCCGGCCATAGCGGGTGATAGCCCCGTATGAGAAATGTCTTTTGTGGAACTAGGCACGAATAGAGTAGGGCGGGACACGTGAAATCCTGTCTGAATATGGGGGGACCATCCTCCAAGGCTAAATACTCGTAATCGACCGATAGCGAACAAGTACCGTGAGGGAAAGGCGAAAAGAACCCCGGGAGGGGAGTGAAATAGATCCTGAAACCGCATGCATACAAAAAGTAGGAGCCCGCAAGGGTGACTGCGTACCTTTTGTATAATGGGTCAGCGACTTACATTCAGTGGCGAGGTTAACCGAATAGGGTAGCCGTAGAGAAATCGAGTCCGAATAGGGCGAATTAGTCGCTGGGTGTAGACCCGAAACCAGGTGATCTATCCATGGCCAGGATGAAGGTACCGTAACAGGTGCTGGAGGTCCGAACCGACTAGTGTTGCAAAACTAGCGGATGAGCTGTGGATAGGGGTGAAAGGCTAAACAAACCTGGAGATAGCTGGTTCTCTCCGAAAACTATTTAGGTAGTGCCTCAAGTATTACCTTCGGGGGTAGAGCACTGTTTAGGCTAGGGGGTCATGGCGACTTACCAAACCTATGCAAACTCCGAATACCGAAGAGTACAGCTTGGGAGACAGAGCACCGGGTGCTAACGTCCGGACTCAAGAGGGAAACAACCCAGACCGCCAGCTAAGGTCCCTAAAATTGGCTAAGTGGGAAACGAAGTGGGAAGGCTAAAACAGTCAGGATGTTGGCTTAGAAGCAGCCATCATTTAAAGAAAGCGTAATAGCTCACTGATCGAGTCGTCCTGCGCGGAAGATGTAACGGGGCTAAGCCAGTTACCGAAGCTGCGGATGCACAGTTTACTGTGCGTGGTAGGAGAGCGTTCTGTACGCCTGTGAAGGTGGGTCGTGAGGCCTGCTGGAGGTATCAGAAGTGCGAATGCTGACATGAGTAGCGTTAAAGGGGGTGAAAAGCCCCCTCGCCGTAAGCGCAAGGTTTCCTACGCAACGTTCATCGGCGTAGGGTGAGTCGGCCCCTAAGGCGAGGCAGAGATGCGTAGCTGATGGGAAACAGGTCAATATTCCTGTACCGATCTGTAGTGCGATGTGGGGACGGAGAAGGTTAGCTCAGCCGGGTGTTGGATGTCCCGGTTCAAGCATGTAGGCGTGCCCTCTAGGCAAATCCGGAGGGCTTAGCTGAGGTGTGATAACGAGTCTGCTTGCAGACGAAGTGAGTGATACCCTGCTTCCAAGAAAAGCCACTAAGCTTCAGCTACAGACGACCGTACCGCAAACCGACACTGGTGCGCGAGATGAGTATTCTAAGGCGCTTGAGAGAACTCTGGAGAAGGAACTCGGCAAATTGACACCGTAACTTCGGAAGAAGGTGTGCCTTTAGTAGGTGAACCATTTACTTGGGGAGCCCAATGAGGCCGCAGATAATCGGTGGCTGCGACTGTTTATTAAAAACACAGCACTCTGCAAAGACGAAAGTCGACGTATAGGGTGTGACGCCTGCCCGGTGCTGGAAGATTAAATGATGGGGTGCAAGCTCTTGACTGAAGTCCCAGTAAACGGCGGCCGTAACTATAACGGTCCTAAGGTAGCGAAATTCCTTGTCGGGTAAGTTCCGACCTGCACGAATGGCGTAACGATGGCCACACTGTCTCCTCCAGAGACTCAGCGAAGTTGAAATGTTTGTGATGATGCAATCTCCCCGCGGAAAGACGGAAAGACCCCATGAACCTTTACTGTAGCTTTACATTGGACTTTGAACAGATCTGTGTAGGATAGGTGGGAGGCTTTGAAACCTGGTCGCTAGATCAGGTGGAGCCAACGTTGAAATACCACCCTGGTGTGTTTGAGGTTCTAACCTTGGCCCGTTATCCGGGTTGGGGACAGTGTATGGTGGGCAGTTTGACTGGGGCGGTCTCCTCCCAAAGTGTAACGGAGGAGTTCGAAGGTACGCTAGGCACGGTCGGAAATCGTGCTAATAGTGCATAGGCATAAGCGTGCTTGACTGCGAGACTGACAAGTCGAGCAGGTACGAAAGTAGGACTAAGTGATCCGGTGGTTCTGTATGGAAGGGCCATCGCTCAACGGATAAAAGGTACTCTGGGGATAACAGGCTGATACCGCCCAAGAGTTCATATCGACGGCGGTGTTTGGCACCTCGATGTCGGCTCATCTCATCCTGGGGCTGTAGCCGGTCCCAAGGGTATGGCTGTTCGCCATTTAAAGAGGTACGTGAGCTGGGTTTAAAACGTCGTGAGACAGTTTGGTCCCTATCTTCCGTGGGCGCTGCAAGATTGAGAGAGCCTGCTCCTAGTACGAGAGGACCGGAGTGGACGCACCTCTGGTGTATCGGTTGTCACGCCAGTGGCATCGCCGAGTAGCTAAGTGCGGAAGAGATAACCGCTGAAAGCATCTAAGCGGGAAACTCGTCTCAAGATGAGTCTTGCCGGGGCCTTGAGCCCCCTGAAGGGTCGTTCAAGACCAGGACGTTGATAGGCTGGGTGTGGAAGCGCAGTAATGCGTTAAGCTAACCAGTACTAATTGCCCGTGAGGCTTGACCCTATAACTTTGACACTCAAAACGTCAAGGTGTGTGGTCACGCAGATCTCCTCCCCCTGCAGGGAGAGATCAACAACCGTTCTTCATTCCTGAAGACGCAATCAAAAGCTGATTTGACTCTACCGAATTGGGCTCGTTGTCCCGTCCCCCAAAGACAGACAGCAGCCAACCAGTTAAGCCTGATGACCATAGCGAGTCGGTCCCACCCCTTCCCATCCCGAACAGGACCGTGAAACGACTCAGCGCCGATGATAGTGCGGATTCCCGTGTGAAAGTAGGTCATCGTCAGGCTAATATCGAGGAGACGCCCGGTCGTGTGACCGGGCGTTCCTATTTTTACCCGTAGAGATGAGTGCTTGTGATGAGTGCTGATCTCTGAGGGTGAGACCAACACCTGCAGCAGGTTCTTGAAGAAGTTGCTGCAAAGGGGTTGACAAGTTCTAGCGAACTTGTTTATAGTCTCATCTCTTCGCTGCTGACAAGTCAGCGACGCGAAACAAGACGACGCAAGTTGTTTTGATGTTCTTTAAGAATTTGCAGCCGATAAGCGTGGGCGTCTGGGCCGAGCGACCTGAGAAGGTTAAATCGAAAAGACGCTCACGGAAAGAGAATGAAGCTATGTAAATAGTCTTTGTTCAATTCCGTTGAGTAAATCAAGATCGAACTGTAGAGTTTGATCCTGGCTCAGATTGAACGCTGGCGGCATGCCTTACACATGCAAGTCGAACGGTAACGCGGGGCAACCTGGCGACGAGTGGCGAACGGGTGAGTAATGTATCGGAACGTGCCCAGTTGTGGGGGATAACTGCTCGAAAGAGCAGCTAATACCGCATACGACCTGAGGGTGAAAGCGGGGGATCGCAAGACCTCGCGCAATTGGAGCGGCCGATATCAGATTAGGTAGTTGGTGGGGTAAAGGCCTACCAAGCCGACGATCTGTAGCTGGTCTGAGAGGACGACCAGCCACACTGGGACTGAGACACGGCCCAGACTCCTACGGGAGGCAGCAGTGGGGAATTTTGGACAATGGGGGCAACCCTGATCCAGCCATGCCGCGTGCGGGAAGAAGGCCTTCGGGTTGTAAACCGCTTTTGTCAGGGAAGAAATCCTTTGGGTTAATACCTCGGAGGGATGACGGTACCTGAAGAATAAGCACCGGCTAACTACGTGCCAGCAGCCGCGGTAATACGTAGGGTGCAAGCGTTAATCGGAATTACTGGGCGTAAAGCGTGCGCAGGCGGTTATGCAAGACAGATGTGAAATCCCCGGGCTCAACCTGGGAACTGCATTTGTGACTGCATGGCTAGAGTACGGCAGAGGGGGATGGAATTCCGCGTGTAGCAGTGAAATGCGTAGATATGCGGAGGAACACCGATGGCGAAGGCAATCCCCTGGGCCTGTACTGACGCTCATGCACGAAAGCGTGGGGAGCAAACAGGATTAGATACCCTGGTAGTCCACGCCCTAAACGATGTCAACTGGTTGTTGGGAGGGTTTCTTCTCAGTAACGTAGCTAACGCGTGAAGTTGACCGCCTGGGGAGTACGGCCGCAAGGTTGAAACTCAAAGGAATTGACGGGGACCCGCACAAGCGGTGGATGATGTGGTTTAATTCGATGCAACGCGAAAAACCTTACCTACCCTTGACATGTCAGAGATCCCAGAGAGATTTGGGAGTGCTCGAAAGAGAATCTGAACACAGGTGCTGCATGGCCGTCGTCAGCTCGTGTCGTGAGATGTTGGGTTAAGTCCCGCAACGAGCGCAACCCTTGTCATTAGTTGCTACGAAAGGGCACTCTAATGAGACTGCCGGTGACAAACCGGAGGAAGGTGGGGATGACGTCAGGTCATCATGGCCCTTATGGGTAGGGCTACACACGTCATACAATGGCCGGGACAGAGGGCTGCCAACCCGCGAGGGGGAGCTAATCCCAGAAACCCGGTCGTAGTCCGGATCGCAGTCTGCAACTCGACTGCGTGAAGTCGGAATCGCTAGTAATCGCGGATCAGCTTGCCGCGGTGAATACGTTCCCGGGTCTTGTACACACCGCCCGTCACACCATGGGAGCGGGTTCTGCCAGAAGTAGTTAGCCTAACCGCAAGGAGGGCGATTACCACGGCAGGGTTCGTGACTGGGGTGAAGTCGTAACAAGGTAGCCGTATCGGAAGGTGCGGCTGGATCACCTCCTTTCTAGAGAATGACAAAGCCAATGATCAACTTCGGTTGAGCGTTGAGCGGCGTCCACATAGCTCAGTTCAGTGCGCCCACACTTATCGGCTGCAGACACAACAGTGAGTGAGAAAACACGTGAGCCTGGCAAGCTGGCCTTGAAGGGGCGAGCGCTGAGGACAGGGTCACGCCAGAACGCGTGGGTCTGTAGCTCAGTCGGTTAGAGCACCGTCTTGATAAGGCGGGGGTCGCTGGTTCGAATCCAGCCAGACCCACCACGGACAGTGAGGCGAGCGCGCCGAACTGGAAAGGGGGATTAGCTCAGCTGGGAGAGCACCTGCTTTGCAAGCAGGGGGTCGTCGGTTCGATCCCGTCATCCTCCACCAATTTCTCACTCCTGAAGGGTTGGCAAACCACAGCGTCAAGCGATTGATGCTGTGGTTTGCCAGTCTCGGCTTTGAAAGAAGTCGGCTGTTGTTCTTTAACAATTCGTAGAGTCGAATCAGCGTTGCTGGCGGAAAGCTGGTGCTCGTAAAGGGGCACTCGGCACCGTGCCGCCAGCGACATTTGATTGCGTCACCAAACTTCAACTCTGGACAAGTTCAGAGAAGAAATGAAGAACGGCGAAACGCGTGATACTCAATTGAACGCTCAGGAAGCTGAGCGTCTGTCCTTGACGACATCTGCGGATGTCAAAGTTATAGGGTCAAGTGACTAAGTGCATGTGGTGGATGCCTTGGCGATTACAGGCGACGAAGGACGTGATAGCCTGCGATAAGCTTCGGGGAGCTGGCAAATAAGCTTTGATCCGGAGATTTCCGAATGGGGAAACCCACCTCTTTAGAGGTATCGCATACTGAATACATAGGTATGCGAGGCGAACCGGGCGAACTGAAACATCTCAGTAGCTCGAGGAACAGACATCAACCGAGATTCCGAAAGTAGTGGCGAGCGAAATCGGAGTAGCCCTCGTGATTTAGCATTTGGCATATCAGAACGGAATGGAAAGTCCGGCCATAGCGGGTGATAGCCCCGTATGAGAAATGTCTTTTGTGGAACTAGGCACGAATAGAGTAGGGCGGGACACGTGAAATCCTGTCTGAATATGGGGGGACCATCCTCCAAGGCTAAATACTCGTAATCGACCGATAGCGAACAAGTACCGTGAGGGAAAGGCGAAAAGAACCCCGGGAGGGGAGTGAAATAGATCCTGAAACCGCATGCATACAAAAAGTAGGAGCCCGCAAGGGTGACTGCGTACCTTTTGTATAATGGGTCAGCGACTTACATTCAGTGGCGAGGTTAACCGAATAGGGTAGCCGTAGAGAAATCGAGTCCGAATAGGGCGAATTAGTCGCTGGGTGTAGACCCGAAACCAGGTGATCTATCCATGGCCAGGATGAAGGTACCGTAACAGGTGCTGGAGGTCCGAACCGACTAGTGTTGCAAAACTAGCGGATGAGCTGTGGATAGGGGTGAAAGGCTAAACAAACCTGGAGATAGCTGGTTCTCTCCGAAAACTATTTAGGTAGTGCCTCAAGTATTACCTTCGGGGGTAGAGCACTGTTTAGGCTAGGGGGTCATGGCGACTTACCAAACCTATGCAAACTCCGAATACCGAAGAGTACAGCTTGGGAGACAGAGCACCGGGTGCTAACGTCCGGACTCAAGAGGGAAACAACCCAGACCGCCAGCTAAGGTCCCTAAAATTGGCTAAGTGGGAAACGAAGTGGGAAGGCTAAAACAGTCAGGATGTTGGCTTAGAAGCAGCCATCATTTAAAGAAAGCGTAATAGCTCACTGATCGAGTCGTCCTGCGCGGAAGATGTAACGGGGCTAAGCCAGTTACCGAAGCTGCGGATGCACAGTTTACTGTGCGTGGTAGGAGAGCGTTCTGTACGCCTGTGAAGGTGGGTCGTGAGGCCTGCTGGAGGTATCAGAAGTGCGAATGCTGACATGAGTAGCGTTAAAGGGGGTGAAAAGCCCCCTCGCCGTAAGCGCAAGGTTTCCTACGCAACGTTCATCGGCGTAGGGTGAGTCGGCCCCTAAGGCGAGGCAGAGATGCGTAGCTGATGGGAAACAGGTCAATATTCCTGTACCGATCTGTAGTGCGATGTGGGGACGGAGAAGGTTAGCTCAGCCGGGTGTTGGATGTCCCGGTTCAAGCATGTAGGCGTGCCCTCTAGGCAAATCCGGAGGGCTTAGCTGAGGTGTGATAACGAGTCTGCTTGCAGACGAAGTGAGTGATACCCTGCTTCCAAGAAAAGCCACTAAGCTTCAGCTACAGACGACCGTACCGCAAACCGACACTGGTGCGCGAGATGAGTATTCTAAGGCGCTTGAGAGAACTCTGGAGAAGGAACTCGGCAAATTGACACCGTAACTTCGGAAGAAGGTGTGCCTTTAGTAGGTGAACCATTTACTTGGGGAGCCCAATGAGGCCGCAGATAATCGGTGGCTGCGACTGTTTATTAAAAACACAGCACTCTGCAAAGACGAAAGTCGACGTATAGGGTGTGACGCCTGCCCGGTGCTGGAAGATTAAATGATGGGGTGCAAGCTCTTGACTGAAGTCCCAGTAAACGGCGGCCGTAACTATAACGGTCCTAAGGTAGCGAAATTCCTTGTCGGGTAAGTTCCGACCTGCACGAATGGCGTAACGATGGCCACACTGTCTCCTCCAGAGACTCAGCGAAGTTGAAATGTTTGTGATGATGCAATCTCCCCGCGGAAAGACGGAAAGACCCCATGAACCTTTACTGTAGCTTTACATTGGACTTTGAACAGATCTGTGTAGGATAGGTGGGAGGCTTTGAAACCTGGTCGCTAGATCAGGTGGAGCCAACGTTGAAATACCACCCTGGTGTGTTTGAGGTTCTAACCTTGGCCCGTTATCCGGGTTGGGGACAGTGTATGGTGGGCAGTTTGACTGGGGCGGTCTCCTCCCAAAGTGTAACGGAGGAGTTCGAAGGTACGCTAGGCACGGTCGGAAATCGTGCTAATAGTGCATAGGCATAAGCGTGCTTGACTGCGAGACTGACAAGTCGAGCAGGTACGAAAGTAGGACTAAGTGATCCGGTGGTTCTGTATGGAAGGGCCATCGCTCAACGGATAAAAGGTACTCTGGGGATAACAGGCTGATACCGCCCAAGAGTTCATATCGACGGCGGTGTTTGGCACCTCGATGTCGGCTCATCTCATCCTGGGGCTGTAGCCGGTCCCAAGGGTATGGCTGTTCGCCATTTAAAGAGGTACGTGAGCTGGGTTTAAAACGTCGTGAGACAGTTTGGTCCCTATCTTCCGTGGGCGCTGCAAGATTGAGAGAGCCTGCTCCTAGTACGAGAGGACCGGAGTGGACGCACCTCTGGTGTATCGGTTGTCACGCCAGTGGCATCGCCGAGTAGCTAAGTGCGGAAGAGATAACCGCTGAAAGCATCTAAGCGGGAAACTCGTCTCAAGATGAGTCTTGCCGGGGCCTTGAGCCCCCTGAAGGGTCGTTCAAGACCAGGACGTTGATAGGCTGGGTGTGGAAGCGCAGTAATGCGTTAAGCTAACCAGTACTAATTGCCCGTGAGGCTTGACCCTATAACTTTGACACTCAAAACGTCAAGGTGTGTGGTCACGCAGATCTCCTCCCCCTGCAGGGAGAGATCAACAACCGTTCTTCATTCCTGAAGACGCAATCAAAAGCTGATTTGACTCTACCGAATTGGGCTCGTTGTCCCGTCCCCCAAAGACAGACAGCAGCCAACCAGTTAAGCCTGATGACCATAGCGAGTCGGTCCCACCCCTTCCCATCCCGAACAGGACCGTGAAACGACTCAGCGCCGATGATAGTGCGGATTCCCGTGTGAAAGTAGGTCATCGTCAGGCTAATATCGAGGAGACGCCCGGTCGTGTGACCGGGCGTTCCTATTTTTACCCGTAGAGATGAGTGCTTGTGATGAGTGCTGATCTCTGAGGGTGAGACCAACACCTGCAGCAGGTTCTTGAAGAAGTTGCTGCAAAGGGGTTGACAAGTTCTAGCGAACTTGTTTATAGTCTCATCTCTTCGCTGCTGACAAGTCAGCGACGCGAAACAAGACGACGCAAGTTGTTTTGATGTTCTTTAAGAATTTGCAGCCGATAAGCGTGGGCGTCTGGGCCGAGCGACCTGAGAAGGTTAAATCGAAAAGACGCTCACGGAAAGAGAATGAAGCTATGTAAATAGTCTTTGTTCAATTCCGTTGAGTAAATCAAGATCGAACTGTAGAGTTTGATCCTGGCTCAGATTGAACGCTGGCGGCATGCCTTACACATGCAAGTCGAACGGTAACGCGGGGCAACCTGGCGACGAGTGGCGAACGGGTGAGTAATGTATCGGAACGTGCCCAGTTGTGGGGGATAACTGCTCGAAAGAGCAGCTAATACCGCATACGACCTGAGGGTGAAAGCGGGGGATCGCAAGACCTCGCGCAATTGGAGCGGCCGATATCAGATTAGGTAGTTGGTGGGGTAAAGGCCTACCAAGCCGACGATCTGTAGCTGGTCTGAGAGGACGACCAGCCACACTGGGACTGAGACACGGCCCAGACTCCTACGGGAGGCAGCAGTGGGGAATTTTGGACAATGGGGGCAACCCTGATCCAGCCATGCCGCGTGCGGGAAGAAGGCCTTCGGGTTGTAAACCGCTTTTGTCAGGGAAGAAATCCTTTGGGTTAATACCTCGGAGGGATGACGGTACCTGAAGAATAAGCACCGGCTAACTACGTGCCAGCAGCCGCGGTAATACGTAGGGTGCAAGCGTTAATCGGAATTACTGGGCGTAAAGCGTGCGCAGGCGGTTATGCAAGACAGATGTGAAATCCCCGGGCTCAACCTGGGAACTGCATTTGTGACTGCATGGCTAGAGTACGGCAGAGGGGGATGGAATTCCGCGTGTAGCAGTGAAATGCGTAGATATGCGGAGGAACACCGATGGCGAAGGCAATCCCCTGGGCCTGTACTGACGCTCATGCACGAAAGCGTGGGGAGCAAACAGGATTAGATACCCTGGTAGTCCACGCCCTAAACGATGTCAACTGGTTGTTGGGAGGGTTTCTTCTCAGTAACGTAGCTAACGCGTGAAGTTGACCGCCTGGGGAGTACGGCCGCAAGGTTGAAACTCAAAGGAATTGACGGGGACCCGCACAAGCGGTGGATGATGTGGTTTAATTCGATGCAACGCGAAAAACCTTACCTACCCTTGACATGTCAGAGATCCCAGAGAGATTTGGGAGTGCTCGAAAGAGAATCTGAACACAGGTGCTGCATGGCCGTCGTCAGCTCGTGTCGTGAGATGTTGGGTTAAGTCCCGCAACGAGCGCAACCCTTGTCATTAGTTGCTACGAAAGGGCACTCTAATGAGACTGCCGGTGACAAACCGGAGGAAGGTGGGGATGACGTCAGGTCATCATGGCCCTTATGGGTAGGGCTACACACGTCATACAATGGCCGGGACAGAGGGCTGCCAACCCGCGAGGGGGAGCTAATCCCAGAAACCCGGTCGTAGTCCGGATCGCAGTCTGCAACTCGACTGCGTGAAGTCGGAATCGCTAGTAATCGCGGATCAGCTTGCCGCGGTGAATACGTTCCCGGGTCTTGTACACACCGCCCGTCACACCATGGGAGCGGGTTCTGCCAGAAGTAGTTAGCCTAACCGCAAGGAGGGCGATTACCACGGCAGGGTTCGTGACTGGGGTGAAGTCGTAACAAGGTAGCCGTATCGGAAGGTGCGGCTGGATCACCTCCTTTCTAGAGAATGACAAAGCCAATGATCAACTTCGGTTGAGCGTTGAGCGGCGTCCACATAGCTCAGTTCAGTGCGCCCACACTTATCGGCTGCAGACACAACAGTGAGTGAGAAAACACGTGAGCCTGGCAAGCTGGCCTTGAAGGGGCGAGCGCTGAGGACAGGGTCACGCCAGAACGCGTGGGTCTGTAGCTCAGTCGGTTAGAGCACCGTCTTGATAAGGCGGGGGTCGCTGGTTCGAATCCAGCCAGACCCACCACGGACAGTGAGGCGAGCGCGCCGAACTGGAAAGGGGGATTAGCTCAGCTGGGAGAGCACCTGCTTTGCAAGCAGGGGGTCGTCGGTTCGATCCCGTCATCCTCCACCAATTTCTCACTCCTGAAGGGTTGGCAAACCACAGCGTCAAGCGATTGATGCTGTGGTTTGCCAGTCTCGGCTTTGAAAGAAGTCGGCTGTTGTTCTTTAACAATTCGTAGAGTCGAATCAGCGTTGCTGGCGGAAAGCTGGTGCTCGTAAAGGGGCACTCGGCACCGTGCCGCCAGCGACATTTGATTGCGTCACCAAACTTCAACTCTGGACAAGTTCAGAGAAGAAATGAAGAACGGCGAAACGCGTGATACTCAATTGAACGCTCAGGAAGCTGAGCGTCTGTCCTTGACGACATCTGCGGATGTCAAAGTTATAGGGTCAAGTGACTAAGTGCATGTGGTGGATGCCTTGGCGATTACAGGCGACGAAGGACGTGATAGCCTGCGATAAGCTTCGGGGAGCTGGCAAATAAGCTTTGATCCGGAGATTTCCGAATGGGGAAACCCACCTCTTTAGAGGTATCGCATACTGAATACATAGGTATGCGAGGCGAACCGGGCGAACTGAAACATCTCAGTAGCTCGAGGAACAGACATCAACCGAGATTCCGAAAGTAGTGGCGAGCGAAATCGGAGTAGCCCTCGTGATTTAGCATTTGGCATATCAGAACGGAATGGAAAGTCCGGCCATAGCGGGTGATAGCCCCGTATGAGAAATGTCTTTTGTGGAACTAGGCACGAATAGAGTAGGGCGGGACACGTGAAATCCTGTCTGAATATGGGGGGACCATCCTCCAAGGCTAAATACTCGTAATCGACCGATAGCGAACAAGTACCGTGAGGGAAAGGCGAAAAGAACCCCGGGAGGGGAGTGAAATAGATCCTGAAACCGCATGCATACAAAAAGTAGGAGCCCGCAAGGGTGACTGCGTACCTTTTGTATAATGGGTCAGCGACTTACATTCAGTGGCGAGGTTAACCGAATAGGGTAGCCGTAGAGAAATCGAGTCCGAATAGGGCGAATTAGTCGCTGGGTGTAGACCCGAAACCAGGTGATCTATCCATGGCCAGGATGAAGGTACCGTAACAGGTGCTGGAGGTCCGAACCGACTAGTGTTGCAAAACTAGCGGATGAGCTGTGGATAGGGGTGAAAGGCTAAACAAACCTGGAGATAGCTGGTTCTCTCCGAAAACTATTTAGGTAGTGCCTCAAGTATTACCTTCGGGGGTAGAGCACTGTTTAGGCTAGGGGGTCATGGCGACTTACCAAACCTATGCAAACTCCGAATACCGAAGAGTACAGCTTGGGAGACAGAGCACCGGGTGCTAACGTCCGGACTCAAGAGGGAAACAACCCAGACCGCCAGCTAAGGTCCCTAAAATTGGCTAAGTGGGAAACGAAGTGGGAAGGCTAAAACAGTCAGGATGTTGGCTTAGAAGCAGCCATCATTTAAAGAAAGCGTAATAGCTCACTGATCGAGTCGTCCTGCGCGGAAGATGTAACGGGGCTAAGCCAGTTACCGAAGCTGCGGATGCACAGTTTACTGTGCGTGGTAGGAGAGCGTTCTGTACGCCTGTGAAGGTGGGTCGTGAGGCCTGCTGGAGGTATCAGAAGTGCGAATGCTGACATGAGTAGCGTTAAAGGGGGTGAAAAGCCCCCTCGCCGTAAGCGCAAGGTTTCCTACGCAACGTTCATCGGCGTAGGGTGAGTCGGCCCCTAAGGCGAGGCAGAGATGCGTAGCTGATGGGAAACAGGTCAATATTCCTGTACCGATCTGTAGTGCGATGTGGGGACGGAGAAGGTTAGCTCAGCCGGGTGTTGGATGTCCCGGTTCAAGCATGTAGGCGTGCCCTCTAGGCAAATCCGGAGGGCTTAGCTGAGGTGTGATAACGAGTCTGCTTGCAGACGAAGTGAGTGATACCCTGCTTCCAAGAAAAGCCACTAAGCTTCAGCTACAGACGACCGTACCGCAAACCGACACTGGTGCGCGAGATGAGTATTCTAAGGCGCTTGAGAGAACTCTGGAGAAGGAACTCGGCAAATTGACACCGTAACTTCGGAAGAAGGTGTGCCTTTAGTAGGTGAACCATTTACTTGGGGAGCCCAATGAGGCCGCAGATAATCGGTGGCTGCGACTGTTTATTAAAAACACAGCACTCTGCAAAGACGAAAGTCGACGTATAGGGTGTGACGCCTGCCCGGTGCTGGAAGATTAAATGATGGGGTGCAAGCTCTTGACTGAAGTCCCAGTAAACGGCGGCCGTAACTATAACGGTCCTAAGGTAGCGAAATTCCTTGTCGGGTAAGTTCCGACCTGCACGAATGGCGTAACGATGGCCACACTGTCTCCTCCAGAGACTCAGCGAAGTTGAAATGTTTGTGATGATGCAATCTCCCCGCGGAAAGACGGAAAGACCCCATGAACCTTTACTGTAGCTTTACATTGGACTTTGAACAGATCTGTGTAGGATAGGTGGGAGGCTTTGAAACCTGGTCGCTAGATCAGGTGGAGCCAACGTTGAAATACCACCCTGGTGTGTTTGAGGTTCTAACCTTGGCCCGTTATCCGGGTTGGGGACAGTGTATGGTGGGCAGTTTGACTGGGGCGGTCTCCTCCCAAAGTGTAACGGAGGAGTTCGAAGGTACGCTAGGCACGGTCGGAAATCGTGCTAATAGTGCATAGGCATAAGCGTGCTTGACTGCGAGACTGACAAGTCGAGCAGGTACGAAAGTAGGACTAAGTGATCCGGTGGTTCTGTATGGAAGGGCCATCGCTCAACGGATAAAAGGTACTCTGGGGATAACAGGCTGATACCGCCCAAGAGTTCATATCGACGGCGGTGTTTGGCACCTCGATGTCGGCTCATCTCATCCTGGGGCTGTAGCCGGTCCCAAGGGTATGGCTGTTCGCCATTTAAAGAGGTACGTGAGCTGGGTTTAAAACGTCGTGAGACAGTTTGGTCCCTATCTTCCGTGGGCGCTGCAAGATTGAGAGAGCCTGCTCCTAGTACGAGAGGACCGGAGTGGACGCACCTCTGGTGTATCGGTTGTCACGCCAGTGGCATCGCCGAGTAGCTAAGTGCGGAAGAGATAACCGCTGAAAGCATCTAAGCGGGAAACTCGTCTCAAGATGAGTCTTGCCGGGGCCTTGAGCCCCCTGAAGGGTCGTTCAAGACCAGGACGTTGATAGGCTGGGTGTGGAAGCGCAGTAATGCGTTAAGCTAACCAGTACTAATTGCCCGTGAGGCTTGACCCTATAACTTTGACACTCAAAACGTCAAGGTGTGTGGTCACGCAGATCTCCTCCCCCTGCAGGGAGAGATCAACAACCGTTCTTCATTCCTGAAGACGCAATCAAAAGCTGATTTGACTCTACCGAATTGGGCTCGTTGTCCCGTCCCCCAAAGACAGACAGCAGCCAACCAGTTAAGCCTGATGACCATAGCGAGTCGGTCCCACCCCTTCCCATCCCGAACAGGACCGTGAAACGACTCAGCGCCGATGATAGTGCGGATTCCCGTGTGAAAGTAGGTCATCGTCAGGCTAATATCCCGCCAAACCCCTTGAACCAATCGGTTCAAGGGGTTTTTGCTTTTGGGGTGTGTTTTTATACTTTCATATTCCTGCTTCCCCGATTCATTTTGGTGGATGGCAGTAAGACGTATGTATGGCCCGATTTGTACAAATTCGTGCCCCCTTTCGAGGGACGGATTGGCGCTGTCGCAGCCGCTAGACTAAAGGCATCCCGAACAATCTGGCCGGATATGTCGAACACCAAGCTCCGTCGATGCACCCGCAATACCTCGTCCCTTCGCGCATACGCCGGATATGCGGTCGCTGCGGTTGCTTTGTTGGCCGGAAAATCGGTTGTCGCCATCGAATTGGTGAAGGTCTCGCCTCAGGGCGAGGTCGGCCGATTGCAGAACGTGTCGGTGCAGTTCAAGGAGGCTGTCGTACCTCTCGGTGATCCTCGTGGTTCTGCACCGGTGGCCCTGCAGTGCTCACCGGGCGTGCGTGTGGATGGGCAAGGACGATGGACCAACGAGAAGGAGTGGGTCTTTGATTTTCGACAGGCGCTGCCGTCTGGGGCGCGTTGCCGAATCAGCGTCAATGAAGATTTCAAGCCCAGTGCGCCCGGGGCGAACCCACAGTGGCAAGGGCCTCGGAGCTTCACGTTCAATATTGCGGCGCCGACCGTCGATCAGGTGAGACCCTGGGAAGGCTCGCAAATTGAAGAGGACCAACGATTCTTGCTGCGCCTCTCCGGTGCGGCAAACGAGTCGACGATCGCCAACGGGATGTGGTGCGAGTCCAAGGCCATCGGCGAGCGCATTCCGGTGAAGCTTTATTCTGCGGGCGAGCGAGACAGCTTGATGAAGGCGCTCAAGCTAGACGCCAAACAGCAGCCTTGGGTGTTGGTCGGCTGCCAGCGTCCGTTGCCAGCTGGCGTTGATTCGGCGCTCGTGTGGGGGCCGGGGATTGCTGCTGCTGTGGACGACGCCGTGCGTACCCGAGGCGAGCACCGTTATCGATTCACGGTGCGCCAGCCGCTGACTGCAGAATTCAGCTGCGAGCGCGAAAGAGCGAACGCGCCATGCCTTCCCATTCTCCCTCTGAGCGTGTCGTTCTCGGAGGCGATTCCGCGTGCTCAGGCGCTCGCAATACGCCTCAGGGGAAGTGATAACCAACTGATCGCGCCGGTGTCACCCGACAGCGATGGGTCCGATAGCGAATCAGCCTCGCTCACCAGCGTGAGATTCCCGGTGCCCTTGCCCGAGGACCAGCAGTTCAAGATCGAGTTGCCAAGCGGTATCCGTGATTTGAGTGGCCGCCCCTTGGCGAATTCAGCCAGTTTCCCACTGACTGTTCGCACCGGCGCTGCCCCGCCGTTGGCGAAATTCGCCGCGGCGCCGTTTGGGATTGTCGAATGGGAGCGTGAAGGTCCCAGTTTGGTTCCGCTCAGCCTTCGCCATGTGCAGCAGGAGTTGAGAGCCGGCGGCGCTGGTCAATTGCGCGTCAAGCGCATCGGTGAGGACCTGGAAGCGCTGCGCTGGCATGCAAAGCTGTACAAGGCATCCCAGGCCGAATGGGATACCCGCAAGGAAGAGTTGCTGCGCGGCGAGTCCGGCCTGCAGACATTGACCGTGCCGGCACCGTCGCCAGCTGAGAAGTCCATCAACGTGGTGGGCATCCCGTTGACGCAGCCGGGATACCACGTGCTGGAGCTGCAGTCTCCCCAGCTGGGCCAGTCACTCCTGGAGACACGTCGACCAATGTATGTGCGGACCGGCGTGCTGGTGACCAACCTGGGCCTTCACTTCAAACGGGGGCGTGACAACAGCCTCGCGTGGGTCACCAGCCTTGACAAGGGACGACCGGTTTCCGATGCGCAGATCGCTGTGTATGACTGCGCTGGCACTCAACTGTGGACGGGCAAGACAGACGCAAATGGTCTGGCGCGCATCGACCAGCAGAACCTGGGTCGCAACGAGCGTCAGCGTTGTGTGGGAGAAAGCGGGCTGTTCGTGACGGCGCGTCTGGAGCAGGCCGGGCGTCCGACTGACTTTTCCTTCATGTTCACCGCCTGGGACCGAGGCATTGAGACCTGGCGCTTCAATGCACCGATTTCATACGGCAGTGAGAGCCAAGCCCGCGCCCACACCGTGACCGATCGTCCGATGCTCCGGGCCGGCGAAACGCTGTCAATGAAGCATTTCTTCCGGCTTGAGACGATGCAGGGGCTCAATGATGCGCCGCCTGATCAGTTGCCGAATCGTCTTCGGGTCGTCTTTGAGGGAACGGGCGAGGACGTCACCACGATCGACCTGCCTTGGCAAGGCAGCCGTTATGCGTTGTCGACCTGGAAAGTGCCGCCCGGCGCGAAGCTGGGCACCTACCGGCTGATTCTTGAGCGCACCACCGGCACGGCCAATCGCCGGCGGAGTTGGGACAGCGGCAGCGTTCGCGTGGAGGAGTTCCGCGTGCCTCTGGTGGACGCGCGGTTGCTGCCACCCAAGGCGCCGTCCGTCGGGGCCAAGGACTACACCTGGGGCGCGCAGCTGAATTACATGGCTGGAGGCCCGATGGCGAAGTCGCCGGTTCAGATCAATGCGGTGCTGCAGCCGCGTTGGCAATCGGTGGCCGGCTACGAAGACTTTGCTTTTGAGCCGCCTTCCGAGCGAGATGCCCAGCGAGGCGCCGTCGACGAAGGCGATGGGCCTGAAGACGGAGAAGGGGACGGCGGACAGAGCGCAGCAGAAAGTCGTGGCAATCGGCTGCTGCTGGACAAGCTCGCCGTGCAGACCGATGCGCAAGGTGCGGCGCAATTCCGAGTGCCAGTGCGTGCGCCGTTGGACCGTCCGTCCGAACTCCGGGTGGAGTTGAATTACCGAGATCCCGATGGGCAAACGCACACCCGTGCGGCCTCCCAAACGCTGTGGCCGGCTGAAGTCCAGGTGGGGATTCGCGCCGCAAGCTGGGTCGCCAACGGCCAGACATTGCAGGTGAATGCGGTCGCGCTCGATACCAATGGCAAGCCGGTGTCGGGGCGTTCGATCAGCATCTCGGGCCGACAGTTGCAAACGCTGAGCACGCGCAAACGTCTCGTCGGCGGCTTCTACGGCTACGAACATCAGAGCACCGCCAAGGACATGGGCGAGTTGTGCCGTGGCACCAGCGACGCCCAGGGGCTGATCCGTTGTGACGTGAAATTGACGCAAAGCGGCCAGTTGGAATTGATCGCCACCGCGACCGACACCAGCAATCGCAGCGCCAAGGCCGCGCGGTCGGTCTGGGTGACCCGCGCCGGGCAGCTTTGGTTCTCTCAGGACAACGACGATCGCATCGATGTGATCCCCGAGCGCCGTCGGTGGGAGCCGGGCGAGACGGCGCGTTTCCAAGTGCGGATGCCCTATCGGGAAGCCACCGCCCTGGTGACCGTTGAGCGCGAAGGCTTGATGCACAGCGAGGTCCGGCAACTTTCAGGCACCGACCCATGGATCGATCTGAAGATTCAAAAGGACTGGACGCCCAACGCCTACGTGAGCGTGATGGTGCTGCGTGGTCGGCTTCGCGATGTGCCGTGGTATTCGTTTTTCAGTTGGGGCTGGCGTGAGCCGTTGAACTGGTGGCGCGAATGGCGCGCATCCGGTGACTACCAGCCGCCGACGGCCATGGTGGACCTCTCCAAACCCTCGTTCAAGCTGGGCATGGCGATGATCGAGGTCGGGCGTGCAAAGCATCAGCTTCAGGTCGACGTCGTTCCTCAAGAGACGCAATACGGCGTGCGTCAGACGGCGCAGGTCAAGCTCCGTGTCACGCAGGATGGCAAGCCCGTCCCGGATGCGCTGATTGCCTTCGCGGCGGTCGATGAAGGCTTGCTCGCATTGGCGCCCAACACGAGCTGGAAGCTGTTGGACAGCCTGCTCCAGACGCGCCCCTGGGCGGTGTCGACGTCGACCGCTCACAGCGAAATCATCGGGCGCCGTCATTACGGACGCAAGGCGGTGGCGGCCGGCGGTGGCGGTGGTTTTGCCACGCGCGAGCTGTTCGATACCTTGCTCACCTGGCAGCCCGCCGTGCAGGTCAACGCCCAGGGAGAGGCCGTCGTGCAGGTACCGCTGAATGACTCGTTGACCCGATTCCGTCTGGTCGCGGTCGCGGATGCACCGGGCCAGCGTTTCGGTACCGGGGAAAACAGCATCAAGGTGAGCCAGGACCTCCAACTGCTGTCCGGCTTGCCGCCGTTGGTGCGTGAGGGCGACCGTGTTCAGGCCATGATGACGCTGCGCAATGCCAGCAATCGCGCCATGGACCTTCGCATCACGCTGCAGGGCAAAGCCACGACCGATGGCGGCGAACAACCGCTCATCCAGGAGCCGCAAACCCTGAAGCTGGCCGCAGGGGCCGCGCAGGAATTGAGCTGGTCCGTCGTGGTGCCGGAAGGGGCCCAACGCATCACTTGGGAAGCCGTGGCCACCGAGCAAGGCGCTGGCGCCGCCAAGGATGCGATGCGCACCACCCAACAGGTCGAGCCCGCGGTGCCACTGCGGGTGATGCAGGCCACGCTGAAGCAACTGGATGGGCCGATGAGCCTGCCGGTCGCACCACCCTCAGACGCCTTGCCGGCGCAGGGCGCAAAGCGCGGTGGCTTGCAGATCGGACTTCAGCCGCGCTTGTCCAGCGCGCTGCCGGGCATTCGCCGTTTCTTCGAGACCTATCCCTACACCTGCCTGGAGCAGCAGAGCTCGCGACTGCTCGCGCTGCATGATGCCGGCGGCTGGGACGGTCTGATGGGGCGGCTGAGCACCTATCAGGACGGCGATGGGCTGTTTGCCTACTTTCCGCTGTCCAACTACATCACCCAGGGCAGCGACGTGCTGACAGCTTATGTGCTGTCCGCCGCGCAGGAGGGCGGACGACGGTTGCCGGAGGCGCAGTTGAACAAGGCGCTCGATGGGCTGTCGGCGTTTGTCGAAGGCCGGATCGCCCGCCGGTACTGGTCGCCTCGCCCGGATGACGAACCTCGACGTGTCGCCGCATTGGCCGCGCTGGCGCGGTATGGACGGGCGACGCCGCGGCAGCTGGCCACGGTCGATGCCCGCAATCTGCCGACCTGGCCGACCAGTGCGGTCATCGATTGGCTGGTGATCCACCAGCGCATGACCCAGGCCCCCCAGCGCGAGGCGCAGATCAGCGGTGCCCAGACCCAGTTGCGTTCGCGCCTGAGCTACGCCGGGACGACGCTGCGCTTCGTCAATGAAGACACCGACGCCTGGTGGTGGTTGATGGACAGCGGCGACGGCAATGCCGCTCGCGTCATCCTCGCGCTGGTGGACGATCCATCCTGGCGCGAGGACCTGCCGCGCATCATCACCGGCACGCTGGCCCGTCAGGAGCGGGGCGCCTGGTACAGCACGACCGCCAACCTGTGGGGCGCGCTGGCGTTGGAACGGTTCTCCGCCAAGTTCGAGGCGCAGGCAGTCAAGGGCCGGACCGAAGCCCAACTGGCCGGCAAGTCCGCCGTGCAGGAGTGGAGTGTCAAGCCCGACGGCAGCGTGCTGCCGCTGCCCTGGCCGGCCGGGGGATCAAATCCCCTGTCGATCACCCACACCGGCGACGGCAAGCCCTGGGCGACCGTCCAGGCGCTGGCCGCCGTGCCGTTGAAGGCGCCGCTGACGGCCGGCTATTCGATCAAGCGCAGCCTGCAACCGGTGTCGCAGAAGGCCGCGCCCGCTTGGACGCGCGGTGACGTGATGCGCGTCCGCCTGGAGATCGACGCGGCTGCGGACATGACCTGGGTCGTGCTCAGCGATCCCTTGCCCACGGGCGCCTCCATCGTGGATGGCACCATCGAAAGCCAGGGCGAGCGTCGAGAAGGAGAGGCCTGGCCCGACTTCATCGAACGGAGCTTCTCCGCCTGGCGGGCTTACTTCAGCTACCTGCCGCGTGGCCATCACGTGCTGGAGTACACGGTGCGGCTGAACAACGCAGGCCGCTTCCAGATGCCCTCCACCCGCGCGGAGGCGATGTATGCCCCCGACCGCTTTGGTGAACTGCCGAATGCGACCTTGGAGGTGGCGCCGTGAGGCGTCTGCGCGGGTGGGCCGCCGCCGTCGCTCGGCGGGCACCTGCGCAGTGGGACGTGACTGCCGCTCGGGCTCGGGCCCGGGCTCGTGCGTGGGTTTGTGCGGTCATGCTTGCCTGGGGCGGCATCGTCGGAGCCTCTGCGGCCAACGCCGCAGAGCTGCCCAGCTTCGAGCAGACGCGCGCCGCCCACCAGACCTCCGACCGCTTGCTTCTGGATCGCCGCGGCGAGCCGCTGCAGTCGATGCGACTCGATCTTCGTCATCGCACGCTGGCTTGGGTGCCCTTGGCTCAGATGTCGCCCGCGTTGCTGCATGCGATCCTCCTGTCGGAAGACCAGCATTTCTATGCGCACAGCGGCGTGGATTGGTCGGCGGTGGCGGCCAGTGCCTGGGGCAACCTTTGGAACACCCGCACCCGCGGCGCATCGACCGTCACCATGCAACTGGCGGGTCTGCTGGACGAGGACCTGGCCCATCGCGGTGGCCGCAGCCTGACCCAGAAGCTCGGTCAGACCTGGGTGGCTGGTCGGCTGGAAAAGCGGTGGACCAAGGCGCAGATCCTCGAGGCCTATCTGAACCGCGTGCCGCTGCGGGGGGAACTGATCGGCGTGCCGGCAGCGGCGCAGGCGCTGTTCGGAAAACGAGCTGCTGGACTCGATGCGCGGGAATCCGCGATGCTGGCGGTCATGCTGCGCGGGCCGAATGCGTCGGCCGAAGTGATCGCCACGCGGGCCTGCGGTCTGCTGAAGGCCATGGGGTCGACCTGCGGCGGTCTGCCCGACGAAGTCGGCGCGGTGCTACGCCGCAAGCCGCTGCTCCTGGCGGATACGCCGCAGTGGGCGCCACACTTTGCCCGCCTGGCTTTGCGCGCGGACGGGCCGGTCGGGCAGCGCAGCACGCTCGACGCGCGGTGGCAGCGCTTGGCCACACAGTCCCTGCGTCGTCAATTGGCCGAGCTGGACGGGCGACAGGTGGAGGATGGCGCGGTGGTCGTGCTCGACAACGCCAGCGGCGAGGTGCGTGTCTGGGTCGGCTCCAGTGGCAGTCTGTCCGAGGCGGCTCAGGTGGACCATGTGCTGGCGCGGCGGCAACCGGGTTCCACCCTCAAGCCCTTCGTCTATGAACTGGCGATCGAGCGTCGGCTGATCACCGCCGCCAGCCTGCTGGACGATTCGCCCGCACAAGTGCCGACCGGCGCAGGCATCTATCTGCCGCAGAACTACGACAAGACCTACCGGGGCTGGGTGACCGCGCGTGCGGCCCTGGGCAACAGCCTGAACGTCCCTGCGGTACGCGTGTCATTGATGCTCACGCCCGAACTGCTGTTTGAGCGGCTGAATGCGCTCGGACTTCAACTGCCCGAGACCGGCGGCTTCTACGGCCATTCGCTCGCGCTGGGCAGCGCCGATGTGAGCTTGCTCGCGCTCACCAATGCTTACCGTGCACTCGCCAACGGCGGGCGCTACAGCGACGTGAAACTTCCCGTCGACATCGCCACAGGGTCTGCAACCATTTCTACTGCCTCGCTCGCAACGCCGAGTGGGTCGACACCACCGGTGTCTCCGCCATCTTCTTCAGCGCCGCCTTCACCCCCATCGCCGTCGGCGTTCGGGAGGGCTCGCCCCGTGACGTCACCGACCACAGGGATGCCGCCATCCGCGAATGCGGCTGCCGCTGCGCGTGCCGGACCGTTGTCGAAGCCTGTCGTGTCTCGTCAGGTCGCCGATGCGCGAGCGGCCTACATCGTCGGCGACATGCTGAGCGACAACAACGCCCGGGCGCTCACGTTTGGACTGGCGAGCGCGCTGGCGCTGCCGTTCCCCGCCGCAGTCAAGACGGGCACCAGCAAGGACATGCGCGACAACTGGTGCATCGGCTGGACCAGCCGCTACACCGTGGGCGTCTGGGTCGGCAACTCCAGTGGCCAGGCCATGCAGCAGGTGTCCGGGGTCAGCGGGGCCGCACCCATCTGGCGAGAGCTGATGCTGGCGCTGCACGCGGGAAGCTCGCCCAAGCCGCTGGCGCCGCCCTCCGGCATCGTGACCCGCGAGATGCAATTCGAGGCCAATGGCGAGCCGCCGCGCCGCGAGCTGTTCGTGGCGGGCACCGAGCAGTCGGTGATCCGCTTGGCCGCCACGCCAGTCAGCATTCGCAATCCAGCGCCCGGCGCCATCTATGCGCTGGATCCGGACATTCCGCCCGCGGCCCAGCGTTTGCGATTTGCGCATGAGGGCCATCTGGACCGGCAGGCGAGGGCGCAATGGCGCCTGGATGGGCGGGTGGTCGGTCGGGGGCCGTCGTTCGACTGGATGCCCATGCCGGGCCGGCACGAGCTGGCGCTGCTGGATGATCGCGGACGTGAACTGCAGCGCGTGCGGTTCGAGGTCCGTGGCGCGGGCCTGCGCGCCTCCGGGCCGCCCGGCGCGCCGCCGGTGGGATCCGCAACTGTGGCGTCACCGGGCAGCGGCCGCCCTCCGGTCGCGCCCGCGTTGATTCGCTGAGGGGTGATGCCCGACGCCGTATCGAGGCAGTGACCCGCGCCGACCCTGATCCGTCACTGTCTTCACCGAGGCGCTTGTTCGTCATCCCAGGCCGGATTGAGCAGTGCATGGGTCTCGTGGTCCCGCCATCGTCCGTCGATGAAGAGGTAACGCGGACACACGCCTTCGCGCTGAAATCCCAGGCGCTGCAGGACCCGCAGACTGGGCGCGTTGTCGGGGCGCACCGAGGCTTGCAGCCGGTGCAGCCACACCGCCGGGCTGAATATCTCCTGGATCACGCGGCGGACGGCTTCATGCATGAGCCCCCGGCCTTGCGCCTGCTCGTCCAGGCTGTAGCCCAGCATCGCGCTCTGGTAGACGCCTCGCGAGATTTGCGAGATCTGACATTGCCCGATCACCCGGTGCTCGCCGTCCGAGGCCTCAGGCAGGTCGTCCTCCGTATGAACAAACAGGCCACTGCCGCGACTCGCCTTCAGGCTGATCCAATAACGCCACAGGCGCCCATCGTCAAAATCATCGGCTTCCCGCGCCAGCCGATCGCGGGTGGGGCCGTAGTCCCAGAACCCGGGCGGCTGTGGTGGTGACCAAGGCGCGAAGTGGCGTCCATTGCGTTGATGAAAATCGCTGACTGCGGCGTACTGGGACGGTGCGGACGCGCGCAAGATCAGTCGATCCGTGCTCAGCGTACGCGCCGGAAGCTTCACATCGTCATGCATCAGGGGATTGTGGCCGGCGCGCCGGCCCTTCAAGATTCAGTGGGATTCGTCACAGATTTTGATGGGCTTCGTCCGCGCCAGCCGCAGGTCAGCGTGTCCAGGACGCAGTTCGTCGCGCATCGGTGGCGTGGGGTCACCTGACTTTCGATACTCCCATCATCGTCGCATCCCGCCTCAAAGGGACACCATGAGCCGCAGCCTTCGCCGTCCATCCCGACTTCGCATCCTGAGCGCCAGCGTGCTGGGCTTGGCGTTGCTGGCGCCGACCGCGCCGGTCCAGGCCAGCGAGGTGGTCAAGCTGGCGCGTCTGCTCATCACCGGCAAGCGCCAACCCAGTCGCCCTCCGGCCGCGCCTGCACCCGCGCCGACCGACCGCAGCGGCAGTGCCGAGGGCACTGGCCCTCAAACCCGAAGCAGCGACAACGCCGAGTTGCATGCCGCTTCACAGCGGCGCGGTCCCGAAGCTGCCCTCACGATGGTGGACTGATCGACCGTGCGGTGCCTGAAGGTGCCGAGCGGTGCAGTCCCGAGCCGCGCAAGCCGTTGCTGGATGCGTCAAGAATGCTCGAACCCGGCCTTTCTCACCCTGCACCGTCTCCGCTCATTTCGCCCCACCGTTGACCTTCGGCGCACCGCCTTCGTGCCTGACGATCAAGTGCTGTGCGGTATTTCGCCATCGCACTCAAAACCGCGGATTCCCCCACCTGACATCGTCATCCGACGGCCCCACACTGCGCCGCTTTAGCCCCACAAGGGCGAGACGACGAGGATCGGGGAATGACCAAGGTCTGGAGAAAAGGCCTGCCCTTCAGTACGGAAGTGGCACCTTTGCTGGCGGCGATGCCGCTGCTGGATGAATACCGTGAGCCGCTCATGCGGCTGCAGGGCGCGTGGGACAGCCTGGCCTTGCTGGGCCAGATGAGCGGTGCCGCCACCGACATGGCCGACACCCGCAGCGCCTTCGAGGCGCTCACCGGCCGGCTGCTGGACAGCCTGGCCCGCCGCCAGTTGCACAACGCGGTGCAGCAGCTGCAGGGCCGTTCTCAGGTGGCCATCGACATCCTGATCCGCAACCTCTTCGAGCGCACCGCCGATGTCGGCTTCCTGGCGGCCGACGCGCCGCTCTGCGCGCTGTTGCAGGCCGATGCCGAAGGGTCCCTGGCGTCTGGCGACGCCGAGTCGCTGCAGCGCCGATTCCGCGATTACGTCGCCAAGTACTCGGTCTATGACCAGGTGGTCTTGCTGGCGGCTGATGGTCGCCGCCTGGCGGCCCTGGATGCCGAGCGATGCGCCGAGGTGGTCCACGATCCGCGCCTGATGGCGGCGCTCCAGCCCGGTCAGGCCTTCGTCGAAGTGCATGGGCCCAGCGGATTGCTGGGGGGCTCGGCGGGACTGATCTATGCCGCCGCAGTGAAGGGCGCCGCAGGCGCGCAGGGCGTGTTGTGCCTGTCCTTCAAGCTGGAGGACGAGATGCTGGGGCTGTTCCGCGCGCTCTGCGCGGGTGTGCCCCGGTCGGTCCTGGTCCTCAAGGATGCGCAAGGCCGCGTGCTGCTCACCTCGGATCCCTGGCAGATCCCGCTGGGCGCGCCGCTGCCTGATGCCGGCAACAGCCAGGGCTGGCGCATCGATTTCGCCGGACGTGACTACCTGTCCACCTGCGCCGCAGCCAGTGGGTACGAAGGCTATTTCGGCCCCGGTTGGTCGGCCCAGATGCTGCAACCGCTGAATCATGCCTTCGCTGAGGCGCCGCCTGAGCAGACGCAAGGCCGCGCGCAGCAGATCGACACCCGGGATCTGTTCGACGAGGAACTGCGCAGCATCCCGGTCGAGGCGCGGCGCATCCAGCGTGAACTGTCCCGGTCGTTGTGGAACGGCAAGCTCAAGAGCCGCGCCCATGCGCATCCGTCCGGTTCCGGGCCAGCGGCGGGTGGCACCGACAGCAGCGGCAACGCCGATTTCGCGGTCACCTTGCTCAATGAAGTGCAACGCACCGGCGATCAGCTTCGCCAGGTGTTCGAACGCGCGATTGCGCAACTCGAACACGGTGCGCTGGGCGCGATCTTTGACAGCGTGGGCTTTCAGGGGGAGTTGGCGATCTCCATCGTCAATCGCAATCTCTATGAACGCGCCAATGACTGCCGATGGTGGGCCCTCGATGCGCGCCTGCAGCGTGCGCTGGCCGATGGCCGGGCCGATGTCGCGGCCGAGGTGCTGGGCAGCATCCACGCGCTCTATACGGTGTATTCGCTGCTGCTGGTCTTTGACGTCCATGGCCGGGTGGTGGCGGTGTCGGATCCGGCCCAGGCCCACCAGGTCGGTCGGCGGCTGGAAGGCGACTGGGTTCAGGGCGCCCTGGCCCTGCGTGACAGCAGCCAGTATGTGGTCTCCGACCACGCCCCTTGCGGCCTGTATGGCGAGCAAGGCGAGGCGCCGTGCCTCGTGTATGCGGCCGGCGTGCCGCATCCGGACGGTGGCCGGCTCGCCGGTGGCATCGCCATCGTCTTCGATGGGCAGCCTCAATTCCGCGCCATGCTCCGCGCGGCCTTGCCGACGCAGGCGGGATCGGCCGCGTTGCTGGTCACGCGCGCCGGCATCGTCGTCGCCAGCAGTGACGAGCGCTGGGCACCGGGTGACCGCTCACCCGCGCCCTTGGCCGAACTCAGCGCGCTGGGCGCCGATCAACACATCACCGGTGAACTCGAACTGGACGGCCGCGTGCAGGCGTATGGCTTGGCCATGTCCGGCGGCTACCGCGAATACCGTCGCGACATGCCCGCCGATCCGCAGGATCTCGCCGCGCTGGTGCTGCTCCCGCTGGGACCGCGCATGAGCGGTCTGGCGGCGACCGAGACGGAAGCCGCCTTCGTGCCGTTGCCGCCCGCTGGCCCTGAGCACCTGGATGTCGCCAGTTTCCTGGTCGATCACCAATGGCTGGGCTTGCCCGCGATCCAGGTGCTTGCCGCCCTGGAGCGCCAACGCGTCACCGCCTGGCCTCAAGCGCCGATGGCCGTGCGCGGCATGATTGGTTTCGAAGGCCGCATGCTGCCGGTGCTGGACCTGGGGCAGTTGCTCTTCAATCGCCCGTGTGGCGACGAGGCCGCGCTGCTGGTGTGTCGCACGGCCCGTGGACAGCGCTTGGTGCTGGCCGTACAGCAGCTGGGGCAGGTGTTTGTCGCGGGCACCGCGCAGTTGCAAGCCAGCCCCACGCGACCCGGCTGGGCGGCCCAGGCGCAAGTGCGACTGCTCAAAGGCAAGGGACCGCACATGCTGACGCTGCTCGATACCGACGACCTGTGGAGTCTGGTCAGCGGGGTGGCCGCCTCTTCTGCCGAGGTGACGGTGTCGGACGTCCAATTGCTGGCGTCCAGTTGATGGGCCAATGATGTCCCAATGATGGGCCGCTGATGTCCCAAGGATCGGCAGGTCCCGGCGCGCTGCGGTAGGTGGCTTCGTGCGTCGTCCGCTGGGAAAGCGGCGCCAGAGGCCTGGCGCCGCCTTGATGCGGTGTCCTGTGGTGTCGTGTGATGACCGAGTGCGCTCGCCGGGTGCCGCGCGCGTCGCACGGCACGCCAATCACGTCCCGCGCCAGTGCACGGCCAGATGCCAGATGCCAGATGCCAGATGCGGCGTCTGGCGGTGACACGCCGGCCCGCGCGCCTCAATCCCAGCGCGGCGGATGGGGATGCAGTCTGGCCATGCTCAGGCAATCGACATAGCGTCCGCTGCGCAGCGCATAGGCGCGCAAGCGGCCTTCATGCACGAAGCCGAAACGCTCATAGAGCCGGATCGCGCGCAGGTTGTCCGCAAAGACGGTGAGTTCGATCCGAAGCGTTCCCAGCCAGTCATCCGCCTGCTGGATCAAGGCCGACATCAAGGCCGTGCCGACGCCGGTGCCTTGCGCGTCCGGATGAACGCCGATCCCCAGCGCCATTGCATGCCGGCGGCGTGCTTGGGGGCCGACCAGATGCAGACCGGCCGAACCCAGCAGCCGATCGCCGTCGAACGCCAGCAGTTGCAACTCGCCGGACTGCACATCGGGCGTCTTGCCCAGACGCTCACGCCAGAAGGCTTCGGAGGTGAACGGCAATTGCAGCAGCCACGGCTGCACCCCGGGGTGGCCCAACAGCTCAGCCAGGGCGGGCGCGTCGTCGGCACGAGGGCGGCGCAGGGTCGGGCTGACGTCGCGACCGTCATCGCGACCGTCATCGCGGCCGGTGTCGCGGCGGGTGAGGGACGGCGTCGGGGTCTGCATCGGTATCTCCTTGGGGGATGGATGAAAGGGGCAGGGACCGGGCGGAAAGCAACAAGGCCCGCGGGTTGCGCGGGCCTTGTGGGGGGAGGGTGGGGACTTTGGGATCTCGGAGAGCCGGGGGGCTGTCCTGGATCGGGTCCTGGGGCGTCTACCGCGTTCGACGCCTGCCATCCATGGCTGCACACAGGTGCTGGTGCATCGTGTGCACCGGCATCTGATGGCCTAGGACGAACGGGTGGTGTGAGCGGGACATGCGATCCAGTATGTTGTTGAGCCCACAGGGCGGTCAAGCGAAGAAGGCGCGATCCCAGTGGCAACGGCGCGACAATGCACACTCGTCGATTTGCTGCGGTCTGCGCCGCGACCTGAGTGCCATGCCTCGTCTGAGTTCCCTTCCTGTCGCGCCGCCGGCTGCGGTCGATGCCGATGCGCGTGTGCCGGTCTCGCGCCAGCCCGGCCAGAAAGGCCAGCCGCTGCCCGCCGAGCGCTTTGAGCTCACCGTGGGACCGAGCCCGATCGACGGCCTCGGCGTCTTCGCCGGCGAGGCCATCCCCGCCCGGCGCAAGATCGGCGAGATGCGCGGCGAGGTCGTGCCTGTGCGGGAGGCCCGCCGGCGCATCGAGGGCAAGCGTCGCATTCATGTGGTCGAGGTGACCCACAAGACCGCCATTGATGCCACCCGCTCGGACTGCGCGCTGCGGCATGTCAATCACAGCTGTTCCCCTAATGCGGTGCTGCGGATTCGGCAGGGTCGTGCGGAGTTCTATGCCATGCGTGACATCGAGCCCGGCGAAGAGATCTGCGCGGACTACGGCGAGAGCCATCACGAGGGCCGCCTGCGGTGCCGGTGCGGCGCGCCGAATTGCAAAGGCCGGCTCTGAAGCGCGAGGCGTGAGCGCACACGATTCAGTTGCTGATGCTGATGCTGATGCTGATGCTGATGCTGATACCGATGCCGACCTTCGACCTTCGACCTCCGACCTCCGACCTCCGACTGCTGATCGCTGATCGCTGATCGCTGATCGCCGACTGCCTAGGTCAATGGACGAACGAAAAAGGCGCCCCAAGAGGGCGCCTTTTCTTTGGCTCACGCGGGCCGCTCAGGTGGCCATGCGGGATCAGTGCGTCGTCTGACCTTCGCTGTCGTCGTCAGCGCCCTGGGCATGGGCACCCTTCAGCACCGCCTGCTGCATCCAGAACAGGCGCATGTCCTGTGCGGTGAACAGCATGTCGTCGATCAGCGCATTCTGGTCGATGCCTTCCGGCTCTTCGTAGGCCTGCTCGATGTACTCGGCGCGGGCGCTCGAACCCTCGGCCAAGGTCACAGCCTGGATCGCCTGGAGCATCAGCGTCAGGTCCTCGTCGGCATCGCCTTCGGGCAGTTCCCAGGTGTCGAGGTCTTCCACGGCTTGCAGGAAGCCCTGGGCCCACATCGCGCCAGGCGCAGGCAGGCGCGCCAGCAGATCGGCACTCAGCGCGCCCTCGGCGATCAGACGCTCCTTGGTCTCGTCGTCGAACTCGGAGATCAGCGGGGTCAGATGCATCTGTTCCGGGGCATCCAGCAGCGGCTGCGGATCCAGGCTGTCGCCGATCTCGTTCCAGCGCAGGTGCAGGGCATCCATGAAGGCGTCGGTCAGGTCCTGTTCCTCGAAGGCAGCGGGCCAGTTGTCGCCGAACAGGGCATCCATCGCTTGCAGCGGCGCGGTCGGCTGCGGGCCAACCAGCAGGGCGGTCATGTAGCCGTCCAGCGTGTCCAGGGTGACCGCGGGCGCATCCTGGTTGGCGGCGCCAGCCAGCAGGGTCAGGTATTCAGCCAGGCGCTGCGCGTTCTCGATGTCGAGGGAAGGGGTGTCCATGTCGTCGGTGTGTGCCATATCGGGGCTCCGTCAGGGTGCGGGATTCGATCAAGACAAAGGGCCCCGACCGGGGCCCTTCGCGGAAGTGGTGCGTGCCGGCCCGGTGAGACAGGGTCGGCACGCGGCAATCGGTGCGCCCACAAGGGCGCGGAAGGTCACAGGCGTTCGCCCACCCAGCCTTGCACGCTGGCCAGCGCCGCGGGCAGTGCCTTGGCGTCGGTGCCGCCGGCCATGGCCAGGTCCGGCTTGCCGCCGCCCTTGCCGCCCACCTGCTGGGCCACGAAGTTCACCAGCTCGCCAGCCTTGACCTTGGCGGTGCTGTCGGCGGTCACGCCGGCGGCCAACTGGACCTTGTCCCCATCGACCGCGGCCAGCACGATGGCGGCCGTCTTGAGCTTGTCCTTGAGCTTGTCCATGGTCTCGCGCAGCGTCTTGGCATCGGCGCCCACCAGCGTGGCGGCCAGCACCTTCAGACCCTTGACGTCCACCGCCTGTGCCAGCAGTTCGTCGCCTTGTGCCGAAGCGAGCTTGCTCTTGGCTGCAGCGAGTTCCTTCTCCAGCGACCGCACCTGATCCAGCACCGAGTGCACCCGCAGTTCGACCTCGTTGGGCGCGGCCTTCAGGGTGCCGGCGACGGCGCCCAGCGTCGACTCCAGCGATTGCAGGTAGTGCAGCGCGTTGTCGCCAGTGATCGCCTCGACCCGGCGGATGCCGGCGGCCACGCCGCTTTCGGAGACGATCTTGAACAGGCCGATGTCACCGGTGCGGCGCACATGGGTGCCGCCGCACAGTTCCTTGGAACTGCCGATGCTCAGCACCCGGACCGTGTCGCCGTACTTCTCGCCGAACAGCATCATCGCGCCGCTCTTCTGCGCATCGTCCAGGGCCATGACTTCCGCTTGCGCGTCGGCATTGGCCAGGATTTCGGCATTGACGATGGCCTCGACCTTGCGGATCTCCTCCGCCGTCATCGGGGCGTTGTGGGCGAAGTCGAAGCGGGTGCGCTCGGCATTGACCAGCGAGCCCTTCTGCTGCACATGGGCGCCCAGCACTTCGCGCAGCGCCTTGTGCATCAGGTGGGTGGCGCTGTGGTTGCGCACCGTGCGGGCACGGGCTTCTGCATGGATCTGCGCCTTGAACACATCACCGACCTTGACCGTGCCTTCCAGCACCCGGCCGTGGTGACCGAACACATCGGCCTGGATCTTCAGCGTGTCTTCCACCGCGACCCGGGTCGTGTGGTTGCGCAGCTCGCCGCTGTCGCCGGCCTGGCCGCCGCTCTCGGCATAGAACGGGGTGTGGTCCAGGACCACCACCACGTCATCACCGGCCTGGGCCTGGGCAACGGACGCGCCGTCCACATAGACCGCCGTGACGGTGGCCGTCTCGGTGACCAGGTGCTCGTAGCCGTGGAAGGTGGTGGCGGCGCCGGTGTACTCCAGGCCCTGCTGCATCTTGAACTTGCCGGCGGCCCGGGCTTGCTCGCGTTGGCGGGTCATGGCGGCGTCGAAGCCGGCCTGGTCGACGGTGACGCCGCGCTCACGGCAGACATCCGCCGTCAGGTCGACCGGGAAGCCGTAGGTGTCATGCAGCTTGAAGGCGGTCTCGCCGTCGAGCTGGCGGGAGGCGCCGGTCAGGCCGGACAAGGCCGCCTCCAGGATTTCCATGCCGTTGGCGATGGTCTGGAAGAAGCGCTCTTCTTCCTGCTTGAGCACCTCCACCACGCGGCCCTGTGCCTGGCGCAGCTCCGGGTAGGCTTCGCCCATCTGGTTGACCAGCTCCGCCACGATCTTGTGGAAGAACGGGGTGCGGGCACCCAGCTTGTAGCCGTGGCGGATGGCGCGACGGGCAATGCGGCGCAGCACATAGCCGCGGCCTTCGTTGCCCGGGATCACGCCGTCGACGATGGTGAACGAGCAGGCGCGGATGTGGTCCGCAATCACCTTCAGCGAGGCGGAGTCCTTGTCGCAGTCACCGGCGCTGGCACCGTCCACCGCCGCCTTGGCGGCGGCCAGCAGCGCGACGAAGGTGTCGATCTCGTAGTTCGAATGCACATGCTGCAGCACCGCAGCGATGCGCTCCAGGCCCATGCCGGTGTCCACCGACGGCTTGGGCAGCGGATGCATCACACCGTCTTCGGTGCGGTTGAACTGCATGAAGACGTTGTTCCAGATCTCGATGTAGCGGTCGCCGTCTTCATCCGGGCTGCCCGGAGGGCCGCCGGGGATGTCCGCGCCGTGGTCGAAGAAGATCTCGGTGCACGGGCCGCAGGGACCGGTGTCGCCCATCATCCAGAAGTTGTCGGACATGTAGCGGCCGCCCTTGTTGTCACCGATGCGCACGATGCGCTCGGCGGGCACGCCCACCTGCTTGTTCCAGATCTCGTAGGCCTCGTCGTCCTCGGAATAGACGGTGACCCAGAGCTTGTCCTTGGGCAGCTTGAAGTGCTCGGTGAGCAGTTCCCAGGCGAAGCTGATCGCGTCCTTCTTGAAGTAGTCGCCGAAGCTGAAGTTGCCCAGCATCTCGAAGAAGGTGTGGTGACGCGCGGTGTAGCCGACGTTGTCCAGGTCGTTGTGCTTGCCGCCGGCGCGGATGCACTTCTGCGCCGTGGTGGCGCGGGAGTACGGCCGCTTGTCCTGGCCCAGGAACACGTCCTTGAACTGGTTCATGCCCGCGTTGGTGAACAGCAGGGTCGGGTCGTCGCCAGGCACGACCGGGCTGGAGGCGACGATCTGATGCCCCTTGGATTCGAAGAACTTCAGGAACGTGTTGCGGATCTCTGCGGCTTTCATGCCTGTCCTTTGCTGTCTGGCCTGGCGGGCGGGTGCGGTGATCGAGGGTGGGCGCGCTGTGCGCGAACACCGACCGGATCGAAATTCTTTCCATGCGCTTGGGCAGGCGTTTCGGTGTCACTGGGTCACAGCCACGCGAAGCGCCTGGTCGAGCGAAAGACTCACGCTCAGTCATGAGCCGCCGAACCGCGTCTTTGCAAGCGATTGTGAGGCGCGTACCGTGGACATCCTGTGACGTCCCTCCGGTGGCCGTGCCGCCCAACCCCTTGATTCCGCTTTGTCCGAGGCCTGATTTCACGAAGCTTTCGATTATAGGAGCGCCCCTCATGCCCCTGTGGATGCGCCGCCTTGGTGACGTGGCGTGTTTGCCAAAGCCGCTAGGATGACCCGAACGATGGCTGTGCCGACTCAGCCGCTCGCACCGCGCTTGCCCTTGTGCGGCGTGACCGAGAACTGCCTGGAGATTTTTCATGGACACCAAGACTTCCCCGCTGGCCCAGCTGAAGGACCCCAGCCTGCTCAAGACGGATGCGCTGATCAACGGCGAATGGGTCGGCGGCGCGGCGCGATTCGATGTGGACGATCCCGCCACCGGCGAGCTGCTGACCCATGTGGCCAATCTCGGCGCTTCCGAAGCGGATGCGGCGGTGGCTGCCGCCCAGGCCGCCTGGCCCGCCTGGCGTGCCAAGACGGCCAAGGAGCGCGGCGCCATTCTGATGCGCTGGTATCACCTGCTGATCCAGCATGCCGACGACCTCGCCCGCATCCTCACTGCCGAGCAGGGCAAGCCGCTGGCCGAAGCCCGCGGCGAGATCGTCTACGGCGCCAGTTTCCTGGAATGGTTTGCCGAGCAAGGCAAGCGGGTCTACGGTGAGACCATCCCCACCACCGATCCCACCAAGCGCTACTGGGTGATCCAGCAGCCCGTGGGCGTTTGCGCGGCGATCACGCCCTGGAACTTCCCGCTCGCCATGATCACCCGCAAGGTCGCGCCGGCCCTGGCCGCGGGCTGTCCGGTCGTGATCAAGCCGGCGGAACAGACCCCGCTGACCGCCTTGGCCGCGGCCGAGCTGGCCCAGCGCGCGGGCATGCCGGCCGGGGTGCTGAACGTGGTCACCGGCGACGGCGACCAGTCGATCGCCATTGGCAAGGTGCTGTGCGAGAGCCCGGCGGTGCGCCATCTGTCGTTCACCGGGTCGACCGAGGTCGGCCGCATCCTGATGGCGCAAAGCGCGCCGACCATCAAGAAGCTGTCGCTGGAGTTGGGTGGCAATGCGCCGTTCCTAGTGTTTGACGATGCCGATCTGGACAGCGCCGTGGAAGGCGCCCTGGCCAGCAAGTACCGCAACGCCGGCCAGACCTGCGTCTGCGCCAATCGCTTCTATGTGCAGGACGGCGTCTATGACGCCTTCGTGACCAAGTTGGCGGAGAAGGTGGCCGCCCTCAAGGTGGGCAATGGCTTCGAGTCGGGCGTGACGCAAGGGCCGCTGATCGACGACGCGGCCATCGAGAAAGTGGAGCGCCATGTGGCGGACGCCACCGCCAAGGGCGCGCGCATCCTGATCGGGGGGGAACGGCTGCATGACCGGTTCTTCCAGCCGACGGTGCTGGCCGATGTCACCTCCGACATGCTCTGTGCCCGTGAAGAGACCTTCGGCCCGGTGGCGCCGGTCTTCCGTTTCCAGACCGAGGCCGAAGGCATCGCGATGGCCAACGGCACCGAATTCGGCTTGGCGAGCTATTTCTACAGCCGCGACATCGGGCGGATCTTCCGCGTGGGCGAGGCGATCGAGTCCGGCATGGTCGGCGTCAACACCGGACTGATCTCGACCGCGGAAGTGCCCTTCGGCGGCGTGAAGCAATCCGGCCTGGGGCGCGAGGGCGGGCACCAGGGCATCGACGAGTACCTCGAAAGCAAGTACCTCTGCCTGGGCGACCTTCAGCGCTGAGATCGGGGGGGGGCCGGCAGGCGCTTGCCTGCCGGGGCCTTCCTTTGTCAGGGCGTGTCGGGGCTGGGACGGTCCCTGCGCCATTCGCGAATGCCGAGTGTGGTGAGCATGGCTTCGACGGGATAGGGGAGCCGGCTTTCGGGTGCACGTCGCGAGGCGCCCGCACGCAGGCCGCGCTGGAAGTCCTGATTGTTGTGGCGATACTCCAGCGTCTGGAAGTAGGCATCGATGTGATTCGACAGATGCTTGTTCTCGGCACACAGTGCGATCAGGCGGGCCGTGGCGGGTGATTCCTTGCCGAGTTCGAATTCCACCATGTTCGCCCAGGTCAGCGCGGCAATGGCGTTGGCACGGTCCCGGTCGGGCCAACTGCGAATGTCCTCCAGCATCTGCTCCGCCGTGGGGGATTTCAGCCGCTCCAGCATTTGACCGCCGCGTTGGGTCACCACATCGCGATGCACGATCACGGCGCGTGCGAACTCCAACGGGACTTGGCTTTGGGCGCGGCTCTGCCGTCTCTCGTTGAGCAGCGAACGCAGCGGCATGTTGCGCAACCGCTCCAGGTCCTCTCGAAGCGCCTGCTGCTCGGCCGGTGTGTCCAGCGTCCCGGTCGCCGGTCGCAGCGGGTCGAACATCGCGCGGGTGTCGCGCGACATGTTTTGCAGGTTGCGCTGTGGCCCGTCCATGCGTGCCCAAGGTGTGCCGAGGGATCGCTCGGGTGTGGCCGGCTGGTCCGGATCCTCGACGTCGTACGCCAGGTCCGAGTGCACCGAACTGTTGGAGACGGTCGAGGCATTCGAATTCAGCGCGCTCAATGGGGCGTGAGCGCCCGGATCCGACGGCAGACGCCGGGCGTCGAACGGGTTGACCGCGGGCGAACGCGCCAGTGCCATGCGTGTCGGCGGTGTGGGCGTGGTGTAGGCAGCGTGCGGATCCAGCGGGGAGGCCAGGGTGCGTGTGAGCGCGGCATGGGCTCTGGACGGTTCCGTGCTGGGGGCCGACGTGCCGCCAGGCCCCACGCCTGGTGTGCGGATCAGTGGTTGATGCGCGGGCTGCGTTGGCAACGGCGTGGCGGCAGAGCGTTCCTCCAGCGCGACGGCGGGCGTGCGTCTCAACAGCGGATGAGCGGGTCGAGTGGTGCCGGGATGGTCGCTGCCGGAGCGCGCTTGGCCGGGTGCCTGAGCCACACGGCGGCCCAACGGCGGGTGCTGTCGGCCCAGCGGCGCCGACGCGGCCGATGCAGGAGACGATGTCAAGGGTGTGTGGGCACGTGCAGGGGCGGTTGCATCACCTGAATCGGGCCGCACTGCCAAGGTGCGTGTCAGCGCGGCGCGTGATGGTGCTGGGCGTGACGGTGCATTGGCCTCCAGGAGCGCGTGCAAGGCCACACCGCGTCGCGTGTTGGGGGCCCCGGCGGTGGGCTGGGCGGCCCGTGCCCTGTGCATGCGCTCATGCGTGGCACCTCGCCGAAAGATCGGGTGCGAAGCTTCCGCCAGCGCTGAGGCCGAGTCGGGCACGGTGAGCTCGCGGTGATGTTCCCGTCTCGATGCCTGCGTGCCCGCCTCGGCCGCTGAAGAATTGGGAACGGGCGATTCCGCCTGGCCATTCCGACCCGCCTCATCCGCAGGGACGGCAGGTGCGGATGACTCGGCGGCTGCGGCCTGGGTCGGCGTGTCGAGGTCCGGTGACTGAGCGCCGGATCGATGGGGTTGAAGGTACATGGACGACGGCTCCGGGGTTGGCTCAATGGCCGATCAGTGCCGACCTTTCTGCCAGGGTTCGTAGGAGCTGAACGGTCATTCCGTCAGCCGTTCCGCGCGATCGGGCCGCATCGCCATAGGTCCACCCGGAGGCCTCCGACCCGGAAGCGCCACCATGATGGCGGGTGTTTGAGGCGGCGCGATCCACTGGTGGCGCGGTCGCTGGGGAGGCGCGGGTGGCCGTCAGGTGGCCCCGCTGAACGACTTTGGCGGATGGCCGCTCGGGAGCGCCTGTGAGGCGAGGTGTCATGGTGGAACTTGCCAGACAAGGGCCGGACTGACCTCCGTTCGTCGACCCCTTCGGTCGGCTCAGCGCCGCCTTGGCGCAACGCAGGAGGCCATCGTGAATCCACTCGCCGCATCCCGCTCCATGCCCTCCTGGGCCGCCTCCAGCGATCAGGCAGATTCACGGACTGACGCGGGGCCGGCCGCCGAGCCCCGCGAGCGACCGCGCCGAGCCACCCTGGGATGCCTGGAGGAACTCGACGCCACCGCGCTGCTGACCGTCGAAGCGCGATGGTTAGGGGCGGTGGGTCGGTCGTCCGTCACGACGCCGCAGCGCGCTCCTTTCGTGAATGTGCTGCAGGGCTTGCAGGCCGAACTGCAGCAGATTGAGGATGGCTTGCGCCAGTCGGCTCCCGCCGAAGTGGACGCCCTGGCCGACATGGCGCTCGCCGTTTGCGAGGAGGGTGTCCCGGCGGCGCGGGCCGCGCATCCCCAGGGGCCCGCGCGCGAGGTGCTGGAGTTGATGGTGCTGCATCTGCCAGCCGCATCCGGCGGCGCCACGCCAAGGGATCGCTCGATGGCGCTGCTGTCGCTGCTGACGCGCCTGCTGCGCGTGGTTAACGGAACCGGCACCGCCGTGGCCCAGAACCGGTTCGAGAGCGACGCTGCCCGCTGGGCCGCGAACCTCACCAACGCCAGCATCCACACCGGTCTGATCGTGGCGGTGACCACCACGCTGCGGCAGTTGCTGGGCTTCGCGCTGGAGCGCGCGATGACGATCGGAGAGCTGTCGGACACCGCGCGTCACGCCATCGGCGCGTCCTGCCTGCTGATCGGTCCGGCCCTGAACATCGCCGGCCTGATGCGGGATGAATGCCAGAACCGCGCCACCGCCGCCAGTCGGCTCGCGCGCGTGTCGATGCTGTTGTTGTCGGCTTGCGGGCTGTGCGTGGCTGCGCTGGTCGGGCATCCACCGGTGATGGCCAGCCGGATGAGCAGTTTCGGCTTGCAGATGCTGAGCTATTGCATCGCTCGGGAGACCGCCCAGCTGTTCTTCCCATTGACCGGCAATTCGCCAGTGCGCCTGGGGGGCACGGTCATCGGTGCCGGCGCCTATGGTGTGGGTCAGACCGTGACCGGAATGGGCATGGATGCGTGGGCGCCGCGCTCGGGCGCGGGCTGGGTGATGGCCGAAGCGGCCCGCGCGCCGCGGGGCACCTCGCCGCTGGACAGCGCGGCGCATTGGTTCATCCAGGCGGCCGACGGGGCATCCGGGCTCGCCTCCACCCCGTCCCGCCTCGGCGACCAGGTGCGAGCGGCGGTGCAACGCATGGCGCCGCATCTGCCGCACGACCTGCTGAGAGGCGGGCTGAACGCGGGCGGCGAAGTGCTGGACGTCCTGTTCATGCCGATCGCCACCCATCTTCTCGCGCAGCGGGAGCAGCGCCAGCGGGCCGCCGTGGATGTCGCCTGCGGCCGGGCGCCCCGACCGAGGGTCGAGCCCCTGCGGCTGACGCTTCGGGCCCGCTGGCCGGACCGCAACACGGTCACGGACCAGTGCCTGCTGGGCTTGGCCCAACGAACCTCGGCCTTCGAGACCATCATGGCGGGCGCGTTGGCGGTGGATTCGGCCCTGCAAGGCACCGGCCTGTCGGCGGGCCATCAGTCGTTGATCGTGAATGCGACGGTGGGCGCGTTGGCGGCCTCGATCTACCTGCCCTTCGTCTACACCTATCGGCGTGAGGCGCCGCCTTCACTGGCACCCTGGCTGCATCGGCCCGAGGGCGCTGAATTGCGGCATCGATGGCCGGGCGGGGAGCCGGAAGCCGTCGTGCGCCGCGAGGATGCGGGGCCTGCCAAAGCACCTGAGCGACCGACAAGCTCGCGCGAAAACCCATAGCCCCGCCATCGGTGAACGCCGTGAGCGAGGGGGATGTCGTGGCGAAAGGAGGGTGTGGGACAGGTGGAGCGGGCGAAGGGAGTCGAACCCTCGTCATTGGCTTGGGAAGCCAAGGTAATAGCCGTTATACGACGCCCGCTCAGGGCTGGTTCGGCGCGCGTGCCGTCACGGCTCGCGGCGAAGGCACGCAGTGTAGCGCGACGGGAGGGCAGTTCCATCCTCCCCGCAACCTGCTTGCAATGGGCGCGCTGCGACCTCGTGCGGGACCCGGTTGTCCGAATCGTGTTGCAATGCTGAACGTTTCCTGAACGAGACCTTTCAATCCATGTCTGCCGCCGCTCCGATCGCCACGCCCGAGTCCTCTGACGCGCCGGTGCCGCCCGGCGCGCACACCGGCTGGGCCTTGCTGGCGCTGGCGATCGGTGGCTTTGCGATCGGCACCACCGAATTCGCGGCGATGAGTCTGGTGCCCTTTTTCGCGCCGGATCTGGGCATCGATGCACCGGCCGCCGGCCATGTGATCAGTGCCTATGCGCTGGGGGTGGTGGTCGGCGCGCCGCTGTTGGCGGTGCTTGGCGCCAAGGTGCCCCGGCGGACGTTGCTGATCCTGCTGATGCTGGGATTCGCCATCGGCAATGGGTTGAGCGCGCTGGCCCCCGGTTATCACGCGATGCTGCTGTTCCGCTTCCTGAGCGGGCTGCCGCATGGGGCGTACTTCGGCGTGGCGGCGCTGGTGGCGGCGTCGATGGTTGCGCCGGCGCGGCGCGCGCAGGCGGTCAGCCTGGTGATGCTGGGCTTGACGGTGGCCACCATCGTCGGTGTGCCGCTCGCCAATGCCTTGGGCCAATGGGCCGGCTGGCGCTGGGGCTTTGGCGTGGTGACCGTGATGGCGCTGCTCACGGCCGCGCTGGTTGCCCTGCATGCACCGCGCGACCCCGTTCGTGCGGGCGCGAGCGCCATGCGTGAGCTGGGTGCGCTGGCCCGTGGTCAGGTCTGGCTGACGCTGGGCATCGCCACGATCGGTTTCGGCGGCATGTTCGCGGTCTATACCTACCTCGGCTCCACGCTGCTGGAAGTCACCGGCACCGGCCCGGGCATGTTGCCGGTGGTCCTGAGCGTGTTCGGCATGGGCATGACCGCCGGGACCCTGGGCGCGGCCTGGGCGGCGGATCGGGCCTTGATGCCCACCGTCGGCGGGCTGCTGCTGTGGAGCGCCTTGTCGCTGGGCCTGTACCCGTTTGCGGCCGGCAACCTGTGGACGCTGCTGCTGGTGGTCTTCATGATCGGCTGCAGCGGCGGTTTGGGTGCGGTGCTGCAGACGCGGCTGATGGATGTGGCCGGCGATGCGCAGACACTGGCCGCCGCGCTCAACCACTCGGCCTTCAATGCGGCCAATGCGCTCGGACCTTGGCTGGGCGGGCTGACGATCGCGGCCGGTTATGGCTGGACGTCCACCGGCTGGGTCGGCGTGGTGCTGGCCTTCGGCGGGCTGGCGATCTGGGCGGTGTCGCTGGCGGTGGATCGGTCCCGCGCACGCGCGGCGGTGCGAAGCCCTGACGCTCGCGTCTGATCCCTTCTGCGGGAAATCCCGCGTGCGGTGATAATCCCGCGCTTCACTCGGTCCCCTGCGTGTCGGGCCCTCCGGGAGGCTCCGGAAGTTGCCGAGAAATGGGCAAATGGGCAAGCAGGGCGGGGACCGTGGCTCAAGCGCCAGTCGCGGCGCTTTCTGGAGAATCTGCACATGGCCGACTGGCTGCCGCCGACGCGTTATTGGGTGCTGGCGATCTTCATCGCCTCGGCCTTGTATGCCCACTTCCGGGGCCGGGTTCGCTTCAAGCTGGCCCGCGCGCTCACCGATTTCACGGTGCTCATCTCGCCGATCAATGCGGTGATGTACCTGTTCTCACGCGCGCCGGCCACGCCCTACCTCAAGACCGAGGAATTCAAGGAACTCGCCCTGCTGCGCGAGAACTGGCAGTTGATCCGCGAAGAGGCGCTCAAGCTCAACGACGAGGGCTACATCAAGGCCGCGTCCGGCTACAACGACATCGGCTTCAATTCCTTCTTCCGCACCGGCTGGAAGCGCTTCTACCTGAAGTGGTATGACCGCGACATGGAATCGGCGCAGTCGCTTTGCCCGAAGACGGTCGAACTGCTGCGCCGCATTCCCACGGTGAAGGCGGCGATGTTCGCGTCCCTGCCGCCGGGGGCTCGCCTGGTGCGCCATCGCGATCCGTATGCCGGCTCGCTGCGCTACCACCTGGGCCTGACCACCCCCAACGACCCGGGCTGCTTCATCGAGGTCGACGGCCAGCGCTATCACTGGCGCGATGGAGAGGACGTCATGTTCGACGAAACCTTCATCCATTACGCCGAGAACACCACCGACCAGCAACGGGTAATCCTGTTCTGTGATGTGGAGCGTCCGCTGTACTTCGCGCCGACCCGTTGGCTGAACCGCTGGTTCGGCAAGCTGGTGATGACGGCCGCGGCCACCCAGAACCTGGAGAGCGAACCGATCGGCGGGCTCAACAAGTTCTTCTATCACGCGTACAAGGTTCGGATCTTCTTCAAAGCCTTCAAGGCCAAGTCGCGCCTGGGCTACTACGTGGTGAAGTGGGCGCTGATTCTGGGCATCCTGGCGGCGATCTTTATCTGAGCGCCGGAACGCCGGAACGCCGGAACGGCGGAACGGCGGAATGGCGTCGGCACCATCAGAGGGCGTCAGTCCGCAGATGGGGGAGGACTCCGACGCCGAATGGGGCGTTCGACATGAACAAAGGCCGCGCAGTGCGCGGCCTTTGTTCATGTGCGAGCAGCCCGCCGGGGCGTCGTGGGTGGTCGGTCTGCCTCAGGCCGCCAGGGCCTGGACCAGGCGCAGCGCCTGCGGACCGAATGCATACGCGTCCATGCCCAGGCAGCCGAATGTGGCGCCTTGGTGGATGCGCTGCGGCTGGATCGTCAATCCGCCGGCGCCCGCCGCGACGTACCAAGGCAGCAGATGCTCGTCCGTGGGATGCATCAGGGCGGCATGCGGTGCCTGTTGGCGATAGTCGGCCAGCGCCTCCCAGTCCAGGGCCGCGCTGCGGTCTGCGATCCATTGCCGGAAGGCGTGGGATTCCGTCATCTCCACGGCATCCTCGGACGGCTGGCCCCGCATCAGCAGGTGCAGGTTGTGGGTGATGCTGCCGGTGGCCAAGACCAGCACCCCTTGCGCCGACAGCATTGGCAACTGCCCGCCCAGCGCCATGAGTTGGGCGGGTGTGGCGTGCGGCGTCAGCGCCAGCGGCAGCACCGGCACGTCGGCGTCGGGGTAGAGGTGGCGCATCGCCGTCCAGATGCCGTGATCCAGACCGCCGTGATCGATCACCGGCAAGGCGAGTGCGTCCGACAGCGTCTGAGCCAGCGCCGGGGCGCCGGGGGCGTCATAACGCAGGCGATAGAGCTCGGCGGGGAAACCGCCGAAGTCATAGATCGCCTCATGCTGGGCACCGCCCAGCAGCACCGCCTCGCGGGCGGTGGTGTGCGCGGAGATCGCCAGCACCGCCGTGGGGCGGCCCCAGTCGCGGTCCAGCGTACGGCCGAGATGCTGAAGGAACCGACCTGTCTGGCCCGGCTCCAGTGCGATCATCGGCGAGCCGTGGGACACGAAGAGCGCGGGGAAGCGGCGATCGATGGCGGTCTCGCCAGGGCGGTGGTGGTTGGAATCCATGCCCGAATTAAGCCCTTGCCACGAACGCCATCATGAAAACCGCTTGCATGGTCTGTTCAACTGGCTTGCACGACCGCAGTGGCGTGTCGCACGCGCGGGCACGTCCTTCGCTACAGTGCGGGCATGAGCGTGCAATCCCCCCTTCAGTCCAACCCGCCGTCCGGCCTGACTTCCGGCGCGACGGGGATGTCGCCCAAGGGCGCCTCGTCGCGCCGCCCGCCTTCACTGTGGCGCCAGACCGCCCTGCAGACCTGGCGTGATGCGCGCGCCGGCGAGCTGCACCTGCTGGTCCTGGCGCTGATGCTGGCGGTGGCGGCGGTATGCGCGGTGTCCTTCCTGTCCGACCGGCTGGATCGCGGCCTGCGGCGCGATGCGGCTCAGTTGCTGGGCGGTGATGCGGTGGTCGCCAGCGACCAGCCAACGCCCCAGATGGTGCGCGACCTGGCCACCCGCCTTGGATTGAAGACCGTCGACAGCCTGAACTTCCCCAGCATGGCCCGCGCCGGCGAGGCGCAGGGCGGCGGCAGTCGGCTGGTGGCGGTCAAGGCGGTGAGCGAGACCTATCCGTTGCGCGGCCAATTGGCGTTGAAGGACGGCCGTCAGGTGGGCGCGCCGCCGCCGGGGGCGGTGTGGGTCGATGCGGGCGTGCTGAGTGCGCTGGATTTGAAGGTGGGCGATCCGATCCTGTTGGGTGACGCCACGCTGACCATCGCCGGTGAGATCGCCAATGAGCCGGACCGCGGCGCCGGCTTCCTGAACTTCGCACCCCGGGTGATGCTGACGATGAAGGATCTTGCCGCCACCGCGCTGATCCAGCCGGCCAGTCGGGTCACCTATCGGTTTGCGGTGATCGGCGGCGAGACCGCGCTGAAGCAGTTCAATGCCGAGACGGCTCGTCAAACGCGCGAGCAGAACTGGCGCGGTGTGCGGCTGGAGTCACTGGAATCCGGCCGGCCGGAGATGCGCCAGACGCTGGATCGCGCGACCAAGTTCCTGAATCTGGTCGCCTTGCTGGCGGCCTTGTTGGCAGCCATTGCCGTGGCACTGGCCGCGCGTGAATTCGCCAATCGGCATCTGGACGACTGCGCCATGCTGAGGGTGCTCGGCCAGCCGCAGCGCCGGCTGACCTGGGTCTTCACCCTGGAATTTGCCTGGGTGGGTCTGATCGCCAGCGCCATCGGCGTGCTGCTGGGCTTCCTGCTGCATTACGCCTTCATCGGCCTGTTGGCGGGTCTGATCTCGGTGGACCTGCCGATGCCTGGCATCTGGCCGGTGCTGCTGGGCCTGGGCATGGGCATGTGCCTGCTGCTTGGGTTTGGTCTGCCGCCGGTGCTGCAACTGGCGGCGGTGCCGCCGCTGCGGGTGATCCGTCGTGAACTGGGACGGCCGAAGCTGGGCTCCATCGTCGTGCTGCTGGCCGGCGTGCTGGGCTTCTCAGCGGTGCTGACGGCGCTGTCGGCCGATTGGCGGCTGGGGCTGGTCGCCACCGGCGGGTTTGCGGTCGCCCTGGCCTGCTTTGCGCTGCTGGCGTGGCTCGCGGTCAAGGCGCTGCGCGCCGTGGTGCCGCAGGCGGGCGCACCGCGCTGGTTGTTGCTTGCCACCCGGCAGGTGGCGGCACGCCCGGCGTTCGCGGTGTTGCAGGTGGGCTCGTTGTCGCTCGGTTTGCTCGCGCTCGCGCTGTTGGTGCTGCTGCGCACCGACCTGATCGACAGCTGGCGAGCGGCCACGCCCACCGATGCGCCGGACCGTTTCGTCATCAACATCCAGCCGGAGCAGGGCACCGGATTCCGGTCGAGCCTGGAACAGGCGGGCGTCCAGAACTACGACTGGTACCCGATGATCCGCGGCCGACTGGTCGCGATCAACGGGCAGCCGGTGCGGCCCGGACAGTTCCAGGAAGAGCGCGCCCAACGCCTGGTGGAACGCGAATTCAACCTCAGCCATACGGCGACCTTGCCCGCGCACAACCTGCTCACTGCCGGCACGTGGCAGGCGGACGACAAGGACGGTCTGAGCGTCGAGCAAGGCCTGGCGGATCAGTTGGGCCTGAAGCTGGGTGACCGCCTGCGTTTCGACATCGCGGGGATCGTCACCGAGGCGCGCATCACCACCTTGCGCAAGGTGGACTGGGGCTCGATGCGGGTCAACTTCTTCGTGCTGTTCCCGCGCGCCGAGATGCCGGAGCTGCCGATCAGCTATATCTCCGCCTACCGCTCGCCCGACGGGCAAGCCGCAGCGCTGGATCGGCGGCTGATCAATGCGTATCCCAACCTGACCCTGATCGATGTGTCGGCCGAGCTGCATCAGGTGCAGTCGGTGCTGGAGCAGGTGATCATGGCGGTTCAACTGCTGTTCGCGGTGGCGCTGGCGCTGGGCGTGGTGGTGCTGCTGGTGGCGGCCGTCGGGTCGCGGGATGCGCGTACCCGGGAGTTCGCGCTGATGCGTGCGCTGGGGGCACCGAGTTCCTTGCTGGCTGCGGTTCAACGGGCGGAGCTGCTGGGGCTGGGTGCGTTGGCCGGTGCGCTGGCGGGGCTCGCCGCCCAGGCGCTGGGCTGGGCGCTGACCCATTACGCCTTCGAGTTCGAATGGCAGTTCAAGCCCTGGGTGCTGATCGGGACCACCGTGGGCGGAGCCATCCTGGCCCAATTGGCGGGCTGGTGGGCGCTGCGCGGCGTGCTGAAGCGTCCGGTGGTGCAGACGCTGCGCGAAGCCGATACGCAGTGAGTGGGCGCGCCGGGCAGGCGCCCGCTGGGCCACTGCGCAGGCGATCTGCCGAGCAGGGCTGGCAGGGCCCCGCCGACTTGCCGCGTTGACGCCGAGGCGTCGCAAGGCATGCAAAGGGACAGGGCGCCCGGACGGGCGCTGTCCACTCGTATAGAGACGGCACAGAGACCGCCGTCCGGTCTGCCGCTCGGCTTGCGTGCGCAGCAGCCCCATGGCGTCGCGACAGGCCCCAAACGGCGAAACGCCCGGCAAGCCGGGCGTTTCATCGGGACCGATCAGGCGGCCGAGCCAGCGGTCGATCCGACCGCCGGAGGATGACCTTCGGTCAGACCGTCAGATGCAGCGCAAGCGCCTGATGGTCGCAGGGCCGGACGGTCATCAGACCGTCAGGCTGTCCATCAGCCCCATGTCCGCGCTGGACATCAGGCCTTCGATGTCGATCAGGATCAGCATGCGATCGGCCACCGCGCCGATGCCCATGATGAAGCTGGTGTTGACGGTGCTGGCGCTGAGTTCCGGCGCGGGACGGATCACGTCGCGGTTCAGTTCCAGCACGTCGGACACCGAGTCCACCACCGCGCCGACGACGCGGTTCTTCACGTTCAGCACGATGACCACGGTGAAGCTGTTGTACTCGGCCGTGGCGCAACCCAGTTTCAGGCGCAGGTCCACGATCGGGACGATCACGCCGCGCAGGTTCACCACACCCTTGATGAAGTCGGGCGCGTTGGCGATGCGGGTCGGCTGCTCGTAGGAGCGGATTTCCTGCACCTTCAGAATGTCGATGCCGTATTCCTCCTGTCCCAGACGGAAGGTGAGGTACTCACCACCGGCCGGCGCGTTCGACGCGCTGGAAGGAAGGGTCAGCGCGGCGCCGGGGCTGGCTTGCACAACCTGTGTGCCGGTTTGTTGGACGATTTCCATGATGTGACCTCGTGCGACGGATTAAAAGGTTTCCCAGTCGCCATCAGCGGCGGCCGTGGCCGGGATTGCCGGCGCGGGGGAGGGAGTGAACGAGGCGGCAGCCGATTTCGGCGCCGCAGCGGGCTTCTTCAGGGGCGATGCGGCCGGCTTGGTCTTCGACACCGGCTTGGCGCCGGCTGCCAGCGGCTTCTTCAGTGCACCTGCGGGGCTCGGGCGAGCGCCGTGGGATGCGGTGGAGGAGGTCGTTGCAGCAGGCTTGGCGGCGGTCGACGACGTTGACGACGCAGCGGACTTGACCGGCGCCTTCGGGCTGGTCGTGGCAAATGAATGGGCGTGCGTCGTCGATGGGGAGGCCGAGGACGACGAATTCGAGAACGCGTGCGCCGACGCCGACTTCACCGCACCCGACGCGCCATGTGACTTATACGCCGGTGCCGGCGCGGCTGCCACCGCAGCGCTCGAACTCACGCGGAACCGATCCACCACCGAACCCAGGCGCTCGGCCTGATCCTTCAGGCTCTCGGCGGCGGCGGCGGATTCCTCCACCAGCGCGGCATTCTGCTGCGTCATCTGGTCGAGGTTGCCCACGCCCTGGGTGACCTGGCTGATGCCGTCGCTCTGCTCGCTGGAGGCTGCGGTGATCTCACCGATGATGTCGGTGACCCGCTGCACGCTGGAGACGATGTCGCTCATCGTGCTGCCGGCTTCCTGCACCAGGCGCGAGCCGGTCTCGACCCGCTCGACGCTGGCGCCGATCAGGGTCTTGATCTCGCGGGCCGCTTCGGCGCTGCGTTGTGCCAGTGAGCGGACCTCGCCGGCGACCACCGCAAAGCCGCGGCCTTGTTCGCCGGCACGGGCAGCTTCGACCGCCGCGTTCAGCGCCAGGATGTTGGTCTGGAAGGCGATGCCGTCGATCGTGCCGATGATGTCGCTGATCCGCTTGGAGCTGGCATTGATCTCGTCCATCGTCGAGACGACCTGGCTCACCACCTCGCCACCCTTGGCCGCCGCGCCGGAGGCGGAGGAGGCCAGCTGGTTGGCGGTGCGGGCGGAGTCGGCGGTCTGCTTGACGGTGCCGGTCAACTGCACCAGCGAGGAGGCGGCTTCCTGCAGGTTGGAGGCGGTCTGCTCGGTCCGGCTGGACAGATCCTGGTTGCCGGTGGCGATTTCCATCGACGCGGTGCGGATCGAATCTGCAGCCGTGCGCAGTTGTCCGACCATGGTCTGCAGGGCTTCCTGCATGCGGTGCAGCGAGCGGGTCAGCTTGGAGGCTTCATCCACCCCTTCCACCGGCTTCATGGCGCGCGACAGGTCGCCTTCGGCGATCGCGGCAGCCAGCGCTTCGGCATCGGCCAGCGGGGCACAGATGGTCTGCATGTTGAGCAGCGTCAGCGGCACCACGACGATGGCGGCGAACACCAGCACCAGGCCAAAGGCCCAGAGCACGCCGCCCTGGGTGCTCTCCATGCCTTTGCGCATCTCCTCGGACTGGGCTTCCAGGCGCTGGGCAAGTTCGTCGAGCTGCTTCTCTGCCTCGACGACCTGGTCCTTGGCCGGTTGCAGCAGGCGGTCGGCCACGGCGGCGTGGTCGTAGGCGCCGGCTTCGAGCTGGGTCACCACATTGGCCGACTTGGCCGCATAGGTCTCCAGCGCAGTCTGCAGTTTCTTGATGGCATCCTGATCATCTTCGCCGCTGAGCTTGCCCAGTTCGGCGAGTTCCTCCGACGCCTTCTTGCGGGCCTCGTCCCACTTGGCATGGCGGCTCTTGACGACGTCGGGCTTCTCGTAATTGATGATCATGTCCTTTTCATGGACACGGATCTTTCCCATCGTGCTCGTGAGATCGGCGATCAGATTGCCGCGCGCAGTCGACTTCTCGAGGAATTGCTGTGTCTGGCCGCGCATCGACTGCATGCCATACAGGCCGACGCTCCCCACGACCACCAGCAGCGCGAGCACGATCCCGATGGCGCCGATCATGCGCGTGCGGATGCTGAATTGACGCAGCAGTGCACTGAAGTTCATGTCCTACCTCTTATCTCGTTATCTCGGACTTGGCGCACCATTCAATGGCGCGAACGTCGGACCAGGCTGCCCACGTCCAGGATCAGGGCCACCCGCCCGTCGCCCATGATGGTGGCGCCGGATACGTCCGTCACCTTGCGGTAGTTGGCCTCCAGGTTCTTCACCACGACCTGTTGCTGCCCCAGCAGCTCGTCGACCAGCATGGCCACGCGGCCGCCTTCGGCTTCCACGACGACCATGATGGAGCTGACGTGCTCGAAGTCGAAACGCGGCACATTGAAGACCTGCTCCAGTTCCACGACCGGCATGTATTCATCGCGCACCTCGACCACACGGCCGGAGCCGCCCACGGTCTTGATGGTGTCGGACTGCACCTGGAAGGACTCCACCACCGAGGACAGCGGCAGGATGTAGACCTCTTCGCCGACGCCCACGCTCATGCCGTCCATGATGGCCAGCGTCAGCGGCAGGCGCACCGAGACCTTCATGCCGTAGCCTTCGGCCGAGTCGATCTCGACCGTGCCGCCCAGCGAGGTGATGTTCTTCTTCACCACGTCCATGCCCACGCCGCGGCCCGACACGTCGGTGACCTGGTCGGCGGTGGAGAAGCCGGGGGCGAAGATCAGGCCCCAGACCTCCTGGTCGGACATGCTGTCCGGCGCATCGATGCCCTTTTCGCGGGCCTTCTTGATCAGCTTCTCGCGATTGAGGCCGCGGCCGTCGTCACGCACTTCGATGACGATGGAGCCGCCCTGGTGGGACGCCACCAGGGTGATCGTGCCCTGCTCGGGCTTGCCCTTGGCTGCACGGTCGGCGGGCGATTCGATGCCGTGGTCGCAGCTGTTGCGCACCAGGTGGGTCAGCGGATCGGTGATCTTCTCGACCAGGCCCTTGTCCAGCTCGGTGGCTTCACCCTGGGTGACGAGCTCGACCTTCTTGCCCAGCTTGGCCGCCAGGTCGCGCAGCATCCGCGGGAAGCGGTTGAACACGACCGACATCGGGATCATGCGGATCGACATGACCGATTCCTGCAGGTCGCGCGTGTTGCGCTCCAGGTCGGCCAGGCCGGAGGCCAGTTGCTGGTACAGGCCCGGATCGAGGTTGCGGCTGTTCTGGGCCAGCATCGCCTGGGTGATCACGAGCTCGCCGACCAGGTTGATCAGTTGGTCGACCTTCTCGACAGACACCCGCAACGTGGACTGGTCCATGTTGGCGCCGCCGGCACGCGGCGCGGCCTCGACCTTGGCGGGTGCGGCGACCTTGGCCGGCACCGGCACATTGGCTTTGGCCACTTCGGCCGCCTTGGACTCGGCCGCGGTAGCGGCGGGTACGCCGGGAGCGTCGTCAAAGAAGCCGTAGCCGGGATCCTCTTCCTTCTTGGCTTCCACTGGCGCACCCGGTGCGCCTTCATGGAAGCCGAAACCCTCACCCAGCGGCAGGATCTTGACCTGCTCGCGGGAGACATGGAAGGTGAACAGGTCCAGCAGGTCGTTGTCGCTGCTGCTGGTCAGGACCTTGAAACGGCGCATGCCGTCGGCCGAGATGCCGCCATCCAGCGGCTCGATCGTGCCCAGGTCGGTGATTTCCTTGAACAGGTCGACCAGGTTGTCGGCCTGTGTGGGATTGCTCAGGGGACCAACCAGCAGTTCCAGTTGGCGCACATTGGACTTCAGCGCCGCCGGTGCGGCACTGGGGGCAGGGGCCGGCGCCGCCACCGGGGCGGGTGCGGGCGCTGCGCGGACGCCGTCCAGCGTGCCGCCGTCCACCAGGGTCCGGATGCTGACCAGCAGGTCCGAGGTGTCGAAGGCTTCGGCGCCGGAGCCTTGGTGGCGGGCCAGTTGGGCGCGCAGGGCGTCGCCGGACTGCAGCAGCACATCCACCATCGGCGAGGTCGGGGCCAGTTCATGGCGACGCAGCTTGTCCAGCAGCGTTTCCATCTGGTGCGTCAGTTCTGCCACGTCATTGAAGCCAAACGTCGCTGCGCCGCCCTTGATCGAATGGGCGCAACGGAAAATGGCGTTCATCTGCTCGTCATCGGGGTTCTCGATGTCCAGGTTCAGCAGCAGCTGTTCCATGTTGTCGAGGTTCTCGCCGGCTTCTTCGAAGAAGACCTGGTAGAACTGGCTCAGGTCGATGCCAGCACCCAGATTGGCGCCTTCAGAGGTCATGTCTCCCATCAATCTCTCCCCCGCCGGTATCAGCGGATGACCTTGCCGATCACTTCGATCAGCTTGGCGGGGTCAAAAGGCTTGACCAGCCAACCGGTGGCACCTGCGGCGCGGCCGGCCTGCTTCATCTGATCGCTGGACTCGGTGGTCAGGATCAGGATCGGGGTTGTCTTGAACTTGGGGTTGTCGCGCAGCTTCTTGGTGAGGCTGATGCCATCCATGCGGGGCATGTTCTGGTCGGTCAGCACCAGGTCGAAGTCGCGCTGGGAGGACTTCTCCCAGGCGTCCTGCCCGTCCACCGCCTCCACGACATTGAAACCCGCATTCTTGAGGGTGAACGAGACCATCTGGCGCATGGAGGCCGAATCGTCTACGGCGAGGATCGAGGGCATTTTTGGTTCTCCGGATGACAAGCGGTTTTCGGTGGGACCTGAAAAATCTTTAGGGCCTTGTGGGCGCTCTTACGGGTGCGCGGGCGGATATCAGAACAGCTCGACCGAGCCGGCGTCCATCTCGTCCTGCGTCACGGGATTCGGTCGCAGGGGTGCAGTTTCGACGACAGTCAAGCCGTCTTCATCCTCGCCGAACGTATCCCGGGCCAATTGATCGGAACAATTCCTCAGACGCTGGCTGGTATGCGCGATCAACTGGGTGGACATGTCCTGGAATTGCAGCGCAGTGATCGCTCCGGCCAGATGCAGCATCAGTTGCTGCAGCGCATCGGTGTCTTGCTCGCTCGCGGCACGTGCCTTGAGCTGGTCGACCAACGACGACGCGCCGAAGAAATGCGTTGACAACGCTTCGCACGCATCATCGAGCAAACGCTGCAGGCGTTCGAGGTCGTTATTGACCGTCATCAGATGATCTTGCATTTCGGCGGCGGCCAGCAACGGCATCAGCCCACCGTCTGGCTCGACCGCTGTCTCATCGATTTGCATCTTGGCTCCACATAGGTGTCCTAGGACCTACCTGGGTCGATCCCACTTCGACCCGTACCTGGACTTGACGGCTGACAAGAATCTTCGGCTTTTAGGAGGCGTCTGTCGACGGGACTAATTGGCCAAATCCCGCCCATTTACTTCAGACCGCTCCCTGAGGCTCAAATTCTCGATAAGGGAAAACGGCAACTCTAAGGTTTCCAGATGTCAATGGCGCGCTGTGTCCCTCTCGTAGATGAGGGAGTCGCGACAAACTTGGCATACTCGCGCCATGCCTTCCTCGCCTCTGGCTGAACGCCGCCTGCGTTTGCTCCATATCGAAGATTCCGACCTGGATCACCAACTGATCCTGGCGCAGTTGCAGCGCGCCGGATTGCGGTTTGATGTCAAGCGGCTGGACAGCCTGCCGGATATCGAAGCGGCGCTGGTTCACCCGTGGGATGCCGTGATTTCCGACTACAACCTGCCGGGTTTTTCCGGATTGGTGGTGTTGGATCTGATCAAACAGCGGCAACTGGTGCTGCCGTTCGTCCTGGTGTCGGGCGAAATCGGCGAGGACACCGCGGTGGCGGCGATGCGGACCGGCGCGTCCGACTACTTGCTGAAGAACAACCTGGCGCGCCTGGCGCCGGCGCTGCTGCATGCGATCGAATCCTGCGAGGCCCAGCGCGCGCGCCAGGAAGCGGATCGGGAGCTGCTCAAGTCCAAGCAGCAGCTGCACGAGCTGGCGGGCCACCTGCAGACCAGCATCGAGATGGAGCGCGCCGCGATCGCGCGCGAGATCCATGATGACGTCGGCGGCTCGCTGACCGCGCTGAAGTTCGAACTGGCCTGGATGGCCCGTCACAGCAAGGACCCGGCCATCCTCCAGCGGGTGCATTCGGCGCTGGACACGGTGACCAGCGCGATCGAATCCAGCCAGCGGATCATGCACAACCTGCGGCCGGCGATCCTGGAGCAGGGGCTGCTGGCGGCGGTGCAATGGCTGGCTGCGCGCTTCGAGCGCCGCACCGGCATTCCGACCGCGGTCATCAGTACCAGCGAACTGCTGCAGTTGCCCGCCGGCGTGCCACTGGTGGCTTATCGCACCGCGCAGGAGGCATTGACCAATGTCTCCAAGCATGCGGGGGCGTCCAAGGTCGAGCTGGAGTTGAGCATGGACGGCGGCGTGCTGACGCTGGAAGTGAAGGACAACGGCCAGGGCCTGGCGCCGGGTGATCTGAGCAAGGCCCGCAGCTTCGGCATCCGCGGGCTGCGGGAACGCGCGGCCACGGTCGGTGGCTGGGTGGACCTGAGTTCAGGTGTGCATGGCACCAGCCTGATCTTGTCGGTGCCGCTGCGTGGCGTCATCCATGCCTTCGAGGATGATGATGCCGAGGAAGGCGGGCCGGGGACCCGCGCGACCGATGTGGAGCATGACCCGTCCACCTGGGGCCAACTATGATCAAAGTGATTCTGTGTGATGACCATGCGCTCATTCGGCGGGGCATCCGGGATACCTTGTCCGATGCACCCGACATCGAAGTGGTGGGCGAGGCCGGCGACTATGGCGAGCTGCGCAGCCTCATGCGCAGCCTGCCGCCGGAAAAGCAATGCGATGTGCTGGTGCTCGACATCAACATGCCGGGCCGCAGCGGGCTGGATGTGCTGCATGTGCTCAAGGACGAGGGCACCACCACGCGGGTGCTGATCGTGTCGATGTATCCCGAGGACCAGTATGCGATCCGTGCGCTGCGTGCCGGCGCCTACGGCTATGTGAACAAGGGCGGTGACCCGCAGCTGCTGGTGCAGGCGGTGCGGACGGTGGCCCAAGGCCGCAAATACGTCACGCCCGAGATTGCCCAGATGCTGGTGGAAAGCCTGACCGCGCCCGCGCCAGAGCAGGCGCACCAAAAGCTCTCCGATCGGGAGCTTCAGACGCTGGTGATGATCGCCTCCGGCAAGCGGCTGTCGGACATCGCCGAGGAGTTGATGCTCAGCCCCAAGACGGTCAGCGTCTATCGCGCCCGCGTGCTGGAGAAGCTGGCGCTGTCCAACAATTCCGAACTGACGGTCTACGCCATCCGCAACGGACTGGTTGAGAGCTGACGCTTGGATGCGGCCGTTGCCCCCCTGGGGCGGTGTGGAATGCCGTGAACCCTCAGGGCTCCCACGAGCCCGCACCTCCACACGACTCTCTGCACCTCCGCACGTCTGTTGTCACGACCAGGCGACCACGCGACCACACGCGACCACACGCGACCACAGGACCACGCGACCACGCGACCACGCGACCACGCGACCACACGTTTGACCGATGCTTCAGTGGCGGCCGCGGAAGGCCGGCGCTCGCCAATGCGAGGGACCGTTCACGTCCATCGCCCGAAGCATCACCTGGATGTCCTTCGCGATCTCGGTGGCCCAGCGTGCGCGACGCGATTGGAAGCGACGATGCACCTGGTAGTCCGCAAGGTTCCTGCAAGCGCGAAGTCGCTGCAGGTTCTGAGCCAACCACACCTCGCCATGGGCGCGCAGGTGGTTCTGCACCTTGGCATGGATGGCGGATCCGCGATGGTGGACGCCGCTCCGGTCTCGGGCCATCAGGAAGGCGCTGTAGTAAGCCCGGGAGGCAGCGCTGCGGGCGCTGGCTTCATCGGGGTGGGCCAGCAATCGCTCGGCGACGCTGAGAAATCCCTCGGGGTCGAAGCAGGTCATGGGAGAGGCCTTTCCGATGGCTCATTGTTCGGGCATGAAGTCATGCGGACACGGCAGCACGCAGACATGCTCGGACAGCGCGAGCAGGGCGGGCTGCGCCTGGATGCTCTCGAAGAAGCGCTTCATGTCCGCCGGGCAGGGCGTGCCGAGGGATTCCGCCATGGTGTAGCGGTAGAGCGTGAGCAGCAGCATCACCGAGCCCAGTTCCGGATCGACCTGGATCTGCACCGTGCACAGCCGCTGGGGCGTGGCGGCCATCAACTGGGCCAGGAAGCTGGAGAGGTCTTCAGCGCCGATCATGGGTTGCGCCGCGAGGAAGGCGGTGATGATCGCGGTGAAGCCAGGCGAGCCGAACTGCACCTCCTGGTCGAGCAGGTCGCCAGGGATGTTCATGCACAGTGTTGAGGGGGCCGACGGGCCGCTTTCTGCGAGGGCGTCGGGCAGGGGCGTTTGAAGGTCAGGGGGCATCTCGGTTCTCCGTCAGGGGACGTTGCGGAATGCGACGTCGATGAACGAATTCTGAGAACCGGGCTCGCGTCTGACCATGACTCGAACTGGTGGCCGAAGGGGGACGCCCCCTTCGGGGGAGATCCAACCAATGGGGGAAGCCAGCTCGGCGATTCTTGGCGGCGTTGAGGTCGCGTTGCTTCCCGGCGCTTCCCCGTGAATGCCGCGCTGATGCCCGCTCTATGCCCGTTCGGTGCCCGGTTGATGCCCGGTTGATGCCCCGCTGAAGCTGTCTTTGCGGCCTGTCAGCTGAAGGCGGCGAGCAGTCGCTCCAGCGCGATCATGAAGGGCTGATGCATCAGCGGCAGCGTGGCCACCATGCCGACCAGACCGATGCTGACGGTCAGTGGAAAGCCCACCGAAAACACGTTCAACTGCGGTGCCACCCGCGAGATGATGCCCAGCACGAGGTTCACGAACATCAGCATCGTGATCAGCGGCAGCGCAATCCACAGGCCGATGCGAAACACCTCCGCGCCCCAGGTCTGTGGCTGGGCCACACGCAGGAAGCGGAAGGGTTCCTCGCCGACCGGAAAGGCCTGAAAACTCTCCACCAGCGAGTTGATGAGCATCAGATGGCCGTTGATCGCGATGAACAGGAAGGCCACCATGGAGCCGAAGAAGCGGGCGGACGAGGTGCCCTGCGCGCCGGTCGCCGGATCGAAGAAGCCGGCGAAGTTCAGCCCCATCTGCAAGCCGATCAGTTCACCGGCGAACTCCAGCGAAGCAAAGACCAGGCGCACCGCAAAGCCCATGGCCAGGCCGATCAGCAGCTGCTGGCCGACGACCGACAGCAGCACGGGCAGCGAATTCAAGGGGATGACCGGCATCTCCGGCAGCGACGGCTGGGCTGCCACCGCGATGAACATCGCCAGGCCGATGCGCACCCGGGTCGGCACGCTGCGCTGGCTGAACACCGGCATGCCGGCGAACAGCGCCAGGGTGCGGAGGAAGGGCCAGAGCAGCGGATTGATCCAGGCCATGACCTGGGCTTCGCTGAAGGTGAGCACGGGGAGCGGCCTTCAGCCCAACGCCTGCGGAATGCTCTGCAAGGTGCGCTGGATGTATTCGACCAGGGTCGTGATCATCCAGGGACCGGCCACGGCCAGGACCAGCACGGCGGCGACGATCTTGGGCACGAAGGAGAGGGTGGACTCGTTGATCTGCGTGGCCGCCTGGAAGACGGAGACGAGCACCCCGACAGCGAGCACCGTCAGCAGGATGGGCGCTGCCACCATCAGGAGGACGTACAGCCCTTGCTGGCCGACGGAGAAGACTTGTTGAGCATCCATGGGGATCGTCTCCTGACGCTACTGAGCGAACGAGGCCGCGAGCGACCCCAGCAACAGGTTCCAGCCGTCCGCCAACACGAACAGCATGAGCTTGAAGGGCAGCGCGACCAGCACCGGCGACAGCATCATCATGCCCAGGCTCATCAGCACACTGGACACGATCATGTCGATCACCAGGAAAGGGATGAAGATCAGGAACGCGATCTGGAAGGCCGACTTGAGCTCACTGGTGACGAAGGCGGGCACCAGCACGCGGAAGGGCAGGTTCTCGGTGGTGACGTTCGCATCCAGGCGAGCCAAACGCGAGAACAGCGCCACGTCGGATTGACGCGTCTGCTTGAGCATGAAGGCGCGCATCGGCACCTCGGCGCGCTGCAGGGCGACCTCGAAGCTGATCTGACCGCTCTGATAGGGCTGATAGGCGTCGGCATAGACGCGGTCCAGCGTCGGGCTCATGACGAAGAAGGTGAGGAACAGCGACAGGCCGACGATCACCTGATTCGGTGGCGCGGCCTGGGTACCCAGGGCCTGGCGCAGCAGGGACAGCACGATGACGATGCGGGTGAAGCCGGTCATCATCAACAGCACGGCTGGCAGGAAGCCCAGGGCGGTGAAGAACAGCAGCGTCTGGATCGGCACCGAATAGCTGTTGCCGCCGGCGCCCTGGCTGATGATCAACGGCACGCTGGCGGGGCTGCCGGTCTGCTGGGCGAAGGCGGCGGTGCCGATCGCTCCCAGCGCCAGGACGGCGCCCACGCTCAGCCAGCGATGGTGCGGTCCCTTGTCTGTGTGGTTGTCCGGCCGGTCGTGCGGGCCATCGTGCGGTCGCGGGCCGATGTCAGCCCTCGATGGGGCGGATGTCGGTGGCAACGAGGGCAATGAGGTCATGAGGGCTCAGGTGCCTGGGTTGTCGGAGGGCCGATTGAGCGTGCGTTTGAACAACTGGGCGAACGAGGGTTGCGCGGTCTGGAGTGCGGCGGCTGCGTCGGCTTGAGGCGGCATCACATGCAGGGTTCGGATTTGCTGACCGGTGATGCCGAGCACCAGCCACTGGCGGTCGTCGCCCTGGCCGACCTCGACGATCACGATGCGCTGGCTGGGCGCGATGACCAGTTGGGCGACGGTACGCAACTGGCCGCCCAGCGCGCCGCCGCCGAGTGGTGTGCGTTTGAGCAGCCACAGCACGAGGGGGATCAGGGCCAGGATGGCCAGGAACCAGAGCACGGGGACGAGGCTTGAGTTCATCGAGGCATTATGGCGTCACGCATGTGAATGACGGCATCTCTCCAGCAGGCGACCACGGGACAACCAACAGGCAAACCACGCGACCTGGCGACGCGCTCGACCGTCCCCCGTTACAGAGCAGATCGAAGAGGCGCGCGAGCGCCGACAGGTCCAGCGGAGCAACAAGATCCGGCTTTGCCGGGCTCGCTGCTCGGCCCTTTGGGGACCGGCGTGAGCCGTTCCAACCACCCCTCGCAGCGCAACCCAAAGAGGCGCGCGAGCGCCGACAGATCAAGCGGAGCAACGAGATCCGGCTTTGCCGGGCTCGCTGCTCGCCCCCCTGGGGGGGCCGGCGTGAGCCGGTAGGGGGGGTCACGCTTTACTTAATCTGCGCATGCGCTCGGAGGGCGTCACGATGTCGGTCAAGCGAATACCAAATTTGTCGTTCACCACCACCACCTCGCCCTGGGCGATCAGGTAGCCGTTCACCAGCACGTCCATCGGCTCGCCGGCCAACGCATCCAATTCCACCACCGACCCTTGCGCCAGCTGCAAGATGTTCTTGATCGGGATCCGGGTGCGGCCCAGCTCCACCGTCAACTGGACCGGGATGTCCAGGATCATGTTGATGTCGCTGCCCGGCAGGTTGCCCGGGGTCGGCGAGAAATTGGCGAAGGTGGCCGGCGCGACCTGTTCAGTCACTGCCTGCACCTCTTCGACCACATTGCTGGTCGAGGGCGCGGCCTCGGCCAGGGCCGCGGCCCATTCGGCCGCCATTGCGTCCTGTTCGTCCATGGAGTTCGGCGTGTCAGCCATTGCGGGCTCCCAGCCAGCCGGCATCCGGGCCGGTCAGCAGCTTTTCAATCTTGATCGAGTATTTGCCGTTGGACGTGCCGTAGTGGCAGTCGAACACCGGCACACCATCCACCTTGGCCTGGATGATCTGTTCGAGGTCCAGCTCGATGAAGTCACCCGGCTTGAAGGCCAGCAACTGCTCCACCGTGGCCGGCGCCTGCGCCAGTTCGGCCACCAGCTCCACTTCGGCCGACTGGATCTGGTGCTTGAGCAGATTCACCCAGCGCCGGTCCGGCTCGGTGGAGTCGCCCTGCGTGGTGCTGTAGAGCACATCGCGGATTGGCTCCAGCGTCGAATACGGAATGCAGAAATACACCGTGCCGCTGGTCTCGCCGATTTCCAGCGTGAACGAGGTGGAGACCACGATCTCGCTCGGCGTGGCGATGTTGGCGAACTGCGGCTGCATCTCCGAACGCTGGTATTCCAGCTCGAGCGGATAGATGCCCTTCCAGGCCTTGAGGTATTCCTGCGTGATCACCTCGACCAGGCGCAGGATCACCCGTTGCTCGGTTGCCGAGAAATCACGACCCTCGATGCGGGTGTGGAACTTGCCGATGCCGCCGAACAGCGAATCGATCACCGCGAACACCAGGGTCGGGTCGCACACGATCAGCCCGTTGCCGCGAAGCGGTTTCACCGACACGATGTTGAAGTTGGTTGGCACCACGATTTCCCGCAGGAAGGCGCTGTACTTCTGGACCTTGATGCCGCCGATCGCCACTTCCGGGCTCTTGCGGATGAAGTTGAACAGGCCGATGCGGATGTTGCGGGCGAAGCGTTCGTTGATGATTTCCATCGTGGGCATGCGCCCACGGACGATCCGCTCCTGACTGGCCAGGTTGTATTCGCGAATGCCACCGCTTTGGACCTCTTCGGCCTCGAGCTTCTGGCTTTCGCCGGTGATGCCCTGCAGCAGGGCATCGACTTCGTCTTGCGACAGGATTTGCTGATTCATCGCCTGGTCCCTTCGGGATGCCCGCTCACTGCACGATGAAGGTGGAGAACAGGACTTGCGTCACCGGGCTCTCGACCGCGCGCTTTTTCTTCTTCTTTTTCTTGGGTGCGCTGTCGGCGGCTTCGTCTTCCTCGTCGTCCAGCTCGATGCCCATGGGCCGCACCGCCTCGCGACGGATTTCCTTGGCCAGTTGCTCCTTGCCCTCGATGCTCAGCAATTCGGTGGAGGTCTTGTGCGAGAGCACGATCAGCACGTTGTTGCGGATCGCCGGCATGTAGGCCTTGAGCTGGTCGGCAAACTTCGGATCGTTGACTTCCAGCGTGATGCCGATCTGGGCAAAGCGGTCGACTTCCTTGTCGGCCAGGTTCACGGTGAACGGATCCAGCGGGACGAAGGTGGGCGGCGTGCCGGGCTTGACATGGGCGGCGGCGGCCGGCTTTTCCTCCACGGCCCCTTCCTCGTCTTCCGCGGCTTGCGCCTTCTTCTTCATCATCAGCAGCGCGCCCACGCCGGCGAGCACCAGCACCAGCACGATGGCGATGATGATGATCAGCTTCTTCTTGCCTCCGCCCTTGGGGGCGGCATCAGTGCCGACAGCGGCAGTGGCCATGGGGCGCTCCTATGCGGGATGGACGATTCAATGGCGTCCATTGTGGGCCGAACGCCCGAGCCTGCAAGCCTGGAAAAGGCAGGGAAATCAGGCGTACCGGTCAGGCGTACCGGCCAGGCCTAGAGGTCAGGCGTAGAGGTCCACCAGTCCTCGGGGCGGGGTACGGCGTTCGGCGCGGCCGGCGCCGGCCAGGCCGCCATCGTCCTGGCTGCCGGCTCCACCGCGGCGACTGCCGCGCTCGCCCTGCGACTCGCGACCGTTCTGGTCGCTGCCGGACTGTTGCTGGGCAAACACGCCGCCGCCGCTCAGGGTCAGGCCCTGGCTTTGCAGTGCGGCGGCGAGGTCCGGCAGGCTGCGCTCGAGCACGTCGCGAGTGGCGGCCTGTTCGGCATGGAAGTTGACCTGCGCCTGCTGGCCGTCGACCTGGATGTGGATCGCGACCGGGCCCATCTCGGCCGGATTGAGCTGAAGCTGCGCCTCATGCACACCGTCCTGGATCAACAGGCTGACGCTGGCTGACAGCTCGGGCGCGAAATCGGGGCTGTGCATCGGCTGCGACAGCGGGACGGTGGGCGCCTCGCTTCGACTGGACGCGGCTCCGCCGCCCACCGACGAGCTGGCGCCGCCCTGCGCAGCGGCCAGCAGGGCCTCGAAGCTGTGCGCGGGGGCACCGTTGGCGGGCTTGGCGTCGGTCATGGCGACCTCGTGCGCGCCGTGGCTGGATTGGGCGGCTTCCAGGCCATCGGCCTGTGTGGCGGCATCCATGGCCTCGCCGCGTGCGGCTTGGCGCAGTTCCTGTTGGAGCTGGCGCGCATCCTGCAGCGCGCCGGCATGGCCGGGCTTGCCGTGAGGGTTGCCGCTGATGGCGGTGTCCGCCGCCTTCGCATCCGGCTGATCGCCTTGTGTCACAACGGCCCGGGCATCGAGCTTGGCCTCCGGGGGCGCCTCGCCGCGCAGCATCGCGAGGATCTGCTGGGCGGGCGTGGCGGTGGCGTCGGTCTTGCTGTCGTCCGGGGTCGCCTCGTCGCTCGACTTGGCATCGCGGGCCTGGACCTCGCCGCCGGTCTCCTGGCTGCCTTTGGCTGCGTTGGCGCGCGCGGTGTCTGCTGCATTGGCAGCGTCCGACGCTGCCGCGTCGGTGGCCGGGCCGTCCTTGGATGCCGGCTTGGCTGGCGACTTGGGGGTGTCGGATTGACGATTGGCGGCGGTGCGGTTGGCCGCGTTGCGCGCGGCCAGCTTGTTCTCGTCCTGCGACGCGGCGTTCTCAGGCCTGGGCGCGGGCGCCTTGGCCGATTGAGCGCTAGCCTGCGGCGTCGGCGTCGGCGCAGGCGCAGGGGGCGTTGGCACTGGGACCGGCGCCTTCATCTGCTGGCTGCTCTGGTTGAGCCATTGAGAGAAGGGCGGCGTGCCCGCGTGGGCGTTGTTGGCGCCTTCCTTGCGGCCGTTAGCGTTCACGCCGAGGGCGCCCACGGCACCGTTGGTGCCGAAGAGGGGGGTGTTCTGCTGGATCAGGCTCATGACGCGGGTCCTCAGGCGACCAGGCGGGTCAGCGGGTTGCTGCTCCGGGCGGCGGCGCGGGCGGCCTGCTCGTCGGTGCTGCGCTGTTCCTGGCGCATCTGGGTGCGCAGGGTTTCGGCGCGACGGCGCTCGATCAGCTTGCGCACCGAGGCCACGCGCATCTCACGCTCGCGCAGGACGTCCCGTGCGGCATTCAGGCGCTGGTCGGCGAAGTCGGCAATGCCGCTTTGCTGGCCGATCGCCTGGTCCAGGCGACCGCCGAAGTTCTGGTAGCAGCCCAGGATCTGGACCGTGGTGCGTTGCGCAAACTCCTGCGACCAGCGCTGCCGATAGTCCTGGCGGTACTGGGACAGTTGCTCCTGCTGATGTTTGGCGGCATCCGCACGGGCCTGCGCATCACGCAGATGGCGCAGGGCCTCGTCGCGCTCGGCTTCAGCGCGTTCCAGGAGAACTGTCAGAGCCTGGAGATTGGATGAACTCATGGGGACGACCTCGTGTCACGGATTTCGGCGGAATTCGACGGCTTTCACGCGAAACTCAGTGTGGCGCCCAACTGGGACAGGCAATCCGCCAAAGAAGCGGGTGAATGCATGTCTTGTTGAAGCAATCGGACCATGTCGCCGTGCAGGCGCACCGCCGTGTCCAGATCGAGATCGTGCCCCGGTTGATAGGCGCCGAGTTGGATCAGGTCCCTCGCCTTGTTGTATTTCGCGAGCAATTGCCGGAATCGGCGAGCAAGTTCGACATGGCGGCGGTCGGCGACGCTGGTCATGACCCGGGAAATCGACCGTTCCACATCGATGGCCGGGTAATGGCCGCCCTCGGCCAGCTCCCGGCTGAGGACGATGTGGCCGTCCAGAATGCCTCGGGCGGCGTCGGCGATCGGATCTTGCTGGTCATCGCCTTCGGACAGCACGGTGTAGAAGGCGGTGATCGAGCCTTCTCCCGCCAAGCCGTTGCCGCTGCGCTCCACCAACTGCGGAAGCTTCGCAAAACAGGAAGGGGGATAACCTTTGGTGGCCGGCGGTTCGCCGATGGCGAGGGCAATCTCCCGCTGCGCCATGGCGTAGCGGGTCAGCGAATCCATCAGCAGCAGCACATGCTGGCCACGGTCGCGGAAGTGCTCGGCGATGGCGGTGGCATAGCTGGCCCCCTGCATGCGCAGCAGTGGCGGGGCATCGGCAGGCGCGGCGACGACCACGCTGCGGCGCAGGCCGTCCTCGCCCAGGATGTCCTCGATGAACTCCTTCACTTCGCGGCCGCGCTCGCCGATCAGGCCGACGACGATCACATCCGCTTCGGTGTAGCGGGCCATCATGCCCAGCAGCACCGACTTGCCGACGCCGGTGCCGGCGAACAGGCCCAGGCGCTGGCCACGGCCGACAGTCAGCAGCGAGTTGATTGCCCGCACGCCGGTGTCCAGCGGCCGGCGCACCGGATCGCGGTCCATGGCATTGATCGGGCGACGCACCATGGGCTCGTCGCGGACCTCCAGCAGCGGGCCGGCGCGGTCCAGCGGATGGCCCTGTGGATCGACCACCCGACCCAGCAGGCCATCGCCCATCGGCAGGTGCAGGCCACGGTCTTCGTCGCGGCGCCACGGATGGCGGACCTCCCCGAGCGCGGGCCCGTGCAGGGCGGCAGGACGGGGCAGCACCATCGCGCCGCTGGCCAGACCGTGGATCTCGTCCGTCGGCATCAGATAGGCGCGGTCACCGGAAAAGCCCACCACCTCTGCCTGCACCGGCCGCTGGCCGCGCCGCGGGCTGGCCGCAGAGGAGGGCATGTGGATCTCGCAGACCGAGCCCACTGGCACCTTCACCCCGGTGGCCTCCAGCACCAGACCGGCCACCCGCACCAGCTTGCCCTGCGGTTCCAGCGTCGGCGCATTGCCGGCGAAGTTCTCCAGGTCATCCAGGTACTGGCGCCAACGGTCGGTGCGTGCGTTCATGCCGGGGTGTCGTCGCCGAAGCGACTCGGTTCATAGCGGGAGTCCAGGCTCGCATCGAGCCGGGCGTCGTAGCGTTGGTCCTGCCGAGGCTTGTAGCGCGGCTCCGAGCGGTGATCCGGACGGATGTCGCCCCGGGGCTCGCCGCGGTCATCGTCTCGGTCGCTGGGGCGAGGATCGAATCGGTCGTCGGCGCGATGGCCGCCTTGGCTGTCGCCGCGACCTTCGCCACGGTCATCCGAACGGAGAGGCGACCGCGGGTCCGAACGGGCCTCCGAGCGACCCTCGCTTCGCGGCGAATCGTCGAAGTCGTCACGGGCGTCCTGACGCTGATCGTGACGTCCGTCCTGGCGGCCACCGTCCTGGCGCTGATCCTGACGTGACTCACCGCGAGGGGCGAATCGGTCGTCGCGAGTCCCCTCCGAGCCCGCCGCGTTGCGGGCGGGGCGATCGTGCTCGGCGCCCATGGCGCGACGGTCCTCCCAGACGGAGGACTGCCCAAGCGCGCCCACCGCTTGCTGCCAACGCGAGGGCAGGGTGGCATCGACGCTGCAGATGTCGGCGTCGATCTTGCAGCCGCCGCGGGCAATGGCCGGGTCGGGAATCACCTGCGCCTCGCGGGCGCGCAGCTCTTCACCGGCGCCGTCCAGCACCAGCGGCAGGTCGTCCGGGTGCACCCGCACCCGCACATGGCGGGCGTTGATGAGCAGGGCCTCGACCGCGTCATGGGCGACCTGGGCAATCAGCTCGGGCTGGGTGACGAGTTCATTGCGCACCACCTGGCGGGCCAGTTCCACCGCGGTGCGGGCCAGCGCGCCGGCCATGTCCTGTTCCAGTGCCTGCAGATCGGCATCGAAACTGGTCACCAGCGTGCCGACCTGGGCACTGATCTGCTTGGCGAAACTTTGCTTGAAGGCGTCCAGCGCGGCCATGCCGTCGCGGTAGCCGTCCTGGTAGCCGGATTGGCGGGCCGCATGCAGCAGCTCGTCGATGCTGGGTTGGGGAGGCGGCGGGGGCGCCGGTGGTTCGACCGGCGGCGGTGCGCTGACCGGCGGGCGGCGCGGTGCCTGGCCGCCGTCCAGCGAGCCGGGATTCCAGGCCGCGAAGCCGGACAGCTCCTCCCGCGGAATGATGCGGCTGTAGGTGCTGCCGCGCGGCGACTCGCCCTCGGCGCGGGGCGGAGGGGGAACCTGGCGGGGCGGTCGAGTGGCCATGGGGCGAGGGGTCCGGTGGGCGTGAAAGCCTGAGGATTACAGGAACTGGTCGTCGCCGCCACCGGCCAGCACGATCTGGCCTTCGTCGACCAGCCGGCGGACGACCTTGAGGATCTCCTTCTGCTCGGCCTCCACCTCGGACAGGCGCACCGGGCCGCGCGATTCCAGGTCTTCGCGCAGGGTTTCGGCGGCGCGGCTGGACATGTTGCGGAAGACCTTCTCGCGCAGCTCCGGGCCGGCGCCCTTGAGCGCGACGATGAGGGATTCGGACTGCACTTCCTTGAGCACGGCCTGGATGCCACGGTCGTCGATCTTGTCCAGATCGTCGAAGGTGAACATGTTGTCCATGATCTTCTGGGCCAGGTCGGAATCGGCCTCGCGGATGTAGTCCAGCACCGAGGCTTCCACGCTGGAGCCCATCATGTTGATGATCTCGGCGGCGGTCTTCACGCCACCCAGGTTGGACTTCTTCATGCGCTCGCCGCCGGCCAGGATCTGGCCCATGACCTCGTTGAGGTCCTTCAGCGCCATCGGCTGGATGCCGTCCAGCGTGGCGATGCGGATCAACACCTCATTGCGCTGGCGCTCGGTGAAGACGCGCAGCACCGAGCTGCTCTGGTCGAAGTCCAGGTGGGACAGGATCGCCGCGACGATCTGCGGGTGTTCGTTGCGCAGCAGTTCGGCGACCGAGCCCGGGTCCATCCACTTCAGACTTTCGATCGACGAGACGTCCGAGCCCTGCAGGATACGGTCGAGCAGCAGGTTGGCCTTGTCTTCGCCCAGCGCCTTGCGCAGAACGGCCCGCACGTATTCGTCGGTGTCCGACACCAGGGTGCTCTGGGACTCGGCCAACTGATCGAATTTGTCGAGCACCTTCTCGACGCGCTCGCGCGGCACGACCTTCATCTTGGCGATGGTTTCGCCCAGCTTCTGCACTTCCTTGGGCGCGAGATGCTTGAAGACCTCGGAGGCCTCTTCCTCGCCCAGCGACATCAGCAGGATGGCTGCGTCTTCTACGCCTTTGTCGTCCATGGGGTGTCTCGGTTGATCTGTGTCGGTGCGGTGGCGCTGGGGGGGATCGGGTCGGTGAGGCCGGTCGGTGTCGAAAGGGTGGTGGGCGCGGGATCGAGGCGGCGCTCAGCGCTTGGCCATCTCGAGTTCTTCGCCGTTCACCCAGGCACGCATGATGTTGGCCACAGCGATCGGATTCTCCTTCGCCAATTGACGGGCGCGTTCGAGTTTGTCGTTGGAGACCGGCGCTTCCAGGACCGGCAGTCCGCCGGGGCTTGGCAGGGCGGGGGTCTCGTCGGCCAGCTCGCTCAGTGGGTTGGCCGAGGCCTCAGTCTCGCCCTTTTCAGCCGGCGGCGGGAAAGCCGCCTTGAGAGCAGGGCGAACCATGCCGAACACCGCGATCAGGGCGACCAGCACCAGGGCGGCCGGGATGGCGGCTTCTCGCGCCATGTCCCGCAGCCAGGGTTGCTGCCACAGCGGCACGTCGTTGGGGGTGAGCTTTTCGGTGACGAACGGGGCGCTGAGCACCTTGACCGAGTCGCCGCGCTCCTGGGAGAAGCCCAGCGCTTCCTTGACCAGGGAGTCCAGGCGCTGGAGCTCGTCGGCCGACAGCGGCTGGCTGGTGGTCTTGCCCTTGGCGTCGGTCACGCTCTTCTGGTTGACGACGACGGCCGCGTTCAGGCGACGCACCTGGCCGATGGCATTGCGGGTGACCCGCACGGTGCGGTCGACCTCGAATTCGGTGCCGTTGACGCGGCGCATGTTCTGCGAGCCGCCGGTGGTGCCGGCGGGCTGCAGCTGCTGCGCGGCGCCGTTGATGGGGGCGGCGGCCGGCGGCGGCACCTGGTTGGTGGCGGCGCCGGGGACGCCGGTGGGCACGCCTGGGGTGGAGCCGGTCTGCTCCTCGGAATTCATGCGGCGCACCGAGCTCTGGGTATTGGGACCCTGGTTGGGCTTGAATTCCTCGGCAGTGGATTCGACCTGGTTGAAGTCCACATCGGCGGTGACGGTGGAGCGCAGGTTGTCGCGGCCGACCACCGGCTCCAGCAGTTCGGCGATCCGCTTGTTCAGGTTGGCTTCAATCTGCTGCTTGTACTGAAGCTGCTGGCTGTCGAGGCCCGTGCCGTTGTTGTTGTCGCCGTTCTGGGAGAGCAGGGTGCCGGTGCTGTCGAGCACGCTGACGGCCTTGGGATTGAGTTCCGGCACCGAGGAGGAGACCAGATGCACGATGCCGGCGATCTGGGCGCGGTCCAGGGTGCGGCCGCCGCGCAGGGTCAGCATCACCGAGGCGCTGGGCTTTTGCTGTTCGCGGAAGAAGCCGTTCTGCTGCGGCATGGCCAGATGGACGCGGGCGTCGGCGACGTCGGCCAGGGCGGTGATGGTGCGGGTCAGTTCGCCTTCCAGGCCGCGCTGGAAGTTCAGGCGTTCATTGAACTGGGTCTGCCCGATGGACTGCTTGTCCATCAGCTCGAAACCGGTGATGCCGCCCTTGGGCAGGCCGGCGGAGGCGAGCTTCATGCGCAGGTCGTAGACCTGGCTGGCGGGCACCATGATCGTGCCGCCCGGCTCGTTGCGGTAGGGCACATTCATCTGCGCCAGTTGGGCGATCACGGCGCCGCCGTCCTTGTCGGACAGGCCGGAGAACAGGGGGCGGTAGTCGGCGCGGCCGGTCATCATCGCCATGGCCACGATCACCGCGATCAGGGCGGCCACGCCGGCGCCGAGCATCATCTTGCTCTTCAGCGGCATGGCGGCGACACGGGCCGGGAAGCTCGTCGGTTCGGCGGGCTTCACCTCGGGGAGTCCGGCGGCGGGGCTGCTCAGGGCGTTGTCCATGGGGCGGCGATGGGGCGTCGTTGGATGCGGGGCGGTACGGCGACGTACGGTGCGGATGCAGCCGGACGCAAGTCTGGCCACAGGTCGAAATTATTGGCAAGAACACCCTCAAGAATGCCGGGAACAGGCCGAGTAAGGCCCCCCAGTTCCGATCTTGCGCCCGGCCCGTTTTCATTAGGATGCGTTCCGTGGACCTGAAACTCAAACCCTTCGATTTCGCGAACGCGGTGGCCCGCGCCGGGCTGACCCCTCAAGGTCAGCCGGTGGCCAAGGCCGCCACCGCCGCGTCCGGCACGAGCTTCGCTGATGCGATGAGCTCGGCGCTGAAGGGTGTGAGCGCGCAGCAGAACGAGGCGTCCCGCCTGCAGCGGGAGGTTCAACTGGACAACCCCACCGTCAGCCTGGAAGAGACCATGGTGGCGATGCAGAAGGCGCAGATCGGCTTCCAGGCCACGCTGCAAGTGCGCAACCGTCTGGTGTCCGCCTACTCCGAAATCATGAACATGCAGGTGTGAGTCCGGGGCGCCGGGAGGCGTTTTCGGGCCACGATCGCTGGCTGTCCGGCCATGCGGGCCTGAAGGTTGTTGCTCAGCGACGCTTGGGCGTGGCCCAGTGGCGCTGCATGTCGCTGATGACGGGGCGTGTGCGTGACGGATCGTAGGGATCGGGCGAGCCCGCCGGATACGGTCGCACCAACGACAGGATCCAGCTACCCACGAAATTCACCTCGTCCGTGTCACCGCAACGTTGCGGGGCAGGGATGAGCGACCGTCCGACGTCGATGCCGAACTGCACATCGCGTGCGAAGCCGATGTTTCTGGCCACGACCTCCTGTGTCCCGAGATCAATGACGGACATCTCCACCCCGTAGATGGCGAAATCACGTTCCAGGTTGGTCAGTACCTGCGTGAAGATGATCCCGTGGGAGGCCGTCGATTCTGAAAGATCGGAGACCGTTGTTTGACCAGTCGTTCGATCGAACTGGCTTCGTTTCCATTGACCTTTGGCGTCCTGGTATTCCAGGGAGATCGGGAGATCTTCCGAGGCGATGGCGATCTGGATCGCCTCCACCGCCGACGCCACTTTCAGTTTTCCTGCGCTGAATGCCGCATAGAAATCGATTGCGGATGCGTAGCCGCGCGCGGGGAGTGTCGGTGCGGCATGGATGTGGAGGATTCGGAAGCCGGTGGCTCCGATCAGCGCGCTGGTATTGGACGACAGGTTCTCACAGAGGTTTTGGAAGCCGTTACCGAGTGCGTTGAGTTTGCTTTCATACGCATTGGCGGAAATCCTTCTGCCCGTCGCTTTGTCTGCGACTTGTTCCGCAGCGCTGGGGTGGGTCGCCCTGGATCTCGTGGCTTGCTGCTCCGCAGCCAGGGCAGTCTGCTTTGGGGCGAAGGTTGACAGCAGTGCGAGCAGGGCGGTCGAGAGCGAAATTCGAGAGAGGGGCGACATGGCGGCGATAGGGATCTGGGCAGTGCCGACCGCAATTTATTAAACGGCTGGCGTAATCCAGATCGACAGGAGATGAATGAAGATTCCTGATCTCGTGAGGCGTCAGGAATCGGGAGTCCGTCAAGTCGCGAAATACCTCAGGCGAGTTCCCGAATTTTCAGAACTGGGCGGCCCGGTCGTGTGGCGGTTTCATGTCGCGAATCTGCCTTCATGGCATGCGCCGTAACGAATGGCGAGCTTCTGGCTCGCCATTTTTCATTGAGCGGGCCCCTTCAGCGATGGAATATGTCGAAGAAATGGCTGGAGTGTTCCATGTGCAGGCGCCGGAGGAGCGGGAGAGCGGTGAAGCAGAAGCCCATTTATAGCCAATGCGTAATACCTATGGGTGGGTAATGCCTGCAATTCGTTGCTATCAAAAAGACCTCGATAGGTAATGCATCGGTAGGTGGCTCGGGCGTACGCTGATTGCATTGAAATTCTTCAATGGAATTTCTCGGAGAGGAGGTCGGGATGAAGCTGTGTTTTATCTGCGATCTAAGGGTGATTTTCGATTCTGAAACGTTTCATTCAGATTCACAAATAATCTTTGTGTTATTGGTTTCTGTCCTTCTATAAGCTTGGGCACTTTCAAAGGAGGAAGGCTCAAATGTGCTGATTATGACGCCTGGCATGTCAATATCCACATATGAGGGTAGGACCCATCAGATTAGGAGCGCTGCAATGAAAAAATTTATGTTCGTGGTGTTATTTGCCGTGTCTGGAATATTTGGCTGCTCCCATTCTGGGTCTGATTTGCGCGCCAAACGGGCGATCGAATTGATGGCGGAAAGATGCGCGAAAGCGGGCGAACGTATCTACCGGACCGTTGAGGGCGTTGAAGGTGTTGTCTTGCTGAAGCAGCGGATTAAGGTGGTTGACTTTGTAGATCAGTATGCATTGAACGATCCATACGGCAGAGACGCATTTGGGGATGGCTATATACATAGCTTTCTTCGGGGGAATGTTGGACCTTATTGGGTAGCAAGGCCTGGTTGGCCTCAGCGGCAAGGTTACCGTTTTGTGGAGGCGCTCGATGTCGAATCGGGTAAGTGGTACCGGTATACCGGACAGGTCGAGGTTAAGCAGGGCTCAAGTTACCCGCTAAAGCCGCAGGACTGGAAATTCGACGTGTTTAAGGTGCCAATTAACTGGCCAACAGGGAAGTACGGTGTAGCTTATGAAGATATTTCAACCAAAGAGGAGAGGGATTTATGGATAGCCGGTAGCCGGCTCTACGTGATTGACATTGCGTCAGGTGAGATTTTGGGTGAACGGGTGGGCTATATGGTTGACTTGAGTCAAGGGTCGTTGGCAATGGGCCGTCAGCCATGGCTTTACGCGGCAAACAACGCTTGTCCGAGCTTCGACCGGTTCCCGGGTGCAAAGGGGGAGCGTCGTGGCTCGTCCATGCAGATTCGTCAAACGTCGGACTTCGTGGAAAAGATACTAATTCCAGTGGTTGACTAAAAATTTGGAGTAGGCATGAAGAATTTTCCAGATATCAAAGTACAAGATTTGCTCAAATTGTCCGCGGCTCAAATGTCCGCCGAAGCTTTTCTAAATGATGACAATGGAGATCCAAAGGCTGGGCTTGATTTCGTTAATGCACTATTTTCAGGGAACGATCACAACAGTCGCTTCACGTATATTGATGCGACGAATATGACTAAGAATTGGAATATCGCTGCTCATTGCCCGAACACCGCCACTGGGTTTAGCGGCACCCTCCTTGAATGCCGCCAAGACGACCCCATCACCGGCGCCAAAAAGGGCGAGCTGATCCTCTCCTTCCGCTCCACCGAATTCATCGACGACGCTGTCCGCGACAACAAGGCCACCAACACGTTGGAAGTCTTCAACACCGGTTTCGCCTGGGGCCAGATCACCGACATGCAGGCCTGGTTCAATGAGTTGAAGGGTCAGGGCCTGATCCCCCCGGACGCGCCGCTTTCCGTCACCGGCTACAGCCTGGGTGGCCATCTAGCGACGGCCTTCAACTTGCTGAATCCCGACGCAGCCCAGACCACAGTGACCTTCAACGGCGCTGGCGTCGGGCAAATCAAGGAAGGCACGCTGCAAGCGGCGCTGGACGATTTCAACCTCCTGCGCCACGGCCCGGAAACCATCGTCGCCCGACTGACGGATTCCCCAGAAATGATCGCGCTGTACAACACAGTGCGCAGCCATCTGGAAGATGGCACTTGGGACGCGGCCCGCGCGCTGGCGCATGTGCGCAGCCTCTACCCGGTGGCCGGCAATGATGACAACGGACCGCCACCCATATTGGCGTCCACCCTCATCGGTGCGTTGTCGAACCTGCAGACACTCTCGAGTGAGCATGCACGGCTCCCCAAGCTTCGGTCTGACGGCACGTCCAGTGCCTCCAGCCCGATGGAAGTGCCCCTCAATGAAATCGCTGCCTTTTCGCTCGACTATCAGATGGCTGTCGCCATGGTGTCGAGCCGCAGCCAGAGCGCCGGCGTGACGACCAACCTCAAGCAGACGTTCTGGGATAAGTCCACGTTGCCCGTCCCGGAGGGCAACGCCGCGCTGGCCCATCAATACGACGTGGTGGCCGACACCTCGCCATCCATGGTCGCCCACAGCCAGTGGCACTACGGCAAAGACATCCGCATCGGGATTGAAGACCAGCCGCTGATGCGCGGCGGCGTCGTGTCCGGCGCCGTGTCCGCCTCCTTGGCTGCCGGCTCGATCTCGCTGCTACCCGACCGCTACGGCGAGCGCGACTTCGGCGACACCCACAGCCTGGTGCTGCTGATCGACTCGCTCAGCGTTCAGAACCTGCTGGTGCGGATGCTTCCGGAGGGCGATCGCGTCGCGGCCACCGAGCCCATGCGCACCATCCTGCGGCAGGCGTCCAACCTGGTCCGGCAGGACGGCGACGTCCTTATCGGCAGTGGCGCAGGCAAGGCGGAAGGCGACGTGCTGGAGAACACGCTGAATGCACTGGCCGCGCTTTGCCTGGGGCCGGACGGCGCACCCAAGTTGCGCGGCAATCCTTCCGGGGCAACCTACGCCGAGATGGGCGACATGAAGGGCTCGTCCCCCAACGATCCTGGCTACACCGGCCGCGAATCGCTGCACATGCGCATCGACGACATCCGCAAGAGTCCGCTGTACCAGGCGATCCAGCGAGGGGAGGTCTCCTGCCAGCTCTCCGCCGGCGGCGACGACCTCGCCACGCAGGCGCGACAGGACTTCGGTGCCTATGCGGCGTTGGTGGCGCTCGGCCCGTTCGTGCTGTCGCTGCAAGGCGATCCCGCCACCTTGGATGGGCTGCTGAGTGCGACCTGGGGCGACACCTGGACCCGCTGGCAGGCCGACCGGTCGGCCCAGGCCGACGGCACGGCGGCGGAGAACCCCGCGCTGTTGTCGGTCACCGACGCATGGCGGGAAGACCGCGCTGCACTGCTGACCCGCAAGAACTACTTCAACGAAGCGAATGCGGTCTATGAGACGAAGGCCTCGCGGGAGCCGGCGAGCCAGCGCGCAACCCAGTATGACCAGGAGGACATCGTCTGGAGCGACTTGGAATCGCAGTTGCTGATCCAGCGGGGCGGTGAAACGGCCCAGACCCGCTTCGTGCGATTCGGCGATGCCACGGCGAATGTGCTGAGAGGCGGCCGCAACGACGATCGACTCTATGGCGGCGCCGGCAACGACCACCTGTACGGCGGTGCCGGGAACGACCTGCTGGAAGGCGGCGACGGCGACGATCAGCTCGATGGCGGCGCCGGTGACGACGTGCTCAACGGTGGACGCGGTTTCGATACCTATCACGTGACCGCGGGCGACGTGGTGCTGGACGCCGACGGACGCGGCCGGATCATGGTCAACGGTGTGGAACTGAGCGGTGCGCTGCCAGAGGCCGCCGGCCGCCTGGGATTGAACAGCTGGATCGGCGCCCAGGGCGAGCTGTATCGGCGGGCGGGCGACGACCTGCTCATCTACACGCGAAACGCGCAAGGCGAGTACGACGCCAGCTGCATCACCATCCGATGCGAGCCCTCGACGCCTGCGGCCATGGCGAGCGGCATGGCCGGGCTGATGGACGCACGCCCAGACGGCGCGTTCGGATCGATGTTGGGGCTGTTCCTGCCCGACGCGCCGCGCTCGCTGCCCGAGCCTGATGCCATCTGGAACGGTCGACCCGAAGGCAACTATTGGGTGGTGGGGGCCCCCACTGTCGGCGCTGCCTGGAACGACAGCGCGGGCACCGATCGGTTTGTGATGGGCGACGGCGTGGACACGGTGCACTCGGTCGATGGCGATGACCAGTTCTTCGGTCTCGGCGGCGACGATCTCTTCATGGGCGGCTCAGGGCGCAATGTGGCCGACGGCGGTGACGGCGACGACATGCTGGTCGACGAGATCATCCCGCAGCGCAATTTCACCAGCAGCTTGCAGCCCGGCCTGCCCACCTACGTGCCAGGCATCGGCTATCTGCCGGGCGCGCCCACCCAGGTCTGGGCGTGGCGCTTCTCGCCGGTGACACGACAGGAGCGGCTGCTGGACAACCCGTTGGACGGCGGCACCGTCCTGCTGCATGAACTCGCGGGATCGACCAACAGCAGCAGCAACTTCAGCGCGGACCGGCTGCTCGGCGGCGCGGGCAACGACTGGCTGCTGGGTCAGTCCGGCAGCGACGAGCTGGATGGCGGCGACGGCGAGGACGTCCTCTACGGCGGCAGCGAGAACGACGAGATCCGAGGTGGCGCCGGCAACGACATGATCAGCGGCGACAACCTCGGCGGCCTGGTGCTCAGCGGCGCCTGGCATGGCAACGACCTGATCGACGCGGGCGACGGCGATGACCTCGTCTACGGCAACGGCGGCCACGATGTGATCCGGGGCGGCGCCGGCAACGACGTGCTGCACGGCGACGATGCCCTGACGCCCAGCGAATTCCACGGCGACGATGTCCTGTCCGGGGGCGCAGGCAACGACCGCCTTTACGGCGAGGGCGGAAAAGACCGGCTGAACGGCGATGAGGGCGACGACCTGCTCGTTGGCGGCAACGGCAATGACCGCCTCTATGGCGGTGCCGGGAATGACCGCCTGATTGGCGATGGGGCCTCTGGCGAGGACATCGATCGTTCGCCCCTGCTGGCCGCAGCCACCGGCACGGCCGCCACCTATTTACGGAACAACCTGGACCGGCTGCTCCGCGAGGCAGCGCAGGAGGTGGCCGGCGATCAACCCGGCGATGACGAGCTTGACGGCGGCGCCGGCGACGACGTGCTCATCGGCGGCAAAGGCAACGACTTGCTGCGGGGCGGATCCGGCAGCGATGTCTTCATGTACCAGCGTGGGGATGGGCATGATGTCATCGAAGAGCGCGGCGGCCCAGGCGCGAAGACGGATGTGGACACCCTGGCGCTCGGCGCCGGGATTTCCGCGGCCATGACGCAGGTCTTGCGGCGAGGCGATGACCTCGTGCTGCGCTGGGATGAGCACGATTCGATCACCCTCCGATTCCAGTTCGCCGGAGGCGGCGCCGGCGTGGAGCGCGTGCACTTCGAGGATGGCACCGAGTGGCGTGCGGCGGATCTGCTCGCACGGCTGGATCAGGGATCGGAGGGGCATGATCAGCTCATCGCGTCGGCGAGGACGGTGCGCGCCGCCGCAGGCCCCGGCGAAGGTGGCGAGGTGACGCTGCCGACACTGTCCGCAGGCGGTGGCGACGACTTCATCCAGGTTCGTCACGACTGGCACGATGCCCTGGCCCATTCGTCGATTCGCGTCGACGACTACCTCACTCGCAGCCAGCAGACGATCGCCGAGGTCGGGCGGGTGGCCGACCTCGACTTCTCCAGCAGCCTCTTCGCGATGAATGGCCTGGCGGTCGGCGGCCACGCATCCGCCCGAGTGCTGAGCGTGGACGACAGCGTGGACGGCGTCCGCACCGCGTGGATCGGGTTTGCATCGTCGGTCCATACCAAGGCGGTGAAGGTCCGGTTCGAGGACCTGGCGGACGGTGGCATCGGCGCCCGGGTCCTCACCGCGAAGTTCACCCAGGGCGATGTGACGGGCCAGGCCTTCGATTGGGAGACCCGCGGCCAGTTGACCAACGTGGCCGACGCGCCCACCGCTCATGGCTATGGCCTGGCGGCGATGGCGCTCACCGTGGCGGGCTTCGATGACCGGTTCATCATCCACGGCGGTGACGGGCAGGACACGGTGGACTATCGCGCGGGCTTCGGCTATCACCAGGTCGGCGTGACGGCCGTGCTCACCGACGCCGCGACGGCGCCGGGCGCTACGGGCGCTACGGGCGCATTTGGCTCATTGGGCGCAGCGGGTACAGCGGGTACAGCGGCCCCACCGAGTGCCATGGGCGAGGCCGCCGGCACAGGTCAGACTTCGGGCGCCTCGGTGACGGTCGGCCTGGGGCGTGACTTGCTGATCGACGTCGAGCATCTGGGGGGCACCGACTCGGCGGACCGGCTGGTCGGCAATGCGCAGGCCAATCGCTTGATGGGCTATGGCGGCTCTGATCGCATCGACGGCGGCGGCGGCAACGACGAGATCCACACCGGCCTGGGACGCGACAGGGTCCAGGGCGGGGACGGTGACGATCTGATCGTGGTCAGCCATGAGCAATCGCCCGAGACGCTGACGCTGGATCGATTCGTCACTTTCCAGTCGACGGCCCTCAGCACCCGAGGCCGGGTGGCGGACATCGATTTCCAGGCCAGCCGCTTCCAGTTGGACGGCGCCTCGGTGGGGGCCATGGGCGCGCGCGCCTTGGCGGTCGAAGCGGTGGGGGACAGCGAGCGCCTGGTATGGGTGGGAGGCTTCACCGGCGTGCACACCAAGGCCGTGCAACTGCGGTTCACCGATGCGGCGGATGACTTCAGTGGCGAGGCTGGGGGTGTGCGCGTGAGCGTGGTGCAGTCCCGCTATGCCTGGGGCGACAAGACCCACGATTCGTTCCATTGGGCCAGCCAAGGCCTGTTGACCGGGGTGGCCCAATCCTCCGATGCGCACGGCTATGGGGTCCGCGGTTTGACGCTGACCACGCTCGGCGGTTTCACCGACGGCAAGTGGCTGGACGGTGGCGACGGGATCGATACCGTGGACTATCGGACAGCGCTTCAGCGTCACGACCAAGGCATCGACGCCTCGCTGGCCAGCGGGACGGTGAGTGCGGCGGGCCGCCCGGGGGCGGGAACGGAGATCGGGTCCGATGGCTCGTGGGGCCAGATCGACCGACTGGTGGGCATCGAAAACCTGGGCGGGACCGATGCGGCGGACCGACTTGAGGGCGATGCGGCCAACAACCGTCTGGTGGGCTACCGTGGCAACGATGTCTACCGCTTCGGACGGGGTGGCGGCGCCGATGTGATCCTGGATGAGGACGACACGGCGGGCCATGTCGACACGCTGATCTTCGGCCCGGGCATTGCGGCCACCGACCTGACATTCGCCCGGGTGGGCAACGATCTGCGCATCGAATTGCAGCCGGACGGGACCTCTGCAGCCTCAGGTCAGGCCGCCAGCCCGTGGCCGGTGGGGACGGACAGCGTGACGGTGGAGGGCTGGTTCACTGATGCGCGCTTCCGTCTGGAGTCGATTCAACTTCAGGACGGGACCTCCGTGCGCTTGCCGCCTGACGCGTTGAGTGCTGTGGGTGACGGTCGCGCTGCGGCATGGGCGGGCTGGCTGTCCGAGATGGCGGCGCAGCCGATGACGGGATCCCCGTCACGATCTCCTTCGCCCCTCCCGTGGCGATCGACCGATGCGTCCGAGTCCCTCATCTGGCAAGGCCCGCCGACCGACCTCATGCCTCAGCCGATGCCGGCACAGATGGCGGTGATGGGCGTGTAGTCGTCGCCGAACCCTCGGGCGCCGTCAACCATCGAGGGGGACGGCGCCCGACCATTGCCTGACGGCCAGAGGGCTGAGGGACATGTCCGTGCCTCGTCCGTGCCCATTCGAACCCATTGCAGCGGGAGCGCGCGGGCCGCGCCGCGCGTGCGGTCAATCCCGACGCAGCAACCGTTCGCGCTTCTGGGCCTGGTCGATGAACAGCTGCAGCGCGCGAGCGGCGCTGGGCGTCATGGCCGAGAAGGCGCAGCCGATCTGATGCGGCGCGCCCTCCAGGCCGTCGGTCACGTGCTGCGCCCGGAGCACGGCGCTGAAGCTGACCTCGCGCTCAAGTTCCAGCACGCCCCGGATCGCCTCGCCCGCGCGCGGGACCGGCAGCACGTCGGCCGGCCATTGCAGGGCGATGCCGCCGGCGCTGACATTGAGCACGCGCAAGCGGGGGAGGTCCGGATCCTGCAGCCGCAGCGCCGGGAACAGTTGGCCCTGCGACTGCACCCGATAGGCTTGGCGGCGCTGAAAGCGGTAGAGCCGCAGCGGAATCGGCGCGCGCAGCACCTCCGCGCCATCGCCGCGCACACTGACCAGTGTGGCCAGATCGAATTGAAGCTTGATGCGGTCGAGGAAGGCGGTGGCCACCAGCTCATCGCTGGCCAGCACCGGCGCCAAGGACTGGCGATCCACCGGGGCTTCGAAACTCAGCATGCCGTGCGGCGTGTCCAAGGCCCGCAGCACCGTGTGGATCGCCTCACCGTCCGGCGTGATCAATTGCACCCGCGACTGGCTGCGAAGCAACTCGCGCAGCCAGCTCATGATTTCGCCCGGCGCATCGAGCCGGTAATCGGCATCGACGACGTCGGGCGGGGTGGCCGTGGTGGGGGCGTCACTCAAGGGAGGAATCCTCTCGCAAGCCGACCCTTGATCAGTGAACCGTCTTGGACTTGCCCTTCATCAGGTGGTCCAGATCTTCCAGCCAGGGCTCGGCCAGGTGGCGGATCTCGGCGTCGTTCAGCAGGATGCGCTGCATGATGCGCGTCTTGAGCTGGGTCTCGTCCGGGCCCAACTGCTGCGAGCTGGCCGCATGCTTGAGTTGCGAGATCAGCAGCACGCAGGCGCCTTCGAGCTTCACCACCTCGTCCCAATTGCCCGAGCGTGCGGCGCTGAGCATGTCGGCGCTGGCCTGCTCGATGGCCTCGTAGTAGCTCAGGAGATGGGTGTTCATGATTCGGTCCGAGGTCGTCGTGGCGGTCTGAGCGGCATGCGCATTCAGGGACTTGGCGGCGGTTTGCTTGGTCATGGAACGGCTCAATTCGGTGTGCGGTCGACGTTTGGGCAGTGTGCGGAGGGCGCGGTCGGTGCGTGCTCAGGCCGCAGCGCGTTGTTCGTTGGCGGTCGGTGCGATGCTCATCCAGGCTTCGCGGATCGGCTGCAGCAGGCGCTGGCACTCTTCGATCGCCGCCACATCGCTGTGCAGGTTGGCGAAGGTCAGACGCATGCACATGTAGGCATACAGGTCCCGCAGATCGGTGGCCAGCTTGCCGGTCTCCAGGTTGAGGGCCGCTTTCAGACCTTCATCCAGGATCCGGACGGCGCGGCTGAGCGCACGGTTCTTCACTTCCACGTTCTGGGCATGAATCGCTCCCAGGCCCTGGGTCATGGCGTCGAAGGCGCCATCCAGCAGCATGGTCACCAGACGGTGCGGCGATGCGGTCAGCACATCGGTCTCCACGCCAACGCGGTTGTACATGTTGCTGGCGCGCTGGCCGTGGGAGGCGAAAGGTGAAGAGTTACCGTACATGATCTGCTGCGAGAGTTGCGGGTGCCTGAATTTGTTTTCGGCCCCCCGCTCGCCGACTTGAGCTGTCACTTCGTGGAATTTGTCAGCAAATTCTGCGCTACTTCACAAAGACAAAAGCCTCCGTGAGGAGGCTTGGCAGGACGCTTTTCGAAGCGCCGGAGAAGGCGCCTTTCGACGGCCTTGTTTGTTGGCGAGGTTCCACCGCGCTGTTCGAGGTGTGCCCGCGGTCAGCTGCTGCTGCTGAGCATGCTGGTGATCTTGCTCACATAGCTGGACATGTCGTTGAGCTTGGCCATCTGGGTGTCCAGCGCGGTGTACTGCGCGCGGACCCGCTTCTCATAGGCGGCCGCTCGATCGGTCATCTCGTCGGAGCGCTTGGTGTTGGCCGTGACGCGGGACTGCAGGCCGCTGGTGCGGGTCGTGATGCTGCCGTCCACGCTCAGCACCTGATCGGCGAATTTGCGCCAGCGCTGGGCAATGCCGCTGTTGTCCGCATTGGTGTTGTCCACGCCCATGAACAGCTGCTTGACGTCGCTGATGTGGCCCATGGCGCTGGTCAGCTTGCTGTTGTCCACGGTGATCAGGCCATTGGATCCGATGTTCAGGCCGATATCGGCCAGACGCGCAAAGCTTCCCCCCAGGGTGCTCCCGCTGGAGGTGATGTTGCGCAACTGGGCCTGCAGGCTCACTGCCGTGCTGTCGCCCTGAAGGGCACCTGCGGACTTGGAGCTTTCGTCGTACTTCGTGTTGTCGCGCAGCATCGTCATGAGACTGTTGTAGGCGGTGACGAAGTCGGTCACGACCTTCTTGACGGCATCCTTGTCCTGGCCGACGGTGACGGTGAGGTCGCCTTTCTTCAGCAGGTTGATGCTCAGCCCGTCCACCGCACTTTCGATGCTGTTGGTCGCGGAGCTGATGTCCAGGCCGTTGATGGTCAGGTTCGCATTGGCCGCGGCGACATTGCGGGTCAGGCTGGCGACCGAGGCGGTGGGGTCGTAGGCGAGGGCGGACAGGCCGGTGGCGTCGCCGTTGTTGCCGTCGGCATCCGCAGCCGTGATGCGGAAACCGTTCTCCACGCCGGTGTCCTTGGAGCGGATCACCAGCCGCGAGCCGCTGGCATCGGTGACGACCGACGCCAGCACGCCCGCGCCAGACGAATTGATCTTGTCTCGCACCGTGCTGAGCGTGTCGCTTGCACCGATGGTGACGCTGACCGGAGAGGTGCCGCCCTTGCCGGTGAAGGTCGAATTGTCCGCACTCCATTGGCCCAGTTCGATCGTGAGCGAGCCGGCGCCGACTGCCGCCGTGCTGGTGTACGCCTGGCTGGACAGGCTCTGGGCGGCCGCCAGATTGGTGACACTGACGGCATAGCTGCCGGCGCCGCTGCCGGTGCTGGCCGTGACGGTGGCCATGCTGGCGTCTGATGAAGTCGCGGTCAGGGCGGCCCAGCTCGCGGGTGTCGTCAGCTTGGAGGCCGCGTCGCGCATGGCACTGAAGGCGCTTTGGATCTTGCCGTAGGCCGAGATCTGCGTCTTGATGGTGTCGGTACGGGTCTGCAGGGCGGTGATCGGCTGCTTTTCGATCGACACCAGCTTGGAGACGATGCTCTCGACATCGAGACCGCTCCCCAAACCGGTGGAAGTGATGGTGGCCATGGCTCGAACTCCTCGCTGATTTGGGGGGGGACGCCGCGTCATCCGGGGCCGTGGAGGCTGGATGTGATGCAGAACTTCCCTCGGCTCAATGCACGACAGGGCCTCGTGATGGAGGCCCTGTCTGGTTTATCGGCGCAACGGCCGCCCGACTTGAGGGCCGTTTTTGTGATTTTTTTAACCGCCGCGCAGCAGGGACAGGACCTGCTGGGGCAACTGGTTGGCCTGAGCCACCATCGCGTTGCCGGCCTGCTGCAGGATCTGCGCCCGGCTGAGGTTGGAGGTTTCCGCCGCAAAGTCGGCGTCCATGATCCGGCTGCGGGCCGACATCTGGTTCTCGTAGGCGACCTGCAGGTTGGAAATCACCGCATCGAACCGGTTCTGGGTGGCGCCCAGGGTGGCGCGCTCCGAGTTGACCCGGTTCAAGGCGTTATCAATGTTGGCCACGACGGTGGCGATGGCCGCTGGATCGGCGGTGGCATCGATCACGGCACGCCCGGTGCCCGAGTTGTCGGTGCCGGCGATGTTGGTGATGCTGGCGTCCTGGGTGAGGTCGGGCGTGGTGACCGCGATCTCATCGTTGGCCGTGGTGTTGGGGCCGACCTGGAAGGTCTGCGGTGTGGCGGCATCGGCACCGAGGATGTACTTCCCGTTGAAGGTGGTGCCGCCCAGCACCCGCTGCATTTCCTTGGCCAACTCGCCGAACTCCTTGTCCAGGGAGTCCTTGTCGCTGTCGGCATTGGTCGCGTTGCGGGCTTGGATGGCCAGTTCCCGCATCCGTTGCAGGGAGTCGGCCACCTTGCCCAGTGCGCCTTCAGCCGTCTGCGACAGGGAGATGCCGTCATTCGCATTGCGCATTGCCACGCTCATGCCGCGAGCCTGCGCATTCATGCGTTCGGCAATCGCCAGGCCGGCGGCATCGTCCTTGGCGGAGTTCACCCGCAGGCCCGACGACAGCCGTTGCATCGACGTCGCAAGGGACGACTGCGAGGCGTTCAGATTGCGTTGCGCGTTCAGCGAGGCAATGTTGGTGTTGATGGTCTGTGGCATTGATGCACTCCTGCGGAGATCCTGTCCTGGCTGCGATCCGGATGTCGATCGTGGTTGACGCTGTCGTTCCCGACCTCGCCTGCCGATCCTTGCTGCGGGAATCGCAGGCTTGAAGGAATCTGCCGGTTGGACCGGTGGTCGAGCTGATCATTCCTGCTCGATGGACTCATTGTGAAGAAGGCGCAGGGGTGGCAAAGCCTCGATTAGCGGGTGGAACACCGCCCAAAAGAAAAGAAGGCCCCGCAGCCTCCCGGTAAGCCGGGAAGCGGCGGAGCCTTTGAAGTCGCCGGCCTTGCGGACCGGCGCTTGAGGAGAGAGTCTGACTGTGTCGTGGACGTCGGCGCCTGCATCGGCACCGACACCGACACCGACACCGATACCGATACCGATACCGATACCGACACCGGTTCCGGCGCCCAGCCGGCGGGCGCGCGGGCCCGTCGGCGATGCGTCCTGATCAGCCGCGCAGCAGCGACAGCACCTGCTGGGGCAGCTGGTTGGCCTGGGCCACCATGGTGTTGCCGGCCTGCTGCAGGATCTGGGCGCGGCTCAGGTTGGCGGTTTCTGCGGCGAAATCGGCATCCATGATCCGGCTGCGGGCGGCGGTCTGGTTCTCCACCGAGATCTGCAGGTTGGAGATGATCGCGTCGAACCGGTTCTGCGAGGCGCCCAGCACCGCGCGCTGTCCGCTGACCTGCTTGATGGCCGCATCGATGTTGTCGATCACCGTGGCCAGGGTGGCTGGGGTCGAGGCGTTGTCGATGGTGCCGGCGGTCACGGCGGTGATCGTGGCATCGCTGGTCAGGTCGGTGGTGATCACGTCGACCGAGTCGTTCGCCGTGGTGTTCGCACCGATCTGGAAGGTCTGGGTGCCGGCATCAGCGCCCAGAATGGCCTTGCCGTTGAAGGTCGTTCCACCCAGCACGCGGCCGATTTCCTGGCTGAGCTGCTGATATTCATTGCCCAGCGAGTCCAGGTCGGAGGTGGTGTTGGTGGCATTGCGGGCCTGCACCGCCAGTTCACGCATGCGCTGCAGGGCGTCGCCCACCTTGGACATCGCGCCTTCAGCGGTCTGCGACAGCGAGATGCCGTCGTTGGCATTGCGCTGCGCCACATTCATGCCGCGAACTTGTGCATTCATGCGCTCGGCGATGGCCAGGCCGGCGGCGTCATCCTTGGCCGAGTTGACCCGCAGGCCCGACGACAGCCGCTGCATCGAGGTGGCCAGCGAGGACTGCGAACCTGCGAGGTTGCGCTGCGCATTCAGCGATTGCAGGTTGGTGTTGATGATCTGAGCCATGATGAACCATTCCTTTCGGTGACAGGGACCTTGCCGGCCCGTCGGACGTTGAGACAACTGTCCGACTGAGCCGGACCACGCGGCCCTAGCTGAAGATTTGCGGACCCGTTGAAGCAGTTATCGGGTCGCCCAGGAATGGACTTGAGCCCTTCTTGAAAAGAAAGGTTGTAACGGCACCGGCGGGCCGTGATGGATTGCCGCCTCGCTGCGACCGACCTCCGGTCTGCATCGCGGCCAACCCCATGAACAGGGACATCTCCCGATGTCACCCTGCAGGCGCGCGTCCTTTTGCGGCCTCGGTCTTCGCTTCGGCAGGCGCCTGGATGCCGGCTCGCGATCTCCTTCGCATCCGTCTCCGGCGATGGGCCGGGTGCCAGACGGGAAGGAGATCGCGCCACCCGGAACCAAGGTGCCGGGTCACGCGAACCACCACCGGATCGACCGCGCCGCGCGTCGCCTCGCCCCGGCTGTGGCCAGGGCCCCTCGCGCGAGGCCCTGCGGGCGCCGGCGTTGCCGGACCTCTGCAGGGCCTGCCTCCTGTGGAGGCCGGCGTCGGCCGTGGGTGGCTTAGCGCAACAGCGCCAGCACTTGCTGCGGCTGTTGGTTGGCCTGGGCGATCATCGCGTTGCCGGCCTGCTGCAGGATCTGCGCGCGGCTCAGGTTGGCGGTTTCCGAGGCGAAGTCGGCGTCCATGATCCGGCTGCGGGCAGCGGTCTGGTTCTCCACCGAGATCTGCAGGTTGGAGATGATCGCGTCGAAGCGGTTCTGCGAGGCACCCAGCTTGGAACGCTCGGTCGACACCGTCTTGATGGCCGTGTCGATGTTGTCGATCACGGTGGCCAGGTCGGTGGTCGTCGAAGCGTTGGTGATGGTGCCGTTGGTCACAGCCGTGACCGTCGTGTCGGTGGTCATGTTGGTCGTCTGCACGTCCACCGAGTCATTGGTGGTCGTGTTGGCGCCGATCTGGAAGGTCTGGGTGCCTGCATCGCCGGCCAGGATGGCGCGGCCGTTGAAGGTCGTACCGCCCAGCACGCGCTGGATTTCCGAGCCCAGTTGGGCGTATTCCTGGCCGATCGAATCCAGGTCGGAGGTGGTGTTGGTCGCGTTACGCGCCTGCACCGCCAGTTCACGCATGCGCTGCAGCGAATCACCCACCTTGGACAGCGCGCCTTCAGCCGTCTGCGACAGGGAGATGCCGTCATTCGCATTGCGCTGGGCGACGTTCATGCCGCGGGTCTGCGCCTGCATGCGGTCGGCGATGGACAGGCCGGCGGCGTCGTCCTTGGCGGAATTCACCCGCAGGCCGGAAGACAGGCGCTGCATCGACACGGCCAGGGAGGACTGGCTGGTGGAGGTGTTGCGCTGGGCGTTGAGCGACAGCAGGTTGGTGTTGATGACTTGGGCCATGATTGCTCCTAACAGCTATACATAAATACCGGCAAAAGCGCCGAACCACACATGAGCGCCGTAAGCAGGTGCTCTTGCTGAACCTCACGGGGCGAATGCCCTGCTGGGTCCCAGTCCGACGCTAGTCAACCGTTGCCGCCCGCCCTCCTGGGGCTCAGGTCGCGAGGCCTTCTAACCGGACCACGGTTCTGTCTGAAGTTGATTCAGCAGACCCGTTGTTTTGGTTGTCGGCACCTGCGCCATAGAACTTGAGGGCGATTTGTCAAGACTTTGAAAGCTGGATAAGCGGGTCTGACAACAGGCTTTTGTCGTTTGACTTTCAACCGGGGCTGCCGGCCGAAAGTGCCGCGACGGACACCCCTGTTCTTACGGCCGTTTGGCGGCGGTATTGAGGGGGAAACCCGGCGCTTTTCGTGCGCTCGATCACGGGGGTGCCACCCTAAAGTGCGTCTCAGCGCTGCCGACAGGGCGGTGCCCGTCCCGTCCCCGCACCTTCAATTTCAACCCGACCATGGAGAGGCCTATGCCGCAGCAAACGCAAATGAAGGCACGGTCCGCCGTGTCGATGATGTCCCCGGTGGTGGCTGATGCCGATCGCCGAGTCCGTCCCGGCTCCCGCGAGTCCCAGCTGTTGCTGGCGCAAGCCCGCAACGTGGCTTATGCCCAGGCGGCACAGGGCCAGATCGGCGACGGGGTGAGCCTGTTGTGCGACGCGCTGGTCATCGATCCGTCCAGTGTGGAGTTGCTCTCGGACGTCGGCGCCTTGCTGCTGTCTGCGGGGCAACTGACGGACGCTGCCCTCTATTCGCACCGGGCGATCGAGCTCTCGCCCCACCATGCGCCAAGCCTGTATACGCTGGGCTTCGCGTTGTCGGGCCTGGGTGAGATCAAGTCCGCCATCGAGGTCCTGACCACCTTGAGCCAGGGCGAAGCGCTGGCCTCGCTGACCCGGGACACGCCGGATCTGGTGCCGCTGGTCTTCACCGAACTGCACCGCTTGCAAGCCGCGGGCTGAAGGCATCGCCTGACACCGTACGGATGCAGGGATCACCGCATCGCTGTCTCCGTATCGCGCACCATTCCCCCCCCCGACGCCCGCCCAGCGCGCGTTCAACAAAGGCCGCATTCGCGGCCTTTGTTTTTTCCTCCCTCGAGGCGATGCCCGGAAACCGCCAGGCGGGAAAGGGAAAGGGACAGGGAAAGGGGAAGGGGAAGGGAGCGGAGAGCGGGCGGGTCGAAGCGACCCATTCTGCGAGTCCATAGCCGATGACATTGGCTGTCGGCGTACATCACGACGGCGCAGGATGTGGTGCGTGTTGGACGGGGTGTGACTTCGTTCACGCTGCCGGGTGTCTTTGGCGGGTGCGGGGGGGAGGGGGGCGGTGGAAGGGCAGGGTGATGCGGATTGGAGGGGCGGGTGGCCCCTTTCCGGAAGTCAAGGAAGTGAATTCGACACCCGCCAGGGTGGCGAAGAGAGGGACATGGAGGAAAGGGGCCACCCGCCCCTCCAATCTTGCTCGGTCTGTGAAGGACGGGGGCGGCAGCAGGGCAGCAGGGCAGGGAACGTGGGTCAATGACATCAACATGCCAGTGCGCCCCCACTGACTACGCCATCTTCCGGCCACCCGGTCAGCCGGTCAGCGCAGGGCTCCCTGACAGCGCGGCAGGCCCGCATCCCGCTCAGACGACCCTGCCCATCGGCACGCTGTCATCCGCCCGGAACACCGCCCCTATGGGCATGTAGGAATCAGCCCTACAAGACCGTCGGCGCGATCCCTAACCTGGATCTGGCGTGCGCCTGATGTTGCGAACGTGGACCTGCCTCCAGAATTCATTCCATCGCAGCAAGACACCGCTGCCCCGAACGACCGCAAGGAGTGCCCCGAGATGAACGCTGACCAAATCCTCGCCGAAATCCGCGAAGCCAACCTGTCGTACCTGATGTTGGCTCAGAACCTCATCCGTGCGGATCGCGAGCAAGCGTTGTATCGCCTGGGTATCTCGGAAGAGACGGCTGTGTTGCTGAACACCCTGAGTCCTGCTCAGATGATGAAGATGGCGTCGGGCAACACGTTGCTGTGCCGCTTCCGCATGGATGATGACCTGGTCTGGGGTCTGCTGACCTCCCACGGCAAGCCGGCGGCGAACGATGGCGTGTCCCGCCTGCATGCGTCGATTCTGATGGCGGGTCGCCATCAGGAAGCGGCCTGATCCTTCCTTCAGCGCCCGCCGGCACACGCTCTTCGGGGCGTCTCGCGCGGGCCTCCTCAGGCCACCGGGCGACGGGCGGGCATCCAAGCTGCTTCCGTCAACGCCTGACCCCACGATCGACGCACGGAGACACCATCATGCGCACCAAGTCCATCCTGACCGAAGCCAAGCAGATCGAACGCGCGGTCACCCTGATCAAGCTGGGTGCGCGGTTGCAGGTGCTGGAGTCCGAGACGGACCTGAGCTATGAGCGGCTGCTGCGTCTGTACAAGGAAGTCTCGGGCAAGAGCCCGAGCAAGGGCCAACTGCCGTTCTCGACCGACTGGTTCATGAGCTGGCAGCCCAACATCCATGCCAGCCTGTTTCTCAACATCCACGAGTACCTGAACAAGGTTGCGGAGATGGACGAGATCGACGTGGTCATCAAGGCCTATCAGCTCTACGACGAGCAGACGAAGGCGCAGAGCCTGGAGCAACTGCTGTCGGTGACGCGGGCCTGGCGGCTGGTGAAGTTCGTGGACAACGGCATGCTGACGATGACCAAGTGCAGCAAGTGCGGCGGTCATTTCGTGACCCATCCGCATGAAGTGGCCAAGCATTACGTCTGCGGCCTGTGCAATCCGCCCGCACGTGCCGGCAAGGGCAAGGCCGCCGGCGGCATCCAGATGCATTGACGGACCGATCGACGGCAAGGTCGGCAGACGATGCAAGCCCGATGGCGTGTCGGTCTGGTGGTGATCGCCCGAGATGAGGCGGCCACCCTCAAGCGCTTGCTGGACAGCGTCCGTCCCCATGTCGACGACGTGCTGGTGATGGACACCGGCTCCACCGACGACACGCCGCGCATCGCGCAGGCTGCGGGTGCGCGCCTGGCCACCTTCACTTGGTGCGACGACTTTTCGGCCGCACGCAATGCGGCACTGGCCGCTTCCGCCTCCGACTGGCATCTGGTGCTGGATGCGGACGAGTGGCTGATCGACGGCGGCGACGTTCTGGCCGCACTGCGTCACACCTCCCCCGATTTCGTGGGCACCATCGCCCTCCAGGATCAATTTGACGGCGGCACCGCTCAAGCCCGCTTGAGCCGGGTGCTGCCGGGTGCGGTCCGCTATGCCGGACGCATTCACGAGCAGCCCATTCACGGGCTGCCGGTCCGCCCCTTGGCGATGCGCGTCGGCCATGACGGCTATCTGCCCGATCGGCTGCAGGCCAAGCAGGGTCGCAATGCGCTGCTCCTGCAGCGTGCGCTGGAGGACCGGCCACACGATGCCTACCTCTGGTACCAGCTCGGCAAGGACGCATTCGTCTATGAGGACCATGCCAAGGCCGAATCCGCATTCGCTGCCGCCGCCGAGCGGCTGAGCTCGCCGCCGTCATGGTGGCGAGATCTGGTGGCGCGTCGATTGTTCGCGCTCAAGCGGCTGAAACGTCACGCCGAGGGCATGGCGCTCGCCGAATCGCAATTGCAAACATGTGCAGACTCGCCTGACTTCTTCTTCGCCGTCGGCGACCTGCTGCTGGACTGGGCGGCGGATGAGCCGACGCTGGCGGAGACACTGCTGCCGATGATTGAAGATGCCTGGAGGCGCTGTCTGGAGATCGGTGAGCGGCCGGATCAAACCGGTGCGGTGACCGGTCGGGGCAGCCATCTGGCCGCCTACAACCTGGCTTTGGTGCTGGACGCCACCGGCCGCGCGGACGAGGCGCGCGCCCTGCGGCAGTCTTTCCCCTCGCTCGGTTGATCCGACGAAAAGCAGCGCCGGGATGGCGCTGATCTGGCAACTTGTAGGAAGTTCCCTGACAAACCTGTCGGCGCGACACCTAACCTTTACATGGAAGCGACCTGATGTGCGCTTTGTGTCGGGGTCTCCACAATCCGTCTCACGTTGAAACGAATGCCAGACGGCACCAGGAGCCCCGAGATGAACGCAGACCAGATCCTCGCCGAGATTCGCGAAGCCAACCTGTCGTACCTGATGCTGGCTCAAAGTCTGATCCGCACCGACCGCGAACAGGCGCTGTTCCGTCTGGGCATCTCTGAAGAGACCGCTTCGCTGCTGGACACGCTGAGCGCGTCGCAGATGCTGAAGATCGCCTCCGGCAACACCCTGCTGTGCCGATTCCGCATGGACGACGACCTGGTCTGGGGCCTGCTGACTTCGCACGGCAAGCCCGCCGCCAACGACAGCGTCTCCCGCCTGCATGCCTCCATCCTGATGGCGGGTCGCCATCAGGAAGCGGCCTGAACAGCCGGCCTGATCGCCACATTGCGCCGGTCCGTCCGGCGCCGATGCCCGAGAATTCCAGCGTCCCCCGTGACGCTCCCTGATTGTTTCGACGCTTCTCGCAAGAACTTGAGACCGGAGTCCCCCCATGCGCACCAAGTCCATCCTGACCGAAGCCAAGCAGATTGAACGCGCGGTCACCCTGATCAAGCTGGGTGCGCGGTTGCAGGTGCTGGAGTCCGAGACGGACCTGAGCTATGAGCGGCTGCTGCGTCTGTACAAGGAAGTCTCGGGCAAGAGCCCGAGCAAGGGCCAACTGCCGTTCTCGACCGACTGGTTCATGAGCTGGCAGCCCAACATCCATGCCAGCCTGTTTCTCAACATCCACGAGTACCTGAACAAGGTCGCGGAGATGGACGAGATCGACGTGGTCATCAAGGCCTATCAGCTCTACGACGAGCAGACGAAGGCGCAGAACCTGGAGCAACTGCTGTCGGTGACGCGCGCCTGGCGGCTGGTGAAGTTCGTGGACAACGGCATGCTGACGATGACCAAGTGCAGCAAGTGCGGCGGTCATTTCGTGACCCATCCGCATGAAGTGGCCAAGCATTACGTCTGCGGCCTGTGCAATCCGCCCGCACGTGCCGGCAAGGGCAAGGCCGCCGGCGGCATTCAGATGCATTGAGGCGGGTGGTCGCCACCGCATCCCCCTGGCGCTGGCCGCTGCTGGCGCTGCTGAGTTGGGCGGCCTGCTGGGCGGTCTGGCGCGGCTTCGGACCGGGTTGGCCGGCAGCGCTGGCGGCCTGCGGCCTGGGGTTGGTGCTGGCAGCGCCGCACCGGCAGTCCTGGCGTCGCCTGATCGTGGCGGCCGGGTTCCCGCTGGCCCTGGTGGTGACCGGCGCGGCGTTGCCGGCATGGAGCTGGCTGATCGCCCTGGTGCTGCTGCTGCTGGCCTATCCGCGACGCGGCTGGACCGACGCGCCCTTGTATCCCACCCCCCACGACGCCTTGCGCGGATTGCCCCAAGCGGTGCCGCTGCCCGATGGGGCCCGGGTGCTGGATGCCGGCTGCGGGATTGGCGACGGATTGATGGCCCTTCGCCGCGCTTATCCGCGTGTGCGGCTGGAGGGCATTGAATACAGTGCGGTGCTGTGGCTGCTGGCCCGGCTGCGGTGTCCTTGGGCGCGCTTGTCGCGCGGGGACTTGTGGGCACAGTCGTGGGCGGAGATGGATCTGGTCTATCTCTTCCAGCGGCCGGAATCCATGCCGCGGGCCCTGGACAAGGCGCTGGCCGAGCTCGCACCCGACAGTTGGCTGGTGAGCCTGGATTTCCCGCTGCCCGGACAGCGGGTTCACGCGCAGCTGGAGACAGGGACGCGGCATCGGGTGCATGTCTACAGAATGCGGGATTTGCGCACGGCGCGGACCTGACCGCCAAGTCAGGCCGAGACAGCGGGCCCTGTCGCCCCCGACACTCGGGGCCGGCCCCACCGCTGCGACGGCCATGAGGACCTTGAGGACCTTGAGGGGTGCGGCGGTCAGTCGATCCAGTGATCGAGCGATCGAAAGATCGAAAGATTCAAAGATCGGGCGGTCCCGCGAGACGCCATCGACCCATCCCCGGATGAGCGGCCTGGTCGCTCAAGCCGGCAGGGATTCGGTCGATAACGGATGAGACGAGTCGTGTCGAAAGGGGACACGATGGCAACGGCATTTAGGACGGATCAACTTCCATGTTTGTCATCATTGGTTGGCTTCTGGCCCTGGCGTGCATCTTCGGCGTGTTCATTGCGCACGGGGGCAATATTGGGGTGGTGCTGAAGGCGCTGCCCTTCGAGATGACCACCATCTTCGGTGCGGCCATCGGCGGCATGCTCGCCACCAATCCGCCCAAGGTGATGAAGGCCACCATGAAAGGCCTGGGCGACTGCTTCAAGGGCAGCAAATACACCAAGGCGCGCTATATGGAGTTGCTGGCGCTGCTCTACGACATCCTGCAGAAGGCCCGCAAGGAAGGCCTGATGTCGATTGAAAAGGATGTCGAGGATCCGCACAGCTCGCCGCTGTTCCAGAAATACCCGACGGTCGGCAACGACCACCATGTCGCGGAATTCATCACGGATTACCTGCGGATGATGGTGTCGGGCAATCTGAACGCGCATGAAATCGAATCCTTGATGGATGCCGAAATCGATACCCACCACCACGAGGCATTTCTGGCCGTGATTGCGCTGCAGCGACTGGCCGGCGGCCTGCCGGCCTTCGGCATCGTGGCGGCGGTGCTGGGCGTGGTGAACACCATGGGCTCGGTGGGTCAGCCGCCGTCGGTGCTGGGCGGCATGATCGGGTCGGCGCTGGTCGGTACCTTCCTCGGGATCTTGCTGGCTTACGCGTTCGCGGAGCCGCTCGCCGGGGCGCTGGAGGCCAAGGTCGACGAGGCCGGTAAGGAATTGCAGTGCATCAAGACCACGCTGCTGGCGTCGATGCAGGGTTATGCGCCGCAAGTCGCCATTGAATTCGGTCGCAAGGTGCTTTATTCGACCGAGCGTCCGACCTTTGCCGAGCTGGAAGGCCATGTGAAGGGCAAGAAATAATCGCCCCGCACCGCGCCTTGACCATCCAACCCTCCGGAGCTGACCGCCATGGCCGGTGACGCCAAGAAACTCCAGCCGATCATCATCAAGCGGGTGAAGAAGGGCGGCCATGCCGCTCACGGCGGCGCCTGGAAGATCGCCTATGCCGACTTTGTGACGGCGATGATGGCCTTCTTCCTGCTGATGTGGCTGCTGGGCTCGACCACCGAGGGCGACAAGAAGGGCATTGCGGACTATTTCGCCTCGCCGCTGAAGGTGGCGATGTTCGGCGGCTCCGGCTCGGGCGACGCCTCCCACATCATCAAGGGCGGCGGCCAGGACCTCACCCGTCAGACCGGTCAGGTCAAGGCGGGCGATGTCGAATCCCCGCGCAAGACGATCAATCTGAAGGCCTTGAAGGAAGAGCAACGTCGCGCCGAGCGTGTGCGGCTGCAACAACTCAAGGACAAGGTTGAGAAAATCATCGCGGACAACCCAAAAATTGCGGCATTAGGTGGACAAATCCGCCTTGATATGACTCGCGAGGGCTTGCGTATCCAAATCGTGGACGAGAATAATCGACCAATGTTTGACAGTGGCAGCGCCGTGGTAAAGCCGTATATGCGCGAGCTGCTTCAGGAACTCGGCTATGTGTTGTCTGAAGTGCCCAACCGGCTGACGCTGGAAGGTCATACCGACGCCCAGCCGTTTTCCGGAGGCGAGCGTGGATACAGCAACTGGGAGCTGTCCGCTGACCGTGCCAACGCCTCGCGTCGCGAGTTGCTGGCCGGTGGATTGCCGGATGCGCGCGTCCTGCGGGTGCAGGGGCTCGCATCCAGCAAGCTGCTTGAAACCCAGGATCCGAAAAACCCGATCAATCGCCGCATCAGCATCATCGTCATGAACCGCGATGCTGAAGATGCGGTGCTGAAGAACCTGACCGATGACGAGGATGCTCCTGCCGATGCCGCACCGCCCGCTGCCTCACAGGCCCCCGCACAGGCCCCGCCACAGGCCTCAAGTTCCGCACCGGTGAGCCGATAACGCTCGAATCCCCGTCTTCCGTCCGCCGCGAGAGACCGTCTCCCAGACCTCCAGTCCCCTCAGAGGAACGCCATGAGCACTGACATGAAATTCTTGATCGTCGACGACTTCTCGACCATGCGCCGGATCGTGCGCGGTCTGCTGAAGGAGATCGGCTACAACAACGCCGAAGAAGCGGAAGACGGCGTCGAGGCCCTGAGCATGCTCAAGCAGGCGAAGTACGACTTCGTCGTCTCGGACATCAACATGCCCAACATGAATGGCTTTGAACTGCTCAAGGCCATCAAGGAAGACGCCACCCTCAAGCACTTGCCGGTGCTGATGGTGACCGCCGAGGCCCGCAAGGAAGACATCGTGCTGGCGGCCCAAAGCGGTGCGGCCGGCTACATCGTCAAGCCCTTCACCAAGGCCACACTGGAAGAAAAAGTCCAGAAGATCATGCAGAAACTGGCCGCCGCGGCCTGACGCTGGAGTTGCACCATGCAGATGGAAGAGTTGGCCAAACTGAGCGCCGGTACAGACTCGTTGAGTGTGTCGCCGGAAGTCTTTCAACAAATCGGCACGATCACCCGTGTGCTGCATGACACGATGCAGCAACTGGGTGTCATGCCCAAGTTGCAGGTCGCGACCGACGGTCTGCCCGATGCCCGCAGCCGCCTGACCTACATCGCCAACAAGACGGCCGATGCTGCCAACAAGGTGCTGAATTCGGTCGACCAGGCCAAGGCCGAGCACGCCAAGATCACCGACGCCGCCAATGCGATGGCCCAGGCGATCACGGCCGATCCGGTCAAGGCAGTGGCCAGTGGCGCGGTGTTCAACTTCGTCAAGGAGGTGGAGGCCTCCACCTCGAAGATCGACACCCACCTCACCGACATCATGCTGTCGCAGGACTTCCATGACCTGACGGGTCAGGTGGTGGCCAAGGTCGTGACCCTGGCCAATGACCTGGAAGACAGCCTGGTCAAGTTGCTGGTTTCGGTGGTGCCGCCCGACCAGCGCGAGAAAGTCGACGCCAGCATTCTGCAAGGGCCGGTGGTCAGCCCCGAGGGCCGCACCGACGTGGTCTCCAATCAGTCGGAAGTGGACGACCTGCTGGCTTCGCTGGGCTTCTGAGTCTTCGCACCGGTTGGCGTCCTGCCGCCGGCGCCACCTGCTGATGGCTCCACCGCCGCCGCCTCGATCGAGGCCGCGGCGGTTTTGTTTTGGGCGCCTGCAGAGCGCGTCTGGCCGGCCGTCCGGGAGTCAAACCGGCGCTGATAGTTCATCCAATTGGCAAGCCCCTCGCCCAGCAGTTCGCCGGGCTCGGTGTCGCGAGCCGACAGCTGCGGCGCCCAGGTCTGCAGTCGTTCCAGCATCAGATGCCAATCGCGTTCCGGCATCGCCTGCTGCAAGGCGTTGGCCCAGCCGGCGGCGCTGCCTTCCAGAGGCGTTCCGGGACCTTCCTTGAAATGAAGCACCGGTTCGCCGCCGATGGTGCCCTGGATGACGACCGAAGGGGGCGGGTGCATCTGCTGGATATCTTGCAGGGCGTCGGCGCCGAAGGCGATGGCAGGCAGGCTCCTGGGAGGCAGGAGGTCACACAGCAAGGCCATGCAATACCGGGCTTCGAGATCGCGCCATGGATGGCCCGCCCGCAGGCGTCCCGCGAGGGAGAGGTCCAGCGCCTGTGGCGCGGTGTAGGGAGCAGCGGCGGCGCGGCTGATGCGCCGCGCGGCGCCGGCCCCTTGGACGAAGGCCGATGACGTGCCGCGAGACCGATCCGCGGTGCCAACATTCCCTGCCGCGCTCGACTCGAGAGGCGTCCCGTAGGCTGGTCGCGCCGTCGGCACATTGACCCCGCCCTCGGTGGACCGAAGCGCGCGCACGGTACCGGTGGACACGAGCTCGGCACCGGCGATCCGTGGTTCGGGTGGCGTCAGGCGCCCTGGACCTGGCCGCAGTCCCAGCAACTGTGAACGGGAAGCCCGATAGCCCAAACCGGTCAATAGACGAATGTCCATCGAAGTCAAATTGGCATGCCGCGTCCACAACCGCTTCGCGTACTGCCGTGCCACTTCGAATTCGAGGCGGGGCATCTCCTGTGCGATCGCGAGCAAATGAGGCCCGAGGGGCACTGCTGTCCGTTGATCATCCTTGACGCGACCGATGTCTGCACCGGAAATGAGGCAGACGATATCGTCGGTGAGCTCGGGAAAAGTCTCTTGCAGCCGTCGTGCGTAGTGGATGTTGGGTTCGTGGGGGCCCCTGCTGCATTGCGCTTGGATGTGCGCATACTCGGCAGGCAGCGATTTAGACGTTCGCACGATGTGTTCGGCAACGAGACCGGAGATCTTTGTCGCCTCTACCAACTGATAGCTGTGGAGTTGTGGGAATGTGGCGAGGAGGCGCCGAGCATAGGTCCTGGCGATCTCCCCCTTTGCTTTTGGCACGGAGGCCACCGCGGATCTCCAGTTCTTGTGGCATCCCCATGGACCTGCGTCGGTCGGCGCGGCGCCGCCGGGAGCGGCGCGGGCCGTTGGCGTCGGCCGGGGAACAGACGGCCGGCCGCTGACGCCGGGCACCACCGGTGAAGGGGGCGCCTTCGCTGCGAGGTCATCGGATGGCGCGCGTCCGTTGGGGTCGTCGTGGGTGTCGGATGCACAGCCCTGCGCGTTCTGGGTGAGATCGTTCTCAACCGGCGACGTGGTGTACAGGTCAGCGGCGGACGGTGATGAGCCAGGTGAGAGATACATGAGCGGTCTCCAATGAAGGTCGGGCCAGTCGGGTGATCGCCGAGAGGGCGCCGAAAGGTCGCCGAGAGGACGTCGAGCACACGCGGGTGTCGGCCCGGCTGCGGTGTGGTCCGGGTGAGTGAGCCGGTCGTGATCAGGGGAAGGGGCTGGGGGCGCACGTCACGTCAGACAAAGGCCATGTCCGCGCTGGCTTGGGCCTGAACCCGGAACCCATCGAGTGCTTTGCTCAGCAAGTCGGCCCAGGTCGCACACGGCGGCTTGGCCCAGTGGTTCAGACGAATCGTCAACTGGTTCCAAGCGTCGCTGGGCAGGACCACGGAGAGGGCATGAGCCCAGCCCTCGGGGCTGGTTGTCAGCGGCTCGACGCAGCCATCGGCGAAGTGCAGCACCGGGGCGCCGCCGGCCGCAAACTCGATTGCGACCTCTGGCCGTGGACGAAGCTGCGCGATGCGGTTCCGGGCGTCTGGGCCCGTTTGGATCAGATGCCGCGGGAAGTAGGGATCGAGCAGGGGCAACACCCTCACGCATTCAATCGCCTGCTCCAGGGACCAGGGCACGTCGCGGCAGGACCGTCCGCGCAGGACGTCTACATCGTGGGAAGCGCCGGGTCGCATCGGTGCCGGGCCTTCGGCGTCCGGCGCGCGCTCCCGCGTCGTGCTGTGGTCTCGGACGCACTCGGGACGGGCCGGGCAACTGGCAGCGCCTGCGTGCCATCCCACTGGGCGAAAGGCCGAGGTGCCGGTGGCGGGCCAGGGCTCGAGGTCCTGAGTTGCCGGACGTGTGCGCTTGGTCGGGCTGGCCTCGCCGGCATCGGTCGACTCGTCGCCGGGGCTTGACCTGGTCAAGTCGATGACCACCGGCAAGGGGCGAGCAGCCGTTGCTTGCGTCCGGCATGAGCGGCTCTCCAACGAGCCCGGGAAGACGCCGTACGGATCATGCCCCGACGTCCGGTCGGCAGCCTCTTGTTCCGCCAGTCGCTTGCCCATCTCGATGAGCGCCGCTCTGGTGTGGCCAAGTAGATGCCCGCAGATCCGTTCAACATCCACTTTTTTCAGCTCGGGATGCGCGGCGAAGATTCTGCAGCCCCGATTCAACGATGACTCACCCTTTTGGAGGGGAAATGCCTGTGCAATGGCCCGCAGTGCCGGGGTGATGGGCTGGCTTCTTGAATGGCACGCCTTGGCGGTCGGCTTTGCGCAGCCAGACAGCGCGGTCAACTCGGACACCGAGAGGTTGGGCTGCTCCTTCATGAGCTGTCGCATGTGGCTTTGAAAGCTCGTGAACTGACGGGGTGGCACCTTCTTCAGCAGCAGGTTGTGGTCCGTGACCGCCGGAGTCATCGCCGCCAGGATCCGCGCAACGCAGCGTTCGCTCTGGCCGGCGCAGTCGGCCAGCTCCTGGATGGTCAGCTCGGGATGCAGATGATGCGCACGTCGGATGAAGTCCTGCGGTGTCCTCTGCAATTCGTCGGCATATCGGCGCTTCAGTGTCGTGAGCGTGGAGGTACGGGAGGTCGCGTTCCCTGAGGGCACGACATCCGGCGCGAGGCGAGGTTGCAGTTGAGGGGGGATCGTGGCCGGTCGCAAGGTCGTCCATGGCTGGCATGGCGGCGAGACGGCGGGTTGCAGAAGGGCGATCAATCGCGGAGTGGGGGGCCCCGGTCGCGTTTGCAGCATGGTCATGGCCTGGCTGCTCGATGTGAACGACGTCGGCCCGGAGGCCGGGGCGGTCGATTCCGTCAGCGCGCTGGAGGCGTCATTCGGCGGTTTGGTGTGGCTCGCCTGGGGCCCATGCCATGACGGCGCTTCGTCGTGCGCGGTGACGGTCGTGTCGAGCGCGGCGGTCGTGTGGTGAAAGGCGGCCGCGGAGAAACTCGAAGATGAAGGGGGAAAGAACATGGGCGTGGTCCGAGGTTGGAGGCGTGTTCGCCGCTGCAAGCGACATGCAGGAGCGAAAGGAGGCTGAGACCCGGTGCTTTGACCGTTCTCGTGGTTGGTGGCCCTGCCCGTGCGTGAGTTCGCCGGAGCGCCATGGTTGAAGGCGGGCGTCCGCCGCAGACGCCGAGTGTCCTGCCAGCCGGACGTGGCTCGCCGTGTTGCCAACCGGCCACCGGTACGACCCGTGGTGCGGACCCCGATGCGCGTGAGCCTCGTTGGGCCTCGGCGCAGTGAAACCTCGGTTTTCCCCCGCTTATCAGCCCAAAGCCGACGGCACCGCCGGCGAACAATGGCGAGGCCACGACATGGCGTCGTGCTTCGCCCATGGCCGAACCAGACTCACAAGACCGCAACCTACCCGCCTCGCAGAAGAAGATCGAACGATCTCGTCGCGAAGGCCAGATGCCGCGTTCGCGCGATCTGCCGCATTTCGCGGTGATTGCGACGGGCGGGGCCTTGCTGTCCTGGTCCGCGCCGCGGGCGGTCGACACCCTGCAGCGCATGCTCGAAGGCGCGCTGCGCTTCGATGCCGAAGAACTCCGCACCGCCGGCATGATGACCGAGCGGCTCTCCGCACTGACCTGGCAGGGCGCCATGCTGTGCCTGCCGGCCTTGCTGATCCTGGCCGCAGCGGCGATAGCCGCCCATCTGGCGGGCGGCGGCTGGAACTTCACGATGAAGCCGCTGACGCCGAAGTTCGACCACCTGAACCCGATCACCGGCATCGGGCGGCTGTTCCAGTGGCAGCAACTGACTCAGGCGCTCAAGGCCTGCGCCCTGGCGCTGGTGCTGGGCATCATCGGCGGGCTGGCGCTGAAGGACCGGGTGGCCGGCTTCGTGGGCATCATGTCGGTGCCGCTGCCGGCGGCGCTGGCCTTCGCCGGCAAGCAACTCATGGGTGGGTTGTCCTTGCTGGGGCTGGCCCTGGCGCTGTTCGCCATCATCGATGTGCCGCTGCAGCGTCATCTCTATCTGAAACGCCTCAAGATGTCCCGCGAAGAGGCCAAGAATGAGATGAAGGAAGCCGAGGGCAACCTCGAGATGAAGCACCGCATGCGCGCCAAGGCCCGTGAGCTGGTCAAGCGCCGCATGCTGGCCGCCGTGCCCAAGGCCGATCTGGTGGTGATGAACCCGTCCCACTATGCGGTTGCCATCGCCTACGACGAAACCAAGATGGGCGCGCCCCGGGTGGTGGCCAAGGGTCTGGATCTGCTGGCGTTCAAGATCCGCGACATCGCCAAGGACAACAAGGTCCCGGTGTTGCGGGCGCCCGCCCTGGCCCGTGCCCTGTATGCCCATGCCGAACTGGATCGTGAGATCCCCGGCGCGCTGTTCGGCGCCGTGGCCCAGGTGCTGGCCTATGTCTACCAGCTCAAGGCCGCGATGGCGGGGCGCGGCCTGGCGCCGCAGGCAGTGCCGAACCCACCGGTGCCCGATGAGCTCGATCCGCACAAGAAGCCGGGCTGGACGCCGCCCGACGAGGAGCAGGACGATCTGCTCACCCCGGCCTAGGGCCCCGAGCCGTGAGCCTCGGTACACGGCGCCGCGCCCGCCGTGCCAGCCTGAAGAACACGCCCTTTTTCCCCGCTTATCCGGCTAAAGCCAAGGGCCGTGTGGCCGAACAATGGCGGGGCGACGGCATTGCGTCGTGATCCCCACCGCTGTCTGAAGGCTGAGCACACATGAACGCGCTGATGGCCCGTTTGCAGAACCTCCTGGGACCCCGTGGCGCCATCGTCGGCGCGATGGGCGCGCCGATCGCCATCATGATGATCCTGGCGATGATGGTGCTGCCGCTGCCGCCCTTCGCCCTGGACCTGTTCTTCACCTTCAACATCGCCATGGCCATCATGGTGATGATGGTGGCCTCGCAGATGGTCCGGCCGCTGGACTTCGCAGCCTTTCCGACGGTGCTGCTGATCACGACGCTGCTGCGCCTGTCGCTGAACGTGGCGTCCACCCGGGTGGTGCTGATGGAAGGCCACACCGGTGCGGGGGCCGCCGGCCAGGTGATCGAATCCTTCGGCCATTTCCTGATCGGTGGCAATTTCGCGGTCGGCCTGATCGTGTTTGCCATCCTGGTGGTGATCAACTTCATCGTCGTCACCAAGGGGGCGGAACGGATTGCGGAAGTTGGTGCGCGCTTCACCCTGGATGCCATGCCGGGCAAGCAGATGGCGGTTGATGCCGACCTGTCCGCCGGCCTGATCGACGAGAAAGAGGCCAAGCGCCGCCGGGCCGAGCTCGGTGATGAGGCGGACTTCTTCGGCGCGATGGACGGTGCGTCCAAGTTCGTTCGCGGCGATGCGATCGCCGGCATCCTGATCCTGTTCATCAACATCATCGGCGGCTTCGTGATCGGCGTGGCTCAGCACGGCCTGTCGGCCGGCCAGGCTGCCGACAGCTACATCCTGCTGGCGGTCGGTGATGCGCTGGTGGCGCAGATCCCGGCGCTGCTGATCTCGGTGTCGTCCGCGCTGGTCGTGTCGCGCGTGGGCAAGGACAAGGACGTCGGTCAAATGATCGGCAAGCAGGTGTTCGGCTCGACCAAGGCGGTGGCCATCACCGCCGGCGTCGTGTTTGTGCTGGGCCTGATCCCCGGCATGCCGCATCTGGTGTTCCTGATCATTGCCGGCGGCCTGGGCTACCTGGCGTACTGGATGCATGAGAAGGCGGCACAGGCCAAGGCCGCAGAAGCCGCCAAACCGGCCGTGCCGACGCCCGGCGCGCCGAATCCCGACGCCGAAGCCAGCTGGGACGACCTGGTGCCGGTGGACACCCTGGGCCTGGAAGTGGGCTACCGGCTGATTTCGCTGGTGGACAAGAGCCGTGAAGGCGATCTGCTCAGCCGCATCAAGGGCGTGCGCCGCAAGTTTGCGCAGGAGGTCGGCTTCCTGCCGCCGTCGGTCCACATCCGCGACAACCTGGAGCTTCGGCCCAGCCAGTACCGCGTCACCCTGCGCGGCGCGGTGATCGGCGAAGCCGAGGCCTATCCCGGCATGTGGTTGGCGATCAATCCCGGGCATGCCACCCAGAAGCTGATCGGCACCCAGACGACCGATCCCGCCTTCGGATTGCCGGCGGTCTGGATCGAAGACCGGCAGCGGGAAATGGCGCAAATGGCGGGCTTTACCGTCGTTGATTGCTCGACTGTGGTGGCCACACATCTCTCACACTTGCTCCAAGTTCACGCGGCCCGCTTGTTGGGTCGGGTGGAGACCCAGCAGCTGGTGGACCACCTCACCAAGCAAGCGCCCCAACTCATCGAAGACGTGATTCCCAAGATGATCAATGTCGCCACACTGCAACGCGTCCTCCAGTTCCTGCTGGAAGAGGGCGTGCACATCCGCGACATGCGTTCCATCGTGGAAAGCCTGGCGGAGAACGCTGCCCAGGTGAACAACGATCCGGCCGAACTGGCCCGTCGCATCCGCATCCACATCGCTCCGGCGATCGTGCAGCAGATCTACGGTCCGGCCAAGGAACTGGACGTGATTGCGCTGGAGCCCGAGTTGGAGCGCCTGGTGACGCAGGCCCTGAATTCGCCGCATGGCGCGGCCCTGGATCCGGGCGTGGCCGATACGCTCGCTCGCAGTGCCGCGCAGACCGCGCAGTCCCAGGAAGACCGCGGACTGCCCGCGTGCCTGCTGGTGCCCGACCTGATCCGTGCACCGCTGGCCCGTCTGCTCAAGCGCGCTGCGCCCCGGCTGAAGGTGCTGGGCCACAGCGAGATCCCTGAAACGCACACTATCCGCATCGGCTCCATCATCGGAGGCACGGCATGAACGTCAAGCGCTTTACCGCCCGCAACACCCGCGAAGCGATGTCCCTGGTCCGCCAGGCTTTCGGCGACGATGCGGTCGTGCTCTCCAACAAGCCGTGCCCCGAGGGCGTTGAAGTCCTGGCCATGGCGCCGGAAGGCATGTCGCAGATCGAGCGTGTGGCTGCGTCCGCCCCGCGCGTGGCGGCCCAGCCGCCGCGTCAGGCGCCGCAATCGCGTGCTCCTGCGCCGCAGCGCCAGCCGGTGCAGCCGCAGGAGCCGCCGCGTCAGGCGCTCAAGCAGCGTCTGTCGGGCGCCGCACCGCGGCAGGAGCCGGGCTTCGGCCCGTCTGCCGCTGCGCAGCCCAGCATTCATGAAGATGTCAATGCGATGGCGATGAGCACCCTGTCCTTCCAGGACTATGTGCGCGAGCGCATGCTCAAGCGTCGCGCCGCCGAGATCAACGGCCATCCCGATCCGATGATGGATGACCTGCCGGCGGCCGCGCCGATGACCGAGACCGTCGCCTCGATGGCGCAACTGCGCGACCAGCGCGCGCGCTCGGCCATGCAGACGCTGGGCGCCCGTCGCATGGACAACGCCCCGGCCTACGCGCCGGAGCCGATGCCCGCGCCCGCACCGCGCATCGTGCCCCCGGTGCTGCGTGACGAGATCCGCGTCAGCCCTCCGCAACTCAACGACATGGCGGGCTATGGCCACCACAGCCTGAACGACAGCCTGCCATCCTCGCGCCGCGAGCAGGAGATGATGACCGAGCTGCGGGCGATGAAGGGCATGATCGAAGAGCGTTTCGGTGCCCTGGCCTTCATGGAAAAGCTGCAGCGGCAGCCGGCCCAGGCCCGTCTGACCCAGAAGCTGCTGGACGCCGGTTTCTCGCCGGCCCTGGTGCGCAAGATGGTCGAGGGCCTGCCGGCCCAGGTGACCGAAGAAGCCGAGGTCAGCGCCTGGGCATCCAATGTGCTGGCTCGCAATGTGGCCACGGCTGAGCAGATGCCGCCGCTGGAAGATCAGGGTGGTGTGTTCGCGATGATCGGCTCCACCGGAGTCGGCAAGACCACGACCACCGCCAAGATCGCGGCCGCCTTCGCCACCAAGTACGGCGCCAGCCAACTGGGCCTGATCACCTTGGACGCCTACCGGATCGGCGCCCATGAGCAATTGCGGGCCTACGGCCGGATCCTGGGCGTGCCGGTGCATACCGCGCATGACCGGGCCTCGCTGGAAGATCTGCTGGACCTGCTGTCGTCCAAGAAGATGGTGCTGATCGACACGGCCGGCACCGCCCAGCGCGACAGCCGCACCGCCGAGCTGCTGGACATGCTGGCGCACAAGAGCATCAAGCGCATCCTGGTGGTCAATGCGGCCCAGCAGGGCGAGACCATCGAGGATGTGGTGAGCGCCTGGCGCGGGGCCGAGGCACAAGGCGTCATCCTGTCCAAGCTGGATGAGGCGGTGAAGCTGGCGCCGGCGCTGGATACGGTGATCCGTCACAAGCTGCGCGTCCTCGGGGTGGCCAACGGCCAGCGGGTGCCGGAAGATTGGCACCGCCTGTCATCCCAGGCGCTGGTCCAGCGAGCCCTGCGCAGCCACGGCCAATCGGCCTGGCGCATGGATTCGTCGGATGTGAACCTGATCTTTGCCGCCGGCACGGCGTTCAACGGTCCAGGCCACGGCGCCACGCCGATGGGCATCAACTGACCATCCGGTCAGCATCCTGGGAACCGATCGGCCGGTCACTCCTTGGAGGGCCGGCCGATTTGTCTTGTGGGGTCTGCACCGTGCGCGGTGCGACATCAGGAGCAGCCAGCGCCGCGTCGGTCGCGGCCACCGACATCGATGCGGACAGCCGCGATGGGGGAGAGAAAAGCGGGGTGTTTCCCCCTTTCAATCCCGCGTTGCGGCCCCGGCCTCCCGGCGAAACTTCCGGTAACGGCTCCAGATGGCGCATCTCCGACACAGGGATGCACCTGGGGTCCAACACGACAGCCCAGACACAGAGTTGCCCATGCGCGATCCGATGAGCCTCAGCAATGCGCCGAAAGACCAGGCCGATGGCCTGCGCCGACTCTTCGCCACCGCCCGTGTGCGCGTGGTGCCGGTGGTGAGCAATCCGCATGTGGTGGGCAGCGGTGCCTTGCTGGAAGGCCTGTGTGCCGCATTCGGCGAGTTGGGCCTGCATACCTTGGTGGTGGATGCCGGCGAACGCGCCGGTGTGCCGTCAGAACTCGCGGCGGTGGACCTGGCGGCCTGTGTCGAATCCCTGTCAGCCAAGGTGTCTTTCCTGAGCGCACGCGGCCTGCCGCTACGCTATGTCAATGCCCACGGCTCCGCCGCCCAGTTCCTGGAAGCGGTGACCGATGCGGCGCCGTTCGCCGATGTCGTCCTGTTGCATGCGAGCGCCGCCGAACTGTCGCGGGTGCTGGTCTCTCGAGAGGTGCGCCCGGTGCTGCTGGCCGATACCGATGTGCAAAGTGTGACCCATGCCTATGCCGGCATGAAGTGGCTGACGCAGCGCGCCGGCCTGATGGTCTACAGCCTGCTGATGGCCTGTTCCCCGCAACTGCGCCTGGCCGAGCGCATTGCCCAGCAGCTGTCCAGCTGCGGGGATGGTTTCCTGGGGGCGGTGCTGCGGGACTGGGCCTGCCTGGATCCACGCCAACCGGTGACTGCATCCCTGACGCATGAGATGCGGCATCTGGCCCGCGAACTGCTGCTGGCCTCCGTACCCGGTGCCGCCATCGACACCGCCGCCGAGGCGATGCCGTTGAGGCCCCGGCCGATGTGGCAACCCAAGCCCGGACGCGCGCCGCAGGACGCGACCCTGGCCGCGCATTGACGTTGGGATTGGAGACGACGATGTACACCGCCAAGGGCCAACTCGACAACAACAGCCTGATCCGCCAATACAGCCCGCTGGTGCGACGCCTGGCGCATCAGATGATCGCCAAGCTGCCGGCCAATGTGGAGCTCGATGACCTGATCCAGGTCGGGCTGATCGGACTGACCGATGCGCTTTCGCGCTTCGACACCGCGCAAGGGGTGCAGTTCGAGACCTTCGCCACCCAGCGCATTCGCGGCGCGATGCTGGATGAGCTGCGCGGCTCCGACTGGATGAGCCGGGGCAGTCGTCGACAGCAGCGCTCGATCGAGAGTGCGGTGCACAAGCTGGAGCAGAAGCTGGGCCGCGCGCCTCAGGAATCGGAGATTGCCGCCGAAATGGGCTTGAGCCTGGGCGAGTACCAGGACATGCTTTCCAAGGTCCGCGGCACGCAACTCGTCTATCTGGAAGACATCTCCGGCGACGATGACAGCGACGACTACCTGGACCGGCACGTGGGTGACGAATCGGCTGACCCGATGAGCATGCTCCGGGATCACCGGATGCGCACCGCGTTGGTGGAGGCCATCAAGAACCTGCCGGAGCGCGAGGGTTACGTCATGTCCATGTACTACGAACATGACATGAACCTCAAGGAAATCGCGGCGGTGCTGAAGGTGACCGAATCGCGGGTGTGCCAGCTGCACAGCCAGGCGATTGCGCGCTTGCGGGTGAAGCTGCGCGATTGGTGATCTGATGGCCGGTGCCGTGCCGGTCTGGTGAAGTCGGCCTCCCTGATGCCCCCGTTGCGGGACCATCAGGGAGGCCGATGTCATTCCCGCCGTCCGTTCCAGCGTGCGCTGCGGCAGCCGGGCTGTCGTCGGGCTGTGGTCGGGCTGTGGTCGGGCCGGCGCGCACGCCTGCGGCATCGGTCATGAATTGATCACGATTCGTGACCGGCGGCACGGGCAAGCGACGGTCCGTCAGTCGATACCCTGCTTGGCGCATGAGGGCGCGACTGATACAACGCATCTCAAAGGCCGCAACAGCGGCCATCCATCAGAAGGGGAGAGCGAATGTGGGAGACATGGCGCAAGCGCGCAGGGAGCGCGCCTGACGCGACCGACCCGGGCGCGGGATCTGCGGCCTCGAGTGCCGCTTCGAATGCGGCTTTGATCCGGGCGGCAGAGAACAACACCCAGGTCGTGCGGGCACTGTCCGGCGGCGTGTCCAAGCTGGGCCGCGACGCTGCTGAGGTGCGGGGCTTGCTGGAGGATACGCAGAAGGTCGTGCTCTCCCAGGCGCAGGCGATGCAGGCCTTGGGCGGGGAGTTGGAGCAGGTCCGGCATGCGCAGGACGGCATCAACCAGTCCACCGATCAGACGCGTGAGGCCGTGGGCCGCGCGCGGGTGGCTCTGGCGGGCGTGGGCAATGAGGTTGGCGGCATCGTGGCCACCCTGCGCCAGGTCTCCGACGCCGCATCCGAGATCACCAAGATTGCGCTCCAGACACGGCTGGTGGCCTTCAACGCCTCGGTGGAGGCCAAGCGTGCCGGGGAGGCCGGCCGGGGCTTCGGCGTCGTGGCCGATGCGGTGAAGGACCTGGCCGCACAGGTGGAGGCCTCGTCCAAGGCCATCATGGGCACCGTCGGGGCGTTGGACACCCGCATTGAGGCGTTCAGCCGCGAGCTGCGTGCGGACACCGCCGGGCAGAGCGCCCGGGCCCACCAGAGTTCCATCCATCAGGCCTTCGCCGATGTCGAGGCGGACGTAGACCTCATCTCGCGTTCTGCTCAGGAAAGCCAAGCCACCACCCAGCAATTGGCGGAGCGTTCCGGCGCGCTGGGCTTGGAGATCCAGCAGGCCATGCGCAACCTGGACGCCGCCTTCGCCTGCAGCGATCGGTTTCTGCGGCTGTCGGAACAGATGATCGAGCAGATCGCATCGAGCGGCGTGCCGGTCGATGACTCGCCCTACATCGAGGCCGTGCAGCAAGCGGCCGCGGAGATCTCGGCCCTGCTGGAGACCGCGGTGCGTGAGCGCCGCATCGACCTGTCGGCGTTGTTCGACGACCAGTATCAGAAGATCGCTGGCACCGATCCGCAGCAATACCTGACCCGCTTTACCGACGTGGCGGACCGCGTGTTCCCGTCGGTTCAGGAGCACATGCTGTCGTTCTCCGACAAGGTGGTGTTCTGCATCGCGGTCGACCGCAACGGCTATGTGGCCACGCACAACAAGCGCTACTGCCAACCGCAGCGCCCGGGTGAGACCGCGTGGAACACCGCCAACAGCCGCTATCGACGCATCTTCAACGACCGCACCGGTCTGGCATCGGCCCGCAACCAGCGGCCTTTCCTGCTGCAGACCTATCGCCGCGACATGGGCGGCGGTCACTTCGTGTTGCTGAAGGAAGCGTCTGCGCCGGTGACCGTGGCCGGCAAGCACTGGGGCGGTGTGAGGTTGGCCTTCGGCTTCTGACGGCCCGTCGCTCCGGCCCCGCCGTGTTCAAGGGTTCTCGCCCTTGAATCGGTGGGTGGCTTGGCTCGCGATGGCGCACTCAAGTCAGCTCATGTCTCGGCGCGTTCTGCGACCTTGACGGAACCTGTGGCGCCGACCGCCAACCCCCTGGCTTTCCATCGCCAGACCGGTACAACGCCAACCCTCGGGACATCGAGTACGGCGCATCGAATGTCCTCACAGCGCGACGCATTCCGCGTCAGGGAATGCGTTGATCGTCACCCATCGCCGAGTTGCTCGATGGCTGACCAGGCAGCCCATCGATCGGCCCGGCGCCGCGCCACCCTTGGACTCTCGCAGTACCGCCCTGACGGCGGAGGAGCACAACAGCGATGGAAAACCGATTGACCGCCCTTGAAACCAAATGGGATGCCGTGATCCCGAGCCTGGCCACGAAAGCGGACCTGGACAAATTGCAGCTCGCCACGAAGGCAGACTTCGAAAAGCTGAGCCTCACCACGAAGATGGAGATCGAGAAATCGCAGGAGGCGCTCAAGTCCGACTTGCAGCGATCCGAGCATTCGCTCCGGCAAGACCTCCATCGATCCGAGCAATCGCTCAAGCAGGATGTTCAACGATCGGAGCAGGCGCTCAAGCTGGACCTGCAGCGCTCCGAGCAAGCGATGAAGGTCTTGCTGCACGAGTCGGAGCAAGTGATGAAGACTTCTCTGCAGGAGTCCGAGCAGGCGATGAAAGTCGCTCTGAGGGAGTCTGAACATGCCATGCAGGCCAAGCTGCAGCAATCCGATCAGGTCATGCAGGCCAAGCTGCAGGAATCCGATCAGGCCGTGCAGGCCAAGCTGCAGGAATCCAATCAGGCCATGCAGGCCAAGCTGCAGGAATCCGATCAGGCCGTGCAAGCCAAGCTGCAGGAGGCGGAGCAATCGATGCGAACGGCCTTGCGGGAGTCCGAGCAGACGATGCAGGTCAAGCTGCATCACTCGGAGCAGGCCGTCCGTGCCGATCTGCAGCGCAGTCTGGAGCTGTCGGAACAGAAGTGGCAGGCCAGTCTGGATCGGTCGGTGCATGCGATGGCCTCGCATGTTCACAGCCTGCAGGCAGGCATTGATCAGTCCATTTCCGCCATGAAGGTGGAGATGCACAAGACCATGTCCAGCTTCCGCGCCTGGATGATCTCGTTGATTGTTGCCATGATGGCCTTGCAGGGCGCGGATATGTTTCGTTCGCGTCATCCGGCCCCCGCGCGGTCCGGCGACCCCCCGAGTGCGCAATCGTCCCCGCCCTCCGGCAGCAACCTCATGGATCCGTCGCACTCACTTGAGATCGACGACAGGCCGGCGATGCCTGACCACGGCTGATCCTGGCGTCCTCGCAGGTCGTACGATGCGATCCCGGAACACCGATTGCCGAATCCGTCCATGTCCGTTGTTCACTCGTCCGATCCGCACGGGGACCGCGATCCCACCGAGCCTGATCAGCCCGCGCCGGCCTCGGTCCCCCTCGACACCCGCATCGCCGAACTGCAACGGATGAAGCGCATCGCCCTGGGCTGCCTGGTCTTGGCGCTCATCGGGTTGGCGGTCAGCATTGCGATGGGCGGGCGAGGTGGCTGGGGATGGTTCAAGGCCTTCTGTGAAGCGGCGGCTGTCGGCGGACTCGCGGACTGGTTTGCGGTGGTCGCGCTGTTTCGTCATCCCCTGGGACTGCCCATCCCCCATACCGCGCTGATCCCCCAGGGCAAGCATCGGATCGCCGACAGCCTGGCCGGTTTCGTTCGCGACAACTTTCTTCATCCCGACGCGTTGATGAAGAAGCTCGCGCTCTTCAATCCGGCGGAGCGGCTTGGCCAGTGGCTGCGCGCGCCCGAGAATCTGGTCAAGGTGTCCGGCTCCGCCCGCGCGATCGCCCTGGAGGCGATGTCGTTTCTCAACGAGCAGGCCGTGCGGCGCGGCATCGGCGAGTTCCTCGCCGGGCGCGCCCTGGCATGGAACGCCACCGCCACGGCGGCCAGCGTGCTGGATGTACTCACCCAGGGGGGGCGGCACCAGGCGGTGCTGGACGGGGCACTGGAGAAACTCCGCGACTATCTGGCCACGCCCGAGGTGCGGACGCTGGTGGCCGCACGCCTGGTGAAGTTCTCTCGCCAGCAGTGGCCCAAGGTGACCTCGGTGGTCGATGCGATCTCCAATGTCGACAAGATGGCCGACAGCCTGTCGGACCGGCTCGCTTTGCAATTGGTCGACGAAGTGAAGGACGCGCTTGCACAGCCCGATCATTCGGTGCGCCGACAGTTCGATGAATGGGTCCGGGAATTCATCGATCGACTGCGTCACGACGAGGCCTTCGCCCGGGACGTCAACCTGATCAAGGACCGGGTGGTGCAGAGCGATGATGTGCGCCACTACCTGGACAGTGTGTGGACCGAGGTGCGTTGCTCGATCGAGGCGGACATCGCGCGCGACGATTCCGCCTTGCTGCGTCATCTCACCCGATCACTGTCTGCGTTGGCGGACCGGCTGGGTCGAGACGAAAGCCTGGTGGCCGCCATCAATGAGCATGTGATGTCGACGGCCTCCAGCCTGGTGCAGCGCATGCGCAGCGGCATCACCGATCACATCGCCGCGACGGTGAAGTCGTGGGATGACCGCAGCTTGGTGCGGCAGATTGAATTGAGCGTCGGCAGGGATCTGCAGTTCATCCGACTCAACGGAACGTTGGTGGGCGGCCTGATCGGCCTGCTGCTGTATGCGGCGTCCTGGTGGGCGGAGCGGTGAGGCCTGGAGGGGCCATCGACACAAGGCCGCCTCGATCCGCGGAGGTGGGACGGCGCTGGCCTGAGGCTAGGGATTTCGCACCAGCACGACTGCCACCACCAGTCCGACGCCAATGACCAGCCAGGCCTTGAGGACGATGTCGGCGGAACGTCGCAGTGCATGGAACAGATCGCCGTCGGCCACCAAGGCCCGATCGACCTTGACGAGCAGGCTCATGCGCTGGATCTGCTGATTCATGGGGGACGAGGCGACCGACTCGATCGTGACTGGCTCCAGCCGGTGCCATTGCACCTGCCACACCAAGGGCGCGACCAGCCACAACGCGATCAGCCCGACCAGCAGGGCGCGCAGATGGCGGTCGATGTCGGCGTCCTTCCACAGGCGCCGTGCGAGCAGGGCGCCCAGCACGGCCAGCAAGGCCAGCACGACCGACAGCAGGCGCTGCGCGGCGCTCTGCTGCACGATGGCGGTGAGCAGGCCGGCATTGGCGTTGTCTGTCTGGTCCCAGAGGGCTTGCCAGGCGGCCAGCCCAGCCGGACTGTCGCTCCAGGTCAGCACATGGGACAGCACTCCGAGCATGGCGGCGCCCAGAGGGATGGTCCAGCTCCAGGCCTGTCGATGGTGGACCGGGGTGGACGCAGGGTCTTCAACCCTGCGCGGCTCCAGGGGATGAACGTCCGCAGACGCTGGCGTCAGATTTGTCATGGGCCCCTCCCAGGGACAGGCAATGACCACCCGATGAATCGCTTCTTTCTCTCTCATCAGGCGACCGGCCGTGGTCTCGGGTCATCCACAAGGTTGTGGATGCGCACCTTGTGCTGGCATGACCTGGGCGGACCGACCACGATCGATCCGCTCGCCCAGTCTTGTCCGTGACATATCTGTCGACACAGGCGCCGGTCATCGCCTGACCCCCTAAGCGAGGGGCTGGCGTGCGGGTAATCCCCCATCAGACTGCGCCACCGCAGCGCCAGTCGGTCGCTGCCCCCCCATTCGAGGATGAACAATGAGTCGATCAGGCGTGCGCGTCATCGATCTGACCGCGCGCCTGGGTGCCCAGGCGGTGGGTCAGATCGGGGCCACGGTGTCCCATACCGAAACGCGACAACGGATTGCGTTGAGTGACACCCCCGGTGCACCCGCCATCGAGTGGACCCGCCCGCCGGAGCCTCACGACGATCTGGCATCAGCCAGCGGCCCGGCCGCGCTCATCTTCGTGGTGGGTCCCGGCTCCGTCCGGTCGGCCGAGGAATTGCTGAAACGCGCCACCGAGGCCCAAGTGCCCTGCATCCGGATCTTCCTGATGCCCAGCGCCATCGTCGAGGAAATGACGCTGAAGCCGCTCGTAGCGCCCGGCAGTCCCACCACCCATCTCTATCGCTTGCCGGACAGCAGTCCCGAGACGCTGTGGTTCGTCCTCATGGAGGAATTCACCAAGCTCTCCAGCCTGTACGGCCTCGACACCCTGCAACCTGCACAAATCAACACGAAGGACAATATGAGTACCAATCTGAAGCAGTCGATCGAATCCGCCATGTCGATCGATGGCGCCCTGGCTGCGGCCCTGGTGGACTACAACAGCGGCATGTGCCTGGCCCAGGCCGGCAGCGGCATGAACCTGGACCTGGCGGCCGCCGGCAACACCCAGGTGGTGCGCGCCAAGCTGCAGACGATGGAGTCGCTCGGCCTGCGTCGCGGCATCGAGGACATCTTGATCACGTTGTCCGATCAGTACCACCTTATCCGTCTGGTGCCCAACAACGCCGGACTCTTCCTGTACCTGGTGCTGGACAAGAACAAGGGCAACCTGGCCTTGGCCCGCTACAAGCTGACCGACATCGAGCGCTCGCTCAAGGTCTGATCCCGGTGCGGCCGCGCAGGGATGCGCGGCAGCGACACAGGCCCGCCGTCAAGACGCGGGCCTGTGCGCGGTGCACCGACGGATGGGAAGCCCTGCGTGCCATCGCATGCAGGGAAGTCGACCGAACATCGCGGTCGCCACCGGCAGACCCCTGGCATCGCCACCGTCCGCCGATGATCCGGGGCTCATTTGACCGGCGCGCCCAGCAGCCCGTCCCGGGTGCTGCCGCGCACCTTCGGACCGATCCAGACCTTCATCATCATCGGGAAGAAGGTCTCCCCTTCGATGGTGTCGCCCACCTTCTGTCCGTTCACCGCGAACTCGGTGGTGAACTTCGCCGGGTTGTAGTCGAGGGTGACCAGGTCGCCCTTGAGCAGCTTCGGGCGAGTCCCGAAGACCACGCCCAACTGAGCGGTCTGAATGATGTTCTTCTCGAACTCTTCCTTCGCGTTCTGACGAATGCGGTCCAGCATCGCGTTGGACAGGTCGCGCGCCGACACGTCGCGCATCATGTAGAACTGGATGCGCTTGACGCCCTTCTCGGCAACGGCCCCTTCCATCGTCGTCTGCTTCTTCGGCAGGTAGAAACCCACCGCGGTCGATCGCGCGGACAGGATGCTGGACGTGGCGGCACCGTTGAGCTGAAGCGTCTGCCCGAGCACGGTGGCGGTGTCCTGGAATTTGTAGCCCTCGATGTCGACCTCGTTGGCGCCGGCGATCGCGGACAGCGTCGCAAGTCCGATGCAGACGAGGAAAGAACGGAAGTGGATGGGGTTCATTTGTCTCCTCACGCGATGTGATTCTGTTGTGATTGTTGTGGCGCCGAACCCATCGATCGCCGACATCGCCCATGAACAGGGCGAACGACGGCGACCGCCCGATCGGCGACTGGCGCGCATTAAAACGGAAGCGCAACAAGTTCGACACCCCCGAACACTGGGGCCGTGCCTCTAATCGCGACGGCTTGTGACGTTTGGCACGTCGATACCGCCAACTCCCCGGCATGATGCGCACCGGCTTGATCGACCGCCGGGAATGCCGTGTTCATCGGACATGTACGGCATCGGTGCAGCGAAAAAAATCAATCACACAACAAGTTCACGAGGAGATTTCCACCATGAGTTCGCATCGATTTCGTGCCTGCGCCGTCAGTGTCGTCGGCCTGATGACGGCGGTGTCCGCCATGGCCACAGAGAACAGCCAGGTGCGCGGCCTGCTCGGCGCGCCGTCGTATGAGTTGGCGAATCCGCAATTCCCCGGCTGGTACGGCCAGTTCTGGCTTCAACACTATGAAGCCACCAAGCTGCGCGACGACCGCGGCGATGAGCCGATGACCTCATTCACCGCGCCGGGTCTGGGCACCCTGCCGGTGAAGGTCAAGGGCACGGTGCGGGCGGAGGTGATCGCGCCGCGCCTGACCTACGTCAGCGAACAGGTGATCTTCGACGGCCGCCTCGGCTTCTCCGCCGCGCTGCCGATCGTCAAGCAGACCACGCATGTGAGCCTGTCCACCGACCTGCCCGCCGGCACACCCGCGGCGGCGGTCGCGGCAGTCAACAGCGCGCTGGCGCAAGCAGGCGGCGCCCGTTCCGGCAGCCACACCGGCCTGGCCGACCCTGAGTTCGCCACCTATCTCGACTGGCAGCAGGACGAGTCCCGCTTTGTCGCCGGCGTCGCGGTGAATGCGCCGCTGGGCAGCTATGACAAGAACCGCGTGGTGAACACCGGCTCGGGCAAGTACTGGACCTTCAAGCCGTTGATCGTCGCCTCGCGGGCTTGGGAGAACGGCTTCTCGCTGGGCATGCGGGCCACCTATTCCTTCAACACGCGCAATGACGATACCGGGGTGAAGTCCGGTCAGTACCTGCATGCCGATTGGGCCGGAACCTATCGAGCCAACGACCAGTGGCAGTTCGGTCTTCAGGGCTATGTGCTCAAGCAGTTCACCGCTGACCGTGGCGGCGTGGCGGGCCCCAACAAGGTTCAGGCGCTGTCTGTCGGCCCGGTCATCGCTTATCTGGCGGAGAGCGGCAACTGGGGTGTCGATTTCAAGACCATGCAGGAGTTTGCGGTGAAGAACCGCCCTGAAGGCGTGGTGACCTGGTTGCGTTTGAATGTTCGACTGGATTGAGTCGGATCGACCCGCACAGTGCCAGGGTGGCCGCTGCAGCGCAGACGCAACGCAGACGGAACGCTGACGCAACGTCCATGCGGCGCTGACACGCTGATGGCTGGCTGAAGCACGCTGAGCCTCGCTGAGCTTCACTGCACGTCACCGAGCTGCGCCGCAGGCTTCACTCGGATCACGCCTTCTCCTGACGGGGAAGGCGTTTTGCTTTCTGCGCCTCCGGCGGGCACCGGGGGGCGGGGCGGGGTTACGCCGAAGGTCGATCTCCGGTTGCCGCTGTCTGCGCCGTCTGCGCCGTCTGCGTCGCGTGCCCCTGGTGCGTAGGGGCCGCTTCCTCGTTCCGTTGGGCGGCGGCGCCCTGCAGATCGGACAGCCGTCGGGCCACCGCGGCGAACGACAGCTCGTTCAACTGTTTCGCCATGGCATCGACCTGCGCGGCGCCCAACCATCCCACCAGTGCCGCCTCGATCGACGTGAAGGTCTCCATCGCGCGGAGATCGTGGGTGCGCAGCTGCGCCAGGAACGCTTCCAGGACGACGGTCTCCACGGGCGGACCGAGGGGCTGCTCCGGGGCCGATGTCGCCGACCCGGCCTCACCGTGGCGGCCCGCGCCGCCGACTGCATGCGCCGCGGCGGTTGATCGTGCGAGCGGCCAGGCCGCCACAAGGCGATTCATCTCGGCCAGGTCCTGCTCGGCCGTCTGCCACCGCCCTTGGCGCTGCGCGGTCTCTGCGGTGCTTGCCAGGGCTCGAAGGGCGTCGGCGCCGATGGTGCCGGCCATCCCCTTGATGTCATGCAGATGCCGGCTGGTGACGTCCGGCGCGGGGGTGCCGTCCGACGCCAGCGCATCGATGCGTTGGCGGATGCCTTCGGCCAACTGGTGGAGCAGCGGCTCATGGCCCTTCAGTTGGCGGAAGGCGCGTTCAGCCGAGATCCCGGGCCAGCGCGGCCAGGTCGCCCATCCATCATCCGACGATGGCGCTGCAGCGGCGGATGCGTTCAATACAGCGCCCGAGGCGCCCGGCATGCCCGCTGGCCTGGCCACCTTCTCCTTCGTTGCGAGCAGACGTTGGAGGTCTCGCACCAAGGCATCGGGATCGAACGGCTTGCCGATGATGGCGTCCATGCCCGCCATCAGGGCTCGGTTGCGTTCGGACGGAGAGACGCCTGCGGTGAGGCCGATGACGGGCAACTCGCGAAGCCCCAGCGCATTGCGGATCTGTCGCGTCGCGTCCAGCCCGTCCAGGACCGGCATGTCGACATCCATCAGCACCGCCTCGAAGGCCTGCGGCTGTGCCGTCAGCATGTCCAAGGCCTCTCGACCGTTCGAGGCCGTCTCGATCACCGCGCCTTCGCTCTGGAGGATGCGGGCGGCGACCTCGCAATTGATCTCGTTGTCGTCGACCACCAGCAGCCGCGCACCTGCCAGCCGCTGGCCGTCCATCGCCGGCAGCGACCATTCGGACGGAAGCGCATCCGCCGCGCAGCGCGGCAGGTGCAGCGAGACGGTGAATCGGCTGCCTTGGCCTGCCACGCTGTCGACCTCCACGCGCCCCCCCATCATGTCCACCAGTTGCTTGACGATGGACAGGCCAAGCCCGGTGCCGCCATAACGCCGCGTGGTGGAGGCATCGGCCTGGACAAACGGGGAAAACAACCGGTGTCGGGCTTCCTCGCTGATGCCGACGCCGGTGTCCCGGACGTCGAGCGTCACGTCCATGAAACCATCGTCGCTGGGGGCGTGATGCACCGTCAGGCGGACCTCGCCCCGGTCGGTGAACTTGACCGCATTGCTGAGCAGATTGAGCAGGACCTGATGCAGCCGGGTCCTGTCGCCTTCCAGCAGATACGGACCGGCGGCATCGGGGACCAGTACGTAGGACACGCCCTTGTCGCGCGCCTGCAGCTCGATCAGGGCCGAGACGTCGCGAGCGATTTCGTTGAGGTCGACCGGCGTGCGCTCCAGCGTCATCTCCCCGGCCTCGATCTTGGAGAAGTCCAGGACATCGTTGATGAGCGACAGCAGTGCCTTGCCCGCCACCAGCACCCGTTTGAGCATGCTGCGCTGATCGGCATCCAGCGCGGTCTTCTCCAGCAGATGGGACAGTCCGATCACCGCATTCATCGGCGTCCGGATCTCATGGCTCATGTTGGCCAGGAAGCGGCTCTTGGCATCGTTGGCCTGCTCCGCCTCATGCATGGCGGTGCGCAGCAGGGAGAGGGCCCGCTGCAGTTCCATCTCGGTGTGCTTGCGGGCGGTGATGTCGGTCCGGATCGACACGTACTTCTCCACGCGCCCCTGTGCATCCAGGAACGGCGCGACCACGCTGTCCACCCAGTACAGCGTGCCGTCCTTGGCGCGGTTGCACACCTCGGCCCGCCAGATCTGTCCGCGGCTGATGGTGCGCCACATCTCGGCCCAGAACGCGACGGGGTGATGACCGGAATTCACGATGCGATGGTTCTGACCGATCAGTTCGGTGCGGTCGAAGCGCGAGATGCTGCAAAAGCCGTCGTTCACATCAATGATGCGGCCGGCACGGTCGGCCACCGACACGATGGCGTGCTGATGCAGGGTCTGCAGCAGGGCCGCGTTGTCGCGCTGGACGGCAGCCAGCTGCAAGCGGTTTTCGGTCAGCTCGGTGACGTCGTGGACAAAGGCATAGAAACCTTTGACCTCGCCGTCCTGGACATCCGGCAGGTAATGCACCAACGCATGACGGGCCGGGGCGGACGCAGTGGCTTCGGTCGTCTCCTCGAAACGCTGGGCCTCGCCGCGCAAGGCGGCCTGCAGATGCGGCAGCGAGCTCTCGAAGAGCGCCGGGCCGATCAGGTCCTTCAGGTGCATGCCGGGCACCTGTCGTGGATCCAGGTTGAACCAGGTGCCGTAGGTCTTGTTGGCCACGACATTGCGCAGCTCGGTGTCCCAGTAGCCGATCTGCGAGGGCATGGCGTCCAGCACCGTCTGCAGTGCGTGCCGGGCCGCCTCCAGGTCGGCCGTGCGCGACTTCACCTGGTCTTCGAGGTTGGCGTTCAGCTCCGAGACGCGCCGCGCGGCGGCGCGGGCCTCCCGCACGTCGCGCAGCGTCTTGGCCAGGCCCACCACGGTGCCATCGCGTTCCAGGATCGGCCCGGCGGAGATCGAGACCTCGATCAACGAGCCATCACGGTGCCGGCGCAGGGTCTCGAACGCCTTCACCCGTCGGCCCTGGGCCACCTCGGCGAGCATGAATTCATCCTCGCCCTCCCGGCCTGGCGGCACGAGCAGTTGCTGGGCGGTACGCCCCAGCACCTCGTCCACCTCGTAGCCGAACAGTCGCCGTGCGCCGTCATTCCAGTCGGTCAGGACGCCGCGAAGGGTCTGCACCACGATCGCGTCGTCGGACCCTTGCACGATGGCGGCCCGCCGCGATTGCTCCAGGCGTTCATTCCGGCCTCGGTCGGTCAGGTGGACATAGCCGACCACCAAGGCGGTGATGGCCAGGCCCAGGATGGCGATCTCCAGCACCTCCCGACCCGGCGGCGGCAGGTTGAGGGACTGGACGAACAGCGGCGTGGGCTGCATGTCGACTTCCCATTCGCGGCCGAACAGCGCGAGCGTGGTGCTGGGTTCGGTCGCGACGGAAGAGAACATGTCCTGGGCGCTGCTGTACAGCCAGCGTCCGGGGGGCGCCTCCCGGTCCCTGATGCGAAGCTCGAAGTTCTCGCTCTCCACATCCAGGCCGCGCAGCACCTCATCCATGCGCAATGGCGCATACACCCAGCCGAACAGCGCGGTCTCCCGGTCCGGCTCGGTGCGCACCGGCATGCCGAAACGATAGACCGGCAGCACCAGCAGCAGGCCGCTGGACGGGGCGCCCGCATCCTGCAGCAGCGTCAGCGGTGCGCTCAAGGTGGCTTGGCCGGACCGCATCGCGCGCAGCACCGTCTCGCGCCGCACCGGGTCGGTGGAGATGTCCAGTCCCATCACCGGCAGGTTGCGTGCGCTCGGTTCGATGTACTGCACCACGAAGAGATCGGCCGGTCGTGCGGTGAGGCTGGCGTCCAGATCCCCGGGGCGGCTTTCCTCGCTCAGTCGGCGCAGGAAGGCGGGCTGCTGCGCGGGCGTGACCCGCCGGATGAAGCCGAAGCCGCGTGCGCCTGGAAATTCCTCGGCGAAGTCGCGGCTGGCGCCGTAGCGGGCAAAGGCGGCCCGATCCAGCCCTTCACCGGCGGCCGCCACCGCGCCTCGCGTGCCGCGCAGGCCATATTCGTACAGCCGCATGCGGGCATTGATTTCGTCGACCACCCGGTCCTTGACGCGCTGGAAGCGCTTGGACTCTTCCTGCCGATTCTGTTCCTGCATCTGGAAGTACACCACGGCCGCCGTGGCGGCGGTCAGGCACAGCAGAATGAAGCCCACGATCACCGATCGCTCGGTCAGGCTCATGTCGGTCAACTTGCGCAAGGACAGGGTGGTCATCGGTCTCTCACAGGCAGCGTGGGTCGCTCGGCTCGCAGCGGTCGCGGCCGTTCGACTTGGCCTGATACAGGGCCTTGTCGGCCAGATTCATCAGCAGGCTGGCGGCGTGCAGCGCGGCCCCGGGCGCAGGCAGCGAGGCTGCGCCGATGCTGACCGTGACATGGTCGGCGCTGGGCGAGGCGGCATGCGGCAGCGCCAGCGTCCGCACCGCCCGCAAGGCGCTTTCGGCCACATCGATCGCACCGGCGAGATCGGTTTCCGGCAACAGCAGGGAGAACTCCTCGCCGCCGAGTCGGCCCACCTGGTCGCCCGGTCGATGAGCGACCGACGCCAGGGCGCTGGCCACGGCCTGCAGACACAGATCGCCGGCCGGGTGGCCGTAATGGTCGTTGTAGTGCTTGAAGTGATCCACATCGACGATGAGCATGGCCAGCGACGTGCCGTTGCGCGCGGCCCTCTGGCATTCGCGTTGCATCACCTCATCGACATGGCGTCGGTTGCTCACGCCGGTGAGACCGTCGGTGGTCGCCATGCGGCGCAGCTCGTCGGTCAGGCGCTTGATGCGCAGCTGGGTGCGCACCCGCGCGAGCAGCACGGTTTCATTGAGCGGTTTGGTGATGAAGTCCACCGCGCCGGCCTCGAAGGCCCGCACCTCCACATCCGACTCCCCATGCCCGGTGACGAAGATGATCGGAATCTCCCGAAGTTCCGGATCGGCCTTCATCAGGTGACACAGCTCGAAGCCGGACATGCTTGGCATCTCGGCGTCCAGCAGGACGAGGTCGGGCGCCTGGGCCCGCATCTGCGCCAGCGCCTGCATGCCACGGGTCGCGAAGCTCAGACCGGCGACGCCGTGCAGCATTCGTGCAATCAGCTGAATGATCGCCGGACTGTCGTCGATGATGAGCAGATGCTGGGTCGTGGCCTCCCCCTGCCTCAGGACGCCGAAGGGCTGCGTGGGCAAATCGGTCACGAGTGCAACGGTTGCTCCGGCTCGGCCGGGGGAGACAGGCGCGCGCGGTAGCGGCGCACCGAGTCCAAGGCCCCTTGGAGATGGGCCTGCACTTCGACCGCATCCGAGTGCTGCAATGCGGATTCGGCCATCTCGAGCTCACGGACTGCGCCGCTGGCGCCCAGCCCGAGCGCACCGCCGCGCAGCCGGTGCAGCGAGGCCGCCATCAACGAACTCAGCGCCAGATCGCAGGGCTTGGCGAGCGCGCCCTCCAGGTCTTCGCGGGAACGGTCCAGCAGGCGGCAGAGCAGCCGCTGGTCGCCGCCCAGGCGGCTCAGCGCGCCTTCGACATCAAACTCCGGGGCGATGGACATGGTGGCGACTCCCTCTCGGCCATCCGCTGATCGCCGCGAACGCCAGGGCGTGTCTCGGCGGGCATTCTGCGGCGGGCGTTTCGCGGCGGGCGCAAACGCCAGTCGTGTGCGTCAAGCTTCGTGTTGATCGGGGGTGCTGTCAAGATCGGCGACCGGGTCGGCCATGCGATCCGTCACATCCTCTGAAGCGGCGCGATCGATGTGCAGCCGCAGCGACCGTACGACCGCAGCGGGGTCCAGCGGCTTGGAGAGAAAGTCGGTCATCCCTGCTTCCAACGCACGCTCGCGCTCGTCGTCCAGCGCGCCCGCCGAGAGTGCAATCACGGGCAGGGTCATGTGCAGTTCCTGGCGCAGGATCCGGCAGGCCTGAAGGCCGTCCATCACCGGCATCTGAACGTCCATCAGCACCGCATCGATCGGGGGGCGCGTCCCCGCTTTCAGGGTCGTCAGCGCCTCTTCGCCATTGCCCGCGGTGTCCACGTCGGCGCCTTCACGAGCCAGCAGGGTGCGGGCGATCTCGAGGTTGATGTCGCTGTCGTCCACCACCAGGATGCGCAGGCCGCGCAGCCATTGGACCTCCACTTCATCCACACGGGTACGTCGCAGCAGCCGTTCATAGTCCCGACGGGGCGCCAGCGCGGCGGCCACCGCGTTGAACAGCCGGGACGCGCTGACCGGGGGCCGCAGGATGGCCGCCACCGGGTCCTTGGGGTCCACCTCCTGGCCATCGGCGTTGAGCTGGATGGTGGGCACGCCCCTGAGCGACCGGGCCTCGTCCGACGCCTGCAGCATGCCCATGGCACGGGTGTCCGCAATCACCACGTCGACCGGCGCCCCTTCATGGAGGGCGGACGGCTCGACGGCCATTCTGGCCGACCACCCCATTCGCTCGCACAGGCTGCGGATCTCGGCCTGCGGCGCGGCCAGCGGGCCGAGCAACAGGATCTGCAGGTCCCCCGCGGGCCGCTGTGCGGGCATCTCATGCTCGGGCAGGGTGAGGGTGAAGGTGCTGCCTTGTCCCGGACGGCTGTCGACGTCGATCGAGCCGCCCAGCATCTCGGTCAGCTCGCGCACGATGGACAGGCCGAGTCCGGTGCCGCCATAGCGTCGGGTCGTCGAGAGGTCCGCCTGCACGAAGGGCTGGAACAGGCGTTGGCGCGCCTCGTCGGAAATGCCGATGCCCGTGTCCGCCACCGCCCAGGCCAGCGCCTTCCCCGTCGGGGTCACGGCGCAGCGCACGGTCACGCTCACCGTGCCGCTGCTGGTGAACTTCACTGCATTGCCGACCAGGTTCAGCAGGATCTGACGCAGGCGCAGCGGATCGCTGGCCACCTGGGTGGGCACGTCGTCGGCACAGTCGGTGTGGATCTGAAGGCCCTTGGCGGCTGCCTGGGCCTCGATCAGTTCGCCGATTTCGGCGAGCACCTTGCGTGGCTCCACCGCGGCCCATTCGACATGCAGACCCCCGGCCTCGATCTTCGCCAGATCCAGCACGTCGTTGATGATCGCCAGCAGGGTCTTGCCGGCTGTTTCCAGCTTGCCGAGCAGGCTGCGCTGATCCCCGTTGAGCGACGACCGCTTGAGCAGATGCGCGATGCCCAGCACCGCATTCATCGGGGTCCTGAGCTCATGGCTCATGTTGGCGAGGAAACTGCTCTTGGCGCGACTGGCCGCCTCGGCGTTGTCGCGCGCCTGCAGCAGCGCCTGCTCCGCCTCGCGACGGGCGGTGATGTCCTGCGCAATCCCGAGGTAGCCCAGCAGGCGACCTTCGGCATCGCGCTGGGTGGTGACCACGAGCGACACCGGAAAGCGGCTGCCGTCCTTGCGCACATAGGTCCATTCGCGATTCTCGGATCCCAGCAGTTGCGGCATTCGGACCAGGGCGCTGAAGCCCGACACAGGCCGACCGATCTCGCGGGACAGCTCCTTGCCCCGGGCGTCGATTTCCTCTTTCACATGGATCAGGGCCGGCGAGTGGCGCCCGACGACTTCCTCGGCGCGATAGCCCAGCAGGCGTTCGGCGCCGGAGTTGAAGACGGTGATCGTGCCCTGGTCGTCGGTGGCGATGATGGAGACCTCGGTGGCGGCGCGCAGCACGCCTTGCAGCAGCGACGCGGTGCTGGCCAGTTCCTCCAGGGCGGCCTTGATCGGCGTGATGTCCTGATGGATGCCGACCATCCATTCCGGCGCCTCGTCGGGCGTCCAGGACATGACCCGGCCCAGGGACTGGATCCAGACCCAGCGGCCCTGTTGATGGCGCATCCGGATCTCGCAGGAGAACACCGGATCGCGGCGTTGCAGATGGCGCTGCAGCGCCATGTCGAAAGCCGGCAGGTCCTGCGGATGAAGAAGCTCGCGCCAGCGCGCCATCGACATCGGTTCCAGGTCCTCGGGATGGAGACCGAGCATGCTGGCCCAGCGGTCGTTGCACAGGAGCTGTCCGTCCTGGATCTTCCATTCCCAGGTGCCGACGGCGGTGCCCTCGATGATGTTGTAGAGCCGCTGGCGCTCCTGGGCGAGGTCCTGGGTGCGGGCCTGGACTTCGCGTTCGAGCTGGTCGTTGAGCGCCTCCAGCCGCAGCCGCACTTCGCGTTCCGCCGAGACGTCCCGAACGATCACGATCACATCGGCCCCCCAGGGGCCGGTGGTCGCCAGCCGCAGGCAATGGATCGACAGCCAGCGCGGCTCGGGCGGCGCCTGGGTCTCCGGGGCGGCGTCGGTGCCGCCCTCGGCCGCCGCTGCGGGTGAGTCGGGTGAGGCGGGTGAGGCCGTGTCTTCCGCCGGCAGCAGCATGGTGGTGAACTGTGCGTCCTGTCCGGCGGCCAGACCGGTGGGCCAGGTCGCTTCGATCGGTGCCAGGGACACCAGCGGTTGCCCCAAGGCGTCGCGGGCCCGAAGGCCGAAGAGCTCTTCCGCCGCCCGGTTCCACGAGAGCACCCGTCCCTGGACGTCCAGCGCGATGAAGGCATCGTGGGTCTGGTCCAGCAAGGCGGCCTGATGCAGATGCTGCGCTCGCACCAGCAACTGGCGCTGAAGGCCCATCCAGTAGAAGAACAGCAGCGCGCCGCCCAGCAGGCCGCCTGCCAGCGGCACCTGCAACCGATGCCAGAGTTCATGACGCAGCGACTGACCGACGGCGGACAGCGGCACGCTGGCGATGTAGGTGACATTCGCAGCCGGCCAATCGGCGTTGTAGGCCAGGGTGTGGCGCACCGTCCAATGATCGCCGCGAGGCCCGGTCACCTGGTTCAGCCGCGAGCGCCCGGGAACCGGGATGGGCGCGGCGAACACATCCACGTCCTGTTGGGTGGCCGCGGCGCTGCCGGATGCGCTGCGGTCGGCCGGCGGTGGCGACAGCAGTTCGTCCCGGTCATTCACCGCGAACAGCGAGACATGCGCGGGCAAGGGCAGGGCCAGGTCGGACGATCGCCGCGAGGCATCGACGGTGGCCACCATGGCCGCCACCGGACGTTCTGCCGCATCACGTGCGATGACTGCCGCCTTGAACACCACCGACGGCGCGGCGCCGCCAATCGACTGCCTGCGCAGGGGCGAGTACACCACCGTGCTGCCCGCATTCTTGAGCAACTGCTGGAGCAGGTCCCGTTCGTCACCGAGCAGCGGCGTTTCGACGCGCTGCAGGCGCCCATCGGCTTCGCGCATGAGGCGCTGCGCGGGCTCCGCGGCCTCGTCCAGGGGATCGGCATCGGGGCGGCTGCGGGCCTTGGCATCGGCGTTGCGCTGCAGCCAGACCATGTCGAGGGCCTGAATTTCGGGTGCGCCGCGCAGATAGGCCGTGGCCAGGGCCTGGATGCGGTCGAAGGTCGATGCCCGATCGAGGGCGCCCTGCGCCGGGGCGGTCGCGGTGGGCGTGGCGGCAAGGAATTCCATGGTGCGGCGCCGGGACGCCAAGGCCCGTTCCACCTGACGTGCACGGGCCGTCACGACCTCGTCCAGATCCTCTTCCCAGCGCCGCTCGGCGTCCTCCCACAGGCCGCGATAGCCCATGCCGGCATAGAGCGCCAGCCCCGCCAGATAAAGCGACAGGGCGCCGCGCGCCAGCGGGCTGCCGAAAAAATTGCGCAGCGTGGCTTCATGCGCCACGTCCGGCAGTCCGAGCAAGGCGCGGTGCTGACGTCGGCGCTGCATCAGTTGATAGACCGACAGGGCCGCCAGGAAGGACAGCGCCAGGCCGGCGATCCAGGTCTCGCCCGAGCGACGCGGGCCGATCGCGGCGGCGATCGCCGGTGTACTGCGGGCGTCCAGCCGCCACATGCGTCCGAACATCGGGAGTTGCACCGAGGTGCTCAGGCCTTCGGTGGTCTCCTGTGCGGCGTCATGGGCTGCATAGAACCGCGCGCCTGTGCCTTCGTCGGACAGACGGGCGTCCAGCTCCTTGAGCCGGTCACCCATGCCCGCCAGCACTTCGTCGATCACCAGCGGGGTGTAGCTCCAGCCGATCAGATGCTGGTCGCGTTGGGCGGGGGTGTTGGCGGAGGTCGGTCCGCGATAGAGCGGCATCAGAAACAGGAAGCCCTGCTGGGCGCGCTGGTCGGCCTGCACCAGCGTGATCGGCGCGGTGAGTCGCGGCTCACCGCTGAGCATCGATTCCACCGCGGCACTGCGCCGATTGGGCTCGGAGGCGATGTCCAGGCCAGTCGCCCCACGATTGGTCGCGTCGGGATAGATGTACTCGATGATGTAGCGGTCGCCGTCGTGCGGGGAGAGCAGGCGCACCTCGAAGTCGGGCGCGCCATCTCGCCGGGCCGCCTCGAGGTAGGCCGACAGCTGCGGCTCGGGCACGCGGCGAATGAAGCCGAAGCCTCTGGCCCCCGGGAACTCCGCCGCCATGTCCCTGCTGGTCATGTAGCGGGCGAAGGCCTGGCGATTGATGCCGGTATCGCCCATGGCCACCAAGGCGCCACGCGCACCGCGCAACCCGAATTGATAGCGCTCGATGCGGTCCTTGATGCCTTCGGCCGCGGCATTCACCCGCTCATGGAAACGAGCCTGCAGCGCGTCGTTGTATTGCGCGGTCACATGCCACGCAAATGCACCGGTCAGGAGAACGCCCAGCGCAAACACGCCCAGTGCCGCTCGGATCTGACCACGTCCCGCTGCGACGCGAATCCGCATGGGGCCTCCCTCTCGTTGTTCTTCAATCCTTTGCCGGCGACTCTATCGTGGCGGGCGCGGGATCAAGCCTGGCTGCATCGGCTCGGCGCCCTCGGCAGCGATGCGTCCTCATCAATGTTGAGGACGCGTTCATTTGGGACCTGGCACCTTCCCTCGGGCTCGGCGGACCGCGTGACACGCGCGCCCGACGTGGCGACCACACGGTGCAACCACTTCGGCGCCGGTCTCAGGAACAGCAGGCCCGCAGACGTCTGCCGCGGTCCCCTCCGGCCAGGCGATGCGCTTCAGGCCGCTGAATCTGCCCTCGACCCCACCGACACGATTCAGGCCATTGGCACCTTCAACAGCTTCAACGCCTGCAACGCTTTCAACAGGTCAACGCCTTCAACGCCTTCACGCCTTCACGCCGCTTCTTCCCGCCGCCGCAGTGCCACGGCATCGCGCTCAGCCAGCGTCGCTTTGCTGGAGTCCAGCCGGAACAGCTGCAGCGAATCACTGACGTTTTCCACCTGACGCGTCAAAGCCTGGGCGGAGGCCGCGAGCTCTTCCACCATCGCAGCGTTCTGCTGGGTGAGGCCGTCGATGTGCGCGACCGCGCTGTTGACCTGGGCCACGCCGCCTTGCTGCTCTGCCGCCGCATGGCTGACCCGGTCCAGCAGGACCTGCACCTCCTCGAAGCTGTTCACCACGTCATGCATGTGGGTCCGCACCTGCCCGGTCTGCCGATTGCCGGCTTCCACGCGGTGGCCGGCCTCTTCGATCAGTTGCTTGATCTCGCGCGCCGCGCCGCTGGTGCGGGCCGCCAGCGCGCGCACTTCCGAGGCCACCACCGCAAAGCCCCGGCCGGCCTCGCCTGCGCGGGCCGCTTCGATGGCGGCATTGAGCGCCAGGATGTTGGTCTGGAAGGCGACGCTTTCGATGACCTGGGTGATGTCGCCGATGCGGCTCGACGATTCGGAGATCGAGGTCATCACGCCGACCAGGTCGTCCACCGACCGATTGCCCTCACGCGCGCTGACCGCCGACTTGCGCACGAACTCCGCGCCTTGCTGCGCAGAGGCCGCGCTGTTCTGCACCGTGCCGTTGATCTCCTCCATCGAGGCGGCCGTCTGCTGCACGCTGCCGGCTTGCGCCTCGGTGCGGGACGACATGTCCAGGTTGCCCGCCGAGATTTCGGCCACGGCTTTGCGCAACTGGTCCATCTCGCCGGCCACATCGCCGATCACTGTCTTCAGGTTCACACTGAGTTGACGGACGATGTGGCGGAGCTGCCCGACCGGCGTGCTGTCGGGTTCGGCGATCTTCACGTCCAGGTCGCCCCCGGCCAGTTGGATGGCCGCCATCGACAGTTCGGCGAGTGATTGGGCCTGCATGCGCCGCTGCAGCAGCGGCGCGATCAAACCGGCCGCGATGGCCAACGGAAGCCCCCAGGTGGCCGAGGCGAACTGTCCCAGTCCGAAGGCGACTGCCGCCGCACCGGCGGCAAGCAGACCCGGCCAGCCCACGGCCGAGAGTGGACGCTGAATGGCTCTGGCGGCACGCGCCATGGCGCCCAGGCGAACCACCGCACCGTGGTGAAGTCCCGTCGTCAACCGCGCATCCGAAGCCTCCTGCCGCAGGGTGGTGTACAGCTGCTCGGCCGAGGTCACCTCCTGGCGGCTGGGAGCGATGCGCACCGACAGGAAGCCCACCGTCTTCCCGTCGCGAAACATGGGCGTTGCATTGGCGACCACCCAGTAATGATCGCCATCCTTGCGACGATTCTTGACCATGCCGGTCCACGGCTGGCCGGATCCGATGGTGGCCCACATGTCGCGGAAGGCCTCTTCCGGCATGTCGGGATGTCGAACCAGGTTGTGAGGCTGCCCGAGCAGCTCATCCTTGGAATAGCCGCTGACTTCGATGAAGGCGCTGTTGCAGTAGACGATCCGTCCCTTGAGGTCGGTCACGGAGACCAGCGTCTTGCCCGGCGGAAAAGGAAATTCCCGTTGGGTCACCGGCGTATTCATCCTCATGGATCGCTCCTGTCATGTCGGTTCTGATGTGTTGTTGATGCAGAACAGCCGCCACCGACCATGAACGTCGGTGCGATCTGCGGTTGTAACGCATTGAAAACTCGACTAGATAGGGATCATGCACTCTGCTCCTTGACTTGGGTCAAGAGCTTGCGTTTCCGGCTCACTGTGCCGCGTACGCAGGTGACATCGACCACGACCTTTCGTGAATAGTTGGCAAACGTCTGTCAGGGCCGTCCAGAACGCGGGCCGTGGCGAAGGGTCAGCAGCGTCCCGAGCGTCATGGCGACGACGGCGAAGCTCGGGCCGCCCAGGGCGCCGATGTGATCGACCAGCATCCCGCCGCCGATGGCGCCGCTGGCGATGGCGATCTGGAAGGCTGCGACCAGCAGGCCGCCCGCGCCTTCGGCTTGGTCGGGCGCGACGCGGATGATCCAGGTCTGGAAGCCCACCGGGAAGGCGCCAAAGGCGAAGCCCCACAGGACGACGGCCACGGCGGTCACCACGACGGAATCACCGGCCACCAGCAAACTGGCGGCCAGCAGCGCGATCAGCGTGCCGGCGGCGACGATCGCATGGCGCTCGCTGCGCTCGGCGATGAAGCCGCCTGCAAAGTTGCCGAAGAAGCCGCCCATGCCGTAACCCAGCAGCACCGCGGAGATGGCCGACACCGACAGGTGAGTGACGCTCTCCATCAACGGGCGGATGTAGGTGAAGCCGGCGAAGTGGCCGGAAATCACCAGCAGCACGGCCAGCAGGGCGATTCGCACGCCGGGACGGGTGATCAGCTCCGCCAGCACGCGCAGGTTGGGGTTGTCGCGCGGCGGCAGCGGCGGCAGTGTCCACAGTTGCGCGCACAAGGTGACCACGCTGACCACCCCGGCCGCGATGAACGCGCTGCGCCAGCCCCAGACGTCCCCCATCCACGCCCCCACCGGGGCGGCGCAGACGGTGGCGATCGAGACGCCGGTCAGGATGAACGACATCGCCCGGGCGAACAGCCGCTCCGGCACCAGCCGCATCGCCAGGGCGGCCGCCATCGACCAGAAGCCCCCCAGCGCCACACCCAACAGCACCCGCGCCGAGAGCAGGACCGGCAGGCTGGACGCCGTCGCGGCCATCACGTTGGACAGCAGCAGGAGCAGCGTGAGGGCCACCATCACGCCGCGCCGGTCGAAGCGCCGTGTCAACAAGGGAATGGAGGGCGCGGCCACCGCACCGACCAAGGCGGTGGCCGTGACCGTCTGGCCCGCCGCGCCGGCGGTCACACCCAGGTCCGCGGCCATGGCCGTCAGCAGGCTGGCCGGAAGGAACTCGGCCGTCACCAGACCGAAGACACCGAGTGCCAAGGAGGCCACAGCCGCCCAGTGCGCGCGTTCGGAGGTGACGGGGGATGAGAGGGCCGGTAAGGACGTCGCGGTGAGACCGTCAGAAGCGGAAGAAGCGGAAGACGCGGAAGACGCGGAAGACGCGGGAGAAGCAGGCACGTGGGAGACCCTGAGGTGGTGGTTGGCGCCAGCTTAGGGGTAGCATCTTGGCGTTTCCATGCCGGAAGAGCCGAAATGCTTGACGATTCGTCCGAGGGTGCCGTCCCACGCACATGGAACAGCGATGGGGCGCCCGACATGCTGACCCGTGTCCTGCTCGGGATGCGTCTGGACGGGGTGGCCTATGAACGTTGCGTGTGGAGCGCCCCGTGGTCCGTCACCTATCCCGCCCAGAGCGAGGCCCAGTTTCACTTCGTCGCTCGCGGCGAATGCTGGTGGCGCACATCCACGACCGACTGGCAGCGCCTGAAGGCGGGCGATGCGGTCCTGTTGCCCCGCGGTGCGAAGCATGTGTTGGCCAGTGCGCCGGATGTGCCGACGGTGGACATCTCAGCGCTGTCACATGTGCCGGTGGCCGACAACATCTACTTGGTGCGCGGTGACGCTGACCCCACCGATGTGCTGTTCTGCGGCGCCATGCGCTTCAACCTGGACCCCTTGCATCCGTTGATGGCGATGATGCCGGAGGTGATGCATGCCGGTGACCTGGCGCAACGCGATCCCGCCGTGCCGGCCCTGCTGGACGCCATGGAGCGCGAGGTGGCGATGGACCGCATCGGTGCCTGCGGCATCCTGGCACGGCTGGCCGATGTGCTCGCGGCCAGCATCATCCGGGCGTGGGTGGAATGCGCCTGCAGCAATGCCACGGGCTGGCTGGCCGCGGTGCACTGCCCGCGCATCGGCAAGGTGATCGCGGCGATCCATGCCGATCCGTCGCGCGACTGGACGGTCCCGGCCCTGGCCGACCTGATGGGCGCTTCCCGTTCCAGCTTTGCCGAAGCCTTCACCCGCACCGTCGGGGAGACGCCGGCCAAGTACGTGGCCAAGATCAAGATGTTCCAGGCCCGGCGATGGATCGCTCAGGACCGCATGCGGGTCGCGGTGGCCGCCGAACGCCTGGGCTATGACTCGGAGGCCTCCTTCAGCCGTGCCTTCAAGCGGATCATCGGCCACCCGCCCAGCGAGGCCCGTCGGGAGCACCGGGACGTTCCGATGCCCGTGGCGTAGCCGCGGGGCATTCAACAGGCGACGCGTCGGCGCGTTCCGGCGCGGGCCTGCGCTCGACCATCCGCTCGAGGCGTCAGCGATCGAACGCCCAATTCACGCCGGCAGCCCACCACGGCCGACTGTCCGAGCCGAGGTGCCGCGCACGGCTGAGATCGAAGGACAGTGCCGGTGTGACGCTGTAGCGCAGACCGGCGCGCACCCGGCGTTCGCCGTTGTCGTCGAACCGCTCGACCTGGGTGGACCAGTGGTCATTCGCCGTCCACTCGAGGGCCAGGCCGCGGCGGGTGGTGTCGGCCCCGGCGGGGCGCAGGTCGTGGCCCAGGTTCAGATGCACGGCCAAGGCGGTGGTGGGCTGCCAGGTCAGCGGCATCACCACGGCGGTGCCCAGGTAGTGCGTGCCGTGCGTACGGGAGGCGTCCCAGGTCGATCCGGCGCTGAGGCCGAGGCTCAAGGTCGAGGTGAGCGGTGTGGCCCACTTCACCTGCGGCCCGAAACCCGTCCCGCGCGAGCCATCGCTCAGGCGGTAGCGGTCCAGGTTCAGGCCCCATTCCAGCGCACCGAGGCGGCAGGCCGGGCCGAGATGGTCCAGCCGGAACCGATGCGCATCGCCGCGCTCTTCCCAAGCTTCCACCTGGCACTGACCGGGATCGACCAGCGCCGCATCGTCCACCGCAAAGTGGCCGCCAGCGGCCCAGGCACTCGTTGGCCAGGCACTTGCCAGCCCCGCGAGGGTGCCGAGGGTCAGCGCCACCGCGCGACCGCGCAGGCCCATGCGGCGGCTTGGCGCCGGTTGAATGGGCACATGCCACGATGAATGCGGCAGGTGGCGCGTCGTGCCATGCAGGACGCCAGGGAACACGGGAACCGGCTGGACGGCAGCGTCGTGGCGAGGGTTCATGAGGCGATTCGGAGGGACTGCAAACGATGGGGGCGGACAAGGCCAGCGACGTCGCGCCGGACGTTGGCCGCCAGGAACAGACGCGCATGATAGGAATTGCCCGTCGACGCAGGGGGCCTCGACCGCCCGTTCCGGCGGCAGGGGCGTGCAGTGGTGCGCGAGGCAGGCGATTCATTTTGGAGTCATGGCCGGGCGTGGGGCCACCGCGCGGTAAGTGGGCAGAGGTGACCGGGCTCAGATCTCGACGGGCGCCGCCGGAAGGCGCCTCACTGTGACCCAACCCCCGCAGGCATTGCGTCACACTCAGGGCATGGCCGGCCGCGAGGCGGGCACTCCGTTTGCTCTCAGGATGCGCCGCCACAGATGGCTCCTTCTGTCATGGCCGCTGTGACCGGTCCGATGCGTTCTGCAGCGGGGGCTGAGCTGGCCCCGATGTTTTCTGCTGAGCCTTGGTCGAACTTCCTCATGGTTCGCAGGTTCCTCATGTCCTTCATGTCCCTCATGTCGCTCTGATCTCTTCAATCCCTCTGTCCGGAATGCACGCTTGACCTCACTCGCACCCATGACCGACCCTCAATCCACGTCCTCCTCGCCGCCATTGTTTGTGGTGTTCAACCGGGCCTCCGGCCGCGGCGACCGCAGCGAAGTGCCGCGCGCCGTGGAGGCTGCCTGCCAGGCGGCCGGGCGTCGTTTCGAGCTGCTGCCGGTGGACAAGCCCGGCCAGTTGATGGCGGTGGCGAATGACGCGGTGCGCCGGGCCAAGGCCGCCGGCGGCGTCGTGGTGGCTGCGGGCGGGGACGGCACGCTCAGTGCGGTGGCCCAGGCCACGTTGGGCAGCGGCTGTGCCTATGGCGTGCTGCCGCGCGGCACCTTCAACTATTTCAGCCGGACCCACGGCATTCCGGCGGACATCCACGAAGCGCTGCAGATCCTGCTCAACGAAGCGCCCCAGCCAGTGCAGGTGGGCCTGGTGAATGACCGGGCCTTTCTGGTCAATGCCAGTCTGGGCCTGTACCCGACCTTGCTGGAGGATCGGGAAGCGTGGAAGCAGCAGTTCGGTCGCAGCCGCCTGGTCGCTTTGGGCGCCGGCATTGCGACGTTGCTGCGGGGGCATCGCCATCTGCGCCTGACCATCGAACTCCATGGCGAGCCGCGTCAGGTGCGCACGCCGACGCTGTTCGTCGGCAACAACGCGCTGCAGATGGAGCAGGTCGGTCTGCCCGAAGCGCAGGCCATCGACGATGGGGAACTCGCGGGCATCATGCTGCGGCCGGTGGGGCGATGGACGCTGTTGTGGCTGCTGGCGCGCGGCGCCTTGGGCAAACTCGGCGCGGCCGACCAGGTGATCAACTTTCCCTTCCAACGGCTGACGGTGCGCGCACGGCGCTTCGGCGGTCGCCGCATCAAGGTCGCGACCGATGGCGAAATCGTCTGGATGCGGCTGCCACTGACCTTCGGTGTGGCGCCCGACCCCTTGCTGCTGATCCGTCCGCCGGGTCTGGCGGCGGAGCGCGCGGCCCTGCACGGGCAGGCGGCATCGGTGGCACCGCTTCAGCACGCGGCGGACCCGCTGGCCCCGGCACGCTCGCATCCCACCCAAGAGGCTGATGCATGACCGTGCTCTTGCAGGTCTCCGATCCGCATTTCGGTACCGAACGGCCCCGGGTCATGCAGGCGCTGGAGCGTCTGGTCCGTCTGCAACGGCCTGATGTGCTGTTGATGACCGGCGACATCACCCAACGCGCGCGACGCCCGGAGTTCAGCGCCGCGCGGGCCTTTGTCGATCGACTGGCGGTGCCCGCCACGCTGGTGCTGCCCGGCAACCATGACATCCCGCTGTTCAACCTCTGGGCGCGGGTGTGGGATCCGTATGCACGCTTCCGTCATGTCTTCGGTGCGACGCTGGAGCGTGAGTACGACAGCCCGCAGGCGCTGGTGCTGACGCTCAACACCACGCGCTGGTATCGGCATACCGACGGCGAGATTTCCGAATCGCAGATCGAGCGCGTCGCCCGCCGGCTGGCGTCTGCCACGCCGGCGCAATGCCGGGTGGTGGCCGTGCATCAGCCGGTCGCGGTCACGCGGGAGAGCGATCAGGTCAACCTGCTGCGCGGCCATGAACGGGCCGTTCGGCGTTGGGCGCAGGCGGGCGCCGACCTGGTGGTCGGCGGACACATCCATCTGCCATTCGTGGTGCCGCTGCATGAGCGCTGGCCGGATCTGCCGCGTCGCATGTGGGCGGTGCAGGCCGGCACGGCGCTGAGTACCCGGGTGCGCGCCGGGATCTCGAATTCGGTCAACCTGATCCGGGTCGGCGCGGACCGGCACATTGAACGCTGGGACTATGACGAATCGACCGGCGAGTTCACCGAGGTGGATGCGACGCCGCTGAATCCGTGAGCGATCCCTTCCGCGATCCCTTCAGTGAGCCCTTCAGTGATTCGTTCAGTGGTCCCTTCGGTGATCCCTGGTCGATCGATCATCGATTGCTCAAACTGCGATCGCTGAGCGATCACCGAGCGTGTGCCCTTCAGTGAGACTGCGTCGTGCCGTGCTCACGCCCTTTCTTCGCGGCCCGATGGTGGCTAAGCGCGCAGGCGCCGATACCAGCGCACCAGCTCGATGCTGACGATGCACACCGTCAACCAGGCCAAGCCGGACGAGAAACCGGCCAGCACATCGCTGGGAAAGTGCACCCGCAGGAAGATCCGGCTCGCGCCCACCGAGAACGCGACCATTGCCGCAGCCACCAGTGCAGGCAGGTGCCAGCGCGCCGGCAGCAGCCGGGTGGCGAGATAGGCGAGCATGCCGAAGGTGACGACCGCGCCGGAGCTGTGTCCGCTGGGGAAACTGAAGCCGGTTTCGGTCAGCCACGGCGTGGGGTGCTCCGGACGGGCGCGCTCGAAGACATGCTTCAGGGTGGTGTTCAGCAAGCCATTGCCGGCCACCGCCAGGGCCCAGCCCAGCGCCAGCCACGGACGCCGTCCCCACAGCAGCAACAGCGCGACCGAGATGCCCAGCGCGTACTGCGAGGCCCGGTTGGACAGGAAGGTCAGTCCGTAGAACGCCTGCAGCAGCGCTGCCGGCACCTGGTCGATCATCCCGAGGATGAAGGCCTCGTCGAGTCGACCCAACACCGCACCCGCTTGCAGCGCTTCGGCGATCTCGGCGAACAGCGCCGCGCAGCCGACGATCAAGCCGAATCCCGCCCCCAGTCGCAGCACCAGCATCAGCGTGGGCGGGGCGCTGCCCACTGTCGGCGTGGGATGCGGCTGCCGCAGCAACACCCGGCCCCCGAGCCAACTGATCAACCCCACGGTCGTCAGCAGCGCAAGGAACAGCCACGGCGCTTGGGCGCCGGCTTGGGACGCGAGGTGCAGCCAGGGCGCCAGCGCCTCGGTCGGCGCGGCGGTGGCGGGTGCGGTGGCCAGGACCGTGGGCGAGTGGGCCGAAGCGGTCGCGGCCGTCGTGGAGGCCGCCAGCGGCGCCATCGTGGACAAGGGCAAGACGAAGGTCATCGCCGCATTGTCTTAGAGCGGGCGCTGCATGGCGGATCGTGTCGACTCGTTTAACGATGCCGTCGGTGAGATCCGGCCTTCAGCGGAGAGCTGCGGGTCCGTGATCGTGCGCCGGGGCGGCGCTTCAGCCTCGAAGCAGCGGCGATTTGGCGGCGAACGAGCGGCGATGCAGCGACACAGCGCCACAGCGGCTGCGACCACGCCACAGCGGCTGCAACCACGCCACAGCGGATGCGACCACGCCACCACGGCGCGCCGTCCACGGCTGAGCGACGCCGTCAGATGGGCATGACCCTGCCGCGTCGCCTGCGCAGACCGCTCAGAACTGCAAGCGCTCGCCAGGCTGCGGCACCACCACCTTGATGCGGCCGGACCGGTCCAGCTTGTCCAGTGCGGCGGCAAACTCCTTGGGCGTGCCCTTCGCCAAGGGGTTGGCACCGTAATGCATCGGGATCACCGCCTTGGGACGGAGCAGCTCTGCCACCGCATAGGCCGCATCGCCCGGATCCATGGTGAAGTTGCCGCCGATCGGGACCAACGCCAGATCGGGCCGGTAGCGCTCGCCGATCCAGCGCATGTCGCCGAACACCGCGGTATCTCCCGCGTGATAGATCCGCAGGCCATTTTCCAGTTCGATGATCCATCCGATCGGCTCGCCGCCGGGATGGACCTCGTCCTTGTTGGTGGCCGGGTTGCGCCACAGCAGCACGGACGAATGCTCCGCCCGCACCATCGTCACCCGGATCCCGGGCGCGGCCTCCACCGTGCCGCCCTTGTTCATGCGCGGCAGCAAGGCCGTCGGCAGGATGCCCAGCGCGCCGGCCGACTGCAGGAGATCGCCCGGCCCGCGCAGCGGCGTGTTGTACAGGGTGGCGAGCGCCGGGGCGTCGGCCCAGTGATCGCCGTGCCCGTGGGTCACCAGCAGCACGTCGACCCGACCGAAGGACTCCAATTGCTTGTAGGCCGGCGGGGTCTGCGGATTGGCTTTCAGCCAGGGGTCGATGACGATGACCTTGCCGCCGGGCGAGGTGATCTTGAAGGCCGCCTGACCCAGCCAGACCACTTCCGTCTGACCGGCGGGTCGGCTGTCGCTGGCCGCAGGCGACGAGCGCTCAGGTGCCGCGACTTGGGCGATGGCGCCGGTTGCCGCGAGGGCGGCCACCGCCATGCAGATGGCCGCGATATGCCCTCGGCGGCGAGGGCGTTCAAGGCCAGCACATGGTGCGCTCGAGGCAGCGGCCTCACGCAGGAATTTCAGCATGGCGACTCCAGAGGATGGGGACACACGGGGCGTCCATCATCGCGGCATTCGGCGTGCCGGGGCTATCGTGTTGCCGGTGTCGGTGTCGGTGTCGGTGCCGGTGCCGGTGCCGATGCTGGTGCCGGTGCTGGCGCTGGTGCTGGTGCTGGTGCTGGCGCTGGTGCTGGTGCTGGTGCTGGTGCTGGCGCCCGGAACGTCACCGTCGCCGTCAGGCCACGCATGCCCGGTTCTTGCCGGTGCGCTTGGCCTCGTAGAGCGCCTCGTCCGCGCGGTCCAGCGCCAGCTCCAGGGTCTCGCCCTGGCGATACAGCGTCACGCCGGCGGAGAAGGTGACGAACACGTCGCGGCCCTCATGCATGAACAGGCTGGCCGACAGCGACCGCTGCAAGCGCATCAGCACCGCCTGGGCCTCCTCCAACGGGGCTTCCGGCAGGATGAGCACGAATTCCTCGCCGCCCCAGCGGCCCACCTTGTCGCCCGGCCGGAGCATGCCGGACACGCGGGCGGCCAGCGACTTCAGCGCCTCGTCGCCGGCGGCATGTCCCAGGCTGTCGTTGAGCTTCTTGAAGTTGTCGATGTCCAGCAGCGCCAGCGCCATCGGCTTGGGCTCTCGCTCCAGCTTGGCTTTCTCGGTCTCGAAGGTGGCGATCAGGCCGCGCCGGTTGGCGACCTGGGTGAGCTGATCGGTCTGGACCTCGCTGGAGAGCTTGCGCAACTCCCCCTCGAGTTGCTCGACCCGCTCGGCCAACTGGCTGGCACGGTCATGTTCATCACGCAACCGACCGCGGGTCTGCTGCACCAGCGACTGCACGCTGCGGCTTTCCTCGACCATCTCCCGGACCACGCCGGCCAGGCTCTCCAGCGTATCGGCCTGCTCGATCACTTCGGCGTACTTGCCGACGCTGTCGGTGAATCGGTCGGTGTGCTGGCCGAGTTCGCCCAGCTCCTGCAGCATCCGGTTGATCAGACCCTTGAGCGCATCGCGTGCCCGGCCGCGTTCCTCGCGCAGGCTGTGTTGCCGTGCGCGGGTGCTGTGCAGCAGCTCGCTGACCGAGCGCACGCTGCGGGCGGTCAGGCCCTGCGACAGCGTCTGGCCCATGGCCTCGCACTGGCCCTGAGCCCAGGAATCGTCCTCGGCCAGATCGGCCAGGCTGTCGGTGAGCTCGCCGCAGAGCTTGCCCAGTTCGCTGAAGGCATGGCCGCGATGATCCAGCCAGCGCCGCACCCGGGCGCACAGCGCTTCCAGCTGGGTCGCACGCTCGGGCGTCGCGCCGTCGCGCACCAACTCGGCATGTGCGGCGTCGATCTCGGCGATCAGTTCCTGCGCTCGCAGGTCATCGCCGCGCAACGCGTGAGTGACCGTGCCGGAGAGGCTGCGGCCGATGTCCGGCCAGGCCTGAAGCGCCTGTGCCTGGGCGGCAGCATCCGCACCGGCGCCATCGCCATCGCCGCTGAGCAGCGTGTCCAGTTCGCCGTAGCGTTGCACGCCGTCGGACGCCGGGGGCGGGGCGCTGGGCGCCTCGGCCTCATCCTCGGTGAAGAACTGGCTGGGCGTGCCACCGTTGCGGTCGTCGTCGTCCTGGCCGTCGTCCAAGGGCGCGGGTTGGGTTTCGACACGGACATCGCTGGCATCGCTGTCCCAACTGATCACCAGCTGGCGCAGGCGCTGCATCAGACGTTGAGGGTCGCTGCGGTTGCTGGAGAGCACCCGCAGCACGCCGTCCTTTTTGCGGGCCAGCGTCCATTGGCGGCCGCCACGTTCCAGGCCGCGCATCAGGCGCTCGACCAACTGAGCCAGTTGCTCCGCCTGGGCGCCGGGCCCGTGGGTCTGCTGCAGGGCTTCGAGCGAGCGCTGAAGCTCGTCCCAGCGGCCTTCGCGCATCTGGGTCGCCAGGTTCTGGCGCTGCTGCAGTTCAGGGACCGCCAGGCTCAGCATGCGGGCCAGGGGCACCTGGGCCCGGTCCGGCAAGGTCTGCGATGCGCCGCCGTCCCGATGCGGCTCGCCGGCTTCCTGCGCATAGGCGCGCGCGTAGTTCTCAGGCGTGGGTTCGAGTTGGCCCAGGGCCAGTCGGCGCAAGGCCGCCTTGGCGATCAGTGCGGGGGGCTGCTGCGGCATCGGTCAGGCTCGGAATCAGCGTTGATCAGCGTTGGGAGGGGTCGTCGCCGGCATCGGAGGCCGGCAGGATCCACGGTGCTTTGCGCGGCAGCACGGTCTGAGCCAGCCAGCGTTCCAGGTCATCGGGCGGCAAGGGCTTGCTGAAGAGGAAGCCCTGCATCAGGCTGCAGTCCAGCCGACGCAACACTTCCATCTGGCGCAAGGTCTCCACCCCTTCCGCGATCACCTGCAGACCCAGCGATCGCGCCAACGCAATGATGGCAGTGACCACGGCGGAACTCTGCGGCGTAATGCCCAGATCCCGCACAAAACTGCGGTCGATCTTCACTTCGGAGATGGGCAGCGTTGTCAGATAGGCCAGCGACGAATAACCGGTGCCGAAATCGTCGATGGAGATTTCCACCCCGACTTCGTTGAGCCGATGCAAGGCCGGAATCACCGCCTGCAGGTCCTTCATCAGCCCGGTCTCGGTGATCTCCAGCTGGATCGCCCGGTGCGGCACGCCCCACTGGCTGACGAATTGATGGATGTGCTCGACCAGGTCGGACCGCTCGAACAGCCGGTTCGGCAGGTTCACCGCGATCGACTCGGAGAAGCCGAAATTCAGTTGCCAGACCTTGGCCTGGCGGGCCGCCTCGCGCAGCGCCCATTCGGACAGCGGCACGATCAGGCCGGTTTCCTCTGCCAACGGGATGAAGTCACCCGGCGGCACCAGGGTGTTGCCCCGCCGCCAGCGCATCAGCGCTTCGGCGCCCACCATCTTGGCGGTGCGCACATCGATCTTGGGCTGGTAGTGCAGCACCAGCTCGTCGCGCTCGATGGCCTTGTGCAGCGCCGATTCCAGCTCCAGCTTTTCACGGCCCCGTCCAGCCAGCATCGGGGTGTAGAGCGCCGAGGCATTGCGGCCCTGGTTCTTCACCGCATACATGGCGACGTCGGCATTGCGCAACAGGTCGGCCATGGTGAGGCCGTCGCGCGGATAGAGCGAGATGCCGACGCTGGCGGTGACAAAGCACTCCTGCCCGGCAATGAAGATCGGTTCGCGCAGGGCTTCCAGCACCCGGTCGGCCACGCGCTCGGCATCGCTTTCGTCGCCGACCTCGGGCAGCAGCGCCACGAACTCGTCGCCGCCGAGCCGGCCGACCGCCTCCAGCGTGCGGTGCGATCGGGTGCCGACCGACTCCAGCATGCCTTCCATCACCTGGTCGGAATGGCGCACGCAAGAGCGCAGCCGGCGGCCGACTTCCATCAGCAGCTCATCGCCGGCCGCATGGCCCAGGGTGTCGTTGATGACCTTGAAGCGGTCCAGGTCGATCAGCAGCAGGCCCACTTCATGGCCCATGCGGCGACCGGCCTCGATCGCGCGTTCGGCGCGCCAGATCAGCTGGCGCCGATTGGGCAGGCCGGTGAGCGCATCGAAGTTGGCGAGCTGGCGGATGCGGTCTTCCGCCATGCGGCGGTCGGTCACATCCTGGATCACGCCGGTGTAGCCGCAGGCGTTGCCGTGCTCGTTGAATTCGGGCTCGGCCTCGATGTGAATGACCCGTTGGCGGCCGTCGAGCAGGGTGAAGGGCAGGTCGGTCACCAGCACCGAGTTGTGGGCGACCACGTCGCGCAGCAGCCGCATGAACAGCAGCCGCTCCTCGCGCGGGACCATGCGCATCACGCCGATGAAGTCGAGCGGATCGGTGGTGCTGCGGCCAAACACCCGCAGGGCCTCGTTGGCCAGCTTGAAGCCCTGGCCGGATTGCCATTCGAAGCTGCCCATGCGGGCCAGGTCTTGCGCGCGGGCCAGCTTGGCCTTGCTGCGTTCGAGCTCGATGCGGGTGCGCGAGCTGCGCAGCAGGTAACGCAGCCGCCCGGCCAGCAGGCGCCACTGGGTGGATTTGACGAAGAAGTCGGTGGCGCCGGCCTGGTAGGCGCGGTTGATCGAGGCCTCGTCGTCCAGACCGGTCAGCATCAGGATCGGGGCGTTCTCGAAGCCGGCCAGGCCGCGCAGGCGCTCGCAGGTCTCGAACCCGTCCAGGCCGGGCATCAGCGCGTCCATGACGATCAGCTCCGGCGTCCATTGCGTGACCATCTCCAGCGCCTGTTCGCCGCTGTGGGTCGAGGTCACATCGAAGCCGTGCTCGCGCAGCGCGGCCTCGATCAGGATCACGTTGACCTGGTCATCGTCCACAAGCAGGACGCGGGGTCGTTCGTTCAGTTCGCCTTCCTTCACGTGGTGACTCTTTGGACTCAGCGGGTCGGTTGGAGCAAGGGGCGCATCGCGATGCGAACGCCCTCGATGTCGGCGAGCACGGCGTCCAGCAAGGCTGGCAGGCCGTCGCGTCGACCGTCCCGGGCCTGGGCCTCGATCTCGGCACAGCGTTGCGAGAGGGTGGTGGCCCCCAGGCTGGCCGCGGCGGATTTCAGGGTGTGGGCCACATGGCGCAGCGCGCCGAGGTCGGTCAGGTCGTTGCAGCCCTGGGCCAGCACCGGAGCGTGCTGATCCAGGGACTTCAGGAAGGCATCCACCACACGTTGCACCAGATGGTTCGCACCGCCCGGGTCCAGCTCGCGCAGACGGGCAAGGGCCTGCTCATCCAGGACGGTGGGCGTCGGCGCGAGTCGGGACGGCATGGTCAGAGCGTGATCGAATGACATCGTGCAGTGAGGGGTCTGCGTGGGCAATGACACGCAGGTTTTGAACCATTGTCCTTCAGCGCAAGCCCGCAAGCGCGCAAAAAAGGCGTCATTTCCGGTGTTGTTGAGGCCACAGGTCGGGGTTAGCCCTTGGTTTTGCGGGACGGCGCCAGGCAGTGTCGCTGGATCTGGTGGGCGCCCATCCCCCGTTGGGGTGGGACAGCCTACATACAATCAGCCGCATGAATAGGTTGGGGGGGACCGCCGTCCGGCGTCGACCGTGGGGAGCCATGCTGGCCTTGGGCCTGGCATCGCTTGCGCTGGTCTTGCTGCTGGCATTGAACCTGGAGCCCGCCGGCCCCGGGCTGGTGCTGACCGCGCTGGTCGCGGGCGCGGTGCTGATGTTGTTCGTGGCGGCAGTGGCCTGGCACCTGGCGGTCCGCCTGGCGCGGGTGCAGTTCGGCGGGCTGCTGCGCGAGTCGCGGCAGCACGCCCAGCACCTGACCCTGCTGCTGCCGGACTGGCTCTGGCAGACCGATGCCGGCCATCATCTGGTGCGCTGGCAGGCGCCGCAGGGGGCGCCGTCCTCGAGTTGGGCCGGCACGCCGATGAATGGCGCCATCACCCAGATGCTGTGGGACCGATTCGAACCGCTGGACGCCAGCCAGGACCCGGTGGCCCGTCTGCACGCGCAGCAGTCCTTCAGCGGCTTGCTGCTCAAGGATCCGCAGGGCCGGACGTGGACGCTGCGGGCGCAGGCGGTCATGGACGAGGAGGGGCGGTTCAACGGCTACCTGGGGTCGGCCCGCCTGCTGGAGGGAGCTGCACACCCGGCCGAGGAGGCGGGGCAGATCGGCCAAGGCAGTGCGGCGGGCGCGGGCACGTCGGCCGCCGCGGTCGTCGCGGCGCCGTTGGCCGAGGCTCAGCCGGCGACCGACTGGCTGCAGGCCCTGCCGGGCCCGGCCTGGTTGCTGAGCGAGGTGCAGCCCTGCGCGCAGACCCGGCTCATCGATTTCAACGATGCGGCAGCGCACATCATGGGCGGCGCCGGCCAGTCCCGCGGCCAGCTCTGGCGGGCGTGCGAGGAGCGTCTGCCCGAGGAGCTCCGGCAGGCGCTGGCGCAGCCCGACTTCCAGTCCGGCTGTGCCTGTGGCGCCTGGTGGCTGTGCCTGACGCCGATGCCGCGCGGCGGGCAGGGCTTGCTCAGTCTGTGGCCGCAAGGCGCGGTGGACACCGTGCCGGCCGCGTTGGCGCTGCAGGCGGCAGAGCAGGCGAGGGCGGACCAGGCCTCGTTCAGCTACACCGTCTCGCATGACCTGCGGGCGCCGCTGCGGGTGGTGGAGGGCTTCACGCGGATCCTCAAGGAGGATTACGGCCGGCTGCTGGACCGCGCGGGCAATGACCACCTGGAGCGGGTGCTGGGCGCCTCGGCGCGCATGCACAGCATGATCGATGCCTTGCTGGCTTTGTCGCAGCTGTCGTCGCAGGCGCTGCGGCACGAGACGGTCGATCTCTCGCTGCTGGGGTCGCAAGTCATGGATGAATTGCGTCGGCAGGCGCCGCACCGGGAGGTGGAGGCGCATGTCCAACCGGGTTTGCGGGTCCAGGGTGATCCGACCTTGCTGCGGCTGGTGCTGGAGAACCTGCTGGGCAATGCCTGGAAGTACAGCGGCAAGCGCGACCAGGCGGTGATCCGGCTGGAGTCGATGACCTTGGAGGGGGAGCGGGTGTTTGTCGTCAGCGACAACGGTGCCGGTTTCGACATGCGGTTTGCGGACCGGCTCTTCGGCGTGTTCCAGCGCCTGCACAGTGCGAGCGACTTCCAGGGCACCGGCGTAGGCCTGGCCTCGGCGCGGCGCATCGTGCGCCGCCACGGCGGCGACATGTGGGCCGAATCGGAAGTCGGGCAGGGCGCGAGGTTCTACTTCAAGCTGCCCTGAACCCGCAGTGACTGCGCGCCATGGCCGGGAAGTGATTTCTGCTTGGTGGCGGCAGCACCGGTCAGTCCAGCGAAGCCGAGGGATCGCTTGATCGATGGCCGAATCGTCAGGCGTCCCTGTAAAGGACGCCGATCACCCGAAGCCCAGACCAACGCTGCCCATCAGGATCGGCTTCGCAGACTCGTGGCATGACGCCGGGCGGGCCAAGCGTTGATCAAGGAGGCCCGCCGGGGCCGACATGTCCAGCGAAGCCGACGGGTCGGCTTTGCCGACTCGTCCGGCTTGCCTCCTGAAGGGGCAGCATTCGATCGTCGAAACGTTGATCAAGGAGGCCGCCGGGGCCGACATATCCAGCGAAGCCGACGGGTCGGCTTTGCCGACTCGTCCGGCTTGCCCCCTGAGGGGGCGCGCGTCAGCGCGTAGGGGGGGAGCCACCCACCGACAGTTGCTCCAGGGCCTCGACCAGGCGTCGGGCCTGCTCCGAGAGACTGATCTTCTGCTCGGCGGCCATGCGTTCCAGCCGCGACACCGCCTGCGCGCGGGTCAAGGAATAACGATGCATCAGGATCCCGACGGCCATGGCTTCGAGCATGTCCAGGGTCGGTGCCGTGTCGGCGGCCGTCGCCACCGGTGCCGCCGCCGCGGCCGGTGCCAGCGCATCGCCCCGCACCGGCCGGTTGGCGAAGGCGGCCTCCACGGCGGGCACGATCTGGTGAATGTCCAGCGGCTTGACCAGATAGGCCAGCGCGCCCAGTTCCCGCACCTTCGCCACGGTGGCTTCATCCGCAAAGGCGGAGAGGAACATGAAGGGCAACTGCAGGTAGTCGCGCAGGTAGCCGGCCACGTCGAAGCCGGTCAGGCCTTCCATCCGGATGTCGAGCAGCGCCAGGTCGGGACGATGCTGGCGGGCGATCAGGATGGCGTCATCGCCGTTGTCGGCATCCAGCACTTCATAGCCGGCCTGGGCCAGGCCGTGGGTCAGGGTGGCCAGCACCAGGCGGTCGTCGTCCACGACCAGGATGCGGCCCTTGACGCCGTCCTGCGTTTCCCCGGTCCTGTGTCGGCTGCTGCTCACGCTGTCCACGCTGTTCCCGAACCCCGATTGGTGACCGGCGATTGTGACTGAATTGGCGGTTTTGCCGACGCCCAGGTTGCGGGTGGTCACATGTCGGTCAGATTGCGGCTGGGGCTGGATGTGCAGGGCCGTGCGGCCGTCCCGGGCCCAGCATCCCCAGCCACCAGCCACCAGCCACCAGCCACCAGCCACCAGCCACCAGCCACCAGCCACCGGGCACCGGGCACCGGGCACCAGCCGCCGGGCACTGGCCGCTCAGACCGGTGCGCCCAGACTCACCCCGGGCGGCCACAGGCTCAGTTCACACAGCACCTGATCCGCCTGCTGCGTCAGGCCCAGCAGCGCGCTGCGCCGGGGCAGCAGCGCGCGCACCAGGCCCAGGCCGGAAACACCACCGCGGATCTGCGCCAGATCGAAGCCCTCGGGCAGTTGACCTTGGTTGAGGATGCGCAGCACCACCTGCTCCGGCTCGAACACCAGCTCGCACTGGACCGGAGCCTCGGCGCCATGCTTGAGGGCATTGGTGAACAGCTCGTTGAGGGTGAGGGCGATGGGAATCGCCTCCGCCTCCGGCAGGCCCCAGCGCATGGACTGCTCGGCGAGCGAGCCACTCAGCGTGACCTCGATCTCTCGCCCGAACATCCGCTGCACCGAGCCCAGCACCGCTTCGATCACCGGTCGCAGCCGCAGCGGCCCGGACGCGCCGACCTGCAGACCATAGACCTGCGCGATCGCCTGCACCTGGCCGACCGCTTCATTGATGACCGTCCGCACCTCCGGTCGCCGCGCGGCGATCTGCTGCAGCAAGCCGGCCACGCCTTGCAGGTTGTTCTTGATCCGGTGATGCACCTCTTTGACCAGCAGCTCGCGCTGGGCGATGGCGGCTTCCAGCCGGGCGGCTTCCTGCGCCCGCTGCTGGGTGACGTCGCTGGCGACCAGCAACAGCTGCTCGGGCTCGACCTCGCCGCTGGCGTCGACGCCGGACAGATGCAGCAGCCGTGCATCCCAGATGCGCGCCTTCCCGCCGACCTGCAACTGGTATTCACGCTGCATCACCTCGCTGCTTTGCAGTGCGAATTCCATGTCCGCGCGGATGGTGGCGGCCTGCTCGGCGCCGAACAGCGTGTCCAGGCTGGCGCCCAGCAGTTCTTCCTCCGGCCGGCCCGCCAGTTCGGCGGCGGCCTGGTTGATCTGCTCGACCTGCAGCGTGTCGGCGTCGTGCAGGCTGATGGCGATCGGCGCGGCTTCGATGATCCGCCGCAGCGAGGCCTGCGCCTGCTGCGTCTGGGCCTCGGCCTGTCGGCGGCGCTCGATGTCGAGCAGCGCATAGGTGAGCTGTCGGCCGCCTTCCGGTCCGCTTCCGGTGACCACCGCATTGCCGACCACCCAGAACTCGCGCCCGTCGCGGGCGACCAATCGGCATTCGAAGGTCTCGGCTTGGCCCTCGGTCAGGTCGTCCAGGTAATGGGTCTGACGGAAGGGATGGTCCGGTGCCGCGGTGGCGACGATGCTGATCGGCTCGCCCGCGAACTCGGCCAAGTCGCCGCCGAACATGCGACGGGCCGATCGGTTCATCCATTCGATGCCGTGTCGGCCGACGGTGACGATGCCCACCAGCACCGAGTCCAGCACCGCACGCTCCCGTTCGGTCTGCAGCAGCAGCGACTGCTGCGCGCGGTGACGGTCGTCCACGCTGAGGTAGGTGGCGATCATGCCGGCGTCCGGATCCTCGGGCCGCACATGGCGCTTGCTGATCTGCACCCACAAGGTCGAGCCGTCGCGGCGGCGCACGCGGCGCTCGCCGCGCCAGAGTCCGGCGTTGGACAACGCACGGGTGACGACGCGCCGTTCATGTTCGAACTCACCCACCGAGCCGAACAGCTCCGCATGCGGCAGGGCCGCCATGTCCTCGGGCCGATAGCCCAGCAGATGGGCCAGGGCCTCGTTCGCGCGGACCAGCCGGTCCTGGCGAATGATGGCGATGCCCACATCGGACAGGCTGAACATCAGCTCCCGGTCCTGCGCCAGGGCTTCGAGCTGCGCCTGCTGCACCTTCAACCGGGTGATGTCGCTCACCACGGCCACCAGCGCCTGTTCCTCCGGGGCCTCGGGCGGCACGACGCGTCGCAGCGACAGCGCATGCCAGCGGATCTCGCCATCCGCGGCGCGCGGCCACTGGAACTCGAAATCGAGCCCGTCGTCGCCCAGACCCGGCAGCGCGGCGACCACCTCGCCATGCAACAGCGGCAGCGCCTGGAACAGGGCCTCGAAGGGCGTGCCGGGCTCCGGTTCGCCGTCCAGTCCCAGCATCCGCCCCAACGCGCCATTGCTGCGCAGCAGACGCTGCTTGCGGAAGTAGGCCAGGCCGAGCCCGGCGCCATCGAGCATCGTGCCCAGTTCGCGCAGCAGCAGCTCGTAGCGCGCCTGGGACTGCTGGTTGTCGGTGACATCCAGCGTCAGCACCGAGGTGGTGCGCTGGCCGGAGGACAACTGCCCCGGCTCGACCCGGGTCATCAGCCAGCGCAGGCCGGCCTCCGGATGGCGCACGGCGTAGCGGGCCACCGTGGGCGTGCCTTGCTTGAGCGCGAGCTGCAGCTTTTCGTATTCGGGCCGAGAGTCCGGATCGACCATCTCGCGGTTGACGCCTTGCAGGGCGACCGACCACGTCCCCGAGCCCGAGCCTGAACCTGAACCTGAACCTGAACCTGAACCCGATCCGGAACCCGATGCGATTCCCGGCGCCGGCGCCGGGGGCGGCACCGGCACACCGACGCCCGGTCTCGACCAGCCGCCATCCGCCTGCAAGGTCGCCAGGCCAACGCCGGCGGTGTCCATCAGCGTCTGCAATTGCAGCTGGGCCAGTTCCAAATCTTGCTCGTCCGAGCGATCTTCCAGCATCACCATCAGCCGCGCCCGGGGCCAGGGGCCGGCCATGCGGCGGATGCGCGCGCGCATCCAGCGCTGGCGCCCGGACGGCTCCGCCACCAGCGCATCGTTCAGGCGTTCGGCGTCGGTGGTGGGCGGCTCCCCGGTGAGGAGCGCCCGCCAGTCGGGCGGCAGTTCATCCAGGCTGACCGGTGGCTGTGGGATGAGTCGCCGGCACAGGGCGGCGAAGGCGCTGTTGAAGCGCAGGAGCAGACCCTGTTCGTCATGCATCAAGGTCGGCAGCGGACACAGGTCCAGCCACTGGTCGATCTCGGTCTGCATGCGATCGGCGCGCTCCCGGGCGGCGAGCTCGGGACTGTGGTCCTGCAACAGCGCCAGGCCAAGGCCGCCGCCATCGAGCGGATGGACCCAGGCCTGCAACAAGTGCTCGCGGGCCTGGTCGTCCACCAGCCGCAATTCCTGCGCGCGGCCGCTGGGCAGCAGCCGGCGGCCACGCAGGGAGATGGTCCCCATCAGCTCCTGCAGGCGGCCGTTGGTCAGCAAGACCTGGCCCTTGCCATCCAGCACGAAGGCGGGCCAGGGGCCGTCCCAGAGACCCGCCAACAGGGCGGGAAGCTCCAGCGCGCGTGCGCTCAGCAGGGCACGCAGCGCGTCGAGGTCGGGGGAGGAGAGGGGAAGCTGGGGCGACACGCCCGCAGTGTAGGGCGGGCGTGGAAGGTGGGGCGGCGCGGGGGCGCGCATGGGGTCAGCGACCGCGCCGGGCCCGCGTGCTCATTCGAGTTGCGCGGCTTTGTGCAGTGCGCGCAGCACGGCGGAGTTGACTTCTCCGGTGCCCAGCATCAGGTTGTCCACCGTGGTGCGCACGTCGAAGACCGATTCGTTCTCGATCGCCTGCACCAGCTCCAGATAGCCATGGTACGGGCCGGTCTTGTCCACCAGCGCCTGGCGCACCCGCTCTGGCACGGGGATCGACTGCAGCAGCTTGCTGAACGGCTGGCGCAGCATGTGATCCAGCAGCGAGAACAGACCGCAGATGAACATTTCATCCCGCAGCTCGGCTTCCGCCATGCCCTTGGCCAGCTCTTCCATCAGCAGGCCACGACGCAGCGCGGCGAACATGACCGGGCGCATCGCATGGTCCTTGCTCGCGGTGGCCAGCAGCAGCGCCAGCCAGCGGCGCAGACGCGCATAACCCAGCAGCATGATCGCGTGACGGAAGGACGACACCTCCACCGACAGGCCGAAGGCCGCCGAATTCATGTAGCGCAGCAGCTTGAAGGCCAGGCTGGGATCGCGCTTGAGCGTCTGCTCCAGCCGCTCCACATCCTCGCCCTGGTCCACGCGGGACATCAGTTCCACGATCACCTGCAGGTCGGCCGCTTGGGTGTCCTTGCCGGTCGGGGGCGTGGCGGGGGCTTCGAACTCGCCATGCATCGGCCAGCCCAGCACGCCGGCCGCGCCCTTGTCCCAGGCCTGCTTGAAGTCGTCGGCGCTGCGGGCGCCGGACACCAGCACTGACTTGCCCGCCGGTGCAGGACCGCTCGCCAGGTCGGACAGGTCCAGGATGATCTGCTTGAAGCCGGCCGCATCCGATCGGCCCTTGAGGATCGAGGTGGCGCCCTCCGCCGCACGGGCCTGGACCTGCGCGGCCAGGTCGGCGTCGCTCAGCAGGAAGGCCGGAATCTCCAGTCGCATGTTCTTGGGCAGCGCCGTCGCCAGCAGACCCTTCAGCAGGCCCTCATGGGCGATGTTCAGCAGCACCGGCTTGTCGGGGAAGGCCTCGGACAGCGCCGCCACCAGCTCGGCGGCGGCGGGCGACACTTCCGGGCGCAAGGCGAACACGGTGACGCGGGTGGCTTCGATGTCGAGTTGCTTGGAAACCAGGGGCGCGTATCCGAGGGCCAGTTGGCCCAGCACGGCGTGAGTCGAATTCATGCGGGTGGCGGCGTCAAGAGTTGATGTACTGGAACAGCGACATGCGCTGCACCATGGCGTAGGTCTTCAGCGCCGCATCGTAGCCCGTCTGCTGGTTCTGGAAGTCGGAAATGCCCTGGGTCATGTCGAGGTCCTCTGCGGCAGATTGCTCAGCCTGGTTGTATACCTTCAATGACGAGAGGCGGTTTTCCGAGCCGTCGAGGTTGTTCATCTGCTCGCCGACCTGGCTGCGGACATTGGCCAGGTTGCCAGTGACCGCGTCGAGATCCCGGAGATTGACCAGGTTGGACTGGGTGATCTGGCTGCCGGTGCGGCCCTCGATCTTGAGCGATTCAATGGTGCGGTCCAGCACGTCGAAGAGCTTCAGGTCGGCGGTCGAGGGCTTGACCGAGAAGGAATCTCCGTCCACCGGGCTGCCGCCGACGGTCATCGACATGCCATCGAACTTGATCGCGTTGCCGGCGCTGTAGTTGTCGCTGGCGACCGGCACATGGCCCTGGCTTTCGTTGAACACCGTGTAGGTCTGGGCGGGCGCGGTGCCGCTGATGACGATGGCATAGCTGTCGCCAGTCACCGCGGTGGGGTCGGTGACCCGGCCGCTGTCGATCCAGCCCGCCGCGGCGGCGCCGGTCAGCACATTGGGCGCGGCGCCGGTTTCGAAGGTGCCGTTGCCGCTGCGCGCCTGTTCCCAGGCCAGCCGACCATCCACGCTGAGCGGATAGTTCTCCATGTTGCCGGTGCTGACCGAGCCGGAGATGCCGTCAAAGCCGACCCCGCCGCCGATGCGGTTGCCGGCTGCGTCGCGCTGGACCGGGTTGTCCAGGAACGGCGTGCCGGCCGCGCCTTGACCGGAGAAGAGGAAGCCGCCGGCGCCGTCGCCCCGGTTGGCGATGGCCAGCAGTTGATCGCGCAGGCCCTGGATCTTGGTCGCCAGGCCCTTGCGCTCGGGATCGCTGTAGCTGGCGTTGCCGGCGGCGACCAGCGATTCACGGATCTGCTGCAGCAGCTCGTTGGCATCGCCCAGGGCGCTTTCAGCCAGCGTCATGCTGTTGCGGCTGGCCTCCAGCCCTCGTTGGCTGGCGTCGACCTGGCCGATGGTGGTGCGGGCGCGCTCGGCCCGGGCGGCACCGGTGGGGTCGTCGCTGGCGCGCTGGATGCGCTTGCCGGAGGTCAACCGCTCCTGCGCGGACTGCATCTCCTCCTGGCGGCGTTGCAGGGTCGAGATGCTGGCCTCGAACATGTTGGCAGTGGACAGGCGCATGGGTCTTCCTTCCTGGCGTCAGGTCATCGGGGCGCGTCAGCGCTGCACGATGCTCAGCAATTCGTCAAAGATGTTCTGGGCGGTCTGCAGCACCTTGGCAGCGGCCTGGTAGCTCTGCTGGTATTGCATCAGCCGGGCGGCTTCCTCGTCGAGGTTGACGCCCGCCTGGCCCGCGCGGGTGGCTTCGGCATCGCTGGCGACCGAGGTCGAAACCTGCGCCAGGTACTGCGAGCCCTGCACCCGCGAGCCGATGTCGGCCATGGCCGCGGCATAGGCTTCGGTGATGGTCTGGCCGCGGGACAGCTTGCCGTCGGCCTGCAACTGCTTGCCGACGAAGGTGTCGGTCTGCAGCGCGAGGAAGGCCTTGGCATTGCCGTTGTTGGTCGAGACCACCGCATCCGAGACCTGGGTGGAGAGGGTGTCGCCTTCGCGCGGGGCGCCGTTCAGGCGCAGCTCGAAGCCGAGGTCCACGCCGTTGGCCGGATCGTTGCCGATCACGCCGCCGGCCTTCCAACTGCCGGTGTAGGAGCTGTTGTCGGCCAGCGTGATGGTGTAGCTGATGCTCTGGTCCGCCGGATTCACCGCACCGAACTGGATCGTGGCTGGCTGCTTGGTCTTGTCGAAGTTCTTGTTGACCGCATAGAGCGAATCGATGGTGGCGGTGCCCTTGTTGTTGACGTTGGCGGTGCCGACGATCGGCGCCGCCGCGGCCACGCCGGCCGGGTCATCCAGCGCCCGCTTGAAGCTGGCCGAGGCATTGGCCACCGGCTCGAGCAGGAAGCTGTCGCCCTGCTGCATCGTGCCGGTCATCGAGAGGCTGATGCCGTAGGCCTTCTCGATCTGGTCCTTGTTCATCGTCGTCGGCGTGCCGCTGGGGCGCACCGCGACCTGGTAGCTGTCCGGCGTGCCGCTGGGATCGGCGCTGATCACGAACGACAGTGCCGGCACCATCGCGCCGTTGGTGATGGTGGCCGTGAGTTTGGCGTCGCCCTTGTTGGTGCTGGCGGGCAGCACCGTCGGCGGGGCCAGGGTGAACAGCGGGCCGCCGGCCTGGGCCTTCAGATCCACGCCCAGGGCCTGCTGGTCGTTGACGCGGGTGGCCAGGGACGTCGCCATCTGGCCCAGCAGGTTGCGGGCGTCCTGCAGATGGGTGTTCTGGTAGCGCAGCAAGGCGGTCAAGGAGCCGCCGGTGAGGGTGCTGTCGTCCAGCACCCGGTTGCCGTTGGCCTCGGTCACCGACAACTGCGCGCGGGCGCCGTCGTAGGGATCGGCGGTGACCACCAGCTGTTCGGCCTGGCTGCCCAGCACCAGGCGCTGTCCGCCGCCGATGAACACGCCGATCGAGCCGTCCCGGCTGCTTTCCACCGTGCTGACCTGCACATACTGGCTGAGCTGTGAGATCAACTGATCGCGCTTGTCCAGCAGGTCGTTGGGCGTGTGGTTGGAGCCGGCGGAGCGGGCGATCTGGTCGTTGGCCGCAGCGATCTGCTTGGCCAGTTCATTGACCGTCTTCACGTCAGCCGAGAGGTCGCTCACCACGCCGGCCTGCAGGTCCGCCAGTTGCTGGCCGGCATTCTGGAAGCGCGCGGCGAGCTCCTGCGCCTTGCCCAGCACCACTTGCCGGGCGGAGGGATCGGAGGGGCGGCTGGTCACGTCGACCATCGCATTCAGGAAATCGTTGGTCGCCTGGCCCAGGCCGTCCTCACCGGTGGGGAAGACCTTCTCCAGTTGGGTCAGCTGGGCCTGCATGGACGTGTCCATGAAGGCCTGCGACTTGGCGGCGGCGGCTTCGCGGGTGAGGAACTCGTTGTGCGACCGGGTGACGGTCTGCACATTCACGCCCTTGCCGAAGTAGCCGGCGCCGGTGAACTGGCCTTCGGGCGTCGTCAGCACCACCTGCTGACGCGAGTAGCCCGCGACATTCGCATTGGCGATGTTCTGGCCGACCGTCTGCAATGCCGCCTGGTTGGCGAACATCGCGCGCATGCCGAGTGACAGCAGGGCAGAGGTTCCCATGATCTCGTCCTCGATCCTTTCTCAGCGGGTGCCGCTCACGCCATGGCGCGTTGAACGCGCATGGTCGTGTTGATGGTGCGGGCCAGCTTGGTGGCGTAGTCGGGGTCGGTGGCATAGCCGGCCTTCTGCAGGCCCTTGGCAAAACCTTCCGCGCTGCCGGTGTTGGCCTTGGCCACCACATCGCGATAGCGGTCGTTGCCGCTGATCAGCTTGGCATAGTCCTTGAAGGCTTCTTCATGGTTGGCATAGGCGCGGAACTTGGCGGTGACCTTGACCGCCTTGCCGTCCACATATTCGGTGGTCTGCACTTCGGCGACCTTGCCGGTCCAGTTGGCGCCGGCCTTGATGCCGAAGATGTTGTTGCTGCTGGTGCCGTCCTTGTTCATGATTTCCCGCTTGCCCCAGCCGGACTCGTGTGCGGCCTGGGCGATCATGAAGCTGGCCGGGATGCCGGTGGAGGCTTCCGCCGCCTTGGCCGCGCTGTCGTGCTTCAGGATGAAGCTCTGCACATGCGGCTGCACATTCCGGGTCGCCAGCTGCGGAATCTGCTGCGTGGCGGTGGCGCTCTTGGCGCTGGGCAGCTCACCGTCCTTGACGCCGAGCTGGCGCTGCAGATGGCGCTCGATGGCCTGCGACAGGCCGCCGGGCAGGCCGGTCATCTTGCTGGCGTACTGCTGGTCCAGCATCTCGCCGCCCATCTGGGTGGCGGAGTTTTCCATCATGCCCGAGCTCATCGTGGCCTGGCGCATGCTCTTCATCACCTCCTGCATGAAGAGGGCCTCGAACTGCTTGGCGGTTTCCTTGACCGCGGCTTTGGGGTCGCGGTTGGCGACGGACTTCAGCTGGTCGATGGAGCGCGAATCGCTGCTCAGACCGCCGGTGCCCAGGGCGGTGCTCAGGGGCGTTGAGAGTGCCATGTCAGATCACCTCCAGCTCGGCGTTCAAGGCGCCGGCACTTTTCATGGCCTGAAGAATGGCCAGCAGATCCTGCGGGGTGGCGCCCAGAGTGTTGAGCGCCTTGACGACATCATTGAGCTTGGTACCCGCCGGCATCTGGATCAGCGAGCCGGGCTCCTGCTTGATCGAGATGTCGGTCTTTTCGGTGACGGTGGTCTGGCCGCCGGACAGCGCATTGGGCTGGCTGACCTGCGGCGTGCTGGAGATGGTCACCGCCAGGTTGCCGTGGGCCACGGCACAGGGCAGCAGCGTGACCGCCTGGTTCATCACGATCGAGCCGGTGCGCGCATTGATGACGATGCGGGCGGCCGGCGTCTCCAGGTCGATGTTCAGGTTCTCCATGTCGGCCAGGAAAGCGACCCGGGCCTCCGGCGCCAGCGGGGCACGCACCTTGACCACGCGGCCGTCCAGCGGAATGGCGGTGCCTTCGCCCTTGGCCTTGTTGATGGCCTTGGCCACTGCGCGGGCGGTGCCGAAGTCCGAGGCGTTCAGGTCCAGCTGGAGGTATTCGTTTTGCTGCAGCGGGGTGGGGACGCTGCGCTCGACCAGGGCGCCGCCGGGAATGCGGCCGGCACTCAGGTGGTTGATCTGCACCTTGGAGCCACCTTGCGAGGCGCCCGCGCCGCCGACCACCACATTGCCCTGGGCGATGGCGTAGACCTGGCCGTCCGCGCCGCGCAGCGGGGTGGCGATCAGGGTGCCGCCGCGCAGGCTCTTGGCATTGCCCATCGAGGACACGACGATGTCCAGCGGCTGGCCGGGCTGGGCGAACGGGGGCAGGGAGGTGGTGATCATCACCGCCGCGACATTGCGGGGCTGCATGGTCACGCCGGGCGGCAGCAGCACGCCGAACTGCTGCAGCATCGCGGTCATGCTCTGACCGGTGAAGGGCGCCTGGGTGGTCTGGTCGCCGGTGCCGTCCAGACCCACGACCAGGCCGTAGCCGGTCAACGGGTTGGAACGCACGCCCTGAACCGCCGCGACTTCCTTGATGCGCGTCGCCTCGGCCGGGGTGGCCACGGACAACAGCGCGATCAGGCTCAGGAGGCCGGCCGCCAGTTGGCGGGCAGAGCGGAGGGAGCGGCTGAAGAAGAGGGGATAGGTGTTGGGGTACATCTCGGTCACACGGTTGGCAGACTCGTGTGACCGATTGTGGGGAAACTTAAATCGGCGAAAGGTTCAAGAAGAAGCGGGATAGCCAGCCAATTCCATGGGCATCGGCGGTGGCGCCACGACCGCGCTGTTCCACCCGCACATTGGCGATGGAGGTCGACGGCACGGTGTTGCCGTTGCGGATGGACTGCGGGTCCACTTGCCCGTAGAAGCGCAGCACGTCCACGTTCTGGTTCACGCCGACCTGTTTCTCGCCGGAGATCAGCAGGTGCCCGTTGGGCAGCACCCCGGTCACCACCGCGGTGATCGTGCCGGAGAAGTCGTTGCTGTTCTCGTTGGTGCCCTTGCCGGTGTTCTTGTTGGACGACGAACCGGTCAATTCAGCGCGCCCGTTGGCAAAGGAGTTGGCGGCAATGCCCGGAATCGCGGTCACCGAAGCCCCGACGGCGCCGGTCTTGTTCAGCTCCGAGCTGGACTTCTGGGTGGCGCTGACCTTTTCGGTGATCTGCACCGTGACGATGTCACCCACCAGCCGGGCGCGGTGATCCTCGAACAAGGGTCGGTAGTTGGCGTTCTGGTAGATGGCGCCGTTGTTGGCGGAGGCCGGGATCGGTTCCGGCATCTTCACCACCGGCGCGGGCTGCATGTCCACATGCGGCTGCGGGTAGAGCGGCGCGCAGGCGCTCAGCAGCACGGCGGCTGCGGGCACCAGGCCCAGGCGCAAGGAAAGGCGGGCGACGCGGCTGACCGCGTTGGAAGCGGCGTGGGAGGCCGCATTGGGTGCGGTGTCGTCCGGGTGGAGCGTGCGACCTGCGGCATCGAGGGCGGCACGACCGGCCACCAGACGGAACAGCGAACGATGCGATGGCATTGAAGACTCCTTGAATCGCGGCGGATCTTGCGCCGGCCGCGGCACCACGGGGGTGCGCCGCGCGGGGCCGGTCGATGGGAGGATGAGCGAGGTTCGGTGCGCAAGCAGTCGGGCCAGCAGAGGCGCCGGTCAGTCGCAGAATGCGCCGGACGGCACCTCAGATCTGCGACAGCTTCTGCAGCATCTGGTCGGTGGTCTGGATGGCCTTGGAGTTCATTTCATAGGCGCGCTGGGTCTGGATCATCTGCACCAGCTCCTCCACCACATTGACGTTGGAGGTTTCCACGAAGCCCTGCTGCACCGTGCCCAGGCTGTTGGTGCCGGGCGCGCCGGTCTGCGGCGTGCCCGAGGCCACGCTTTCCGCATACAGGTTGCCGCCCAGCGACTCCAGTCCCGGCGGGTTGATGAAGTTGGCCAGTTGCAGTTGGCCCAGGGTGGTGGGTGCGGCGTTGCCCGCGGTGGTCACGCTCACTGTGCCGTCGGCGCCGATGGTCAGGGACTTCGCATCCGCCGGCACGATGATGCCGGGCAGCACCGTCAGGCCGTTGTTGGTGACCAGCTGACCGTTGGCATCGAGCTGGAAGCTGCCATCGCGGGTGTAGGCGGTGGTGCCGTCGGTCATCTGGATCTGGAAGAAGCCGTTGCCCTTCACCGCCACGTCCAGGTAGTTGGAGGTCTGCTGCAGGCTGCCCTGGGAATGGCTGCGCGAGGTCGCCACCGCCCGCGCGCCCAGGCCGATCTGCAAGCCGGTGGGCAGGGTGGTCTGCTCGGTGTTGTTGGCGCCGGGCTGGCGCAGGGTCTGATACATCAGATCCTCGAACACCGCATGCGACTTCTTGTAGCCGTTGGTCGAGACGTTGGCCAGGTTGTGGGAGATGACGTCCAGCTGGGTCTGCTGGGTCTCCATGCCGGTCTTGGCGGTCCACAGGGAACGAAGCATCGGGAACTCCTGATTGAGGCCGGGCGGGGCGTCAGTTGTCGGACAGCAGCTTGGAAGCGGCCTGTCCGTGGGTCTGGGCGATCGACAGCATCTTCATCTGCTGCTCGAACTGTCGGGCGGCGGCGATCATGCTGACCATGGTTTCCACCGGGCTCACGTTGGAGCCTTCCAGCGCGCCAGACTTGAGCCGGGCGGCCGGGTCGGCGGGCAACGGGTCGCCGCCGGCCGCGGTGAAGAGACCGTCGTCGCGGCGGGTGAAGCGGCCGTCCTCGGTCACCAGCTTGATGCGGCCGATGTTCACCGGACGCTGGTTGCCGCTCTTGGCGACCACGGTGCCGTCGTCGCCGATCTCGACCGTGGAATTCGGCGGCACGGTGATCGCGCCGCCGTCGCCCAGCACCTGCAGGCCGTTGCGCATGCGCAGCACGCCGTCCTGGTCGACATCCAGCGAACCGGCCCGGGTGTAGGCCTCGGTGCCGTCCAGCGCCTGCACGGCCATCCAGGAGCGGCCCTTCATCGCCACATCCAGGTTGCGGTCGGTGGTCTGCATCGGGCCGGGCGCGAGGTCGTGCCCGGTGGTGGTCTCCAGCGAGAAGGCGCGGGTGGAGGCGCCGTCGCCGCGGATCGGCACCGAGCGGAAGGCCTGCAGCTCGGCCCGGAAGCCGTTGGTCGACGCATTGGCCAGGTTGTTGGCCAGCACGTCCTGACGTGACATCGCCGCCTGCGCGCCGCTCATCGACAGATAGATCATGCGGTCCATGGCCGGGCCTCCTCAGCGTGTGCGATCAGCGCAGGTTGACCAGGGTCTGGAGCACCTGGTCCTGGGTCTTGATGGTCTGGGCATTGGCCTGGTAGACGCGCTGCGTCGTGACCATGTTCACCAGCTCGGAGGTCAGGTCCACATTGGACTCTTCCAGCGATCCGGGATTGAGCGAGCCCAGGTTGCCGTCGCCCGGCACGCCGACCACCGGCGAGCCCGACGCATTGCTGCGCGACCACATGTTGCCGCCCAGCGGCTGCAGTCCTTGCGGATTGCGGAAGTTCGCCAGTTCCACCTGGCCGGCTGGCTTGGACTCGCCGTTGGAATAGCTGGCGGTGACGATGCCGTTGTTCTCCAGCTTGATGCCGACCAACTGGCCGGGGGCGTAGCCGTCCTGGGTCAGGTCGGTGACCGCGAAGTTGGAGCCGTTTTCCGTGGCGTTGCGGATGTCCAGCGACACGCCCTGGACCGACGGGTCCGACAGGTCGGCCGGCGGAGGCGGGATGGACAGCGTGGGCGCGCCCTGAGAGTTCACGCCGGCGGGAATCTTCAGGTTCAGGAATTCGCTCGGGCCGGGCGACACCGGCTTGCCGCCGGTGGGCAGGAAGGTGACCTGGGTGAACGGGGTCAGCGGGTCGCCGCCGGGTGTGCCGTCGCTGGTCTCGATCGGATTGCCCTGGGCGTCGTACTGCACCGCGCTGCCGTTGGCGGTGACGTAGACGTTCCAGACGGTGTTGCCGTTGGCGTCGTCGTTGTTGGCGCGTTGGTAGTACATCGTCACCGCGACCGGCTGACCCTTGGCGTCATACACCGTCATCGAGGTGGCGTTGTTGTAGGTCTTCGGATCCTTGAGCGTGATGCCCAGCTTGTCGATCTTGGCCGAGTTCGGATCCGCCGGATCGGTCAGGTCATACGCGGCGGTGGCCGGCGCGCGGGAGTCCAGGTTGAACTCCATCGTGATGTCGCCGGTCTGCTTGGGGTCGATGCCGCCGGTGGGCAGCTTCAGCGCCTGGGCCAGGCCGGGCTGGATCACGCCGTTGGCGTCAGCCGGGTAACCCATCAGCTTGAGCTGGTCGTTGTTGACGATGAAGCCGTCCTTGTCGACCTTGAACTGGCCGTTGCGGGTGTAGAGCGTGGGGCTCTTGCCGTCGCTGACCTGGAAGAAGCCGCTGCCGTTGATGGCCAGATCCATCGGGTTCTCGGTGACGGTGATGCTGCCCTGCGTGAACTGCTGGGCCACCGCCTGGATCTGCACACCGATGCCGATCTGGTTGGTGCCGGCGCCGTTGAGCGCGGTGGCATACATGTCCGCGAACTCCGCACGCGAGGATTTCGCGCCGTAGGTCTGGGCATTGGCGATGTTGTGTCCGATCACTTCCAGGCTCTTGCTGGAGGCGTTCAGTCCGGAGAGGCCTTGTTGAAAGCTCATGTCGGGTCCTTGGGCAGTTCAGGCGGGTGAGACGGTGGGGGCGGGGTCTGGCGGGTCAGCCGAGGGAGCGGACCTGGTCGTAATCGACGATGCCCGAGTTCTTCAGCTCCAGCTGCAGCGTGCTGCCGCTGGTGTTGACCGCGCGCACCACGTCGCGGGTCAGGGTGGTGGCGCCGACCGCCACCCCGCCGTTCGAGGCGGTGATGCGGTAGCGCAGGTTGGTGGTTTCGGGGCTCTTGCTGGCGTCCCAGGTGTAGGTCTGGTTGCCGCCCTTGAGCTTGCCGAGGTCTTCGGTGGCGATCACGTTGCCGGCGCCGTTGAGCACTTCCAGCTTGACGGCGTCGGCATTGCCGGCGAGGTCGAAGCTGAGATTGGCCTTGCCGTTCTCCACCGAGAGCTGGTTGCCCGGCAGGGTCACGGTGCGGCCCACCAGGCTGACGCTCTGCAGCGCCTGCATCTGGGTGAACTGGCCGGCCAGGTTCTGGATGCTGTTGTTGAGCGTGCCCACGCCGGTGACCGTCTGGATCTGCGCGAGCTGGGTCGTGACCGCGGCGTTGTCCATCGGATTCATCGGATCCTGGTTCTGCATCTGCGCCACCAGCAGCTTCAGGAAGCGGTCCTGCGTGTCGGCCGCACCGCTGCTCTGGGCCGCGGTGGGGGTCGTCTTGCTGGTGCTGGAATTGACGTTGAGGGTCGAGTAGTCCATGGCGGGCTTCCTGATTCGCTAGGGGTGCGGCGCGGGGATCAGCCCTGGCCCATCTGCAGGGTCTTGAGCAGCAGCGACTTGGCGGTGCCCATCACTTCCAGGTTGTTCTGGTAGGAGCGGGAGGCCGAGATCATGTTGACCATCTCCTCCACCGAATTCACATTGCTGTAGGTGACATAGCCGTCGGCGTCGGCGAGCTGATGGCTGGGGTCGTGGATGCGGCGGCCGGGCTGCTGGTTTTCCTGGACGGAGACCACCTGCACGCCGACATCGGTCGGATCGGTGCCGTTCTGGGCCATCACGCTCTGGAACACCACCTGGCGGGCCTTGTAGGCCTGGCCGTCGGTACCGGCGACGGTGTCGGCATTGGCCATGTTGCTGGCCACCGCATTCAGCCGCTGGCTCTGGGCGCTGACGGCGCTGCCGGAGATGTGGAAGATGTTGAACATCGACATGGGCGGGTCCTCCTCGTGTCAGGCCGGGGCCTCAGGCCGCGTTGGGCGACTTCATCGCATCCATCATGGTGCGGATGCTGCCGTTCAGGAATCGCAGCGACGCCTCGTACTTGACGGTGTTGTCGGCGAAGCTGGCGCGCTCCCGGTCCATGTCCACCGTGTTGCTGTCCATGCTGGTCATCGCGCTGAGCGAGCTTTGCAGCGCGTTGGCGGTGCGCTGGGTCAGTGTCTGGTTGCTCAGGGTGCCGGCGGGCTGCACATCCGACGTGGCCTGGCGCAGGGCCTGGGCGAAGTTCATGTCGCGGGACTGATAGCCCGGGGTGTCCGCATTGGCGATGTTGCTGGCCAGCAGGCGCTGACGCTCCGCCCGCAGGGTCAGGGCCTGGGACTGGAAATCCATCGCGTCGGTGAGTCGATTCATCATGCTGGGGCTCCTCTCGAACCGGTGTCGCCGCCGCCCCGGTCGGGACGGCTCGGCTGACGGCGGTTCATCAGGTTCGGTCATTGTGTTGGGCCGGTCCGAAAACATGAGCGGGATAAGACGGGGGTTTGCGGCGCATTTCGATGCCATCGGCGGTCCGGTCGCGTCCTACATTGGGTCCATGTCGACACGCCCGCACGCCTACGCGCCCGTCCAGGGGCACACCCACGCGCCAGCCGTTCCAGGTCGGATGGCGGCCGTGTTGCTGACTGCGCTGCTCATGGTTGGCGGGATCCCAGCGGCGCGCGCTCAGGCGCAGAGCCCGACCCAGAACCAGTACCAGACGCAGGCCCAGGCCCAGGCCCAGACCCAGACCCAGACCCAGGCCCAGGCCCAGGCCCAATCGCCGGTCGCGGGCGCCGCAGGCAGCCCGACCGCCCTCTCCGCGGTAGCAGCCGGCGGCCACGGCGCGGTCGACGACGCCCTGCAGCAGCGCCTGCAGATGCTCGCCATGGCCGGCGCCCGTCAGGTGGCGCCGACCCAGGCCCGGGTGGAAGTCGAATTGGGGCGGCTCGATCCCCGCCTGCGCCTGGCGCCGTGCGAGCAGATCCAGCCCTATCTGCCGCCCGGCCTGCGCATGTGGGGCCGCACCCGGATCGGGCTGCGCTGCCTGTCGGGCCCGACCAAATGGAATGTCAGCCTGCCGCTGACCATCAAGGTGTACGGCCAGGCCTATGTCTCGGTGGCCGATCTGCCGGTGGGCACCGAATTGACTTCAGACCATCTGCGTTTGGCCGAAATAGACATTGCCGGTGATGCCGGCGCGATCTACACCCAGCCGGACGCCTGGCAGGGACGTCGGCTGGCCAAGCCCTTGGCGGCCGGTGAGGCCTTGCGGTCGTCCGATCTGAAGCTTCGCCAGTGGGTGCAGCCGGGCGACCGGGTGCAGGTGCTGGCCACCGGACAGGGCTATGCCGTGGCCGGCGAAGGCCAGGCCATCGGTGTGGGTCTCGAAGGACAGGATGTGAGGGTGCGCTTCGACAATGGGCGCATGGTCACCGGCCGTACGGTGGGAGAACGTCGGGTGGAGGTGCCGCTGTGAACCGCGGGAAAGCCCCTGATGTCACCCTAAACGTGAAAAGGCGGGGAAAATCGCCTCACTTTGCTGGCCATTTTCCAGACCGAGCCCCTAAAGTTCGCCTTCAGCGGGCCGATATACCGAATATTGGATGTGGTCCGGCCCTGTTCCGGACCCTCGGAGACTTGCCATGAAGATCGGTAACAGCCCTGAACTACAGGCCTACACCAAGGTAGGCAACGAGCGCACCGGCGCTTCGGACGCCGGACGTGCGCCCGCCAAGACCGCGAAGGCGGAGGCCGGCTCGCAGGTGGAACTGTCCAGCGCGGCCAGCAGCCTGATTGCGGGTGCGGCGGGTGATGACGGCAGCTTTGACACCGAGAAGGTGCAGCGCATCGCCGACGCCATCTCCAAGGGTCAGTTCACCATCAATTCCGAGGCGATCGCCGACAAGCTGATCGCCAACGCGAGCGAGATGGTCGCTCGTGCGACGCCGCATTGACCGCGCCGTTCCTCACGTCGCCGTCTCTTTTGTCCTGAGCTCCAACGTTCTGGTGCCGTCATGTCAGTCACGCCTCTGAATGCGATTTCCCAGCCCCCCGCCGACCTGGAGCAGCCGCTGCAGGATGTGGAAAGCTGCTTGAACCTGCTGGGTGACGCGCTGCATCGGCGCGACAGCCAGGCGATCGAGTTGCATGCCGCCTCGCTGCATCTGGCGCTGGCGCGGGCGATCGAGCAATTCGCCGCCGCCGCGCGGACCGGTGATGTGCCGGCGGTGCTGCGCACCCGGTTGATGCAGGCGGGTGGCCGTGTGGCCGCGCAGCGCGAGTCGCTGGCGCGCGCCACGGCGGCGCTGGACCGCGCCATCGACGTGCTGATGCCCGGCGAGCCGACCGGCCTGTACGGCGCTTCGGGCAAGAACGAGCGCAAGTCCGCACTGGGTGGATCCATCCAGGCCTGAGCGACAACGGGCGACCGCCCGAGCCCTCGGTTCAACCCAGCAAAAAGCCACGCATTGCGTGGCTTTTTTGCATTGGCGGCGACGTCTCCGGGTGGCGGATGCCCCGCTGGGTCGTCCGGCCGGGGGGCGATCAATCGGTGACGACGATCCGCAGCGCGATCCTCGCCGTGATCCGGCCCGTCCGGGTCAGCGGGTCAAGGGGCCCACGGGTCAACGCGTCGCCTTGCGCCGCAGGCAATCGAGGTAGGCATGCCCGTCCGGCGGCAGGCCGCTGCGCTGCGAGGTCCAGATCATCTCGCCCAGGCATTCCATCGCTTCATGATGGGCCTCATGCAGCGATTGCCGACGCGCCGCCAGCAGGTCCAGCGCTTGGCGCACGCCGCGCGGCTGGTCGATCTGGTGCTGCTCGATCAGGCTCAGGTGCATCGACAGATGCAGGAAGGGATTGGTCCGGCCTTCTTCGACGGTATAGACCGCCGCCAGCGCGGCTTCGGTGTCGGACAGGTCGTCGTGATACTCCGGGTGCTGGTCGATCCAGTCGGCCGCGATGGCCTCCATCGGCGTCAGCGGCATGCTGTCGCGGCGCTTGCGATAGGTCTCGCAGAAGAAGCGCCGGACCTCGAGTTGGGAAGGTGCAAACATGGGTGGGGATTGTCGCTGCCCGGCTCAACGGGTGTCGGACTGGGGATGTTCCGGTTCCTGCCAGGGCCGTCCCCCCTGGCCATCCGCCAGCGCGCGCCGCTCCTGCGCCAGCCGATCCTCCAACTGCTGGCGCCCTTGCTTGGACATGGCGATCAGCGTGTCCAGATCGCCCCGGTGCGGACGCATCTGTTCCATCTGCTCGACGCTGTGCCGACGGAAACGCCACGCCAGCTGGCGCGCCGCATGCGGCGTCCAGCCGATCTTCTCCATCACGCTGCGGGCGCTCATCAGCGCGGAGTCCAGCGTCTCGCGCTCGATCAAGCTCACGCCCAGGTCCCGCAGCGCGTAGTAATGCTGCACATTGCGGGCGCGGGCGACGAGCGTCAGATGGGGGAAATGCTGCCGGGCGATCTCGGCGATCTTGAGGCTGTGGTTCACATCGTCCACCGCGATGACCAGCACATGGGCGGTGTCGGCACCGGCGATGCGCAGCAGCTCCAGCCGCGTGGCATCGCCCCAGAACACCCGCCAGCCGAAGCGACGCAGCGATTCCACCGTGTCCGCGTCATGGTCCAGCACCGTGGCCGAGACGCCGCTGGCGTTCAGCATCCGGCCGATGATCTGACCGTAGCGGCCGAAGCCCGCAATGATCACCGGCGAGTCCTGCTGCTCGTTCAACGCATGCGGCGAGCTGCGGGTCTCCTTGCCGGCGCGCCGCTGTGCCCAGGCCAGCAGGGCCGGCGTCAGGGCCAGCGACAGCGCCACCGCCGCCACCAGCACCGAGCGCTGCGCCGCATCCAGCAGCGTGGCCTGCTCGGCCAATTGGAAGACGACGAAGCCGAATTCCCCGCCCTGCGCCAGCAGGATCACGAAGACCGGCCGTTCCATCCGGGGCAGGTCCATCCATCGGGACAGCATCCACAGCACCAGTCCCTTGCAGATCCACAGCGCGGCCAGCAAGCCCAGCACCGCCATGGGACGCTGCCAGATCACAGCCAGATCCAGGCCCATGCCGACGGCGATGAAGAACATGCCCAGCAGCAGGCCCTTGAACGGCTCCAGGTCGGCCTCCAGCGCACGGCGATATTCGCTTTCGGCGAGCAGCACCCCGGCGGCAAAGGCGCCCAGCGCCATCGACAGGCCCACCTTCTGCATCAACATCGCGGTGCTCAGCACCAGCAGCAGCGAAGCGGCGGTGAAAATCTCCGGCGTGCCGCTGCGGGCGATCCACCGCAGCAGGGGGCGCATCAGCAGCCGCCCGCCCAGCACGATCGCCACCAGCGCGCCCAGCGCCAGCCAGAGCTTCGCGCTGGACTGACCTGCTGCGGGGCGTCCTTGCGAGGCCAGCAGCGGCACCAGCGCCAGCACCGGGATGGCGGCGATGTCCTGCAGCAGCGCCACGCTGATGACGCTCTGGCCGGCGCGGGTGCCGCCCAGGTTTTTCTCATTCAAGGTCGACAGCGCCACGGCGGTGGACGACATGGCAAGGCCCAACGCCGCGATCACCGCGGCGTGCCAGTCGGCGTCCAGCCAGAAGGCCGGCGCCAGCAGCAGGGCCGCACAGCCCAGCATCTGGGCCGATCCCCAGCCGAAGATCGGGCGGCGCATCGCCCACAGTCGCTTGGGCTCCAGCTCCAGTCCGACCAGGAACATCATCAGCACCACGCCGAACTCGCCAATCTCCAGCACGGTGGCCGGATGACTGATCAGTCCCAGCACCTGCGGTCCCAGCAGGACGCCGGCGACCAGATAGCCCAGGATCGCGCCCAGCTTCAACCCACGCGCCAGGGGCACGGCCAGCACGGCGGCGGCCAGCAGCACCAGGGGCGTCATCAACCAATTGCCATGCGCTTCCATCAGACCGGCACTCCTTCCTGACTGGCGGGGCGGTCCTCGTTGGGGACTTCCTCCTGGGCGGGCTCGGGCTGCATCTCGCACCACTGCGGCAGTTCTCGCAGGCCCTCGACGAAGCGCTGCGCATGGGCGCGGATCTCCGCCTCATTGGCGCGCTGCGCGCCGTGCACCATCAGTGGCGGCAGGAAGCGCATGCCGCACAGGGCAGCGGTCTGGGCGTAGGGGAGCAGGAAGTCGTCGACCGGATGGCGGTTGTAGCCCTCGGCGCTGTAGGAATGGGCGCTGCCGCCGGTCGACATGACCAGCCACAGGTCCTTGCCATGCAGCGCATGGCCTTCGCTGCCGTAGGCAAAGCCCACGCTCAGCACCTCGTCCACCCACAGCTTCATCAGCGCCGGCATGCCGTACCAATGCATCGGGTGCAGCCAGACCAGCAGCTCCGCGTCGCGCAAGGCTTCCTGTTCGGCGTGCACGTCGATCGAGTAGTCCGGATAGAGCGCATACAGATCCCGCACCCGCACATTCGGCAGGCCGTGGACGGCGGACAGCATGGCGCGGGTTACATGGGAATGCGCCAGGTCGGGATGAGCCGCCAGGATCAGGATCGGTGCCTGGGCAGAAGGGCTGGGCCCCGAGGCGGGAGTCCCGGGCCCGCCAGCGGGTGCCAGCGGCGCACTGGCGCGGCCGCCAGGGGGCGAGGCGGTCGGGGCTGGCGAGTCGGGTTGGCGGGACGGTCCGGACTGGCTGGATCGGCCGGGCCGGCCCGGCTGGCCATGGGGCCCGGCGGCGGAGGAAAAGGGAGCGTCGGCGTCGGTCATCGGCGGGGCAAGGCGGCGACATCAGGGTTGCCTGCGGCGCCGGGGCGCCGTCGGGGCATGTCGCGGTTGAACGTCATGGGCCCGCAGTATGCGGTATCGCCTAACATCCCGACGCACCCATCGAGGCGAGGAGGCTCCATGCCCGTCATCCTGGTCGCCAACCCCAAAGGCGGGGTTGGCAAGAGCACGCTGGCCAGCAACATCGCGGGATATCTCGCGCATCGCGGTCATGCGGTCATGCTGGGCGACATCGATCGCCAGCAGTCATCGGCCCGCTGGCTGGCCCAGCGGCCGGCCACGCTGCCGCTGGTCCGCGGCTGGGCGCTCGAATCCACCGAGCAGTTGCGCACCCCCAAGGAGGTGACGCATGCGGTGCTCGACACCCCCGCCGGCCTGCACGGCAAGAAGCTGGCGCAGGCGCTCAAGGTCGCGACCCGCGTGGTGGTGCCGCTGCAACCGAGCCTGTTTGACATCCAGGCGACATACGACTTCGTGCGCGAGCTGCAAGATGCGTGGTCGGATCGCGGAGCGACCGCACCCGCCGTCGGCCTGGTGGCCATGCGGGTGCGCGAGGGCACGCTGTCCCGGCAGCAACTGCAGCAGTTCATCGACCAGCTCGGCCTGCCGTTGCTGGCCGAGTTGCGTGACACGCAGAACTATGTGCAACTGGCCGCGCGCGGTCTGACGCTGTGGGACATCGCACCGGGCCGTGTGGCCCGTGATCTGGCGCAATGGCACGAGTTGTGTGCCTGGCTGGAGCGTCCCTCGATCCCTTGATTCGAGCGCGCAAACCGCCGGGCGCCTGAACCTCAGGAGCATCTGCATGCGTGTGTTCGACAGACTGGATGAACTGGAAGCCCTGGTGGGGCAGGAGATCGGCGTGTCCGACTGGATCGAGGTCGACCAGGCCCGGATCCAGGCCTTCGCCGAGGCCACCGAGGACCGGCAGTGGATCCATACCGATCCGTCACGCGCGGCCGCGGGGCCCTATGGCACCCCCATTGCGCACGGCTTCCTTACCCTCAGCCTGCTGCCGCGCTTCTACGAAACCGCCTTTCGGGTGGCCGACGTCCGGATGGGCCTGAACTACGGCTTGAACCGGGTGCGCTTTCCGGCGCCGGTGCCGGTCGGCAGTCGGCTGCGCGGGCGCTTCGTCCTTCGGCAATTCGAGACCATCGAGGGCGGCGCTCAACTGTGCATGGACGTCTCGGTCGAGCGCGAGGCCGCGGTGGAAACCGGCGGCAAGCCGGTCTGCGTGGCGGAGTCAATCACCCGTCAATACCGCTGACCTCTCCACCCCAAGTCACCGAAACCTGCAACACGACGTCCAACCCGTAACAGGGCGAAACCTGATGGCTGATTTGGATCGATAAGCGAACATGTACGCCTGACGCATGCCACCGTAAGGGGGAGTGCCTGCGGGAAGGGGCGCGCCTATGATCGCGCCTTTCGAAGTCAAGCCGTTGAAACGGCGCATGGAGACAACCGCGTGAGGGTTTTGCTGATCGATGACCATCCCCTGATCCTTGCCGCGTTGCAGACCGTGATCCAAGGTCTGGGCGAAGACGTCCAGGTGTTGGGCGCCGACAGCGCGGCACAGGCCAGGGAGACCTTGCAGGCACGCCAGGACTTTGATCTGGTGTTGCTGGACCTGAATTTGGGCGATGCCAGCGGTTTCGACGTGCTGGAGGAATTCCGCGCGCAATATCCGTCCTTGCCGGTGGTGGTGATCTCGGCGTCCGACCGGGCCAGCGACGTCATCCGGGCGATCGACCAGGGCGCAATGGGCTTCATTCCGAAGCGCACCAGCAACGACGTGCTGGCGCAGGCGCTGAAGCTGGTGATGTCGGGCGGGATCTATGTGCCGCCGATGTCGCTCGGCTCCGAGGTCCGAGACTCCGAACCCGCGCCGCTGGACGACGGCCCGTCGCCCAGCATGGCCGACAAGTTGCAGCAGGTGCATGCCCTGGCCAGCCAGGCCGGCTACCAGACCGCCACCGGGCTGGAGGGCCTGCAACTGACGCCGCGCCAGACCGATGTGCTGGCGCTGCTGCTGCAGGGCAAGCCGAACAAGATCATTGCGCGTGAGCTCGGCGTTTCGGTGGAGACCATCAAGGACCACGTGGCCGCGGTGCTGAAGGCGCTGGGGGTGAGCTCCCGCACCCAGGCGGTGCTGGCGGTGGGGCAGATGGTCCAGCGTCAGCCCAACGCGGCCTTCACGACCTTCCGCTGAGCGATTCATAGCGGGGAAGGACTGCTCGGCGCCACGGCGCCGTGCGTCTGCGCGGGCCAGCTCGGATCTGTTCAGGCGTGCTCAGACCTCCTCGGACCTGCACATGTCTGTGCCGATCCTCTTCCGATCTGCAGTCGATCCATTTCCGATGGGCCGGCGATCGATTTTTGATCGGCGCCCGCTCGGCCCCCGCTCGGTTCCCGATCAGGTGGGCGAGTAGCCCAGCCGCACGTAGATGGGCGCGAAGGCTTCGGCCTGGGTGATCTCGATCAGCCGTTCGCGAGACAGCTCGAGCATCGCGATGAAGCTCACCACCAGCACCTGGGGGCCGCGATCGAGCTCGAACAGATCTTCGAACTCGACGAAGCGCTGGCCCTGCAACTTCCTGAGCAGATGGCTCATGTACTCGCGCACGGACAGCTGCTCGCGGGTGATCTTGTGATGCTGATTGAGCTTGGCCCGACGCATCAGGTCGGCCCAGGCGGCGCGCAGGTCGTCCACATGCACCTCGGGTAGACGGGGTGCGAGCGATTGCTCGATGTGGATCTGGGCGCGCAGGAAGTCGCGGCCGAGCACCGGCAACTGGTCGAGCCGCAGGGCGGCCTGCTTCATCTGCTCATATTCCAGCAGCCGGCGGACCAGTTCGGCGCGGGGATCTTCGGGTTCTGCGCCGTCTTCCGACTTCTTGGGCGGAAGCAGCATCCGGGATTTGATCTCGATCAGCATGGCGGCCATCAGCAGGTACTCGCTGGCGAGTTCCAGGTTGTGGCGGCGGAGCTGTTCGACGTAGCTGAGGTACTGGCGGGTGACCTCGGCCAGCGGGATGTCGAGGATGTTGAAGTTCTGTTTGCGGATCAGGTAGAGCAGCAGGTCCAGCGGGCCTTGGAAGGCTTCGAGGAAGACTTCCAGGGCATCCGGCGGGATGTAGAGGTCCTGCGGCATCGCGAACAGCGGCTCGCCGTACAGGCGGGCGACGGCCACGCCGTCGACGGTGTCGGGCGTGGACGAATCGCCGCCCTGGCTGGCCGGAGGGTCCGGCAAGGACAGGGCGGGATCGGGGAGATCGGTGGAATCGCTCACCAGGCGTGCGGGGAGGGGCGGGCCGGAGGGGGCAGCTCCGGGCCGGCGCTTAGTCCGACTTGGTCTGGTAGACGTAGGGCTGTTGCTCCACGCGTGACGCGCGATAGTTGGCCTGGTCTTCGCGGTTCAGTTCGCGATCCCACAGCAGGCCGCGGCCGGCGCGCTGTTCAGCTTCGAGCGTCGGCTTCTTGGCCTTCAGCTCGTCGATGAAGTTGGTGATTTCGGACTTGTAGGGCTTCCAGAACAGCGGCATGGCGAAATCGTCTAGGAGGAAATTAGAAAGCGATTCTAGTGGCCCGCTTCATTGCGCGGGCATCGTGATCCGTCAGCGTCGCCGGCCGACCCTACCCGCAGAGCCCGAGCGTCGGCATTTCCAGCCCGCTCGGCGCACTCCCAAGGCGTCAGCAGCGAACAGCGAACAGCGAACAGTGAATAGCGAGGCAGCGTACCCACCCCACCACCCCAGCCCAGCAGAGCCCGTGCCCTGGCTTTGCCAGGTCACTGGGCTCGCCCCCTGAGGGGGCCGGCGTTAGCCGGTAGGGGGGGCCATCCATCCACCAGGTCACTGGGCTCGCCCCCTGAGGAGGCCGGCGTCGCCGGTCTGGGGGGAGCCCATCCACCAGCAGAGCCCGTGCCCTGGCTCCGCCAGGTCACCGGGCTCGCCCCCTGAGGGGGCCGGCGTCAGCCGGTAGGGGGGGAGCCCTTCACCCAATCCGCATGCCGGGCTGGGCGCCGGGGAAGGGCTCGAGCACGTAGATGCCGGGGTTGGCTTTCTGGTCCGCATGGCTGGCGGCCAGCACCATGCCTTCGGACACGCCGAACTTCATCTTGCGCGGTGCCAGGTTGGCCACCATCACCGTCAGCTTGCCTTCGAGCTGCTCGGGCTGATAGGCGCTCCGGATGCCGCTGAACACATTGCGCAGCCGGCCCTCGCCGACATCCAACGTCAGACGCAGCAGCTTGTCCGAGCCCTCGACCAGCTCCGCCTTCACGATCTTGGCCACCCGCAGGTCCACCTTCGCGAAGTCGTCGATCTTGATCTCCGGAGCCAGCTCCTCGCCGCCGGGAATCACCTTGGGCGGCGCGGGCGGCTCGAACAGGGCTTCGAGCAACTTCGGATCCACACGCTGCATCAGATGCTGATAGCCGCCGATGCGGTGGCCGCCCAGCGAGCGGTCCGCATCATCGAAGTCCATCGGCGCGACCTGCAGGAAGGACTCGACGCTGCCCACCAGCGCGGGCAGCACCGGCTTCAGATAGATCGACAGCACCCGGAAGGCCTCGATGCACACGGTGCAGACGTCCTGCAGCACCTGATCCTGGCCGGCCTGCTTGGCAATGTCCCAAGGCTTGTTCTGGTCCACATATTCGTTGACCCGATCGGCCAGCAGCATGATCTCGCGCAGCGCCTTGCCGAACTCGCGGGTCTCGTACAGCTCCAGGATCGTCGCCTTGTGCGCGCGCAGACCGTCCAGCAGCACCCGGCCCTCGACGCCCACATCGGCAGACAGCTGTCCGTCGAAGCGCTTGGTCAGGAAGCCGGCCGCCCGGCTGGCGATGTTGATGTACTTGCCGACCAGGTCCGAGTTGACGCGGGCGACGAAGTCTTCCGGATTGAAGTCGACGTCCTCGACCTTGCTGTTGAGCTTGGCGGCGAGGTAGTAACGCAGCCATTCCGGGTTCATGCCCAGCGACAGGTACTTCAGCGGATCCAGCCCGGTGCCGCGGCTCTTGCTCATCTTCTCGCCGCCGTTGACGGTCAGGAAGCCATGCACGAACACATGGTTGGGCGTCTTGCGGCCGCTGAAGTGCAGCATCGCCGGCCAGAACAGCGTGTGGAAGTAGGTGATGTCCTTGCCGATGAAGTGCACCTGCTCGGCCGCCGGATCCTTGAAGAACGCGTCGAAGTCACGGCCGGTCTTGCCGAAGTAGTTCTTCAGCGACGCCAGATAGCCGATGGGCGCGTCCAACCAGACATAGAAGTACTTGCCCGGCGCGTCCGGGATCTCGATGCCGAAGTAGGGGGCATCGCGGCTGATGTCCCAGTCGCCCAGGCCGCCGTTGCCGTCATCGTCCTTGGTGAACCATTCCTTGATCTTGTTGAGCACTTCCTGCTGCAGCCGGCCCGGGGTCTGGGTCCATTGCTCCAGGAACTCGACGCAGCGCGGATCGGACAGCTTGAAGAAGTAGTGCTCGGAGCTCTTCAGCACCGGCGTGGCGCCGGTCAGCACCGAGAACGGATGCTTGAGCTCGGTGGGTGTGTAGACCGCACCGCAGACCTCGCAGGAATCGCCGTACTGGTCCTTCGCGCCGCACTTGGGGCATTCGCCCTTGATGAAGCGGTCGGGCAGGAACATCGACTTCTGCGGGTCGAAGAACTGTTCGATCGTCTTGACCGAGATCAGCTCATTCGCTCGCAGCGACTTGTAGATCTCCTTGGACAGCTCGTGGTTCTCGGCGCCGTCGGTCGAGTGCCAGTTGTCGAAGCTGATGTGGAAACCATCCAGGTACTGCTTGCGGCCGGCGGCGATGTCCGCCACGAACTGTTGCGGTGTCTTGCCGGCCTTTTCCGCGGCGATCATGATCGGCGCGCCATGGGCGTCGTCGGCGCAGACGAAGTGCACCTCGTTGCCCAACATGCGCTGGAAGCGCACCCAGATGTCGGCCTGGGTGTACTCCATGATGTGGCCAATGTGGAAATTCGCATTGGCGTAGGGCAGGGCGGTGGTGACGAAGAGCTTGCGTGTCATGGCGCGGAGTGGGCGTGCGGGGAGAGCGCGGCGCGCGGACTCGGTGAACGGCCGGCGCTTGCGGAAGAACCGAGGATTTTAGGCGTCAGACGGGCGCACCGGCGCGCTTCTGTCCGTCAGCCTGCGCGACCTGTGTCGGACGGGCCGCATAGCGCTGCGCCAGCCAGGAGCACAGGATCAGCTGCAACTGGTGATAGAACATGATGGGCAGGACGATCACGCCGACCGCCGGATGGGCGCCGAACAGCAGTTTGGCCATCGGCACGCCGGAGGCCAGCGTCTTCTTGGAGCCGCAGAACACGGCGGTGATCTCGTCCTCCACCGACAGTCCCATCGCCCGGGCGGCCCATCGGCTCAGCATCACCACCACCAGCAGGAACACGGCACTGCCCAGCGCGGCTTTGACCAGCAGCTCCGCGCCGTGGTCCCGCCACAGCCCGGAGGCCACCGAGTCACTGAAGGCCGACAGCACCAGCAAGATGATCACCCAGCGGTCCACCAAGGAGATCCTGGCCTTGTGACGCTGATGGAAGCTCAGCAGCAACGGTCGCAGCAATTGCCCGGCGACCAGCGGCAGCAGCAGCAATTGAGTCAGTTTCCAGACTGCTTCGCCAAACGGCAGCGTGGCGCCGCTGGTGCCGGCCATCAGCGCCACCAGCGCCGGTGTCAGCACGATCCCGAGCAGGCTGGAGGCGCTGGCATTGAAGATCGCGGCCGGCACGTTCCCCCGTGCCAGCACGGTCATGGCGACGGAGGAGGAGATCGTTGACGGCAGCGCACACAGATAGGCGAATCCCAGGGCGAGGTCGGGCGGCAACCAGCGTCCGAAGAGCGCCGTGAAGCCCCACCACAGCAGCGGAAACAGCGCATAGGTGCAGAGCTGGACCAGGAGGTGGATGCGCCATTTCAGCGCGCCGTCGCGCAAGGCGGCGGTGGACAGGCCCAGGCCGGTCAGGAAGAACACCAGCGCCACGCCCCAGTTGCTGACCACATCCAGCCGAAGCAGTCCGCCGCTGCGGCCCAGGTCCGGCCAGACGCTGGCCAAGGCCACTGCGCCGACCAGCGCCAACAAAAACCACTCCTTGCGGAGCCGTCCCCAAAGATCGACCGATTTGCTCATGCGGCGACTCTAGCGGGATCACGGCGGGCGCCCTCATCTTTGTCCGCGCAGAGCGAACGGGCGAATCGGTCCGGCCGACCTGGCCGCCCGAGGGTCGCCCATCGATGGTTCACACCATTCATCGAACGTTGACGCGCCGGCCGTCCGCACAACCGAGGGACATCGTCGCGCGACCGAACGATGGAGGGTCAGCTGTGCGCCCGTCGCGCGATTTCGGTTCGAATTTCACCCGATTGAGGGGGCGCATCGACCGGCTGCCGGGGCAGCGTTCCTTCCTTTGGCAGAGGAATGACTTCGATCTGCAGTTCAACGTCCGGCGCTAAATGCTTGATTTGCAAGGAACCGTAAAGCTATCCACTGTGCCTGTGGATAACTGTGTGGGAAACCTGCCGACTAACTTCCTAAACCCTTGATTGACCGTGCTGCGAGGTTCCGTGCCTCATTTCCAGGCATTGGACATTGCGCTATATAAATCAACCACTTAGCGATCTGGCGGGACAACACGAAAGCGGCGTGCCCCACCTTCTGTTCGCTGGCGTCAGGAACGCGCATGTGGGGATAAGTCAAGCCCCCGATCGATGATTTTCGGCTTGACAGGCCGTTCCTGACCCCCGAAGCAGCGACCCGTCTGGGTCCCGATTCCGTCCCCATCGGGGCCCGGGGCCGCTGGTGGGCGGACCGGCTCACCTGCAAGTGGCAGTCAGTTCATCCGTTTTATTTGTCATCGTGATGACGGGACGGCTCGACCGCCTGCGGAGGTGTGCCCACCCCCAAACATGGGGGCTGTGCGGCCGTTTAATCCCGAAGCCATGGGATCGACCCTGAAAGCGAGGGCGTGGCGCACCGCTAAACTCCGCGTTTTGCAATCGCACCCACCCCACTACATGGCGCAGGTTTTGTCGGGATCGATGAGCGGACGTAGCCCGGCGGGTAAATCGCCGGATCTGTTTGAACTGAAGAGCGCCTCGCTGAGCCTGCTCGCCTTGGTGCTGAAGTCGTCCGACGTTCACGCCTTGACGCAGGCGCTGGACAGCCGTCTCGGCGAGACGCCGGACGCCTTCCACCATGACCCGCTGTTGTTGGACCTGAGCCAGCTGCCGAACGAACCTGTCGGCGATGACAAGCCGCCGTCGATTCCTGCGGTGGGTGACGATGGGCAACTCAGCCTGCATCCCGAGCCCGAGCCCGAGCCCGCGCCGGAGCCCGAGCGCCAACCGGAATCGGTCAGCAGCCCGACCAGCGATGCGGCGCGCATCGACCTGGCGGTGCTGCTGCCGCTGCTGCGCCGGTATCGGCTTCAGCCTGTCGGCGTGATGGGGGCGAATGCGGCCGAGCTGGCGCAGGCCACCGAACTCGGGCTGGCCGAAGCGCCGGACCTGGGCCAGCCCGCAGTGCGTGCCGAGCCGCGTGTCAAAACCGTGGTGCAGCAGGTCATCAAGGAAGTGGTGGTGGAGCGTCAGGTGGAGGTTGCGGTGCCGACAGAGTCGCGCACGGTCTTCGTCGACAAGCCGCTGCGATCCGGGCAACAGGTCTATGCCAAGGGCGCCGATCTGGTGGTGCTAGCGCTGGTCAGCCATGGGGCGGAAGTCATTGCCGACGGCAACATCCATGTCTATGCGCCCTTGCGTGGCAAGGCAATTGCCGGAGCACGCGGCAACACCAACGCCCGCATCTTCGCCACGAGCCTGGAAGCCGAACTGATCGCCATCGCCGGGATCTACCGCACCACTGAAAACCCGCTGCCCGAGGCGGTGCTGGGCAAGCCCGCGCAGGTGCGGCTGGACGGTGAAAAGCTGCTGATGGAGCCGCTGGGCACCTGAGCGGCAGGCGGTGATCGTCGACCGGCATCTGGCCAGCGCGAACGGCCCCAACGAATTTGATTGAGCTGCAACGACAGCGACCGAAACACTGAAAGGACCTCGACCCATGACCAAGATCGTTGTGGTGACTTCCGGCAAAGGTGGTGTGGGCAAGACCACCACCAGTGCCAGTTTTGCCACCGGACTGGCGATGCGCGGCTACAAGACGGCCGTGATCGATTTCGACGTCGGCTTGCGCAACCTCGACCTGATCATGGGTTGCGAGCGTCGTGTCGTGTATGACCTGATCAACGTCATCAACGACGAGGTCAAACTGGGCCAGGCGCTGATCAAGGACAAGCAGCTCGACAAGCTCTTCATCCTGGCGGCCTCGCAAACCCGGGACAAGGATGCGCTCAAGCAAGAGGGCGTGGAGCGTGTGCTGGAAGAGCTCAAGGCGATGGAGTTCGACTACATCGTCTGCGACTCGCCGGCCGGCATCGAAACCGGCGCCTTGATGGCCATGCACTATGCGGATGAGGCGCTGGTGGTCACCAACCCCGAGGTGTCCTCGGTGCGCGATTCCGATCGCATCCTGGGCATGCTCAACAGCAAGACCAAGCGCGCGATCGAAGGCAAGGAGCCGGTCAAGGAGCATCTGCTCATCACCCGCTACAACCCCAACCGGGTCGAAGGCGGCCAGATGCTCTCTCTGGAGGACATCCACGAGATTTTGCGCACGCCGCTCATCGGCGTTGTCCCTGAAAGCGAGATCGTGCTGCAGGCCTCCAACCAGGGCCTGCCGGCGATCCACATGAAGGGCTCCGACGTGGCCGAGGCTTATGCTGATGTCGTGGCGCGTTTCCTGGGCGAAGACAAGCCGATGCGATTCATCGAGGCGGTCAAGCCGGGCTTCTTCAAGCGTCTGTTCAGTCGCTGACCTTCACCGGGAGAGACCATGGGATTCATGTCCTTCTTCCTGGGCGAAAAGAAAAGCACCGCCAGCGTTGCCAAGGAGCGCCTGCAGCTGATCCTCGCCCACGAACGCAACGGTCGCGGCGCCAGCCCCGACTACCTGCCGCAACTGCAGCGTGAGCTGCTGGCGGTCATTTCCAAGTACGTCGCCATCAATCCGGACGACATCAAGGTGCACATGGAACGTCAGGACGACCTCGAAGTGCTCGAGGTCAAGATCGAACTGCCGGAGGGGCGCAAGCCCTGACCCCGGCAAGGTCCCTTGGCCACGGACTTCTCTCCGTCCACTGACCACTGACCACTGAACACTGACCACTGACCTCCACCGATCGGCCTGCGCATTTCAGCGCGCGGGTCGATGCAGTGGGATTCTTTGACGTGATCGGTGGTTCGAGAGCCGGAGAGACCGTCGGCCACGAGGGCGAATGCGGAGCGTCTGAGCCAGCGTGGTCGACGGTCTCTGCGGCTGCGCTCGTTGGGGGTCTTTCGCAAGGGAACAGAGACCGCCGACCTGCTCAGTTCAGTGCGTTGGGCCGCGAGGGCATGGGGCCTTGGCAGGGCCAAAACCCCAAGCCCTCCCGTCCTCGAACCACCCAGGACTGAGACGATTTGGGACCGAGGCATCGCGTCGGTGGGTGGCGTGGGCCTGCCTGTCGAAGGGCGCCGTGCGCTTGGGGCAAACCTCGGTGATCCGCTGAGCCGGAGAGACCGTCGGCCACGAGGGCGAATGCGGAGCGTCTGAGCCAGCGTGGTCGACGGTCTCTGCGGCTGCGCTCGTTGGGGGTCTTTCGCAAGGGAACAGAGACCGCCGACCTGCTCAGTTCAGTGCGTTGGGCCGCGAGGGCATGGGGCCTTGGCAGGGCCAAAACCCCAAGCCCTCCCGTCCTCGAACCACCCAGGACTGAGACGATTTGGGACCGAGGCATCGCGTCGGTGGGTGGCGTGGGCCTGCCTGTCGAAGGGCGCCGTGCGCTTGGGGCAAACCTCGGTGATCCGCTGAGCCGGAGAGACCGTCGGCCACGAGGGCGAATGCGGAGCGTCTGAGCCAGCGTGGTCGACGGTCTCTGCGGCTGCGCTCGTTGGGGGTCTTTCGCAAGGGAACAGAGACCGCCGACCTGCTCAGTTCAGTGCGTTGGGCCGCGAGGGCATGGGGCCTTGGCAGGGCCAAAACCCCAAGCCCTCCCGTCCTCGAACCACCCAGGACTGAGACGATTTGGGACCGAGGCATCGCGTCGGTGGGTGGCGTGGGCCTGCCTGTCGAAGGGCGCCGTGCGCTTGGGGCAAACCTCGGTGATCCGCTGAGCCGGAGAGACCGTCGGCCACGAGGGCGAATGCGGAGCGTCTGAGCCAGCGTGGTCGACGGTCTCTGCGGCTGCGCTCGTTGGGGGTCTTTCGCAAGGGAACAGAGACCGCCGACCTGCTCAGTTCAGTGCGTTGGGCCGCGAGGGCATGGGGCCTTGGCAGGGCCAAAACCCCAAGCCCTCCCGTCCTCGAACCACAGAGGACTGAGACGATTTGGGACCGAGGCATCGCGTCGGTGGGTGGCGTGGGCCTGTCTGTCGAAGGGCGCCGTGCGCTTGGGGCAAACCTCGGTGATCCGCCGAGCCGGAGAGACCGTCGGCCACGAGGGCGAATGCGAAGCGTCTGAGCCAGCGTGGCCGACGGTCTCTCCGGCTGCGCTCGTTGGGGGTCTTTCGCAAGGGAATGGAGACCGCCGACCTGCTCGGTCCGGCGCGTTGGGCCGCGAGGGCATGGGGAATTGGCAGGGCCAAAACCCCAAGCCCTCCCGTCACTCGAACCACCGAGGACTGATCGAGATCGGCACCGAGGACATCGTCCCAGCAGCTCAATCTCGAGCGAGTAGCCCGAGGAGACCAACACCGAGCGCCTCGCCCGAGCGCCACGGCCGAACAGGTTGGCTGTCGCGAGCGCTCGGTGCGAGGCCGGGCGGTGCTGTGAGGTGCTTACCGCAGCTTGAAGCTGGCGACCGCGTCGACGAGCTGCGCCGACTGATCCCGGAGGCTTTCTGCGGCGGCGGCGGATTCCTCGACCAGCGCGGCATTCTGCTGGGTCATCTGGTCCAGCTGATGCACCGCCTGGCCAATCTCGCCCAGGGTCAGCGACTGGGCCGCACTGGAGGAGGAGATCTCCCCAATGATGCGCGTCACGCGCTGCACGCTTTCCACCACCTCACGCATCGTCGCGCCGGTGTCTCCCACCAGCCGACTGCCGCCATCCACACGCTCCACCGAGGCAGAGATCAGCGACTTGATTTCCTTGGCCGCCTCCGCGCTGCGTTGCGCCAGCGAGCGCACTTCGCTCGCCACCACCGCAAAGCCGCGGCCTTGCTCGCCCGCGCGGGCCGCTTCCACCGCCGCGTTCAGCGCCAGGATGTTGGTCTGGAAGGCGATGCCGTCAATCACGCCGATGATGTCGGAGATCTTGTTGGACGACTGCTGGATGTCGTTCATCGTGCTGATGACCTGCTCCACCATCGCACCGCCGCGACCCGCCACCTCCGACGCGGTCTGCGCCAGGGTGTCGGCCTCTCGCGCCGCCTCGGCGTTCAGCTTCACGCCTTCGCTCAGTTGGGCCATGGCGGCGCCGGTTTCTTCCAGGCTGCTGGCCGCCTGCTCGGTGCGGTTGGAGAGATCGGCATTGCCCGTGGCAATTTCACTGGAGGCATTGCGCACCTGATCGGCCGCGCTGCGCACGCCGGAGATGGTGGTCGCCAGACGGGCCTGCATCTCCAGCAGCGAACGATTGAGCGCAGCCACTTCGTCCTGGCCTTCGGCGTTGCCGCTGCGGCTCAGGTCGCCGTCGGCGATGGCCTGGCTCAGCGTCTGGGCCTGCTCCAGCGGCTCGGTGACGGAACGAGTGATCACCAGCGCAATGCCCACGCCCAGCAGGATGGCCACGGCCATCAGCGACATCACCAGCACCCGCGTGCTCTGCGCCTCCGCTTGCGCCTCCACGCGCGCCGCCTGGAGCAGGTCGCGGGTGTGGTCGGCGAAGCGCTCGATGCTTTCCAGATACGCATTCATCGCCGGGATCAGTTCCGTGGCGGCACGGGCCTTGATGTCCTCGCCACCCGCCTTGACCTTCACCAGCGCGTCTCGCGCGTCCTGGTACTTCTTGCGCGCTTCACCGATCTGGTCGATGAGCTTGGCGCCTTCGGCTTCCTTGACGTTTTCGTCGAGCTCCTTCTGGATCTTGTCGATCCGGGCGGAGAGCTCCTTGGAGCGCGCGGTGAAGGCCTTCACGAAGGCCTCGTCGTCCATCACCAGCGCCACGATGCGGCGCTGGATGTTGCCCTCGGTCAGCCCCGCCCATTGACGGGAGATCTCCAGCACATGCATGTCGACTTCCACCAGGCGCTCGATGCGCTGATGCAGCATCGACACCCGCAGGATGCCCACGGTCGAGGCCACGGCCATCAGCACGATCACCAGGGCGAATCCGGCCAGCACGCGACTGCGCAGTCGCCATTGGTTGAGCTTCATCATCTCCACATCCTTTTTTTCCCGATTGGTTTGCTTGTTTTCTTGGCTTCTTGCCGGCGGGTGCGCCAGCGATTTCAGCAAACCGACATGCTGCATCCTCAGGGTTGCTCCTGATGCATCGAAAAGAGGGGCCTTTGTGAATTGCGACGCGAACCCAGCCCGCTGTCACGCCGTCGTCACCGGACCTGGGCGATTTCGACGGGGGCGAGGGCGATTGGCATCGCGCGAACCGCGGTGACGGATGGTGGTTCCAGTGGGCCTGATTTCGACCGGACCACGCGCAAGAGGCCAGGTCTGGCGGCAACATGCCGAGCTCATGCCGAGGTGATGCCGAGGTTCAGGTCGACCCGGGCGGGCGCGGCGCCACGATCACCGGTGGGGCCGGCGGGGGCGGCAGGTCGAACAGGTTGATGGCGGCCGGCGCTTCCAGCACCAGGTCGGACCGCGCGCAGGCCACGCACGGCAGGATCCAGCCCTCCGCCTTCTCCTCGCGCGACAGACCCGGCCATTCGATGCGGTAATCGATCGTTCCCGCCGCCAGCTTGGCGATGCAGGCCCGGCAGGTGCCGTTGCGGCAGGAGTGGGGCAGCCGCAGGCCCATGTCCAGCGCCGCCAGCAGCAGTGTCTGGTCGGGCGGCGCCTCAAAGCGCCAGCCTTGGGGTCGGAGTTCGACGCTGAAGGACGCTGCGTCAGGCAGGGTCTGGCTGTCCGCGCTGCCTTCGCGTGCGTCGGTGGGGGACTGGCCTGCGACGGTGTCGATGGACGTGGGGTCGTTCATCCCGCCATCATGCCTGCGCGCCATCTGCCGAGACATCGATGCACCGACACGCCAATGCGTCGAGGTGTGCAGAGGTGCAAATGTGGCGACCTGGTGATCCGGCGATGTCGATCAGTCGATATGCCGGTGCGCCGGTGCGCCGGTGCGCCGATACGCGTCCGAGGCGATCATCGACAATCCCCGCCATGAGCATGAAGTATCTGCAGGGCTATCCGGTGGCGCTGGTGGCGCAGGCCCGCACCCTGATGGACAGTGGCGAGCTGGCGCCGATGCTGGCCCGCAAGTATCCGGATCCGCATGAGATCCGCAGCGACAAGGCCCTGTTCGACTACACCCAGGCCCTCAAGCAGCGCTTCATGCGCAATGCCGATCCGCTGGCACGCGTGTGCTATGACGCCAAGCTGAAGGTGATCCAGCATGCCCTGGGCACCCACACCCGCGCCTACACGGTGCAGGGCAGCCGGCTCAAGGCGCGGCGCGAGATCCGGGTGGCCACCTTGTTCCGCGAGGCGCCTGCCGAGTTCCTGAAGATGATCGTGGTGCACGAGCTGGCCCACATCAAGCAGCCCGATCACGACAAGGCCTTCTATCAGCTCTGCCATCACATGGCGCCAGACTACGCCCAACTGGAGTTCGATCTGCGCCTGTGGCTGTGCTGCCAAGATGCCGCAGCCGGCGAGGCGTCCGCGCTCAAGCCGGCACATCCACCGGCGGACACAGCCGCTTGAGCACCGGCACCCACAGCTCCTGAGGCGCCGGCTTCGGCATCACCGCCAGCCGGTCGTCACTGGGCCAGTTGCTGCGCGCATGGGCCGTGCAGAGCAGGGTGCGCATCCGCGGCCACCGCGCACGCAGCAGCCCCAGCCATTGCGGCGACGGTAGCGCCTCCGGCGAACTCACCAGCAGCAGGCCCAGTCCCTCATCGGACGCGGCCTGCAGTTGGTCGACCACCTCATCAGCCTGCTCGGCCGCGCTCGCCTCGAAGCCGCACTGGAGCAGTCGCTCCAGCAAGACGTCCCGCACCCCGGGTGTCTCATCCCAGACCACCGCGGCCCAGCCTTCCCCCAGGGATTCCAGCCCCTGCGTCGTGAGCCTGGGCCACTGGACCTGGGGTTCTTCGGCCGCCACCAGTGGCAGCGCCACCGTGAAGCAGGCCCCGCGCCCGGGGGCGCTGGAGGCGCTCAGATCGCCGCCCATCGCCCGCACCGTCTGCTGCGCGATGCTCAATCCCAGACCCAGCCCGGGCACGCCGTGGGCGGCGCGTCCGCGCATGAAGGGCTCGAACACCCGCGCCAGTTCTTCGGCCGTCATGCCCGGGCCGTGGTCGATGACCGACAGTGTCAGTCCGTCCGGCGTCGCGCGGGCCCGCACCGCAATCTCGCCGGCACGGCTGTATTTCGCGGCGTTGGACAGCAGGTTCAGCATCACCTGTCGCAGGCGCCGCGCATCCACCTCCACCACCGGTGGCAGGTTCGGATCCATCTGGAGGTTCAGGCGGTTGGTGCTGGCCAGCATCAGCGACTGCGATTGCAGCGCCAGCTCATGCAGCAAGCCGTAGAGATAGACCGGCGCGGTGACGATCTCGGTGTCCGCTTCGGCATTCGGGCTGCGTGCAAAGCGCTGCAACTCGTCGATGGTGTCCAGCAGCATCAGGCCGCCGTGCTCGATCGCCTGCCGGTGCGATTCGAAATCCCGGCCCGGGCGCAGGCGACGAGTCAGCTGCACCATCGAGGCCAGGGGCGCACGCAGATCGTGGCCCATGTGGCCGAGCAGCCGGCCCTTGGCCGCATCGCTGGCCTGCGCATGGGCGCTGGCCCGCGCCAGCTCGGCGGTGCGTTCGGCCACGGCGGCCTCGAGGGCTTCGGCGTGCCGGCGGCGTTCCTGCATCAGCAGACGCAACATGGCCACGATCACCGCCAGCGCGCCGGCCGTGCCAACCACTGAAGGCGCCAGGTCCACCCACGACGCATGCGGCAAAAAGCCCAACAGGCTGGCATAACGCGGCGCCATCCCCAGCATCACGCCCACCAGCGCGCACAGCCAGACCCCGGCCACCGGATCGCGCCGTCGTGCAGCCCGGATGCTGGCCGCCAGCCCCAAAAGGCTCAATCCCAGATTCACCGGACCGGCCAGGCGTGTGCCCAGCTGGTAATCCCCCCAGATGCAGACCGCCACCGCCACCAGGCCCAAGGCGATCACGACCTGGATCGCCCGGTACACGCGCGGCTGCGTCTGCGCCAGTCGCAGCACGGCGGACAGCGCCATGATCTGGAACATCGTGGTGAGCGCACCCGTCGTGCCCAAGGCGCGCTGGGCCCAATCGGTGCCGTCAGGCCAGAACCGCGCGAAGGCGGTGCCCCGCATCGTCATTTCATAGACCATCGCGCCGAAGAGGAACGCGGCGATCCAGCCATAGCCGCGGTCCCGCAGCGACACCGCCAGCCCCGCCGCCAGCAGCGCCAGCGTCAAGCCCGCCGCGGAGAGCATCCCATCCCGCATCACCCGCCACTGCTGCTCGTCGACAAGGGCTTCGGACACCCACAAACTGGGCGAGACCGCCAGCGAGCTGCGGCTGGCCACCCGCAGCCAGAGCTCCCGGGTCTCGCCGGTCTCCAAGGTCATCGCAAATGCGCTCTCGCGCAGAGGCAGTGGGCGGTCGGTAAAGGGCAGGTCGGTGCCGGCCTGCGAGATCCGCCACGCCTCCGCGCCGCCACCCGGCCACAGGCGCCGCTGGTAGAGCGTGACCGATTCGATCCGCGCCGGATCCAGCATCAGCACATGGCGCTGCGGCGTGTCGCGGGTTTCATGCAGCGTCCAGCGCAGCCAGTAGGCATCGCGGGTGTAGCCCGGCGTCAGTCGCGCGCGCGCCAGGGGCTCCCAAGCGCTGTCGGGGATCTGGGGAGGCAACGGCGCCGCATGCGGGCCGATGGCTGCGGCACCAGCGCCGCGTTCAATCCACATCTGCCCCGTGGTGGCCAGATCCAGCCGATCAGGCAGGTTCTCCCGCAGCTGGATCATGGCCGTCGACGGCGGCGCATGGGGCTGAGGGGACCGTTGCGTGGACAGATAGGTGGCGGCCGCCGCCGCAGAGGCTGACGCGGCGGACGCCGCCGCAATGGCTGCCGGCGGCGCATCGATGAACTGCGCCGATGCCGTGGGCGACGTCAGCATCGCGACGATCAGCAGCACCCACAGCAGGACGGCGTGCCATCGTGCATCGCCAGAGATGCGATCGAACCGGCCCGGCGCGGACCGCCGGTGCCTCCCGCAAGCCGACCCGCGAGCCGACAACGAGGCGCCCTCGGCGCACACCGCGCCCATGGCGCCCATGGCGCCCATGGTGTTCACGCGGCCTCGTTGCCGCGACGGCCCGCGCGCAACGCTTGCCGATACGCCTGCGGACTGATGCCGTGACGCTCGCGGAAGGCGGTGGCGAAATTGCCGGGATTGGAAAAGCCGACATGCGCGGCCACGTCCTGCACGCTCATGTCGGTCTCGGCCAGCAGCCGCTGGCCGGTGCGCACCCGCTCCTCACTGATGAAGCCCGACACCGTGTGTCCGAGTTGTTCACGAAACAGCGCCAGCAAACGCCGCTCGGACAGTCCCACCTGCCGGGCCACCAGGCTCACCGTGAGCGTCTCCGCCAGATGGTCCTGGATGTAGCGTTGTGCCGCCGCGGCCAGCCGCTGCTCGGGCGAAGTGGTGGGCATCGTCAGCACGCCCGCCGCGGCGCTGCCCATCGCACCCGTCCCACCTGGGGCGAGACCTGACCCCTCGGTCGGCGCCTCGCCCTCGCGCGCCGTGGCAGCCCGCCCGGCCGCCAGCTGCAGATGCACGCGCACGCGGGCCAGCACTTCCTCGGGATGAAACGGCTTCGTGATGAAGTCCACGCCGCCCACGGTCAGCCCGTCCACGCGGCTGTTGACGTCGCCTTGCGCGCTCAGGAACAGCACCGGCGCGGCCACGGTGGCTGGGTCCGACTTGAGCAGCCGGCAGACCGCGAAGCCATCCATGTCCGGGAGATTGATGTCGAGCAGGATCAGGTCGGGCCGCAGCGCTTGCGCCTTGTGCAGGCCCGCGCGCCCGCCGTCGGCGAAGGCCAGCCGATAGCGGGGTTGCAGCAGCTCGGTGAGCCACTTCAACTCCTCCGGCTGATCGTCCACCAGCAACAGCAGCGGGCGCCGATTCTCTTGGGCAACGACGGGGAAACTCATGCATCGAATTGTCAGACCCGTGACCGGGCCTTGCGCAGCTCGCCGGGCGCCATGCGTGCAAAACGCCCACCTGAGGGGGTGGCAAAAATACCGGAAATCTCAAGCGTCACGCTTGCGCAAGCGATCAGGGTCGGATTCGCAAAAGGACAGGGTGAATTGAAAGAACCGCGAGATCCGCGTTGAAGGGATAACCCCGGCTCACTGCAATACAACAGGAGTTGGGGATGAACTACAGCACGCGCTTGAGCGCGGCAGGTCTCGGATTGAGCATGCTGAGCGTGGCGATGAACCTGGCCTGGGCCGCCGCACCGGATGCCGGTCAACTGTTGAATGAACAACGCCGCCTGGGCACGCCCGCCCAGCGAGGCGACCTGCCCCCCGGCGCTGCCAACGCCTCGCCCCTGGCCGACGACAACGGCCCCGGCCTGCGCGCCCGCATCGATCGGGTTCGATTCACCGGTGCCGAGGACCTGCTGCCCGAGTCGGAACTGCAGGCGCTGGTCGCTGACATCAAGGGACGCCAACTTTCTCACGGTCAGCTGCAGGCCCTGGCGGCCCGCGTCACCGCAGCGCTGCAGGCCCGCGGCTTCGTGCTGGCCCGTGCCTATCTGCCGCGCCAGGACCTGACCCAGGGTGAACTGGAGATCGCGCTGCTGTCCGGTCGTCTGCAAAGCGGTCTGCAGCGGGTGCAGGTGGTCAGCGTGGACGGCTCGCTCGCCCCGCGCCTGAGCGCGATTGCCGACGCCGCCCTGCAACAGGGCCCGGTGCGTTATGAACAGCTCGAGCGCGCCATGCTGCTGATCAATGACGTGCCCGGCGTGCAGGCCCGCGCGTCGCTGGAGCGCGGTGAAGAGGCCGGCACCAGCCGCCTGGTGGTGCGGGCCGACACCGGCCGCAACTGGGCGCTGGACGGCTCGATCGACGACTTCAACAACCGCTACACCGGCGCCTGGCGCGCCAGTGCCGCGGCCAGCCTGTACCGTCCGCTCAACCGTGAAGACCTGCTGCAGGCCACGGTGTCGCGCACCGAAGGCAGCCGCCAGGCCGCGCTGGCCTATGGCTGGGGCGTCGGTCCGTCGGGTCTGCGCGCGCAGTTGGGCGCCACCTACATGGACTACCACGTCGGCCAGGAGCTGGACGTGCTGGACCTGCGGGGCCGCGCCGGCACCGTGTCCGCCGGCCTGAGCTATCCGCTGATCCGCAGCCGTGAGCGCAACCTGTGGGTGTCGACCGATGTCGAGCGCCGCACGCTGGTGGACCAAGCGCTGGGCCAGACCCTGCGCGATCGCCGCCTGAACCGTCTGACGGTCAATCTGTTCGGCAACGGCTGGGACCAGTGGCTGGGCGGTGCGCAGACCGATGCCGGCCTGGGTGTCACCTCCGGCACCGTCGCCCTGCGCGAGGCGAACGACCAGTTCGCCGACTCGGTGACCGCCCGCACCGCCGGCAGCTATCAGAAGCTGACCTGGCGCGTTTCCCGCCTGCAGACCGCGCAGGCGCTGCCAGGCTGGGGCCTGTATGTCGGCGCCTACGGTCAGGTGTCCGCGCGCAATCTGGACTCTTCGGAGAAGTTCCTGCTGGGCGGACCGTCGGGCGTGCGCGCCTATCCGGTGGGCGAGGCCAGTGGCGACAACGGGTGGGTGAGCACGGCCGAAGTGCGCCGCGAGCTGCGCACCGTGGGTGGACTGTCCGCCCAACTGATTGCCTTCGTGGACCACGGTCGCGTCGAGCAGCATGAGCAGCCCTGGAGCGGCGCGCTGGGCAACCAGCCCAACCGCTATTCCCTGTCGGGTGCGGGCCTGGGTGCCAATCTGGCCGGTGACCGGTGGACGGTGCGCGCCAGCTGGGCCCATGCGATCGGCAGCAACCCGGGACGCAACGCCGCCGGCCGCGATGCCGACGGCCGCAGCGACCGCCAGCGCCTGTGGGTGCAGGCCAGCTACCGCTACTGATCGACGCCGCCGGGCCAAAGGCCCGGACCTCCGTTGCGCGCGACCGCGCGCCCGTGCCGCCGGGGCCCTGTCTGAGACCGGCCGCCGCGCACGGCTAGAGACAACCGCATCACACAAGAGAAGAAATTCATGGGATCGATGAATCACACCTACCGTCTGGTCTGGAACGAACTGTGCGGCGCCTTCGTGGCCGTGCCCGAGCATGCGCGCGGTCGCGGCAAGCGCGTCAGCCGCGCGGTGCGTCGCACCGTGCTGGCCGCGGTGGTGGGGGCCGCTTCGGCCTCGTCCGCCTTCGCGCTGGATGCCGGCGCCTTGCCGGCGGGTGCGCAGATCGGCGCCGGGCAGGCCAACTTCACCCAGCAGGGCTCGCAGCTGCGCATTGATCAGCAGACCCAGAAGCTGATCGTGAACTGGGACCGGTTCGACATCGGCAGCGGCGCCTCGGTGCGCTTCAGCCAGCCCAGCGCCAATGCGGTTGCGCTGAACCGGGTCATCGGCGGCACGCCCAGCCAGATCTTCGGTGACCTGTCCGCCAACGGCCAGGTCTGGCTGATCAACAACAGCGGTGTGGTGTTCGGCAAGGGCGCCACGGTCAACGTGGGCGGCCTGGTGGCCAGCACGCTGGACATCAGCGACAACGACTTCCTCGCCGGCCGTGCCCGCTTCAGCGGCAGCAGCCTGGCGCAGGTGCGCAACGAGGGCACGATCAACGCCGGTGGCGTGGTGGCGCTGCTCGGCGCCTCGGTCACCAACACCGGCACCATCAGCGCCCAGCAAGTGGCGCTGGTGGCCGGCCAGCAGGTCTCGCTGGACTTCAGCGGCGATGGCCTGCTGCAGGTGCAGGTCGAGAAGGAGGCGCTAGAGGCGGCCCTGAACCAGGACGGCCTGATCCAGGGCCAGCAGGTCGTGCTGAGCGCCCCCAGCGCCAGCGCGCTGCGGGCCAGCGTGATCAACATGGACGGCGTGATCGAGGCCAAGGGCCTGTCGCAGCAGGGCGGCCGCATCGTGCTGGACGGCGGTTCGCAAGGCCAGGTGACGGTCTCCGGCCAGATGGACGCCAGCTCCGCCCAGGCGGCCGGTGGTGACATCCGCGTCACCGGCGGGACCATCCGCCTGCAGGGCGCGCAGCTGAATGCCAGCGGCGCCACCGCCGGCGGCCAGATCCACATCGGTGGCGGCTGGCAAGGCAAAGACGCCACGCTGACCAATGCCCAATCGGTCACGGCCGATGCGGGCACCACGCTGCTCGCCAACGCCACCCAAGCCGGCCAAGGCGGCGAGGTGGTGACCTGGTCGGACGGCCGCACCGAATTCGCCGGCCGCATCGAAGTGCGCGGCGGTGACAACGGCGGCAACGGCGGTCGCGCCGAAGTCTCGGGCAAGCAGGAACTGGCCTACAGCGGTCGCACCGATGCGCGCGCCGCCAAGGGCACCACCGGCGATCTGCTGCTGGATCCGTCCACCCTGGAGATCCGCGGCGGCGGCAGCGGCTCCGGCTCGCTGACCGACTCGGTCGTCTATGAGAAGGACATCGAGGCCCAGCAAGCCAATGTGCTGCTGCAGGCCACCGGCGACATCCTGGTGCAGGACCTGAACCTGAGCGGCGGTGACGGCAAGATCACGATGCTGAACAACATCAGTCTGCGCATCGAGGCCGGCACCGCCAACGGCGGTCACCTGACCCCGCCGTCGAACCTGACCGACGGCAGCTTCGCGGCCTACACCGACCTGATGTTCGCCAACGCCAGCAACACGCTGGAAGTCTTCGGCACCGGCAGCCTGATGCTGGTGGCGGGCGCGACGAACTCGGGCCGTGTCCTGAATTCGCCGATCATGATCGCCCACGGCGCGGGCGCCAACGTCGGCACGCTGCCGACCCACAATGTCTCGTCGCCGGGCAGCGGCACGCCCGCGCCCGCCTCGATCACCATCTACGGCGCCGACGGCGCGACCGTGGGCGGTTCGCTGACCACCAACGGCGGCTATGTGCGGATCTGGGCCGATTCCGACAACGGCGGCGCGGGCTTCTTCACACTCAATGCCCCGGTCAGCACCGGCGGCGGCAACCTGTATGTGTCGACCGGCAGCGGCGATGTGACCCTGAACTCCAGCATGATCCTGGGCGCCGGTCGCATTTCCTTCCGGGCCGACGGCAGCTACACCAGCGGCAACAAGATCCTGGCCGGCCTGCTGAGCGTCAGCGGCGACGTCACCATCGACACCCCCTTCATCTTCAAGGGCGGCGCCAGCATCTTCACCGACAGCGCCATCAACTTCGGCAACGTCAACGTCAACATGGACACCGGCACCGGCGTCCTGACCCTGCGTGCGGCCCGCATCGATTGGGGCAGTTCCCTGCTCACCAACCTGAGCACCGCCTCGCTGCGCCTGGAGCCCTTCGATCCGGCCACCAACATGGTCCTGGGTGATGCCAACGGCTTCGCCTCGGCCACCACGCTGAACAAGCTGCCTGGCATCAAGAACCTGACCATCGGCCGCGAAGACGGCACCGGCACCATCAGCGTGCCGGGCAACTTCAGCTTCAATGCGTCCGGCAGCTTCGAGATGGTCAACCGGACGGTCGACATCACCGCCGGCAGCGTCACCAACACCAGCGGCAACGTGATCCTGACCGGTGACACTGTCAACATCGGCCAGGCGGTGACCGCCAACGGCGGTACGGGCAAGGTGACCGTGCGTCAGATGACCGCCGCCAACGAACTGCACCTGGGCTCGGGCCTGAGCAATTCGTCCATCGGCCAGATCAATGCGGCGACGCTGGAAGTCGGCCGCAGCGACGGTGGCAACCTGGTGTTCGACAACGACATCACCACCGGCGCGACCACCGTCAGCCTCAAGAGCGGCCAGCAGGTGCTGGGCGTGAACGGCGGCGTGGCGGCGGCGAATGTGGCGGTGACCGCCGGCCAGGGTGCGACCCTGACCGATGACACCTTCAACTTCAGCACGCTGGCCCTGAACCTGGGCGGCGGCACGACGGTGATCCGTCCGGTCAGCGCAGCAGGCTACACCATCGGCACGGTCGACGGCATCGCCGGCGTGAGCCTGCGCAACGGCGCCGTCGCGACGGTGGATGCCGGCGCAGGTGTGCTGGCCCTGGATGGTCCGATCAACTACAACGGCGGCGCCTCGACGCTGACGCTGCAGGCGCCGTCCTGGACCAGCACCGCCAACCTGGTGGTCACCAACGGCGCGCTGGCCACGACGGTGTTCGACTTCAACGACGCCGCCACCAGCTCGACCGTGGGCGGCGCGACCGGTTCGCTGCTGCAGACGACGCTGGCCGCCTTCAATGGCACCCACACCGTCCGCGTCGAAGCCTCCGACCGTCAATTGGTCAGCGACACCATCGCGATGACCTTGGCCGGCCGCCTGGAGCTGCTGACCGACACCTGGCAGCAGCAGGGCACCGTGGGCGTGACCACCGGCGGCGTGCTGGTGCGCACCCAGCATGGCGGCCTGGATGTGGCCCAGTCCCTCACCGCGGGGGGCACCGTGTCGCTGGATGAGCGTGCGGCCGTGGGCATCACCACCAGCGCCGGCACCGTCACCGCCGGCAGCCTGGCCCTGCGCACCGACGGCGATGCCACGCTGCAAGGCACGCATCAGGTCGGCGTGCTGGCGGCGGATGTGGGCTCGCTGACGATGGTCAACGGCCGCTCGGTCACCGTCGGCACCGCTGATGGCTTGCAGGGCATCACCGCGGATCGCACCGTCGATCTGCGTGCCCAGGGCGCGACCTCGGACATCACCCTGCAGCAAGCGGTGGTGGTGGGCAATGCCGGCAGCGCGGCGACGCCGCTGCTACTGGCCGCCGGCCGCAACTTCATCAACCAGGCCGGCGCCAATGCGCTGCAGGCGACGACTGGCGACTGGCGCGTCTACTCGACCACGCCGCTGAACGACACCCGCGGTGGCCTGGTCGCCAACTTCAAGCAGTACAACGCCACCACCGCCAGCACGGTGCTGGGCACCGGCAACGGTTTCCTCTACACCGTGGCCCCGACCATCACCGGCACCCTGACCGGCGCTGCGGTGAAGGTCTATGACGGCAACACCACCGCGACCGTCGCCGGCTCCCAGCTGGCGGCCGGCGGCGCCATCGACGGCGACACGGTGAACCTGGCCTACAACGGCGCGGCGAACTACGACACCAAGAACGTGGCATCCGGCAAGACGGTCACGGTGGACGGCGTGAGCATCACCGGCGCCTCGCAAGGCGGCATGCAGGTGTACGGCTATCAACTCGCGTCGACCAGTGCCAGCGGCGCCATCGGCCAGGTCACGCCCAAGACGCTGACCGTGGTCAGCGGCGCGGTGCTGGACAAGGTCTATGACGGCAACACGGCAGCGCAGTTGTCCGGCACCGGTGTCAACGGTGTGGTCAACGGCGACACGGTGCAGGTCGGCGGCACGCTGAACTTCCTGGACCGCAACGCCGGCGTCAACAAGACCGTCGATCTGACCCAGCTGGGTCTGACCGGCGCCGATGCAGGCAACTATGTCCTGCCGACGCAGGCCACTGCGACCATCACCCCGCGCGAACTGACGGTGACCGCCGACATCGCGACCAAGGTGTATGACGCCACCCGCACCGCGCAGGTCAGCGCCACCCACATCGCCAACGCGGTGAACGGCGACGACCTGAGCCTGACGACCGCCGCGTTGTTCGACACCAAGAACGTCGGCACCGGCAAGGGCGTGGAGGTGCAACTGGGTCTGCAAGGCGGCGATGCAGCCAACTACACGCTGGCCTCCAGCACCGTGCAGTCCACCGGCGATGTCACCGTACGCACCGTCCAGGCGCCGACGGTCTCGGTGGTCACCAAGACCTACGACGCCAACAACCAGGCGGTGGTGACGGTCGGCCCGGTGCAGGGGGTGCTGGCGGGTGACCAACTCGACGCCACCGGCTCGGGCACCTACGACACCCGCTTCGCCGGCACCGGCAAAGCGGTGACCGTGGGCCTGAACCTGCAGGGCACCGATGCGGGCAACTATCAGCTGGCCGCCAGCACCGTGCTGACCACCGGCGACATTACGCCCAAGACGGTGCAGTCGCCCACGGTGACGGTCGTCACCAAGACCTACGACGGCAACACCGTGGCCACGGTGTCGCTCGGCGCGCTGCAAGGCATCTATGCCGGCGACCAGGTCGGCGCCAGCAGCACCGGCAGCTACGACAACCGCAATGCCGGCACCGGCAAGGCGGTGACCGTGGGTCTTACCCTGGAAGGTGCGGAAGCGGCCAACTACACCTTGGCCAACAGCACCGTCCAGACCACCGGTAACATCACGCCCAAGACGGTGCAGACGCCGACGGTGTCGGTGATCGGCAAGACCTACGACGGCAACACCGTGGCCAATGTGGCTGTGGGTGCGCTGCAAGGTCTGGTCGCCGGCGATCAGGTCGGCACCGGTGTCACCGGCAGCTATGACAACCGCAATGCCGGCACCGGCAAGGCGGTGACGGTGGGCCTGTCGCTGCAGGGCGCCGATGCGGGCAACTACACCCTGTCGGCCAACTCGGTCCTGTCCACCGGCGACATCTCGCAGCGCACCGTGGCCGCTCCGGCGGTGACGATCATCGAAAAGCGCTTCGACGGCAGCAACGTGGCCATCGTGAGCGTGGGCGCGGTCCCGGGCGTGCTGGCCGGTGATCAGGTCGGTGCCAGCGGCACGGCCACCTATGCCACGCCCTTCGTCGGGACCAACAAACCGGTGACGGTCGGCCTGACCTTGCAAGGCGCGGATGCGGGCAATTACCGCCTGGATCCCGCCACGGTGACGACCACCGGCAGCGTCGCCCAGCAGGCATCGCTGTCTGCCGTGGACGCGCTGGTGGTGCAGCCGATCGGCGGCAACAGCACGCAGAACGGCGGCAATGGCGGCAATGGCAACGGCGGTACGGGTGGCGGCCAAGGCACGACGGTGGCCACGGTCGCGGCGGGGCCGTCCGGCAACTCGGCGGCCAATGTTGCGATCAACACCGGCGGCTCGAACGGCGGCTCGGACGCGTCGGCCAGCAATGGCGGCACGGGCAACGGCGGTGCTGGCAACGGTGCCAACGGCGGCGGCTCCAATGGTGGCAACGGAGGCAACGGCGGCTCCGGCAACGGCGGGCTGACCACTGGCACGGCTGATGGTGGCGCCAATGGCGCTGCCAATGGTGGCACGAACGGCGGCACGAACGGCGGCTCGGGGTCTGTCGGCAACGGCACCGGCACGGGCGGCGCAGCATTGGCCGACGGCAGCAGCAACGGTGGCAATGGCGCCAACGGTGGTAACGCCGGCAATGGCAGCAATGGCAGCAACGGCAGCAATGGTGGCAACGGCGGATCCAATGCCGCAGGCACCGGCGAGGGCAATGGCAGCAACGGCAACGGCAATGGCAACGGCAACGGTTCCAGCAATGGCTCCGGCGCCTCCAACGGTTCGGGCAGCGGCACGGGCTCCGGCTCCGGCGACGGTGCACAAGGCCAGGATCGCACGGGGTCGCCGGTCACGCCGCTGGGTCTGGAGCAGACCTTGCGCGACGGCGGCCAGATCAGCCTGGCTGTGGAATCGGCGCCTTATCAGCAGCCGCTGCAAAGCCAGCTGACGGTCTACCTCGATGCGGGTGAGCCGTCGCTGAAGGCCCTGGGCGCGTTCCGCGTGGACGACCTGGGCGACAGCCTGGCGCTGAAGTCGCTGCAGCAGGCGGTGCCGTCCACCGACCGTTCGTCGGTTTCGGTGACGCGTCGCCTCAGCACGCCGGTGACGATCCGGGAAGGCGTCACCGCGACGCTGGACCTGGAACTGCTGGCCGATGGCACGCTGCGGGTCAGCGCCTCGTCCGAGGCCGCCGGTCTCGGCGAGGACCTGGTCTCCGCGCTGGCGCTCACCGCGCTGAAGCGTCAGACCGGCGTCGCGCCGACCAGCGTCCGCGCGGTGGTGCTGCGCTGGCGCGCTTGAGGCGGCGGCGTCCGCTCGGTGGTGGCGACATGATGTGGCCCCGCTGAGCAGGCGCTGACGCCGTGCCGGGGGGTGAAGGGGGGCTGTCGCTGGCGTCCGCCCACCCGGTACCGCTCAACGAAAAGGGTCGACCCAGGTCGGCCCTTTTTCATGGTGGCCGCGGGGGCGTGGCCCACGCTTGGCGCAGGGGCGCCCCGCGGCGGTGGCGCGACCTCGCATCCGCTATGCTTCTGGCCTTTTCCCCCGCAGGTCACGGGTCCGCCAAGGCGGCCAGGCTTCGATCCCCATGATTCTTCTGGCGCCCATGGAGGGCTTGCTGGACCACATGCTGCGCGACACGCTCACCCGCGTCGGCGGCGTGGACCGCTGTGTCTCCGAGTTCATCCGCGTCACCGACCAGTTGCTGCCGCGCCGCGTGTTCACCCGCATCGTGCCGGAGCTGCTCAACGGTGGCCGGACGGCGGCCGGCGTGCCGGTGCGGGCCCAGTTGCTGGGGTCCGATCCGGTTTGCCTGGCCGAGAACGCCGCGCGGCTCGCCACGCTGGATCCCGCTGGCATCGACCTGAACTTCGGCTGCCCGGCCAAGACCGTCAACCGCCATCGCGGCGGCGCGGTGCTGCTGGACGAGCCCGAGCTGGTGCATGAGATCGTCGCCGCCGTCCGGCGCGCCGTGCCGGCGGCCATGCCGGTCTCGGCCAAGATGCGCCTGGGCAACGAAGACCGCGGTCGCATGCTCGAATGCGCCCAGGCGATTGCCTCGGCCGGTGCCTCGGAACTGGTGGTCCACGGCCGCACCAAGCGCGACGGCTACAAGCCGCCTGCCTATTGGGACCAGATCGCCGTGATCCGCGAGGCGATCGGCATCTCGGTGGTGGCCAATGGCGAGGTCTGGACCGTCGAGGACGCCCATCGCTGTCTGGCCGAATCCGGTTGCGACGCGGTGATGCTCGGCCGCGGCATGGTGGCCGATCCCGGCCTGGCGCTGGCGCTGCGTGCCTCGCTGGCGGGGCAGGGCGCTTCGGCGCGCTCCGGCGCGACGCGCGGTCCGCAGGATCCCGCCGGAACATCCTTCGAAACATCCGCCGGACCGCCCGCGCTGCCCTGGGCCGAGTTGCTGCCGCTGATGCACGGCTTCTTCACGCAGGTGCGTGGGCAGGTCGCCGCGCGACACCAGGCGGGCCGACTCAAGCAATGGCTGCATTACCTGCGCCGCCGCTATCCGGAGGCCGAAGCCGCCTACCAGCAGGTCCGCACCATCAACGAGTCCGACGCCCTGTCGCTCGCCTTGTTCGGCGACGTGCGGCCGAAAGATCCTGTCGATGCGCCCGGTGCGGCGTCTGCTCTTGTCACGACCGCGTCGTCCGACGCTCCCACGCTTCTCGTCGCATGAACTTCACCTTGATTGCTGCGCGCCGTGTCGCGCTGGCGTGTGCGCTGGTCGCCGCGCCGATGTGCGCCTTCACCGCCGAGCGCGTCATCGAGCCGGCCCGCACGAGTGCAGGTGCCAAGCCCGACGCCGCGCGCACGGCCAAGGATCGGCCGATGGCCTCGACCCGCACGGTCGCCGAAGCCGCCACCGCCACCGCCGCCTCCGGCGTCACTCCGCTGACCCTGGAACGCGTCTTCGGCGATCCCCCGCTGCAAGGTCGCCTCACGCGGCAGGCCGAGATCTCGCCGGACGGCGCCTGGGTCAGCTACCTGCGTCCGTCGGCCACCGACAGCGAACAGCTCGAGCTCTGGGCCCAGCCCACGGCGGGCGGTGCGCCGCACCGGCTGGTGTCCGCCTCCGAGGTGCTGGGCGGCCGCAGCCAGCAGCTCACCGAAGCGGAGCGCATGGCGCTGGAGCGCAAGCGCATCACCCAAGGGGGCATCACCAGCTACCAATGGTGCGGGCCGGACGGCCGCACCCTGCTGTTCCCGCTCTCCGGCGATCTGTACCTGGTCCGCCTGACCGCCGAGGGCCCGCGCGCCCAGCGGCTCGCCCACGACGAGCAGGTGCCGGAGCAGGACCCGAGCTGCTCACCCGACGGCCGGCAATTGGCCTATGTGAAGGGCGGCAACCTCTGGGTGCAGGCGCTGGATGGCAGCGCGGCGCGCTCCCTGACGCAGGACGCCACTGAGACCCGCTTCTGGGGCCTGGCGGAATTCATCGCGGCGGAGGAACTGGGCCGTCAGCGCGGCTACTGGTGGGCACCGGATGGCCGCCGGCTGCTGGCATTGCAGGTCGACGAGGCCGAAGTGCCCGTCAAGACCCGTGCGCAGATCTTCGCCGACCGCACCAACATGACCCAGCAGCGCTACCCCGGCGCCGGCGAGCGAAATGCGCGGGTCACCGCGTGGATGCTGGCGGTCGATGCGCCCGCCGGCACCGTGCCCAGGCCGGTGGCCCTGCCGCTGCCCGCTGAGGCGGAATACATCGCCCGCGCCGGCTGGTTCGGCGACGGCGCACCGTGGCTGCAGTGGCTCACCCGCGATCAGAAACGCCTCGCCCTGACCGAGTTCGAATTCGAGTCCGCACCCGCACCCGCACCCGCACCCGCACCCGCACCCGCACCCGCACCCGCGCTGGTCGCGGCCGTGGCCAAGGGCCGCATCGTCATTGACGAGCGCGACCCTGCCTGGGTCGATGTGCACGACGATCTGCAGGAGATCGGCGGTTTGACGCTCTCCGGCCGGCCCGCGCTGCTGTGGTCGAGCGAAGCGTCCGGACGCCGGCAACTGGTGCTGGTCGACCGCAAGACCGGCCGCCGCCAGGCGCTGACGAATGAACCGGAAGCAGTGGCCCACCGGGTCTGCAGCAACGGCGACACCGTCGTCTATGCGGCCGCCCGCGACCGAGGCCGCAGCCGTGAGCTGTTCGCCATCGATCTGCAGGGCCGCAGCCGTGCCCTGGACGGCGCGGCGGATCGCCAGTGGCGCGATGCCCGTGGGGACCGCGAATGCGCCCGCCTGCTGGTCACCCGGGCCGCCTGGGCCCAGCCGCCGCGTCTGCTGCTGCAGGATGTCAAGGCGGGAGCCGCACCGATCGACTTGCCGGGCGATGCGCCCGATCCCCTGCTGGCGCGGATTGCGCCGCAACCGCAGGTCGTGGAGGTCACTGCCGCCGATGGCCGCACCGCGCTCAATGCGCTGTATTTCGCGCCGCTGGATGGTCAACCCGGTCCGCATGCCGTGATCACGCTGGCCTACGGCGGCCCCGGCATCGCGACCGTCAACTGGAACTGGCACCGCGACACCGCCCTGATCGCCTACTGGCAGCGGCGCGGCTTCGGTGTGTTCGCCGTCGATACCCGCGGCATGCAGAACCGCGACCGTGATTTCACCCGCGCGCATCTGAATGCCTTCGGCGTGGTCGATGTGCAGGACCTGTTCGCGGCGGTGCGCCAGTTGCCGCAGCGCGTGGCGGGCGTGGACCCGCGCCGGATCGGCTTCTTCGGCTGGTCCTACGGCGGCTTCCTGGCGGTGCGGGCGATGCTGGATGCGGACACCCCGTTCGCCGCGGGGGTTGCCGGCGCGCCGCCGACCGATTGGACCCTCTACGACACCGCCTACACCGAGCGCTACCTGGGTCTGCCCGACCAGGGCCGCGCGGCGGCCTACCGGCAGGCCAACCTCGTCTCGCGCGTGGACCAGCTGACCCGACCGCTGCTGCTGATTCACGGCACCGCCGACGACAACGTGCTCTTCGAACATACCTTGCGTCTCACCGAGGCCTTGCAGCAGCAGTCCAAGCCGTTTGACATGATGATCTATCCCGGCAAGGCCCACGGCATTACCGGTCGCGGTCCGCGTCTGCATCTGTATCGAATGATCGATGCCTTCTTTGTCCGTCAGCTGGCGCCCTGAGCCGGCGCACGGACCCGTCCGCACCGTCCAGGCATCGCCTGCGCACCGCCCCGCAACGTTCACGCCACGTCCACGCAACGGCCACGCCATCGCTGCACAACTGCCGCGCAACGGCAGCGCGACCGCCGCGCATGGCCCACGATCCAGTTCGAGAGGAGTCACCCCACCATGGCATTGGTCTATTCCACCAACGGCGGCCGCACCTGTCCCACCTGCCGTCAGGCGCAGGCGGACTGCCGCTGCAAGGCGCTGGCCAAGGATGCGGTGCTGGGCGACGGCAAGGTGCGGGTGCGCCGTGAGACCGCCGGCCGCAAGGGCAAGGGCGTGACGGTGGTGCTGGGCCTGCCGCTGAATGCGGACGGGCTGGCCGAGACCGCCAAGAAGCTGAAGGCCGCCTGCGGCTCCGGCGGCACCGTGAAGGACGGCACCGTGGAGATCCAGGGCGATCACCTGGAGAAGGTGATGCAGTGGCTGACGCAGGCGGGCTATGCGCCCAAGAAGGCCGGCGGCTGAGGCTCGGCCCTTGGCCCTGAGGCCTCAGCCCTCGGCCGTGGTCGGATCGATGATCCGCCGCACCCGGGACACCCGCTCCGCCGGGAAGCCGCCGATGCGGGCATGCTCCCGGATCAGTGCCTCGTTGGGTGCGATGTAGACGCAGTAGAGCTTGTCGTCGGTGACATAGCTGTGCTGCCATTGGATCGACGGTCCCAGGTCCTGCAGCACCGCGCAGGACTTCTGCGAGACGGCCTGCAAATCGGCGGGAGACAGCGCGCCTGCGCCGGGGATGTCGCGTTCGATGACGTATTTCGGCATGATGGGTTCCTGTGATGTGAGTCGGCCGCGCCCCGATGGCGGGCCTGGCGTCATGCTCGCCACGGTGGTCGCCACCGTCCTTTAATCGCCATGAAATCGGCCTGAAATCCCGTGATCGCCCGGGAGCCGGGGAGCCCGTCGTCATGTCCGCCGCCAAGACTGCCGCCACCTCGGCCACCGATGCGCCGACACCGGCCGATCGCCTGACCGATCGCCGCTCCCATCGCACCACCGATCACACCATCGACCGCCGCCACGCCGGTGAAGGCGATGCCACTTCGGTCTCCACCGGTGGGATCCAGGCCGGCCCAGGCGCCGGCGTGAAGGCGGCCGCATCCATCGCCATGGCGCAGGGGTCGGACGTCACGGGCGACGATGCTGGCCGTTGGCGCCGCTTGGCGGGCGCCGGGGCGGGTCCTGCCGCAGGCGTCGAGGTCCAAACCGCGCTCGGGGAGGCCGCACAGGGCGAGCACGTCGATGTGGCCGCTGCGCCCGGCACGCCGGTCCCGGCGACGCGTCAATACCGTTTCGGCGAGTTCAAGCTCCTGCCCGGCGAGCGACTGCTCTTTCGGCGCGGCACGGCCGTGGCGCTGACAGCGCGTGCCTTCCGCCTGCTGGTGGAACTGGTCGAGCATGCGGGACGGCTGCTGTCCAAGGATGAGCTGATGCGGCGGGTCTGGCCGGGCGTGGTGGTGGAGGAGAACAACCTGGCGGTGCAGATTGCCACGCTGCGCAAGGTGCTGGGTCCGCAGGCCATCGTGACCATTGCCGGCTGCGGCTACCGCTTCGCGATGGAGGCCACCGCCGTCGATGCGGAAGACGCGCCCGCCAGTGGCCGCGCCGGCAACCTGCCCGTGCGCCTGCCGCCGCTGATCGGCCGCACCCAGGAACTGGCCAACGTGATGCGCCTGCAGGCCGAGGCGCCGCTGCTGACGCTGTGCGGCGAGGCGGGCGTCGGCAAGACGCGTTTGGCGCAGGCGGTGGCCATGTCGCTGCGCGGACGCCATGCCGACGGCGCTTGGTGGGTGGACCTGGCCGCGCTGCCGGCCGGGACCGACGTGGCCGCCGCCATCGCCCGCACGCTGGGCATCAACCTGCCGGCGGGCGGCGATCGGGTGGGCACGCTGGCGGCGCGGCTGTCGACGGTGTCGATGCTGCTGGTGCTGGACAACGCCGAGCATCTGATCGATGAGACCGGCCGGGTCGCGCAGCGGTTGGTGCAATCCACACCGGCCATTGCGGTGTTGGTCACCAGCCAGCAGCCGCTCGGGCTGGAGGGGGAGCATCTGGTGCGTCTGGGGCCTTTGCCTGTTGACGATGCCGTGGCCCTGCTGGCTCAACGCGCCGGCGTGCAGAGAACAGGCGCAGAGGGCGCGGCCGAGTCCATGGGCATGGGCCCGACTGATGACGCTGGTGAGTCTGGCGGCGAGGCTGAAAGCGCGGCCAATCAACACGGCGCCGTGGAGCGGCGTCACGTGGACGAGGGGCTCACCGTGTGGGATGCCACCCACGCCCGGACGGCCGCTCGCATCTGCCAACGCCTGGATGGCAATCCGCTGGCGATCCAGTTGGCGGCGGCCCGTGTGCATGCCCTGGGCCTGGACGGGCTTGAAGCCCGCCTGCCGCAGCGGCTGACCCTGCTGGCGCCGGGCGAGCCAGCCCGCGCCACCCGCCGCAATGCGCTCGCGGCGGCGCTGAGCTGGTCCTGCGAGTTGCTGTCGGACCGCGAGCGTGCCGTGCTTCGCCGACTGGGCGTGTTTCCGGCCAGCTTCTCGCTGCAGGGTGCGGCGCTGGCGCTCGCGGACGATCTCTTGCCCGCAGGCCGGGTCATCGACGCCATCCTCGCCTTGGTCGACCGCTCGCTCATCGCGGTCGAGCCGGTGGTGCCGCGGCGCTTGCGGCTGATGGAGACGATGCGCCTGTTCGCGCTGGAGCAGATGGCCGTTGCGGGAGAGACCGCCGCCATGCGGGTGCGGTGGTGTGCCGGTGTCCGGTGGTTGTTCGATGAAGCCTACGAGGAACACTGGCGGGCGCCCCAGGCCACCTGGCGTGCCCGCTACGAGCCCGAGCTCACCACGCTGTGGCCCGCGCTGGAGACGGCGATCCAGGCCTGCCCGGATGAGGCCGTGGCGCTGTTCGCGTCGTCATGGCCGGTGTGGATGATGGCCGAAGCGCAGGACCGCGCGCGAGCGATCGCGCCGCGTCTGGTGCCCTTGGTGGAGGCGCATGGGGATCCCCAGGTGCGGGCCCGGTTCTGGGAAGCCATGTCGAGAGGGCACGCGCTGGATCATCCGTCCGTGGCGCGAGACGCGTCCCGGCGCGCAGCCGCGCTTTATCGCGCCCTGGGTGATGCGCGCGGCGAGTACCTGGCGGAGGTCGAGCTGGCCTTCAACTGGCGGGTGGACGGGCCGCAGGCCCGTGAGGCGCTCGAGCGGGCCAAGGCGCTGGAGGATCCGGATTGGCCCGCCCTGGTGCTGGAGCGCGGCTGGACCACCGTCGCCATGGTGCACACCACTGCCGGCGAGCATGAGGCTGCGCGGCATGCCTTCGAGGCCGCGGTGGAGGTCTGCCGACGGGACGGCCATGAGGTCGGCATCCTGCGGGGCCTGGTGAATCTCGCCGATCTGGCGCGCGTCGAAGGTCAGCTGGCGCAAGCCGTGGCCCAGGGTGAGGCATTGCGGACGCGGCTGGCGTCCGCGCCCGCCACCGGCCTGCTGGGCACGGCCCTCACCAACCTGGTGGGCGCGCTGCTGGCCATGGATCAGACCGAGCGGGCGCAGGCGGTCAGCGAGGAATGCGCGCGGCGAATGGGGCCGCTGCTGTTCGATGCCTGCGTGTGGACCTCGCTGGACACGCTGGGGCTGCTCCACCTGAAGCGGGGACAGGTCGAGAACGCAGCGCGGCTCGCAGGTGCGGCGGATCGCGCCTTCCGCGCCCATGGTCAGGACGCCAGACAGCCCAATGAGGCCGTCGATCAACAGCTGTTGGACGCCGGGCTCAAGGCGGCGCTTGGTGATGAGCGTCGGCAACAACTTCGGGAGGAAGGTGAGCGGATGGACGATGTCCGCGCGCTGTGCCTGGCCTTCGGGCTGTCGGCCAAGGTCGCTCGGGCAGTGTGAACGGGCCTCGCGGCTTCGTCCCGCCGGCCCGTCTGCACGCCGCCCGACGGTCAGGACGCGCGGCCGCGGGCGTCGCGGGGCGACGGATCCGGACGTCCCCCGTCATCGACCGGCGCACGGTCCTCCGTCCCGGGGCGCGACACCAGCGTCATCGTCATCGTCCCCTTGGCGGTGAGTCGCCAGGCCTGCGAGTCGGGTGCGCGCTCTACATAGCCGAGCCGCAGCAACCGATCCATCGTGGCCAGCGTCAACGGGCTGACCCGGGCCGGATCGAACGGCAGTCCGCCAAGGATCTGCAGATCGGCTTCGGTGAGATCCAATCCATAGATCTGCTCATGGGGTGGGGGATCGCGGTCGGGACGCATGGGCTGACGGTGGCAATCGGGATGCCAGCATGCGGGTTTCTCACGCACAGGGCGACCTCTTTCTGATGTCGGCAGGGCGGTGCCGGACCCCGTGCCAACGTCGAATCATGCAAAAGTTCCCGAACCCCTCGAACGCGGGTCCAGCCCCCGAAACAGGCGGGTCGCGCGCGACCTTTGCACGCGCACGGACGTCGTCATCGTCCTAAGGTTGGGGTGTCGGGCCTCGCCTCCCCGGGGCCTTCGGAGACCTGTCATGAGTTTGTCCTCGTCCGGTCATTTGCAGACCGGCCTCCTCCTGGCCACGCCGTCCGCCTCGCCCTGCGAGGGGATGGACCGTTCTCGCGCCTCCGGCGCCGGTCGCTATCTGCTGCGCTTCGAATCGTTGTTCCACAGCGGTCGTGGTTTGTCCTTCCCCTGCGATGCCCACGGGCAGGTGGTGCTGGACCACCTCAGCGAGCAAGCCCGGGAAAACTACCTGTTCGCGCGCGCGGTCGTCGGCCATGAGTACGCGACGCCGGTGGTGCAGCGCTGCGACGTGTAGCGTGCCTTCCGGGTGAGGGTGAGCGCCGTTGCGATCCCTGCGGGGTGCGACGGGGATGCCGCAAGGTCCGAAGTCCTGGACAATGCGCCCCATCCGATTCACCCCGCATGACGTTTCATGAGCGACAACCAGAAACCCGAACTCCCCGATCATCTGTCCGTGGACCCGCGCAGCCCGCATTACGTGGCCGCCATCTTCGAACACAACATCGGCATCCGCTTCAACGGCAAGGAACGCGCGGACGTCGAGGAATACTGCATCAGCGAAGGCTGGATCAAGGTCCCCGCCGGACGCACCCTGGATCGCAAAGGTCAACCGATGATGATCAAGCTCAAGGGGCAGGTGGAAGCGTTCTACAAGTGACATGAGGCTGGTCGGGGGTTGAGCCCGCCGACTGCTCTCCGTCGTTGGATCGTTCTTTCGTTCTTTCGTTCGTTAGATGCGCCCTGGCCAGACCGGGCCTTCCTGCTCAGGTTGAGCGCCGGCACGGGATGGAGGCATTCGCGCCAAGCACGAATACCCCCATCCCATACCGCAACACTTTGGCTGTGTGCCTAGGCTGTGCACCACGTCTGTTCGTTGTGAGGTGCGCGTTTGCCGCCGCTGCTGTCGTGCTGTCGTCAAGCGCCGGCACGGGACGGAGGCATTCGCGCCGAGCACGAATACCCCCATCCCGTACCGCAACACTTTGGCCGTGTGCCTAGGCTGCGCCTCGCGTCTGTTCGTTGTGAGGTGCGCGCTTGCCGCAGTTGCCGTCGTGCATTTTTCAGGCGCCGGCTGCACAGTCGCTCACTGCTTCGCTTGCGCTCGTCGCCGTCAACTTCTTGGCCAACTGATCGCGACCCAGAGGCCGCCGCCGTTGCGGTTGCCCATCGCAATACGGCCGCCGTGCGCCTCGGCAATCTCGCGCGCCAGCGCCAGGCCCAGGCCGCTGCCGCTGCGTTTGGTGGAGTAGAACGGCAGCAGCGCCTGTGAGAGCTGCGCCTCGTTCATGCCAGGGCCTCGGTCCTGCACTTCGATGCGCCATTCCGTGCGTGGGGTGCTCAGGCTGACGCTCAAGGTGACCTCGTCCTCCTGGCCCCCGGCCTCGTGGGCATTCTTCAGCAGGTTGATGAGGGCCTGTTCCAGTTGCGCCGCATCGGCCCGTGCAGGCGCAGTGGGCAGCTCGCCCACGATTCGGAAGCGGTAGTGATCGGAGAGTCGGTCCAGGAACTGCGGCCAGTCGATCGCGGCAAGGACCGGCGCCGGCAGCTTGGCGAAGGCCGCATAGCCGGAGAGAAACGCATGCAGATGGGCCGCCCGCTCGCCGATGCTGGCAAAGACACCCGGCACCCGCTCGAACTGCCCGCGTCGTGCCAGCTCCGCGCCGCTGTGGGCCAGGGAGGAGATCGGCGCCAGTGAGTTGTTCAGCTCATGGCTGATCACCCGGATCACCCGCTTCCAGCTCGCCACCTCCTGGCGCGACAGCTCCCGCGTCATGCGTCGCAGCAGCCGCAGTCGATGCGGTTGCCCTTGCAGGCGAAAGTCCCGCAGCGACAGATGGAAGCGCTCTTCCTGACCGTCCAGCATCACGCTGAACAAGCCATCCTGCACGCCCGTGAGCGCCGATCGCCAGTCCTGCGGTGCCTGGGACAGCACCTCGTCCAGTGGCCGCCCAGCGAGGCCTCGACCCTGGTCCAGCAACTGGCGCGCCGCGATGTTGGCGTAGGCCACCCGTTCCTGCGCATCGGTCAGCAGCAGGGCGACCGGGGTGTTCTGCACCACCGTGTCCAACAAGAGTTCGCGCTGCGCCAGATGCCGCCGCTGCTCCCGCAGCGCCTGCCCCAGCTCGCTGTGCAGCTGCATCAGGCTGGCCAGCTCGGACAGCCCGCCCGGTGGATCCGCCGCAATGGCACTGCCGAATTCACCGTCGCGGTAACTCAGCACCGTGCTTTCAAGCGCGCGCAGCAAGCGGGTCAGCGGCGCCAGCAATGCGCTGGCCAAGGCCCACGCCAGCGGCACCAGCAGCGCGAGCGTGATCAGCAAAGCGGCGCCGCTCCACGGCGTCAACGCGGCATGACCGGCCCACGCCGCGATCGCGGGCAGGGGCCAGATCGTCAATCCGGCATGGATGAGCAAGCCGGCGCCGCCCGCCGACAACAGGTAGAGCGTCAGGCGCAGCCGCAGCGAATGGCGCCAACCCCCGCGCATCAGGCGTCCAGACCGTAACGTTCCATCCGCCGGTACAAGGCCTGGCGCGACAGCCCCAGGCTTTGCGCCGCCCGGCTCACCACGCCCGAAGCCGCTTCCAGCGCCGCGATGACGGTCTCCCGGCTGGGCTCGTCGAGGTTGCGCGTGGCCGCCGGCACGGCGGCTGGAAGGGCCAGGTCTTGCTCGGTGATCAGCTGATTCGGCGCCAGCAGCGCCGCCCGTTCGATCACGTTCTTCAGCTCCCGCACATTCCCCGGCCAAGCATGCGCCATCAGGGCTTCGCGGGCGCCATCGCTGAGCTGCGCCCGACCCGCGAGGAAGTGATCGGCCAGCGGCAGGATGTCCTGCGGCCGTTCGGCCAGCCCGGGCAGGGCGATCTCGATCACATTGAGGCGGTAGTACAGATCCTCACGGAAGCTGCCCGCCCGCACCATCGCCCGCAAATCCGCATTCGTGGCGGACAGCACCCGCACCGTGGTCTGCCGCGTGCGGCTGGAGCCCAGTCGCTCGAACTGGCCGGTCTCCAGGACCCGCAGCAGCTTGACCTGACCGGCGAGCGGCAGGTTGCCGATCTCGTCCAGAAAGAGGGTGCCGCCATCGGCCCGCTCGAAGCGACCCTCGCGCGCCCGCGCCGCACCGGTGAAGGCACCGCTGTCGGCACCGAACAGCTCGGCCTCGATCAGCTCGCCTGGCAGTGCGCCGCAGTTGATGGCGACAAACGGGCCGTCCCGCACTGACGAGTTCTCATGCACGATCGCCGCGATTCGTTCCTTGCCGCTGCCGTTGGGCCCGGTGATCAGCACGGGTGCCGCAGCCCGCGCCACCTGGCATGCCAGCTCCAGGCAATGCAGCAGCGCCGGCGACTCCACCACCAATCCGTTGAGCCGATGGCGTTGGAGCAAGGCCTCCTTGCGCTGTCGCAGCGCCTGTCGGTTCTGGCGCAGCTCGCGGTTGTTCTCGCCCAGCTCCAGCAGGTTCTCGACGGTGGCCAGCAGCTTCGCATCGTCCCAGGGCTTGGCCAGGTAGTCGGCCGCGCCCGCCTTGACCAGCGCTACCGCCTGCTCCAGTTGGGTCCAGGCCGTCAGCAGGATCACCGGCAGATCCGGATGCGCCGCCCGGATCCGCTGGAACAGGCCGCGGCCTTCCTCACCCGAGGTGGTGTCGGCGCTGAAGTTCATGTCCTGGATCACCAGGTCCACCCGCTGCTGCGACAGCACCGCCAGCCCGGCCTCCGGATCGGCGGCATAGAGCGGCTCGATGTCGTGCAGCGACAGCAGCAGCGTCAGCGCTTCGCCGACGGCAGGGTGGTCATCGATGATCAGGACGGTTCGCATGGACGGCGCAGCATATCAACACTCAACCGCCGCGCAGCGCCACCACCGGCGGCAGCGCAGCCGCCCGGCGCGCCGGACCGAACACCGCAATCTGCCCCAGCGTCCACAGCACCAGCGCCCCGATCGGCAGGTAGAGGGCCGGCAGCCGTGGCAGCTCGTAATAACGCATCAGCAGCAGGCTGATGCCGTAGGCACCCACCATGCCGATGACGATGCCCACCGTGCTCAGCAGCAGGTTCTCGGTCTGGAAGTAGCGCAGGATCTGGCCGCGGGTCGCGCCCAGCGCCCGCCGGGTGCCGATCATCCGGGTGCGCTGTTGCACCCAGAAGCTGGCCAGTCCGACAATGCCGAACGCGGTCACCACGAGCAAGCCGACGCACACGCCGGCCAGCAACTGGATCATCGACCGGTCCTGACGGTAGTACGCATCGCGCTGATCACTCAGCAGCTTTTGCTCGCGCACCAGGCGCTTCATGCCGGGGCTGTTGTGCAGCAGCTTCTCAGCGGCGGCCTTGAGCGCAGCCTCGCGTTGCGCCGGATCCACCCGAAGCAGGTAGCTGCCGGACCGATAACCCGGTCGCAGCGGCAGGATCATCGTGTTCGCGCTCGATTCCTCGCCGCTGCCCGGATTCGGCGCGACCAGCCGGTCCACCACGCCGACGATGCGATGCGGCTCGTCGCTGAACACATACAGGCCTTGCCCCAGCGCCGACCCGTTGGGAAACAGCCGGCGCGCCATCTCGCGGTTGATGATGATGGCGGGCACCTGCGGCGGATTGGCGCCTTCCAGACGCGACATCTCCACGAACTCCGACGGCAGGAAATCCCGTCCCTCGGTCAGCCGGAGGCCGGACGTCTCCAGGAAGTTTTCCCCGGCCAGATAGTTGGCCGCGGTCAAGTTGGCATTCTCGTTGTCGCCGGGCCGCAGCCGCACGCCAGAGTAGCTGGACTGCTGCCCGTACGGGATCTGGTTGGCGATCGAGACCTGCTTCACGCCCGGAATCTGGCGCAGGGCCTGCAGGTCCGATTGGGTCTGCGGTCCGTCGTTGTCGACGCGGGTCATGCCGGAGACCTGCATGACGATGAGCTCGTCCTCGGCCAGACCGGAGGGCTCGCTGATGCGGTCGATCCGCTCGCTGATGAGGAACAGCGCGTTGCAGACAATCGCGCAGGTCAACGCGATCTGCAGCACGATCAGGCCCGCGGCGGTCTTGTGACGCTTGAGCGTCGAGAGGATAGGCAGGATGTCCATCAGGTCACCTCATTGCGACTTCAATTGCAGGGCGGGCGTGATCTGGCAGGCGCGCCACGCGGGCAGCAGGCCGGCCAGCAGACTGGCCAGCAGCGACAGCAACAGCGTGGTGGCCAGCATCTGCCAATCCAGCTGCGCCAACTGGGCATACGGCGCCGGATTCATGCGCACCACCCACAGTCCGATGCAAGTCAGCACCAGCCCGAGCAGGCCGCCGGCCAGACCCAGGCTGCCGGCCTCCACCAGGAACTGCAGGAAGATCTCGCGGCGCGGTGCCCCCAGCGCCCGGCGCACCCCGATCTCGCCGCTGCGGCGCAGGCACTTGGCCAGCAACAGACCCACGGTGTTGGTCAAACACACCAGCAGGAAGCCGAAGGCCAGCCACACCTGCAGCCGGATGTCGCTGGGCACGACCTTGCGCACCGAGAGCCAGTCCATCACCGACCACAGCTTCGGATTGGACGGCCGCTCGAACCGGCCCGCCTGGCGCTGCTGATCGGAATACTGCGTCAGGTAGGTCCGGTAGTCGCGCTGCTGTTGCGGCGTGTCCAGCTGCACCCAGTACTGCAGCCAGGCGCAGGGCGCATTCAGCGAGCGCTGGTCGGTGGAGGAGCTGCCCCAGCAGCTCATGCTGCCGGAGGCGCCGAGGCGCAGCGCATAGGAGGTCGCCAGCGGCAGGTAGACATCGGCCGCCTTGGCATAGGCGCCCAGCGTCAGATCGAAGTAATGCGGCGCCGGGCGCCAGGCCCGCAGCACGCCGACGATGGTGAGGTCCTTGTCGCGCAGGCGCAGGGTCTTGCCGCGGCTGTCGATGCCGCCGAAGAGCCGTTCATTCAGCTCCTCGGAAATCACCGCCACGCGCGCCTCGGCGGTGTCGTCGGCGGCACTCCAGCCGTTGCCGTAGCGGAACGGGGCTTCGAACATGGTGAAGAAATCGGCCGTGGCATACCGGGCCCGGCTGAAGAAGGGCGATTGCGACGCATCGCCCGAGCCCGCCGGATCGACCGCGATGTTGGCGCCGGTCATGATGACCTGCTTCACCCCACGCTTCTCGCGCAGCAGCGCCTCCGCATCGAAGCGGGTCAGCTGCAGGGTGGGCTCGCCGCCGGGTTGATAGTCGCGCATCGGCTCGGCATCCAACTGCACGTTGAACAGCCGATCGCTCTTGCCCGGAATCGGGTCGCCGGACAGCACATGGAACACCGTCAGCGTCGTCATGCAGGCGGCAACGCCCATGGCGATCGACAGCAGCATCAGCAGGGTCAGTCCGCGGTGTCGACGGAAGCTGCGCAAGCCGAGTTCGAAGTAGTAGGTCAGCATGTCAGGGCCTCGCGGTGAGTAGCTGATTGACGGCGGCGAGCTGCGGCTCGCCCAGGGCGCCAGCGGCCTGCTGCAGCAGCAGTTTCGCCAGCACATAGCGGTGGCGCGCCTGCTCCCAGGCATTGCGCGCATTGCTTTGGGTTTGAATCGACAGCAGCAGGTCGGTCATGGTGCGGGCGCCCAGGTCCAACCCGCTGCGGGTAGACGCCAGCGCCTTGTCGGCGGCCTGCACCGCCGCACCGGCCGTGCGCATCTGGCTCAGGGCCGACAGCACCGCCTGGTACTGCGCCTGCGTCTCGCGGGTCAGCGTCCGTCGGGCGGCTTCCAGGTCCTCCCGCTGCTGCTCGCGCTGGTAGATGGCCTGGCGCTTCTGCGACTCGACCGCACCGCCGGCGAACAGCGGAATGGTCAGCCGCAGTCCGACGGTGCTGGTGTAGCGACCCGCATCCTGCGGCGCCACGGCCGATCCGGCCAGCCGCTCGCCGTCGAGTCCGACGCTGAGCGTGGGCAGGTGCGCGGCCCGCGCGGCAGCAATCCGTTGCTCGCTCGCTTCCAGTCCCAGGGCGCCGGCGCGCAGGCTGGGGTTGTCGCGCAGGGATTGCGCCACCCAGGCCTCGGGATCGGCCGGGTCCGGCATCAGCATCGCCAGCTCCGGAGCCAGCGGCGACAGCGCACCCGGCATGCGGCCGGTGATCTGGGCCAGCGCCTGGCGGGCGTCGGCCAGGGCCTCGCGGGCGGAGGCGGTCGAACCGCGCGAGAGCTCGTAATAGGCGCGCGCCTGCTCGACATCGAGCGAGGCAGAGAGCCTCGCATCGAAGCGGGCCTGTGCCTGGTCCACCTGCTGTCCGTAGGCGTTTTCGATGGCCAGGGCGGTGTCGAGGCTGGCCTGCGCCGTGAGCACGGTGAAGTACGCCGTCGCCACACGGGCGCACAGCGCGGCCTCGGCCGCACGCACCCGCGCATCTTCGGCGCTGACCAAGGTGTTGGCCGCGTCCAGACTGCGCAGGCGACTGAGGTCGACCAGCACCTGGCTCAGGCTGTGGGTGAGCTGATGCTCGCGCTGGCCGTCGGCTTGATAGCGGCGCTCCGACAGCTGCGCCGACCATTGCGGCAGCAGCGCCGCACGGGCCTGAGCGGCCAGCTCGGCCTGCTCGCCGCGCACCGCGCGGGCGCTGGCCAGCACCGGATCGGCGGCACGGGCCTGGTCATAGACCGCCAGCAGATCCTCGGCCTGCGCCGCCGCCGGCAGGCAGCAGCCCGCGCAGACGAGCACCAACGCCAGCGCGCTGACCCGGCTCACGAGGCGCCTGGCGTCGGACCGGCCAGCGGCCACGGCGCCTTCCGCTGGGGCGTGACGAGGCTTCATTCCACTGCCGCCGCGCGCAGTTGCGCGGGGTCCATGTGCAACTCGGCGGCGATGTCCACCACCTGGCCATCGATGACATGCACATTGCGCTGCGCCCGTGCCGCCAGTTGCGGATCGTGGGTGACCATCACGATGGTCGCGCCCTCGCGGTGCAGCTCTTCCAGCAGGTCCATCACGCTGCGGGCCATCGCGCTGTCCAGGTTGCCGGTCGGCTCATCGGCCAGCAGCAGGCGCGGCTGGCCGGCCAGTGCGCGCGCAATCGCCACCCGCTGCTGCTGGCCGCCGGACAGCTCCGCCGGATAGTGCCGCTCGCGCGCCGACAGGCCGACCCGGGCCAGCGCCTCGCGGGCGCGGCGGTGGCGCTCATCCGCCTTCATGCCGCGATAGCGCAGCGGCACCTCGATGTTGTCCAGCACATTCAGATCGGGAATCAGGTTGAAGGCCTGGAAGATGAAGCCGATCTTCTCGTTGCGCATCTTCGATCGCTGGGTGTCGTTCATGCCGCTGACATCGACACCGTCCAGTTCATAGCGGCCGCCGGTGAAGGCTTCCAGCAGACCGGCGATCGTCAGGAAGGTGGTCTTGCCCGAGCCGGACGGCCCGGTCACCGCGACGAATTCGCCTTCGCGCACCAGCAAGTTGAAGTCGCGCAGGGCGTAGGTCTCGATCATCTCGGTGCGATAGACCTTGGAGAGCGATTGCATCTTCAGCATGGGAGTTCTCTCGCGTTCGTTGGGAAGGGGATGGAGGGGGAGGGCGATGACGTCTGCGTCTGCGTCGGCATGGGGGTCGGGGTCGGCGATGCGGGACGGCCGAGGCCGCTCACTGGCTGACCGTCACCTGCGCCGCGCCATCGAAGGCCTGGGCACCGGAGACGACCACCTGTTCGCCGGCCTTCAGGCCTTCGAGCACCTCGACCTTGGACAGGCTTTGCGCGCCGATGCGGATCGGACGCTTGATCGCCTGTCCGTCCTGCAGCACATAGGCGAAGCGACCGCCGCCTTCCTCGACAAAGCTGCCGCGGCTGACGGTGAGCACCTTGTCGCGCTGATCCAGCAGCACCCGCACCGACAGGCGCTGGTTCTGACGCAGCTGGTCCGGCACCGTGCCTTCGAAGCGCAGCCGCGCCGCGACCTCGCCGTTGACGACCTCGGGCGACACCGAGCTCACCAGCCCGCGCCAGTGCTGGCCGTTGCCGCCGATCTCGCCGGGCATGCCGATCGCGAGGTCGCGGGCAAAGCTTTCAGCGACCTGCATCTGGACTTCCAGCGCCGTGAGATCGACCACCGTCAGCAAGCCGGTGCCGGCTGCCACATTGGCCCGCTCGGCCACCAGCAACTGGCCGACCTGGCCGTTCACCGGTGAGCGCAGCTGCAGTTCATCGAGCTGGCGTCGCAGGTCCTGCACCAGCAGCTGCTGGCGTTGCAGCGCCTGCTGCTTGGCTTGAAGCTCGAACTTCAGGCTGTCGTCCTTGAGGCCGACACCGGCCTGGGCATGGGCGAGCGTGATGCGGGCCTTCTCCAACGCATCACGGGCCTTCTCGACCTGCATGCCGGCCACGGCACCGGCCTCGAAGGCCTTGGTCTGACGCTCCAGGTCGTTGCGGGCCGTCTGCAGATCGATGGCGGCGCTTTCCCAATTGCTCTTGAGTGCGGAGCGTTGCTCGCGGCCATCGACCTCGGCCCGCAGCAGCTCGGTCCGCAGCGCGTCGGCGTTGCTTTGCTCCTGGGCGAGCTTGGCGCGCAGGTCCGGGCTGTCGATCTCGCCGAGCAACTGGTTCTTGGCGACCTTGTCGCCCGCCTTGACCTTCAGCACCAGGTTGCCGCCATGCAGGGCATAGACCGTCGGGCTCATGGCGGCCACCACCTTGCCTTCGCCGGCCACATCGCGCACCAGCGGGCCGAGCTCGACGGTGGCAATGCCCAGCCGCTGCAGGCTGACCGAAGTGCCGCTGCGCATCATGCGTTGCACCGACGGCAGCGCCACCGCGCCGACCGCCAGCAATGCCAGGCCGATCAACACGGGCACAAGCCGGCGCCGACGGCCGGAGAAGAAGCCGGGCGCGTCGCTGAGCGGTCGATCCTGGGCAGAAGTATCGCGAATCATGGTGGTGTCCGAGGGTTGCTGCGACACAGGAGTGCAAGGCCTGTGCCATCCCAGGAGGATTTGGAAAACTCATTGAAATCAATGGCTTGGGAGCGCTTCCGAGACCCTTCCCTGTGTCCGCGGACACCCTCGCGGACACCGGACACCGGACACCGGACACCGGACACCGGACACGCGGACTACGGACCACCGACCACCGACCACCGACCGCGGCACGCAGGCCGCCGTTGACCTGCAGCCGGCCACGTCCATGTCGGCCTGTTTCACTTGACCAAGTCACCGAATCGACTGGTTGTCGTGGGGAAGCGCCGTGGTCTCACTGAACTAAGCAGATGCGTGGCGGCCAGCACCTCCGAATACTGGTGGCTCCTTCACTTCCTACCGCTTCCACAGAGAAGCGATCTATCCATGACCCCCATTTCATCGACCACCGCAGCGTCCTTCGCGCCCGGCATTGCGTCATCCGGCATGCAACTGCTTGCTTCCGTCGGCGTCAACGGTCCGAGCAACCGCCCGAGCAACCGCCCGACCGACAGCAAGGGCCTCGGCAACGGCACCGTCACTGGCAGCGGCAACGGCACCGGCACCGGCATCGTGAGCGATCTGCCAGCGCCTCGACGCGCAGGGCCATCGCCGCATGCGCCTCACCATCGCGCGTCCGACGCGCCACCCCAGGCGCTGGACGAGGATCGGCCATACGCCCGACGGCCGATGTCCTTCCGGCGTGCTCGCGATGCCGCGAACGACGATGCCGGCGCTGGCGCCGATGCCCAATCGGACGCTGCCGAGCCACCTGCTGCCCTCTCCAATTCCCTCGAGAGCGCTGCATGGCCGACCGACAACTCATCCGCTGCTGATGACGCGGCCGATGACGATCGCGACGGCGGTGCAGCGCTCTTTCAGGCGCCCGGCAAGGGCTCGGCCTCGCTCGCCAGTGGTGGCACGGGCGGAGGCAGCGGGGGCTGGGGGCTGGCCCTGGCCTTGGGGGGCGGGCTGCTGGCCGCTGCCGGCGGCGGCTCGGGCACTGCGGGTGCGGCGGTCAAGCGTCCTGGCCTTGGCGTGGCGCCGATTGACGAGGCCACTGACGACCGTGCACCTCAGCATCCGCCCCCGTCGGCGGGCGCCCCCAAGGACGGACCGCCCGAGGACGTTGACCAGCCGCGCCCGAACCCCGGCACGGGGACGGGCGGAGGTGAGCCGTCAGGCGACCCGGGCGGGTCGCCCCCACCGATCGCGGGCGAGGGGCCTCCACCGGGGTCTGATGGGGGAGGCTCGTCAGGTCCGATCGTGGGCGCGGATCCCCAGCCTCCGTGGGATCCGGTGAGTCCGGGCTTGCCTCCTCTGCAACCGTCGGAGCTGCCCTCGGGGCCATCCGACACCGGCCAACCGCCGCTGGTTCCCGATCGTGGCACCCCGACGCTGATGCTGCGCTCCTACGTACTCACCGCCCCCGATGCCACACCGGCCACCCGGGATGCCACCATCACCGTCGGCAACCTCGAGGAAGGGGCGTGGTGGTGGTACCGCCTGGATGGCAACACCGAGTGGACCCGTGGCGAGGGCTCGGAGATTCCCAAGGACCTGTTCGTCGCCCAGGGGCAGCACACGGTCAAGGTCTATCAGATGGACGTGGCCGGCAACGAAAGTTCGATTGCGACACTGACGTTTGAGCTGGACACGGTCCCGCCGGACCAGGCGACGGTGAGCCTGAAGGACGATACCGGCGCGGCGGGAGATCGGATCACCCGGGATGCGACGCTGGTGATCGCGGGCGTCGGTGCCGATGACCGTTGGTACTACAGCGTGGACGGGGCGGACTTCGTGCAAGGTCAGGGCGATGAATTGCCGGATTCGGTCCTGGGCACCGATGGCACCTACAACGTCCGGATCGTGGTGCGGGATGCGGTGGGCAACGAGAGCGCGGCCTCCTCGATCCGGGTCACCCGCGACACCACGCCGCCTACGACCGCACCGACGGTGGCCCTCTGGTTCGACAGCGGCGAGGACGGTGACCTGTTGACCAACCTCCCGACGCTCAGCTTCTCCGGCCTGGAGGCCGGCGCGCGCTGGTCGATCAGCCTGGACAACGGCAGCAGCTGGATCGACAGCCCGACGCCTGGCACCACCCTGTTCTCAGACGGCAGCGTCTTTGACCGTGACGGCGAGTGGGAGGTGATGGCCCGGCAGATCGATGTGGCGGGCAATGCCGGGCAGCCGGGGTCGGTGTTCCGGTTCACACTGGATCGCACGCCACCGCCTGCATTCACCCTTCGATTGAAGGAGGACACCGGTGTGGATGCCACCGACCGCATCACCCGCGTGGGCACGGTGGTGATCGACGGGCTGGAGGAGGGCGAGTCCTGGGTCTGCCGCATCGACAACGAGCTCACCTGGCGCAGCTACGCCGACAGCAATGTCATCCCATACAGCGCCTTCGTCGGCGACGGTGAGCACAAGGTGACGGTGGCGCGGGTGGATGCAGCGGGCAACCGCACCGAAGTCACCTTGGCTTTCACCTTGGACACGAAGTCTCCTGAAGTGCCGAGTCTGGAAGTGGGCAAAGCGGTGGTGGCGATGGCCGACCCTGCTGCGCAGCCTGCGCTGAGGGCATGGTCTGAGCCGACCGCGCAGGCTGTTCCGGCTGCGCTGACTGATGCGGCTGCGCTGACTGATGCGGCCGCGTTGGCCGGTGTCGACGCCCTCGTTCGGATGCTGCTGGCGGACAGCGGGGGGTTGCCGGACGCGTCGACGTTGCGCTGGGTGCCGGATCAGGCCCCGCTGCTGGTCTGAGCGTGTCGCGGTGGGATCCCCCGGAGCACCGGTGTGGATCTCGCCGCGCCCGGGCCGCGCGGCGCGGATGCCTGCGGCCCGGGCTTATCACAGGCGCTTCAAACGCTGCTGCTTGTTCCGCAAGGGAGGTCGGTCGCTGCCCGGGGCTGCGGGCCACGGGCCGGTGAGGGGCCTGGACCTCGGTCAAGTTGCGCAGGTGTGATGGAGCGTTGGCAAAGTCATGTGAGATTCGTCTGATCCAGGCAGGTCAATGAGCATAAATTGATTGTAAAACTCGTTTAAAGTCAATAGGTTATATGCTTTTTAGTGGATTGGTAAATGAGCATAAAATGGAGGCGTGAACATGGTTGACCGTATCAAACGCTCGGTAGCGAATCGGAACGCTGATGTGTTCGTGCGCGCCGATTTCAAGCCCTTTGGCAGTCCAGCCCAAGTGAGTCGAGCCCTTGCTGACCTGCAAAGAGAGGGCGCGTTGGTGAAGCTGGGGTTGGGCGTGTACGCCAAGGCCAAACGAAGCGTGTTGTCGGGCAAACCCATTCCCGTCAAGCCGCTTGAAGTCCTGGCACCCGAAGTGCTCAAGAAGCTGGGTGTGGAGGTGGGGGCGTCTCGTCAGACTCGCGAGTACAACGCGGGAGGCAGCACCCAGGTCCCGGCGGGGATCGTTGTCAGCGTGGGCAAACAACGCATCCAGCGCAAATTGGGGTTCAACGGCAAGCTGGTCGACTATGAGCGCACATGAGGCGGCTGGCCAAAGAACGTGCCGAGCTGATCGAGGCGTTGGTGGCCGAAGCCGATCTGGGCAGAGTCACTGCCGGTCTCTTGGAAAAAGACGAGCATTTGACGGATGCGCTCCGCGCTGTGTTTGCGCTGGAGTTTGACTGCGTGCAGCTTGTTTTTTGCGGCGGCACCAGCCTGTCCAAGGCGCACCGGCTGATAGAGCGCATGTCTGAAGACGCGGACATCAAGGTCGTGCTCACGCCGGCAGGTCGCCAGTTGAGCCGCACGCAGCTTCGCCGCTATCTCGGCCACCACATGCGTCCGCGGGTCGTCCGGGCGCTCTCTGACATCGGCTTGGTCGAGGAGACTGACAAAGCTGTCACCTTCAACGAGCACCGCTATTTGCATAGCCAGTGGATGTACGAACGCAATCACCAAGTGGCCACTGGTCTTCGACCAAACCTGCAGCTTGAGTTGGTCTTGAGCGCGCCCGCGCTGCCGGTCGAGACGGCCTCCATTCATGCGTTGGCGGATCGCTTTGCTGGCCAGGTTGACGCTTCATTCGAGGTGGCCGCGATGTCGGTGGCAGAGACGCAATCCGAGAAGGTGCTCTCCTTCTTGCGTCGCTTTGCTCAGCATCGTTCGGGGCAGATGCAGCGGCCTTGGGACACGGCGCTCGTGCGCCACATCTACGATGTACATTGCATTTTCGTGCGCAGTCCAGAGCTTGTGGCCGTGAGCGCCTCCGCCTTCAACGCCCTCATGCAACGCGAGGTTGCCGACTTCGGTCAGCAGCAGCCGGACTTTGCGGCACGGCCGCTGCAGGTGCTCACGCGTGCCCTCGTACAGGTGGCCGACGACAAGCAGACGCGAGCCGAATACGCGCACAACCTCTTGCCTTTGGTGTATGGCGACTACCGACCTCATTTCGAGGCGGCGTTCGCATCGTTCGATAGGGTGGCTCGATCACTGCTCAGCGCCGCCGGCTGAGTCGACATCCGGTTGGCGGCCTAGGGGAGCTGGCGGCCACGGCGACTCCCTCCGGTCATGCTTCGCATCACAAGGTTTGAACGCTCCCCAGAAACGACAACGGGGCCCCACAGGGCCCCGTCGACGGGGTCATGGCCAGGACGTCAGACCGTCCCCCTTGGCTTACTTCGCAAAGCTGTCCCGCAGGCCGGTGATCTTGTTGAACACCGGTTGGTCGCTGCGATGGTCGACGCGGTCGGCCACAAAGTAGCCGTGGCGTTCGAACTGGAACTTCTGGTCCGGCTGCGCCTGGGCCAGCGACGGCTCCAGGTAGCCTTGCACCACGCGCTTGGCGTCCGGATTCAGCAGATCCAGGAAGTTGCGTTCGCCGGCATCCGGTTGGGCTTCGGTGAACAGGCGGTCGTACAGGCGCAACTCGGTGGCAATGCCCTCGTGGCTGCCGACCCAGGTGATCACGCCCTTGACCTTGACCGCATCCGCCCCCGGCGTGCCGCTCTTGGTGTCGGGCACCAGCTTGGCCAGCACCGCGGTGATGCGACCGTCGGCATCCTTCTCGCAGCCGGTGCATTCGATGATGTAGCCGTACTTCAGCCGCGCCTTGTTGCCCGGATAGAGCCGGTGGTAGCCCTTGGTCGGGACTTCCAGGAAGTCCTCGCGCTCGATCCAGAGTTCCGGGCCCAGGCTGAACTGGCGCGTTCCCAGTTCGGGCACATGCGGATGCGCCGGCGCCTGGCAGGGCTCACGGTGGTCCAGCGAGCCGAAGATCTCGGCATAGTTCTCCAGCTTCAGCCGCACCGGGTCCAGCACCGCCATGGCGCGAGCGGCCTTGCCCTCCAGGTCGGCGCGCAGGTAGCCGTCCAGCACCGAATACTCGATCCAGGCCGTGGTCTTGGAAGCGCCGGTGCTCTCGACCATCGCGCGGATCGACTCCGGCGTGTAGCCGCGGCGGCGCATGCCCACCAGCGTCGGCATGCGGGGATCGTCCCAGCCGCTGACATGACCGTCCTCGACCAACTGGCGCAGCTTGCGCTTGGAGGTCACGACATAGGTCAGGTTCAGGCGGCCGAACTCATACTGATGCGGCAGCGGCCGGGCGAGCAGGCCGCCCTGGGCCAGATGCTCCACCAGCCAGTCGTAGAACGGCCGCTGGTCTTCGAACTCCAGCGTGCAGATGCTGTGGGTGATGCACTCCAGCGCGTCCTCGATCGGATGCGCAAAGGTGTACATCGGGTAGATGCACCACTGGTCTCCGGTGTTGTGATGGGTCGCGCGGCGGATGCGATAGAGCGCCGGATCCCGCAGGTTGATGTTGGGCGACGCCATGTCGATCTTGGCGCGCAACACCATCGCCCCGTCCGGATGCTGGCCGTCGCGCATTTCGCGCAGCCGGGCCAGGTTCTCGTCGGGCGAGCGGTCGCGGAACGGGCTGTTCTTGCCGGGCGTCGAGAAATCGCCGCGGTTGGCCCGCATCTCGTCGGGCGTCTGCTCGTCCACATAGGCCAGACCTTGCGTCACCAGATATTCCGCGCTGCGGTACATCAGGTCGAAGTAGTCGCTGGCGTAGAAGAGATGGTTGGCGGTGGCACCGCCAGCGCTGCCATCGGCGCTGGGCGCGGCCGACTCCCAGTTCCAGCCCAGCCAGGCCACCATCTCCTTGATGGCGTCCACATACTCCTGCTCTTCCTTTTCAGGATTGGTGTCGTCGAAGCGCAGGTGGCAGATGCCGCCGTAGTCGCGCGCCAGGCCGAAGTTCAGGCAGATGCTCTTGGCATGCCCGATGTGCAGGTAGCCGTTGGGCTCTGGCGGGAAGCGGGTGCGGATCTTCGCCGGGTCCAGCGGCCCGGCGGCATGGTGGGCCGCGTCGCCCGGCGAGCCGGCGAAATGGCGCGCCGGCTGGAAACCCTGCTCCAGGTCGCGCTCGATGATGGCGCGCAGGAAGTTGCTGGGCTTGACGGTTCCGTCCGTCTTGTCATGCGCGGCGGCGCCTTCGGTCTTGTCGTGGCTGGCGGACATCGGTGGAAAGTGTGCGGAAGAGGCGGGCGATTCTACGTGTCTCGCCTCCTCGTGCACCGCAGGGCCATTGCCGGGGCGCGGACGCCTGACTGGTCGAGCTCAGAGGGCCTTGAACAGGTGGGCGTACATCCGGCTGACCGCCAGCTTCTCCGGCCGCTGCCGAAACTTCAGCGTCAGGCGCCCGGATTCATCCCGGACCACCCGATCAATGGCATCCACCTGCACGATGTGACCGCGGTGCACCTGCCAGAAGCGGGCAGTGTCCAACTGCGGCAGCAATTCGCGCAGGGAGATCCGGACCAGGTACTCCTGCTCGGCCGTCAGCACGCGCACATATTTGTCGGCGGCCTCGAGGTAAACGATCTGGTCCACCGGCAGCATCACGATGCTGTCGCCCACGCCCACCTGGAGATGTCGCAGCAGCGGGCCCGAGGCGGACGTTGCCGACCCGGCGTTCGCCCCGACCGCACCGGACGGCTCGTTCGCCAGCGCCGTCGCCCGATCCGCACCGCCGGCCGACGCCAGCAGGCCGCGCAATTGCGCCAGCGCGGCGTCCAGCGCCTGGGGGGCGGGCTGGCGCTGCGACAAGGCGGTCTGCAGTCGGCCGACGGTCTGCGACAGCCGCTCCCGCTGCACCGGCTTGAGCACATAGTCCACCGCCGCCCGTTCGAACGCCTGCAGCGCGTACTGGTCATAGGCGGTGACGAAGACCAGCAAGGGGAAGGGTTTGTTCTGCGGCCATTCGTCGGCCAGCACGGCTGCCGCCTCCAATCCGGTCAGCCCGGGCATGCGGATGTCGAAGAAGCAGATGTCGGGCTGGTGCTTCAGCGCCAGATCGACCGCTTCCTGACCGTGGCTGGCCATCGCGGAGATCTGCAGCGCCGGCCACAGGGTCGTCAGTTCCTGCCGCAGATGGGCGGCGAGCAGCTCTTCGTCTTCAGCGATCAGGGCAGTGGGCATGGCGCGGTCCTGGAATGGGCATTGAGGGGGTGGAGAAAGGGAGCGGTGTCAGCGAAACGAGCTGGGTCACACGGAGGAATCGACCCAAGCGAAGCACGCGAAGCAAGCCTGAGGGCGCACGCCGGTGCATCTCCCGCGATCAAGCGGCCAACGCCTGGCGCGGAATGCGAATCCGGGCGCGGGTCCCGCCCTCCGGCCGGGCGCTGAGTTCCAGCGTGGCAGCCGCGCCGAAGGCGACGGCCAAGCGCTCGCGCACCTGCTGGGTGCCGAACCCGCCGCCCGGCGACGGGCTCGCTTGCGGATCCAGGCCGCGACCATCGTCATCGACCTCCAGGATCAACTCCGCCGCCTCCACGCGTGCGCCGATGCGCAGCAAGCCCCCGCCCACATGCGGTTCCAGGCCGTGCTTGATGGCGTTTTCAGCCAAGGGCTGCAGCAGCAGCGGCGGCACCGGGATGTCGCTCAGCGCCTCGGGCAGGTCGAACTCGAATCGCAGCCGCGAGCCCATGCGCACCTGCATCAGCGCCAGGTAGTCGCCCAGCCGGGCGAACTCATCGCCAAGGGCATGGCGCTCGGACCGGGATGCCGACAGCGTGGCCCGCAGGAACGCAATCAGATGGTCCAGCATCGCCTGGGCCCGCTCGGCATCCATGCCGATCAACACCCGCAGGTTGGCCAGCGTGTTGAACAGCATGTGCGGTTCCAACTGGGATTCCAGCAGGCGGAGCTGGGTTTCGGCCGCCTGGCGCCGGGCGAGCTCGGCCTTCGCTTCGGCCGCGGCGAGGCGGCTGCGGCCGAGGAAGAACAAAGTCAGCGCCACCCCAGGGAACAGCGAGAACAGCATGCCGCCGAGGGCGCGTCGCCAGTTGCTGTTCAACAGGCCGCGCTCCTGGAAGCCCGTCACGAAGTTAGCCATCTCCACGCCCAGGCTGTAGCCGACCAGAGATCCGAGCAACAGACAGCCCAGCATCAGCGGCCAGCCCGGCCAGTCATATGGACCATCAACCGGCCAGCCGAAGTAGCGCCGCACCCGCCAGCGAATCCAGCCCACGACATGGCGAAGGGACTGGCAGCAGAACGAGCAGGCCAGTGAGATGAAGAAGCAGTAGATGAACGTGGGCTTCCACCGTTGTCCAAACACCGTCACCAGGAAGAGCGTGATGATGGTGGCAATCAGGACGATCAGCCCGAACTGCACGAGTGCCCAACGGCCGGCGTCGGCCATGGTGGGCAGGCGGAGGCCGCCGTGGGTGGGTGTGGCGCTGGGCGGCACTGGGGTGGGGCGTGGAAGCGGGGTCATGATGTGGAAGGCGATGTCCAGGGTGCGACCATGCGACGCGTGGCGGTGGGGTTGACGCCCCCGTGCCGGCCAGTCGGTTCCAGGGGAAGCTGTGGTGCCCTCGAAGCGCCAGCCGCTGGGCCGTTCTGGCGCGCCTTGTGAACGCAATGAACGCCCGCGCTGGCCGCTTTACGACGGCGGTTCAGGCCAGGGCGGCGGACGCTTCGCGGGACGAGCCGCTGCGCAGCACCGTCAAGGCACGTCCCAGGAACAGGCCGCCGAAGACGCCGAACAGCAGGCTGAAGCCGTCGGCAAAGAGCGTCTGCTGCGCCAGCGCAGGATGCAGCGACAGGCTCATGCCGACCGCGAAGCGGCTGCAGAAGATGCCCAGCATCACCGCCAGCGGCCACCAGCTTCCCGGCACGAGGAAGTGGCCGGCGGCGCTGTCGAACCGGGCGCCCCGCGGCCAGCCGGTGGCACGCACCAGCACCGCGCCGATCGCCACACCCGCCGCCCAGGCCAGCAAGGCCGCCCCGGAGCCGCCGAAGCTGCTGCTCACGCCCCAGGCGCCGAAGCACAGCCAAGCCGCCGGCAGCATCCACAGTCGGGTGCGGCTCATGGCCTGCGGGCGGCTCTGGCGACGGCCCATGACCAGGATGAAGATCAGGATGATCCAGACGAAGGTCGGGATGTGGCGCAGGAGGGTGAGCAGGTCGGGGGTGGTGTGCATGTCGGGCTCCGGTGGTCGGTCGGCTGTGGAATGGAGCCGACTGTGCGTGCCCCCGCCACCGCCGCCCAGCGAGGCGCGACGAGATGCACCCGACCGGCGCCAGCGGTGGCCGGTGAGCGCGAACGGATGTGGATCCGCCCGACCGATGCGGTCGCCGACGCCCGGGGCAGGGCGGCAGGTCGACCGAACGGCCGGGACGCATGTCGCCCGGCGTCTCAGCGTCGCTTGGACCGCGAACCGCCGCCGCCCAGCAGGCTGCCCAGGACGCCGCGAACGATTTCCCGGCCGACCGACGAGCCGATCGACCGCAGCGCCGATTTGGCGGCCGTCTCCGCCAGGCCTTCGCGCCGGCCGCCGCGCGGTCCGGTGCTGCCGAACAGGACATCCTTGAGGCCGTCCAGCATGCCGCCGCCAGCTTCCTGGGGCGCGGGTGCGTCGGCCGTCGACGTGGGACGACCGGTACGAAAGGCGGCATCGGCCTCGTCCGCCATCGAGCCGCCAGCCGGGCCAGATGCCTTGGCGCCGGGCGCCGACGGCGTGGCGGCAGCGCGACCGGTCAGTCGCTCATAGGCGGATTCCCGATCGATCGTCTTTTCATAGACGCCCGCCACCAGCGATCCATCGATCAAGGCCCGGCGCTGTTCCGGCGTGATCGGGCCGATCTGGCTGCCGGGTGGCAGCACGAACACCCGCTCGGTGATGCAGGGCCGGCCTTTTTCATCCAGCAGGCTGACCAGCGCTTCACCCACGCCCAGCTCGGTGATGGCCATCGCGATGTCCAGGCCGGGCTTGGGCCGCATGGTGTCGGCGGCGGACTTGACCGCCTTCTGGTCGCGCGGGGTGAAGGCCCGCAGCGCATGCTGCACCCGGTTGCCCAACTGTCCGAGCACGGTGTCCGGAATGTCCAACGGGTTCTGGGTCACGAAATACACGCCCACGCCCTTGGACCGCACCAGCCGCACCACCAGCTCGATGCGTTCCACCAGCGCCGCCGGGGCGTCCTTGAACAGCAGATGGGCTTCGTCGAAGAAGAACACCAGCTTGGGCTGGTCCAGATCGCCCACTTCCGGCAAGGTCTCGAACAGCTCGGACAGCATCCACAGGAGGAAGGTCGCATACAGCCGAGGCGCCGCCATCAGCTTGTCGGCGGCGAGGATGTTGATGACGCCCCGCCCGTCGACCGTCTGCATGAAGTCCTGGATGTTGAGCATCGGCTCACCGAAGAACTTGTCGCCGCCCTGAGTCTCGATCTGCAGCAGCCCGCGCTGGATCGCGCCCACGCTGGCGGCCGACACGTTCCCATACTGGGTGGTGAACTCGCTGGCGTGGTCGCCCACGTGCTGCAGCATCGCCCGGAGGTCCTTCAGGTCCAGCAGCGCCAGGCCGTGGTCGTCGGCGATCTTGAAGACCATCTGCAGCACGCCGGCCTGGGTCTCATTGAGAGCCAGCATGCGCGACAGCAGCAACGGGCCCATGTCGGAGACGGTGGCGCGCACCGGATGGCCCTGCTCGCCGAAGACATCCCACAGCGTGGTGGGGCAGGCCAGCGGCGGGGGCGCCTCAATGCCCCGGTCCTTCAGGACCGCCAGCAGTTTGGTCGAGGCGTGGCCGGCCTGGGAGATGCCGGTCAGGTCGCCCTTGACGTCCGCCATGAACACCGGAACCCCCAACTGACTGAAGGATTCGGCCAGTTTTTGGAGACTGATGGTCTTGCCGGTGCCGGTCGCGCCGGTGATCAAACCATGCCGATTGGCCAGTGCCGGCAACAGCTGGCATTCGGTGTCGCCGTGGCGGGCCAGCAAAATGGGGTCGGCCATGCGGGAGCCTCCAGAGGCAAAAAGCTAAAATCGCAGTCTAACGAAGCATCAACAACGCCGGCCCGGAGTTTTTCCCGGGCCGTCGTCATAGGAGAACCAGGACATGGCAGGGCATTCCAAATGGGCCAATATCCAGCACCGCAAGGGCCGCCAGGACGAAAAGCGCGGCAAGGTCTGGACCCGTCTGACGCGTGAAATCATCGTGTCGGCCCGCGCCGGCGGCGGCGACATCAACATGAACCCGCGCCTGCGCCTGGCGATTGAGAAGGCCAAGGCCGCCAACATGCCGGCCGACAACATCAAGCGCAATGTCGACAAGGCCACCGGCAACCTCGACGGCGTGACCTATGAGGAAATTCGCTACGAAGGCTACGGCATCGGCGGCGCGGCCATCATCGTGGACTGCATGACCGACAACCGGGTCCGCACCGTGGCCGAAGTGCGTCACGCCTTCTCCAAGTACGGCGGCAACCTGGGCACCGAAGGATCGGTGGCCTTCCAGTTCAAGCATTGCGGCCAACTGGTGTTCGCGCCCGGCACGTCCGAAGACAAGGTCATGGAAGTGGCCCTGGAAGCCGGCGCGGAGGATGTGGTGACGGATGACGATGGTGCCATCGAGGTGCTGACCGCCCCTGGCGACTTCGAGACCGTCAAAAATGCGCTCGAAGCCGCCGGTTTGAAGGCGGAAATTGCCGAAGTCACCATGCGCGCCGAGAACACGATCGATCTGGCCGGCGATGATGCGGCCCGTATGCAGAAGCTGCTGGACGTGATTGAAGACCTGGACGATGTCCAGGAGGTCTATCACAACGCCAGCCTGGATCAGTAAACGGGCCTGACCGCGCCCGCGAGGCGACCGGTCCGGTCGGGTCCATTGATGGATCGATTGATCGTTTGATTGATTGATCGACCGACCGACCGACGCCGGCCCGCGAGTGCGGCCCACCATGTGCGCCCCGCAAGGGGCGCTGAGGACGAGCGGCCCGATGACGGCCGTGAGGACGACAAGGAAACACAATGAAGGTCCTGGTTCTGGGCAACGGCGGGCGCGAACATGCGCTGGCCTGGCGGCTGGCGCAGGGGGAGCGCGTCAGTCAAGTGTTCGTGGCGCCTGGCAATGGCGGCACCGCCCGCGATTCCAAGCTCAAGAATGTCCCGATCACCGACGTGAAGGCGCTGGCCGACTTCGCGCAGGAGCAGAAGATCGCGCTGACGGTGGTCGGCCCCGAGGCCTACCTGGCCGCCGGCGTGGTGGACGAGTTCCGCGCACGCGGGCTGCGCATCTTCGGCCCCACCAAGGCGGCGGCTCAACTGGAGTCGTCCAAGGCGTTCGCCAAGGCGTTCATGAAGCGCCACCACATTCCGACGGCGGCCTACGACACCTTCACCGACGCCGCCCAGGCCCATGCCTATGTGGATGCCCAGGGCGCGCCCATCGTCATCAAGGCCGACGGCCTGGCCGCCGGCAAGGGCGTGGTGGTGGCAATGACGCTGGCCGAAGCGCATGAGGCCATCGACTGGATCCTGGCGGACAACAAGCTGGGCGTGGTCCACAACGAGGGCGGCGCCCGCGTGGTCATCGAGCAGTTCCTCGAAGGCGAGGAAGCCAGCTTCATCGTGCTGTGTGACGGCAAGAACGTGCTGCCGCTGGCCACCAGCCAGGACCACAAACGCCTGCAGGACGGTGACCAGGGTCCTAACACCGGCGGCATGGGCGCTTACTCGCCGGCGCCGGTGGTGACGCCCAATGTGCATGCGAAGGTCATGCATGAAATCATCATGCCGACCATCCAGGGCATGGCCCGCGACGGTTCGCCCTTCACCGGCTTCCTCTATGCCGGCCTGATGATCGATGCCCAGGGCCAACCGCGCACGGTGGAGTTCAACACCCGCATGGGCGACCCCGAGACGCAGCCCATCATGATGCGGCTCAAGAGCGACCTGTTCGAGGTGCTGATGCACGCCACCGATGGCACGCTGGACCAGGCCGAGCTGCAATGGGACCGCCGTGCCGCGCTGGGCGTGGTGATGGCCGCCAGCGGCTATCCGCTGTCGCCCCGCAAGGGCGATGCGATCACCGGCCTGCCCGAGGACGCTGAGGATGCGATGGTCTTCCATGCCGGCACCACGCTGCAGCCGGACGGCCACCTGGTGACCAGCGGCGGCCGCGTGCTGTGCGTGACGGCATTGGGCGAAGCGGTGCGCCATGCGCAGCAACGGGCCTACGGTGCGCTGACGTCGATCCAGTTCGACGGCAAGCAGTACCGCCAGGACATCGGCCATCGGGCGGTGAAGCGGTAAGTCGGCCCATCGGCCAACAACCGGCCAACCGACTTAGGCATCAATCCGCCATGCGGCCATTCAGCCCATCGGCAAAGTGATCCATCGATACAGCGATCCATCGATCAAGCGGTGAAGCAGTGAATCCTCGCCAGACCTCCGAGCGCGACGCAGACCAGCGTCCATCCGCGGCCAATGATGCGGTGGCCCTGGCCGAGAGGTCACCGCCCGATCCTGGGACCGCCGCCGTGCGTGCGGTGGCCTCGGCTGCAAAAGCCGCTGCCCCGGCCTGCGCCGCTGCGGCGGGGCCGCGGCGGTGGACCGGCCCGCTCGTCACCCTGACCGGTGGCAGTGCGATCGCGCGCTGGCTGATGCGGCTGGCCGGTTGGAAGATCGCGTTCAACGGGCTGCCCGGGCGTCAGGGTGTGGTGATGGTCTATCCACACACCTCGAATTGGGATTTTCCGATCGGGGTGTTCACCAAATGGAGCCTGGGCTTTCGCCTGCGCTTCTGGGCCAAGGACAGCCTGTTCAAGCTGCCGATCGTCGGCCACTGGATGCGAGGCATCGGCGGCGTGGCGGTGAACCGCCGCGAGGCCACCGGCCTGGTGGGCCAGACGGTCGAGCAGATCCGCCAGGCCCGCGCGCGTGACGACTGGTATTGGCTGATCGTCGCGCCGGAAGGCACCCGCGGGTATGTGGACAGCTGGAAGTCCGGCGCCTATCACGTGGCCGTGCAGTCCGGCGTGCCGGTGGGGCTGGCGTCGTTCGACTATGCGACCAGGACCGTCGTGTTCACCGACTTTGTCGAGGTCAGCGGCGATGCGGACCGGGACTTTGCGCTGTTCGCCGAGGTGCTGCAGGGCCGTCGGGGCAAGCATCAGGACCAGGCCGGCGCGATCCGGTTGCGGCGCTGAGGACGATCGTCGGATCGGCCCGGGATCCATCGGCTGTCCGGCGTGCGAGGCGGCCAGGTGGTGGCCGATTCCACCGCGCAGACAGGGCTTCCGTGGTGCGGCGCGTCCAGGCGGCGGCCGGCTCGCCGGCGATCTGCGCGTCCCCCAAGCCGATGCCGAGGGCCATGCGCAGCCCGATGCTACGGGCGATGGCGCGGTGAGGGCGATCGGCGATCGGCGATCGCTCGCCCACAACGGCGGGGGATGATGTCCTTCCCACGTGCGTCGAACGCTCCCATCCACGCGCCACGCAGTGCCCGCCCACGACCGGTTTCTTCCCCGATTCCGGTGGACGGCGCGGTGAAGAGACAATCGCGGGTTGTCGGTACGATGAGTCCGATCCAGGATGCCATTGCCAGCGACTTCCCAACCCCCCCAACACAGCCTGAAAGACAAGACGAGGTGCATGCGATGAACACGCAGTTGGTGCGCGACTACCTGCTCGGCCTGCAGCAGCGGATCGTGACGACGCTCGAGCGGCTGGATGGTCAATCCTTCCTCACCGACGCCTGGGAGCGCGAACCCGGCGGCCGGCTGGAAGGCGACGGCCGGGTGCGGCTGATCGAGAACGGCTCGGTCTTCGAGCGAGGCGGGGTGAACTTCTCCCATGTGCGGGGGCGGGTGTTGCCGCCGTCGGCCACGGCGCATCGGCCGGAGCTGGCCGGGGCGCCGTTCGAGGCGATGGGCGTGTCGCTGGTCCTGCATCCCCACAATCCGTTCGTGCCGACGGTCCACATGAATGTCCGCATGTTTGCGGCGCTGCCGGTCAACGGCGAGCCGGTGGTGTGGTTTGGCGGCGGCATGGACCTGACGCCGTATTACGGTTTCGAGCGCGATGCACAGCATTTCCACCGCACCTGCCGCAGCGCCTTGGAGCCGCACGGCGCCGAGCTCTATCCGCGTTTCAAGACTTGGTGCGACGAGTATTTCTATCTGAAACACCGCAACGAGCCGCGCGGCATCGGTGGGGTCTTCTTCGACGACTATGCGGAGGGCGGCTTCGATCAGGCCTTCGGCATGCTCCAATCGGTGGGTGACGCCTTCATTCCAGCGTACGAGCCGATCGTCGAACGTCGGCACGGGCTGGCCTATGGCGAACGGGAACGCGCCTTCCAGGCCTATCGACGAGGCCGGTATGTCGAGTTCAACCTGGTGTTCGACCGCGGCACGCTGTTTGGCCTGCAGTCGGGCGGGCGCACCGAATCCATCCTGATGTCCATGCCGCCGGTGGCGCACTGGCGCTACGACTGGGCGCCGGAGGAGGGCAGTCCGGAGGCGCGGCTGTACAGTGACTTTCTCCGTCCGCGCGATTGGGCGGATGAAACGGCCAGCCATCTGTGGTTCTGATTCAATCCGCAGCACGGCCTGAGCGGGCCGCCAGACGGTGACCAGCCCCTTGAAAAATGTCGCGCGGGCGGCCATGGAGGCGGCGCAGGCCAAGCGCCGCGGGCTGGCCGATGCGGCAGACAGTGAGGCGGCAGGCGCTGGGGCGGCAGGCAATCAGGCGGATGCGGGCCCGGCTGCGCGCGCGCGGCAGGTGGGCTGGTTCGGAGGCTCCTTTGATCCGGTGCATCTGGCCCATCGCGCGTTGGCGCAGGCGGCACTTGATCAGCTCGGGTTGGACGAGGTGCGCTGGGTGGTGGCGGGCCAGCCCTGGCAAAAGGCGGGCCGGCAGTTGGCACCGGCTGAAGATCGGTGGGCGATGGTGCGGCTGATGACGGCGGACGAGCCGCGTTTCGTGCCGGACGACCGGGAATTGCGTCGCAGCGGGCCGAGCTATACGCTGGACTCGGTGCGGGGGTATCAAGAGGCATGTCCCGACGATCGGCTCTGGCTGATCCTCGGGCAGGATCAGTTGGCCGGCTTGCCGAGCTGGCGGGGGTGGGAGGAATTGATCGTGCGCATGGGGCTGGCGGTGGCCGCCCGCGCACAGGACGAGATTCAGGCGCCGCAGGCGCTGCTGGCGCGGCCGCATCGGCTGCACCGGCTGGCGATGCCGGCGCTGCAATGGTCATCCACCGAGGTCCGCCGACTGGCGGCCACGGGCGGGGACGTGAGGCCCGTGGTGGGCGAAGAGGTGACCGGTTATATTGCCCGGCACCGTCTCTACAGTGAGAACTGAATGGACATCAAGAAACTGCAACGTGCCATCGTCGATGGTCTGGAAGATGTGAAGGCCCAGGACATCCAGGTCTACAACACCGAACATCTGTCGCCGCTGTTCGAGCGCGTGATCATCGCGTCCGGCACGAGCAACCGCCAGACCAAGGCGCTGGCCTCCAGCGTGCGGGAGACGGTCAAGAAGCGCGGCATGCAGGTCATGCGCACCGAGGGCGAGGACAACGGTGAATGGATCATCGTGGACTGCGGCGCGGCCGTGGTGCATGTGATGCAGCCCGCCATCCGCCAGTACTACCACCTGGAAGAACTCTGGGGTGGCAAGCCGGTGAAGGTGAAGGTCGGCAGCGGCGAGACGCGCCTGGTCAAGGCCTCCGAGCCGATGGACGAGGACGACGCACCGGCCAAGCCGGCCAAGAAGTCCGCCGCCAAGAAGGCCGTCGCCAAGGCCGCCGGCACCGCCGCCGCGCCCGCGGCCAAGCGCGCGCCCACTCGGGCCACCGGCACCAAGTCCGACGCCGCCAAGGCGCCGGCGAAAACCGCCGCCAAGGCGGGCGCAGCCAAGCCGGCGGCCAAGTCCGCCGGCAAGACCGCAGCCAAGCCTGCTGCCAAGCCTGCTGCCAAGAAGGCCGCCGCCAAGCGCGTGATCGATCGCGCACCGGTGGCGCAGACGGTGAAGGTCAATGCCAAAAAGCCGGTAGCCAAGCCAGCCGCCAAGACCGTGACGGCCAAGCCGGCCGCCAAGGCCGCAGCGAAGCCGGCCGCCAAGCCAGCGGTGAAGCGGCCTGCAGTGAAGGCAGCCAAGTCGGCAGCCCGTCCGGCTGCCAAGAAGACCACCGTCCAGACCGGCACCAAGTCCAAGGCGAAGGCCTGAGTCCGTGCGGCTGGTTCTGTGCGCGGTCGGCCAGAAGATGCCGGCCTGGGCTGACGCGGCCTATGAGGACTTCGCCAAGCGCTTTCCGCCGGAAATGCGCCTGGAACTCAAGGCGGTGAAGGCCGAGCCCCGCACCACCGGCAAGAGCACCGAGCAGTTGATGGCCGCCGAGGCCCAGCGGCTCGAGGCGGCTTGCCCGAAGGGTGCGCGGCGGGTCGTGCTGGACGAGCGCGGCGATCGGGTCACCTCCAAGCAGTTGGCGCAGCGGATGGAGACCTGGCGCGGCGACGGCCGCGATGTGGCGATCTTCATCGGCGGCCCCGATGGCCTGGACGACAGCCTCAAGTCGCGTGCCGACGAGAAGCTGCGCCTGTCCGACCTCACGCTGCCGCATGCCTTCGTGCGGGTGCTGCTGGCGGAGGGTCTCTATCGGGCCTGGTCGGTGATGGAAGGTCATCCGTATCACCGCGAATGAGGCGGCTGCGCGCGGGGGGCGGCCATGGGTCGAGCCCGCGTCTGCATCTGCATCTGCATCTGTACCCGCACCTCTGCTGGCGGTCATCGGCAGGTCGTCCCTCCCGGCGTCGTTGGTTGGACGACCTCTCTGATCAATCCGTCGGCGGATCCCCTGACTGCTTGCCACGTCCCGAGCCATGAATCGTTTCATCTACCTCGCCTCCCAGAGTCCGCGCCGTCGCCAGTTGCTGGAGCAGCTCGGCATTCGGCATGAGCTGCTGCTGCCGGGGCCGGAAGAAGACGCGGAGGCCTTGGAAGCGGTGTATCCCGGCGAATCGCCGGACGACTATGTGAGCCGCGTCACCCGCGCCAAGCTGGATGCCGCTCTGCCGCGGGTCGCGCGCCGCGGCCTGCCGATGGCGCCGGTGCTGTGTTCCGACACGACCGTGGCCCTGGGTGGGGAGATCTTCGGCAAGCCCGACGATGCAGCCCATGCGCTGGCGATGCTGCGCCGGCTCAGCGGACGCGAGCACCGGGTGCTCACCGCCTTGGCGCTGGGGCTGCCCGAGGGTCGGGTGCTCAGCGCGGTGAATGTCTCGCAGGTGCGCTTTGACGAGGTGCCCGAGTCCCGCCTGCAGGCTTATGTCGACTCTGGCGAGCCGATGGGAAAAGCCGGGGCCTATGCCATACAAAGCCAGGCGGCCGCCTGGATCGCCCACATCGCTGGCAGTTATTCGGGCATCATGGGCCTGCCGTTGCATGAGACCGCCCAACTGCTGCGGCAGGCCGGCTTCGAGGTGTGATGATCAAGACCCGACGCACTTGAGCGTTGCCGTCAGCCCCGAGGCTGACGGGAGCGCTGGAGCACAAGAACATGGAAGACATCCTGATCAACTGGTCACCGCAGGAAACGCGGGTGGCCGTGGTCGAGAACGGAGCGTTGCAGGAGCTGCACATCGAGCGGACGCTCGAACGGGGCCTGGTCGGCAACGTCTATCTGGGCCGGGTGGCGCGGGTGTTGCCCGGCATGCAGTCCGCCTTCATCGACATCGGCCTGGAGCGGGCCGCCTTCCTGCATGTGGCCGACCTGCACCTGAACGGCGTCTCGCCGCGAAGCCATCATGCCGACGGCGCCCATGCGATCCCGATCGAGCGCCAGGTCTACGAGGGCCAGGCCTTGACGGTCCAGGTGATCAAGGACCCGATCGGCACCAAGGGCGCCCGGCTGTCGACGCAGATTTCGATTGCCGGCCGGCTGCTGGTCCATCTGCCGCAGGACAACCACATCGGCATCTCGCAGAAGATCGGCTCGCCCGAAGCGCGCGATGCGCTGCGCGGTCGCATGCAGAGCCTGGTCACCGCCGGCGTGACCGACGGCAACACCGGTGGCTTCATCCTGCGCACCAATGCGGAGGAAGCCAGCGATGACGAGCTCGGCGCCGACATCGCCTACCTGCGCAAGACCTGGACCTCCATCCGCGAGAAGAGCCTGCGCCTGCCGCCGGGCAGCCTGCTGTTCCAGGACCTGAGCCTGGTGGAGCGGGTGCTGCGCGACCTGGCCAGCGAGCGCACCAACTCGATCCGGATCGACTCCAAGCTGCAGTACGAGGTGCTGCGCGGCTTCGGCGAGACCTACATGCCGGCGGCGACTGCCAAGCTGGATCTCTATCGGGGCGAGCGGCCGATCTTCGACCTGCACAACATCGATGCGGAAGTCGCCCGGGCGCTGGCCCGACGGGTGGACCTGAAATCCGGCGGTTATCTGATCATCGACCAGACCGAGGCGATGACCACGGTCGACGTCAACACCGGTGGCTTCGTCGGCGCGCGCAACTTCGACGACACCATCTTCAAGACCAACCTGGAGGCGGCCGGCGCCATTGCACGGCAGCTGCGGCTGCGCAACCTGGGCGGGATCATCATCGTCGACTTCATCGACATGACCCGCGAGGAGCACAAGACCGCAGTGCTGCAGGAGTTCCGCAAGCAGCTCAGCCGCGACCGGACCAAGGTCACCATCGGCGGGTTCACCCAACTGGGCCTGGTCGAGCTGACGCGCAAGCGCACGCGCGAGTCTCTTTCCCGCATGCTGTGCGAGCCGTGCCCGACCTGCGAGGCCCGGGGTCAGGTCAAGACCGCCCGCAGCATCTGCTATGAAATCATGCGCGAGATCCTGCGGGAGTCTCGGCAGTTCAATCCGCGCGAGTTCCGCGTGGTGGCGGCCGCCAATGTGGTCGAGATGCTGCTGGACGAGGAGAGCCAGCATCTGGCCGGCCTGTCCGACTTCATCGGCAAGCCGATCTCGCTCACTGCCGAGCCGGCGAATCAGACCGAGCATTACGACATCGTGCTGATGTAGCGGTGCGTTGCTGCGCGTCGCACCCGTAACGGCGCGCCGCTGCGCGTCGGACCCTGCGTGGTGGGCGGTGGTCGGTCGAACCCTGAAGCGGTCGCGCGGCACTTCCCGCGTTCCCTCCACCCAAATGAGTGGGTGGCCTGGGCAGGGCGATTGCCGATCCAGGATTTCCATCACTTCGCCCGCAGTCGTGGCGGCATCGGAAAATCGATGAACGCCGCGAAGTTTTCGTAGCGCCTTGTAACTCGACCGGTCCCCAACCGAAGTTCGGCGCTCGGGCACAATGCGGGCCTCCATTCGTTGCGAAAGTCATGAGCACCAAGACGACTGCTTTGCCTCTGACGCGCCGGGCCCTGCTGGGCGGCGCAGCCGCCGGTCTCGCATTGCCGGCCTGGTCGCAGTTCCGTGTGGAGATCGCCGGTGTCGGCGCCACACGCCTGCCGATCTCGATCAGCGACTTCCGGGATGAGCCGGCCACCGGCCAGCCGCTGGCGGCCATCATCCGCGCCGACCTGGAGCGCAGCGGGCAATTCAGCCTGGTGCCCGGCCAGTCCGGCCTGTCGGAAACCTCCACACCGGCCTTCGCCGAATGGCGCTCCCGCGCTGCGGATGCGCTGGTGGCGGGCTCGGCCACCCGGCTGGCCGATGGTCGGTTCGATGTGCGCTACCGGCTGTGGGATGTGGTGAAGGGGCAGGACATCGGCAGCGAAAGCCTGCCGGTCGTCGCCGCCGACCTGCGTCTGGCGGCCCACAAGATCGCGGATGCGATCTATCAGAAGCTCACCGGCGACCGCGGTGTCTTCGCCACCCGCCTGGTCTATGTGAACAAGGCCGGCCCGCGCTACAGCCTGCGGGTGTCCGATGCGGACGGTGAAGGCGAGCAGACCGTGCTGGCCAGCCCGGAGCCGATCATCTCGCCCGCCTGGTCGCCCGATGGCAACGAACTGGCGTATGTCTCCTTCGAAACCCGCAAGGCGGTGGTCTGGATCCAGGATCTGCGCACCGGCAAGCGTCGCAAGGTGGCGGACTTCCGTGGCAGCAACAGCGCCCCGGCGTTCTCGCCCAACGGCCAGCAACTGGCGGTCACTCTGTCGCGCGACGGCGGCTCCCAGCTGTTCATGATGAACCGTGACGGCAGCGGCGTGCGGCGCCTGACCCAGAGCTCGGCGATCGACACCGAGCCGGTGTTCGCGCCGGACGGTGCGTCGCTCTACTTCGTCAGCGACCGCGGCGGTGCGCCGCAGATCTACAAGATGCCGGTGGCTGGCGGCGGTGCGGAGCGCATCACCTTCAGCGGCAACTACAACATCAGCCCTTCGATCAGTCCGGATGGCCGCACCATGGCCTACATCACCCGGGTCGGCGGCGGCAGCTTCAAGCTGTGCGTGATGGACCTGGGCAGCGGCCAGGTGCAGCAAGTCACCGACACCAATGACGACGAGAGCCCGAGCTTCGCGCCCAACGGCAAGCTGATCGTCTTCGCTACCCGCTCCGGTGGTCGCGACGTGTTGATGACCAGCACCCTGGACGGCAAGGTCAAGGCCAAGCTGGCCACCCCGACCGTGGCTGACATCCGCGAACCCGCATGGGGCCCGTTCAGTCAATAATCCCTCCCGGCCGTCCGACCCTGCCTCCAGGCACGCGGTTTGCTCACCTTGCCGTCGCGTCCGGCTTCGCCCTGTGCGAGCCGCGTACGCGATCAAGAGGGTTGAGTGCTGAAGGCGATGTTTGCCTATCGCGGTCGTGCTGGCGATTGCTACACAATCCTCGTTTTCTTCCTCCCCGGCGAACAGCCGTAACTCCGCCTGCCCTTTGATCGATAGGAGCGTATGCAAATGAAACTCGAAAAACTGATGCTGAGTCTGGTGGCCGTGGCGGCCCTGGCGGCTTGCAGCTCGACCAAGCTGGATGAGCCGGCGCCGGTGGAAACCAAGCCGGCCACCCCGGTCGTGCAACCGCAGCAACCCCAGACCAACACCACCGGCGAGCGTCCGGTCACGACCGTGGACCTGGGCGCCCAGTACGACGCTGCCGTGTCCAACCAGCGCGTGGTGTACTTCGACTTCGACAGCTTCGTGGTCAAGGACGACTACCGCAGCCTGATCGAAAACCACTCGAAGCGTCTGAACAACAAGAAGTCGCTGGTGCTGAGCCTGGAAGGTCACACCGACGAGCGCGGTGGCCGTGAGTACAACCTGGCCCTGGGCCAAAAGCGTGCGGAAGCCGTGGCCAAGTCGCTGACCCTGCTGGGCGTGGCGACCAACCAGGTCGAGCCGGTGAGCTTCGGCAAGGAGCGTCCGGCTGACAATGGCCACAACGAAGACGCATGGGCGAAGAACCGCCGCGTCGAACTGCGGGACAAGTGAGATGAGCATGCTGCGCTTCCCCCGACTGTCCGCACTGGCCCTGGCCTCGGTGCTCGCGATGGGCATGAGCTCGCCCGCGCGCGCCGCGTTGTTCGAGGATGACGAGGCCCGCAAGGCCATCCTGGACCTGCGTGCGAAACAAACCCAGAACGAGGAAGCGCAGCGTGCGCGCATCGAGCAGCTGCAGAGCCAGCTCGCCACCGCACAGCGTGGCCTGCTGGATCTGTCCGGCCAGATCGAGGCGCTTCGCAGTGAAATCGCCAAACTGCGCGGCCAGAACGAGCAGCTCGCCCGTGACCTGTCGGAAACCCAGCGCAAGGTGTCGGACCAGTCCGCCACGCTGGACTCGCGACTGCGTCCGCTGGAGCCGCAGAAGGTCGCGCTGGATGGCAAGGAATTCCAGGTCGATCCGGAAGAGAAGCGGCAGTTCGATGCCGCGATGGGCTTGATCCGCAACGGCGACTTCAATGAAGCCGTCTCGGCCTACACCGCCTTCCTGCAACGCTTCCCCGCCAGCGGTTATGCCGATTCGGTCCGCTTCTGGCTGGGCAATGCGCAGTATGGCAAGCGGGACTACAAGGCTGCGATCGCGACCTTCAAAGGCTTCGTGGCGTCCAATCCCGAGCATCCTCGGGCGGCGGAAAGCCTGCTGGCGATCGCCAACTGCCAGATCGAGCTGAAGGACACCAAGACCGCCCGGCGCACGCTGGACGATCTGATCAAGGCGTATCCGAACAGTGAAGCGGCCAAGGCCGCCAAGGAGCGCGCAGCCACGCTGCGTTGAGCTCCGCGAGGACGGCGAGGTCCCGGGTCAAACACCGGATCTCGCTGCTGATGCTGTAGCGTCGATGTTCAAGCCCCGCGGGTGGATCGCGGGGCTTTGTCGCTTTTGATGACCATGATGGACGACACCCTTCAGGCCGATGCCGAACGACGTTTCGGCGGACTGCGCCGACTTCACGGCGAGCGCGACTATGCGCGGTTGCGCGCCGGACGCTTCGCGGTGGTGGGGCTGGGTGGTGTCGGATCCTGGGTGGTCGAAGCCCTGGCGCGCATGGGCGTGGCGCGGCTGGTGCTGATCGACCTGGATCATGTGGCGGAGTCCAACATCAACCGTCAGGTCCAGGCGCTTGGCAGCACCGTGGGCATGGCCAAGGCCGAGGCATTGAAGCAGCGGGTGCTGGACATCCACCCCGGCTGCGAGGTGGTCACCATCGAAGAGTTCGTGGATGACAAGAACTGGCCCTCGCTGCTGGGCGACGTGGAAGTCGACGGCATCGTTGACGCGTGTGACCAGGTGCGGGCGAAGGCGCAGATCGCCGCCTGGGCGCGGTCGTTGATGTTGCCGCAGGTGTGCGTGGGCGCGGCCGGCGCCAAGCACAAGCCGCAGTTGGTGGAAGTGCTGGACCTGTCGGCCACCACCCATGACCCATTGCTGGCCAGTCTGCGGCAGCGCCTGCGCAAGGAACACGGCGCACCGCGGCAGGGCTCGATGGCGGTGAGCTGCGTGTTCTCCCGCGAGCCGGTGGGGCGTCCGCCCGAGTCCTGCGACCTGGATGGCAGCCTGAATTGCCATGGGTATGGCTCGAGCGTGGCGGTCACCGCCGGCTTCGGCATGGTGGCTGCTGCGGAACTGATTGCACAATATCTGAAGGTGCTTGCGCACAAGCAAAAAACCGTCCTATAATCTGTGGCTCTGCTGAGGGGCAAATACCTCAAAGAGATACAAGCAGATCAGTTGATGATCACAGGGCTTGGGGGTTGTTAGCTCAGTCGGTAGAGCAGCGGACTTTTAATCCGTTGGTCGCAGGTTCGAATCCTGCACAACCCACCACTGACTTGGCATTGATCATTCACATCATTGATGTTGAATGGTTGGTGATTGAGTTTGTGAGGGTCGACTGGATGTTTGTTTGATTGAATGATTCACGGGGGCTCTTAGCTCAGTTGGTAGAGCAGCGGACTCTTAATCCGTTGGTCGAGTGTTCGAGTCACTCAGGGCCCACCAACCTTTCTTTCCGCGGCATCGGAAAGATCGTAGAAAGATCAAAAGATCTTGGGCGGCGGCGAATCACTTCGGTGGCAAGCCATTTGGCGTCTGATGCAATGAAGCTTTGAAAAGCTTCGCGACAGTGTCTCGGCACTGTGAATGAATACGGGCTCTTAGCTCAGTTGGTAGAGCAGCGGACTCTTAATCCGTTGGTCGAGTGTTCGAGTCACTCAGGGCCCACCAACTTTGGATCATGCGACTTGGGTCGCAGTGAATCCGGCAGACAAGGCCGCAGCGAACGCTGCGGCCTTTTTGCTTTTGCGCCCAGCCTGTGCCCTCAGCTTGTCCACTCAGCATGAGGGCACGCTTGCGGGTCGGGCGTTCAACAGCGCCTTGTTGTCGATCGTCGTGAGACGGGCGTCAGCGGAGAGGTGAGTCCAGCCTCGTGATGTCGCAAAGCAATTCGGTGGCGACGATGCTCTGTGCCATCGGCGCAGTGCGCTGGAGTTGCCGCGTCAGCCTGGCCCGGTCGGTGCCTCGCAGCTTGACCATGGCGGTGTCTCCTCGCTCGGCCCAGCCGAGCAGGGCGAGCAGAAGCCGCGAACGTCGCCAGCCGCTGTGATTGAGCAGGAAATAGGCAGAGTCTTCCGCGGGCAGCAAGGTCATGTCGAAGGGCCCGTCTCGGAGCAGTACCACGCGTGCCGCCGCGTGCATGACCAGATAGATTGGGTTGTCGAGGTGCTCCAGGATGAGGGCTTGATGCGGCCCCAGTCCGGCCAGATAGACGACTTCGCCCAGGCGCATGGCATGCGACAACTCTGCCTTCCAGGCCAGTACGAAGGGATCTCCCGGTGGCGCGGCGAAGCACCAGTTCTCCAGGAACGGCAGTCCGCCCTTGAGGCGCGGTGCCGAGCGCTGCAGGTGAAAGCCTGCGAATCCACCATGATGCCGGTCCACCAGCGCCGGCAGCCAGTCAGGTGGACGCGTCAGGAGGATGCTGGCATCCATCCATATCCCGCCATGCTGCCCCACCAGCGCGACGCGCAGCCAGTCGGACTGCCGATAGGGCGGCCATCGATCGAAGCCCTCAGGCAGTTGCTCTTCGGGAATGAAACGCGTCAGCGTGTCTCGACTCAATAAGTGAATCACATGATCTGGTGCGTGCCGCTGCCAACTGCGGAAGCAGCCTCGCACGATGGGCGGCAACTCAGTGTCGTGCCAGTAGCTCCAGATGATGGCTGGCACGCGGGTCGTGGGTGCGGTGGGAGCGACGACGTCGCTGGTCGGGTGTCGGCGGGTGTGGATGATCGGGTGCGTCGTGGGACGCGCTCGGAGCAACAGGTGCCGAATCCAGTCGCGGAATGGGCGCATCAGCCAGAGCTGGAAGTGGATGATCGACGTTCGCATGCCCGGCAGTATTCGGGCCGGTCCATGAGGACGCCATGGCTTGCAAGGGTGAAGCGCTCTGGGTGGCCCATCTCAATGAGTGAGGTGGATCAGTCATTGCCGCCATTGCCGCCATTGCCTTCGGGATGGCCGATCCTGCAGTGGCGCCCCAATGGCTGCGGCAGAGCGTGGTTGTCGCCTCCGTGTGGCAGGGGATTGGGTCGCTGGGCTAGACTGCCGTCCACTGCGATCGCACGCCGACCGCTCCGATTTCTTTGCCGCCCGCAAGGCGCTCCGTTCCATGTCCCAGATCCAAGAAGCCACGCTGCTGCAGGCCCTGCAGCAGGTTGTCGACATCAACACCGGCCGCGACCTCGTCTCGACGAAGCAGTTGCGCAACCTGCGTGTGCAGGGCGATTCGGTGAGCTTCGATGTGGAGCTGGGCTATCCCGCCGCCAGCCAGATCGATGGCTTGCGCGCGGCCCTGGTGACCGCGGCCCGCACGGTAACTGGCGTGGGCAATGTCAGCGTCAGCATCACCAGCAAGATCGTCGCCCATGCGGTGCAGCGCGGTGTGCAACTGTTGCCCGGCGTGAAGAACATCGTGGCGGTGGCGTCCGGCAAGGGCGGCGTGGGCAAGAGCACCACCGCGGCGAACCTGGCGCTCGCCCTGGCGGCCGAGGGTGCGCAGGTGGGCTTGCTGGATGCGGACATCTACGGCCCCAGCCTGCCGCTGATGCTGGGCATCCAGGGTCGGCCCGAGAGCACCGATGGCCAGACGATGGAACCGCTGGTCTCGCACGGTCTGCAACTGATGTCGATTGGCTTCCTGGTCGAGGATGACCAGGCCATGGTGTGGCGCGGCCCGATGGCCACCCAGGCCCTCGAGCAACTGCTGCGCCAGACGCGCTGGAAGGACCTCGACTATCTGGTCATCGACATGCCGCCCGGCACCGGCGACATCCAGTTGACCCTGTCGCAGCGGGTGCCCGTCAGCGGCGCGGTGATCGTCACGACGCCGCAGGACATCGCCCTGATCGATGCGAAGAAGGGCCTGAAGATGTTCGAGAAGGTGGGCGTGCCGATCCTGGGCGTGGTCGAGAACATGGCCATCCACATCTGCAGCCAGTGCGGCCATGCCGAGCACATCTTCGGCAGCGGCGGCGGTCAGCGCATGGCGGATCAATACGGGCAGGAGATGCTCGGTTCGCTGCCCTTGGCGCTCTCGATCCGGGAGCAGGCCGACAGCGGTCGCCCCACGGTCGTTGCCGATCCGGACGGACCGCACGCCCAGGCCTACAAGGCCATCGCGCGCAAGATCGCGGTGAAGCTCGCCGGTCAGGCGAAGGACTATTCGTCCAAGTTCCCGACCATCACCATCTCCAAGACCACCTGATCATCCGGCCCCCCCTGAGTCGGTGGGGTGGGACGATGGGCCGCGTGATCCCCAGCGCGTCAGAGGCGGGTCATCATTGGGATTCGCGTCGGTTCCGGGTCTCGCGGCCCGACGCCGATCGCGGGTGCCGATGGTGCGCCTCGGGTGGCGCTGTCATGTGCGCATGCCCGACGGTGAAGTGCAAAACGCGGTGCGTCAAGGTTGAAGCAAAAGTCGCTGCACTGCACAACGGCTGTCAGGTGTGAAGTACTGTGCGTCCTGTGGTCCGGGCTCGCCTTTCGAGGTCTCCGTTCATTGGACAAAGCACGGGCTTTATGACGAAATAGCGGGGCGGGCCGCGTGCCGGCCGCGAATTACCCTGGGCGACACACGATCACGACGTCGGCCCCGGGCAGGAGGCACAGCCAACATGGACATGAACCGGAGACATTTCTTCCGGGTGAGCGGGGCGGCCGTCATGGGCTCCAGCCTCGTGGCGTTGGGATTTTCCCCAACCGCCGCACTGGCGGAAACCCGCCAATTCAAGCTCGCTCGGGCGACCGAAACCCGCAACACCTGCCCGTATTGCTCGGTGGGTTGCGGACTGATCATGTATTCGCTGGGTGACAAGGCCAAGAACGTCACCAGCGAGATCATCCACATCGAGGGCGATCCGGACCATCCGGTCAACCGCGGCACCCTGTGCCCCAAGGGCGCGGGCCTGCTGGACTTCGTCCACAGCCCCAACCGCCTGAAGTACCCGCAGATCCGCGAACCCGGCGCCACCGAATGGAAGCGCGTCAGCTGGGACGAGGCGATGAATCGCCTGGTCAAGCTGATGAAAGCTGACCGCGACGCCAACTTCATCGCCACCAACGGCGACGGCAAGACCGTCAACCGTTGGCTCTCGACCGGCATGCTCTGCGCCTCCGCATCCTCCAACGAATCCGGCTACATCACCCACAAGGCGATGCGGTCGATGGGGATGCTGGCGTTCGACAACCAAGCCCGCGTTTGACACGGACCGACGGTGGCCAGTCTGGCCCCGACGTTCGGACGCGGCGCGATGACCAACCATTGGGTGGACATCAAGAACGCCGATCTGGTGCTGATCATGGGCGGCAATGCCGCCGAGGCACACCCCTGCGGTTTCAAGTGGGTGATCGAGGCCAAGCATCACAACAAGGCCCGGCTGATCGTGGTCGACCCGCGCTTCACGCGCTCGGCCGCGATGAGCGACTACTACGCGCCGATCCGCGCGGGGTCTGACATCGCCTTCCTGGGCGGGGTGATCAATTACCTGCTCAGCCACGACAAGATCCAGCACGAGTACGTCAAGCACTACACCAACGCCACCTTCATCGTGGGTGAGGCCTACAAGTTCGAGGACGGTCTGTTCTCGGGCTATGACGCGGCCAAGCGCAGCTACAACAATGCCTCCTGGGGCTATGAGCTGGACGAGAAGGGCTTCGCCAAGGTCGATCCGACGATGCAGCACCCGCGCTCGGTGCTGCAGCTCATGAAGGCGCATTACGCGCGCTACACGCCGGAGATGGTCAGCCGGATCACCGGCACGCCGCAGGACAAGTTCCTGAAGGTGTGCGAGTCCATTGCCGAGACCTCGGCGCCGGGCAAGGTGATGACCATCATGTATGCGCTGGGCTGGACCCAACACAGCCAGGGCTCGCAGATCATCCGCACGGGTGCGCTGATGCAGCTGCTGCTGGGCAACATCGGTCTGCCCGGTGGCGGCATGAACGCCTTGCGCGGCCACAGCAACATCCAGGGCCTGACCGACCTGGGCCTGCTCTCGACCTCCCTGACCGGCTACATGAGCCTGGCCCGGGAAAGCGAGCAGGACCTGGAGACGTACTTCAAGACCCGTGCGATCAAGCCGCTGCGTCCCAACCAGATGAGCTTCTGGCAGAACTATCCCAAGTTCTTCGTCAGCCAGCAAAAGGCGTGGTGGGGCAAGGCTGCGACCAAGGAAAACGACTGGGCCTATCACTACCTGCCCAAGTACGACAAGGGTTACGACGTCCTGCAGACCTTCGAGCTGATGCACCAGGGCAAGGTGAACGGCTACATCTGCCAGGGCTTCAACCCGGTGGGCTCGTTCCCCAACAAGAAGAAGATCGTCGAGAGCCTGTCCAAGCTCAAGTTCCTGGCCATCATCGATCCGCTGAACACCGAGACGGCGGAGTTCTGGAAGAACTACGGCGAGCACAACGATGTGAAGTCGGAGGACATCCAGACCACCGTCTTCCGCTTCCCGAGCACCTGCTTCGCGGAAGAGGACGGTTCGCTGACCAACTCCGGCCGTTGGCTGCAGTGGCACTGGAAGGGCGCCGAGCCCCCGGGCGAGGCCAAGGGCGATGCGGAAATCATCGCCGAGCTCTTCCTGCGCATGCGGGCGCTCTACCAGAAGGACGGTGGTGCCTTCCCGGATCCGATCGTCAACCTGAGCTGGCCGTACAAGATTCCGAACAGTCCCTCGGCCGAGGAACTGGCGATGGAATTCAACGGCAAGGCGCTGGCCGATGTGACGGATCCGAAGGATCCGACCAAGGTCCTGGCCAAGGCGGGCGAGCAGCTCGCCGGCTTCGGCCTGCTGCGCGATGACGGCTCCACCTCGAGCGGTTGCTGGATCTATGCCGGCGCCTGGACTCAGGCCGGCAACCAGATGGCCCGTCGCGACAACAGCGATCCGTGGGGCATCGGCCAGACGCTGGGCTGGGCCTGGGCCTGGCCGGCGAACCGGCGTGTGCTCTACAACGCGGCTTCCTGCGATCCGAGCGGCAAGCCGTGGAACGGCAAGCGCCGGCTCATCAGCTGGACGGGTGAGAAATGGGGCGGCTCCGACATTCCGGATATCCGTCCGGATGCCAATCCGAACGACCCGGATGCGGTGCGTCCGTTCATCATGACCGCCGAGGGCGTGGCCCGTCTGTTCGCGCCCACCGGCATGGTGGACGGTCCGCTGCCCGAGCATTACGAGCCGTTCGAATCGCCGCTGGAGAACAACCCGCTGCATCCGAACAATCCGAAGGCCATGAACAACCCGGTGGGCCGGGTGTTCAAGGGCGACTTCGAACAGTTCGGCAAGCCGGACAAGTTCCCCTATGTCGCCACCAGCTACCGGTTGACCGAGCACTTCCACTACTGGACGAAGAACGTGCTCACCAACGCCATCATCCAGCCGCAGCAGTTTGTGGAGATCGGCGAGGAACTTGCGAAGGAGAAGGGGATCGCCAACGGCGACCAGGTCAAGGTCAGTTCCAAACGCGGCTTCATCAAGACCGTGGCGGTGGTGACCAAGCGGGTCGCGTCGCTGGACGTGGGCGGCAAGCGGGTGCATACCGTCGGCTTGCCGAATCATTGGGGCTTTGTCGGTGTGGCCAAGCCCGGCTATCTGGTCAACACGCTCACGCCGTTCGTCGGCGACGCGAACACCCAGACGCCGGAATTCAAGAGCTTCACCGTCAACATCGAGAAGGCCTGAGCCATGTCTTCATTGCAATCCCTCGACATTGCCAAGCGTTCCGCCACGACCACGCCCAGCCCCGACGCCCGCCGGCATACCGTCGAAGTCGCCAAGCTGATCGACGTCTCCTCCTGCATTGGCTGCAAGGCCTGTCAGGTGGCCTGCATGCAGTGGAACGACCTGCGCGATGAGGTCGGCGAGAACCACGGCACCTACGACAACCCGCGCGACCTGACGCCCCAGTCCTGGACGGTCATGCGCTTTTCCGAAGTGGAGGTCGTCGAGAACAAGCTCGAATGGCTGATCCGCAAGGATGGCTGCATGCACTGCGAGGATCCGGGCTGTCTGAAGAGCTGTCCGTCGCCCGGCGCCATCGTCAAGTACCAGAACGGCATCGTCGACTTCATCTCCGAGCACTGCGTCGGCTGCGGCAACTGCGTCACCGGCTGTCCGTTCGATGTCCCGCGCATTTCCAAGGCCGACAACAAGGCCTACAAGTGCAGTCTGTGTTCGGACCGCGTCGGCGTCGGCCTGGAGCCGGCCTGCGTCAAGGCCTGCCCGACCGGTGCGATCCGCTTCGGTTCCAAGGAGGACATGCATGAGTTCGCGGCCGAACGGATCGTCGACCTCAAGGAGCGCGGCTATGACAACGCTGGTGTCTACGACCCGCAAGGCGTCGGCGGCACCCACGTCATGTATGTGCTGCAGCATGCCGATCAGCCGGAGCTCTATCACGGCCTGAAGAAGGATCCGAAGATCAGCCCGCTGGTCTCGCTGTGGAAGGGCGCGGCCAAGCCGCTCGCGGTGGCCGCCATGGTGGGCGCCGCGGTGGCAGGCTTCTTCCACTACATGAAGGTCGGCCCGCTGACCTCCGGCCATGACGAGCCGGACGACGAGGAGGAACTCGCCGACGAGCGCGCCCGCCAGGCGGGTCGCGACGGCGTGGCACCGACCCGCTCGCCCCACTCACCGCCGGACGGCGGCCTCTGACACCGGGAGATCATCATGGCCATGCTGCAACGCTATCGCGACAGCCAGCGGATCAACCACTGGATCGTGGTGCTGCTGTTCTTCTGTGCCGGGCTCTCGGGCCTGGCGTTCTTCCATCCCAGCCTGTTCTTCCTGTCCAGCCTGTTCGGCGGCGGCCCGTGGACCCGCATCCTCCATCCCTACATGGGACTGGGGATGGTGCTGGCCTTCGTGTTCCTGGCGTTGAAGATGTGGCGGGACAACCTCTGGACCCCAGTCGACACCGAATGGATCCGGCAAAGCACCGAGCTGATCGCCGGCACCGACAAAACCGCCTCCCACCAAGCCTACAAATACAACGGCGGGCAAAAGGTGGTGTTCTGGGTCATGGTGGTGTCGCTGCTGGTGTTGCTCGTCACCGGTTTCATGTTCTGGCACGCCTGGTTCCCTGAAGGCAACATCCTGATGCGTCGCATCGCGGTGGTGCTGCACTCGGCCTCGGCGGCGATGCTGATCTTGACGATCATCATCCATGTCTACGCGGCCATCTGGGTGAAGGGCTCGATGCGGGCCATGACGCGTGGTACGGTCACGGAAACCTGGGCCGCGCACCACCATCCGCTGTGGCACAAGGAAATGAAGGAGCGTCCGCGCGCATGACCGCCAGCAGCACCATTCGCTTGATGACCCCGGAGGAGATCGCGGTGGGCGCTGGCGCGCGCGCCGCGCCCCTGCGCCTGCCCGAACCCGGCCTCTTCGCCGAGCGCGCCCTGCGCCTGCGTCACCTGGCCGAGGGCCATGCGATGCGGGATTACCTGCTCTTCGCGGCCGAACTCGCCCAGCGTCAGCACGAGCAGCTCAAGCAGCCGCGCACCCTGGTGCTGCCCAACGAGCTGGCCGTGGGCGAGGCCGCCGCTGGCGGCCTCGCGCCACTGGACGCCCTGCGCCATGCGCGTGACCCGGTCTGGCGCGAGGAATTGCGCGAGCTGGTCCAGGCCATGGCGCAGGCGCCGCTTCCCGAGCCGGCCCGCTTGCTGGTCCAGTCCCTGGCCACGGCGGACGACGACTTCCTGGAGCAGCAGGCGCAGGCACTGCTGGCCGGCGGCGCTCCGGCGCTCGATCCCGCCACTGCGCCGCTGATCGGCGCCGCGCTGCAATTGCACTGGGTGCGCCTGGTCCAGCAACTGCAGGCCCGCTACGAGCGCAGCGACAAGACCGAATCGCTCCCGCCCTTCAGCTACATCGACGACCCCACGGTCTGCCCCTGCTGCGGATCGCGCCCGGTGGCGTCGATGACCCGGATCTCCGGCGAGACTTCGGGCCAGCGCTTCCTCGCCTGCTCGCTGTGCGGCACGCAATGGCATTACGTGCGCATCAAGTGCACCCACTGCCAGGGCACCAAGGGCATCAGCTTCCAGCAACTGGTCGACGAGGACGGCAAGAAGGCCGAAGCGGTGCAGGCCGAATGCTGCGAGACCTGCGGCCACTATCTGAAGCAGGTCCACATGGAAAAAGACCTGCAGGTCGAGCCGCTGGCCGATGACCTCGCCACGCTGACGCTGGACCTGCTGGTCGGCGAGCTGGGCCTGGTGCGGCAGGGCTTCAATCCGCTGCTGATCCTGGGCGAGCCCGATGTCGGCCACGACAGTGCGCCGGCGCTGGACCCGCCACCCGATCCCGGAGGCCACTGAGCATGAAGCCCGAGGCATCCATGGTTCATGGTCCGACGGCAGGCTCCCCGGTTCCACCCTCCGCGGCGCCCAAGGATCTTCCCTCCGTCGATCGACTGCTGCGCGATGTCGCCATCGCGCCGCTCGTGGCTGCGCACGGCCATCATTTCGTCGCCGTGCAGGCCCGCCGGCTGCTCGACAACTGGCGCCGGCTCGCGCTGGACGGTGCGCTGCCCGCCGCGCGGCTGGCCCGCCTGCCGCAGGCACTCGAAAGCCAGTGCGCCGCGCGCCTGGCGCCGCGCATGCGCCGGGTGCTCAACCTCACCGGTACCGTGCTGCACACCAACCTCGGACGCGCGGTGCTGGCCGACGAGGCGGTGCAGCAGGTGCTGGCCTGCATGGGCTCGCCGAACAACCTGGAGTTCGACCTCGCACTCGGTGCCCGCGGTGACCGCGACAGCCTGGTCGAGGACCTGCTGTGCGAGATCACCGGCGCCGAAGCGGCGACGGTGGTCAACAACAATGCGGCGGCGGTGCTGCTGGGCATTGCGGCCTTGGCAGGCGGGCGCGAGGCGATCGTCTCGCGCGGTGAGCTGGTGGAGATCGGCGGCGCCTTCCGCATGCCGGATGTGATGGCGGCGGCCGGCGCCACGCTGGTCGAGGTGGGCACCACCAACCGCACCCATGCGCGCGACTATGAAGCCGCGATCACGCCCCGCACCGCCTTGCTGATGAAGGTCCACACCAGCAACTACGCGATTCAAGGCTTCACCGCCTCGGTGAGCGAGGCCGAACTGGCGCCCATCGCGCACGCCCGCGGCCTGCCGCTGCTGACCGACCTGGGCAGCGGCTCGCTGGTCGATCTGGCGCAGTGGGGGCTGCCGGCCGAGCCCTTGCCGCAGCAGATGCTGGCCGATGGCTGCGATGTGGTGACCTTCAGCGGCGACAAGCTGCTGGGCGGGCCGCAGGCGGGCTTGATCGTCGGCCGTCGCGAATACATCCAGCGCATCCGCAAGTTTCCGATGAAGCGGGCCCTGCGTCTGTCCAAGTTGCCGCTGGCGGCGCTGGAGGCGACGCTGCGGCTCTATCTGCAACCGGATCGACTCACCCGCGACCTGCCCACGCTGCGCCTGCTGACCCGCCCGGTGGCCGACATCGAAGCGCAGGCGGCGCGCCTGCTCGCGCCGCTGCAATCGGCCCTGGCGCCGCGCTATGCGGTGCGGGTGGCGGCGATGCGCGGTCAGATCGGCTCCGGCTCGCTGCCGGTGGAGACGCTGCCGTCGGCCGGACTGGCGATCGCGCCGCAACTGCCCGGCAAGCGTGGCATGGGCCGGGCGCTCGAGGAATTGATGACGGCGCTGCGCGACCTGCCGCTGCCGGTGGTGGCGCGAGTGCAGGCCGACGAACTCTGGCTGGACCTCCGCTGCCTGGACGTGTCCGGCGCCGAGGCCGAGTTGCTGGCGCAGCTGCCGCAGCTGAAGGCGGCGCTGTCGTGAACGGACGGGCGACGCCATGATCATCGGCACCGCGGGTCACATCGACCACGGCAAGACCACGCTGGTCAAAGCGCTCACCGGCGTGGACACCGACCGTCTGCCGGAAGAGAAGCGTCGCGGCATCAGCATTGCGCTGGGCTATGCCTACCTGGACGCGGGCGAGGGCCAGCGCCTCGGGTTTGTCGATGTCCCGGGTCACGAGCGGCTGGTGCACACCATGCTCTCCGGCGCCACCGGCATCGATCATGCGCTGTTGCTGGTCGCGGCCGATGACGGCGTGATGCCGCAGACGCGTGAGCATCTGGCACTGCTGTCCCTGCTGGGCATCGAGCGCGGCACTGTCGCCCTGACCAAATGCGATCGTGCTGATGCGGCCTTGCGCGCCGCGCGCCGCGCCGAGATCGACGAACTGCTGGCCCACACCAGCCTGGCCGGTGCGCCGATCTTCGAGGTGGCCGCCACCACGGGGGAGGGCGTGGTCGCGCTTCGGCAGCACTTGCTGGCGCAGTCGCGGCAGATGCCGGCGCGCGACGTGGCCGGGCAGGGTTTCCGGCTGGCGATCGATCGGGTGTTCAGCCTGTCGGGCGTCGGCACGGTGTGCACCGGGACCGCGTATGCGGGAGAAGTGCGCATCGGCGATGAGCTGTGGCTGCTGCCGCCCGCTGCGGGCCAGGTGCCGCAGGTCGCGCGGGTGCGCAGCCTGCATGCGCAGAACGAATCGGTCGAGCATGCCCAGGTGGGTCAGCGGGTGGCCATCGGGCTGGCCGGCCTGGACAAGGATGAGGTCGCCCGCGGCCAGTGGCTGGCGGCGCCGGAGGTGGCGCAATGGAGCGACCGCATCGATGTCCGACTGCGGTTGTGGTCGGACGAGGCCAAGCCGCTGCGCAGCGGCACGCCGGTGCATGTGCATCTGGGCGCGGCGGAGGCGACCGGATCGGTGGCGATCCTGGGCGGTCTGGATGGTCAGGTGCTGGAACTGGTCCAGCCCGGCGCCGAGGCGCTGGTGCAGATCGTGCTGCATCAACCGATGTGCGGCTGGGCCGGCGATCGGGTGGTGCTGCGGGATGCGTCCGCCACGCGAGCCCTGGCGGGCGGTCGGGTGCTGGATCCGCAGGCGCCGGCGCGGTACCGACGTACGCCGCAACGTTTGGCGGAATTGATCGCCCTGTCGCAACCGGACCCGATCGAGCGATTGCGCGGGCTGTTGGCTCAGGCGCCGGCGGGCGTGGATCTGTCCCGGCTGGCGGCGGCACAAGGGCTGGCCCGCGACGCGCGAGCGCCCTGGTGGTCCGCTGCCGTGGCTCCGGGCCCGAAGGAGGCGAAGGTGGCGGAGGCCGCTTCCGACGCTGACGCCGGCGATGGCCTGGTCGGCGGTAGCGCTGAGGCCCTCAGTACCGGTCGAATTGAAGGAACGGCCGATGCGGCCATGGCGTCAGCCTGGGCGCTGGGGCCGATGCAGGCCGGTGTCTGGGAGGCGCTGGCGTTGGAGCGGCTCGCGCAATACCACCGGGATCAACCGGACGAGCTCGGGCCGGATCTGGCGCGCTGGCGGCGCCTGAGCGCGCCGCGCCTGGCGGAGCCGCTGTGGCGCGCCTTGGTGCAGCGCATGGCCGAACGCGGCCAGGTGCGATTGGCCGGCGCCGCGGTGCATCTGCCGGCGCACGGGGTGGCGCTGTCGGCGCTGGATGAACGGCTGGCGCAGAAGGTGCTGCCGCGCCTGGTGGAATCGGGCTTCGAAGGGTCCTGGGTGCGGGATCTGGCCGGCTTGGCGCAGGAGTCCGAGGCGCTGATGCGCACCACGCTTGCGCGATTGGCGCAGCGGGGGGAGTTGTTCCAGGTGGTGAAGGACTTGTACTATGCGCCGGCAGCGATTCACGCGCTGGCGCAATTGGCACGTGGTGCGGCGCAGGAAGATGGTGATGTGCGCGCGGCGCTGTTTCGGGACCGCAGCGGGCTGGGCCGCAAGCGGGCGATTCAGGTGCTGGAGTTCTTTGATCGCGTCGGGTTGCTCCGACGGGTGGGGGATGCGCATAAGCTGAGAGCGGATTGCCAGTTGTTCCTGGATGAGGGCGAGCCGGTGAAGGCCGCTTGAGATCATGGGGAGCGAGGGCGAAGGACGTCAGGACACACGCAGCGTCCGCGCAGCAGGCGCAGCAGGCGCAGCAGGCGCAGCACGCGCAGCAGGCGCAGCAGGCGTAGGACAAGGACAGACCGGGCTGGCCACAGGGCAGGGGACTTTCACCCCGCCCTCACGCCAGCCCCGCAGGGCTGTGGGAGGGGGAACGATCCCGGTGGATCGGCCAGGCTTCAAACCTGGTGGGTGGCGCCATGCGTTGCCGGGAGGGTTCGACCCCCTCCCCCCTCCGCCGGCAAGCGCCAGCTTGCCGGCTGCGCGACTCGATCTTGCGACTGCGGTGCTCGCCGTACGGGAGTACGGCTGCGCTCCTCGTCGCAACCTCGAGCCGCTCGCACGGCAATCTGACGCTCGCCGAACCGCTGACTTCCGGCACCCGCCCTCGGGGGCGGGGACGTGCCAGGACGTTCGGCGATGTCTCATTCCTCCTTTTTTCCCTCATTTCACCTCGCTGGCCTCGGCCGCGAGGTCGTTCGAGGATGCCCGGGTCGCTCGACCCGTCGCTTCCGCCCACCGCAGTTCCATCCACTCCATCGGGAGACTCTGATGTCCAACCTGTTCCACCACCTTCACCGCGCCGTGCGGGGCTTCTCCGTGGCCGCCCTGGTCGCCCTGTCCACCGTCGGCGCTGCCCATGCGCAGACCGTCCTGCGCGTGACCGCGATTCCGGATGAGTCGCCGACCGAGCTCGCCCGCAAGTTCGCACCGCTGGGCAAGTACCTGGAAAAAGAACTCGGCGTGAAGGTCGAGTGGACCCCAGTCACCGACTACGCCGCCGCCGTGGAAGCCGTGGTCAACAAGAAGATCGACCTGGCCTGGTTCGGCGGCTTCACCTTCGTCCAGGCCAATGTGCGCTCCGGCGGCAAGGTCGTGCCGCTGGTCCAGCGCGAGGAAGACGAAAAATTCCGATCGGTGTTCATCACCGATGCGAAGAGCGGCATCACCAAGCTCGACGACCTCAAAGGCAAGACGCTGAGCTTCGGCTCGGCCTCCAGCACCTCCGGCCATCTGATGCCCCGCAGCTTCCTGCTCGCCGCCAAGATCAATCCGGAATCCGACCTCAAGCGCATCAGCTTCTCCGGCGCGCATGACGCCACCGTCGCCGCCGTGGCCAGCGGCAAGGTGGACGCCGGCGCCCTCAACATCTCGGTGTGGGAAAAGCTGCTCAGCGAGAAGAAGGTCGATCCGGCCGAGGTGAAGGTGTTCTTCACCACGCCCACCTACTACGACTACAACTGGAGCGTGCATGCCGACATGCCCGCCGCCATGAAGGAAAAGCTCAAGCAAGCCTTCCTGAAGCTCAGCGATGCCACGCCCGAAGGCAAGGAGATCCTCGGCCTGCAGCGCGCCACCAAGTTCGTGCCGACCAAGCCGGAGAACTACACCGGCATCAAGGCCGCCGCCGAAAACGCCGGCCTGCTGAAGTGATCGCCTGATGTCGCTGCTGGAGTTGGACGGCCTGCGTCTGCAGGCCGGTGCGCGCTGCCTGATCCAGCCGCTGTCCCTGCGCATCGAGGCCGGCGAGCAGGTCGCGCTGATCGGCGCGTCCGGCGCCGGAAAAACCTCGCTGCTGCATGCCCTCGCACTCGCCCTGGCACCCGCCGATGGCCATCTGCGCCTCGGCGGCCAGGACGCCTGGGCCCTGTCGCATGCCGCCCGCCATCGGCTGCGCCGCCAGTTGATGCTCGCGCCGCAGCACCCACCGTTGCCACCCCGTCAGCGGGTGGTCACCGCCGTGCTGGCCGGCCTGCTGCCCGGTGCCGGTCTGGGTACGTCGCTGCGCATGCTGTTCAGCCCGTCCGCCGATCAAGCCCGCGTGGCATTCGATGCGCTGGACCGCCTCGAGCTGGGCAACCGCCTCTGGTCCCGTGTGGACCAACTCTCCGGCGGCGAGCGCCAGCGGGTCGCACTGGCGCGGTTGCTGGTGTCCCGCGCCGCCCTGTGGTTGGTCGATGAGCCGCTCTCCGCGCTGGATCCCCAGCGCGCGCAGCGCAGTCTGGCCGTGTTGCAGGAGGCCGCCCGCGCGCAGCAGCGCACGCTCGTCTGTAGCCTGCATCAGGTGGAATTGGCCCGCTCGCTTTTTCCCCGGGTGGTTGCCTTGCGCGAAGGCCGCCTGGTCTACGACGGCCCGTCCCACGGTCTGGACGACGCGCTGCTCGAAGCACTCTATGCCGGGCTGGACGATCGACCCCCATCCGCCGCCGATGACGATGCCCAGGGCGGTCCTGGCGATGCGACCCTGTCGCGCGCCGTGCCGCAGGCGATGTGTCGATGAACCTGGGTCTAAGCCCCATGAGCCCCATGAGCCCCATGAGCGCGATGGGCGCCGAGCCGTGGCGCCGCGATCCGGCCCTCACGCGGCGGATCGGTCTGGGCGTCGCGGTGCTGGTGCTGCTGTGGCCGCTGCTGGTCTGGTGCGAGTTCCGGCCCTGGGAACTGCTGGAGCCCCGCAGCCTGCGGGCGGCTCTCCGATTCGGCGTCCAGTTCCTGACGCCGCGTGTCGATGCGGAATTCCTGTGGATGGCGCTGGCCGACACCTGGCGCACGGTGGCGATGGCCACGGTGGGACTGGCGCTGGCCTGGGTGATCGCCGTGCCGCTGGCCTTGCTGGCGACGGCGCGGTTGTCGGTCTCCTCGCTCACCGGGCGCATGGCCGCGCTGCCGGCGTCCTTGCGCTGGACGTTGCGCACGCTGCTGGTGGTGCTGCGGTCGGTGCCCGAGCTGGTGTGGGCGCTGATGCTGGTGCGGGTGCTGGGCCTGGGGCCGGGGGCCGGGGTGCTGGCCATTGCGCTGTCCTACGGCGGCATGCTGGGCAAGGTCTACGCCGAAATCCTGGAGAGTGCCGACGCCACCCCGACCCAGGCGCTGCTGCGCGGGGGCGCCGGTCGGCTGCAGGCCTTCTTCTTCGGCACGCTGCCGGGCTGTGCCGACGAGCTCGTGAGCTACACCGTCTACCGCTGGGAATGCGCGATCCGGACCTCGGTGGTCCTGGGCTTCGTGGGCGCCGGCGGGCTGGGCCAGCAGCTGGACAACGCGACCAAGATGTTCGCGGGTGCTGAGGTCTCGACCATCCTGCTGATCTTCATGGCATTGGTGGCCTTGGCCGATCGTCTCAGTGCCTGGCTGCGCCCCAGCCGGATGGGTGCGACCGAGCACGGCACCGATCGACCGCCGCGTCGCACGAGCCTGTGGCTGCTGCTGGCGGCGTTGGCCGTCCTGGTGGTGGCCAGCTTCGTGTCGCTGCCGGTGCGTTGGGGCGATCTGCTGAGCGCGTCGGCGCTGTCGCAGATGGGCGCCTTCCTCTCTGAATTCTTCCCGCCGCAACTCGCGCCGGCCTTCCTGATGCGGGTGGGGCAGGGCGCATTGGAGACCCTGGCCATGTCGGCCCTGGGCAGTGGCTTGGCGGCCGTGGCGGGCCTGGCGTTGGCGCTGCTGGCCAGTCGACCGTCGGGTCTGCTGCGTGGCGCGACCTGGCTGCTGCTGAATGCCTTGCGCAGCGTGCCCGAGCTGGTGTGGGCGTCGATCCTGCTGGTGTCAGCGGGACTCGGGCCGATGCCGGGCACCCTGGCCCTGGCGCTGCACACCACGGGTGTGCTGGGTCGGCTGATGGCGGAGGCGCTGGAAAATGCACCGGCGCAGACGGCCCAGGCCTTGCGTTGGGCCGGGGCTTCGCGCTGGCAGGTATTTGCCTATGCCACCTTGCCGCAGGCCGCGCCGCAGTTGCTCAGCTACACGCTGTACCGCTGGGAGAACAACATCCGCGCGGCCGCGGTGCTGGGCGTGGTGGGGGCGGGCGGACTGGGGCAGATGTTGAGCGTGCACCTGGGCCTGTTCCAGATGCGCGAAACCAGCACCGTGGTCCTCGCGATGCTGGTGCTGGTGATGCTGGTGGATGCCTGTTCCTATGCGGCGCGACGCAAGCTCAATCGATGAGGCACGGGAGGCCTGAGCGATGAATCAAGAAGGATTGGCGCTGTTGATGGCGCGGGCGTCGGTGGGACCGAAGCATCTCGGCGTGCCGGGCCCGAGCGACGAGCAACTGCGGGTGATGGTCGAGGCCGCCCTGCATGCGCCGGACCACGGCGAACTGGTGCCGTTCCGGTTCAAGGTGGTGCGCGGCGAGGCCCGGGCGACGATGTCGCGCCTGTTTGGTGACGCCGCACGGCGCGCGGGCAAGGACGACGCAGGCATCGCGATGGACGAGGAACGCGCGCTGCTGCCGCCGATCACCGTGGCGGTGGTGGCGGCGCTGGACATGGGTCATCCGCAAGTTCCTGCTCATGAGCAATGGGCCTGCGTGGGCGGCGCGCTGACCAACTTCCTGAATGCGGCGCAGGCCTTGGGCTTCGGCGGCAAGATGCTGTCCGGCGCCAAGGCCCGCGATCCCGGTCTGGTAGCGGCCTTTTGCGCGCCCGGCGAAACGCTGCTCGGCTGGATCGCGCTGGGCACGCCGGTGCGCTCGCCCAAGCCGCGCGCAGCCAAGGCCAACGCCGACGCCGCGCTGCAGTTCTGGGGCGAGTGAGCGCTGTGCCCGTCACCCGTGAATGTAGGACTGCAGCTGCGCGATCGTCAGTTCGTCATCGGCAATGATGTCGTTCATCAGATCGCGGATCGACAGCATGCCGATCACCTCCTCGCCCTGCATCACCGGCAGGTGCCGGATCTTGCGTTGGCTCATCAGGCTCATGCAGTCCCGCATGTCGGTGCTGGGTTTGACCACCAGGACATTGGGCGTCATGACATCCTTGACCAGGGTGTGGCGTGAATCCCGTCCCTGCAGCGCGATCTTGCGGGTGTAGTCGCGCTCGGAAAAGATGCCCAGCAGGCGGTCGTCGGTCATGACGAGCAGGGCGCCCACATCATGCTCGGCCAGCAGATGCAGGGCATCGAACACCGTTGCATCGGGCGTGATGCGCCAGACGTTGGGACCACGGTTCTTCAGCAGTTCGGACACCGGTTTCATGGAGCCTCCTGGCGTGTCGTCGACGCGGCGGATCGGATCGATCGGACGAAGCCGCTGCCCGCCCGTCGAGTCATCAAGATAAGCCGCTTGGCGACGCGGCGCAAGACCCGGCCCCAAGGGGCACGGGGACAGTGGGTCGGTGGCGGCCCTTTGGGGAAGCAGGGGACGAGGGGGACCGCTCGGCCGCTCAGGCGCTGTTTCAGGCCTCGTGCGGCCGACGCGGCGCGGACCCTCGGCAAGCCGGATCACGCCTCATCCATCGGCATCGGGCCATCTCAGGCCCAAGCCCGACGGCTCGGTCGGATCAGGCCGGATGGGTGAGGTCGCGCAGGTGGGTGGGGCCGACGCGGCGCTCAATCTCGGCGAGCAGTTCACGGCCCCAGCCCAGGGCGAACAGGGCCTCGCCGACCACGAACATCGGGCCGACCAGCAAGCCGACCAGATCGTCGACGAACGCCGGTTTGCGGCCCTCGTAGTAATGGCCGACGAACTGGATGATCCAACCCACGATGAAGCTGCCCAGGCCCCAGGCCAGCCAGCCGCCGGTGGAGCCCGCTGCCAGCGGGTGGGCCAGGGCCATCAGCACCGCATTGACCAGCGCGGTGGCCAGTCCCAGCACCAGGTTGCCGCGGGTGAGGTACCAGGCGGCCGCGCCGGCCCACACCAGCCAGGCGGCGCTGAGCGTCCACTGGTCGATGTGGATCTGGGCCCGCGCTAACAGCACGCCGACGGCAAACACGATCAAGGGGATGCCCACGAAGTGGGTGGCGATGTTGCGGCGGTCGCGGTGATAGGCGGCGTATTGCGCCATCAGATCGGTCGCTTGGCGGTTCATGGCGGTCTCCGGATCTGTCTCGTTGTGCGGTAATGCTAGTGTGCTCGCCGCCGTCGTGGCGGTCAAAATGCCGTTTTTGCGGCTCCTGGTTTTCCCCTTATGACCTCGGACGACAACACCTTCGCCGCAAACGCCCCGGTCGGTGCCACCGGAAGCGGCGACCACCCCGCGACGCCTGGCCTGCGCACCGGCCGTCCCGGGCCGCCATGGCGCCGCAAGACGGGGTCGCCCCGCGTCATCAGTTTCGTGGCTCAGGTGGCGGTCGGCGTGGTGCTGGCGAGCGGATTGGCCGCCTGCGGCACCCGCGCTCCCGACATGGGCGCGGCGTCCCCAGCGCCTCTGACGAGCTCGCCGCGCGCACCGACGGAGGCGACTCACCCGCCCAACCTGCCCAACCTGCCCATGCGGCCGTCCGGCGCCACCGCAGCGGCGCCATCGACGGCAGCGAAGGTCGCCACCGCAGACGCATCCACCTTGCCCGCCCTGCGTTGCCCGGAGTGGCTGACGGCGCAGCGCCGGGACCAAGGGCGTCTGTATGCGGTCGATGGCCAGGCGTCGCAGATCCACATTCATGTCTTTCGGGCCGGCCGGCTGGCGTCGCTCGGCCACAACCATGTGCTGGGCGTGGACCGCTTGGTGGGGCATGTGTATGTACCCCAGCAGGGCTTGGGCGACGCGGGCGTCGAGCTGGCCTTCCGTCTGGAGGACCTGATCATCGACCGAGCCGAATGGCGCCAGGCCCTCGGTGCGGAGTTCGCGAGCCAGCCCTCGGCCGACGACATCGCCGGCACGCGGACCAACCTGCTGCGGGCGCTGGAGGCGTCGGACCATCCGGAGGTGCTGCTGCGCAGCCGCGCGGTGGAAGGCGCCTGGCCCCGGCTGGTGTTGACCATGGCCGTGCAACTGCATGGCCAGGTGAGGACCCTGGAGGTGGCGTTGGACGTCGCGCGTCCCGGCGTGTCGGCGGCGGTCGTCCCAGTCGATGAACGCGGGGCGACCGGCGGTCCGGGCGGTCCGGGAGATTCGGGCGCCGGCGCAGAGGCCGCACCGTTGCGCGCGAAAGGTCGGCTGGTGATTCGACAGAGCGAGTTCGGCCTCAAGCCCTTCGCGGTCCTGGGCGGGCTGCTGGCGGTACAGGATGCGCTGGTGGTGGACCTGGATCTCGTCGCGCAGCCGGTGGCGCAATGTCGGGGGGCGTGAGGCGAGGTCCGACGTCGTCCCTCACGGCCCGTGGATCGCGTAGATCGCGCGGATGCCGTGCTTACAACGCCGAGGTGCCGCCGGCCTGGCGTTCGGCCAGGGACTCATTGGGGCCGTCGTCGCCGGAGCGCAGGGTGAGGCACATCAGTTCCTTGGCCAGGTAGCGCCCGTCGGCCAGCCGCACGGCGCGCGGCAGGTGGCCATAGCAGACGAAGCCCATGCTGCGGTAGAGCGCCACCGCCGGCGCGTTGCTCGCGGTGACGCTGAGCGTGACCAGCTCCAGCCAGGGCTCATGCCGAAGCCGGGACAGCGCCTCCTGCAGCAGCGCGCGACCGATGCCCCGGCCCTGCTGCGCGTCATCCACCATCATGCCCACCAGGTGGGCGATGTGCTGCACCTTCTGCCGACCTTCCGCCTCACAGGTGAGCGCCCCCACCAAGCGATCGCCCGACCAGGCACCGAGCGTGAACAGGGCGCGGCCGCCCGCCTCGGGATGAAGTCGATGGCGGTAGCTGGCGGCCTGGCGCGTCTGTTCGGTGGCGGCGTCGGAGGTAAAGGCATGCTCATGGCGCGCCAGCATCCCGTCGCGCAGCGCCTTGTAGGCGGGCAGATCGGGCTCGGTCAGCAGCCGGAGCTCGGACCCTTCCAGCGACGTCGGACGCAGACCGGGATGCAGGTGCGAGGCCGCCTGGGCGACCGCGTCGGAGCCGCCGTCGGCGGCAGGGGCCTTCAGGGCGGGGCGGACGGTCACCGGCGCCGGATCGGCTTCAGGGATGGGGCCGCGGTTCAAGTCGCTCAAGCTCGCTCCTGTCGTTGATGTTGGCAAAGGCCCGATCGTCGCTCGGACGGTCGAACGGTACCAGCACCAAGGGCAGCGACCGCAGCCAGGCTTCGACGCGGCGCTCGCCGGCCTGCAAGGCCGCCTGCAGCGCGTCGCGATGGCGCAGATGCACCAGGCTGGCCAGCGGCTGGCTGCGCAGCGGTGTGTCGGGCGCCTCGCGACCCAGCGCCATGGCGCTGTCGTGGCCGTCGGTCAGGGCGGCCTGCAGGCGGGACGCCAGGTCCTCCGGCAGCCAGGGACTGTCGCCGCTGACGCACAGCAGCCAGTGATCGCTCGGGGGCGCGCCGGCGGCGGTGTCGCTCGGCGTGTGGGGGGCCTGGGCCGCCATCGCCGCGGCCTGCAGGGCCTGCACCGCGTCCATGCCGGCCAGCAGGCCGGCCAAGGGGCCGGGATAGTCCGGCCAGCTGTCGGTGACCACCGGATGGCCGTAGCGTCGGTAGTCGTCCAGATGCCGGTTGGCGCTGAGGACCACCCGGCCGTTCACCTGCGGTGCGATGCGGGCCAGCACATGCTCGACCAGCGGGCGGCCCTGAAAGGCTTGAAGCGGTTTGTCGACGCCGCCCATCCGGCTGCCGCGGCCGCCGCACAGCAGCACCGCGGTGATGGCCCGTGCCGCGGGGGCGGGAGCGGGCGGGGGCAAAGGCGCGTGCGCGTGTGCGTGAGGGTGCGAGGGCAGCATGGCGTGCGGCTCGATGCCCGTCATCAGCCGCCGATGTAGTGCATCTCGACCCGTCGCGCACCGCCCGCCTCGGAGGGCGGCAGCGAGGCGCGCAGCTCGGAATAGCGGTCCGCACGACGTTGCCACAGCGTGCCCAGGGCGCCGGCGATTTCCGCATCGCTGCGGGCCGGCAGGTCGCCCTGGCCGCGCAGCAGGGCGCGCAGGTCGTGGCCATCGGAGGCGAACAGGCAGGTGTAAAGCCGTCCTTCGGTGGAGAGCCGGGCGCGGTTGCAGTCGCCGCAGAAGGCCTGGGTGACGCTGGAGATCAGCCCGATCTCGCCCGAGCCGTCGGCATAGCCCCAGCGGGTGGCGGTTTCGCCTTCGGTGGTCGGGGCCAGGGGCACCAGATCCATGTGCTCGCGCAGCCGGGCGAGCACCTGCGCCGATGGAAGCACCTCGTCCATCCGCCAGCCGTTGCTCATGCCGACGTCCATGTACTCGATGAAGCGCAGCACCACGCCGGTCCCGCGGAAGTGACGCGCCATCGGCAGGATCTGATGGTCGTTGGTGCCCCGCTTGACCACCATGTTGACCTTGATCGGCGCCAGCCCGACCGACTGCGCGGTCTCGATGCCGTGCAGCACCTCGGCCACCGGGAAGTCCACATCGTTCATGCGGCGGAACACCGCGTCGTCCAGTGCATCGAGGCTGACGGTCACCCGCTTCAGGCCGGCGTCCTTGAGCGCCTGCGCCTTGCGGGCGAGCAGCGAGCCGTTGGTGGTCAGCGTGAGATCCAGCGGCTGATCGTCGGGCGTGCGCAGTTCGGCCAACTGGGCGATCAGTGCTTCAATGTTGCGGCGCAGCAGCGGTTCGCCACCGGTGAGCCGCAGCTTCTGCACGCCGAGCCCGGCGAACACGCCGGCCAGCCGGGTGATCTCCTCGAAGCTCAACAGGTCGCGATGCGGCAGGAATTGGTAGTCCTTGTCGAAGACTTCCTTGGGCATGCAATAGCTGCAGCGGAAGTTGCAGCGATCGGTGACCGAGATGCGCAGGTCGCGCAGCGGCCGCCCGCGCGCATCCAGCCAGGGGCCTGAAAGGTCCGGCAACGGGGCGGGGACGGGGGGAATGCGCCCGACCTGGCGAAGGTCGAACAGGGGAATCACGCCATCGGTCATAGGGCGCGATTGTGCCGCCGCGTCGATGTCCGCGCCGGGCAAAGGTCTGATGCGAATCCCGTCCCTTGTGCAGAACGGCCGCCGGCGGCGGGCCTTCATGCGCCGTACGGTGGCGCGTTGGGGGCGAGGTGGGGCGGGGCCGACCGGGTCGGCCGTGTCGCTACCCTGTAGGACTTGTCACTTGCGCGACGGGCCTGCAATCGATTGAATGCGGTCCATGACTTTGACCCCCAGCACTGTCCTCCATGCCGATCTGGCGAGTTTCGTGTCGTTTGGCGAAGCGCTGACCGACATGGTGCGTGAGGGCCCTGATCTCTGGCGCAGCCGCACCGGCGGCTCGCCGTGGAATGTGGCGATTGCGATGTCGCGGCTGGGTCAGCTGAGCGCCTTTGCCGGCGGCATCAGCAAGGACCGCTTCGGCCAGGCGCTGTGGCAGGCCAGTGCGGATGCCAGCCTGGACCTGCGTTTCATCCAGCAGTTCGCCAAGTCACCGTTGATGGCCTATGTGCATGAGGTCGATCCGCCGGAGTATTGCTTCGTCGGCGACGACAGCGCGGATCTGCACTTCCGCCCGCATGCCTTGCCCGCCGGATGGCGGCGTGCGTTGCGGTGGGCGCATTTCGGATCGATCAGCCTGACGCGCGAGCCGCTGGCCGCGCGGCTGGTGGCGCTGGCCGAGTCGCTCAAGGATGACGGCGTGCGGATCAGCTACGACCCCAACTACCGCATCACGATGGACTCGCGCTATGACCGCACGCTGGAGCGCATGTGCCGCATCGCCGATGTGATCAAGGTCTCCGACGACGACCTGCGCGGCCTGTTCCGCAGCCGCGACCATCACCTGGGCCTGGCCCAGATCGCGGCCTGGAATCCTCGGGCAATCGTGATGCTGACGCTGGGCGAGCGCGGCGCGCAGCTGTTCCATCCCAAGGGGGACCTGAGCGCCAGCCCGCCGGTGCTCGAAGGTGCGCTCGACACCGTCGGTGCCGGCGATGCCGCGATGGGCGGACTCCTGTTCAGCCTGATGCAGGACCCGCAGGAGGATCCGGAAGAGCACCTGCGCTGGGCCGTGGCCGCCGCCGCCGCGGCCTGCACCGGCGCGGGGGTGCATGGGCTGTCGTCCGGTCGGGTGTCGGCGTTCCTGGGTCTGGTGCGGGTGCAGCCGGTCGAGGTGGTCTGAGGGCCATCGCCGTGACCTCGGCGGGCGTCGATGCCGCTTCCGGGGCGATGTCGGGGCGATGTCGTGCTGATGCCCTTCTGATGCCGTTCTGATGCCGTGCCGATGCCGTGCCGATGCCGTGGTGCTTCGGCAGCGGCGGGGCTCAGTCCCGTTTAGTGGCCACGAGGGATTTGAGCGCGCCGACCTGCAGACGAGCGCGGTCCGGTTCCTCTTCGGTCAAGGGCTCGACTTCCACCAAGCTCGCACGGCTGCGCTGCGCCAGGGCGTGATAGGCCTCGGTGCCTTCTCGCTTCCAGCGGATCTCGTCCTCGGTCAGCGGCCGCAGGACCTTCGCGGGCAGTCCGGCGATGAGCGACTTCTCCGGCAGCTTCAAGCCGGCCCGCACGAAGGCGCAGGCCGCCACGATGCTGAACGCGCCCACCTCCGCTTCATCCATCACCACCGCATTCATGCCGACCAGCGCATCGTGCCGCACCACGCAGCCATGCAGCACGGCGCCGTGGCCGATGTGGCCGTTGGTCTCGACCACGGTGTCGGAGTCCGGAAAGCCGTGGATCACGCAGGTGTCCTGCAGATTGGCGCCCGCCATCAACCGAATCCGCCCGAAGTCACCCCGCAGTGACGCACAGGGGCCGACATAGCAGCCCGGCCCGACGATGACATCGCCGATCAGCACCGCGGTCGGATGCACATAGGCCTGCGGATGAACAACCGGCGACAGGCCGTCAATGGCGTAGCAGGGCATGAAATCGCTCCTTGGTAGGTGGTAACCCTATGTTTTCGATCTTGTTTTGCGGCCTGAGGCCTCGTAGTATCTACCGACCGGTCGGTAAATTGAATATCGATCCAAAAAAGCTGAAAAAGCTGAATCCACGAAGGCTGAGGAGACAAGCCGAATGAGCACCGCCCCGCACGAACCTGCTACGCGGTCGGACAGTCCGGACAGCCCGTTGTTGGTCAGTCAGGAAGGCGCCGTGCGCGTCCTGACACTGAACCGGCCGCAGGCCTTGAATGCGTTCACGACCGGACTGCTCGGTCAGGTGCGCATCGCCCTGGACGATGCCGCCAAGGACGCGGGGGTGCGGGCGGTGCTCATCACCGGTTCCGGTCGCGCGTTCTGCGCCGGCCAGGACCTGTCGGACCCTCATATCAAGCCCGAGTTCGAAGCCACCAGCGGTGAGGTCGATCCCCATCGCCGGCCCAAGGCCAAGGACATCGGCAATCTGCTCGATCACTACTACATTCCGCTCGCGCTGCGCCTGCGCAGCATGCCGGTACCGACCGTCTGCGCGGTCAATGGCGTGGCGGCTGGCGCTGGGGCCAACTTCGCGCTGGGCTGCGACCTGGTGATCGCGGCCCAGTCGGCCTCGTTCATCCAGGCCTTCTCGAAGATCGGCCTGGTGCCCGACTGCGGCGGCACCTGGCTGCTGACCCGTCTGGTGGGCCGCGCCCGCGCGCTGCAGCTCACCCTGCTGGGCGACAAGCTCCCCGCAGCCGAGGCGCAGCAATGGGGCCTGATCGCCCGCTGCGTCCCGGATGCCGAGCTGGCTTCCGAAGCGATGGCCCTGGCCCAGCGGCTGGCGAAGATGCCCACCCGGGCGCTGGTCCAGACCCGCGAGGCGCTGGATGCGTCGATGGAGCTGGAGTTCGAGGAATCGCTGCGGCTGGAAGCCCGTCTGCAAAGCCAGCTCGGTTATGCGCACGACTATCTCGAGGGCGCCGCCGCCTTCCTGACCAAGCGCCCACCGCAGTTCAAGGACCGCTGATGTCCGCGCAGCCCGACGCCAGCGCCTCCTGCCCGATCCCTGTGGATGAGCCGTCTGTCGCGTCGACGGCGATGACATCGCCTCAACGCATCGCCGAGCAGGTACGCGACACGATGTTCGCCAATGACCGTGCGTCCAAGGGCCTGGGCATCGGCGTCCTGGCGATTGCCCCCGGCACGGCCACCTTGCGCATGACGGTGCGCCCGGACATGCTCAACGGCTTCGACATCTGCCACGGCGGCATCGTGACCACGCTGGCGGATTCCTGTTTTGCTTTCGCCTGCAACTCGCACAACGAGATGACGGTGGCTTCCGGATTCGCGATCGACATCGTCGCGCCATCCCGGGAAGGCGATGTGCTGACCGCAGTGGCGACCGAGGTGTCGCTGGCCGGTCGCACCGGTGTCTACGACATCACTGTCACCAATCAACGCGACGAGCTGATCGCTGTCTTTCGCGGCCGTTCCTATCGCCTCAAGGGCAAGCCCGTGGTGTCGGAACCGATCGCCAAGACCTAGGAGACCGATCCCATGCCGGTGAAGCGCCCCGCCCCAGGCGACCTGGAACCCATCGAACGTGCGAGCCAGGACGAACTCCGCTCGCTGCAGCTGCAGCGCCTGCGCCACACGCTCCAGCAGGCCTACGACCATGTGCCGCACTATCGGGCCGCCTTCGATGCGAAGGGGGTTCATCCGTCCGATCTCAAGGACCTGAGCGACCTGCGCCTGTTTCCCTTCACCACCAAGCAGCATCTGCGGGAGCACTATCCCTTCGGCATGTTCGCCGTGCCTCGCGAGCAGGTGGTGCGGGTGCATGCCTCTTCGGGCACGACCGGCAAGCCGACGGTGGTGGGCTACACCCGGCAGGACATCGACCACTGGGCCGACCTGGTCGCCCGCTCGCTGCGCGCGGCGGGCACGCGGCCCGGGGACATCGTCCATGTGGCCTACGGCTACGGCCTGTTCACTGGCGGCCTGGGCGCGCATTACGGCGCGGAACGGCTGGGCTGCACCGTGATTCCGGTGTCGGGCGGTCAGACCGAAAAGCAGGTCCAGCTGATCCAGGACTTCCGTCCCGACGTGATCATGGTCACGCCCAGCTACATGCAGGTGATCGTCGAGGAATTCGCACGCCAGGGCCTGGATGCGCGGGACAGCTCGCTGAAGGTCGGCGTCTTTGGTGCGGAGCCCTGGACCGAGGCGATGCGCCGCGAGATCGAACACAAGGCCGGCATCGATGCGGTCGACATCTATGGCCTGTCCGAGGTGATGGGCCCCGGCGTGGCCAGCGAATGCATCGAGACCAAGGATGGTCCGGTGATCTGGGAGGACCATTTCTATCCCGAGATCGTCGACCCCGACACCGGCGAGGTGCTGCCGGAGGGCGCTGAGGGCGAGCTGGTATTCACCTCGCTGACCAAGCAGGCGCTGCCGGTGATCCGCTACCGCACCCGCGACCTCACCCGGTTGCTGCCGCCCACGGCGCGCAGCATGCGGCGCATGGGCAAGATCGTCGGCCGCAGCGACGACATGCTGATCATCCGCGGCGTGAATCTCTTTCCGACCCAGATCGAAGAACTGGTGCTGGCGGAGCCGGGACTGTCGGGCCAGTACCAGATCGTGGTCAGCCGCGACCGCCATCTGGATGAGGTCGAGGTGCGCTGCGAGCTGTCGGCGGTGGGGCAGGGCGTGGACGCGGCGAGCGTGTCGACCTCGCTGCAGCATCGCATCAAGACCTTGATCGGCGTCTCGACACGCGTCACCGTCGGCGCGCCGGATTCGATCGAACGCACGTTGGTGGGCAAGGCCCGCCGCGTGGTGGACAAGCGCCCGAAATGAGGGCCTGAAATGAAGCGTCCCCTCAGGCGATGAGCGGCGGGGAGCGGGACCGATGGTCGGACAGCCTCCGGCCATGGCGTCCCACCGAGGACAGGTCGGGTCTCACAAGGACCCGCTTCAAGGAGAAGTGATGTACACCCAAGCCATGAGCGTCGGTCCCCAGGACCAGGCGGCCAAGCTGCAGACCGCCGAAGAGCAGCAGCGCAATGACGCCTTCGAGGCCCGCATCGAGGCGGGCGACTTCATCGAGGCCAAGGACTGGATGCCGGAGCACTACCGCAAGACGCTGGTGCGGCAGATCAGCCAGCATGCGCATTCCGAGATCGTCGGCATGTTGCCCGAGGGCAACTGGATCACCCGCGCCCCGTCGCTCAAGCGCAAGGCCATCCTGCTGGCCAAGGTGCAGGACGAGGGCGGCCACGGCCTGTACCTCTACTCCGCCGCCGAAACCCTGGGCACCAGCCGCGACCAGATGCTGGACGCGCTGCACAGCGGCCGGGCCAAGTACAGCTCCATCTTCAACTACCCGACCCTGACCTGGGCGGACATCGGCGTGATCGGCTGGCTGGTGGACGGCGCGGCCATCATGAACCAGGTGCCGCTGTGCCGCTGCTCCTACGGGCCGTATGCCCGCGCGATGATCCGCATCTGCCGCGAGGAGAGCTTCCATCAACGCCAGGGCTACGAGAGCCTGCTGACGATGATGCGCGACGGCACCGAGGCCCAGAAGGCCCTGGTGCAGGACGCGGTGAACCGCTGGTGGTGGCCCTCGCTGATGATGTTCGGCCCGGCGGACAAGGATTCGCCGAACTCCGAGCAGTCGATGCGCTGGGGCATCAAGCGGCTGACCAACGACGAGCTGCGCCAGAAGTTCGTCGATGCCACGGTGCCGCAGGCGGAACTGCTGGGGATTTCGCTGCCCGATGCGGACCTGAAGTGGAACGCCGAGCGCGATCACTACGACTTCGGCGCCATCGACTGGAACGAATTCTGGCGCGTCGTGGGCGGCAACGGCCCGTGCAACACCGAGCGGCTGCAGACCCGGGTCAAGGCCTGGGACGACGGCGCCTGGGTGCGCGAGGCCGCACTGTCCCATGCCCGCAAACGCGCCACCGAGGCCAAGGCCGCCTGAGACCCTGGCAGGCGTGGTCCGACAGCGGCGGGGTGTTCCATCCGCCGGCTTGTCGTCGATCCGCTCTCCCCACGACCTGCCTCCCATCGACCCGATTACCGAGCCCTCGCACCATGAGCATCAATCAACAAACTGGCGGCCATGAATGGCCCTTGTGGGAAGTCTTTGTCCGCAGCAAGGCGGGCCTGGACCACAAGCATTGCGGCAGCCTGCATGCGCCCGACCCGAAGATGGCGCTGCAGATGGCGCGCGATGTCTACACCCGGCGCCAGGAAGGCGTGAGCATCTGGGTGGTGCCGTCGTCCGCCATCGTGGCCTCCGACCCCGGCGAGAAGTCGATGTATTTCGATCCGATGGAGGACAAGGTCTACCGCCATCCGACCTTCTACGAACTGCCCGCGTCGGTCGATCACATGTGAGCCCTGCGCGCCGATGTCGCGGCTGATGCGCTGATGCGCTGATGTGCTGCTGCATCAATGCGCCGATGCGCCGATGCGCGCCCCAGGCGACGCCCACGACCTTGCGACATTGACGGGACCTGCCCCATGACTGCCTCCATCCAACCCAGCACACGCGACGACGTGCGCTATCTGCTCCCGCTCGGCGACGCCTGCCTGGTGCTGTCGCATCGGCTGTCCGAATGGTGCGGCCATTCGCCGATCCTGGAAGAGGATCTGGCGCTGGGCAACATCGCGCTGGACCTGCTGGGCCAGGCGCGCGCGGTGCTCACCCGCGCCGGTCAGCTCGATGGCCAGTCCTTCGACGAAGACCAGCTCGCCTTCCTGCGCGACGAGCGCCACTACCTCAACCCGGTGATGATGGAGTTGCCCCGCGGCGATTTCGCCTTCACCCAGGCGCGCAACCTGATGGCCGCCTGCTGGCTGCTGCCGCTGTGGACCCGTCTGCAGGCTTCGTCCGATGCCGAGGTGGCGGCGATTGCGGCCAAGGCGGTCAAGGAGGTGCGCTATCACCAGCAGCACGCCGCGGAATGGGTGGTGCGGCTGGGCGATGGCTCGGAGGAATCCACCCGTCGGATGACGACCGCGCTGGCGCAGCTCTGGCCTTATGTGAACGAGCTGTTCGCGACCGACGAGACCGATGCCGCCGCCGAACGCAGCGGCCTCGGCCCGGCCTGGTCCACGCTGAAACCGGAATGGGATGCGGCGATGGACGAGGTCCTGGCCGAGGCCCGGCTGGCCCGACCCGCCGACACGCCGCATGTCTACGCTGGCCGGCTCGGCGTACACAGCGAGCACATGGGCCACCTGCTGGCCACGATGCAGTCGCTGCCGCGCGCCTATCCGGGCGGGGTGTGGTGAGCATGAGCCCGGTCGCCCTCGACCACGGCTGCGGACGACGCGCCGCCGCCTGGGAGGTGCTCGCGCAGGTGCCCGATCCCGAAGTGCCGGCGGTGTCGCTGGTGGAGTTGGGCATCGTGCGCGACCTGATCGAGACGGCGGAGGGCTTCGAGGTCGTGCTCACGCCCACCTATTCCGGCTGCCCCGCCACCGAGGTGATCGAGCAGCAGGTGCGCGAGGCGCTGGCGCGGTTCGGCACTGTCACCGTCACGATGCGACGTGCGCCGGCCTGGACCACCGACTGGATCACCGAGGAAGGCCGCGAGAAGCTGCGCCGCTACGGCATCGCGCCGCCCGGACCGGTCGATCCGGGGCAGGGCGTGCCGATCCGGCTGGTGCGACGCGCGCCGCCGCTGGCCTGTCCGCGCTGCGGCAGCACCCACACCGAGCGGCTGTCCGCCTTCGGCTCGACCGCCTGCAAGGCGCTGCATCGGTGCCTGGACTGCCGCGAACCCTTCGAACATTTCAAACCGATCTGACCGGCACCACCGGGCCGACGGTCCCAACCCGAGTCCAGCCATGAGCCTGCACTTTCACCCGCTGCGCCTGCGCGCCAAGCACCAGGACACCGACGATGCGGTCGTGCTCTGCTTCGACGTGCCCGAAGGCCTGCGCGACACCTTCCGCTTCACCCAGGGCCAGTACCTGACGCTGCGCGGCGAGGTCGACGGCCAGGACCTGCGCCGGTCCTATTCCATCTGCGCCGGCGTTGACGACAACGAACTGCGGGTCGGTGTGCGCCACGTCACCGGTGGCGCGTTCTCCAGCTGGGTGCATGAGCGCCTGCGTCCGGGCGACGAGATCCAGGTCTTTCCGCCGCAAGGCCGCTTCCATGTGCCGCTGGACCCGTCGGCCGCCCGGCATTACCTGGGCATCGCGGCCGGGTCGGGCATCACGCCCATCCTGTCGATCATGAAGACGGTGCTCGCCCGCGAACCGCTGAGCCGCTTCACCCTGATCTACGGGAATCGCCGTCCTGCGACGACGATGTTCAAGGAAGAGCTGGAAGATCTGAAGAACCGCTATCTGACGCGCCTGTCGCTGCATCACGTGTTCTCCCGCGAGCAGGTCGATTCGCCGCTGATGGCCGGCCGGCTGGACCAGGCCAAGCTGGCGACGTTCCTGGCGGGTCCGGTGCCGGCGGCGGGGATCGATCAGGTCTTCGTGTGCGGTCCGTTCGAGATGAATGAGCACGCCGAGGCGGCGCTGCGCCAGGCGGGCGTGCCGGAAGACCGGATCCACATCGAGCGATTCGGCACGCCGGAAATGCAGACCGGTCGCCCGGCGCCTCACGAGGTCCATGACGAGGATGCGGAGGCCGCCAAGGTGCTGGTGATCCGCGACGGCGTCTCGCGCGAGATCGAGTTCCGCAAAAGCGATCCGAGCCTGCTGGACGCCGCCGCGCGGGCCGGCATGGATGTGCCGTTTTCCTGCAAGTCCGGCGTCTGTTCCACCTGCCGCTGCAAGTTGCTGGAAGGGGAGGTCCGCATGGACAAGAATTTCGCGCTGGAGAAACATGAGGTCGCGGCGGGCTTTATCCTCAGCTGCCAGGCACATGCGCTGACCCCGCGCCTGGTGATCTCGTTCGACGAGCGCTGAGCGCACGGATCGAGCAGGTCATCCGCGCCAACGGAGCCTGTGTGACCCGAGCCCGAGCCCGAGCCCGAGCCTGACCCCGAGCGCGCTTTCCGTCTTCCGTTCTCCTTTTCCCTTTCACGAGACCCTACCGACCCCATGGCCAGAGGCAGAGCCCCCGGATTCGACGCCACCCGCGAGGAGATCCTCGCCCAGGCTGCCCGCCTGTTCGCCAACCAGGGCTTTCCCGCCACCTCGATGAATCAGGTCGCTGAAGCCTGCGAGGTGTCCAAGCCCACCCTCTATCACTATGTGCGCGACAAGCATGAACTGCTCGCACAGATCTGCCAGAGCCATCTCCAGCACCTGGCCCATCTGGTGGACGAGGTGAGCGGTCTCGGCCTGCCGCCCGAAGACCATCTGCGGGCGCTGATCCATCGCTTCGTGCAGGCCTACGGCGAGTCGCAGAACGAGCATCGGGTGCTGACCGAGGACATGAAGTTCCTCGACGAGGACCATCGGGCGCGGATGATCGAGGTCGAGCGTCAGGTGGTTGCCCGCTTCGCCGATGCGGTGGCGACGATTCGCCCGGAACTGCGCGGCGCCCATCTGCACAAGCCACTGACCATGCTGCTGTTCGGCATGATCAACTGGACCTTCACCTGGCTGCGTCCGGACGGGGCCCTGACCTATGAGGCGGTGGCGCCCATGGTGGCGGACCTGTTCTTCGGCGGGCTCGGCGCGGTGAAGATCGGCCCGGTCGCCGACGGCGTGTCCGGGCTCTCGGTCTCAGGCCGTCCTGCCTCATGACGGCCTGAACCTTTCCTCTGCGTTCCTGACCAAAAAATTCACACGGAGACGACATGAAACGCATCGAGAAGACCACCCTGCTGGCGCTGGCCGGCGCCGCCTTGATGGGCCTGGGCGGCGCGGCACAGGCCGACATCCAAGTCGGCGTGACGGTGTCGGCCACCGGGCCGGCCGCGTCGCTGGGCATTCCGGAAAAGAACACCTTCAGCCTGATGCCCAAGACGATCGCGGGCCAGAAGGTCAACTATGTGATCCTGGACGACGCCTCCGACACCACCACAGCGGTGGCCAACACCCGCAAGCTGATCACCGAGCACAAGGTGGATGTGGTGGTCGGCTCCACGGTCACGCCCAACTCGCTGGCGATGATCGATGCGGTCTCCGAGGCCCAGGTGCCGATGATCTCGATGGCCGCGTCGGCGCGCATCGTCGAGCCGATGGATGCGAAGAAGAAGTGGGTCTTCAAGACACCGCAGAACGACATCATGATGGCGCTGGCGATTGCCAGCCACATGCAGGCGATGGGCGTGAAGACGGTGGCCTACATCGGCTTTGCGGATGCCTACGGCGAGGGCTGGTATGGCGAGTTCAACAAGGTCGCCGCCAGCAAGGGGCTGAGCATCGTCGCCAATGAGCGCTACAACCGGACCGACACCTCGGTCACCGGCCAGGTGCTGAAGATCCTGTCGGCCAAGCCGGATGCGGTGCTGGTGGGCGGCAGTGGCACGCCGGCGGCGCTGCCGCAGAAGACGCTCAAGGAGCGGGGCTACGGTGGCAAGTACTACCAGACCCACGGCGTGGCCAACAATGATTTCCTGCGCGTGGGCGGCAAGGATGTCGAAGGCACCTTCCTGCCGGCCGGCCCGGTGCTGGTGGTGGATCAGCTGCCGGCGGACCATCCGGCCAAGAAGAGCGCCAAGGCGTATGTGACCGCGTATGAGGCGGCCTTCGGCAAGGGCAGCGTGTCCACCTTCGGCGGCCATGCGTGGGACGCCGGGCTGTTGCTGCAGGCGGCGATTCCCGAGGCGATCAAGAAGGCACAGCCCGGCACGCCCCAGTTTCGGGCCGCCCTGCGCGACGCCATCGAGAACGTGAAGGAACTGCCCGCGTCTCATGGCGTGTTCACCATGTCCGCTAACGACCATCTGGGACTCGATCAGCGTGCCCGGGTGATGGTCAAGATCGAAGGCGGAACCTGGAAACTCCAACCCTAGTTTCGCGGACGCTCGGCTACTGCGCGGGCCGATCTTGGGCTTGCGGTGCTCGCCGTACAGCAGTACGGCTGCGCGCCGCAAGCCCAACCTCGGCCCGCTCGCGACGCCGCTCGTCCGCGAAACCCAGCGGTGAACAACGCTGGGTCGTTCCTGCGAAATTCGTCATCGGGTGCTTGCAGCGTCTTTGCTGGGGGGCTCGACATAAGGTTTCGCTCGCGTTCACGCTGGTTTTCTAGTTTTTTCGTCGCACCGCTCCCATCTTCTTTGATCGCATTGCTGCGGCCCGTGGCGTGACCATGGGCGTTGATGTTCTGAAGGATCGTCATGAGTTCCACCCCCATCCTCCAAAGCCTGATCGCCGGACGCTGGATCGGCACCTCCGCCGCCCGCTCGCTGCACAGCGCGATCAACGGCCGCGCCGTCGCTCAGACCCATGCCGATGAGATCGACTTCGGCGAGAGCCTGGCCTTCGCACGTCGACAGGCCTTGCCCGCGATGCTGGCGCTCGACTTCCAGCAGCGCGCCGCGATCCTCAAGGCGCTGGCCAATGAGCTGATGGCGAGCAAGGAAACGCTCTACACCATCTCCGCCCACACCGGCGCCACCCGGGCCGATTCCTGGATCGACATCGAAGGCGGCATCGGCACCCTGTTCGCCTATGCGTCGATGGGCCGCCGCGAACTGCCCTCCAGCAACCTCGTCCACGAAGGGCCCGCCACGGCCCTCGGCAAGGTCGGCCAGTTCATGGGCACCCATGTGCTGGTGCCCAAGCGCGGCGTCGCGGTCCACATCAATGCCTTCAACTTCCCGATGTGGGGCATGCTGGAAAAGTTCGCGCCCAGCTTCCTCGCGGGCATGCCCTGCATCGTCAAGCCCGCGACCGCCACCAGCTATGTGGCCGAAGCCTGCGTCCGCCTGATCGAGGCCACCGGGCTGCTGCCGGCCGGCACGCTGCAACTGGTCATCGGCAGTTCCGGCGATCTGCTGGATCGGCTGGAAGAAACCGACGTGGTCACCTTCACCGGCTCGGCCGATACCGCCGCCCAGTTGCGGGTGAATCCCAACCTGATCCGTCGCTCGGTGCCGTTCAATGCCGAAGCGGACAGCCTGAACTGCTCGATCCTGGCGCCCGATGTGCAAGCCGGCGATCCGGAATTCGATCTGTTCGTCAAGGAAGTGCTGCGCGAGATGAGCGCCAAGGCCGGCCAGAAGTGCACCGCCATCCGCCGCGCGATCGTGCCCGCCGCCCAGGTGGATGCGGTGGCGGCCGCGCTGCGGGAACGGCTGTCGAAGATCAAGATTGGCGATCCGGCGATCGAGGGCGTGCGCATGGGGGCGCTGGCCTCCAAGGCGCAGCAGGCCGATGTGGCCGAGCGGCTGGCGCAACTGGCGCAAGGCAATGAAGTCATCTTCGGCGAGCGCGACGGTTTCGCTCCGTTGGGCGAGGGCGTGGGCGAGGGCGCGTTCTTCCCGCCGACGCTGCTGCTGTGTCGCGATGCGCTGCGCAACGAGGCGGTCCATCAGGTCGAGGCCTTCGGTCCTGTGTCCACGCTGATGACCTACGACGATTTCGATGAAGCGCTGGCGCTGGCGGCCAAGGGCCGTGGCAGCCTGGTCGGCTCGGTCATCACCCGCACGCCGGCCCTGGCGGCCCAGGCGGTCTATCAGGCCGCGGCCTTCCACGGCCGTCTGCTGGTGCTGGACCGCGAGGCCGCCGCCGAATCCACCGGCCATGGCTCCCCGCTGCCGATGCTCAAGCATGGCGGTCCGGGTCGCGCTGGCGGCGGGGAGGAACTGGGGGGCATCCGCGCGGTGAAGCACTATCTGCAGCGCTGTGCGGTGCAGGCCTCGCCCACGATGCTCACCGCGATCACCGGTGAATATGTGCGCGGCGGCAAGGTGAATGAAGACGCGATTCATCCGTTCCGCAAGTATTTCGAAGAGATCCAGGTCGGCGATTCGCTGCTCACCCATCGCCGCACCGTGTCGGAGGCGGACATCGTCAACTTCGGCGGCATCAGCGGCGACTTCTTCTACATGCACTTCGACGAGGTGGCCGCCAAGGACACCCAGTTCGGGCAGCGCATCGCGCACGGCTATTTCGTGCTGTCGGCGGCGGCCGGCCTGTTCGTGTCTCCGGCGCCCGGCCCGGTGCTGGCGAACTACGGGCTGGACACGCTCCGCTTCGTGAATCCGGTGGCGATCGGAGACACCATCCAGGCGCGCCTGACCTGCAAACGCCGCATCGATCGCGGCAATCGGCCGGACCAGCCGCCGCAAGGCGTCGTCGCCTGGGACGTGCAGGTCATGAACCAGCGCGGCGAACTGGTGGCGAGCTATGACATCCTGACGCTGGTGGCGAAGAAGGCGGCCTGAGCGCGTGCCGGAGGCCATGCGGTGACGCAACGACGCGGCAACTCGTGCGCCGTGGCCCGTGCGGCGCGTCTCGTGCCGTGATCTGTGATCTGTGATCTGCGAGCGGTGAGCGGTGAGCGGTGAGCGGTGAGCGGTGAGCGGTGAGCGGTGAGCGGTGAGCCACCAGCCGCCAGCCGTGAGCCGTGAGCTGCCCCCTCGGTGCTGAGGCAAAAGCGAAGTCTGCGGCTGGCCCGACCCGCTTGAGCGTGCGGTGTCCGGCCGCCACACTGCGGGCTTCTTTCACCGTCAACAGGACTACCGTGGACGAGATCAGCACCCCTTTCCTTGTCGGCCTCGTCTTCTCGGTCACCTTGGCCATCGTGGCCGGGATGGCCTGGAAAGGCGGCAACGAACGGCGCGATGTGGCCTTCCTGGCGTCGACCGCAGGCGTAGGCGGACTGTGTACGGTGATCGCGGCGCTCGCCTGATCGGTAGACGACAGCGCAGCCGCGTGCGAGGGCGATACCGACCGTTGCCATCGGAACGCCCTCAGACGCCAGCGGAGAAGAGATCGCGGGCCACAATGCATGAGCGTCGTCGTACAAGTCGGCGCTCACATGAGGTCAGGCATGCGCGTCTTTCTTGTCGAGGATTCCGAATACATCCGCCAGCAGTTCCTTCGCCTGTTCGAAGGCGTACCGTATGTGACGGTGGTCGGCCAGGCATCGACGGAAGATGAGGCGGTGGACGGCATCACGACCCTGGCGCCGGACGTGGTGCTGGTCGACCTCAACCTGCAGACCGGCTCCGGCATGCATGTGCTCAGCCGGTCGCGTCGTGCGGGCTTTTCGGGCAAGCTGTTCGTGCTGAGCAGCCGCGATCCCGACTTCTACCAATCGCTGTGCGAGCGCCACGGCGCGGACGGGTTCTACGACAAGGCCCATGACCAGCAGAAGTTGCTCGACGATCTTCAGGCGCTCAAGGCCCTGAAGACCGCCGCCGAGGCCAAAGGCCACTGACGTCCCCGCCCCACGCCGGCGCCGGCCCGCCGCTCCCCATGCGCTGATGTCTTCATTCGGCCACCCGGTGCGTCGAGCCGCCGTGCGCTCGTGAGGTGGTTCACCCGCCCTCCCGCGCGGCACGTTCCCGCTGACCTGCTCAGGCGCTCACGCCATTCAGGTCGCTCTGGTCGCTTACGTCCCTCAAGCCCCTCACGTCCCTCACGTCGTGCCGTGTCTTCGGTCGCGTCACCGAAAGACTCGGCGACCACCACGTCGGCAACAGGCGCTGCACCTCGGCGCGGGCGAACCGATCGTCGATCAGGTGGATCACACCGCGGTCATGGGTGGTGCGGATCACGCGGCCGGCGGCCTGCACCACCTTCTGCAGGCCGGGGTAGAGGTAGGTGTAGTCATAGCCGTCGCCGAACAGCTGATCCATGCGTTGCCGGATCTGCTCATTGACCGGGTTCACCTGCGGCAGGCCCAGCGTCGAGAGGAAGGCGCCGATCAGGCGCCGGCCCGGCAGGTCCACCCCTTCCGCAAAAGCCCCACCGAGCACGGCGAAGCCCACGCCGCGGCTGTCGTCGGTGAAGCTGTCCAGGAACTGGCGTTGGGCCGGCTCGCTCATGCGGCGGGATTGGCGCCATTGCGGCACCTCCGGGTGGCGCTGGGCCAGCAGATCCGCCACCTGCTGCAGATAGTCGTAGCTGCTGAGGAAGGCGAGGTAGTTGCCCGGCGCGCGGCGGAACTGCTCGGCGATCAGATCCGCGATGGGCTGCAGCGACGCCTGACGATGCTGATAGCGGGTCGAGATGTGCCCGGAGATCTGAACCTGCAGCTGGGACGCGTCGAAGGGCGAGCCCACGTCAATGCGGACATGGTTCTCCGGCAGCCCCAGCAGGTCGGCATGGAAGGCATGCGGCTGCAAGGTGGCAGAGAACAGCGTGCTGGTGTGCGCCGCCTGGAGCCGCGGACGCAGGAAGCTGGCCGGCACGATGTTGCGGATGCACAAGGTGGACCGTCCCGGTTTGGCGAACGGCCCGGTCGGCTTTTGCAGGTCGACCATCGAATGCGGGCCGAAGGACTCCGCAGCGCGGATCAGATGCAGCGCCTCGAAATGGAAGGCCAGCAGTTCCGGGTCCGCCGTGTCGGGCTGCTGGGCCAGATGCTCGGCGATCACGCCGCTGCAATGCTGCACCGCCGTCAGCAGGGCTTCGGGCACGCGGTCATAGGCGGTGTAGTCGTCGGTCTGCGCCTTGTCGAGCGCGCGCCATTGGCGACTGACCTTGTCCAGCGCCTTGCGCACCAGCGCTGAAGCCGAGGCGCTCGGCGAGTGCCGCGCCTGTTGCAGCAACTCGGGCGACAGGGTGGCGCTGAACATCTTGCGGCCGCGCTCGACGAGGTTGTGCGCCTCGTCCACCAGCACGGCCACCCGCCATTGGTTCTCCTGCGTCAGCCCGTGGAGCAACGCGCCGTGATCGAAGTAGTAGTGGTAGTCGCCGACGATCACATCCGCCCAGCGCGCCAGCTCCTGGCTCAGGTAGTACGGGCAGAGGCCGTGGGCCAGCGCGGCTTCTCGCACGGCTTCGCGGGTCCAGGTGGCGCCGTGTTCCGGCGCCGTGCCCAGTGCCGCCGAACGCGCGGCGGGAAGACGGTCATAGAAGCCGCGGGCGAGGGGACAGGCGTCGCCGTGGCAGGCCTTGTCGGGATGCTCGCAACTCTTGTCGCGTGCCACCATCTCCAGGACCCGCAGCGGTGCCGCGGCCGGGTCCGATGCATCGCCGCCCTGCAGGCGCGCCAGCGCATCCAGGGCGGTCTGTCGTCCCGAGGTCTTGGCGGCGAGGAAGAACACCTTGTCCAGCCGCTGCCCGGGCGTGGCCTTCAACAGCGGGAACAGCGTCGCGAGGGTTTTGCCGATGCCTGTAGGCGCCTGCGCCAGCAGGCAGCGTCCCCCGGCGGCCGCCCGGTACACCGCCTCGGCCAGGGTCCGCTGGCCGGTGCGGAAATCGCCGAACGGAAAGCGCAAGGCTTGCAGGGCCGTATCGAGCGCCTGCCGATGCGCCAACTGCGCCATCGCCCAGACCAGGAAGCGCTCGCAGTGCGCGTCGAAATGCGCGCGCAGTTCGGCGGCGCTGCAGTGTTCGACCAGCACGGTCTCTTCGCTGCGGCCCAGTTCCAGATAGACCAGCGCGACATCCAGGCTCTCCCAGCCTTCGGCCTCGCACACCAGCCATCCGTAGATCTTGGCCTGGGCCCAATGCAGATGACGATGGGTGGGCCGCTGCCGTTCCAGGCTGCCGCGATAGGTCTTGATCTCCTCGACACGTCGACGGATCGGATCGACCCCATCGGCGCGGCCTCGCACCCGGAGTGCGCCGTGGTCGCCGGTCAACGACACCTCTTTGCGGTAGCTCTCGCCGCGGCGTTCGTACACCAGGGTGTGACCGGCAATGCCCTCCTGCGCGGTCGGCGCCGGGGTGAAGCGCAGATCCAGATCGCCTTGCTTGGCGGTGAACGCGCAGAGTTCGCGGACGGAGACCGTGTACATGAGCGGGAAGGGCGTGGCGCGGGATCAGCGTCGGAGTCGGAGAAGGCGTGGGCGTCGGCGTCGTACTTGGAAGCGGAAGCGTGCTCCGACGCGGCGATCTCAGTCCGGTGTCGGTGTGTCGGGCGCGGGAACGATCTTCACCAGCTTGGCCGATGGAAAGGCGCGCCGCACCGCCTGGCTGGCGCTGGCCAAGGCGTCTTCGGCGGAGGTGGCATGGCGGATGAACTGCAGCTCCAGCAGGCCGGTGACGCTGGCACCGACCAGCGTTTCGGTGCAGCCCGACGCTTCCAGTCGCTCCATCACGGCTTCCACCCACGCGTCGTGCTCATCAATCTCGTAGCGGAGCGTGAACTCAAAGCCCATCGTGGCCCGCGTCTGCGCCAGCTGCTGGGCCACCGAGCTGCCCGTCACCACCGCCAGCGCGGACCGCTCCCCAAAGGCGTCATCGCCGTCCGTGGCGCGGCGCTGGCCGCCCGGCGGCGTGCCGGCGGGCGGGCTCGGATCTTCATCCGCCGACATGCTCAATGCTCCAGCTCGCCAGCGGCCAGTTCGTCGTGAGACGGGCGGGGCAGGTCGGCCTCATCATGGGCCACCGTGCGCTGGCTGAGCTGGAAGCGATGCAGCTCGGCCCGATGGCTGGGCTGGGCATGGATCATCCGCCGTGCCTGGGCGATGGCGGCCCGATGTTCAGGACGGCGCCGCGCCCAGTCCGCCAGCAACGCGCCGTGGCGTTCCGGGTAGACCGACCACCAGCTCACGATCGATTCCGCATCATTCAGATCAAGCAACATGGAAGGCTCCTCAGCAGCAGTAGGTAGTAGGTGCTGAGTGGTACTGTACACAAATACAGTATTGCCGGCGAATGATTTGCGGGTGGCAACAACCTCGCCGTGGGAATGGGGGGCCCGGAACGGGCTGGGCCGCCTGCGCTGCGGGTGGCGGGCCGATGGGCTGCGCGGGGCCGCCGGTGCGGTCTTTCTGGATGGGCGGGGCCCAGGGTCTGCGGGGGATTCAGGGAGGCTGAACGTTCTTGCATGCGAAGATGACCGTTGCACTCACCCGTTCACCGCATCGCATCGCATCGGGCTCCGTACGCGCCAGCGTCGAACCGTGTTTGACGATCCACTGCCCAAGGCCCTGATGAAAACACCTCCGCGACTCCAATCCCTGATCGAGGAAGGCCTGATCGATTCGGTCGTGCGCCAGTTGATGAGCGGCAAGGAGGCGCTGGTCTACGTGGTGCGCTGCGGCGACGAGACCCGCTGTGCCAAGGTTTACAAGGAGGCCACCCAGCGCAGCTTCCGGCAGGCGGTGGACTACACCGAGAACCGCCGCACGAAGAACAGCCGCCAGGCGCGCGCCATGGCCAAGGGCACGAAGTTCGGCCGGCAGGCCCAGGAGGCCGCCTGGCAGAACGCGGAGGTGGATGCGCTGTATCGGCTCGCGGCTGCGGGCGTGCGGGTGCCACAACCCTACAACTTCATGGACGGCGTGCTCTTGATGGAGCTGGTGGCGGATGAGCACGGCGATGCCGCGCCCCGCCTCAACGGCGTGATGTTCACCGCAGACGAAGCCCGCACCCACCACCGCAGCCTGCTGGTGGAGGTGGTGCGCATGCTCTGCGCCGGGGTGGTGCACGGGGACCTGTCCGAATTCAACATCCTGCTCGCCAGCGATGGACCGGTGATCATCGACCTGCCGCAGGCGGTGGATGCGGCGGGCAACAACCACGCCAAGCGCATGCTGCTGCGGGACGTGGCCAACCTGCGCGATTTCTTCGGCGGCTTTGCGCCGGACCTGCTGACCACCGACTACGGCCACGAGATCTGGGCGCTGTATGAGGCGGGTGCGCTGCATCCCGACACGCCGTTGACCGGCCAGTTCAAGCGGGCGACCGGCCCGGTGGACCTCGGCGAGGTGATCCGCGAGATCGACGACGCCCGGGACGAGGAAGTGGCGCGGCAGCAGCGCATGCAGTGACCGCCGCCAGCGGGCGACGGTCTGCGGGATCGCCTGCGTCGCACAGGCGGCCAATGGCAACACCTGGCACATGCGCGGGGGCGCGCTGAGGTTGAAGCGGTGCCCGTCCCTCAGCGCCCGGGCCTGTGTGCCGGTGCGCCCTCAGCGGTAGGGCGTCTCCAATCGTGCCAGCACCGTCGGCTGGCCCTTCGCATCCAGTCCGAGCACCAGCCCTTCCGCGGACGCTGTGTCGGTGTTCACCAGCGCGCTCAGCACAAACATGTGGGTGACCCAGACCTCGAATTCGCCTGGGCGTCGGGCGGCTTCAGCCAGCGAGCGGCGAAGCGTGTCGAGCGATTGGGCATAGGTCGCCGCATCGACGCCCTCCGGCGACCCCAGCGCTGGCCACGCCTGGACGCGGCCGAAGGCCAGCGTCGCCGTGTCCATGCATCGGCACCAGGGGCTGCTGCGCACCTGCGCGGGCGTCAGGCCGGCGGCCTTCAGGCGCTGGCCCAGGGCCCGGGCCTGATGGCGGCCGTCCTCGCTGAGGTTGCGCTGGGTGCTGCACTCGCCGAGTTTGAAGCCGGGCGGGTCGAAGGTGCCGGGCGCCCGGGCATGGCGCATGGCCAACACCACGCCGCCCCGCTTGAGCAGTGCGAGCGCCTCGGCGCCAGCAGCGGCCGGTGGCGGACTCTCGGCAAATCCGACTCGTGAGGCCAGCGTGGCGGAAACGGCGCATGACAGCGCGAGGAGTTGGCGTCGGTCCATGGGCGGATTCTGCGGTGCTCCGCATGCACCCTGCCGCACAAGGGTTACCGCGCCGTGGGGCCGGCGCCGCACGGCGGATTCAGCCTGAAACCCGACGTTTCGGTTCCCTCCTTAGAATCGCGACTCCCAAGCGATGACGCCCGGTGACCGGGCGATGACGATGACAGCTGCAGTACGGACCGCCGCCCCGCAAGCGCCGGTGGTGATCGTGGGTGCCGGCCTGGCCGGGTTGACGGTGGCGCTGCATCTGGCCGACGAGGTGCCCGTCATCGTCCTGGCCAAGCGCGAGCTCAACGAGGCGGCGACCGCCTGGGCGCAGGGCGGCATCGTCGGCGTGCTGGGCAGCGACGACAGCATCGAGAGCCATGTCCGCGACACGCAGGAAGCCGGCGCCGGACTGGTCGACGAGACCACCGCCCGCTTCATCGCCGAGCGCAGCGCGGACGCGGTCGGCTGGCTGGTGGCGCAGGGCGTGCCCTTCACCCCTGATGAGCGCGGACCGCTCGGCCTGCACCTGACCCGCGAAGGCGGCCATGCGGTGCGCCGCATCGCCCATGCGGCGGACGCCACCGGCAAGGCGATCCACGATGCCCTGCTGGCCAAGGCGCAGGCGCATCCCAACATTGAATTGCGCCAGCGCTGGATGGCGCTGGACCTGATCACCTCGCGGCATGTGCAGCGGGACGAGCCGTCGCGCTGCTACGGCATCTATGCGCTCGACATGGATGGGCAACGGGTGGAGGCGATCGCCGCCAAGGCGGTGGTGATGGCCACCGGCGGCGCCGGCAAGGTCTATCGCTACACCACCAACCCGGACACCTCCACCGGCGACGGCATCGCCATGGCCTGGCGCGCGGGCTGCCGCATTGCCAACATGGAATTCATCCAGTTCCATCCCACCTGCCTCTATCACCCGCAGGAACGCAGCTTCCTGATCACCGAGGCCCTGCGCGGCGAGGGCGGCCATCTCAAGCTGCCCGACGGCACCCGCTTCATGGCCGCGCACGACGAACGCATGGAGCTTGCGCCGCGGGACGTCGTCGCCCGTGCCATCGACTTCGAGATGAAGAAGCACGGCCTGGACCATGTCTGGCTGGACGCGACCCATCTTGGCGAGGCCTTCCTCAAGGAGCACTTCCCGACGGTGCATGCGCGCTGTCTGGCGCTGGGCATCGACATCGCCCGCCAGCCGATTCCGGTGGTGCCGGCGGTGCACTTCACCTGCGGCGGCGTGGTCTCCGACCTGAGCGGACAGGCCGATCTGCCCGGCCTGTATGCGGTCGGCGAGACGGCGTACTCCGGATTGCATGGCGCCAATCGTCTGGCCAGCAATTCGTTGCTGGAGTGCGTGGTGCTGGGCCGCACCTGTGCCGACAACATCCTGGCGCAGTCGGTGCCGGACCGCGCCCCGCTGCCGGCCTGGGATGAGAGCCAGGTCGAGGATGCCGATGAGCAGGTGGTCATCGCCCACAACTGGGACGAGCTGCGCCTGTTGATGTGGAACTATGTCGGCATCGTGCGCACGACCAAGCGGTTGCAGCGGGCGCTGCATCGCATCGACCTGCTGCGCGCAGAGATCGACGACTACTACGCCAACTTCCGCGTCAGCCGCGACCTGCTGGAATTGCGCAACCTGGTCGACTGCGCGGAGCTGATCGTGCGTTCCGCCCTGCTGCGGCATGAGAGCCGCGGCTTGCACTACAGCCGCGACTATCCGCGCACGTTGCCCGCCAGTCTGCCGACGGTGCTGGTGCGCGACCGGGGTCGCGCAGGCTAAGCCGTAGCCGTAGCCCTAGTCTGAGACTGCGGTGGAGCGTCAGCGCTTTTGTCGCAGTTCGCTGCGTGAGACCACGAAGCGAAAGGCCGATTCCACGGCCTCCTTGACGGCGGCGTCGATGTCCTGGCGCTCGCGCTCGGTCAGGTAGAAGGAGTAATCGACCTGGTGCCGGATGTAGCGCGGTGGCAGCCGGTTCAGGGCCACGCAGGCCACATCGGCCATCAGCTCCGCGTCGGCCTGGATCGCCGGATAGCTCGGCGCCGTTTCCATGACGGCGGCAAACACTTCGCGTTCGTGGTGGTTGTAGAGCGAGGTGAAGTCCATGGCGTGTCTCGTCCTGCGGCAGGGCTTGGGATGCCCCGAGCATAGGCGGGCGGCGCCCCAAAAGGAAAGCCCCCGCGGACGCTCGTTCGGGCGGGGGCGTGGTCCGGAGCGGAGCCGCCAGGACGGTTTGGCGTCGATCGTAGCCGTGCCGGTTGCTCAGGGCGGACGAGTCGTCTCACCGCGCGAGCGCGCAACGGCGGGGCGGGGGGCTTGAGCGCCCACGCGAGCTGGACGGATCCAGTGGCGCGAGCAGGAGGTCTCAGGCCGCGCCCATGCCGGCCACGAGGCTGCCTGCAGCCTGGGCGGCTTGCCGGGCCTTCAACGCGGCGGTGAAGTCCAGCATGCGGGTGATGCAGGACAAGGCCTGGACCCGCACCGGTTCGGCCACCTGGATCTCGCCGTGACCGTGCTCCAGGCATTCGACGATGCCTTGCAGGCCATTCATGGCCATCCACGGGCAGTGGGCGCAGCTCTTGCAGGTGGCGCTGTTGCCGGCGGTGGGCGCCTCGATCAGCACCTTGCCGGGCGCGAGCTGGCGCATCGCATGCAGGATGCCCTTGTCGGTCGCGACCACGTATTCGCGCGCCTGGCCTTCGACCACGGCCTTGATCAGCGCTGAGGTCGACCCCACCACATCGGCCTGGGCGACCACAGCCGCCGGCGATTCCGGATGCACCAGGATCATCGCGTCCGGATGCTGGGCCCGCAGCAGCTCCAGCTCCAGGCCCTTGAACTCGTCGTGGACGATGCAGGCACCGTTCCACATCAGCATGTCCGCGCCGGTCTGGTCCTGGATGTAGCGACCCAGGTGCTTGTCCGGCGCCCAGAGGATCTTCTCGCCGCGCGCCTTGAGATCGGACACGATCTCCAGGGCGCAGGAGCTGGTGACCATCCAGTCGGCGCGCGCCTTCACGGCGGCGCTGGTGTTGGCATAGACCACCACGGTGCGATCCGGATGGGCATCGCAGAAGGCAGCGAAATCATCGGCCGGACAGCCCAGGTCCAGCGAGCAGGTGGCGTCCAGATCGGGCATCAGCACCCGTTTTTCCGGGCTGAGGATCTTGGCGGTTTCGCCCATGAAGCGCACGCCCGCCACCACCAGCGTCTGCGCTGCATGGTCACGGCCGAATCGCGCCATCTCCAGCGAGTCGGACACGATGCCGCCGGTGGCCTGGGCGAGATCCTGCAGATCGCCGTCGACGTAGTAGTGCGCCACCAGCGCGGCGCCGCGCGCCTTCAGCAGCTCGGCGGCGCGTTGCTTGAGCTCATCGCGCTGGCGGGTCGTCAGCGGGGCCGGCACCTTGGCCCAGGCATGGGCGGTGCATGTGGCGCCCTGCGCATCCTGGAGGGCGAAGTCGTACATCACCTGATTCATGGGCGGGATTCTAGGCGTCGGGGCAAGGCATCGATGGCCGACGGGGCATCGGCGTCGAGATCCGGTGCGGAGACGACCGCCACCGGACCGCGGCCCCCCATTCAGACCTGCTCGAAGAACCGGCTCGGCGGCATGCCCACGGTGCGGGTCACCATCGCGGAGAACGCGCTGGCGCTGGCATAGCCGAGTTCTGCCGCGATCAGGCCCATCGGCTTGCCGTGCGCGGCCAGCCGAAGGGCCTCCGCCAGCAGTGCCTGCTGGCGCCACTGGGCATAGGTGCTGCCCAGCTCCTGGCGGAACAGCCGCGACACGGTGCGTGCGCTGGCGCCCACCTGCGCCGCCCAGTCGTCCAGGCTGGCCTCGCGCTGCGGATCCGCCAGCACCGCTTCGCACAGCCGGCGCAGGCGCTTGTCGGTGGGCAGGTCCACGCCCAGGCGCAGGCTGCGGGCGCGGCGGATCTCGTCCAGGATCAGCCGCGCGATCCAGACCTCGCGGTCCGACACCGTGTCCTGCTGCTGGACCTCGTCCATGGCCAACTGCACCACCAGTTCGCGCAGCAAGGGCGAGACCTCCAACACCCGGTTGGCCTGCCACACCGCCTGGCCGCACGGCGGCTGATGCAGGTAGAGGGTGCGCAGCTCGCAGCGTTCCACCGCCGTCACCGCATGCACCACGCCCGCCGGGATCCACACCGCGCGCGAGGGCGGCAGCAAGAAGGTGGCGCGCTCGGTGTTGACCCGCACCACGCCGCGCACCGAGAACACGAACTGGCCCCAGTCGTGGTGATGGGCCTGGATGTCCATGTGGCTGGCCATGCTGCGGGACTTGCCGCGCACCGGCCGGTGCTCGCTCGGTGCATAGCGCCGTGGATCCAGCGGCGGGACGCTGCTGCGAACAGGCGCGGGCGACGGGCTCGATGCGCGCCGGCCCGAAGGGCTGCCGTCAGACCACGAGGCGGCAGACGCACCCCGCTGGCCGCGTGATGTCGAGCTGGGTCGCGACCGCGGCACCGATGGCGGGGCTGCGGGGTGGTTCGGGGGACCGGTGACGTCGGTCGCGCCGCGCGCATCCGAGGCGTTCGGGGCGTTCGTCTCAGTGGCGGGCAGGCGCATGGCGGAAAATCGACAGAACTTGGCCGGCTATCGTAAACGCGACGCGGCCAGCCTGACAACATCACGGCCATGAACACCGCCACGCTGACCCTGAGCGCCGATCAGAGCGCCCGACGAGACATCCAGACCATCAGCCTGATCGGTCTGGCCCATGGCACGTCGCACTTCTTCCATATGCTGCTGCCGCCGCTGTTTCCCGTCTTCATGCGGGAGTTCGGCCTCAGCTACTCCGAATTGGGCCTGCTGGTCACCGTCTTCTTCGTGATCTCGGGCATCGGCCAGGCGCTGTCGGGCTTCCTGGTGGACCGTACCGGCGCTCGGCCGATCCTGTTCCTGGCGCTGGGCTGCTTCGTGCTGGCCTCGATCGCCGCCGGCACCGCGCAGGGCTTCACCGGGCTGGCCCTGGCGGCAGCGCTCGCGGGACTGGGCAATTCGCCGTTCCATCCGGTGGACTTCACCATCCTCAACAAGCGGGTGTCGCAGGCACGGTTGGGCCATGCGTTCTCGGTGCATGGCATTTCCGGCAATCTGGGTTGGGCGCTGGCGCCGGTGTTGCTGATCTCGGTCCACCAGACCACTGGCCATTGGCGCTATGCCTATGTCGCCACCGCGCTGTGGGCCGTGTGCGTGATGGCGCTGCTGGCATTCAAGCGCGATGCGATCGACGACCGCCAGGGCGCCTGGTCCCATGAGAAGGCCGGCGCGGCCGCCGCACCGGTGGATGAGCATCCGATGGCCTTCCTGAAACTGCCGTCGGTCTGGCTGTGCTTCTCGTTCTTCTTCTTCAGCACCGCCGCGCTGACGGCCATTCAGAGCTTTGCGTCGCCCGCGCTGTCGGCGATGTATGGGTTGAGTCTGGCCAGCACCGCCTTCGTGGTCACCGGCTACATGCTGGCGGGGGCGGCGGGCATGGTGCTGGGTGGGTTCCTGGTGGCGCGTTCCCAGAACCTGGAGCGCAACATCGCCGGCGCGATGACCGCCGCCGCTGCGCTGCTGGCGTTGACCGCCACCGGCTGGCTGCCCGCCAGCCTCGCGCTGGTGGCGGCCGCGACGGCGGGCTTCGGCACCGGCCTGGCCGGGCCGTCGCGGGACATGCTGATCAAGCGCGCCGCCCCACCCGGCGCCACGGGGCGCGTCTACGGCACGGTGTACTCGGGCCTGGACACCGGCTTCGCGGTGGCCGCGCCGATCTTCGGTGCGCTGATGGACCGGCAGTGGACCTCCGGCGTGTTCTGGGGAGCGGCGCTTGCCCTGTTGCTGGGGATCGCGGCGGCGAGCGTGGTGCGCAAGGCCTGAGGACGGCGGCCGGTCGGGTGCGGACAGTCGGACTCCCTCCAATGGACGAGTCCCTGCTTCCCCTTCCTGCGGTGTGCATGTCGAGGGTGGGGCCCTAAGCTGAAGTCCATGTGCTGTCGACTGACAGGACATGGACGACACAGCAAAAGGAGCCCGGGTCATGCCCGTCGATAACCCTCACAGCCCGACCGATCCGGCACGCCGCAGCGCATTGGTTGCCGGTGCCGGTCTGGTGGGCGCGATCAGCCTGCCTTTCGGCGCCAGCGCAGCCACGGCCGCGCCCGCCAAAGCCCACACCCCCAGCAACTCGCACGATCATCACACCATGAACACCATCACCACCAAGGACGGCACCTCGATCTTCTTCAAGGATTGGGGCCCGAAGACCGCGCAACCGATCGTGTTCCACCACGGTTGGCCGCTGTCCAGCGACGACTGGGACGCTCAGATGCTGTTCTTCGTGCAGCGCGGTTTCCGCGTGGTGGCCCATGACCGCCGCGGCCATGGCCGCTCGGCCCAGGTCGCTGAAGGTCACGACATGGACCACTACGCCGCCGACGCCTTTGCCGTGGTGGAGCACCTGAACCTGAAGAACGCGGTGCACATCGGCCACTCCACCGGTGGCGGTGAAGTCGCCCGCTATGTGGCCAAGCACGGCCAGCCGTCGGGTCGTGTCGCCAAGGCGGTGCTGGTGTCGGCGGTGCCGCCGCTGATGCTCAAGACCGCCAGCAATCCCGAAGGCCTGCCGATGGAAGTGTTCGACGGCTTCCGCAAGGGCGTGGCCGACAACCGTGCCCAGATGTTCATGGATGTGCCGGCCGGCCCGTTCTACGGCTTCAACCGTCCGGGTGCCAAGACCCTGCCGGGTGTGGTGCAGAACTGGTGGCGCCAGGGCATGATGGGCAGCGCCAAGGCCCATTACGACGGCATCAAGGCCTTCTCCGAGACCGACCAGACCGAAGACCTGAAGGCCATCACCGTGCCCACGCTGGTGATGCATGGCGACGACGACCAGATCGTGCCGATCGCCGATTCCGCGCTCAAGGCCGTCAAGCTGCTGAAGAACGGCTCGCTGAAGGTCTACAAGGGTTACTCGCACGGCATGCTCACCGTCAATGCCGATGTGCTGAACCAGGACCTGCTGGCCTTCATCAAGGCCTGATCCAGGCGGGTCCGTGTCCACGGGGAGACTCACCCCGTGGAGATCTGGACTGCGGGCTGCCGGCGCGAGCGGGCGGCCCGTTGTGCTTTGTGGTGGCCGCAGCGCCGGTCGGCGACTGCTGTGGCACAGGCACGGGCACGCGCACGGGCAGGGCGCTCCCCCATTCACGCGGTTTCGACCGTACGATGCGACGCCCGCCCTCTGATTTCTTCAACACCCAGCGGATGGCTGGATGAGGCGCTGACGCATGGTCGCGTTTTGCGTTGGTGCGCTGAAACGTGACGCTTTGATGCGCTGCCACGTTGATGCGTTGCCGCATTGATGCGCTGATCCACGGGGGCGATGCAGGAGCCCCCATGAACCGTCTGATTCGCTTTCCCCTGAGCCGACGCCGCGTGCTGTTGACCGCCACCTCGATGTCGACGGTGGCGCTGGCACTGCCAAGCGCTGCGCGCGCGCAGGCGCCCACGGGCGACGCGGCCCCGCTGGTGTTGGCGACCTCCACACCCGGCGGCGGCTTTGCGCTGTATGGGGAGACGCTGGCGCGGCTGGTGAATGCCCATGCCGGGGGCGAACGCCTGCGTGCGCAGCCCACACGCGGCACGGAGGAGAACCTGCCGCTGCTGCGCGAAGGCAAGGTCGATGCCGCCCTCATCCAGGGCACCAGTGCCGGCGATGTGCTGCAAGCGGGCGCGTCGCAGCCCTTGCGCATCTTGTTGGCGATGTATCCCAGCCCCGGTCTGTTGGCGGTGCCGCGGGCGTCGTCGGCGCGTCGGCTGGAGGATCTGGTGGGTCAGCCGGTGGTGTTCGGCGTGCGCAGCAGCGGGCTGGTGACCCTGGCCCGGCAGGTACTGGGTGCGCTGGATCTGGACATCGACCGCGATTTCCAGGCGCTGTATGTGGACCGGGCGGCCGATTCGCCCAAGCTGGTGATCGACGGCAAGGCCCGCGGCCTGTGGGGCGCGGGCGAAGGGTGGCCCGGCTTTGTCCAACTGGCGCAGTCGCCGGGTGGGGCGCGCTTCCTGGCACCCTCGGCGCAACAGATTCCCCGCATCCTGGCCCGTTATCCGCTGCTCAAGCCGATGGAACTTCCCGCGGGCACCTATCCCGGCATCGACGCCACGCTGCCCACGGTGGGGTCGATGAACTTCATCCTGGTCCGCGAGGATCTCCCACTGGAACGCGCTCAACGGCTGCTCGCGGCGATCCAGGCGGTGGCCCCGGCATGGGCAGCGGCATTGCCGCAGGCCCGGTTCAGCACGCTGGAGACCACGCGGGCGAGTGCGCCGTCGGAGGACTTGCTGCATGCGGCGGTGCGGTCGCGGTGAGTGGTTCTGAGCGTCTCTGGGCGGCGTGAAGCCGACCTCGGCAGACCTCGGCTGGCCTCAGCGAACCTCGGTGGACCGAAGTCGCGTGACTGATGAGAAAACGCCGGCGGGCCTCTCGGCACCACCGGCGTTCGGGGACGGGGGCCGGCGCGCAGGCGCCAGCCGTCGGTCAATGGTCGATCATTTCGCGGTGATCGTCACCGGAATGCTGACGGTGCTGCTCAGGCCGGCCGCATCGTTCACCGTGACCTTGAGCGTGTAGTTGCCGGTCACCGGCCTGGGCCACTTGGCGGTGACGGTCAGGCCGCTGATCGAGAAGCCCATGCCGGCGGGCACGCCGGTGATGGCGATCGAGGTCGGCGTGGAGGTGGCATCGGTGATGCTGAAGCTGCCGGTCAGCGCCTTGGCGGCGACGCCTTTCATCGGGCTGAAGGTGATGACCGGCCCGGCCTTCGCGATGGTGACGCTCAGCACGCCCTGGCCGCTCAGTCCGGTCTTGGTGTCCGTGGCCTTGACCGTGACGCTGTAGCGGCCGGCCACCGGACTGGCCCAACTGATGAGACCGGCGGTGCTGATGCTCATGCCGCCGGGAGCGCCGGTGAGGCCGTAGGTCACGGCATTCGGCGCGGTCACGGCGACGGTGTACTTCAGCGCGACGCCTGGCTGACCGCTCACGGTGGCGCTGCTCACACTCGGCGCGACCGGCGCGGCCGCGGGCGCCGTACTGCCGCTGAGCAACGCCAGTAGGCTGCTCACGTGGGGTGTTCCCAGACCGGTCAACTCGTCATAGCCGGTCTTGGCCACGCACAGGCTGCAACTGCCGTGTCGGCCTTGGGTGATGTCGGCGAAGGCGCTGGCGTAGTTGCCGGGCACCGCGCCGATCTGTCCGTACAGCACGGCGTGCGGCATACCCAACGGCAGCTTGGCGGACAGCGCGCGCTGGGCGTTGGCGATGGCGATCAGTCCGGCCCATTGCGGCGTGGACAGGCTGGTGCCGCCCACGCTCATCCAATTGACGGCCGCTGAGCCGGGCGTCATCACGGCGACGTACTGACCGGTGGCCGAATCGGCATTGAAGGCCACATCGGCGACGGTCCGGCGGGCATAACCGGTGAAACCGGGCACGTTGGCCGCCTGGTAGCTCGGCTTGGTGGTGTAGGCGCTGACGCCGCCGCCCGTGCCCGACCACGCCACCTCGCTGCGCGCGCCGGTGCCGTTGTAGCTCAGCGTGGTGCCGCCGACGGCGACGACATAGGGCGAGACCGAGGGCCAGCTGACTGCGACGCCGGAATCGCCGGTGGCCGCCAGATAGGTCATCCTGGCGCCGGTGAAGGCGCTGTCGTAGGCGGCGGTGTAGGTGCCCTCATTCGCGCCGAAGCTCATCGAGACCACGCCGGGACCCATGGCATTGGCCAGCTTGATGGCGCCGATCAGGCTGTTCAACGAGGCGTCGACGGCTTCGATCAACACCAGCCGCGCCAGCGGCGCGGTGGCGTGGACCCATTGCACGTCCAGTGCGATTTCGGTGGCCCAGCCCGAGTCATAGCCGGGTGCGGTCGCGGTCAGGGTGCCGGTCGGTGTGGCGTAGACCTGCGAGAACTCGCAGGTCTTGGCCGACGCGGCGGCCAGCGGCAGCGCGGTATTGGTGGCAATGGCCTTGGTGGTGCAGGTGGGCAGACCGAACTTCGCATTGAAGGCGGCCAGTTCCGCTGCCACGTTGGGATTGTGCTTGGCGTTGACGATGTAGACCGTCTGGCCGGCGCCCAGGGCGGCGGCCTGCGCGGCGGTGAGCGTGGCGCCGGCGCCCAGCAAGGCCGGCATGCCGTAGGCGGCGCGGATCTGCGCCGGGGTGTAGGTGGTGACGGCGGCGCCGGATGCTTGAGGCGCGGCCTGGCCGTTGCCGCTGGCGAGCGCCCGGCTGCGCTGAGCGAACAGCAGGGCGTCCAGACTCAGCCGCTGGGTGGACAAGCCCGCCAGGGCCGCCGGGATGTGCTGTGAATGCGGCGCCTGCAGCGCGGTGGCGGACGGATTCGCCGGATCGGTATCGGCGGGCTCGTCCAGGATCACCGGCGCGGCGTGGAAGGTCGGTTGGGCCTGGACGGTGGCGCCTTCGACGGTCGCGGTCGCGTCCGGTTGGGCGAGCTTGAACACCAGCGGGGCCGACGCGGCGGTACTGGCGGCGGCGGCGGTGTCCGCCGAGGTGTCTTGTCCACCGCCGCAGGCACTGAGGGCGGCGGCCGACACGGCGCACAGCCACAGAGCGCTGCGGTGGGAGGTCTTCGCGGGGGCGAGCTGTCGCATGGGGGTCCTCGGGCGATTCAAACCAGGGCGAGGGCCACGCGAACACAACGGTCACCGGCGACAGTGACAGGTCCGGCGCAGGGCCGGGCCTTCTCATTGGCAACCCCGCTGCCGTGGCGCTGTCGCGCGGTAGGCCGGTGGCTTTGCGTCCCCGCTTTTCAACGGGTTTGCCCTCAGACATCGAAGCTTGCGATCGCCCAGGACCTGGTACTCATCGCAACTGGGCTGCACCTTAGTTGGGGCTGTACGGCAAGGATAGAGGGCGTTACAAGACGGCAGATCGCCGCGTGAAATGAGCACGGCTTTGCCGGACGTGACCCGCATTTGACCGTCAGCTCACTGCAAGCTTCGGTGCGGTTTGGTGCAGCTCGATGCGGGATGAGGCCGATGAACACGGGCATCGCTTGCCCTGTCGGCGCGGGGTGGGTCGGTCCCGCGCCACGGTCTCGCGGTGAGTGCCGACCTGCCAGGGTCGGCGGCCGGTCGGGGTAGGCTTGGTCCATGATGGATTCCCTGATTGCCGCGGCGGGCCGCGCGTTGATGGCCGGCGATCCGCTGAGTGCGCTCAACCGCGTGGCCTTGCGCAACGATCCGCCCGCGCTGGCCTTGCGCGGCATCGCGATGGCGCAGCTCGGGGAGTTGGCGCGGTCACGCGAGCTGCTGAGCAGCGCCAGGCGACGGTTCGGACCGGAGGAGGTGCTGGCCCGGGCGCGATGCACGGTGGCCGAGGCCGAAGTGGCTTTGGCTTTGCGGGACCTGGGCGGGTCGCTCCGACCCCTGGAGACCGCTGCCGCTGCGTTGGCCGATCGCGGCGACCATGGCAATGCCCTGCACGCCCGGCTGATCGCGGTGCGACGGCTGTTGCTGCTGGGCCGCCTTGACGCTGCAGCGTCAGCCCTGCAGACCCTGGACGTGCGGCGCCTGGTCTCGCCCGCGCTGCAGACCGTGGCTGAACTGGCCCATGCCGAGATCGCGCTGCGGACGCTGCGCACCGGGTCCGCCGAGGCCGCGTTGAGCCGGGCTCGAGCTGCCGCCGGGCAGGCCGGCGTGCCGGCGCTTCAGGCCGAGGTGGACGAGGCCGTGGGCGCCTTGCACCGCCCTGCGGCGCGATGGGTTCGAGCGGGCATCGAGCAGCCCCTTCGGTTGGCCGAGGTCGAGGCCTTGCTCGCCACCGGCGCGCTGGTGGTGGATGGCTGCCGGCGCGGTCTGCAGGCGGGCGATGCGTGGCAGTCCCTGGCGCGGCGGCCGGTGCTCTTCACACTGGCCTGCGCCTTGGCGGAACAGTGGCCCGGCGGTGTGCCGCGCGAGGTGTTGATCGCTCGTGCCTTCCGCATCCGCCGCCCCGACGAAACGCACCGCGTGCGGCTGCGGGTGCAGATGGGCCGGCTGCGCGCGCTGCTCGCGCCGGTGGCCCGCATCGAGGCCAGGGACCGCGGATTCGCCTTGGTGACCCCCGGCGATCGGCCAGTGGTGGTGTTGCGCCCGCCCGTCGATGGGGAGGCCGCGTCCTTGCAGGCCTTGCTGGCCGATGGTGCGCCGTGGTCCACCTCCTCGCTGGCGCTGGCGCTGGGCGAGAGTCAACGCAGCATTCAGCGCGCGCTGGCCTCGCTGCAGGCGACTGCAAGGGCGCGGTCGATCGGGCAGGGGCGAGCCCAGCGTTGGCTCAGCGCCCCGATGGTCGGATTCACGACGATCTTGTTACTCCCCGCGTCCGTGCCAATTGCCTAGAGTGATCCCACCGCATCACGCGAAGATTTGGAGCGCAGCATGGTCGATATCGTTCACAGAATGGGCATCAAGGCGCCGCCCGACAAGGTCTTTGCCGCGCTCGGCACCCTTGAGGGTCTCGCCGGCTGGTGGACCCGGGACACCACCGGCCACGCGCAGCCCCTGGGCCGGATCAGGTTCCGGTTCTGCAATGCCGCCGGCACCGAGTTGGGCGCGTTCGACATGGAGGTGCTGACCCAGGACCCCGACCAGGCGGTGCGTTGGCGCGTCAAGGAGGGGCCGGCCGAATGGGTCGGCACTGACATCGAGTTCCTGCTTGCGCAGCAGGATGAGTTCACCATCGTGAATTTCGCCCATCGTCATTGGCGCGAGGAGGCGGCGTTCATGGCCCACTGCAGCATGAAGTGGGCGACCTTCCTGCTCAGCCTGCGCGAGTGGGTGGAGACGGGGCGCGGCCGGCCGTCGCCGGATGACCTGAAGATCGACAACTGGAACTAGGTGAGCCCATGCGAAAGAAAAACGCAGAGATCGTGCGCGAGTACGGCCCTTTCGACGGTGCCCCGTCGGTCCATGGGGTGACCCATGACGGCGAGCGGGTGTGGGTGGCCACCGGCACGCGGCTGCTGGCCATCGATCCCGACCAGGGCGAGGTGGCCCGCACCCTGGACAGGGCCTGCGACGCCGGCACGGCGTTCGATGGCCGGCATCTCTATCAACTGGCCGAGGCGCGCATCGACAAGATCGATCCGGCGAGTGGACGGGTCATTGCGTCCATTCCAGCGCCCGGGCATGGCCTGGACTCGGGACTGGCCTGGGCCGAGGGCAGCCTGTGGGTGGGGCAGTACCGCGATCGCAAGATTCACCGCATCGACCCGGCCAATGGCGCCATCCTGCGCACCATTGAGTCCGACCGTTTCGTCACCGGCGTGACCTGGGTGGACGGCGAGCTCTGGCACGGCACCTGGGAGGGTGACGAAAGCGACATCCGACGGATCGACCCCGACAGTGGCGCCGTGCTGGACCAACTGACCATGCCGGCCGGCACCGGGGTGAGCGGTCTGGAGTCCGATGGCGCTGGTCTTTTCTATTGCGGCGGCGGGGCCAGCGGGAAAGTGCGCGCGGTGAAGCGGCCGCGGTAGTCCGTCTCCGTCGGAGGCTCCGGCAGACAGCCCCGGCAGGCTGATGCGCGGGATGGCCGATGCAAGCGGGCGGGGCCGGCTCGGAGGTCCTGGATGGTGACGCATGGGCCGCGCGCCGTCGAGCCTGCGCTGAACGGCGTGAAGGCGTTGTCCATGCCGCGCTTGCGCGAACCACGGCCACCCTAGCGGCGAACCTCCAGCGGCGACTTGCCGGTCCACCGCTTGAAAGCATGCCGGAAGCTGTTCGCGTCACTGAAGTCCAGGGCCGCGGCGATGTCTTCCAGTGACAGCGAGGTGCTGCCCAGGTAGTCCAGCGCCAGCGCGTGCCGCACGCTGGACAGCAGCTCGCTGAAGGAGGTGCCTTCGTCGCTCAGGCGCCGCCTGAGCGTGCGCGAGGTCATGCACAGCGACGAGGCCACGTCCTCGATGCCGGGAAAGCGCCCCGGAATGCGGGTGAGCTCTTCATAAACGCGGCGGGTCAGTCCCGCCTGCCAGGCAATCTGGGACAGCAGCCGCTCACAGGTCTCGGACATCTGGGCCGCCGTGATCGGATTGGCCATCTGCGGCGCCCGGTCCAGCCATTCGCGCGGGTAGTGCAGCTCATTGCGAGTGTGGCCGAAGGTGACGGGGCAGCCCAGCGTTCTTGCCACGTCGTCCGCATGCGCGGGCGCTGGCATGGCGTAGAGCGCTTCGACCGGTCGGCACCACGGGCCCATCACGTCCGTGATCAGGGTGACGTGGCCGGCGAACTGCACGTCCAGGAAGAAGCGGTACTGCTCGGGGGTGAGTGCCAGCAGGGCGAGCTCGTCATGGGTGGGCAGGTGCCAGACGGCCGTGCCGCCGTCCTCCGAGCGTCGGACGGGCATGACCGGCGTCCCGAGCGCGTGGTAGCGCATCGACATCTCGAAGCCCTCGCGCATCGTCGCCGTGCACAGCATGGCGTAGCCGTAAAGCCCATAGCAGCTGATGTGCAGACGCTGCCCCACCCGCAGGCCCAGCTCGGGCGCCGGGCACAGCCGCACCGCATTGCGGCCCACCGTCAGCAACTGTTGCACCGAGGTGCGCGTGGCAGGGTCGTCGATCTGCGCCGAGCTCAGCCCGGTGCCGGCCAGCGCACGCTCACTGCACACACCGAATTCGTCCAGGGCCTGAACCAGGGTGAGGATCTTCAGCGGGGCATAAAGACGTTCTCGCAGGCTGAGTGCCGTGTGGCCGGCGAAGGGGCCGGAGGACACGGTTTGGGGGGGCGGTACAGAGACGTCAAGCATGGTCGCGGAGAGTGGATGTTCGTAGCCGACGCGGAGTATTGCAGCCGGCGATGACATGGAGCGCCGAGTGATTGGACAACGTTGTCCGACTGGATGCGCAGGCTGTCCGACTTTGACTTTTCGCTGGCCCTCCCAGCGGACAGACTTCTGCACGTCGAGCGCCGTCCCATCTGCCATTGGCACGACGGCCGCCTTGCGGAGGGCCCGATCCCGGGATGAACGATCGGGGGCATCTCCGCCAGCTGTCCTCCTGATCTCCCCTGAGGGGTCATCCCAGTGTCATCCAGATTGCCCAACAGGATCTGCCGGCCACAAGGCCGGCCGTCGGGTTGGCGGACTGTCCACCCCACTCACCCCGACTCGAATGAACGCGCTTTCGCCCTCGCCATCCATCCAGACCGGGTTCTCACCCTCGCGTGCGGCGATCGGGGCGCTGCTGGGGCTGACCCAGGGCTTCGGGCTGTATCTGGTGAGCAACAACCTCGGTGCCATCCAGGGATCGCTGGGGGCGACGGCGGCCGAGGCCAGTTGGCTCACCACCGCCTACTTCGCGACCGCCCTGTGGGCCTCGCTGCTGATCACCAAGATTCGGCTGCAGGTCGGGCTGAGGATCTTCACCGTGGCCAGCCTGTGGCTGTTCCTGGGCGTCGCGGTCTTGCATCAACTGGCCGACAACCTGGGCTCGGCCCTGGCAGTGCGCGCCGCGCTGGGCCTGGCCGCCGCGCCGCTGAGCACGCTGGCAATCTACTACATGCTGGAAGCGCTGCCGCCACGGTGGGCGCCGGTGGCGCTGCTGGCGGGCTTCACCTTCCTTCAGCTGCCGGGACCGCTGAGCCGCGTGCTGGCGCCGGATCTGTTGGTGTCCGGTCGCTGGCAGGGCCTGTTCCTGCTGGATGTGGCCCTGGCCCTGCTGAGCCTGGCCGCCATCCATGCGGTGCCGTTGAAACCGCAGCCGCGGCAGCCGGTGTTTGGCCGTGGCGACCTGCTGAGCGTGCCGCTCTACGCGGTCGGCCTGGTCCTGTTGTGCGTGGTCGTCTCTCAGGGGCGGCTGGCTTGGTGGGCTGACGCACCCTGGTTGGGCGCGTGCCTGGCTGGCGCCATCGCCTGCCTCGGGCTGTATGTGCTGGTCGACCTCAACCGTGTCAGTCCGCTGCTGGACCTGCGCTGGCTGACGCAGCCCTACATGCTGCGTTTCGTGGCGGGCGTGCTGCTGTTTCGCATCGTGCTGTCGGAGCAGAACGTGGGCGTGGTGGGCCTGATGTCGGCGCTGGGCCAGACCAATGAGCAGATGCAGCTGCTGTTCGCGTTGGTCAGCGTGGGACTGGTGGCCGGGTTTGCGCTGGCGCCGGTGATCGCGGCCCGCTGCGGCACGCCGTGGCTGTCGGTGCTGGCCGCAGCCCTGGTGGTGGTCGCTGCCGTCATGGACAGCGAGGCCAGCGCGCTCAGCCGCCCCGAGCAGTTCCATCTGAGCCAAGGGTTGATGGCGGTCGCGCTGGGGCTGTTCTTCTCGGCGTCGCTGCTGCTGGGTTTCGGTCCGGTGATGGCGGAGGGCGGACAGCATCTGGTGAGTCTGCTCGCTGCCTTCAGTGGGGCGCAACTGATGGGCAGCCTGTTCGGGTCGGCCTGGGCCAGCACCTTCGTGGCGCAGCGGCAGACCTGGCATGTCCACGCGCTGACCGAGCAGATGGCGACGGGGAATCCGCTGCTGGCCCAACAGGTGGCGCATGTCAGCGGCTGGGCCGGACAGCTGACCGGCGACCCGGTGAGCCGCGCCCAGCAAGGGTTGGCGTTGCTGCTGCAGCAGATCACCCGCGAGTCGACGGTGCTGGCCTACAACGACCTGTTCCAGCGGATGGCCCTCCTGGCCGCCGCCATGACGCTGTGGCTCACGGTGCTGGCTTGGCGCGCGCATCGCCGCCGGGTCCACGACTCCGGCACATCCCCCTCATCTCCGGCATCCCCTCCGGCATCCCCTCCCGCATCCGGTGCATCCACCGCATCAGCGTCGCCCCGTTCTGTCTGACCACGAAAGATCTGCAGTCATGCCCAAGTTCCTCAGGATCAGCAACCTCCTGGTGGCGAGCGCCGCACTCGGTGGCATCGCGCTGGTCCTCTATGTCTGGCGGCTCCCGCCGTTTCACGGCGCGATCGAGTCCACCGAGAACGCGTATGTGCGCGGGAGCGTGACCGTCATGGCCGCCAAGGTCGATGGCTATGTGACCGAGGTGCTGGTGCAGGACTTCGCCGCGGTCGAGGCGGGTCAGGTGCTGGTGCGTCTGGACGGTCGCCATTACGTCCATCGGCTGGAACAGGCCCGGGCCGCACTGGCGGCGCAGCGGGCCAGCCTGGCCAACGTGGTGCAGGCCCGCCATGTGCGGGAGGCCGGCGTGGCCAATGCGCAGGCCCAACTGGCGGCGGCTCAGGCCCAGCAGGTGAATGCGGACGCGCAGTGGAGCCGGGCGCAGGCGGACCATCGCCGGTCGTTGGCGCTGGTGGGCGATGGCTCGGTGTCGCAGCGCGAGCATGAGCAGACCGAGAGCGTCCTGCGCCAGACCGAAGCCAGCCAGCGGCTGGCCCAGGCGCAGGCGCAGCAGGCCCGGGCGGCCATCGCGGCGGCCCAGCAGGAATTGCGGGCGGTGGAGGTGAATCGCGAGGCCATCGAGGCCGCGATCGAAGGCGCCCTGGCGGCGGTTCATGTGGCGGAGCTCGATCTGGAGCACACCCGCATCCGCGCGCCGCGCCGTGGGCATGTCGGTGAGATCGGCGTGAAGCTCGGTCAGTATGTGACGCCCGGCGCTCAACTGCTGGCCTTGGTACCCGCTGAGGTGTGGGTGGTGGCCAATTTCAAGGAGGACCAGGCGAGCGCCATCGCACCGGGACAGTCCGCCTGGGTGCAGGTGGATGGCCTGGGTCACGCGCGGCTCAAGGGGCGGGTGGAGCGACTCTCTCCGGCCATGGGGTCGGAGTTCAGCTTCTTTCGCCCGGACAACGCCACCGGCAACTTCACCAAGGTGCCGCAGCGCATGCCGGTGCGCATTGCGGTGGATGCCGATGATCCGCTGGCCGGCCGGCTGCGCCCCGGCATGTCGGTGATTGCGGAAGTCGACACCGGGTCCTTGCAGCCATGACATCGCACCTTCGTACCCGGCTGCTGGTGGTCCCCGCCTTGCTGCTGGTCGCCTGCGCGCAGCGGCCGGTGCCGGTCGTGATGCCGGGCACGTCCAGCTCCTCGCCGGCCCAATGGCGCAATGCCGCCGGCAGCCAACCCGTGGCGATCGCGTGGTGGCAACAGTTCGGCGATGCCACGCTCACGCGGCTCATCGACGAGGCCCTGACCCGCAACCAGGATCTGCGTCAGGCCGCCGCCCGCGTGACCGAGGCCCACGCCCTGGCGGTGGCGCAGCACGGCGCCTTCTGGCCGACCCTGGACGCGGGGGTGGGCGGGGCCCGCTCGCGGAGCATCAGCGATGTCACGCTGAAGCCTTATCTGTCTACCGGGCACCAGTCGCTCTTCCAGGCGGGTTACGAAGTGGATCTGTGGGGCCGTGTCGACGCGCTCGCGCGTGCCGCGGACACCGGCGAACAGGCCACCCGAGCCGCACGGGATGCGATCGCGCTCAGCGTCGCGGCGAGTGTGGCCCAGGCCTACATCGGCCTGCTGGAGCTGGATGCGCAGTTGGACGTGGCGCAGCGTCTGCTGGCCTCGCGGGAACGATCGTTGTTACTGGTGCGCCGGCGGCACGCGCTGGGCTATGCCAATGCGCTGGAACTGGCCCAGGCCGAGTCCGATCGCCATGCCGGCGCACAGGCGCTGCCGCAGCTTCGGCGCGCGATGGAACGTCAGGAAGCGCAGCTCAATCTGCTGCTGAACCGCGCGCCCGGTGCCGTGGAGCGCGGTGGCTGGCTGAGTGCGCTCCATCCCTGTGCGTTGCCCGATGCGGGCCTGCCGTCCGAGCTGCTGCGTCGCCGCCCCGATGTGCATGTGGCCGAGCTGCAGGTCGCGGCCAGCGACGCGCAACTGGCGGCGGCGCGCACGCAGTGGCTGCCCTCGCTGCACCTGAATGCCAGCCTGGGACGCACCGGTGCCAGCGTGCTGCGCGGGGATCCGTTCACCCTCTGGAGCCTGGGTGGCAGCGTGCTGGCGCCGTTGTTCAACGGGGGGCGACTGCGGGCCTTGGCCGATGCCAGTGCCGCGCGTCGCGAGCAGGCGCTGGCCGCTTACGAACACGCGGTGCTGGGCGCCTGGGCGGAAGTGGAGGTGCAGCTCAATGCGCACGAGCAGCAGGCGACCCAACTGCGCGAGGCGCTGGCGCAGCGCGACGCGATGGCCGAGGCGTTGCGCGTGACCGAGCGGCGTCACGATCAGGGCCAGGTCTCCACCCTGGAAGCACTGCAGGCCGAGCGTCAATTGCTGGCGGTGGAGCAGGGCGTGCTGAACCTCCAGTCGGGGCTGCTGCACAGCCAGGTGGCGCTGTTCCGCGCGCTGGGTGGCGGCTGGTCGCGAAACATTGAACCTGACCCCTCACGTCCGACCCAGGAAGAGCGCCCATGAGCACCGTCAACATCCTGTTATCGACCTTTGTCCTGTCCGTGATGGCGCTGGTGGTGTTCATCTGGACGCAGCGCAGCGGGCTGTTCGACCGCAGCGCGCAGGGCAGCACGGTGATCTTTGCCCCGGGCGAAATCGGCAGCGCCGAGGACCCCGCTGCGGGCCGCGTGCCGCCGGCCTTGAGTGCAGCGCTGGATCAGCGGGCGCGGGCCGATGCGTCGTCGGCGCCGTTGGTGTTCTTGTTCCTGGTCTGCGCCTTCGTCTGGCTGTTGGTGGCCTCGGTGGCGGGTCTGACCGCCTCGATCAAGCTGCATGCGCCGGACTGGCTCACGGCCCAGCCCTGGCTGACCTTTGGCCGCATCCGCACGATCCATCTGAATGCCGTGGCCTATGGCTGGGCGCCGATGGCGGGCTTGGGCATTGCGCTGTTCACCTTGCCGCGCCTGCTGAAGACCGAACTGGTCGGCACGCGTTATGCGGTCGTGGGCGCGGCGCTATGGAATGTCGGTCTGATCGCCGGTCTGGTGGCGATCGGCGCCGGCGACAGCGACGGTCAGGAATGGCTGGAGATTCCCTGGTCGATCGACCTGCTGTTCGTCGTCGGCGGTGCGTTGGTCGGGGTGCCGCTGGTGCTGACGCTGCTGCAGCGCCGGGTGGCGCATCTCTATGTGTCGGTCTGGTACATGGGCTGCGCGCTGTTCTGGTTTCCGGTGCTGTTCGTGGTGGGCAACCTGCCGGGGCTGCATCGGGGTGTGGAGCAGGCCGCGACCAACTGGTGGTTCGGCCACAACGTGCTGGGTCTGTTCTACACGCCGCTGGCCTTGGGCGCGGTCTACTACTTCCTGCCCAAGGTCATCGGGCGCCCGGTGCAGAGCTACAACCTGTCGCTGCTGGGCTTCTGGGGACTGGCCTTCTTTTACGGCCAGGTGGGCGGTCATCACCTCATCGGCGGGCCGGTGCCGGGATGGCTCGTCACGCTGTCCATCGTGCAGAGCGTGATGATGGTGGTGCCGGTGGCGGCGTTCACGATCAACCAGTTCCAGACGCTCAAGGGGCACCTGGGCGCGCTGGTTCACTCGCCCACGCTGCGGTTCATCGGCTTCGGCGGGTTGATGTACACCGCGAGCTCGGTTCAGGGCAGCCTTGAGGCGCTGCGGAGCGTGAACGCGGTGACCCACTTCACCCATTTCACCGTCGCGCATGCCCACCTGGGCCTGTACGGGTTCGTGACGATGGTGTTCTTCGGCGCCATCTACTTCATCACGCCGCGCATCACCGGGCGCGAGTGGCCCTCGCAGCGGCTGATCGTGGCGCACTTCTGGCTGTCGGCCGTCGGGCTGGGCCTCTATTTCGTGTCGTTGACGATCGGCGGATGGCTGCAGGGGCGGGCGATGCTGGACGCCAGCCGGCCCTTCATGGACTCGGTGCTGCTCACGCTGCCGTATCTCAAGGCGCGCTCCGTGGGGGGCGCGTTGATGGGGCTGGGCCATCTGGTCTTTGCCGTTCACTTCGCGATGCTGCTGGCCGGACGACGCCAGGTTCACAGCCGGCCCACGCTGCTCCAGACGTCCTGAGGATCCTTCCATGCAGAACGAAACCCGACTCCTGGCCGGCGGCATGGTGATGCTGAGCATCGCCACCAGTCTGCTGGTCGTCCTGCCCTACATGACGGTGGGTCAGGTGCCCGCGCCGACAGCACTCAAGCCCTACACGGCGGCCGAGCTAAGGGGCCGGCAGGTCTACATCGCCAATGGTTGCGTGTCCTGCCACTCCCAGCAGCCGCGCGCCAGAAGTCTGGCGCCCGATGCTGCGCGCGGCTGGGGCCGGGCCAGCGTGGCGGCCGACTATGCCTATGACACGCCGCACCTGCTGGGCACGATGCGGACCGGTCCGGACCTCTTCAACATCGGCGCGCGGCAATCGAGCGAGGCCTGGCATCTGGGCCATCTGTACCAGCCGCGTGCGTATGTGCCGGGCAGCGTCATGCCGAGCTATCCCTTCCTGTTCCAGCTCAAGGACCAACTGCGCCCGGGAGACCACGAGGTCCCACTGCCGCCGGGCCAGGCACCGGCGGGCAAGCACGTGGTGGCCAGCGGCGAGGCGCTGGATCTCGTGGCCTACCTCAAGTCGCTCGATCACACCTATCCGGCGGCGGACACCGTGTCCGCCGCTGCCGCCCGTTGAACTTCAGGATGCCGACATGACCCCCGAACCTCCGATCTCCGACCCGCAACGGCGCGAGCATCCTGATCCGCATGAGGGGACGACGCCCGTGCCCAAGGCGCTTCTGATGGCGGTGGCGCTGTTGGTGGCGTTTTGCATCGCCTACATCGCCGCCTCCGACATTGAGACGCCGGCCGCCTGGGGCGATGGCCGACACGCGGCGGATCTGGGCGGCGTCTCCGCGACCATTGCCGGTACGGTCGATGGGGCGGCGGTGTTCGCGTCGCGCTGTGCGGCCTGCCATCAGGCTCAGGGTCAGGGCTTGCCCGGCGTCTTTCCACCGCTGGCGGGCAGCGAGTGGGTGAAGGGCAAAGACAGCACGACTGCGGCCATCGTGCTTCATGGCGTGACCGGGCCCTTGTCTGTGATGGGCCAGACCTACAACGGCGCCATGCCGGCGTTCGGGGAGCTGTTGAGCGATGCGGAAATTGCAGCGGTGCTGACCCATGTGCGCACGCACTGGGGCAATCAGGCGGCGGCCGTGACCGCCGAGACCGTGGCCCTTGCCCGCGCGGCGCATCGGGGGCGGACGGCACCGTTTGGCAGTCAGGACCTGCCACCGCTTGAGTAATCGATGGACCGCGATCGACAACGATCCCGCAAGCGCCTCTGGCCGACGTGGCTGGCGTGCGCGCTGGTCGCTGGCGCTTTCGCATTCGCGATCGGCCATTTGACCGTTGGGCTGCAGCACTGGACCTTCGAAGCACTGCGTCGCGATCAGGCGGCTCGTGGCGGGATGCGGTGGCCGGCCATGGATCTGCTCGATGCGGCGGGCCGCCCGATGCAGCTTCCAGCGCACGGCACGGGGCAGGTGTGGCTGGTGGACTTCATCTACACCGATTGCGCGGCGGTGTGCCAGTCGCTCGGTGCGGCGTTCTATCAGGCACAGCAGCAGATCGTGAGCGAAGGGGCGGGCGTGCGGCTGTTGTCGGTGTCCATCGACCCGGTGCGGGACACACCCGCGGCGCTGTCCGCCTACGCGCGCCGACACGGTGCCGATGCGCGGATCTGGACGCTCGCTGCGCCGGTCTCGGTCGATGAAGGGCGTCGCAGCCGCCGGTCGCTGGGCGTCGTGGCGGTGGCGGATGGGTTCGGTGGCTTTGCTCACAACGGGGCCATTCACGTGGTGGACCGGCATGGGCGGGTGGTCGGCATCTACGACACCGCCGACTGGATGCGCGCCCTGGCGCAGGCAAGGGCCCTGGAGGGAGATCGGTGATGAGGCGGGCTGGGTTTCTGGCGCTGCTGGCGTTGCTGGCGCTGCCTGCAGTGCGTGGCGCCCTGGAGACGCGCATGAGCCTGCACATGGCGGTGGAGCTGCCGTGGCTCTTCATCGTCGGCTGGATGATCGGCAGCCTGAAGACGCCGGCTTTCGATCGGCTCGAACGCGTGGATGCGGCAGGGCTACTCGGTGCCACGGTGGCGTCCTGCGTGTTGGCGCTGTGGATGGTGCCAGCCGCGCTGGACCTGGCCGTGCTGGAGCCGGGCGTGGCGGTGGGGAAATGCGCGATGTGGGTCGGTGCAGGGTGGGTGCTGCGCCGCTCGCGCCAGCGGATGCCGCCTGTCGTCGCCGCTTTCTTCCTGGTGAACGCGGCCTGGATGATGGCGACGGCGGGCTTGCTGTACCTAGAGGCCGAGCAGGCGCTCTGTGTCAACTACCGGGTGGATGACCAGCAGGTGACGGGCCTGGCGTTGATCGCCTGGAGCCTGGTGCTGGGCGGGGTGGGGCTGGCCGCCTTAGGCCCGTTGCTGCGCACGCCGGATGACCCGCTCCGGATCGATGCCGAGGCATGAACGCCTCTCGGCGAGGGCATCCGATCAACGGGTGGCCGCCTCGATGAAGGTGGCCAGGTCCTTGTCGAAGCGTGCGGGATCTTCGGCAAACGGGGCATGGCCCGCTTCCGGGTAGAGACGCAGGACGCCTTGAGGCGCCAGTGCTGCGGCGCGTGCAAAGGAGGCTTCGGGTCGTACCAGCGCGTCGTGAGCCCCGTAGACATGCAGGATCGGCTTTCGCAGGGCGCGCAGGCCCTTGTCGGCCTCGACGTTCATGCCATGCACCGCGTTCTGCATGACGTTGGATGCCATCGCCGCGGCGGCGATCATGCGCTGAAAGGTGTCCGCGTCCGGCGGGCGGTGGGAGCACAGGGCGAGGAAGGCGCGTTCTCCGTCCAGATGGGTCCGCAGGTCCGCCGACGCCATGCGCTCGTAGACCGTCGGCTGAGGCATCAACTGGTCCGTCTTGAGTTCGATCACACCGCCGGCATAGATGACCCCGGCGATCGCGTCGTCGCCATAGGCCGCCAGGTAGTTGGTGATGACCGCAGCGCCCAGTGACCAGCCCACCAGCACCGGCCGATTCGCCCGTGTGGCGCGGATGACGGCATCCAGATCGTCGCCCCAGCGGCGGCCCTCGCGGTACATCTGCGGCGAGGTGGGCATGCCCGATTGGCCGTGGCCGCGCAGGTCGAAGGCGATGAGCCGGAAACGCTGCAGAGCCGGGTCCCGCCACTGGGCGTCCCAGCTGAGCCGACTGCCGAGCAAGCCATGCACGAAGATCACCGTGGGACCCTCCGGATCGCCGGTTTCCTGCACGGCCAGGGTGACGCCGTCCGGCGCCGTCACCACGGAGGAGCGATCCCAGGCGAAGGCGGGCGGGGCGGCCACGGCGAGGAGGAGGACCAGTTGCAGGACGGTGCGTCGCAGGAATCGATAGGCCATGTTCGGGCTCTCAAGAATGGGAAGGCGCGCAGTCTCAACCCTCACACCAGTGTTAGAGTCAAGCGGTCCGAGGCATCGTCGTCACCGTCGTGAGCGCTCTCTCTGCCGCATCCCCTCTGTCCATCGGTGCGCTGGCGCGCGAAACCGGCGTCAGCGTGCGGTCCATCCGCCATTACGACGATCATGGACTTTTGCAGTCCAGTCGCGCCTCCAATGGCTATCGCAGCTTTGCGCCGGTAGCGGTGACCCAGGTCCGGCAGATTCAGCGCTTCATTGCGACCGGGCTCAGTCTGGCGGAGATCCAGGCCTTTCCTGACTGCATGCTGCTGGTGGAAGGCGCGCTCTCCTGCCCGGAAACGACCCCGGCGCAGCGAAAGCGACTGGAGGCCATTGATCGTGAAATCGCCGACCTGGAGCGACGTCGCACCCGCTTGATCCAGTTGCTGTCCGACGGAGCGGCGCCGGGATGACTACAGTCGGAGCCATGAGCAGCAGCCCCTCGCGATCCGGCGCGCGTCTCGCCGGCCATGCCCTCGTGGAGGCCCTGATCGCGCAGGGCGTGACCGATGTCTTCGGCGTCCCCGGCGAGAGCTATCTCGCCGTGCTCGATGGTTTCCATGAACACCGCGATCGCATCCGCTTCATCGCCTGTCGGCATGAGGGCGGCGCGGCCTTCATGGCGGAGGCCGGCGGCAAGCTGACCGGTCGCCCCGGCGTGTGCTTCGTCACCCGCGGACCGGGCGCCACCAACGCCAGCATCGGCCTGCACACCGCCTTTCAGGATTCGACGCCGATGATCCTGTTCATCGGCCAGGTGGCGTCCGATCAGCGCGATCGGGAAGCGTTCCAGGAAGTGGACTATCGCCAGATGTTCGGACCCGGCACCCTGGGCATGGCCAAATGGGTCGGGGAGGTGCAGGACGCCGATCGCCTGCCCGAGTACATCGCCCGCGCCTTCCACACGGCGCAGCAGGGTCGCCCAGGGCCGGTGGTGCTGGTGCTGCCCGAAGACATGCTCACCGCGCCCTGCGCCGCATCCGTGCTGCCTCGCGCGCAACCGGCGGTGGCCTGGCCATCGCCTTCAGACCTGATCGCGCTTCAGGCACGGCTGGAGGCAGCAGAACGCCCCTTGGTGCTGGTGGGTGGCAGCGGGTGGACGCCACAAGCCTGCGCCGCGCTGCAGGCCTTCGCGCATCGGTGGCAGTTGCCGGTGAGCGCCGTCTTCCGGCGCCAGGACCTGTTCGACAACCATGATCCGCACTATGCGGGTGATGTCGGCATCGGCATCAATCCAGCCCTGGCGCAGCGGGTCGCTGAGTCGGATCTGCTGATCGCGCTCGGACCGCGGCTCGATGAGATGACCACCGGCGGCTATACGCTGCTGAAGGCCCCGCGTCCGGCCCAGCCGCTGGTGCACCTCCATGCGGGGGCAGAAGAGCTGGGCCGGGTCTATGCAGCCGATCAATTGATCCAAGCTTCCATGAGCGTCGCAGCGTTGGCCCTGGAAACGCTCCATCCCCCGACGCCCGGTGAGCGACCTTGGGCGGCGTGGACTCGGGCTGCTCGCGCCGACTACGAACGCAATCAGCAGCCAGCGGCGCCGTCGGCGCCATCCGCCGACTTGCGCATGGACATGGCGGCGGTCATCGGCCTGCTGAATCGCCTGCTGCCGGCGGACACCGTCTTCACCAACGGTGCGGGCAACTACAGCGGCTGGCTGCATCGTTTCCATCGCTACACGGCCTTGCACCAGGGCGGACGCACCCAACTGGCGCCGACCAGCGGGGCCATGGGCTATGGGCTGCCTGCGGCCGTCGCGGCGAGTCTGCTTCAGAAGGACCGCTGGACGGTCAACCTCGCCGGCGATGGCGATTTCCTGATGACGAGCCAGGAGATGGCGACCGCCATGGCCCATGGCGCCAGGCGGTTGATCAGCATCGTCGTGGACAACGGCAGCTACGGCACGATCCGCATGCATCAGGAGCGCGAGTATCCAGGGCGCGTCAGCGGCAGTGATCTCCACAATCCCGACTTCGCCGCACTGGCCCGTGCCTATGGCTGGGCCGCGCACAGCGCTGATCGCACCGAGGAAGTCGAAACGGCGCTGCGTGAAGCCCTGCAGTCGGAGTGTCCGACCTTGATCCATCTGAAGCTGCCGGTGGACATCTCCACCAGCCGCACCACCCTCACGCACATTCGCGAGGCCGCCCTGAAGCGACAGGCCGAGCACCGTGCTGGCGGACAATGAGCGCATGTCTGCGACCCCGACCCCCATCCCCTTCGCCCTGCGCGGCGACTACATCGAACTCGACAAGCTGCTCAAGGTCTGCAGCCTGGCCGACAGCGGCGGCGCCGCCCGCCATTTGATCGCCGACGGGCAGGTGCACGTCGATGGTCAGATCGAACTTCGCAAGACCGCCAAGATCCGCGCCGGCCAAGTGGTGGAGTTCGCCGGCCAGCGGATCGAGGTGCAGGCGCCAGACGCCGGTTGAATTCCACTCAGGAGCCTTCCGATGACGACACCTCATGTGTCCCTGCGTTTCTCCACCTGTGACCTCTGCGATTCGCTGAAGGCCGACACCAGCGGCGCGACCCGCTGGCTGCCGGGGCAGCGCTATCGGAGCTACGGCGCCCGTATGCGCTTCGCCGGTCCCATCGCCACCGTGCGCTGCCTGGAGGACAACAGCCGGGTGAAAGCGGCGGTCGAGAGCTTCGGCGGCGGCAAGGTCTTGGTGGTGGACGGTGGCGGCTCGCTGCGGCGGGCGCTGCTGGGGGGCAACCTGGCCGCCAGTGCGGCGAAGAATGGCTGGGCCGGTCTGCTGGTGCATGGCGCAGTGCGCGACCTGGAAGAACTGCGGGCGGCCGATGTCGGCATCTTCGCGCTCGGTCATGTGCCGATGCCGACCGAGCGGCGCGACGAAGGCCTGTCCGATGTGCCGGTCCAGATCGATGGCCAGTGGATTCGCCCCGGCGAATGGCTGTATGCCGATGAGGACGGGGTGGTGATCACCCCGACCGCCGTTCATCCGGTCGGCTGAGCGCGTCGCGCCGTCACCCAGGCGACCAGGTCGGGCGCGGCCTGGGGGCGGGCGAAGAAATAACCTTGCGCCACATCGCAACCCATGTGCTGCAGCAGTTGGCGCTGGCCGTCGGTCTCCACGCCTTCCGCGACCACGGTCATCCCCAGCGCCCGGCCAATGCCGATCACGGCGCTGGCCAGGGCGCGATCGTCCTGGTCCAGTTCCAGATCCCGCACAAAGCTCTTGTCCAGCTTGATCTCGGTCACCGGTAGCCGCTTCAGGTAGCTCAGGCTCGAGTAGCCGGTGCCAAAGTCATCCACCGAGACTCCTACGCCCATCGCATGCAGCTTCTGCAGTTGCTCGCGGGGGCGGCTGTCGTCGTCCAGCATGACCCGCTCGGTGACCTCCAGTGTGAGGTCGCCGGCACTCAGGCCGTGACGAACCAGCAGCGAGCTGGCGTGCGCCGCCACATCATCCTGATGAAATCGCAGCGGCGAGACATTGACCGACATGCTGGGCACGTCCACGCCCTCGGCACGCCAGCGCGCGAGTTGGGCGCAGGCCTGCTCCATCACCCAGGCGTCCAGGGCGCCGATCAGGCCGCTCTCTTCGGCGACCGGGATGAAGCGGTCCGGCGGGATCCAGCCGCGCTGCTCATCCTTCCACCGCAGCAGCGCCTCCACGCCCACCAGTTGGTTCTCTGGCAGGCTGAGCTTGGGCTGGTAGTGCAACTGCAGGGCGTTGCAGGCCAGGGCATGTCGGAGTGCGGTCTCGATCTCCAGCCGCTGGTCCAGCGCCTGGTTCATGGTGTTGAGGAAGTAGCGCGCACAGTCGCGCCCGGCACGCTTGGCCTCATACATTGCGATGTCGGCGTTCTTCAGCAACTGATCCAGGTCGCCGCCGTCGAGCGGATAGGCGCAGACGCCGATGCTGGCGGTCATCGGCAACCGCAGCCGGCCGTTTTCCAGCGTCAGCGGCGCCTGCAGTGCTTCACGCAGCTTGTCGGCAACCTGCAGGCCATCCTCCGCCGTGCAGCCGGGCAGCAGCACCACGAATTCGTCGCCGCCCAGACGGGCCAGGGTGTCGCTGTCACGCAGGGTGCCGAGCAGGCGCTGGGCAATCTGTCGAAGCACTTCGTCGCCGGCGGCATGGCCCAATGAATCATTGACCGTCTTGAAGCGATCCATGTCCAGCAGCAGCAGCGCGGCGGGTTCGCGCGCCCGTGCGGCCAGGAGCAGCATCTGGCCGGCGCGGTCGGTCAGCAGGGTGCGGTTGGGCAGGCCGGTCACGCCGTCGACATAGGCCAGCCGTTCGATTTCGCGCTGATGCGCCTGATGCATGAAGGCGATCTGGCAGAGCTGGGTGCAGGCATCGACCATGCGCCGATGAAACGGCGCCGCCGCGCGCGGCTCCCGGTAATAGAGCGCGAAGGTGGCCACCACCCGGTCATGGGCCAGCACAATGGGGGTCGACCAGCACGCTCGCAAGTCGTGCGCCAGCGCAAGCGAGCGGTAGGGCGCCCACAAGGGGTCGGTGGCGATGTCGGTGACCTCCACCGATTCGTGTCGCCAGGCGGCCGTGCCGCAGGAGCCGGCGCTGGGTCCGATCTGAACACCCTCCAGCGCCGCGCTGTAGCTGGCGGGCAGGCTGGGTGCGGCCAAAGGGTGAATCAGGCCGGCCTCGTCGATGGTGAGCACCGAGCAACTCACCTCCGGCGCCAGGGCCTCCACACAGCGGCACAGCAGGTCCATGACCTCGCGCAAGCTGCGGCCGACCGCCACGGCCTCGAGCACTTCGCGCTGGAGCCGGTCGATGGCGGCGCGCTCTTCGCGGACGTCGGTCCGACACATCATCAAGGCGGACAGGGCCGAGCCTGGCGGGTGGGTCACATGGACGTCCAGCTGAAGCAATTCGCCGTTGTCCTGCCTCAGCCGCAGCGCGTGGGCGGGGGGGCTGTACGCCTCGGCGTCCCGGTCGACGGCGGTGGCTGCTGGCGCGGTCTCAGAGGGGGGCGCCGGAGTGGTCGCCTTGGTGGTGCTGAGGGGCGGTTCAGCCGAAGGGGGCGCCGCAGACGCTGAAGTTGCTGAGGTTGCTGGCGCTGCTGACTCCGCTGACGCTGCTGACGCTGCTGACTCCGCTGACTCCGCTGACTCCGCTGAGGTGGCTGGAGCGGCTGGAGTGGCTGGAGCCGGCGAGGTCGCTGATGTCGGCGAGGGCAGCGAGGATCCTGATGTCGCCCATGACGCTGAGGGTGCGCCGGCCAGCAACTGGGCCAGCCGCGCCGGTGTCAGTTGCTCGCAGCAGTCGAACAGCGAGTCGGCGTTGGTCCAACGCCGAAAGCGTTCGTTGGGGAATCGGACGTGGCCTTGGTCATCGGTCCAGACCAGACCGATGTCCGCCTGCGCCAGAAGCGCTGCCATGGTGGCGGCGTCCGGCATCGTCTCATGCGGCTCGGGCATCGCATCTCCCTGTGATGGTAACCAGCATCGCAGGGAAGCGCGGACGCTACAAGGGGGCGAGACTCCCCGGAATCTGGGAGACCCGCCAGGCAGAGGCCTTCAGCTCGGCTCCCGAGGGGCGCTCAATCTGGTGTGCAATCCGGCATGCGACCCACCAGCAGTCCACTGGTGGTGAAGTACTGGCCGCCGCCCAGGTGATGCAGCGCGCGCCGGCCCTCGGGCAGATCCAGCCAGTGCCCCTCCCGGAAAGCGGTGTCATCCGCCCAGGCCGCGACGACCTCGGCTAAAAAAAGGTCGTAGCGGGCTTGGTTGTAGGGCTCGGGGTAGATACGGCATTCCAGCCAGGCCAGGCAGCCTTGCACCAACGGCGCCTCCACCAAGCTGGCGGGCTCGGTGCTGAGGCCGAAGCGGCTGAACTTGTCGAGGTCGCGACCGCTGGTGTGACCGACGCCGGTCACCAGGTCCACCTGTGCGGCGCTCGGAACGCTGAGCACGAAGCTGCCGGAGGCTTCGATCAGGCCGCGCGAAAAGGTGTTTTTGTCGATGACCACCGCCACCTTGGGCGGATCGAAGTCCAAGGGCATGTTCCATGCGGCGGCCATCACGTCGCGCTGGCCTTGGTGGGCGGACGCCACCAGGACCGTGGGGCCGTGGTTCAGCAGGCGGGAGGCTTTGGCCAGGGGGACAGCTTGTCTCATGGCGATGACCGGTTCAGGCGAAGACAGTGAGCAGGCGATCGAGTCCGCCATCCGGGATGGCCACCATCGCTTTGGCGCGGACAGCCGGCTTGGCGTGGTAGGCGACCGAGAGGCCGGCGGCACCCATCATCGGCAGGTCATTGGCGCCATCGCCCACGGCGATGCACTGGGCCGCTGTGGCACCGATGTGTTCGGCACAGTTCAGCATCATCCGGCGCTTCTCTTCACCGTCGCAGATCTCGCCCCAGGGCTGCATCAACAGGCCGCCGGTGAGCTGCTCATTGACGATCTCCAGCGCATTGCTGCGCACGAAGTCCATGCCCAGCTCTGCGGCGACATGCTTCGTGAAGTAGGTGAAGCCACCCGAGACCAGGACCAGCTTCAGTCCCGCCGCCTTCAGCGCCGCGCAGAGCTCGCGCGCGCCGGGGTTGAAACGCAGCCGGTCGCGCAGCACCTGGGCCAGGGCGCTTGACGGGACACCCTTCAGCAACGTCAGGCGGCGACGCAGGCTGTCCTTGAAGTCGGTGATCTCGCCACGCATCGCCGCTTCGGTGATGGCGGCCACTTCGGCCTTGCGGCCCGCTGCGTCGGCGATCTCGTCGATGCATTCGATGTTGATCAGCGTGGAGTCCATGTCGAAGGCCGCGAGACGGAAATCGGACAGGCGCAGGGGCGGTGTGAGGCCTTGCAGAACCAGCGGGGAGGGATCAGCGGACATGTCGATCGGTGCAGGTGAGGACAGGAAGGGAAGGCGCTCAGCTTAGCGCACCCGCCAACCGGGCGTTGGCTCACACACAGAGGTCAGCCGGGGATGCTGCCAGCTCTCCAGCTTGAGTCCCGGCACGCGCGCAAAGCCGTGATCACGAGACACGAGGGTGGCGTCGCGTGACAGCGCGTGGGCGGCAATCAGCAGGTCCATTGTTTCCAGCCGCTGTCCCTGGCTTTCCAGCAGCGTGCGGAGCCGAGCGTAGTGCTGCGGGAGGTGGTCGTCCTCGGTGAGCGGCAGGACCGGGATCAGGCGCCGCACCCATTGGTACTGGCGTGCGCGCCTGGGCGAAGGGCACTTCGCCAGGCCGAAGAGCACCTCGTTGTGCACCAGCACGCTGAGGCCGACCTCGTCTCGCTTCAGCGCGTTGATCGCTCGCCAACTGGTGCTGTACCCGCTGCAAGCGACCTCGCGCATGAGCGCCGACACGACATTGGTGTCAAGCATGTAGCGCATGGTCGCGCTCCCGACGGGTTTGGGCCATGAAACGATCGAAGGCCAGCGCGGCGGGATCGGGTTGGGACTCGTCGGGCGACATGCCGTAGAACGCGCAATACGTCTCCCACAGTGCGACGTAGGCCGGCGAGTGGATTGGCGGCATCGGATCGGGGAAGGGGAAGGGTGAGGCGCCGTTCGCAGCCGGTGCGGTGGGTGGTGTCTGGGCGGGGCTGCCGCTGTCGGTAGTACGGTTGGGGGCGAGGCAGCCAGGGCAGCCGGTGCCGCCGGCGCCCGCGGTGCTGCCGAGGCCGTTGATGCAATCCTTGCCGAGCTCGCCGCCGTCGCCGCCGTCGCCGAGTTCGCTGCTGCGAGCGGCTTCCGTGGGGCGGGGCGTGTCGCCCAGGGGCTCGGCAGAGCCGGAATGAGCCGGGCCGGGATGAGCCGGGCCGGGATGAGCTGGGCCGGGATGAGCTGGGCTGGCCGGGGCGTGGCAGGACCGGGCGCTGGGGACGGCGCCTGCCGCCGCGGGGGTGGCGGGCGTGGCGGCGAACGACGCCGCATTGGCGCTATGGACATTGAGCATCTGGCATCTCCAAAAGGTGACAAGCCACCACTCTAGAAATTGCCCCGCCGCCTGTCACTGACCCAGACTCGCGTAAGAAAAAGTGTCAGGTCTTGACCGGTGCCCCCAGCAACCGAAGCACCTCACGCACCGCCTGCGCACGGTCCTTGGGATCGGACAGGGCCTTGTCGATGCGGAGCTTCTCGTTGCCCACCAGCTTGATGTTGCGGTTCTTCTGCACCAGCTCGATGACGCGCATGGCATCGATCGGCGGGTTGGGGCGGAAATTGATGTTGATGACCGTGGGCGCGGCATCGATCTTCATCACCCCGTAGGGCTTGGCCAGCACGCGCAGGCGGTGGGTGTCGAACAGGGTCTGTCCCTGGGCCGGCAGTTTGCCGAAGCGATCGGTGATTTCCTCCAGCATCGCGTCGATCTGCTCGCTCTTGTCGGCCGTGGCCAGCCGCTTGTAGAGCGACAGCCGCTGGTGGACATCGCCGCAGTAGGCATCGGGCAGCAGCGCGGGCGCATGCAGGTTGATCTCGGTGGTGGCCGACAGCGGACTGAGCAGGTCCGGTTCGCGACCCGCCTTGAGCGAGCGCACCGCCTCGGACAGCATGTCGTTGTAGAGCTGGAAGCCCACCTCCATCATGTTGCCGCTCTGGTTCTCCCCCAGCACCTCGCCGGCGCCGCGGATCTCCAGGTCGTGCATCGCGAGGTAGAAGCCCGAGCCCAGCTCCTCCATGTTCTGGATCGCATCCAGCCGCTGGGCCGCCTGCTTGGTCAGGCCTTCGATGTCCGGCACCATGAGGTAGGCATAAGCCTGGTGGTGGGAGCGTCCGACCCGTCCGCGCAGCTGATGCAGCTGGGCCAGGCCGAACTTGTCCGCCCGGCTGATGACGATGGTGTTGGCGCTGGGCACGTCGATGCCGGTCTCGATGATGGTGGAGCACAGCAGCAGGTTGTGCTTGCCGCCGACGAACTCGCGCATCACCCGTTCCAGCTCGCGCTCCGGCATCTGGCCGTGGGCGACGACGATGCGCGCCTCCGGCAGCAGCTCCTCGAGCTTCATGCGCCGGTTCTCGATGGTCTCGACTTCGTTGTGCAGGAAATAGACCTGACCACCCCGCTTGAGTTCGCGCAGCACCGCTTCCCGGATGGTGCCGCTGTTTTCCGAGCGCACGAAGGTCTTGATGGCCAGTCGGCGCTGCGGTGCGGTGGCAATCACGCTCAGGTCCCGCAGGCCTTCCAGCGCCATGCCCAACGTACGAGGAATCGGTGTGGCGGTGAGGGTCAGCACGTCCACCTCGGCGCGCATCGCCTTCATCGCCTCCTTGTGGCGAACACCGAACCGATGCTCTTCGTCGATGACCAGCAGCCCGAGCCGTTTGAACTTCACATCGCCGGAGAGCAGCTTGTGGGTACCGATGACGATGTCGATCGACCCATCGGCCAGGCCTTCCATCGCCGCCTTGATCTCCTTGGCGGAGCGGAAGCGGCTCATCTCGGCCACCTTCACCGGCCATTTGCCGAAGCGGTCGGCGATGTTCTGAAAGTGTTGCTCCGCCAGCAGCGTGGTGGGCGCCAGCAGCGCGACCTGCTTGCCGCCCATGACCGCGACGAAGGCGGCGCGCAGCGCCACTTCGGTCTTGCCGAAGCCCACGTCACCGCAGACCAGCCGGTCCATCGGACGCGGGCTGATCATGTCCTGGATGACCGCATGAATGGCCGCGCGCTGGTCCGGGGTCTCCTCGAAGCCGAAGCTCGCGGCGAAGGCCTCGTAGTCGTGCGGTGAATAGCGGAATGCATGGCCCTCGCGCGCGGCGCGACGGGCATACAGGTTGAGCAGCTCGGCGGCGGTGTCGCGAACCTGCTCGGCGGCCTTGCGCCGGGCCTTGTCCCACTGGCCGGAGCCCAACCGATGCAGCGGGGCTTCTTCCGCACTGACGCCGGTGTAGCGGCTGATCAAGTGCAGTTGCGCGACCGGCACATACAGCGTGGCCTTGTCGGCGTACTCCAGATGGAGGAACTCACTGGGGCCGTCGCCCAGGTCGATGTTGATCAGGCCCAGGTAGCGGCCGATGCCGTGATTGGTGTGCACCACCGGATCGCCGACCTTCAGCTCGGACAGGTCCTTGATCAGCGCATTGACATCACTGACCTGCTCCTGCTTGCGACGTCGACGGGTGGTCGGCGTGGTGGCGAAGAGCTCGGTCTCGGTGATCAGCTGGATCAGCCGGCCGTCGTCCGGCTCATGCCAGAAGAAGCCGGCGGCCAGCGGCGCGGCGGTGATGGCGAACCGCTCATCCGGCGCAGCCTCGAAGGCGGCCAGATCCTGGACCGAGGGCGGATCGATCTTGTTGTCGCGCAGCAGCTCCAGCAGACTTTCACGCCGGCCTTCGCTTTCGGCCAGCAGCAGCACCCGGTAGGGGGTGCTCTTGAGATGCGACGCCAGACGGGCCAGCGGCTCCTGAGCGCCGCGCTCGACGCTCACATCCGGCAGCGGCCGGGCGTAGTCGACCTCGTCCCGGCCCCGCACCGACAGCACCGCATGCCGATGAGTGGCAGCGAAGAAGTCCTCCGGACGCAGGTAGATCTCCTCCGGCGGCAGGATGGGCCGATCCGGATCGTGCTGCAGGAAGCGGTGGCGTTCGCGGGTGTCGGTCCAGAAGCGCTGGAGGGCCTCGTCGACTTCGCCATGCAGCACCAAGCCGGCTTCGGCGGGCAGGTAATCGAACAGGCTGGCGACCGAATCGAAGAACAGCGGCAGGTAGTACTCGATGCCGGCGGTGGCCAGCCCGGTGTCGATGTCCTTGTAGATGCGCGACCGGGTGGGATCGCCGTCCATCTTCTCGCGCCAGCGGGCCCGGAAGGCCTTGCGCGAGGACTCGTCCATCGGAAACTCACGGCCGGGCAGCAGCCGGACCTCGGGCACGGGATAGAGGCTGCGCTGACTGTCCGGATCGAACACCCGAATCGAGTCGACCTCGTCACCGAACAGGTCGACCCGATAGGGCACCGGCGAGCCCATGGGGAACAGATCGATCAGTCCGCCCCGCACCGCATATTCACCGGGCGACACGACCTGGCTCACATGCTGATACCCGCCCAAGGTGAGCTGCTGCTTGAGGCCGGCCTCATCGAGACGTTGCTTCTGCCGGAAGTTGAATGTGGTCGCGGCCAGGAAGGCGGGCGGCGCCAGCCGGGTGAGCGCGGTGGTGGCGGGCAGCAGCACCAGATCCAGGTCGCGGTCTGCGGAGGCTTTGTCATTGGACTGCAACAGCCGCCACAAGGTGGCCAGTCGCTCCGAGATCAGGTCCTGGTGCGGGCTGAAGCTGTCGTAGGGCAGCGTCTCCCAGTCCGGAAAGACCGCCACACGCAGCTCCGGCGCGAAGAACTTCAGCTCGTCCTCCAGCCGCTGGGTGTCGCCCGGTTCGGCGGTCACCATCACGGTCAATCGTCCGGCTGCGAATTGCTGGCGGGCGAACCGGGACAGGAGCAGGGCGTCGGCCGAACCGAGCGGTCGGGGAAGGGTGAAGCGTTTGCCTGGGGCAATGGGTGACAGCTGCATGGCACACAAATGAGAACAGCCCCGGACAGGGGCTTGGCGCCAATTGTAGGGAAGGTGCGTGACGGTGCTTGGCCGCGGTGGGATTGCCCTGCGCCGAGGCGTCTGTGCATTCCGGTGTGTGGCTGATTTGCATGAGTCAGCGTTGGTGTTGATGTCGGGGAGGGTGTGGCGCCAACGACGTTTTCCGTTCCTGAATGAAATCCGTGGTCGGACTACCGGAATCGTGGGCAGATCTCGAGATTGGTACCACGACGCTCGATTGAGTCCTGGGAGCGGCCTCAAAACAATGACGGCTGTCTCTCCTCTCCACTTTCAGGGATCTTGTGAAACGACTCAACGCACGGGCGTCGCGCCCCTCTTGCCAAGACGCTGCGGCGTCCCATTCCCCCGTCCCGATGTTGGCGCTCGGCATGGGCGCTCTGCTGATCAGCGGTTCCGCGCTGGCGCAGGCGGTACGTCCGCCCGATGCGGGCCTGCTCAAACGCGAGGAGACCCCCCCGATGTCCACTCGCCTGCCCGCCGACCCGGTCCGCATGGCACCCCGCAGCGATGACGCGAAGGGCGGGGAACCGGCCGCGGCCGAGCGGCGTGTGACCCTGCGCAGCGTGCGCATCGAAGGGCTCACCGTGCTCGATGAGCAGGAACTCCTGGCGCTTCTTGGCCCAGTGGATGGCCAGCAGTTCACCTTGACCACCATGCGTGGATTGGCGGCTGAAGTGCAGCAACGCGTGCAACTGGCCGGCCGCCCCTTTGCGCGTGCCTATCTCCCGCCGCAGGATCTGTCGGGTGGCGAGCTGCGCATCGCCGTTGTGGAAGGCCGCTACGGCGCAGTGAATGTGCAGGCACACGAGCTGTCACCTGACTCGGCCGCCTCGGCACAGTCCTGGCTGGAACCTTTGAAGCCCGGCCAGCCGATCGGTGAGGAACTGACCCGTCAGATCCAGTTGCTGTCTGAATTGCCCGGCATCGACGTCGCAGCAACCATGGCGCCAGGGCGCGGCACCGGGGAAGGCGATCTGTCGGTGGACATCACCCCGCGACGCCGATTCGGTGGGGACATCCGGCTCGACAACCATGGCAGCCGCTACGCCGGCAGCCAGCGCCTCACCGCCACCGTTTATGGCAATGGCCTGGCCACACTGGGCGACCGCGGTGTCTTGTCCTTGGGCGCCAATGACGGCAAGGGCTGGCAGGGTGCGGCCGCCTACTCGCTGCCACTGGGAACCTCCGGTGTGCGTGCCGGCTTGTCCGGCAGCCGCAGCCACTATGAGCTGGGCAAGGAGTTCGTCTCCCTGGGTGCCGAAGGTCGTGTGGATGCGGTGGCATTGCAACTGACCGCGCCGCTGGTGGTCACGGCGGGCCAACGCGTCGATTTCCAGACGGGGGTTCAACGGCAACAGATCACGAATCTGCAGCGGGCGGTCGGGGCCAGTGACCAGCGTCAGGTGCGGTCCTTGTCTGGCGCCTTGCAGGCATCCAGCCTCTTGTCGACCGGCGGTGCCGTTTGGGGTCGCCTGTCTGCAGAAGTGGGGCAGGTGCGACTGCAGGCCGCGCAGCGTGAGCTGGACAGCCGGTCGGCACGCACGAACGGTGGCTATCTCCTGGTTGCGGGCGATGCGGCATTGCTCAAGCCCTTTGGTCGCTGGTCGGTGTTCCTGCGCGGCGCGGGGCAGACGAGCGATCGCAATCTCGATCCCTCCAAGAAGTTCGTGCTGGGCGGTGCCGATGGCGTGAGAGCCTGGCCCGCGGCCGAGGCCGCTGGGGACGACGGCGTGCTGGGGCAGGCGGAACTTCGCTATCGCCTCGGTGCGGCCGAACCCTTTGCGTTTGTCGATGCCGGTGGCGTGCGCATCAATCACAACCGCTGGGACGTCTCCAAGAACACGCGGACGATCGCAGGCACCGGTGTGGGCCTGCGTTGGACCGAGGGGCGTTGGACCATGCAGGGCACGGTGGGCTGGCGAACGGGAGCCCTGCGTGACCGCCCGGTGTCCGATCCGAGCGCGGGCAATCCGCAGCTGTGGGTCAGCGTGAACTACACGCCGGGCTCGTTCTGATCTCCCCACTCCCCGCAGGACGCTCCGGCTGACGCCATGACGCGATGACGCGATGACGCGATGACGCGATGACGCGGCGCGGCCTCGTCCCCTCATCGGGGTGGGCGCTTGTTCAGACAACGCCCGATCGATCTTCCCCTTCCCATTTCATTGAATCGCCACCATGAATCAAAGTTTCCGCTCCCTCTTCAATGCAGCGCTAGGCACTTGGGTCGCCGTGCCTGAGATCAGCCGCAGCTGCGGCGCACGGTCCTCCCGCTCGGTCGCCGGCTCCGCCATGGCGGCCATCGCCGCACTGTTCATCCTGACCCCGCTTCAGCAAGCCCTCGCGCAGGCCCAGCCGGTGGCCCCGACCACGTTGCCGACCGGGCAGGTCGTTCGCTCTGGCGCAGCCGATTTCGTTGCCACCGGCAACGTGCTGGAAGTTCAGCAAAAGTCGGCGCGACTGCAAACGGACTGGGATACGTTCAGCATTGGCAAGGATGCCAGTGTGAAATTCATCCAGCCAAGTGCGGCGTCCGTGGCGCTGAACCGGGTGACCGGCGCGGACGGCAGCCAGATCCTGGGGCGACTCGAAGCCAATGGCCAGGTGTTCCTGATCAATCCCAACGGGGTGCTGTTCGGCAGCGGGGCGCAGGTGAATGTCGGCAGCCTCGTGGCCTCGACCCTTGGCATGACGGATGCCGACTTCCGGGCGGGCTTCAATGATTTTTCCGGCGCCAGCACGGCGACAGTGGAAAACCAGGGAAGCCTGACCGCCGCGTCCGGCGGTGCGATTGCGCTGATCGGCGCCAAGGTCGTCAATTCGGGGACCATCACTGCGCCGCAGGGCAATGCGCTGCTCGGCGCGGGCAATGCGGTCACCCTGGACTTCGGCGGACCTGTTCGGATCAATGTGACCCAGGCAGCCGTCAAGGCTCAGGTGGACAACGGCGGTGTGATTGCGGCCAATGGCGGTCAGATCGTGCTCAGCGCCAAGGGCGCCAGCGATCTGGCGGGAGCCGCGATCAACCAGAACGGCACCCTCGAGGCCAGCAGCCTGGCGCAGAGTGCGGGCGGGCGCATCGCGCTGATCACCGATGGCACCCTGACACATGCGGGCCGGTCGACGGCCAACGCGGTGGATGGCACTGGGGGGCGGATCGACGCCTCGGCGGCCAGCGTCAAGGGCGCAGGGCAGTGGCAGGCCGTCAGTGCTAACGGCCGAGGCGGCAACATTCAGGTGACGTCCTCGGGCGAGTTCCAGACCGTGAACAGCGCCGGCTCGATGTCGCCGGTGACGATGGATGTGAGCGGAAGAACTGGAGGCGGTGACATTGGGATCGATGCCGCGTCGACGCTCTGGGTCTCTTCCTCGGTACTCTCAGCAAATTCAGGCCAGGGATTGGGCGGCAACATCCGTTTGGCCGCCGGCGGCGTCCTGGCGGCACCGTCGACGTCGATCGAGGCCATTGGAGGCAGTGGCGGTGGGCAGGTCGCATACGCCACCCGTGCTGCTATCGACTTCATGGACAGCAGCGCGAAGGTCAATGCGAGTCAGGCTGGCAACGGCGGCTCGGTGATCATTCAAGGTTCAAATCGCGTGTTGATCGGAGGTGCGTCGGCGTTCGAAGCCAAGGGGGCCGGTGTGTCCGGCGCAGGTGGCATCGTTCGGTTCGTCTCTGGCGCCCCCACCAGCCCGGTGCTCAATTCGCAAGTGGATGTCTCGGGTTCAGGTGCAGGTGCGAACGGAGCGATCCAGATCCAGGGCGCGACCGTCGAGATCGGACAATCCACGAGGGCCGGCGTGCTCGGCAAATGGCTTGACGACGGTGCCCGTGTCACGTTGACCGCCGACAATGATCTGACCCTCAATAGCGCAATCACTTCTACCAGCGCCTCCGCAGGCAATCTGGTGTTGAACGCGGGTCGATCCATCCTGGTGAATGCCAATATCATCCAAGCGTCGGGTGATCTGACGCTGAATGCCAACCAACCCGTGTCGGCAGACATCCGAAATGCCAACCGTGCGGCCGGCGCTGCGCACATCACGATGGCAACTGGAACGTCGATCAGCGGCAACCAGGTGGCCTTCGCCGTCAACGACGGTCAGGGTCTTTCGAACGCCCAGACCGGCACGATCACGCTCGGCACCGTGTCTGCCCGTGGCTTGACGGTGACCTCCCCCAATGTCACCGCCACCTTCCAGGCCGGCGACAAGACCTACGACCGCACAACCGCCGCGACCGGTGGCAACTGGCAGGCCAGCGGCCTGGGTTTCACCGCCGACAGCAACCTCAGCCTCACCGCATCGGATTACGCGTTTGCCGATCGAAATGCCGGCGTGTCCAAGGCGGTCAGCGCGACAGCGCAGCTCACCGGTTTCAACGGCACGGCCACGACCGGCATTCAGACGTCGGCGGGGGCCTTGAAGGGAACGGGTTCGGCCACCATTGCGCAGCGCGTCCTGGATGTCACGGCCACCGCTCGGGACAAGACCTATGACGGCACGACCCAAGCGACGGTGGGATCCCTGAACTACACCGCACTGGGCTCGGACGACGTGTCCGTGAGCGCCTCCGGTGCGCAATTCGCTGACAAGAACGCCGGGCAGGCCAAGCAGGTGACGGTGAGCGGTGTCGCACTCGCTGGACAGGACAAGGACAACTATCGGCTGGTCGCCACGTCCGTCGACACCACCGCATCGATTGCCCAGCGCACCCTGAACGTGGGGATTCAGGCCCAGGACAAGGTGTATGACGGTCAGGTCAACGCCACCGTCACGGTGACGGACGATCGCCTCGCGGGTGACGTCCTGTCGGTGGGCACCGCTGGTTCGACATTCGCCAACAAGAATGCGGGCGTGGGCAAGACGGTGACCGCGACCGGCCTGACCTTGGCCGGCCAGGATGCCCAGAACTACCAGTTGGCGCAGACGACCGCGACCGACACGGCCACCATTTCCAAACGCACGCTGACGCCCACGGCCACCGCCGCGAACAAGACCTACGACGGCAACACCGGCGCGTCGGTCACCATCGCAGATGATGCGGTGGCGGGTGACAGTCTGAGCGTGCGCAGCACCGGCGCGCAGTTCGAGAACAAGAACGCCGGCCTGAACAAGCAGGTGCAGATCAGCGGGCTCTACCTGGATGGCGCTGACCGCGACAACTACGTGCTGAGCACGCTGACCGCAACTGCCCAGGCCAACATCGACCGCCGCGTGCTCAATGCAGTGGTCACGGTGCAGGACAAGGTCTACGACGGCAGCACAGCCGCCCAGATCAAGTCGTTTGCCAGTGACAAGGTGGCTGGTGACGATGTGTCGCTGTCCAATCAATCGGCCAATTTTGTCGACAAGAATGTCGGGCAGAACAAGGATGTCACGGTGAACGGCCTGGCGCTGTCCGGGGCAGACAAGGACAACTATCTCCTGAGCGCGCCAACCTATTCGACGCAGGCCAGCATCACCCCGCGCACCCTCAACCTGGTGACCCTGGCAGACAACAAGATCTACGACGGCAACACCAGCGCCGTGGTGCACCTGAGCGACGATCGGGTGGCTGGCGACGCCCTTCAGGTCACGCACCAGTCGGCCAACTTCGCCGATCGCCAAGCCGGTCGCGACAAACGCGTGGTGATCGACGGCATCGGGCTGACGGGCGCCGACAAGGACAACTATGTTGTGGTGTCGAATGCCACCGACCGTGCCGACATCACGCCCAGGACCCTCAACGTCACCGTGCGGGCCGACAACAAGGTCTACGACGGTGGTGTCCGGGCCACGGTGTCGCTGGTCGACGATCGGGTGGCGGGTGATCTCCTGACGCTGCGCAACACGGAGGCCAACTTCGACAACAAGAACGTGGGCAGTGGCAAGACCGTCACCGTTCAGGGGGTCGCGATCAGCGGCGCGGACCAGGGCAACTATGCGGTGGCATTGACCACGATCCAGGGGCAGGCGGATGTCACACCGCGCACCCTGAATGTCGTGGCCAATGTGGCCGACAAGGTCTATGACGGCGCCACACAGGCTCGGGTGTCGGCATTGGCGGATGATCGCGTCGCCGGTGATGAACTGGAGGTCACTGCGGCGCGGGCTGGGTTCGCGGACAAGAATGTTGGCGTCAAGAAGACCGCCACCGTCTCCGGCCTGAGCCTGAGCGGCACCGACAGCGGCAACTATGTGGTCATGCAGGATCCGGTGACCGCCTCCGCCAGCATCACGCCGCGCGAGCTGCTGGTGCAGGCGACGGTGGACGGCAAGGTCTATGACGGCAAGGTGGCCACCACGGTGAACGGTCTCACGGACAACCGTGTGGCCGGCGATGACCTGACGATCGGCGCCGCTGGCGCGAACTTCGACGACAAGAATGTCGGCAAGGGAAAGAACGCCACCGTTCATGGACTGAGTGTCGACGGCGCAGACAGTGGCAACTACGTCCTGGCCGCCGCCCCGGTGATGGCGCAGGCCGATGTCACCGCACGCACCTTGCATGTCACTGCCCGGGCGCAGGACAAGGTCTACGACAGCTTCACCAAGGCCACCGCGTCGCTCAGTGACGACCGCGTGGCGGGTGATGAGGTCGTCGTGAACCAGGGTTCGGCGAACTTCAGCGACAAGCATGCGGCACAGGGCAAGACGGTGACCGTGGCTGGCCTGACGCTGGCGGGAACCGATGGCGGCAACTACCAGTTGTCGCAGTCCGAAGTGACGGCGCAGGCCTCGATCACTCCTCGACTGATCAACGTGACGGTGGTGCCGTCGCAGAAGGATGCGGACGGTACCAACCTGGCCATGGTGAAGGTGATCACGGCACCGCTGCCCAGCGACCAGGCGACGGCCCAGTGGGGAGAGGCGCGCTTCAACGACGAGCGACCCGGCATGGACAAGCGTGTCACCGTGACCGACCTGGCGCTGGTCGGCAGCGATGCCGGCAACTACCAGTTGGCGAGCACGCAGGCCTACGCTGACGGCGCTGTCATCCGTCCCCAGCCGGTGTTGCAGGGCACCCAATCGGCCTGCTCGTCCAGTGGCGCCGCTGCGGCGTGCAGTGCGGGCACATGGCTGTTGTCGATGAACCTGGCGTCGCAGTCCGTCATCGGCGGACGCGGTGGATTGAATGCCGGGGGAATCGATCCGCTGACCGGCAAGCCGCGCAAGCAAGCGGATGGCACGTCGCCCAGTTCGTTGATGCCCAAGAGCCTGACTCAGCAAGGCCACGGCATCCAGTTGCCGGCGGAGGCGGATCAAAACCGGCCTTGAAGGTTGAGAAGGCCAGGACGGCGGCATTCACACCGCCGCTGTCCGCGCGGATGGCAGCATCCAGGGCATCCAGGGCATCCAGGGCATCCAGAGCATCCAGAGCATCCAGAGCATCCAGGTTACCCAGGGTTCCAACGGCACCAGGGTTGCCCATGGCTTCAATCGCATCGATGCCCTCAATGCGGCCGCTGGGATCAGTGACGTCGTTGATGCCGGGGTGCCGGGGAAGCTGGTAACTGCGGTGACTCCGGTGACGTCGTTGAGGCCGTTGACGCCGGTGACGCCAGTCATGCCACTTATGCCTGCGATGCCTGCGATGCTGCCCGCGATTCCAACCGCGTCAGTTCGCCGGTGTCAGGTCGGCGAAATCCTGGCGCCGCTCCGCGCTCGCTCTGGATGCTTCAGTCAGCGCACCGGTCGGATAGCGATACGGCGCGCGGCGCCCTCCGGTGGCTTGGTCTCGACCTGGGCGCTGCGCTGCCGGGTCGTGGACACGGACGATTGATCGTGTTCAGCCGCCCCGGGCACCACCACATCGCCGGCAATCGCGCGGGCGCGCAACTGGCCACAGCCACCGTCCACGTCCTGGCCAGCGGAATCGCGCAGCTTGGTCAGGATGCCGCGCTGATGAAGCCGCCGGGCGATGTCTCGCGCTTTGTCCCAGTCCGGCCGCAGGAAGGGCAGCTCCGGCACGCTGTTGTAAGGGATCATGTTCAGCACGCCGTACTTTCCCTTCAGCAGGGCGACGATGCCCTCCAGTTCATCGTCGCCATCGTTGACGCCTTCCAGAAGCGTCCACTGGTACTGGATCGGATAGCCGGAGTCACGGGCATACCGCTCCCCCGCTTCGACGATCTCGGCTGGGGACAGTCGTGGCGCGCGCGGCAGCAACTGGCGGCGCAGGTCCGGCTTGGTGGTGTGCAGCGAGAGCGCCAGCGCCGGTTTCACCGGGCCGCGACTCAGTCGATCGAACGCCCGCGGATCGCCGACGGTGGAAAACACCAGGTTCTTGTGGCCGATGTTGCCGGCCGTTCCCAACAACTCGATCGCCTCCATGACCGCTTCCAGGTTGTGGGACGGTTCTCCCATCCCCATGAAGACCACCTTCTTGACCGGACGCAGACGCCGCGCGAGGGCCACCTGCGCCACGATCTCGGCGCTGCTGACCTGACGGATCAGCCCATCGCGCCCGGTCATGCAGAACTGGCAGCCCACCGCGCAACCCACCTGACTGGACACGCACAGACCGTCGCGGGGCAGCAGGACACTTTCCACGGTTTGGCCATCTTGCAATCCGACCAGCAGACGCGCGGAGCCGTCATCACCTGGGTGTTGCTCGATCAATCGCGTCAGCCCATGCAGCTCATCCATCAAGCCCGGCAGCGCCTGACGGACGGGCAGCGGCAGATAGTCCTCCAGCCGGCGCCGACCCGCACTGAGCGGCAACGCTTGCACCCAGTGGCGCAACACCCGTTGACGATGCGCGGGATTCGCGCCGAGGGCGCTGAGGCGTTGGTCGATGTCGGCGATGGAGAGCACGGAGCAGGGCAGGTAGGACAGTCTGGGTGAAATGCGGCAAGGCGGCTCAAGCACCGCGTGGACATGCCTGCCCACGTTTCAAGCGGAGAGCCTCTGCCACGCAGCGGCGCAAGTTCATGACCACGCTGGTGACCAACCGGTCGCGTGTCATGCCGCGATCAGGCATTGCGAGGCAACGGTGGATTCTCGCCGATCCCTGGCGCGTGATCCGTTCCTGCCAGGTGCGCGCCGAGGGCCGGGTCACGTCGTCAGCGGGGGCGTGGGGCTTTGCTGCACGCATGGATCACCGGTCCACCCGCTCGCGCGAAGCCAGGGGCATCACGCCGCCGGTCCGCCGGCTCGCAGTCAAATCTGCCCGCCCGCGCCTGGCCAGAGGCATGACGCTCCCTACAATGCTGACCTATGACAACTTTTCCGATCGGCCTTGAACCGCGCTGCTTTGCGCTGGTCCCGGCCGCGGGCGTGGGCAGCCGGTCCGGTGCCGATCGCCCGAAGCAGTATGTGCCGCTGGCCGGCCGCGCGATGATCGCGCACACGCTGGCCGCCTTGGCGGGCGTTCCCCGAATTGAAGCGACCTTGGTGGTGTTGTCCGACGAGGACGACCAGTTCGACACCGCCGTCCCCGGCTTTGAGGGTGATCGGGGCTGGGTGGCCCGCTGCGGCGGTGCCACGCGCGCCGAGACGGTGGCCAACGGCCTGCAGGTCCTGCGCGAGCGCGGCGTTCAGCCGCATGACTGGGTGCTGGTGCATGACGCGGCGCGCTGCCTGATCCGTCCCGAATGGATCGAGCGCCTGATCGAAGCCTGCGATCCTGATGAGGTCGGCGGCCTGCTCGCGCTGCCAGTCGCGGACACGCTGAAGGACGGGTGCAGCGATGCCGGCGCCAATGCCAGTGCCAATGCCAATGCCAATGCGAACGCCGCATCGGCCCGTGTGGCTGGAACCGTCGATCGCCGAGGGAAGTGGGCGGCGCAGACACCGCAGATGTTCCGCTGGGGCTTGCTGGCGCCCGCGCTGGCGCAAGGTGTGGACGGCATCACTGACGAGGCCAGCGCGGTGGAGGCGCTGGGACATCGACCGCTGCTGGTGGAAGCATCGATGGAAAATTTCAAGGTCACCTATCCGGCCGACTTCGCGTTGGCCGAACGCTTGTTGAGGAGTCGCTCATGACGGTCGGATCGGAACATGATGTTCAGGGATTGAAGGTCGCCGGCCATGCCGTCGCCACGGTGCTGCAGCGCATGCTGGCGGCGATCCAGCCCGGCATGACCACGCGGGAGCTCGACGAGATGGGCGCCCGCTGGCTGGCCGAGTTCGGTGCCCGTTCGGCGCCGATGACCAGCTACAACTTCCCCGGCGCCACCTGCATCAGCGTCAACGAGGAGGCCGCGCACGGCATCCCCGGCGACCGTGTCATCGCCAAGGGTGATGTGGTCAATGTGGATGTCTCGGCCGAGCTGGACGGCTATTTCGCCGACACCGGCGGCACCCGCATCGTTCCGCCCACGACCCCCACCAAGACCCAATTGGTCTTCGCCGCGCAGTACGCGTTGGACCAGGCGATCAAGGAGGTGCGACACGGCGTCAAGCTCAACCGTATCGGGCATGCCATCGAGCGCGTGGCCAAGGCCCACAAGTTCAAGATCATCGAGAACCTGTGCAGCCACGGCGTGGGGCGTTCCCTGCATGAGGAGCCGAAGTCCATTCCCGGCTATTTCGACGCCAACGACACCCGGGTGCTGACCGAAGGCATGGTCATCACCATCGAGCCTTTCCTGTCGACCAAGAGCCGCTGGGTGGACGAGGGCGCGGATGGCTGGACCTTGTCCGGTATCAAGGGCAATCTGTCGGCGCAGTTCGAGCACACGATGATCGTCACCCGTGGCGCGCCGGTGATCGTCACCACCACCGGGGCGGCGGCTGGCGCGCATTGAGTCCGCCCGCAGGCCTCAGGCGCTGAGCATGCCGACCCGTGCCATTTCCTTCCATCGAGCATCCCCATGCAACTGCAATTCCGCATTGGCGAGGGCTGGGACACCCATGCACTCGTCACCGACCGCCCCCTGATCCTGGGCGGCGTCACCATTCCGCACACCCATGGCCTGCTGGGCCATTCCGATGCCGACGCGCTGGCCCACGCGATGACCGATGCCTTGCTCGGCGCGGCCGCGCTTGGCGACATCGGCAAGCTGTTTCCGGACACCGCTGCCGAATTCAAGGGCGCCGATTCCATGGTGCTGCTGGCGGAAGCCTATCGGCAGGTGAAAGCACGGGGATGGGTGATCGGCAACATCGACACCACCATCGTGGCCCAGGCCCCGAAGATGGCCCCGCACATCCCTGCGATGCGGCGCCGCCTGGCCGAGGTGCTGGGCATCGACGAAGGGCAGATCAACGTGAAGGCCAAGACCGCCGAGAAGATGGGCCCGGTCGGCGAGCTGAAGGCGATCGAGGCGCGCGCCGTGTGCCTGTTGGTGGCTGCGCCCGTTTGACCGCCTGGCCAGGCCGTGGGTCCGGATACTGATCGGCGGAATCGGAACCAAAACCGGAACCGGAACCGCAGGCCACAGCCGAGGCCGACGACATAGCCATAGCCGCAGCCGTAGCCATAGCCATAGCCGTAGCCGTAGCCGTAGCCGTAGCCGTAGCCGCAGCCGTAGCCGCAGCCGTGTCCGCCAAGTTAACCCTCGGCCGCCATGCCAACCGCAAGCCTTAGGTCAACCGAAGCTGCCGCTTTTGCTGGCGCGCCTGTTGCGAGCGCTCAATCGCCGGATCGAACTCGGGCGACGGCGAGCTCCACCGCGGTGCTGTAGTCCGCCACGCGGGCGCGATAGGCCCGCAGACTGGCAATGACCTGTCCAGCGTCATCGTGTTGGCGTCCGACCTCATCCAAGGCGGCCGCCGTCGCTTCGCGCAGCGCCTGCGCCAGTGCGGGCGGAAGCGGCGAAATCGCGATGCCCTGCGTGCGGAGCGACCTCCACGCCACGGCGTTGCGATCTCGGGCCCTGGCGATGGACCGCATGGCGGCGGCTTGCGCAGCGACGCGAAGGATCTCGCGCAGATCCTCGGGCAGGCGTTGGAACTGCGGTTCATGGATGAACACATGCAGTGCCACATCGGGCTCGTGCCAGGGCGCGAGATAAAACCGGGCGAAGCGGGCGAGCGGCAGCGTGGTGTCGATCGCCGGACCGACCACATCGGCGCCGTCGATGCGTCCCGCTTCAAACGCCGGGACGATGCCGGAGAACGGCAGGCTGACTGGCACCGCGCCGAGCCGTGCCATCACCTGGGCAGGGAAACCGGCGATGCGCACTCGCAGCCCGCGCAAGTCCTCAGGTCCACGAAGCGGCCGTCGGTACCAGCCGCCCATCTGGATGTCCGTATGGGCCGCAGTCAACGGCACGATCGCCTGCGAGCGAAGCACCTGTTCGAACAGCATCTGGCCGCCGCCTTGGGTGAGCCAACCTTGCTGCTCGATGGGGGTGAGGCCGAACGGGATCGCCGTGAAGAAGTCGATCGCCGGCACCTGCTCGGCGTAGTACTGCGCGGTGGTGTGGGCCAGATCGAATTCACCCCGCTGAACGGCCTGCAGCAGCCCTGTGGGTTGGCCGTGCTGCGAAGGATCGACCAGTTCGATCATCAGCCGTCCGCCGGAGCTGCGTTTCACCAGGTCGCAGAAGTCTTGCGCGCTCTCATGAAGCAAGGGCAGGGTGGTGGGCCAGGAGGTGGCCATGCGCCAGTGAATCGGCGCTGCGCCGCCGTGGCCGGCGACACGGGAGGCGCGTGGCGCAAGCGCCGAAGGGGATGAGGCCGGCGGCATGGCGCCACGCGCACCGACGCCGTGGGCGGCGCACCCGACGCCGGTGACGCCGGCTGCCGTGGCGGCCAGCGCGGTGCCGAGCCAGGAGCGACGGCTTGAGACGGTCAAGGGACCGGTGGGTTCTGTCCGCATAGGCGGATGCGGATCCGGATGCGCGTGCTGCTCTGGTTGCTCCGGTTGCTTTGGCAGCTCTGGCAGCTCTGGCTGAAGCGTTGGATGCAGGGGATGTGCTGCGTGAGACGGACGGCTCATGGAATCACTTTCTGTCGACGCCAGCTTCGGCGGACTCGACAGTGTGATTTCCGTGCGCAGACCAGGAGGCGCCATGAACGGCGCGTTGAAGCGAAACTGCTTCAAGCGGGCATTCACGATGGCGCCGCTGCTGGCGCCCGCAGGTCGGCCGCCGCGCAGCAGGGCGCGGCGGGATCAGCGCCTCAGCTCAGACGCTGGCGCGCTTCAAACGCAGCTGTGCGACGAAGCCGCTGTCGTCCGCATTGGCCAGGCGCAGTTGGGCGCCCAGGCGCTGGATGGATTTCTCGACGATCGCCAGCCCCAGGCCGGCGCCGGTGGCGGCAGTACGGGCGCTGTCGCCGCGGTAGAACGGGGTGGTCAGCTTGGCCAGCTTGTCCGGCGGCACGCCCGGGCCGTGGTCGCGCACGGTGAGCAGCACCCAGGCGCTGTCAGCCTCGGCGGTCACCAGGACGCGGGCCGGCTCGTCGTCGTGATGGCCGTAGCGGCGGGCGTTCTCGAAGAGGTTGAGCAGGATGCGGCCGAACTCGGTCGGATCGGTCCAGATGCGCAGCGCAGCGGACAGCCTCACGGTGATCTGGATCTGCTGCGGATCCCGGAAGCCCTGGGCTTCGCGCTCCACCAGCTCGCGCAGGTTCATCGCCTGCAGCTGCAGCTCGCTGGGGCGGGCGTAGTCCATGAACTTGTTGATGATCGCGTCGAGCTGGTCGATGTCCTGGGCAATGAATTGCCGCGCCTGTTCATCGGTGACGCTCATCTCCGCCTCCAGGCGCAGTCGCGCCAGCGGGGTGCGCAGGTCGTGGGAGATGCCGGCCAGCATGACGCTGCGGTCCTCTTCCATCTTTGCCAGCTCACGGGCCATGCGGTTGAAGCCCATGTTGACCTCACGGATCTCGCTGGTGAGCGTGCTTTCATCCAGGCGGGAGTCGTACTCGCCTTCGCGGATGCGTCCGGCGGCGATCGACAGCTCTCGCAGCGGCTGGTTGATCAGCCTGGCGATGGCCGCCGCGCCCAGCAGCGAGGCGCCCAGCGCGATCATGATCCACCACCAGTTGCTGGCGAAGTTGGTCTGCAGCGGCGCGGCATTGGTCTGCAGCCAGAACTGGTCCGCGCCGACGTCGAACCGCACCCACAGCCCCGGCACGCCGTTCAGCCCGCTGGCCAGCACCGTCTGCGGGCCCAGGCGAGACACCAGCTCCTTGCGCAGCCGTTGGGCAAACGGCGTGTTCTCGTAGGGCATCCAGCGGTCGGTCGCTTCGGCGACCTCCACCTGGACCGCCTCGCTGCGCGCCAGCGACTTGACCACCGCGACGCGGTTGATCGAATCCGTGCTCGACAGCGCCACGCGCGAGAGATTCACCAGCCCGGCGAGCTGCTGCGCAGCCTCCAGGGCCTTGGGCTCCGCTTCCAGGGCCTTGAAGGTCTGCTGCCACGCCAGCACCCCGGCTGCCAGCAGCAAGGCCAGCAGGGCGAAGGTGCGCCAGAACAGGTTCAGCGCCAAACGGGGAGGGGTCACGGGTGGTGATGCTTTCAGTGACTGCGGGTGGTGCTCGGCGTCAGGCGGCCGGGCGCCGGGAGATTCGGTCCGATCGAGGCCACCGGGTCAACGGTGCCGTCGATCCCGACCCTCCGGTCCGTGCTGTCGCCCTCAACGAGGGGGGCGGCGCGGACCGCAGGGGCAGTGGGGCCGGTAGCTTGCGGATGAATCAACGGATCGAGTCGGTGAGGGATCATCGACAGGGTCGGACCGGCGAACGATCAAGGAGAGGCCGGTGATCGCTCCATGTCCCATCCGTTCATTGCTCAGCGGATCGGGAAATCCGTCCACACGGTGAGACCCACGGGGAAGCGACCTCGGTCATCAGGATGATCAGGGCGATCAGGGCGATCAGGGCCATCAAGCCCATCAGGCCCATCAAGCTGCTTCGTCGGGCACGAACACATAGCCCACGCCCCAGACCGTCTGGATGAAGCGCGGCTGGGCCGGATCTTCTTCCAGCAGCTTGCGCAGGCGGGAGACCTGGACGTCCAGGCTGCGGTCGAAGGGTTCGAACTCACGGCCGCGGGCCAGCATGGCCAGCTTGTCGCGCGACAGCGGTTGGCGCGGATGGCGGACCAGGGCCTTGAGCATCGAGAACTCGCCGGTGGTCAGCGGCACCGGCTCGCCGTTCTTGGACAGCCGACGCAGGGCCAGGTCGAATTCGAAGGGGCCGAACTGGACCGTCATCGGCTCCTTGGACGGCGCGCCCGGTGCTTCCGGCGGCGGACGGCGGCGCAGCACCGCATTGATCCGGGCCAGCAGCTCGCGGGGATTGAAGGGCTTGGCCAGGTAGTCGTCGGCCCCCACCTCGAGGCCGACGATGCGATCCACCTCTTCGACCTTGGCCGTGAGCATGATGATCGGCGTGCTGTCGCCGGCGGCGCGCAGGCGGCGGCAGATCGACAGGCCGTCTTCGCCCGGCAGCATCAGGTCGAGCACGATCAGGTCGACCGTCTCACGGGTCAACTGCTTGTTCAGCGCCTTGCTGTCCTCGGCGAGCAGAACTTCGAAGCCCTCTTGCGCCAGATACCGGCGCAGCAGGTCGCGGATGCGTGCATCGTCGTCCACGACCAGGATGCGGTTGGGGCGGGAATTGCTTTGCATTGCGGCCTCTCCTGAATATGTAACAGCGGCACTGTAAGCGCGTTTTTTCCCCTTGTTTGCGCCATGCAGCAGTCCTTACGGGTTAGTTACAACTTATGTAAACAGACCGGTCATCCATCACCCTTGCGCCGCTTGTTATGCTGGTTCTCCCTAGGATTTTCACAGGACGTTAGATGATCCGAAAGCAACACAAGCCCCTGTTGGCCCTGGTTTTGAGCGCTGCGGCGCTGCTGCCAGGCCTCTCGCATGCCCAGGCGCAGGCTCGAACCGATCTGCTGAACCTGACGGCATCGGCCAGTACCGAGGTCACCCGCGACCTGCTGATGCTGAGCTTCTCGACCACCCGCGAGGGCAAGGAAGCAGCGGCCGTGCAGAGCGAACTGAAGCAGGCGCTGGATGCGGCGCTGGCCGAGGCGCGCAAGGTGGCCAAGCCGGGGCAGGTGGAGGTGCAGGCGGGCAATCTGTCCATCTACCCGCGCTACGGCCAGCCGCGTGTGAGCAGCGGCGGCGCGACGACCAACCAGATCACCGGCTGGCAGGGCAGTGTGGAACTGCAGGTGCAGGGGCGTGACATGGACGCCATTGCCAAGCTGAGCAGCCGCATCCAGACGATGAGCATCGCCAACGTCAGCTACGGCTTGTCGCGCGAAGCCCGTGAGAAGGCGGAGGACAGTGTGGTCGCGGACGCGATTGCCGGCTACAAGGCCAAGGCCGCGAACTATGCCAAGCAGTTCGGCTACAGCGCGTTCCGCATCGGCGAAGTCAGCGTCAATGCCGACCCGGGCCCGGTGATGGCCATGGCGCAGCCGCGCTTCAAGGCGATGGGTGTGTCCGCCTCGGAACAGGCCCTGCCGGTTGAATCGGGCAAGGCCACCGTGACGGTGAACGTCAACGGCAACGTCGTGATGACGCGCTGATCCCGCGACAGCATCCCGGCGTGCGCAGCCAGCGTGCGGCTGGGGTGTGGTGGCTGCGCCGATGGCGGACTGACCTGCAGGTCCTCATGCCTGCAGGTCCTCATGCAGCCAGCGCGGAGCGCGCTGGCTGCGTTCAAACGGCGGGTACGATCACTGCGCCACCCAGCCGCCATCCATGGCCCAGGCTTGGCCGCGGACATTGATCGCAGCGTCCGAGCACAGGAACACCGCCAGGGCGCCCAGCTCTTCGGGCGTGGTGAACTGCAGCGAGGGCTGCTTTTCCGACAGCAACTGGCGTTTCGCCTCATCCACCGTCAGGCCTTCCTTGGCCGCGCGGTCGTCGATCTGCTTTTGCACCAGGGGTGTCAACACCCAGCCCGGGCAGATCGCATTGACCGTGACCGGCAGGGTGGCCGTCTCCAGGGCGGCCGCCTTGGTCAAGCCCAGCAGGCCATGCTTGGCCGCCACATAGGCCGACTTGCCAGGCGAAGCCACGAGACCGTGGGTGGACGCGATGTTGATCACGCGCCCCCAGCCGCGCTGCTTCATGCCCGGCAGCGCCAGGCGCATGGTGTGGAAGGCGCTGGTGAGGTTGATGGCGATGATCGCGTCCCAGCGGTCGACGGGGAACTCGTCGACGTTCGCCACGAACTGAATGCCGGCGTTGTTAACCAGAATGTCGCATCCACCGAAGTCCTTGTTGATGGTGGCCATCATGGCCTCGATCTCGGCCGGCTTGCTCATGTCGGCCCCGTGAAAACCGACGCGGATGCCGTGTTCACGGCCCGCGGCCTCCACTTCCGCCCGCGGCGCCTCGGCATCTCCGAAGCCGTTGAGCACCAGGTTGGCGCCTTGCCGGGCGAGGGTCAGGGCAATCCCCAATCCGATGCCGCTGGTCGAACCGGTCACCAGCGCCGTCTTTCCTTGCAACATGCCGGGTCCTCTTCAGGGTTGTTAGGATGGGTGCAAAGGATACGAGCGATGTCTGAACCCTTGTTGAAAAAAGTCCAGGCCTTGAGCCCCTGCGGCCTCCATCGGATGGCCTATTGGGAGTGGGGTCAAGCCGACAATCCCCGCGTGCTGGTGTGCGTGCATGGTTTGTCGCGCCAGGGGCGTGATTTCGACGTGCTGGCTCGCCGCCTGGCGGATCGCTACCGGATCATCTGTCCGGATGTGGTCGGCCGCGGCGAGTCCGACTGGCTCGGCGATCCCCGCAACTATCAGCTGCCGCAATATGTGTCGGACATGGTCACCCTGCTGGCCCGCCTGGGCGTGCCGCAGGTGGACTGGCTGGGCACCTCCATGGGCGGCCTGATCGGCCTGGCGCTGGCAGCGATGCCGGCGAGTCCGATCCGCCGGCTCATCCTCAACGACGTGGGGCCCACCATCGAGTTCGTCGCCTTGCAGCGCATCGCCGGCTACATCGGTCGCGCGCCCCAGTTCGAGACCTGCCAGCAGGGCGCGGACTACCTGCGCAGCGTGTCCGAGGGCTTCGGCCCCCACACCGACGAGCAGTGGCTGGCGCTGTCGCGCCCGATGTTCAAGCCCGATGGCGACCGCTGCCGGCTCCATTACGACCCGCGCATCGGCCAGGGCTTGGCGGGGCTGACGCCGGAACTGGCCAAGGCCGGCGAGTCGCAGCTGTGGGCCGCCTATGATGCGCTGCGTTGCCCGACGCTGCTGCTGCGCGGCACCGAATCCGACCTGCTGAGCGCCGCCACGGCGCAGGCGATGACGCAACGCGGTCCCCGCGCGACGCTGTACGAAGTGGCCGGCGTGGGCCATGCGCCGATGCTGGTGCAGGACGATCAGATCCAAGTGGTGGAACGCTTCCTGGAGGGCGGCTGAACGCGACGCCTGAGGCGCGCGTCCGACGCGACGCGGTGAGAGAAGTATGAAGACAGAGTTGGGTCTGCGTGCCGAGCAGGCGTCGCCCATCGTGGCCCTGCTGGACGGTGACCTGCCCAGCCGCCTGCCGGCGGCCCGGCCGCAGCCGGCCGAAGTGGTCGATCCGATCCGGCGCGCCCGCGCCTTTGCCGAACCGCTGCTGGCGGACCGTCTGCTGGATACCGGCGAACCGGCGCTCGAGCACGCCGATGGCGTGGCGGTGATCCTGGCTGGCGTCGGGGCGGCGCCCACGATGCAGGCCGCCTCCTATCTGGTGTATGCCGGCGACTATCTGAACAAGCCGGAGGAGATCGTCGCCAAAGCCTTTGGCGAGAGCGATGCCAGCCTGGTCAGCCACACCCGGCGCCTGGTGCAGATCCAGCGTGCGGCGCGCGAGGCCAAGGTCGAGAACCAACGCCGGCAGGAGCAGACCGAGCTGGTGCGCAAGATGCTGCTGGCGTTCTCGCGCGACCTGCGAGTGGTGCTGCTGCGGCTGGCGTCGCGACTGCAGACGCTGCGCTGGTTCGCGGCCAGCAAGACCGCCTGCCCGCGCGAGCTCGCGGCGGAGTCGCTGCAGGTGTTTGCGCCGCTGGCCAATCGTCTGGGCATCTGGCAGATCAAATGGGAGCTGGAAGATCTGTCCTTCCGCTTCCTGGAGCCGGAGCAATATCACCAGCTGGCCCGCGGCCTGCATGAAAAGCGGGTGGAGCGCGAGCAGTCGGTCGACGCGGTGCGCGCCACGCTGGAACGGGTGCTGCGCGACCAGGGCATCGCGGCGCAGGTGCAGGGGCGGCCGAAGCACCTCTACAGCATCTGGAAGAAGATGCGCGGCAAGGGACTCACGCTGGAGCGGGTTTTCGACCTGCGCGCGCTGCGTGTGATCGTTCCCGAGATCGCTGATTGCTACGCCGCCCTGGCCCGGCTGCATGAGCGCTATCAGCCGGTCGACGGCGAGTTCGACGACTACATCGCCCGGCCCAAGCCCAACGGCTACCAATCGCTGCACACGGTGGTGATGGCCGAGGACGGTCGGCCGATGGAGGTCCAGATCCGTACCCGCGCCATGCATGAGCATGCGGAGCACGGCGTCGCGGCGCATTGGGCCTACAAGGAAGCGGGTACCAAGGGTTATGCGGGCGTCGTCGCTGCCGGTGAGTTCGAGGAACAGGTGGCGCAGGCCCGCAAGGCGGTGTTGCGCCAACTGCTGGCCTGGGAGCGCGACTTCGCCGCCGAAAGCGGCCCCGCCTTCGACGACCGGCTGTATGTCTTCACCCCGCAGGCCTCGGTGATCGAGCTGTGCGCGGGCGCCACGGCGATCGACTTCGCTTATGCGCTGCACACGGACCTGGGCCATCGCTGCCGCGGCGCGAAGGTCGACGGCCAGATGGTGCCGCTCAACACCCCGCTGAAGAGCGGCCAGACGGTGGAGATCGTCGCGCTGAAGGAAGGCGGCCCGTCGCTGGACTGGTTGAATGCGGAACTGGGTTATCTGCAGAGCCCGCGCAGCAAGGCCAAGGTCCGTGCCTGGTTCAATGCACAAGCGCAGTCACAAACCATCGCCAAGGGTCGCGAGCTGGTCGAGAAGCTGCTGCAGCGTGAAGGCAAGACCGCGATCAAGCTGGAAGACCTGGCCGGGCGGCTGGGCTTCAAGAACGCGGATGCGCTCTTTGAGGTCGTCGGCAAGGACGAGTACTCGCTGCGCAACATCGAGACCCTGCTGCGCCCGCCCGTTCAGGAACCCGACGAGGACGCCGTGCTGGCGCAGCGCCACACCCGCGGCGAGGTGCCGGATGCACGCACCCCCAAGGGCGGCGTGCTGGTGGTGGGCGTGGACTCGCTGCTCACCAGCCTGGCCCGTTGCTGCCGACCGGCGCCGCCCGACCAGATCACCGGCTATGTGACCCGCGGGAAGGGCGTGGCGATTCATCGCTGCGATTGCGCCAACCTGCGGGAGATGGCCAGGGCCTCGCCCGAGCGGGTGATCGCCGTGGCTTGGGGTGAGCCGTCTTCGGACAAGATGGGCAAGGCGGCGCAATACCCGGTGGATCTGGTGGTGGAGGCGAACGACCGACCGGGCCTGCTGCGTGATGTGCTGGAGCTGTTTGCCAAGGACAAGCTGGCCGTGGTGGCAGTGAACCAGCAAAGCGGCAAGGGCAAGCCGGCCCGCAACGACCTGTCGCGCATGAGTTTCACGGTGGAGGTCAGTGATGCGCAGCGTCTGAATCAGACCTTGGCCAGCTTGTCGCAGCTCTCCGGCGTTCGGAGCGCGCGGCGACGCTGAGATTTTTCGCATCGGCATCCCGGCGGGTGGCGGTGCGCGGAATCGGCGTCGAAGCCCTGTCCATCGGAGTTGTGAGGCAGGGGGCAAAGCCGGTGGCAAAACGCAATGCTGCGACTGTGCGTTAATCGCTCTTTTTCCTGCAGATTCATCGACGAGTCTCGAAATCCGGTCTATACTGCGAAGCTCTTCAGGCGCGTAGCTCAGTTGGTTAGAGCACCACCTTGACATGGTGGGGGTCGTTGGTTCGAATCCAATCGCGCCTACCACGAATAAAAGACGGTTTGGGGATTTCTTGGGTATTTCCAAGAGCCCCAAACAATCGAATGATTCGTGGAGCTGAAGAAAACGAAACCGGCGCCAAGCCGGTTTTTTCGTTTCTGGGCTGGACTCCGCCGCAGGCGAGCCACTGACCGCTGTCACCGTCAAGGTAGTTCGGCCAGACGCTCACGCTGATCGAACTGCGTCTGCTACGCCAAGGTCTTTCAGCGCCCAGAAGCTACGCTCGTCCTGCCTTGCCAGGAGAAACGACCACTGCGGCACTCGAATGCCGTCCCGGGCGGTGCTTCCATCCCATCGCGTACTGGTCATTGACGACGTCTCCGTATTCCTGAAGCGCAATTTCAGCGTTCTGCTGATGGCCGTGGCGGTCGTTTCGGTCACAGTGCCAGGCTCGTTCCATCGCCCGGGAGACAGCATGAGATCTCGCGAAGCTCGCCAAGGTCTTGAGGCCGCCGTGCCGGCCGCCGAAGGTCGCTCCGCAACATCCCTTGCGCGCGCCGGCCACGCCAGCCCGTCGATTGCGCCGCGTCGGACCTTCCAGGAGGCGATCGATGGATCGCCTCGCCTGGTGGCCCAGAGCCGCGCGATCGGGGCCTTGTTCGACGACGCACGAACAGGACGTGGGCACGCCGGAGGTGGGACCGTGCCGGGGGCCTCGTCGAGTCCTTCCGTCGCCCAGCGGGTGCTGAACACGGAACTGGAGGAGGGTCGGCTCCATGTGATCGGTGAAGACCATCGGAAGACGGTTGAACGGCGCCAGCTGGAGGCGTTCTTCGCAGACGAGCACCAGCTCGGCTATATGACGGAAGAGGAGTTCGACATCCCCGCCACCCAGCAGCGGGGCGATCCGACGCCTCTGCGCATCCTGTTCGCCTTGGCCAGGATCCGGGACCTGACCCGCGATTTCGATCGCGCCGCAGTGCACGATCGAGCGGCCCTTTTCGCCCCGTTCACCTATGTCATCGAAACCGTGACCGGGGACTTCGACCGGTATGCGTTGCCGGGCGCGCCAATCCGCCAGTTGTTCCAGGCCATGTCGGCACACCTCCGGAATCAACAAATGGACGAGGCGCGCACCGACATTGAAGAAATGGTCCAGATCGTCGACCCCGGCAAGATGCTCGGCAGCGCGAGCGGCTTGGCGGTTGCCCGAAGCTTGGCAATGCACGAAGCCGCAACGGCGCAGCCGGGGCGCGCGGTCATGTGGATGGTGGGCCGCCGCCACGTCGAGGACATCGATCGGGAACATCCGGACGGACGCAACTACCTGCTGCTCGATGACGCCGTGCTCGACGCGTTGGCGCAGAACGTGCAAGTCGTGCAGGGCGCGCAGGACGACGATGTACTGCTCGGAGGACCGCACACTGGCGTGGTCATCGAGGAGTTGGAGGACGAGGACGACGGCCAGGGCAACGGGACAGGCGGTGCCACGACGTCCGCCGCGGTGGTGGAGGAGGTCGACTGAGCCGCAGGCAAAGCGGCTCCTGCGGGACCTTCACGTACCGGTCGGCGCGGTGTCCGCGTCCGCCAACTTCTTGCGATGGCTCGCCGCAGGCGACTTGCGCGCGGCCTTGTTGCCGCGTAGCTGGATGGTCTCATCAACACGAACCCGGTCAATGACCTGGCGACCGTACTTGGCCGATCTCGGCCAGGGGGGCAGGCTTCATGCGGTCACGCCGCGTGGTCCATCTGCCCGGAGTGGCATCCAGCAAGCGCCGCTGTGTCAGCGGCGACATCACCTGCGACTCGTGCCGATGTGCCGTTCGTTCGATGCGTCTTAGCCCACTGCGGTCGTCCCGACGGCCTTCAACGCCGCCACCACTCGAGCATGCGTGCCCACCAACGCCGGTGAGGCATCAAAGTGCGCCGCATACCGAGCCATGAAGGCCTCTGTGCTCTCGCGATCCAGGCTGATCAATTCGCGGGCCCGTTGCGCGACCATCAGCGGCGTGGCGTCGGAATCGCCATCGCCGTCCAGCGCTTCATCCAGCATCACGATCAGCCGGCTCAGGGGCTCAAGCCAGCGCATCTCTTCGGCGTAGGCCATCACCTGCAGGAAGTCGCCGGCGCCTTGCTGCCCATGCTGCTTTTCATACTGTCGCCGTTCGAGGTCCACCAGACTGCGATGGAGGTCGAGCAGCGTGATGCGAAGGGTCTTGCAGGCGTCGGTGAGCATCGCGATGAGGTCCTGGTCGAGACGCATCTGCTGCGTCGATGGGGAAGTGATCATCGAGCTTACCGCTGAGACGCGCGCGCAGCGACCGCCTCCCGCGAAATCCGAATTCACCCACCCCGGCAGCCAGAGAGCGGCCTCTCCCAGCCGGGAGAGACTGCCGCCTGTGCTGCCTCTCGTGCGGCTCGGTGCGGCAGACAGCGTCGCGCGCAGCGCGGCGTCACCTGGGAGAAATGGGGAGGCGAAGTCGTCCAGTGACAGCGGGCGTGCCCTCTATCATCTGCCTCCATGTCCGATGATCTGAACGACCCCGGGAACGCGCCGCGTCAGCGCCGCCGCAAAGGCAGCGGCGCGGTGACCTTGCGCGATGTGGCCAAGCTGGCCGGCGTCGCGCCGATCACGGCGTCACGTGCCATCAACACGCCGGCGCAGGTGTCGCCGGAGGTGCGGGAACGCGTGCAGGCCGCCGTGCGCAGCACCGGTTATGTGCCCAACCTGCTGGCGGGGGCGTTGTCTTCGATGAAAAGCCGAATGGTGGGCGTGGCGGTGCCCACCATCGCCGGCCCGGTCTTCCTGGACACGGTGCAAAGCCTCACCGAGGCGCTGTTCGAATCCGGCTATCAGGTGTTGCTGGGACAGACCGGCTACGACAACGCCCGCGAGGACGCCTGGCTGGACGCGATGATCGGCCGTCGCCCCGACGGTCTGGTGCTCACCGGCACCAGCCATTCCCCGCAGACCCGCACCCGCTTGCGGGCGTCGGGCGTGCCGGTGGTGGAGACCTGGGACCAGAGCGACGACCCGATCGACATGCTGGTTGGGTTCTCGCATGTCGCGGTGGGTCGGGCGGTGGCGGACTATCTAGTGGCGCGCGGCTATCGGCGTCTGGCTGGTGTGGCCGGCAGTGACGAGCGCGCCCAGCGGCGCTTCCACGCCTTCCAGGAGCGGGCGAAAGCGCTGGGCATCGCGGAGGTCCCGGTGGCCACTGTCGCCACGCCGACCACGCTGGGCAGCGGTCGGCAAGGCCTGGCCCAACTGCTGCAGCGGCAGCCCGACATCGATGCGGTGTTCTGCAGCTCGGACTCGCTCGCCTTGGGCGTGATGGTCGAGGCGCAGGCGCGCGGCCTGAGGATTCCGGCGCAACTGGCGGTGGTCGGCTTCGGCGACCTCGCCCTGGCGGCCGATCTGGCGCCCGCGCTGACCACGGTGCGCATCGACGGCCTGGCCATCGGCCGACAGGCGGCGAAGTTCATCGTCGAGCGCGCCGGAGGCCCGGTCGCGCAGCGCAGCATCGACATCGGTTTCCAGATCGTGCCCCGCGCCAGCACCTGAGCGTCTCAACGTCTGAACGCTTGAACAGGTGAAAGCGTGAAAGCGTGCACGGGAGTGAGCGGGTGAATCGCCCGTCCCACCCGTGTTTTCCCCGGGCTGATGGGCGCCATGGTACCGATACCATCGACGCCATAACAAGAGGGTGACGGCGCCTGCCAAGAGGCCGGGCGCCGCAAGCCTTTCCCCTCGCCAACACGGAGACTGATTCATGACCTCGCGTTTTTCTCGCCTCGGGTGGGCTGTGGCCGCCGCTGTCCTGTCCACCTCGGCCTGGGCCCAGGATTCCTGGCCGAATCAACCGGTGAAGCTGGTGGTGCCGTTCGCACCCGGCGGCACCTCGGACGTGCTGGGGCGCGAAGTGGCCGCGCGGCTGCAGGCGCAACTCAAGCAGACCGTCATCGTCGACAACAAGGCCGGTGCCGGCGGCGTGCTGGGAGCTGACAGCGTGGCCAAGGCCGCACCGGACGGCTACACCGTGCTGCTGGGCACCATCGCCACGCATGCGATCAATCCGGCGCTGATGCCCAAGATGCCCTACAACGCGGCCAAGGACTTCGCACCGGTGATCCTGCTGGGCAAGATTTCCAACGTGCTGCTGGTGGGGCCGAACCAGTCCACCCGCACGGTCAAGGAGCTGATCTCGCAAGCCAAGGCCAAGCCGGGTGAGATTGCCTTCGCCTCTGCGGGGCAGGGCACGTCCCAGCATCTGTCGGGTGAAGTCTTCAAGCTGCTGACCGGCGCGGAGCTGACCCACATTCCCTACAAGGGCAGTGCGCCGGCGATCCAGGACGTGATGGGCGGCCAGGTCCCGATGAGTTTCGAAACCGTGACGGTGGCCCTGCCGCAGCTCAAGGCGGGCAAGGTGCGCGCGTTGGCGGTGACCTCCGCCAAGCGGAGCAGCCAACTGCCGGATGTGCCGACGATGCAGGAGTCGGGCGTGGCGGGCTTCGATGTGTCGAGCTGGCAGGCGCTCTACCTGCCCGCAGGCACGCCGGCGCCGATCGTGGCCCGACTCAATGCCGAGGTGCAGAAGATCGTCGCCATGCAGGAAGTCAAGGCCAAGATGGAAGCGCTGGGTCTGGAATACACACCCAATTCGCCGCAGCAGTTTGCCGAGTTCCAGAAAACCGAACAGGCGCGCTGGGCCAAGGTCATCAAGGACGGCAACGTCACGCCTTGACCACGGCCACCCGCATCGCGGCCCCAGCGCCGCTGCCGCAGCGCCTTGGCGACCTTCGGGGAGCCGGGCGCTGATTCATTTGGAGGCAGCATCGACCGGCGGTCCCGGTCGTTCCTGGTGGCGGCTGGACGGCCCGCCGTTTGCCCTGTGCCTACCCTGTGGCGTTGCAACGCGCACATCGGGGGAAAACACTCGTCGGGCGGCCGACGGGCGCCCTCCTAGAATGATCCTCAAACCCTAGAGGAGACAGCATGGTGACGGCCCGACGCGGCAAGACCGCCCCTGGCACCGACGAGTCCGCGCAGCCCAAGGGGCCGCGGGTGCTCAAGAAGTATCCGAACCGACGCCTCTACGACACCCAGACCAGCAGCTACATCACGCTGGCCGACGTCAAGAAGATGGTGCTGGAAGGCGCTGAGTTCGAAGTGCGCGATGCCAAGTCCGGCGACGAGCTGACCCGGTCCATCCTGCTGCAGATCATCCTGGAGGAGGAGATGGGGGGCATGCCCATGTTCTCCACGCCGTTGCTGGCGCAGATCATCCGCTTCTATGGCCATGCGATGCAGGGCCTGATGGGCGCATCGCTCGAGAAGAACCTTCAGGCCTTCACCGAGATGCAGACCCGTTTCAACGAACAGAGCAAGGGCGCGCCCTTCAGTCCGGAGCTCTGGACCCAGTTCATGAGCGGTCAGGCGCCGATGATGCAGGGCCTGATGGGCAACTACCTGGAGCAGTCCAAGAACCTGTTCCTGCAGATGCAGGAACAGTTCCAGAACGCCGGCACGATCTTCCCCGGTATGCCCGGCATGCCCGGTTTCCCGCCACCGAAAAAGTAGGCGGGCGAGGCTCCGCGCCTTTCAGACCCCGTGGGCCCGATGCCAGTCCGCCAGCGACGCCTTGGGGTAGGTGGGCACCTGTTCATCGCCCGCTTGATCGTCCACCTCCACCCACTCGGGTTTGGAGCCGAGCATCATGTGCACATGCGCGGGCGGCACGGGCAGCGGGGTGTCGATGGCGCCGGCATGCGGATGGATGAGATCGGGCCAGGTCTTGTCATACAGCCAGAGTGCGGTGCCGCAACGGCCGCAGAAGTGGCGTTCAGCGGTGCTCTGCTTGCCGTCGATGACCGCCTGATAGACCTTCAGGTAGCGCATGCCCTTGAGCAGCTTGAAGCTGCGATGGTCCGCGCCCAGGTTGATCGCATAGCCGCCGGTGCCTGCCGTCTTGCGGCAGATGCTGCAGTAGCAGCGCATGAACGGCACTGGTTCGTTGGACTCCACCGAGAATCGCACGCTGCCGCAGTGGCATGAACCGTCGAGATGCATGATGGGAAGCTCCTGTGCGGGATGGGCCATGGGGCAGATGCCCCGGACTGCCCTTGGGGGCAATCATGAGTCCTGCCCATGCCGGCTCGAACGGCTTCCGACATGAACACCTTGCTGCTCTTCATCGCCACGGCGCTGGCGGAAATCATGGGCTGCTATCTGCCCTATCTCTGGCTGAAGCAGGACCGCTCCGCCTGGCTGCTGATCCCCGCCGCGCTCAGCCTGATGCTGTTTGCGTGGCTGCTGACGCTGCATGACGCCGCCTCGGGCCGCGTCTATGCCGCCTACGGCGGCGTCTACATCGGCGTGGCGATCCTGTGGCTCTGGCTGGTGGACGGCATGCGGCCCACGGTGTGGGACGGTGTGGGCGCAGCGGTGGCCCTGTGCGGCATGGGGATCATCATGTTTCAACCGCGCGGCTGAGTGGTGTCATCGGGCGCGACAGCGCGCGGTGCTCATCCGCGAGCAGTGACCGCAGCACCGTGTGCAGCGGCCCAGGCTGCACCGGCTTGCGAAGGACGAGATAGCCCTCCGCTTCGGCGCGATGGAGATCGGGCAGATCCCACTCGCCAGTGACCACCACACCGCGGGCATGCGGGGCGCGGTCCAGGATGGCGAGCATCAGCCGATAGCCGCCGTCGTCGTGACGCAGGCGCAGATCGCTCATCACGACATCCGGGGTGAAGCCGTCGCTCAGCGCGGCATGTGCTTGAGCACCATCGGCGGCGATCCGGCAGGTCAGGCCCCATTCGCCCAGCAGATGCTGCAGGCCGCGGGTCACGCCCAGGTCGTCGTCGATGATCAAGACCTGGCCACGCAGCGCGTCGAAGGGCGTGTCGTCCACCCGTGATCGCGGCGCGCTGGTCGATGTGGCCTTGGCCTCGGGCAGGGCGATGCGGAAGCAGGAACCGCGTCCCGGTGTCGAGTGCCAGTCGATGGTGCCGCCCAGCCGCCGCACGCAATCCCGCACCACGGACAGGCCCAGCCCCTGGCCCTCTCCGGTGACCTGCGCGGCGTTGTCGCCGCGATGGAATTCCGCGAACAGCCCCTCCCGCTGCGGCGCGGCCACGCCGACGCCGGTGTCCCAGACCTCGATCGCCCAGCCCTCGCCGCGGCGTCGAACCGCCAGCAGCACGCCGCCCCGGGGCGTGTAGCGCAGCGCGTTGTGCAGCAGGTTGGACAGGGCGCGGCGCAGCAGCATCGGCTCGGCCACAACCCAGGCCGGCGCTTCGGGTCCGCGAATGCGCCATGCCAGCCCTCGGGCCTGGGCCTCGGGCTGGAAGCGCTCATGCAACTCCGAGAGCAAGGGCGTCAGCGCCATCGGCTGCAGGGCGAGATCGGCCCGACGGCTGTCGAGCGCGGACACGTCGAGCAGGGAGTTCAGCAGTTCGTTGACATGGCCGGCCGCCTGCGCGATGTCCACCAGCAGTGGCGCGAGCGATGCATCGCGGTTGCGTTGCAAGGCGGCCTGCGCCGTGAGCGTCAAGGCGTACAGCGGCTGGCGCAGGTCGTGGCTGGCCGTGGCCAGGAACAGGCTCTTCTCCCGCGAGGCGGCCGCCGCCAGATCACGCGCTTCCTTGTGGGCCTGCGCAAGCGCCAGGCTCTGACGTTGGAGGGTGGATTGCTGCAGGAAGAAGCCGTGCGAGCTGCGTGCATGCCGCCACACCAGCCACGGATAGAGCCCGCACAGCGGCAGCACCGCCATCCAAAGCGTTGGGAAGGCGAAGGGCACGGCCAGGGATGCCAAGGTCCAGGCCGGCAACAGATAACGGGCAAACACCCGCAGATCGGCTGCGGCGAAGGTGACGGTGGACGCCGTGGTGCCGGCGAGCACCAGGTACAGGAACAACGCGAATTCGACGGACGCGCCGGCGGCGCCGGTCCACGGCAGCAGGCCCCAGATCGTGCCGAACAGCAGGGCGGTGCGTTCCAGCGGTTGCGCCCAGCGCGCCTCGAAGGCGGCGCCGTCGAGCGTGGCCAGATCGCTGCGAAAGCGACGCCGCGCGATCACCACGCCCAGCGCGGCGACGCCGTACAAGGCCGCCCAGCACCAGGCCAGCAGCGACGAGGTGCCTGCGGGCGCGCTGACGATCACCACCAGCGGAATCACCAGCGCGGCGATCTCCACGGACGCGCGCTGGCCGATCAGCGGGAGCAACTCGGAACGGGTCGACGGCTCGGACATGGCGGAACAGCGGGTCGGAAAGGCGCGAGTATCGATGCTCGATTCGGCGTGGATCGGCCGCGGAGGTAACAGTCTGGGTCCAAGGGGTCGTGCCGGCGCTCACCGCACGGTGGGCGCGACGCGCGATCCCATCGATGCCATTGTCCCGGCGGGCTTTGGCGCGACCGACGCCATCAGCGTCCGCCATTGTCTTTGCCCTTGCCCTTGCCCTTGTCCTTGCGTTTGCCAGCGCCCGCGTCATCGAATGGCGCAAGGCGAGGGGGCAGCTCAGAGCACCGCGTACCGACCCGGTTTATGGTTGACCGCGATGAACAGATTCATCACCACGGCGGCCAGGATGGAATACGCGACTCGGCTCGGCTCGATGACGGTGAGCGCGAGCAGCACGATGGCGCAGTCCATGCCCATCTGCACCTTGCCGGCTCGCCAGCCCTTGGCCCGCTGCAGGTAGAGCGACACGATGGTCGCGCCACCCAGGCTCGCACGGTGCCGCGCCAGGAACAGGCAGCCCGATCCCAGCAGCAGGCCACCCAGCACGGCGGCATAGGCCGGATGCAGCCGGTCGATGGCGAACAGGCGCGGTGAGAACTCGGTCATCAGCGACAGCAGCGCGATCGAGATGAAGGTCTTGACCGTGAACTCGCGCCCCATGCGGGTCCAGGCGAACCAATAGAAGGGCAGGTTGATCACGAAGAACAGCTTGCCCAGGCTGATGCCGGTCGCGTAGTGAAGCACGAAGGCCGCGCCCGCCGTGCCGCCGGTCAGCAGGCCGACTTGGGCGAACAGGATCAGCGCCAGCGAAACAAACAGCGCGCCGGTAAAAAGCGCTTGGGCATCTTCAAACAGGGTGTGGGATCGGACCGCAAGATCGTCCAGGGCAGGGATCGGCGGCGCGGCGTCGGGCGCAGGCGTGGGAGCGGGAGCGGGAGCGGGAGAGGGCACGTCATTCATTCGAAGAGAGAAGCAGGAAATGTGCCTGAGAGCTCAGTTGGGCACTCGGCCGGAGGCTTGCCGAAGGAACACCGGCGGGGGGGAACTGAGGTCGGCGTGGTCGATGACGCGGCCGTGGAAGCGAGAGGTGAGAGGCGTGAGGTGCGAGGCGAGAGGCGCGAGGTGAGAGCGAAAAGGAGGCGAGTGAACCGCTGATCGTTCCGTCTGCTGACGGCATGAACGGCGTCGAGGCGGAGGATGCGGCGATCAGGTCGCCGGCGGTGCGGGCGGCGGCTGCGGCGCTGATGCCTTGGTGGCCCTTGCCTTGGCGGTTTTGGAGGCCCTGGATGCCTTGTCGGTCTTGTCGCCCTTTGCCGCCGCTGTTCGTGCTGAATGGGCTTTCGACGTTCGGGCGGCCTTCGGCGTCTGCGCGGTGGAGAGACCGCCGGCAACCTGCCTGGGCCGGGCGGTCCTGCCGACTTTCGCCGTCTTCAGCGGCTTGGCGGTGACGGCGTGTGGTGCTGCGGGATCGCTGTCGATGCGCAGGGAGGTCGGGCGGAGCGACGCCGAAGCAGCGGGCCGGGCGGCGGAGGCCGCCTCTGCGGCCGGCATCACGGCCGCACGGGCCTCGGCCTGACGCAGGAAATCCTCGTAAGCCCGGGCGGCCAGGGCACCGTCCCCGGTGCGCAGCATGCCCACCACCTTGCCCTGGCGCGTCAGCGACGCGGAGTACTGGGCCGTGTCCGCACTCCAGACGAGTCGGGCCACATCGTCACCGAGCCGCTGCCGGCGCAGCGTTTCGACCGCTTGCCCCGCCGGACGCGCGTTCTCGGCCGGTTCCGCAGGGACCGCCACAGTGGAGGTGCGGCGATTGGGGTCGACGTTGTTGCGCGCCTGTTCGACCAGCGCCAGATCCGCTGCGTCGACGGCCGGTGGTGCGGCGATCTGTTCGGGCGGCACGGCGACCGTACGCAGATCCTGACCCGGCATCACGGCCGGCGGATGGGGAGGCGCGGGCAGCGATCGCGCGGTCGTCGTCGACGCGGAGGACGACGCGCCGCTCCCTCCGGCCATCTGCCCCAACAGCACTGGGCGACCCACGTCGCCGATGGCGGCCAGCCGGCGGAAGCTGTCGAAGCCAAGCCAGGCCTCGGCCTCGTTGGTGGACTTGAGCGTGCGCCGCAGCGTGCCTTGCATCGACACGCCGACGTAATACTGGCGGCTGGGCGGGTGCAGCCAGACCTCGATGGCCGCGTCGCTCACTTCGGTGCGGCGCAGCAGGGAGACCTCTCGGTTGGCGATCCGGGCGCGCAGCTCGGCGATGTCGGCCGCTTCAGGGTGGTTGGCGGTCGACGGTGCGGGTTTCCTGCCCTTGGTGGCGCCAGCGGCCTGGCCGGTCTTTCCGTTCGGCGGGGCCTGCGCGGCAACTGCCGGTCCACTCGCCACCCACACTGCGGCCAGCATCGCGAGCACCGTCCCACGCCAGGCGGGCATGCAGGCACTCAAGCGGTCGAGGCGGCGGGGCGGATGCATGAAGGCAGATCAGTGACGGCGGCAACCGACGAAGTCAATGGATGGAGGATGTCACGTTCGACATTTTGTGTCGCCCACGTTCAGGCGGGCGGAATGGTACGACGTCAGCCCGTGGGGTTCTTCATGCGTGGGCTCAGCGTTTCTGAAGGAAACAAGTCCTGGGCGGTGGCGCGTCTCGACGTGGCTGTGGTGGGCGGCGTCTTTGGGTGGGCCTGTTATCCCTCCAGATGCGCGGACTGAATCGGCGAGGCGGCCGTCGGGCGCCCCACCGGCGTGCGCCTCGACAATTGCCTGCGCCCGGTCCCCCGTATTCATCCCGAAGCCCCGCGCATCGTTAAGCCTGCCGCTGCCCAATCGGCATCACGCTGCACCGGGTTGACGCTGTCGCATACGATCCCGCCCCAGCTCATCAGCCAGTTCGCCTGGCGGAAGTTCAATGGAATCAACAACTTACATCCCTGCCGAGGCCACCAAGGCCGCTCCCAAGATCGGTTTCGTCTCGCTCGGCTGCCCTTGAGCATTCGGATCTAAACTTTCGTCCGATGGCGAGCCCCCTTGGAACACGTCACTCAGCCTGATTCATCGCGGAGGATGTCATGAAGGACACGGCAAAGAAATACGGCATCGCTCTCGTCGAGCGAAAGGGAAAGCAGGCCCCGAAGACAGGCATGTCTTCCGGTGAGGTCAATCCTTCCACCGTCGCCGCTGCCAAGAGGGTCATCACCACTCATCGACAGGTGATTCGCGCACTCGCCAAGCGTTGACACATGCTGAGCGCCAAGGAGGTCGAGCACATCCAAGACCTGATCCTGATGGATGAGGGCGGGCTGGCCGGCACCCATGGCATGGGGCCACTTGAAGGTTCCGACCCCAGCCTCGATCACGACCTGGGCGATGACCAGCGCGGGACTGGGTATGACGTCGTACTCTGGATCGAAGAGGAAGTGGCGTTGAATGGTTTTGATCCGCCGCGGATCAAGGTGCATTCGGCCAACTCGTCAGCCCGTGCAAAGATGGAGGCGGGCATTCGATCAATTGAGCGGCTGATGGCGAATCAGCGTTCTCTGTAGTCGTCCGCGTTAGGATGCGCCGGCGACAGGATTGAACCGCGTCGCTTACAATGCCGCCCCAGCTCTCAGCCAGGCCTTCCGGCGGAACCCAAATGGAATCAACAACTTATACCCCCGCCGAGGCCACCAAGGCCGCTCCCAGCATCGGTTTCGTCTCGGTCGGCTGCCCGTAAGCGTCTGGATTGATACCGCTGAAAGCCCTCTTCGGAGGGCTTTCCTTATGGGTGGTCGCTGCCTAGACTCGCTGCTTTCAACGAGGGAGAGTACATGGCTGAAAATGTTAAGCTCACCGCGGTTGAGCGCTTGATTCTGGCGAATCAGTACGAGATTCTTGGGCTTCTCCAGAATAATGAAAGTCTGACCCGTCTGGCGACTGATCTCAAAGATGGGCATGCGTGGATTTTCGAAAGCAAGATCCGCAACCAGCTGAGTGATGAGCTGCCTGACGCTTCGGCAAAGGAAGTGTTGGCCATCCTGGGGATTTACAGTGACCTGAAGGACAGCTACGACCAACTCGGTGACAAGTCGGGGATTGATGGGCGCGCGGTCGTGTTCCCTGGCTACGACGGGAACAACGAAGGTGAACTGCTGCACTTCACTGCGGCACTTTCTGCAAACGGAAACTACTCGCAGACTATCGGCGAGCACGCGCGGAACTCGCACTGCCCGGTCCGCGACATGTACCAACGCATGGTGGATCGATGGACTGAACTCGGGAAGCCCAGGTATCCCCTCTCGAAGGAAGCCATCCTTGCGATTCTGGATGCGCAGATTCATCCCAGCAACCGGGAATGAAGGGGGTTCGTCATGAAGAGCCGCTTCAACAGCCGCGCCAGCTAGACGTCTTCGAGAGCTCCAGTCCCACTAAGGTAGGAATGCCTCCCATGTCCAATCTGGTTCACTATTTGTGAAAGAATGGGCTGCTCTTAAGCGGTTGCGTCTATAGGTGACTACATGCCGGATCTTCGTGCCGGATTGCAGGCCAAGTATCTTCCCCAGAATCGATATGCCAACTTCGGCCCGTCGCTGAAGTCGGTGCATATCCGCGGCTTTCGGGGGGTCCACGATCTTAAGGTGGATTTGCTATACCCGATCACTGCGATTTCCGGCCTTAACGGCGCGGGAAAGAGCACGGTTGGGCAATTGTGCCTAGGCGCATACCGAAAACCATCAACGGTCACCGAGATCAAGCGCTTCTATGTCCGGGACTTCTTCCCCGCGTCGGTCGCGGATCCAAACCCATTCGGACCCGACTCCTCTGTGGTATTTGAGTACAACACTACAGATCCGGTAGCACCCCAAACACTGACCGTAGCGCGAGCGGCCAAGGAGTGGTCCGGCTATAAGCGTCAACCTGAACGTAGTTGCTACTACATTGGTTTCACCATCTACATTCCGAAGGTCGAGCAGCGCGACCTGAGCATGTACCGCAGCCAGCAGCTCACTCTCGGACCGCAGCGGCCAATCCCCGAAGGTGTGCGAGAGCGCGTGGGACGAATTCTGGGGCAGCAGTACGACGCCATGCACTTCCAAGGCATCACGCACGGACAGCGCTCCGGAGAACTCGGGGTGGCCCAGCGATTTGGCGCCCAGTACTCCGAGAACAACATGGGCTTTGGCGAGGGGCGAACGCTGTATTTGGTGGACCTGATGGAGCATTCGCCGGAGCAAAGTCTGTTTGTCATCGAAGAGCCCGAAACATCTCTGCATGGCAACGCGCAGCATGAGCTCGCGAAATACTTAGTAGACGTCTGCCATCGGCGGCACCACCAAGTCATCCTCACCACGCATTCAAGCATCATCCTCGACGCGTTGCCGGCCGACGCACGAGTAATGTTGCTACGCGACGCCGCGGGAGTGGCGGCCTTTCCACAAATGTCCGCCGCCCGCGCGAAGTCGATCCTCACCGGCGGGCACCACCGCGACTTGAGCGTTCTGGTGGAGGATACGTTCGCTAAGCTGCTGCTTACAGAAATGATCCGCCGCGTCGATCCTCCGTTGCTGGCATGCATCGAGATCTTTGAAGTCGGCAATACCAAAGCCGTTCGCTCCGGAGCGCTGTTAATGGCGCGCATCAAGCGGCCGTTCGCCGCAGTGCGGGACGCTGATGTCGGACCCGATCCACAAAATGGTCTGTTTTCCTTTCCCGGAACCATGCCTCCCGAGCGAGAGGTTTATATGCGGGCGGAAGTGCAAGCGCGACTTGCCGACGAGTTTGGCATCGATGTCGCGCACATCTTCACGCAGCATCAGGTGGACAATCATCACGACTTCACCAAGATCTTGGCCGCACAGACCAGCACGTTGCCAGACTTCATGGCAACTTTGGCGGTGCGCGCGTACTTGGACGCTATTGGAAATGCGGCTTACCAGCCGATAGTGGCTGGAATTCAGACGCGACTGCCCTGATTCTCAACTCAATCCAAGGGCGAGGGAGTGCAATGGACACAGCACTTATTGGGCTTGTGGGTGTTCTGATCGGGGCACTGCTGGCCGAGCATTTTCGGCGGCGCAATCTGATAGACGCTTACTCGCAGAAGATCTTCGAGCGGCGCCTTGAGATTTACGAAGGGCTCATGGCGTTGGTGCAGAGCGGGCACGCAGTGGCTTCGGATGTCATGAGCAGCGAAAGCCTCACCAAGGAGGAGCGGCATGCAGCCATCTCTGAAGCAATCCTAGCCATCGCTGAATACACGGACGAAAACGCGCTTTATATAGATTCTGAAGTGGCGGCAAACTCAGTTGCGATGCTCATGGGAGCTGAGGGTATACAGGATATTGAGGACGAGACTGAGCGGGCTGCGGAGATTGCCGTGCTTCACAGGAGCTACAAGACGGCGAAGCATATTATTCTGGAAGAGTCCGGCATTCGGCAAATCAATAAGCACCTCAAGATTGTCTCCAAATCAAAGCCAGATTCACCCGTCATCAGACGTATAAGGGAATTAGAAAGAGACGCCAGCTAAGCACTTGGAGAAAATATATGCAAGCAGACCATTGGAAGACGCAGATTGTTCTGAACGAGGGCGAACAACTGAAGCATGAAGGTTCTCGCACCTCAGGTTTCATGGGAGAGGAGGACATCGAGTCCTACTCGGTCATCGGTCCTGACGGCGCCAAGGTGGGGTCAATCACTGTGCGCGACCACACGGCGGTCAAAGGCTTTCGTCGAACCATTTACGCCATTCAAAACGACCTTGCTGGCAAGGTGATTGCGGAAACGCGTTACACGGTTAGCTGAAGTTCGACGGCACTATGCGAGTGCGGTGATCTCAGCAAGAAATTCATTGGCTCTGGCATCCGCCGCGTGCCGCCTCAGCGCGGTTGGAGCTGGCTCGCTTGGGCCAATGGGCCAGGCCCACAATGTCCGCGCATACGTTGTGCACCCGCTTCCGGTTCCATTCTTCTTCCGTGCCAGCGATCAAAACCCTCGCTTCTCTATGCGAACGACCCGAGCGCTCAGCAGCTCTACATGGGGGTGAGGCCACTACCCACTGGCATCAGGATGCACACCTGCTTGCCCCGGCTGTCACGCCCGTTGTAACAGCTACGCTCCAACGACAGGATGCCGAACATCGGCTCGATGGAGCGGAGGCGTACCGGATCAATCTTGACCCCTTGGCGGCGGAGCCCTGTCGCCGAATCGCGGTCGGCCAGAAGCGATCCGCGCAAGGGTGCGAGTGCTGCGCCCGACCTTCTGGATCGGGCTCCAGCGCCCAGCGTCCATGTCAATGCAGTCCGCCGCAGCTCGACGCTCGCGACGGGGCAGTTTCAGCTCAATGGGGTGGCGGCTTCGGGTCGCGACGATGACGAGACGTTGCCAATGTTGAGGGACACCGTGGTCGGCGGCATCAAGCACCATCGGGGCGAGTGCGTAACCCAATGCATGCATGGCGCCGCACCATGCAGGGTAAAGGGACCAGTTGGCGAACTCCCTGACGTTCTCGATGGCGGCAACCTGCGGGCGGTGAACCTCAGCGCAGGTCACCACAGCCCAGGCAGTGGAGCGGAGTGCATCTTGATGCGGGCGCCCGTCGGGCGCCCCACCGGCGTGCGCCTCGACAATTGCCTGCGATTGGTCCCCCGTGTTCATCCCGAAGCCCCGAGCACCGTGAAGCCTGCCGCTGGCCATTCGGCATTGCGCTGCACCGGGTTGATGCTCTCGCATACAATCCCGCCCCAGCCCACCAGCCAGTTCGCCCGGCGGAAGTCAAATGGAATCAACAACTTACACCCCCGCCGAGGCCTCCAAGGCCGCTCCCAAGATCGGTTTCGTCTCGCTCGGCTGCCCCAAGGCGCTGACCGACTCCGAACTCATCCTGACCCAGCTGCGCGCCGAAGGCTATGAAACCTCCAAGACCTTCGCCGGCGCCGACCTGGTGATCGTCAACACCTGCGGCTTCATCGATGACGCCGTCAAGGAAAGCCTGGACACCATCGGCGAAGCCCTGGCCGAGAACGGCAAGGTGATCGTGACCGGTTGCCTGGGCGCGAAGGCCGGCGCCAGCAGCGACAACCTGGTGCGTGAGATGCACCCCAGCGTGCTCGCCGTCACCGGCCCGCATGCGACCCAGGAGGTGATGGACGCCGTCCACACCCATGTGCCCAAGCCGCATGACCCGTTCATCGACCTGGTCCCAGAGGCCCGCGGCGTGGCCGGCATCAAGCTCACGCCCAAGCACTACGCCTATCTGAAGATCAGCGAAGGCTGCAACCATCGCTGCTCCTTCTGCATCATCCCCAGCATGCGCGGTGACTTGGTCTCCCGCCCGATCGGCGATGTGCTGTCGGAAGCCAAGGCCCTGTTCGAGTCCGGTGTGAAGGAGTTGCTGGTCATCAGCCAGGACACCAGCGCTTACGGCGTGGACGTCAAATACCGCACCGGCTTCTGGGACGGCAAGCCGGTCAAGACCCGGATGTTCGATCTGGTCGCACAGCTTGGCGAGATCGCCAAGCCCTACGGCGCCTGGGTGCGTCTGCACTACGTCTACCCCTATCCGCATGTGGACGAGGTCCTGCCGATGATGGCGCAAGGCCTGATCCTGCCCTACCTCGACGTCCCGTTCCAGCACGCCCATCCCGATGTGCTCAAGCGCATGAAGCGCCCCGCCAACGGCGAGCGGAACCTGGAGCGCATCCAGCGCTGGCGCGAGATCTGTCCCGAGCTGGTGATCCGCTCGACCTTCATCGCCGGCTTCCCCGGCGAGACCGAAGAAGAATTCCAATACCTGCTCGACTTCATGCGTGAGGCGCAGATCGATCGCGCCGGCTGCTTCGCCTATTCGCCGATCGACGGCGCGCCAGCCAATGCGCTGGAAGGCGCGCTGCCCGATGACGTCCGCGAAGCCCGCCGCGCGCGCTTCATGGCCGTGGCCGAAGAGGTGTCGATCGCGAAGCTGCAACGCCGCATCGGCGCGACGATGCAGGTGCTGGTCGACAGCGCACCCGCGCTCGGCCGCAAGGGCGGCGTGGGTCGCTCCTATGCCGACGCGCCCGAGATCGACGGCACGGTTCGCCTGCTGCCGCCGGAAAAGGCCAGCAAGCAGTTGCGCGTCGGTGAGTTCACTCGCGCGCGCATCGTGGCCGTTGAGGGCCACGACTTGATCGCGCTGCCGATCTGAGCGGAATGCTCAACGCGGGGCGGGCTGCCCCACGATCTGGATCAACTGCAGCGTCGGCGTGAAGCGGGACGCGCCTGACTCGAGCTGGCGGGCAGTGGCTTCGCGCAGCTTGAGGAAGGTGTCGTCGCTGAACGTGTCCCGATCGTCTGCGCCAATGCTTTGCATCAGCGCTTGGCGGTCTGCCGGGTCCAGCGCCACCAACACGGCCCGGTAGAGGCAGTCTCCATTGAAGGGTGTCGGGACCTTGCGGCCATTGACGACGGCGCAGTAGTGGCCTGTGACGTCATCCAAACAGAGGGTCACCGGTGGCTTGCCCGAGGCCTTTCCGTTGCTGAACAGAGACGGCGCGAAACCGTCCTGATTCTGGATCTCCAGCCCGCGCCCTGCGGGCCATCCCTTCAGGTAAGGCAGCACATGCGGCGCAATGTCGCCGCCCAAGCCTCCCCACTGGTGAGGCATGCGGATCTCCCGAGCCGCTTCCAGCAGCAGCGGATCCAGCGTCCGGCGCGCCGGGGTGGGGCGGGCGGCTGCCGTGGTGCCGGTGCTGGTGCTGCCGGTACTGCTGTCAGCGGTCGCCTGCAGTTCGCGGTTGACCGCATTGACCCAGCACAGGTAGCGGCTGCGCATGGCGTCGTACGCCGGTGTGCGAACCTTGGCATGGGGGTCGAGCGCCGGAGACGGTGACAGCTTGCACACCATGCCCCACAGTTGGTTGCCTTGGCAAAGGCCGTCGCGAATCAGGCGTGCCTCGCCGGGGGAGAGCTGACGCAGGATGTCCGCCAGCTCCGGCAGGATCGTCGGCATGTGCTGCATCTCGTGGTCGTCCGCCATCTGGTCAGGGTCGACCGAGAGGAACCACCCGAGAAAATCCTGAGTCAGCGCCTCCATGGCCAGGCGGGGGAGGCTGTCCATGCCCTTGAGCTGCGGATGGGCCAGCAGGGCCGTGTCTATCAACGCCTGGGTGATCGTGCTGACCTTGCGCTCCAGTCGTTCCAGTTCGCGTTGTTCCTGGTTGTTCAGCCGGATCGTCTGGCCTGACGCACCCAAGTGGACATGGGTGCCTTGGCTGAAGAGACTGGTGATGGGATTGGGCATGAGCGGTGCTCCTTCATGTGTCGCTGGCGACGGTCACGCTCAGTGGGTGTCGGACGAAAATCATTCAACCGACAACCTCGGCCAGCAATTGAACCTGTCCGATTCGACGGTGCGCAAACGCGCCCGACGGAGGCGGCGTGCGGATCGCTCGCGCCGGTGCCGGCTCGCTGCGCTGCGTTAACCTGAGCCTCCGAGAGCGCACGGTTCTCTTGGCATCGATCCTCAGGAGCATTTTTTGAGCAAGCGCGGCAAGTCCACCGAACAAATCCACCACGCCTACCAACCTCCTGCGGGATGGGACGCGGTGCCGGTTCCCACCTATAAGGCCTCCACCGTGCTGTTTCCGGACACGGCGGCCTTGCACCGTCCCCGTTCGGGTGACGCCTTCGCCTACCGCTACGGCTTGCAGGGCACACCCAGCAGCCTGACCCTGGCGGCCCGTATGGCGACGTTGGAGCAGGCTCGGCATTGCGTCCTGGTGCCCAGCGGCCTGGCCGCCGTGACGCTGACCAGCCTAGCCCTGCTCAAGCCGGGGGACGAAGTGCTGCTGCCCGACAACGTCTATGGACAGAACCGGCATGTGACCGTGCGGTTGCTCGCCCGCCTGGGCATCCATCACCGCTTCTACGACCCACTGGATGCCGCCGCCTTCAGCGCCTTGATGACCGAAAAGACCCGGCTGGTCTGGCTGGAAGCGGCTGGCTCCATCACCATGGAGTTTCCCGATGTGCTCGGCCTGCTGCACGCCTGCAAGGCCCGTGGCGTGACCACCGCGATGGACAACACCTGGGGCGCCGGCATGGCTTTCAATGCCTTCGAGCTGGCGCCCGGATTGGGCGTGGACCTGTCCATGCAGGCGCTCACCAAGTTCGCCTCCGGTGGTGCCGATGTGCTGATGGGGGCGGTCTGCACGCAGGATGCGGGTCTGCATCGCCGCCTGGACGAGATGATCGAATTCCTCGGCTACGGCGTCGGCGCGAACGATGTGGAGTTGGTGCTTCGCGGCCTGCCCAGCCTGCCGTTGCGCTACCGGGCCCAGGAAGCGTCGACGCTGACGCTGGCCCGCTGGATGCAGCAGCAGCCCGCTGTCGCGCGGGTGCTGCATCCGGCGCTGCCGGGGTCGCCGGGGCATGCGTACTGGGAGGCGGTGAGCGAAGCGGGGTCTGGCTGCCTGTTCTCGGCGGTGTTCAAGCCTGCTTATTCGGCGGCCGAGGTGGATGCCTTTGTGGACGCGCTGCAGTGCTTTGGCATCGGCTATTCATGGGCCGGGCCGATGAGTTTGGCGGTGCCGTACGACCTCACGCACAGCCGCTCGCTGCCGCTGCCCTGGACGCCGGAGGAGGGTGGCACGCTGGTACGTTTCGCCATCGGCCTGGAAGATGTGGAGGACCTGCGCGCCGATCTGGCGCAGGCCCTGGCCCGATTGGGCTGATCTCAGTCCTTGGAGGCGGACGGGCCGCTGACCTTGTGCCGCATCAGTCGGCCCTTTTCGCGTTCCCAGTCGCGCTTTTTCTCGGTCTCGCGCTTGTCGTGCTGGGCCTTGCCCTTGGCCAGCGCGATCTGGGCCTTCACCCGACCGTTCTTGTAGTGCAGGTCCAACGGGATGAGGGTGAAGCCGCGCTGTTCCACCTTGCCGATGAGGCGACGGATGTCGGCCCGGCTCATCAGCAGCTTCTTGGTGCGGTCGGCCTGCGGATGCACATGGGTCGAGGCGGTGCGCAGCGGATTGATCCGGCAGCCGATCAGGAAGAGCTCGCCCTCGCGGATCACCACATAGCCGTCCGGCAACTGCACCTGTCCCGCACGGATGGCCTTGACCTCCCAGCCCTCGAGCACGAGGCCGGCTTCATATTGTTCTTCGATGTGGTATTCGAATCGGGCGCGACGGTTTTCAGCGATGGACATGCGGGTGTGCGCGGTATGCCGCGGTAGGGCGACCTGTAGGACGCGGTTCGAAAGCGAATCGCAGACGGTGCCCAACGGCAACGGATGCGACAGGGAGCGAGGCGAACGGGAACGATGCGAACAGGACGAGTGCGAACAGGATGAGGGAAACCGGCTCGGAAGGACCTGATTCTGCCTGGGTGCGCAAGCACCCGATTCACGGTGTCCGCCAACGGCCCGGTTGAAACAAGTGGGGGCGAAGCGCCCTCATACAATCCCGCCATTCTAAGAAGCACCATGAAGCAAGTTCGGAAGACAGTCCTCCTCTGGTATTCGCCGCGAGAGATCTACGACCTGGTCACCGGCGTCGAGCGATATCCGGAGTTCCTGCCGTGGTGCGCCGCGGCGGAGGTCCTGGAGCGCCACGACGACGGCATGACCGCCCGCCTGTCGCTCGCCTACGCCGGCCTGCGCCACGCCTTCACCACCCGCAATACCCATGAGCTCAACCAACGCGTTCGCATGCAGTTGGTCGACGGGCCGTTCTCGTTGCTGGACGGGGACTGGCAATTCCTGCCGCTCCACAAGCCCGGCGCCCCGACTGATGGCGAACCGCAGGCCTGCAAGATCGAATTCGAACTGCGCTATGCGTTTTCCAGCTTTGCGCTGGAGGCGGTGGTCAGTCCGGTGTTCGATCGCATTGCCAACACGTTTGTCGACAGCTTCGTGAAGCGCGCGGAGCAGGTCTATGGCCCTCGCTGAGCCGGTCGACGTCAGGGTCGAAGGCACCGCCATCGCTGAGGCGCCGGCCATCACAGACCCCGGCGATCTGCAGATCGAGCTCTGCTGGAGTCCCGTGCGCGGTGAGTTGCGTCAGCAGTCGCTGACCGTGACGCCCGGCTGCACCCTGGCTCAGCTGTTGTCGGCCTGCGGATGGTTCGAGCCCGAGGCGATCAGCCGTCTCAAGGTCGGCATCTGGGGGCGCCTGCAGCCGCTGGACACGGTGCTTCGGCAGGCTGATCGGGTGGAGGTCTATCGCGCCTTGACGGTCGACCCGAAGGAAGCGCGGCGCCAGCGCTACAAGGCGACGGGCACGCGCATCGTCACCCGGCATCGGCCATTGGGGCGCAAGGCCTGAGCGCCGGGTAAACGCCAAGCCTCAGCGGCTTGGCGAGACGCTTACTTGCAGGACGCGGCGATCACCGCCTGCATCTGCTTGGTCTGTTCCTGGCGCGCGGCGTCATCCACGACCTTGGATTCACCCTTGTCATCCGTCTGGCGCATGCGAACGCCGGACTCAAGCATGCGCATGCGGTTCTGGGCCACGCGGCAGTTCTCCGCATCGGTCTCCTTGCGCACCTTGTCTTCAGCCGCCTTGCGTTCCTGTTCCACCTTGTCACGCGAGGACGCATCGCTGGCCGGCCGGCCGGGCGCCGAGGCGCCGGTGGCGGCGGCTGTCGTCCCGGGCGTGGCCGGGCTCATCGCACGCACCGCATTGGGCGAGGGGCGTTGCAGGATGTCCTTTTCCGCCACGGCGCCGGGAGGCGGGCGATCGCTGTACTGGACGCGCCCTTGGGCGTCGCGCCATTTCCATTGGGCCTGGACGGACGGGGCCAGTGCCAGCAGCAGGACGCTGCACAGCAGGCTCAGGGGAAGTCGCAAAGAGGTCATGGCGGGAGGCTTCGGGAAGCTTCTGGAAGTGCAAGTCAACTTCACAGGCTAACGGATCCCGTAGAAATGACTGCAAAAAGTTGTTGGCGAGAAGTGTAGCGCCGCACTTCTCTATAATGCGCCTTTGCGTCTGGAGCTTCCCACATGCGCCTACTCGGAAAAGCGCTCACCTTCGACGATGTGTTGCTGGTGCCGGCGTTCTCCCAGGTGTTGCCGCGCGACACCAGCCTTGCCACTCAATTCACGCGTGGCATTCGCCTGAACCTTCCCCTTGTGTCCGCCGCCATGGACACCGTCACCGAGGCACGACTGGCAATTGCCATCGCCCAGGAAGGCGGCATCGGCATCGTCCACAAGAACCTGACGCCTCAGCAGCAGGCCGCCGAAGTGGCCCGCGTCAAGCGTTACGAGTCCGGCGTTCTCCGCGACCCCATCACCATCACACCGGACACCACCGTTCGCCAGGTCAAGGCCTTGAGCGAACACCACGGTATCTCCGGCTTCCCGGTGCTGCAGGGCGCGAAGGTGGTCGGCATCGTGTCCGGGCGGGATCTGCGTTTCGAAACCCGCATGGATGTGCCGGTCAGCGAAATCATGACTCCGGCCGAGCGCCTGATCACCGTCAAGGAAGGCGCCTCGATCGACGAGGGCAAGGCGCTGATGCACAAGCACAAGCTGGAGCGGGTGCTGGTCGTCAACGAGGCCTTCGAACTGCGCGGCCTGATGACCGTCAAGGACATCACCAAGCAGACCAACTTCCCCAATGCCGCCCGCGACAAGCAGGGCAAGCTGCGCGTCGGCGCCGCCGTCGGCGTGGGTGAGGGCACCGAGGAGCGGGTGGAACTGCTGGTTCGCGCCGGCGTGGACGCCATCGTGGTCGACACCGCGCATGGCCACAGCTCGGGCGTGATCGAGCGGGTGCGCTGGGTCAAGACCAACTATCCGGACGTTCAGGTCATCGGCGGCAACATCGCCACCGGCGCCGCTGCGCTGGCGCTGGTCGAGGCCGGGGCGGATGCGGTGAAGGTCGGCATCGGCCCGGGCTCCATCTGCACCACCCGCATCGTGGCCGGCGTGGGCGTGCCCCAGATCACCGCCATCGACTATGTCGCCACTGCGCTGAAGGGCACCGGCGTGCCGCTGATCGCGGACGGCGGCATCCGCTACTCGGGCGACATCGCCAAGGCCGTCGCCGCAGGCGCCAGCACGGTGATGATGGGCGGCATGTTCGCCGGCACCGAGGAAGCACCGGGCGAGGTCATCCTCTACCAGGGCCGCAGCTACAAGAGCTACCGCGGCATGGGCTCGATCGGCGCGATGAAGGCCGGTTCCGCCGACCGCTACTTCCAGGAAAACGACGAGACCACCAACCCCAATGCGGACAAGCTGGTGCCGGAAGGCATCGAAGGCCGTGTCCCGTACAAGGGGTCGATGATCGCGATCGTCTACCAGATGGCCGGTGGCCTGCGCGCGTCGATGGGCTACTGCGGTTGCGGCAGCATCGCCGACATGCACGACCGGGCTGAATTCGTCGAGATCACCTCCGCCGGGATCCGCGAAAGCCATGTGCACGACGTGCAGATCACCAAGGAAGCGCCCAACTACCGCCTGGAGTGAGTCACTTGACCGACTCGGCATCCACCGATGTCGATGGCGGCCTGCGGGCCGCCATCCCCCCCGCAACACATGGCGGCCGCAAGGCCGCCATGTCGTTCATCCTGATCGCGGTGCTGATCGACATGGTGTCGATCGGCCTGATCATTCCCGTGCTGCCGCCCTTGGTCGGCACCTTCACGCAGACCGAAACCCAGCATGCGCTGGCGCAACTGGCGGTGGCCTTTGCCTTCGGTCTGGCCAATTTCTTCGGCGCGCCCATCCTGGGCGGGCTGTCTGACCGGTTCGGCCGCCGCAAGGTGATGCTGATCGGTTTCAGCGGACTGGCTCTGAGCTTCTTCGTCACCGCCATGGCGAACGCGCTGTGGATGCTGGTGGTGGTCCGTCTGTTCTCCGGCGCGATGCAGGCCAACGCCGCTGTCGCCAACGCCTATGTGGCGGACATCACCCCGCCCGCCGATCGCGCCAAGCGTTTCGGTCTGCTGGGCGCGGCCTTCGGTGTGGGCTTCATCCTGGGCCCGGTGATGGGTGGGCTGCTGGGCAGCATCGACCTGCATCTGCCGTTCTATGTCGCGGGCGTGCTGGCCTTGCTGAACTGGTGCTACGGCTTTTTCGTGCTACCCGAATCCCTGGCGCCGGAGCATCGCCGTCCGTTTGAATGGCGCAAGGCCAATCCGCTCAAGTCGCTGGCGCGGGTGCGCGACCTGCGCGGCGTCGGTGCGCTGATCTATGTGGTTGCCTGTTCCGGTCTGGCGCAGTTGATCATCCACACCAGCTGGGTGCTCTACAACCAGCACAAGTTTGGCTGGGGTCCGCGTGAGAACGGGCTGTCCCTCTTTGCGGTCGGCCTGATGGCGGTGGTGGTGCAGGGCGGGCTGCTGCAGCCCTTGCTGCGCTGGCTGGGGCCGCGCCGTCTGGTGCTGATCGGCCTGTCCTCCTCGGTGATGACCAACCTGGTCTGGGGTCTCGCGACCGAAGGCTGGATGATGGTGGCCATCATCTTCTTGAACGTGGTGGGCTTTGCCGCGCCGACGGCCATGCAGAGCCTGATCTCCAATGCGGCCGATGCGCGCAACCAAGGCGAGACCATGGGCGCGGTGGCCTCGATCAACAGCCTGATGGCGGTGCTGTCGCCGATCCTGGGCCTGGGCCTGATGGCGCTGGTGGCCGAACTTCCCAAGACCGACTGGCGCCTGGGCGCACCGTTCTATCTGTGTGCGGTGCTGCAGGTGGTGTCGCTGGGCTTTGCCTGGCGCCATTTCCATGAATCGCCGCCGGCGGAGGCTGCCGCGGCGAAGGCCTGATCGCCAGACGCTTCCTGATCGTTTCCGATGGCCCCGTGCCTGTCCTCGTTGGCCGGCACCGGCCCGTTTTTCGCACCGATTCCGACTCTCAAGACGCTGACCATGCACGACAAAGTCCTCATCCTCGACTTCGGCTCCCAGGTGACCCAGTTGATCGCACGTCGTGTGCGTGAAGCGCATGTCTACTGCGAGATCCATCCCAACGACGTCAGCGACGACTTCATCCGCGACTTCGCTCCGAAGGCGATCATCCTGTCCGGCAGCCATGCGTCGACCTACGAAGACCATGAGCTGCGTGCCCCGCAAGCGGTGTGGGATCTGGGCGTTCCGGTGCTGGGCATCTGCTACGGCATGCAGACGATGGCGGTGCAACTGGGCGGCAAGGTCGAATGGAGCGATCACCGCGAATTCGGCTATGCAGAAGCCCGCGCCCATGGCCACACGCGTCTGCTGTCCGGGCTGCAGGACTTCGCCACGCCGGAGGGCCACGGCATGCTCAAGGTCTGGATGAGCCATGGTGACAAGGTCACCGCGCTGCCGCCGGGCTTCAAGCTGATGGCCTCCACGCCCAGCTGCCCGATCGCCGGCATGGCCAATGAAGAGAAGGGCTATTACGCCGTCCAGTTCCATCCCGAAGTCACGCACACCCTGCAGGGCGCGGCGCTTTACACCCGCTTCGTGCGCGAGATCGCCGGTTGCAAGGGCGACTGGGTGATGGGCGACTACATCACCGAAGCCGTTGAGCGGATTCGTGAGCAGGTCGGCGATGAGGAAGTCATCCTGGGCCTGTCGGGTGGTGTGGATTCATCGGTCGCCGCGGCGCTGATCCATCGCGCCATCGGCGATCAACTGACCTGCGTGTTCGTTGACCACGGTCTGCTGCGCATGAACGAAGGTGACATGGTCATGGACATGTTCGCGGGCAAGCTGCATGCGAAGGTGATCCGAGTCGACGCCAGCGAGCTCTTCCTGGGTCAACTGGCCGGTGTGACCGATCCCGAGCGCAAGCGCAAGATCATCGGCGGTCTGTTCGTCGATGTCTTCAAGGCGGAGGCCGAGAAGCTCAAGGCCGATGGTCAAGGCCACAAGGGCGCGACCTTCCTGGCCCAGGGCACGATTTATCCGGACGTGGTGGAGAGCGGCGGCACCAAGACCAAGAAGGCCACCACGATCAAGAGCCACCACAACGTGGGCGGCCTGCCTGAGCAACTGGGCTTGAAGCTGCTGGAGCCGCTGCGCGAGCTGTTCAAGGATGAAGTCCGCGAACTGGGTGTGGCGCTGGGTCTGCCACCGGAGATGGTGTATCGCCACCCGTTCCCGGGTCCGGGCCTGGGGGTGCGCATCCTGGGTGAAGTGAAGAAGGACTATGCCGACCTGCTGCGTCGTGCCGATGCCATCTTCATCGAGGAACTCCGCAACACGCGGGACGAGGCGACCGGCAAGACCTGGTACGAGCTGACCAGCCAGGCGTTCACCGTGTTCCTGCCGGTCAAGAGCGTGGGCGTGATGGGAGATGGTCGGACTTACGACTACGTCGTCGCCCTGCGCGCGGTGCAGACCAGCGACTTCATGACGGCCGACTGGGCGGAACTGCCCTACAGCCTGCTCAAGCGCTGCTCGGGCCGCATCATCAATGAAGTGCGCGGCATCAATCGGGTGACCTACGACGTGTCGAGCAAGCCGCCGGCGACGATTGAGTGGGAGTGATTCTTCCCGGCTCACCGAACGCGATGGGATCGTGTTTGGACAACGCGTCGGGCCGGCTCCGACGCGTGTGAATGGCTTTCCGACTATTAAGTCTTAGCGCAGGAGAGCATCAACATCGGCAGCTCCGATGTGATGCAACAGCTTCTATCTCCCCTTAACACGTAATGCGTCATTAATTATGGGCGTGGAACTGCACATTACCCGGGCGGAGTTCTGGGCCGAGAATGAAGGTTCGGAAATCACAGCTGAAGAATGGCTCGCTCATGTCGAGGCTGATCCAGACCTATCGCTGCATGCCGAGAACGGCCCCTACTATGCGGTGTGGAGCGGGCCGTCAAAGCATGAGGAGCCCTGGCTTGAGTGGTTCCAAGGCAATGTGAGCTCAAAGTGGCCAGACACGGCGCTGTACCAAAAGATGCTGCAGGTTGCGGGCGCGCTCGGAGCGCGCGTGCAGGATGATGACGGCACGTTTTACGAGAAGGAGACAGATTGGCAATTCAATCCCGAATAGCGTCCGCCTCCAACGCCGCCGGACTGAGCCTCATGCGGCCGAGGACGCACGCGAACGCTGCCCACTTGGTTGAGATCTAAAGATCATCAGACGACAAGTCGAGTATCGCGTTTGGCAGAATAGGATCCGCGTTAGAGTGGCAGATCAGTGTCCGCTACATACGAGATCAAGGGAGAACGGCTTGTCGGCAATCAAGGTGAACCAGATTCGCGCGAAGCTTCGGCAATTGTTCGAGGCCCATTTGGACCTAAGCGATATCGGACCGACCGACGGGGAACGAGAGAACAAGATCTTGAGCCGTTGTCTTGCGGCCCTTGCGATCTACATTCAAACGGGATGCACAGAAAAAGAGGCTGCCGAGTCGGTATGGGATGGTGGCGACGACAACGGGATTGACGCTGCCTATTTTGATCCCTCAGACCTTCGAGTCGTATTGGTTCAATCGAAGTGGATAAACAAGGGCGCCGGTGAACCGGAAGCCAAGGATATCGGCGCCTTTACCAAGGGCGTCCGTGACATCATCGAACAAGACAACACCGGCTTCCGTGCGGGTTTGCACGCGAAGTTCAGTGACATCGCACTGAGGCTCTCGAGCCCGGGAACGTCGGTGCACCTAGTTCTAGTCTCCACCGGCGCAAGTGTTCTCGCGAAGCATGGAACGTCCGTTTTGACGACCTTGCTCAAGGACTTGAACGGTGATGACCCCGAGCCGATTGCAAGCTCTGAAGCAATGGGGCTTGCAGAGGTTTATTCCGGCCTGGCGAATGATCCCTTGTTGAGCAACGTCTCCGTTGACGCGACAATGCTTGATTGGTCGTACGTGGCCACACCATTCCCCGCGTACTTCGGAGTTATTGATGGGCTCCAGCTGAAGACATGGTGGAAGACGCACGGCAAGGCTCTCGTCGCCTCCAACATTCGGCACTCGCTTGGTAGCACGGAAGTCAACAACGAGATCAAGCAAACTGCCACATCGACGCCGGAGAAGTTTTGGTACTTCAACAACGGGATCACCCTCGTATCGAACGAGGCGTTGAAGGCTCCGGTTGGGGCCGCGTCGCGTGCTGCGGGAGTCTTTTCGTTCAGAGGTGCATCGATCGTCAACGGCGCCCAAACGGTTAGCTCGCTTGCAAAAGTCGACGATGACAATCGACTGGCAGAGGTTCGGGTGCCGCTCAGGGTGATCCTCCTCAAGTCCGCGCCCGCTGGCTTTGGCGATGAGGTGACGCGGACGAACAATCTTCAGAACCGGGTGGAGCCTCGCGATTTCGTGGCACAAGACCCCGAGCAGCGTCGTCTTCGGCAAGAAATGGCTATCGAGGGCGTCGACTACCAATTCGTTCGAAGCGAAGACTCCATGGCAACGGCGACATCCTGCGAGCTCATTGAGGTGACTACAGCATTGGCCTGCGCTGCAGGTGAGCCAAATCTTGCAGTGCAACTCAAGACGGGCATTGGTCGCTTTTTTGTCGACCTTTCCAAGCCTCCCTACAAGGCCGTGTTCAACGCTGGCGTCAGTGGTGCGAGGGCATTTAACGCAGTAGTGGTTCACCGTGAGATTGAACGCTGGATCGACAAGAAAAAGACATCGATGACCAAGAAAAGCGGACCTGCGTGGGGGGCCCTAGTGCACGGGAACCGAGTGCTGTCGGCAGCGGTGTTCGCAAAATACGGGAGCGGAAACCTATCTCAAGCGATCGCCTCTTTTGGCGCGGCATTTGATCCGGCAGTTATCGAAGCGCATTGTGACATTGTGCACGCGAAGATGGCTGCGGGGATAGAGGCCAACTACCCGGGTAAATTTCTGGCCGTTCTTTTTAAGAACCCGTCGATGAGCAAAAACGTGTTCGATCTAGCCTGCGCTTGAAGCTTGAATCCGCCCTGTCCTTCGCAGCCAACTCCGAATAGATGAGGTCGCGAAGTGCTAGTGCCCGCGCAGTCCGGCGCGGGCTAAGGTCGACCGGGCCTGACTGGTCAAGTGGATTTAAAAGCGACAGCTTTGCCTTGCCTGACCAAGTCGACCAAGAGCAGGCGTGGCTGACCGACATTCGCCGCGAACCAACCGTCGCGGCGGCCGGCAAAACGGGCGAGCCAAACCGCCAGCAAGTGGCCGCGTACCGATCTGCGATCTTTGCTCCGCCGACCCCGCAATGCGTCGAATTGGATGACTCCACGAATTGTCGGTCCGGCTGTCAGTTAGCCGGTTTTGCTCGATGCAATTTGGCCCTCTGTACGCCCGGACCAGGGCTTACCAATTGACAATTGAGTGGGAGTGAGGCTTCCCCGCAATCCGTTGATTGCGACGAATGAATCTGCGTCTGGTGACCGCTGAGTTGGCGTCGTCAACGGCATTGCTCCTGGTTAAGGTCAGGAACTTTGCCGTTGAAGTTCCGACGCCATGGCTCACTGCTTCGCCGGCGACACTCGTCCTTCATCAGACTCGACTTGATAGCTCACTTCGTGCGCCTCCCAGGGCAGCGGCACCTCCCACCGGTGCAACATGCGTTCGAGATCCCTCTGCTTGAGTGTGCTGTCGCGGTGCGCATTGCGCCTGAAGAGTGTGTCGGCGGGCACTTCAAGATAGACCAGCTTCACGTCGGCGTTGTAGGCGTAGAGCAGGTCCAGCGTCTTGTTGCGCATCTGCTCGCTCAAGTGCGTGGCGTTCCAGACGAAGGGCTCCTGCCGTCGCAGCAGCGCTTTCGCCTTGTCGACCGCGCGATGGGCCGCCAGGCCGTCGTTCTCGCCGTGCTTCAGACCGAGTTCTGCTTTCGCGTCGTCAAACGACACGACCTCGAGACCTCGCGCATGGCGCGCGACCCAACTGTCCTTGCCCGATGCCGGCAGCCCACAAAGTACCGTGACCTGCGATCCCTGCACCTGGAACAGCGGTGTGTCCAGATGCACGGCCGCACCGCGCGCATACATCAGTCGCGTGTGCGCCGAGGCGGCCTCTCTGGGCGTGCCCCAGCACCCATCCTCGCGTGCGAGCTGCTCAAACAGCGCGATATCGTCCAGCCGTGCCTGCTGATCGACGCAGATGCGCCCCCGCATGTCGGCGCGTGCCACGCAGACCAGATCGGACAGATCCAGGCTCCATGAAAGCCGCCGCGCAATGAACTCCGGTGATTCGCCGCGACGCGAGTCGAAGGCAAAGAACGGCACCTGGTGCACCGCGATGATTCGACAGACGGCCTCGCGCAGCTCGAACGGCACGCCCGCGCGCCAGAGCAGCGCGCGCACATCCACGGCCCCGCGGCGCGAATGGCCAGGTTGCCCGATCTCGCCGGTCACCGGATCGATGGTCGTGGTTTCGGGCTTGCAGAGGTCGTGCAGCAACGCCGCGAGGAACAGGGTTTCGCGCCGTGCACCGCGGGTTGCTTGGAAGTGATCGCACCCCAGCAGCGCATCGAGCACCAGTCGCGTGTGGATGCCGACATTCCCCTCAGCGTGATAGCGCGGGCTCTGCGGCGTGGTCTCAAGTGCACGCAGACGCGGGAAGACCTCGCAGCAAGCAGACCAGTCGTAGCCAGCGCCGGCCTCCGCGGGGCACAGCGCACGAATCAGTTCGTAGATCATGTTCTTCTCCTTCCCAGGGATGGCGCTCAACCGCGTGCTGCTGAGCAAGCCCAGCCAGTGGCAGCCACCGGCGCGTAGAGGTCCACCTCCGGCGCAAGCCCATTGGGGATCACGGGTCGGGTGCTGTGATGCGAGCCCGAATCGAGGATGGTCTGGACGAAGTCCGGGCGCACCCACTTGTAGCGGCCGAGCACCTGGCGCGCGTTCTCCACCTTGATGTACAGACCTTCGGACAGGTCCGACTTGTCGGTCTGCTGCCATGCGAGCGGCAGGTCCAGATCCTGGCGCCGCACGCTTTGCTCGAAGGCACTGCGCCACTGCGCAGTCTTCGCGAGGGACGGCCTCACCAGCGCGCGTAACGCATTGACATTGTTCGGCATGGCGCCTGTCAGCAGCACGGGAACACTGACGATGGGCGAGCCCGCAAGCATCTCATGACGCCGCGGTGTGCTGAGGAAGGCTTGCTCGACCCGGTCGTAGATGTCGAACTCGCAGAACCAATGCGGCAGACGGTCATAGCTGACCGAATGCTTGGCAAACAGCCATTCGCCGTACATCACATAGCGGTCTTCGAGCAGCGCGAGCAGCCGCGATTCGTGCGATGAAGCCCACAGTTTGAACGGCGCGAATTGCCGCTCACGCCCACCGCCGACAAGGTAATGACCACGGGACTGCAACAGCATGTCGCCGCCGCTGCTGAACGAGATGCCGACGTTGGCGCCGTCGAGTTTCTCTTCGATCACGGCATGACACCCCGCCAGGGTGGCGAGGCGCACGTGCTCATGGCCTTCGTCGCCAGGTTGCAGGCGAGAGCCTTCGATGTGCGGAGTCCTGGGGTACTTCAGGATCTCCAGGGATTGGATGGGGAGGTCGACGGATGGCGTCGACCCGATGTGCGCAGACATGGTCGTCTCCTGGTTCGATGGAACGAACCGACGACGGTGCGTGCGCGGAGCTTGGCGGGTCGGGCGTCCGCCGCCGGCATGGCGTGAGCGGGTGGGACGCGCAGAACGGCTGCAACGGCCGAACTCATGGCAGGCATGAGCCGGATGGCGGTCGACGGCTTAGAGGGCGGCGATGTTGCAGGACACGATTCGCTCCGTGAGGCTGGAGGTCAAGGAAGGCGGCGAAGTCTATGCACGGCACCCCATCGACGCAAGTCGGCGCGTGTCATCGGAACAACGCGGCTGTGACGTGGTCAGAGCAAGAGGCTCTGCAACCGTTGATCGACGGCCACCACGGGTCGCAGACACCGTCCGCTCTCGCGTCCGCTACCGATCACCCGCCGGCATCCACCCCATTCCCGCTGTGAACCACCTGCTGCAACCCAGCCAGGGTGCGACTTCAGCTAGGTAGTTGTCTTGACATGCAGTCTGCTGCTGCGACAACGATGCTGCGCCTGGTAGTGCTCCAGCGGCCGGCCGTTGACGCCATAAGCGATGGACTCGATCCGCAGCAGCGGCTCGTGAGCGTCCAGCTCCAGCAGCTCGCGGGTCGAGACATCCGGGATGACCGCATCGATCCAGCGCTCGGCCCGGGAGATGCGCAGGCCGTACTGGCGGCGCAGCACATCGTAGAGCGAGCGGTTTTCCAGCCGGATGCGGTGCAGGCCCGGGGCGAGGTCGGCCGGCACCGCCGTCTGAACCAGCAGGCGCAGCTCGTTGTCCACGCTCCGCAGGCGGCGAAGGGCCACCACCTGGTCCTGCGGCCCCAGCTCCAGGGCCCGCGCCTCGGCCTCGGTGGGCGCGCGCAGTTCCTGGCTCAGCACCTGGGTGCGCACGCTCAGGCCCTTGCGCTCCATCTCGTCTGAAAAGCCCAGCACCGTGGAGACGAAATCCTCATCCCGCTCGCGCGCCGAGACAAACGCGCCCTGGCCCTTGATCTTGTAGATCAGGCCGGTGCGCACCAGGTCGCCCAGGGCCTCCCGCACCACGATGCGTGAGATGCCGAACTGCTCGCCGAACTCAGCCTCGGTGGGCAGCTTCTCGCCCACCGCGAGCTCGCCGCGCAGGATGCTGCCGCGCAGCGCGTCGCGGAACTGGGTCCACAAGGGGGCACTGGCATTGCGGTCCAGGGCCGGCACGGCGGGGAAGGTGGTCGGGCTGATGCTGCTCACGTCGGAATGGGGCTGGAGATGGGTTCAAGCGGCCAGGCACTGGCGCCACTGGCCGCGCCGGCCGAAGCGGGGCGCGGGCCCAGGTGGGCGCCATGCTGGTCTCGAAGTATCGCCGCGCAGGCGTGCAATTCGGCCTCACGCCGGGCGATGTCCCAGCCCAACGCTTCAGCGGCCACGCCGGCCAGTTCAGCCAGCAGGGCGTCGTCCACCAGGCCGCGTATGGCCAGCAGGGTGCGTCGCAACAGCAGGTCGGCCAGGTGTTGCACACCCGTTTCGCGGCACAGATAGCGCAGCTCGGCCGCCGAGTAGCCCGGCACGGCCGCGAGCGCCAGGTCGCCGTCTTCGGCCAGGAAGCGCCGAGCCAGAGGCAGGGCGGCACTGCCATAGCGGGCCTGCAGCTGATGGGCGCGAGCGGCGTCCAGGCCTGCGGCCAGCAGAGCGGCTTGAAGCGGTTCTGCGGCGATCGCCCCGCCGCCGATGGGCAGCTCGCAAGTGCTGGCGCGGCGCTGTCGGCCCAACTGCTGCAGGACCGCATCACAAGCCTGCTCGGCCAGGGCCCGGAAGGTGGTCCACTTGCCGCCCACCAGTCCCACCAGGGGCATGGCTCGCCGGGCATGCGGGGCTTCCACCACCACGGCGTGCTCGCGCGAGATCTGGCCCGGCTGGTCGGCCCGGGCGCGCGCCAGCGGGCGCACGCCCACATAGGTGTAGAGCACCTGCTCGCGGCCAAAGCTCAGGCGCGGGAAGACCTCGCGCAGGACCGCCAGCAGATAGTCCACCTCGGCGGGCTCGGTACGGACCTGGTCCGGGTCATCCACCGGAATGTCGGTGGAGCCCACCAGCACGCGGTCCAGGAAGGGGTAGACGATGCAGACCCGGCCGTCCGCCGCCTCGAAATAGGCCATGCGGCCGCCCAACTGTTGGCGCAGAGCCGCATGCTCCAGCACCAGGTGGGAGCCCTTGGTGCCCATCACGCGACTGTCGGCGCCACCGAGCTGCTGGGCCGATCGGTCCAGCCAGGCACCGGTGGCGTTGACCACGCAATCGGCGCTGACGCAGACCTCTTCGCCACTGAGCTCATCGCGCAAGCGCAACTGATGACCCTCGCTGCCCAGCAGGCGACAGTGGTTGATGGCGGCACTGCCTGGCTGCTCGCGCAGCGCATCGCCCAGCAGTTCCAGCACCAGCCATTCGGGATGGCTGATCCAGGCGTCGAAGTAGGTGGCGCACCAGCGCACGCCGGGCCGGAAGAGCTGGACATCCCCAGGCGCCAGTCGCTCGATGCGGTGGTTGGGCATCTGGCGCTGGCGCCGGCCGAGCAGGTCGTAGAGCCGCAGGCCCAGGGCCACCACCAGCAGGCCGCGGCTGCCCGGGGCGCGCTCGATGCCGACGAAGCGCAAGGCGCTGCTGAGCAGGCCGCCGAAGTGGTTGGACAGCGGGACAACGGTCTCCAGCGGTCGCACCAGGTGCGGCGCATTGCGAAGCAGACGGTTGCGCTCTCGGGTGGACTCGGCCACCAGGGCGAAGTCGCCATGCTCCAGGTAGCGCAGGCCGCCGTGGATCATCCGTGAGGGCGCACTGCTGGCACCCGCGGCGAAGTCCGCCTTGTCGATGATCAGGCAGTCGACACCCTGCAAGGCCAGATCGCGGAACACGCCCACGCCATTGATGCCGGCGCCGATGATGACGGTGGAGAAATGCCGGCCGGCAATGTCGGCCGGACGCACACGAGGCAACTGAGGGGCATTCATGGCGTGTTCCCGGCCAGGTGGGCGAAGAGTGGGGCGGCAGCGGCCAGCAACTGCTCGAAGCCGTCCAGGTAGGCAGCGTGCCTGCCGGTGGCATCGGGCTGGGGTTCCAGGCGCGTGCAGTGCACCGGCAGCAGGCCGGGTTCGGTTGCTGTGGGCAGCACATCGCGCCAGCCCAGCGCCCGGGCGGCGTCGAGGGCCGCGCCGCGGGCACCGGTCTCGTCGTCGCCGCAGCGCTCCACCGCATGGCCCAGAAAGTTGGCCATCAGTTGCACCATCCGGGCGTCGCGCGCGCCACCGCCCAGGGCCGCGGCCAGGTTCGGCAGACCCAGTCCGCATGCCGCCAGGCGCTTGAGATGGCGCGCGTGCTGGGCCATCACCGCGTCGACCAGGGCGCGCGCCATGTGCGCGCGCTGATGGTGGCTCTGCAGGCCCACGAATCCGGCACTGGCGTTGGGCGGGTCACCGCCGCCGTTGATGAAGGGCAGGTAGCGCAGGCCCTCGGCGCCCAGGGGCAAAGAGAAGGCGGCGTCCAGTGCCGCCGCAGCATTGGGAAACTGCAGCTGACGCAGCAGCCAACCCAGATTGGCCATGGAGGAGGGGCTGTTCTCCAGGCAAAGCAGGCGGCCCGGCTCGCCGAAGTTCACCAGGGCACCCAGCGCAGGGCGAGGTTGCTGGACCGGGCCCACCACCGCATTCACGCACCAGGTGCCCAGCACCGCGACGGCCTCGCCGCGCGCCGGGGCGCCTACCGCCTGCAGCGAGGCCAGCAGGTCGATGCATCCCACCGCCACCGGCAGCCCGGCAGGCAGGCCGCAGTCGGCCGCCACGCTGGCACGCAACTGGCCGCGTACGCTGGCACTCGGCCGCAACGGGGGCAAGGCGTCGGCCAGTTCGGACAGGCCGGCTGCCTCCAGTGAGGCGTGTGACCAGCCCGAACCATCCAGGTTCATCAAACCGGCTGTACTGGCGTCGCTCGAGTCGGTGCAAAGCTCGCCGCACAGCAGCAGACCCAGAAAGTCCTTGGCGAACAGCAACTGCCGGATCTGGCCCCGGCGCAGCAAACCCAGTTCGATCAGCTCGGCCGCGATCATGCTGGGCTGGCCCGACCAGGGCCCGCTGCCGACCTCCTGGTAGAGCGCCTCGCCGCAGGCCGCCGCCAGGGCACGAGCGCGTTGGCTGGCACGCTGATCGGTGGAGGCCACGGCCACGCCACGCAGCAAGCGCCTGCCGTCGTCCAGCGCATAGAGCCCGGCGCCATGACCGGTGCAGCCCAGGGCCCGCACCTCATGCACACGCGGTCCGAGCTGCTGGGCCACGCTCCTCAAGGCCTGGAACAGGGCGAGCCGGATGTGCGCCTCGGCCAGCTCGCAGCCCCCACCAGGCAGCCGGATGAAGTGGAGCGGGCCGCCTGCGCACGCCAGGGTTGCGCCGCTGCCGCACTCGAAGGCCAGGACCTTGAGCCCCGTGGAGCCCATGTCGACTCCGATGAGAATGTCTGTTTGCATGTCATAACATCATCCGGACCTGAGGCCGCTTGGTCAGCCGCGTTTACCCTAGTTTCAAGTTTCGTCTCCCCGAATGTATTCTTTCGTTGTCATGACAGCCAGACGTCGTCGGGCTGATCAAGGCGAGTGCCTCAATGGCGGGGTCGTCGGCCCATGCCAATCACACAGAAGGAGCACGCGATGAGGAGACAGTTTCTGAAGACCGCCGCACTGGCAGGCACCGGCCTGGCGGGTGGCAGCGCCTTGGCCCAACTGCCCGCCGCTGGCCAGGGCCTGCGCGGCAACCCCAACGACGTCTACGTGATGAACGTGATGGTCTCGGGCGTCGAGTATTGGTTTCCGGTCTACGAAATGATGAAGCAGCTGGGTCGCACCCTGGGCGTGAAGACCCGCTACAGCGGCACCCCGGAGTACGACGTGAACAAGCAGGTGGCCTCCTTCGAGCAGGAGCTGGCGCGCAAGCCTGCGGGCATCCTGCTGCACCCGATGAACCCCGACCCCTTCATCGAGCCCATCAGCCGCGCCGCGTCCATGGGCATTCCGGTGGTGACCTTCGCCGCCGATTCACCCAATTCCAAACGGGTGTCCTTCGTCAGCTCGGACAACGACCGAGAGGGCATGCAAGCGGCCGATGCGATCGCTGCCGCGCTGGGCGGCAAGGGCGAGTACGCGGTGCTGGAGAACCCCGGCCAGGACAATCACGATCGCCGCATCGCCGCCTTCATCCAACGCATGAAGAGCAAATACCCCGGCATGAAGCTGGTCGGTCGCGCGGCCAGCAATCAGGACCCCAACAAGGCCTACCAGGCCACCTTGAGCCTGGCCCAGGCCAACCCGAACCTGGGCGCCCTTTTCATGCCGGAGGCCAATTCGGCCCTGGGCGCCGCCCAGGCCAAGGTGGAGAGCAAGAAGAACATCCGCGTGATGTGCTGCGACGTCAACGCCAAGATCCTGGACATGATCAAGTCGGGCGATGTGTTCGGCGCCATCAATGCCAACCAGGGCGTGCAGGGTTACATGGGCATGATGCTGCTCTTCCTGGCGCGCAACGCCCAGCTCATCGACCCGATGAATGACGCGCGTCGTGCCGGCAACAACCCCATGGCCGTGCCTTTCCTGGACAACGGGCTCTCGGTGGTGAGCAAGGCCAATGCCGACGACTTCTACTGGGACAGGTATCTGAGCCGTCGCGGCACGAAGGGCATCAACGAATGAGCACAGCCGCGGACACGCCGCTGCTGGAGCTGCGCGGCATCGTCAAACGATTCGGTGCCGCGCGTGCGCTCGCGGGTGTGGACTTCTCGCTGCGCCGCGGCGAGATCCACGCCCTGTGCGGAGAGAACGGTGCGGGCAAGTCCACGTTGATGAAGATCATCGATGGCATTCACCCGCCCGACGAAGGGGAGATCCTGTTGGAGGGCCAGCGGGTGGAGATCGCCGGGCCGGCCGATGCCATGCGCCTGGGCATCGGCCTGGTGCACCAGGAGATCGCGCTGTGCGGCGATGCCACGGTGGCCGAGAACATCTTCATGGCCGAGATCAATGCCAGCCGCAGCGCCTGGGTGGACTACCGCGCGTTGGAGCAGCGCGCGGCCGCGGTGCTGGCCCGACTCGGTCAGCACATCGACCCGCGGGCCCGGGTGGATGCGCTGGGCATCTCCAGCCAGCAGTTGGTGGAGATCGCCAAGGCCCTGACGCTGAACTGCAAATTGCTGATCCTGGATGAGCCCACGGCCGCGCTCACCGAGCCGGAGTCCGTGGCCCTGTTCCGGGTGTTGCATGACCTGCGCCTGCGGGGCCTGGGCATCATCTACATCAGCCATCGCATGGCCGAGATCTTTGAGCACTGCGACCGTGCCACCGTGCTGCGCGACGGGCGCGACGTGTTCTGCGGCCCCTTGGCCCGGACCACGCCCGACGCCTTGGTGCGCGCCATGGTGGGCCGTGAGCTGAGCCAGTATTACCCGCCCAAGTGCGCCCCGGCTGCCGAGCCGCCCGAATGCCTGCTGGACGTGGAGGCCCTGGGTGACGGCGTGCGGGTGCACGAGGTCTCCTTCCAACTGCGGCGCGGCGAAATCCTGGGCATCTCCGGCCTGATGGGGGCGGGCCGCAGCGAACTGGCCGAACTGGTCTGCGGGCTGCGCCGTGCGCGGCGCGGCCGTGTGAGCCTGCGAGGCCGCGCCCTGCGCCTGCGCCGCTATGCGGATGCGCTGCGCCACGGCATCGCCTACCTCAGCGAGGACCGCAAGGCGGCCGGCGTCTTCCTGGAGCTGCCGGTGGCGCAGAACGTATCGGCCATGGCACTGGGACGGGTCAGCTCCCGCTGGGGCCTGTTGCGCCAGCGGGAGGAGCGCCGCCTGGCCGGCGAACTGGGCAGTGCGCTGCGCCTTCGCTGCGCCAGCGTGGACATGATCACCGGCGGCCTGTCCGGCGGCAACCAGCAGAAGGTGGCCATTGCCAAGCTGCTGGCCACGCGGCCGGCGGTGCTGCTGATGGATGAGCCCACCCGCGGCGTCGACGTGGGTGCCAAGTCCGAGATCCATCACCTCCTGCGCGACCTGGTCAGCCAGGGCGTGGGCGTGATCGTCATCTCCTCGGATCTGCCCGAGATCATCGGCCTGTGCGACCGCGCACTGGTGATCCACGAGGGGCGGATCGCCGGGGAGCTGGCTTCCGAACACATGAGCGAGGAGGCGCTGCTGCGCCTGGCCTCGGGTTTCACGGCGCAGGAGCAACAAAGATGTCCAAACTGAAAACGGTCCCACTGTCTGGTGCGGGTGTGCTGGGCATGGCCGAGGTCCCGGCGCGCGGCGCCGGCCCCAGCCTGCCCCGGTGGCGGCTGGGCAGCCTGCGCGAGACGGGCCTGCTGATGATCATCGCCGGCCTCTGCCTGGCGATGAGCTTCGCCTCGCCCTACTTCCTCACCTGGGACAACGTCCGGGCGATGCTGATGTCCTTCTCCATCGAAGGCATCGTGGTGGTCGGCATGACCGTCCTGCTCATCGTGGGCGGCATCGATCTCTCGGTGGGATCGGTCGTGTGCCTGGCGATGGTGATCACCGGCAAGTTCTTTCTGCTGGGACTGGATGCCTGGAGTGCCAGCGCCCTGGCCATCGTGGCCAGCGCTGGCGTCGGGGCGCTGATCGGGGGGTGTGTCACCGTCATCGGTCTGAGCCACTTCATCGCCTCGCTGGCCTTCATGGTCATCGTGCGCGGTCTGTGCCTGGCCCTCACCCAGGGCACGCCCCAATCGCTCTTTGCCCTGCCGCCGGAGTTCAAGTTCATCGGCCAGGGCATGGTGGGAGGGGTGCCGGTGGTGATCCTGATCTTCGGCGTCGTGGTGCTGATGAGTGACTTCCTGCTGCGCCGCGCCACCTTGATGCGCAAGGTGTTCTACACCGGCAGCAACGAGAAGGCGGCGCTCTATTCAGGCATCCGCACCGGCCATGTGAAGTTCTGGGTCACGGTGCTGTGCAGCGCCCTCGCTGGATTGGCCGGCGTGATCTACACGGCCCGCTTCGGGGCGGCCACGCCCACGTTCGGCGTGGGCATGGAACTCAATGTGATTGCCGCGGTGGTGATCGGCGGGGCCAGCCTCAAGGGCGGTTCGGGCACGGTGCTGGGCGCCGTGCTGGGCCTGGCCCTGCTCTCGGTGGTGAGCAGTTCCCTGATCCTGCTGGACGTCTCGCCCTATTGGCAGGACGCGATCAAGGGCTTGATCCTGCTGACCGCGGTGACTGTGGACCATCTCTTGAACGTGAAGAAGGTGATGCGATGAAGACCAACACTCTCTGGCCATACGGCCTTTCCTGCAGTGCCGTCGGCCTGGGCACCTGGGCCATGGGCGGCTGGATGTGGGGCGGCAACGACGATGCGGCCGCCATCGAGACCTTGCGGGCCTCGCTGGATGCCGGCGTGACCTTGATCGACACCGCGCCCGCCTACGGCCTGGGCCGGGCCGAGCGCCTGGTGGGCCAGGCCCTGCGCGGGCGGCGCCACGAGGCGGTGATCGCCACCAAGTGCGGCCTGGTCTGGCACACGCGTCAAGGGCGGCATTTCTTCGATGAGGAGGGGCAGGCCGTGCACCGCCACCTGGGCCGCGAGTCCATCTTCCACGAGGTGGCGCAGAGCCTGCAACGTCTGGAGACCGACTACATCGATCTCTACATCACGCACTGGCAGGACAGCGGCACCCCGGTGCAGGAGACCATGGATGCCCTGCTGGATCTCAAGCGTCAGGGCAAGATCCGGGCGATCGGCGTGAGCAATGTGGATGCCCCGACGCTGACCGAATACCTGCGCTGCGGCCCGGTGGATGCCATCCAGGAGCGCTACAGCCTGATCGACCGCGAGATCGAGCACAGCCTGCTGCCGCTGTGTCGCCACCATGGCGTGGCGGTGATGGGTTATTCCTCCTTGTCCCTCGGGCTGCTGGCCGGGCCCATCGATCCCGAGCGCCGGTTCGGCGGTGACGACCAACGCGCCGGCAACCCGCGCTTCAGCCGCGCCAACCGCCAGCGACTGAGCGCGTTCTTCCTGGAACTGGACGGGCTGCGCGAGCGCAAGGGCTGCTCCTTCGCCCAGCTGATGATCGCCTGGACGGTGGCCAGCGGCGCGGTGGACGTGGCCCTGTGCGGCGCCCGCGTGCCCTCGCAGGCACGCGAGAACGCGGGGGCCGGAGGGCTGGACCTGGATGCGGCCGATCTGGCCGCCATTGCCGCCGCTGCAGCTCGCCATCTCCAGACGTTGGACTGAGCCCCGCCCACCACTGACACCCCCATGCGCAGCGCGTCCCCGAGGGGCCTTCCGGCCCCGCGGCGGGCCGACTCGCGCCCAAGAACTGCAAGGAGCCCCTGATGATGCAAGTGAAACAAGCCCGCCTGAACCGCCTGATGCAGGGCGGCCGATGCCTGGATATCGCTGTGGACCACGGCGTGTGCAACGAGGGCAGCTTCCTGGATGGCCTGGAAGACATGCCCGGCGTGATGGACCGACTGGTCGAGGCCGGCCCCGACGCCATCCAGCTCAACTACGGCCAGGCCGACCTGCTGCAGAGCCGGCCGGGGCGCGACAAGCCCGCCCTGGTGATGCGCCTGGACATGGGCAATCCCTACAACGCCGCGACCCACCGCGTGATGTGGGCCGTGCTGCAGAACGGCGATGACCCCGTGCTGCCGGCCGTGCAGATGGATGCGGCCTGCGCCGTCGTCAACCTCTTCATGCTGCCGGGCGAGCCCGATCTGTTCCGGCAGTGCGTGAACAACATCGCGCGGGTCCGGGCCGACTGCGATCGTTACGGCATGCCCCTGATGATCGAACCTCTGGTGATGGCGCCCCACAGCGCGCGCGGCGGCTACATGGTGGACGGAGACGCCGAGAAGATCGTCACCCTGGTGCGCCTGGCCCGCGAGATGGGGGCCGATGTCATCAAGGCCGATCCCACCGCCGACCCGACCGACTTCCACCGCGTGGTGCAGGCCGCTCGCTGCCCGGTGCTGGTCCGCGGCGGCGGCAAGGAGGACCTGCAGCAGGTCTTCTCCCGCTCGCGCGTCCTGCTGGACCAGGGCGCCGTCGGCCTGGTCTATGGACGCAATGTCTACCAGCACCGCAGCCCCGCCGCCGTGGTGGAGGCCCTGATGGCCATGATCCACGAGAGCGCCACGGCCCAGCAGGCCTTCGCGCTCTACGAGCGCCGATCCGCTGCAGGCTGAGCCCGCGCGCAAGCCCACGGCGCCAGGTCCGACCTCACCTCCTGCGCCGTCATCAGAGGAGACAAACATGAAGATCGTCAAGTCCGTCCTGTCGTTGCTGGCGCTGATGTGCGGGGCGCTGTTGGCCCAGGCCGCCGTGCAGGGCCAAAGCCCGCTGGCCTCGGCACGCCAACTGATCACCCGGCTGACCGCCTTGCCCGACGCACCCCTGGCCCTGCAGGGGCCGGGCCTGGGCAATCTCAGCTACACCGAGGCCGAGCTTTTCACGCCCGTGTCCTGGATACGCCGTGACGATCAGGGCGTGCCCGACGCCTACCCGGGGCGCAATCCCTATGGCCTGAACGTGGGCATCATGCACAAGGGCTATTTCCTCACCGTGTTCGCGCCGGACAGCGGCGCGGGGCCGGGCGGCTTCCTGCTCTACGACGTCTCCAATCCGCGCGCCATCCAACTGGTCAAGCGCATCTACGAACCGGAGGGTCGCACGTCCGAGTTCCGCGAGGCCCATGCCTTGGGCAGCACCACGCTGGGCGGGCGCAGCTACATCGTGCTGGGCACCACCAAGGGCTTGGAGTTCTGGGACTTCACCGACATCAACGACATCCGCCAGGTCAAGAAGCTCGTCTTGCCCACGGTCAACGGCGGTGACTATGCCAATGTGAGCTGGCAGCTCTGGTGGCAGGCGCCCTATGTCTATGTCGCCTCGGCCAATGACGGCATCTACATCATCGATGCGCACGATCCTGCGAATGCGCAACTGGCGGACCGCGGCCCCGGCCGGCCCAATCCCGTGCCCACCGGCGAACTGGGCGGCTTCCGCGTGGGCCCCATCTTCACCCTGGGCAACCAGATGGTGCTGAGCTCGATGGACAACAGCGACGGCTTCGCCAGCCTGGACATCTCGGATCCGCTGAATCCCAAGGTGCTGGACACGGTCCAGTCCCTCCCCACCTACTACGCCACCTGCTTCGACGGCCAGCGGCTTTATGCCTCGGTGCGCGGCGCGGGTGCCCGCATGTTCGGCTACAGCCTGGCCGACCGCAGTCGCTTCGTGGCTGAGGACGACCGCCTGGCCATCGACGAGCAGCTCTATTGCGGCACCCAGGACCATTTCGTTTTCCAGGGCGCGCAGTACCGCGTGCACAAGGTGGATGTGAGCAACCCCCTGCAGCATGTGGAGGTGGGCCGCGGCGGCATGTTTCCTCCCGGCTCACCAGAGGAGTCCCACTCCGATCATGGCCAGGTCGCCCCGTTCGGCAACCTGCTCTTCATCGGCAACGACCACGGCTCCGGCAGCGCCTTCATGGTGCATGACCGTGCGCCGGACACGACACCCCCCACGGTGCGCCAGGTCTCGCCGGCCAACGGCGCGGGCCAGCAGGGCTTGAGTTCGCGCATCGGCCTGGGCTTGAGCGACAGCATCCTGCCCGAGAGCGTGCATGCCGGCAGCTTCATCGTGCGGCCGGTGGGCGGCAATACGCTGGCCGGCACCTACAGCGTGCAGCTGGGCATCATCAACTTCTCGCCCGCAGAGCCCCTGCAGCCCGGCACCACCTACGAGGTGCTGCTGCCGGCCGGCGGCGTGAAGGACTATGCCGGCAACGGCATCGCGAGCGACTACCACGCGAGCTTCACCACCGGCAGCGCGCTCGACATCGGCCTGGTCCACCATTGGAGCCTGGCCCGCACGCTCGCGGATCCGGTGGGGCGCAGCAACGGCGTCAGCAGCGATGGCGACAGCTTCGAACCGATCGGCCTGAACCTGGCCGGCCGCAGCGCCGGTGTGAGTCTGGCCGACGACAGCGTGGCCTCGGTGCTGGGCGGCACTTCCTCGGTCAGCTTCTACCTCAAGACCAGCCAGGTGGGCACTGCCGTCCCATGGACGGCGCCGGGCCTGTTCGGCCGCGATCAGTTCGGCGGCTCCGACGATGTGTTCTGGGGCTGGCTGGACGACAGCGGTCGCATCGCGCTCACGGTGGGCGGCGCCTCGGCCAGCCATCCGGTGCTGCGCTCCAGCGACCCGGTGAACAACGGTGCCTGGCACCACATCGTGATGACGCGTGACGCCGCCTCCGGCGCCCAGACCCTCTATGTGGACGGCGTGCGCCAGAGCAGCACCGGCCGCACCGGCGTGCTGGGCCTGGGCAACCGCTTCAGCATGCTGGGCCAGATCCAGGGCAATGCCGATCTCCTGCGCGGCACCCTGGCCGATGTGCGGGTCTATGCCCGCGTGCTCGGCGATGCCGACGTCGCCGATCTGCGCAGTCTGCCCATCGTGGGCGATCCCGGCCTGGGCGGCACGCCGCGGCTGGTCAACGGGACGCTCCAGCTCAATCCCCAGGTGTTGATGGGCAGTAGCGCCCAGTTCCGCTGGAATTTCGGGGACGGACAGCAGAGCGGCTTTGCCGGAACGCCGGCGGCCAACCACGTCTACACCCGGCCCGGCCACTACAGCGTCACCCTGACGGTGCGCAATGCCGCCGGCCTGGAGCGCTTCTACAGCTTTGTGCTCACGGTGATCCACCCGCCCACCACGGTGCAGCCCACCCACACCAGCAACATCGTCGGCGATGCCGGCAGTGTCTATGCGCTCAATCCCGACAGCGGCACGGTCAGCGCCGTGGATGCTCAGACCCTGGTCAAGCGCTGGGAGGTGAGCGTGGGGCGTGAGCCGCGCACCCTGGCGCGCGGTCCCGACGGCCGCCTGTGGGTGGCGGTGCAGGGCGAGGATCGCCTGCTGGTGCTCAACAGCGCGGATGGCAGCGTGGCGGCGCGCATCGATCTGGACTATGGCAGCGGTCCCTACGGCGTGGTCTTCACGCCTGACGGCAGTCGCGGCCTGCTCAGCCTGGAACATCAGTCGCGTCTGCTGAGCTTCGATCCCGCGAGCGGCGCCATCACCGGCAACCTGGACCTGGCCGGGGATCTGCGCGGCATCGCCGTGGCGGCCGACTCCCAGACCGCCTATGTGACCCGCTTCCGGTCGACCGCCAGCGGCGGCCTGCTGCACAAGGTGGCCCTGCAGCCCCTGACTGCTGCGACCGGCATCGCGCTGCGCGTGGACAGCACGACCGTGGACGACGAAAGCCGCGCCCGCGGCGTGCCCAACTACCTGCACCAGGTGGTGATCGCGCCGGACGGACGCCGCGCGGTGCTGCCCTCCAAGAAGGACAACATCCTGCGCGGCCGCCACCGCGACGGCCAGGACCTGTTGCACGACCGCACGGTGCGCTCGATCCTGAGCCAGGTGGATCTGGCCCAGGCCGCCGAGCTCATCGATGCGCAGTTGGACTTCGACGACCGCGCTCCGGCCCGCGCCGCGCTCTACGCTCCGCAGGGGGACTATCTCTTCGTGGCGCAGATGGAGGGCAATCGCGTGGCCATCGTCGACCCCTACACCCGGGCGGTGCGCGGCGAGATCGGCGATGTCGGCCGGGGCCCGCACGGTCTCTACCTGGACGCCTCGCGCAAGCGCCTGTTCATCAACAACTTCCTCGGCCGCTCGGTGAGCGTGTATGACGTGGCGGCCGTGTTGGCCAGTGAAAGCGCCGCAGCCACACGGGTTCAAACCGTGAGCACCGTGGCCCAGGAGCCGCTCAGCGCCGCGGCACTGCGCGGCAAGCAGCTCTTCTACAACGCAGCCGACCGCCGCATGAGTCGCGACAACTACATGTCCTGCGCCAGCTGTCATGCCGACGGCGGCGACGACGGCATGGTGTGGGACCTCACCCAGCGCGGCGAGGGCTTGCGCCGCACGATCAGTCTGCAGGGTCGCCAGGGCCTGGGCCATGGCCGGCTGCACTGGAGTGCCAACTTCGACGAGGTGCAGGACTTCGAGAACGATGTGCGCAATGCCTTCGGCGGCACCGGCTTCATGAGCAATGCCGACTTCGCTGCCACGGCCAATCCCCTGGGCACGCCCAAGGCCGGGCGAAGCGCCGACCTGGATGATCTGGCCGCCTACCTGAGTTCGCTCTCGCGCTATGGCCGCAGCCCCGCGCGGCTGGCCGACGGCAGCCTGAGTGCGAGCGCGCAGCAGGGGCGAAGTCTCTTTGCCAGCGCCCAGTGCAGCAGTTGCCACAGCGGGCTCACCTTGCGCGACGGCCTGCGCCACGATGTGGGCACGATACGGCCGTCATCGGGCCTGGGCAACGGCCAGCCGCTGGCGGGCGTCGGCTTCGACACCCCCACGCTGTTTGACCTGTGGCGCCTCGGCAGCTACTTCCACGACGGCCAGGCGACCGATCTGGCGAGTCTGCTGGCCGGCGGCCACGGCGGGGCGGACAACCTGGCTGCGCCCCAGCGCCAGGCCCTGGTGGACTATCTGCGGTCCCTGGACGCCACCAGTGCCCTGTTGCGACTGCGCTCCAGCCAAAGCCAGCTCTGCGTGAACATCGCCGATGCCTCCACCGCGGAAGGGGCCAAGGCCCTGCAAAGGAACTGCGGCAGCACCGGCAGCGAGCAGTTTGCGGTCAACAACGTCGACGGGCGCCTGCAGTTCGTGGTCCGCCACAGCGGCCTGTGCCTGGCCCAGGCCGACACCAGCGGCAACGGCGGGGCGGTGGTGCAGCAGGCCTGCAACAGCGGCGATCGCACGCAGTGGCGCCTGAGCGGCAGCGTACTGCGCAACCATGCCAGCGGCGCCTGCCTGGACGTGCCGGGCAACAGCAGCAGTGCGGGGGCCGAGCTCATCACCTGGGCCTGCCACGGTGGCAGCAACCAGAACTGGACGCTTCAGAGCGCGGGCCAGTGACCCCGCTGCGTTTCCTCAACCCTCCAAGCCCATAAGGCCTTCCTTGAGCGACCCAATCTACGACTACATCGTGGTCGGTGCCGGCACCGCCGGCGCCTTGATGAGCAACCGGCTGAGCGAGGACCCCCAGCGCCGCACCCTGCTGATCGAGGCCGGTGGCCATGACCGCCATCCGTGGATCCACATCCCGGTGGGCTATCTCTACTGCATCGGCAACCCGCGCACCGACTGGCTTTACCAGACCGAGCCGGACGCGGGCCTCAACGGCCGCCGCCTGCGTTACCCGCGCGGCAAGACGCTGGGCGGCTGCTCCAGCATCAACGGCATGATCTACATGCGCGGTCAGTCACGTGACTACGAGCAATGGGCCCGTCTCACCGGCGATCCGGCCTGGCGCTGGAACAATGTGCTGCAGGCCTTCAAGCGTCACGAGGACCACTTCCTGGGCGGTGACGCCCTGCACGGTGCGGGCGGCGAATGGCGGGTGGAGCCGCAGCGACTGCGCTGGGACATCCTGGACGCCTTCGCCCAGGCCGCGGTGCAGGCCGGCCTGCCGCCCAGTCTCGACTTCAACCGCGGCAACAATGAAGGCGTGGGCTACTTTCAGGTCAACCAACGCCGCGGCTGGCGCTGGAACACGGCCAAGGCCTTCCTGCGCCCGGCCTGCACCGACCGGTCCAACTTCGAGCTCTGGGTGCGCTGCCGCGCCACCGAGCTGCTGCTGGAGACCCAGCCCGATGGCCGGCTGCGCTGCACCGGCGTGCGGGTGTGGGACGGGCGCCAGATGCGCACCGCGCGGGCGCGGCGCGAGGTCATCCTGTGCGCCGGCGCGATCGGCACGCCGCAACTGCTGCAGCTCTCGGGACTGGGGCCAGCCGCGCTGCTGCAGCAGCACGGCATCGCCGTGCGCCAGGATCTGCCCGGGGTGGGTGCCAATCTGCAGGACCATCTGCAGATCCGCGCGGTCTTCAAGGTGCAGGGGGCGAAGACCTTGAACACGCTCGCCAACAGCATCTGGGGCAAGGCGGCGATCGGCTTGGAGTACCTGCTGCGGCGCAGCGGGCCCATGAGCATGGCGCCCTCGCAACTGGGTGCCTTCACCCGCAGCCGGCCCGAGCTGCACTGGCCCAATCTGCAGTATCACGTGCAGCCCTTGTCGCTGGACGCGTTCGGGGAGCCCTTGCACCGGTATCCGGCGTTCACTGCCAGTGTGTGCAACCTCAACCCCAGCAGCCGCGGCACGGTGCAGATCCGCAGCTCGCGCTTCGAGGATGCGCCCGCCATTGCGCCCAACTACCTCAGCACCCATGAGGATCGCCAGGTGGCGGCGGAATCGCTGCGCATCACGCGCCGTATCGTGGCTCAACCGGCGCTGGCACCTTATCGGCCCGAAGAGTGGACGCCCGGGCCGCAGTACCAGACCGATGCCGAGCTGGCCCGTCTGGCCGGCGAGATCGGCACCACCATCTTCCATCCGGTGGGCACCACGCGCATGGGTGTGGCCAGCGATCCGCTGGCGGTCCTGGACTCGCGGCTGCGGGTGCGCGGTGTGGCGGGCCTGCGGGTGGCCGATGCCGGCGCCATGCCCACCATCACCAGCGGCAATACCAACAGCCCCACGCTGATGCTGGCCGAGATGGCCGCCGGCTGGGTGCGTCAGGAGCAGCAGGCCGCCTGCGCCCCGTCCACGGTGTCTTGATCCTGAGCCGTCTCAGCGCAGGGCCGGCATCAGCGGCGCCAGACGGCCATCCGAAGGCAGCGGCGTCACGCCGACCAGTTGCATCAGCAGCGGGTAGACATCCACGTTGTCGAAGGGCGGCAGCACCACCCCGTTTTTGAATGCGGGACCTGCGGCAATGAAGGTGGCGCGCATGTCCGGGGCTTGATGGTCGTAGCCATGCGCGCCGCCCTTGACCCGTTGCGCCGACTTCTCGTTGGTGGCCAGGATCCAGCCCGGCTCCGCGAGGCAGAAGTAAGTCGGCACCCGAGCGTTCTTGCCGAATGCGAAGCGCGCTGGAATTTCCGCCTTGCGCCAGCATTGCACATGGTCGCGTGGCTGCAGCAATGCGTTTTCCAGCACCGCCGCCTGACCGGCCGCGGGCTCCAGCCCGGCAAAGGTGCCGCTACTGACCACCCGGTAGCTGCCGGCAGGCGCCATCTGGTCAATGCGGATCACGCGAGAGGGGCTCACCGGCGCCATGCCGTGGTCCGACACGATCACGATGTTGGCCGTCAGCTTGCGCGCCGCCAGTCCGTCCAGCAGACGCCCCACGGCCTGATCGACCTGGGCCAGCGCCTCGTTCAGCAAAGGGCTGTCCGGCCCCTGTTCGTGGCCGGCATGGTCCACGTCATCAAAGTACAGCGTGAGGAAGCCGAATCCCTGCGCATTGCTGTCACCGAGCCATCCCAGCAAGGTGTCGGTGCGGGCATTGGCCGAGAGCTTGCCGTCGAAGGTCGCGGAGCGCGTGGGCCGCACGCCGTGAATGGCCGCTTCGGATCCGGGCCAGAACATCGTTGCCGTGGGGATGTGGTGCTTTTCGGCGGTGACCCAGACGGGCTCGGCTTCATCCCACCAGCGGCGGTCGGTCACGGCGGCGGCATTGCCCAGCGAGAAGCGCTCACCGGGGATGCGCGGGTCTTCCATCGTGTTGTCCACCACGCCGTGATGGTCCGGGCGCAGGCCGGTGACCAGGGTGTAGTGGTTGGGGAAGGTCTTGGTCGGGAACGACGGCATCATCGCTTCCGCACGCACGCCGTTCGCGGCCAGTTGGCTCAGTCGGGGTGTGAGGCCTCGGCTCAGGTAGTCAGGGCGCAGGCCGTCGATGGAGACCAGGATCACTGGCGTGCGTGCGGTGGCGACGGGGGCGGGCGCTGCCGGGGGCAGGGGCGCGCAACCTGCGGCCAGCAGCAGGAGGGTCAGGCCAGCCAGCCTGTGGAGCCAGTGGAAGGGGCGCTTGGGATGGAGACCGGGATCGGAGAGGTGCATGAGAAATGGCAAGGGGGAAGGAAAAAGCTCGCCGCGATTCTGGCAGGCGGATTTGACCGGGCCATGGCACTTCGGACGCAAAGAGGTGGGCGACGTGGGTCGACAGCCCATGACGGAACCCTGATGGTCCACGACAAGACCAAGTCCCGTCGACGCCAGTGGTGCTGCACGGCGCTGTGCGGCAATCGGATGAAGCTCGCGGCATTCCGGTCCCGGAAGAACGCGTAGTCGGCGCGGCGTTGCGGCCTCCATCGCGGCGTCGTCTCCACTCGTTATGCTGCCTGTCCTTGATACATCCCACCCGGAGTTCCCCATGCGCGGCGCCCTTTCCATCATCGGCCTGGTGATCGTCTTCGCAATCGTGATGTTCAGCGCCAAGCACCAGATGGCCACCGTCCAGCCGTCGGCGCCCACCGGCAGCCCTTCCAGCGCCGGATCCACGGCCGCGAAGCCGCAGTCTCCCCAGGCGGTCGGCCAGAAGGTGCAGGACCTGATGCAGCAAGGCGAGCAGCGCGCCTCCGAGGTGTCGCCCTGAACCGGTGATCGGAAGCCATCCATGGTTTCGCCAAGTCCGACCAAACTGAGATGACAGTCCACGCGCTCTTCTTCTGCCTTCGTCCCGATGAGGCCACCGCCCAGCGCCTGGCCGAGGTCGGGCAGGCGATCGCGCGTCGGCTGGGGCTGCGCGAACGACCCTCCCGTGCGGATCGCCTGCACGTCACCCTGCACCATCTGGGCTGGTATGACGACGCCATCCCCGAGCAGGCCACCGCCATGGCGGCCGTGCGCGCCGCCGCGGAGCGTGCGGCGGCGTCGATCGTCTGGCCGACCCTGCCACTGCAGTTCGACGAGTTGCTCAGCTTCACCCGCAAGGCGCGCAACCGGCCGCTGGTGTTGTCGGGCGGTGCGGGCCTGGATCAGGTGCGGCAGTTCCGGGCGCATCTGGGCGAGCGCCTCTCGGCGCAGGGCTTGACCATCGATCCGCACTTCACGCCGCATCTCACCCTGGCGTATGACGATCGGCTGATCGAGCCCGAGGCCCACACCGTGCCCGGCTGGACCGCGATCGACTTCCATCTGGCGGACAGTCTGCAGGGACAGTCTCGCCATGTGATGGTCGGACGATGGCCGCTGGGCGAGCCCTCGATGAGGGATTCGGCGCCCGTTCCGCGCTGACGACGCGCTGACGAGGCGCTGACCTTCAGCGGAAATTCAACCGGGGAACGCCGTCACGCCTCCTGCGACGGCGCAGCGGCTGCGGCCGCCTGCGCCTCGTCGACCAGTGCCTGCGCCAACGCCTTCACGCTTCGCGGCGCCGAGCCTTCGGCATGGTTGCTGACGGTGACATAGGCTGCATGGCCCGCTTGCGCGGTGGCGTGGATCACCTTGGCCAGGACCGCCCGGGTGTCGGGATCGGGGTCCATCAGGGTGTCGTACTCGCCATATCGCTTTTGCGCGTCCTCATAACCGAAGGGGCCGTGAAGGCGGTGCAGGTTCCAGCGGCAGACCAACGGCCCTGGCCACATGGCGCGCAGCAGCGGCAACTGGTGATCGATGGGCGGCAGCTTCGGGTGAAGACCGAGGCAGTAACGCGCGCCGTGTTGCTTGAGGATGGCCACGAAGTCGGGCGTCAGCCATTCCGGGTCGCGCACCTCCACAGCCACCACCGCGTCCGGCGACCGCTCACGCAGCGAGGGCAGGGCGCCCAGCAGGGCGTGAAGCCGATCCAGCTGCGCGGGCATTCGATCGAGCATCTGCAGCGGCAACGGGCTGAGCTGGAAGACCAGCGCGCCCGCCTTCTCGCCCAGCCCCTGCAGCACCGGCTCGATGAACTCCTGAATGGCCAGCCGTGGATCGAGGAAGGCCTCATTGGTCTGACGGCCGCGACCATCTTCGCTGCGCACCAGGGCATCGGTCACCAGGCTGGGCGCCTTGATGGTGAAACGGAAATCGGCGGGCACCTGCTGGGCATACCGCTCGTACTGGCTGGCTGTCAGCCTTTGATAGAAACCTCGATCGATGCTGACCGCCCGAAACAACGGATGCTGGGCATAGACGCTCAGCGCTTGGCGCGACAGGTTGGATTCGCCGTGCCGACCCACCCACACCAGCCCTTGCCAGCCGGGATAGCCCCACGAGGACGTGCCCAACCGGATGTTCGGCGACAGCGCCGCCGCCAGCGCGACCGTCTCGTCATCCGGCGGCTGAGCGACGATGCCCGCACGTGGCCGTTTGGCGGGCGAGGTCCGGGACTTGGGAGGCGGCGCTGACGCCGACTCCGGGTGGGGGAGGTCGTCCAGGCCGAGGTCGAGATCGCCGTTGAGATCGTCTTCAAGATCGCCGTTGACATCGGCCTTGAGATCGCCCCTGAGATCGTCGTCCAGAGCAATGTTGCGATCGCCGTCCAGCGCCTCGTCGTCCGGCTCGGACCGGGCAGACTTCTCGGAGGTCGCGCGGCGCTGTCGGTCGGCCAGGGCCGGCTCCAGTGCGCTTCGGCGAGTACGCGGCGGGGTCGTGCCTTCCGGCGCGGGTGCCTGGGCGATCAAGTCGCCGAACAGGTCGTCCTGCTGCGGCGGCGGTGCTTCATCCGGTTGCATGGGCCGGCAGCATAGCGCCGGCGGCTACACTGCCGCGCGAAGCTCCACACCATGACCGACTCCCTTCCGATGTCTCCTGCGATCGCCCCCGCCCAGCCGGGCGACGAGTACGCGATGCGCCTCGCACTCGACCAGGCCCAGAACGCCTGGCTGGTCGGCGAAGTGCCGGTGGGCGCGGTGATCATGCGCGCCGGCCAGGTGATTGCCACCGGTTACAACCGCCCGATCACCACCCACGATCCGACCGCGCATGCCGAGATCGTCGCGCTGCGCCACGCGGCTCAGTTGCTGGGCAATTACCGACTGCCAGAGTGCGAGCTCTTCGTGACCCTCGAGCCCTGCGCCATGTGCGCGATGGCGATGATGCATGCGCGGCTCAAGCGGGTCGTGTTCGCTGCCCCCGATCCCAAGACCGGTGTGGCCGGCTCGGTGCTGGACCTGTTCTCGCAGAAACAACTCAACCATCACACGGCGCTTCACGGCGGCGTGCTGGCCGAACCGTCGGCCCGCCTGCTGCGCGAATTCTTCGCCGAACGCCGCGAAGCCGCGCGCCAGCGTCGCGGCGAGCGACGGCTGGCCGCCGCGCTGGCCGATCCGCTGGCCGTGTTCGCTGCGCCCCAGGCCGTGACCACCCCCGACGACATTCCCGTGGGCGAGGCGCACTATCTGGCGCTTCCGCCCGACCATTCCCCCGACGAGCCGCCGCGATGAGTGACCTGACCCTCTACACCCCCTCCGGCGTGCTTGCCCAGTCGCAGCCGCTCAAGCGTGCCGCCAAGCGGCTGTCGACGCTCGGCTTCGATGTGACGATCGATGAGAGCGCCCTGGCCCGCCACCAGCGTTTTGCCGGTGACGACGACGAGCGCCTGGCCGCCCTGCACCGCGTGGCGACGTCGGCCCCGGCGGTGGCGCTGGCCACGCGTGGCGGCTACGGGCTGACCCGGCTGCTGGACCGCATCGACTGGGCCTTGCTGGGACGCAGTGTCGAGCAGGGCACCCGCTGGGTCGGTCTGAGTGACCTGACTGCGCTCCAACTCGGCCTGCTGGCCCACACCAAGCAGATCAGCTGGGCCGGCCCGCTCGCGTGTGAGGACTTCGGCCGCAGCGACGCCGACGGCGGCGTGGACGAGATCACCCGTGATTGCTTCCTTGAAGCGATGGACGGCTCGCTGGAAGCCGTCGGCTTTCGCACCGAGGTCGGCTTCGACGGCCTGGAGGCTCGCGGCACCTTGTGGGGCGGCAACCTGGCCGTGCTCTGCTCGCTGCTGGGCACCCCGCATTTCCCGCGGATCAAGGGCGGCATCCTGTTCCTGGAGGATGTGAACGAACATCCCTACCGGATCGAGCGGATGCTGCTGCAGCTCTGGCAGGCCGGTGTGCTGGACGCACAGAAGGCGGTGATCCTGGGCCAGTTCACCGGATGGAAGAAGTCGCCGCTGGATCGTGGCTACAACTTCAAGAGCTGCGTGCAGGCGCTGCGCGATCGGATGCAGGTGCCCCTGCTGACCGGCCTGCCCTTCGGCCATGTGCCGACCAAGGTCTGCCTGCCGATCGGGGCAAAGACCGAGCTGCTGGTGGAAGGCCGCGATGTGTTCGTGGCCTGGGGCCACGTCGGACCCGGCGGACATGATCACCATCACCATGGCGGTCATGAAGGGCATGGCCACGGCGACCACGACCACAGCCACGATCACGGCCATTGATCGACTAGTGATCGCCCATTGATCGCCCATTGATCGCCCTGCCGCACCGGCGTGCCTCGGCGGGGCGTGGCTTTCGGTGGGCGCGGCGAGCGCCGGTGGATCGCCTCCTGAGCGCCTGTTGAGCTCCTGCTGATCGCCCGACGAGGTCCCGCGCCTGCGGTGCGATCGCCGTGCCCGCAAGCGGGCCGCCGAACAGCCGCGCCGCTATGATGCGACCCCAGCATCGGCCGGCCCGTGAGGGGCTCGCGATGGCAACAATCTGGCACTGCCGCATCCGGACGATGCGGCTTTGTTTTTGGAAGGATGACGATGTTGTCGGGGCAGTGGATCGCGGGAATCGGCTGGCGCAAGGCGCTGGCCTGGGTGGGAAGCGCGTGCGCCGCCGCACTGCTGGCCGCCTGCAACAACAGTCCCTATCCCGCGGGCGCGGCGAAGGACAATACCCTCTACCTGTCCTTCGATGAACGCTCGCCGCGCTACCTGGACCCCACCGCGTCCTACACCGCGCCCGAGAGCGTCTACACCTATCAGATCTTCGAGCCGCTCTACGGCTATCACTACCTGAAGCGGCCGTACGAGCTGATTCCGCGCTCGGCCGCTGCGGTCGTCAAGCCCTACTACCTGGATGAGAAGGGCCAGCGCCTGCCCGACGACACGCCCGCCGACAAGATCGCGCAGAGCGTGTATGACGTGCCGATCCGCGAAGGCGTGACCTACGCCCCCAGCCCGGCCTTCGCCAAGGATGCCAAGGGCGACTACCTCTATCACCAGCTCACCACGAAGCAACTGGGCGACAAACGCTCGCCTTGGCAGTTCGAGCACACCGGCACCCGCGAGCTGGTGGCCGACGACTTCGTCTACGCCATCAAGCGCCACGCCACGCCGCGCATCGAGGCGCCGGTGTTCGGCCTGTTCTCCGAGCATGTGATCGGCCTGAAGGACTATGGCGAGCTGATCCGCCAGGAAAACGCCAAGCTGCTCAAGGGCCTGCCCGAGAGCACCACCGACAAGCCCTTCCTGGACTTCCGCCGCTGGCCGCTGGCCGGCGCGGAGGCGGTCAATCCGCATCTGCTGCGCATCCGCATCAAGGGCAAGTATCCGCAGTGGTCGTACTGGATGGCCACCACCTTCCTCTCGCCCGTGCCGTGGGAAGTCGATCGCTTCTATGCGCAGCCGGGCATGCTCGAGCGCGGCATGTCCTGGAACCAGTGGCCGGTGGGCACCGGGCCCTACATGATGACGGAGTACCTGCAGGACCGTCGCCATGTCATGTCGCGCAACCCGAACTATCGGGTCGATCTCTATCCCTGCGAAGGCTCGGCGCATGACCGCGAAGCCGGCTTGCTGGCGGACTGCGGCAAGCGCATGCCGTTTGTGGACCGCATCGTCAGCACGCTGATCAAGGAACGGGTGCCGCGCAAGGAGATGTTCAAGCAGGGCTATCTGGACCTGCCGGACATGGAGCGTGCCGACTGGGGCGTGGAGTTCCTGGCCGACGCCAGCGACTCCGACGAGGTCACCGACTTCTTCAAGCAACGCGGCTTCAAGTTCCCCCGGGACACCGATCCCAACAGCTGGTATCTGGGCTTCAACTGGCTGGACCCGGTGGTGGGCAAGGGCGACACACCGGCCCAGCAGCTGCGCAACCGCAAGCTGCGCCAGGCGCTGTCGATCGCCATCGACTGGGAAGAGGGCTACGGCAAGATCTTCAAGAACCGCGGCGGCGTGGCCGCCTACGGTCCGGTGCCGCCGGGCGTGTTCGGTTCGCGCGAGGCCGAGCCGCAGCATTTCAATCCGGTCACCCACAAGCGGGTGGACGGCAAAGTGGAGCGCCGCTCGATCGACGAGGCCAAGCAGCTGCTGGCCGAGGCCGGTTATCCCGATGGACGCGACGTCCGCACCGGCAAGCCGCTGGTGCTGAACTACGACTTCATGCGGGTGGTCACGCCCGAGGTGAAGGCCGAGAACGACTGGATGATCAAGCAGTTCGCCAAGATCGGCGTGCAGCTGGATGTGCGGGCCACCGATTACAACCAGTTCCAGGAAAAGATCCACCAGGGCAAGCATCAGATCTTCTGGTGGGGCTGGTTCGCCGACTATCCGGATGCGGAGAACTTCCTCTTCCTGCTCTACGGCCCGAACAGCAAGTCGCTGCATGAGGGCGAGAACTCGGCCAATTACCAGAACGACGAATACGACCGTCTGTTCAAGCAGATGCAGACCCTGGATGACGGTCCCGAGAAGCAGAAGGTGATGGACCGGATGATCGAGGTCGCCCAACAGGACGCCCCTTGGGCCTGGGGCTACTGGCCCTACACCGCGCAGGCGGCCCAGCATTGGATCTACAACGCCAAGCCCAGCATCATCATTCGCGACGCCGCCCGCTATTACCGGCTGGATGCCGCGGAACGCGCCCGCAAGCAGTCGGAATGGAACCATCCGGTGTGGTGGCCGCTGATCGTGCTGGTGATCGGCGCCGGCGCCATCCTCTGGGCCACCCGCCGCAGCTTCCAGGCCCGCGAAACGGCCACCGCACGCGCCACGGCCGTCGCTGAAGGAACGACCTGATGCTCAAGTACATCTCCCGGCGCCTGGCCTACGGCCTGGCGATCCTGGTGGGCGTGAACCTGCTCACCTTCTTCCTGTTCTTCAGCGTCAACACGCCCGATGACATGGCCCGCCTGAACATCGGCGGCAAGCGCGTCACCCAGGAACAGATCGAGAAGTGGAAGGCCGAGCGCGGCTACGACAAGCCGCTGTATTGGGATGCCGCTCGCCAGGGCACCGAGCGGCTGACCCACACCGTGTTCTGGGAGCGCTCGGTCTCGCTGATGATGCTGGAGTTCGGACGCTCCGATGCGCGCCAGGCGGTGGACATCGGCCATGAGGTCAAGGTGCGCATGGGCGTGAGCCTGCAGCTGGCGGTGCCGATCTTCATCCTGCAGCTGATCATCAGCGTGGCCTTCGCCCTGCTGCTGACCTTCTTCCGCAACTCCCGCATCGACTTCTGGGGCGTGGTGCTGTGCGTGCTGATGCTGTCGATCTCCAGCCTGTTCTACATCATCGTCGGGCAGTATTTCTTCTCGCGGGTGCTGCGGCTGGTGCCGATCAACGGCTATGAGCCGGGCCTGGATGCGATCAAGTTCCTGGCGCTGCCGATCGCGCTGTCGCTGCTGTCCCGCCTGGGCGGAGAGGCGCGCCTGTACCGGGCGATGCTGCTGGAAGAAGTGGGCAAGGACTATGTCCGCACCGCCCGCGCCAAGGGCCTGTCCGAACCGGTGGTGCTGATGCGCCATGTGCTGCGCAATGCGCTGATTCCGATCATCACCAGCGCCGGCGCCTACCTGCCGTATGTGTTCCTCGGCAGCCTGGTGTTCGAGAGCTTCTTCGGCATTCCGGGCCTGGGGGCCTTCGTGATCGAGGCCATCACCGGGCAGGACTTCGCCATCGTGCGCACCATGGTGTTCCTGGGCGCGCTGCTCTACATCGCCAGCAATGCCTTGATCGACGTGGTCTACACCTGGGTCGATCCGCGTGTGCGGCTGACCTGACCCCCTCACGCAATGGCCTGACCGAGACCGACCGAGACCGACATGGGATTCAAGATCGTCATTCTCTGGACCGACGTCGCGCTGTGGGCGCTGGCGGCGGTGCTGGTGGGCTACATCGTGCGGCTGGTGCGCCGCCCGCATCTGCGCGCCAATTGGCAGCGGGTGCTGCGCGACCCGGCGGCACTGAGCGCCGGGGTGGTGCTGTCGCTGTTCGTGCTGGTCACGGCGCTGGACAGCCTGCATTTCCGCCGCGCACTGGCGGACAGCCCCGCCGGTGAGCGCTTCTACGAAACGCGGACCGAATCGGTGCTGGACTTGCTGCTGTCGCGCCAGATCGAGATGCGCGAGACCAGCTATTCGGCGCCGCTGGCTTATCAGGGCTTCAACAAGGACAGCGTTGCCCACGGCAGCGAGGTGGTGCGGGAGTTTCCGCGGCTGGCCTTCGGCGGCGCCCATCTGTCGGATCCGGCGACCGAATGGACCGGTGACCTGATCCGCCGTGCGCTGTCCGGCCTGGCGGGCGGTGCGCTTGCGGCGGTGCTGATGGCCGCGGCCATGGCGGCGATCCTGGCGCCCAGCCATGGGGGATGGCGTCACGGGCTGCGCGACCTGCTCAAGGACCGCACCCACTATCCCTGGCGCGCCGCGCTGTTGACGCTCACCGTGGTGGCCCTGCTGGCCGGGCCGGTGATCGCGCTGATGGGGCATTACCACGTCTTCGGCACCGACCAGACCGGCAACGATGTGCTCTACCAGTCGCTCAAGAGCATCCGCACCGCCTTCGTGATTGGTGCGCTGTCGACGCTGGCGACCTTGCCCTTCGCGCTGGTGCTGGGCATCTTGGCCGGCTACTTCAAGGGCTGGGTGGACGAGGTCATCCAGTACTTCTACACCGTGCTGACCTCGGTGCCCAACGTGCTGCTGATCGCGGCCTGCGTGCTGATGGTGCAGGTCTTCCTGGACAAGCATCCGGAGGCGTTCGAGACCGGCGCCGAGCGGGCCGATCTGAAGATCTTCCTGCTCTGCGTGATCCTGGGGGTGACCGGCTGGGCCACGCTGTGTCGGCTGGTGCGCGGCGAAACGCTGAAGCTGCGCGAATCCGACTTCGTGCAGGCGGCCACGGCCTTCGGCGTGTCCGACAGCCGGATCATGGTCCGCCACATCGTCCCGAACGTGATGCATCTGGTGCTGATCAGTCTGGTGCTGAACTTCTCCGATCTCATCCTGTATGAGGCGGTGCTGACCTATGTCGGCGTGGGCGTGGATCCGACGATGAACAGCTTCGGCGGCATGATCAATCTGGCGCGCTCGGAGATGAGCCGCGATCCGCTGGTGTGGTGGAGTTTCGCCGCCGCGTTCGCCTTCATGGTGAGCCTGGTGCTGGCGGCCAACCTGTTCGCCGATGGTGTGCGGGATGCCTTCGATCCGCGCTCGCGCAAGCTTCGTCCGCAGGTGCTGTCGCTCAAGGCGCGCAAAGCCCAGGCTGCAACCCAGGCGGCTCAGAACAAGCAAGGGGCCTGAGTCCATCATGCTGAAGATTGAAGACCTGAAGGTGCATCTGGATGCCGAGGCCGGGCTGGTCCGGGCCATCGACGGCATGCGGCTGACCTTGGCCCGCGGCCAGACCTTCGCGCTGGTGGGCGAGTCCGGTTGCGGCAAGAGCATGACCGCCCTGGCGCTGATGCGGCTGCTGCCGGACAACGGCCGCATCGCCGGCGGTCGCCTGGATCTGGACGGGCAGGACCTGTTCGACTTGAGCGAGGCCCGCATGCGGGACGTGCGCGGCGGTCGCATCGGCATGATCTTCCAGGAGCCGGGCACCAGCCTGAATCCAGTGATGAAGGTGGGGGATCAGATCGTCGAGGCGATCGAGGCCCACACACCGCTGCGCGGCGCACAGGCGCGGGCCAAGGCCATCGACTGGCTGCGCCGGGTCGGCATCCCTGAGCCGGAGCGGCGCATCGACGAGTATCCGTTCCGCCTGTCCGGCGGCCAGAAGCAGCGGATCATGATCGCGATGACGCTGGCGGCCGAGCCCGACTACCTGATCGCCGACGAGCCCACCACCGCCCTGGACGTGACCATCCAGGCGCAGATCCTGGACCTGCTGAAAGACCTTCAGCGCGAGCGCGGCCTGGGCCTGCTGCTGATCACCCATGACTTGGGGGTGGTGTCCGGCATGGCGCATCAAGTGGCGCTGATGTATGCGGGCCAGATCGTGGAGGTCGCTCCTGCCGCTGACTTCTTCGAGGCGCCGAAGCATCCCTATGCGCGGCTGTTGCTGCGTGCGCTGCCGGATGCCAACCGCCGCGGCGAGCCGCTGGCGGCCATCGCCGGCACGGTGCCGCCGCTGTGGCAGACCTTTGACGGCTGCCGTTTTGCGCCGCGCTGCGATCGCGCGATGGTTCACTGCGGCATGACGCCACCGGCGCTGGCCGGCGTGCCCGATCGGCCGGTCGGGCATGAGGTGCGCTGCCTGCTGTACACCGATGTGCGCGAGCCGCTGTCGCGTCCGGCCGTGCAGCCCCAGGTGGCCAGCGAGCCCCATCGGGACACGCGTCGGCTGTTGCTGGACGTCAAGGATCTGAAGGTCCGTTATCCGCTGTCGCGTGGCCTGTTTGGCGGCGCGACCCGGTATTTCGATGCGGTCGGCGGCGTGTCCTATCGGATCGAGTCGGGCCGCACCCTGGCTTTGGTCGGTGAGTCGGGCTGCGGCAAGACGACGTCGGGCAAAGCGATCGTGCAGCTGCTGCGCCGACAAGCCGTCATCGAGGGCGAGGCCCTGCTGTATCCCGCGTCCGTTGCGGGATCGACGGCGTCGACCGGCGCCGCGGGAGAGGGCACAGGCCCGGACGGCGTACCGCAGGATCTGTTCCGGCTCGAAGGCGAAGCGCTGCGCGCGGCTCGCCGGCAGATCCAGATCATCTTCCAGGATCCGTTTGCCTCGCTGAATCCGCGCCTGCGGGTCCAGGAAGTGCTCGAAGAGGGCTTGCTGGCCTTGCGTCCGGAGCTGGATGCCCCGGCGCGAATTGCGCTGCTGCACGACCTGGTGGACCAGGTCGGCCTGCGCCGCGATGCGCTGGGTCGCTTCCCGCATGAGTTCTCCGGCGGTCAGCGTCAGCGCATTGCCATCGCGCGGGCGCTGGCGGTGGAGCCGCGGCTCATCGTGTGTGATGAGCCCACCTCCGCACTGGACGTGTCGGTGCAGGCGCAGATCCTGAATCTGCTGCGGGAACTGCAGCGCAGCCGCGGGCTGTCGTTCCTGTTCATCACCCACAACATCGGCGTGGTTGAGTACGTGGCCGACGAGGTCGCGGTGATGCAGGCGGGACGCATTGTGGAGGCGGGCGACTGTGATGCGGTGCTTGGCCGCCCGCAGCAGGCCTACACCCGCACCCTGCTGGCGGCGGTGCCGCGGGTGGAGCGACGGTCGGCGGCGTGACGCTGGCACGGCGCGAAACTGGCACGGCGTTCGTCGCCCGATCTTCCCAAAGGCCGCATTCGCGGCCTTTTTCTTTGCCTGAATATGGGTCGAGTATTCCCTGTGGAGGTGAGGTTTGCACCGTATCGGATTGGGGTATCTGGCGCTCCATTCCCATGAATGGGGCTGTTACGCCCATATATTGAATTAATGCGCCAAACCGGCGCCTGTCGCACCATTGCTGATAGTGGTTCGGACGATATTCGCCCTCGTGTTTCACGGCTGAGTTGCTCCCGCGGATTTGTCTGAATTCGGTGCGTGATTGACCTGATATGGCGCATTGAACGCCCGTTATTGGGATTCGTCGTGTCTTGGCAACGCGATATTCATTCACGCGGATCAGGATTTTCCCGCGCTCAGGGGTGAGTTTTGGCACTTCCCATCTGAAAGTCAGGGTGAATCCCAGGAAGAAATCATCACGGAGGTAAAGAAACTGCCCTCGCTTGAAAACTTTGATGAATGCAAAGGTTTCAAAGATTCGGGATGGACGCCCGACGGGGGCGTGCCAGTTTCTTTATCAAGGAGTGACGATGTTCAAGAGAAAAACGATCAACCTCGCGGCATTGGTGGTCCTGGGCGCAGCCCTGCCGGCCCTCGCGCAACAGAGCCCAGCGCCTGCGCCGGCACCTGCCCCCACTGCGGAATCGCTGCAGCGCGTGGAAGTGACCGGCTCGCGGATCAAGACGATCTCGGTCGACACGGCCTCGCCGGTGGTGACGCTCGGTGCCGAAGCGATCAAGGTCGAAGGCCAGCGTGATGTCGAAGCACTCTTGAACAACCTGCCTCAGGTCTTTGCCGACCAGGGTGGCCAGGTCTCCAACGGTTCGACCGGCACGGCCACGGTGAACCTGCGCAACCTGGGGGCATCCCGCACGCTGGTGCTGATCAACGGTCGCCGTCTGCCTGCCGGCAGCCCGCGCAACCTCGCGACCGACTTGAACCAGATCCCGATCTCCCTGATCAAGCGCGTGGAAGTGCTGACCGGTGGTGCCTCGGCCATCTATGGCTCGGATGCGGTCTCGGGCGTGGTGAACTTCATCATGAACGACTCGTTCACCGGGCTGCAGCTGGACTACAACTTCCAGGGCTACAACCACCAGCAGCACAACGATGTGGCGTCGGTGGTCAGCGGCCGCAACTTCCCGGTGCCGGGCGACAAGGACCTGGACGGCAAGTCGCATGACTTCAGCGTCACCATGGGCGCCAACTTCGCCGACAACAAGGGCAATGCCACCTTGTTCCTTGGCCACAAGCGTCAGGATGCGCTGCTGCAGTCCGAGCGTGACTTCACCGCCTGCGCGCTGACCGTGCCGACCAACGGCTACTACGGCTGCGGCGGCTCGGGCACCAGCTTCCCGGGACGTTTCACCACCCTGGACACGACGATGACGGACTTCACCATCGCCGATGCGGCAGGTGGAACGCGTCCGTGGAGCGGCACCACCGACCTCTACAACTTCGGCCCGATCAACTATTTCAATCGGCCCTCCAGCCGCTACACCGCCGCGGCCTTCGTCCATTACGACGTGAACGAGAAGGCCCGTGTCTACACCGAGTTCAATTTCCACGATGACCGCACCGTGGCGCAGATCGCGCCCTCCGGCGCCTTCGGCGTGCCGTTCACCGTCGACTACGACAACCCGCTGCTCACCGCGTCGTCGCGTGCTGCGCTGGGCCTGACCGCACCGGGCCAGTCCAAGGACATCTATCTCTTCCGTCGCAATGTGGAAGGCGGCGGACGTCAGGACGACATCCGTCACACCTCCTACCGCGGCGTCCTGGGCGTCAAGGGCGACCTCAACAGCGTCTGGTCCTATGACGTGTCGACCTTGGTGGGGCGCGTCGTCTACCAGGAAACCTACAAGAACGACTTCTCGATCGCACGCACCTCGCGCGCGCTCGATGTGGTGACCGATCCCAAGACCGGCGCACCGGCTTGCCGCAGCTTTGTGGATGGCAGCGATCCGACCTGCGTGCCCTACAACATCTGGAAGCTGGGCGGCGTGACGCCCGAGGCGCTGAACTACCTGCAGACGCCAGGATTCCAGAAGGGCCACACCTCGACCAAGGTCAGCACCGCCACCATCAACGGCGATCTGACCGATTACGGCTTCAAGCTGCCGACGGCCACCAGCGGCCTGGGCGTGGCGCTGGGCTTCGAGCGTCGTGAAGAAGAGATGGATCTGAGCACCGACGCCGCGTTCGCCACCGGTGATCTGGCGGGGCAGGGCGGGCCGACCATCGGCGTGGGCGGCAAGTACACGGTGAACGATGTGTTTGCCGAAGCCCGCCTGCCGCTGCTGGAAAACGCCTTCATGGCCAAGCAATTGAACCTGTCGGCCAGCTACCGCAATTCCAACTTCTCCACCAACCAGAAGACCGACACCTACGGCCTGGGCCTGGAATGGATGCCGGTGGACATGGTGAAGTTCCGCGGCAGCTACCAGCAGGCCAGCCGCGCGGCCAATGTGGTGGAGCTCTACTCGGCCCAGGCGATCGGCCTGTACGACATGGATGGTGATCCGTGTGCCGGCGCCACGCCTTCGGCCACCGCCGCGCAATGTGCGCGCACCGGCGTGACGGCCGCTCAGTACGGGCAGATTGCCGACAGCCCTGCGCAGCAATACAACGCGCTCTTTGGTGGCAACACGCAGCTCAAGCCGGAAACCGCCAAGAGTGCCACGCTGGGCATGGTGCTCTCGCCGACGCGAGACCTGACCCTGTCGCTTGATTTCTTCACCATCAAGGTCGACGATTTGATCTCCACCGTCAGTGCGCCGGTGACGCTGCAGCAGTGCCTGGAGACGGGGTCGGCCGTGTTCTGCGACAAGGTCAAGCGCGACGCGGTCGGCACCCTGTGGGCTACGCCGCAAGCCTCCATCACCGCCACCAACACCAACATCGGTTCGCTCAAGACCAATGGCCTGGACCTGGCGGCCGACTACTCCACCAGCCTGCCGGCGGGCTGGGGACGTGTGGACGTGAGCATGGTCGGCACCTACCTCAAGAAGTTCGAGGTGCAGGACCTGCCGGGCCTGGACAGCTATGACTGCGCCGGCCTGTACGGCGCGATCTGCGGCACGCCGATGCCGGAGTGGCGCCACAAGTTGCGCACCACCTGGGTCACGCCTTGGAATGTGTCGCTGGCATTGACCTGGCGCCATCTGGACGAGGTGACGCTGGACAGCAGCACCAGCCAGACCCGCCTGCATGCCGCCACCTATCCGTCGTTGATGAAGACCTTGGGCGCGCGGGATTACTTCGATTTGGCCGCGTCCTACCAATTGACCAAAAGCATTGTGTTGCGCGGTTCGGTCAACAACCTGTTTGATCGGGATCCGCCGCTGCGTTCGAACGGGTCGGGATTGGTCAACGGCAATACCTATCCGGTGGTCTATGACGCACAGGGGCGCCGCATCAGTGTGAATCTGACTGCGACCTTTTAAGTCAGTTTGGGAATCGCCTGGCCCGGATTCATCCGGGTGAGGCGAAGGAAAATGGGCTCGAGGAGGTGTCTCCTTGAGCCCCATAGTTAATCAGGTGAAGAATCGAAATGGCGATGAAAGCGCCGCCGCTCGAAAGCCTCATCTCACGCCGACCGGTGCTCGCACGCCGCTGTAAGTAGGTGTTTGATGGCCGACTCATGACTGAACTGAAATCGCACTTTTGACCGAATTCGGTGCGCGATTGATCTGATGTGGCGCATTGGATGCCCCATATTGGGAATCCTTCCCGTCTGGGCTACGGAATATGGATCGGCCTGATCAGGACTTTTCCGGACTTTAAGTTGACTTTTGGATGACCGTTCATTGACTTTCATGACCACATCGGAAAGTCAGGGTGAATCCCAAGAAGAGATGTTCACTGCCGTCAAGAAACTCCCGACGCTTGAGAACTTTGATGAATGCAAAGATTTCAAATATTCGGGATGGCAGCCCAACGAGGGCATGCCAGTTTCTTTAGTAAGGAGTGAAAATGTTCAAGAGAAAATCGATCAACCTCGCGGCATTGATGGTCCTGGGTATCGCCATGCCGACCCTCGCCCAACAGCGTACCGCGCCCTCGCCGGCACCTGCTCAGGCTGTGGAAACCCTGCAGCGCGTAGAAGTCACCGGCTCGCGCATCAAGACGATCTCGATCGACACGGTCTCGCCGATGGTGACGCTCGGGGTCGAAGCGATCAAGGTCGAAGGCCAGCGTGACGTCGAAGCACTCTTGAACAACTTGCCTCAGATCTTCGCCGATCAAGGCAGCCAAGTCGCCAATGGCGCGACCGGCACGGCCACGGTGAACCTGCGCAACTTGGGAGCGGCCCGCACGCTGGTGCTGATCAATGGTCGCCGTCTTCCGGCCGGCAGCCCGCGCGAACTGGCGGCCGACCTGAACCAGATCCCGATTGCGTTGATCAAGCGCGTGGAAGTGCTGACCGGCGGTGCGTCGGCCATCTACGGCTCGGACGCGGTCGCAGGCGTGGTGAACTTCATCATGAACGACTCGTTCACCGGCCTGCAGTTCGACTACAACTTCCAGGGCTACAACCACCAGCAGCACAACGATGTGGCATCGGTCGTCAGCAGCCGCAATTTCCCGGTGCCCGGCGACAAGGACCTGGACGGCAAGTCCCACGACTTCAGCGTCACCATGGGCGCCAACTTCGCCGACAACAAGGGCAATGCCACGCTGTTCCTGGGCCACAAGCGCCAGAGCGCGCTGCTCCAGTCCGAACGTGACTTCACCTCCTGCGCGCTGACCGTGCCGACCGACGGCTACTTCGGCTGCGGTGGTTCGGGCACCAGCTACCCGGGTCGGTTCACCACCCTGGATGACACCATGACGGACTTCACCATCGCCGATGCGGCCGGTGGGACGCGTCCGTGGAGCAGCACCACCGACCTCTACAACTTCGGCCCGATCAACTACTTCAACCGGCCCTCCAGCCGCTACACCGCCGCGGCCTTCGCCCATTACGACGTGAACCAGAAGGCCCGCGTCTACACCGAGTTCAATTTCCACGATGACCGCACCGTCGCGCAGATCGCGCCCTCCGGCGCCTTTGGCGTGCCGTTCACCGTCGAGTACGACAACCCGCTGCTGACCGCGTCGTCGCGTGAGGCACTGGGTCTGAGCGCTTCGGGCCAGTCCAAGGATATCTATCTGTTCCGACGCAATGTGGAAGGCGGCGGACGTCAGGACGACATCCGTCACACCTCCTACCGCGGCCTCATCGGCGTGAAGGGCGATCTCAACAACGCCTGGTCCTATGACCTGTCGACCCTGGTCGGACGTGTGGTCTATCAGGCGACCTACAAGAACGACTTCTCGATCGCCCGCACCTCGCGTGCGCTGGATGTCGTGACCAATCCGGCCACCGGCGCGCCCGCCTGCCGGAGCTTTGTGAACGGCACCGACCCGAATTGCGTGCCCTACAACATCTGGGCGCTGGGTGGCGTGACGCCCGAGGCGCTGAACTACCTGCAGACGCCGGGACTCCAGAAGGGCCACACCTCGACCAAGGTCAGCACCGCCACCATCAACGGCGATCTGACCGACTACGGCTTCAAGCTGCCGACGGCCACCAGCGGCCTGGGCGTGGCGCTGGGTTTCGAGCGTCGTGAAGAAGAGATGGATCTGAGCACCGACGCTGCCTTCGCCACCGGCGATCTGGCGGGGCAGGGCGGGCCGACCATCGGCGTCGGCGGCAAGTACACGGTGAATGATGTGTTTGCCGAAGCCCGGTTGCCGCTGCTGGAAAACGCCTTCATGGCCAAGCAGCTCAACCTGTCGGCCAGCTACCGCAATTCCAATTTCTCCACCAACCAGAAAACCGACACCTACGGTCTCGGGCTGGAATGGCTGCCGGTGGGCATGGTGAAGTTCCGCGGCAGCTACCAGCAGGCCATCCGTGCGGCCAATGTGTCGGAGCTCTACTCGGCCCAGGCGATCGGCCTGTACGACATGGATGGTGATCCGTGCGCCGGCGCCACGCCGTCGGCCACCGCCGCCCAATGCGCTCGCACCGGCGTGACGGACGCTCAATACGGGCAGATTGCCGACAGCCCGTCGCAGCAGTACAACGCGCTCTTTGGTGGCAACACGCAGCTCACGCCGGAAACCGCCAAGACGGCCACGCTGGGCGTGGTGCTCTCGCCCACGCGAGACCTGACCCTGTCGCTCGATGTCTTCAACATCAAGGTCGACGACCTGATCGACACCGTTGGGGCGCCGGTCACGCTCCAACAGTGTCTGCAGACGGGGTCGCCGATCTTCTGCGACAAGGTCAAGCGCGACGCGGTGGGTACGCTGTGGGCCACACCGCAGGCTTCCATCACCGCCACCAACACCAATATCGGTTCGCTCAAGACCAGTGGTGTGGACCTGGCGGCCGATTACTCCACCAAGCTGCCGGCCGGTTGGGGACGTGTGGACCTGAGCATGGTCGGCACCTATCTCAAGAAGTTCGAGGTGCAGGATCTGCCGGGCCTGGACAGCTATGACTGCGCCGGCCTGTACGGCACCATCTGCGGCACGCCGATGCCGCAGTGGCGCCACAAGCTGCGTACCACCTGGGTGACGCCTTGGAATGTGTCGCTGGCATTGACCTGGCGCCATCTGGACGAGGTGACCCTGGAGAGCAGCACCAGCCAGACCCGCCTGCACGCCGCCACCTATCCGTCATTGATGAAGACCCTGGGCGCGCGGGATTACTTCGATCTGGCGGCGTCCTATCAATTGACCAAAAGTATGGTGGTGCGCGGCTCGGTCAACAACCTGTTTGATCGGGATCCGCCGCTGCGTTCGAATGGGTCGGGATTGATCAACGGCAATACCTATCCGGTGGTCTATGACGCGCAGGGGCGTCGCATCGGTGTGAATCTGACTGCGACCTTTTAAGTCAGTTTGTGAATCGCCAAGCCCGGATTCGTCCGGGTGAGGCGAGGTGGAAAAGGGCTCGAGGAGGCGTCTCCTTGAGCCCGATGCGTGGCGATACATGCCCCGTGATGGGGCGAGTTGCACAATGAAAGGGCGATGACAGAGCTGCATATGAATCATGTTGGTGCGAGCCGCGCGCGCATTTGTCAATGCGGGCGTGCAATAGAAACGATTCGCGCCGTAAAGAAACGCTTTTCGCCCCATGGTGCGCGTTGTATCGTTGCTGTGAAGCAACGTGTTACGGCCCTCGCCCACTTGGGGATTACCCGCGTTTTGGGCTCCGTTCGGCGGCTTGGCCGTCGGCAGTAGGGGTTCCCCGGGGAGTCCTTCACAACCCAGAAATCACACTGCGACCACCTAAATCTGAGACGGATGCTCAGGCACAGGTCTGACCTTTATCGAGGTCTGCCGCGTGTTGTCCAACACGTCATAAGTGTTTTCTGGAAAAGGAGTTTCCAATGTTCAAACGCAAGAGCGTCAATATCGCTGCTTTGCTGGCCCTGGGCGTGGCGCTGCCCGCTTTGGCGCAGCAGCAACTGGACAAGGTGGAGATCACCGGTTCGTCGATCAAGCGCATCGATGCTGAAACCGCGCTGCCGGTGAGCGTGATCAACCGTGAAACCATCAACAAGAGCGGCGTCGCCAACGTGCAGGAGCTGGTCGACCGCCTGAGCTACAACAACGGTGGCGGCCTGGCACTGGGTCAGTCCATCGGTGACGGCTCGGCCAACGGCCAGACCGGTGCCTCGCTGCGCGGCCTGGGCCGCTCGCGCACCCTGGTGCTGCTCAATGGTCGCCGCATGCCGGTCTACCCGTTCTCGGGCCAGGGCGTCGACCTGAACTCCATCCCGCTGGCGGCGATCGAGCGCATCGAAGTGCTGCGTGACGGCGCCTCGGCCACCTACGGTTCCGACGCCATCGGCGGCGTGATGAACTTCATCACCCGCAAGGACTACCAGGGCGGCGAGCTGTCGGTCGGCCTGGAGTCGCCGCACAAGGTGGGTGACGTGTTCTCGCTGTCTGGCGGCTTCGGCTTCGGCGATCTGGCCAAGCAGAAGTTCAACGTGATGGGCACGTTCAACTACCAGACCTATGACGCCATCCGCGCTGCGGACCGCGGCTTTGCCTCCACCGGCAACCGGCCGGACATTGGTGTGGTCAAGGACTCGGGCAACACCTTCCCGGCCAATGCCGTGATCCCCAGCACCGGCCAATACGTGCCGCTGGCGGCCAACTACCCGGTCTGCGCGCCGCCGGATTCCTACGCTGGTTCGTCCAACTGCCGCTACGACTACACCCATTACATCGACCTGATTCCTCAGCAGGATCGGTACGGTGCCTTGGTCAAGGGCACGCTGGCGGCGAATGAGAACACCACGCTGTTCGCCGAAGTGGCCTACAGCCGCAACGAAATGATCCTCGGCTCGTCGCAGACGCCGTCGACCACCACCGGCAAGCCGGCCTATCTGTACCCGGGTGGCGGCAAGTGGTACCCGACCGCAGCGGTGGATGCCGTGCTGCCGGGCTACCGCGGCCCGCTGCGGATTTCCTGGCGGATGGTGGACGGCGGTCAGCGCCGCACGAAGGTCACCAATGATGTGACCCGCACCGTGATCGGCGCTGAAGGCTCGCTGGCCGGCTTCGACTACAAGGGTGCTGTGGTCTATGCCGAAGGCAAGGCCCGTGAAGACTACGTCAGCGGCATCTTCTCCGACACGAAGCTGGTGCAAGCGCTTGCGACCGGCCTGATCAACCCGTTCGGCGCGAATGATGCGGCCGGCCTGGCGGCCCTGCGCGGTGCGGAACTGAGCGGCAATGCCCGCAATTCCAAGACGAGCAATGCCGGTGTCGACCTGACCCTGACGCGCGAGCTCTTCAGTGTGGGTGCAGGCAATGCCGCCATCGCCGTCGGCGGTGAGTTCCGCAAGGAGAAGTACAACGACGGCTATTCGGAGCTCGCGGGTTCCGGCGACATCGTCGGCGGCTCCGGCACCGCCGGCAAGGTGGCGGCCGATCGCGACGTGACGGGTCTGTTCGCCGAAATGAACTTCCCGGTGCTGAGCAGCCTGGAGCTGAATGCGGCGGTGCGTCATGACCGCTACAGCTCGACCCAGGGCCAGTCGCGCGACGGCTCCTACAAGACGCCGAACCTGTCGTCCACCAGCCCGAAGCTGTCGCTGCGCTTCACCCCGATGACCGGTCTTCTGTTCCGCGCTGCTGCGGGCAAGGGCTTCCGTGCGCCGGCGCTGGACAACATGTTTGCGCCGTCGTCGCTGACCAACACGGGCGGCAATTTCACGGATCCGAACTATGACCAGGTGACCGGATGCACCGCTGCACCGAACACCGATTACTGCGACACGCAGCTGACGACCCAGACCAACAGCAACACCCAGCTGAAGCCTGAGAAGTCGAAAACCTTCACCGCGGGTGTCGTGTTCGAGATGATCAAGGACACCACCATCGGTGTCGATTACTTCGACATGAAGATCACCAACGGTCTGCGTTATCTGTCGGGCGATGACATCATGCGGGACTGGCTGCGTCATCGCACCGGCCCCAACAGCAGCACCTCGATCTTCGCCAATCGTCTGGTGGTGGATCCGGCCACCGGCTACCTGAACTACATCCGTGGTTCGTGGGAGAACGTTGGCAAGATCAATGTGTCGGGCTTCGACTTCAGTGCGCGCACCCGTGTGCGGACCGACTTCGGCAGCTTCACGCCGGGTTGGGAAGCCACATTGCTGACCAAGAGCGAAGAGTCCATCGTCGGTACCGGTTCGGTCCGTGACAACCTGGGTAAGTACAACCTGGGTGGCCCGGTCGTTCGCTTCAAGCAGACCTTCACCCTTGATTGGGACCTGGGCAATTGGGGTGCGAGCGCGCGCTACAACCGCCAGAACGGCTACGAGGACTATGACGAGGTCAGCAAGGTCAAGGCCTACGATCTCGTCGACCTGCAAGGTCAGTACCGCGGCATCAAGAACGTGACGCTGACGGCCGGCTTCCGCAATCTGCTCGACAAGAAGCCGCCGACCACCGTCCAGGAAGACTACTTCCAGGTGGGCTTCGACCCGACCTACGCCGATGTGAAGGGCCGCACCTTCTATCTGCGTGGCACCTACAAGTTCTGATCTAAGCTCACGGTGATCTGAACCTCGCGGGCCCTTCGGGGCCCGCTCTACTTTGGGTGGCCATGGATTACCTCAATCCCACGCTCGACTACGCCGCTCTGGGCCAGACCTTGCGATCGCAGGGCCGTGTCCAGATTCGCGACTTCTTCTCCCCGCCGGTCATCGAGGCGCTGGACCAGGCGCTGCAGGCCATTGACTGGCAACTGGTCTACCGCGATCTGCGCGGCGACCGCCGGCTCACCGGCGATCAGCTCCGCGCCCTGACGCCGCCCGAACGCATGCAGCTCACCGAAGGCATCCATGCGGTCGCGCGGCAGGACTTCCAGTTCTCATTCTTCTCGGATTCGCTGGTCGAGGCGGTGCATGACGGTCGCACCGACCTGCTGGCGCGCTTCATGCGCTGGATGGCGGGCGAGGAGTTCCTCTCCCGCATGCGAGAGCTGAGCGGCGACGCTCAGATCAACGGCGTCTATGCCCAGGCCACGATGTACGCGCGGGGCAATTTCCTCACGACCCATGACGATCATGTCGAGCGCGAAGATCGCCGGCTGGCCTACGTCATCAACCTGACCCGGCGTTGGCGTCCGGACTGGGGCGGGCTGCTGCACTTCACCGAAGCGGATGGCTCGGTGGTCGACACCTTCTATCCCCATTTCAACTCGCTCTCGCTGTTCACCGTGCCGCAGCGACACTTCGTGTCTTATGTGCCGCCCTTCGCCATGGGCGAACGAACTGCAATTACAGGTTGGCTCATCGCGGCGTAACTCATCTGTACCTGTCGCATCCAGAGGGAGCCGAGCAGGGCGGGTCCGCTTTTTGCTCTGTACTTGGCGGCGGGTCTGGATGGACGGGTCGGGAAAGCACTAAGGTGGTGCTGACTCGGTGCAGAATTCCAGACCACTAAAATACCAGGCTGATCTCCGGAGCCGACAGAGCGGACATTCCCCTCCAGTTTTGACGGATCCGGGGCCTGGGCGAAGCGCGTATGCTGGGGCAAACCCCATGGCTTCAGGCTGAAGCAAGTCGTTTATGATCAGCGTCGCGCAAGGTGGTCAATCCTGTAGTTTTGCTACGGAATGGGACCATTCCTTGAGACGCCCGTAGCCACAAGCTCACGGGCATTTTTGTTGAGTCGGGTTCGTATCGTGCCCAGGGTTTCGAGTCTTCGTATGTCCATCCTGCATTCGGCGGGGCGGCGGTCTGTGGCTCACGGCGTGGCCACGGCATCTGTCGTTTCCCGTCGCTCGCACAGCCGGCAAGACAGGCGCTTTTGACCCTCGGGTCGCGGCGCGAACACCTGATCAGTCCTGGTGCTGTGTTGAGTCGAACTCCCCGGTCGTCTCGATGAAAGAAATTCGCAGTTTGATGAAGGAGCGCGCATGAACTTTGCGCAGGATAAAGGCGGGTCATCGCGCCTGACGGGCCTCGGCCTCGTCGTGCTGGTCCACGTCCTGATCATCGGCGCCCTGGCCAGCGGCCTGGCAACGAAGATCAAGGAAGCTGTCAAAGGCCCGATCGACGTCAAGGTCGTCGAGGAGAAGGTCAAACCGCCGCCGCCGCCCGAGAAGGTGATTCCGCCTCCGCCGGACATCAAGGCACCGCCGCCGCCGTTCGTTCCGCCGCCGGAAGTCGTGGTGACCGCGCCGCCGCCGCCGACGCCGACCGTGGTCGCGCAGTCGACGACGCCGCCGCCGCCGAGCGACTTCCGTCCGCAGCCCGCACCGACGCCGCCGGCACCGCCTGCGCCGCCGGCCAAGCCCAGTGTCATGAAGGCCGTGGGCAACTGCACCAAGATGGGCAAGCCGGAAATGCCGGCGCTCAACTGGTCGGGCCAGGCGTCGTACAAGGCCACCTTCACGGTGAAGGGCGGCAAGGTGACGGAAATTTCGCTGGCGACGCTGCGCGGCGCCAATGACCGCAAAGCTGATCGCGCCCTGAAAAACGCGATCACCGCTGCACTGAGCGAAAGCTACGAATGCCCGGGCGACCTGATCCTCGAGCAGGAGTTCGTGTTCAACATGGAGTGATCCAACGGACTCCTCCGGTCCTGTGATCGTTCCACGGGGCGCCTGACGCGCCCCGGTTCCCCCTCAACCTGAGTTCAAGACTTTTTGCGTAGGAGCTAACTCCATGATCTCTCGTCTGTCTGCCTTGTTTGCGGCCATCGCATGTGCCGCGACCCTGGCCGTGTCCCCCCTGGTTGCTCACGCGCAGGATGCCGCTTCCGCTGCTGCTTCGTCCGTTGAAGCCGCTCCTGTGGACGCCGCCCCCATCACCGCTCCGGAAGCCGCTCCTGCTGCTGCCAAGCCGGTCGACAACCCCTACAGCCTGGGCAACATCGTTGCCCACGGCAACATCGTGGACCAGATCGTTCTGGCGATCCTGTTCGTGATGTCGCTGGGTTCCTGGTACATCCTGTTCACGAAGCTCTGGGACACCTCCAAGATTGCTCGTGAAGCCAAGGACGTCCGCGCTTCCTTCTTCAAGAAGGCTTCGCTGCAAGAAGGCATCAAGGGCCTGAGCGAAACCGGCGCCTTCCGCTTCATCGCCCAAACCGGTGTCGAGGCGTCCGATCATCACGAAGGTGCGCTGACCGAGAACATCGATCACAACACCTGGGTGACGATGAACATCGACCGCGCCGTCGGCGAAGTGAACTCGCGTCTGCAAGGCGGCCTGGGCTTCCTGGCGACCGTGGGCTCGACCTCTCCCTTCATCGGCCTGTTCGGTACCGTCTGGGGCATTCTGCAAGCACTGACCCAGATCGGCGTGGCCGGTCAAGCGTCGATCGACAAGGTCGCCGGCCCGGTGGGCGCTGCGCTGATCATGACCGCCATCGGTCTGGGTGTCGCGGTTCCCGCGGTGCTGGGCTACAACTGGCTGGTCAACCGCAACAAGTCGGTGATGGGCCAAGTCCGTGCCTTCGCTGCTGACCTGCACGGTGTCCTGATGGGCAGCCGCAAGGTCGCAGGCCGTTAATTCACAGTAGTCCTGGAGGACTCACTATGGGGATGAACGTAGGTTCGTCCGGTGGCGATGACGAGGTGGTCTCGACCATCAACACCACACCCCTCGTGGATGTGATGCTGGTGCTCCTGATCATCTTCCTGATCACCGTGCCGGTGGTGACGCAGTCGGTGGGGGTGACCCTGCCGAAGGAGACCAATGCGGTCCGCGTCACCAAGCCGGAAAACATTGAAATCGCGGTGACGAAGGATGGCGACATCTATTGGGGCGTGCAGCCGATTCCGGATACGGAAGCGCTGGTGGCACGTCTGAAGAAGATCGCAGTTCTGAATCCTCAGCCGGAAGTCCACATCCGTGGCGATGAGAAATCGCGCTACGAAAACGTGGGCAAGGTGATGGTCGCGTGCCAGCGCGCGGGCATCATGTCCATCAAGTTCGTCACCGAGCCGCCGGCTCGCGGTGGCTGAAGGAGCGACACCATGGGTATGAATGTGGGAAGCTCCAACGGCAGTGACGAGCCGGAAACCATGCTGGACGTCAACACGACGCCGCTGATCGACGTGATGCTGGTGCTGCTGGTGATGTTGATCATCACCATCCCGATCCAGCTGCACTCGGTCAACCTGGACATGCCGCCGCCGAACAACAACCCGCCGCCTCAGGACCCGATCGTCCATGAGGTTGCGATTGACTTCGACGGCACCGTGTTCTGGGACGGCATCGCTGTGCCGAACCACGCCGCGCTGGAAACCAAGCTGTCGGAGGTCGTCGCGATCCCCGATCAGCCGGAAGTCCATATCAAGCCGAACAAGCTGGCCGAATACGGTTATGTGGCGTCGGTGATGGCCTCCGCGCAGCGCCTGGGCGTCAAGAAGATGGCCATGGTCGGGAACGAACAGTTCCTCAACTGATGGCTGCCTGATTTGGTGTTAGAACAGAACGCGCTGCCCGCGAGGGCGGCGCGTTTTTCTTCGTAGGAGAGCAAGCGAATGAAACTGAAACTGCTGGCTACGGCCGCTGTTGGCGCCGCGGCGCTGTTGATGGGTCAAACGCCCGAGGGCACGCTGGGCCTGATGAGCCAGTCTGCTGCGCAGGTCCGTCCGGATGTGGGCAAGCACCTCAAGGCGGCGTCCGATCTGCTGAAGGCAGGCAAGGCGGTCGAAGCCCTGGCCAAGCTCCGGGAAGCGGAAGCCGTCCCCGGTCGCAACGCCGATGAGAACGCCGCGCTGGAAGGTCTGCGCATTGCCGCCGCCTCCCGCACCGGTGATGCCGACGCCATGGTCAAGGCCTTCGATGCGCTGAACGCCGCCGGTCGCCTGCCCGCCAACCAGAAGCTGCCGATGATGGAATCCATCGCCGGCACCTATGCCCGTGCGGGCAACAACGCCAAGGCGCTGGACTGGGCGAACAAGTACTTCGCCGCCGGCGGCAACAGCGCCGCGATGAAGCAGGTGCAGACCTCCGCCCAGATGCGTTCGGGTGACGTGGGCCCGGTCCTGCGGGACACGCTGGCCGACATCGCTGCCGCCGAGAAGGCCGGCCGCGCGCCGGACAAGGAGAAGCTGGACCTGGCCTTGTGGGCTGCCAACAAGAAGGGTGATGGCGCGACCGAGTCCGCCATGGTGCAGAAGCTGCTGCACTACTACCCGACCAAGGCGCTGTGGAAGCAGGTGCTGGGCACGCTGCAGAGCAAGAAGGGCTTCTCTGCCGCTCGCTATCAGCTCGACATCCTGCGTCTGCGCCTGGCCACCGACAACATGGACGGTGCCAACGACTACATGGAACTGGCGCAGCTGGCCGGTGCCGCGGGCTATCCTGACGAAGGCAAGAAGGTCATCGACAAGGGCTTCGCCGCCGGCGTGCTCAAGCCGACCGACGACAACGGCCGTCCGAAGCGCCTGGTCGACCTGCTCGACAAGCGCATCGCCGAAGCCAAGGCCGGTCAGGCCGCCGCCGAACAGGCCGCGCGCAGCGCCCGTGAAGGCGATGACCTGGTGAAGCTGGGCCTGGCGCTGGCACATCGCGGCCAAGGTCCTGCAGGCATCAAGCTGATCGAGGAAGGCATTGCCAAGGGCAACCTGAAGCGTGCGGAAGACGCGAAGCTGTACCTCGGCATGGCGCAGTTCCTGACGGGCGACAGCGCGAAGGCGCAAGCCACCTGGCGCACGGTCAAGGGCACCGACGGTTCCGCGGACATCGCCGGCATGTGGGGCGTCTACGCCCGCAGCGCGAAGAAGTGATCGCCCTGGCGGCGGCTTTATGCCGCCGCCTCGAAGCGATCTGCTCGTGCCCTGCGGATCACACCGACGCGCTGTGAACCTGCGCTGAATCGTCGATCTGCAGTGGCATCAAGCACAAAGGCCTCCCGGCTGACGTCGGGAGGCCTTTTTCTTTGCGGCGCCGCCCTGTGGCGACGCCGTGGGACCGAGAAAACCCGGCGCCGCTTACTTCGGTGCCATGCGGATGGCGCCGTCCAGGCGGATGACCTCGCCGTTGAGCATGTCGTTGGTGATGAGCTGGTGGACCAGCTTCGCATAGTCCTCCGGACGGCCCAGACGCGAAGGGAAGGGCACGCTGGCGGCCAGCGCGTCCTGCACCTCCTGCGGCATGCCGAACAACATCGGCGTGCCGAAGATGCCGGGCGCGATGGTCATGTTGCGAATGCCGTTGCGGGCCAGATCGCGGGCCACGGGCAGGGTCATGCCCACCACGCCGCCCTTGGAGGCCGCATAGGCTGCCTGGCCCATCTGGCCATCGAATGCCGCGACCGAGGCGGTGGAGATCATCACGCCGCGTTCACCGGTCGATTCCGGCTCATTCTTGGCCATGGCTTCCGCAGCCAGTCGGATCATGTTGAAGCTGCCGATCAGGTTGACCTGGATCACCTTGGCGAAGGTCGCAAGCGAGTGCGCGCCTTCCTTGCCGACGGTCTTGGCGGCGGGCGCGATGCCGGCGCAGTTGACCAGACCCATCAGCTTGCCCAGCGCGACCGCCTTGGCGACCACGGCCTGTCCATCGGCCTCCTGGCTCACGTCGCATTTCACGAAGGCGCCACCCAGTTCCTGTGCCAGCGCTTCACCGCGCTCCACCTGCAGGTCGGCGATCACGACCTTCGCGCCCTCGCGGGCCAGCATGCGTGCCGTGCCTTCTCCCAGGCCCGAGGCGCCGCCGGTGACGATGAAAACCTTGTTGGCGATGTCCATGGCTTGTCTCCTTCCGTTGACGTTAACGTCAATTGCGAGTTGAAAAAAGAGCGACTCTGCGGTCGCCCTTATGGCGCATCAACGCGGACCCGGGGCCCGCGTGCGACACGCTGGAATCGATCGGTATGGGCGCATTGGGCTACCCGGACCGCTGCGGCTGCTTGGGCGGATCAGGCGAGCGCCGCGAGGGCGCGCGAGGTGATCTCGTCAACCGAGCCGATGCCTTCGATGCGGCGGTACTGCGGTGCCTGGGCATCGCCGCTGGCGGCCCAGTTCGAGTAGTAGTCCACCAGCGGACGGGTCTGCGACTGATAGACCTCCAGGCGCTTCTTGACGGTCTCTTCCTTGTCGTCGTCGCGCTGGATCAGATCTTCACCGGTCACATCGTCCTTGCCTTCGACCTTGGGCGGATTGAACTTGGTGTGATAGCTGCGGCCCGAGCCCGGATGCACGCGGCGGCCGCTCATGCGCTCGACGATGGCTTCGTCAGGCACGGCGATCTCCAGCACGTAGTCCAGCTTCACGCCGGCGCTCTTCATCGCATCGGCTTGTGGGATGGTGCGCGGGAAGCCGTCGAACAGGAAACCCTTGGCGCAGTCCGGTTGGGTGATGCGTTCCTTGACCAGGCCGATGATGATGTCGTCGCTCACCAGGCCGCCGGCATCCATCACCTTCTTGGCCGCGAGGCCCATTTCGGTGCCTGCCTTGACGGCGGCGCGCAGCATGTCGCCGGTCGAAATTTGGGGAATGCCGAACTGTTGGCAGATGAAGGCCGCCTGGGTGCCTTTACCGGCGCCAGGGGCGCCCAGAAGAATCAGTCGCATGGGTCTCCTCGATACAGGGAGAGGGCTCGTCGTCTGCGGACGCGCCCTCGAAAACTGCGGGCGAGAATAGCATGCGCCAGCCTTCGCCCCGCTGACGCGGCAAGGGAATGAACCCGTCTGTAACCCTCGCGGGCTACTCGCCGCGAGAGACTGTCATCGACCGGATGCCGCTTGGAATCGGATGATCAGCCCGCCGCACCTTCCATCAGGCTGCGCACGCGTGCCAGGTCTTCAGGGGTGTCCACGCCGGGGCCGGGGCGCTCCGGGCTGACATGCACCGCGATGCGCTCGCCGTGCCACAGCACCCGCAACTGCTCCAGCGCCTCGATCTGCTCGAGGGGGCTGACGCTGAGCGTGGGGAAGCGGCGCAGAAAACCGGCGCGGTAGGCATACAGCCCCACATGCCGCAGCACCGCGGACGGCTTGATGCGAGCGCCGCCGCCGGGAGCGTCGCGCCACCAGGGAATCGGTGCGCGGGAGAAGTACAGCGCCAGACCTTGCGCATCCGTCACCAGCTTCACGACGTTCGGGTTCGCGAACTCTTCGTCGCTGTCGATCTCGTGGGCGACCGTGGCCATCTGGCACTGCGGACGCGCCGTCAGCAGGTCCGCGCAGGCGCGGATCATGCCCGGCGCGATCAGGGGCTCATCGCCCTGCACATTCACCACCACCGCGTCATCGGGCAGGGAGAGCAGCTCGCAGGCCTCCGCCAACCGATCGCTGCCGCTGGCATGGTCCGCACGCGTCATCACGGCGCGCACGCCGTGCGCTTCGCAGGCGCGCCGAACTTCCTCGGCATCGGTCGCGACGACCACCTGCTCGGCACCCGCCAGCGCGGCGCGACGGGCGACCTGCACGATCATCGGCGCACCGGCGATGTCTGCCAGCGGCTTGTTCGGCAGCCGCGTCGAGGCCAGGCGCGCCGGCACGATGATGTGAAAGGCGGTCACGCCTGTTCGCCTTCGGTATCCAGCGAGCGGGCTTCGGTGGCCAGCATCACGGGGATGCCGTCCCGGACCGGGAAGGCCAGGCGGTCCGCGGGACACACCAGTTCACGGGCGGGCAGGGCGCTGTCGGGGCCGTGTCGGCGGTCTTCCAGCGGGCCCTTGCAGACGGGGCACACCAGCATCTCGATGAGTCTATGGTCCATGGTCGGGCAGCAGTCGCCCCAGCTCTCGCTGAAGCGCTTCCTCAAAAGCAGGTTCGGGGCGGAAGTCTAGCGCCACCACCCAGATCCGGCAGCCTTGCAGCGGCTCGGGACGGAGCTTGATGGCGTCCTTCTCGGTGATGACGACCTCATCGGTGCGGGCCCAGGGCAGGGGGTCCAGCGACGCGTGATCGGGCAGGGGCAGCGCGCGAAAGCTCAATCCCTGATCGCCCAGCATGTCGAAAAATCGTTGCGGTCGGGCCAGACCGGCGGCAGCAATCAGGGGTTTGTTGCGCAGCGCATGCAGGCGTTCCAGCCGCGCCGGTTCGCCGCGCCACCAATCCGCCAACCCCACCGCACCGGCCAACTGGCGTGTGCCGACGAAGCCTGGCAGCGCGGTGCTGGGGCGGCCGGTGCTGTAGAGCACCAGCTGGTGGGCGGTGCTGCCGGGTGTGGGCGGAAGGTCGCGCGATTGGCGCAGCGGGCCGGCGGGCAGCAGTTGCCCGTTGCCCAGGCCACGCTCGTCGAACACCAGGATGCTGAGCTGACGCGGCAGGCGCCAGTGCTGCAGGCCGTCGTCCGAGACCAGCACCTGAAGCGCTGGATGGGCCGCCAGCAGCGCCCGCGCCGCGGCAACGCGGTCCCGACCCACCGCGACCGGCACCCGACCGCGTTGGGCGATCAGCAAAGGTTCATCACCGACGTCTTCGGCGCGGTCGCCGTCCTGGATGAGGCGCACCTCGCGGTCATCCGCGCGGCCATAGCCTCGGGAGATGACGCCGGCGCGCACGCCCAGGCGGGCCAGTGACTCCAGCAGTGACAGGGTGGTGGGGGTCTTGCCGGCGCCGCCGACGACCCAGTTGCCAACCACGATCACCGGGACCGGCAGCGAAGCGGTCCGTTTGAGTCTCAGTCGATAGAGCAGGCTGCGGAGCTTCAGCACGCCGCCGTGCAGCAGCGAGAGCGGACGCAGCGCCCGAGCCAGACGGTCGTCGTCTCGCCAGGCGCGCTGCAGCCGCTCTTCGAGTGCCCCCCGGCTCATTCCCGGGGTTTATTGGCAGCGAAGGTCAGCCGCGGCAGGTTGGCGCGGCGCGCCGCATCCATCACGTTCACCACCGCCTGGTGCGGCGTGGCCGCATCGGCGGAAATGATCACGATGGGGTCGGGCCGACCTTGCGCAGCCTGTTGCAGGGCCGTGGTGAGCAGGTCGACGCTGCGACCCTCCACGGCCTGGTGGTCGATCGCGTAGCGGCCGTCCGCGGCGATCGCCACGATGATCTCCGCCGGGCGGTCCTTCATCGTCTGCGAATCGGCGGTGGGCAGCGTCACCTGAAGTTCAGTGAACTTCGAATAGGTGGTCGACAGCATCAGGAAGATCAGGACCACCAGCAACACGTCGATGAACGGGATCAGGTTGATCTCCGGCTCCTCGTTGTGACGACGGCGGAACTTCATTTGGCCGCTGCCTTCGTCGGCTTGGCCGGCGCCACGGGCGGCGTCACCGGTTGGCTGCTGCCTGAGGCCTGGGCCAGCGCGCGGTTGCTCAGATGGGTCAGCAGCCGTTCGCTGGCCTGTTCCATGTCGATGACATAGGACTCCACCTTGCCGCGGAAGAAGCGGTAGAACATCAGCGCCGGGATGGCCACGATCAGGCCGAAGGCGGTGTTGTAGAGCGCGATCGAGATCCCGTGCGCCAGCAGGGCCGGGTTGTTGCCGGTCGGGCTCTGGCTGCCGAAGATCTCGATCATGCCCACCACGGTGCCCAGCAGACCCAGCAGCGGCGCGGCCGCGGCGATGGTGCCCAGCGCGTTCAGGTAGCGTTCCATCTGATGGATCGCGTGGCGGCCAGACAGCTCGAAGACCTGGCGCAGGCGGGGTTCGCCGCCACGCGGGTCCGCCTGCGAGGCGCGCAGGCCCGAAGCCAGCACCTGACCGAGCAAGGAGTTTTCAGCCAGCTTGCTGACAACGTCTTGGCTGGGGATCTGAAACTGGGTGACGCCCAGCACTTCCTCAATCAGGCTGGGCGGCGCCACGCGGCTGGCGCGCAGGCTGACAAAGCGCTCGATGATCAGGGCCAGAGCCACCACGGAACACAGCAGCAGCGGCCAGATCGGCCAGCCGGCGGCTTGTATGATCGAAAACAAGGCATTCCCTCCGTTCGGGCATCTTGAGGCCCGGCGCGCATTATGGCGCCACGCGGCGTTCCCGCAGACCACCGGATCACCTCCTCACAAGCCCTTACAAACATCCACCGATCCTGTGGATAACTTTGTGGAAAAGCGCGTGAGCAATGGCGCCAAGGCCGATTTCTACGGGGTACGAATTGGCTTGCCACAAAAAACAGCAGAAAAAATCCATTGAAAAACAAGCGCTTATCGTTATGTGACGGCCGCATGACGGGCAACATGGCCCGCGGGAACAGTATTGGCGCGGCTGTGGAGTTCCTGACCCGCGCCACGCCTGGGTTTGCACATGATTGACGGCTCGAAACCCGCATCAGCACGGATGGTCTGGGGGGTCGGTGCCCTGTTGACGGCACTTTCCGACGCGTTGCAGGCGCGATTCCCGGTGCTGACGGTGCAAGGCGAGCTCTCCGGGTTCACGCGCGCGACCAGCGGCCACTGTTACTTCAGCCTGAAGGATGCGGACGGCCAGGCGGCCATGATCCGCTGCGCCATGTTCCGCCGGGCCGCCAGCCTGGTCGATTTCTCGCCACGCGACGGTCAGAGCGTGGAGATTCGCGGACGCGTGGCGCTGTATGAGCCACGCGGCGAGCTCCAGTTCGTCGTCGAGGCCATGCGCCGATCCGGCGAGGGCGCGCTCTATGAGCAGTTCCTCCGCCTGAAGGCCCGGCTGGAAGCGCAAGGCCTGTTCGATCCGGACCGCAAACGCGTGCCGCCCACCTTCGCCCGGCGCATCGGCGTGATCACCTCCACCGGCGGCGCCGCCCTGCATGACGTGCTCACTGCACTCGCGCGCCGCGCGCCGCATGCGCAGGTGTTCATCTATCCCAGCCTGGTCCAGGGGGCGGAAGCGCCTGCGGCCCTGGTCCGTGCCTTGAATCTGGCCAATGACCGGGCCGATGCGGAAGTGCTGCTGCTGGTGCGAGGGGGAGGCTCGCTGGAAGACCTGTGGGCCTTCAACGATGAGCGGGTGGTCCAGACGATTGCGGAATCACCGCTGCCGGTGATCTGCGGTGTCGGCCATGAGACCGATGTGACGTTGGCCGATCTCGCCGCCGACCTGCGCGCACCCACGCCGACCGCCGCCGCCGAACTGGCCACCGTCTCCCGTCAGCAATGCCTGGAGACCCTGGCCGCGCTGGAGCGGCAACTGCATCGGCGGCTGGAACAGAGGCTGGACGGTGTGGCCCAGCGGCTGGACCGCCTGGCGCTGCGGCTGGCCCGCCCGGGTGATGCGCTGGCGCGTCAGCGTCGGCGTCTGGACCTGCTGTCGCAGCGCGCGGGCCAGGTCGTGCCGCGGCGAATCGCGATGCAAGGGCAGCGGCTGGACCATCTGGCGCAGCGGCTGGCGCGTGCCTTGCCCCAATCGCTGCAGCGGGGCGGGCATCGGCTGGAATCGCTGGGCGCCCGGTTGCAGGCGCTGGACCCCCGTCAAGTGCTGGCGCGCGGTTACGCTTGGCTGGACGATGGTCAGGGTCATGCGCTGGCATCGATCCAGCAACTCAGCGAGGGTCAGGACTTGCGCGCCGTGCTGGCCGACGGCGAAGCCCAATTGCGCGTCCAGCGGGTGCACGCCCTCCAGGCCGATGACCTTCCTTAATCCCCTTCGATCGGGCGCCCAGGCAAGCTGCCTACAATCGCCGCGATCTTTGTCCAAACTCAATAGAGGAGTGCCTCATGGAACATATTCTTCCCGACCTGCCCTATGACAAGGGCGCGCTGGCGCCGCACATCAGCGCCGAGACGCTGGAGTACCACCACGGCAAGCACCACAAGGCTTACGTGGACAACCTGAACAACCTCCAGAAGGGCACCGAGTTCGAGAGCAAGACGCTCGAAGAGATCGTCAAGACTTCCAGCGGCGGCATCTACAACAATGCGGCCCAGATCTGGAACCACACCTTCTTCTGGAGCTGCCTGAAGCCCAATGGCGGTGGCGCACCGAGCGGCCCGCTGGCGGACGCCATCAACGCCAAGTGGGGCAGCTACGACGCCTTCAAGGAAGCCTTCCAGAAGAGCGCCGTCGGCAACTTCGGTTCCGCCTGGACCTGGCTGGTGAAGAAGGCCGACGGTTCGGTCGACATCGTCAACATGGGCGCCGCCGGCACCCCGCTGACGACCGGCGACAAGCCGCTGCTGACCATCGACGTGTGGGAGCATGCCTACTACATCGACTACCGCAATGCCCGCCCGAAGTTCGTCGAGACCTTCTTGAAGAGCCTAGTGAACTGGGAGTTCGCGCAAGCGAACTTCTGATCGGGATCACGACCCGCGACGGCGCCTGAGGCGTCTGACGCGGGTGCGTGCCAACCCTGAATGAACAACGGCCCGGATGATCCGGGCCGTTTCTGTTTGTGGAGGCCAATCGGCCCTGAAAAGTGAGGCAATTGGGCGTCAGCATCCATTCACTGCGATGACTGCCGTCAATTATTTCGGCCAGGGGCCGCCGCGAAGTTTGGTGCCTGCCTTCAGGGCGCGTTTGGAGAACCAGCCTTGGTTCATTTCCAGCACATAACGCACCGGTTTGGCCGAGCAGTGCGAGGCCTCGGACAAGGCCTGCATCTCATCGATATTGACGATGCTGCCGTCATCGCCGACAAAAGCGATGGACAGCGGAATCAGGGTGTTCTTCATCCAGAAGCATTGAACGCCGGCCTGCTCGAACACAAACAGCATGCCGGCATTGGCTGGCATTTCCTTTCGATTCATCAGACCGATGGCGCGTTGCTCTTCGGTGCGTGCCACTTCGGCGTGAATCAGATGCATGCCGGCGCCCAACTCCACGACCGGCAGGCCTTTCTGGGGTCCCTGTTGCGCATGTGCAACTGGCAGGATCGAACCAAAAACAAGGCTCAGGGAAGCGATTGCGAACTTGATATTGACCATGTTCAAACCTTTGGACATGTCGCATTATTACCGGCATGCCGCCGCCCATTGCCTGCGCTGATCGTGAAGAAACGTGCAGCCCACTTGCCCTCCGCCTGCGGGGCAGTGCTGCAGAGGAAACCACTGGCCTGAACACCGAAAACGCGGCAAGGGCGCGGCGCACGGCGGAGGAGATGGACTTGGTGAATCCGGCCATGGATGCGGGAAATTCGCTGGGTCCGGTGCCTGGATTGAGTGAGGCGGATGGCACAGCGATTGCCCGGTCCGTTTCCATGGCGTCGGCGCAGGCCGCGCCAACCCCTTTTCCGTCGCTCTCCAGCTTCACGGATTGGATCTCGGTGGAGTCCCCCGAGCATCCGGATTCCGTCGCGCGATTGGCTTCATCCAGCCCCCCAGTTCCAGGCGCTGCATCATCGCCAGCGTCGACCGCCTCGCCTCTGGGCGCCGTGCCCCCCACCACCTCGCCCCCCTTGGCCCGTTCCCGACTGCGCCTGTCCGGCATGCACTGTGCGGGCTGTGCCGGTTTGATTGAATCGCTCCTGGACGTGCAGCCTGGCGTCGTGCGGGCCCAGGTCGGCGCCGCGACCCAGCGGCTGACCCTGGACTGGTGGCCGCACCAGACCCGACTGAGCGACCTGCGCCAGGTGCTTCAGTCCGCCGGTTATGACCTGGCCCCCGATGTCCCTGACTCGGCGCAGGACCTGCGGCGCAGGGAGCACCGACAGGCGCTGTGGCGCCTGTTCGTGGCGGGCTTCCTGATGATGCAGGTGATGATGCTGGCCTGGCCGACCTACATCGCCGAGCCCGGCGAGATGACGGCCGACGTCAGCGCCTTGCTGCGCTGGGGCCAGTGGGTGATGACCTTGCCGGTGATGCTGCTGGCCGCCGGTCCGTTCTTCCGCGCGGCCTGGGTGCAGGTGCGAAGTGGTCGTGTAGGCATGGATGTGCCGGTGGCGCTCGGCCTGGCGGTGGCCTTCGTGGCGGGAACCGGCGCCACGCTGGACCCCGGCGGTGCCTTCGGACACGAGGTCTATTTCGATTCGATCACGATGTTCGTCTGCTTCCTGTTAGGCGCCCGCTACCTGGAGTTGCGGTCCCGCCATCGGGCGGCGCTCGCGCTGGAGCAGGCGGTGGATGTGCTGCCGGACCAGGTCGAGCGCTGTCTGCCCAACGGCGACGGCGAGTGGGTGAGCATCGATGATCTGACGGTCGGTGATCGGATCCGCGTCGCCGCCGGACAACGCATCCCGACCGACGCGGTCATCGAGGTCGGCAGCAGCGACACCGATGAATCCTTGCTGACGGGCGAGTCGCACCCGGTTCACAAGGTCATCGGCGATTCGGTGCTGGCGGGCAGCCTCAACCTCACCGGGGCGATGCGGTTGCGGATCACGTCGCTCGGGGCGGACACCCGGCTGGCCGGCATTCAGCGCCTGATGCGCGAGGCCTTCCTGGAGCGGCCCGGCATGCTGCGGCTGTCCGACCGTGTGGCCGGCGGTTTTCTGTGGGTGGTTCTGCTGCTGGCCGCGGGCGCGGCCGGGGTCTGGCAGTTCATTGATCCGTCACGTGCGCTGGCCGTGAGCGTGTCGGTGCTGATCGTGACCTGTCCCTGCGCGTTGTCGCTCGCAGCGCCTGCGGCCTGGGTCGCTGCCGCCGGCCGCTTGGCGCGACGCGGTTTCTTGTTGTCCCGACTGGATGCGATCGAGAGCCTGGCGCGGGTGAATCAGGTGGTGATGGACAAAACCGGCACCCTGACCGATGCAGCGCCGGCGCTCGGCGCGCAATGGCCGACCACCATGGACCCCGCAGCACGAGAGGTGGCGCTGGCCATGGCGAGGGCGTCGCACCATCCCTTGTCCAAAGCGCTGGTTCGCTCCCAGTCGTCTGCGCTGCCGTCACCCCCATCCGGAGTGCCAGACCGAGCGCTGGCTGCCGGCGTTGACCCATCGATCCTGACGCACTCACCGCATCGGCTCGACGCACCGAACGGTCCTCTGGTCGACGTGGGGTCAGGTGATGTTCTCGCCGCGCGTGCGAACCCGGGCGATCGGTCGATCGACCTTCTCGACATCCAGGAGCATCCCGGCCTCGGTCTGGAGGCGCGGGATCGCGCCGGCCAGCGGTGGCGGCTGGGCTCGGCAGCCTGGGCGTCATCCGCCGGACAGGCCCCGTCGATGCTGCCGGACGCGCAGTTGGTGTTGGGCTGCGATGGCCGGGTCGTGGCGGCCTGGCGCTTCCAGGAACAACTGCGCGATGCCGCAGTGGCCTCGGTGCAGGCCTGGCGCGACCTGGGCTTGTCGGTGACGCTGCTCTCTGGTGACCGTGCGGACCGGGTCGAATCGATGGCCCGTCAGGCGGGCATCACCCAGTGGCAAGGCGGCGCCAGTCCCGAAGACAAACTGGCCTGTGTGACGCATTTGCAACAGCACGGGGGCCAGGTCTTGATGCTTGGCGACGGGATCAACGATGCGCCGGTGCTTGCCCGCGCGCAGGTCTCGGTGGCGATGGGGCAGGGGGCCGACCTGGCCAAGTCGCGCGCCGACGCGCTGCTGGTGGGCAACCGGTTGGACGCCGTCACTCAGGCGTTGCGGCTGGCGCATCGGACCCGCGCTGTCGTGCGGCAGAACCTGGCGTGGTCCGCCCTCTACAACGCGATCTGCGTGCCGCTGGCACTCATGGGATGGCTGCCGCCCTGGGCGGCCGGGCTCGGCATGGCGCTGAGCTCGCTGTTCGTCGTGGCCAATGCGGCCCGTCTGGGGCGGGGCTGAATCGAATGGACATCCTGTACTTACTCATTCCGCTGTCCGTGGTGCTGGTGATTCTCATCCTGGGCGTATTTGGATGGGCGCTGCATTCCGGGCAGTTGGAGTCGCTCGACCGGGAAGGTCAGCGAATCCTCGAGGACGACTCTCAAGCTTGATGGCCGTCAAGGCTGTTTGGGAGTGGCTGCCAAAGAATTGCTGCCATGCAGCGAATCAGCGTTAATAAGGAGCTCCGATGAGTAGGGTTTCGAGTCCGAATGCAGAGGGCGTTCGGCCGCCCAGCTATGACGACGGGGTCGTCCGTGCCTTTGCCTTGGCCGCCGTGCTCTGGGGCGTGGTGGGCATGTTGGTGGGCGTCATCATTGCGGCCCAGATCACCTGGCCGCAACTCAACATGGACATTGCGTGGCTGAGCTACGGTCGCTTGCGACCGTTGCACACCAACGCGGTGATCTTCGCCTTCGGCGGTTGTACCTTGATGGCCACGGCTTTCCATGTCGTGCAGCGCACCGGCCAGACCCGGCTGTTTGCGCCGGGCCTGGCGTGGTTCACCTTCTGGGGTTGGCAGCTCGTCATCGTGCTGGCCGCGATCACCCTGCCGCTGGGCCTGACCAGCGGCAAGGAGTATGCCGAGCTGGAATGGCCGATCGACATCCTGATCGCCCTGGTCTGGGTGTCCTATGCGGTGGTGTTCTTCGGCACCGTCGGCATCCGCAAGGTGCGTCACATCTATGTGGCCAACTGGTTCTTCGGTGCCTTCATCATTGCGGTGGCCCTGCTGCACATCGTCAACAGTGCGGCGATTCCGGTCAGCCTGACCAAGAGCTACTCCGCCTACGCCGGCGTGCAGGACGCCATGGTGCAGTGGTGGTATGGCCATAACGCGGTGGGCTTCTTCCTGACTGCCGGCTTCCTGGGCATGATGTATTACTACATCCCCAAGCAGGCCAATCGGCCGGTCTACAGCTACCGGCTGTCGATCGTCCACTTCTGGGCGCTGATCTTCACCTACATGTGGGCCGGTCCCCACCACCTGCACTACACGGCGCTGCCGGACTGGGCGCAGAGCGTGGGCATGCTGTTCTCGCTGGTGCTGCTGGCGCCGAGCTGGGGCGGGATGATCAACGGCATCATGACCTTGAGCGGTGCGTGGCACAAACTGCGTGACGACCCGATCCTGAAGTTCCTGATCGTGGCCCTGTCGTTCTACGGCATGTCGACCTTCGAGGGTCCGATGATGTCGATCAAGACGGTCAATGCGCTCTCGCATTACACCGACTGGACCATCGGCCATGTGCACAGCGGCGCGCTGGGTTGGGTCGGATTGATCTCGATGGGATCGCTCTACCACCTGATCCCGCGCATGTATGGCCGCACCGAGATGTATTCCAAGCGGGCCATCGAGCTGCACTTCTGGATCGCCACGCTCGGCATCGTGCTCTACATCGCCGCGATGTGGATCGCCGGGGTGATGCAGGGTCTGATGTGGCGCGCGGTGAATCCGGACGGCACGCTGGTCTACACCTTCGTGGAAAGCGTCAAGGCGACCTATCCGTTCTATGTGATCCGTCTGCTCGGCGGTCTGTTGTACCTGGGCGGCATGTGCCTGATGGCCTGGAACGTGGTGATGACGGCGCGCGTCGGCGTGGCGCGTCCGCAGCCGATTCCCACCGTGCTGGCCGCGGCCTGACAAGAAGGAGAACCCCATGGCAACTTCCCATGCCAAACCCGCGGGTCACGAGCGCATCGAGACCAGCAACTTCCTGATGATCGTGCTGGTGCTGCTGACGGTGCTGGTCGGTGGTGCGGTCGAGATCGTGCCGCTGTTCTTCCAGCGCTCCACCACCCAACCGGTGGAAGGGCTGCAGCCCTACACCCCGCTGCAGCTGGCCGGACGTGACGTCTACATCCGGGAGGGCTGCTACAACTGCCACTCCCAGATGATCCGGCCGCTGCGGGCCGAGACGCTGCGCTACGGCCACTACTCGGTCGCTGGCGAATTCGTCTACGACCATCCTTTCCAGTGGGGCAGCAAGCGCACCGGGCCGGACCTGGCACGCGTGGGCGGCAAGTACAGCGATGAGTGGCATCGCCTGCACCTGATCAACCCGCGTGACCTGGTGCCCGAATCCAACATGCCCGCCTACCCCTGGCTGGCCGCCGGCAAGGTTGATGAAACCGAGCTCGCGCCCAAGATGCGTGCCCTGCGCACGGTGGGCGTCCCCTACACCGACGCTCAGATCGATCAGGCCGCCTCTGAGGTGAAAGGCAAGACCGAGCTCGAAGCGGTCATTGCCTACCTGCAGGTGCTGGGCACCGCGCTCAAGAAGTGAGGGACCCCATGAACATGGATCTTCTGGATCTCAACACGATTCGCGCGGCGGTCACGCTGGTGTCGATGGTGGTGTTTCTGGCGATCGTCGGCTGGGCCTATGCCAGGCGCAATCGCCAACATTTCGAAGAATTGGGCTCGCTCGCCTTGATGGGCGAGGAGCCGGACGCACGAGGAGGTCGCGATGAGTGATTTCGTGTCGAACGGCTGGTCGCTGTTCGTCGCCGCCACCACGGTCCTGGGGCTGTTGCTGTGTCTGGTGCTGCTGATCATTGCCAGTCGCCGCAAGCCGATGGCCGATGACAACAGTACCGGCCATGTGTGGGACGAGGACCTGAAGGAGCTGAACAACCCGCTGCCGCGTTGGTGGATGGGCCTGTTCGTTCTGACGGTGGTTTTTGCCGGCGGTTATCTGGCGCTTTATCCCGGCCTGGGCAGTTATGCCGGCACGCTCAACTGGAGCAGCGGCCAGCAGTACAAGGACGAACAAGCGCGCGCGCTGGCCGCCATGGACCAGGTCTATGCGAAGTTCAAGGACCTGCCGGTCGAGACGCTGGCCCGGGACAATCAGGCGCACGGCATTGGCGAGCGTCTGTTCGCCAACAACTGCGCCAGCTGCCACGGCTCGGACGCCAAGGGGTCCAAGGGCTTCCCCAACCTGACCGACAACGACTGGCTCTACGGCGGTGAATACGACACCATCGTCACCACGATCACCAACGGCCGCCAGGGCGTGATGCCGCCGATGGCGGCGGCCGTCGGCACCGGTGACGACGTCCGCAACCTCGCCAACTACGTGCTGAGCCTGTCGGGCAGCCCGCACAACTCGGTGGCGGCGCAGCTCGGCAAGTCGAAGTTCGCGGCCTGCGCGGCCTGTCACGGCGCGGACGGCAAGGGCAACCATGCCCTGGGTGCGCCCAACCTGACCGACAAGGTCTGGTTGCATGGCTGGGGCGAACCGGCGGTGATCGCGATGATCAACAACGGCAAGCAGAACGTCATGCCGGAGCACGGATCCCGGCTGAGTCCCGAGCAGATCCGGGTGCTGGGCGCCTATGTGTGGAGCTTGTCCAACCAGCCGAAATAACGCCAGGTGAACCCCATGGACATGCGCAACCAGGCGACGCCGCCCCCCCCGCCAGACGGATCCAAGACCATCTGGATGTATGCGGCGCAGCCCAAGATCTATCCGCGCAGTGTCCATGGCTGGTTCGCCGTCTGGCGCTGGGCCCTGGTCTTCGCGACCCAGGCCCTGTTCTACGGCTTGCCCTGGCTGCCCTGGAACGGGCGCCAGGCCGTGCTCTTCGATCTGGAAGCGCGCCGCTTCTTCGTTTTTGATCTCGTCCTGTATCCGCAGGACTTCATCTACTTGACGGCGCTGCTGCTGATCTCGGCCTATGCGCTCTTCTTCTTCACCGCGGTGGCGGGTCGGCTGTGGTGCGGTTATGCCTGTCCGCAGACGGTCTACACCGAGATCTTCCTGTGGATCGAACGCCGCATCGAAGGTGACCGGGCGGCCCGTATCCGGTTGGACAAGGGCGGGCTGGGCGCGGAGAAGTTGCTGCGTAAGACCGGCAAGCATGCGGCCTGGCTGGCGGTGTCCTTGTGGACCGGTTTCACTTTTGTCGGCTACTTCACGCCGATCCGCCTGCTCGGCTCGGAAGCGATCCACGGTGCTCTGGGCGCGTGGGAATCCTTCTGGGTGCTGTTCTACGGCTTTGCGACCTACGGCAATGCGGGCTTCATGCGGGAGCAGGTCTGCAAGTACATGTGTCCGTATGCGCGCTTCCAGAGCGCCATGTTCGACAAGGACACGCTGATCATCAGCTATGACCCGGCGCGCGGTGAGCCGCGCGGACCGCGTTCCAAGAAGGTGCAGCCGGCCGAGGTCGGTTTGGGGAGCTGCGTGGATTGCGGCTTGTGCGTGCAGGTCTGCCCGACCGGCATCGACATCCGCAAGGGCTTGCAGTATGAGTGCATCGGCTGCGCGGCCTGCATTGACGCCTGCGACGACGTGATGGACGGATTCAACTATCCCCGCGGCCTCATCCGCTATGCCACCCAGAACGGGATGGACCAGGGATGGACCTCGAAGCAGCAATGGCGCCGGGTGTTCCGACCGAGGGTGCTGATCTACGGTGCCATCCTGGTGGCGATCTCCGCCGCCTTGATGGCGAGCCTGTGGTTGCGCACCCCGTTCCGGGTGGACGTGATCCGGGACCGTGCCTCGCTGGCCCGGCTGGTTGATGATGGTTACATCGAGAACGTCTATCGGCTGCAGATCATGAATGCGGCCGAGTCCAGCCAGCGCTTCACGATCACAGCGGAGGGTTTGGAGGGGCTGCAGTTGGTGCCCGCGATCGGGGTGCAGACACTGTCGCCTGCGGAAGCGCGCTGGGTGACGGTGTCGTTGCGGGTGCCGCCGGAGACGGCGCAGTCCCTGGGAGCTGGCGCGCATCCGATTCACTTCGAGATTCGTCGACTTGATCCGAGCGGTGGGCCGGATCGGGCCGTTCTGGAGAAGTCCACCTTCGTCACGCCGCGATGAGGCGGACGATGCATCGTCGCCCAGCGGGAATCGATTCCCGGGCGACACCGATTGATCGATGTCTGGCAGCGGCGCAAGCCTGTCGGACATCTCTGAGCGACAGGCGACAGGAGACCGCGCGATGAATGACATCAACAAGGAAGCCCGTCGGCCCCAGGCCGCCACGGGTGGCGCATCGATGCCCGACCTGCCCAGCAGCGGCCCGTGGTGGCGTCATCGCATGATGTGGCTGGTGGTTGGCGGGCCGAGTGTGGTGGTGTTGGCGAGCTTCGTGACCCTGGCCTTGGCGATCACCCATCCGGATCCGGTGGTGAAGCACGAGTCGGGTGGGGTGGTCCGGCAAGCGGCTGATGAGGCCGATGCCTCCCTCGCCCCGGCGATGAATGCGCGCAACCATGCCGCGACCGGCGGGCAGCCTCAGTGAACTGATGGCGGCGTGGTCCGGCGCCGTCCAGCGCCGTCCAGCGCCTCATGCCCGCCGCGCACGGATTCGTCGTGCGTCGCCAGCCTCGTTTTTGGTTCTTCAGCGAATCGGTATGACTTCGATCAAGGGGTAACTCCTCCGATCAGGTCAGGATGCTCGACATGAAACAGCCATCGACCTCGCCAGCCCCTGATTTCATTGATGACGAGCTGCTCCGACGCTTCGATGTCGCCGGCCCGCGCTATACGTCCTATCCCACCGCAGATCGATTCTCCGAGCTGTTTGGTGCCGAAAGCCTGCGACATTCATTGGTCCAGCGCCGCAGCGGGCCCCAGGCGGCGCAGCCGGTGTCGCTCTATGTGCACATTCCGTTCTGCGAATCCATCTGCTACTACTGCGCCTGCAACAAGGTCATCACCCGCCACCATGAGCGGGCCGCGGCCTATCTGGATCTGCTGGACATCGAACTGGGCTTGGTCGCTGCGGCGCTCGGCTCGACGCCCGAGGCCTCTCAGCTGCATCTGGGTGGCGGCTCCCCGACCTTCCTGAGCGACGATGAACTCGCGCGGCTGATGCAGGCCCTTCGCCAGCGCTTCCAGTTCCGTGCGGATGCGGAGATCTCGATCGAGGTCGATCCGCGCACGGTGGACGCGAACCGCCTGGCGCGGCTGCGTGAATTGGGCTTCAACCGGTTGAGCTTTGGCATCCAGGACTTCGATCCGCGGGTGCAGCGCGCGGTCCATCGCGAACAGAGTCTGGAGAGTGTCGCGGCGCTGATGGTCTCGGCACGAGCGCTCGGCTTCCAGTCCATCAACGCGGACCTGATCTACGGTCTGCCGATGCAATCGCCCGAATCGTTTGCCACCACGGTGCAGCAGGTGGCGGCGCTGCGGCCCGATCGCATCGCACTGTACGGCTACGCGCACCTGCCGCACCGTTTCAAGCCCCAACGCCGCATTGACGAGACCACGCTGCCGCCGGCCGAGAGCAAGCTGCGCATGCTGTCCGGCGCGATCAGCGGGTTTTTGTCCGAGGGCTACAGCTACATCGGCATGGACCACTTCGCTCTGCCGGACGATCCACTGGCCGTCGCCAAACGGGCCGGTCGCCTGCATCGCAATTTCCAGGGCTACAGCACACAACCGGATCGCGACCTGATCGCGCTGGGCGTCTCCGCGATTGCCCGGGTGGGCGCACACTACGCCCAGAACCTCAAGACACTGGACGCCTATGAAGCCGCACTGCGGGCGGGGCGCTTGCCGGTGGAGCGTGGATTGACGCTGGACCGGGATGACCTGATCCGCCAAGCCGCCATCATGGCCTTGATGTGCCAAGGGCGACTGGACATTCCGGCGTTCGAGCAGATCCATCATGTGGACTTCGATCAGTACTTTGCGGCAGAACAACCGAGACTTCGTCAACTGGCGAATGACGGCTTGGTCGCGCTGGTCCCTGGGGCCATCCAAGTCACGCCTTTGGGCTGGTATTTCGTCCGTGCGGTGGCGATGGTCTTCGATCGATACCTGCGGCGCCCGGTGAGTGCGTCACCGGAGGCGGGCGAGCGCGCTGAACCGGTCCGCTTCTCGCGCATCCTTTGACGGAGGTGAATGGACCATGCTCGACCTGACGCTCGTCGGATCCGCCTTCTTGATGGGCGCCGCCGGCAGCGTGCATTGCGCGGCCATGTGTGGCGCGCCGTGTGCGGCGGTCACCGGGGGGGCGCGCTGGCCCGCCATGGGCAGCTTTCAGGTCGGGCGGCTGGTCGGCTATGCGACCGGTGGCGCGATTGCGGCAGCGAGTGTCGCCGGGCTGGTGCGTTGGGGCGAGACGGTGGCCTGGCTGCGTCCGCTCTGGCTGGGCCTGCATCTGGTGGCGCTGGCATTGGGCCTGTTCCTGCTGTGGCGGGGCGAACAGCCCGGATGGTTGCAGCGGCTGTGGCCTGAGCGGCCACCCGCCGTCGGCACCGTGTCAGTGGGAGCCCTTCGTGAAGCCAAGACCGCTTGGAGCATGCCGGTCACCGCCGGCTCTGCGGGCCTGGCCTGGCTGGCTTGGCCGTGCGGGTTGCTGCAGTCGGCCCTGGTTGTTGCTGCACTGGCCAGTGGACCCTGGCAGGGCGCGGCGGTGATGGCGGCATTTGCGCTGGCCTCCTCGCCTGGGCTGCTGGCGGGACCCTGGCTGTTGCGACGTCTGTCCACCCTGGGCCGGGGCGGGCAGGGCGGCGGGATGGCGCTGGCCGGCGGTCCGGGAATGGCGCCGGGCGTTTCAGGCGGTCCGGGCGCTGGCTTGATGCTGCCAGTGGGCGCGCGCGAGATGCGCTGGGCCACTCGGATCTCGGGCGGATTGCTGATGGCGGGCGCTTGCTGGGCGCTCGGGCATGGCGTCTGGGCGCAGATCCGCGCGTATTGCGGCTAGGGCCATTCATGCATCGGTTGGCCGAAACTTTCGCTGTCATAGAATCGGCGCTTCCGGTTTACCCACCCACCTACGCGATTCGCGGAGACAACTCCATGTACCAGCACATCAAGGTGCCCGAGGGCGGGCAGAAGATCACGGTCAACACCGACTTCTCGCTCAATGTTCCCAACAACCCCATCATCCCGTACATCGAGGGTGACGGCACCGGTTTCGACATCACCCCGGTGATGATCAAGGTGGTGGATGCGGCGGTGGCGAAGGCCTACGGCGGCGCCAAGAAGATCCACTGGATGGAGATCTACGCCGGCGAGAAGTCGACCAAGGTCTACGGTCCGGACGTGTGGCTGCCTGAAGAGACGCTGCAAGTCCTGAAGGAATTCGTCGTCTCGATCAAAGGTCCGCTGACCACGCCGGTCGGCGGTGGTATCCGTTCGCTGAACGTCGCACTGCGTCAGGAACTGGACCTGTATGTCTGCCTGCGCCCGGTGCGTTACTTCAAGGGCGTGCCTTCGCCGGTGAAGGAACCGGAAAAGACCGACATGGTCATCTTCCGCGAGAACTCGGAAGACATCTACGCCGGCATCGAATTCGAAGCCCAGAGCGACAAGGCCAAGAAGCTGATCAAGTTCCTGCAAGAGGAATTCGGCGTCAAGAAGATCCGCTTCCCGGAAACCTCGGGCATTGGCGTGAAGCCGGTGTCCAAGGAAGGCACGGAGCGTCTGGTCCGCAAGGCCATCCAGTACGCCATCGACAATGACAAGCCCAGCGTGACCATTGTGCACAAGGGCAACATCATGAAGTTCACCGAAGGTGGTTTCCGTGACTGGGCCTATGCCCTGGCGCAGACCGAATTCGGCGCTGAGCTGATCGACGGCGGCCCGTGGTGCAAGTTCAAGAATCCGAAGACCGGCAAGGACATCGTGATCAAGGACAGCATCGCCGATGCTTTCCTGCAGCAGATCCTGCTGCGCCCCGCCGAGTACTCGGTGGTGGCTACGCTGAACCTGAACGGCGACTACATTTCCGACGCCCTGGCCGCACAGGTCGGTGGCATCGGCATCGCCCCGGGTGCGAACCTGAGCGACTCGGTCGCCATGTTCGAAGCCACCCACGGCACGGCGCCGAAGTACGCTGGCAAGGACTACGTGAACCCCGGTTCCGAGATCCTGTCGGCCGAAATGATGCTGCGCCACATGGGCTGGACCGAAGCGGCTGACCTGATCATTTCGTCGATCGAGAAGTCGATCCTGTCGAAGAAGGTCACCTATGACTTCGCCCGCCTGCTGGACGGCGCGACCCAAGTGTCGTGCTCGGGCTTCGGGCAGGTGATGATCGAGAACATGTAAGGCCTGAACCGGCGCAAGCCGGGTTCAAAAGAAAACCCCAGTGCATTGAGTTGCCTGGGGTTTTTTCATGTCCGCTTGGCGGGATGCCCGACACGTGCGCGCTGCCCGCGCCGCCCCGCGATTACAGCTACTCACAAGTCGTTGGTAATCGCCCCGTTCTTGCCGCGCGATGGCGTGCTTGCATGCGCAATAGTTCACGCTCTTCGGTGCCCCAAGGGGAATCCCTGGGATGTCTGAAGGGAAGTCCGTCGAGCATCCGCTCCCATAACCATTGACATTTGGGAGACATGAATGCGATTGCTGTCATTGCTTGCCCTGGCCGTGCTGCCTTTCGCCGCTCACGCGGAGATCGTGATCGGACAAACGGCAGGATTCACCGGCCCTGTGGCTGCGAGCGTGGCCGAGACGACCGAGGGAGCCAAGCTCTATATCGACTCGATCAATGCGTCCGGCGGCATCAACGGCCAAACGTTGAAGCTGGTGTCGCTCGACGACAAGTTCGATCCGCCCACTGCCGCGGCCAACGCGCAGAAGCTGATCACGACCGACAACGTGCTGGCGCTGTTCCTGACGCGCGGTACGCCGCACAACCAGGCCATCCTGCCGCTGCTGTCGGCCAACCACATTCCGCTGATTGCGCCGTCGTCCGGTGCGGCGCTGCTGCACAGCCCGGTCAACCCGTGGGTGTTCAATGTGCGGGCCACCTACCAGCGTGAAGCCGAGCGCGCGGTTCGTCACTTGAGCCTGATCGGCATGGAGCGCATCGGCATCGTCCAGGTGGATGATTCCTTCGGCGCGGATGCGGTGATCGGCGCGAATGCTGGTCTGGCGGCCGTCAACAAGGCAGCGGCGTTCTCCGCCAAGTTCGACCGCGCGAAGCCCGACTTCAAGGCCGCCGCGCAAAGCGCGGTGTCGAGCAATGCACAGGCCATCCTGTTCCTGGGCTCCGGCAAGGCGGTGGCGGACGGCATCGCCGCCATTCGCGCTGCAGGCTCCAAGGCGCAGATCGTCACGCTGTCCAACAACGCAGCGCAGGGCTTTGTGGCCTTGCTGGGAGAGAACGCGCGCGGTGTGATCGTGACGCAGGTCTTTCCGTATGAACGCTCCAAGGCCACCAAGCTCGTGACCGAAGCGACCCAGATGTCGCAGGCCAAGGGCAAGGGCGAAATCACCCCGGCCATGATGGAAGGCTTCGCGGCGGCCAAGGTCCTGGTGGAAGGCATCCGGCGCGCGGGACCCAATCCCACCCGCCAGAAGCTGCGAGATACCCTGGAAGCCATGCGCAAGTTCGACATTGGCGGACTGGAAGTCTCCTTCTCGCCGTCGGACCACAGCGGCCTGGATTTCGCGGACCTGTCGATGATCGGCACGGATGGGAAGTTCATGCGATGAGCGCGAACCGCGGCGGTCCCGGGAAGTGACCGTCTCTGACGAAGCGCATGGCATTGAATCAATGCCGCCGCAGCGTCCGCCCGCATGGCAACCCCAGTGCATTGACTTGCCTGGGGTTTTGTCTTTCGTGGGGGAGCCCGGCTTCTGAGCTCGCTTCGGTTCTTCCTTCAGTCGTCATCGATTTTGATGGCGATACGTACATCGCCAGCCCACAGACCGGCCGTGTGAGCACGCCTGCTGCTCAGCAGCGTTGCTCCAGCGATTGGGCGTAGTTATGGGGTGTCGCTGATCGGTCTGATGATCGAGTCTGCAATCGAGAGCGCGCGGTCCCTGTCGGCATCGCTCATCTGACGCAATTTTTGGTCGGCCTCTCGAGCCATTCTCTTGCCCTCGCGAGATTGCTGTGCCCTCAGGAGGCGCACGGTCGCTAGGTCGTAGCCCACCGCCGCCACTTCGTCATTAACGGCGTAGGCCGGCTCCCGCGACATCTCGGCCAGCGTCGCGGCCGCATTCGCATCACCATCCTTGGCGTCGCTGCGCAAGAGGTCTGAAACGTCCTTGAGCCATTGAGCCACCAGCGGGTCATTGGGTCGCAACTGCAAATCTGCGAAATTGCCATGCGGTCCCACGTCAAGCATCGCTTGTGCAGCCCCTGGCACTCTCGCCTCAGCTGCGGAGACGATCCAGCCCGCATAGGCTTGCCGATGAAGCGGCGTCAAGGAATCGCATGTCCCACGCTCGCCAGCAAACAGGGCCTGACGCCTCATCTGCGCAGCGAGTATTTGTCCCGAGCGTTCGAAACTCTCAAGCTGGACGCATTGGGAAACCAGTCCCGCGGCCTCCAACATCCGAACCGGATCCTTTGAATGGATGAGCCGCTCCACGTTGGCACCGATGGTCAGAGGGCGCTGTGCCGTCGGCAAGGAGGGGCTTGGCGTTTCGGGGTGTGTGTGGATTTTTTCGAAGCTGTAGGGTTTCACGCTCTCGCCGGCAGTGAGTGTCGTCTGGCCATCTTCGTCCTGGCCCCACGGGAGCGTCGCCACTGTCGCCACTGGGATCACGGTCACGAGTGCGATGCGTATGCCGAGGCAAAAGTGAGTTTTGAACATTCGAAGAGGGTCACATCTCGATTTCAAAGTGTCCGATAGACAGCCGCTCGCATGCAAACACTGCTTGCTTCAATTCGCTGCTCCAAACCAACCCCAGTTCTTCGGCGGTGTCTAAGACCCGCTCGTTCCCGCCCGAAAGTCACGAATCTCCCTCAACGCGCGCGCCATCGCGCCATCGATCGCGGCAGACTGGGCACTGAAGTTGCCACAGGGCAGGGAAGGGCGCGACAGGCCGGTTTCAGGGCCTGCCACCGCGTCTCCCATCGCCATCCCACTTCATCGGTCCTGTGAGACGCTGCAGGCCCGTTGCGACCCGAATCCCAGCGTCCAACGCATTCAGGCTGGAGGCCGGTACCGTGATCCATCGTGGCGACCCGGGCGCGCTGCCGACGACGGAGGCCGCATGATCTGCGCGCCTCATCCTCGTGATGAACTCGTTCGGCTGAGGGTGCTGGAAAGCTCCGGCCTGCTTGCGACCGACCGGGATCCGTTCCTGGATTCGCTGGTGGTGGCGGTCGCACGCTCCTTCGAATTGCCGATGGCTGCGGTCTCGCTGATCGAGCGCGACCAGCAGTTCTTCAAGGCCAGCGTGGGCCTGCCGACCCGCACGACGCCGCGTGACTGTTCCTTCTGCGCGCATGTGCTGTGGTGGCCCGCACCGTTCGTGGTGCCGGACGCCACCCTGGACGACCGGTTCGCCAACAACCCGCTGGTCACCGGCGAACCGCACATCCGGTTCTATGCCGGCGTGCCCATCTCTCTCCAGGGCGTCTGCCTGGGCACGTTGTGCGTGATGGGGCATTCGCCCAAGAGCGGCCTCGACGATGCAGAGATGCGGCTGCTTCAAGGTGCAGCCATGGCGGTGGAGGAGCGGCTCAATCAGATGACCTCGCCCCAGCCGCGAGAGCGCGCAGAACGGCTCGATCGCGCGGCCCGACGGACGGTGTGACGTGACCCGCCTGGTCGCTCCTGCAAGCCTTGGACGCAAAAGGCCCGCGCGCTGCGGGCCTCTTCGCCGACTCAGCCCCGGCGCGCGCTCAGAGCGCGGCAGCAGGCTGGCCGGCCGACGCCATCGCCTCGGGAATCAGGGTGATGCCGACCGGGACGTCCTCGTCCAGCGGCCGAATGTTCTGCGCCAGTTGTCCTTTCGGGCCCTCCACCAGCTCGTAGCTGACCTTGCCGCCTTGTTTCAGCGTGCGAAAGCCTTCCATCTGAATGGCCGAGAAGTGCGCAAAAACATCGCCCCCGCCTTGTTCGGGCTCAATAAAGCCAAATCCCTTGGCATCGTTGAACCACTTTACCGTGCCTGTAGCCATTTTCTTCTCCATCCCGGTGTCTTGTCGCACCCGGGTCGGATTCTCAAATCCGTGTCAAGCCAGTGTCAATTCAGGAACTCCCCGGGGTCGGCGCGGCTGGAGGTGCCACACTTAGGGTTGGCGGCGCTTTTGGGCGCCGTTCAGTTGGTTTCAAGTAGCCTTGATTGCGGGAGTCCCGTCCCTATGTAGGGAAGTCCCGCTGTTTATAGAATCGGCGCATGCCCTTGCTTTCTCAACAACTCCCGCCAGCGCCTCCTCCGGGCACCCCGCCCGGTCAAGACGACGGCGGATCCACGACGCTGGAGCGTGTCGCTCAGAAAACCGAGCCCCCGCGCCTGTACCAGGTGCTGATGCTCAATGACGACTTCACGCCGATGGAGTTCGTGGTGATGGTGTTGCAGGAGTATTTCCGTCATGACCTGGATACGGCCACCCAGATCATGTTGAAGATCCATCACGAGGGTCGTGCCGTCTGCGGTGTATTCACCAAGGACGTCGCGGCCACCAAGGTCGAAACGGTGCTGGCCGCCGCCCGGCGGGCCGGACATCCTTTGCAGTGCATTATGGAGGCCGCATGATTGCGCAAGAGCTTGAAGTCAGCCTGCACATGGCGTTTGTGGAAGCACGCCAGCAGCGCCACGAGTTCATTACCGTGGAGCATCTGCTGATGGCGCTGCTGGACAATCCGTCCGCGGCTGAAGTGCTGCGCGCCTGCGCAGCCAATATCGAAGACCTGCGCAAGTCGCTTGCGCAGTTCATCAAGGAAAACACCCCCACCGTGGGTGGCACCGATGAGGTGGATACCCAGCCCACGCTGGGTTTCCAACGCGTGATCCAGCGCGCCATCATGCATGTGCAGTCCACCGGCAACGGCAAGAAGGAAGTCACCGGCGCGAATGTGCTGGTGGCGATCTTCGGTGAGAAGGACTCCCACGCGGTGTATTACCTGCATCAGCAGGGCGTCACCCGTCTGGATGTGGTGAACTTCATCGCCCACGGCATCAAGAAGAGCGAACCGCCCGAGCCCCCCAAGGGTCCGGAAGGCAGCGGCCCCGAGTCCGAGCGCGAAGAGGGCGACGCCCAGGGCGGCGGCGGCAAGGGCTCTCCGCTCGAGCAGTTCACCCAGAACCTCAACCAGCTGGCGCGCGACGGCAAGATCGATCCGCTGATCGGTCGCGAGTCCGAGGTCGAGCGCGTGGTGCAGGTGCTGTGCCGCCGTCGCAAGAACAACCCCCTGTTGGTGGGTGAGGCCGGCGTGGGCAAGACCGCCATCGCCGAGGGCCTGGCTTGGCGCATCACCGAAGGCCAGGTGCCGGACGTGCTGGCCGATGCCGTCGTGTATTCGCTGGACATGGGCGCCTTGCTCGCCGGGACCAAGTACCGCGGTGACTTCGAGCAGCGCCTGAAGGCCGTCATCAAGCAGCTCAAGGAGCAGCCGGGCGCCATCCTGTTCATCGACGAAATCCACACGCTGATCGGCGCCGGTGCGGCGTCGGGCGGGACGCTGGATGCGAGCAACCTGCTCAAGCCGGCGCTGTCCTCGGGTCAGCTGAAGTGCATCGGTGCGACCACCTTCAGCGAATACCGCGGCATCTTCGAAAAGGATGCGGCCCTGTCGCGCCGCTTCCAGAAGATCGACGTGGTCGAGCCGTCGGTGGAACAGACCATCGAGATCCTGAAGGGCCTGAAGTCGCGCTTTGAGGAGCATCACAGTGTGAAGTACGCGCTGGGTGCGCTGCAGGCCGCGGCAGAACTCTCGGCCAAGTTCATCAATGACCGCCATCTGCCCGACAAGGCGATCGACGTCATCGACGAGGCCGGTGCCGCCCAGCGCGTGCTGCCCAAGAGCAAGCAGAAGAAGACCATCACCCGCGCCGAGGTGGAGGACATCGTCGCGAAGATCGCGCGCATTCCGCCGGCCTCGGTGTCGTCGGACGACCGCAGCAAGCTCAAGAGCCTGGACCGCGATCTGAAGAGCGTGGTGTTCGGTCAGGATCCGGCCATCGACGCCCTGGCAGCCGCCATCAAGATGGCGCGTTCCGGCCTGGGCAAGCCCGACAAGCCGATCGGCAGCTTCCTGTTCACCGGTCCGACCGGCGTCGGCAAGACCGAGGTGGCCAAGCAGTTGGCCTACATCCTGGGCATCGAGCTGATCCGCTTCGACATGTCCGAGTACATGGAGCGTCATGCGGTCAGCCGCCTGATCGGTGCGCCTCCGGGCTATGTGGGCTTTGACCAGGGCGGTCTGCTCACCGAGGCCATCACCAAGAAGCCGCATGCGGTGCTGCTGCTCGATGAAATCGAGAAGGCCCATCCGGATGTCTTCAATGTGCTGCTGCAGGTGATGGACCATGGCACGCTGACCGACAACAACGGACGCAAGGCCGACTTCCGCAATGTGATGATCATCATGACCACCAATGCGGGTGCCGAGGCCATGCAGAAGTCGACCATCGGCTTCACGACCAAGCGCGAGCAGGGCGACGAAATGGCCGACATCAAGCGGCTGTTCACCCCCGAGTTCCGCAACCGTCTGGATGCGATCGTCCACTTCGGCGGCCTGAACCAGGACATCATCCTGCGGGTGGTGGACAAGTTCCTGCTGCAGCTCGAAAGCCAATTGGGCGAGAAGAAAGTCGAGGTCACGTTCAGCGATGCGCTGCGCAAGCACCTGGCCGAGAAGGGCTTCGATCCGCAGATGGGCGCGCGTCCGATGCAGCGTCTCATCCAGGACACCATCCGCCGAGCGCTGGCCGACGAACTCCTGTTCGGTCGTCTGGTGGAGGGCGGTCGCCTGAACGTGGATGTGGACGACAAGGGTGAGGTTCAGCTGGACATCACCCCGACCAAGAGCAACAAGCCCAAAGCTGAGCCCGCGACGGCCGATTGACCTGCAGGCCAACAGCTGAACGCTGAAAGGCGCCCCTCGAGGGCGCCACTTCAGCCAGGGCCGAATGCGTCGGCCTCATGATCCAAGGCCGCTGCGGTGAAGACCGCAGCGGCCTTTGTTTTGGCTGTCCGGTGGCTGCCTGGTGTCAGTCCCCGTCCTGTGCAGGATCCTGCTGGAAGAACTCGGCGAGCAGTCGGTACAGCCGCGGCTGTTCCATCAGCAGTTCTCGCGGCGCAACGAAGAAGGCTTCGACGGCGACAGCGAAGAATTCTTCTGGCGCTTCCGCGCCGTAGGGGTCGATCAAGGTGGATGCGCCCGCGTCGACCTGGTCGCAGAACCAGGCCCATTCGGCTTCCATGGTGGCGTGCCATTGCTGACGGGCATGTGCAGTGGCCAGGGCGGGGGATCCATTCACGGCGCCATCACACGCATCGATCACATGGGCGAATTCATGGATCACCACGTTGTAGACCGCGTCATGGCCTTCCAGCCGGTCGACCGCCTCTGGTGTGATCTCGCTCCAGGCCAGCATCAGCGGCCCGCCTTCGTGCGCTTCGCCGACGAGGGCTTCGTCGTATGCATGGACCACGCCATCGTCGTCCATGGTCTCGCGTGGCGCCACCACCTCGCCCTCATGCATCACGATGCCGACGAAGCCGTCATACCAGGACAGCCCCAGTCGCAGCACCGGCAGGCAGGCTTGCGCTGCCACCGCCACCGCCACTTCATCGGTGACGATGAAGCCGCGAGCGCCATGGAACTCCTTGGAAGCGAGGAACAGCGAGCACAGGCGGCGCAGCGCCGTCCGATCGGCCTCGCTGCGGCGGGCGATGAAGGGGTAGTGCGCCAGCGTCAGCTGCCACAGCGGTTCGGGAATCGCGAACTGCGCGAGCTGGCGCTGCTCGCGGCGCTGACGCCATCGATGGAGGAGGCCGGAAAGCATCGGTGGGATTCTGAACGTGGTTGGGTTGAAGCGCAGCGAACGCCCGTCGCAGTCACTGAATGAAGGCGCGGCCAACCGACGGCGGGACGGCCGCCGCCCTCGTCAGGCGGCGTGGCGGGCCTGGGTGACTTCGGTGCGCATCGGTGCGTCTCGCCGGATTCCGGAGGCATCCACCACCAGCACATCGCCACGCTGGGCGTGGTCGAAGTCCCAATCGGACAGCACCACGCGGCGCAGGCCGTCACCCAGGTCATGGTCGGCGGGACGGTGGGTGTGGCCGTGGATCAGGGTGGTGCAGTCGGCAGCGAGCAGCCACTCACGGCTCGCCTGGTCGTCCACATCGGCCCATTGCGAGGGGTCGCGCTGATAGGACCGGCTCTTCGCGCGCAGGTGTCGCGCCAGGGCACGGCGTGCCGAGAGCGGCAGCATCCTCAGCGAGGCCTTGACCCCCGGGCGACGCACCACGGCACGGGCGCGTTGATAGGCGACATCGTCCACGCACAGCAGGTCGCCGTGGCTGAGCAGCCAGCGCTGACCAAAGGCGTCGAAGCGGACCGGATCGTGCAGCAGCCGCAGGCCGCTGTCTTCGGCCATGGGCCAGTCCAGCATGAAATCGCGGTTGCCGTGCATGAAGTACAGCGCGCAACGCCGCGAGGCCTCGCGCAGCAGCATCATGCAATGCTGTTCGAAGGTGCCGGCCTGCCAGCGCGCATCGTCACCGATCCAGGCTTCGAAGATGTCGCCGAGCAGGAAGACCGCATCCGCCGGCGTGGCCGCCAGATGCTGGCGAAAACGCTCCAGGGTCGCCGGGAGGTCCGGCGACAGGTGCAGGTCGGACAGCACGTCCACCCGCCGCCACCCCGGCTCGGCACGCCATCGCGCCAGCGGCTGGGGCAGCGGGAAGGGTGTGTGAATCACTCGACCGCGACGGCGCGCTCGATGATCACCGGATCGACCGGCACATCATCATGGAAACCGGAGCGGCCGGTCTTGACCTTCTCGATCTTGTCGACGATGTCGGTGCCGCCCACGACCTTGCCGAACACCGCATAGCCCCAGCCCGACGGGCTTTCGCTCTTGAAGTTCAGGAACTCGTTGTCGACGGTGTTGATGAAGAACTGCGAGCTCGCCGAGTGCGGGGCGTTGGTACGCGCCATCGCCACGGTGTACTTGTCGTTCTTCAGGCCGTTGTTGGCCTCGTTCTGGATCGGGGCGTCGGTGGGCTTTTGCTTCATGCCGACTTCGAAGCCGCCGCACTGGGCCATGAAGCCCTTGATCACGCGGTGGAAGATCGTGCCGTCATAGTGGCCCTTGGCCACATAGGCCAGGAAATTCGCGACGGACACGGGGGCCTTCGCATCGTCCAGCTCGAGCGTGATCAGGCCCTGGTTGGTGTGCAGTTCGACTTTCTTGCTCATGGTTTGTTCTCCACGGTGGCTTTGTTGATGAGGATGGGGGTGGTGGGCAGGTTCTGGAACGCGGCGTCTCGCGCGCTCGTGGGCACGGCGCGGATCTTGTCGACCACTTCCATGCCCTCGATGACGTAGCCGAAGACCGCGTAGCCGAGGCCGTCGCGGGCATAGCCGGGATCCAGACCCGGGTTGTCCACCACATTGATGAAGAATTGCGAGGTCGCCGAATTCGGATCGCCGGTGCGGGCCATGGCCACGCTGCTGCGGATGTTCAGCATGCCATTGCCCGCTTCTAGCGGGATCGGCGGCTTGGTGGGGCGCTGCTGCAGCTTGGGCGTGTAGCCGCCGGTCTGCACCATGAAGCCATCGATCACGCGATGGAAGATCAGGCCGTTGTAGTGGCCCGCCTTCACATAGTTCAGGAAGTTGGCGACCGTCTTGGGGGCCTTCTCGGGCTCGAGCTGGATGCGGATGTCACCCATCGTGGTGCTGAGCTTGACCACCTGGGCCTGCGCCAGCGAGGCAGCCAGGCCGAGGGTCGCGGCGCCGAGCGCCAGCAGGAATTTGGAAGTCCTCATGGGGTTGCGTGTGTCGACCGTTGGAAACGTGGAGGGAAAGCGAGCCGACCGGCCATGGAGGCCGACCGACCGCTCAGCGCGCGGCGCGTTTGACGCCGTTGAACTCGCTCACGCGCTGCAGCTTCAGGCGAAGGGCGGTGTCGTCACCCAGGGCCTGCTTCAGCGCGCGTTCGTAGGACTGCTGCGCCAGGCGCATCAGCACATCGCCCAGATTCTCCTGCGCCTGTGCATGGTCAGGCTGCAATTCCAGTGCCCGCATCAGCGATTGACGCGCGGGCTCGTATTCACCGCGCGCGGCATGGATCACCGCCAGGTTGTTGTAGGGGTCGGCGAGGTCGGGGAACTCTTCGGTCAGTTTGAGGAAGATCACCCGGGCGCGCTCCAGCTGCTGCTGTTCCATCAGCATGGTGCCGAGGGCAAAGCGCAGGCGGGGATCGTCGGGCGTGGCCTTGAGGGCGTCCTCGGCCACCTTGACCGCCTGGTCGCGTTTGCCGGCGGCCCACAGGGCCTGGGCATCGTCCAGAGCGGCAGCATGCACCGCCGTGCCGCTGAGTACCGCCACGGCGATGCAGAAGGAACGGAGCAGGGGAGTGAGACTGGGCATGGTGGGCGTGTGCTGGCGCTTCTTGTGTTTGGTGTTCGGGGGCGGGTGGCCGCGGCGGGGTCGGGTGATGCGCAGCGGGGGCCCTCCGGGGCGATGGCGTTCGGTCAGGTCCGGCGAGGTCGACCGCATCGGGCCGGGGTCGGCCAGGGTCTGTCCGGAGTTGCCAGACAGTCGGGCCGCTATACTGACGACCATTCTAGAGCGAGCTGTCGTCCCTCGCTTGACCCCGCCTCTTCCGGCCCCGCCCGTCGCTGTGCGTCGGCACCTCCGCACCGGCCGGAACCCCGACAGCGCCATGCCCGCGCCGGGCCGCGATGGTCGAGGCCGGGACTTCTCCAGTGGCCCCACTCATGTCCTCCTTGCGCATTTTCAATACGCTGACCCGTCAGCTGCAGCCTTTTCAACCGATCGATCCGGGCCACGTCCGCATGTATGTATGCGGCATCACCGTCTACGACCTCTGCCACATGGGCCACGCACGGATGAACATTGCGTTCGACGTGGTCTATCGCTGGCTTAAGGCCAGCGGTTATCACACCACCTACGTTCGCAACATCACCGACATCGACGACAAGATCATCCGTCGTGCGCTCGAGCGTGGCCTGACCATCCGCGAGCTGACCGACGAGATGATCGCCGCGATGCACCGCGACTTCGATGCGCTGGGCATTGCCAAGCCCACCCATGAGCCGCGTGCGACCGACTATGTCCCGCAGATGCTGGACATCATCGGCAAGCTCGAGGCCAAGGGCCTGGCCTACCAGTCTGAGGGCGGCGACGTGAACTACGCCGTGCGCAAGTTCGACGGCTACGGCAAGCTCAGCGGCAAGTCGCTGGACCAGTTGCGCGCCGGCGAGCGGGTGGCGGTGGATGGTGGCAAGCAGGATCCGATGGACTTCGTGTTGTGGAAGTCCGCCAAGGCCGAAGAGCCGGCGGAGGCCAAATGGTCCAGCCCCTGGGGTGAGGGTCGTCCGGGCTGGCACATCGAGTGCTCGGCCATGAGTTGCGCCTTGCTGGGCGAACGGTTCGACATCCACGGTGGTGGCATGGACCTGCAGTTCCCCCACCATGAGAACGAGATCGCCCAGAGCGAAGGCGCGTTCGGCCAGCCCTTCGTCAATGTCTGGATGCACAACGGCTTCCTGAACGTCGACAACGAGAAGATGTCCAAGAGCCTGGGCAACTTCTTCACCATCGCCGACGTGCTCAAGAAGTTCGACGGCGAAGCCATCCGCTTCTTCATGCTGCGCACCCAATACCGCAGCCCGTTCAATTTCAGCGATGCCAGCCTGGACGATGCCCGCACGGCGGTGCGCCGTCTGTACACGGCGCTGGACGCGGTGCCCGCGGATGAGGTCGAGATCGACTGGACCCAGGGCCCTGCAGCCGCCTTCAAGGCGGCGATGGACGACGACTTCAACACGCCCGGCGCCCTGGCTGTGCTGTTCGAGCTGGCCAATCAGGTCAACCGCGACCGCTCGTCGGCCGACGCGGGTCTGCTGAAGGCGCTTGGCGGTGTGCTGGGCGTGCTGCAGCAGGTGCCTAAGGCCTATCTGCAAGCCGGCGAGGGTCTGGACGAGTCCGCCATCGAGGCCCAGATCGCTGCACGCGCGGCGGCCAAGGCCGCGCGTGATTTCGCCGAAGCCGACCGCATCCGTCAGGCCCTGGCGGCCCAAGGCATTGAACTGAAGGATTCCGCGTCCGGCACCGCCTGGGTGCGCGTGGCTCAGAAGTCTGGAGAGCAGGCCTGATGGCGCGTGTGGCGACTGCCGGGGTGACCCCGGACTATTGGGACGAGGCTTGCCGTCATCTGGTCAAGCGCGACCGGGTGATGAAGAAGCTCATTCCCCAATTCGGCGAGGCGCGGCTGCAAAGCCGCACCGATGCGTTCACGACGCTGGCGCGATCGATCGTCGGCCAGCAGATTTCGGTCAAGGCCGCGCAGGGCTTGTGGGACAAGTTCCTGGAGCTCATACCCGGCCCGGCCAACCGGATCAAACCGGTGGATGTGCTGGCCCTGGAAAAGACGGCGCTGCGGGCGGCGGGGTTGTCGGTCCGCAAGGTCGAGTACCTGGTCGACCTGGCCCAGCACTTCGAATCCGGACAGGTTCATGTGCGCCAATGGGCGCAGATGGACGACGAAGCCATCATCGAGGAACTCGTGGCCATCCGCGGCATCGGTCGCTGGACGGCCGAGATGTTCCTGATCTTCCACCTGATGCGCCCCAATGTCCTGCCGCTGGATGACCCTGGCCTGATCAAGGGCATCAGCCTCCAGTACTTCAGCGACGAGCCGGTCTCGCGCGCCGAGGCGCGCGAGCTGGGGGAGGGCTGGGCGCCGTATCGCTCGGTGGCCACATGGTACATTTGGCGCAGCCTCGATCCGCTACCGGTGGATTATTGAAACCCTTGCGGCCCCGACCGCGCGTCCGACATCCGGGCGCGGCATGGCGGGACCAAGCGGGGAATTACGGGCGTACCACGGCGCTGACCGCGCGGTGGACACCCGATTCCCCTCCCGCAGGCCATCATCTCTGAGAGACCAAGCAGGATGAGCAAAAAGCACTTTCTAGAATTCGAGCAGCCGATCGCTGAGCTCGAGACCAAGATCGACGAACTCCGCTATGTGCAGAGTGAGTCCGCGGTGGATATCTCGGAAGAGATCGACCGCCTGGGCAAGAAGAGCCACCAGCTCACGAAGGACATTTACGCCAACGTGCTGCCGTGGCAGGTCTACCAGGTGGCGCGCCATCCGCAGCGTCCGCAGACGCTGGACTACTGCTCGGAAGTCTTCACCGAGTTCCAGGAACTGCACGGCGACCGCCATTTCGCGGATGACGCCGCCATCGTCGGCGGCATTGCGCGATTCAACGGCCAGGCGTGCATGGTGATCGGTCACCAGCGCGGGTCTGACGCCAAGGAACGCACCCACCGCAATTTCGGCATGCCGAGGCCCGAGGGCTATCGCAAGGCGCTGCGCCTGCTGAAGCTGGCCGAGAAATTCGGTCTGCCGGTCTTCACCTTCATCGACACCATGGGGGCCTATCCCGGCATCGGTGCCGAGGAGCGCGGACAGTCCGAAGCGATCGGCCGCAACATCTTCGAGATGGCCCAGCTGGAAGTGCCGATCATCGCCACCGTGATCGGTGAAGGCGGCTCCGGCGGCGCTCTGGCCATCGGCGTGGCCGACCAGGTGCTGATGCTGCAGTTCTCCGCCTATTCGGTGATCTCGCCCGAAGGCTGCGCGTCCATCCTGTGGAAGACCGCCGCGCGTGCGCCGGAGGCCGCCGAGGCCCTGGGCATCACTGCGCACCGCCTGAAGGCGCTGGGTCTGATCGACAAGATCGTCAGTGAACCGGTCGGCGGGGCCCACCGTGACCCCAAGCAGATGGCCTCCAACCTCAAGCGCGCCCTCGGCGATGCACTGCGCCAAGTCTCCGACCTGAAGACCAAGGATCTGCTGGAGCGCCGCTACGAGCGCCTGCAGGCCTATGGCCGGTTCAGCGACACCAAGAGCCGCTGAGCCCGCGGCCGGCGAGTCTGCCGGCCCGTCGACGGATCGCGGCGTTGGGTCCGGCCTCGTCGCAGTCGCCTACAGCGGCGGTCGGGACTCGACCGCGCTGCTCCACGCCACCACCTGTTCGGCCGACCAGCTCGGCCTGCGCGTGGTGGCGTTGCACATTCATCATGGACTCAGCACCCAGGCCGATGGCTGGGTGAGCCATGCCCAGGCCCAGGTGGACGCCTGGGCGGCTCGGGGCCTGCCCGTGACGCTTCAGGTCGAGCGGCTGAGCGGACAGCCGGCTGCCGGCGAAAGCACTGAGGCCTGGGCCCGAGCGGGACGGCATGCGGCCTTGCGACGGATGGCCGAAGCGGCAGGCGCCGACCTGCTGCTGCTCGCGCACCATCGCCGTGACCAGGCGGAAACCTTTCTGCTGCAGGCGCTGCGTGGTGCGGGCGCGGCCGGCCTGGCCGCGATGCCGAAGCGGCAATGGCGCCATGGCCTGTGCTGGGCGCGGCCGTGGCTGGATCAGCCCCGTGAGTCGGTCGAGGCCTACCTGAGCGCGCATCGGCTGGAATTCATCGACGACGACAGCAACACCCACACGCGCTTCGCCCGCAACCATCTGCGGCAGGCCGTCTGGCCCGCCTTGCTGGCGCAGGCGCCCGGTGCCGAGACAGCTCTGGCGCGCGCGGCCGAGTGGGCCCAGCAGGCCGTCGCGCTGCAACGGGAAATGGCCGAGGAAGACCTGGCGCGCTGGTCCGATGACGACGGCTTGCGCCAGGCCTGGGCGCAGGCGCTGAGCCCGGCGCGCGCGCTCAATGCCTTGCGCGCGTGGCTGCATCGGGAGGCGGGTCGAGCGGCGCCGTCCACCTTGGTTCAGCGCCTGATGCGTGAGGCGCCGCTGGCCGGTGTGGGTCGCTGGCCGTTCGGGGCTCACGAGGTGCATCTGTACCGAGGCCGGCTAAGGGTCGAAGCAGCTTCGACGCCGCGGGCGGTCGGATCCACGTCGTCAGGGTCCTCGTCGCCGTCGGCGCCGATGCGGAGAGCGTCCTCGCCCCTTGACTTTCTCCCGTCCTTCCCCTCGGTCGCATGCTCGGCTGCACCCTCGACGGCTTCAGGACCCACCGCCCGCGCTGATCTCGATCTCAGCCAACCCGGTCGTTATCCCCTGCCGGATTGGGGCGGCGTGCTGGAGGTGCTCTTGGTGGCGGAGCGTGGCGTGGCGGCTTCCCGGCTCAGCAAGGTCAGCTTGCGTCCGCGCGAAGGCGGCGAGCGGTTTCAGGCGCATGAGCGTGGCCTGCCGCGCGCGCTCAAGAAGTGCTGGCAAAGTGCCGGCATTGCCGCGCCACAGAGGGACGGGCCGCTGCTGTACCTGGGCGACACCTTGCTGTTCGCGCCCGGGTTGGGCCTGGATGCGCGCTGCATCGATCCTGACGCACAGGCGCCGGTGGCGCTGCGCTGGACCCGCGGGCCCGGCTGATCGGGCCGCTGCGGCAGGGGGCGGCCTATAGAATCGGCCGCTGCGGTTGCGGACCGCTGGCGCCCCGCGCAACGGCTCTCGCGATCATGCGGACGCAGCTCGCGTTCATCCCGATTCCTCCAGGGTTTCTGAAGACACTCCCATGGCATTGATCGTTCACAAGTACGGCGGCACCTCGATGGGGTCGACCGACCGCATCCGCAATGTGGCCAAGCGCGTCGCCAAGTGGGCCCGGGCCGGCCACCAGATGGTGGTGGTGCCCTCGGCCATGAGCGGCGAGACCAACCGCCTGCTGGGCCTGGCCAAGGAGCTCTCGCCTGCGAGCAGCTCGCCCTCGCTGATGCGCGAGATGGACATGATCGCCGCCACCGGCGAGCAGGTCTCGGTCGGTCTGCTGGCCATCGCGCTGCAGGCCGAAGGCCTGGAAGCGGTCAGCTACACCGGCTGGCAGGTGCCGGTGGCCACGGATTCGTCCTACACCAAGGCCCGCATCGAAAGCATCGACGACGCCAAGGTGCGTGCCGACCTGAGCGCCGGCAAGGTGGTGGTCATCGCCGGCTTCCAGGGCGTCGATGAGGACAACAACATCACCACGCTCGGTCGTGGCGGTTCAGACACCTCGGCCGTGGCGATTGCCGCCGCGATGAAGGCCGATGAATGCCTCATCTACACGGATGTGGATGGTGTCTACACCACCGACCCGCGCATCGTGCCCGAAGCCCGCCGGCTGCACACCATCAGCTTCGAAGAGATGCTGGAGATGGCTTCGCTGGGGTCGAAGATCCTGCAGATCCGCTCGGTGGAATTCGCGGGCAAGTACCGCGTGCCGCTGCGGGTGCTGTCCAGCTTCACCAACTGGGACATCGATATCAACGAGGAAGCCAAGTCCGGCACCTTGATCACTTTTGAAGAGGACGAAAAAATGGAACAAGCCGTCGTCTCGGGCATTGCCTTCAACCGCGACGAAGCCAAGGTGACCCTGCTGGGCGTGCCCGACAAGCCGGGCATCGCGTTCCAGATCCTGGGCCCGGTGGCGGATGCAAACATCGACGTCGATGTGATCATCCAGAACGTCTCCCAGGACGGCAAGACCGACTTCTCCTTCACCGTGCACCGCAACGACTACCAGCGCGCGATGGAGCTGCTGGAAAAGACCGTCGGCCCCGCGGTGCAGGCGGCGAAGGTCCAGGGCGACACTCGCATCTGCAAGGTGTCGATTGTGGGCATCGGCATGCGTTCGCATGTGGGCGTGGCCTCGAAGATGTTCCGCTCGCTGTCGGAAGAGGGCATCAACATCCAGATGATCACCACCAGCGAGATCAAGACCTCGGTCGTGATCGACGAGAAGTACATGGAGCTCGCCGTGCGCGCGCTGCATCGCGCCTTCGATCTGGATCAGGACGCGGCCTGAAAGACGCGTCACGCGGTGGTCGGCGCACCGCTCGGAAGCCGACCGCTGCGGCATTCGCGGCGCTGACGCATTCGTTATTGCGTCAATGGCGCGAGTTCTTGATGTGATTTGATGGTCGAGTTCACTTGAGCGTGCAAAAAGCCGTGCTATAGTCTCGGCTTCTCCGGTTGGAGACGTGACCGAGAGGCCGAAGGTGCTCCCCTGCTAAGGGAGTATGTGAGCTAAAACTTGCATCGAGGGTTCGAATCCCTCCGTCTCCGCCAACCAGAATGTGAGACCCCCCGCAGCGAAAGTTGCGGGGGGTTTTCTCATTGGCGCGTCCGTTTCGTCATCGATGGTCAGGGCAGTGGGGCGTGGTGCCGAAGGGTCGCCGGCAGCGGGCCGTTTGCACTGTTGGATGTTGCCTATCGATACCGTCTCGAAGCCGCCTCGCGCCTGCGGTGCGAGGGTTCTGTTCTACATTGGGATGCATGTACACGCCCAAGCAATTCGACGTGCCTGACCTTTCCATGGCGCGGCTGCTGATCGACCAGCACCCGCTCGCCACCCTGATCCTCAAGGATCCGACGCACGGGCTGTCGGCAACACCTGTCCCCATGATCTGGGGGGCAGAAAAGACGGGCAACGGCTGGTGGCTGGAAGGCCATCTCGCTCGCGCGAATCCGCACGTCGCGGCGCTGAGCAGCGCCGACGCCGGCGAGGTGCTGGTGCAGTTCAGCGGCCCGGGCGCCTATGTGTCCCCGCGCCACTACGATTCGCCGATGGCGGTCCCCACCTGGAACTACCTGACGCTGCAGGTGCATGGGCGCGTGCAGATCCTCGATCATCCGCTCGACAAGGACAACCTGCTCAAGCGCCTGATCGCCACGCAGGAGCCGGCCTATGCCAAGCAATGGAGCGGTCTGCCGGCCGACTTCCAGGGCAAGCTGCTGGGTGCGATCGTTGGCTTCCGTGTGCCGGTGGAGCGCAGCAAGCTCAAGGTCAAGCTGAGCCAGAACCGAACCCCGGGCGAGCGCGAGCGCATCATGGCGCACCAGCGTGAAGGCACGCACGACGAGCAACTGCTGGCGCGTTGGATGTCTGTGCTCCAGCGCTGAAGTCAGACCTCGCCACGCGGTCTGCTCCGACAGGCGCTGCGCCTAGAAAAAAGCCCGCTGCATGCGGGCTTTTTCGCGTCCATGAGGAGGGTGGATCACATCCCCGCGTAGTTCGGTCCGCCGCCGCCTTCGGGCGTCACCCAGACGATGTTCTGGGTCGGATCCTTGATGTCGCAGGTCTTGCAGTGCACGCAGTTCTGCGCATTGATCTGCAGGCGCTCGGTGCCGCCATCGTTCACGAATTCGTACACGCCGGCCGGGCAGTAGCGGCTTTCGGGGCCGGCGTACTTCGCCAGGTTGATCTGCACCGGCACGCTGTTGTCCTTGAGCGTGAGGTGGGCCGGCTGGTTCTCTTCATGGTTGGTGTTGGACACGAACACCGAGGAGAGCCGGTCGAAGGTCAGCTTGCCGTCGGGCTTGGGATAGCTGATCTTGGGCATCTCCGCCGCCGGACGCAGGTAGACATGGTCGGGCTGATCACGGTGGATGGTCCAGGGCGGCCGCTTCATGCCCAGCTTGGGCAGCAACCATTGCTCGATGCCGGTCATCAGCGTGCCAACGGTGTTGCCCTTCTTGAACCAGGTCTTGAAGTTGCGCGACTGGTCCAGCTCCTCACGCAGCCAGCTCTTGTCGAACGCCGCTGGGTAAGCGCTGAGCTCGTCCAGCGAGCGGCCGGCAGCCAGTGCGTCGACCAGCGCCTCGGCGCACAGCATGCCGGTCTTGATGGCCGCATGGCTGCCCTTGATGCGGGCCGCGTTCAGGTAGCCCGCATCGCATCCCACCAGCGCGCCGCCCGGAAACACCGTCTTGGGCAGGCTCAGCAGACCGCCGGCGGTGATGGCGCGCGCGCCATAGCCCAGACGCTTGCCGCCTTCGATGTGCTTGCGGATGCTGGGGTGGGTCTTCCAGCGCTGCATTTCCTCGAAGGGCGACAGCCACGGATTCTTGTAGTCCAGGCCGACCACGAAGCCCAGCGTCACTTTGTTGCCTTCCAGGTGATAGAGGAAGCCGCCGCCGTAGGTCTCGCTGTCCATCGGCCAGCCAGCGGTGTGCACCACTTGGCCGGGCTGGGCCTTGTCGGCCGGCACTTCCCACAGCTCCTTGATGCCGATGGCATAGGTCTGCGGATCCTTGCCCGCATCGAGCTGGTACTTGGCGATCAACTGCTTGCCGAGATGGCCGCGAGCGCCCTCGGCAAAGATCGTGTACTTGCCGAGCAATTCCATGCCCAGCTGGAAACCGTCATGCGGTTCGCCATCCTTGCCCACGCCGACATTGCCGGTGGACACGCCCTTGACCCGGCCTTGCTCGTCATAGATCAGCTCCGCGGCGGCGAAGCCGGGGAAGATCTCCACCCCCAGCGCCTCGGCCTGCTCGCCCAGCCACTTGGTGACCGCACCGAGCGACACCACATAGTTGCCGTGGTTGTGGAAGCATTGCGGGATCAGCCATTGCGGTGTGTCCTGCGCACCGGTCTCGTTCAGGAACAGCACCTGATCGCCGCTCACCGGCTGGTTCAGCGGCGCGCCGAGTTCCTTCCAGTTGGGGAAGAGCTCGGTGATCGCCTTCGGATCCATCACCGCGCCGGACAGAATGTGGGCGCCCGGCTCCGAGCCCTTCTCCAGCACCACCACCGAGATCTCCTGACCCTTCTCCGCAGCCAGTTGCTTCACGCGGATGGCCGTGGCCAAGCCAGCAGGCCCGCCTCCGACCACCACCACGTCGTAGTCCATGCTGTCGCGCGGACCGTACTGGGCAACAAGTTCTTCGGAGGTCATGGTCATCCTTGTTTGTTCTCGTGAAGACACCACGGCGCAGACAGCGGCGGTGCGGTTTGCGGCGCATTCTAGCCGTGCAGAATCAAAAAAAGAACGGTCGTGCTTTTTGACTGAGGCAGTCGCCATCACCCGGTCGGCAGATGCCGTGCCCGGGGCCGCGTCGTAGGATGCGTGCGCCATTCCAGAGGAGTTGTCGATGAGCATCCAGATCCAGCGTGACAAGACCGGCCCGATGCGCCAGACCGTGCGCATCCGCCAGCATCAACTGACCGCGGACCAGTCGGTCGCCGGCGGCGGTGAGGATGCGGGCCCCGATCCGCATGACCTCTACGACGCCGCGCTGGGCGCCTGCAAGGCGCTGACGGTGCTTTGGTATGCGCAGCGCAAGGGCCTGCCGGTGGAGGATGTGCAGGTGCAGGTCGAGCGGGACGGATCGCAGGAACAGCAGGGCGTCTACAAGCTGCGCACCACGCTGACGCTGGTCGGCGAGCTCAGCCCCGACGATCGCCAGCGGCTGTTGCAGGTGGCGGCGAAATGCCCGGTCCACAAGCTGATGACGCAGGTGACGACGGAAATCGAAACCGTCCTCGCTGAATAAGCCGACGCCTGATCCGAACTCGATCCGTACTCGGTCTGCGCAGGCGCTCTGCGCCCCCGATTGCGAAGTCCAAACGCCCACGTTGGCCCAAGCGATCTGGCGTGGGTTCGCTGTGGCTTGGCCCGTTGCGATGCGAATCAATTTCCGATTCGCGGCGGGGTTGGCGGGTCCTGCATGCGTGCTATCGTCCCCGGCAATGTTTCTTGGTCGTACGGGAAGTTTTCGAGAGACCTTGCCATGAGCTACAGCATTGACCTGGAGGGCCGTGTCGCCCTCGTCACCGGCGCTTCCAGCGGATTGGGCGCCCAGTTTGCGAAAACCCTGGCCAAAGCCGGCGCCTGCGTGGTGCTGGCGGGCCGGCGAGTGGAGCGCCTGAAGGCGCTGCGCGCCGAGATCGAGGCCGGCGGCGGCGATGCGCATGTCGTCGCCATGGACGTGACCGACATCGACAGCATCAAGGCCGCCATCGCGCGCGCCGAGACCGAGGTCGGCACGCTGGACATCCTGATCAACAACTCTGGTGTGAGCACCACGCAGCGGCTGGTGGATGTCACGCCGGAGGACTACGGCTTCGTGATGGACACGAATGTGCGGGGCGCCTTCTTCGTGGCCCAGGAAGTCGGCAAGCGCATGCTGGCGCGTGCCCGCGGCGCGGCACCGGGCACCTACACCGGGGGACGCATCGTCAACATCGCGTCGATGGCGGGTTTGCGGGTGCTCTCGCAGATCGGCGTCTATGCCATGAGCAAGGCGGCGGTCATCCACATGACCCGCGCCATGGCGCTGGAATGGGGCAAGTTCGACATCAACGTCAACGCCATCTGCCCCGGCTACATCGACACCGAGATCAACCACCATCACTGGCAGACCGAGCAGGGTCGCAAGCTGGTGGAGTTGCTGCCGCGCAAGCGGGTCGGCTTGCCGCAGGACCTGGACACCACGCTGCTGATGTTGTGTGCCAAGGAAAGCCGGTTCATCAACGGCGCGGTCATCCAGGCCGACGACGGTTTCGGCGTTTGAGGTGGTGGAGCCATGGCCTTGCGTGAACTGAGCGCGCTGGAAGCGCGCGTGCTGGCGGTGTTGGTGGAGAAGGAATCCACCGTGCCGGACAGCTATCCGATGTCCCTCAACAGCCTGACCTTGGGCGTCAACCAGAAGACCGCCCGGGATCCGGTGATGAGCGCGAGCGAGTCCGAGGTGGCCGCGGTGCTGGACGAGCTCAAGTCGATGAGCCTGGTCCAGAGCGTGAGCGGCAGCCGCGTCGTGCGGTTCGAGCACAACATGAAGCGGGTGCTGGGTGTGCCCGGTCAGGCCGAGGCGCTGTTGGCAGTCTTGATTCTCCGCGGCCCGCAGACGGCGGCCGAACTGCGCCTGAACACCGAGCGTCTGCATCGCTTCGCCGATGTGTCGTCGGTCGAAGGCTTCCTGGACGAACTGGCCGCCCGTGAACCACCGATGGCGCGCAAGCTCGCCAGGGCCCCGGGCGCCCGGGAGTCACGCTGGGCCCATCTGCTGAGTGGCGAGCCGCCGGCTTGGGCCGGCGCTGCGGCCGGAAGTGACATTGCGACAGGCGCGGGCGGTGGCCGGGGTGGCTCATCGTCTGCCGCGCGGGATGAGGAGATCGCGGCCCTGCGTGCCGAGCTGGACGCGCTCAAGGCCACTGTTGCCCGCATCCAGGCCGCCCTGGGCATGGACGAGCCGAATCCCGCATGAAGGACAGCACCAAACGCCAGCTCGCTGGCCTGAGCTTTGCCGTGGTGATGACGCTGGCGGTGCTGCTGCTGATCAGCGTCGGCTTCGGCGGCCTGATGGACAGCCTGCGATCGGTCACGAGCAAGGACGCTGGATCCAGCCGCTGGGTCGTCATCGGCGTCGTGGTGGCGGTGTTCGGCGCATTGCTCTTTTATCGCCTGCGCCGCAGCAGACGACCCAAGTCCGGCGCGGCGCGCAAGGGCGGCTTCGGCGCTTGAGAGACACGCCCGGCCCCGCGCTCGGGCCCCGCTTGGGTTGTGGCCGTGCTCTTCGCCGTGGCTCACCTGCAGGCGTAACACATCTCCCGCTGGGGCGTTGATCGCGCATCGGAACCCCTGATTCGGGTGATGCCTGCTTTTTCGACGGCGCATCGCGGAGCAAGATGGCAGCCATGCACAAGTTCAACGCATTGTTTCGCGCCCAACTGGCGCTTCTGGCGGCGCTGGGGCTGCAGGGCGCGCATGCACAGACGGCCATCGTGATCGGCGGCGCGCTGCGCTACGACAACGACACGGTGTGGCAGCGCATCGTCGACGAGGCCGGCGGGGCCAACAAGGCGCGATTCGCGGTGCTGGCCACCGCGTCCGCCAGTCCCGAGCGCTCGGCGGAACTGATCGTGCAGGCGCTGCAGCGTCACGGGGCCCAGGCCGAGCACATTCCGGTGGCGCCCCGGCTGGAGGGCGCCGACCTCAAGAAGAACCTGGCCGACCCGGCACTGATCGCCAAGGTGCGCGCCTCCAACGCGGTGTTCTTCTCCGGTGGGGCGCAAGGCCTGATCGTGGACACCTTTCAGCCGGATGGCCGCGCCACCCCGATGCTGGAGGCGATCTGGGACGTCTACCGCGAGGGCGGGGTGGTCGCGGGCACCAGCGCGGGGGCGGCGATCATGAGCCGGACCATGTTCCGCGACGCCCTCGATGTGATGAAGGTGATGCGCGGCCAGATGCGCGACGGGCAAGAGGTCGACCAAGGCCTGGGCTTTGTCGGCGATCGCCTGTTCGTCGACCAGCACTTCCTCAAGCGCGGTCGCATCGGCCGCATGCTGCCGTTGATGCTGGCCAAGGGCTATCGGCTGGGCCTGGGCGTGGAAGAGAACAGCGCCGCCGTGGTGCAGGGCCAGCAGATCGAGATCATCGGCGGACGCGGCGCGATGCTGGTGGACCTTCGCGATGCGCGCACCGATCCCAGCATGCCCGGCTTCAATGTGCAGGGTGCCCGGTTGAGCTACCTCGATCACGGCGACCGCCACAACCTGCAGTCGGGCGTCACCACGCCGGGTCGGCGCAAGACGCCGGTGCCGGACCCCGTCCTGCCGCGGCCGGCCGGGCAGGGCGCACCCGCCTGGTCGCATGGACCGGTGGACACCTTCCAGCCGGACATCCTTGGCGACAACCGAATCGTCCAGGCCATGAACGAGCTGATCACCTCACCGGCCGGCGAAGTGCGGGCCATGGCCTCACGCACCCGACCCGGGGCGACCGAGCCCAAGGACCGGATCGGCTTTGTCTTCCGGCTCTACCGGGGCGAGGGCACCCGTGGCTGGTTCAATACCGACGGCCCGGCCGACGACGTCACCATGCTCAATGTGCGGCTGGACGTCCGACCGGTGGCCTTGCCGCCGCCCCCGGCGCCCGAGTCGCCCAGCGCCACCAGCACGACGACCAGCGGATTCGGCCCGGGATCGACATCCGCCGAGGCGGCCGTGAGCGTGGCAACCGGATCCGGCGCGGGCGCGGGCGCGGGGGCCTCGGCCGGCGGCGATCGCTGAATGCGCTGCGTCACCGGGACGAAGCGCCGCTCACGTCGCCCGATCCAAGTGTTCCGCGCAACCCGCGTACCCCGCTGGGACGGGGGCGGTCCCCTGGTCCCGTCGATCGTGAACCTTCGCCGTTGACGCCGCTTCCCTCACGGGCCGCACCGCCTGGCCCACAGCGCTGGCTGCGATTCGCTCAGCGCCTGACGCCCTCGGACAAGGCCTGTTCGATGAATTGCTTGGACGCCTTCGGCTTGGGCACCCGCACGCTGAACCAGCGTCGGACGTCCTGCTCCAGGCCGATGCCGTGCATGAAGTTGTAGAGCGCCTTCTTCAGCGCCTCGCCCATGGCGTCGTGGTCGGTGCCGGTGGGATCGATGAAGCCCACATCGTTCTTGGCGAAGGGCGACGGCGGCAGCGGCACCAGTTCAACCCCGAACGCCGCGGGATCCTTGCCCACCGGGGAATGCACCGTGCAGGCGAAGCGATGGAAGAACCCGCTCTGGATGCAGCCGTTTTCGAACAGCTGACGGACATACTCGAGCGCATCCACCGTGTCCTGCACCGTCTGGGTCGGGAAGCCGTACATCAGGTAGGCATGCACCAGAATGCCGGCGTCGGTGAAGGCCCGGGTGACCCGCGCCACCTGCTCCACCGACACGCCCTTCTGCATCAGCGTCAGCAGCCGGTCCGACGCCACTTCCAGGCCGCCGCTGATGGCGATGCAGCCGCTGTCGGCCAGCAACTGGCAGAGCTCGGGGGAAAAGGTCTTCTCGAAGCGCACATTGCCCCACCAGCTGATGGAGACACCGCGGTCGATCAATTCCTGCGCCAGCGCCCGCAGCACCTTGGGCGGTGCGGCTTCATCGACGAAGTGGAATCCGGTCTGACCGGTTTCCGCGACGATGGTTTCGATGCGGTCGACCAGCGTTTTCGCCGAGGCCGCCTCATAGCGTGAGATGTAGTCCAGCGTGATGTCGCAGAAGCTGCACTTCTTCCAATAGCAGCCATGCGCGATGGTCAGCTTGTTCCAGCGGCCGTCGCTCCACAGGCGATTCATCGGGTTCAGCATGTCCAGCAGCGACAGGTAGTCGCGCAGCGGCAGGCCGTCCCAGGTGGGCGTGCCGACATCCTCGAAGGGCACGTCCGGCTCGATGAAGTTGATGTAGCGGACCTGCCCCGCCAGCTCGCCCTCTGACTCGCGCACGAAGCAGCGCACCAGGCGCTGCCGGCTGCGTCGGCCGGCGAGATGGTCCAGCAGCGCCAGCAGCGGGCGCTCGCCGGCGTCCAGGGTCACGAAGTCCACATAGTCGAACAGCCGCGCTTCGGTCAGGTCGCGCAGTTCGGTGTTGACGAAGCCACCGCCCAGCACCACCTGCACGCCGGGCCGGGTGCGCTTGATCGTCTGGCCGATGCGCAGCGCCGCATAGACCGCCCCCGGGAAGGGCACCGACAGCAGCACCACATCGGGCTGCTCCGCCGCCAGGGCCTCCAGCGTCAGCGCTTCCAGCAGGTCGTCGACCAGGTTGGTCGGCGCCTGCAGCGCGTCGTGCAGCGGGTCGAAGGTGGGCTGGCTGGTGGCCAGCTGTTCCGCATAACGGACGAATTCAAAGCGCGGGTCCACCGATTCCCGCAGCACATCGGCCAGGTCGTTCAGGTAGAGCGTGGCCAGGTGACGGGCCCGGTCCTGCAGTCCCAGCGCGCCGAAGGCCCAGGCGAGCGGATCCTCGCCGTCCTCGGCCACATAGACCTCCAGCGACTCGAAGCGCTTGCCCTCGGGCAGGAAGCTGCGGGAGTTGATGCGGTGCGCCAGCGTGGGGTCGCGGCCCTGCAGGAAGGCGATGGTGGGTCCGATGGTCGCCAGGTAGCGATCGAAGGATTCATCAAACAGGCGCGAGGCCAGGCCGCGATCCGGCAGCGCGATGGCCTGCACTGCGGCGCGGATGCGTTGAAGTCCGTCGCGCGAAAACAGCCGCAGCACCAGGGCCAGCGCCAGATCGCGCTGCGCTGCAGGAAGACCGCGGGAACGCAGGAAGCCGGTCAGGTAGGCGGTGGACGGGTAGGGGGTGTTGAGCTGCGTCATCGGCGGGATGAGCGACAGCACACGCAACGGGACTTCGGACGGACGGGCGGACATGCGGCAACTGTAGGAGCAAAAAACAAACCCGGCGTGAGCCGGGTTTGTTTGGGATCGACTCACCGGACCGCCATGCGGCGGCCGGGGGCGATCGTCAGCCTGAAGAAGTGGATTACTTCTTGGCGGCCTTCTTGGCAGCGGCCGGCTTGGCAGCAGCCTTGGCAGCCGGCTTGGCGGCAGCCTTGCGGGCAGCAGCCTTCGGATCCACGGCGGCCTTGAAGCCAGCGCCGGGGGTGAACTTCGGCAGCTTGGCCGCAGCGATCTTGATCTTGTCGCCGGTGCTGGGGTTCACGCCCGTACGAGCGGCACGCGAGTGCTGCTTGAAGGAGCCGAAGCCGGGGATGGACACGGCGCCGCCCTTTTTCACCGTGGTGACCACGGCGTCCAGCAGGGTTTCCAGGATGCGGCCGGATTCGGCCTTGGTCAGCTCATGCTTGGAAGCCAGGTGTTCGATCAGTTCGGTCTTGTTCATTCGATTGGACTCTTGCAAGTTAAGCCCGGCGCAGTGCCGGACGGCGCGTATTGTGCGCGAGAAATCGCTGGGTGATCCTCGGGTTGCCCCGCAAAAGACCGATGAAATCGCACATCCGGGGGCAGGTCTTGAGAGATGTCCCTGTTGATCGGGGCTTGCGGGCATCCTGTGAGCGATTGAAACCGTGTTGTGCGGGCACCATTTGGCGCGGCGATGTCAGCGGAGCTTCAGTTCTGACGTGTGCGGGTCGCCTAGGGTGGGGTCTGGGTTTGGCCGCGCCTTGTCGCGCTTTGCCGTCGCGCTTCGCCGCCGCAATGTGCCGCCGCAATCTGCCGGCCTTCGGTTCGGGCAGCGCGAGGCCTTGCGTTCAAGGTGCCCAGGCCCGCTTCGACCGGTTCAGGGTTTTCGGCTTGCCCGCGCGAGGCAATCTGGCCGCCGATCGTCACGACACCAGCAGCCGATGCACCAAGTCCGGCGTGCTGGCCGCGCCGTATTTCTTCATCAGCCGCGCCCGGTAAACATCGATGGTGCGCGGGCTCACGCCCAGCCGCTTGCCGATCAGCTTGCTGGTCAGGCCCTCGATCAGCAGCGCGGCGATCTCGCGCTCACGCGCGGTCAGGTCGGCCTTGAGCTGGCGATGCGCGGACAGGTCCTCGAAGCTCCAGATGCCACTCGCATGCGGCCGCGCCGGATCCAGCGCGCGGCCCGACACATGGCACCAGAACAGCTCCCCCGCGCGCGGCCCGGCCACACGCTTCATCACCCGCTCGTCGGCGTAATAGCCGTTGGCATCCAGCGCGGCCACGATGCGATCGCCCGTGCGCTGGAATTCCGCCGGCGACGGATAGAGCAGCTCAAAGCTCTGATCGATCAACTGCTCCCGCTCCGCCCCGAACATCGCCAGCACCTGCCGATTGCAGTCCTTGATCAACCGGTTCTCGGAGATCACCAGGCCGATCGGGGCCTGCTCGAAGGCGGTGCGGTAGTCCAGCGGCATGGGCAGAAGCGGCGTGGGCCGTGAAGAGGTTGGAGAAGGTTGGAGGAGCTTGAATGCGCTCGGAGGAGCTTGGAGGGCTTGGACGAGGTCGACGCAGGACCAGCGAGATCGGATCAGGTTGGATGCGCGCCGGATCCGAGCCGGATCCGATCCGGACGCGGTCGGAAAGCCCGCCTCCCCGACGCGGGGGATCGATGCCCCGCATCGCCTCAGCAGGCATGGCGCCCCCGGTCCGGCTTAGTTAATTCTACGTAGCCGCTACTTAAGCGCTTACGTAGTACGCTTCCCGCCGATTGGCAGCGCATCAGGAGACTCCCCATGAACAAGCTTTTCCCCAGTGCCCATGCGGCATTGGAGGGCATCGTCCAGAACGGACAACTGCTCGCCGTCGGCGGCTTCGGACTCTGCGGCATCCCGGAGGCGCTCATCGCCGCCCTTCGCGATTCCGGCGTCAAGCAACTGACCGTGATCTCGAACAACGCTGGTGTCGACGGATTCGGCCTCGGCCAACTGCTCGAAACCCGACAGATCCGCAAAATGATCTCCAGCTATGTTGGCGAAAACAAGGAGTTCGAACGGCAGTATCTGGCCGGTGAACTCGAACTCGAATTCACGCCCCAAGGCACCCTGGCCGAAAAACTCCGCGCCGGCGGCGCCGGCATCCCCGCCTTCTTCACCCGCACCGGCGTCGGAACACTGGTCGCCGAAGGCAAGGAAATCCGCAGCTTCGACGGCCACGACTACGTGATGGAACGCGCCCTCAACCCCGATGTCGCCCTCGTCAAAGCCCACGTGGCCGACAAAAGCGGCAACCTGATCTTCCGGCGCACCGCCCGCAACTTCAATCCCGCCTGCGCCATGGCCGGCAAAGTCACCATCGTGGAAGTCGAAGAAATCGTCAACGTCGGCGACCTCGACCCCGACGCCATCCACCTCCCAGGGATCTACGTGCATCGCATCGTGCACAACCCCCATCCCGAAAAGCGCATCGAAAAGCGCACCACCCGGCCCGCCGCCTGAGGAGACCCACCATGCCCTGGACCCAAGACCAGATGGCGGCACGCGCCGCCCAGGAACTCGAAGACGGCTTCTATGTGAACCTCGGGATCGGCATCCCGACGCTGGTGGCCAACTTCGTGCCCGCCGACAAGGAAGTCTGGCTTCAAAGCGAAAACGGAATGCTCGGCATCGGGCCGTTTCCCACCGACGATGAAGTCGATGCCGACCTCATCAACGCCGGTAAACAAACCGTCACCACCATTCCCGGCTCCTCCATCTTCGGCAGCCACGACAGCTTCGCCATGATCCGCGGTGGAAAAATCAACCTCTCCATCCTCGGCGCCATGCAGGTCAGCGAGCGAGGAGACCTCGCTAATTGGATGATCCCCGGGAAAATGGTCAAAGGCATGGGAGGGGCCATGGACCTCGTGGCCGGGGTCCGGCGGGTGATCGTTCTGATGGAACACGTCGCCAAGAAGAAGGACGGGTCCGAAGACCTCAAAATCATCCCCAACTGCACCCTGCCGTTGACCGGCGTCGGCGTCGTCAATCGCATCATCACCGACCTGGCGGTGCTCGATGTCACGCCCCGCGGGATTGAGGTGGTGGAGCTGGCGCCAGGGGTGTCCAAAGAGTTCTTGCAGAGCAAGACCGGGGTGACCTTGGTTTGATCGCCCTCGGGCGGGGGGCTCTTTAGCGGCGTCCCGGCTTTCCCTAGGTCAGGGGAAGGGCGCTCTTCCATCCCCCTGCGCGCACTCGATACAGCCCGCCGGGGTTTCGGCCCGGCAGCCGAGTCCCTTTCTGGCGCCCCAGAAAGGAACCAAAGAACGCCTCCCTCCCGGCGAGCTTGCTCGCTGTCATCCCCCCGTCGCTCGTCACTCCGCTCCGAGACTCCTCCAGCCCTGCTACTAGAACCCCCACCACTCGCTGACGCTACCCACCCCTCGCTGCGAACGCTTGCCCGCTTTCGCGGGACGCGCCAACCATTCAACGCAGTCCTCCCACCGTCACCGACACTCGCCCTAAGCGGGGCTCGTCCGCGCCACATCCCAACCCCTCCGTCGCCTCGCCGCGAAAGCTTGCCTGCTTGTCTGCTTGCCTGCTTGCCCGCGCTTGCCCGCTAGCGCGGGACGCGCCAACCATTCAACGCGGTCCTCCCACCGTCACCGACACTCGCCCTCGGCGGGGCTCGTCCATCGACTTACCCGCTCGTCCGTCGCCTCGCAACGGGTCCATAGGGTGATTGGCAGCGCGGTAGCGCCGCCGGCAAGCCGCAGGCCTAGCGGAGATCGCAGCAGGGCCTGGAGTGCATAGTTCACGCGCTGACACATTGTTTCCGGGACTTGCACCTGTTGTACAGATGACGCTGCATGTCACCGACAAAGACGACACCATCCGGCATCCGCAGCATCCAGCCACGTGCCGAGATGAATTCGAGTGCCATCGCCTCCCGCTTCAACGCCCCCTCCGCCATCCCCACCACGGACAGCGCAGCGAGCACCGCCATCACGGCTCCCGTCACGGCTTCCCCCAGGATGACCGAGGACGCCAGCAGCCCGGCAGCCGCGCTCAGCGCCGCCAGCACCGCCGGCGCCGTGCTGTCGGCCGCAGCCCTGCTGGCCGCTTGCGGCGGCGGTAGCAGCACAGACAGCGGTTCGGATTCAGATCCACAGAACGCCCTGCCCGCCAATGACGGCGAGGCCGCTCGGTTCCTGGCACAGGCCGGATTCGCCGCCAGCACGACCGACGTCGCCACAGTGAAATCCGTCGGCTATGGGCGCTGGCTGGACATGCAGTTCAACGCCAGTCGCAGCCAAACCCATTACGACTGGCTCGTGGCCAAAGGCTATTCCGCAGAGACCTATCGCAACAGCCTCGCCGGGGTGGACGCCACCCTCTGGCGCAAACTCATCGGCTCGTCCGATCAGTTGCGCCAACGCGTGGTGCTGGCCCTGTCGGAAATCTTCGTGGTGTCGATGAACGGCCTGCCCGTGAGCTGGCCCGGCTTCGCAGTGGCTGGCTATGTCGACATGCTGGAAGAACGCTGCTTCGGCACCTTTCGCAATCTGCTGGAAGGCGTGACGCTGTCGCCCGCCATGGGCGTCTACCTCGCCATGCGCGGCAACCGCAAGGAAGATCCTCGCTCCGGTCGTCAGCCCGATGAGAACTACGCCCGCGAGGTGATGCAGCTGTTCACCATCGGTTTGAATCAGCTCAACCCCGATGGCTCGCCCAAGACCAACGGCGGAAAAACCATCGATACCTACACCCTCGCGCAGATCAGCGAGGTCGCCCGGGTGTTCACCGGCTGGGATTTCGATACGACCGCGCCCAGCGGTGCCGATCCCAGCTACATGCGCCGTCCCATGGTGCACACCGCCAGCCGCTTCTCCACCGGCGTGAAGAAGGTGCTGGACACCACCATCCCCGAAAGCGCCGACGGCCCCGCCGCCATGAAGGCCGCCCTCGATACGCTGGCCAACCATCCCAATGTCGGCCCGTTCATCGGTCGCCAACTGATTCAGCGACTGGTCTGCTCCAACCCCAGCGGCGCCTATGTGCAACGCGTGGCCACCGCGTTCAACGACAACGGGCAGGGCGTGCGCGGCGACATGAAGGCGGTGATCCGCGCCGTGCTGCTGGACAGCGAGGCCCGCACCCCCTCCGCCAACCCCGGCGGCGGCAAGTTGCGCGAACCGGTGCAGCGGCTGATCCAGTGGGCCCGCACCGTGGGCATGAGCTCGCCCGGCGACCTCTGGGCCATCGGCGATTGCAGCAATCCGGCGTCGCGCCTGGGCCAGAGCCCGATGCGCAGCGGCTCGGTGTTCAATTTCTTCCGGCCAGGCTATGTGCCGCCCAATTCGCAGCTCGGGACCAACGGGGTCACCGCGCCGGAGTTCCAGCTCTGCAATGAAAGCACCGTCGCCGGTTATCTGAACTTCATGCAAGGCCTGGTGAACGCCGGCATCGGCGACATGAAGCCCGACTACACCGCCGACCTGGCCATCGCCGCCGACGCCACCGCCCTGGTCCAGCGCCACGCGCTGCTGCTGGGCGGCGGCACGGTGTCCGAAGCCACGATCACCACGATCACCACCGCCGTGGGCGCCATCGTGGCCACCACCGACGCCGGCAAGCTCAATCGCGTCAAAGCCTCCTGGCTGCTGATGCTGGCTTCCCCCGACTACCAGATCCAGAAGTAAGCGGAGCGCATCCCATGGCCCACGTCTCCCGTCTGGCGGCCCTGCGTCGCCGCGAATTCCTCAAGCGCGCCTCCGCCCTGTCCGTGGCCGGCACCGCCGCGCCCTGGGCGCTGCAGCTTGCCGCCATCAACGAGGCCGCCGCCGCCACCGCCCCTGGTGATTACAAGGCGCTGGTCTGTCTGTTCCTGTACGGCGGCAACGACCACGGCAACACCCTGGTGCCCTACGACGCGGCCAGCCACCAGCTCTACAGCACCATCCGCCAGACCTTGGCCACGCCCCGCGACCAGCTGGCTGCCACCGCGCTGACCCCCTCGGTCGCGCTGCCCGACGGCCGCCAGATGGCGCTCGCGCCCACGATGACCGGCCTCAAGCCGGTGTTCGACGCCGGTCGTCTGGCGGTGATGCTCAACATCGGCACGCTGATGCAGCCGACCACGCTGGCCCAGTACAAGGCCGGCAATGTGCCGCTGCCGCCGAAGCTGTTCTCCCACAACGACCAGCAAAGCCTGTGGCAGTCCTCCAATCCGGAAGGCGCGATCTCCGGCTGGGGCGGGCGCCTGGGCGATCAGTTCCTGTCCAGCAACGGCAATGCGACCTTCAGCTGCATCAACATCTCCGGCAACGCGGTCTACATGGCCGGCAAGCAGGCGGTGCAATACCAGATGAACAGTGGCGGCGCCGTGGCCATCAACGGCGTCACCCGCACCCTGTTCGGCTCGCAGGCCTGCAGCGATGCGCTGCGCACCCTGGTCACCGGCGAACGCAGCCACTGGATGGAGGCCGAGCTCAATCGCGTCACCGCGCGCTCGATCACCGCCCAATCCACCATCAGCAGCGCGTTGTCCAACATCACGCTGCAGACGCCGTTCGAGACCGGCTCGCTGGCAGCGCAGCTGCAGATGGTCGCCCGGCTGATCGGCGCCCGTCAGGCGCTGGGGGCCTCGCGCCAGGTGTTCTTCGTGTCGCTGGGCGGCTTCGACCTGCACGACCTGCTGGTGAATCAGCATCCCGGCCTGCTGGGATCGGTCGGCAATGCGATGGCCAGCTTCGATGCCGCGCTGCAGGAACTGGGCGTGGCGCAGAACGTCACCACCTTCACCGCCTCCGACTTCGGCCGCACGCTGAGCTCCAACGGCGATGGCTCCGATCACGGCTGGGGCAGCTATCACTTCGTGATGGGTGGCGCGGTCAAGGGCGGCCGCTTCTACGGCCAACTGCCGTCAGTCAGCGTCGGCGGACCGGACGACGTCGGCCAGGGCCGGCTGCTGCCGACCACCTCGGTCGACCAACTGGCCGCCACGCTCGCGCGCTGGATGGGCGTGAGCGCCACCGACCTGCCGCTGGTGCTGCCCGGCATCGTGAACTTCGACCAGAAAGACCTTGGCTTCATGACGGTCTGAGCGAGGCCCGCGGACCTTCGACCGCACCCGTACACCCCACGGATCAAGTTCGCGATTCGGCTTTCTGACGGCGGCGCGAACGCGGTGTGAGAAGTCGCACGCACGGGAAACTCCGGCGGGGCGAAAGCGCTGAAAACGGCGGTTTTCAGCGCGACGGAACGCGGCCGTGTCGAGGTCGAAAACCACGGTAACCGCCGATGTTGCCGGGCCTTTCCTCTGTTGCTGATTCAACGCTGATGCGGGTGGCGACGCTCTCTAGAGTGGCGGCCATTGCAGTACCCCGTCGTCCGCCGCCATGCTTCGATTCCCCTGGTCTTCCGCCGCCGTCACGGCTGCTGCCGCCGCATTGAGCGCCTGTGGCGGAGGCGGTGGCGGAGGTGCCGATGGCACCGCCAATCCCGCCGGAACACCAGCGCCAGGTGAGGTCGGCGCGCCCACGCCGGCGCCCGCGCCCCCACCGTCCGGCAGCAACGGCGGATCGACCGCGCCGGTGCCTGCACCCAACCCGGCGCCGACGCCATCGACCTCGCCCGCGGTGCCGGTGACCTATCCCTTGCCCAACGATGCCCAGGCGGCACGCTTTCTGGCGCAGGCCGGCTTCGCCGCCACGCCGGCGGACATCGCCACGCTGAAGGCCATCGGCTACAGCGGCTGGCTGGACCTGCAGTTCCTCGCGCCGCGCACTGAAAGCCGCTGGGACCGCATGGTGCGCGTGGGCCTGGGCGGCGAGTCCTACAAGTACAACGCCTGGAACGGCCTGGACGGCACCACCTGGTGCAAGCTGATCGGCTCGCCCGACCAATTGCGACAGCGCATGGTGCTGGCTCTGTCGGACCTGTTCATCGTGTCCACGCTCGGCATCAACTCGGCCTGGCGCACGATGACCATCGTGGCCTATGCGGACCTGCTGGAAGACCATGCCTTCGGCACCTTCCGCCAGTTGCTCGAGGCCGTGGCGCTGTCGCCCGCCATGGGCCAGTACCTGTCGATGCGCGGCAGCCGCAAGGAGGACGCCAAGACCGGTCGGCAGCCCGATGAAAACTTCGCCCGCGAGGTGATGCAGCTCTTCACCATCGGCCTGGTGCAACTGCAGCCGGATGGCACGCCGGTGATGTCGGGTGGTCGTCCGGTGGAGACCTATGACCTGACCCAGATCACCGAGCTGGCCCGGGTCTTCACCGGCTGGGATGTAGACAGCAGCAACCCGTCCGGCGCGGATCCCGGCTATCTGCGCCGGCCGATGGTCCACCTGGCCAGCCGCTTCTCGACCGGCGCCAAGTCGGTGCTGGGCACGAGCATCCCCGCCAGCGCCGATGGCCCGACCGCGATGCGCCTGGCGCTGGACACGCTGTGCAACCATCCGAATGTCGGCCCCTTCATCGGGCGGCAGTTGATCCAGCGCCTGGTGTGCTCGCATCCGAGCCCGGCCTATGTGCAGCGGGTGGCCGCCGTCTTCAATGACAACGGCCAGGGCCAGCGCGGTGACCTCAAGGCCGTGCTGCGCGCCATCCTGCTGGACATCGACGCTCGCCAGCCCAGTGGGACCGCTGCAGCGGGCAAGCTGCGCGAGCCGGTGCAGCGCTTCGTGCAGATGGCCCGCACCACCGGCATGGTGTCGGCGGGCGACATCTGGGCGGTGGGCGACACCAGCAATCCGGATACGCGGCTGGGGCAGTGCCCGTTCCGCGGGCCATCGGTGTTCGGCTTCTTCCGGCCCGGGTATGTGCCGCCGAATTCGGCGCTGGCCGCCAACGCCATCACCGCGCCGGAGTTCCAGCTCTGCAATGAGACGACGGTGGCCGGTTATCTCAACTTCATGCACAGCCTGCTGACCAACGGCATCGGCGACTTGAAGGCGGACTTCACCCCGGACCTGGCGCTGGTGGGCGACAGCCGGGCGATGGTGGCCCGTCAGGCCCTGCTGCTGGCGGGGGATGGCATCTCGGAGGCCACCCAGGCGCGCATCGCGGCGGCGCTCAACACCATCAATGTCTCGACCGACGCCGGCCAGCTCAACCGGGTCAAGGCCTCCTGGATGCTGCTGCTGTCCAGCCCCGAATATCAGATCCAGAAGTAAGGAATCGATCGTGGCCCATGTCTCCCGACTCGGCGCGCTCAAGCGCCGCGAGTTCCTCAAACGCGCCAGCGCCCTGTCGGTGGCCGGCACCGCCGCGCCCTGGGCGCTGCAGCTCGCCACCATCAATGACGCCGCTGCCGCCACGGTGGGCGGCAGCGACTACAAGGCGCTGGTCTGCGTGTTCCTCTACGGTGGCAACGACCACGCCAACACGGTGGTGCCGTTCGATGCCGCCAGCCATCAGTCCTACGCCGCCATTCGACAGACGCTCGCACTCTCGCGCGAGGCGCTGAGCGACACCGCGCTCAATCCCTCGGTTGCGCTGCCGGACAGCCGTCAGATGGCGCTGGCCCCCAGCCTGGCCGCGCTCAAGCCGGTGTTCGACCAGGGGCGCCTGGCGGTGATGCTCAACATCGGCACCCTGATGCAGCCGACCACCCTCGCGCAGTACCAGGCCGGCAGCGCGCTGCTTCCGCCCAAGCTGTTCTCCCACAACGACCAGCAGAGCCTGTGGCAGTCCTCCAATCCCGAGGGCGCGATCTCCGGCTGGGGCGGGCGCATGGGTGACCTGATGCTGGGCGGCAACGGCAACGCCACCTTCACTTGCGTGAACCTGTCGGGCAACTCGGTCTACCTGGCTGGCAACCAGGCCTTCCAGTACCAGATGGGCCTGAACGGGGCGACTGCCATCTACGGCACCAGCCGGCCGCTGTTCGGTTCACAGGCCTGCACCGACCTGATGCGCAGCCTGATCACCGACGAGCGCAGCCACTGGATGGAGGCCGAGCTCAACCGGGTGTCGGCGCGCTCCATGCAGGCGCAGTCGGTGGTCACCGGCGCGCTGTCGGGCATGACGCTGCAGACCGGCTTCGACGCCGGCAACCCGCTGGCACTGCAACTGCAGATGGTCGCCCGCATGATCGGGGTGCGCAGCGCGCTCGGGGCGTCGCGGCAGGTGTTCTTCGTGTCGCTGGGCGGCTTCGATCTGCACGACAACCTGATGTCGGTGCATCCGGCCTTGATGGGACAGCTGGGCGGCGCGATGGCCAGCTTCGACGCGGCGCTGCGCGAGCTCGGTGTGGCCGAGAAGGTCACCACCTTCACCGCCTCCGATTTCGGGCGCACGCTCAGCTCCAACGGTGATGGCTCCGACCACGGCTGGGGCTCCCACCACTTCGTGATGGGCGGCGCGGTGCGCGGTGGCCGCTTCTACGGGACCGCGCCGTCGGTGAGTGTGAACGGTCCGGATGATGTGGGGCAGGGCCGGCTGCTGCCGACCACCGCCGTCGATGAACTGGCCGCGACGCTGGCGCTGTGGATGGGGGTGTCACCGACCGATCTGCCTCGGGTGTTGCCGGGCGTGGGTCACTTCAACGCGCGCGATCTCGGGTTCATGGCCTAGTCGAACCACGGGCAGGCGGAGCGTTCCGCGATGGCATCGTTTTGGTGCCTGAGGCTCGCCTGCAGCCTCATCGGAACGCCGATGGACGCGTTGCCGCCGTGGTCCGCCGGTTTGTCTGAGGTCGGAATGGCAAAGACGCTGAAAACCCGACATCCGGTCCCCCCCGGCCCTAGGGGTTCCGGCCATGCAATCTCCGCTACGCAAGCGCAGTCCGATCTCCTAACATGAGACTTGGCACTGTGATCGCCGACAAGCAACCCCGACAACCGTCGACACGGGCCGCGTTCCACATACCTGATCAGCGGAGGCAGAGATGGATGGAATGCTGGGGAGGTCCCCGGAACTCGGATGGCTGACCGCTTACCGCGGCCCTGAACGGCGACGCGGCGGACCGGACAAGTGGTGGCGCCATGCGCTCGACGAGATCGACCTGGGTGTGTGCCTGGTCGGCCTCGGCGGCAAGCTGCTGTATGCGAATTGCACCGCGAGGGACCAGCTCGGCCCCCGCTCGCCGCTGCAGATCGTCGACGGGCTGGTGAGCGCCGGCCTGCGGCTCGATCAGCAGCGGCTGGAGCAGGCCCTGCTCGATGCGCAGCAGCGCAGCCTGCGCCATCTGATCTGTCTGGGACGCGGCGCCGACCGGCTGGCGCTGTCGGTGCTGCCGATGCAGGAGGCGGGCGCGCCGGCCCAGGCGCTGCTGGTGCTGGGCAAGCGCAATCTGTGCGGGGAATTGCCGATGCTGGCCTTCGCCCGTGAACATCAGCTCACCGCCGCCGAACAGCAGGTGCTGCAGGCGCTGTGCGAGGGGCTGCAGCCGCAGGAGATCGCCCAGCGCCACGGCGTGGCCATCTCCACCGTGCGCACCCAGATCGCCAGCGTGCGCGCCAAGACCGCGACCGAAAGCATCCGTGAGTTGGTCGCGATGATTGCGCAGCTGCCGCCGATGCAGGGTGTGCTGCGGGCGATGGAGTACCGCTGAGGTGCGCGGCGTGACCCGTCGAGCGGGTCGCTGCCCTCACCATCGAATGCGCCGATGCATCAGCCCCGATGTGGCGCCAGCGTCTTGCTGTAGAGCGAGGCGCCGACCAGGTCCTTGAGCGTGACCGTCATGGCGCGGGTCTTGGCGTCGATGTCCACCTGCCCGAAGAACTGCATGCCGTTGGTCGGCGGTGCATTCACTTCGTTGGGGGCCTTTTCATAGACCACCTGCATGCCGAAGGTCGCATCCGGCTTGTTCGGTCCGAAGCCGCCGGCATGCAGCGGGCCGGAGACGAATTCCCAGAAGGGCAGGAAGTCGCTGAACTTCGCCCGCGTGGGATCGAAGAAGTGGGCGGCGGTGTAGTGCACATCGGCGGTCAGCCACACGATGTTGTGGAGGTTGGCGCGCTTGATCTCGCTGAGCAGTCGGGCGATCTCGAGTTCGCGGCCCTTCGGCGCGCCGTCCTCGCCATTGGCGATGGCTTCCCACTTGTCCTGACCCTGCGCATCCTTGCCGTCGTTCACCTGCAGGCCGATCGGCATGTCCGCCGCGATGACTTTCCAGACCGCCTTGGAGCGCTTCAGGCCGTCCAGCAGCCATTGGAGCTGCGGTCGGCCCATGAAGGTGCTCTCGGCGTTTTCCTCGGTCTGCAGGTTGGCGCTGTTGGGGCCGCGGTAGCTGCGCATGTCGACGACGAACAGATCCAGCAGCGGTCCCTGCGGCAGGTGGCGATAGACACGCTCCGCCTCCGCATCGCCGAAGCGGCGCATCGGGGCATATTCCATGAAGGCCTTGGTGCCGCGCGCGACCAGCAGCGGGACGTTCTTCTCGGTGTAGCGCTTGTCGGCGCTGAGGTCCTTGCTGTCGGAATAGTTGTTGGTGATCTCGTGGTCGTCCCATTGCCAGATCTGGGGCACCTCGGCCGACATGCGGCGCACATTCGCATCCATCAGGTTGTAGCGATAGCGGCCACGGTATTCGTCCAGCGTCTCGGCGACCTTGCTGACCTGCTCGGTCACCAGGTTGGTCCAGAGGGTGCCGTCGGGCAGCTTCACCTCGGCGCTGATGGGGCTGTCGGCATAGATGGTGTCGCCGGAATGCAAGAAGAAGTCGGGATTGATGCGGCGGATCTGCTCATAGATCTTCATGCCGCCCCAGGATTCGTTGATGCCCCAGCCCTGGCCGACGGTGTCGCCGCTCCAGGCGAAGCGCACATCGCGCATTGGCCGCGTGCCGGCGGCGGCGGGCAGCCGCAGATGGCCGTTGACCCCTTCGGACATCACCCGCTCGTTGTGCAGGTCCTGCAGCATGACGCGATAGAAGATCTCCTGGCCCGCAGGCAGCCCACGCAGGTCGACCCGGCCGGTGAAGTCGCTGTCCTCCAGCAGATGCGGGCCGCGCACTTTCTGCGCCTGGGCGAAGCTGGCGGTGGTGGACCATTCCAGCCACATGCGGGCAGGGCGGTCGCTGCGGGTCCAGATCACGGCGGCATCGGACAGCGCATCGCCGCTCTGCACGCCGTGCGGCATCTGCGGGCGCATGCCGTCCCGGGTGATCATCGCGGGCGCCTGCGCACGAACCGCCTGCGGCAGGATCAACGACGCACCCCCGACAAGGGCGCTGGCATTCAGGAAGCGGCGGCGATCCATGGCATGACTCCGGTCAGATGCAAAGCCGCCGATCGTGGCGAGGTGCGATGACAGGTCCGTGAAGGACGCCGCGGTGTGGGCGATCTCAAGTCCGGTGATGCAGCAGTCGACGGATCGCAAAGACGGGTCATGTCCCCACTTGTTTGTGTAGGCGAACTCAGCTCAGATGCCCCCCATGCGATTCATCTACAGCTCAACCGCGTCGACCGGCAGCCGGGTGCCTGATCCGGTGGTGGCCCTGGTGTTCCAACAAGGCATGACACCGGCCCAGGCCTGGCGCACCCATCTGGGTCTGGCGCTGGACGCGGTGGCGGCGCGGCTGGGGCTCTCGCCGCCCGACTATGAGCAACTGGAGCTCAGCATGTGGCTGGCGCGGTCGATGCGGGCGCGTCTGGCCCAGGTCTTGGGCATCGAGGCCGGCCAACTGGACTTCTGAAGGCGGCCGCCGCCACGGCCGGCCTGCTCACAGTCTGAAACAAGAACGGGACCCGAGGGTCCCGTTCGTTTGATCTGCATCGACATGCGCAGGGCGCCGATGCACCACCATCAACGCCGGTTCAAGCGGCGGTGCTTCACGGACAGCAGGCTGAACAACGCAATCAGCGTGAACAGCAGGCCGCTCCAGATCTCGTAGGGCTGGCCCAGCAAGGTGTAGGCGGAAGCCTCGCTGCAGGAGGCGGTGACCATGAAGACGGACGGCCAGCGGGCCTCGAGATCCAGCGCAGTCAGCACCCGGTCGGCGAAGGTCATGTCGCAGCTCGCCAGCTTGGCGGCCACCTCATGCTGATACCCGGCCGCGACCAGCCCGGCCACCGCCAGGGCGCCCACCAGCAGCAGCGACAGCACCCGCGCGGCGCTGAAGCGTTGCAGCAGCCAGCCCAGGGCGCTCACCACGGCGATCAGGATGAAGATGCCGCGCTGCATCACGCACCACGGACACGGCTTGATGTCGAACTGATATTGGGCGACCAGCGCGGCGGCCAAGGCCGCGACCGAGGCCAGCGCGCTGAAGGCCAGCGCGCGGGAAGGGGTCAGCGCGCTCATCAATCAGCGATCTCGGCGATCAGTTCGATCTCGACACAAGCGCCCATCGGAATCTGCGCCACCCCGAAGGCACTGCGCGCATGGGCGCCGACCTGCGGCCCGAACACCTCGCCGAACAGTTCGGAGGCGCCGTTGGTCACCAAGTGCTGTTCGGTGAAGTCGCCGGTGCTGTTGACCAGGCTCATCAGCTTGACGATGCGGGTCACCTTGTTCAGATCGCCGACGGCCGCGTGCAGCGTGCCCATCAGGTCGATGGCGATGGCGCGCGCGGCGGCCTTGCCGGTGGCGGTGTCGACATCCTTGCCCAGTTGGCCCACCCAGGGCTTGCCATCCTGTTTGGCGATATGACCGGACAGGAACACCAGGTTGCCGGTGCGCACGAACGGCACGTAGGCGGCGGCGGGCACGGCCACCGGTGGCAGGGTGATGCCGAGTTGCTGAAGACGGTCGTAGACGGACGCGGTACGGGTGCTCATGGGACTGGGGTCGGTGATGACGGGAGTGGGTGGGAGACAGGGCCCGAGAAGCCTCTCAGACCATCGCTCGAATCCTACACCCCGGCCTGGGCCTGGGCACTGACGCTGTCGGCATCCCTGCTGGGCATGGGGGTGGTGCAGACCTGGGCACGGTTGCCTTCTGAAGCCGAGTGGGTCGGACTCATCGGCATGGTGATCGTGGCGGCGGTGGGGTGTGTCGTGCTGTCGACCTCCGCCTTCCGGCGGGCACGCCTGCGATCGCAGCGTCCCTGTCCCTGGCCTTGGCCTTGGCCCGTGCGCTGGCTGGCCTGGACGGTCCTGGCGACGGTGTCGGGCACCGCGCTGACGGCCGCGCGCGCCCACTGGCGGCTCGCCGAACTGTTGCCGGCGGCGCTGGAGGGCCAGGTCGTGACGCTGACTGGCCGCATCGCTGGACTGCCGCAGCGGTTGAGCGGCATCGGTGGCAGCGAGGGATGGCGGATGCGGTTTGACGTGGACGGCGTCGCTGGATCCGTGGAAGGTGCGCCGCCGCGCTTGATGCTGTCGTGCTACGGCATGCCGTCGATCCCGCGGGTGGGTGAGCGCTGGCAGTTGGACGTCAAGCTCAAGCGGCCTTACGGACTGATGAATCCGAAGTCCGGCGATGCCGCGCTCTGGATGCTGGAGCAGGATCTGCCCGCTGCGGGCAGTTGCCGCAGTCGCAGCCAGCAACGCTTGTCCGACGGGTCCTGGCTGGGCGTGGACCAGGCGCGGCAGGCCTTGCGCGACGCCATCGATGCACGTGTCAGCGACGGTCGGGGCGGCGGCGTGCTGGCCGCGCTGAGCCTGGGCGACCAGGGCGCCGTGCGACCCACCGACTGGTCGCTCTACCGGGATACCGGTGTCTCGCACCTGCTGTCGGTGAGTGGCCTGCATGTGACCATGTTTTCATGGCTGGCCGGCCTGCTGGGCGGGCGGCTCTGGCGGCGCAGCAGTTGGCTGTGTCTGCACTGCCCGGCACCGCGCGCGGCGATGTGGATCGGCACCGTGGCGGCCGGGCTGTATGCGGTGTTCTCCGGCTGGGGCGTGCCGGCCCAGCGCACCTTCGGTCTGGTGCTGACGCTGTCGGTGCTGCGGCAGGTCGGGGTGCGCTGGCCGTGGGGCCTGAGCCTGGCGGTGTCGGCGCTGGCCGTCGGACTGATGGACCCTTGGGCGCTGACCCAGCCGGGGTTCTGGCTGTCGTTCTGCGCGGTGGCCTTGCTGATGGCCAGCGGCGTGCCGGCCGAGCCGGGCCTGTCGGGGGCGCTGGCATCGACCGTTCGCGCGCAATGGACGATCACGCTGGGCCTGGCCCCGCTGACGCTGCTGCTGTTCCAGCAGCTGTCGATCATCGGCCTGCTGGCCAATGCGGTGGCGATTCCATGGGTGTCGTATGTCATCACGCCGCTGGCAATGCTGGGCGCGGTCTGGGCGCCGCTGTGGACCGCCGGCGCCTGGATGGTGGCGGGCCTTCATGCCTTTCTGGAGGCACTGCGCGGGCTGCCGCTGGCCGTGTGGCATCTGCCCTGGGCGCCTGTTTGGGCGCAGGCGCTTGGCTTGGTCGGTGGGGTGATCGCCGCATTGCCGTGGGCCTGGACCTGGCGGCTGTGCGGCGTTGCGCTGGCCTTGCCGCTGCTGTGGCCTCAGACGCCGCGTCCACCGCCGGGCGTGCTGGAACTCTGGGTGCCGGATGTAGGGCAGGGCGGTGCGGCGGTGCTGCGCACGCATCGCCACACGCTGCTGTTTGACGCCGGCCCGCGATGGGGCCCCGGCGCGGATGCCGGCGATCGGGTGTTGCTGCCATTGCTGCGCGGCCTGGGCGATCGGCGCGTGGATCTGCTGATGGTCAGCCATGCAGACCAGGACCATGCCGGCGGCGCCGCCAGCGTGCTGGACGGGCTGCCAGTGGCCCGACGGCGAGGTGCGGTGCGGGGCGCCCAGCCTTGCGTGCGTGGCGAGGCGTGGACCTGGGACGGCGTTCGCTTCGAGGTGCTCTCACCCGAAGCGGGCGAAGCGGATGAGGCCACCGATCGACGTCGGAATGGATCCTCCTGCGTGCTGATGGTGGAGGCGGGCGGGCGACGCGTGCTGCTGACCGGGGACATCGACATCGCACGGGAGCGGCGGCTGCTGAGGCTCTACGGGGATGGGCAGGGCGCCGGTGAACTGAGTGAGCGACGTGGGGATGCCGATGGGCGCGCCATCGACGGGCCGGTGGGCGGTGAGGGCGGTGAGGGCGATGAGGGCGATGAGGGCGATGAGGCGGTGCCGAGCGGGCTGCGTGCGGAGGTGATGGTGGTGCCGCATCACGGCAGCAAGACGTCGTCGTCGCTGGCGTTTGTGCGGGCCGTGGCGCCGCGGGTCGCGGTGGCGCAGTCGGGGTATCTGAACCGCTTCGGCCACCCTCGGGAGGAGGTGGTGGCGCGTTATCGGGCCCTCGGCACGACCTGGATCAACACCGTGGATTGCGGCGCCTGGCAATGGCGCAGCGATGGACCGCTGGCGACACAGGCGCCGGAATTGGGGTGCGAACGGTCGCGGCGGAGACGGTATTGGTTGCGACCGCCGATGGCGTTGGTGGATGCGGAAGACGGTGATGAGGTGACCGAGGACCTTAATCTGGAGTCAAATGATTCACACGATGTCTCGACTTGCGATCGCTGCCTCCTCTTTGCTGGCGCTGGCCGCCCTTCCGACGGTCGGTCACGCCCAGGCGGATCTCCGTGATGCGGCGTCCCTCAGGTTCGACAGCGGGTTCGCCGGTCCACCGGCCCGCACCTGGCCGACGGATGCACCGCCTGTGCGTTTCTATTTTGGTCCTGGTGCCTCAGCGCCTTCGTGCGGCCTGTTGGTTGCGTCCGGTAAACAGGTGGTGCCGCTGGTGGAGCCCGATGAGGGAAGCGACTTCCCGCAGTGCATCGGTGTGCCGGCCGCCATGGTGCTTCGGCAGGGCCAACAGCGCTTCCTGCTGCTTCGGGTGAAGCAAAAGGACACCCGTGAGGACATCAGCCTGAACGACATGCTGCTGCTTGATGCCGGCGGTGTGCCGCAGGCGCGGGACGATCTCTCCGGGACAACCGCACCCGACGCCACCCAGCCGCTCACGCAGGTGGCGGCCTGGCTGCGAGCGCGGTGGGCCAATCAGGCGGAAGCGGAGCAGGGTGCCCGCGCGCTGCAGGAGCACACCGCCATCCCTGCGAGCGTGTGGTGGCCACCTCGGCGTACCAGCAAGGCGCCGCGTCGTGGTTTGTGGTCCTGCTGCAGGCACCTAGCCACTCAGGCGGCCGAGAGGAAGTTGCCTAGGATGCTGAGGGCGTTGTGAACGCTGTCAACACGGGTGCTACGCGTTGGGGTGCGATAGCGCATTCAGGGCAATAGTGGCCGACGGGAGAAATCATTCTTGCGCGACATGGGCGGCTCCAGAGTCATGAGGCCGATGGCCGATGGCCGATAAGGAGCAGGATAGCCTCTGGCTCGACATGGAGGTCATCGACGAGCTGCCGAGTACAGACTGATTCGAAGGGCCTCGACGCAAGTCGGGGCCTTTTTTCCTCGTGAGGCTCGGATAGGATGGGTTGAGAAGCTGGCGTCACCAGTCCAGCAAACCACGGGGAGTGGAGATGAGTACCTACGAGGGGATGCGCTGGGTCAAGTGCGACTTTCAGGTTCAGACACCCGAGGACGCGGCTCACTGGGCTGACGCTGAGACCGGGCTACCGGAGCCTCGTCGACCGCTCGTAGACCAGCCGCCTGGTGCCGACGGTGCCGCAGGTCCTCGCAAAGCAGACGAAACCCCCATCCAGGCGATTGCGCGCCGGTTCCTGATGCGCTGCCACGAAGTCGGGCTGCAAATGGTCGGTATCACCGACCACAATTTTTCTCAGAAGACAGACTCGCGAGACTGGTTCCTGACGCACCTCGTCGAACAGAACCGGAGCGTGGCCCGCGAACTTGGGCGTGAGCCAATCTCAATCTTTCCGGGCTTCGAGGTGGACATTGGGTATCACGTGCTGTGTCTTTTCGGGCCGGCAAGGACTCAACGTCACATCTGGCGGGTGAATCAAATTCTGACCCGACTTGGTCTTGTGGAAGAGCGGCGCTTCGTGAGAGGGCTTCCGCAGGAGCTCCGCAGCAACAACGAGAACGTCAGCCTCAAGACGCTGTTGGAGGTCGTGCAGGGCGAGCATGGCGGCATGGTGATTGCTGCCCATTCGGACCAGAACGACGGCCTTCTTGAGAACCCTCGGAACCGGCACGACTATCAGTTGGCGCAACTCATGGCGGTCGAGGTGACTACTCTGCCGGTCCCAGACCGCTACCGAGACATTTTGGCGGGGCGCGACCGCGACTGGGGCCGGGCCGAACGTCCACTGGCGCTGGTTATGTCATCAGACGCCAAGTCTTTGAAAGTCGACCCCCAGACCGGCGAAGTTGGGCCAAACGCGCTGGGTTATCGCCACACCTGGGTCAAGATGTCGAAGCCCTCGATAGAGGCGTTGCGCCAAAGTTTCCTCGATTCGGAATCCCGCATCCGTCTGAAGGGGCCAAGCCCCACAGATGTGCAGAACCACCCTCGAATCATTTCCGTTGAGGTGCGCGGCGCAAAGTTTCTTGATGACTTTGCGGTGTCGTTCTCCCCGAACTTGAACTGTGTCATCGGCGGCAGGGGCAGCGGCAAATCGACATTGATCGAGTACCTCCACTTCGCACTGAACGATGGTCCGGAAGTAAGCAGGACCGAGGACCAATCCCTTCAGAAGAAGAAGACTCAGTTCGTCAACTCCCTCGCGGGTGGCGGTGAAGTGCGGGTCGCGTTCGAGACTGCCCCCGGGCTCGAAGACGTGCTGGTCTACATGCCGGGCCCAGCCGGGCAACCAATTCGGAGGCTGGAGGGTCGTGAGGTCACAGACCTCGGAACTGTCCTGCGCCAGTTGAGGGCCAGCTTTTACAGTCAAGGTGAGTTGAGTCGCATGACCTCCGGCGCAGGCGGCCAGGCTCACGTGCTCCGAATCATCGACGCCGCTGCCGCGATTGAGCTACAGGCAAGTTGGACGGTGGAGGCGGAGCTAAAACTGCGCCTCAACGCGTCGTTCCAAGCTCGGCGAGACGCTTCAGAGCTGGACTCACGCCTCCAGGTCATCAATCAGGAGCTACAGGAACTCGACCGGCAACTGGAGGCGCGTAAGGCGGTTCGGGACGATTCGCGCAGGCATCAAGGCGCCGTGGAGGCTCAGACCTTCTTAGAAGGAGTCCAGGACTCCATCTCTGAGGAGGTTGAAGGATTGGCTTCGTCAGCTGCGGCCCTGCGCAATCAGTACGCTGTGGAACCGACAGGGCACTGGCCGATGTCCGAGTGGCTCAACGAAAGCATCGCGAAGGTGAACGAGGCGCGAGCCTCCCTCGCCGGAGAAGTCGATGCAGCGCTGAAGGTGTTCCGCGGGAAGCTGGAAGAGGCTATCGGCGCCGACGCGTCGGCCGGCTTCCTCCAGGAGGTCGCCAGCATCAGTCAGGCATTCCTCCAGGCCTGCGAAGAGAAGGGGCTGCGACCGGAGGACATCAGCAAGCTGACGGAACTGTTGGAAGAGCGCAAGACCAAGGAAGCGGAACGACTAAGGGCTGTCGAACGATGGGATGCGGCGCGCACATCGGCGGCGTTGCTCCCCGAACTGCTGCAGCACCTGCACCAACTGTGGCGACAACAGTTCGCAATCCGTCAGCGCATGGCAGAGAGCATTCAGCAATCGATGTCGCAGATGGCAAGGATTCAAACCTCGTACATGGGTGACTTCGAATCGTTCATGACGCAGTGGCGCCGGGTGACGCCGCAGGATGGCCGGGAGAAGCTCGCGAAGCGCTGGGATGACCTTGGCAGCGCCGTGCACCATGGCTGGCGCGTTCGCGCGAGCGAAGAGAGCCCCTGGGAAACGATTGAGCTTGCAGAGGTTGACCCCGACCTGGCCAGTCAGCTTTCGACGCAGACGCGGGATGACCTGCTGCCATTGCTCACTGCCCACCTGAAGAGCAAAGACGTCAGCCGGATATGGGAGGACGTGAGGACGACTCGCGTGGGAGACGGCATCGATGTTGAGCTCGTCACTGACGGTGGTGTTGTCGTCGGCTCGATGAACGGTTCCCTGTCCGAAGGCCAGCGCAATACGCTGTTGCTGAACCTGCTCCTCGCTCGCGGCGATGGCCCCATCGTCATCGACCAGCCGGAGGATGAGCTTGACTCAAGCTTCATCTACAAGAACCTGGTGGACGATTTTAGGAAGGTCAAGTCGCGGCGACAGCTCATCGTGGCAACGCATAACGCAAACCTACCGGTGAACGGGGATGCCGAACTTGTGCTTGCTTTGAAGGGCGAGGCCGGCCGCGGTCGCATCCAGGTCCAGGGCGGGCTTGACCGGAAGGAAGTGGTGGAAGCCGTGCTCGACATCATGGAGGGGTCGGAGCAGGCCTTCCGACGGCGGAGCGAGAAGTACCACTTCTAAATTCGATTCGGGATGCGGGGACACGGCCCCCGCTACGCGGCTTCTGCCATTTGCATAACTCACCCCAGGCGACGCGTATGCGATTACTGATTGCGAGCGCCGTCAAAGCATCGTCCCAGGGATAAAGGCCGGTCGCTTCATCGTCTCAGGCGCATAGCGTATGGGAGAGAGAAGCGATGAAAGGCGGAGCTGCTGAAACGGATTCGTGAGTACCCACCGGCGTCCCTGCGCCCAGGAAAGCAAAGGTGGGATGCTCCGGCTTTCGACTTGGTCCGCTCCCTTTCAGAAGAACAGCTGGGCGCATTGGTGCCGCTGCTACAGCTTGTCCTGATGGAGGGTGTAGCGGACGTGCTCGGCGTCATCGACCCAATGTCGGGAAACGAGGAGTGCGGCGACCTCGAGGTCCGAGACGTCAGGACGGGTGACCAGCTCGAATTCCTGCAAGGGGCCTTCCTCCGGGAATGCGCCGCCCGCGGCTTCGACTAGGTCCGACCAGTCTTCAACGGCCCTTGTCGTCCACAAGTGTTTCGCCGAGGTCCATGTCCCGCATCTGGTACGCCATGTTTGCGTTCAACCGCGCCATCTCATCGATGCTCAGCAGGTCGATGCGACGGTTGGGCAGGTAGCGGACGTTGGCCAAGCTTTCAGGCCCGCGCAGCCCTTTGGAGAAGTGCATCAAGCCATTTTTCAGCAGCTCACGCGCGTAGTTCAGGCGCTCTTCAAACTGGGCCCTAGTCAAGGGCGTCTGCATCGACGTAAACATGGGTTGGTGGCTCTCTAGTACTTAGTCAATATCGCTCGGGTTTCGCCGTTGATGCGCAGCGTCCAGCGCAACTTCGAACCGCTGGGCAGGGACAGAGCATCTCGCTCGATGGCCAGTAGAGCGACCTCGTGTCGCCGACTTGAGGCCAAGCTCGTCACGGTGTCCCCACCCCTCCAATGGTATCGAGTCGTGCTCGATGTCTGCGCCCCGGCGAGCTCGAGGAACCGAGGCGTGGGTACCGCGGGGCTGATGGAGCCGAAGTAGGCGATGGCCGGCCTTGCTCTGCCGCAGACAGAGATTGGCTCATCAGCTCCTGGCCGAGGCAGTTCGGTCGCCTTGAACGTAGGGGGGTTGTGCAGTGGCGGTCGAGAAGGCCCTGGTGGGTCGAGATGCGCGACAAGTTCCACGTGCTCCGTGCGATGTGCCATTTCTACGAAGCACTGCAAGTCGAGGAAGACGAGGTTGCCGTGCGACGGCAGATAGCTTTGTTCTTGGCCATTCTCCAGGCACGTCACTAGGCTTGCCAGTAGTCCTCGGCCGTTATCGGGCTCAACAAGGCTTCCCGGGTTATATGCCCTGAGGACAGCCTCGGTCCTTGCCAACTTGCTGGCAGGCATCGGCTGGAAGAGCGCGACGCTTAAAGCATATCGAACCGCCGAAGCCCAACGACCGGTTGCAAGGTCGGGCTTTTCGCGTCCGCCCTCGGCAACTAGCGACTCAAGCGCACGAGCCATGTCGACCGTGAGCGGCGAGGATGAGGCTTCCATCTGGAAGGCGAAAGTTCTGAAAGCATCTTCTGTCATCACTCCGAGGTCGAGCAGTTCACGCCAGGGCAAATACAGAGTCGCCGGTACGTACCTGGGCGGCGCGTTGTCATGCGCCCTCGTGGGGCTATGGACGCTTTCTAGGAAGCGTTCCTGAAGCGCTTTGAGCGCCGCCGCGGCCGAGCCGTTCCCTCTCTTGCTCGCGCGCTCGGCGACACGCATCAGAACGGAATACCTGCCCACGTGACGACACTGCTCCAGCACTATCGCAATGTCAACGTTCGCCTCTATGCGCTGCCAGAGACCGACTGGGTTTTCACGAGAGAGGATGTCCAGCACTGCCGAGGCGATGTCTGCCCTGTTCCTCTTGTCCATGGAAATGGCTAGGCGGGCAATTTTCGAGAGCCAGTCACCATCTGCGCGCGCGAGCCAGAGCATCATGGCCGCCCCGCCGTCGCGACGCTCCCAGGAAGGGTGGTCCACTGTCCAGAGCAAGAGTTCGAACAAGGCTTCCGATGCAGCGCCAATCTTGCCCGTCCCGATGTAGGCGAACGCTGTTGAAGCTGCTTCGCCCACGATTTCCCTGACGTGGTCGATTGCGACTTCGAGCAGCGCTGCCTGCTGGGCGGCATCGACTTTCCCTGCCACTAGGTCGATGAGGTGGGTGGCCATTGCCCAGCGTTGCGTATGACGCTCCTCGATGACCAGAGGTCCGTACAGCCTTGCAAGCTTGTCGGCATCCTGGACGTTGGCGCCGATAAGTCGGTCCGCCTCTTGGCCGGAATGGGTGCTCGACCAGACTGACCAGCCTCCTGCCTGCAGTGTCTGCAGCGCTCCAACTGCCGCCTCAGCCGCCGCTGAGAAGTTCCGCCGGACTGCCTGCGAGCGTGCGAACGCAAGTCGAGCATCGGCGTCCTTGACGGCCGACCGCTTGCCAAACGTTCCAGGCATGTAGAAGCGCTCGTCTTCAACCATCTCGGCTTCGGGGTCGCTGCTTCTTTCCCGCGAAGGTTCGGCCTTGGACACGGGTGCGTCGCCGCCTGGTTCGTCGCGCAACCCGAAGCTGGATGTCAACCGTTCAATCTGGCGCGCGTCGAGCCCAGAGCTCGCCTCTCTCAGCATCGCGGCAAATGCTGGCCGCGCCTCTGGCGTTAGCGCAGAAACCAAGGCGCGTAGCAGCAGCCATGCTCGCTCAGTGTTTAGCGAGGTAACAATCGAGCGAATTCGGGCTTTGGCTTGAGCGAGGTCTTCAGGGGCACTTGTTAGCTCCGTGATGATGACCGCGTACTCTCGACCCCAGTCGGTCAGATGCCGCTCGTCGCCGTGCTGGAAGACTTCAAGAAGGGCCCAGCGCAGCCGCCAGTCCGCCTGGCCTCGGGCGTACAGCAATACTGCGAGCAGTGCTGCCTGCTCCTCCAAGGCTGCACCCGGAAAGCGCATGCCAACCAGAGTAGAAATGCGGTCAAGGTTTCCGGTCGTCGCCTGGGCGAATAGTTCGTCAAGCGTGCCGCAGCTTTGGTGCTGGAAGTACCTGACAGCATCAGCAAAAAGCTCGCGCCGACATAGCTGCCTGATGAGTCTGCCCTTGTCCGCGCGGATGAACCGCTGAAATGTCATCTCGCCCGTAGCGCGCTCGAGCAAACCCGCCACTTGGACAAGCGACGAAGCCGGCACGGGCGAGGTGGCAGGAAGTGCCTCCAAGGTGCCGGACATCATGGAAAGTTGGTCTTCCTTGTACCAGCCTGGCCCCATGGAGACCGACAGCACCGACTGGTAGGTTCTAAGCGCCTCTTCAGGGGCGTTCAGCCGCACTAACAATGGAACAATCTGCAAAAGCTCGGGCACTAGCTCGAGACGGTTCTCGACATTGGCGGCAACATAGTCTCTCCAGCGCAGAGTAAGTCCAAAGACCTGGTCTGAGTCCGGACCTTCTGGGACGCGCGCGATGAAGAGCCCAAGAACCTCTTGGAGAGTCGCCCGGAACCCCTCGTTGTATAGGCCGAGCTGCACGTCGAAGCCACGCTCAATCGCGTCAAGCAGAATCGATTTTTTAGTCGGGAAGCAATCGAGCAGTAGCTTGGTCAGGCGAGCGTACAGTGGCGGTAGCAGCTTCTCGGGAATGAAATAGCTGTCGTCCCACCAAACCCGCGATTCGAGGTTGAGCGCAAAGCAGGGAAGAAGGGTGTCTTCGATGAACGACCAAATGGAGTCGAGCCCCAATTGGTTGTTTGTTGCTGTGGCTCTTCGAGCCTTTCCATCGCTCCAGGCAACGGCACGTGCTATTGCATCGAGAGAGCCTTCCCAGTCTTCGCTCGTCGGCGCCTGCACGGGTGGAGCGGCCGCTTCGTCCCCAAGAAAGTAGGAGGCTCGGACGCGCAACATGGCTCCTTCGAACAGGTCGGCGTCGGGGTCTGCGCGGTTCTTCTTATAGAAGGGAAGGCTGCCGTCTCCTAGGTCTACGCCGTCCGAGTAAGCTTCGACGAGGGAGGGGCCCGCACCGGCTTCAATCAGCGTGTCTGTGAAGACGAACCGCCGGTCCTCGGTTTGCAGCTCGGCGCCTATAGCGTCTTCAATGTCTGAGAGCACAAGGTCGACCACTTCTCGCTTGAGCGCGATGCCGTATTGTTCGCAGTACATCTCGGCGTGGGCGAGGGTCTGCAGGAATACAAGAAGCTGGTGACGGACGTCAACATCAGCCGTCACGCCCCACTGGCTAAAGGGGCGATAGTTGTCCTTAAGGCACAGCGACGCTCCCGCCATCTGACCCGTCAGCTGGCGAAGGATTTCGTCACCTTCGTCCTGCGAGAAACTGCTCTCTGCGTGTCGCAAGATGCCATAAACGATGCCACCGATGAACCGCGAGAACGGTGGGTCATCGCCTGCGGCCTGCGCAAGCGAGAAGCCATGCAGTCGCACTCTGACTGCGGCGAGCAATTCTCCTGCCTTGACTCCATCCGGGGAGCCCAGCTTCTCGAAGACTGAACTTACCTCGCGCTGGACAAGGTCCAACAGGTTCAAAGCCTGCTCGGTGCTGCCGTGCTGCGTTAGAGCATTTGCGACGGCAAACGCCTCATCCGAGGAAACTACAAGGCGCCCATTGCGGACAACATGCCGAAGCGCTGCCTCAGTTTTTCCCAAAGAGACGAGCGCCAGAGCCACCAACTCTGCCGTCTGCGTGAAGAGCACGTTGTACCGAAAGGTCAAACGCTGGGAAAGCAGCAGCAGGCGGACGATGTCGGTTGCCGTCCCAACCTTGGTGGCGGATGCGAGCGTGTCTTCAATGTCTGCGAGCAGCACATCCGGCTCGACGCCGAGTAGGACTGAGTCGTCCACCCAAGTCTGCTGACAGGCTTGAATCGCCTGCTGCTCGGGCTGGAGACCGCCTCTTAGCCCGTGGTAGACCTTGTTCAGAGTGCCGTAGTCGCCGCTCTCTCGGGTACCGCAGAACTCGGCCAAGCGCCCATGCACCCAATCGGCGATGGTCGATGTCTTGTGAACCACATACTCCGAAAACGAAGGATGGTAAATCGCGGTGCTCTCCGCGTTGGCGAGCAGGTGGCGAACGCGGAGGAGGGTCGACGTGAACACCCCAGCCTCGGCAGAGGTCAGCATGGTGGTCAGGGTGCTGGGCGGAATACCCCAACGCAGGCGAGCAATGATGCCTAGCAGATTGATAACGTCGTCATTGGGTACGAGATTGGCCCAGATGGTTCCGTAGTAGTCCTGAATGGAGCCGCTGAATACAGGTAGCTCTGCGATGTCACCCTGGGTCGCTCCGCTGTTCACCAAGTCGGCCAAGTACCGAAGGTAGAGCGGGTGACCCAACGCTCTGTCGCAAAGCGTCGCCACGAGTTCCGTCGTGACTTTGTCCTTGTGTAGCAGGTTGATGCAGACCCCATACTGGATGTCGCGGTCGAGCGTAGGCAGGGTTAAGCGGTCTGCACCCTGCAGGATTGCTCCGATGCCTCCGGCGATGGCATCCAGCCCGACGCCGGTGATGACCATTACCAAGCCTTCTGGTAATGACTGTGGGAGCAGGTTGATAAAGCGCTTGAGGGTTTCGTCCCCTGCGGCAGCTGCCTCGTTGATACCGTCGATGAACAGCACACCGACCTTGCCTGCCTTCGTGCATCGGCTTGCCAAGCCCTGGAGTACGTTAGCGGTCTCGTCGATGAGCTGGCTGTAGGAAAGCTCCATTAGTCGGGCGGGCTTGCCCGTCGCCCTGGCAGAGAGTAATGAATTCGCCCAGTCGAAGAAGACCTCCGGCTGGGCCTGGTGCGCAGGAGTCGAGCCGCGAGATGTATCGGTGAATGCGTAGACGCCGAGTCTGTCTAGTTCGGGCGCCTTCGGCCTGAACTCCCGACAGTAGGTAGATTTGCCGACGCCGTGTGACCCGTCGAGAAACACGTATCCGCCGCGCTTCTTTGTCAGTGCCGCTTCGAAGAGCGCGTCAAAAGCCGGTCGCGTTCCGAATGGGGCAGGGTCTTCGTCGCCGTCCCGTTCATCGGGCCCCCAGTCATTGGCTTCAAGAAAGGGCTTCAACGCTTCGAGGCTTAAGGCGCCAATGGCGCTGTCGACGTTGAGCCGAAGCAGGCCCTTGCAGACACTGCCCACCACGAGCGCTGAGCCGGAGAGTCCGCGATAGTCTGAAAGGTGTGTGCCGGGCTCGACGGACAGGTCTAAGTCAACACCGTGTGCGCGCTCGGTTAGGACTTGCTGAACCTCGCCTTTGATGATGTGGCCCAATTGGAGCTTTGCCACCGGGTAGCCGAACGCAAACCATTTCTCGCCTGGGCGCAGCCCTCGAACGTCGATTGGAATTGGCTCGACATCGAGCGGGGCAGCCAGCTGTAACAGGCAGACATCGAGGTCCTCGTCGTGGGCACCAACAGCGACCGTGTGCTCAACAGCTGACGAGCCAATCCCGAACAGCACCTTGATTTGTCCACCGGCGCGAACAGATGCTTCGACGCAGTGATACGCCGTCAGAACTTGGTCTGCGGCGATGAGCCACCCAGTTCCGGACTCGTCCTCGCCGAGCACCTGGCATGTGGCCTGCTTGATTTCTTCTTCAGTCATGAGTTGGTCCCTCCCAGGTGAATCCAGTCGTTCTCAGCGACATGAACGCTGAAGGCTGCGCCGGACCTTGATTTGTGTGTCTGGAGCCGCTTGGATGCTGCTGTCTCGTAGTTGAAGAATAGGTGCCGTTCAAAGGCTGCCGGTCGGTCCACGATTTCAGCCAGCACCTCGAAGTCTGGGTGACCGTGCTGGGTCCCGTCAGATGAGACGAGGAAACGCGGCGCATCCACATGCTCCAGCAGGTCTACGCTGGTGTTGTGTAGGCTTCCGTGGTGCGAAATCTTGATGGCGTCAAAAACGACTGGTGCGGATGCTGGATGTAGCGCCCGCAGCTTGGTCACTACGTCCTCCGCCCATGCGTCACCCAGAAAAAGCACACGCTCGGTGCCGGTGCTAATGATGAGCGAGATGGAGCTGCTGTTTGGGATGGATGTGTCCGGCGTGTAGATATCAGCGAGGCGCTGGCTGCCGTTGGCTGCGATTGGCTTAGCTTGGGGAGCAGGCGACGCATGCACGGCGGCGCACCACATTTCGTAGGCATCGTCGAGAAGGTCGCTGGGATGCGAGGACCCTTTGTAGCCCAGCTTTCGCACCTCGCGCAGCCAAAGCTCGCGCAGCTCACCGAGTCGGCCGGTCGTCGGCCCGATGACGTGGATGACTGCCCCCAGCAGATGCGACGGAGGTGTCTGTTCGCTGATGCAGCTCGAGCCGACTCCCTTGTTCCAGAGGTAGTCGTTTTGGCGCAGCAGCCTAGCGAGCGAGCTTCCCTGTCTGGCACTGATGGGGTTTGGCGCCGGGGACGTAGAGCCCTGGAAGCCGCGGCGCCTAATGGCTTCCAGGACCATCCGGTCATGCAAGGCATCAGGCAATGCGCTCGGCGCCGGCAAAGACCGAAGGCTGTTATGCCAGACGGCATCAACCTCGATGCCGCGTCTACCGGATGGCCCGTTCAGCGAGAAAAATTCTAGTAGGCCACCGATGTGGTCCGCGTCGATGTGGCTGCAGACGACCAGGTCAAGGCGGCCTCCGGCCTTCGCAAGGACCGCTAGGTCGGACGCGATGAAACTTTGATAGGTGCTGGCGAATCCAGCATCGATAAGGATATGTGAGCCGCCGGCGTCAACAAGGAAAGCGTCGCCGTTCTTGGCGGGGTACATCTTCAGTTTCAACATGCACGGAGCGGACGAGCTGTGGTTCCTAGCGCCTACTGTACTCATGCTAGGTTACTCGTATATCGAACGTCGTGCGGTGTGACGCGCCGCCCGGCAGGCGGCTCGGCCGGGCGCTCACGCCTTCATCCACAGTGTTGGTGATGCTTCGGCCAATACCAATTGAAATAATGCACGTCTCGACATTCGCGAGACTGTAGCCGTGGCAAGCGCTTGGTCTCTCAACCTCGTCATCAGGAAGAAGTCATGACCAATAGAGCGATTTTGTCGCTTGCCTCCGTATGTCTACTCTCCGCCTGTGCCACTGCTACGAGATTCAACGACGCCATGGAGGGTGCGGTTAAGACGACAAAGAGTGCAGGCGACGTCATTGACGCAGCTGAGAAGGACCTGATTCGCGCGCACGCTATCGGCGCGGTTGAGTACACCCTGGGAGTGGGCGTCACCTTGGAGGATTTGACCTGCAGGCCGAGGCCGGGCGTCTCGGCTACTGCCGAGTCGTTGAAGGTTTTTTCGGACGCAACTGACTTGGTGGCCAAGGTCGCAAAGAAGCCCGACGACACGACGTACGCTGGATACATCGCAAAGTTGAAGGCTGACCGGGAAGCCGCCAAGGCGCCTCAGGGCGCAGAAGAGGCCATGCAACTGAAGGCCAAAGAAGCCGAGGCGGCCGTAAGGCGCTGCTCGGAAACATTCCAAGCCGACACCTCGGCTGAACCCAAGCTGGGGCCGGCAAAGTCGGTCGGAACGACGGACGCAAATGCGCTCGCAATCATCGGAGCGCTGGACAAGGTTTTCAAAACTCTGCTCTCGGCAATTGAAGCTGCTGAACGAGATGCGGCCGTGAAGGCTACCGTCGAAGCGGTCATTCCTCCGATGGAGGAGGCGCGAGACCGGCTTAAGAAGAAGTACGACGGAGGCGACTATGGACCAGTCGTTCGATTCAATGCCGCGCCTGCCGAAATTGTGGAGATGAACCGTACGGTGCTCGGCGGTGCCATCACACTCGAACGGTGGTATGTGGCCCGAAAAATCAATGTTCTTTGGGTTCGGCTGGAGACGTCGTGCCGTTCGGATAAGGCGAAGAAGGCGAAAACCGAAGGCATGGACTGCTTAGCGGACCACGCTGTGCGTGCTGACGTTGATGCGCTTGTTGAGGCCATCTACGCCTATCGCGGCTTGGCGCCGCTCGACAGCAAGAAGATTTTGGAGAAGCTCGACAAGTCAATTGTTGACGCCAAGAACTCTAAGGCTGTCAAGACGGCCGACTTGCTTGAGGGCATTGCCACGGTCGCGGGCTCGCTTTCCGATATCTCCGACGCTTGGGAGAAGTACAAGAAGGCGAAGGAATAGCCTTGACAGCGCATGTAGCTATCGTGCCCCTTGTGCCAGTGCAGAACGCTGGCTACTGGGCGCGCGTTGCTGCTGCTGTCCAAGCGCAGGTCATGGAGCTCTACACGACATGGCTGAATTTTGACGTGCCGCCTGCGACGGTGATGTTCTATCCCAGCATGGCAGCGGCACCCGCGAGTTCACTTTTCGTCCTCGTAGTAGCTGATGCCGGAGGACGCGCGGGGATGCACGTTCCGCCGGCAAAGCCGGGCGACCCGCCGAATCGGCCAATAGGCTCCTACGCAGTCGTGCAGTTCAGACCCAACGATTCGTTGTGGGCCTACGCTGTGAGTCACGAAGTGCTCGAGATGCTGGTCGACCCAGGTGGCAACCGAGTCGCAAACGGCATGGCTCCCGGCACTGGGGCCATACCAGCGCAATACTTGATGGAAGTTTGCGACCCATGCCAGGACCTGACCCATGCGTACAAGCTCTCCCCGTTTGACGACGTGTTCCTGTGCGACTTCTGCCTGCCTGCTTTCTATGGCCTCAACAGTGGCACGAAGTTCACCCGCACCGGCAGCATTACTCAGCCCTTGCGCATCGCCAACGGCGGCAGCTTGGTGTTCCGCACTGAGCAGCATGGCTGGCTGAAGTGGACATCTGGCGGTGTCGTGCCCGTAGACCCAGCTACCGCGACCATCACAGCAGCAGACAACATTCGGGGAACCTTGGACCGAGTGGATGGCTACGCTGGTCCACACCAGGAGCTCAGTAGTCGAGCGGTTCGGAACAAGGGGCTTGGCAAAGGGCTGCGGACTACAGGGAAAGGGGCCGAGGACTCTCGCGCCCGAGTGGCGGCACACGCCAAGCGGCTAGGTATCAAAACTTAGAGCTCTCTAGCACCGCGGTCAGTATCACGGTTAGGCGCACTTTAATCGCGCAGCGGCTGCTTGATGCCTGCATTGGTAGCGCCCATTGTGCCACCGTCACGACTGCGGCGACGATAGCGGCCACCCGTGAACAACTTTCGACGTTCGCAAAGGTGCGTGGTGATGCACACGTTTGCCTACCCCGAACTGACCTGCCCGGTTTCTCCGAGACGTTGATTTCCAGAGAAGATGGCTCCATCCCAAGAGGAGCCCATGAGAAAGAGTCGATTCACGGAAGAGCAGATGGTGGCGATCCTGCGCGAGGCAGACCGCACCACGGTGGCGGAAGCGGCCAAGAAGCACAAGGTCAGCGAGCCCACGATCTACGCTTGGCGCAAGCACTTCGGCCAGCTTGAAGTGGCTGACGTCAAGCGCTTGAAGGCCCTGGAGCTGGAGAACAGCCGGCTCAAGAAGCTGCTGGCTGAGCGTGATCTGGACATCGAGGTCCTGAAGGAGATCAACGCAAAAAAATGGTGAGCCCGCCGGCTCGACGCGCCCAGGTCGCCTTCGCTCGCGAGCGCGGCCTGAGTCTGCGTCGGGCTTGCGGGCTCGTCGGCATGTCCCGGGCCACGCCCAGCTACAAGCCGCGCATGCTGGCCAAGGATGCGCCAGTGATCGAGGCGATGAAGGAGTTGTCGGCCCAGTACCCACGCTACGGTTACCGGCGCATCCGCATCTTCCTGCGCCGACGCGGATTCGAACTGAGCTGGTCGCGCACGCATCGGCTGTGGCGACAGGCGGGTCTGCTGGTGCCCAGGAAGCGCTCGCGCAAGCGCATTACCTCCAAGCGGCCGCGCGTGCACATGCCGTTCAAGGCCAACATGGTCTGGGCCTATGACTTCGTCTTCGACACCACGGCCACCGGCCAGCAGCTCAAATGCCTGACCGTCATCGACGAGTACACGCGTGATTGCCTGGCCATCGACGTGGCCGGCTCCATCCGATCCAAGCGCGTGATCGAGGTGCTATCACGGCTGGTGAGCGTGCACGGAGCGCCGCTGTTCATGCGTTCGGACAACGGGCCGGAGTTCGTTAGCATGGCCATCCTGGAATGGATCGCCGGCGCCGGAATCGCGACCGTGCTCAACGACCCGGGCAAGCCCTGGCAGAACGGTACCGACGAGAGCTTCAACGGCAAGTTCCGCGACGAGTGCCTGTCGGTCGAATGGTTCCGCTCGCGCCGTGAGGCCAAGGTCGTCATCGAGTCCTGGCGTCAGCACTACAACGAGGTCAGGCCGCACAGCAGCCTGCAATACTTGACCCCGACGGAGTTCAAGCTGCAACTCCGTCAAGACCCGCAACCCGCCGTCTTCTAGGAACTACTGTCTCGAAATTCCCGAGCAGGTCACGATGACATCAACAACCATGTGATGAGCAAGAAGTGCTCGGGCTCGTTCTCGATGCTCTTCGGCGGCGCTCGTTGGAACGCAGAGGTGGCGGAGCAGGAGGCAGTGCACGTGGTGCAAAAGGCATGCTGGCCGGTGAACATGGCCGAGGGTCTGGACCATGAGGCCAATCCGCTTTACCAAGGATGGGCCGAAATGCAGCGCTGGGGTCTTAGCGAGGACCTGCTGCTCACGCTGCGAGTGAAGTCGCATCCGCGGTTGGACCAGCCTGAGCTGTGGATTGATGTCAAGGCGATGCCGGTCTGATTCGGCCCCGCCGCAGACCGCGTTGCCGCGGAGGCGGCCGGTCTGATAACGTGGCGTCGCAACTGAATTGGGGTGCCGAGAAGGATTGCTGGCATCCCAATTACGCAGAGCCCTCAGAACTTTGGACTCAATTACGCACGCGGGTTTTCTCCTAGGGAGGTGTCGGCTGCGTAATTGGGGGGCAAAACGGGTGCTTAAAAATTAGGCAGTAGTGGTCGCTTAATTTGTGAGCACTTGAGACCATCAGAGTGCGTAATTCCGGACGGGCCTAGTCGATGGCTTCAGAGGAGAGTTGGGCTGCGGCGAGCGCTTAGCGGTCAACTTTCCGAGCGGTGTTGGGGCAGTGCCGGGATGGCATAGCGGCCAACATAATTCGCTTCGGCGATTGCAGCCAACCTATTACGCAGGTTGGACTCAATTACGCACGACGACCGTGCGACCCACCGACTGGTCGCTCTACCGGGATACCGGTGTCTCGCACCTGCTGTCGGTGAGTGGCCTGCATGTGACCATGTTTTCGTGGCTGGCCGGCCTGCTGGGCGGGCGGCTCTGGCGGCGCAGCAGTTGGCTGTGTCTGCACTGCCCGGCACCGCGCGCGGCGATGTGGATCGGCACCGTGGCGGCCGGGCTGTATGCGGTGTTCTCCGGCTGGGGTGTGCCGGCCCAGCGCACCTTCGGTCTGGTGCTGACGCTGTCGGTGCTGCGGCAGGTCGGGGTGCGCTGGCCGTGGGGCCTGAGCCTGGCGGTGGCGGCGCTGGCGGTCGGATTGATGGACCCTTGGGCGCTGACCCAGCCGGGGTTCTGGCTGTCGTTTTGCGCGGTGGCCTTGCTGATGGCCAGCGGCGTGCCGGCCGAGCCGGGCCTGTCGGGGGCGCTGGCATCGACCGTTCGCGCGCAATGGACGATCACGCTGGGCCTGGCCCCGCTGACGCTGCTGCTGTTCCAGCAGTTGTCGATCATCGGCCTGCTGGCCAATGCAGTGGCGATTCCATGGGTGTCGTATGTCATCACGCCGATGGCAATGCTGGGCGCGGTCTGGGCGCCGCTGTGGACCGTCGGCGCCTGGATGGTGGCGGGTCTTCATGCCTTTCTGGAGGCACTGCGCGGGCTGCCGCTGGCCGTGTGGCATCTGCCCTGGGCGCCTGTTTGGGCGCAGGCGCTCGGCTTGGTCGGTGGGGTGATCGCCGCATTGCCGTGGGCCTGGACCTGGCGGCTGTGCGGCGTTGCGCTGGCCTTGCCGCTGCTGTGGCCTCAAACGCCGCGTCCACCGCCGGGCGTGCTGGAACTCTGGGTGCCGGATGTGGGGCAGGGCGGCGCGGCGGTGCTGCGCACGCATCGCCATACGCTGCTGTTTGACGCCGGCCCGCGATGGGGCCCCGGCGCGGATGCCGGCGATCGGGTGTTGCTGCCATTGCTGCGCGGCCTGGGCGACCGGCGCGTGGATCTGCTGATGGTCAGCCATGCAGACCAGGACCATGCCGGCGGCGCCGCCAGCGTGCTGGACGGGCTGCCAGTGGCCCGACGGCGAGGTGCGGTGCGGGGCGCCCAGCCTTGCGTGCGTGGCGAGGCGTGGACCTGGGACGGCGTTCGCTTCGAGGTGCTCTCACCCGAAGCGGGCGAAGCGGATGAGGCCACCGATCGACGTCGCAATGGATCGTCCTGCGTGCTGATGGCGGAGGCGGGCGGGCGACGCGTGCTGCTGACCGGGGACATCGACATCGCACGGGAGCGGCGGCTGCTGAGGCTGTACGGGGATGGGCAGGGCGCCGGCGAACTGAGTGAGCGACGTGCGGATGCCGATGGGCGCGCCGTCGACGGACCGGTGGGCGATGAGGCCGATGAGGGCGATGAGGCGGTGCCGAGCGGGCTGCGTGCGGAGGTGATGGTGGTGCCGCATCACGGCAGCAAGACGTCGTCGTCGCTGGCGTTTGTGCGGGCGGTGGGGCCGCGGGTCGCGGTGGCGCAGTCGGGGTATCTGAACCGCTTCGGCCACCCTCGGGAGGAGGTGGTGGCGCGTTATCGGGCCCTCGGCACGACCTGGCTCAACACCGTGGATTGCGGCGCCTGGCAATGGCGCAGCGATGGACCGCTGGCGACACAGGCGCCGGAACTGGGGTGCGAACGGTCGCGGCGGAGACGGTATTGGTTGCGACCGCCGATGGCGTTGGTGGATGCGGAAGACGGTGATGAGGTGACCGAGGACGTTAATCTGGAGTCAAATGATTCACACGATGTCTCGACTTGCGATCGCTGCCTCCTCTTTGCTGGCGCTGGCCGCCCTTCCGACGGTCGGTCACGCCCAGGCGGATCTCCGTGATGCGGCGTCCCTCAGGTTCGACAGCGGGTTCGCCGGTCCACCGGCCCGCACCTGGCCGACGGATGCACCGCCTGTGCGCTTCTATTTCGGTCCTGGTGCCTCAGCGCCTTCGTGCGGCCTGTTGGTCGCGTCCGGTAGACAGGTGGTGTCGCTGGTGGAGCCCGATGAGGGAAGCGACTTCCCGCAGTGCATCGGTGTGCCGGCCGCCATGGTGCTTCGGCAGGGCCAACAGCGCTTCCTGCTGCTTCGGGTGAAGCAAAAGGACACCCGTGAGGACATCAGCCTGAACGACATGCTGCTGCTTGATGCCGGCGGTGTGCCGCAGGCGCGGGACGATCTCTCCGCGACAACCGCACCCGACGCCACCCAGCCGCTCACGCAGGTGGCGGCCTGGCTGCGAGCGCGGTGGGCCAATCAGGCGGAAGCGGAGCAGGGTGCCCGCGCGCTGCAGGAGCACACCGCGACCACGCCGGGCGGCTACCTGGCCGTTTCCCAGCAGCCTGGGGGCCAATGTCAGTTCTCGGTCGGCACGCCCGAGGGGCCAGCTCCTTCGTTGAAGGTGGGCCATCCCTGCGAGCGTGTGGTGGCTACCTCGGCATTCCAACAAGGCGCTGCGTCGTGGTTCTTGGTGGTGCTCCAAGTGCATGGCGCTGGCGCGCAGGCGCTGGTTTTTGAATCGGATGCGAAGGGCGCGCGCGAGGTGCCCGAGCTGGCGTCGGCGCTGAAGACCAAGGCGGCCGATGGCAAGATCCTGCCGCTTCGACAGGCATTGCAAAAGCTCGTGAGGAAGGCTAGGAGCTAATGGGGGAGCTTCCGCTCGGGTGAGGGGCGGGGGGGCAACGTCAAGGGCCTTTGCCACGCACGGATGGCATAGAGCCACAACGCTCCAGCCGCCCTGACCATCATTTGGCACGACGTCGCCGCCAGAACATCCACACTAGGGCGCAACCCACGGCCAGCCCGCTGGCCAATCCGATCCAACCCAGCCGCCAGCCCTCGTCAATGTTCACCTGAGGGTTCGACAGCAGGATGATCAGCATGCCCACGAACGCGCACGCGAGCGGTACCGCGACAGACAAGATGAGGAGAAAGGCTCGCTTCACTTGAAGCGCTCCAGCGTGGGGCAGTTGAGGTAGAGACCTGCGGTGCTGCCGCCGGCCTGAACGATCTCTTCGAGGAAGCTTGCGCAGTTGTTTGGCGCCATGAGCCATAGCCACTTCTTGGACATCAACTGGTCGAGCTTGAATTGGGCGGCGTCGGGCTTGGTGATCTTCACCGGGCGCTGCGACAGAACCGTCTTGCGGCTTTCGCGCAGGTAGCGGCGGAAGTCGAGCTCCCGCATGTATTGGGGGCGCATGTACGGGCCCGCGACGTGGAAATAGAAGGGGGCGCCGTCGCCCACCTTGAGCAGCATGTGGCCACACGGATTCCAGCTGTCGCCGCTGACGACGACTGCCGTCGTGTGGGCCCAGTCAAATGCCTGGGGCAGGCACATGCTCAGTTCCTCGCCGTCATAGGGCGGAGGGGGCTTCTTCTTCTCGGCCATGGAATCGCACTCCCTGCGATGAATTTTGTTGCGCACAGTCTAGAACTGGTCTGCGGCCCTCCTGTGTCCGAAAGTCATCGAGGACCCGCTGCCCTTCTGCGACAGGCCCCCCCCGAGCCGATAGCTCCATGGCACATTCCTCTTGCTTTCCTTCACAACTTCTTCAGAAGTTCACGGAAGCCCGGCACCTGCCCGCAGGCAAGCCCCGTCTGCGGTGGTCCAGAAGCGTGAGCGTGGGCCCAACAGTCTCAACGCGCAACACGACCACTACCGGCAGAAGGTTCGAAAGTCCTTGATCGGGTCCGGCGCAAGGCCGGTCTGGGACGCGGACAGCATTTCGAGCCCCTGTCGACAGACCAGTACTCATGGGTCTTCCAGGGGGTTGGCTAGGAAAATGACTCGGCGCGAGTATGAAAACCAACTCCGCTGTTTGAGGACACCCTCGGCGACTCTTTGGCCAAACCGTCAGACCATGCGCACCTACCCTGAGCTAATCGCCTTCATTTGCCTGGCCGTATTGGTCCCACCCGTGGCGGCCAGCTCCAGGATGGGACCTGTCGAGGTGAGCCTGAGGGATGGACGGCCCTGCTTCTCGATGACAGCGAAAGACTGGAAACGAGACCCGAAACAGCGATTTCAGGCGCTGGTCGTCTCTGATGCCTCCGAGAAACCGGTCACCTCGGTCTGGGAGTTCCAGTCAGTGTCGCCCGATGGCATCCCCATTACCGCTGGCACGTGCTTTGGCTATGGTCAGACCGCGCCAGGTACCACCTCAACGGATCCAGCGGCGCTCAAGGCGGGCCGGGTCTACAGCGTTTCGATGAACGTCAGCCAGTCGGATAGCTCCGATCCGACCATGGGCTATGTGGGCACGTTCTGTATGGCCGAGGAGGGCGCAGAACGGCGGCTGGTCCCCGTCACCCCTGACCAACCAGCCTGGCATTCGGGCTCCTGCAAATGACCGCCCGCAAGAATTGACGCAAGGCAACGTCGCCGGCGGAACCCAGTGCGCGCGTCCAGAACAACCTGTTCAACGCCTTTCCACCCCGTCTCCTACGGCTTCTTCCTGAACTCATTCAACTGCTCCCGGCGAAAGTAGTGCACCCCATACGCCAGGGCTCCGGTGGCCGCATCGGCGTGCAGATCGCCGCTGGCGCGCAGCACCATGTAATCCGGCCCTTCCTCGATGATTTCAGCCTTGCCAAACGGGAGGCGGCTGGCGGAAACGACGCCCGCCAGATCGCGGCCGATGATGTAGAGGCTGCCAAATTCAGCCTGGGTGCCGGAGCCTTTGAGTTCCCCGCGTGCGTCCCTTTCCATCAATTGCCGAAGCACGTCGCTGCCCGCCGCGATCTCCTGGCGCAGCGTGTCGACGGTGGACGACGACGCGGACGCCATCTCCTCGCTGCTGTAGGTCGTTGGCAGGTGATACATGAAGCGGCCGACCCAGTTCGGCGCCTCCACGCGGAAGACGAGGCTCAGGCGCCATCGGGCATCCGAGCCCTCCATGATGTACACGAGTGGCTTGAGGGGCAGGGCACCTGACTGCCCGCTCAGCAGGGGCGACCCTGCCAGTTGCGCCGTCGCAATGGCGAAGGGGTCGACCTGCGCATAGTGCGACCGATAGCCGCTGGCCTGACGCTTGCGCATCTCGTCCTCCGCCAGACCGCCGACGAAGGGAATCGGGTTGAGCATGTCGACCAACTGCGCCACCGTCGACCCCGCGCTGACGATGATGTATTGCGTGCCTGGGATCGCCGCCGAGCCCGCAGGCAGTGGCGACGGCAGCGCGCGTGTGAGCTGCAGGCCCTTTCCGGCCAGATCGGCTTGCAAGGGACGGCTCTGCTGCACGTTGGCACAGCCGGCCAGCAGCAGCGCCCATGCGAGACAGACGGTGAGGTGCTTCATCGTGAGTCCAATCCTCGTGGGAGATGCGTCAGCGCCCGCTTGGCGGGTTCAGAGGCCAAACCTCAGGAAGACCTGCGGGCCATTGAATCGGTAGTCCAGCCTGCCTTTGAAGGAACTGCCGTTGCCGTCCAATTGCATGTCGTCCAAGCGCCAACCCACGCCCAGCCCGACATGGCGCGTGACGCGGTACTGGATATTGGCCTGCGCATTGACCAGATGGCCCCGATAGCCGCGGGCATTGAACTTCAACAGGTCGACGCGGCCGTCCACCAGCCAGCCCGAGGCGAAATCGTGGGCCGCGTAGGCGCCGAGCGTCGGAGCCGGTGCGTCGCGCTTGCGCTTCTCCAGAAAGAAGGGGGTCGCGACGCCGTTGACGATGGCGTCGCCTTCCATGCTCATGGCGAACTTGGTGAGATGGACACCCAGCACGAGACCGGCCTCGGACGTCGGCGTTCTCAGAAGCGAGTAGCCGCCGCTGAGCCGGAAGGTCCGGATGTCGACGCGCGCGGCGACGGCTGCATTGAAGGTGCCACCGCCGAACTCGATGCCATCGCCCGGGAATGCCAGCTCACGTCGGCTGCGGCGCAGATCGAAGTATTCGAACTCGGCGCGCCAGCGTTCAGCCAGCCGGAGCCCCACAAGGAAGGCCGGCATCGACGGATGGTCCCGCAAGCCGAGATCCTCCTCGGCGCGAAGGTCGGTGCCGCGCTGGCCGCCGCTGTCGAGACGGACCGATGTGCGCACCTGCGGACGGTAGGCCGCGATCTGGAGCCAGGCCGTGTCATCGAGCTTGGCTGTACCGCTGTTTGATGTTCCGCTGTCTGCCAGGGCGCCCGTCGATGTGGCGGCGAGTAGTCCAAGAGTCGCCATCGGGCGAAGACGGTTGAACATGGGCGAGGCTCCGCTGAGAGGATGGTCAGGGCGAAACCATCATAGGCGGCGGTTTTGGCGACGCCTTTGGACGCGTGAACCAGCAATGCGGGGCAGCGAAACAGGATCGCGAGGCGCCGCGCGGTGTGGGTCGCGAGAGATCGACCTTGGCGTCGCAGCTCAATCCCAGCTGGCTCGGCTGGGAGACGACCTACCGACCGCCCTCATCCGAGGGCGCCGACGCTGCGAATGCACCAGAAGCCGCAGTCGACGCCGTGGCCTTCACCGGCGCGTCTGCCGTTGCTGGCGCACCTGAATCCGAACGCTGACTCGTCCCCGCCCGCCGCCAACTCGCCAGCGTGTTGGCAAACTCAATCACCGCCATCGCGTAGTAGCTGCTCTGGTTGTAGCGTGTGACGGTGTAGAAGTTCTTCGTCCCCGCCACATACACGGGCGCCGCGCCGCCCATCTGCAGTTCGATCAGCGCCAGCGGCCCCACATGGCCCAGCCCTGCAATCGAAAGGTCCGCCCCCGCGGCGAGGAATTGGTTGACGTCCAACTGCGGCAGCACGTCGCTCAGCAGCAGTTGCGCCTTGGCCGCGGTGTCCACCGGCGGCTGCACCTCGTAGTGGGTGGGCAGCCCGCGCTGCCAGCCATGCGCTTTCAGGAAATTGGCGACCGAACCGATCGCATCGACCTGGCTGTTGATCAGGTCAACATGGCCATCGCCATCGAAGTCGATGGCGAACCGGCGCCAGCTTCCCGGCATGAACTGACCCCAGCCCATCGCGCCCGCGTAGGAGCCCTTCATCGCCAGCGGATCCAGCCCGTTTTCGCGCGACAGGATCAGGAACTGCCGCAGCTCGTCGCGGAAGTACTCGCTGCGGTCACGGGCGCCGGGTGGCAGTGGATTGGGATAGTCGAAGCCGAGTGTGGTCAGCGCGTCCAGCACCCGGTAGCCGCCCATGATGCGGCCGTAGAAGGTCTCGATGCCGATGATGGAGGCGATGATCTCCGCCGGCACGCCGTAGGTGGCCTCGGCTTTCGCCAGGGCCGCCTCGTTGTCGGCCCAGAAGCCCAGGCCCGCTTGCAGGCGCCGGGGTTCGATGAAACGCTGGCGGTAGGCGCCCCAGTCCTTGGCCTGACCCGGTGCACCGGGCAGGATCAGCCGCTGCACCGACGCCTGCAACCGCGCCTGTGCCAACAGCGCGCGCAAGGCACCGGGCTCGTAGCCCAGGGCGGCGGCCTCGCGGTCGGCAAACTGCATCAGGTCGGCCCGCTCGCCGAAGGCCGGCGAGGCCGCAGGCGGCACCTTGGGCTTGGCGCCGGAATTCAGCTTCAGCGGCTTCTTGTGTCCCGCCTCCACCGCCAGCGCGGGAAGCGGCATCGCCAACGCGGCCAGGGTGGCCAGCGCGGGCGCCAGGGCGGTCATCGATGTGGTGAGCAGGAGGCGGCGGCGGGAAGCAGTCATGCGGATGGGAACGAAAGAAAGTCTGGGAACAACACGGCAAGCGACGCGCCGCCTTCAGGCTCGCGCCGGGGACTGCGTCTGCTGCTTCGCCAGTGCGGCGCACTGCGCAAGAAAATCGCGCAGCCATTGTGACGTGGCCACCGGCCGGTCCTGCCGATAGCGCAGCGATTCCAAATGCAACAGCGCCTGCACCAGCGGCGCCGCAGCGTCGCCAAAGCGGGCCTGGAGCTGTGTGGCCCACAGCCGGGGGGTGTCCTGGTCGGTGGTCTGCAGGCCCAGACGGTCCAGCGCGCGTCGCACCCGGGCCCGCTGCCGAGACCACGGATCATGTGGATGCCGATGCCAGGCCGCCACGCCCGCGCCGATCAGCCCCACACCCACCATCAGCATGCCGGTCAGCTGCACCAGCACGCCCCAATCCGGATCCTGGAACCCCAGGCGCTTGAGGAACTCCAGCTGTTCACCGCCAGAGAAGTTCAGCACCCGTTGCTGCCAGCGGTTGTTGATCAATTCCCAGCCGGATCGCAAACGCCCCAGCAGCCCCGGGCTGACGCTGTCGAAGGCCTGGGCGATGGCGCCCGGCGGCACGGTCAGGCGACGGCCCTGCACCCGCTCCGGCGCAATCGCGGCGGTGGGATCCACCCGCTGCCAGCCGCGGGACGCCGTCCAGTATTCCGCCCAGGCATGGGCCTGGGCCATGCGCACGATCATGTCGCCGTCTTGCAGATCCAGGTCGGCGCCCTGGAAGCCGGTCACCACCCGGGCCGGCACGCCGGCGGCGCGCATCAGCACCACATAGGCGGCGGCAAAGTGCTCGCAGAAGCCGAGCTTGCGGTCGAACCAGAATTCGTCGATCAGATGCGGCGTGAACTCGCCGTAGACGCCCGGACTCAGCGTGTAGCTGTAGCCGTTCTGCCGGATCTGGCGGAGCAGGGCGTCGCTGATGGCCGTGGCGCGGGCGTCACCCTCCGTCGATTGAAACTGCTGCCTCAACTGCGCACCCAGTGCGCTCGCCCGCGGATTGAGGGTGGGCGGCAGGGCCAGGTCCACTTGCGACTGCGCCACCGTCTCCATCAGCCCCCAGCGTGCCAGCGGCCAGGCCTCTTGCCGCCAGCGCAGCCGCTCGGTGACGGGGCGGGGCGCTATCCACTGACCCTGGGCGCCGCGCTGCAGCATCATGCCGCCGGCGTCCATCCGGTCTCCGGCGGGCGCGGGGCTGAAGTCCAGCATCGGCAGCACGGTGACGCGCAGCGGCTCCAACGTGGCCTCGTAGCGGTAGGTCGGGCCGCTCAGGTCCACATCCCCCTGGCGCGCCTGCCAGTAGCCGCGCGACGCGTGCCAGGTGCGGCCATCGAAGCGAGACAGCACCTGCGCCCGGAAGTACAGCTGGGACTGCGGCGGCAGCCGGCCGTCGAAGCGCAGGCGCATCGCGATGGTTTCGTCCGAGCTGACTTCCGCGAAGGTGCCGAAGTCCATGGTGTCGGACAAGCCGGTGCGCGCGCCCGCATCCTTGGGCAGACCCCACAGCGGCGGCAGGCGCGGGAACAGCACGAACAGCGCCAGCATCACCGGCAGACCGTAGAGCGTGTTGCGGGCCGCGATGCGCGCCGCCAGCTTCAGGCTGGGCACGCCTTGCGGCATCTGCGCCAGCACCAGGGCGGACAGCAAGGCCCAGACGCACAGCAGCGTCCAGATCGCGACCAGCAGCGACTGCGAATACAGGAACTGGGTCAGCACCAGGAAGAAGCCGAGGAAGAAGACGACGAACGCATCCCGCCGGGCGCGCAGTTCCAGCGTCTTCAAGGCCATCAGCATCGCCAGCATGGTGATGCCCGCCTCGCGGCCGATCAGCGTCCGATGGCTCAGCCAGGTCAGCGCCATCACCACCGCCAGCACGGTGATCAGGCTCCAGCGGCCCGGCAACGCTTCGCTGCGCCAGGCCAGACGCGCGCGCCAGGCCAGCACCGCCAGCGTGACCGCGCTGCACCACCACGGCAGGTGGCCGGCGTGCGGCACCAGGGTCGCGGTGATGATGGCCAGCAGGAACAGGGTGTCGCGCGCCTCGCGCGGCAGCGGGCTGCGGCCGGCAGGCAGTGCACCGCCCAGGAGACCGGTGCGGCTCATGGTCGGTCCTCCAGCAAGGTCAGCGCTTCCATGCAGGCGCGGTAATGGTCCGGGCCAAGGTCCGGCGCCAGGCTGCGCTCGCGCAGGCGAAGGCCATAGGGCAGGCCCGCCTCTTCGGCGCGCTGCACCCAGGCAGCCAGGCGGGACAGCCGCGACTCAAAGGGCAGCCCGCGGGTGGCATCCAGGTCCAGCCATTGCTCGGAGGCGCGACTGCCCAGGCGCTCTCGCACCAACAGGGGCGCCGCGCCGTTGTTGATGCCGCCGGACGGCGGTTGCGGTTGCGCCAGTGCCATGGCGGACTTCTTCCAGAGGATCTGACGCGGCGAGTCGCCGTGTCGATAAGGCCGCAGGCCGGGATCGTCCCCCAGCCCCGGTTGGCCTTGGCCTTGGGGCAGGCCTTCGTCGCTGGCACCGGCGTCCGGCGCGTCGACCTCGGGTGAGGGATAGACCCACGCGATCGCCGCGGGACGCCACAGGCTCCAGGCACCGAATAGGCCGAGCGGGAACCGCGATTCAATGCGCAGCAGCGGCAGCTCGTGGCGGCCACGGGTGGGAAAGCTCAACTGCAGATGCAGCTGCGAATGGCCTTGCGCCGGGACGTCGGTGAAGGCGGTGTCCGCATAGCTGCCATCCGGCAGGCGAAGGCCGACGCCATACCGCTGCCCGCCCGCGTTGTGCAGCCGGATGTCCAGCAGCAGCGGCTGTCCGGCGAAGGCGGGTGCCGGGGTTTTCAGATCCAGCTTGAGCCCACGCAGATTGGAATGGGTGGCATGCATGGAGGCCAGCCCGGCGCCCGCCAGCAGGAAGGTCAGCAGATAGCCGAGGCTGAGCTGGTCGTTGATCGAGGCCAGCAGCAGCAACAGCAAGGTGGCGCAGAAGGCCGCACCCGGCCGGCTGGGCAGGATGTAGAGGTTGCGCTGGACCAACGCGGTGGTGTCGCTGCGCGGATGGCGGGCCTGCCACCAGGCGTCCCAGCGGTCCTGCCAGGGCCAGCGCCACCGCCAGGCGGGAAGGATCCGTCGACGGGCCATGGCGTTCTCGCGGGTCAGGGCAGGGGGATCGCGGCCATCATGGCCCGCACCTGCTCACGGGCGCCCCGGGCGCTGCCGCCGCGCGGGCGCAGCCGATGGGCAATCGTCTGGGGCAGGATGGCCTGGACATCATCGGGCGAGACATAGTCGCGCCCGCTCAGCAGCGCCTTGGCACGCGCTGCGCGCAGCAAGGCCAGGCCGGCGCGCGGGCTCAACCCTTCCTGGAACCATTCGCCGGAACGGGTGGCCTCCAGCAGCGCCTGCAGATAGTCCAGCAGCGCGGGCGAGACATGCACCTTCAGCACCTGCCGCTGCAGCTCGCGCAATTGCTCGGGCGTCATCACCGGCTTGAGGTGGCGCAGCAGTTCGCGGCTGTCCTCGCCCATCAGCAGTTCACGCTCCGCCTGGCGATCCGGATAGCCCAGGCTGATGCACATCAGGAAGCGGTCCAGTTGCGACTCCGGCAGCGGATGCGTGCCGAGCTGCTCGCTGGGGTTCTGGGTCGCGATGACGAAGAACGGCAGCGGCAGCGGATGGGTGGTGCCGTCCACGCTGACCTGGTATTCCTCCATCGCCTCGAGCAGCGCGCTCTGGGTCTTGGGACCGGCGCGGTTGATCTCGTCGGCCAGCAGCACCTGGCTGAAGACCGGGCCCGGGTGGAACTGGAAGGACGCGCCGCCGGTGGCGGCCGCGCCGGGGGTGTAGACGCTGACGCCGAGCAGATCGGACGGCATCAGGTCGGTGGTGAACTGCACCCGCGAGAAACGCAGCCCGAGTGAAATCGACAGCACATGCGCCAGCGTCGTCTTGCCCACGCCGGGCAGGTCTTCGATGAGCAGGTGGCCGCCCGCCAGCAGACAGGCCAGACAGTCGTCCGTCTGGGCCTGCTTGCCCTTGATGATCGTGCTAATCTGCCGGCGCAAGTCGGCCAGCGTAGGAGACAGCTGCATGGGGGCTGACGAGGAAGCTTCGGAATCCATCAGCGCACCATAACGCAAATCAAGGCACTTCAGAGATGGCTACCGCATACCTCAGTCACCAGGATTGCCACCGTCACGACATGGGCGCCGGCCATCCGGAATGCCCGCAGCGCCTGGACGCGATCGAGGACTGGCTGATCTCCCATGGCATGGATGCCGCGATCAGCCGACACGAGGCGCCGCGCGTCGATCTCCACGACCTGGAGCGCGCCCACGCAGCGGTCTATGTGGCCGAGATGAAGGCTTTGCTGGAGGGCCTGGAGCAGGCCGCAGCCCAGGGCGACCCGCAGGCCGTCAAGGCGCTTGATCCCGACACCTATGCCAACGGTTTCACCTGGGCCGCCGCGCTGCGCGCGGCCGGTGCTGCGGTGCGGGCGACCGACCTGGTGCTGGACGGCGAGGCCGAGAACGCCTTCTGCGCCGTCCGCCCGCCCGGCCACCATGCGACCCGCGACCAGGCGATGGGCTTTTGCTTCTTCAACAATGTGGCGGTCGCGGCGCGCCATGCGCTGGATGTGCGCGGCCTGGACCGGGTGGCGGTGGTGGACTTCGATGTGCACCACGGCAACGGCACCGAAGACATCCTGGCCGGCGATGACCGGGTGCTGATGGTCAGCATCTTCCAGGACCCGCTCTATCCCTACAGCGGCAGCGAGCCCAAGGGCAGCAACATGCTCAATGTGCCGGTGCCGCCCTACACCCGCGGCGCCGAGGTGCGGGAGATGATCGAGAGCCTGTGGATGCCTGCGCTGGAGCGCTTCAAGCCGCAGATGATCTTCGTCTCCGCCGGGTTCGATGCGCATCGCGAGGACGAGCTGGCGCAGCTGGGTCTGGTCGAGGCCGACTATGAATGGATCACGCTGCGCATCATGGAAGTGGCCGCGCGCTATGCGAAGGGGCGCATCGTGTCCTGCCTGGAAGGCGGCTACCACCTGGGAGCGTTGGCGCGCAGTGTGGGCGTGCATCTGCGCACCCTGGCCGGCGTCTGAGTCGCGCCCCGAGGCGGCCGACACCGGCGCTCCGAAGATCCGGAAATGCGGCATTCCGACACGCATTCGCACACACATTTTTCCAATGCTTGTCGGCGCGTGTGGCGGCAAGTTGACGCTTTCCAACGCGCCGGCACCGACCTCTACCGTTCGATACGCCAAATCGGTGGCGAACCGATCCGCGGGCGACGACACTCTTCGTCCCCCTCCATTCCCTTCAGATTCCCTTGACGCCGTTGAACCAGCAGCTGAACCACACCCTGAGCCTGCATGAGCTGCAATCGCTGTTCAGCTCGCTCACCCGCCCGAATGCGGTGATCGAAGTCGGTCTGGTGATCGCCTGCCTGGCGCTCTCCTGGCTGATCGTCTTCCGCATCGGCAAGCATGTGACGCCGTCGCCGCAGGGCCATCAATCGGTGCTGTTAGGTCGACGGGTGTTCGACGGCGTGCTGTTCCCGGTGATCGCGCTGCTGCTCGCGCTGGGCGCCCGGCGGTTGATGCCCTATCTGGGCGAGCCGGTCGCCTTGTTCCGGCTGGTGATCCCGGTGCTGCTGTCGCTGGTGGTGATCCGGCTGGTGGCGCGGGTGCTGCGTGCGGCCATGCCGGAATCGCGCGGCATCCGCCTGCTGGAGCGGTCCGTGTCCTGGGTGGCCTGGCTGGGCTCCATCCTCTGGATCATGGGCGTGCTCCCCATCCTGCTGGAGGAACTGGACCACTATCCGCTGACCTTCCTGGCCAAGAAGGGCCAGGCCACGCCGACGGTGCTGGACCTGCTGCAGGGCGCACTCCAGGTTGGCGGCGTGATGATCGTGGTGCTGTGGCTGTCGTCGGTGGTGGAGTCGCGCCTGCTGCGGGGCAAGGTGGCCGATCTGTCGATGCGCAAGATCGCGGTGAACCTCACCCGCACGCTGCTGCTGGGCATCGGCGCGATGGTGGCGTTGAACATGGTGGGCCTGGACCTGAGCGCGCTGTCCTGGCTGGGCGGCGCGGTGGGCGTGGGCCTGGGCTTCGGTCTGCAGAAGATCGCGGCCAACTATGTGTCCGGCTTCATGATCCTGGCCGAACGCTCGCTGCGCATCGGTGACATGGTCAAGGTCGACACCTTCGAGGGCAAGATCACCGACATCAAGACCCGCTACACCGTGATCCGCGCACTCAACGGCCGCGAGTCGATTGTTCCGAATGAATCCCTGATCACCACGCGGGTGGAAAACCTCTCGCTGGCGGATCCCCAGGTCTGGCTGTCGACCGTCGTGCAGGTCGCCTACGGCACCGACCTGGATGCGCTGTTCCCGCAGCTCGTCGAGAGCATCCAGCAGGTGCCGCGGGTGCTCAGCGAGCCGGCGCCCTCGGTCGCCTTGAGCAACTTCGCGGCGGATGGCCTGGAGCTGACGATCGGCTTCTGGATCTCCGATCCGCACAACGGGCAGGGCGGGGTTCGCTCCGAGGTGAATCTGGCGATCCTGCGTCGACTCAATGCGCTGGGGATCGACATCCCGTTCCCGCAGCGCGTGGTCCATGCCGCACCAGTCGCAGGCGCCGAGGAGCCGACGGCGCACGCGGCCGGAGCAGTTGCGGACCTGCCGCCGCCGGGCGCCCCGTCGCCCTTGTCGACACCGCCCGAAGCGCCAGCGACCGCGACCGCAGCGGCGCAGGGCGCGCCTGCGCGTTGAGGACGTCTCCGGAACTGCTCAGGATGCCGCGGCGCCGTCCGTTTCCGCATCCAGCACGATCCGATACCGGGCCTTGTTGGCCCGAAGGTGATCCAGCGCCTCATTGACGCGGCTCATCGGGAAGCGTTCCACCTGCGGCAGGATCTGGTGGCGCGCGGCGAACTCCAGCATGCGGGCCAGCGTGGTGGGCGGCGGCGTCGGCGAGGCGGAGACGCTGCGCTGCCAGGACAGCAGGCCGCCGCTCTTGAGCTGCAGCTTGTCGGTGACCACGCCGACCAGGTGGAACCGTCCCTTGGCGGCGAGCGTGCCGATCAGCGCATCCCAGTTCAAGCTGGCCCCGACCGTCACCTGCAGGAAATCCAGCGATCCGGCGGCGGCCTTCAGTTCGCTGGTGTCCACGCTGGACAGCGTCTTGTGCGCGCCCAGGGCCAGCGCCTCCTCGCGCTTGGAGGGGGAGGAGGTGAAGGCGGTGACCTCGCAGCCCCAGGCGCGGGCGAACTTCACCGCCAGATGGCCCAGCCCGCCGATCCCGACCACGCCCACCCGATCCGTCGGCTTGATCGAATGCAGCACGAACGGCAGGAAGACCGTGCCGCCGCCGCACATCAACGGGCCGGCGGCGGCGGGATCCAGGTTGTCCGGAATCGGCACCGCCCAGGCCCAGTGGGCATGCAGGCGGTCGGCAAAGCCGCCGTGCCGACCGATGATGGTCGGCTGACGCTGCCCGCACAGATGCTGCTCCCCGCCCAGGCAGAAGCCGCAGTGCATGCAGCTGCCGGTGTGCCAGCCAATGCCGACCCGCTGGCCGACCTGCCGCCCCTTCACCCGCGCACCGACCTCGGTGATGACGCCGATGACCTCATGGCCGGGCACCACCGGATAGGTGGATGGGAACCACTCGCTGTCGATCATCGCGAGGTCGGAATGGCAGATGCCGCAGTGTTCGACGCGGATCGCCACCTCTTCCTCGCCCAACGGTCCGCTGTCGAAGTCGAAGCGCTGCAGCGGGCCGCCTTTCTCGGTGGCGGCCCAGGCGTGGATGGTGGTCATGGAGGCTCCTGATGAACGTGGGGTCGGGCGGTCAGCGGGTCCGCTGATCGGGTGGTCGAGGCGTCGCCGCTTTGGCCTTCCAGCCTTTCAGCCGTCCAGCGGATCGGCGCGTCCGTGCTTCGGCCCTTCAGCGCTTCAGCGCGGATAGCCGCGCTCGATCGCCTGGGCGAGCGACAGGACCTCCACGGTACCTGCCAACTCGGCCGCCCGCACATACTCGATGAACTCGGGAAGCGCGGTCAAGGCTTCCCCGCTGGCATTGAACTCACTGTGGCCGCCGAAGTACGCCAACCCCTTCTGGGCGATGGCCTGGTCCAGGTGGTCCTTCCAACGTTGCAGCAGCGTGCCGGCGTCGAAGCCGCTCATGTTGATCCGCGCGATGCGGTGGGGATCGCCGAAGGGCACGGTCTCGGCCCAGGCGAGCGGCGGATTCGCATGCGCGCCGCCGAGGAACAGCGCGCAGGACCGATGCATCCGCCGCAACGCCGCGAAGTTGTCGCCGCGGAAGTTGGTGGTGCCTGCGCTGCCCAGGCTGGAATCGTGGATGTCCTGGATGCCGAGCGAGCGCATGACCAGGAAATACTTGCTGTGCTGCTCGATCACCTGCTCCATGTTCTCCTGAAGGCCGGTCTCCAGCCGGTAGTTCTGGTTGGCGACCTGCCAGCCATGGCGCTGATGCAAGACCGCCAGTTCCGAGGCGGTCAGGGTGGTGCCGCTCATCGCGCGCACCGCGTCGGCATACAGGACCACCGGATAGCCGTATTTCGAAACCACTGGCAGCAGGTTGAGATAGGCGCCGCGGTTGAGGTCGTCGATGGAGAAGATGCAGATCGCCTTGGTCAGCGCCTTGGGGACGAACTCGATGGCCAGGGGCCGGAACTTCGCGCCGTTGCCCGCGGCACCGGTCTGCAGTCGGAACCTCGCCCATCGGATGGTGCTCAACGTCGCCCCCGCGCCGACCGGCGCGAACTTCTCGATGGGGAAGGCGAAGCTGTACATCACCTTCTCGGTGGTGGCGAACAGGATGCGTGGGTCGCTGCCCAGCGTGGCTGCGGCATGGTAATCCGCTGGGGGAGTGGCGGCATTGCCGCTGGAGAAGATGTCCAGCCCGAGATTGGCCAGCGCGTTGGCCGCGTCGAAACGGCTGCTGCCGATGGGCATGGACAAGGTCGCCCGGACCATGCCTTTGCCGCCGGACAAGTCAACGCCCTGAGCGCAGAGGAAGCCGGCGGAGCCGAAGAAGTAGGTGCCCGGCGCCGTCTGGGTGAACTCGATGGCCGAGCCGCCCTGATAGATCTCGCCATCGGTCATGTCGGCGCATTGGGCGGCGGCATTGCTGGTGAGCGCGGCCACGGTGGTGAAGTCGGCCAATTTGATGCCGCGCGCATGCAGGGTGCGTCGTGGACCTGCGGCCAGCTCGCCGACATAGACCGCCGGCACCGTGGGATGCTGGCTGGGATAGTGCAGCTCGCCGATGGGAATGCGGGTGTTGTCGCCGAGCTGCTCGGCCGCGGCGCGCAGGTTCAGCGAGGTCTGCAGTCCGGCGGTGAAGCACTCGACGGTGACGTAGCCCGCATTGGCGTCCGCCACCGAGTCGATCGGACGCAGGTTGATCTGGTTGGTGTTGCTGAGTCCGGCGACCATCAGGCTCTGGCCCACCCGCAGCCGGACCCCGCTGGTGGCGGTGGTGGGCGTGCGCACCACGATGTCCTTGGCGCTGGTGTTGACGATCTCCACGCCTTGAATTGCATTGGCGCCCAGCGTGGTGCCGCCGCCGCCGTTGGTGATCTGGACCTGCAGGGTCTTCAGCAGGCTGAAGACCTCGGTCGAGGTGAGGGCCAGCCCGTTCACCGTGAGGCTGCGGTTGGTCAAGCTGGCGCTGACCTTCGCATAGTCGCGGCGGCGCCAACCGAGTTGCGACGCATCGGTCAGCCCGACGATGCGACGCGCCATGCCGGGCAGCAGCGCGGCCCAGGTGAGGCCGGCATCGCGGGTGTATTCCAGCGCAGTGCCGGTGTCGTTGTTGACCTGAAGTTCGGTGCAGGGCTGCGCCGGAAAGAGCGAGGGCGCGCCCGAGGTGGCCACCGCCGGCAGCGTGATCGAGACAACCACCGTCTGGCTGATGGTGCCGCTGGCGGCGGCGGAGGCCGCATCGGGGATCCTGTCCATGTCTCGATTGATACGCTCCGTCATGGGCAGCTCCTGTTCCGGTGGATGGACGGCGGTCTGAGCGCCGTGGTGTCAGATCGGGTGAATCGACCCTTGTTGGCCCCCGCCACGCTTCAACCCGTGGTGGGCGGAGCGGAACGGGGGCGGGCGATCGCGTCTTGATTCTGAGCGGCGGCCCGACGGGGTCGAACGCATCCACGCGGGACGTGGCGTCCCGGGAAAGCAGGGCATCGGTCGAGGCAGTGATGCGGCTCGTCGCAGCGCACAGCGCCGCTCCCGCCCCGGTGCATGCCACCACGCCGAGCGGCGTTGGAAACGACAACGGCCACCCGAAGGTGGCCGTTTGCAGGCACGCGGATGGCCGCGTGCCGGAGGGCGCAGTGACGATCAGCCGGCGTTGACCGGAATCTTCACGGCCTTGCCGGAGGCGATGCGTTCCTGCCATTCGGCCGGGCCGGTGATGTGGGCGCTGGTGCCGCCGGCATCGACGGCCACGGTGACCGGCATGTCGACCACGTCGAATTCATAGATGGCTTCCATGCCCAGATCGGCGAAGCCGACGACTTGCGCATGCTTGATCGCCTTCGACACCAGATAGGCCGAGCCGCCGACGGCCATCAGGTAGGCCGACTTGTGATTGCGGATGGACTCGATCGCGACCGGGCCGCGTTCGGCCTTGCCGATCATCGCGATCAGGCCGGTCTGCTCCAGCATCATGTCGGTGAATTTGTCCATGCGGGTGGCGGTGGTCGGGCCGGCGGGGCCGACGACTTCATCGCGCACCGGATCCACCGGGCCGACGTAATAGATCACGCGGTTGGTGAAGTCCACCGGCAGCGATTCGCCCTTGGCCAGCATTTCCTGGATGCGCTTGTGGGCGGCATCGCGGCCGGTGAGCATCTTGCCGTTGAGCAGCAGGGTGTCGCCCGGCTTCCAACTGGCGACTTCGGCCTTGGTCAGCGTGTTCAGGTCGACGCGCTTGCTCTTGTTGTAGTCGGGCGCCCATTGGACGTCGGGCCACAGGTCCAGGCTGGGCGGATCGATGTAGGCGGGGCCGGCGCCGTCCAGCACGAAGTGGGCGTGGCGGGTGGCGGCGCAGTTGGGGATCATCGCGACCGGCTTGGAGGCGGCGTGGGTCGGATAGGTCTTGATCTTGACGTCCAGCACCGTGGTCAGGCCGCCCAGGCCCTGGGCGCCGATGCCCAGCGCATTGACCTTCTCATAGAGCTCGATGCGCAGCTCTTCCAGCTTGTTCTGGGGGCCGCGTTCCAGGAGTTCATACATGTCGATGTCTTCCATCAACGACTCCTTGGCCATGAGCATCGCCTTTTCGGCGGTGCCGCCGACGCCCAGGCCCAGCATGCCGGGCGGGCACCAGCCCGCGCCCATCAGCGGCACGGTCTTGAGCACCCAGTCGACCAGGTTGTCGCTGGGGTTCATCATCACGAACTTGCTCTTGTTCTCGGAGCCACCGCCCTTGGCCGCGACCATCACGTCGACGGTGTTGCCGGGCACCAGGCTCATGCTGATGACGGCGGGCGTGTTGTCCTTGGTGTTCTTGCGCTCGAAGATCGGATCGGCGAGCACCGAGGCACGCAGCTTGTTGTCCGGATGGTGGTAGGCGCGGCGCACGCCCTCGTTGACGGCGTCCTCGATCGAGCCGGGGAAATCGGCGAAGCGCACATCCATGCCGATCTTCAGGAACACGTTGACGATGCCGGTGTCCTGGCAGATGGGGCGACGGCCTTCGGCGCACATCTTGGAGTTGGTCAGGATCTGCGCAATCGCGTCCTTGGCCGCCGGGCTCTGCTCGCGCTCATAGGCGCGGGCCAGATGCTGGATGTAGTCGGCCGGGTGGTAGTAGCTGATGTACTGCAGCGCGGCGGCGACGCTTTCGACGAGGTCGGCGTGGCGGATCGTGGTGGTCATGGTGGCGGGTCTCTGTGACGCAAGCGCGCATTATCGCTACCTGAGCCGACACCCTGCTGACGCTGGGGAAGCGGTGTGGTCAGGTCCTCGCTCGGATCCTGAGGCTTATTGCGCAGATAAGCGGCGGGCTGTCAGAGGGCAGGAGGATTCCTGGAGGTTAGCCCCAGCGGGCACTTCTGATGGGAAGCCTTGCAGCGGCGCGGAGCCAAGGGCCAGGCCGCAGCCAAAGTGACAAGGCTTTGCTGGCGCACATTAAAGCCACCCACGAACAACTTCGAGGCGAGTACGGATGGCCGCAGATGCGCAAGGAACTGTTGGCTCGCGGCGTGCGGGTGGGCAAGGACCGTTTGCGCCTGGTGATGCAACGGCACGGCGTCCAGGCCAAGGGCAAGAAGAAGTTGGTGGTGACCACCGACGGCCGGCACCACTTGCCCGTAGTACCAGACCTGGATCAGCGACGCTTCACGCCGGCCGCGCCTAATCTCGTTTGGAGCGGCGACAACACTTTGAATCAACCCGGGTTGATTCACCGTGCTGTGCTGCGGAGCTAATTAGCTTCAGACGCTGCCGAGGCAGGAGGGGCAGCAGGCCGAACAGTTACAGAGTCAACGCGGGTAAGCAAGTCTTTCGCAGCGTCGGCTGGGGAGGTGGCAGCTCGCGCTGGACCCGAAACCGCTGTGGTCTTCGATTCCTCTCGTGCCAATTCCTGTGAAATTAGCGCTCCAGCACTAGCAAGTATAACCAACTGGGTCTTTAGAAATTCCTCGGGTGATATCGCCTCATTAAGGTACATCTGACAGAGCGTGAAGGAACTTGCTTGGTAGAGTTGAAGCCCTTGAGTGCGGCGATTCAAAACTTGATTGTTGCTAGCCATCGCAAGAGCGATACCTACCTCCGCCTCGCCTTTTTCCGCGACCTTTAAGGCAGCTACGGCCTTTCTAGCTGAAGCTAAGTCAATTCCCACCTCGGTTGGATTTTCGGCACAGAATCGACGTGTTTTGAAGTTATACAAAACTGTACGACGCTCTGGAGTAAGAGAAAGAATGCCAATCGAGACCGGTCCAAAATACCCAGATTGAATTCTATCTTCTATTACGGGCTTCTCAATTGGTGGCGTGAATACGCTACACGCAGATAGCGGCAACGAGAGGAAAATTATGAGAGATTTTTGCATCGCTTTTCCCGAGGAAGTTTCTTCCTGAATTTATCGGTTTTGTGAAAGCGTGCATCGTTAATCTTGTTGATGCTTTGAACAACCGGCGAACAGGTAGAGCAGGGCAGTAGCGAACCGCCCCGGGTTCCGAAGAGGCCATTTGGTTTAGTCAGACGGTCGCGGCCTGACCAGCGCTTTGTTGATGGTAATTAGCTTCGAATTCGGCTGGTGGGATGTATCCCAAGGATTGCATCAGGCGGTTGCGGTTGAACCAAGAGACCCATTCCTGTTTCGTCTTCCATTGACCCCGGCGATGAAGGACCTCGGCCCTATAGAGCTTGTTGATCCTCTTGGCCAGGGCAAGGTCACAGCTGTCACCCTTGGACCCGACCGAGGGCTCGATGCCCGCTTCGGCCAGTCGCTCGCTGTAGCGAATGGACAGGTATTGCTCTCTGTCGGAATGATGGGTCAGAGTGCCATCGTCGGACGACTGGCTGTCATACAGCGCCTGCTGCAGCCCATCCAGAACAAACTCGGTATTCATCGAACTGCTCTGGCGCCAACCCACGATGCGCCGACTGAAGACGTCCACCACGAGGGCCACATGGACCAACCCTGCCAGGTCGAGACGTAGGTGAAATCAGAGACCCAAAGCTGGTTGGGGCGGCAGTGCATCCTCCTTCTTGGCGAAGGCGCGTCGGTCGTCTTCGCTCTGCCATACGTCGCCATGTCACCAGCCGGCGTTACCCGTACCGCGGACGAAGAAGCTGTTCGGCGCGGTGCCTTGTTTCAAGCCGCCGAGGGCCGGATTGGTGACCACCACGCCGTCAAAATTCACCGCGCCTCGACCGCCGTTGTCGGTCACCTCAATGCCGTACTTGCCGGGATTGGTGATGCGGATGTTCCTCAGCGTCACGTTGCGGAACTTCGCGTTGTCGGCATCACGCAGCAGGTCCGGATGGAATTTCTCGCCGGGCGACACAAAGGGCGTGCCGAAGCCGCGGAATTCGATGCCCGAGTAGGTCGGGTCGATGATGTCCAGGTTCTCCACCAGGACGTCGTTCACATCGCCTTCGCGCAGGTAGAACTTCAGCGCGCCGTGCTGCCACGGATTGGCCGTGCCCTCAAGGAACATCGGGCCGCCCGCACGAATCAGCGAGATGTTGCTGAAGATGGTGGTCGATGGCCCGAACGGGTAGGGGCTGAACTCGTTATCGATCAGGATGCCTGGGTAGGTGAGCACGTCCTCGCAGACGCTGTCCTTGAACACGTTGTTCGCACCCCCGTAGGCCGCGAAACAGTTGGCGCGCCACGGCATCTGCACCGTGTTGTTGCGGAAGACGTTGTTCATCACCTGGCCCTGGTCGGGTGCGTTCCTGCCGGCCGGCGCGATGAAGTTGTCGCCCATCTGGTAGGTCTTCTCCTTCACCCAGTCGGTCCACTTGATCGACCACACCACCAGCGCGTCGTCGCCGGTGTTGCGCAGGTGGCAGTTCTCAACCAGCGAGTTGGACGTGCCGTTGTCGAAGTTGATGCCGTCCGCATAGATGTTCCGGATCCGGCAGTTGCGGATGGTCAGGTTCTGCGTCGGCTGGGTCTGGTTCGGCGGATCGTTGCCCACCCAGATCGCGCCGACCACGTGTTCGATCCAGACGTTCTCGATCAGGCTGTTGGTGCCCATCGGGCCGGCGAAAGCCTTCTGCACACCTTCGGCTTCCTCGGCGCGGGCCTTGGATTCGCCCAGGATCGAGAAGTCGCCGAACACGCATCGGGCGCTCGCGCCGTAGCAGAAGAACAGCGCTTTCGGGCCCCGCAGATTGGTGTGCCACATGCCCGCGCCGCGCACCTCGATGCCGGGATTGTCCAGACCGATGTTGCCGCCGTCGATCTTCTGCAACAGGTAGTCGCCCGGCGGGAACCACAGCTTGCTGGTCGAGCGCATGGCGCGCAGCAGGTCGTTGGCGTGGTCCTTGCCATCGTTGGGCTGGATGCCGAAGGCGGTCACCGAGGTGAAGCCTGCCGGCATCGTCAGCGCCTTGGGCACCGGTTCGATGTCCACCAGGTCGATGACATAGAAGCCGGCCGTGTCCTGCGCGTCGCGACGCAGCATGACGGTCGCGCCGGCAGGGATGTTGTCCGGCAGCAGCGTGCGCACGTCGTCGAAGAAGGTGTGCGGCTGGGCCGCCGGCTTGTCGACGATCGGATCGCCGATCAGCCCGCCTTGGTAGGACCAGCTGTAGCGTGAGGTCAGGGGCAGCGACTTCACGCGAATGCCGTTGACGTACAAGCCCAGCGTGGCATCGATGCCGCCGCCGTTCGGCGCGTCAGGAATCGAATAGCGCACCACCACGCCATTGCCGGCCTGGGTGGTCTTGAAGGAGACATAGTCGCCGGTCTTGTTCAGGCGCACCGCCTTGCGGCCGATGGCTTCGGATTCGATATGGTTGGCGTCCCACTTCTGGCGGCTTGGGCCCAGGATCTGCGCGTTGGTCTGGCCGTCCTCCGCCTGATATTCCACCCACGGCACGGCGGCACCACGGGCGGGGGCCGGAGCCGGAGAAGGCCCCGGCGCCGGTGAGGGCGCGGGAGCGGGTGATGGTGGAGGAGCCGGTGACGGCGCTGGAGCCGGTGATGGTGCTGGAGCCGGTGATGGTGCGGGGGCCGGTGATGGAGCCGGCGCTGGTGACGGTGCGGGAGCCGGTGCAGGTGCAGGTGCTGGGCTCGGAGCGGGCGAGGGCGCGGCGGCGATCAGCGTCCACTTCTCCGTGTCGCCGCCGTTGCAGCTCCACTGTCCGATGTGGCCGCCTTCGGCCTTGCTGAAGTTGCCGACGTCCAGGCACTTGTTGCTGTGCTTGAAGCGGACGTTCACCAAGCCGCCGCCCAGGTTGTCCAGCGAGAAGCGCTGGTGGTCGCCGCCGACGAACTGCCATTGGCGCACGTTGGCGCCGTCGGCGGTCGAGACGCCGTCCACTTCCACCGCCTTGCCGCTGTAGACGTTCACGAGGCGGTAGAAGCCTTCGGCGTCACGCACCAGGTCGAACAGCCGGCCCGCCGAGTTGTTGCAGCTCATCTGGACGATGTCGGCGCCACTGATCGTTGATGGGCCGGCCACCGCGAGGCACAGGCCACTGAAATTGGAGCGCAGGGCGTAACGGGGGCTGGGGGCTGGCGCGGGAGCCGGAGCCGGAGCGGGCGCCCCGGCCACCGGCACGAAGATCCACTTCTCCGTCTCGCCGCCGTTGCATTCCCACTGGCCGATGCCGCCGCCAGCCGAGCGGCTGGCGTTGCCGACGTCCATGCACTTGTTGCTGTGCTTGAAGCGGACGTAGAACTTGCCGCTGCCCAGGTCCTGCGCCGTGAAGCGCTGGTTGTCGCCGTTCAGCCAGGTCCACTGGTGAAGGTTGGCGCCGTTGGCCGTGGAGATGTCCTGCACGTCCACGACCTTGCCGCTGTTGACATTCACCAGCCGGTAGAAGCCCTGGCTGTCGCGTTGCAGATCGAACTGGCGGGCGGCCGCGTTGTCGCAGCTCCATTGGACGATGTTGGCGCCTTCTGCGTTCGAGTTGTTGTCCACCGACAGGCAGAGGCTGCTGAATGAAGAGCGCACCGTGTAGCGGCCGGCAGCCAGTTCGGCGGCATGGCCGAGCGGCGTGAATCCGGCGCCTGCAATCAGGGCCAGACAGAGCGGTGTGTAGCGAAACGGGCGCATGGGGGCCTTTCCTCCTGGAGGGCTCCGAGCGGGGCGCTTGGGACAGGCCGACGCTGAAGTGCGGGCGATGTTAGTCACCCGACCTGGGTTTGCATGGGCCCCGTATCAGCCGGTTTCAAGACTTGCCTGGATCGGCATGGGTGGGGCTGCGGTAACGGGACCTGTCGGCAAGCCGTCGCGCGATTCGCATGGCCACTCAGCCCTTCGTTCCCAAGGCCCAGAGCTGCAACGCGCATTGCGACCATCATTCAATGCCCATCAGCCCAACCTCCAGCGCCAGCGGCCATGTTCACACCGCGATGTCCACGGACGGTGTGCCCGTTGCCGACAGTCCGGCCCGACCTTCGGCAGAGCGGGCACAACCCGCCCTCAACCCCCATGGCTTGGCCACACGGGTGTCCCCACGATCGAGCTCGACGGCCGGCCGCGTCAGCCTGCCGGCGGTGTCGTCAAGGGCGACTGGTCAGGGTGGCCACACTCAGTGGAACCTGCGGGATTCCGCGACGTTCTCCCACGGCATCAAGGAAGACGCCAGCAAGGTGGCCGCCTTTGGCGCGGCGGCCCAACAAGGGAATGCGGAATCGCTGAAGTTCGTCGCGGAAAACGTCAATCCCAATCTCCTTTCCGGGATGTTGCGGAATGCGTTCGGGGCGGCGACGGGGTCCGGGCCGGCGGCGCTGAAACAGAATTGCGTGTATTGCTCGAAGGCGGCCGATCAGAACCTCGAGGCGCTCTCATCGGGCGCGCCGACCCAGTTCTGGGTCGCCAGTGAGACGTCCGCCGGCAACCTGCCGCCCCAAGGCAAGGATCCGAGGTCGGTCACCAAGGACGCCAGCATGGAGGACCTGATCAAGCAGGAAATCGCGCCCGGTCGGCGCGGCATCATCAGCGTGCCTCAGCGCGGGACCGCGGTAGCCAATCACGCGATGAACGTCGTGCGTGCCGAGGATGGCGGGATTCATGTCATCGACGGCCAGAACAGCAAGCTCTATGACCTTTCCAGTCAGATTGATCAGCAGGCGTTCCAAGTCAAGTTCGGCCACAACGGCGGGCCTTGCCTGGCGCGGTTCTTCGACACCGGAAAGGCGCCCAATCTCACGGCCACCTCTGACCGGTAGCTTGGCCAGCGCACCGGTGTCGAGTCCGCGCTCACGGCAGAGCTGACTATCATCGCCGCCATGCTGACGCTCGCCCAAACCTTCGCCTTCCTGATCGCCGCCGTGCTCCTGACCCTGTCGCCGGGGCCGGACAACCTGATGGTGCTCAGCATGGGTATGTCCAGGGGGCGGCGCCAGGGCATCGCTTTCGGCCTGGGTTGTGCGCTGGGCTGTCTCAGCCACACCGTGCTGGCGGTGATCGGCGTGAGCGCGCTGGTGGCCGCCTCACCGGTGGCCTTTACCGCGCTCAAATGGGCGGGCGGCCTCTATCTGCTGTGGCTGGGCGTCCAAGCGTTGCGCAGCAGCGGCGCGGCGCGGGTGCAGAGCGGTGGGCCGGCCAGCGAGCAGCCGCTGCTCAAGCTGTTCGCCAAGGGCATGGTCGCCAATGCGATCAATCCGAAAGTGGTGCTGTTCTTCCTGTCGTTCCTGCCGCAGTTCGTCGTGCCGGCGCAAGGTCCGGTGGCGCTTCAATTGGGCTTGCTGGGACTGCTGTTCACCGCACAGGCCGCAGTGCTGTTCGGGCTGCTGGGCTACTTCGCGGGGTCGATCGGCGCATGGATGAATCGCACCCCAGGCGCCGGACGCTGGCTGGATCGGATCGCCGGGCTGGTGTTCGTGGGGCTGGGGCTGCGGCTGATCACCTCACGGTGAACAACACGGCGTCGATCCACGACGCGCCATGGCGGGGCCAGCCGGCCCGAACCATCGGCCCTTGCAAGGGCCGCGCACGGCGGGACCGGGTGGGCGCGCGACGCACAGCGGAGTCACGGTGGCAGGCTTTTGGCGCCGATTTGCCGCCGTTTTGACGTCGACAGGCGATCGACGCCGGCAGAATCGCCTGCTTTACTGCCCCCTTCTTGCATCGACGTCGCTCGATGCATTCGACATTTCAGGAGGACCCATTCCTTGACGCCAGGGCTTAAACGTTTCTTCGCCAGCGAATCCGCCGGCGGCATCGTGCTTGCGATCGCCGCGTTGGCCGCGCTGATCATCAGCAATTCGGATTGGGCAGGCACCTACCACGCATTCACCCAGATTCCCGGCGAGGTCCGGATCGGCGGCGATTGGCTGGTGCTGGCCAAACCGCTGATCGTCTGGGTCAACGACCTGTGGATGGCGGTGTTCTTCTTCCTGGTCGGGCTGGAGATCAAACGCGAGTTCGTCAGCGGCGAGCTGGCGCAGCGCTCCCAGGCGGTGTTGCCGGCGATCGCGGCCTTGGGCGGCATGGCGGTGCCGGCGCTGATCTATGCGGCGATCAACTGGGGCGACCCGGCCGGTCTGCGCGGTTGGGCGATCCCGGCGGCCACCGACATCGCCTTCGCCATCGGCATCGTCATGCTGCTGGGCAGCCGGGTGCCGACCTCGCTGAAGGTGTTCCTGACCGCGGTGGCGATCATCGACGACCTGGGGGCGATCGTCGTGATCGCCCTGTTCTACACCCACCACCTCTCACCGGTGATGCTGGGCGTGGCGGCGGTCTGCCTGCTGGTGCTGTTCGGGCTGAATCGGGCACGGGTGATGCGCACCGATGTCTACATCATCGTCGGCCTGGTGCTGTGGACCTGCGTGCTGAAGTCGGGCGTGCACGCGACCTTGGCGGGTGTGGCCACTGCGCTGTTCATCCCGTCCGACGACGGCCGCGGCCATTCGCCCGCCGAGGCGCTGGAGCACGGTCTGCACCCGTGGGTGGCCTTCCTGGTGCTGCCGATGTTCGCCTTTGCCAATGCGGGTGTCTCGCTACGGGGCCTGGATCCGGCGGATCTGCTGCATCCGGTGTCCCTGGGCATCGCGTTGGGCCTGCTGCTGGGCAAGGCGGTGGGCGTGTTCGGCAGTTCGTGGCTGATGATCCGGCTGGGTCTGGCCAACAAGCCCAGCGGCGCGAACTGGGTGCAGTTCTTCGGCGTCTGCGTGCTGTGCGGCATCGGCTTCACCATGAGCCTGTTCATCGGCGGCCTGGCCTTCACCGGGCTGGGGGCGGACTATGAGACCCGGGTCAAGCTTGGCGTGTTGGGCGGGTCGATCCTGTCGGGCGTCATCGGCACCTTGATCCTGATGCGCAAGTCGGGGCGCTGAGCCTCGTTGACGGCCGCCACCCGGAGCCCCCGGTGGCGGCCCACTGGCGACCTCACTGGCAGCCTCACTGGCCGCTGCGGTTGCGCCGGGTGGATGCGCTGCAGCCCGCTTTGGCACCTCCGGTATCCGGTTTGGGCCTGTAGGGCGGGCACCCGCCGCTGGGAGCGCCAAGACAAAGAGCCTGTGATCCTCGCGGATCCCAGGCTCTTCTCGTTGGGCAGTGGCTCGTTGGTGGCTCGTGGGTAGCTGGTTGGACGGCCGTTCGAGCCGACGGTGGGTCGCCCGTCGGGGTCCGGTCGGGTTCCGGTTGGATTGCCATCTTGCGGCAGCGTCGCCGGCGAGCCCCTGCAGGGCCGGCGGGTAACGGCGCCGTGCGCCGCCCAGGCGGGTTTCACGCCCGGGGCGGCGTCGATGCGGTGTCAGTGTTTGTCGTGCGAGAGCAAGCGGTCGGTGTAGGCGATCGCCAGGGCGGAGAGCAGGAAGGCGATGTGGATGATGGTCTGCCACATCAGCGTCTGCTCGCTCAGGTTCTGCACATTGATGAAGGTCTTGAGCAGGTGGATGGACGAGATGCCGATGATCGCCGTCGCCAGTTTGACCTTGAGCACCGAGGCGTTGACATGGTCCAGCCATTCCGGCTGGTCCGGATGCCCTTCCAACTTCAGGCGTGACACGAAGGTCTCATAACCGCCGACGATCACCATGATCAGCAGGTTGGAGATCATCACCACATCGATCAGCGCCAGCACCGCCAGCATGATGATGGTCTCGTTGAGCTTCATCACGCCGTCCTGAACCACCTCGGCCCGGTAGCCGACGCTCTTGACCAGCAGTTGCAGGGCCTCTTGGTTGCCGAAGGCCGCCTCGACCAGGTGCACCAGTTCGGTCCAGAACTGGAAGACATACACCGCCTGCGCCACGATCAGTCCCAGGTAGAGCGGCAGTTGCAGCCAGCGGCTGCCGAAGATCACGGCGGCCAGTGGGGAGTGTTTCCGGGTAATGGGGCGATCGGACATCGGGTAAATCCTTTGAGTGATAACGGGCAGGTCAACGCCCAACCAGGCGATTTTAGTGAGAGCATCGACTGCCACAGCGTCATGTGCGCGGGGCGGTCGCGTCGCGCATCTCGGGGCTGGCTTGGATGAAGGCGCTCTTCTACAAGAGTAAGGCGATCGTCAGTGTGAAACCGCAAAGTCGCGGCGCACGATTCAAGATCCCGCCAGCACCGGAGACAAAGCCATGAGCGACAAGATCTATCCCCCTCCCGCGTCCGCCGTCCAAGGCGCGCATGTGTCCGGCATGGCCGCCTATGAAGCGCTGTGCAAGGAAGCCGAGACCGACTACACCGGCTACTGGGCTCGCCTGGCGCGCGAACTGCTGACCTGGCAAAAGCCCTTCACCCAGGTGCTGAACGACAGCGATGCCCCCTTCTTCAAATGGTTCGAGGACGGTCAGCTCAACGCCAGCGTGAACTGCCTGGACCGCCATGTCGACGCCGGCCGCGGCGATCGGGTGGCGCTGATCTTCGAAGCGGATGACGGCGCCGTCACCCGCGTCACCTATGCCGAGCTGCTGGCCAAGGTGTGCCAGTTGGCCAATGCGCTCAAGGCGCGCGGCGTCAAGAAGGGCGATCGCGTGGTGATCTACATGCCGATGTCGATCGAAGGCGTGGTGGCGATGCAGGCCTGTGCCCGCATCGGCGCGACGCATTCGGTGGTGTTCGGCGGGTTTTCGGCCCAATCGCTGCGGGACCGGGTCCAGGATGCGGGCGCGGTGATGATCCTCACGGCCGACGAGCAGCAACGCGGCGGCAAGTCGCTGCCGCTCAAGAGCATCGTCGACGAGGCCCTGGCCGATCACAGCTGCCCGACGATCAAGGACGTCATCGTCTACCGCCGCACCGGCGGCACGGTGGGCTGGGTGGCCGGCCGCGATCAGTGGCTGCATGAGGTGGTGGCCGATCAACCGACCACCTGCGCTCCCGAGTGGGTGGAGGCGGAGCACCCGCTGTTCCTGCTCTATACCTCCGGGTCCACCGGCAAACCCAAGGGCGTGCAGCACAGCACCGGCGGCTACCTGCTGCATGCGGCGCTGACCACCAAGTGGACCTTCGACCTCAAGGACAGCGACATCTTCTGGTGTACCGCCGACATCGGCTGGGTGACGGGCCACACCTACATCACCTACGGTCCGCTGGCGCTGGGCGGCACCGAGATGGTCTTTGAAAGCATCCCGACCTATCCCGACGCGGCCCGCTTCTGGAAGATGATCGAGAAGCACAAGGTCACCATCTTCTACACCGCGCCGACGGCCATCCGCTCGCTGATCAAGGCCGCGGAAACCAACGATGCGGTGCATCCGAAGCATTCGGACCTGACCTCGCTGCGCATCCTGGGCTCGGTCGGCGAGCCGATCAATCCGGCTGCCTGGGAGTGGTACCACCAGCATGTGGGCGGCGGCCGCTGCCCGATCGTGGACACCTTCTGGCAGACGGAAACCGGCGGCCACATGATCACGCCGCTGCCGGGTGCGACGCCGTTGGTGCCGGGCTCCTGCACCTTGCCCTTCCCGGGCATCACCGCCGCCATCGTTGACGAGACCGGCAACGATGTGCCGAACGGGCAGGGCGGCATCCTGGTGGTCAAGAAGCCGTGGCCGTCGATGATCCGCACCATCTACGGCGATCCGGAGCGCTTCAAGAAGAGCTACTACCCGCCCGAGCTGAAGGGCTACTACCTGGCCGGCGACGGTGCGATCCGCGACGAGAAGACCGGCTACTTCACCATCACCGGCCGGATCGACGATGTGTTGAACGTGTCCGGCCACCGCATGGGCACGATGGAGATCGAGTCGGCCCTGGTCGGCTGCACCGAGCTGGTGGCCGAGGCCGCGGTGGTGGGGCGCCCCGACGACACGACCGGTGAGGCGATCTGCGCCTTCGTCGTGCTCAAGCGTCCGCGTCCCAGTGGCGACGAGGCCAAGGCCATCGCCAAGCAATTGCGGGACTGGGTGGCCAAGGAGATCGGTCCGATCGCCAAGCCCAAGGACATCCGATTCGGGGACAACCTGCCCAAGACCCGCAGCGGCAAGATCATGCGACGACTGCTGCGTTCGGTCGCCAAGGGAGAGACTGTCACCCAGGACACCTCGACCCTGGAGAACCCCGCCATCCTGGAACAACTCGGTCAGGCCTACTGACACAGCCGTCAACCCCGCCGACACGAAGCCCCGCCTTGGCGGGGCTTTTTCTTTGCTTGTTCGGGCTTGCCACACGGAACTCCGTGGGGCGATGACTCCCACTTGCCATAAACCAAGTGCGCCGTACTTGATCGTGCTGTGGAACTCATGAAGGCATGGGCGAAGAATGCGGCGCTCCGCTCCGGAAGCTCGATACAGGGCTCATCGGAGCAACCTCCGGCCTGTCCGGAGTTTCGTCGTCGGGAAATTCGCAAGGAGTCGTTCGTGGAGTTTGCTTTCCATCTCAAATACCAGCTGTCCGCCGAGGACAGTGATCGGAATGATGTCGTTGAACGACTCATCGAGACGGGATGCGGTGATGCGCTGATCCGGACCGGCCAGCCGGGGCGGCTGTCGCTGTCATTCATCCGCCCCGCGCCCAACGCGGACGCTGCGGTGTTGGGCGCGCTCCATGCGGTGAAGCGAGCGGTGCCCTCGGTGCGTCTGATCGAGGTCGGTCCCGATCTGGTCGGGCTGACCGATGTGGCCGAACTGGTGGGGGTCTCGCGCCAGAACATGCGCAAGCTCATGCTCACCCATGCGTCCAGCTTTCCGCCGCCGATGCATGAGGGCAATGCATCGTCGGTCTGGCATCTGTCGCATGTGCTGGGTTGGCTCAAGTCTCGCGGGCATTACTCGCTCGATGCCAGCGTGATGGACATCTCCCGCATCGCCATGCAGGTCAACCTGGCCAAGGAGATGCTGCACATGGAGGGCGAGCATCAGGCGCTTCGCAACCTGCTGCGTGCCGCGGTCGGCGGCGGGGTCTCATGACGGGAAAATGCGACAGTTGGTCGACGGATCGACAAGATGACATCACTGCAACGCCTGCTCACAACTGTCGAACAGCGTCCGTGGGGACCGCACCGCAGACCGATGATCGTCGCTCACCGGATCGGCGCCCGCCAAGCAAAAAGGCCCCTGGAGGGGCCTTTTTTGGTCGGGGGCGACATCCGGTGTCGCCCGCGTGGTCAGCGCCGGGCCATGGCCCAGCCGGACCGACTCACTTCAGTGTCATCACCCACTTGGCAAGCTGCTCGGCCTCTGCCGGGCTGACTTGCGCGTTGGCGGGCATCGGGACCGGGCCCCAGACGCCCGAGCCCCCCTTGATGATCTTCTCGGAGAGCTTCTTGACGGCGTCCTTGTCGCTGGCGTACTTCGCAGCGACGTCCTTGTAGGCCGGACCGACCAGCTTCTTGTCCACCGCATGGCAGGCCATGCAGTTCTTCTTCTGGGCCAGCTCCGGGCTGGCGAAGGCGGGGGAGAAAACGGCTGAGGCGGCAAGTGCCGCACAGGCGATCAAGGCGTTTTTCATGGCATCCTTTCAGATCCTGCCGGGAGGAAACGGTTCGCCCTGTCGACAAGCATCCGCATCAGACGGTTCTTGTGGCTGGGGCGTTGGCCGGGCTCGGGCGATTGTAGTGTTGGGGACGCCGCTGCGCTGGCGAGGGTCGCGAGGAGAAACGAGATGTGGTTGATCGTCATAGGTGTGTTGTTGCTACTGCTCAAACTTGGCGAAGTGGGGCCGGTGGGTGACTTGAGTTGGTGGTGGGTGCTGTCGCCGTTCCTGGCCGCGGTGCTGTGGTGGGAATTCGCCGACAAAACCGGCTACACCAAGCGCAAGGAGATGGAGAAGCTGGACGAGCGCAAAGAAGCCCGCCGTCAGAAATCCATGGTCGCCATGGGCAAGGACGAGAAGACCCGCCGTCGCCGCTGAGCCGAAGTCCTCGCGGTAGCGCCAAAGGAAAGAGCCGCTCTGGGCGGCTCTTCGTGATTCATTGCGGCGCGTTCAGTCGAATTTGTCCAGCACCGCGCCCGAGCTGGCGCTGGAGGCGGACTTGGCGAACTTCGCCAGCACGCCGCGCGTATAGCGCGGTGCGGGCTGCCGCCAGGCGGCCTTGCGGCGTGCCAGTTCGGCATCGTCCACATTGAGCTGCAGCAGCAGCTTCAGGGCGTCGATGGTGATGAGGTCGCCTTCCTGGATCAGTGCGATCGCCCCACCTTCGTAGGCTTCCGGCGCCACATGGCCGACCACCATGCCCCAGGTGCCGCCCGAGAACCGACCATCGGTGATCAGGCCGACACTCTCGCCCAGACCTTGACCGATCAGTGCGCCGGTGGGCGCCAGCATTTCGGGCATGCCCGGTCCGCCCTTGGGGCCGAGATAGCGCAGCACCATCACATCGCCCGCGACGATCTTGCCCGCCATGATGGCGGCCAGGGCCGACTGCTCATCGTCGAACACCCGCGCCGGGCCGGTGATCACCGGATTCTTCAGGCCAGTGATCTTCGCGACGCAGCCCTCGGGCGAGAGGTTGCCCTTGAGAATCGCCAGATGCCCTTGCGGATAGATCGCCTGGTCCACCGGGCGGATGACCTGCTGGTCCGGCGACAGGTCCGGGACCTCGGCCAGGTTCTCCGCCACCGTCTTGCCGGTGATGGTGATGCAGTCACCGTGCAGCAGGCCGGCCTTGAGCAATTCCTTCATCACCGCCGGCACGCCGCCCGCTTGGTGCAGGTCCACCGCCAGGAAGCGGCCGCTGGGCTTGAGGTCGCACAGCACCGGGATCTTCTTGCGCATGCGCTCGAAATCGTCGATGGTCCAGTCCACCTCGCCGGCATGGGCAATGGCCAGGAAGTGCAGCACCGCATTGGTGGAGCCGCCGGTGGCCATGATCACTGCGACGGCGTTCTCGATCGCTTTCTTGGTGACGATGTCGCGCGGCTTCAGGTTGGCCTTGACCGCTTCCACCAGCAGGGCCGAGGCCTTCTTGACGTTGTCGACCACCTCGTCTTCGACATTGGACATGCTCGACGAGTAGGGCAGCGACATGCCCAGGGCTTCGAAGGCCGAGCTCATCGTGTTGGCGGTGTACATGCCGCCGCAGGAGCCGCTGCCGGGAATGGCGCGCTTTTCGATCTGGCAGAAGTCCTCTTCGCTCATCTTGCCGGCGCTGAACTGGCCGACTGCCTCGAACACGCTGACGATGTTCAGGTCCTGGCCTTTGTAGTGGCCGGGCTTGATGGTGCCGCCGTAGATGTAGATGGCCGGCACGTTTGCGCGCAGGATGCCCATCATGCCGCCGGGCATGTTCTTGTCGCAGCCGCCGATGACCATCACGCCGTCCAACCACTGACCGCCGACGCAGGTTTCCACGCAGTCGGAGATCACTTCCCGCGAGGCCAGCGAGTACTTCATGCCCTCGGTGCCCATGGCCATGCCGTCGGAGATGGTGGGGGTGCCGAACAGCTGGGCATTCGCGCCGGCGGCCTTCAGGCCGATCACCGCCGCGTCTGCCAATTTCTGCAGGCCGGAATTGCAGGGCGTGATCGTCGAATGGCCGTTGGCCACGCCGATCATCGGTTTGCCGAAATCCGTCTCCTGATAGCCCATGCCGTAGTACATGGAGCGGTTGGGCGCGCGGGCCACGCCTTCGGTGATGTGCCGGGAACGGCGGTTGGGCGCGTGCTCGGGGTCGACGGAGGAGGGGGCGGCGTTGGCGCTGGTGGCGTTGTTCTGGGTGGCGTCGGTCATGGCGCGGGTCCTGGCAGGCTGCTTGGAGCGGGCAGTATGCGGTGTCTGCATTCGAGGGTCCAATATATAGTTGGCGCTGTTTTGATTTGTGGCGCATATCAATGATCGAGCTTCGTCCCCTGCGGCAGTTCCTGGTGCTGGCGGAGGAACTCCACTTCGGCCGTGCGGCCGAGCGGCTACACATGACGCAGCCGCCGTTGAGCCTGGCCGTCCAGAAGCTGGAGGCGCAGCTGGGCGCGCAACTGCTGTCCCGCGGCAGCCGCACCGTTGCTCTGACCGCCGCCGGTCAGGCCCTGGTGGAGGCCAGCGGCCGGCTGGTGGAACTGGCCGACCAGATCCCGGCGCGGGTGCGGGCCGCGCACAGCGGCGAGGCAGGGCGGCTCAACCTGGGATTTGTCTCGACCGTCGGATTCGGTGACATGCCACGGTGGCTGCGTCTGTTCCGCGAGGCCCTGCCCGGCGTCAGTTTCAATCTCAAGGAAGCGACGCTGGACGTCCAACTGCGCGGTTTCGACAGCGGTGAGCTGGATGCGGGCTTTGTCATTCATGCGCCGGGTGCGGCGCCGGACGGCTTCCGGCGCCTGAGGGTCTCCCGTGAACCGCTGGTGTTGGCGCATGCGCAGGCGTGGTCGCTGGGGACCGTCGCGACGACGATCGGGACATCACTCGGTCACACGGCCAACACGGAACTGACCACCAACGCCCACCGTACCGACGCGCCGAAGGGCTCGGATGAAGCGAGACGCCGCACCATCGACCCACGACCAGCCAAAAGCGGCTTGCGGCGGACCGCCCGGTCGGCGCGGGAGGCGGGACCGTCGCTGGCGGAGGTGCTGCAGCTGCCGCTCGTGGTGTTCCCCCGAGAGATCGCCCCCTCGCTGTTCGATGCCTTGTTGGGGTTCTATCGTGCGCATGGCGCCACGCCTCAGATCGCGCAGGAAGCGATCCAGATGCAGACGATCGTGAACCTGGTGTCCGCAGGCATGGGCGTTGCCTGGGTACCGGCCTCGGTGTGTGCACTGCAGCGGCCGGGTGTGCGTTATCACCCATGGCCCGGTGTGCGGGTACCCTCGTGCGAAACCAGCCTGATCTGGCGCGAGGATGCACCGCCGGTGGTGCAACGTTTTGTCGCCCATGTGCGCGAGCAGATCGCCCACGCGGGCGATTCGGATGAAAGGGAAGTGCAGTGAAGTTGATGACCAAACCCTCCGGGATCTCGAGTGGCCTCGATCGGGGCGAGCCGCGCCTCACCGGCCTGCGGCGAGCGGTGGGCGCGATCGCCCTGCTGGTTGCGGCGCTGGGCCCTTGGCTGTCGCAACCGGCTCAAGCCGCGATCTTCAAGGATGCCGACATCCAGTCGCTGCTGGATGCCGGGCAGGCCGACGACCTGGAGAAGCTGGCCAGCCAGCGTCTGAAGTCGCAGCCCGAAGATGCGCAGGCGATTGCGGCGCTGGCGCTCGCGCAGCTGGATCTGGCGGATCCGGCGGCCCTGCGCCAGAACATCCAGCGACTGGAACAGTGCGTGGAGCGCCACCCGCAAGAGGCCAGCTGCAGCTATGCGCTGGCGCTGGCCCAGGTGATGCAAGTGCGCAGCGGCAGCAAGTTCAAGGCTTTGGGTGCGCTGGGCAAGGTCAGTGACCTGATGCAGAAGACCATGACGCTGCTGCCCGATGCGCCAGAGCCTCGCAGCGCCATGCAACAGTACTACCTGGCGCTGCCGAGCTTCATCGGCGGCGGCGAGTCCAAGGCCCGGGCGTTGGAGCAGGGCCTGCAGGACCCGGATCAGGTGCATCTGCTGCGGGCGCGGGTGGCTGCATCGAAGAAGGACTGGTCGACGATGGAGCGCGAGCTGCGCGCGGTGCGCACGCAGCGTCCGGAGTTGCTGCTCGAACTTCGGCTGTCCTGGAGCGACCTCGGACGTCAATGGATGCACAACGGCCAGCATGCCAAGGCACAGGCCTGGTATGAGGAACTGATCAAGAACCAGCCGCAGCAGGCCATGGGTTGGTATGGCCTGGGTCGTGTGCTGGACGCGATGGGTCAGTACGACCGCGCAGTGACCGCCTTCGAGCGCGCCAAGGGCCTGCGCGGCGCAGAGCAGTTGGCACTGGATCAGCGGCAGGGCATCGCGCTGCAGTCCAAGGGTGACAAGGCGGGCGCCCGCGCGGCCTTCGAGCGCGCCATTGCCCACCGGCGAGCCAGCGCGAGCAGCGTGGAAGATTGCAAGCGTCGGCTGGCTGAACTCGGTGCGGCCACCTGAACTGGATCCGATCAGTTCTGCTGCAACGACCTCGGGACCGTGCCCATCGACCGGCATCACCCGGTGATCGGCTGCGCATGGGGTCGTATGATTCGCGGCTTTTGCGGGTGGCCGTTGGCCGGCCGCCTCGCTTTCCTCGGCGTCGTCACGACGCACTTCAGGACCTTTGCGCATGTTGGTGCATCCCCAGTTCGACCCGGTGGCCTTCCATATCTGGAAATGGCCGATCCATTGGTACGGCCTGACCTATCTGGCCGCGTTTGTTCTGTTCCTGGTGCTGGCCAACCGGCAGGTTGCTCGCCCGTGGCATGCCGCGCGCGGCTGGACCCGTCGTGATGTGGACGACTTGCTGTTCTACGGCGTGCTGGGCGTGGTGCTGGGCGGCCGTTTCGGCTACGTGCTGTTCTACAAGCCGATGGAATACCTCAGTCACCCGGGCAACATCCTGGCGGTGTGGCAGGGCGGCATGTCATTCCACGGCGGGCTGCTGGGGGTGATCCTGGCGATGGCCTTCTTCGGTTGGCGCCGGGGCTATCGCTTTTTCGAGGTGACCGACTTGATCGCGCCCTGCGTGCCGACCGGGCTGGCCATGGGGCGGCTGGGCAACTTCATCAACGGTGAGTTGTGGGGGCGTCCCGCCGACCCGGGCCTGCCGTGGGCCATGGTGTTTCCGCAGGCGCATGACGCCGTGCTGACACCGCGTCATCCCTCGCAGCTCTACCAGTTCCTGGGCGAGGGGCTGCTGTTGTTCGTGGTGCTCTGGCTGTTCTCCCGCAAGCCGCGACCGATGGCCGCGATGTCCGGCCTGTTCCTGATCGGCTATGGGCTGATGCGCTTCATCGCCGAGTACTTCCGGGAGCCGGACGACTTCCTCGGACTGCGCGCGCTGGGCTGGAGTCAGGGCCAATGGCTGAGCGTGCCGATGATCGTGGCGGGCATCGTCATGATGGTGTGGGCCTACCGCCGTGCCGCCAAGGCACCGCAGGCTGCGTCGAGCGCCTGAGCGACGCTTCGCTTCACCCCGCCCATGAACCGCCGGGCTCCCTCGGGGCGGTGCTTTGATTGACGCCTGACGTTGAGGCAAGAGTGATGAGACAGATCTTTTTCGATACCGAAACCACCGGCCTGAATCCCGAATCGGGCGACCGTGTCGTGGACATCGGCTGCGTGGAGATGGTGAACCGGCAGTTGACCGGTCGCCATCTGCACTTCTATCTGAATCCCGAGCGCGACATGCCGGAAGAGGCCTTCCGCGTCCACGGGCTGAGCAGCGAGTTTCTGTCCGACAAGCCGAAGTTTTCGCAGGTCGTCGACGAGTTCTTGTCGTTCATCCGCGATGCGGAGCTGGTGGCGCACAACGCATCCTTTGACGTGGCCTTCATCAACGCCGAGCTCAAGCGCTGCGGCCGCGCGCCCTTGCATGAGTGCGTGGACAGCGTGCGCGACACGCTGCTCATGGCGCGCGACATGTTCCCCGGCAAGGCCAACTCCCTGGACGCCTTGTGCCGCCGACTGGAGGTGGACAACAGCAACCGCGGCCTGCACGGCGCGGTCAAGGATGCCGAGCTGCTGGCCGAGGTCTACATCCGGCTCACGCGGGGTCAGGACTCGCTGGTCATCGACGACAACGCCAGCGCCACGCCGGGACAAGGTCATGAGCTGGAGATCGCCGCGATCGATCTCAGCGCCTTCGATCTGCCGGTCCTGCTGCCCACTGAGGCCGAGCTTGCGGCGCACGAGGTGGCTTTGGCCGATCTGGACAAGGCCAGCGGTGGCAAGCGCATCTGGAAGAGCGCGCCGGTGGCGCTTGCCGCGCCCGCCGCCTGAGCGTGGAGCAGGGCAGGCGCGGAGTTGGGATCACCCGCGCTCAGCCGTCTCGGATCACGCACCGGCAGATCGACTGAATGGACACAGCGATCTGTTTGCGATCAAGTGATGAGATTGTTGATCGAGCGCATTTTTCCATGGCATAATCTCGCTCTTTCCCGGACAGCCGAACCGGATTAGTGAAATAACTAAATCCGGGCGGTTAGCTCAGCGGTAGAGCACTGCCTTCACACGGCAGGGGTCGCAGGTTCGAACCCTGCACCGCCCACCAGATCTGCAGGTTGCGTCGATGATCATCGACGTGGCAGTAAGAACAGATTCACGGTCGGCTCAGCTGTCCTCAGGAAACCCGGTACAGATACCGGGCGGTTAGCTCAGCGGTAGAGCACTGCCTTCACACGGCAGGGGTCGCAGGTTCGAACCCTGCACCGCCCACCAGATCAACCCCGTCAGCGCAAGCTGGCGGGGTTTTTTCTTTGGCACGCCTTTGGCACTCAGTGGGGTGATCCAACCTGTGGCCATTCGTTGGGCCAACCCTTGGGCGAATCCTTGGGCGAATCCTTGGGCCATTTCTTGGGCCATTCGTTGGGCCATTCGTTCGGGCCTTCGTCGGGTCATTCATTCGGACTTTCGTCGGGTCATTGGTTTGACCCGCGCCGGTCGAGGCCCGTGTGGACAATGGGCGCATGTCCCTGGTCATCACTTCGCTTCAAGCCAAAGTTCTTCGTCGCAGCCTCTCGCAGGTTTGCCAGCCGGTGCCCACCGGCCTGCGCCCGTTCAAGCTGGGCGACCTCGTCCTCGGGTACCTGCATCCGATGCGCGATGCGGTGCTGTCGCGTTGCTGGCCGGACCTGGTCCTCCATGAGGGCGCCTGGGTCTGGCGGGCCACCGATCTGGACGTGGATGCGCGCTCCGAGCAGATCGGTGAGGCCGCGCAGCGGCTGCGCGAGGTCGGCGCCATCCAGGGCTGGCGCGACGAGCGCTTCGCTGGCGAGGCCCCAGTCGACGATCCCTGCACACCCCCCGGCGAGCCGCTGTTCCGATTGGAACGAGCGGCTTTTCGCTTTTTCGGCCTGATGAGCCGCGCGGTGCACATCAACGGCTTTCTGCCGGGGGCGCGGCTGGTGTGCGGGCGGCGCGCCCTGAGCAAGGCCACCGATCCCGGGCGTCTGGACAACCTGGCCGCAGGCGGCCTGACGGCCGATGAGAGCCTGGTGGATTGCGCCCGCCGTGAACTGCAGGAGGAGGCCGGCATCCCGATGGCCCTGAGCCACGGATTGCAGGCCCGCGGTGCGCTGCTGAGTCGGCGCATGGAGCCGGAAGGCCTGCATCACGAAGTGCTGCACGTGTTCAGCCTGACGATGCCCAGCGGCTTCGTGCCGCGCAATGGCGATGGCGAGGTCAGCGAGTTCCTGACCCTCGATCTGGAAAGCCTGTGTGCCCGGCTCGCTGCCGGCGACTTCAGCCACGACGCCGCCGCCGTGTGCGCGTGGGGCCTGCTGCATGCGGACGCGCTGTCGGACCTGCGCCCGTAGTGGGTTGCTCGCCGCTTGTCCACCGCTTCCCAATGAAAAAAGGGGCGGTCCGACGGACCGCCCCATCCCCAACGACGAGGTTCAGCGCGAACCGGTGAGCCGCCTCTGCGGCGGTCTCCCGGTCCGGGTTGGCGTGATTACTTCAGGCCATTGCCCATGGCCTTGGCCAGCGAGCCCTGGGCGTCGTCGCCGCTGAACTCCCAGAAGAAGGCGCCGCCGAAGCCCTTGGCCTTCACATAGCTCATCTTCTCGGCGATCTGCACCGGGGTGTCGAAGCTCCAGAAGGTGCTGCCGTTGTAGATCCACTGCGCGCGGCTCTGGCTGTCCACATAGCTGGTGTAGCCGGGCAGGGCCTTGAGCACCTTGTAGTCCTCGTTGCCCGCCTCATAGGTGGCCGGCGCCGGTGTGCCGCTTTGGTAGAGCCCGTTGTTGGCGCTCGGCACATTGGTCCAGCCGCGGCCGTAGAAGCCGATCCCCACATTCAGCTTGGAGGCCGGAACACCCTTGTCGAGGAAGGCCTGCATCGCCGCATTCGTGTTGTAGGAACGGATGTCGCCGGTGGACGGATCCGCCGTCGAGCCGTACAGCGCCGAATGGAAGCCGGTGATCGAGTCCCAGCCGCCGTGGAAGTCGTAGGTCATCACATTGATGAAGTTCAGGTACGGATGGACCTTGTCCGGATCGTACTGACGCACCTTGTCCACGCCGGCCGCCGAGGCGATCGACAGCAGCAGGCCCGGCCGCACCGCATCGAGTTGCTTGCGGAACTCAGCCAGCAGGGCGGTGAAGTTCTCGCGATCTTCCGGCGCGCCGCAGGCCAGGCCGCAGGCGTTCGGATACTCCCAGTCGAGATCGATGCCGTCGAACACGCCGACAGCAGCACCCTGGCCGCCCGCGTTGTCGGTCACCGGCAGGTTGCCCTTGATGTAGGCATCCACGCAGCTCTGGACGAAGGCCACCCGGTTCTCCGGGCGCGCCGCGCTGGAGAAGCCTCGCGACCAGGTCCAGCCGCCCAGCGAGATCAACACCTTGATCTTCGGATACTTGGCCTTGAGCTTCTTCAGCTGGTTCCAGTTGCCGCGCAGGGGCTGGTTCCAACTGTCGGCCACGCCGTCCACGCTCTGGTCCGCGGCGAAGGACTTGCTGTAGTCGGCAAAGGCATCGCCGCCGGCGCCGGTGTTGGCGTCGCTCGGCACGATGACGCCCACTTCACATCGGTTGTTGCGCACATTGCCGAATGCGTAGTTGATGTGGGTGAGCTGGGCCGCCGAGCCGCTGGTGTCGATGTTCTTCACCTGGTAGTTGCGACCGTAGATGCCCCACTGGGCGAAGTAGCCCAGCAGCACCTTCTCGCCACCGGCGGTGGTCTTGTCGGTGCGCACGGTGATGGCGGACGACGGCTGCGACGCGCCGGCCTGGTTGAAGGCGACCACGCTGAAGCTGTAGTCGGTGTCCGGCGTCAGGTTGGTGACGCTGGCGCTGGTCGACGCCACCTGGGCGACCTGGGTCGAAGCCTGGCGCACTCGGTACTGCACTGTGCAGTTCGGGCCCGCGGCCACGCTGTTCCAGGCCAGGTTCACACCGGTGCTGCTCTTGGAGGGCGCGGTCAGGCCGCTGGGCGTGGCCGGCGGGGCGGTGCAGGCGCCGCTGGCGGTGCTGGTCAGCAGCGTTGCGCTCAGGCCGGAGGCATTGCCCGCTTTGTCCTTGGCGCGCACCTGATAGCTGTAAGAGGTGGCCGCAGCCAGGCCGGTGTCGGTGTAGCTGGTGGTGGTGGGCGAGGCGATCAGCGTGCCGCCGCGCAGCAGCTCATAGTTGGCCACGCCGCTGCCGGCATCGCTGGAGGCGCCCCAGCTCAGCGTGATGCTGCTGGTGGTGATGTTGCTGGAGCTCAGGCCGCTGGGGACGGTCGGGGCGGTGGTGTCGCCGCCGGTGGCGTCGCAGGCGCCGAGCGATTTCCACACATCCCACTGCCCGGAGTGGGTCGCGGGCGATTCGTTCTGCGTCCACCACTTGGCCTGGTAGGCGACGTTGTTCTGTTTCGCGAAGCTGTTGGAGGTGCCGGTGTAGACGCCGCTGGCGGTCCACTCGGGCAGGCTGGTGCAGTCATAGGCCTGGGCACTGCCGGCCACCGCGAGGGCGGCGAGGGCGGTCCAGCGAAGACGGAAGGTCATGGTCGAGCTCCTTGGGGTTTCAGGGGTGGGTCGGTGGGAGGTTTCTGGCGTCATGGGGTGGTCCTGCGGGCTCATCGACGCGCCGCACTGGTCTTGGCCGTCGCGGCTGCGCCGGCCGCTGCCGCTGGCACCGTGCCGCGACGGGCCTCCTGTGCCAGCGCATAGCTGCGACCGTTCACGGTCACCGTCCAGTTGCTGGGCATGGGCATCGGCAGGAAGTAGTTGAGGGTCACCGTGACGCTGGCACCGGGGGCCAGGCTTTGCCAGCCGGGCAGCTTGAAGCTCGCACGATGGAAGTCGTTCTTCAGGCCGCCGATGTTGTGGCCCGCAGGATTGGCGCCGTTGCTGATGACGGTCAGACCGAAGCCGCTCTGGTCGGTGATGCTGGCCGGAATCGCCGTGGGCACATCGAAACTGAATTCGGTGCCGCCGGGCAGCGTGGTCGTGCTCCGGTTGGTCAGGGTCAGCTTGGGCGTGATGGGGAAGTTGCTGTCGCCCAGGGCAAAGCCGTCCAGCGCAAAGCCGATGTCCAGCGTCTCGCTGGGCAGCGTGGCCGCCGTCATCCGGTTCCCGTAGGGGGATGCCGTCTTGAACCGGTTGTAGAGCAGCGAGGTCAGGGTGTTGCCCATGAAGTATTCGCCGCGCGCCGCGTCCCAACCGTAGTCACCGGCCAGTTCCCAGAACATCACGCCGCCGATGCCGCGATCCGCCACATACTGCGCTTTCACGCCGAGCGACTGGTCGTCCTCGATGCTGAGGAACACCCGCTTCTGTGCATTCCACAGCCAGGGCGCGACGAGGGTGGCGTCGTACTGCCGCACATAGGTGCCGACCAGTTGATCGGCCGGCTGGGTCGCCGGATTCAGACCGTAGCTGGCGAGGTAGCTCCCGCTGCGGCCCTGCGCCAGATTCATCGTGTGCCACAGCGGATTCGAACCGGCGGGTACTTCTTTGCTCGACATGTCCAGGTCATGCCAGAGGTTGTCGATGCCGACCGCGCCGGCGCCGCATTTCTGCACCGTGCCGCCAGTACCGGTCCCGGCCGGGCACTTGCTTTGATCGGCAAGCGCCGCCTGTCCCCACAGCCCGTTGGTGCCGCCGCTCACCTCCTTCCAGCCGCGGGTGTAGTAGGGCACGCCGATGTTGATGCGACCGGCCGGCAGTGCGCCGCGGAAGTAGTGATAGGCCCAGTCGGTGTTGAGGTAGCCGATGCGCGCGTACTGGCTGGCGCCGTAGTAGTTCCAGGCGAGCAGCTCGGCATCCCGCCCGTCGTCATACAGCGCGGCATTCGGCCCGACGAACTGATTCCACGATCCGTGCAGGTCGTAGCTCATGATGTTGACGTAGTCCAGGTACTGGGTGACCTGAAAGGCCTCCATCCCGCGCAGCAGATAGCCCGACGAGGGCGCTGCGATCGTCAGCAGGTAGTGACGCTGATCGGTCTGGCCGGCGGCGTCGAGCTTGGCCCGCAGGGTGCGCATCAGCACCACATAGTTCTTCATCAGCCAGGCGCGACGCGCGTTGGAGATGGCGAAGTCCACCGGATTGCCGGCGTCCTTCATGCTGGTCGGGTACTCGTAGTCGATGTCCACGCCGTCGAAGCCGTATTGGCGAAGGAAGGCCACGGCGGAATCGGCGAAAGTGTTGATGCCGGCGGTGTTGGCGGAACCGTCGGCCTGGGTGGTCATGGTGTAGAAGCCGGCCGTCTCCGCCCAGCCACCGACTGAGATCAAGGTCTTGACGTTCGGGTACTGCTTCTTGAACTTGTTGAGCAGGTTGAAGTGGCCCTTGTAGGGATAGGCCGGATCCATCTCCGCGCCCGCGATGCCCGGCCAGGTCAGACCGGTGGCGGGGTTGGCCGCATCGGCGGTATTGCCGATGGACAGCTGATTCGCGCCATCCACATGGGCGAAGGCATAGTTGATGTGGGTCATCTGCGCCCACGGGATCTGAGGCGCCAGATAGGCCGGCTGGCCGTTCTTGCCGGTGCGCCAGCTGGTGAAGTAGCCGATGATGCGGCGCGGCTTGTCGGCGCCCATCTTTTCACGGCCCTGGTCGTCATAGACCTTGCAGTACGCGGGCGCGGTGCCGGCCGTGGTGACCAGGCCTTCGGGTCGGCAGCGCTCGTCGCCAGTGACCTGGCCCTGGACGGTGATGCGCACGGCGGTGCTGTTGGTTTGGGCGCCCTTGTCATCGGTGGCGCGGGCGACGATCTCCGCCACTCCCTCACGTGCGGTCCAGGAAATGGCGAACGGCGCGGTCGTGTCTTCCGCGACCAGCGCGCCGTTCACATAGAAGCTGACCTTCGCCACGCTGCCGTCGCTGTCCGCGGCGGTGGCGGATAGGGTCACTGCATCGCCCGCCGTCGGGGTGAGTCCGGCGGAGGGCGCTGTCAGCGCCACTGTGGGCGGGGTGTTGGTGCCGCCTCCACCGCCACCGCCACCGCCGCCGCCACTCGTGTCGCAGGCGCCGAGCACCTTCCACACATCCCACTGCCCGGCATTGCTCGCGGGCGGGTTGTTCTGCGTCCACCACTTGGCCTGGTAGGCGGTGCTGGTCTGTTTGACGATCGCATTGCCGCTGTAGGCGGTGGTGGCATTCCATTCGGCCACGCCGGTGCAGTCATAGGCCAGGGCCGAGTGACTGAACAGCGCGAGCGCCACGGGCAGGGCCATCGGCCAGACGGGATGGGCACAGGGGCGAAGTCGCATGAAGTCTCCTTGATCGTTGTCGGGGCGCACGTCGTCGGTGCGCTCGGGTCATCAGCGGAATCAGGACCACCCACCAGCGTGTGCAGACGCCGTCAAGCCGCGCCGCGTGGTGGAAAGCGAAGACCGTCCGGAGCGGTCAGGCACAGCAGGCACAACAGGAACAGCAGGAACAGCCGGAACAACGTCAACTGCCAGACACGCATGAGCGCGGCCGCACCGGACGTCTGCTCAGAGGCAGCGCGGTGGCAACAGGCGATTGACAGGAACCGGGCTCGGGAAGAAAAAACGCCGGGGAGGTCAGCCGGCAAAGGAGGCCGAAGGCGGCGTCACGCCGGCCATTCGGGGACTGAAGGCGGGCCGCGCCGGCAGCGCGGCGAGCATGGGACTTGGACTTGAGGTGCGGTCCCGGGCTTCAACGAGCGGTGACCGGCAGGGCGGGCGAAGGCGCGTACAGGCATCGAAGGGTCTCCTCGCGTTCGACGTGCTCGGCGGGTGTGTCCTGCGGTTCCGACACAGGTCGAATGCAGGCCGCCCGCGGCGGCTAGGAGATCGGGACCCTCGCACCGGCTCGGCACACGCCTGGCGAATGTCACAAGGACATCTGAAAAACGTCCTTGCTGATCTCATAGTGGTATGCAATGTAGATACCACTCGCGGAGAGATCACTCAGGTTAACCCTCAGAAAGCGAGTAACTTCGCGTAATTACCGCCCTGAATGTCCTTTGAAAGGGCGAATTCAGCGGGTCTGAAGGCTTTTTCGTGGGGGTTGGTTAACTCGAGGAGAGAAACCAGTGTGGGACCAGTTGTCGGATGGAAATCGTCGCCCATCGGGACTCGGTCGATCGGTCAATAGCGGTGGGTGAAGCGCAGGCGGACGCCATTCAGATTCGGTGAGACCGTCAGCATCGAGTGCCCATGACGCAGCCGGGCTGCCACAAGGAGGTCGGAGACCGGTGATGCCGGCTCGGCGGCGGAGCCCCTCAGCAGCGCGCTGAAGGCGTCCTGCGGCGCGCGGCGGGTCCAGCGTGAATCCTCTACCGGAACCAGCGCCCAATGGCTGTTGGCCAGCCACGGGGCCATCCTGTGCACGGTAGGCGAGCGACGCAGTGCAGCGGGCAGGAGCAGTCGTTCGGACGCCAGGTTCGCCTCAGGAAGGAGTCGGTAGTCGGCACGCCAGGGGTGCTGAAGGGATTCCGGCATGGGCGACGATCCCGCCGCCTCGGCCAGCGGCGACGCGGCCCCCAGCAGCATCATCAACGACGAGACCATGCGACGAGGCGCCGGAAACGGGCACGCAGCAGCAGACATGCGGCTCTCCTGAACAAGGAAATGGGTTGAAACGATAAAAACGATAAAAATATCGTAACGATCGCGTCAGTCCCGCCGCAATGACTCAAATGAGATGGCGCATGACAACCGACACGGCGCGCCGCAGCGACCGTGCCCGGTGTTGAGAAGAATCAAATCAGCCGTCGACCCGCTGCCACTGCCCCTCCCGGAGCAGTTCGTGCGGCGTGAATCGCGCCTTGTAGGCCATCTTGTCGCTCTGGGCGATCCAGTAGCCCAGGTACAGATGAGGCAGGCCCAGTTCGCGGGTCTGGCGCAACTGCCACAGCACGTTGTAGGTGCCGTAACTGGCCTTGGTCTCGGGCTCGTAGAAGGTGTAGACGGCCGAGAGTCCGTCGCTGAGGATGTCCAGGATGGACACCATCTTCAGCGCGCCCGCCGCATCGCGGAACTCGACCAGCCGCGAGTTGACGCGGCTTTGCAGCAGGAACTGGGTGTACTGGTCGACGCTGTCATGGTCCATGCCGCCACCGCTGTGCCGGCCCGCCTGATAGCGCAGATAGAGCTGATAGTGCTCGTCGCTGTAGCCCAGCCGCATCACCCGGGCCTGCAGGTCGGCATGCTGGGCCCAGGCCCGTCGCTGGCTGCGGCTGGCGGCAAAGGTCGACACCGGGATGCGCATCGGCACGCAGGCCTTGCAGCCATCGCAGTACGGACGATAAGTGAACATGCCGCTGCGCCGGAAGCCGGCCGCCACCAGGGTGGAGTAGGCGTCCGCATGGATCAGGTGGCTGGGGGTGGCGACCTGCGAGCGTGCCTGCCGGTCAGCCAGGTAGCTGCACGGATAGGGCGCAGTGGCATAGAACTGCAGCTCAGCCAGCGGAAGTTCTTTGGGATGCGTCACGGTGGTGGCGGTGCGTCGTGGGGCGGCTCTGCGGTCGCGAGATCGGCATCACCGTGGGTGTCCAGGTGGGCCCATAGCGCTGGATGATAGGTCCAATCCACTGGCGAGGGCTGTCCCACATGGCTGGCCAGATGGGCTTCGAAGGCCTGCCTCGTGACCGGTGCCGCACCCAGCGAGGCCAGGTGCGTGGTCTGCTGCTGGCAGTCGATCCAGGGGATGCGGTGCGCGCGGCACAGGCAGACCAGCGCCGCCAGGGCGATCTTGGAGGCGTCGGTCCGGCGCATGAACATGGATTCGCCGAAGAACATCCGACCCAGGTTGACGCCATACAGACCGCCCACGAGCTGCCCGTCCATCCAGGTCTCGACGCTGTGCACCGTGCCTTCCCTGGCCAGGCGCAGGTAGGCCTGCTGCATCTCCGGCAGGATCCAGGTGCCGTTCTGTCCGTCGCGCGAGGTGCTGGCGCAGGCCTTGAGCACCGTCTCGGTGGCGCTGTTGACTCGGATCTCGCAGCCGGGCGTGCGCCGGAATTTCGCGACGGTTTTTCGCAGCGAGCGCGAGAGCTTGAAGTCCTCGGTCCGCAGCACCATGCGCGGGTCGGTGGTCCACCAGAGGATCGGCTGGCCTTCGCTGTACCAGGGGAAGATGCCGCGGGCATAGGCCGCGCGCAGCCGCGCGGGGGTCAGGTCGCCGCCCGCGGCCAGCAGCCCGGGCGCATCGGTGCGCGCCCCGAGGGCCCGGTGGGTAGGCGGGAAGTCCAGGGATTCATCGTCGAGCCAGGGGATCATCCGCTTCATGGTAGCGTGGTGCCCTTGTCTGTTTCCCCTGTGTTCCGGCGCTGTCCCGCGTCCGGAGTTCATCGCATCGACCCATGATCACCGTCTACGGCATTCCCAACTGCGACACCGTCAAGCGCGCCCGCGTCTGGCTGGATGAGCAGGGCCTGGCCTACCAGTTCCACGACTACAAGAAGCAGGGCGTGCCCGCCGACCGCCTGCCGCAATGGATGCAGACCCTCGGCTGGGAGAAGGTGCTCAACCGCGCGGGCACCACCTGGCGCAAGCTGGACGACGACACCAAGGCCTCGGTCACCGATGCCGCCTCCGCCGCCGCGCTGATGCAGACGCAGCCCAGCGTCATCAAGCGCCCGATCGTCGAATGGCCCGATGGCCGGCTGAGCCTGGGCTTCTCGCCCGAGCTGTTCGCCTCGCACCGCTGAAAGGACCGCCATGTTCACCGGCATCGTGCAGGGCATTGCCCAGGTCGCAGAGATCCAGGACCGTGAGGGTCTGCGCAGCTTCACCCTGGACTTCCCCGACGGGTTCTGCAAGGACCTGGAGATCGGCGCCAGCGTGGCCTGCGACGGCGTGTGCCTCACCGTCACCGCGCTCAAGGGCGATCACCAGGCCGACTTCGACGTCATGCTTCAGAGCCTGAACCTGACCACGCTCGGGCAGCTCGATCGCGGCGGGCGGATCAATGTCGAGCGGGCGGCCAAGGACGGCGCCGAGATCGGTGGCCATCCGCTCTCCGGCCATGTGGATTTCATGGCGCGCGTCGGCGAGATCCGTCAGCCGGCCAACAACCATGTGATCCGCATCGACGTGCCGGCGCCGTGGATGCGCTACATCTTCCCGAAGGGCTACATCGCCGTGAACGGCGCCAGCCTCACGGTGGCCGAGGCCGAGCGCCGGCCGGACGGTTCGGGCTGGTTCGAGGTCTGGCTCATCCCGGAGACCCTGCGCATGACCACCTTCGGGGACAAGGGCGTCGGGGCGCCGCTGCACATCGAGATCGAGCGGCAGACCCAGGTGATGGTCGACACCATCCGCGACAGCGTGGCCGAAAAGCTGGGCGCGCTGATGCCGGCGCTGCGGGCCTTCGCTCAGGAGCGCGGTCTGGATGTCGCGCTGGACTGACGCCGACCCCCACATTTCTCACATCGCTGACCCATCTTTTGGGGGAGCCCCTGCAGCTGGGATCGACCCAAGGTCGAACGAACTCAGAATCCGACCCGACATAAGCGGACGACCCCCGCACCGATCGACCTCGACTCGGGCGGCGGCGGCGCAAAACGCGGCCCGCCGCCTCGGCGAGACGGGCCGACACCACGAGGGAGTTCGGGTTCATGGGTGCCTATCTGGGATGGTTGCCGGCAGGGGTGGTCCTGCTGGTTTTTGCCGCATTGACGGTGCGTTCGGTCCGTCGTGCGGCGGCCTGGGAGCGGGATGCCAAGGCGGCCGCGGCCGCGGCTGAGGCCGCCGATGCGGCGGCTGAAGCTGCCACGGTGACGGCGACGGCGGCGATGTCGGATGCTGCGTTGCTGTCGGACGCGGCGTCGCCCGCGTTGCCAGTCGCAGCAACCAGCAATGAAGCAAGCGATGCAGCAAGCGATGCGGTCGGCGATGCGGCTGCAGCCGTCGAGCGCGGCGAGCCAGTCGGCGCCGCGACCTGCGCTGAATCCTCCCGGTCAGCCGGTCATCGTCCGATGGCCACCTCCGCCGTGCTGCCGCCTTGGGCGCGTTCCGTCGGGACGTCCGAGCGAACCTATCACGGCCTCTTTGGCGGCGTCGCTCGCCACTTCAACGGGGACTATCCGCTGGCCCGGTCCTACTGGATCCACGGCGTGCTGCTGGGGACGCTCGCGCAGATGGTCCTGCTGTGGCTGTCGCGCGCGAGCGATGAAACCCTGACCGTGCAGACGGGCTCGATGGTGGTGGTGGCGCTGGTGCTGATCCAGCTGTCGATTGCCGCCTGGGCCTTGATCGGGACCTGGCGCTCGGCGGGACGGCACACCGCACGCGGCGGCTCCGCCGGCTGGGCGCTGGCGGCGCGGGTGATGGTCGGCGTGGGCCTGGTGCGCCTGCTGGCCGGCGTCGCGGAGACCGCACCCGCGATGGAGGAGCGGCTGGCGTATTTGTCCGGCAAGCAGGTCGCGGGCGGTGCGGCCACGGTCACCCCGCTGGTGGGGGGAGGCGTGTTGCTGCTGTCCGGCGGCATCAATGACGGCACCGCGATGGCCTTGCGTTCCGCACTGCTGCGCCACCCGAACGCCCACACGCTGGTGCTTGAGTCGGGCGGCGGCTGGGTGAGAGAGGGCACCCGACTGGCGGAGGTGATCCGTTCGCATCGGCTCAACACCTATGTGGAGGGTGTGTGCGCCTCGTCCTGCACCATCGCCTTGCTGGCCGGTCAGGAACGCACGGCGGGGGCGATGGCGAAGGTGGGCTTCCATGCGGCCCGTGGCCTGGGCGCCAGCCCGTCCGGCGGCGGCCGTGCCGGTGCAGCCAACCCGGCGGACGATTCCGCCTTCGGACAGATCTATCGACAGGCCGGGCTGCCGGAGGATTTCATCCGTCGCGCCCTGTCCACGCCGTTCGAGAGCATGTGGTTCCCCGAGTTCGACCAGTTGCTGAAGGCCAAGGTGCTGACCCGTGTCGGGCCCGGCGGCGAATGGCCGCTGATGGCCACGCGCTTCAAATCACGCGAGGATGCTTCCGCCTGGCTCAAGGAAATGCCGCAATACGGTGTGATCGCCGAACGCTTTCCGACCGACTATGAGCGGGCGCTGACATCGGTCTGGACCTTGTCCCAGCAGCAGGCCATCGATCAGAAGCTGCTGGGTGCCGCGCGCAGCGAGTTGCGGCGCACCCTGGACCGGGTGCGGCCGCTGAGCAGCGATGCCCTGTTGATCGACTACCTCGCGCTGATCCAGGACCAGCTCCGGGTGCTGCAGGAACGTGATGCGCGGGCTTGCGTCGGCCTGGTCTTTCCCTACAGCGCCTCGGACCTGTCGAGCGCGCGGCTGTTGACGCCGGAGCTTCGCAGCCGCGAGCAGGCGCTCATTCTTCGGCAGCTGAGAGAGGCCGATCCCACAGTGAAGCCGGACACCCGTCAGGACACCGTGGTGCGGATCGCTCAACGCGCCATGGCGGGCATGCCGGTGCAGCAGATGCAGATCATGGCGTCGGAGGCCGAGCGCCGGTCACGTCCGCCGGAGCTGGTGTGCCGCGCGGTGATCGGCTACTTCGACGGTCTGGCGCGCATTCCCGCGGCCGAGCGCGGCGCCGCGCTGCGGTCGCTGTTCGCCGCGCCGTGACCGGGCGAGGTTGGCCTGGGCCAGCTTCAATCAGCGGATCAGATGCGGTAGTTGGGCCGGCGGCTGCGCAGCCACTGCTCCAGCATCATCAGAATCCAGACCATCTCGCCGTAATAGCCGGGATGTTCCTTGAGCCGATCGCGCAGCAGGCTCTGGATGAAGTCCGCCCGCACGATGCCACGGGTGGCCAGGCTGCCCAGCGAATCGGTGGCCAATGAGCGCAGGGCCTCATCGCGGGTGGCCCAGACGCCGAAGGGCAGGCCGAAGCCCTGCTTTTTCTTGGTGATGATCTCGTCGGGCAGGAAGCCGCGCAGCGCTTCCTTGAAGAACCAGCGCAACTTCAGGCCGCGCAGCTTGTAGTCGGCCGGCAGGCGCTCGCTGAAGGCCAGCAGGTCGTCGTCGAGCATCGGGAAGCCGACGCGGGTGCCGGCGAGTTGGGTGGTGCCGACGACCTTGGGCAGGTCGGTGTCGGCCAGCGTGTAGCGCCAGTCGAAGGCCAGCATGCGGTCGACCAGCGTGTCGGCCCGGATGGCGCTCCACACCTGGCGTTGTTGCTTCTGCGGTCCGAGCGGATCGACGCGGCGCAGGAAGTCCTGTTCCAGCACATCCACCAGGCCCAGTCGGGTGAGCAGGTTGTAGCTCTGCAGCCGGTCCGGCATCGGCACGCGGGCCTGATCGATGTAGCTGGCGCCCTTCTTCAGCAGCGGCAGACGACCGATCGGCGAGCCCAGCACCGGCTCGAGCAGGCCGCTGCGCAGCGGCGACGGCACGTTGTCGTACCAGGAGAACACCCGCTGCTTGGCATAGCGGGTGTTGCCGCCGAACAGCTCGTCGCCGCCGTCACCGGCCAACAGCTTGCGCACGCCGTCGCCATGGGCCATACGGGCGCAGTAGTAGGAGGGCAGGGCGGAGCTGTTGCCGAAGGGCTGGTCGTAATGCGAGGCCACCTTGGCGATGCCGTCCACCAGATCGCGCGGCGTCACGTAGTACTCATGATGACGGCAACCGAACTGCTTGGCGGCGATGCGGGCGAAGGCCATCTCGTCATAGCCCTCGGCCTCGAAGCCGATGGAGTAGGTGTCCGCCGGCCGGCCCGCCACGCGGCCGATCATGCCCGCCACGGTGGAGCTGTCGGTGCCGCCGCTGAGGAAGCAGGCCGCATCCGCGCCTTCGAGCTGACGCGAGACGGCCTGTTCGAGCAACTGGTGGAACTCGGCTTTCAGATCGTCGAACCGCGGGGCGGCGGTTGCTTGGAAGGTGGGCACCCAATAGGGCTCGATGCGCAGATCGCCACGCTCGAAGACCGCCAGATGCCCCGGCGGCAGCCGGAACACGCCACGGAAGATGGTCCGCGGGGAGGGGATGACGTGGAAGTAGAGGTAATCGAACAGCGCCTGCGGATCGAGATCGGCGGGCTCGTCACCGGGCTGGGCGCTGCCGGCATGGGTCGTCGCGGCCAGCGCGGTGAGGTCGATGCCGCCAGCGACTTCATCGGCCCGGCTGGCAAAACGCAGCTCGGCGCCGACCACCCGGTAGCACAGCGGCTCGATGCCGAAGCGGTCGGTGGCCAGCACGGTCTTGCCGTCCGGACGGCGCCAGGCGACCGAAAAACGGCCGCCCACCTGTGCCAGTGCGGCGCGCGGGTCGGCTTGCGACAGCAGATGCTGCCAGGCCTGGGCGGTGGCCTCGGCCGTCGTGGCGCTGCGCTCGTTCGCGCCGGCCGAGGCGGGGAATCGAGGTTGGCCGGTGCAGAAGAAGAACGGTTCGCGAAGTGACATGAGCATCCCGGAGTGGCGGGGCGATTATCCGTGTCGGTCCGCAGCGTCCGTCCCGGGAAGGCGGTGCTTCCACCCATCTTGGGGGAGCGATTCCCACCGAATTGAGCGTCCTTCCCCCGTAAGCGGGAGGCCGGCGGGCCCACAATCGCGGCGTCCGCGCCACGGTGCGTCGGGCAGGACCGCACCCAGAGCGAACGGAGAGCGAATTGCAGTGTCATTGGTTGCCGCATGCGAATAACCCGGCCTATGCCGGCGTTCGGCTGCGCTGCCTGATCCCGAACGGCGAGTTGAACCGCTTGGGTTGGCGGTCGCGCATCGTGTGGCCGGGCGCGCCGTTGCCGCGACAGGGTGTGATGGTGGTGCAGGCGAAGTGGCTGCTGGATGGCGGCTCGCCCGAGGCGCTGCGGGCGCTGACCCAGCGCCTGGGTCAGGCCCGCGCCGCCGGCGTGACCCTGGTGCTGGACAGCTTCGACAACTACTTCCTGAACGAGACGGACGATCCCAGCCGCCGCGCGCTGCTGGAGGCCTATCGGGAGGCGCTGCGACTGTTCGCAGCCTTCACCGTTTCGTCCCCCGGCCTGAAGCCGCTGCTGGAGCAGGAGCTGCCGGCCGGCGCGCGGGTGCTGGTGGTGGGCGATCCGGTGGAGACGCCGGAGGCGCTCAGCGCCTATGAATCGTGGCCGCGACGGATGCATCCGGGCCGCTGGTCGGGCCACTGGCGCGCCTGGCAGGAGCTGCTTGAACACCGCGCCGCACGGCGCGGTGCGCGACAGCTGATGTGGTTCGGCAACCATGGCAGTGCGTATGCGGCGGGCGGCATGACCGAATTGCAGCGTCTGCTGCCGATGCTGGAACGCGTGGCCGAGCGGCAGCCCCTGCGGCTCACCGTGGTCAGCAATTCCGAGCAGCGCTATCAGGAGCTGCTGGGCGCCGCGCGCTTCCCGCACCGCTACCGCACCTGGGACCGACTGCACTTCCTGCGCCTGCTCGGCGAGCAGGACCTGGTGCTGCTGCCCTCGCGGCTGACCGCCTTCACCGTGGCCAAGAGCAACAACCGCATGCTGCTGGCGCTCGCGCAGGGCGTGCCGGTGATGACCGATCCCTTGCCCGATTACCTGCCGTGGAAGGACTTCTGCGCGATCGACGAATGGGACCGCCTGGCGGACCACATCGTCGATCCCGGTGCGCTCGCGGCCCGTGCCAGCGCGGCGATGCCGGCCATCGCGCAGCAGTATTCATCCCAGGCCATTGCGCACGACTGGCGCGATGCGCTGATGTCGATCACGCGGGCCTGATCGCCCCACGCGCCATCCACGCCCTGTCCGCACCGAACGATCCCACGCTTTCACCGCCATCATGTCCTCCGAACCCACCGCCACGCCTGACGCTGCCGCCATGGCCGCGCCCACCGGTCCTGTTGCCGCCTCATCGGCGTCGAGCGTCGAGCCTCAGGCCCGCACCTCCCCATCGGTGACCCAGGCGTCTGGACCGAGCACCACGCCGCCGTCGTCGTCGGCCGATCCCTTGCTGATTGCGATCGTGCTGCCGCAGTTCCATCCGATCCCTGAAAACGATGCATGGTGGGGCAAGGGCTTCACCGAGTGGCGCAATGTGGCGAAGGCCCGACCGCTGTTCAAGGGCCACCACCAACCGCAACTGCCGGGCGAACTCGGCTTCTACGACCTGCGGCTGCCGGAGACCCGGGCGCAGCAGGCCGAGCTGGCGCGCGAACACGGCGTGGGCGGCTTCTGCTACTACCACTACTGGTTCAACGGCCAGCGCTTGCTGCACCGTCCGGTGGAGGACATGCTGGCCAGCGGCGAGCCCGACTTCCCCTACTGCCTGGCCTGGGCCAACGAGAACTGGAGCCGCGCCTGGAACGGCAGCGACCGCGAGATGCTCATGGCGCAGAACTACTCGGATGAAGACGACGAGGCGCACATCCGCAGCCTGCTGCCGCACTTCCGCGATCCGCGTTACATCCGTGTCGATGGCAAGCCGCTGTTCGTCATCTACAAGGCCGACCACCTGCCGGATCCGGCGCGCACCTTTGCCCGCTGGCGCGAAATTGCGCGGGCCGAGGGCGTGGGCGAGCTGATGCTGGCGCAGTTCGAGTGGAGCGGCGCTGGCTCGGGCGCCGATCCCCGGCATGTGGGCCTGGACCTCAGCATTGAATTCGCACCGGACTGGCGGCGCCTGGGCGGCAAGCACTTCACCGGCTGGAAGTCACGCTGGGCGATGAAGCTCGGTCTGCTGCCCAAGGCCTACGGCGAGCACAACTTCTTCGACTACAACCGGATGGTCGACGGCGTGCTGGCCAAGCCGACGCCCGACTACCCGTTCATCCGCTGCGTCAGCCCCGGCTTCGACAACAGTGCACGGCGCGCGCAGGGGGCCACCATCCTGATGAACAACACGCCGCAGCGCTATCGCCGCTGGCTGGAAGCGGCGCTGGCCTGGACCCGTCGACATCAGCCGCCCCAGCGGCAGGTGGTGTTCATCAACGCCTGGAACGAGTGGGCGGAAGGGAATCACCTCGAGCCGGATGCAACCCATGGCCGGGCTTATCTGGAGGCGACGCGGGATGCGGTGAAGGCGCAGGCTGTGGCCGCGGCTTCGCCTGACGGTGATCGGACCTGACAGGCGTGGGATCGAAGGCGCGGGAGCGCCTTCGAACTCAAACCCAGTGGCGTCAGTGCGGTCAGTGCGGTCCGTGAAGTCCGGCAGGTCCCGGCAGGTCCCGGAAGTGACCGCGTCAGCCGCGCGCCGCGCTGACCCAGGCCCCACACGCCGCCTGATGCCGCGCCACTGAACCCCGCATCGCCGCGAGCACTTCCTCCGTGCGCCGCAGGTCGTCCGCAATCTGCGGTGCCTGCGCCACGGCAGCGAGCCAATAAGCGCACAGCGAGGCTTCATCGGTGCAGGTGTGCAGCACGCCTTGATCGTGCAGCATCCGATAGACCGGATAGGACGGATAGGTGGTGTTCCAGCCATCCTGGATGGTCAACGGTTTGCCCAGCCCCAGCGGCTCCAGCACGTTGTGGTCCACACCCACATGCGCCACCTGCGCCGCCGCATAGAAGTCCCGCAGCTCGCCCACGGTGTCCAGCACCAGGCATTGCACCTGCTTCGGCAGCGGCGCATCGTCCAGCTCCGAGCGGCGTGCCGCCACCAGTTGCTCGTCCTGCAACAGGCTCAGCAGCGCCTGCAGCCGCTCGGTGTTTTCCGGATGCCGCGGCGCCAGGATCAGCAAGGCCTGCGGATGCTGCGCCAGCAGACGACGGAAAGCGCCCAGCACCGCCCGCTGCTCCGGCAGCTCGGTGACGCAACCCGCCACCACCGTCGGGCGGCCCGACGCCAGCAGATCGCCCAGCAGCCGCGGGCTGCGCGCCTGCGACACCTGCCAGCCGGGACGCTGCATCGCATCGAATTTCATGTTGCCGGTGACCTGCAGACGCGCGCGCGGCGCGCCGCGGCGGGCGAGGTGTTCGGCGGTGTTGGCATCCTGCACGCAGAGCACGTCCAGCGCCTGCAGGTAGTCGCGCTCCAGCAGGCGGCGCTCGATCTGGTCGAGCCGTGCCGGCGGCGCGTAGTGGTAGAGCCAGCCGTTGAGCAGCAGCGTGCGGGCGCCGCTTCGGCGCGCTTCACGCAGGAAGGCGTAGGAGAAGCGGCAGGGCGCATCCGATGGCAGGCAGGGGATCTCCGCCAGCGCCAGCAACTGCGGCGGCAGGCGCTCGGCCAGCGCGCGGGCATCGCCGCTGTGGCCGCGCGTCAGGCAGACGACCGCACCCGGCAATCGCGCCAGATACGCCTCGCGGTAATGCGCATGCTCGGTGATCAGCACCGGGCGCAGGTCCGGCCGCTGCGCGGTGAGCCATTCCAGCATCGGCGCCACCGCATTGAGCTCGCCGATGGTGGTCACATACAACCACAGCGCCGGACCGCGGGCCTCGGGGTCGGACAGCGAGAACACACCCTGCGTGTTGTTGCCGCGCCAGTCGCTGAGCTGCTCCATCGCGCGGAACATCCGCCAGCGAAGCGCCTCGCCCAGGCCGGTGCGGCGGACGGAGGCGGGCGGTGTGTCAATGACGGCATCAGGCATGACGGCTCCGCAGGTGGGTGAAGGCACGACGCACTTCCGTCATCACCGGATGGCGCAGCAGCACCGCGCAGCCCAGCCAGGACGCACTGCCGATCACCACGCAGATCAGCAGCCGCGGCAGCAGCGGCAGTGACAGCTCATAGCAGGCCAATTGGGCCAGCGCCAGGCCCGCGCAGCTGCCCAGCGCCAGCTTGACGCTGGCCCAGCTCGGACCGAAGAGTTCGCGCGGCCGAGCGCCCAGCACCGCCATCAGATGGCGGGTGTAGAGCGCCACCGACACCAGGTTGCCCACCACGAACACCGCGGCGACGGCCTGCAGATTCCACATCGAAGCCACCAGCACGCAGATCAGATGGGTCGGCCCATACCAGAGCGCGACCGACAGCCGCCGCTTCACCTGCCCCGTGGCGGCCAGCGCATTCGGTGCCAGCATGGTCAGCGCATGCGGCAAGGCGGCCAGCGCCAGCAGCGTGGCAATGGGTGCGGCCGCCACCCATTGCGCGCCGAAGAGCAGCGCCAGGATGTCGGCGGACATCAGCGCCACGCCGCCCATGAACGGCCAGGCCACGCCGCTGAAGATGGCCGTGCCCTTCGCATACGGCCCGATCAGGCTGTGGCCGGCACGATGGTCGGCGGCCAGCGCCGGCGTGGCCACCCTCAGGATGGCGGAACTGACGGTGGTGGCCAGCAGATCGATCAGGCCGGTCGCGCGGCTGAACAGCCCCAGCGAGGTGAAGCCGAATTGCTTGCCGATGATCAGTTCATGCCCGTTGCGCGAGCCCGATTCCACCAGACGGGAGGCGGTGAACATCGCGCCGAATCGCAGTTGCTGACCCGCACCGCGCAGCCGCGGCCAGAGGATCGCCTCGCGCGGGCGCAGCCACACCAGGATCAGCACCTGCGTGGCGATGCCCACCACCGGCCCCCAGGCCAGGCTCATCGCGCCATGACCATGCCAGGCCAGCCAGATGCTGGCGCCGGCGTTCGCCAGGTTTGCACTCACCTGCACCACGCAGACGGTGCGGAAGGCCAGTTCCCGGTTCAGCAGCGCGAACGAGGGCGAGGCCAGCGGCAGCATCAGGAAGTTGAGGCTCAGCACCAGCAGCAGATCGGCCAGCAGCGGCTCGTGGTAGTAGCTTGCCAGGGCGCCCCGACCCAGCACGATCAGCAGCGCCAGGCCCCAGGCCATGATCAAGGTGATGGTGAAGGCGCTGCGCAGTTTCTCGCGCGAGAGCTCTCGCTCCTGGATCAGGTATTCGGACACGCCGAAATCCCGCAGGATGGACGCCAGGTTAGTCACCACCGCACACAGCGAATAGACGCCCACCTGCGTCGGCGTGAGCAGCCGCGCCAGGATCATCGTCGACGGCACGGTGATCAGCAGGCTGAGGTAGCGCTCCGCAAACGACCAGGCGAGCGCACCGCGCACCGAGGGCGTGGCGCTCATGGTGCGGCGGATGCCGGTGCAGCCGGCGGCGGCGCGGGCGGGGTGACCGGCGCGGGCGCGGGGGAGGTCCCGGCCGGTGCCCCAGCCCCGGCCTTTGGTGCGGAATCCGTGGCGGGCGCTGCAGCGGCAGTGGCAGGCGTGGTGCCGTCGGCCGTGGCCTCAGCGTCGTCGGCCGTCGAGGTGAGTCGGCTCATCGCCAGGTGCAGCGACTTGATGAAGCCCCAGCGATAACAGGTACCGTGATAGAGCGGGCGTGCGGTGGTGGTCCAGCGCGTGTGCCATTCCATCACCTTGCCGTAGAACTCGATGCGTCGGATCGGACCGCCCGCAGCCGCCGCAGTGAACAGCTGCTCGAACTGCTGATGGCGCATCAGTGTGGACGGCGACACGGCCTTGTGGGCCTCGTCATAAGCGGTCTTGAGGATCACCAGCTTGCCGTTGGTGTCGATGCACAGGTCCATCGACACCACGGCGTCGTCGAAGAAGTAGGTGTAGATCCGCGCGCGGCCGGCGCGACAGAAGTGCTCCAGCATCGCCAGGTAGAAGGCGTATTGCGGATGGCCCGGCGCGATGGCCGTGCCTTCCTGCCCCTTCCAGCCGCTGGCCTCCAGACGGCCGTAGTGCGCCAGCGCCGGCGCCACATCCTCCGGTCGCGTCAGGCATTCCAGGCGGGTCTGGGTGCCGGCGGCTTCCAGCTTCTTCTGCTGCTTGCGGATGTTCTGGCGCAGGTTCTTGCCCCGCGCTTCCCAGTAGGTCTCGAAGTCGCCGGCCATCTCGACCCAGGCGGTGTCGATGTAGTCCTGACCGCGCCACCGGGGGCCGTCCTCGGCGCGCGGATGGAACAGGCTGTCGAGCTGCGTCAGGCCCAGGGCCAAGGCGGGTTGGGGCAGGTCCCGCACCAGCTCGGCGGCCAGCGGCTCCAGCGCGGCGCCGGGTTCGCTCAACCAGCAGCCCAGCGGCAGTTGCGACGGTTGGAAGGTGGTCCATTGGCCGCGTCCGCCCTTGACGACGATGGCCGCCGCGGTGGGCGCCTGCGGATTGCCGCGCAGCGCCAATCGCTCACGGCCGGTGCCGAAGGCAGCGAGCAGCGGCTGGATGAAGCCGCTTTCCAGGAACGGCAGCGGCGCGACACGCGCCTGCAGCGCATTCCATGCGGCAGCATGCGGCGCGAAGGCGTCGGCGGTCGGCAGGGGGTAGGTCGTCCAGGTCATGGGCGGGCTTTCGATGCGGCGGACGTCGCGGCGTGAAGGGACGCTGGGGAAACAGCAGGGGAGGCAGCGGCCGTGGCAGCCGCAGCGGAGACGGCCGCAGCAGAAGCTGCAGAAGCATCGGCAGCGGAAGCGGCAGCTGAAGGAGCCAACGGGGACGCGACAGGAGAAGCCACAGTTGAAATCACGGGAGAGGCCATCGCAAGGGAAACAGCAGGCGCCAGAACGGGAACGGGAACGGGAGCAGATGCAGACGCAGACGCAGACGCAGACGCAGACGCAGACGCAGCGGACGGAACCGGCGCAGCAGGCACGACGGCCCGTGCGGGTCGTTCGGCCTCGGCCGCAGAGGAAGTTGATGGCGCGGTGCGCGGGCCACGCGTCGCTGATCCGGTGAGCGGTGCGCGCTCATCCAGCACCTCGTCCAACACCCGAGCCAGCTCGGTGGTGCGCGCGCGGCGCGAGGCTGCCGCAATGGCCGCTTCATTGGGCAGTGAGGCCACACCGCCCTGCAGCTCGCTCAGGAACCGGCGCAGGACGCGATCCACCCCGGCACCGTCTTCCAAGGCCGCCTGGTGGGGCAGCCCGGCACGGCGCATCAGGTGGGCGGTGTCGCCTTGTGGATCAGCCAGCGTGAGGATCGGACGTCGGGCGCGGAGGTACTCGTAGGCCTTGGCAGGAATCTGGTCGTTGCAGTCGTTGGATTGCAGCAGCAACAGCGCATCGGCCTGCAACATCTCCGCCAGGGCCTGCGCATATGGCAGCGGCGGCAGCACCTCGACCAGCTCGGCGATGTCGTTCTGACGCGCCAGCCCCTCGACGAAGCCCGCATGCGACGGCGCACGGAACTGCAGCCGCAGCCGCGAGGCGTCGATCCAGCCTTGCGACTTCGCTGCCGACAGGGCACGGAACAGATGCACCGGGCTGCGCCAGTCGGGATAGACGATGCCGCTGTGCAGCAGTGTGAGCGGTGCGTGAGGCGCGTGAGGCGCGGCCACCAGCCGTTCGGCCTGCAGGAAGGCTTCCTCGCTGTAGCCGTTCTCGATCACGCGCAGCCGATCGGCGGCCGCCGGGAATCGACCGGCATACAGCCGCGCCGCACCGGGCGTGGTGAAGGTGAAGCGTCGCGCACGGGAGAACACCCGACGCTCGACCGCGGCAAAGCTGCGCCACAGCACCGGGTCGGCCGGATAGCCGTCATGCGCCATCGGATCGCGGAAGTCGGCGACCCAGGGCAGGCCGCTCAGTCGCGAGAGCCAGTAGCCGACCAGATGCGCGCTGGGAATCGGATAGGTGGACCAGATCACATCCGGACGCGTGGCACGGATCATCGCCAGGCCCGTGGGGATCGCCCCCAGCAGCCAGCTCGTCCAGCGATCCGGTCGTGCCAGCGCACCGGGATAACGTCGGCGCACCGACAGATGACGGGCCGCGTCCAGGGCAAAGGCGCGTCGCACCCGCAGTCCCGGCGGCACCTCGGCCATCAGGTCCTCGCCGGTCTGTTCATGCACCCGCGGATGCGCGGTCAGCACGCTGGGCTCCCATCCTTCCGCCGGCAACTGCTGGGCAAAGCGCAGCGCGCGTTGCACGCCGCTGCTGCCCGCCATCGGCGGAAACTGGAAGGAGACCATCAGCACGCGTTTCATCACCGGCCCGTCATGCGGAGAACAGCCGGCGCACCTGCGCCACGATGCCGCGCAGGTCGGCGTCGGTGAGGTCCTGGTGACAGGCCAGTTGCAGCACGTGATGGGACCAGGCCACACCCGTGTCGCCCGGCAGCGCCGGCACGCCGGGCCACAGGCGATCCCAGCGCGACACCGGCACGCCCAGGCGGCGCATTTCCAGGTAACCCGGATCGGGCGTGCGCACCCACAGCGGGAACACATAGGGCGCGCTGTCCGCCGGCAGGTGGGGCAGCAGCGGATGAAAGCCCGCATCGCCCTGGAAGGCTTGCAGCAGCACCTCGTAATGGCGACGGCGCGCCTCGACGATGCGCTGCCGAGGCACCCGGGTGGAAATCCAGCCGCTGGCCGCGGTCAGCGCGCGATGCGACAGGGGCAGGTCGATCAAGGCCATGTTGGCATCGACATCCTCGATCCGCTCGTCCACCGCCGGCGTGGCAGTGGTCGTGGTGTCGCCGATGGGCGCAGCGGCGGGGGCGATCGGCACCGGCGCCGGACGGCGCAGCAGGCCGCGCAAGGCGAAGACGCCGCGGATCAGTCCGTTCAGGCCGGTCAGCCGGTCATGGCTGGCGCCCATGTGCAGGATGTCGGCGGCGGCCTTGACCTGTTGCAGCGGCGAGGCGGGCGTGAGCACCGGCAAGGCGAGGTCGTCCCGGTTGATGGCCAGGATGCCGCCTTCGGGCGTCGGGAAGAATTTGGTCAGGCTGGCGATGGCCACATCGCCCCAGGCGCCGACCGCGCGCGCGCCGCTGCGACCGAACATCGCATGGGCGCAGTCTTCGATCAGCGCGATGCCGCGCGCATCGCACCAGGCGCGGTTCGCGTCCATCGGCTGCGGCAGGCCGAAGTAGTGGGTCGCCAGCATCGCCTTGGCACGGGCGGGCGCATGGGTCTGCAGCCAGTCCAGCCGCGGCGCGCCATGCTCGTCGATCGGATAGAAGACCGCCTGCGCGCCGAGGGTGAGCACCGGCGCGACCATGGTCGGGCAGTGGTAGCTGGGCACCAGCACCACATCGTCCGGCCCGACGCCCACGCACTCCAGCGCCAGCAGGATCGCGGCGCGGCCGCTGGTGGTCAGCCGATGGCGCGGATGGGCCAGCAGGCTGGGCAGTGGCGCGTCACGCGCGCCCCGGAAGGTCTCCCAGCCCATGACGGGCAGGCGTGGTGTGGCGGTGGCGGGCGTGGCGAGGGTCACGGGCAGCGTCTCCTGCGCCGGCTCAGCCGACCTGCGCCGACGAGGCCGCTGGCACCGGTGCCGAGGCCGCGGGCGACGGCTCTGCCGCTGATGCACCGGCCGCGGGCGCCGAGGCGGCGTCGTCCGGCAGCACCAAGTCCGACGGCCAGCGATTGATCGCCTGCAGCCGCTGCTTGAGTGCCGGATGTCGCATGCCCGCGCCGTAGCTGCGGCGGGCGGCATCCACCGCCATGTCGATCTCGTTCAGGTCCAGCGCGACCATGCCGACGTTGTAGATGGTGAAGGCGCTGTCGCCCACCTGGCGCGAGGCTTCCTCGAGCTGCCGCTTCGCGTCGGCCTGGCGCTTGTTGTTGTTGAGGTAGGTGACGTAGATGAGCCGGGCAATCGTGTCCTTGGGCCGCCAGAGCAGAGCGCGCTGGAAGTAGCAGTCCACCGTGTAGCGCGCATCGGGCGGCTTGGCCCGCTTGGTCAGTTCCCCGTAGTTCATCATCGAGACCAGTGCCCGATGGTGATTGGGAAACGCCCGCAGCGTGTAGTCCAGATCGGCGCCGATGGCACCGCGCTTGCAGCGCACCAGGGCCTCGCAGGAGTCGATGAAGTGGGCCCCTTCGACCAACTGCAGCGGCGACATCTCATTCGTCACCGGATCTATCTGCGGCAGGTCCTTCCAGTCGCGGTAGTCGTGCGGTCCGTAGTTGTTCTGCAGGCTGCCGCAGGCGTTGGACTGGGCCACGCCGGCGCCTGCCACCGCCAGGCCCGCGATCGACAGGGTGAGGGCGCGCAGTACCCGGCCCGCCGAGGTCCGCGAGGGCTGCCGATGCGGCCGAGCGGGCGCCAGAGCCAGGGCGAGGGCGCGGACGCGGACGTCCGAGGAAGGTCGATGAAGCAGGGGCATGCGGGTCTCCGTTCAGTCCGCACCGGCGGCCGAGGCCGACGGGCGTGTCGCGTCGCCGCGCGGTGCCGGTGCGGTCGATGCGCCGGATGTGTCGGGCAGGGCCGGGCCGCCGGGGTGGCCAGTCGCGGCCAACGCGCGTAGCCAGCTCACCGTCCAGTCTTCCACCTGCGCACGCCATGCGGCGCTAGAGCACGTGTGGTCGGCCTCTGGCAGGTCTTCGCGACGCAGCGTGGGCAGGCTGAGCAGGCCGCGCCAGGCGGCGCCTCCGTCGCGGCAGCGGTCCAGGAATTCCTTGGCGACATAGTCGTCGCCGGACAACATCAGCAGCACCGGACGACCGAAATGGCGCAGGCCATCGGCCATCTGCTCGGTGTAATGGCGATCGTCCGGCGCGCCAGGCTGGCCGGATGACGTCGAGGCGCTGCGGCGGGTCTGGATCAGCTTGCCCACCAACTCGCGCACGGCGGCGAAGCCGACGCGCCCGCTCAGCAGCTTGCGCCAGAACGCGCCCTGGCGCAGTCGGTCGAGGTAGTAGTGCTTGACCTGGGTGCGGGCCAGGCTGGCCTCGGTGCGCACCCAGGGATTGATCAGGCTCAGGCCCGCGATGCGCGGATCACGGCGGCGATGCACATACAGCAGCGCGGCGGAGGCGGCATCGCACAGCCCCCAGAGCACCACGCGGCGCAGGGCCGGTCGTTCGCGCTGCCAGGCGTCGAGCGTGGCGGCGATGTCATCGTCGACCTGGGCGAAGTCCTTCTGGTCGCCCTCGGCGTCGCCCATGCCACGGTAGTCGAAACGCAGGCAGGGCACACCGTCGGCCGCCAGTGCCCGTCCGAGTAGCGTGAACTGGCGATGCGCGCCGACGCGGTATTGCGGACCGCCGACGATCAGCAGCACGCCGAGATCGCCAGCGTCTTCGGTCAGCGGCTCGCTGAGGATGCCGGGCAGCGCGTGGCCGTGGCAGTCGATCTGCAGCAGCGTGTCGCGATGCCGCGCGGCGAAGCGCGGGGCGGCGCGGCTGCCGGAGGGTGCTGCGGCGTGAGCGTCGGTCTGGGCGATGGTCTGCGCGTTGGATGGAGCGTGTTCGCTCGCCTCAGGGTGAGGACGTGTCGTGTGGGCGGCGTTGGCGCTCATGACGCGACTCTCAGCAGGGTGCAGGGCGTGCTCATGCCGCCACCGGATCTGGATGGGGTGCGAACACGGCCTGAAGGCTGGCCTCGATCAATTGCGGCGCTTCTTCGATTTCGGAGGCGGCCCAGAAGGACGGCCCGTGGACGACATCGGCCTGCACCGCCGCGCCCTGTGTGCGCCAGGCCTGCACCGCGGTGTTGGCGGCGGGGGTGAGGGTGGCTGCCTCGCGGCTGGACACCTCCAGCCAGACGACGCGACGGATGCCGGCCATCGGCTTGAGCTGGGCCAGCTCCAGACCGGTCGCCAGCGCGGGCGCCAGCCGATAGCCGGCGACCTCCACCGGCGCGCCGCGGTCCAGTTCATCGCGAAGGGCCTGCAGCGCGCCCTTGGCCTGACCGCCGATGAGATCGGCCGCCACCTTCAGCCGCAGGAACTGCTGCAGCTGGAGCTTGCCGACGGTCACCGGCTGCCAGAGCAGCAGATCGACCGGACGATCCAGCCCCTGGGCCACCGGCCCGGCCAACAGCGCACCCGCGCGCAGGCCCCACAGCCACAGCGGGGTGTTCCCGCGCTGTTCTGCGGGCAAGCGCTCGGTCAACCAGCGGGCGCCCAGCAGGGCGTCCTCGATCCAATCGGTCCAGGTGGCGTCGGCGAAATCGCCGTCGCTGTCGCCGCAACCCAGCAGGTCCATCACCAGCACCTCGGCGCCGGCGGCCGCGAAAGCGCGGGCCGCCAGCGCGGTCATGCGGCGCGACTTGTTCATTTCCTCGCCGAACGGCGGGAGCCACAGCAGTTGGGCCCGGGGCGTGACCACGCCCTGCGCGGGATGGAACACGCACAGTCGCTGGCCGCGGTCACCGGCATCCAGGAAGAATGGGCGGCTCGCGGCAGTCATGGCCTGGGACGCCGGCCGCTCAGGCGGCCAGCTTCTGGTCGACGAAGTCGGCCAGCGCGCCCACCGTGGCGAAAGTGGAGCCGTCGATCTCGTCGTCGTCCATGACGATGCCGAACTGTTCCTCCAGCGCGGTGATCAGGCTGACCACGGCCATCGAGTCGAGCTCGGGAATCGCGCCGAGCAGCGCGGTGTCGCTGGTGAAGGCCTTGGCGCGGCCCTCCAGGCTGAGGACGTCGTCCAGGATGTCGAGCAGGTGTTGTTGGGTGTTCATGTTCGGGGCGGATCTTAACTGTGGCCCTCTGCCGGGCCGTCTGGGATGGACCCCCCATCCCAAGGGGATCCCACGGGTCTGGGGAGGTGGCGGACGGTCTGGCCCGCACGCTGCGTGAGATACTTTTTCGTCATTGTTCCCGAGTCCCGTCCGCGATCCGTACCGAGCGTGCGCGCACGGTCCGCGACCCGCCGACCTCCCGCGCCCATGCCCGTCACCGACAGCCACCTGCTTCCGCACCTCATCCGGCTCAGCGCCGAACGCGATCCGCAGGCGATCGCGCTGCGCGACGGCGCCCGCACGCTGGACTACGCCACGCTGGACGCCCAGGTGCAGGCGCTGGCGCAGGGCCTGCTGTCGCTGGGCCTGGGCCGGGCGGAGCGGGTCGGCATCTACCTGGACAAGCGCGTCGAGACCGTGGTGGCCAGCTTTGCGGCGCCGGCGGCCGGCGGCGTGTTCGTGCCGATCAATCCGATCCTCAAGGCCGAGCAGGTCGGTTTCATCGTGCGGGATTGCGACGTCCGGATCCTGATCACTTCGCGCGAGCGTTACGCGGCGTTGCAACCGGTGCTGGCCGAATGCCCGTCGGTGCGGCAGGTGGTGCTGGTGGATGCGGCCGCCGATGCCGCGCCGACCGCGGGTCCGGCATCGACCGCCCCAGGCTGGCTGCGTTATGCCGATCTGCTGGACGTGCCGTCGCGCGCCGCCCATCGGGTCATCGATACCGACATGGTGGCGATCCTCTACACCTCCGGCTCGACCGGCCGCCCCAAGGGCGTGGTGCTGTCGCATCGCAACATGGTCGCGGGGGCGAAGAGCGTGGCCAGCTATCTCGGCAACCGACCGGAGGACCGCCTGCTGGCGGCCTTGCCGCTGTCCTTCGATGCAGGCTTCAGCCAGCTGACGACGGCGTTTCACAGCGGGGCGTCGGTCTCCTTGCTGAACTACCTGATGCCGCGCGATGTGCTCAAGGCGCTGGAGCGCGACCGCATCACCGGCCTGACCGCCGTGCCGCCGCTCTACATCCAGCTGGCACAGCTGGAATGGCCTTCTGCGATCGATGCGCACCTGCGCTACTTCGCCAACACCGGTGGCCACATGCCGCGTGAGACGCTTGATGCGCTGCGCCAGCGTGTGCCGAGCGCGCAACCCTTTCTGATGTACGGCCTGACCGAGGCCTTCCGCTCGACCTATCTGCCGCCGGAGGAAGTGGACCGCCGCCCCGATTCCATCGGCAAGGCGATCCCGAACGCCGAGATCCTGGTGCTGCGCGAGGACGGCACGCCCTGCGCGCCCGATGAGCCGGGCGAGCTGGTGCATCGCGGCGCGCTGGTGGGCCTGGGCTATTGGAACGATGCGGAGAAAACCGCCGAGCGCTACCGCCTGCTGCCCGCAGGAGCGCCGAGTCGCGAGGCGGGACTGCAGCTGCCGGAATACGCGGTTTTCTCCGGCGACACGGTGCGCATGGATGCGGACGGCTTCCTCTACTTCATCGGTCGGCGCGATGAAATGATCAAGACCTCCGGCTACCGGGTGAGCCCGACCGAGGTGGAAGAGATCCTCTATGCGACCCAACTGGTCGGCGAGTGCGTGGCCTTCGGTGTCAAGCATGCGGCGCTGGGCCAGGCGATCCAGGTGATCGCCACGCCGCCGGCCGGCGCAGCGGCGCTGGACAGTGCCGCGCTGCTGGCGGCCTGCCGGGCCCGCATGCCGGCCTACATGATCCCGGCTGGCTTTGTCGAGAAGACCGGTCCGCTGCCCCGCAATCCCAATGGCAAGATCGACCGCAAGCTGCTGAGCACCGAATGGCTCGCGCAACGCGACGATGCCGCCACTTCCTGAATCGCCAAGGCAGCCCCCGTGAGTACCGACGACAAGACGATCGCCAGCCCGCCCATCGCCGCCGCCAAGCCGGTGCCCCAGCACGCCCCGATGGATCAGTTTGCCGTTGCCGATGGCGAGCTGCTGATCGGCGGCCAGCGCCTGTCCCGCCTGGCGGACCGCATCGGCCGCACGCCGTTCTATGCCTGCGATCGCAGCCTGTTGACACACCGCGTCCATGCCTTGCGGGCGGCACTGCCCGTCGGCATCGAACTGCATTACGCGATGAAGGCCAACCCGATGCCGGCGGTGGTCGCTCACATGGCCGGTCTGGTGGATGGCATCGATGTGGCCTCCGGCGGCGAACTGCAGGTGGCGCTGGACGCTGGCGCAGATCCGCGCGAGATCAGCTTTGCCGGCCCCGGCAAGAGCGCTCTCGAGCTCAAACAGGCCTTGGCGGCCGGCATCCTGATCAACATCGAGTCCTTCCGCGAGGTCGAGCTGCTGCGTCAGCTGTCAGCGGAGACCGGCTATGCGGCACGCGTCGCGGTGCGGGTGAATCCGGACTTCGAGCTGAAGTCCTCCGGCATGAAGATGGGCGGCGGCCCGAAGCAGTTCGGCGTTGATGCCGAGCAGGTGCCGGACCTGCTGGCTCGCATCGGTGAGGCGGGGCTGGGCTTCGAAGGCTTCCATCTCTTCGCCGGCTCGCAGAACCTCAAGCCGGAAGCGATCGTCGAGGCCCAGCAGAAGAGCTTCGAACTGGCGCTGCGTCTGGCCAAGGACGCGCCCGCGCCGGTGCGGGTGCTCAACTTGGGCGGCGGCTTCGGCATCCCGTATTTCCCGGGCGAGCAGCGGCTGGATCTGGCGCCGATTGGTGCCAACCTCGCCGCGTTGCTGCAGCGGTCCCAGGTCGAGATGCCCGGCGTGCGGCTGGTCATCGAACTGGGCCGCTACCTGGTGGGCGAGGCCGGTGTCTATGTGTGCCGCGTGGTGGACCGCAAGGTTTCGCGCGGGCAGGTCTATCTGGTGACGGATGGTGGCCTGCATCACCATCTGGCGGCCTCCGGCAACTTCGGTCAGGTGATCCGCAAGAACTACCCGGTCGCGATCGGCAACCGCATGGACGGCGCGATGGAGCCCGGCGTGTCGGTGGTGGGGCCCTTGTGCACGCCGCTGGACCTGCTGGGCGAGCGCATGAGCCTGGCCCATGCGGAGCCCGGCGATCTGGTGGTGGTGTTCCAGTCGGGCGCGTACGGCATCACGGCCAGTCCGCAGAACTTCCTGAGCCATCCTGCGGCGGCCGAGGTGCTGGTGTGAGCTCGTCGCCGCGCCTGGCGCAGCTGGATGCGCTGCGCGGCCTCGCGGCGCTGGCGGTGGTGCTGTTTCATTACACGACCCGGTATGACGCGCTGTTCGGCCACACCAGCGCGCCCTTGGCATCGGTGCCCTGGGGCCATGTGGGTGTGAACCTGTTCTTCATGATCAGCGGCTTCGTGATCTTCATGACGCTGGAGCGCACGCCGCGGCCGATGGATTTCGTCGTCTCCCGATTCAGTCGGCTGTATCCGGCCTACTGGGGCGCCTTGCTGCTGACCTTCGCGTTGACCCATGCGATCGGCCTGCCCGGCAAGACGGTGGGCTGGGAGACCTTGCTGGTCAACGTGTCCATGGTGCAGGGCGTGTTCGGCGTGCCGCATGTGGACGGGGTCTACTGGACCTTGGAAGTCGAACTGCTGTTCTATGCCTGGGCGCTGCTGAGCCATCGCGCGGGCGGTGCCCATGGCCTGCGGCTGTTTCTCTTCGGCTGCCTGGCGCTGCGGCTGGTGTATCTCGGCTTCAGCACCTTCTGGCACATCGACCTGCCGTGGATGGGTCAACGCTGGCTGCTGCTGCCCTCCATCGCCTGGTTCGCGCTGGGGGTGGCGATCTATCGGATCAGCCGCGCGGAGGTGTTGCCGCGACGGGATGCCGGCTTGGCGCTGGCGGCGGTGCTGGTGATCGCATTGGCGGATGGGTTGGAACTGGCCGCACTGGCGGCGGTGTTCTTCGTGCTGCTGCTGGGCGCGGCACGGGCGCGTTGGACCTGGCTGGCGCATCCGGTGCTGCTGTGGCTGGGCGCGATTTCCTACACCCTGTACCTGCTGCACGAGAACATCGGCTGGGCGGTGATCCGTCGCCTGGAGCTGTGGGGCGTGTCGGCCAATCTGGCGATCCTGGCGGCCTTCGTGCTGTCGTTGGCACTGGCGCATGTGCTGACGACCTGGGTCGAGCAGCCGGCCATGCCCTGGATCCGTCGGCGATACGGCGCCGCTTCGGTACATCCTCACAGCGCTCCGGACCCCGTCTCCGGTGCCGCGCCGCGCTGATGATCATCGCCCGAGCGGCCCTGGCGCCGATCGAGGTGTCTGTGGTGGTGTCGGTGAGGTTGCCGCGTCGGCGTCGCGGGGCAAACGGGTGACACGCGGGCGACGGGCGAGTGGAGGAAGACCCGGTCGGCGGCGTCCTCCTTGCTGATCGCCGATGATCGCGGCTCGACGATCGACGATGCAAAGCCGGATGACTGAAGAACGAAAGATTCCCTGGGGTGCCGTGGCCATTGGCGCGGTGGCGGTGCTGTCCTGTGCGGGCATGCTGGCGGCGGGCGTGGCGATGATGCGTCCCGCGAAGAACGTGACGCCGGAGGACAAGCTGGCCAGCCGCATCCAGGGCATTCGCGGCATGCCGGTCACGGCGCCCGATTGCGCGCCGCTGCTGCACGGCGAGCAGCCGGTGGTGGTGCTGGTGATGGGCCAGTCCAATGCCGCCAATCATGCCCAGCCTGCGCGCGAGCCGGCGCCGCCGATGCCGGTGCTGCATGACGGTGGATGCGGCCTGTCCTCCGCCCCGTTGCCGGGTGGCACCGGAACGGGCGGCAGCCTGTGGCCGTCAGTGAACCAGGCCCTGAACGGCCGCTGGCAGGGGCATCCGATCGTCTGGTCGGTGATTGCGGTGGACAGCAGCACCATCGACGAATGGGCCATGCCGCAGAGCCCATTGCGCCAGTACTGGCAGATGCAGGTCGACCGCATCAAGGGCACCCACTGGCCGGTGGTGGCGGTGCTGTGGCAGCAAGGCGAGGCCGATGCCCGCGATCGCACCGCGATGGCTGACTACCGCGATGGCCTGGCTGCGCTGCGTGCCGGTGTGGTGGCGCGTGGCATTGATGCGCCGTGGTGGGTGGCACGTTCGACGCATTGCCCGCCGCATGACGGCGGCCAGGTGCGTGAAGCGGTGCGGCAGCTGCTGGTGATTCCGGACAGCGGTTTCGTGGAGGGTCCGGATACGGACCAGATTCCGGCCGCGGAGCGGGACGGCTGTCACTTCACGGCGCAGGGCGTCAATGACGCGGCGGCGTTGTGGGTCGCGCGGTTGAAGCCGGTGGCGAGTGGCGCGGCGGGGGTGCCCGGGGTGGCGGCGTCCGGGGTGGCGGCCGGGAAATAGTCACTGGCGCGGTTGCAGCCTGGACGATCTTCAATCGATGGAGATCAGGTCGGCGCGGATCAATGGGGATGCGCGACCGGTGTTCCGATTTGAGGACGCGATGGAACGACGTCGATGCGGGCGCCGTGAGCCTCGCTCATCGAACTCCGCGCAGGACATGGTTTCTTTGGCGTTTGAGATGAGGGGCCCGCTTGAGGCTGGGTTGCACTCGCTGAAGGAATTCAGGCGTCCGCTTGATTCACGAGCGCTTGCAGTTTGAGCACGGTGGCCCAGTTTCGCGTGGTGGTGGCCTTGCCGACCTTGCCAAGCAAAGCCTCCGCTGCTTTGCTTTCGAGGATGCCGCTGGCGCAATGCAGGTACGCCGCACTTTCTCCGACGATGAATTGCTCTTGTGACACGGTCAACTGCGCAATGCTGGCGAGGCCCGGCAATGCCTCTGCGTTTTGAACGAAGGCAACCAGCAGGCGCGCGTGATCTTCAGCGGCTTCGGCCAGCTCGTTTTCTGCCACGATCGTCGACAGCTCCCTCGCCGTTTTGACGATGACAGGGACGTCCACATTCAGCTTGGAGGCGATGGCCTCGGCGATCTTTGCGGCATGCCCCGCGGGTGCACCTTTGGCGGCGCTGAACACCACATTGCCACTGTTCAGCAGCGTGGCGACGCCGGTATAGCCCAACTCGCCCATCAGGGTTCGCAGCTCAGCCATCGGAACGCGTTTGGCCTTGCCAACATTGATTCCACGGAGGAGGGCGACGAAGGTGGGCATGGCGATGTGGGTGGGGATGAAGAGACGGTGTCAGGGCGTGGCCTTTGCGGGGTCTGCGCAAGGGGTGGACCATTGGAACCGCAAACAGGCCCTCAGTCCTGCATGGCCCGCGCGACCAGCAAAGTGTCGGTGAACTGCTCGAAGCTGACGATCGTGCCCCCGGCCAGACGCCACACATGGGTGGCGCTGGCGGTCGTGGGGCTCACCACTGCATCTCGCCTTTGTTGACCTTGGCGCCGATGTCGAGTGCCAAGCCCATGCCGGCTTGCGGATAGGCCTTCTTCATCGCGTCGATCAGCTCGGCACCGGTCTTGGCCTTGGCGGCTTCCACATCGAAGCGCTGCAGATAGTCCCGGGTGTAGCGGATGGCGCTGGCGTCCATGGCGGTGCCGGGCGCCATATGGCCGGGCACGACGGTGGCGGGCTTGAGCGCTTCGAGCTCGTCCAACTGCGCGAACCAGGCTTGGCGCTCGCTGGCTTTCTGGGTGTCCGCGGTCCACACATGCAGATTGCCGAAGATCGCGATATTGCCGGCGATGGTCTTGATCGACGGAATCCAGACATAGGGGCGATGGGCCAGCTCGCCGGTGGTGCCACGCACTTCGACGGTTTCGCCGTCAACGATCAAGCTCGTGCCTTGCAGCAGGTCGGGCACGATGGGCTTGTGTGGCGCGTTGGCGCCCATTTTGGGCGCCCAGAAGGCCACCTTGCCGGCCAGCTTGGTCTGGATCTTTTCACGCACGGCCGGTGTGGTCAGCACCTGGGCTTGCGGGAAATACGCCTTCAGCACTTCGGCGCCGAAGTAGAAATCCGGGTCGGCATTGCTGATGAAGATGGTCTTCAGCGTCTTGCCGCTGTCCAGCACATTGGCTGCCACGCGCAGTGCATCGGCGCGGGTGAATCCACTGTCGATCACCAGGGCTTCGGTCTTGCCGCTGACCACCACGGCATTGACATGGAAGCTGTTGCCATCGGCGTTGTAGACCTTCACGGTCAGCGGTGCGGCCGTTTGAGCAGCGGCGCCCGTCGCAGCGGCTGCAACGATCCCCATCGTCAGGGCAGGCAGGAAGAAACCAGTGAGGCGGCGGGCAAAGCGTCGGGGCTGAAACATGGTGCGGTCTCCGTGGAGGGAAGCGAGGGACGACATGCACTCTAGGTTTTTCGATATGGTTGATAAAGTTCGCATCAATTGAATATTTATTGCTTGGATCGATGCAATGGACCGTTTGACCGCCGCGCGCGTGTTCGTCGAAGTGGCTGAGCGCGGCAGCCTGACGCAGACTGCGGAGCATCTGGAGATGTCGACGGCCATGGTCAGTCGCTATCTCTCGGCCGCCGAGGATTGGCTGGGTGCCCGGCTGCTGCACCGGACGACTCGCAAGGTCAGCCTCACCGAGGCGGGCGCCGCCGCGCTGCCCTCGTGTCGGCAGCTGCTGGACGTCGCGACCGACGCGGCGCATCTCGCCGCCGAGCGCGGCCGTGAGCCGGCGGGTCTGCTGCGCATCACCAGTTCCAGCTCGTTTGCCGAGGCCGAATTGACTGCCGCGCTGGTGGACTTTCAGCGCCAGTACGCACAGGTGGAGCTCGTGCTGTCGGTCAGCGACAAGGCCAGCGATCTGGTCGGCGAGCGTGTGGACCTGGCCGTGCGCCTGACCAACACGCTGGACCCGACGATGATCACGAGGCCGCTGGCGAAATGCCGGTCGATGCTGTGTGCCTCCCCCGCCTATCTCGCGCTGCGCGGCCAGCCGCGCACGGCTGAGGACCTGCGTCAGCATCGCTGCATCGCCCATGCCTTCGGCATCGGCAAGCAGTACCGCTTCACCCGGGGCGACGAGACGGTCGAGGTGCCGGTCTCCTGGAGCTTTCACACCAACGAGACGGCGGTGCTGCGGCGTGCCGTGCTCAGCGGTGCCGGCATCGGCATGCTGCCGACCTACTATCTGGGCGACGACCTGAGCACCGGTCGCCTGGTTCGCCTGCTGCCGGACCACGAGCCGGGCGTGCTCGGCATCCACGCCATCTACCTGTCGCGCAAGCACCAGCCACTGGCCTTGCGTCTGCTGGTGGATTTTCTGGCGGCGCGCTTTGCCGGCGACCCCGCGCCCTGGGATCGGGCGATCGAGGCACGCCAGACGGCGGCCCGCCGCGGGTTCAAATCTTGATGAAGTTCGTCGCCGACAGGGGGCCGAAAGGCAACTCCGACAAACGGCCGCCTGATGCCAGCGAGCCGATATCCACAGGGAAGTAGCCGATGGCTTCCAGCACCTTGCGGACAGCCATCTTCGCGTCAAGGTCGTCGCCGGCATAGAACTGCACGCGCTGGCCGCCGGACACTTCGGGCTGCGCCAGCACCTTCACGTCCAGATGATTCAGCGCCTTGACGACACGGGCGCCTGGCACGTGTTGCTGGAAGACTTCGCTCGACGAGCGGCCACCCAGGTCAATGGCCTTGATGCCGTAGGCAGCCAATGGATTGCCGGGGTCTTGAGCATCGGGCGAGTCCGGATCCAGGAACTCGACGGGGTTGGTGGCGTCGATGACGATGCGCTTGTTCCAGGCAGGCAGACCCGCAAGCGCGGTGCCCAGGTCGGTCCAGCGTACGGCGATGAGGACGATGTCGGCCGATGCCGCTTCCGCCACCGTGCCGGCCGTGATGGCGCCGCCGAGTTCTGCCACCAGCGGGGCCAGTGAGGCCGGTCCGCGACGGTTGGCGATGGTTGCTGCGATACCCTTGTTCGCCAGGGCCCGAGCCACGTTGCTGCCGAGGCCGCCTGAGCCGATGATGCCGATGTTCATGAGGTTGTCCTTCGTTGGGTTGAGGTCAGAGGGGAAGTTCAAAGGGAATCTGCGAGGGTGTTCGCCCCTGCTTGTGCTGGATCAGACGAGCCGGCCTGCGGCTTGCAGGCCCAAGCCGAGACGCTTGATTTCGGCTTCGCCGCGGTGCAGCGCGTGCTTGCTGGTGTGCACGGAGTACGTGCCCATGACGAGCGGATGCGGGTGCGGTGCGGCGGAGCCCAGTACGAAGCGTGTGTCGGCCTGCGCGACGAAATCGATGGCTGTCTCCGAGGGCGTGAAGCTGACGAGTTCGCCAGCGCTGATCGCCTCGCCTGCCATCACTTGCCCGCTGGCAACGGCCGCCCAGGCCACGGTGTGACCAGCAGGCGGCGTGTAGCGCCAGCGTTCACCTTGACGTAGCGTCAACGCCAGATAGGTCATGGAGGACGGCGGCTCGATCGCGCTTTGTGCTGCGCCGTAGCGGCCCATCAGCACGCGCGCTGGACCCACTTGCGGCACCTCGGACGGCGCCAGGTACTGGCTGAAGGCGGGTGCGTTCTCTTGATCGGCGGGCAGAGCGACCCACAGCTGAAAGCCCTCGCCGAGCGAGTCGCCCACCGGTTCGCCGGTGTGCCAGACACCGGCACCTGCTTGCATCCACTCCACGCCACCGGCTGGCAACACACCGGCCTTGCCCGTGCTGTCGGCGTAGCGCACGTCGCCCAGCGCCATGAAGGTCAAGGTGGCGATACCCGAATGGGGGTGCATGCCGAAGCGCGTGGCGCCGGCCTGCGCCTTGAAGTTCACCAAGTCCAGAAAGATGAAGGGCTTCAGCACCTGCCCCAGGTCACCCGGGCTCATCAGGCGGGTGATCGGGCCATGCGTTTGGCCCCGGGTGCGGTGCACGATGGCGCGCACTGCACGGGCGGGGACCTCACTGGCTGAACGTGTGGGCAGGGTGGACATCGGTAGGTTGCCAAGCGTTGATGCGATGTCGCAAGCATAGAAAAGCCTTCTTTGCTTGAATAGACGGCACAATGGGATTGGACTCATCCAAAAAGGCAATTAATCCAAGCATGCTGGACCTCAACGATGTCGCCGTCTTCGTGCAAGTGGTGCGCAGCGGCAGCTTTGCCGAGACCGCGCGGCGCCTGGGCATACCGCCGAACACCCTCAGTCGCCGGGTCCAGCAACTGGAAGCGCGGCTGGGCACGCGGCTGTTGCAACGGTCCACTCGCAAGCTCTCGCTGACGAATGCCGGTCAAGACTTCTACGACCGTTGCGCCGGCGCGGTGGAAACGCTCAGTGACGCGGGCCAAGCACTGATGTCCGGCAACGAGGTGCCCAGCGGCTTGGTGCGGGTGGCGGCACCGGCCGAATTCTTCGACTTCTTTCCAATGGAATGTCTTGCGGATTTCCTGGCCGCGCATCCGCTGGTGCGTGTGGACTTCGTCCTCAGCGATGCGCGCGCCGACCTGATCGCAGACCGCATCGACGTCGCCATCCGGGGCGGGGTGCTGGAAGACTCCGGATTCTTCGCGCTTCAGGTGCTCGACGCCGGCCTGGACGGTCTGGTGGCCAGTCCGGCTTACCTCGCCGCACGGGGCGCACCCGCCACCCTGGAGGACTTGGCTGACCACGACTGCCTTTTCTTCGCGCACCCGAGCGGGCGTGCGCCCTGGCGGCTCTCAGGGCTGGATGGCGCCGACGTCGACGTGCAGGTGGCCGGCCGGTTCAGCGCCAACACCGCGCAGGCCTTGCATAAAGCGGCCTTGGCCGGCTTGGGCATTGCGCTGCTGCCGTCGACGATCACGCGTCGTGCACTGAGCACCGGCATGCTGGTGCCGGTGCTGCCGCAGTTCCATCGAAAGGGGCACGGCGTCCACTTGGTCTATCCCAGTCGCCGCCACGTGCCTTCGGCCGTTGCTGCGTTCATTGAGTTGGTGGCCGATAAGCTGAGTGAACTGGAAGACTTGCCAATCACGGTGCCTTGCACGCCTGCCTGAGGTTTGTACCGTCGCCGGTGGGCCGAGTTGCGTGCAGTGGACTTGAGACCACGCTGGAATTTCCGAGACGGCAGGCACCTCCGACTGCGAGCAGCAATGCAGATGCCTACGCCGTTGTAGCGTCATCCATGATTCGCTCATCGCCACCGCCCTGTCCGATCCACACGAATACGTTCGCGGCCAAGCCGACAACGCAGCTTGCGATTTGCAGCTCTATCTCGGGGTCAAGGTCCATGGCGACGACCCGAGCCACACTGAGAAGCTGGCCAATGCCATTGAAGGGCTCAGGCGAGCACGTGACGCCTGACTCAAACGTTTGACTTGATGCAAACACCATCGAATCACGGCGCGCACCTCCTGAGCCAAGCGCACGTCCATCCAGAAGGAGGTCGTTTTGCAAGTGGACCGCTACTGCGGACTCCATCCTTGAAATGCGCCATCGACTTTGCCCACGTATCGGTGGTACAGGACACCAACTGAACAGACTTCATGGGTCACCTTCTCGGCACGGTGGCTTCGGACTTGCCGCACTTCCAGCGCGGAAACATCGATAAGTGACCTTCGGCCAAGTGGTTGGGTGGAGAGCATCCGGAAAATGGGGCTCACGGTTGTCACCACTACGAACCACGATGCCAAGTAGCTCCCAACAAATCGCCTGCAACAAGGCCGCCGAATGCAAACTCCAGGTGAACGCCCATCGCCAGACTTTCGCTCAAGCCAACACGGCTCCGGGGCAGTGTGCAGCAAACGGCTGGGACTTATGCACTGAAACGCTGAACGGTGATTTTGATTTGGACACCCCTGTCGGGCAGGCGCTGTTGACCAGTCTTCTTAGGCACCAACCAAGCCTCATCCAAACGCTCAGTACTTGGCAGCCGCCCGGCGCAGTGGCTAGGCCATTGCCGCAGTCCGCCCCTGTTTCGAGGCCAGGACCGCGCCCTGAAGATGATCTGCCTCCCTGGCTGCGAGAGTATCTATTCGGTCAATGGGGTGGGGCAGGCGCGTGGTCTGAGGTTCGATCGGCGGGAGCCGGCCCCGGCAACATTGTCGGAAATGGAATGGCAGCAGCGCAGGTCGCCAATTTTCTAAGCGCGCAGGGCCAGGCCACATCCCGCCTCAACACCGCAGCGCAGCAGATATCCTCTGGGGCCGCACGGACGATCCGAATCAATCAGTTCATGGACCTCTACAACGCGAATGCGGGCAAGGGTGCCCCTCGCCTGCGCTTGCGGATCCGAAACCTTCCGGTCACCGTCGCATCTGCCATTCCCGCAGCCGACTGGCGCACCAACGGCAAGGGAAACACGCACTCCACGCGGTGGGCGAAACCGACAGCAGGGCAGATAACTGGGGCCGGCGTGGTGGGTGCAGAGCGCCGTTGGGCCCAACGTATGGGCTGGGCAAGCGGCAAAATGGGTACCGGCGTGATCACGTTTGCCCCCACCGCGGCCCTCGATGCCTGGAGCAGCATCGAGTTTGATCTCGACACATCGGGGCAGCGGCGTATCCGTTCGTTTGATACGAAGAAGTTCCTGGTCACCTCCGCTCGCAATCAGAGTGGAAATGCGCTTGGCCTCGCTGCTTCGATCGCTGCAGTTCCTGCGGCCGTCGCCATTGGCGCTGGCCTCGGTATCACAATTGTTGGAGCCCCTTTGGTCCTCGTCGCCCTTGCCACTGGATTTGCCGTGCAAGTCGTTTGGAACTCCTACGGCGGAGCTGATTTCGCTGAAAACCAAGCGCGCGCTGCGCTTGGCGTTTCCCGGTGAGACCGCCAGAGCAACTCAGCGCGCTTAAGGGCACGCCTTTCGCGATGGCGGTTGTCGGCGTGCTAGTGGTGCCGGCCATGTGGGCGTTTTTGCTGCCCATCTCGGCAGTGTTGACGATGGCGCCGGTCACAGGGGTGCTGTTCCTCTTGTACGGCCTTCACATGACTTACCGAAGCCGGTTTTCACCGGATGAAGGCCTGTTGAGTTTCCTCGTCGGTATCGCTTTCTTTGGCAGTCTGTTGGTCGCGTCTACCACCTCGTTGGCGTGGCAAGCACAACGCTCCGACTTGGGAGGTCTGGCGCTGGCATTGGCCGTCGCTGGCGGGACGGGATCCGTGGTGTTGGGATTCCTGGTCGAGAAGCGCAGACTCAGCGACAGGGTGGACGGCATCCCCGTCGTGCTCAAACCTCTGGTGGACCTGCAGAAGCATCGGCTCCGCTCCTTGCCGGTGGAGCGGCCAGCGCCCGCGATTGGTCGCATCGCCTTTCTGGCCGCGCTGGTGATGAATGTGCCGTTGGTGCTCCAACTTCACGGCTTTGATGGGAACAGCGCCCTCTGGCTAGTGATGCCCCTCCTGTTTGCCGCCGTCGCCTATATCCTGGCGACAGGAGTGGGGCCCGCGTTGGCCCGTATTCAGTCGCTGCAAGAAATCGAACGCCGCACCGGTCGCCAGTTCACCACGGAGCGGCTGGAAGAACTTGCGGAGATGCGAAATGGGCTCTGGCTGGCTCGCTGGCTTTGCCGCGACGAGGACTTCGGCGTGGAGCGGTGAGGCCGCCGGCTCCCATTGCCATAAGCCTACCGGCGGGATGTCTTGGACCGCCGGCTCAAGTTGCTTACCCGAAGAACTTCTTTGCGGCATGGTCCCCCGCCTGATATTTCGTGCGGGCCTGCTGATGTGCTCCGGCACCATCGTCGACGCGACGATCATCGCCACGCCCATCGGCCCTCTCAGCGTTCCTGGCACTCCCTGAGCTCGCAAGTGCAATGCTCGCGCGAAGCGCGTCGGCACGTCCTCTCCGAGGTCCGCTGAGGCCTTCGTCAGACGTCGAACCGTGCATTAGCATCCGTCGATGAGCACGCAACCCGCGAAGTGGACGGCTTTGCCGCTGTTTCCATTGCAGACCGTCCTGTTCCCAGGCGGTTCCCTGCCGCTTCGGATTTTCGAGGTGCGCTACCTCGACATGATCGGAACCCGCCACAAGGCCGGCGAGCCCTTTGGCGTGGTCTGCCTGAGCGAAGGGAGCGAAGCCCGCCGACTCGCGACCGGCGCGGCCGAGGGCAGACCCTCCGGTGATGGCTTCGCTCGCGAAGCGTTCTTTCCCGTCGGCACCTTGGCTCGCATCACGAAGTTCGAGCGCCCCCAGCCCGGGTTGATGATGATCGAGTGCGTGGGCGCGCAGCGTTTCCGGATCGAACGCAGCGAGCAACTCAAGCACGGCCTGTGGATCGCCGATGTGGAACTGCTGGCCGATGACCCCGAGATGCAGGTCCCCGACGACCTCACTTTCACCCGCGAGGGCTTGCAGGGATTGGTGCGCCACATCGAACAGAAGATCGATCAAGGCGGCGACGCCTCCCTCCGGCTGCCACTGCTCGAACCCTACCGTTGGGACGACTGTGGCTGGCTGGCCAACCGCTGGTGCGAGTTATTGCCCTTGCATCCTGAACTGAAGCAGCGCTTCATGTCGCTCGACAGCCCCTTGCTGCGGCTTGAACTCGTGTCTGACACGCTGCGCCAGATTGGATTCGCGTTGCCTGACTGACCGGGTCGCGATTGTCGGCGCTCCACTCAAGAACCCACGAAGTGAATTGGCCGGCGAGTTCGAACTGGTGGCCAGTCCAGGCCGCTGGTCAGGGGCGCCAATCGGGCCTCTGACGTCACCGTGATCTCTCAACCCACCCGCTGCTCCCCGCTATCGCAAGCCCAGGTGACACACAGCGACAGGACGGCGCGCGGGCCTGGGGCAGGGCCAACCGGCGCCCTCGACCCCTGCTGAAATCGAGCCCCGGCCTCAAGCAGGCGGTCCCTCAGAGCAGATGACCGAAGAACTCCTGCACGCTGGAAGGCTCGATGCCATCCGATCGCTTCCACCAACTGACGGGGTAGGGCATGTCCACAAAGTGGCGCGGCGGCGTCGCTCTGTCGACGTATCGGACAAACCCCGCGCGATGGCCGGGGTGGGCAGCGGTGGACAGGGCGCCGCAATGCCCCAGCATGCCGATCAGCGCATCGCGCTCGGCCTTGTTCGCTTTCAGGCTTGCGGGCAGCTTCCGGTGCAGCATCGCGCTGGTCGTGCCTGCGGGCGCCGAATCAATGGCGGCCAGGATCTTGCGCAGGAGGGCGACGTCTTCGGAGGTGGGTGAGGGCAGGGGCTCGCGCAACAGGAGCTCCAGGTCCAGCGCGGCGTAGACCGGATAGGCGTGCCGCACGCCGCCCCATTTGAGGCGCTCGAAGTTGTAGACATTGAGGTCCTCTTCCTCCCCGGAGGTGTAGAGACCGCAGACATTGCAGATGACGCCATCGGTGGCAGGGTGCGTGGGCACACGTCGGGCCATGCAATAGCTGCCGAGCGCTGAACGCCAGTCCAGCCGCCGTGTGGACAGGCTCGCGACGAAGGCGTCGCCCACCGCCTGGGGCGTCAACCGGGCAGCGGCCGCACGGGCCCGCTCGATGCTCTCGTCGTGCGTCGGCGAGATCGGATCGAACATGACGCCTTGTGCCTTCGCGAAGGCGAAGTCCGCCTCCGCCGGGCAGCGGGCACCGCTTCTCCAGCCATCTTTCGACCAGTAGGTGTCAAAGAGAATCTTCAGTGCGCGCTTGTCCATCGGAAAGATTCTCTGCCGAAAACAAGCTTGCCTGTGAGGCTGCGCCGCTGGATTGGTGCGATGCGGCCGGCCCGGCGACTTCAGCAGGGGCAGCGGTACTCGCCGCAACAACTCGATCCGCACGCCTCGAATACGATGAGTCGGTCCTCCACTGGCAACGAACCCGCCCATGCGACGCCTCGCCATCACGATCATGCCCACGCTTGTGGCACCCATTCATGCCTGTGCCCCGCACGCCGAGCCGTTCCGCAACGCGCAGCCCCAGGCCGTGCCCGCCCAGGACCGCAAGGCATGACCCCGATCCAGCAATGGCACGCCACTCGCAGCCTGCGCCTGCTGCTGCAGACGCTGCGCGACATGACGGTCTCGCTCGGTCCGCTGCTGCTGCTCGGCGGCGGCCTGCTGGTGGCTGCGTACTGGTGGCTGGATCCTCAGCCGCCGCGCCAGGTGCGATTGGCCACGGGCCCCGCCGGCAGCGCCTACGCCGGCTTTGGCGAAGGCTATGCAAAGGCGCTGGCACGCGAGCGCATCCAGGTGAAGCTGATTGCCAGCGAAGGCGCGCAGGATGATCTGGCCCATCTGCGCGCAGGCACCGCCGATGTGGGCTTCGTCCGCGGAGGCATGGCCGATCCGGTGGCCGATACCGAGGCCGGCATCGTCTCGCTGGGCAGCCTGTTCTATGAACCGATCTGGATCTTCTATCGCCGCGATCTCGGCATCGCACGTCGGCAGCCCGGCGGCGAACTGCAGCGACTGACCCAGTTGCGCGGTCTGCGGGTGAATGTCGACCAGGACGGCAGCGGCGTGCCGCAGATCGTCGAGAAGCTGCTGGCCCTGAACCAGTTGAAGCCGACCGAGCTGCGGCTGTCCAACCTGGCGCCTGATGCCGCCGGCGAGGCGCTGCGGCAAGGTCGGCTGGACGTCGCCGTGCTGATCTCGGCGCCACAGTCCGGGCTGATTCGTGCGCTGCTTCGCGATCCGGCCATCGCGCTGATGGCCTTCGAGCAGAACGAAGCCTATTCCCGCCACCTCCCGTTCCTGTCCACCGTGACGCTGCCGCGCGGCGTGGTGGACATGGCGGCCGATTTGCCGCCGCACGATGTGCCCCTGCTCGCGACGACCACTGCACTGCTCGCGCGCGACAAGACGCATCCCGCGCTGCGCCAGCTCTTTGCGCAGGCGGCGCTGAGCCAGCACAGCGAGGCCGGCTGGTTCAATGGCGCGCGGGACTTCCCCAACACCCGCACCAGCGAGCTGCCAGTCAGTGCCGAGGGTGACCGGGCGATCAACGGCACCCCGCCGGCCTGGGCGCGCTACCTGCCGTTCTGGGCTGGCAATCTGCTGGAACGCATGTGGCTGGTGGTCGGCGGCCTGCTGGTGCTGATGTTGCCGCTGTCGCGCGTGGTGCCGCCGCTCTACACCTTCCGTGTGCGCTCGCGCGTGTTCCGTTGGTATGCGCGGCTGCGGGAAGTGGAAGCCAAGCTGGAAACCGGCACGGGCGAGCGTGAGGCACTGCTCGACGAGTTGGACGAGTTGGACCGCGTCACCCACCGTATTGCGGTGCCGCTGTCCTATGCCGAAGAGCTCTACGCGCTGCGCAACAACATCTATGCGGTGCGCAAGCGGCTGTTGGGGCAGCGGTCCCGGCCGGCAGACGGGCCGACGGAATGATCAGGAAGCGGACCCGCTCCAACGCGTCACCGCTTCTTGGACGAAGGGCAGCTGGAGCTCCAGTCGTCGATGGTCAGGGTCGATAACGACTCGCCGACGGTCACGACTCGAAGGCACTGCTTGCCCCGCTGGTAATTGAACAGACACACCGGCCGATCCACCGCACAGCTTTCAACCTCATGGATCTTTGACTGGATCAGCTCGGTTTCCACCCCGATGTAGTCATACGAGTCGTCAGCATGCACATTGATCGGACGCCAACCGTCTCTGATGAGCTGGTCTCGGGTCTGGATGAAAGAGGCGCCTTTGGTCATCGTGCCTGCCTGCGCTGCCGATAGGGGAAGAAGCGACAGTGCGAACAGAACGGCGACAAGTGACTTGCCCATGGCCTTCATGTCTGTGTCGATTTCACAATCGATCGAAAGGTCAGGCTGATGCGCTCACCGGCGTCGGAGACCTTGGGTATCGCATGCAGCCAGTCATCCTGGATCCGTTGGGTCATGTACAGCAACGAGCCACTGGGAAGCGGATATCGGAACTCCACCGATCGATCCGCTTTGCTGCGAAACACCAGGTCCCGGACATCCCCGAGCGAGATGATGGCAACGCCTGTTCCGGGTGCCAGTTCCTCGATGGAATCGGAGTGAAAGCCCATCGACGAATCGCCGTCTTCGTAGAAGTTCAGCAGACAGTTGTTGGGCAGGAAGCCGAGCGCCGCCTCGAGCTGTGTGCACAGGGGCCGCAACGCGTCGAGCATCTGAGTCGCCGGGTATTGGATTTGCGAGTAGTCATACGAGACGCCGAAGCTCGCAGTTCTGCGCGCTTTCATCCGCTCGTCCCAGACGACCGACTGCTTCAGCCTTTGAAACAGGTCGTGCGAATCACTCAGGAATCGTTCTTCAAAGTGGACTGCAGGCGCATTCATGGCAGAGCTGAGTCTAACGGCGACCGAGCCGCAAGGCCCGACCGCCGTTTCTCACGCAGCAGGCGGCCCAGGGCCGCCGCGGCGCATCAGCCCTCGATCTTGATCGACAGCGTCTTCCCGTCATAGCTCGTGGTGAACTTGGTGAAGCCTTCCACCGTCACCGTCTCAAAGCGGCCGCCCAGCGATTGCGCGCTGGTGATCAGCTGCAGGGTGTCGCCAATGGCCGGCTTGTAGCCGGACTGGAACTTCAGGTTCAGTAGCGCACCCGCTTCCAGCGCCACCGCACCGGTCACCGCCAGGCGGCCCGCGCCAGCAGCGCCCATCGTCAGCTGCAGGGTCGCGCCCTTGCGTTGGCTGTAGCGACCCGCCACCGCCACCGGTGCCGCCGCCTTGGTGACCAGCGTGCCGCCGGCGATGTACACATCGCCCTTGCCCAGCGCGCTGGCGCTGTCGGCCGACAGGATGCCGGCGTCCAGCTGCGTGCCACCGCTGAAGGTGTTGGCGCCGGTGAGGTGCAGCGTGCCGCTGCCGGCCTTGGTCAGCTTGCCGGCGCCGCCGATGTCGTTGCGCCAGCTGTCGTTGGAGGAGAAGCCGCCCAGGGCCGCATCCATCGTCACCGTGACATCGCCGTTGAACGCACCGTAGCCATCCGCGGCGGCGACATAGTTCAGACGGCCCCAGCCTTCTTCGTCGTCCATCACCGGATAGCCGGACGGCAGCGCGGTGGTCTTCAGCACCACGCGGCGCTGGGCGGCGTCCAGGTAGGGCAGACGCGTCTCCAGCAGCACTTCGGCGCTCTTGGGCACCACCGCCGCCTTGGTCTTGTCGCCGATCTGCGGCAGGCCGAAGGTCAGGCGGCGAAGGGCCTCCGCGCGGGTGGCGGCCGGATCGGCAAACCGGTCCACCGCCACGGCCTGCGAGTGGGCATAGGCATTCAGCGCATCGGCCGAGGTGACACCGGCGGCCGACTGCATCGCGGCCTGTGCCTGCTTGAAGGCGTCGGCCTTGAGCGTGTCCTTGTTGGAGCCGGTGGCGATCGCGGCGGCGGCCACAGCCTGGGCCTGGATGCGGCCACCGATCACGTCCAGCGGCGAATGCATGCCGGAGAGGATGCGGTTCTCACCCATCTCCAGCGAGCGGGCCATCAGCTCCTGGAAGCGCTGCGGCACCAGGTAGGCAATCGCCATAGCCTTGCGCACGCCTTCGGCAGTGTGGCCGCTGATGAAGCCGCCGTCGGTCGCCGGCGTGGCGCTCTTGGCCGGCACCAGTTGCGGAACGACCTTCACGTCCGTGCTCCAGCGCCAAGGGCGGGCGTATTTGTAGAAGCGCTTGGCGGGCTCGGTCGAGCCGTTCTCGCCGATGTTGTTGACGAAGTCCACCGCCTTGCCGAGGGTGGCGTTGGTCGCGCTGCCCACACCGACATCCACGCCGCCCTCGTTGTAGAGCACCGTGGTCGCATCGACCGGCATCGAGGTGATGGTGGTCGACATGCCGGCGGCGCTGCGCCAGGCCGGAGCGAGCGGGCCCAGGCCGTCGCTGATGCTGTAGCCCTTGCCGCGCCGGTCATCGAGGTAGGCGGCCAGCGCCTGCGCCTCGGTGCGCTTGGTGGTGACGTCGATCACGTACTGGATGTTGGCGGCATGGATGGTGCTGTTGAGCACCTGGCCATCGGTCGCGTCGCCGGGAATGCCGGTCCAGGTGGACTGGACCACGGCCGGGAAGCTGCCGTTGGCAGCGGCAGTGGTGCCGGCATCGACGATCAGCGAGCTGGGTTTCCAGATCTGCAGGAAGCCCGAGACCACCCGCACACCGGCATTGGTCTCCAGCGTGGCGTAGCGGGCATCGCCGCGTTGGTTGCTGTAGGCGTAATCGACGAAGGGCAGCACCTTGGTCGCGTCCTGCACCGGCGCGGTTTCCACCGTGCCCAGGCCCTTGGGCGCGTCCGGCAGCACCACGGCGACCGGGCTGTCGTTGCCGTCATCAGAGCCGCCGCCGCAGCCGGCCAGCAGGAAGCCGCTGATCAACGCCAGCGCCAGCGGACGCAACATGAAGCGACCCAGCGGCGAATGGGACAGTGCGAAGGACGAGGACGGGGAGGTGTGCGCGTGCATGGCGGCGATTCGGGGGAGGTCGAAAACCGCCGGACTCTAGTGAGCGCAGATGTCGATGCCGTGAAAAAACCGGCTCCCGGGTCAATCGTTTAACCCGCGCGCTACGGCCGGGCGATTCCCGCGCTTTGCGGCGCTCACATCGCACCGAGTGCGCCGCGCTGGTGCACCCGTGCGATCGCTTGACCGAGTCGGGCCGGGGTGGTCAGGCCTGGATTTTCAGCCGTGGCCATCGGGCCTGGTAAGAGGCCGCCTTGCGTTCAAACAGGTCGCGATGCGGCACGAGCGGATTCATGGACAGCACACCCTCGTAGAGACCTTCCAAGCCATAGGGCGCATAGATCTCGCCCGGCCGCACGCCCACACAGGTGGCGGGCACGAGGAAGCGTTCGATGCCCGCCCGCGCATCGCGCAACGGGGCATAGGGATATCCGAAGTCCTCTTCGTACCAGAGATGCACCCGCGCCTGGTTGGCGGCTTCGACGGTGATGCCCAGATCCCCCAGCACCGCGTCCACATGCGACTGAACCTGCTGTTCGGCCTCCCGGCTCAGATCGGCGGGATCGAAATAGAAGAGGTCGTAATCCTTGATGTGGGATTCCGGCGCCCGACCCATCTGCAGGTTCCAGACGGTCTGGAACAGGCAACCGGCGACCAGCCACCCATCGGGCAGATCCAGCAAGGACCAACGATCCAGGATGGCGCGGTTATGGCGATTCGTCAGCAGGTCGGCGAGGAAGCGATCGTGCATGGGCGGAGCGTCGGAGGGCGAAGACAGCCCACCGGATCGGCGAGGAGGGAAGGAGAGCGCGTGCGCGTCGATGGGGGGGATGTGTCGACGCGTCGGGTGCCCGGTGAGTTGCCATTCTTGCTGCCGCCAGGCGTGGCGCCCGGTCAGTGGATTCCCTCTCTTGGCGAACGTGTCCCGCACTGCCATGAGGCGGATCCACGGCCACAGGCGCACAGGATCGGAAGGACGTCGAACGAAGCCGGAACGAGGGCGCAGCGAGGCTGGGTTGACGGCGCGACGATGCCGGAGAAACGCCGCAAGGCGTCCCCCGGCACGTGCTCAGTTGCTGAACGCCGTGGCCTGCGGCAAAGCCACCACCTCCGGCACGCTCACCACCACCACCGCGCGGCCTGGCGTCAGCGAGGCGATCTCCACGCTCTCTCGCGCGTCGATGCGCTGCGCTTCGGGCTCGCGGCTGAGCACCGCGCGGCAGGCGGTCTCGCTGGCGCAGACCACCACCCGCAGCCAGCGTCCGTCGTGGCGAATGCGCACCTCCGCCTGATCCCAGTGCGGCGGCAAGCAGGCCCGCACGCGAAGTCGGCCCTGCTCGACCACCACACCGCAGATCGATTCCAGCGAGGCCCGCAGCAACCAGCCCGCCGAGCCGCTGTACCAGCTCCAGCCGCCACGGCCCACCCAGGGCGCATGGGAATAGATGTCGCCGGCCATGACATAGGGCTCGATGGCATAGGTCGGGCCCAATCGCGGATCGGCCCAGCGGTGCGCCGGACTGAGTCCGGTGTAGACCTGCCACATGGTGTCGCGTTGGCCCAGTTGCGCCAGCGCCATCAGCGCCCAGACCGCCGCATGGTTGTATTGGCCGCCGTTCTCCCGCACGCCGGGGGCATAGGACTGGATGTAGCCCGCGCTCGGCTGCGCCACCGCCAGCGGCGGATGCAGCAACCTCGCCAGCCGCGCCACCGGATCGATCAGGTGGGCACAGGCGCTGGACATCGCCTGACGCGCATGCGCCGGATCCGCCGCCCCGCTGATCACCGCCCAGCTCTGCGCGATCAGGTCGATCTTGCACTCCGGATTCGCGGCCGAGCCCAGCGGCGAGCCGTCGTCGAAGAAACCGCGTCGGTACCAGGCACCGTCCCAGCCCGGACCGTCGACCGCGTGGATCCAGCCGTCCCGCGCCTGTTTCCAGCGCTGGGCCCGGTCATGCTCGCCGCGTGCGGTGGCCAAGGGCGCGAAGTCCTCGATCACCTGGCACAGGAACCAGGCCATCCAGACCGATTCGCCCTTGCCCTCGTGGCCCACACGGTTCATGCCGTCGTTCCAGTCGCCTGTGCCGAACAGCGGCAGGCCATGCTGGCCGCTGCCCAGGCTGCGGTCGATGGCGCGCGCCGCATGCTCGTACATCGAGGCGATCGGCCCGTTGGTCTGCGGGCTCTCGTAGATGTCCTCCGCGCCTTCCGGCACCTGCTGCCCGATGAGGAAGGGCGCCGTGTCGTCCAGCAGCGCCAGATCTCCGGTGCGGGCGATGTAGTGCGCCAGGGCATAGGGCAGCCACAGCCGGTCATCGGAGAAATGCGTGCGGACGCCGGCACCGCCGGGCTCATGCCACCAATGCTGCACATCGCCTTCCGGAAACTGCCGGGCGGCACTGCGACGGATCTGCTCGGCCAGCAGCTGGGGCGCGACGTCGGTGAGCGCCATCGCATCCTGCAACTGGTCCCGATAGCCGAAGGCGCCACCGGCCTGATAGAAGCCGGCACGGGCCCACATGCGGCACACCAGCGTCTGGTAGGGCAGCCAGAAGTTGGTCAACGCATCGAAACGCGGATCCGGCGTGCTGACCTGTCGGCCGCCCAGCAGCTCCGGCCACAAGCCGCGTTGGCGCGCCAGCCGTTCGGCCGGGTCCACCGGCCAGGCCGCCTCCATCAGCTCATGCGCGGCCTGCGGCGAGGCCGCATGCCCCAGCAGCACGCTGAAGCCGGCCGCTTGTCCCGGTTCCAGATCGACCCGCGCACTCAAGGCGGCGCAGGCATCCAGGCCGGCGCCGCAGCGGCGGCTCATCAGCTCCGGCAGCACCAACCGACCGGCGTTGTCGAAGAACTCCCGACGGTCGCAGGTCCAGTCCTGGGCATCCAGGCGCAGCCGGGCCGGCGGCAACGGGGCTGCGCCGGGGCGGGCGGTCGGCGCGCGACCCTGAAGCCCGCCGCCGCTGCCGTCGGCGGGATCGGCCTGCACCGCCCGGTCCGAGGGCTGGCTCGGCCGCAAGGTGAGGGCGGCGGTGGCCATGCCGAAGCCGCCCAGATGATCCAGCTGCGTGGCCGTCAAGGTCATCGCACGTTCCGGCTGCGGCAGTCCGACGCCGCGAGCGCCGACCGTCAGCCAGTCATTGCGGGTGGTCACCGAGAGCCGCTCGCTGCGCGCGCTGCCCATCTGCCATTCGGCCATGGCCACCACCCGAAGGCGACGGCGGCTGCGGGAATCGGTACGGATCTCCACCGACAGCTGCTTCACCGGCGCATCCCGGTCCACGCACCAGCAGAGCTCGATCTGCAGATCGTCCAACTGCTGCCGGATCCTGGAGTAGCCGATGCCGTGCTCGACCGACAGCGGCGCGTCGACCGCCAGGTGTCGGCCCAGCGGCCAGACCCGGCCTTGGTCCAGGTCATGCAGCAAGAGCCACTCGCCCGGTGGGTCCAGCAGCGGATCGTTGGACCACGGCGTGATCTGGTGCATGCGGCTGTTGCCGGCCCAGGTGTAGCCCGCGCCCAGTTCGGTGACCTGGCAGCCGAAGTCGGGATTGGCCAGCACGTTGGCCCAAGGCCGCGAGGGATGACGCTGGGCAGAGACGTCAAAGGAGAAGCCGCCGTCGGCCGGATCGAAGCGGCCTTCCGGCGCGCGGGCGCTGCCGTCCTCCGGCAGGCGCTCGCCGAGGGTGTGCGGCACCGTCAGGCGCTGGCTCTCGTCGGCGGGGCGCATGTCCTCGATCCAGCGTTCGATCTGCTGCGCCAGGCTGCGGCCATCGGCCTGCAGCCGGATGCGGGTGAGCGTCTGCAGCGTGAGGCGCTCGTCGGGCTGCAGGTCGCTGTCTCGCAGCAGATGCAGGGCCGAGCACAGATGGGCCGGACGGCCCTGATGCTGCGCCTGCAGCCGCGACTGCATGTGCTGCAGCGTCTGCTGCACCGGTGCCAGGTAGGAGGTGGGCTCCTCGTTGAGCACCACCAGGTCCACGCCGATGGCATGGGCACTCCACTGCCGCAGCGCCTTCTTCAGCGCGCGCACCAGATCCAGGCCTTCTTCACCGCTGATCTGGACGGCAATGATCGGCCGATCGCCCGAGATCCCGAAGCGCCACAGGGCCCGCCGGTCGCAGCGACCGCTGGGCTCGCGCGCATGCAGCGGTTCGCGGGCCGCCTGGCCGGTGATCAGCGTGTTGAGCTGCAGCATCGCGCCCCAGGTGGCGGTGTCGAACTGCAGCTCGCGCAGCCGGATGCCGCCCATGGTGTGGGACATCGAGGCGCTGCGCTCGACATGCGCCACCTGCCGGTACTTGTCCACCAGCGCCGACAGCAAGTCCAGGTCGCGCGAGGCGGCGGTGCCGAAAGTCAGCTTGACGGTGCCGCCCGGCGGAATCGTCAGACCGGCCTTGATGCCGGCCAGCGGGTCGAGTCCGGTGTCCAGCAATCGTCCGGGCTCGCCGGCGGCGCTGACATCGGCTTCGTCGTCGACAAACACCGCGCCGGCATCGCCCATCGGCCGCGTGGTGCTGCCATAGCGGCCGAGCCAGCGCGCGCGGTCGGCCATCGGCTCGACGGCGCCGAGGTGGCCGTTCAGCCCGCCCAGGCCGTTCATGCCGTTCGCGCCATTCGAACCATTCAGGCCATTCAGGCCATTCGACCGCGCGCTGGCCGGCCCATTCGACATCCCGATCGCGCTGCCGTCCCCGAGCCCTTGCGCATCGGTGCTGGCCAGGAAGTGCACGGCGCGCAGGGCCGCCTCGTCGAACAGGCGGGGGCGACGGCGCAGGTGCAAGGCCTGCTCCGCGCCGTCCCAACGCGCCTGGATGAAGAGGTTGGAGAAGGCGGGATGGGCCTCGTCGCCGCGCTGCGGCGCGAGCGTGGCCTCGAAGCAGGACACCAGGTCCAAGGCGATGGGCGTCTTGCCGTGGTTGGTGAGTTCGATCTGGCGGAGTTCGCAATCGTCCTCGGGGCTGACCCAGACGGTGGTGCAACTGCTCAGGTCGGGCCATCGCGCCTCGTAGATCACCCGCTCGGCCTGCATGCGGGACTGGTAGGTCGCGCGCGGATCGGGCGCCGGGCGTGCGGTGGTGCTGAACCAGTCGCTTTCGCCGGCGCGGCGCAGGAAGAAGAAGCTGCCGTGCTGATCACGCAGCAGGTCGTCCCGCCAGCGGGTGACGCCGGTGCCCTCCCAGTTGCTGTAGCCGCCGCCGTGGCTGCGCAGCACCACCGCATAACGGCCGTTGGTCAGCATGTGGGTCAGCGGCAGGGCTTCGGCCAACGGTTCGGCCTCGCGCACCATGCGGGTCTTGCGCACCGCACGTTGGCGCGGCAGCAGTTCCAGCGGCGGCAGCGACAGCGGCGCCACTTCGCGCGGGGCGCGTTCGTGCAGCAGGGTGGCGACGGCCTTCACATGCGGGTCGCTCATCATCCAGCGGCGCGGCGCCTCGTCGGCCAGCAGGTTGGTCAACGCGACCAGCCCCATCGCCTGGTGATGCGCCATGTAGGTCTGCACCAGGGTGAACGGCGTGCCGGCGGTCTGGCGCTGCGGCGTGTAGTCCACCGCCTCGAAGAAGCCCAGCGTGCCGCGCGCGCCCAGCCGCTCGAAGGCCTGCAGGTCGGCCACCACGGCGGTCGGCGCCACGATCGAAGCCATCACCGCGGCATAGGGGGCGAGGACCCGCTCGTCGGTGGGCAGACGGGCCAGCGCCAGCGTCTGCACGCCTTGCGGACCGTACTGATAGGCCAGGGTGTGATCCTGTCCCGCGATGGCCGATTCCGAGATGCCCCAGGGCGTGCCCCGGCCCAGCGCCTCGGCTTGCTGTTCGGCCACGGCAGTCCGGATCGCCCGACCCAGCGCACTGCCGGCAGGCTCGCGCAGCACCAGCGAGGGCATCAGGTATTCGAACATCGAGCCGGTCCAGGACTTGAGGCCCAAGGTGTCGCCCGCGCCGGTGCGCGCGAAGAAGGGCCGACCCAGCGATCGCCAGTGCTCCGGCGGGAGATCGCCCTTGGCAATCGCGATCAGGCTGGTGAGCCGCGCTTCGCTGGCGAGCAGGTCGTAGTGGTTGTCGTCCAGCTGTTGCGCGTCCTGGCGCCAGCCGATGCGCAGCAGGCGGCGTTCGCGGTCGAACAGGGGCCGGTAGTCGGCCTCCAGGCCCAGTCGGCGCGCACGGGTGGCCAGGGTGCGCAAGGCCTGCCGAGCGTCGATCAGCGCGCTGCCTTGGTCCCGCCAGAAAGACGAGAGCTGCGCCACCAGATCGCGCAGCAGCGCTTCGGCCTGGCCGGCCGCAGACTGGACGGCCAAGGCCGGTGACGGCGCCAAGGCGGAGACCCGAGCCACGGCCACGCCGTCGATGGGCATGCTGGCCGATTCGCTCAGCAGCGTCTGGACCGCCTGCACATGGTGGCTCAGCAGCGCCTGCTGTTCGGGCGCCGCGAGATCCAGCGCCTCGCCATGGCCCAGGGCATCGACCAGCGCGGCACCGGCGGCCAGCTCGGTCATCCCCGCCAGCGGCGGTTGCAGGATGCGCAGCCGGTGCAGGGTGCGGGCCAGGGCGTCGCGCGGGGCTTCGGCGAGTTGCGCCGGTGTCATGTCCGCGGCGATCTCGCAGGCGCGGGCCACGGCCAGCAGATGCGCCGAGCAGTTGCCGCTGTCGACGGCGGAGACATAGCCCGGCGGCAGCACCGCCAGGGTCTCGGTGTCGTACCAGTTGAAGAAGTGACCGTTCCAGCGGGGCAGGCGCTCCAGCGTGTCCAGCGTGGCGGCCAGCCGCTCGGCGCTGGAGACCACGCCGATGAAGCCCAGCTCGCGCGCGCAGGCCACGGTGAGCAGGTACAGGCCGATGTTGGTCGGTGAGGTGCGATGCGCCACCAGCAGATGCGGCGTGAGCTGCACGTTGTCCGGCGGCAGGTGGTTGTCTGCGGCGCCCACATGGGCGTCGTAGAAGCGCCAGGTGTCTCGCGCCAGTTGCCAGAGGTAGTCGCGTCCCTGACGGTCCAGCGGAATCTCCGCATGCCAGAGCGGCGGGCGCGGCCGGCTGGTCCACCAGATCCAGACCGGCGACAGCGCCCAGACCAGCAACAGCACCACGGCCGGGATCAGGTTGACCTGCGCACCGGCCCATGCGGCCGCAGCGAATGCGCCGCCGATGACGACGGCCGCCAGCGGCACCCGCAGATGCTGCCGGACCAGCGCCGGCAGCTCGCGACGTGCGGCCGCCTGCGAGGCCGCCGCGGTGGTCCATTCGAGCAAGCGGCGGTGGCTGACCCATTGCCGCCACAGCGCCCGGGTGATGGCATCCACATACAACAGCGACAGATGCAGCAGCATCGCCACATGCCAGCCGGCCAGGGTGACCGCGCGCAGCAGGTCGCTGCCGGTCTCCCGATAGAAATGTCGCAGCGCGATGCCGTCGCGGCTGGGCACCAGACCGGCCAGCGCGCCCACGATCGGACCGATGGCAAAGGCCGCCGCGACGATCAGCAGCGTGGGCAGCAGCGGCAAGACTTCGGTGCACAGCACCAGCAGCAGCAGCCCCAGCGACATCGGCGCCACCAGCGAGCGGCGCAGGTTGTCGATCAGCTTCCAGCGGTTGATCGGCGCAATGCCGTAATGGCCGGCACGCAGGATGAAGGGCAGCAGCTGCCAGTCGCCGCGGGTCCAGCGGTGCAGACGGGAATGGGCGACATCCGCATGCATCGGCGAGTCTTCGACCAGGGTGATGTCGGACACACCGGCGCAGCGGGCGATGCTGCCTTCCAGCAGGTCGTGGCTGAGCACCTGACCATCGGGCAGTCGTTGGTCCAGGACCGTGTGGACCGCGCGCACATCCAGCAGTCCCTTGCCGGTGAAGCTGCCTTCGCCGAACAGGTCCTGGAAGATCTCGGAGCTGACGGCACTGTAGGGATCGATGCCGAACTGGCCGCCGAACAGGCGGTGGTACGGCGTGCTGTCCCGGTCCTCGGGCATGGGCGCGAGCACGCGCGGTTGCAGGATGGCGTAGCCCTCGACGATGCGACGCCGCGCAGTGTCCACACGCGGTCGGTTCATCGGATGGGCCGCAGTGCCGACCAGCGCGCGCAGGCGGCCGGGCGGCATGTCGGTATCGGCATCCAGCGTGATCAGGTGGCGCACGCCGGGCGAGGGAATGGACAGTGGGCCCAGTTCGAGAAAGGGCGAGGTGGCCAGCGGTGTGAGCGCTTCGGACTGGGCCGGTTGAACGATCACCCGCAGCAGCTCTTCGAGCTTGCCGCGCTTGCGTTCCCAGCCGATCCAGCGGCGTTCGGTGGGGCACCAGCGACGCGGACGATGCAGCAGCAGGAAGCGCGACCGGCCGTCGGGCAGCGGGCCGTGGCGCTCGTTGAGCGCCGCAATCGCATCCGCTGCGGTGACGATGATCATCGTGTCGCCGGGCAGGTGTTCCTCGTAGGCATCGGCGTAATCGCTCAGCAGCGCAAACTGCACATGCGCTTCGGGATTGGCCAGATGGTGCTGCTCCAGCTGCGCACACAGCGGGCCGACCGAGGCTTCGCTGCCGAGCAGCACCGGCATCACCACCAGGGTGCGTTCGGATTCGGGCACGCCTTCGGCAAAGTCCAGGCGGGGCAGCCGGGTGGGCTTGGCCAGCTCGCTGATCCATCGGTTGGTCAGCGCGACCACCGCTTCGCTCACCGGACCGGCGGCCAGCACCACCGCCAGCACCAGCAGCACGGTCGGGACCGCCGGATGGGCCAGGCCGACCAGCCAGTACAGGCTGATGGCCGTGAGCAGCGTCAGCCCGATCAGGTAGGCGGCGGCGGCCCAGTGGTGGCGCTCGTCGAGGTGATGCGGTCCCCAGCGTTTTTGCGGCAGGCCCAGCGCGGCCAGCAACTCGGGCCGGCCGGCGCCACGGCACCAGTAGATCGGCGCGCTGCGGCGGTCGGGTTCGCCGTCGGGTTGCGGCGTGGCATTGCGGGTGAGGGCCAGCAACTGGCGGGCGATGTCGAGCTCGGCCCGGTTGGACTTGCGCGCCAGGCTTTCGATCTCATGCAGGGTCAGATCCTGCGTGTCGCTGGCCTCGGCGGCATAGACCGGCGATTCGCACAGCGTCTGCATCACCGGGCTGACCCCGTGCACCAGCCGGCGCCAGTCGGCCTGATCGATGCGACGCAAGGCGGTGATCGCGTTGCGGATGCTCTGCAGGTCCTTGATGGATTCGTTCTGTTGTTGCGCGAGCACCTGGGCCGGGGAGGGCAGCCGGGTGCTGAGCCAGGCGGCCAGTTCGCCGGAGAGCGGCTGCGGCAGCTCGTCCATGCGGTGGTCCAGCTGCAGCCAGAAGGCCTCGGCCACGCCGCGTTCCTGCATGCGGGGCTCGAGTTTGGTGATTGCGTCCAGGCCGGTGGCGGCGGGATTGCCGTCGAACCAGTGATGGACGATGTCGCGGGCGGCCTGCAGGGTGGCGAAACGCTCGGCCAGCCGGCGCAGGTTTTCGACCAGCACCACCCGCAAGGTGGTGGGCAGGGCCCAGAGTTCGGCCAGGGAGAGCGGACGCTCCTCCTGGTAGGCGCGCAGGTAGGCGCTCAGCAGCTCGGTGTCGAAGCCGCCGTCGGTGTGGGCCACCCAGGCCCAGGCGATGCCGTAGATGCGGGGCAGGCCGGCCAGGGGTTCATCGCGCAGGCGGGGTAGCAGGCGGAAGAAGCCGCGCGGCAGGCCCCGGCGCACCTGATGGGTCTGTTCGTCGAGCAGGGCGGCGTTGTCCAGCAGCCATTTGCCGGAGGCGCCGAGATGGCGGAAGTCGCGCTGGCGTTTTTCGATGAGGCGTCGCGTCTGCTGCAGCATCGCGACGTTTTCATCCACCCGCGGGAAGAATTGGCCCGCGCCGGCCATGCCTTGCACCGCTTGCGCGCGCGCGAGGCTGCGCCCGTGTTGCTCGAATCGCGCCATCCCGAACAGGACGGCGCGCACCGGGGGCTCCAGAGGGCCGAGCGCTGGCTCCAGCAGCGCAAGTTCTTCCGCAATTTCCGGGGGAGGGGACGTGGCCGCTTCGGAGACCCTCGCGTTCATAGCCAATGAGCGAACAATCCCAGGGTGACCGCGCTGAGCGCCACGGTCGTGGCCAGTCGCGGCAGGATCATCCCTTGCACGCGCTCGGCCAGCACGGCCAGGCTGAACCAGCGGCCGCGGGCCTTGGCACACTGGGCCAGATGGCGCTGCAGGACGGTCGCCTGATCATTGGCGGCCACGGCAACCAGGGGCATCGGGACAATGGGACGGTTCATGATGTGTTCCCCTTTTCAAGTTTTGAAACTGATCGTGACTTGGCAAGGGGTGTGCCCGGTGAGGCCGGAGGCACCGAATGGAAAGCGCGGGAGCGCTCCCAGCCGGCGCTCCAGTCCCGTCAGCAGGGACTTTTCGCGTGTTCGTCACGCGTTCGGGCGGCGCTGGCACAGGCGCTTGCCCAAGCATGTGCGGAAATGGGCCGGAAATCCATTTCTTTTCTCAAGTTCGGCTTGGCGCTGCCGATAGCGACGGATAGAGTCCTCTCTTGAGCGGTCGCTCCGGGCCTTGCAGCCAGGCGGCAGCCACCGAGGGTTCACCCTTCATTCCACGGGATTTGCCATGAGCATCAGCCTCTCGACCGCCTTGTCCGGCGTGTCCGCCGCCAATGAGCGGCTGCGCGCCTCGGCGAACAATGTCGCCAACGTCAACACCGACGGCTATCGCCGTGAGCGAGTTGAGGCTCAGACGAATGCCGCCGGCGGCGTCAGCACCCGGGTGACGAAGTTGCCGGAACCCGGCAGCGATCTGGCCGCCGACGTGGTGGAGCAGAAATCGGCAACCTATGCCTATGTCGCCAACCTGCGGGTCCTGCAGACCCAGGTGCGTGCCGAAGGCGCGCTGCTCGACATCCACGTCTAAGCAGTCCCGTCGCGGCGCGACGGTCGCCTCCCGACCGCTCAAGCGAGCTACAAAAAAACGGCCTCAAGGGCCGTTTTGTTTTTTCGGAGGGTCCTTGCGGTCCACTCACCTCAGCGCACCGCCCATGGAATCGCGGTGATGCGTGCCGAAGGTGACCAAAGGTCGCCGTTGAGGTGCAATCGCCGTGGCTGTCGATGGGAAGGTGTTGTCTCAGTCGCCCAGCCGCTTCGCCGATCAAGGCGCCAACTCGAACAGGGCTGACCCGTCCCCGTTGTCCTTGACCCATTTCACCGGCGATCCTTCGCCGACATGGCGCACCGCCGTGGCGCCGGACAGAAAGCGCAATTTCACCCCGTCCACCGGCAGGACGCGCCAGGCCGGCGCGATGCCGGCTGCCGTCGCCGAGGTCGACCCGCCAGGCGCCGCGGCCAGATAGTGGGCGAGCGCCTCCCGGGTCTCGTCCGGTGCGTCCACCACGACCTTGTCGGCACCCAGCGCGGGGAAATGCCCACCGCCGAAGGCACGGTAGTTGTTGGTCACCACCAGGAATTCCGCCGCATCGTCCAGCGGCTGGCCGCGCCAGCGCAGATCCACCACCCGGTGGCTGTCAGCGGCCGGCTTGCCGTCGCGGTCGAACCGCGCGGGCTGGCGCAGGTCCAGCGCGTACCGCAGCGCATCGTCGGCTCCCCACATCATGTCGAAGTTGAAGCCGGGGTAGGCGGTGTCCAGCAGCATCTGCTCGGCCGGGCCTTTCGGGTCGATCTGCCGGAACTGGCCGGCGGACATCTCCAGCCAATCCCGCACCTGCGCGCCGGTGAGCTTGAGCACTTTGATGGTGTTGGGATAGACATAGAGATCGGCCACATGCTTGATGGCGATCGGGCCGGCGGGGATGTCGGTGTATTGCGTCCACCCCTGGCGGCCGCCGGACTTGAAGGGCGCCGCTGCCGACAGCATCGGCAGCCGCTCCAGCGCCGTGCCTTGCACCGCGCGCCTGGCATAGGCCAGTTGCGCCATCGCCACCAGTCGCACGGCGGCGCTCTCGGTGACCTGGGAGAAATAGCTGTGGATCGGGGTGTCGGTGCGGGCGACCTCGCTGCGCACATGGTCCAGCGTGGCCTGGTGCTCGCGGGCGATGACCACGGCGGGCATCGGATCGGCTTCGGCCAGCGAGCGCCGCGAAGCGCGGTCGAAGATCGGCCGCAGGCTGGCCTGGCTGGCGACGACCTTCCAACGTCCGCCGCGATCGGACAGGCGCAGGTCGATCAGTCCCAGGTGATCGCCCCAACGGCCCGGCATGACCGTCGGCACGCCGTGCAGCCGGCCTTGTGTCAAGTCCACGCCGGGATAGCCGCTGAAGCCCGGGCCTGGAAATTCGGTATGGGCGTGGCCCAGCAGCAAGGCGTCGACACCCGGCACACGCGCCAGTTGGGCGGCCATGTTCTCGGACAGCCGAGGCAGCTCGGTCTTGTCGATGCCGGTGTGCGCGATCACGATCACCAAGTCGGCGCCCTGGCGGCGCAGTTGGGGCACGAGCTCGCGGGCCACGTCGACCATGTCCCGGACCTGGACGCGACCGGTCAGGTTTTGACGGTCCCATTCCATGATTTGCGGCGGCGTCAGGCCCAACACGCCGATCTTGAGCCGGTGGGTGCGTCCGTGCTCATCGACCAGCTCACGCGCCAGCATCACGCTGGGCTGGAAGGCGTGGCGCTGACCGTCCGCCTCCATCACATTGGCGTTCAGGTAGGGGAAGTTGGCGCCGGCGATGGCCTGCCGCAGGAAGGGCAGGCCGTAGTTGAACTCGTGGTTGCCGATGTTGGCGGCATCGACGTCCAGCAGGTTCAGGATCTTGTAGGCGGGATGGACCTCCTGCGCCGCCAGCGGCTTGATGCGGGCCACCACGTCGCCCAGCGGGCTGCCTTGCAGCAGGTCGCCGTTGTCGAACAGCAAGCTGTTGGGCGCTTCGGCACGGGCCCGATGGATCAGGGTGACAGTGCGCGCCAGACCGAACTCCTGGGTCTCACGATCCTGGTAGTAGTCGTAGCTCAACAGGTTCATGTGGAGGTCGCTGGTCTGCATCAACCGCAGACGCAGCTCCGCGGCCTGAACCTGCGTCAGCATCGACAGGCACACGCCCAGGCCGAGGACCAGCCCCAGCGCCCGGCGCACGCCGTGCCGTGCGCCACGGTCCTGAGCCGTCAGGGCGACACGCACCGGGCCGCTCATGACCAGTCGGTGCCGTCAATCAGGATCTGCAGCGCGGCCTGGAAGCCGCGAGCGTCCTCGGCATCGAAGCGGGCGGGCTCGGGGCTGTCCAGATCGAAGACCGCGCGCAGCTGGCCATCGACCACGATCGGCAACACCAGCTCGGAACGCGAGGCCGCATCGCAGGCGATGTGGCCGGGGAAGGCGTGGACATCTTCCACGAGCTGGACTTCCCGTGTCCGGGCGCAGGCACCGCAGACGCCGCGGCTGAAGGCGATCCGCACGCAGGCCACCTTGCCCTGGAACGGACCCAGCACCAGTTCCTGACCGTTCTTCGGATTCACCAGGTAGAAGCCCGACCAGTTCAGTTGCGGCACCGAGTGATAGATCAGCGCGGCGAACTGAGCCAGATTGGCCAGCCGATCGCGCTCGCCCTGCAGGAGGGCCTGGGTCTGGGCGATCAGGGTGTCATAGGAAGCGCGCTTGGCTTCCGGGCTGGACATGTCCAGCAGGGGGGTGGGTTCGAAACTCATGGGCCGGGATTGTGGCGGAAGCGGCATGACCCCGTGGTGAACGGGTGCGCCGCGCGTTCAGCCCCATAGCATCGGCTTGTTCACCATCAGGTAGAACACCACCAGCACCGCCGCGAAGGCCGGATAGCCCAGGCCTTCCCACCAGCGCGCATAGCGCCAGTACAGCGGCGGCAAGGGCTGGCCCGAGGCCAGGGCCTGATCCGCCATGGCGGAGAGCCGGATCTGCAGCCAGAGCACCGGCAGCCAGCAGGCGCCGGCCAGCAGGTACAGCGCGATGGACAGCGCCAGCCAGGGCGTGTCCAGCGGCCATCCGGCCTGCATCGCCAGCCACACGCCGCTGAGGGGCTGAACGATGACCGCCGGCGTGGTGAACCACAGGTCGGCCCGCTTGACCAGTCGCGCCACCACCGCTTGCGCGGCGAGCGAGCCGCTGCGGTTGGCGAAGAAGAGATAGAAGGCCGATCCGAATCCGGTACCGGCCAGCAGCACGCTGGAGACGATGTGCAGCCACTTGACGATGAGATAGGTGTTCATGACGGGGCAGGGATCAGGCGGGGGCGTCCTCATGCAGGATCAGCAGCAGAGCGGCAATCGGCAGGTTCTTGCTCAGCCGTCCCAGCGGATCCAGCCACAGGCCGGGCAGCAGCAGCGTGGCGACGACGGTCATCGCCAGCATCGCCAGCGCTGCCGCCAGGTAGACCCAGCGCCGGTGCCATCGCCACATGGCCAGGCCGATGACGCCATCCAGCAGCGCGCCGCCGACGATCAGCGGCGCGATCCACGCCGCCGGCGTGGCGGCATCCGCCAGCAACGCACGGCTTTGCCCATTGAATTCGATCAGGCTGACCGCGGCGGTGAGCAGCCACAGCGCGATCAGACTGGCGCGCGCGAGCAGCCGGGTGCGGCGATGCCGGAACGGGGTCAGGCCGAGTGCCATGCGGTCTCCAGGAAGCGCTCGACCGGCACCGGTGCGCGGCCCAGCAGTTGAGCGAAGGCGGCGGCATCGCCGAGGTTGTCCTGTTGCAGCAGGGACAGGCTTTCGCTGCTCCAGGGCTGGAAGGACAGGCGGTCGCCCACCAGGGCGCTCCAGCGGCTGGGCGCTTCGGGGAGCGGCAGCACGCGGGCGGGACCGTGGCCCAGTTGCCGCCGCAGCTCGCCGATGAACTCCGCCAGGCTGAGCGCTCGCGGACCGACGGCGGTGACCAGCTCCGGCCCGCCGCGCTGCAGCAGCTGAAGCACGGCATGGCCGACGTCCTGCACGGCGACCGGCTGCATGCGGGCCCGCAAGGCGGCGGCGGGCAGGATCAGCACCGGCAGCCGGGCCAGGGTCATGAACAGCGCGCTGCTGGCGCCGCCCCGACCGTAGACCACGCTGGGTCGCACGACGGTACCGTCCAGCCGACCACTGGCGCGCAGTCGCAGCAGCGTGTCGTCGGCGGCGCGCTTGGTGGTGGCGTAGCGGGTGTTGCTCTCGGCCACGCCATTGGCGGAGATCTGCACCACGCGGCCGATGCCGGCCTGGGCGCAGGCTTCGAACAGGGCGACCGGGGCCCGGTGATGCAGGGCCTCCAGCGTGCGGCCGCGGTGGTCGCGCAGCACACCGACGGCATTGACCACCGCATCGTGCCCGGCCAGACGGGGCAGCCAGTGAGCGGGGTCGTGATCGCGGGTGTAATCCTGCGTGGCGGAGCTGCCTTCAGTCACCGACAAGCCGGCCTCGCGCAGGGCGCGAACCACCCGTCGACCGATGAAACCGCTGGCACCACAGACCAGCACGGAACGGACGGCGGCGCTCACGAGGCGGCTCCCGGCAGCGCTTGGGCGACGGCCTGCGGCGAGGCGACGGCGGGCGGCGTGACGGCGCCGGCAGCGTGGCCGACGGGAACAGCGGTGGCGCTGCGGGCCGCAGTGGTCCGGGGAATCCGCGACCAGATCTGCGACGCGACCGTGCCGACGCTGATGAAGACGCCCATCGTCACCAGCCACAGCGTGCGGCGCAGGAAATCGTTCAGCGAGACGGCCCAGCCGTCGTTGTAGCCGAAGGTCAGCACCAGCAGCATGCTGCCGCTGATGGCCAGCACATTCAGCACGCGCCACCAGAACTCCGGCCCACTGTTGGCGTCTGCCGCATGGGGCTCGCCGGGGCTGCGGGTCTGTTCGCACATCCGTTGCAGGGTGGGCATCAGGATCGGTTGCAGATAGCGCAGCGCCAGTCGCGGCACGATCACCGCGATCAGCAAGCTCAGGACCAGGGTCAGTTCACTCATGGCATCACTCCTTGGGATGGGAAACCGGGTGTTCGATGGGATGGGGATTGGGATGGGAAACCGGGTGTTCGATGGGATGGGGATTGGGATGGGGAACGGTCGGGGCTGCGTCGGGCCAGGCGCATTGGCCGTCGTTGCAGGCAGCGGCGCCGGCGCGACGTTCGGCGGCGCGGCGCAGCCGGGTCTCGAACAGCACGCGGACCAGCGGCCGCGGAATGAGATAGCGGTGCCGTGCGATCAAGGGGTACGCCCAGTCGCAGACCTGGCGCAGCACCGGGGCATTCATCAGCCGTGCCACGCCGCGCAATTGGGCGCCGGCGTAGACCAGCCGCAGGGCCGCGGCACCGTTCACCCAGGCCCCGTCAGCACGCTGCACATGCATCAGGGTCATCATGGCGCGATGGTCCGGGCTGTCCGGGCTGTCCGGGAGCGGGGCCGTACCGGGCTGGGCGATGTCGACGAACCGCAGCAGACCCGCGGTGTTGCGCAGCCCCAGGTTGTGCATCTCCGCGCTGCAGATCGGGCAGGCGCCGTCGAAGAACACGGTCAAGGGATAGATCGCCGGATCGGCGGAGAGGCCGGTGGGGACACCAAGTCGCGTGGTGGTCATGAGTGATCCGATATTTCAGTAAGGACAGAAATTCGCGGCCAAAAAAAGGGGCGATCAAGCCCCGTCGCCCCGCACGAAGCGCTGCACGCTGGCGCCCAGCTTCAGCACCTTTTCCAGAGTGCTGGGGGACAGCCGCATCATTTCCTCGGACCAGGCGCCGAGGGTCTGCATCAGGCGCAGACAGTCGCGGACCCGGTCCTGGGCATCGGGCGTTTCGTGCTTGAAGCCTTCATCGTTGACCAGCTCGGCCAGCATGCGCACGGTGGGATCGAATTCCCGCTGCTTGCGTTCTTTGACGATGGTGCGCAGCAGCTCCCACACATCGACCGAGGTCTCGAAGTAATCGCGCCGGTCGCCGAGGATGTGGGTGACACGCACCAGGTTCCAGCTGGTCAGCTCCTTCAGGCTGGTGCTGACGTTGGAGCGGGCGACCGACAGCGTCTCGGCGATGTCTTCCGCATGCAGCGGACGGCCGTGGAAATAGAGCAGGGCGTGAATCTGGGCGACCGTTCGGTTCACGCCCCAGGCGCTGCCCATCTCTCCCCAGTGGAGGACGAAGCGCTGAGCGGTATTGCTGAGTTCCATGGCGCTCACTGTAGTCCGACAGAAATTTCTGTCAAGACAGAAATTGAAAGGCGCCAATGTGGCAACACCGGTGCCTCGGGCGGGAGCGTTCCAGCGCAGCGCAGGCGCCGCCCGTCCAGGGCGCTCGCGTCCCCGTCAGCCCCCCGTCACCCCCGGCACGCCGCTCACGCGACGCCTGCACCCCCGTGCGATCGCCAGTGCTTGCGGGTGAGGCCGCCGAGCAATGCGAGGCCGGCCAGCGTCAGCACATAGGTGGCGGGTTCCGGCACCAGGGCTGTCACCGACCAGATGCCCGGGGAATTGATCAGCCCGCCGGATTGACCGACATACGCCTCATAGCCGCCATCGAGCATGTCCCGCTGCCAGGAGGTGCTGAGCATCAGCCAGCCTTCCCGGCCGGTGGGATAGAAGGTGGAGGTGCGGATGGACATGTCCCAACCGGTGGGTTGGTTCAGGAAGTTGAAGTCGGCCATGCTGAAGGTCGCGGTGACGTTCGGGCCGTTGGGGCAGCCCGGACATTCGATGGGCGGCGGCGCGGGGAAATCCAGCGTGGAGCGACTGCCGGAGTCGTGGTCGGTGAGTGTGAGACTGAAGCTGCGGATGTCCGACAGCGTGACGGTGCCGCTGAGCGGCGCGTTGGCGATGATCTGCGCATCGATGGACACCAGCGAGAAGCTTCGGCCGCCGGAAGGATCCCCGGGCTCGGAGAAGTAATTCACCGTGGTCATCGTGAAGGCGTTGCCGGTGTAGTTGTACTGGTAGTACTCGGCGCGGGCCGGGGCGGGCGCCAAGGCCATCAAGGCCGCGGCGCCGAGTGCGGCGACCAGCGGGATCCTGGACATCGGGAAGGTCTGCATGGGGAGGTCTCCTGAGGTGTTGCGGAGCCTGAAGGCGCGACCGGTGCGGCGGCAACAGACCGCCCGGCGTCATGAGCTGAATCGGAGAGGGCCGATCCAGCCGAATCCCTGCAATGGAAACGAGCGTCAGTTGCGATCGTGGCGCACGGGCAGCGAGGCGGTGCTGTCCGGCACCTCGGTGACGGTGCCGCTGGCGCGCCGGCTGGGGCGGGAAGGCCGGCCGACTGGAGCGGTGGAGGTGGGCACGGCCTGGGTCGCGGATTCGTTTGCCGGGGCAACGACCGGTGATGTCGCCGGTGTGACGATGTCTGACGCGGCTGGCCCCGTCATCGGCGCGGAGGATGCGGCGGGCGATTGCATCTGAGCGGGATCCAGCGGAGGCCCCAGCGTGCCGGATTGCCTTCGGCTGGCACTGCCATCCGCGCTCATGCTGGCACTGGCACTGGCACTGGCACTGGCACTGGCACTGGTGGGCGACACCTGAGTCTGCGCCATGGCAGCCGCTGCGACGGCAGTCACGCACAGGGCGATCACGCCAACATTCAGGTGTTTCATGGGCCACCCCCCTTCGCGATCTGAGGTCAGGTGTCGTGCGGAAACTGCGGGCTCACGACGGACAGTCCACGCGGCAATCCGCGTTCCTGACGATTTTTCCGGCGCGCGTGGGGAGCGCGCGGTGGCGTCGTCAGGAGCGATGGTGAGGCTGGCATGCAGGTGCGGCTGTTCTTTGAGGGGTGCGCGGTCAGGAACCTCGGTCGGGCGGGGCCAACTCATCGGCATGAATTACGCCCAAGCCGTTGCCGGCTCCCTGCGGGTCAGCGATCGGATGTCGCGTCCTGTGGTGGACGACCCTTCGATGTCGTTGTTTCCCGTCGCGACACCGGATCGACCGCCATCACCCGCTTCGGCCCTGCCGCTGCTGCGCGAGTGGTCCCAGCAGTTTTCGGAACCGGGCGCCTGGAGCGCCGATGCCTGGCGCGCCGTGGGTCTGGCGATCCTGGCCATGCCCGACTGGCCCGGTCCGTCGCTGGACATCGAGGTGGGTGGCCACCACCACGTCTACGTGCGTCCCGGCGAGTCGACCGAGTGCATCCGTCTGGTCCAGGGGCGAGACCACCGGCATTGGTCGGTCCACCACGAGGGTGCCGCCACGCCGCTCGCGCGACCCGGTGGTGACGCATTCTTCGAGGCGCTGGTGGAGGGGTTGAACGAATCGCCGGTGCCGCGCGAGGCGGTCCGGTCGCCGCGGTACTGGCGTGAGCGCGTGGCCCGCACCTTGAGCGACGGCGTGGCTCATTGGCCTGCCGCAGCCGGGCCGGCTCGGTGGCTGGATGAACTGCTCCAACCGCTGCCCCAACCCCTGGAGCGGGCGGTGGCGGCCGTGGCGGCGCAGACCGCCACCCCGGCGTGGGCTGACGTCGTCCGGCGCCAGGCGGTCGATCGGCCGTCCCGCCAGGACGGGATCTTCGCGCGCAGGTTCTGGCCGGCCGAGCAGGTCATCGATCCACCTCCACCGCCGTTGGTCAACGGTGACCGCTCGGCCGATCCTTGCTGCAACCTGCCGCTGAATGATCACCCGAACTTCCTGGATGAGCCCGAGATCGCCGAAGCGCTGTACCAGACCCGTGCCGAACTGGACCGCTTCCGGCTGCATGACGCTTGTTGCGTGGTCGAAGCCATCGAGCCCTCCTTCAAGACGCCGATGATTCTGATGATCGAAATCTGCGGCTTGGCCGTGCAGAACGATGAGACCCATCGGGCCGCCCGGATGTTGGAGCGGCTGGCCCAGGGGCCCTCGCCGATGTTCACGCCGCTGTTGGGCTATGACCCGGCGGTGAACACGCTGGACTTTCACTACGCCAAACTGCTGAGACTGGAGACCGTTCCTGCCTGGGCGCGACCGGAACGTCAGGCGGGCCCGTGGTCGAGGCAGGAACAGCAGGCCGTGCTGCAGTCCTTCTATCAGAATGGTGCCGCGTCAGCCGCGCTGGCTGAGGTGTTGTTCGAACTGCACCGTTCACGAGGCCGTCTGGGACCAGGCTCGCACCTGGTTGTTGGAGAGCATGGCACGGGCAAGTTGCGGCGCACCATGGTTCGTTGCCTGCAGGGCTGCGGCTGGGGATGGCAACCCGCGCTGTACCTGTCGAAGGCCTCGGAGATGCGCGGGCGGATTGTCATCGCGCCGCCCGACGGCAGTCTGACGGTGCAGCAGCGCTGGACCCGCTCATTCCGCTATGACGTGGCGGAGTTTGAGCAGGCCCTGGCGGCGGCGGCGGCGGCGGGTCATGCCGAGGTGGCCATGTCCGACCAGCGCGTACTGCTGCAGGTTCAAACCGAGGCGTACTTTCATTTCGGCATGAGCCAGATGCTGAAGATGTTCAACGCACAAGCGCGGTTGCCGCCCTTGCTCTATACGCGGTTGTTTCTCAGTGCGGTGAAGCTCGACCACGTGGACCTGTTGATGCAACCGGTGCAGGCCATGCTCCAACGCTATCGGCCGCTCTCTGCGGCCACCTGGGAGGTCCTGCTGAGCGACGCGTCGAAAGGACGGACGCCGCACTGGCGGAAATGCGAGCAGGTGGTGGCATTCATGCAACGTGAGGGCGTGACCCTCTCCGACAGGATGGCCGTACTGATCCTGCAGTCCGCCAGCCAGCGTTGGCACATCGACAAGGTGGCCAAGATGACCGCGGCCTCCGAGGGTGCAGCACGCTCGCCACGTTCCTTCTTGCGCCAGGCTTTCCTGAAGGCCGCCTGCGCTGTGGGGGACCAGGACCGATGGGACGTTGAACTGGCACGTCTGGGCGGACGAAATCAGCCGGCCTTTCAAGCCATTCGCGACCATGAGGTCCTGTTGCTGAGTCAGGTCCGCTCGATCGATGACGGCATGGCGTTGCACGACCGCCTTCGCGCAGCCGGCGTCCGATTCAGCAGGAAGGTGATGGTCAAGCTGCTGCCGTTGGTGTGGGCCCACAAGCGCTGGAAGGTGGCGGCGAAGATGATCCGGGCCTCGATCCGGGGAGAGGACGGCATCTATGTGCCAACCTTGGGTTGGGAGCCGTCGCAGGATCGCGACAGCCTCCGTTTAGACCGCTTTGGTCTGCTGAAAAACGAAGCGAGAACCGAGGCCATCCCGGCGCTGACCTTGACCGAGTGCATGTCCATCGTCGCTCTGCACTGGCTGTCAGGGCGTCTGACCATCGGCACGCTGCTTTCCTTGGGGGAGGGCAGCACCGCCGTGAGCGAACCGGCGACTCGGCCGCATTTGGCAACGATGGGGCTGATGCTCAAACCCTTTGAGCCCCGGCACGACGGCATCGTCAGCGTTTGGCAGGTCGCCCCGCTGCGCACCGATGACCCGCGTTGAGCGAAGACGAAACCGCGACCGCCATGGCATGAGGGCCATCCATCGGAAGCGGTGGTGAGGCGTCTCATGAGGCTGGTCGTCCACGAACCGCCGTCACGGACCTTCAACTCATTCCGCATGAACAATGCCCAAGCCTTCGCAGGTTCATCGTCGGTGAGTGAGCTCATGTCCAGCTTGTCGATGAAAGACGAGCCGCCATCGCTACTGTCATCGTCGCCGTCATCGTCGCTGTCATCGTCGCAGAGGGGCGCACCAGCGGAGCGCACCCGATCACCTGCCTCGACCCTGGCGCTGTTACGTGAGTGGTCACAGCAATTGTCGGAACCCGGCGCCTGGAGCGCCGATGCCTGGCGCGCCGTGGGACTGGCCATCCTGGCCATGCCCGACTGGGCGGGGCCGTCGCTGGAGGTCGATGTGCAGGGCCATGGGCACGTCTACATCGGCGCGCAAGCGTCGCCGCAACGGATTCGCCTGGTCCAGGGGCAGGACCCGCGACGTTGGAAGGTCCACCATGACGGCGCGGCGTCGCCAACGCTCGAGCGGTGCGGCGGCGACGCCTTCTTCGAGGCGCTTGCCCAGGGGCTTGGGGAGCAATGGCGGGCGCCTGCCAAGTTTTCCGATGCCCACGGTTTGCGTCGGCAGGTATCGGACACGCTGTGCGAGGGCGTGGGAGGGAAGGATGGCGATCGCTACCCGGCAGATTGGTTGAATGAGTTGCTGGAGCAACTGCCCGAGCCGATACATCGCGAGCGTGGTCATGAACATTCGGTACGCGTGGTGCGACATGCCATGCTGATGGCCTCGCCTGAGGCAGCGCCCGAGGCGCAGGGAACTTTGCCCTCCCGTGTGGCCCCCAGGCTGATGTCGGCGCCGGAGCTCTCGTCGTCGATCCAGACGGAGGGAGCGCACCACACCAACAGCTTCAGCTACCTCTTCGAGCCCGAGGTGCGAGGGATGGTGAACAGGGCACAACGCGCATTGCACGCGAAAGACTTCGATGAGGCCTGCCGTCTTGTCGAGCGCATCGAGCCGAGGTTCAAGACGCCCTTCTCCATCGTGTCAAAGATCTGCGGCATTGCCGTGAGAGAGGGGCACATCCAAAGAGCTGTTCAGATGATCGAACGGCTGGCCAAAGGGTCGAAGGCCATGTTCAGGCCCAATATCGGCTTTGACGCGGCAATCAACACGTTGGACCTTCACCTGGCAGCGCTCTTCACGCCGGAAACCGTTCCAAAGCAGTATTACCCCGCCGACCTGCGGTCCCCTCAATCGGATACGGACACACAGGCGCTGCTCGACGCGTTGCACAAGTCGGGCGCCGCATGTACAGGGATGGCCACGGTGCTTTTCTCGCTCCACGTCGATCGCGGCAATCTGAAGGAGGGCACGCATGTGATTGTCGGAATGCACGGAACGGGCAGGCTGCGTCAGGCGATTGAGCGGTGCGCCAAGGATTACCGCTGGGAATGCGAGCCAACCAAGCGCTTCGGAACGTCGTTCGATCATCCGGGTGCACTTGTCATCTTGCCGACCAACCGCAACCTGGCCCGTTTCCATCGCTATGAGAGAACGCCCGATGACCAGCTCATGAGGTTCATCGATGGTCTGGTGGCCGACTGTGCCCGTGGGGGGGAACTGCGGGACGACCGGTCGCGCCAGACGAGGCAGCGAGCCGTCCACATGGGAATGGGGATCAATGGGCTGCTGTCGTTGCTGGATTCGCAGGGAAAAGCACCCATCAATTTTTACGAGGATGTGTTCCGAGATGCCATCGTTGCGGGACGGCCAGACGACTACGAACCAGCCCTCGATGCGTTGTTGGATCGATTCAAACCGCTGCCCCCTCAGACGTGGTTGAGGCTGCTGAGCTTGGCTGCACGCGAGAACGTGAACACCTGGGACTGCTGTGGTCTTGTCCTGTCTCGAATGCAACGCGAAGGCGTTGCGATGACCGATGAAGCCGCGTGCTTGATGGTGACGGCGGCGCGATCAAACCAGGACTTTTATGCCGCGGAAAAGCTCGTTGCGGTCGCCAACCGTGCCGTGTGTCCAATCAACGAACGCCTGTTGCAGGCGTTCATGAGGAGTTCCGCGTTTCTCGGATGGCCGCAGAAGTGGGACCATTTCAAGCGCCAACTTTCAGGAAAGGGACGCCAGGCGTTCGAGGCGATCCGTTCGTACGAGACGATCTTGCTGAGTCGGCGCAAGAAATACGGTCAAGCAATGGAGTTGTATGCGCAACTTCGTAGGGCCGGTACCCCCTTTGATCGTCTGGTCATCAGGCGGTTGCTCAACGACCTGTGGAACGCCGGGATGTGGCGGCAGGCCGTGGATGTGCTGCAGGGATGCGTCAACAGTTCTGACGGAATTTACCTCCCCCCTCTGGGATTGAGTCGCGTGGAGAGCATCACGACGCTCAAGTTGCCAAGGTATGCCCTTCTTCAGTCCGGGTCCGATCCTGAATGCCCCTCGCTCTCACTGCCGGAGGCGATGTCAATTCTGGGGCTGCACGTCGTCAAGGGTCGGCTGCCAGCGGGTTCTCACATCCTGCTGGGCGCGAAAGACGCTGCGATCAATGAGACTCAGGCCAGGCCCGGGCTCAGCGCGATGGGTTTGGTCCTCAGGCCGTTGAGCGCCACAGGCGCCCGCGATGCGGTGGCTTGGGTCTTGTGCGAGACCTCGACGTCGGAGGTGGATGGGTCGTCGACCCCCACCCCAGGTGTCGGGCGATCAACTCATCGACGTTGAGCGACGACCAAGCAGTCGCACGACGAACACCGGCGGAAGAACAGACCGCTGTGATGGCCATGATGCCTTCCCTGGTCTGAATGCCTGTGGAGGGTGCGCGCAGGAACCGCCGTCCTTCGCGATCAACTCATCCCCCATGAACTATGCCCTTGCCCAGGCGGGCCCACGGATGGTGAACGATGGGCTGCTCCCCAGCGCATCGGAAGACCCGCGCATGCCCCGGTCCTCTGCCGAAATATGGCCGTGCCCGCCTTCCGCCGCTTCGGCCTTGCCGGTGTTGGACGAGTGGTCCAGGCAACTGTCTGTACCGGGCGCCTGGAGCATCGATGCCTGGCGCGCGGTGTGCTTGGCGATGCTGGTGATGCCGGACTGGCCCGGGCCCTGGGTGAAGGTCGAGGTGCGTGGCCGGCCGCATGTCTACATGGACCCCAGGGGGTCGGGCGAAAACATTCACTTGGTACAGGGCCGGGACCCCGAAACCTGGTGGGCCCGCCAGGACGGTGCCGCGGCGCCACCGATCGTGCGGCGCGGTGGGGATGCCTTCCTCGAGGCCGTGGTGGACGGTCTCGACAATTGCAGCGTTCAGTGCAAATCGGTGTCGACCGCCCAGGACTGGCGACGCCGAGTGTCCGACACATTGCGGCATGGCACTGCGGACTGGCGTCATGCGTACTCCCCCACCCATTGGCTGAATGAATTGCTGTGGATCTTGCCGCAGCCGATCAAAGAGGAAGCGCCTTGGGCCCAAGCGGTCAGGGCGAGGATCGATGGGGCCCGGCGTGCCGCGGCGTTGCAAACTTCCGGTGGACGAGTGGCCTTGCAGCCGGCGGTCCGGGGTTCGGGAACGGGTTCGGATTCGTTCCTGAGGACGACCATGACCTCAACGTCGGCGTCCGCGTCGGCGTCGGCGTCAGCGTCAGCGTCCGCCTCATCGTCAGCGTCCGCTTCCGCGTCATCGTCGACACCGACACCGACACCGACACCGCCGTTCGACCTGGTCGTACCGTCGGATCCGGAATCCAGGGCGCACAGGGCGTCGAGGGATCGCTCGACATGGCAACCGTTGATCGGTTCCAAGGCGCATGAGGGCACCTGCGGAAGCCTTTCCGACAACCTTCCCTTCATGGATGAGGTTGAGGTTGGGATGGAGTCGGTCGTGCACCGTGCGCATCAAGCCCTGAATCAGGGCCTGTTTGGTTGGGCGTGCCAAATTCTGGAACAGATCCGTCCTCGTTATCAGGTGCCGTTGTCCATCGTATCGAGGGCCTGCAGGATCGCGGTGGAATCGGCGCAAATTCCACGGGCGGCCAAACTGCTGGAGCGTCTGGCCGACGGCGACAGCCGCATGTTCCAGGGTGCCCTGGGTTACGACGCGGTGGGCAATACGCTGGATTTTCACTATGCGTCCACCTTGACCCCCGAGGTGATGCCAGGCCGGTTTCATCCCGAGGACCTGCGCGAGCCACAGACGCCTGTTCAACGCAAGGCACTGCTCAACACGCTCTTCGGAAACGCCGCGCTGTCCTCCGCAATCGCGGAGGTGTTGTTCGAGCTCCACGTGGCACGAAAGCGCTTGCGTGTGGGGTCGCACATCGTGGTGGGCGAGCACGGTCAGGGCACGCTCAAGGCGACCATGGCACGATGCATTGAGGCCAAGGGCTGGACCTGGCAGACCGCCCTGGTGATGGGCAAAAAGGTCGCTGTAAGGGGACAGATCGTCATCGGCCCGGCGTCGGGGGAGTTGCCGCTATCGGATCGCTGGGCCGTGGCTTCGAACGATCCTTCCTCGTACTACCGCGATCGCCTCGCCGCCGTGGTCGAGCGAGGGGACGTGCTCCCAGAAGAGGCCGAAGGGCTGAGGTTTGCGCAGCGCCGTACGCTCGCCTACCTCGGCAGCAAACGGCTGCTGGCGATACTCGACGGACTGGCCGGGGTGCCATTCATCCTCTACCACTGGCTTTGGCGGGATCTGGCCCGATCGGAGCGGGTCGACGACCTGCGCCATGCCACCGAATCCCTCGTCATACGTTACCGACCTTTGACCGAACCGATGTGGTGCAACTTGCTGACGACCGTTTCCAGGGCCGGCACGAAGCGGGCGAACTACGGTGCGGTGGTGCTGGAATACATGAATCGTGAGCACGTGGTGCCCACCGAGCCCATGCTGTGCTTGATGGCTTGCGCGGCGAACCGCCAGAGCGATCTGGCGGAGGTGCAAGTCGCGGCCGATGCGGCTCGGGCAGCCGGACGCACGATCGGGCAACCCTTCACATTGGCCATGATGAAGGCGGCGGCGGCGACGGGTGACGTCCGGCGGTGGGCCGCCGTTCGGAAGGAGCTGGGCGGCAGAGACAGCCCGGCCTTCCAGTCGGTGCGCGAGTGGGAGGTGCTGCTGCTGGTCCGTTTACGAAAGTACGACGCGGCCATGAAGCTGCAGGATGACCTGCGCAAGGCAAACGTCAGGTTTGAGCGAGACATGATGATCATTCTGTTGAAGTCGATCTGGTTGGCGGAGCGATGGCCGTTGTCCGCGCGAGTCCTGCAGTCGTCGCTCCAAAGCGGTGACGATTTCTATGAGCCGCGCCTGGGGTGGAGCCGGGAAACCCAGATATCGACCTTCAGTCTGCATCGCTACGGCCTGCTGAAGCATCCGACGCCCGACACCCGGGTCAGGGCCCTGACGATGTTTGAGGGTTTAACCATCCTGGCCACGCATTGGGCGTCCGGCCGGCTCTCAGAGGGGGCGGTGATCGACATGGCCGGGGCTCAAGCGGCCGTCAGCGAAGAACTCGTTCGGCCCTGGCTCCGCCAGATGGGCATCGTGCTCGAGCCCATCCGCCAAGATGCCCACACACTGTCCGGCTTCTGGCGGGTGGCTGAGCTGCCCGAGTGGCCCGGGGGTTGATCGCTGAGCTTGAAGGTACTGAAGGCGCTGATGGCGCTGATAGCGCCCGGGCGTTTACGAAGCGAAAAGGCCCGGTGACATCACGCCACCGGGCCTTGGGCTCAAACGCCAGGAGCGCCGGCGTTTCAGCCGGGCTCACCGCTTCTGCGTCAAGCGCGCATCACACCGTCACCGACTTCGCCGTATCCGCGTACTCCTCGATCTGATCGAAGTTCAGATAGCGGTAGACGCTGTTCACGTCCTTGTTGATGATGCCCATCGCGTCGTGGTACTCGGCCAGGGTCGGGATGCGGCCCAGCCTGGAGCACACCGCCGCCAGCTCGGCCGAGCCCAGGAACACGTTGGTGTTCTTGCCCAGACGGTTGGGGAAGTTGCGGGTGGAGGTGGACATCACCGTCGCGCCTTCACGCACCTGCGCCTGGTTGCCCATGCACAGCGAGCAGCCCGGCATTTCGGTGCGGGCACCGGCCGTGCCGAAGGTGGCGTAATGGCCTTCCTTGATCAGCTCGTTCTGGTCCATCTTGGTCGGCGGCGCGACCCACAGCTTGACCGGAATGTCGCGCGCGCCGCCCAGCAGCTTGGCCGCCGCACGGAAGTGGCCGATGTTGGTCATGCACGAGCCGATGAAGGCTTCGTCGATGGCGGTGCCGGACACCTCGGACATGAACTTCGCATCGTCCGGATCATTCGGGCAGCAGACGATCGGTTCCTTGATGTCGGCCAGGTCGATCTCGATCACGGCCGCGTACTCGGCATCCGCATCCGCTTCCAGCAGGTCCGGCTTGGCCAGCCAGGCTTCCACGTTCTTGATCCGGCGCTCCAGGGTGCGCTTGTCCGCATAGCCGTCGGCGATCATGTTCTTCATCAGGACGATGTTGGAGGTCAGGTACTCCTTGATCGGTTCCGGATTCAGCTTGATGGTGCAGCCGGCCGCCGAGCGCTCGGCCGAGGCGTCGGACAGTTCGAAGGCCTGTTCCACCTTCAGGTCGGGCAGACCTTCGATTTCCAGGATGCGGCCCGAGAAGATGTTCTTCTTGCCCTTCTTCTCGACCGTCAGCAGACCGGCCTTGATGGCGTACAGCGGGATGGCATGCACCAGGTCACGCAGGGTGACGCCGGGCTGCATCTGGCCCTTGAAGCGCACCAGCACCGACTCGGGCATGTCCAGCGGCATCACGCCGGTGGCCGCGCCGAACGCGACCAGGCCCGAGCCCGCAGGGAAGGAAATGCCGATCGGGAAGCGGGTGTGGGAGTCACCGCCGGTGCCGACGGTGTCGGGCAGCAGCAGGCGGTTCAGCCAGCTGTGGATCACGCCGTCGCCCGGACGCAGGGCGACGCCGCCGCGGTCGCTGATGAAGGCCGGCAGCTCGCGGTGCATCTTCACGTCCACCGCCTTGGGATAGGCAGCGGTGTGGCAGAAGGACTGCATCACCAGATCGGCCGAGAAGCCCAGGCAGGCCAGGTCCTTCAGCTCGTCACGGGTCATCGGACCGGTGGTGTCCTGCGAACCGACGGTGGTCATCTTGGGCTCGCAGTAGGTGCCCGGACGAATGCCGTGGTTGTCCGGCAGACCGCAGGCGCGGCCGACCATCTTCTGCGCCAGGGTGAAGCCCTTGCCGGAATCGGCCGGGGCCTTGGGCAGGCGGAACAGGGTGGAGGCGGGCAGGCCCAGGAACTCGCGCGCCTTGCCGGTCAGCGAGCGGCCGATGATCAGGTTGATCCGGCCGCCGGCGCGGACTTCGTCCAGCAGCACGTCGCTCTTGAGCGCGAATTCGGCGACCACGGCGCCGTTCTTCTCGATCTTGCCGTCGTAGGGATAGACGTCGATCACGTCACCCATTTCGAGGTTGTTCACGTCGACTTCGATCGGCAGGGAACCGGAGTCTTCCTGCGTGTTGAAGAAGATCGGCGCGATCTTGGTGCCCAGCGTCACGCCGCCGAAGCGCTTGTTGGGCACGAACGGGATGTCCTGGCCGGTGGCCCAGATCACCGAGTTGGTGGCCGACTTGCGCGAGGAGCCGGTGCCGACGACGTCGCCGACGTAGGCGACCAGGTGGCCCTTCTTCTTCAGGTCGTCGATGAACTGCATCGGACCGCGCTTGCCGTCTTCCTCGGGCTTGAAGGCCGCGTCGGGGCGGGTGTTCTTCAGCATCGCCAGGTAGTGCAGCGGGATGTCGGGACGGCTCCAGGCGTCCGGCGCGGGGGACAGGTCGTCGGTGTTGGTCTCGCCGGGCACCTTGAAGACGGTGACGGTGATCTTCTTCGCGACTTCCGGACGCGAGGTGAACCACTCCGCATCGGCCCAGCTCTGGATCACCGCCTTGGCGTGCGCATTGCCGGCCTTCGCCTTTTCCGAGACGTCATGGAAGGCGTCGAACATCAGCAGCGTCTTCTTGAGGCCTTCGGCGGCCACGCCGGCCACAGACGCATCATCCAGCAGGTCGATCAACGGCTTGACGTTGTAGCCGCCGACCATGGTGCCCAGCAGCTCGGTGGCCTTGGCCTTGGAGATCAGGGCCACGGTCAGGTCGCCGTGCGCGACCGCCGACAGGAAGCTGGCCTTGACCTTGGCGGCGTTGTCCACGCCCGGGGGCACGCGGTGGGTCAGCAGGCCGACCAGGAATTCACCTTCGCCCGCGGGCGGGTTCTTGATGAGCTCGATCAGCTCCGCGACCTGCTTGGCATCCAGCGGCAGGGGCGGGATACCCAGCGCGGCGCGCTCGGCTTCGTGTTGGCGATAGGCTTGCAGCATGGCGAACTCCAGTCTCTTGGGTCTCTGGCTTGGGTCAGGAAAACGGGGTCTTGTCGGTCAGGGTGCACTGGGCACGATGACCTTGAGCCCCTTGAAATAGTCTCGGAAGAATCCCTGGTCACGGGTGATGAGGCCGTCGCACTGCAGCATGGCGTGGGCGCCGACCAGGAAATCGGGAATCGCGCGGGGCAGGGCGCCGCTGTCGGCGGCGCTCTTGTCACGCAGGCGTTGCTTGAACTTGCGTTGCATCTCGCCGGCACGGATGGCCGCACGCTGATCGATGGGCGAGAAGCTCAGCCCCATCTCCTCCAGTGCATCCATCACCTCGGAGCCATGGCCCAGGCCGGCGGTCACTTCGGACAGCACCACATCGCACAGCACGACCGGCCCGCTGGACAGCGCCAGCCGCAGGGCCGCCTCGGCCGCGTCGGCGCCCGGCGCGTCGCCGAGCAAGTCGATGAGAACAGAGCTGTCGACAGCGATCATGCCGATCAGGCCTCGGTCGGATCGGTAGGGGCGCGACCGCGCAAGTCGCGCATCACGTCATCGGTAGAGGTGCCTTCGGGCAGCTTGAAACGGCCGCGTGCGCGCGAGATGGCGTCATCCACGTTCTTGCGCAGGATGATGCGGGCGCCGTCCAGCTCCACCTTCAGCGTGGTGCCCTTGGTCAGGCCCAGTGCATCGCGAACGGCCTTGGGCAGCGTGATCTGACCTCGCTCAGCGACGGTGGCTTCCATGGAACGCTCCTGGCGGATGTGGAGAAGGACAAGAACAAGGACGAAGGCGTCGGATTCTGCCCGGCTTCGGCGGTATGGGCCGAAAAGTATGCATGAATTCTACATACTTCCTGCCTGCCGTACACCCCGGCCCACTATCCGACGCGGCGGGTAGGAGATTGCCGCGTGCCGGTCGTGCAGAGATCAGGCCGGACGAGCGTCGCTCCGCTCCCGATGGTTGACCGGTGTGGATTGCGTAGCTATATTTGGAGCCAAATTGGGAGCCAAAATGCAAGCCATTCTCGCTGATATCGCCGTGAGCATGTCGGAGTTCAAGAAGAACCCGGCAGCCGTACTTCGTGAAGCCAACAAGCGCCCGGTGGCGGTGCTCAATCACAACAAGGCCGCCTTCTACATGGTCGAGCCCGAGCTGTTCCAGGTGCTGATGGAAGAGCTGGCCGACCGTGATCTGATGGCGAAGGTCCGCGCTCGGCTGATCGACAAGAGCCGGGCGGTCGAGGTGGACATTGACGACCTTTGATGAAGCACTGAATGCGAACAAGGCGACGCGCAAACATCGCTATCGCTTGATGTTTCTGCCGGAGGCGCTGGAAGAGTTTCGAGCGCTGGACGGCGCTGTGCGGGCCAATCTCAAAAAGCTGTTGGCCAAGCGGCTGGACAATCCTCACGTTCCTGGCGGTGAACTGCATGGCGACCTTGCTCATTGCTACAAGATCAAGTTGCTCAAACAGGGCGTTCGGCTGGTTTACCAGGTCGAGAACGATCGTTTGATCGTCCTGGTCCTGACCGTGGATCGGCGCGAAGACAACGCGGTTTACAAGTCCGCCATGGCACGCCTGGTCCAGGCCGCTAACGTGCTGGCCAAGGCGGTCAAGACCGCCATCAAGAGTGGCGATCCTGTGTAGCCGCGATCAGCCGGCCTCAGCCTGCCTCAGTCGGCCCCAGTCGGCGTCACCACAGCGTCACCCCCGCATCACCCGGCCGCAGCGGACCCTGCACCAATGAAAAAGCCGCCCGATCTGGGCGGCTTTGCGATGGCACGGCAGGGTGCCCGAGGACGTCGCCTGCGCTCAGGACAACGATCCCGCCGAGGACTTACAAGCCGCTGGGCGCAATGCCCAGGCCGCCGGACGGGGCCGAGGCCGAGCGGGCAGCTTCGATCGCAGCGCGCTGTTCCGGATGCACGCATTCATCCACCATGCGTTGACCCGCGCGGACGTCCAGCAGCATCGACTTGTTGGCGATCTGGACCATCAGCGTGCGGCCGGTCACGTCTTCCAGACGCAGGGCGCCCGTCGACGACAGCACCGGCTTCATCGTGAAGACGTTCTTCAGGTAGGACACGTCGATGTAGCCGGCGTGCTTGAGGTTGGGGCTGATGTTGACCGTCTGCCGGAACTCGCACTCGTATTGGCCGAGGTGGGCCTGCTTGGCCGCCAGCAATTGCTCTTCATTGGCTTCAGCCAGCGGCGCCGGGCCGGCAGGCGCTTTGGCCGCTTTCTTGGCGGCGGGCTTGGCCGTGGCCGTGGCCGTCTTGGCGGCTGCAGGCTTGGCGGCAGCCGGCTTGGCGGCCGTGGTGCCGGCAGCGGGTTGGGCCAGGGCGGCGCCGCCCAAGGTCAGGGCCGCGACGGCGGTGCCGGAGAGGAGGAGCGAGGTCAGTCTCATGCGATGTTGCCTGGTGAGGAGTCGGGGCCGATGCGCGGCGACGGTGAATTGTCACCTTGGGGAGGGACGCGAATCTCGGCCTTTTGTGTGTCAAACGGTAGGGGATGTACCGGTAGATGCCGGAGTCGTGACGGGCGGTGCACGAAACCAGGCCTGTGTCACTTCCGCCGGCAGGTTCTGACCGGTGCGATGAGCGCGCTGCAGCAAATGCCAGAACAAGCGGTAGCTGGCCCGATCGTGTAGTACGTCACGGTATTGGATCGGTGCCCATTGCGCGGCCTGCGCGGCCAGCAGGAGTTCGATGGCCTCGTCGATCTCGGCCACGCTCGGCGCGAAGGCATCGATGATGGGTTGGATCTGGTGGGGATGGATGCTCCACATCCGGGTGTACCCGAACTCGCGCCCCGCGCGCTCGGCGGCGGACTGGATGGCGCGCTCGCTCTTGAACTCGGTCACCACGCAATGCGACGGCGTCTTGCCGTAGGTGTGGGCGGCAGCGGCGATCGCCAGCTTGGCCCGCTGGACCAGTGGATGGCTGAACTGGCCCTCGACCGTCAACGCCGAGCGCGGAATCGCGCCGCGATGCGCGGAGACGAAGTCCATCAGCCCGAATGACAGTGACTCGATCCGCGGATGCGCCGCAATGGCCATCACATCACGCAAGGCGCCATGGGTCTCGATCAGCGTGTGCAGCGGCAGTGGGCGATGGATGTGATGGCGGGCCAGGCAGTCGTCGATGACGTTGATGGCGCGTTGCAGATCGTCCAGCCCTTCGGGCTTGGGGATCATCAGATAGGCCAGCTTCTCGCCGCCGCCGGCGATCACGGCCTCGACATCGGCCTCGAACGACGGATGCTGGAAGGGATGCACACGCACCCCGACGCGGCCATGCGCATTGAGCGTGCTGTTGAGCAGATGCAGCACCAGCAGCATGTGCTCCGCCTCGCCGCCGATCGGCGCGCCGTCTTCGCAGTCCAGGGTGATGTCGAACACCGGGCCCATCTGAACCTGGAGTTCCAGACTCTTGCGCATGCGGGCCTCGACCCCGCAATAGTGGTCGACGACCGGCAGCACGACGGGCGCGACGCCCTCCTCGAACAGGGCCTGGGCGGGGTGGATGGCAAGGCTCATGGTGATGGCGCTGTGGGGCTCGACAGGAATCCGGGCCTGAACCGTCCGTCCAGGGCAATCAGTTCGCCCGAGGCGATCGGCTCGCCCGGCCCGCATTGAAAAAGGGTCGGCTCCTCTCGGAACCGACCCTTCAAGTTTCGCTCAGAAATGTCCCCGTCCACCGTTTGGCTGGCTTGGCAGCACCGATCAGGCCGGTGGTGTCGTGTCAGCCTGCGGCTGCCCTGGAAGGGTGTGCCGCAGGTGGCCGGGGAGGCGCTGCTTACAGCAGGTGCTTGACGCCAGCCTGTTCTTCGGTGAGCTCGTTCAAGGTCTTGTTGATGCACTCGCGCGAGAACTCGTCGATCTCCAGGCCTTCGACGATCTTGTACTCGCCGTTTTCGCAGGTGACCGGGTAGCCGAACATCACTTCCTTCGGGATGCCGTATTCGCCGTTCGACGGCACGCCCATCGTGACCCACTTGCCTTGGGTGCCCAGGGCCCAATCGCGCATGTGGTCGATGGCGGCATTGGCCGCGGAGGCTGCCGAGGACAGGCCGCGGGCGGCAATGATCGCGGCGCCGCGCTTGCCCACCGTCGGCAGGAAGGTGTTGCGGTTCCACTCTTCATCGTTGATCAGGGCCTTGACCGGCTGACCGTCGATGGTGGCGAAACGGTAGTCCGCATACATCGTGGGCGAGTGGTTGCCCCACACGGCCAGCTTCTCGATGCCGGCGACGGCCTTGCCGGTCTTCGCAGCGATCTGCGAGGCGGCGCGGTTGTGGTCCAGGCGCAGCATGGCGGTGAAGTTCTTGGCCGGCAGATCCGGGGCCGACTTCATCGCGATGTAGGCATTGGTGTTGGCGGGGTTGCCCACCACCAGCACGCGCACATTGCGCGAGGCGACGGCGTTCAGGGCCTTGCCCTGCACCGTGAAGATCTGGGCGTTGGCGGCCAGCAGGTCGGCGCGCTCCATGCCCGGGCCGCGCGGACGGGCGCCGACCAGCAGGGCGTAGTCGGTGTCCTTGAAGGCGGTCATCGGGTCGCTGTGGGCTTCGATGCCGGCCAGCAGAGGGAAAGCGCAATCTTCCAGCTCCATGATCACGCCCTTGAGCGCGTTCTGGGCCTTCTCGTCGGGGATCTCCAGCAGTTGCAGGATCACAGGCTGATCCTTGCCCAGCATTTCGCCGGAAGCGATGCGGAACAGCAGGGCGTAACCGATCTGGCCGGCGGCGCCGGTGACGGCGACGCGAACGGGTTTCTTGCTCATCAGAGTCTCCGAAATGTGCGAGTGAAAACTGGATGGCGCGGTCCGTGCCCGGCGCCAGCGACGGCAAGTGTAGGACAGCCGAACCTTCGGTAGAGCCCTAATGCGTCTTCTTCGCCCATCTGAAGCGTGGTCAAGCGGGCAGCGTGCGCAGGAGCGAGAGGAAAATTTCGCTCGTGATCCGGCTGAATCGGCGCTGAGCCGCCGCCGAACTGGCGCCGACCTGGCGGTGAATCGGCGCGAAATTGGTGCGGAATCGGGCTAGAACCGACCCCGCTCTGACGCCTGTCTGACGCGGTTCTGACACTCTTGTGTCTTATATAAGACTATTGCGGTGGGTTTCCCTCTGCGGAGGTGGACGCGGTGAAGCGCTTTGTGCTCGAATGCCGCCCCATGTCTCCCCCGCCCGCAGCCGACCATCCGGTGACGCCGCTCAATGAGTTGGCGCGCGCTGAATTGGCGCCGGCGTTCAGTCCGTTGTATCGGCAGATCAAGGGCTTGATCCTGCAGGGGCTCCAGACCGGCGAGTGGAAGGCCGGGGAGGGCATTCCCAGCGAAGTGGAACTGGCGGCGCGTTTCGGCGTCAGTCAGGGCACGGTCCGCAAGGCCATTGACGAGCTGGCAGCGGACAACCTGCTGGTGCGGCGCCAGGGCAAGGGCACCTTCGTGGCCACCCATGCGGAGCAGCAGCAACAGTACCGGTTCCTGCGCCTGACGCCCGATGCCGGTGCGCCGGCCTCGCTGGGACGCCAACTTCTTCACTGCCGCCGCCAGCGCGCGCCGGCCTGGATCGCCAAGTTGATGCATTTGCGTGCGGGTGATCCGATGATCGAGATCCGCCGGCTGCTGCACAGCGGCGGCCAGCCGGTGGTGCTGGATGACATCTGGCTGCCCGGCAGCCTCTTCAAGGGCCTGACGACCGAACGACTGCAGGAGCACCGCGGTCCGTTCTACGGCTTGCTCGAAACCGAATTCGGCGTGCACATGGTTCGCGCGCAGGAAAAGATCCGGGCGGTGGCGGCGGAGGAAGAGTCCGCCGCGCCGCTGCAGGTGACGCCCGGCAGTCCGCTGCTGAGCGTGGAGCGGCTCTCCTTCACTTATGGCGACAAGCCGGTGGAGTTGCGCCGCGGTCTCTACAACACGACCCATCACTTCTATCGCAACGACCTCCACTGACGTTTTCGGCGCATGGCGACTTCAACGACATGCGCCCAGCACCCCGCGCCAGGGTATTGCGTTGCCATAAAATCGTTTGGGTTTCACATCAATTACAAGGTCGGACATGACGGACGCCACTTCAGCCACCACCAAGAAACGACCGGTCTACACCAACATCCACATCACGCAGATCGTCGGCTACCGCCTGCCGCCCGCAGGCATCGTCTCGATCCTGCACCGCATCAGCGGCCTGTTGATGTTCCTGCTGTTGCCGTTCGTGATCTGGCTGTTCGACAACAGCCTCACCTCGGAAATCTCCTACGACACCTTCACCAGCGCCTTCGTGGCCGGCATCGGCTTCCTGCCGGGCTGGTTCATCAAGCTGGTGACACTGGCGCTGATTTGGGGCTACCTGCATCACTTCATTGCCGGCGTGCGCCACCTGTGGATGGATGCCACCCACAGCGTCAGCAAGGCACAGGGCCATAACAGCGCCATCGTCACCCTGGTCCTCGGCGTCGTGCTGACGGTCGCCCTGGGTGCCAAGCTGTTCGGCCTGTACTGATTCATCGACGCGGATGGATCAACGCGGATTCATCGAAGAACACCGAAGAGGCAATCTCCAATGACAACCTATGGAACGAAGCGCACCGTCGTCGGTGCGCATTACGGGCTGCGCGACTGGATGGCCCAGCGCGCGACCGCGGTGCTGATGGCGCTGTTCACCATCGTGCTGCTGGCACAGGTGCTGTTCACCAGCCAGCCGCTGGGCTATGACCTGTGGGCCGGCATCTTCAGCCGGCAGTGGATGAAGTTCCTGACCTTCGCGCTGGTGATCTCGCTGGCGTATCACGCCTGGGTCGGCGTGCGGGACATCTGGATGGATTACGTCAAGCCAGTGGGACTGCGGCTCGCGCTGCATGTGTTCACGCTGGTGTGGTTGGTGGGTTGCGCGGGTTGGGCGATCCAAGTGCTCTGGAGGCTGTAAGAAATGCAAATCGGAACCTCGCTCCCCAAGCGCAAGTTCGACGTCGTCATCGTCGGAGCCGGTGGCTCTGGCATGCGCGCGTCGCTGCAGCTGTCGCTCGCCGGCCTGAATGTGGCTGTCCTGTCGAAGGTTTTTCCCACTCGCTCGCACACCGTGGCCGCCCAGGGCGGCATCGGCGCCAGCCTGGGCAACATGTCGGAAGACAACTGGCACTATCACTTCTACGACACGGTGAAGGGTTCGGACTGGTTGGGTGACCAGGACGCCATCGAGTTCATGTGCCGTCAGGCCCCGCAAGTGGTCTACGAGCTGGAACACTTCGGCATGCCGTTCGACCGCAACCCGGACGGCACCATCTATCAGCGCCCGTTCGGCGGCCACACCGCCAACTACGGCGAGAAGCCGGTGCAGCGTGCCTGTGCCGCCGCTGACCGCACCGGCCATGCGCTGCTGCACACGCTCTATCAGCAGAACGTCAAGGCCCGCACCAACTTCTTCGTCGAATGGATGGCGCTGGACCTGATCCGCGACGCCGACGGCGACGTGGTCGGCGTGACCGCGCTGGAGATGGAAACCGGTGAGGTGCACATCCTCGAGGCCAAGACCGTGCTGCTGGCCACCGGTGGCGCGGGTCGCATCTTCGCGGCCTCGACCAATGCCTTCATCAACACCGGCGACGGTCTGGGCATGGCCGCTCGCGCGGACATCCCGCTGCAGGACATGGAGTTCTGGCAGTTCCACCCCACCGGCGTGGCCGGCGCGGGCGTGCTGCTGACCGAAGGCTGCCGCGGCGAAGGCGCGATCCTGCGCAATGCCAATGGCGAGCGCTTCATGGAGCGCTATGCCCCGACGCTGAAAGACCTGGCACCGCGTGACTTTGTCTCGCGCTGCATGGACCAGGAAATCAAGGAAGGTCGCGGCTGTGGTCCCAACAAGGACTACGTCGTGCTGGACATGACCCACCTGGGCGGCGAGACCATTCTCAAGCGCCTGCCGTCGGTGTTCGAGATCGGCCACAACTTCGCCAACGTCGACATCACCAAGGAGCCGATCCCGGTCGTGCCGACCATCCACTACCAGATGGGTGGCATCCCGACCAATGTCCATGGCCAGGTCGTCGTGCCCAAGGGCGACGACTACAAGAGCGTGGTCAACGGCCTGTATGCGGTGGGCGAGTGCTCCTGCGTGTCGGTCCACGGCGCCAACCGCCTGGGCACCAACTCGCTGCTGGACCTGGTGGTCTTCGGCCGCGCGGCCGGCAACCACATCGTGGATTCGCTGACCAAGTCGACCAAGCTGCACAAGCCGCTGCCCAAGGATGCGGCCGAGCTGACGCTCTCGCGCCTGAACCGCCTGGAAAGCAACAACGGCGGCGAATACGCCCAGGACGTGGCCAACGACCTGCGCACCGCGATGCAGGCGCATGCCGGCGTGTTCCGCACCAGCGCGATGCTGGACGAGGGCGTCACCGCCGTCGCCGCCATCCGCGAGCGGGTCAAGAACATCACGCTGAAGGACAAGTCCAAGGTCTTCAACACCGCCCGTGTCGAAGCGCTGGAGGTGGACAACCTGATCGAAGCCGCCGAGGCCACGATCGTGTCGGCCGCTGCCCGCAAGGAATGCCGTGGTGCCCACACCGTCAACGACTTCGAGCGCGGTGCGGACGATGCCGAATTCCCGCTGGGTCGCAATGACAAGGAGTGGATGAAGCACACGCTGTGGCACTCCGCCACCAACAGCTTGACCTACAAGCCGGTCAACCTGCAGCCCCTGACCGTCGACAGCGTCCCGCCGAAGGTTCGCACCTTCTAAGCGCCGCAGGAGATTCAAATGATCAAGCGCACCTTCAAGATCTACCGCTACGACCCGGACAAGGACGCCAAGCCCTACATGCAGACCATCGAGCTCGAGCTCGCCGGTAACGAACGCATGCTGCTGGACGCCCTGCTCAAGCTCAAGGCGGTCGATCCCACCCTGTCGTTCCGCCGTTCCTGCCGTGAAGGCGTGTGCGGTTCGGACGCGATGAACATCAACGGCAAGAACGGTCTGGCTTGCCTGACCAACCTGCGTTCGCTGCCGGATGTCATCATCCTCAAGCCGCTGCCGGGTCTGCCGGTGGTCCGCGACCTGATCGTGGACATGACGCAGTTCTTCAAGCAGTACAACTCGATCAAGCCCTACCTGCTGAACGACGAGCGCCCGCCTGAAAAGGAGCGCCTGCAGTCGCCTCAGGAGCGCGAGGAGCTCGACGGCCTGTACGAGTGCATCCTGTGCGCCAGCTGCTCCACGAGCTGCCCCAGCTTCTGGTGGAACCCCGACAAGTTCGTCGGTCCCGCCGGTCTGCTGCAGGCCTACCGCTTCCTGGCCGACAGCCGCGACCACGGCACCGCGGAACGCCTCGACAACCTCGAGGACCCGTACCGCCTGTTCCGCTGCCACACCATCATGAACTGTGTCGACGTCTGCCCGAAGGGTCTCAACCCGACGAAGGCGATCGGCAAGATCAAGGAACTGATGGTGCGTCGCGCCGTCTGACGCGCGCCCACGGATCGAACCATGACGACACTCGCCGGAAACACCCTCATCAACGAGAGGGATCTCTCTAAGCTCAAGTGGCGCTGCCGCCGCGGTCTGCTGGAGAATGACCTCTTCATCGAGCGGTTCTTCCGGCAACACGAGACAAGTCTGACTGAGTTCCACGCCGAGGGTCTCAGGCAGTTGATGGACCTGTCCGACAACGACCTGCTGGATCTGATGCTGGCCCGCAAGGAGCCGGCTGACGATCTGGACCGCCCCGACGTGCACGCGGTGCTCGCGCTGCTCAGGACCCCTCAGTAAGACCGCACAAAATCCCCCGAAGTCATAAGGAATGCCCATGACCCCGTCTGACGTCAAAGCCACCCTGTCGTTCTCCGACGGCAGCCCCCAGATCGACCTGCCGCTGTACAAGGGCACGATCGGTCCGGATGTGATCGATATCCGCAAGCTCTACGGCCAGACGGGCAAGTTCACCTACGACCCGGGCTTCCTGTCGACCGCCTCCTGCAACTCCACCATCACCTACATCGACGGTGACAAGGGCGAGCTGCTGTATCGCGGCTATCCGATCGAGCAACTGGCCGTCAACTGCGACTACCTCGAGACCTGCTACCTGCTGCTCTACGGCGAGCTGCCGACACCGGCGCAGAAGGAAGACTTCGTCGACCGCGTGACCCATCACACGATGGTCAACGAGCAGATGCAGTTCTTCCTGCGCGGCTTCCGCCGCGACGCGCATCCGATGGCGGTCATGACCGGCCTGGTGGGCGCGCTGTCGGCCTTCTATCACGACAGCACCGACATCAATAACCCCGAGCACCGCGAGATCGCAGCGATCCGCCTGATCGCGAAGATGCCGACGCTGGTCGCCATGGCCTACAAGTACACGATCGGCCAGCCCTATGTGTACCCGAAGAACGACCTGTCCTACGCCGGCAACTTCATGCGCATGATGTTTGCCACGCCGTGCGAGGAGTACAAGCCCAACGACGTGCTGGTCCGCGCGATGGACCGCATCTTCACCCTGCATGCGGACCACGAGCAGAACGCCTCGACCTCCACCGTGCGTCTGTGCGGATCGTCCGGCACCAACCCGTTCGCGGCCATTGCGGCGGGCGTGGCCTGCCTGTGGGGCCCGGCGCACGGCGGCGCGAACGAAGCGGCGCTGAACATGCTGGGCGACATCCAGAAGCAGGGCGGCGTGGCCAAGATCGGCGAGTTCATCAAGCAGGTCAAGGACAAGAACAGCGGCGTCAAGCTGATGGGCTTCGGTCACCGCGTCTACAAGAACTACGATCCGCGCGCCAAGCTGATGCGCGAGACCTGCCATGAAGTGCTGAACGAGCTGGGTCTGCATGACGACCCGATGTTCAAGCTGGCGATGGAACTCGAGAAGATCGCGCTGGAAGACGAATACTTCGTCGCCCGCAAACTCTACCCGAACGTCGACTTCTACTCGGGCATCGTGCAGCGCGCCATCGGCATCCCGGTGCCGCTGTTCACCGCGATCTTCGCGCTGGCCCGCACCGTTGGCTGGATCGCCCAGCTCAACGAGATGATCGGCGACCCCGAGTACAAGATCGGCCGTCCGCGTCAGCTGTTCGTCGGCGCCACCCCGCGCGACGTCAAGCCGATCGCCCAGCGCTGATCGACGAGCGCTGATCGACGAGCGTCAGGCGCCGCAAGGTGCCTGCGCCACACCGCTGCTGCAAAGCCCCCGAGCCTTCCGGCCGGGGGCTTTGTTCTTGCTGGGCAAGCCGGTGAGGGGATCCCGTCCTTCGTTAGGGATTCTCGAGGGCGTGATCACCATCGTCTTGCGCTATGCTTCGGCCGCTTTGCAAACGTTTGCAATTGACCGTTCGCGCGGTTTTGACCTGTCGTCCGAAACCACGCGTGCCATCAAGATTCACCCGGACCTGACGAGGACCGAAGCTACCAATGAGCACCATCAAGGATGTGGCCGCGCTGGCGGGGGTGTCCTTCACCACGGTGTCGCATGTGTTGAACAACACGCGACCGGTGAGTGCCGACGCGCGGGCGCGTGTGCTGGCCGCCGTCGATGAGATCGGCTACTTCCCCAGTGCGGTGGCGCGCTCCCTGCGGCGCAGCGAGACCAAGATCGTCGGCGTGCTGGTGCCCAATGTGCGCAACCCGTTCTTCGCGGAGCTGGTGGTGGGGGTGGAGGAGTGTTGTCGGCAGGCCGGTTATTCGGTGTTTCTCTGCAACTCGGACAACGACCCCAAGCACCAGCAGGCCTATATGCGCACGCTGCTGGAAAAGCGCATCGACGGCCTGTTGCTCAGCTCCGCCGGTGACACCGAGGCCCTGGCCGCCACCTTCCGCCACGCCAGTGTGCCGGTGGTCACCGTCGACCGCCTGGTGCCGGGCGCGCGCGCCGACCGGGTCAGCGTCAACAACCAGCTCGGCGCGCTGGAGGCGGTGCGGCATCTGCTGTCGCTGGGCCATCGGCGCATCGGCTGTGTGAGTGGTCCGGCTGAATTCGAAGTCACCCAGGAGCGGGTCTCCGGATGGCGCACCGCGTTGCAGGACGCCGGCATCGAGCCGCGCCCTGATTGGCTGGTGGAGAGCGACTTCAGCACGGCCGGCGGCTATGAGGCGGTGAAGGCCTTGCTGCGCCGCCAGCCCGAACTCACGGCGGTCTTCACCGGCAACGACCTGATGGCGATGGGCGCGCTGCGTGCCGCCGCCGAGTTGGGCCTGTCGGTGCCGCGCCAGTTGTCGGTCGTCGGCTTCGACGCGATCGAGCTGGGCAGCTACATCTATCCCGCGATCACCAGCGTGGGCTGCTCGATCCGCGACCTGGGCCGAGAGGCCGGCCGCGCATTGATCGAGCGCATCGAGAATCCCCAGGCGCCGTTCAAGGACCTGCAACTCACGCCGCAGCTGGTGCTGCGCGAGAGCACTGCGGCGCCGTCGTCTTCGGAGCAAGCATGAGTATCCAAGCGCCCGCTGCGTCGGGCCCCGGCGCGTCCCCGAGCGCCTCTGCCGCCGCCACCGTGGTGGTGGTCGGCAGCGTCAACATGGACCTGGTGGCCCACGCCGCACGCCTGCCCGCACCCGGCGAAACGCTGATCGGTGAACGCTTCGCCGGCACGCCTGGCGGCAAGGGCGGCAATCAGGCGGTGGCCGCCTCGCGCTTGGGCGCCGATGTGGCCTTGATCGGCCGCGTCGGCTTGCGCCAGCATGGGCATGAACTGCTGCAGGCGCTGGAAGCCGAACGGGTGCAGACCCAGACCATCCGCCGGGACGACCAGGCCTGGCCCGGCATCGCCGTGATCATGGTCGCGCGCGAGGACGGCGAAAACGCGATCGTCGTGGTCCCCGGCAGCAATGCCGACCTGAGCGAGCAGGACATCGACGGTGCCGCTGCCACCCTGCGGCAGGCCAAGGTGGTGGTTGCGCAATTGGAGGTGCCGGTGCCGGCCATCCAGCGCGCCTTCGAGATCGCGCGCTCCGGCGGCGTCACCACGGTGTTGAATGCCGCCCCCGCGCAAGACCTGCCGGCGGCGTTGCTGGCGCAGACCGACTGGCTGGTGGTCAACGAGACCGAGGCCGCGCAGTTGGCCGGCGCGGCCGTGCCTCAGACCGGCGATGCCCTGACGATGGCCCGCGCCGCTGCCGCCGTGCTGCGCCAGCGTGGACCCCGTCAGGTCCTGGTGACGCTGGGCGGCCAGGGCGCCTGGTTGCTGGCTGACGATCATCCCGAGGGCCTGCACCTCGCGGCCACCCGCGTCGACGCGGTGGACACCGTGGGCGCCGGGGATACGCTGGTCGGCGGCCTGGCGGTGGGCCTGGCCGAGGGGCTGAGCGCCGCGCGCGCTGCGATGCTGGGGCAATCCGCCGCGGCCTTGGCGGTCAGCCGGACCGGCGTGCAGCAGGCCATGCCGCACCGCTCGGAGCTGCCGCCGTTGCCGCCGCAGCCCGCCGCGATCGGTGGGGCGTCTCCGTCTGCCAAGTCGTCCGCCACGTCCGCCGGGGCTGTCCCGGCACCTTCCTTCAACGCCTGACCTGGAGCCGTCTCCCATGGGCAGCCTGTCTTCGACTGTTTCCACCCCCTCGATCGCCTCGACCGCTTTGACCTCCGCATCGTCCAGCGATCCGACCGCACGCATCCCGGTCATCTTTGACACCGATCCCGGCATCGATGACGCCCTCGCGCTCGCCCTGCTGGCGTCGCATCCGCGCTTCGATCTGCTGGCGGTCACCGCCGTGTTCGGCAATGCCGCCGTGGACATCACCGCGCGCAATGCCCGCGGCCTGTGCGCGCTTTTCCAGTCCGACGTGCCCGTGGCGGTGGGGGCGGCCGGTCCGCTGTTGGACAGCCGCCGCCGTGACGGCGCCGCACATGTGCATGGCGACGACGGCATCGGCGGCCTCAGCGGGCAGTTGCCTGCACCGCAGCGCGCGCTGGATCCGCGTCCGGCCCATGTGCTGATCTGCGACATGGTCAACGCCCGTCCGGGTGAGATCACGCTGGTGGCGGTCGGTCCGTTCACCAACCTCGCACTGGCCCTTCGCCATGACCCGGGCATCGCCGGCAAGGTCAAGCAGGTGGTCGTGATGGGCGGCGCCTTCGGCCTGAAGGGCCACAGCGGCAACGTGTCGCCGGTGGCGGAGGCCAACATCATGGCCGACCCCGAGGCCGCGGATCAGGTGTTCACCGCGCCGTGGCCGGTGATCATCGTCGGCCTGGACGTGACCCAGGAGGTGATCATGCGCGAGGCCGATCTGGCCAGGCTGCAAGGCCGCGGGCAGGGCGCTGGCGACCTGCTGTGGCAGGCCACTCGCCACTATCAGCAGTTCTATGACGCCCGCGACGGCATCGGCGGGATCTATGCCCACGACGCCAGCGCCGCCGCCATCCTGCTGGTGCCCGAGGCGTTCACCCTGCGCGACGGTCCGGTGCGGGTGGTGCTGGACGGCATCGCGACCGGCCAGACCATCCAGGACTGGCGCCAGGAACACCGCGGCGACACGCCGTGGAACGGCCAGCCGGTGCAGCGGGTGTGTGTGGCCGTCGACGCGCCGCGCGTGCTGGCCCTGTTCGACGCGATCTATTGACCAACGGCGGCCCGCTGTGCCGCCGCACCTTCCCGGAATTCAAGACAATGTGGGATGCCGCGCGCGGCGCGTCCCCGCGTTCCTACGTCCCCACGCCCCAAGGAGAACCCGATGTCCACCCAAGCCGTGAAGCTGCTGTTGCCCCGCTGGCTGATCACCATGACCCCGGGCAGCCCGGTGCTGGAGCAGCATGCGCTGGCCATCGAGGGCGATCGCATTGCCGCCGTGCTGCCGCGTGAGGAGGCGCTGCGCCAGTACGCCGATGCCGAGCGGGTCGAGCTGCCCCACCATGTGCTGATCCCCGGCCTGATCAATTCGCACACCCATTCGGCGATGTCGCTGCTGCGCGGTGTCGCCGACGACCTGGCGCTGATGGACTGGCTCAACAACCACATCTGGCCGCTGGAGCGCCAGTGGGTGAGCGAGGACTGGACCTACCAGGGCTCGATGCTGTCGGCCGCCGAGGCGATCCGCGGCGGGGTGACCTACCTCAACGACATGTACTTCTTCCCCACCGCCATGGCCCGTGCCGCGGTGGACAGCGGCCTCCGCGCCGGGGTGTCGATCAATGTGATCGACTTCCCGACCGGCTATGCCGCCAATGCGCAGGACTACATCGACAAGGGGCTGGCCGCCTACGAGCAGTTCAAGGGCGAATCCCTGCTGGACTGGACCAGCGCGCCGCATGCGCCGTACACCGTGTCCGACGAGACCTTCATCCAGCTGCGCCAGCTGTCGGAAAAATACGACCTGCAGATGCACTGCCACATCCATGAGACGCAGGATGAGATCGAAGGCAGTCTGAAGCAGTTCGGCGAGCGCCCGCTGGCTCGCTTGAACAAGCTGGGCCTGCTGAACGCCAAGATGATCGCCGTCCACATGGTCCATCTGACCGACGACGAGATCGAGATGATCGCCCGCCAGGGCGTGCACCTGGTCCACAACCCGAACTCCAACCTGAAGCTCGCCTCGGGCATTGCGCCGGTCAAGGCGCTGGAGGCTGCAGGCGTGAACACCGTGCTCGGCACCGATGGCGCGGCGTCCAACAACCGCCAGGACATGTTCAACGAGATCCGCGCCGCCGCGCTGCTGGCCAAGGGCGCCACCGGCGACCCGCTGACCGTCTCCGCCCGCACCGCGCTGGAAATGGCCACGGTGCGTGCCGCCAAGGCCATGGGCCGGGCCAACGACCTGGGCACCCTCGAGCCCGGCAAGCAGGCCGACGTGGTGGCGGTGGCCCTGGATTCGCTCGAATGCCAGCCGGTCTATCACGCCGATGCGCAGCTCGTGTATGTGGCCGGGCGTGAACATGTCACGGATGTGTGGGTGGCAGGACGGCAACTGTTGAAAAATCGCACCAATATGTCGATCGATGTGCCCGCACTGATGGGACGGGTGCAGGACATCGTCGCTAAGATGCGCGCGGGACGCTGACCCCCTCATCTACGGGGGGTGGGCGTCGAGGCGCCGATCGCTACCCCCCCGGTCGGTTGTAGGGGACAGAGCCGGTTGCGTACAACGCCGGCAGGACAATCACGATGACATTCCATCCTTGGAGCCGCCGGTCCATCGCCGGACTTCTTTCCACCTTCGCGCTGGCCATCGGCGCCACCGGGGCCGCGCACGCCCAGATCATCGTCGGCCAGACCGCCGGTATCACCGGCCAGGTCGCCGCCAGCGTCAAGGAACTCAACCTGGGCGCCCGGCTGTACCTGGACCACATCAACGCCACCGGCGGGGTCGGGGGCCAGAAGATCGAACTGGTGTCGATGGACGACGCCTTCGATCCCAAGCGGTCCGCCACCAACGCCCAGGCGCTGATCGACAAGGGCGCCGTCGCCCTGTTCCTCACCCGCGGGACGCCCCACACCCAGGCCGTGATGCCGCTGCTGGAAAAATACCAGCTGCCGCTGATCGCGCCGTCCACCGGGGCGTCGCTGCTGCACAAGCCGGTGCACCCCTACGTCTTCAACGTCCGCTCCACCTACCAGCGTGAAGCCGAACGGGCCGTCCAACTGCTGCTCGAGATGGGCAACACCCGGATCGCCATCGTCCAGGTGAACGACACCTTCGGCCAGGACGCCGCCCAAGGCGCACTCCGTGGGCTGACCGACCAGAAAACCAAGCCGGTCCTGCACCTCACCTACGACCGCGAAAAGCCGGATGTGCCCAATCTGGTCAAGCAAGTCATGACCGCAGATCCGCAGGTCGTGCTGTTCATCTCGACCCAGCAGGTGGCATCGGAAACCATCAATGCCCTGCGCGCTGCCGGCTCCCGCACGCTGGCGTCGACACTGTCCAACAACGCGTCGGCCGGCTTCATCCAACTGCTCGGTCAAAACGCGGCCGGCGTCATCGTGTCCCAAGTGTTCCCCAACGAACGCAACATGACGCTGCCCATGGTTCGTGAAGTCACCGACCTCGCGAAGGCCAAGCAAGCCGAAACCGGCGGGATCGTGACCCCCGCAATGATGGAAGGCTTCGTCTCAGCCAAGGTGCTCGTGGAAGCCATCCGGCGCGCCGGCAAGGACGTCAGCCGCGCGGGGATCACCCGCGCACTCAACGGCATGACGAAGTACGACCTCGGTGGGATCGATATCGGGTTCAGCCCGACCGATCACACAGGGGCAAGCTATGCCGATATCGCGATCATTGATCCGCGGGGACGCTTTCTGCGCTGAGCGCGTGCCGGCTTTGGGGCGCTTCAGACGGGATTCCCGCTTCGCCCCATCGGCGTGGTGATCGCAGCAGACGCCGCAGACAGACGACACAAACGCCCGACCGGGATTGACCGGCGGGCGTTTTGTTTTTTTCTAGGGTGAATGACGGGTGAAGGTGGGCGGGGGCCTTCTGCCATTGCCATGCCGCCGCCGCCGCCGCCGCCGCGCTTGCCGACATCCCTGGCCAACTCCTTACACCCCGCCGGGTCGTCGGCCCGGCTGCCGAGTCCCTTTCTGGCGCCCCAGAAAGGAACCAAAGAACGCCTCCCTCCCGGCGAGCTTGCTCGCTGTCATCCCCCCGTCGCTCGTCTCTCCGCTCCGAGACTCCTCCAGCCCTGCTACTAGAACCCCCACCACTCGCTGACACTACCCACTCCTCGCTGCGAACGCTTGCCCGCTTTCGCGGGACGCGCCAACCGCTCAACGCAGTCCTTCCACCCCCTCCGACACTCGCCCTAAGCGGGGCTCGTCCATGCAACATCTGCGCTCGTATGTCGTCAGGTGGCAGGCTTGCCCGCTGCCGCGGGACGCGCCAACCATTCAACGCAATCCTTCCACCTTCGCCGACACTCGCCCTACGCGGGGCTCGTCCATGCAACAGCTGCGCTCGTATGTCATCAGGTGGCAGGCTTGCCCGCTGGCGCGGGACGCGCCAATCATTCAACGCAATCCTTCCACCTTCGCCGACACTCGCCCTACGCGGGGCTCGTCCATGCAACATCTGCGCTCGTTTGTCGTCGGGTGGCAGGCCAGGGTCATTCGCGCCACAGCAACTTTTTTTCTTCGTCACGGGACAGGACGATGATGCATGGTGTGCGGACCCGGCCTGCGTGGGCTCGGTCATGCGGCACCTGCGGTCGAACTTCATCGGGTCGATGATTCGATGGGATGGGCGTCGGAGCGGGGCAGGGCCCTGTTTCTTTCGTCTTGCGCCGGGTAAACCCGGTGCGGGGGGCGGTGCTGGCTAGAATGTCGGGCTCACCGCCGCGGCGCGCGCGGCGCAACCCCTCGGGATCCCATGGCCAGCACCACCTCGTCCAAGCATCTGATTCACTTCGAGGGGGGCAATGCCCTCTCATCCTTCCGGGCCGCCGCGCTGCTGGCACGTCTGCAAGCCGTCAATGAGCGCATCGCCGCCGTGCACGCCCGCCATGTGCACTGGGTCTGGACCGAACAAGCCCTCGACGACACCGCCCGCGCCAAGATCGCCGCCCTGCTGGATTACGGCGATGCCTACGAAGGCCCCGCCGACGGCACCCTGATCGTCACAGCCCCACGCCTCGGAACCCTCAGCCCCTGGGCCTCCAAGGCAACCGACATCGCCCACAACTGCAGCCTGCCGATCAAACGCGTCGAACGCGTGATCGAGTACCGCCTCTCCCTCAAGACCAGCCTGCTCGGCGCCCTCGGCAATGCCCTCAGCGGCGGCCCCAAACCCCTCACCCAGGACGAACTCCTCGCCTGCGCCGAACTGCTGCACGACCGCATGACCGAGAGCGTGCTGTTCGCCCGTGAGGACGCCACCCATCTCTTCGACGACAAGCAAGCCCAGCCCCTGGCCCATGTGGATGTGATCGGCCGCGGTCGCGCCGCACTCGACGAGGCCAACAGCGCCTGGGGCCTCGCGATGTCGGAAGACGAAATCGTCTATCTGGTCGAGGCCTTCCTCAAGCTGGGTCGCAATCCCAGCGATGTCGAACTGATGATGTTCGCGCAGGCCAACAGCGAACACTGCCGCCACAAGATCTTCAACGCGCAATTCACCATCGACGGCCAAGCCCAACCGCTGTCGCTGTTCGGCATGATCCGCAACACCGAAAAGCTGAATTCCCAGCACACGGTGATCGCCTACGCCGATAACGCCGCGGTGATGGAAGGCCATGCGATCGAACGCTGGATGGCCGCCGGCGATCAGCGCGCCCCCAAGTACGAAGCCCGCGCCGAAACCGCACATGTGCTGATGAAGGTGGAAACCCACAACCACCCGACCGCCATCTCCCCGCACCCCGGCGCCTCCACCGGTGCCGGTGGCGAAATCCGCGACGAGGGCGCCACCGGTCGCGGCGCCAAGCCCAAGGCCGGCCTGACCGGCTTCTCGGTCTCCAATCTGCATCTGCCCGGCCTGGCCGAACCCTGGGAAGCCAACGCCGTCGGCAAGCCCGCCCACATCGCCAGCGCCCTGCAGATCATGACCGAAGGCCCGCTCGGCGGCGCCGCCTTCAACAACGAATTCGGCCGTCCCAACCTCGGCGGCTACTTCCGCGTCTATGAGCAGGACGTCGACGGCATCCGCCGCGGCTATCACAAGCCCATCATGATCGCCGGCGGCGTCGGTGCCATCCGCGCCGACCTGACCAAGAAGATCGAGTTCCCCGCCGGCTCGCTGCTGATCCAGCTCGGCGGACCCGGCATGCGCATCGGCATGGGCGGCAGCGCCGCCAGCTCGATGGCCGCCGGCACCAACACCGCCGACCTGGACTTCGATTCGGTCCAGCGCGGCAACCCGGAAATCCAGCGTCGCGCCCAGGAAGTCATCAACCACTGCTGGGGCCTGGCGGAGCGCAATCCCATCCTGGCAGTGCATGACGTCGGGGCCGGTGGCATCTCCAATGCCTTCCCCGAACTGGTGAACGATGCCGGCCGCGGCGCCACCTTCGACCTGCGCCAGGTCCCGCTCGAAGAGAGCGGCCTCGCCCCCAAGGAAATCTGGTGCAACGAAAGCCAGGAACGCTATGTCCTGGCCATCGCGCCTGAAAGCCTTCCGCTGTTCACCGCGATGTGCGAACGCGAGCGCTGCCCGTTCGCCGTCGTCGGCGTGACCACCGCCCCGCGCGACCTGGTGCTGCAGGACGGGGAGGGCGGCGAACGTGCCATCGACATGCCGATGGAAGTGCTGCTGGGCAAGCCGCCCAAGGTGCATCGCGATGTGCAGCGCGTGGCCCGCTCGGGCGGCACGCTGGACCTCACCGGCGTGGACCTCACCACCGCCGCCTCCGCCGTGCTGCGCCATCCCACCGTGGCCTCCAAGCGTTTCCTGATCAGCATCGGCGATCGCACCGTCGGCGGCCTGAATCACCGCGATCAGATGGTTGGTCCCTGGCAGGTGCCGGTGGCCGATTGCGCCGTCACCCTGGCCGACTTCAAGGGCTTCGCCGGCGAAGCCATGAGCATGGGCGAACGCACGCCGCTGGCCTCGGTGGATGCGCCCGCATCCGGCCGCATGGCCGTCGCGGAAGCGATCACCAACCTGCTGGCCGCGCCGATCGAGCTCTCCCGCGTCAAGCTGTCCGCCAACTGGATGGCCGCCTGCGGCGAGCCCGGCGAGGACGCCGCGCTCTATGACACGGTCAAGGCCGTCGGCATGGAACTCTGCCCCGCGCTGGGCGTGTCCATCCCGGTGGGCAAGGATTCGCTGTCCATGCGCACCCGCTGGAGCGACGACGGCCAGACCCGCCAGGTCACCGCACCGGTGTCGCTGATCATCACCGCCTTCGCATCGCTGCCGGATGTCCGCGGCACCCTCACGCCGCAACTGCAGACCGGCGACACCACGCTGGTGCTGGTCGACCTCGGCCAGGGCCGCATGCGCATGGGCGGCTCCATCCTGGCGCAAACCCTGAACCAGTTCGGCGCCCAGGTGCCCGACCTTGATGAGCCGGCCTTGCTGAAGTCGCTGGTGAATGCGGTCAACGACCTGCGCGGCCAGGGCAAGCTGCTGGCCTACCACGACCGCAGCGACGGCGGCCTGTTCGGCGCCGCCTGCGAAATGGCCTTTGCCGGCCAGCGCGGCGTCAGCCTGAATGTGGACATGCTGGTCACCGAAGGCGACGGCATCACCGACAGCCGCGCCGACACCGGCGACTCCAAGAACTGGGCCAGCCAGGTCAGCGGCCGCCGCGAGGAACTGACGCTCAAGGCGCTCTTCAACGAAGAACTCGGCGTGGTGCTGCAGGTCGCCTCAGGCGATCGCGATGCGGTCCTGCAGACGCTGCGCGCCCACGGTCTGTCCAAGATCAGCCATGTGGTCGGCAAGACCAACGAGATGGCCCAGGTGGAAGTCTGGCGCGATGCGAAGAAGGTCTTCGCCGCATCGCTGCAGGAACTCCATCAGACCTGGGACCAGGTCTCCTGGCGCATCGCCCGCGAGCGCGACAACCCCGCCTGTGCCGACCAGGAACATGCGCTGGCCGGTGCGCCGGTCAAGGGCCTGCATTGGCTGCCCAGCTTCGATCCGGCGGAGGACATCGCCGCCCCGTTCATCGCCACCGGCGCGCGGCCCAAGGTCGCGATCCTGCGCGAGCAGGGCGTCAACTCGCATGTGGAAATGGCCTATGCCATGGCACAGGCCGGCTTCGACAGCTATGACGTCCACATGAGCGACCTGCAGGCCGGCGCGGTCGACCTGTCCACCTTCAAGGGCTTCATCGCCTGCGGCGGCTTCAGCTACGGCGACACCCTGGGCGCCGGCGAGGGCTGGGCCCGTTCCATCCTGTTCAACCCGACGCTCAAGACGGCCTTCGAAGACTTCTTCGCCCGCCAGGACAGCTTCGCGCTGGGCGTGTGCAACGGCTGCCAGATGCTGGCCGCGCTGTCGCCGATGATCCCTGGTGCCCAGCACTGGCCCAAGTTCGTCCGCAACCGCAGCGAGCAGTTCGAGGCCCGCCTGGCGCAGGTCGAGATCCTGGAGTCGCCCAGCCTGTTCTTCGCCGGCATGGCCGGCAGCCGCCTGCCAATCGCGGTCGCCCATGGCGAAGGCTTCGCCGACTTCTCCCAGCGCGGCGATGCCGCCCAGGTGCTGCGCGCCATGCGCTTTGTCGATGGCGAGGGTCAACCCACCGAGCACTATCCGCTCAACCCCAACGGCAGCCCCGGCGGCCTCACTGCGGTCACCACCGCGGATGGCCGTTTCACCGCGCTGATGCCTCATCCGGAACGCGTCTTCCGCAACATCCAGCTGAGCTGGACCGGCGGCGACCAAGCCACCTTCAGCCCGTGGATGCGCATGTTCCGCAATGCCCGGAAGTGGGTCGGTTGATCGATCGACGTTGCGCCGGTCAAGGCCGGGTCATGACGACGAACTGACCCGGCGCGACGACCCGTGGGTGGGAGGGGCAGGCAGGCAGGCGCCTGACCTTTCATCCACCTGCAACCCACCTGCAACCCACCTGAAAGCCCTGCGCGATGGCGCGGGGCTTTTTTCATGGGCGCCTGAGCCAGACATCGCGCTGTTCATCGAGGATTTGATTCGCGCGAAGACCGCTGCGGTGAGTGTCGAAGCTGTGCGGATTTCCGCACAGCCGTCCCGGCGCGGACCGCCCCGGACTGGCGCTTCGCGCCCCGTCGCAGCGCGTGGCCGCACACCGTGCGCGCACCTGAAAAATCCCATCCGGATTTGCCCCGATGACGAGCGCGCGACAACGCGAGGTGCGTGAGGTGGTTCACAGCATTTTCACTATGGATGCCCCCTCTGAAACAGAGTATGGTCGGCCGCGTTGAGAACTCAACGTCATTCCACCTATCCGAGTCGGAGGTTCTTTGATGCAAACCAAGCTGAATGTGATCGTGGGCGCGATCGCCATTACCCTGAGCGGTGCTGCCATGTCGCAGGAAGTGGTGAAGATCGGCCACGTTGGCCCGACCAGCGGCGCCATCGCCCACCTGGGCAAGGACAACGAGCTGGGCGCGAAGATGGCCATTGATGAGCTGAACGCCAAGGGCGTCACCATCGGCGGCAAGAAGGTCAAGTTCGAACTGCTGGCGGAAGACGACGCCGGCGATCCCAAGCAAGGCACCGCCGCCGCGCAGAAGCTGGTGGACTCCAAGGTCAATGGCGTGATCGGCCACCTGAACTCCGGCACGACCATTCCCGCGTCGAAGATCTATAGCGACGCCGGCATTCCGCAGATCTCCCCGTCCGCCACCAATCCCAAGTACACCCGCAACGGCTACAAGACGGCCTTCCGCGTCGTGGCTGACGACGTGCACCTGGGCGGCACGCTGGGCAAGTACGCGGTGACCACGCTCAAGGGCAAGTCCATCGCCGTCATCGACGACCGCACCGCCTACGGCCAGGGCGTCGCCGATGAATTCGAAAAGGGCGTCAAGGCTGCAGGCGGCAAGGTCGTCGGTCGTGAATTCACCAACGACAAGGCCACGGACTTCACCGCCATCCTGACCTCGCTCAAGGGCAAGAAGCCCGACGTCGTGTTCTTCGGCGGCATGGACGCCGTGGCCGGCCCGATGCTGCGTCAGATGAAGCAACTGGGCATCGAAGCCAAGTTCATGGGCGGCGACGGCATCTGCACCGCCGAACTGCCCAAGCTGGCCGCCGGCAACCTGGCTGACAGCCAGGTCGTCTGCGCCGAGGCCGGTGGTGTCGAGGGCGAGTCCAAGAAGTCGCTCGACGCCTTCAAGGTCAAGTTCAAGGACAAGTACAAGGTCGACGTCCAGATCTACGCCCCGTACGTCTATGACGCCGTCAACGTGATGGTCGACGCCATGGTCAAGGCCAACTCGTCCGATCCGAAGAAGTACCTGGCGGTGCTGGCCAAGACCGACGGCTACAAGGGCGTGACCGGTACCATCGGTTTCGATGCCAAGGGCGACATCAAGAACGGCGCGCTGACCCTCTACACCTACAAGGGTGGCAATCGCGAGCAACTGGCTGTCGTTCGCTGAGCGTGGAACGTCGGGGGGGCGAGGGCTGTCGTTGGCCTTCGTCGACCGGTTGATCGCTGAACGCTGAACGCTGAACGCTGAACGCTGAACGCTGAACGCTGAACGCCGCGCCCATCGCGGCATCGGCATGGCGATCAGCGGTGTGCGGCGGCAGCATCCCACGGATGTCGCCGCCGCAGATCTGCAAGCCGCTGCATGCGGTGGGGTCGCCATCGGTGACTGTCTGTCATCGATGGTGGCTGTCGGTGACCAACGTTCGACATCTCGAGCGATTTTTCGGTGCTCCAGCCCCTCCACGCCCACCGCCCGGTGGGCGTTTTTCATGGCGGTTTCCCTCTGAGGCAAGGGCTTGCACACCTGCCGACCGACCCGACATGACTTTTGTCGCAAATGTCCCCATATCGTGGGATCACCCCCCTCAGGTGCGTGCATTCCCGACGCTGCACACCACAAAGCATTCAGTCAGGGGGTTTGCGTCCTGGCCCCACTGCAGACAATGGCCTCCGTCATGCCGCCAATGGGTCAATTCGGGCACTCGTTGGACGGTGGGCGCCGCCGGTCGAATCCAGACCGGAGTGCAGGCGTAGGGCCCCTCCAAACGGGGGGCTTTCAAGGCCAGGGGTGGGAGGCATCATGCCCCCCGCACCCGCGTCGCCAGGTGGTCATGCCTGGGGCAGGCCGACGCTGCAGTCCGGAGTTCAGCCCGGCGGTCGACACCAGCATCCAGTGGATGCCCTGACCTGCTTTGGGGACTGGCATGATTCGAATATTTAATCATTACCTTCATCGTCGCACCCTGATCCAGGTGTTGTTCGACCTGGGGTTGATCGTGGCGGCGGTGTTTGCAGTGGCGCTGAGCCAAGGCAGCAGCGAGCACATGGTGACCTTCGCGGCGTCGTATGGCCTGTCGCTGGCCGGCGGGATGTTCGTCATCAACTCCGCCTCGGGCCTCTATTCCCAATCCCACAAGCGCTCGCTGACGCAGTCCTGCGCCCGCGCGCTGTTTGCGCTGCTGATCGGCCTGCCGTTGGCCTACGGCCTGTTCAGCCTGATCCCCGCCACCGTCTCCCACCGCGACCTGCTGACCACCACCGCGATGCTGGCCGTCGCCCTGGTGATGGTGCACCGCGTCTACGCCGCCCATTCCGGCGCGCAGGCCAGCGGCCGCAGCAAGATCCTGATCTTCGGCACCGGCCATGCGGCCCTCGCGGTGAGCGACAGCCTGCGCGCTGCCGATCCGCATGCCCACATCGTCGGCTTCCTGCCGGGTCCCAACGAGGTCGATCCGCAGGTGCCGTCCCATCAACTGATTCCCGCCGGTGAATCGCTGACCGATGCGGCCATGCGCCTGGGCGTGGACGAGATCGTGGTGGCGCTGTCCGAGCGCCGCGGCGGCAGCATGCCACTGCGCCAGTTGCTGGATTGCAAGCTCTACGGCATCCGCGTGGTCGACCTGGCCACCTACTTCGAGAAGACCCTGGCGCAGATCAAGATCAGCCATGTCCACGCGGGCTGGTTGATCTTCGGCGACGGCTTCAACCAGGGCGTGCTGCGCAGTGCCGTCAAGCGGGTGTTCGATCTGGTGTCGTCGTTGGTGCTGTTGGTGCTGTCGGCGCCGGTGATGCTGGTGACCGCGGTGCTGATCAAGCTGGAATCGCCCGGCTCGATCTTCTACACCCAGGAGCGGGTGGGCCTGAACGGCGCGACCTTCAAGGTGATCAAGTTCCGCAGCATGCGCAACGACGCCGAGAAAGATGGTCGTCCGCAGTGGGCCACCAAGAACGATGCCCGCGTGACCCGCGTCGGCAACATCATCCGCAAGGTGCGCATCGACGAGCTGCCGCAGCTGATCAACGTGCTGCGTGGCGAGATGAGCATGGTGGGGCCGCGTCCGGAGCGTCCGTTCTTCGTCGATGAGCTGGTCGCGCAGATTCCCTACTACGCGGTGCGTCACAGCGTGAAGCCGGGCGTGACCGGCTGGGCGCAGGTGCGCTACGAATACGGTTCGACCATCGAGGACTCGCTGGAGAAGCTCCAGTACGACCTCTACTACGTCAAGAACCACACCCTGTTCCTCGATCTGCTGATCATGCTGGAGACGGTGGCCGTGGTGCTGACCGGCCGGGGGGCGCGCTGAGCGCAACGCTGGAGCGCCGCGCTCCCGGATCCCTCGTCGCGGCCCCCAGGTCCCCACGCTGAGTGATGTGGGAATCCTCAAACACCTTGGGCGCGGCCTCGGGCGCGCTGGCGGTGCTGGCTCATCTGATGCTGGCGGTCGCGGTGTTGCCGCAATTCGGCCAGCATCGTCGCCGAGCCGTTCGCCTGGAAGTGGCGCTGCTGCTCAGCGCCCTGTGGGCCGGGCTGGATGCCGCCGTGCAGATCGGCTGGCTGGGCGAGCGCCACTGGCCCGCCCAGGTGCTGCTGCCGGTGTGCGATGCGCTGCGCTACGGCGCCTGGTTTGCCTTCATCCTCGCGCTGATGGAGGCCCGACCCACGCCCGCAGGTGAGGGCGCCGTCCTCGCATCCCCCGACTCGCTGCCGGCCGATCACGCCGCCACCCTGGCCCGTCCTGCGCGCGCCTCGGGCGTGGCCCGGCCGCTGCAATTGCTGGCCTGGGCCGGCGTGGCGCTGGCGGTGGCGTTGCCGCTGTGGCGTTATTGGGGCGACACGCCGCTGTTCGTGCTGCAGCGTCCGCTGGCGATGGCCTGGCTGGGGCTGGGTGTCTTCGGTCTGGTGCTGCTGGAGCAGATGCTGCGCAACATCGACCGCGATGCCCGCTGGAATGCCAAGCCGGTCTGCCTGGGCCTGGGCGCGATCTTCGTGTTCGATGTGTTCGTGTTCTCGCAGGCCTCGCTGTTCCAGCAGTTCGACGGCGATGCGCTGAGCGTGCGCGCCGCCGTCCACAGCCTGGCGGTGCCGCTGCTGTGGCTGGCCAGTCGCCGCCACAAGAAGTGGCTCGACAAGCTGCATGTCTCGCGCGCGGCGGCCTTTCATTCGGCCACGCTGCTGATCGTCGGCATCTACCTGATGGGCGTGTCGGGCCTGGGCTACTACGTGCGCTACACCGGTGGCGAGTGGGGCCGGGCGCTGCAGCAGGTGCTGCTGGTCGTCGGCGTGCTGGCGCTGTTGCTGATGGCCTTGTCCGGCTCGCTGCGCGCGAAGCTGCGGGTCTACATCAGCAAGAATTTCTTCAGCTACCGCTACGACTACCGGCAGGAATGGCTGCGCTTCACCGCGATGCTGTCGGCCAGCGCCTCGACGGCGCAATTGGGCGAGTCGGTCATCCTGGGGCTGGCGAATCTGGTGGAGAGTCCCGCAGGCGCCCTCTGGTTGCGCCGCGCCGCCGGTGACGAGGACTATCAGCAGGCCGCCCGCTGGAACCTCAACGAGCTGCGTGAGCCGTTGCGACCGGACGTGGCCCTGAAGCACTGGCTGGTGGAACGCGGCTGGATCATTGACCTCGACGAGTGGCGCCGCAGCCCCGAGGTGTATGAGCATGTCGCCTTGCCGGTGGCCCTGGTGGACGACGCCCGCCATTGGCTGGTGGTGCCGCTGCTCAACGGCGGCGCCCTGATCGGCTGGGTGGTGCTGGCCCAGCCGCGCACGCCGCTGGAGCTCAACTGGGAAGTGCGTGACCTGCTGCGCACCGCTGCCCAGCAAGCGGCCAGCTACCTGGCCCAGATGCAGGCCGCCGAGGCCTTGCTGGAGGCGCGCAAGTTCGAGGCCTTCAACCGCATGTCGGCCTTCGTGGTGCATGACCTCAAGAACATCGTCACCCAGCTCTCGCTGATGATGAAGAACGCCAAGCGGCTGCGCGACAACCCCGAGTTCCAGCAGGACATGCTGGACACGGTGGAGAACTCGCTCGAGAAGATGCGCCAGCTGATGCTTCAGCTGCGCGAGGGCGAGAAGCCGCATCACGGCAGCGCGGGCGGCGTGGCGATCGGTCCGATCGCGCGGCGCCTGGCGGCGGCCGCGCAAAGCAAGGGCCGCACGCTGACGCTCGAGCTGCTGGCGGAGGTCAGTGCGCGCGGGCATGAGGAACGCATCGAACGGGTGCTCGGCCATGTGGTCCAGAACGCCTTGGATGCCACCCCGATTGAGGGACAGGTGCGGCTGCGTTTGCGCCGTGTGGGCAGCCATGCGCAGGTCGAAGTGGAGGATACTGGTTGCGGCATGACGCAAGCCTTCATGGACCAGCGGCTCTTCAAGCCCTTCCAGACCACCAAGGCCGCCGGCATGGGGATCGGGGCCTACGAGAGCTATCAGTACCTGCAGGAACTTGGAGGAAAGATCAACGTGGAGAGCGCGCCCGGACAAGGCACGCAGGTGCGAATCCTGCTGCCGCTGTTTTTTGCCGGTTCAGGACCCGACGGCAGCCATGACCAGGCGGCCGATGCCAGCCTGATGGAGACGCGATGAGTGCGCAGCCCCCGTCGCTGATGATCGTCGAGGACGATCTCGCCCTTCAAAAGCAGCTGAAGTGGTCGATGGATCGTTTCGAATCCGTCACCGCCGATGACCTGGCCTCCGCCGTGCTGCAGTTCCGCCGTCACAAGCCGGCGGTGGTCACCATGGACCTGGGCCTGCCGCCTGACCAGGACTCGGTCTCCGAAGGCTTCAAGCTGCTGGAAAAGCTCATCGAGTTGGAGCCGGCCACCAAGGTCATCGTGCTGACCGGCCAGAACGATCAGAACAATGCGCTGCGAGCGATTCGCCTGGGCGCCTACGATTTCCTCGCCAAGCCGGTCGACCCCGACATGCTGGTGCTGACCGTCGAGCGTGCCTTGCGGCTGCATGAACTGCAGCAGGAGAACCAGCGGCTGCTCGACCAGCAGGACGGCGAGCCCGCCGGCAAGCTGCTGACCCGTGACCCGCAGATGCTGCGGCTGTGCCGCACCATCGAGCGCGTGGCCAGCAGCGATGCGACCGTGCTGCTGCTGGGCGAGAGCGGCACCGGCAAGGAAGTGCTGGCGCAGACGCTGCACGATGCCTCCAAGCGCAAGGGCCGCTTCGTGGCCATCAACTGCGCGGCCATTCCGGAAGCGCTGCTGGAAAGCGAGCTCTTCGGTTATGAGCGCGGCGCCTTCACTGGTGCCACCAAGACCACCGTCGGCAAGATCGAGACGGCCAACGGCGGCACCCTGATGCTCGATGAAATCGGCGACCTGCCGATGCCGCTGCAGGCCAAGCTGCTGCGCTTCCTGCAGGAGCGCAACATCGAGCGGCTGGGCGGGCGGCAGGAGATTGCCGTGGATGTGCGCATCGTCGGTGCCACCCACCAGGATCTGAAGGCCAAGATCGCCCAGGGTCTGTTCCGCGAGGACCTCTACTACCGCCTGGCCGAGATCGTGGTGGACATCCCGCCGCTGCGCGACCGCATCGGGGATGCGGTGCTGCTGTCGCATGCCTTCCTGCGGCGCTTCTGCGCAGAGCAGCGCCGATCCATCCTGCGCCTGAGCGACGAGGCGATCCGCAGCGTCGAAGCCCATCGCTGGCCCGGCAATGTGCGTGAGCTGCAGAACCTGATGAAGCGCGCTTCCATCATGGCCGACGGCGACCGCATCACGCCCGAGGACCTCGGACTGCCCAGCCCGGAGACCACCCCGGCCGACCAGAACGACCTGGACCTTCGCACCGTGCGCGAGCGCGCCGAGCGACAGGCCGTGGTGGCCGCTCTGGCCCGCACCGATGGCAACATCGCCAAGGCGTCTGATCTGCTGGGTGTGAGCCGTCCCACGCTTTACGATCTGATGAATCGCCTGGGCATCAAGACCTGAGCGGGCCGCCGATGCGACGGGGTCGTCCGCTCGACGTCGCCGTCGAATCTCGCGGCTGGACCCCACCGCTTCAGCTCGCCGCTCCGGCCACCCGTTTCATCCTCCGGTTCCACCGATCCTTTCCCGAGAGAGCTTCATGTCCCGAGACCGCAAGACTGGCATCGCACCGCTGACCTTCCGTTCCTCGCACCGGTCCCGCCGGACGGCGGGGGCCACCGGTGCGCGGGGCCGCCTCGCACAGAGCGCCGTGGCGATGGCGCTTGGCGCTTCGCTGCTGCTGGCAGGCTGCTTCGGCGAATCGGCCCAGGATCTGCTCAAGTCGGCCCGCACGCATCTGGACCAGAAGGATCCGAAGGCCGCGATCATCCAGTTGAAGAACGCGCTGCAGAAGGATGAGTCGCTGTCCGAAGCGCGTTTCCTGCTCGCCCGTGCGCTGCTGGACGCCGGTGATGTGTCCGGCGCCGCGATCGAGGCGGAGAAGGCCCAGTCCCAAGGCTACAAGGGCGATGCCCTGGTGGCGCTGCAGGCGCGCCTGCTGCTGCTGCAAGGCAAGGTCGATGAGGTGATTGCGCAGTACGGCAGCCGTCATCTCGCCAGCCTGCCGGACGAGGCCGATCTGCAGGCCGCGCTGGTCGGCGCCTACGTGGCCCGCCAGAAGCTGGCCGAGGCCCGCGTCGCCGCCGACGCCGCGTTGAAGGCCGCACCGGACAGCGTCAACGTGCGCCTGCTCAATGTGCGACTGCTGACGAGCGAGGGCAAGCTGCCCGAGGCGCGTGCCAGCCTCGATCAATTGCTGGCCCAGTCGCCGAACTCCGGCGAGGCCTGGCAGCTCAAGGGTGAGTTGCAGGCGCTGGCCGAGGTGCCGACGGCCGAGGTGGTGGAGAGCTTCCGCAAGGCCATCTCGCTGGACAAGCGGCTGGTGGGTGCGCATTCGGGCTTGATCAATACGCTGATGACGTCCGGCGACAAGGCGGCCGCCAAGGAGGCCGTCGCGGCCATGAAGACCGCCGTGCCGCAGCATGCGCAGACCTTCTACTACGCGTCCGTGTTCGCCCTGGAAGGCGGCCAGCTGAAGGAGGCGACCGAGCTCTCGCAATCGCTGCTCAAGATCGCGCCCAACAGCGACCGCGCCCAGTTCCTGGCCGCGCGCGTCGCCCAGGCCAACGGCGACCTGCGCCAGGCCGAATCGCTGTTTGCCAAGGTGCTGCAGAGCTCGCCCGAATCGACCCAGGCCCGCCTGGCGTTGGCGCAGGCCCAACTGCGCGGCGGGGATGCCGATCAGGCCATGACCACGCTGCAGCCCGCGCTCGAGGCGAAGGCCGGCGTACCGCCGGAAGCCTTGTCGCTCGCGGCCGAGATCCGTCTCAAGCAGGGCCGCAGTGACGAGTCCGAAAGCTTCCTGGCCCGCGCCGCCGAGGCCAATCCGAACGATGTGCGCAGCCGGGTCGGACTGGCACTCGGCCAGGTCAAGAAGGGCCAGGAAGCGCAAGGCATGGCGGACCTGCGCAAGCTGTCCGCAGAGGACAAGGGCGTTTCGGCCGATCTGGCGCTGATCAGCGTGCTGATGCGCAAGAAGGACTGGGATGGCGCCGGCAAGGCCATCGATGCCCTGGATGCCAAGCAGCCCAAGAGCGCGATGGCGCCGGAGCTGCGGGGCCGGGTGGCGCTGGCGCGCGGGGATCGCGCCGGGGCTCGCACCCAGTTCGAGGACGCCCTCAAGCGCGAGCCCGCCGCGCTGGCTGCCGCCAACAACCTGGCGGCGATGGATGTGCAGGACAAGAAGCCGGAAGACGCTTCCAAGCGTTACGACGTCGTCCTCAAGGCCGACCCCAAGAACCTGCGCGCCCACATGGCGCAGATCGGCCTGCGGCTCAACCACAAGCTGGCCACGCCCGATGAGTCCATCAAGCGACTGACCGAGCTGACCCGCGCCCATCCCGAATCGCCGGCACCTCGCCTGGCGCTGATCGGCCTGCTGGTGGAGAAGCCCGACCTCAAGCAGGCCCTGAGCGTGGCGCAGGAGGGCGTGACCCGCGATCCGGATTCGCCGGAGCTGCTGGATGTGCTGGGCCAGGTGCAACTGGCCAGCGGCGATCGTCAGCAGGCCGTGGCCTCCTTCAACAAGATCGCGACCCAGCAGCCGCGCTCGCCGCTGGGCCCGCTGCGCCTGGCCGACCTGCACATCCAGGGCGGTGACCGCGACCAGGCGGCGGCCGCGCTCAAGCGCGCGCAGGCCGTGGCCCCGGGCGATGCGCAACTTGCCGAAAAGGTCACTGCAAAAGCGTTGCTGATCCAGCGTCCTGATGTGGCCCAGGTGGCGGCCAAGGGCCTGCAGACGGCTCGCCCCAACTTCGGCCTGGGCTGGAAGCTGGAAGGCGACATCGCCCGCTCGCGCAAGGACTGGCCCGCTGCGCTGGCGGCCTACCGCAAGGCGGAGCAGGTGTCGCAGGCCGCCGGAGCCACCGTGCCCGCGACCGAGCTGGCGGTGGCGCTGCACAGCGTGCTGGTCGAATCCGGAAAGACCGACGAGGCCAAGGCCTATGGCAACGCCTGGCTGGCCAAGCACCGGCAGGACACCGTCTTCCTCCATCACCTGGGCGACGTCGCGGTGAACAAGGGCCAATATGCCCAGGCGGAGCAGTACTACCAGAGCGTGCTGAACGGTGCGCCGGACAACGCCGCCGCGATCAACAACATCGCCTGGGTCAAATTGCGGACTGGCAAGCCGGATGAGGCGTTGAAGCTGGCCGAACGCGCCAATCAATTGCGTCCGCAGGTGCCCACCTACCTGGACACGCTGGCGGAAGTGCTGGCGGCCAAGGGCCAGACGGACCGGGCCATCACCGTGCAGCAGGATGCGGTGAAGCAGGCACCCGGTGTGCCAGCCTATCGACTGCGTCTGGCCCAGCTGTATGTGGCCGGCGGCAAGAAGACCGAAGCCAAGGCGGAACTCCAGCGCCTGGCCGATCTGGGACCGAAGTTCGAGCAACAAGCCGAGGTGCAGAAACTGCAGGCCGCGATCCGCTGACACGGACCCGCGTTCCGCGGTCGACCGCACCCGAAGGGAGACGGTCATGACCCAAATTCGTCGCTCCAGCATTCGCAAGCGACTGCATCAGGCGCTGCGCCTGATGTTCTCGCGTTTGCCGCGTCCGTTGCGGTTCGGCGTTTATCGGCGCATGGCCGATTGCGATCCCGCGCCCAGCGAGCGGCTGGAACTCAAGGTCGCGGAAACGCAGGAGGAGCTCGACGCCTGCTTCCGCATCCTGCACGACGCCTACGTCGGCAGCGGCTTCATGAAGCCGGACCCCAGCGGCCTGCGGGTCACGATCTACCACGCCCTTCCCACCACCACCACGCTCTGCGCCAAGTACGACGGTGTGGTGGTCGGCACGATTTCGATGGTGCGCGAGGGCGTGTTCGGCTTCCCGCTGCAATCGGTCTTCGATCTGGAAGGCGTGCGGGCCAAGGGCGGCAAGATTGCGGAGATTTCCGCGCTGGCGGTGGCGCCGGCCTTCCGCAAGACCGGCGGGGCGATCCTGTTCCCGCTGATGAAGTTCATGCACCAGTACTGCACCGAGTACTTCGACACCCGGCATCTGGTCATCGCGGTCAATCCCGACAAGATCGAACTCTACGAAGCGCTGCTGTTCTTCACCCGGCTGCGGGAACAGACGGTGGCCAACTACGACTTCGCCAACGGTGCACCCGCCGTGGGCGCGACGCTGGACCTGCAGGATGCCGACCGGCTGTTCGAACGTGGCTACCGCGGCCGGCCGGCTCACAAGAACCTGCACACCTACTTCTTCCGTCACCGGCTGCCCAACATCAAGCTGCCGGAGCGCCGCTATCACACCACCAATGATCCGGTCATGACGCCGGCGTTGCTGGACCACTTCTTCAACCAGGTGGTGCCGGTGTTCCCGCAGCTCAGCGACCGGCAGAAGGCCTTGCTGTGGTCGGTTTACCGTCAGGTGGAATTCCGCCATGTGCTGCCGATGCTCACCGGTGGCGAGGACGTGGGCCGGGCGCTGCGGCAGTACCCACGTTATTCGATTCGCTGCCCGGGCTTCATCGACCTGCCATCGGCCCACGACGGCCCCGCACTGGGGCATGTGACGCTGGACGTCATCGAAGTGTCCGCCCAGGGTTTCCAGGCCGAGTGCAAGCTGCCGCTGCCGCTGCAGATCGACGGCCACGTCGAGATCCAGCTGGGCCACAGCGAGACCTCGCACCTGACCGCGCGCGCGGTGCGCCGCAGAGACACCGACGAAGGGGTGTTCTATGGTTTCCGCATCGACGAGCCGGATCGCAACTGGCGCAGCTTTGTCTCCGCACTGGAGATGGGCCAGACCGCGCGCGACCTGGCGGCCTGAGCGGCCTGAGCGCCCATGACGGGCATCGCACCGGAACGGTGTCATCCAAGACCCAGGACAAGGAACGAGACGATCGATGAATGAATTGAGTGTGAGCCCCTCTCCCGACCCTATCGCGCGGCGGCAACTGCTGGCGCTGGGGGCTGCGGCGCTGCTGCCGACGGGCCTGCGGGCGCAGGAAATGTCCAACACGCTGCCGGACCTGATCGACAAGAGTCGACAGGCGGTGGTGGCGGTCGGGACCTACAGCGCGACCGACAGCCCGCGCTTCGGCTTTCGCGGCACCGGCTTTGTGGTGGGCGACGGCAAGCTGATCGTCACCTGCTCGCATGTGATTCCGAATCCGCTGGAGAAGGAGCTGGCGATCCAGGTGCCGGGCAGCGGCAATGCCTCGGGCGCGCCGCAGTTGCGGCCGGTGAAGCTGCGCCGTCGTGACACGCTGCATGACCTGGCGGTGCTGGAACTGGTGGACGACAAGCCGCTGGTGGCCACGCTGTCGCTGGCGCCGCTGGATGAAGGCCAGCCGGTGGTGCGCGAGGGCAGTGCGGTGGCGTTGATGGGTTATCCGCTGGGCACCGCGCTGGGCGTGTCGCTGGCGACGCACCGCGGCATCGTGGCCTCGATCACCAAGGCGGCGCTGCCGGCGCCGACCTCGGGCAGCCTGTCCGAGCGCGCGATCCGGCAGTTGCGGGAGGGGCAGGTCGAGTTCCTGCAGCTCGACATGACCGCCTACCCGGGCAACAGCGGCGGCCCGCTGCTGGAGATCCGCACCGGCAAGGTGGTGGGCATCGTCAACATGGTGGCGCTCAAGGGCACCCGCGAATCGGCGCTGAGCGCGCCCAGCGGCATCACCTATGCGGTGCCGGTGAAGTATCTGGTGCCGTTGCTGGCGCCGTAGGGTGGGGCAGGGCGGGAGGGCGCCCGCCGCCAGTACCCTTCGATCAGGTCGGACGACGCCGGGAGACAGCGAGAGACAGCGAGAGACAGCGGGAGACGGCGAACGACGCCGAACCTAGCCGTTCGATCCTCAGCCGTGCACCAGGCCGCCGGTCTCCCGCACCTTGAACCGAGAGATCGTCTCGGCCAGGGTCTGCGCCTGTTGACGCAGGCTCTCGGCTGCGGCGGCGCTCTGCTCGACCAAGGCGGCGTTTTGCTGTGTGCCGCGGTCGATGGCGGCCACGGCCGCATTGACCTGGACGATGCCGGTGCTCTGCTGTTCGGTGGAGGCGTTGATCTCGCCCATCAGGTCGGTGACGTGGCGCACCTGCGTCATGATCGAACCCATCGTCCGGCCAGCCTCCTGCACCAGTTGGCCGCCCGCATCCACCTTGGAGACGCTGTCGGTGATCAGGGCCTTGATTTCGCGGGCGGCGGTGGCGGAGCGTTGCGCCAGGGCGCGCACTTCGCCAGCCACGACTGCGAAACCGCGACCCTGTTCACCGGCACGTGCGGCTTCGACCGCCGCATTCAGCGCCAGGATGTTGGTCTGGAAGGCGATGCCGTCGATGGTGCCGATGATGTCGTGGATGCGGCGGCTGGAGCCGTTGATTTCCTCCATCGTCGAGATCACCCGGTTCACCACATCACCACCCTGACCGGCCACCTGGGCCGCCACCGAGGCGAGGTCGGTCGCCTTGCGTGAGGACTCGGCGTTGTGCTGCACCGTCTCGGTCATGTGCGCCATGGAGGAGGCGGTCTGCTGCAGGGCGCTGGCTTGCGTCTCGGTGCGGCTCGACAGATCCTGGTTGCCCATGGCGATCTCGTTCGAGGCGGTCGCGATGCCGTCTGCGGCCTGGCGCACGTTGCTGACCATCGACGACAGATTGCCGCTCATGGCCTTGAGCGCGGCCAGCAACTGGCTCAGCTCATCCCGGCCGGTGACATCGATCTCGGCACGGAGGTCGCCTTCGGCCACCGCTTCGGCCAGTCGGATGGCGCGTTGCAGCGGGGCATTGACGGAACGGCTGATGGCCCAGCCCAGCACGGCGGCCAGCACGGCGGCCAGGGAGGCCATGCCCAGGAGCGTCCACCGGTCGTTGGCGAACAGGCGGGCCGCCTCGGCGCTTTCTTCGCGGGCGCGTTGGTCCTCGTATCCGATGTAGTCAGCGGTCGCCGCCAGCAGGCTGGCCAGCAGCGGACGGCATTCGTTGTTCATCTTGGTGATGGCGGCGTCGCGTTGGCCGTCAGCCGCCATGGCCACGATGGACAGCGCCACCGCGCCGTACTTCTCTTCGATCGCGTCGACCCTGGCAAAGAGCTCGCGGTCCTTCGCCGTGGCGCCGCGCCCGTCAGCCAGGTCCTTCTGCAACTGTGCCAGCGAGTCCTTCACCTTCTGGTGCGCCTTCTTGACGGCGTCCAGTTCCATGGTGCGGTCTTCCGGTGTCATGACCAACACCAGATTGCGGGCTGCGATGGCTCGAGACTTGGCGGCAGTCTCCAGTGTGCTGACCAGACGCTCGCGCTGGGCCACGCCATCGAGGTAGCCCTCAAATCGGTGATTCGCATGGCTCAGCCAGAGCAACGCTGCGCCCGAAATGATGGCCACGATCACGGCCATCAGGCCGAACCCAAGCCACAGTTTGGTCTTGACCTTGAGTGCTGAGAGCTTCATGCGTTTCCCCTGCGAGATGCCGAGGGATGACCGCTCATCCCCGCGGTAGCGGTCTGCCCGCCAACCTGTGTTCATCTTCGGTACGGATCGTTCGAAATTCAATTCGTGTTCCGCGTGGGCCAACGTGCGGTGTGACTGAACTCGATGTGAGGCGATGCCTCACATCCCTGTCGGCATTCGTGAATTTGCCTGGGAGCGCACGAGCGCGTGGACATGGCGCCACTGGAATCAGGGGCAATGAGACGCTTCAGGGATTTCCCATGATTGCCCGGCGACGGTGGGCTCCCTAGAGTCGATCGACAGAAACAGCTCGGTGGCACCTCGCTGGCGGGGCCTGCCATGACAGTGCTGCATCGGCGTCATGGCGGTGATTCGCATGAAGGCTGCGGCCAGACGACCCGGCGGGAGGGACGGATTTGATTCGTAGTCGATCCTGGCATGGCATCGGCCTGCCGATGCTGCTTATGCTGGGCGAGGGCGCTGCCGCGCAGGTGGCCGCGCCGACGATCGCGACGGCGCGTCTTGCGGCCACCAGCGAGGTCGAGGCCCCCTCCATGGCCGCGACCTCGTGGCCATCGGCGACGATGCCTGTTGTCGACGAACCTGGTCCGCCATCGCCCGCTTCGCCTTCGCGGGATGGGGCGACGCTGGGCCTGCACCTGGTCAGCTATCACAGCGGTCCGCAGGAGCGGGTGACGACGCTCTATGTCGATCAGGACGGGCGGGTGGTGGACCAGAGCACCCGCACGACACGCTTCAACGGCTTCAATCCGGGCGTCTATTACCGCTTCGAGAATCAGGCGCAGGTCGGCCTCTACTACAACAGTGTCAGACGCTGGACCGTCTACGGCGGTTACCTGGCCACCTCGCCGCGCTGGCCACTGCTCGGCTTGTTTCTGGGCGCGGCCAGCGGCTACACGGTGCATCGCCGGGCCCGCGCGATCGTGCCGATCGTGGCGCCCAGCGTCCGTCTGCCGATGGGCAGCGACGTCCAGGCCAACCTCAGTTGGTATCCCGATATCGGGCGGTATGCCGTGCAGGCGTTTCACCTGTCGGTGGAGCGGCGGTTTTGATAGGGCGCTGGGTTCGATGATGGGCTGGTGGTCCGGCGACCGATGTGAGACCTGGCTGGCCTATCGACGTCATCGAGGCGGATCAGTTCGGCGCGGGGTTCACCAAGTTTCGAGGATGGAAACGCTGATGCGAGGGCGGATCTTGAGCCGAATCTCGCGTGGTCGCCGGTTGTCATCGAAAACAGAGCAGCAGAACCATTCCAGGCCGTTGACCCGTTCGAGATACCAGTTTCCGACCATCACGCAGCTGGCCGCGATGACCACCTCGTCAGCGTGTGACCATTCCATCTGCCAGTACTGGTCGTGATTGGAGAATTCGACGACCAATTTATCGTCCCCATTGATGATTTCAAATTTGAGGCCGAAGATCCAGCCGCGCGGATGTTCCCATACCGGCTCGCATTCGAAAAATACGACGTAGTCGAGACGGTCTGGGTTTGGGGTAAGGGTGTCGAGCATGATTGCTAAAATTCGCTTTGGCCGTGTCAGGTTATTCATTGAGACTTTCGAGAAAGCATAGCGAGAAGGTCCGCAGATTCTCAATTCATGTTTGCCCTTGGCTTAAGTTTGCGGTCCTATGGCTTATGGAGGGGTGGCGAGCCATGAACGAGGAAATTCACATGGGCGGCGTCATTCCCAAGGTCCATTGGAAAAGATTGACGTAACATCCGGCGGTGCGATGATCCCCGGCTTTAATGGAGAAGCGTCTGAACCTGAAAAGCTTTATTCGACGAGTCGCCGCCTTCGTGGTTCCGACATTGATATTGATTTCGATTGCCATCGTTGCATGGTTTTCTCAGCGAGAGCAACGGGAACCGTTAGAAGCTGAGATGGCCACGGCGCCAATGAAGACGAGCGGAATCCACGATCCAGACATCGTTAGGGCAAGAGAACAGGCATTACCTATCAACGCGTCGAAATCGACTACAGAGGCCCGCCGGGTTCCACCTCCGTTGCAAACCATCGAACCCAAACTTGAAGAAGTTGAATACGCCTTCAAGCACTTTGAGGAGCAGCTTCAGAAGGCGCGGACCGGCGACGTGTCCGCCATCGTGAATCTGAATGCCGCGCTTCGTATGTGCGACGAGAAGAGTGAAGAAGAACGTGGCTACCGGCCGCCTGAATGTGCGTGGCTACCCATCAAAGGCCTGCAGGCGCGTGTGAGCCTGTTGGACGAGTTCGCGCGAGCCGAGAAGGCTTCGCCACAGGTCAAGGCAATGCTCGCGGGGCAACTGCTGTCAAACGCAGAAAAGGTGCCCGAGTTGCTGGCCGGCAAAAACATCTTTACCGACGAACAACTGCGTCGCCATGTCGAAGCGCTGGCCACCTCCGCCCTGGAGGCAGGAAACCGCGAAGCGGCATTGCTGCTGTCGGGGATTCATCGCTATGGCAGAGCCGGCCCGCGCGACCTCTCCAAGGCGTATGGCTATGCGTTGGTCGCTGCCGAACTGAATGCACGCATACAGCCGGACACGCTGGATTCGCTCAGGAAGTACCTCAGCCCATATGAGATCAATCAGGCCGAAGCTCTTCGCGATTCGTTCTTTCGGAGCGGCTCAGACGCACGCTGATCGGGGTTCATAAGGTGAGGCGCAAAGCAGTGATGCGCCGATGGGCCATTGGGGAGGACCCCTCACGCCCCCAGCGCGTGCGCCAACCCGGCCACTTCCCGCTCGAAGATCATCCGCTCCCGCAGCACCGCTTGCTGCGCAGGCCGCGACAGTTCCAGATAGAGCGGGTATTGCTGCAGCAGCTGACTCGCGCCGGCGAACACCTGGTCCACCGCATCCGGTTTGAAGTAGCACTCCTCCGGCAGCGCGTAGTCGCGCGCAGCGCCCACATCCAGCGCAAAGACGCAGCAATCGCGCATCAGCGCCTCACGGGCCAGGCGGTCCTTCCCCGGGAACGTACCCAGGTCGATGAACAGTCGGCTTCGGTCCAGCGCCTCGTAGACCTGCGACCGCGTCAGCCCGCGGATCAGGCGCACCTTGACTCCGCAGTCGCGCTCCAGGCGCGCCGCAATCGCGCCGACGTCATAGACCACCTTGTGGTTGGCATTGAGCGCGATGTCGGTCTTGGGCAGCGTGGACGCAACCTCCACCTTGCCGGGCGTGTAGTCCGACAACGGCAGCGTGCGCCGGCAACCCAGCGCCCGGATCACGTCATGCGCATAGCCCGATTGATAGGTGTGCAGCACCCGCTCGCTGCGCAAGGTGTTGAGGTTGACCTTCTGCACCGACAAATACTCGAAGGCGTTGTCGATGCTCAGCCACCAGACCATGGGACTGCAATGCGGGAAGTAGCGCACCCAGTGCACATAGGTCTCGGCAAACACCACGCAGGTGTCCGCATTCATCACGATCTGCTCGGCCAGCACGGTCTGGTATTTCTCGTAATCCGCCACCGTGTTCGGGCGTGGCTGCAGGCGCAGCGCCGTGTTGGCGCCCAGCCCGTTGTGGCGGTAAAGCTCGTCGATCGCCGGCAGGTCGCTCGGCAGCACATACCAAACCCGCGCATCGTGCCCCTGGCGGATCAGCGCGTCGGAGAGCTGGTGCAGCGCCTCCGGGCCGCCGGTCTGCACGCCGTGCGGGATGAGGATGATGATCTGCTTGTTCGATGTCATGTCAGGCCTCGTAGGCAGCGCAATGCGGGGTGGCGTCGGTCGGGTGCGGTCGATCGCGTCGGATGCGTCGGGGGGCTATGGGGTCGGTCGGACAGGTCGGCGGAATCAGCACCATGTTCCGTTTCGCAGGGGGCAACTCACGCCAGTGCGGCCAGGCGCGCCTGCAGCCGTTGAGCAGCCTCGGCGGACACCGCTTGCAGACCGGGCAGCAGGAAGTTGCTGCGCGACTTGATGATGCGGTCGGACAGATGGTCCACCAGGAACTCCGGCATCTCGCGATAGACCGACGGCAGGTGGAAGATGCCGTGGAATCCGAAGGTCGGGTAGGGCACCGCCGGAAACTCCACCGAGAAATGCGAGGCAATGGCCTTGGGCGCGAACCGGCAGCCCAGCCGCTCCAGGGTGTCACGCATGCGGCGGCAGATGAACAGGTCTTCCGCCTCGCTGGGGTCGTCGTAGTCGAGGGCGGCCACCGCCTGCACCAGCCGCTTGGAGCGCCAGGAGAAGCCGCCGTTGCCGACCTCATGGCGCTCGTAGTTGGGCCAGGGCGCGCCGATGTAGTCGTAATGCAGGAAGTGCGGCGAGAACTGGTCCGGATTGAGCACGAAGCCGTCGTACTGGATCACGAGCACATGGTCGGCGCTGAGGTGCTTGGCCAGCTCCTGGGTGATCAGCAGGTTGTAGTCCCGGATGGAGGTCAGCGTCGGCACCGGAATCACCGGCAGGCCGGGCCACAAGGCGGGCTGGTCCGAATAGATCAGCACCTGCGAGATCGGCAGCCCCTGCTGCTCCATCACGCGCAGGGTGTGGGTCAGCGCCTGCCGGGCCAGCACATGCAGATCGGTATCGACGATGGCGACCGCCAGGTTGGGCTTCATCAAGGCTCCTTGTCGGTGCTCAGAGCAGGTCCAGCAACTGCCGGGTCACCGTGCCCCAGGAGAAGCGTTCAGCCAGCCGCAGGCGAGCTGCCTCGCGGCGCACCGGCGGCGGCAGCCGCTGCTCGACGACCTGCAGCATGGCCTCCCGCAGGTCCTCCAGATCCGGCACCACGAAGGCGCCGCCCACCGGTTGCGGCGCGTCCGCGGCGGTCCCCGGCCGGGTGTGCAGTCGATGGCAGAGTTCGGGCGGGGTGAAGTCGTCGGTGGCGCCGCCGCCGCTGACGATCACATGGGTGCCGCAGCCCATCGCCTCCAGCACCGGCAGGTTGAAGCCTTCGGCACGGTAGGGCGAGACATACGCATCCGACAGCGCATACAGCGACCGGATCTGCGGCAGGTTCAAGCTGGTGGAGAGCACCGAGATCCCGTCACGCACCTGCGCGGCACCGATCTGCGGCGCGCGGGCCGCCATTTCGGCGAACACCCGTTCCACCGTGATGCCGTACAGGCCTTGGTGGTCCTTCAGGATCAGGCGCACCGGCAGGCCGGCCAACCGCAGTTCGGCAAAAGCCAGCAGCAGCAGGTCGATGCCCTTGTTCCAGGTCGCCACGCCCACATTGGTGAACACCGTCTCATGCGGCTGGATGTTCAACGCGAGCCGGGCTTGCTGACGCTGCTCCTCGGTCATCGGCAGAAAGGTGTCGGTCTTGTAGCCGTGCGGCACGACCCGCACCTTCTCAGGATCGAAGCCGTAGTCCACCAGCCGGGCCTGGGACCAGCGGGTCGGTGTGATGACGAGGTCATCGCCCTGAGTCAACGCGGACGGCGCCAGCCCGGGTGGATCGAAGCTCTTCTCCGACAAGCCGAATTCGGTGACGACAAAGGTCGCAGTGCGCCGCGCGCTGCCGGGCGTGCCGGCACGGACCGGGGAGGCGATGCGCAGGCACACATCCATGACCTGGTCGCCGGGGTCGGGCAGGCTTTCGATGACCGCGCGTTCCTCGGGCGAGAAGCCGGCATCGAGCTTGCTGCGGTCCCAGTGCGGCATGAAGAAGGGCGCGTCGCGGTGGAACAGCTGGAAGCGCGCGTCCTTCACCATCTCCAGGATCTGGTTCTGATTGACCATCGCGATGGAGTGGTTCACCCCTCGCCAGCCCTCGATGCACAGTGTTTTCAACGCATGTCCCTTTGGTGGCGGCCACGCTCCGCGGACGGGCCATGACCAATCATCGGCGAATTGTGTCGCCGCAGGGAAACGGGGCATGCCTCGATAAGGGATGCTCCAGGCGTTCAACTCCGCAGGAAGGGCACCCGCGTCGACCCGGATGACGACGGCGCGACGTCCATCCGATCAGCGCCGAGCGACCCCAGGCGGACCGGTGCAGCGCCGAGCCGCGCCGATCAGCGCCGATCAGATCAGCGGCGCAGCGGCGTCTTCGCCTTCCTGGCGCTTGAGCGCGCTGAGCAGGCTGTGGTGCACATGGCCGGTGTCTGTGCTGGCACTGGCACCGGCACTGGACGTCGAGGCACTGCTGACCGCGGGGGCCGTGACGCCCTCGGACAGCAGTCCACCCGCATCGGTCGACTTGGGCGAGGCCAGCACCTCGGCGGCACTGGGCAGCGAGGCGGTGTGCGGGGCGTCCGAACTCGCCTTGGCGAACCAGACATCCGCCATCTCATGGGTCTTGCCGTCCGCGGTCTTGTAGCCCGAGATCAGTCCCAGCAGGTTGCCGTTGTCCTGCGCGGTGCCCGCCTTGGCATTGAGGTCCAGCTCGACGATGCCCAGCGAGGCCAGGCTCACCAGCTCACCCCCATCGGTCTTGCCGTTGCCGTTGGCATCGGCCCAGATCCGCAGCTCGCCAAAGGCGGCGTCGGCGGCATTGAGGCGGTGGTCATGGTTGGCGTCCAGCGCGGCCATCGCCTCATAGCCGTGGGCGGCATGCTGGCCGTTCGCCAGCACGGTGCCGGTGCCGAAGAGCTCGGTGCCGTTGTTGATCAGCCCGTCGCCATTGATGTCGCGTGCCAGCAGGCCGTTGCCCTGGGCCATCCAGCCCCACTGCTGGGTCTGGCCGGTGCCGTTCAGATCGAACAGCACGCCGTTCTGCGCCGAGACGGTGGACAGCCCGTGACCGTCCAAGTTGAGCATGATGGGCGTGGCGAGGAACAGTGCATCCAGCTGCTGACCGCTCATCGCCTGGATGGCATCGGAGCTGAAGGCCAGCACCTGGTTCATGTTCAGCGCGGTCAGGTCGCGCGTCTCCAGACCGATCACCGCGTCGCTGGTGATGGCATGGATCTGGTCGATCGTCAGCGCCCGCGCCTGGTCGCGGGTCAGCGCGGCCAGTTCGTCGCTGGACAGGGTGGCAAAGCCCTCGGACGAGATCGAGGCCAGTTGCGCCGTGGTCAGCGACATCACTTGCCGGCTGTCCAGCGCCATGATCGCGTCGGTGTTCATCGCCGCCAGTTGCTCGGTGTGCAGGCCACGCAGCACCGTGGTGCTGATGCCGTGGATCTGATCCGCGCCGAGCGCGGCGAAGACGTCGGTGCTCAGGCCGTTGAGGGCGGCGGTGCCCAGCCCGCGGAAGGCGGCGGAGCTGAGTGCGGCGAAGTCCTCGGTGGCGAAACCGGTCAGCTGCGTCACCGTCATCTCGGCGAGCTGGGTGCTCATCATCAGATGGATCTGGTCGGTGTTGAGCGCGGCAAAGTCGCCGGCCTCCATCACCCGGATCGCCCGCACCGGCAGCAGCGCGACGTCCTGCGCATCCAGCGCCGCGATCTGGTCGCCGGTCCAGGCCAGCACCTGCACATTGGTGAGGGCCGAGACCTGGGCGGTGTTCAGCGCCGCGATCTGGTCGGTGTGCATCGCTGCGGCTTGCTGGTAGGTCAGCGAGGCGACCTGGTTCGGCGTCAGGGCCTGGATCTGGGTCAGGCTGAGCAGACCGATCTGATCGCTCGTCAGGCCGCGCAGCGCCGTGGTGTGCAGCACGGCCAGGTCCTGGGTCTCGATGCCGGCGAGCTGGGTGGCGTCCAGCAAGGCGAGCTGCGAAGACCGCAAGGCCGCGAACTGCAGGGTGCTCATCGCCTCGAGTTCGTCCGGGGCCATGGCCGCGATCTGCAGCGACGTGAGCGCGGCGATCTGGCGCGGGGAGAGCAGCGCGATCTGGCCCGCATCGAGCGAGCCGAACTGGTCGCTGCTCATGCCCAGCACGGCAGCGCTGTTGAGCTTGGCAAGCTGGTCGCCACTGAGGCGATCGAGCTGGTCGGCGCTCAAGCCGCTGAGCTGCTTGGAGGTGAGGGTGGCCAGCTGCGCATCGGTCAGCGACGCCACACTGTCGCCGCTCAAGGCGCCGAGCTGCGACGAGCTCCAGCCCAGGATCGCCCGGGTGCTCACCGCGGCGACGTCCACCGCCTCCAGGTTGGCGATCTGGTCGGTCGTCAGGGCGCCGATCTGCCGCGAGGACAGCACCGCGTACTGCGCCGTGTTCATCGCATTCAGGTCGGCCTGCGACCAGGTCGCGAGCTGGTGGGTCGTCAGCGCGGCGACCTGGTTGGTGCGCATCGCATCGATCTGCGAATCCACCAGCGCATTGAGCTGCGTGCTGGTGAACGCCTGCAAGGCGAGCACGCTCAGGCCGCGCACACCGTCGCTGGACAGCGCATCGATCTGGTCCGGCGTCATGGCTGCGACCTGGCCGGTGCTGAGCTGGGCCGTCTGGCTGCTGCCGAAGGCGCCGAACTGGTCGCGACTGAGCTGGCTGATCTGGCCAGAGCCCAACGCCGCCAGGAAGCCCGGCTTGATCGCCGCCAGCAGCTCGGGCGCGAGTTGGCCGATCTCGTTGGAAGCAATGGCGGCCAACTGGAAGGAGCTCAACGCACTGAACTGGGCCGTGCCCAGCGCATTGAAGTTCTCATGATCCAGGCTGCGGATCTGGGCGGTCGTCAGCGCCACGATCTGGCTGGTGCGCATGGCCGTGAGCGCGCCGGCGCCCAGGGCATCCAACTGGTCGGCCGTCAGGCCGCGGATGGCCACGGTGTTGATGGCCTGCAGCGCGTCGGTGGTCAGCACCTGCAGTTGGTCGGGACGCAGCGCGGCCACCTGGCCGGCGTTGAGCACCGTGGCCTGCGCGCTGCTGATGGCGCCGACCATGACGACGTCCAGCGCCTGGATCTGGGCGGTGCTGAGCGAACGGATCACCGTGCCGGACAGCGCACCGAAGTCCTCGGTCTGCAGCAGCGACACCTGATCGGTGGTGAGCCCCCGGAACTGCGCGGAACTGAAGGCAGCGAACTGGCCGGTGGTCAGGCTGTTGAGGTCTTCCGGCGTGAGTGCCGCCAGTTGCGCGGTGGTTAGCGCGCGGATCTGGTTGCTGGTCAGCGCGATCAGCTGGTCGCTGCCCAGCAGGTCCAGTTGCTCGGTCGACAAGCCGGCAATCACCCGGGTGGACAGGGCCTGGATCGCGCTGGTGCTCAGCGAGATCAGTTGATCCGAACTGAGGTTCTGCAGCTGCTGCGTGGTCAGCGCGCCGGTCTGGCTGCTGCTCAGGGCCGCCAACTGGGCGGTGTCCAGGGCCGCCAGTTGGCCTGGCGTGAGTCCCCTGAGCGCGACGCTGCTGAGCGCGGCCAGGTCCTCGGTATCCAGCGAACGAATCTGGTCGATCGACAGGGCCGCCACCTGCTTGGAGGTGAGGGCGGCGATCTGCAGGGTGCTCAGCGCGGCCAGGTCGTCGGTGTCGAAAGCCGCCAGCTGACGGGTGCTGAGGGTGCTGATCTGGTTGGTGCGCAGCGCGCCGAGCTGCTCGCTGTCCATCGCGGCCAGCACCTCGGGCTTCAGGCCCGCCAGGGCCGAGCTGCTGAGGGCGCGCAGTTCGTCGGTGCTGAACGAAGGAAGTTGCTCGCTGTGCAGGCCGACCAACTGGGTGGAGGTCAGGCTGGCGACCTGACGGCTGGTCAACGCATCCAGCTGCTCGGAGCTGAGGGCCGCGAGCTGGGTGGAGGCGATCGCCCGCAGACCCTTGGTGCCGATGGCGGCGAGGTCCTCGCCCTCCAGGGCGCTGATCTGGGCGGTGCTGAGCGCCTTGATCTGCAGCGTGCCGACGGCGGCCATCTGCTCGGTGCTCAGCGCGGCCAGGGTGTCGGTGGCCAGGGTGCGGAACTGCTGGCTGCTGAGCGCAGCCACCTGCTTCGATTCCAGCGCGACGATGGTGTCGGAGCTGAGGTGGCTGACGGCCGTCGTGGTCAGGTTGCGCACCGCCTGGGTGCTGAGCGACTGCAGGGACTCGCTGGCCATCGCATTGAGCTGCGCGGCGGTGAGGCCCTTGCTCTGGCTGCCGCTGAGCGTGGCGATCTGCGAGGTGCCCAGCACATTGAGCTGGTCGGTCGAGAGCGCGGCGATCTGCACCGTGTTCATCGCCTTGACCTGGCTGGTGCTCAGCGCGGCGACTTCGTCCAGCGCCAGCAGGCCGATCTGGGCGCTGCCCAGGCCGCGGACCTGGATGGAGCTCAGCGCCTGGATCTGGGTGCTGTCCAGCGCGGCGAACTGGTCGCTGTCCATGCGGCGCAGCCGGTCCACCGTCAGCGCCGGGATCTGGGTGGTGGTCAGGGCATGGATCTGGTCGCTGGTCAGGACCGCCAGCGAGGCGGTGGTGAGGGTGCGCAGCGCGCCGGTGTTCAGCGCCTGGATGTCGGTCAGCTCCATGGCCGAGAGCTGTCCGGACGCCAGGTAGTTGAGCTGGCGCGCGGTCAGCGCGGACACCTGCACCGGGGTCAGCGCCACCACCTGCTCGGCACTGAGCAGCGCCCACTGCCCACCGCTGAGCGTGGCGAGCTGGGCGGTGGTCAGTTCAGCGATCTGCTCGGGCGTGAGCGCGGTGACGTCGAAGGTGGCCATGCGGGGTTGCCGGGGAACGATCTGGAATCGAAGACCAAGGCGCGATCGGGGCCCTGTGCGGATTGTCGGCCGGCAGGGCGGTTCCCCGTGCGTGAAAAATGCACAGCCGCGAAGCGTTGGCGCTCAATGGCAAACCGGGGGCACAAGGCCCCCGGCTTCTTACAGGTCTCAGATCAGCGGCGTGTTGTTCACATCGTCGTCATGCAGCTTGGGCTTGTAGGCCGCGGCCAGCAGGTCGTGGTTGATGTGCTCGGCGGTCGACGTCGCCGCAGTCGCCGTTCCGGCCGCTGCCGCGGTGGTGCCGGCAGCCGTGGCGGCCGTGCTGGCCGGGTCGCCCAGCAGGTTGCCGGTGGGCGCCGCCAGCAGGTCGCCCAGCTGCACCGTGGAGGCGCCGGTGGCGGTCTGCGTGGCGCCGTCCTTGGCGAACCAGACGTCGGTCATCTCATGCGTGCTGCCATCGGACTTGGTGAAGCTCGACACCAGACCCAGGACGTTGCCGTTGTCCACCGCCGTGCCCTTGACGGCGCCCAGGTTGAGGTCGCTGATGCCCAGATCCACCAGGCCCTTCAGCTCACCGGCATCGGTCTTGCCGTCATGGTTGGCATCGACCCAGACCGACAGCTTGTTGAAGGCCGTGTCCTGCGCATTGATGTGGCCGTCGTGGTTGGTGTCCAGCGAGGCGAGGGCGGTGAAGCCGTCCGCACCCTTCTGGCCATTGACCACCGTGCCGGCGCCGAACAGTTCCGCACCGCTGTTGACCTGGCCGTCGCCGTTCAGGTCCATCGCCAGCAGACCGTCGTTGCCACCCACCCAGCCCCACTTGTCGGTGTGGCCGGTGTTGTTGACGTCGAAGTTCACGCCGTTGCTGGCCGACAGGGTCTGGATGCCGTTGCCATCCAGGTCCAGCACGATCGGGCTGGCCAGGAACGGGGCATTGATCTGCTCGTTGCTCCAGCCGGCCTTCTGGTCGGAGGTCATCGCCAGCACCTGCTCCATGTTCATGGAGGCCAGATCCTGGGTTTCCCAGCCGACGAACTGGTCCGACGTCATGGCGACGATCTGGTCGGTCGTCAGGCCCTGGATCTGGATCGAGGTCAGCGCATGGATGTCCTCGGAACCGAAGGCCAGGATCTGGTCGGTCGAGAAGGCATGCACCTGGGCCGAGGTCATCGACATGAAGTGGCTGCTGGTCAGCGCACCGATGTCGTCCGTGGTCAGTGCCGCGATCTGGTCCGTGCCCAGGGCGCGGATCTGGGCGGTGCTGAACTCGTGGATCTGCTCGGTGGTCAAGGCCGCGATCTGATCCGTGCCGAAGGCATGGACCGCGGCGGTGCTCAGCGCGTGGATGCCGGCGGTCGTGATGGCGCCGATGTCGGCGGTTTCGATGCCGATGATCTGCGAGCTGCCCACCGCGCTCCACTGCGAGGCCGTCAGCGCATGGATCTGGTCGGAGCTGAAGGCTTCGAAGTCCGCGGAGCCGAAGGCCCGCATGTTGGCGCTGCTGATGACCGCGAGGTCACCGCTGTCCAGGGCCGCCACCTGTTCGGTGGTCAGAGCTTGCAACTGGGCCGAGTTCAGGGCGAAGACCTGGCCGGAGGTCAGGGCCTGCACATCGTCGGTGACCAGTTGGCTGACCTGCAGCGTGCTCAGCGAGGCCACCTGGGCGGTCGACAGGGCCGCGATCTGGTTGGAGTCCAGCGCCTCCAGTTGAGCGCTGTCCAGCGAGCGGATCGCCAGGGTGCTCAGGGCGCGCAGGTCCACCGTCTCGAAGGCGGCGATCTGGTCGGTGGTCAGGCCGTCGACCTGGGCCGAGCTCAGCACCGCGGCCTGGGTCGAGCTCAGGGCCACGATCGCGTCCGTGCTCAGCGCACCGATCTGGGCGGAACCGAGGGCCTGGATCTGGGTCGAGGTCAGCGCGGCGACATCCTCGCTGGTCATCGTCGAGACCTGGGCCGTGGTCAGCGCCTGGATCTGGGTGTTGCTCAGGGCGCGGATCTGGCTGCTGGTCAGCGCATTCAGGTCGTCGCTGGTCAGGTTGGCGATCTGCGCCGTGGTGAACGACGCGACCTGGGTCGTGGTCAGCGAGCTGATCTGGTCGGAGTTCAAGGCTTCCAGCTGGTCGCTCGAGAGCGCACGCAGGGCCACCGTGGACAGCGACTTGAGGTCACCCGATTCGATCGCCGCCATCTGGTCGGTCGTCAGACCCAGCACCTGGGCGGAGCTCAGGGCCGCGACCTGGGTGGAACTGAGCGCCACCACCGCATCGGTGGCCAGCGCGCCGATCTGGGCCGAGTTCAGCGCCTGGATCTGGGTGGAGCTGAAGGCCGCCACGTCCTCGCTGGTCATCGTCGACACCTGACCGGTGGTCAGGGCGGCGACTTGCTGCGTGGTCAGGGCGCGGACCTGGGCGCTGGTCAGCGCATTCAGGTCGTCGCTGCTCAGGTTGCTCAGCTGGCCGGTGGTCAGCGACGAGACCTGCTGCGTGGTCAGCGCGGCCATCTGGTCGGAGCCCAGGGCATCGAGCTGGTCGCTGGTCAGCGACCGCAGGGCGACGGTGGTGATGGCCTTGAGGTCACCGGTTTCGATCGCGGCGATCTGGTCGGTGGTCAGGCCGGCCACCTGCCGGGAGCCGAGGGCGGCGACCTGCTGCGAGCTCAGCGCGACGATCGCATCCGTACCCAGCGCGCCCACCTGGGCCGAGCCGAGGGCGGCGATCTGATTCGTCGCCAGGGCGGCCACGTCGGCCGTCTCCAGGGTGCTGAGCTGATCGGTGGTCAGCGCGGCCACCTGGGCGGTGGACAGTGCCTTGATCTGCGCGCTGGTCAGCGCGTTCAGGTCGTCGCTGGTCAGGTTGCTGATCTGGCCGGTGGTCAGGGCGGCGACCTGGTTGGTCGTCAGGGCGGCGATCTGATCGCTGCCCAGGGCTTCCAGTTCAGCCGAGGTCAGGGCGGCGACCTGGCCGGTGGTCAGGGCGCGCAGTTGCGCCGTGGTCATCGCAGCGAAGTCGTCGGTGGCCAGTTGCGACACCTGGGCGGTCGTCAGCGACGACACCTGGGTGGTGCTCAGGGCCTGGACCTGGTCGGAGCTCAGCGCTTCCAACTGGTCGCTGGTCAGGGCCCGCAGGGCGACGGTGGACAGCGACTTCAGATCCGCCGATTCGATCGCAGCGATCTGGTCGGTGGTCAGTCCGGCGACCTGGCGAGACGTCAGCGAAGCGACCTGGTTCGAGGTCAGGGCCACGACGGCATCGGTGCTCAGCGCGCCGACCTGGGCCGAGCTGAGCGCGGCGACCTGGGCGGTGGTGAGCGACTGCACATCGTCGCTGGTCATCGTCGAGACCTGGCCGGTGGTCAGGGCGGCCACCTGCTGGGTCGACAGCGCCTTGATCTGGGCACTGGTCAGTGCGTTCAGGTCATCGCTGGTGAGGTTGCTGACCTGGCCGGTGGTCAGGGCGGCGACCTGTTGCGTCGTCAGCGCGGCGACCTGGTCGGAGCCGAGGGCGTCGAGCTGGTCCGAGGACAGCGCCTGCAGGGCATTGGTGGTCAGCGACTTGAGGTCACCGGTCTCGAGGGCGGCCACCTGGTCGGTGGTCAGGCCGAGCACCTGGCGGCTGCTCAGCGCGGCCACCTGGGTGGAGCTCAGCGCCACGATCGCGTCGGTGCTCAGCGCACCGAGCTGGGCCGAGCTGAGCGCGGCGACCTGTTGCGAGGTCATCGCGGCCACGTCGGCCGACTCCATGGTGCTGACCTGGCCAGTGGTCAGGGCGGCGACCTGCTGGGTCGACAGCGCCTTGATCTGGCCGCTGGTCAGCGCATTGAGGTCGTCGCTGGACAGGTTGGCGACCTGGGCCGTGGTCAGCGCACCGACCTGGGCGGTCGTCAGCGCGGCGATCTGGTCGGAGCCCAGGGCGTCGATCTGGTCGGTGCCCAGGGCACGCACGGCCACGGTGGACAGCGCCTTCAGGTCACCGGTCTCGATGGCGGCCATCTGGTCGGTCGTCAGGCCGGCCACCTGGCGGGTGGTCAGCGCAGCGAACTGGGTGGAGCCCAGCGCGACGATCGCGTCGGTGCTCAGCGCGCTGATCTGGCCGGAGCTGAGGGCGGCGACCTGGTTGGTCGTCAGCGCGGCGACGTCATCGCTGGTCATCGTCGAGACCTGGCCGGTCGTCAGCGCGGCGACCTGCTGGGTCGACAGCGCCTTGATCTGCGCGCTGGTCAGCGCGTTCAGGTCGTCGCTGGACAGGTTGCTCACCTGGCCGGTGGTCAGGGCCGACACCTGCTGGGTGGTCAAGGCGGCGATCTGGTCGGAGCCCAGGGCATCGAGCTGGCTGCTGTCCAGGGCGCGCAGCGCGGTGGACGACAGGGCCTTCAGGTCACCGGTCTCGAGGGCGGCCATCTGGTCGGTCGTCAGGCCCGCCACCTGCTTGGTGGTCAGCGCGGCGACCTGGGTGGAACCCAGCGCGACGATGGCATCGGTGCTCAGCGCGCCGATCTGGCCGGAGCTCAGGGCGGCGACCTGGTTGGTCGTCAGCGCAGCGACGTCGTCGCTGGTCATCGTCGAGACCTGGTCGGTGGTCAGCGCGGCGACCTGCTGGGTCGACAGCGCCTTGATCTGCGCGCTGGTCAGCGCGTTCAGGTCATCGCTGCCCAGGTTGCTGATCTGGCCGGTGGTCAGGGCAGCGACCTGGTTGGTCGTCAGGGCGGCGATCTGGTCGCTGTCCAGCGCCTCGAGTTCGGCCGAGCTCAGCGCGGCGACCTGGCCGGTGGTCAGGGCTCGCAGTTGGCCGGTGGTGAGGGCGGCGAAGTCGTCGGTGGCCAGTTGCGAAACCTGGGTGGTCGTCAGCGACGACACCTGGTTGGTGCTCAGGGCCTGGACTTGGTCGGAGCTCAGCGCTTCCAGCTGGTCGCTGGTCAGCGCACGCAGGGCGACGGTGGACAGCGCCTTCAGGTCGGCCGATTCGATCGCGGCGATCTGGTCGGTGGTCAATCCGGCGACTTGGCGAGACGTCAGCGAAGCGACCTGGGTCGAGGTCAGGGCCACGACCGCGTCGGTGCTCAGCGCGCCGACCTGGGCCGAGCTGAGCGCGGCGACCTGGGCCGTGGTGAGCGACTGCACATCGTCGCTGGTCATCGTCGACACCTGGCCGGTGGTCAGCGCGGCGACCTGCTGGGTCGACAGCGCCTTGATCTGGGCACTGGTCAGCGCGTTCAGGTCATCGCTGCTCAGGTTGCTGACCTGGCCGGTGGACAGGGCGGCGACCTGGGTGGTCGACAGGGCGGCGACCTGGTCCGAACCCAGCGCGTCCAGCTGGCTGCTGTCCAGCGCGCGGATGGCGGCGGTGGAGAGCGACTTGACGTCCGCGGTTTCGAGCGCGGCCATCTGATCAGTGGTCAGACCGGCCACCTGGCGGCTGGTCAGCGCGCCGACCTGCACCGAGCTCAGCGCCACGACCGCGTCGGTCGACAGCGCACCGACTTGGCCGGAGCTCAGCGAGCCGATCTGGCCGGTGGTGAGGGCGGCGACATCGTCGCTGGTCATGGTGGAGACCTGGCCGGTGGTCAGCGCGGCGACCTGCTGGGTCGACAGCGACTTGATCTGGCCGCTGGTCAGCGCATTGAGGTCGTCGCTGGTCAGGTTGGCGATCTGGCCGGTGCTCAGCGCGGCGACTTGCACCGTCGACAGCGCTTCGATCTGGTCGGAGCCCAGGGCATTCAGTTGGTCGCTGGTCAGGGCACGCAGGGCGGCACTGTTCAGCGCGCGGAGGTCACCGGTTTCCAGCGCAGCGACCTGGTCGGTCGTCAGGCCGGCCACCTGCCGGGTGGTCAAGGCACCGACCTGGGCGGAGGTCAGGGCCACGACGGCGTCGGTCGACAGCGCACCGATCTGGCCCGAGCCCAGCGCCTGGATCTGGTTGGTGGTCAGGGCAGCGACGTCGTCGCTGGTCATGGTCGAGACCTGGTCGGTGGTCAGGGCGGCGACCTGCGCGGTGGACAGGGCCTTGAACTGGCCGCTGGTCAGCGCATTGAGGTCATCGCTGGACAGGTTGGCGATCTGGCCGGTGGTCAGCGAGGCGACCTGCACCGTCGACAAGGCGGCGATCTGGTCGGAGCCCAGCGCATCGAGCTGGCTGCTGTCCAGGGCGCGCAGGGCGACGGTGGACAGGGCCTTGATGTCGCCGGTTTCGAGCGCGGCCATCTGGTCGGTCGTCAGACCGGCCACCTGGCGGCTGCTGAGTGCGCCGACCTGGGCGGAGCTCAGGGCCGCGACGTTCTCGGTGCTCAGCGCGCCAATCTGGCCGGAGCTCAGGGCGGCCACCTGGGCGGTGGTGAAGGCCTGGACGTCGGCGCTTTCCATGCCGGCGATCTGGCCGGTCGTCAGCGCGGCCACCTGGGCGGTGGACAGGGCGCGGATCTGGGCGCTGCCCAGGGCGTTGAGGTCGTCCGTGGCCAGCGCCACCACCTGCTGGGTGCTCAGCGCGGCGACCTGGGCGGTCGTGAGCGCGGCGACCTGGTCGGAGCTCAGGGCATCGATCTGATCGGTGCTCAGGGCACGCAGGGCCTGGGTGCTCAGGGCCTTGACGTCGACGGTCTCGATCGCACCGACCTGGTCGGTGGTCAGGCCGCCGACCTGGCGGGTGTTCAACGGGGCGATCTGGGACGAGCTCAGCGCGGCGACGTTTTCGGTCGACAGCGCACCGACCTGACCGGAGCTCAGCGCGGCGATCTGGTTGGTGGTGAGCGCCTGCACATCGTCGCTGGTCAGGGTCGAGACCTGCGCGGTGGTCAGGGCGGCGATCTGGGTGGTGCTCAGGGCCTTGATCTGGGCGCTGGTCAGCGCATTCAGGTCATCGCTGGAGAGGTTGGCGATCTGCGCCGTGGACAGCGCGGCGACCTGGGCGGTGGTCAGCGCGGCGATCTGGTCGGAGCCCAGGGCATCCAGCTGGCTGCTGTCCAGCGCGCGGATGGCGGCGGAGGACAGGGCCCGCAGGTCGCCCGTCTCCAGGGCGGCCATCTGGTCGGTCGTCAGGCCCGAGGCTTGGCGGGTGCTCAGGGCGGCGACCTGGCTGGAGCTCAGCGCCACGATGTTGTCGGTCGACAGGGCACCGATCTGCGACGAGCTCAGGGCCTGCACCTGCGAGGAGGTCAGGGCCTGGACGTCGGCGCTTTCCATGCCGGCGATCTGGCCGGTGGTCAGCGCGGCGATCTGGGCGGTGCCCAGGGCGCGGATCTGGGCGCTGCCCAGGGCATTGAGGTCGTCGGTGGCCATGGCGGCCACTTGGCCGGTGGTCAGCGCGGCGACCTGGCCGGTGGTCAGTGCGCCGACTTGGTCGGAGTTCAGCGCATCGAACTGGTCGGTGGTCAGCGAGCGGATCGCGGCGGTGGACATGGCGCGCAGGTCGCCGGTCTCCAGGGCCGCGACCTGGTCGGTCGACAGACCGGCGATCTGCCGGGTGCTCAGGGCGGCCACTTGACCGGAGGTCAGGGCGGCGATGTTGTCGGTGGACAGGGCACCGATCTGGGTGGAGCTCAGCGCGCTGACCTGGCCGGTGGTGAGGGCCTGGACATCGGCGCTTTCCATGCTGTTGACCTGCTCGGTCGACAGCGCGGCGACCTGGGCGGTGCCCAGGGCGCGGATCTGGGCGCTGCCCAGGGCATTCAGGTCATCGGTGGCCATGCCGGCCACCTGGCCGGTGGTCAGGGCGGCGATCTGGCCGGTGGACAGCGCGCCGACCTGGTCGGAGTTCAGCGCGGCGAACTGGTCGGTCGTCAGCGAGCGGATGGCGCCGGTGGACATGGCGCGCAGGTCACCGGTCTCGATGGCGGCCATCTGGTCGGTCGACAGGCCGGCGATCTGGCGGGTGCTCAGGGCGGCGACTTGACCGGAGGTCAGGGCGGCGATGTTGTCGGTGGACAGGGCGCCCACCTGCGACGAGCTCAGGGCCTGGACCTGGGCGGTGCTCAGGGCCTGGACATCGGCGCTTTCCATGCCGGCCACCTGGCCGGTGGTCAGTGCGGCGACCTGGGCGGTGCCCAGGGCGCGGATCTGGGCGCTGCCCAGCGCATTCAGGTCATCGCTGGACATGGCGGCCACCTGGCCGGTGGTCAGCGCGGCGATCTGGCCGGTGGTCAGCGCGCCGACCTGGTCGGAGTTCAGCGCATCGAACTGGTCGGTGGTCAGCGAACGGATGGCATTGGTGGACAGCGCGCGCAGGTCACCGGATTCGATCGCGGCCACCTGGTCGGTCGACAGGCCCG